>NZ_JAVDUW010000001.1:0-2038370 GCF_031456495.1 Phycicoccus sp. 3266 | reverse complement strand
TCGGCGCCCCCGCCGGGGGCCTACCCCCGGCGCGGGGGGTCGCCACCGGGGGCGCCCCGTAATTCCCGGGCGCGGGGGGGGGCGCGGCCGGGGGGGGCCGGCGCGGGGCGGGGCCGGCGGCCCGCCCCCGGCGGGGTCAGCTGCCCCGGTAGGTGCTGTAGCCGTAGGGGTTGAGCAGCACCGGCACGTGGTAGTGCTGGTCGGCGTCGCCGATCGTGAAGACGACGACGACCTCGGGGTAGAACCCGGTGGTTCCCTGCGCGGCGAAGTACTCACCCGACGCGAACCGCAGCCGGTAGTCGCCCGCCTCGATCCGGTCAGGGCCGATCGTGCCGACCCGGCCGTCCGCGTCGGTCACGCCCTCCCCCACCGGGTCGCCGGCGGCCGTCTCGAGGCGGATGCCCACCCCCTGGGCCGGCCGGCCCAGGCTGGTGTCGAGGACGTGCGTGCTGAGGGTCCCCATCAGGAGGCCACCTCCCGGAGTCGGAGCAGCGCGATCTCGCGCAGCTGGCGGACGGTCTCGTCGCGCTCGGTGGCGTCGTCGTTGCCGAGCCGCCGGTCCAGCTCGGCCAGCACCTCGGGTGCCGACCGGCCGGCCGCGCGGATGATGAACACCCGCCCGAACCGCCGTTCGTATGCCGCGTTGCCCTCGGCGAGCGCCCGCGCCACCTCGGCGTCGGACCGGTCGACGCCCGACTGCTCGCGGGCGCTGGCCTCCGCGTGGTGGGCGGGCGAGGACGCCCGCTCACCGATCCGCGGGTGGCCTGCCAGCGCGTCGTCGAGCTCGCCGTCATCGAGGTGACCGGCCGCCCGGGCGGCCTGCGCCTCGAGCTCGGGCCACTCGGCATACGGGCGGCCGTCACGGACGGCGGCCACCCACCGTGGCACCGGGAGGCACCGGCTGAGCACCGCGTCCGCGTCCTGCGGCGGCAGCGTGTTGAACTCCGTCAGGGTCACGCCGTCCTCCTCAGTCGTGGGCGAAGCGGGCACGGGCCGCGTGGATCGGGTTGGCGTCGGCGACGAGGTCGTCGAACCGGTACCCGGCGATCTTGGCGATCTCCACGAGCGCGGCGGCGTGCTCCTGCGACTCGGAGTTCTCGAGCCGGTCCCATCCTGCCCGCACGATCTGCTCGAAGGAGTCGCGGTCGCGCACGCAGGTCACCAGCGGGAAGCCGAACCGGTCGCGGTACCGGCTGGTGAGGTCGGACAGCTCGCCCTGGGCCTTCTCGTCGAGGCGGGTGAGGCCGAGCGAGGCCTGGTCGACGAGCGAGCCCTGACCCTCCATGCCCTCGGCCACGCTGTCGGCGCCGAGGTCGGGGTAGGCGTCGATGAGCTGCCGCTGCTCCTCCGCGGTCGCCGAGAACAGCGCCTCCTGGAACGAGCGGCGCAGGTCGGTCGTGTCGCTGAACGGCCTGCTGTCGTAGGCGCGCTCTGCAGCCCACCGCGGACCCTGGAAGAGGCCGCCGAAGGTGTCGACGAACTGCTCGCGCGACATCGAGTTCACCTCGGCCAGACGGACCAGCCCGCTGCCGGGAGCGCCGGCGACGGCCGGGCCGCGGCTCGTGCCCACGTGGTGGAAGAGCAGGTTGAGGACGATCGCGGTGATCGAGCCGAGGGTGATGCCCGAGCCGAGGATGATCTGCGCCCACTGCGGGACGGCCTTGGCCACGTCGGGCTGGGCGGTGACGTACATCGCCAGGCCGACGCTGGTCGCCACGATGACGACGTTGCGGTGGTCGTGGAAGTCGACCCGCGACAGCGTCTGGAAGCCGACGACCGCGACGGTGGCGAACATCGCCAGCGCCGCACCACCGAGCACCGGGTGCGGGATCCCTGCGACGATCGCGCCTGCCTTGGGGATGAGCCCGATGAGGATCATGATCGCGCCGGCGGCGGCGACGACCCAGCGGCTCTTGACCCGGGTGAGCCGGACGAGGCCGACGTTCTCGGCGAAGCAGGTGTAGGGGAAGGAGTTGAAGACGCCGCCGATGGTGGTCGACAGCCCGTCGGCCCGCAGCGCCCGCGCGATGTCGTCGCGACCGACCCGCTTCTCGACGATCTCACCGGTGGCGAACACGTCACCGGTCGTCTCGACGGCGGTGATGAGCATGACGACGATCATCGAGATGATCGCGGCGATCGAGAACTTGGGCCAGCCGAAGTGGAACGGCGTCGTGACGCCGACCCAGCCCGAGCCCGACACGGCGTCGAAGTTGGCGTCGCCCAGCGCCCACGCGACGAGCGTGCCCACGACGAGGCCCACCAGGACCGCGACCGTGGCCATGAAGCCCTTGAAGATGCGCTGGATCGCGACGATGAGCGCGAGCGTGCCGATGGCGTATGCCAGGTTGGCGCCACTCTCGGGGTGCAGCGTCGGGCCGGCGCCGCCGGCTGCGTCCGCCGCTGCCACGGGCAGCAGGGCCAGGCCGATGATCGTGATGACCGACCCCGTGACCACCGGCGGGAAGAACCGGATCAGCCGGCTGAAGTACGGCGCGATGAGGAAGGTGAAGAGCCCGGCGACGATGACCGCGCCGTAGATGACGAGCAGGCCGTCGGTGCCTCCACCGGCCGCGAGGCCGATCGCGATCATCGGCGACACCGCCGTGAAGGTCACGCCCTGAAGCAGCGGCAGGCGCACGCCCACCTTCCAGAACCCGACGGACTGGATGATCGAGGCGATGCCGCACGTGAAGAGGTCGGCGTTGATGAGGTGGATCAGCTGCTGGGTCGACAGGCCGATCGCGCTGGCGAGCAGGATCGGCACGATGACCGCGCCGGCGTAGAACGCCAGGACGTGCTGGAAGCCGTAGACGGCGAGCCGTGGGACCGGCAGCACCTCGTCGACGGGGTGGCGGGACGTGCGCGAGGTGGTGCGGGGTGTGTCGGTGGCTGCGCTCATGACAGGCACCTTCCTTCCGGCAGAAGGGTCGGGATGGGTTGGGGTGGAACGGGTGGTGCTCAGTGGGACGTGCCGGCGAGCTCGTCCTTCTCGCTCTCGGCGGCGGCGAACACCGAGGCGCCGGGCCGGTTGCCGGCCCTGACCTCGTTGAAGAGCACGTTGAGCAGGACGGCGACGACCGCGGTCGCGCTGATGCCCGAGTGCATGATCGTGGCGAACCAGTCCGGGAAGCGGTCCCAGAAGGTCGGCGCCGCGATCGGGATGATGCCGACGGCGATCGCCACCGACACGATGACCATGTTGAGGTTGTCGTGGTATCTCACCCGCGACAGCGTCCGGATGCCGCTGGCGGCCACCGAGCCGAAGAGCACGATGCCTGCGCCACCGAGGACGGGGTACGGGATCGCCGCGACGACGGCCCCCACGACCGGGAGCAGCCCGAGCAGCAGGAGGACCCCGCCACCGGCGGCCACGGCATACCGGCTCTTGATGCCGGTGAGCGCGACCAGGCCGACGTTCTGCGCGAAGGCGCTGGCGGGGAAGGTGCCGAACACCGGGGCGACGGTCGTCGCGGCCATGTCGGCGCGCAGGCCGTCGGCCACCCGCCGGGCGTCGACGGGCGTGCCCACGATCTCGCCGATGGCGAGGATGTCGGCGGTGGTCTCGGTCATGATGACGAAGACGACGATGGTCATCGAGACGATCGCGCCGGCTTGGAACGTCGGCGACCCGAAGTGGAACAGCTGCGGCAGCGCGACGATCTTGGCGTCGCCCACGGAGGAGAAGTCCGCGCGTCCGGTGAGGGCGGCGATGACGGTGCCCACGACGAGGCCGATGAGGATCGACAGGCGCGAGATCGCCCCCTGGAAGACCCGGCTGATCACGAGGATGACGAGGAGCGTCAGCCCGGCGAAGCCGATGTTGCCCATCGACCCGAAGTCGGGCGCCTTGTCGTTGTTGCCCATGGCCCAGCGGAACGCGACCGGCAGCAGGGACAGGCCGATGACGGTGATGATGGTGCCGGTGACGACCGCCGGGAACAGGCGTACGAGCTGGGCGAAGAAGGACGAGGCCACCAGACCGATGAGTCCGGCCACGATGATCGAGCCGAAGACCGGGCGCAGGCCGCCCTCGCTCGCGATCGCCACCATCGTCGAGACGCTGGCGAAGGAGATGCCCTGGACGATCGGCAGCCGGCTTCCGAACGGGCCGAGGCCGAGCGTCTGCAGGAGGGTCGCGAGGCCGCTGACGAACAGGCCGGCCGTGACGAGCAGGGCCATGTCGGTGGGCTTGAGGCCGGCGGCACCGCCGACGATCAGCGGGGGCGCGATGACGCCGCCGTACATCGTCAGGATGTGCTGGGTACCGTAGGCGAGGAGGGGACCGGGACCGTACTTCTGGTCCTCGGGGCGCCCCTGGTGCTGACGGGGGTTCCTGGGCGCGGACGTCGTTGTCCGCTGTCGCAGTCGCACGCCGGCCTCAGCAGAACCCGGGGACGGTGAGCCAGGCGTCGCCGGCGTCCGACCCGCCCTCGCGCTGCACCGTCGCCTCGATGAGGCCGTACGGGCGGTCGGCGGCGATGAACACCTCACCGTCGTTCTCCACCCCGAACGGGCTGAGGTCGACGAGGAAGTGGTGCTTGTTCGGCGCGGAGAACTTGATCTCGGCGACCTCGGGGTGGGTCTCGAGGACCGCGGACCCCATCGCGTAGAGCGACTGCTGGAGCGCGTGGCTGTAGGTCGTCGCGAAGGTCTCGAGCAGCACGGTGCGGATGTCGTCGAACGACTTGTTCCAGTCGACGCCCTCGGTGGTCTCGTAGCGCCAGCGGGCGACGAGCGAGGTGGCGAGGATGCGGTCGTCGGTCTCCTGCAGGGTCGTGTACTCGTCCTGGAGGAAGCCCTTGAACTCCGAGCCGGTCGACTTCAGGACGACGAGGTCCTTCAGGCCGGAGACGACCCACTGGCGCGGGGTGTCGCCGCTGCGGTCCTGGGTGACGACGGTGGTGCGCACCTCGCCGCCGCGGCGGGCGAAGGCGTGGTCGTGGCCCTGGCCGCCGACGTCGATGCGGTCCCAGGCGTACTCCTCGACCTCGACGCGGCTGGCCGTGGCGGCCGGCGTGACGTCGAGGAATCGGGAGCCGAGGGCGAGCGCGTAGTCCTCCGGGGAGGTGATCCCGTGCTGCTTGGCGAAGGCGAACGCCGTGTTCTTCTGCGTGTCGGTCGGCAGGACGTTGGCCTGGTCGCCGGTGACGTGCGCGTCGGTGAAGTCGCCGCGCAGGGCGCTGGAGACGTTGAGGTCGCGGATCTCGTGGCGTGCCGTGTCGCGGTAGATCCGCACGACGCGGTTCTCCGCCTTGCCGTACTGGTTGGGTCCGAGGACGTAGGTCATGACAAGTGCTCCTCGCGGGTGCTCCGTCGGGCCGCGCGGCTGGTGCCGGGGCGAGTGGGTTCGGGTCCGGGCGCCCGCGCTGTGCGGGGCCGTGTGCCGCGGCACGAGGGCCGGTGGGCCGTATGCCGCGTGGCGCCTGGGATGGTGCGCCGGTCGGTTCCTGATTCCGTGATGCGGAAACCTATTTACGAATGATGGAACGATAGGTGCGCGCTGGAGCCGCGTCAACAGTTTGTTGAAAAGGAGTGTGGCCGAAATGTCGGCCCCACGGAAGGTTCGCGCGCGCCCAATCCCGACATCACCGGCACGCGGCGCCGGCTCATGGCCCCCGAAGTCCCAGACTTGCGCGCCATTGAGCCCCTGAAGACCCGAAGTCCCAGACTTCGGTGCAACGGAGGCTCTATGGCCCCGAGGTCCCAGACTTCGGCGCAACGGAGGCTCCCTGGCCTCGAGGTCCCAGACTTCGGGGCCGGGCGGCCAGGGGGCTCAGCTGGCCGGCGGCTCTGCGGGCTCGCGCACCCGGTTGAGGTAGTTGTAGACGGTGAAGCGGGTCAGGCCCATCGCCTCGGCCACGGTCTCCGCGCTGCGGCGCATCTCGAACGCCCCCCGCTCCTCGAGCAGCCGGACCGCCTGCTGCTTGCCGGCCCGGGGCAGGTCGGCAAGTGGGCTGCCGAGCTCCTCCTCGACGGCCGCGATGAGCCGCGCCAGCCCGTCGGACAGGTCGGGCGCCGGCGCGGTGCGACGACCGGGGCCCCGGCGGCGGGCGGCGGCCAGCTGGGGCGCGGGCGTCTCGCCCAGCGTGGCCGCGAGGTCGCTGACGGTGAGCGTGACCCGGGTGGCGCCCTGGGAGAGGGCCGCGCGGACGGCCTCGGCCACCGCGGTGACGACCACGTCGGCGTCGCCGTCGACGGCGGTGCCCAGGGGCCCGAGGTCGGGCTCGAGGCCGGCATCCGTGAGGGCGGCCGCGGCAGCGGTCACGTGCGCGGGGACGTGCTCGTCCTCCCCGTGGAACGGCTCGGTGGTGAACTCGGCTCGCACCCGCATGGCGCTCACGGTACTTCGCAGCGGTCCCGACCGTGCACATACCTCTGCTAGCAGAGGAAGAAGCGCCCCAGCAGAGGGTGGAACCTGCGCTGAGGGCGCGAACCTCTGCTAGCAGAGGTTCGTGACCGAGCGAAGGCGGGCTACTGGCAGCTACCCGGCGGTGCGCTTGGCCAGGACGTCCAGGCGGTGGCGGTCGATGCCGGTCAGCTCCTTGACCTCCGCGTCGTCCGTGGCGCCACAGTCCAGTCCTCGCACCACGAAGTCGGCGAGCGCCCGGGCCGTCGCCGGCTCGTCCATCACCCCGGAGTCGACCTGTCCGACGTAGTTCCGCAGCCGCTCGGCAGCAGCCGGCAGGCCCTCGCGGTAGAAGGCGTACGTCGCGGCATACCGGCTCGGGAGCTGTGCCGGGTGGAGGTCCCAGCCCTGGTAGTAGCCGCGCTCGAGCGAGCGCCGCACGAGCCGCGCGTGCAGCGCCCAGGCGGCGCGGACTGCCTCGCGACCGCCGACCGGGAGGATGTTGGTGGAGCCGTCCGAGAGCCGCACCCCGGTGCCGGCTGCGGCCACCTGCATCACCGCCTTGGCGTGGTCGGCGGCCGGGTGCTCCATCGACTGGTATGCCGCGGCGACGCCCAGCGAGGCCGAGTAGTCGTACGTGCCGTAGTGGAGACCGGTGCAGCGACCGGCCGCGGCGTGGACCATCCGCGCCACCAGCGCGGTGCCGTCAGGCCCGAGGATCGCCTGTGGCGTCTCGACCTGGATCTCGAAACCCATTGCGCCCGAGCGCAGTCCGAGCCCCGACTCGATCCGTTCGCAGGCCACGACCATCGCCTCGACCTGCTCGACCGACGTCACCTTGGGCAGCGTGACCACGAAGCCCTCCGGCAGCGAGCCGTCGGCCGCGACGGCCTCGACGAACCGCGCCAGCGTCCGCACGCCCCGCGCCCGCGTCGGCGCCTCGAAGCTCTTGAACCGGATCCCGTGGAACGGCGCGGCCGTCCCGCCGCGCACCGACTCCAGCAGCGCCGCGGAACTGGCGTCGACGGCGGCGTCCTCGACGTCGTCCGCCGGCGCCCCGTAGCCGTCCTCGAAGTCGATCCGCAGGTCCTCGACCGGCTCGGCGGCGAGCTTGGCCCGCACCCGGCCCACCACGTCCTCGGCGAGGTCGGGGCCGATGCCGAGCAGCGCGGCATACGCCTGCGCGTCCCCACCGTGCTCGTCGAGGACGGCCAGGGCCTCCTGGCCCCACCGGGGCACCAGGCCGGCGTCGTACCGGCTGGCGGGCACGTAGACCGTGTGGACCGGCTGTCGGTCGGGGCGCTCGCCCGGGAAGCCTTGCGCCAGAGCGGAATCCGCGTCGGCCAGGTGCGCGTCGAGCTCACGGGTGAGGTCGGTGGCGTCGAACGTCATCGGGTCAGCCCTTCCCTTCCACGCCCGCGGCGTGCCGCACGGCGGACGCCACCGCCGGCGCCACCTTCGGGTCGAAGACGCTGGGCACGATGAAGCTCGCGTTGAGCTCGTCGGCGTGGACGCAGTCGGCGATGGCGGTGGCCGCGGCGATCATCATCTCGTCGGTGATGTCGCTGACC
Source organism: Phycicoccus sp. 3266 (assembly GCF_031456495.1). NCBI lineage: Bacteria > Bacillati > Actinomycetota > Actinomycetes > Micrococcales > Intrasporangiaceae > Phycicoccus > Phycicoccus sp. 3266. The sequence continues at coordinate 2,030,450 of NZ_JAVDUW010000001.1, read as the reverse complement.
CCCGCGTCGAGCAGGCCGCGGAAGAACCCCGGGAAGGCCAGGACGTTGTTGATCTGGTTGGCGTAGTCGGAGCGACCGGTCGCGACGACAGCAGCGTGCCGGCTCGCGGCGATCGGGTCGACCTCGGGGTCGGGGTTGGCCAGGGCGAAGACGATCGCACCGGGCGCCATGCCGGCGATGTCGTCCTCGTCGAGCAGGTTGGGCGCGGAGACGCCGATGAAGACGTCGGCCCCGGCCAGCACCTCCTTGAGCGTGCCGAGGACCTTGCGGGGGTTGGTGTTCCGGGCGATCCAGCCGCGGAACTCGTCGGTGTGCTGCGCCTCCGGGTCCAGCGCCCCGTGCCGGTCGCAGCCGACGATGTCGCCCGCCCCCTGCGCGTCGAGCAGCCGGACGATCGCGTGCCCCGCCGCACCGACGCCGGAGACGACGATGCGCACGTCCTGCACCGTCTTGCCGACCACCCGCAGTGCGTTGGTCAGCGCGGCCAGGACGACGATGGCGGTGCCGTGCTGGTCGTCGTGGAAGACGGGGATGTCGAGCTCGTCGCGCAGCCGCCGCTCGATCTCGAAGCAGCGCGGGGCCGAGATGTCCTCGAGGTTGACGCCGCCGTAGACGGGGGCGATCGCCTTGACGGTGCGGATGATCTCCTCGGTGTCCTGCGTGTCCAGGCAGACCGGCCAGGCATCGACGCCGGCGAACTGCTTGAACAGCGCGGCCTTGCCCTCCATCACCGGGAGCGCCGCCGCCGGGCCGATGTTGCCCAGCCCGAGCACCGCCGACCCGTCGGTGACGACGGCGACGGTGTTGCGCTTGATGGTGAGGCGGCGCACGTCCTCGGGGTTCTCGGCGATGGCCAGGCAGACGCGGGCCACGCCGGGGGTGTAGGCGCGGGAGAGGTCGTCGCGGTGCTTGAGCGGCACCTTGGGCACGACCTCGAGCTTGCCGCCGAGGTGCAGCAGGAAGGTGCGGTCGCTGACCTTGCGGACCTTCACCCCGGGCACCGCGGCGATCCGCGCGGTGATCCGGTCCGCGTGGTCGGCGTCCGAGGCGTTGCACGTGACGTCGACGACCAGGCTCTGCCCGCGCGACTCCACGACGTCGAGCGCGGTGAGAGCGCCGCCGGCCTCCGCGACCGCCGCCGCCACCACCCCCGTCGTGTCGATCGCTGCGGGCGCCTCGGCGCGCACGGTGATGGAGTACCCGGGACTCGGTGCAGGCATCGGTCGGCCGCCTTCTTCCACGATACGGAGTGACACTTCTGTCTGACGGAAGACTAGGGCTTGGCGTCCCCACCGGACAACCCCCGTCCACCGCATCCCACTGCGGCTACTGTGCCCCCGTGACGACGACGGACCTCGACGGTGGCGCCGACCGCGGCCCCCAACCACCCCGGGCCCTCATCGTCACCCTGCTCGGGCTCTACGTCCGCGACCTCGGCGGCTGGATCAGCGTCAGCGCGCTCATCCGGCTCATGGCCGCCGCCGGCGTCGACGAGCAGGCCGTGCGCTCCGCGCTGACCCGACTCAAGCGGCGCGGCATCGTCGAGTCCGAGCGCCGCGACGGCGTGGCCGGCTACGCGCTGTCGGGGTATGCCGGTCGCGTCCTCGAGCTGGGCGACCGCCGGATCTTCGCCACCCGCCCCGACTCCGAGCGCGACTGGGTGCTCGCCGTGTTCTCGGTGCCCGAGAGCGAGCGCCAGAAGCGGCACACCCTGCGGGCCCGGCTGTCGTGGCTGGGGTTCGGGACCGTGGCGTCGGGGGTGTGGATCGCACCCGGGCACCTGGCCCAGGACACGCGCGAGGCCCTCCTCGCGGACGGGCTGGAGCCGTACGTCGACCTCTTCCGCGCGGAGTACCTCGCGTTCGGCGACCCGGCGACCAAGGTCGCGCAGTGGTGGGACCTCGAGGCACTCGAGCAGCTCTACGACGACTTCCTCGAGGCGCACGAGCCCGCCCTGCGACGGTGGGAGCGCGCCACCCCCGAGACTGCGGCGGGGACGGAGGCGGCCGAGGCGGCGGCCGGGGTGGAGGCATCCGGCCCCGACACGTTCGGACCCGAGGCGTTCGCCGACCACCTGCGCGCGCTGACCGCGTGGCGCCGGCTGCCCTACCTCGACCCCGGACTGCCGACCGACCTGCTGCCCGCAGGGTGGTCCGGGACCCGGGCCGCGGAGACGTTCTTCGCCCTGCACCGCACCCTGGCCGGGCCGGCGCACGACTTCGTCACCGCGCAGGCCGCAGCCTCTCGTCCGGGATGACCGCGACGCCGAGGATCTCGATCATCGCCTCGGGCTGCCACAGCGCCGTCGTGCCGATGCCCGCCATCGCGGGGTAGACCGGCCCGGCGAGCTCGCGCCAGACCTCCCCGATCTCGCGGCCATGGGCCTGGTAGTCCGGGATGTCGGTCAGGTAGATCGTGATGCTGACGAGGTCCTCCGGCACGCCCCCGGCCTCCGCCAGGGTCGCCAGCACGTTGGAGAACGCCTGCCGGAACTGCTCGACGATACCGCCGGGGACGATCCGCATGTCTGCGTCCAGGGCGGTCTGGCCGCCGAGGTGGAGGGTGTTGCCCGACAGCGTCCCGTGCGAGTAGCCGCTCGGCGCGGGCAGCGAGGCCGGGTTCACGGCGACGGGGGTCAGCGGGTGCGCGGGCATCGGGTCCTCCAGCGGTCGGCGGGTCGTCGGCCGTCGACCGGGACGCGTCGTCGCGCGCCGGCCGGATCCACGGCACACCCCGAGCCTAGCGGACCTATTGACGTTTGACGACGGTCGTGAAAATCTCGCTATATGCAGTTCGGCACCGTCGCCATGCGCGGCACCACCACGGCCGCGGCGCGGACGTCGGACGGCTGGCGGGCGCTCCCCGCGCCCGACCTCTCCGCCTACCTCGCGGGCGGTGGTCGGCTCGACGACGGCGCCCCGCTCGGCGACGCGCTCGACGACGCCGAGGTCCTCACCCCGCTCCCCCGCCCGGGCAAGGTCGTCTGCTGCGGCCTCAACTACGGCGACCACATCCGCGAGACCGGCCGCGACCTGCCCACCCACCCCACGCTGTTCGCCAAGTACGCCGACAGCCTCGTCGGCCCCACCGACGACATCTGCCTGCCCGCCGACGTCGACGTCGACTGGGAGGCCGAGCTCGCCGTCGTCGTCGGCGACACGATCCGGGGCGCCGACCGTGCGACCGCGGCAGCCGCGATCGCCGGGTACACCGTGGCCAACGACGTCTCCGTGCGCGACTGGCAGTACCGCACGCTGCAGTGGTTCCAGGGCAAGGCGTGGGACCGCTCGACCCCGGTCGGGCCGGTCGTCGTGACACCGGACGAGGCCGACCCCTCGGCCGGGCTGACGATCACCTGCCGCGTCGACGGCGAGGAGGTCCAGCACGACAGCACGAAGACCCTCGTCTTCGATGCCGCCGACCTCCTCTCGTACATCTCGACCTTCACCGTCCTGCGCCCCGGCGACCTCGTGCTCACCGGGACGCCCGGCGGGGTCGGCACCGCGCGCGACCCGCAGCGCTTCCTCGCCGACGGCCAGGTCCTCGAGACCGAGATCGCGGGAATCGGCTTGCTGCGCAACACGATCCGCCTCACCTGACGACCGCCCGGACCCGCACACCCCCTTCCGAAGGAGCACCCGTGGAACCCGACTTCAGCAAGTACCAGCTCGAGGGCGACCCGACCCCCTGGGCGAACGAGAACGGTCTCGTCGTCCCGGTCGTCACCCGGGCCGGCTCGGAGCTGGGCGACACCGGCCAGTCCGGCGGCGCGAGCCGCATCTCCGGCGTCAGCATCCAGCACACGCCGGCCAAGCGGCTCTGGTTCGGCAAGGTGAGCAACGAGGCCGGGTACCGCTCGGTCCCCCACCACCACGGCGAGGCGGAGACCGGCGGCTACGTGCTGTCGGGCCGGGCGCGCATCTACTTCGGCGAGCGGTTCGAGGACTACCTCGACATGGAGGAGGGCGACTGGGTCTTCGTGCCCCCGTTCATGCCGCACGTCGAGTGCAACCTCGACCGCAACAACCCGCTCACCTGGATGACCACCCGGACGCCCGAGAACATCGTCGTCAACCTCCCGCAGGTCGACGACGCCGTCCTGCGCAACTGGGTGGACCGCCCGTGACCGGACCGACGTCCGAGGTGCTCGCCCGCGCCCTCGTCCTGACCCCGGCCGCGCCGCAGCACTTCGACCTCGCCTTCACCGCGACCACCCAGCCGTGCCCGTGGCCGAAGGCCTACGGCGGCGACATGGTCGCGCAGGCGGCCGCCGCCGCGATGCTCAGCGTCACCGACGGCAAGGCCATGCACTCGATGCACAGCTACTTCATGCGGCCCGTCGACATCGGTGCGCCGGTGACCTACGAGGTCGAGGTCCTGCGCGACGGCCGCGGCTACGCCACGCGGCAGGTGCGGGCGTTCCAGAACGGCAAGGCCGCCTACGCCTGCCTCGCCAGCTTCGCCGCCGGCGAGGACGGTGGCCGGTATGCCGCGCCGGCGCCGGCCGAGGTGCCGGCACCGGACTCGCTGGCCAGCTCCGCGGCACACCTCGCGGACGTCGCACCGGGCGACGGCACGACGATGACCGCGGAGTCCAGGGAGTACTGGTCGGGCGGGCGCAGCTTCGACATGCGGCACGTCCCCGGCCCGGTGTACGTCGAGGTCGACGGTGGCCGCGCACCGCAGCAGGCCGTGTGGGTCAAGCCGTTCGACGCCCTGCGTCCCGTCGACGGGCTCACCGACGCCATGCGCGACCTCGCGGCCCTGGCCTACGTCTGCGACTACACGATCCTCGAGCCCGTGCTGCGGGTGCTCGGGGTGCCGTGGGCCCAGCCGGGGCTCGTCACCGCCAGCCTCGACCACGCGATGTGGTTCCACCGCGTGCCGGGACCCGGGGTCCTCGACGGCTGGCTGCTGTACGCGCAGGAGGCGGTCGCCGCCGACGCCGGCCGTGGCGTCGGCCTCGGCCGGTTCTTCACCCCCGACGGCGAGCACCTCGCGACCGTCGTCCAGGAAGGCATGATCCGCACCAGCTCCGGAGGCTCGTGATGTCGTCCACCCCCACCCGTCCCCGACCCGGCCTGTCGCCGAGCGGTCACACCGACACCTTCGCCCGCGACCACCTGCCGCCGGCCGAGCAGTGGCCGGTGCTGGAGTTCACCACGCCGGAGCTGCAGTACCCCGACCGGCTCAACGCCACGGTCGGGCTGCTCGACGAGACCATCCGCACCCACGGCCCCGACCGCCCGGCGCTGCGGACCCCCGACGGCACGGTCTGGACCTACGGCGAGCTGCTGACCCGCACCAACCAGGTCGCCGCCGTCCTCACCGAGGACCTCGGGCTCGTGCCCGGCAACCGCGTCCTGCTGCGCTCGCCCAACACCCCGTGGACCGTCGCCGCCTGGCTCGGAGTCCTGCGTGCCGGAGGCGTCGTCGTCACGACGATGGCCGCGCTGCGCGCCCGCGAGCTCGGCCCGATCGTCGAGAAGACGCAGCCGTCCGTCGCCCTCGTCGACCACCGCTTCGTCGAGGACGTCCATGCCGTCCGCGACTCCGTGGCGCCGGGCCTGCTCGTCGTGCCCTTCGACGGCGACTCCGACGACGACCTCACCCAGCGGGCCGCCGCCAAGTCCGGCGACTTCAAGGCCGCCGACACCGCAGCCGACGACGTCGCCCTCTTCGGCCCCACCTCGGGCAGCACCGGCGTCCCCAAGATCACGACCCACTTCCACCGCGACGTCCTGTCGATCGACAACACCTTCGGCCGGCACCTCCTGCGCCTCGAGCCCGACGACGTGGTCGCCTGCACCGCGCCGTTCGCCTTCACCTTCGGGCTCGGCATGCTCGTCGTCTTCCCGCTGCGGGCCGGCGCCTGCGCACTGCTCACCGAGTCCGCCACGCCGGTCCAGCTCGCCGAGATCGTGGAGGAGCACGGGGTGACGGTCCTCGCGACGGCCCCCACGGCATACAAGCAGGTCATCAAGAGCGGCAGCCTCGGGCGGCTGCGCGGCCTGCGCAAGGCGGTCAGCGCGGGTGAGCACATCGCCCAGGACGTCTGGGAGGCGATCCGCGACGAGCTGGGGCTCAAGGTCATCGACGGAATCGGCGCCACCGAGATGCTGCACATCTTCATCTCCGCCGCCGGCGACGACATCCGGGCGGGCAGCACCGGGAAGCCCGTGCCCGGGTACCGCGCCACGATCCTCGGCCCCGACGACCGGCCCGTCCCGCCCGGCACCGAGGGCAGGCTCGCGGTCATCGGCCCCGTCGGCTGCCGCTACCTCGACGACGAGCGCCAGCTCGGCTACGTCGTCGACGGCTGGAACGTCACGGGCGACACCTTCGTGCAGGACGACGACGGCTACTTCTTCTACCGCGCCCGCACCGACAGCATGATCGTGTCCTCCGGCTACAACATCGGCGCGCCCGAGGTCGAGGCGGCGATCGACGCGCACCCCGATGTCGTCGAGGTCGGGGTCGTGGGCGAGCCCGATGCCGAGCGCGGCTCGATCGTGAGCGCCTTCGTCGTCCTGCGCGAGGGAGTGGCCGGCGACGACGCGAAGGTCCGCGAGATCCAGGACCACGTCAAGGCCACCCTCGCCCCCTACAAGTACCCGCGCCGGGTCCGCTTCGTGGACCGGCTGCCCCGCAACACCAGCGGCAAGCTCCAGCACTTCAAGCTGCGCGAGCAGGCCCAGCACGCCCAGGCCGACGCGGCCGGCAACGCACCCGAGGAGTCGTCATGAGGATCGCGGTCGTCGGCGGGGGGCCCGGTGGGCTCTACCTCGCCGCCCTGATGAAGCAGCTCGACCCGGCGCACGAGGTCACCGTCTGGGAGCGCAACGCCCCCGACGACACGTTCGGCTTCGGCGTCGTGTTCTCCGACGAGACGCTCGGCGGGATCGAGAACGCCGACACCACGATCCACGCCGCCATGGAGCGGCAGTTCGCGCGCTGGACCGACATCGACGTCACCGTCGACGGGCGGTCCTCGACGATCGGCGGGCAGGGCTTCGCGGCGATGAGCCGCAAGGAGCTGCTGCGGCTGCTGCAGGAGCGGGCGGCCGAGCTCGGCGTCGTCGTCCACTACCGCACCGAGGCGCCCGACACCGAGGAGCTGCGCGCGACGCACGACCTCGTCGTGGCCGCGGACGGCCTCAACTCCCAGGTGCGCACGCGGTATGCCGATGCGTTCGGCCCCAGCCTCGACCGCCGCCACAACAAGTACATCTGGTTCGGCACCGACCTCGTCTTCGAGGCGTTCCAGTTCATCGTCCGCAACACCGAGTTCGGGACGATGCAGATCCACGGGTACCCGTACTCCGACCAGGGCTCGACGTTCATCGTCGAGATGCACGAGGACGTCTGGCGCGCAGCGGGGTTCGACCGCACCGAGCACGAGGTCTTCCCGCCCGGGGAGTCCGACGAGTACGCCGTGCAGCGGGTCGCCGAGATCTTCGCCGACGACCTGCACGGCCACCGCATCCTGACCAACAACTCCAAGTGGATCAGCTTCACCACGGTCCGCAACGAGTCGTGGCACCACGGCAACGTCGTGCTGCTCGGCGACGCCGCCCACACCGCCCACTTCTCCATCGGGTCCGGCACCAAGCTGGCCATGGAGGACGCCCTCGCCCTGGCCGCCTGCCTGCACGAGCACCCGACCGTCGAGGCGGCGCTCACGGCATACCAGGAGGAGCGCAAGCCGGTCGTGGAGTCGACCCAGCGCGCGGCCCAGGCCAGCCTGGAGTGGTTCGAGAACATCGGGATGTACGCCGACCAGGACCACGACGCCTTCGTCTTCAACCTGCTCACCCGCTCGCGCCGCATCACCTTCGAGAACCTCAAGGAGCGCGACGCCGAGTTCGCCGCGCGCATCCAGGCGGCGTACGCCCGCGAGGTCGCCCGTGACATGGCCGCGGCCCCGGCGGCCGGCAGCGCCCCCGTGTCGTCACCGGACGAGGAGGCGCCGGCGATGTTCCAGCCGGTGCGGATCGGCGCCCTGGAGCTGAAGAACCGCGTGGTGCTGTCCCCCATGGACATGTACGTCGCGGTCGACGGCGTGCCGGGCGAGTTCCACCTCGTGCACCTCGGCTCCAAGGCCTTGGGGGGCGCCGGGCTGGTGATGTCGGAGATGACGTGCGTGTCGCCCGAGGGCCGCATCACCCTCGGCTGCCCCGGACTGTGGGACGACGAGCAGAGGGACGCGTGGGCGCGGATCACCCGGTTCGTCCACGAGCGCAGCACCGCCAAGATCGGCCTCCAGCTCGGCCACTCCGGCCGCAAGGGCTCGACCAAGCTCATGTGGGAGGGCATGGACGAGCCTCTGCCCGACGGCAACTGGGAGGTCGTGGGCCCGTCCCCGCTGCCCTACGGCGAGGCCACGCACGTGCCCCGCGAGATGACCCGGGCCGACATGGACACGGTCGTCGCCGACTTCCGCGACGCCGCCCGCCGGGGCGTCGACGCCGGCTTCGACCTCGTCGAGGTCCACGCCGCCCACGGCTACCTGCTCTCCTCGTTCCTGTCGCCGATCTCGAACGTCCGCACCGACGAGTACGGCGGCTCGCTGGAGAACCGGCTCCGCTTCCCGCTCGAGGTGTTCGACGCGGTGCGAGCGGTCGTGCCCGAGCCGGTGCCGGTCACCGTGCGCATCTCCGCGACCGACTGGGTGCCCGACGGCAACACCGAGCACGACGCCGTCGAGATCGCGCGCGCCTTCATCGAGCACGGGGCCGCCGCCATCGACGTCTCCTCCGGCCAGGTCACCCAGGACGAGAAGCCGGCGTTCGGCCGGTCGTACCAGACGCCGTTCGCCGACCGGATCCGCCACGAGGTGGCCGGCCCCGCCGGTGTCGCCGTCATCGCCGTGGGCGCCATCTCCTCCCACGACGACGTCAACTCGATCCTGCTGGCAGGCCGCGCCGACCTCTGCGCCCTCGGGCGCACCCACCTCTACGACCCGCAGTGGACGCTCCACGCCGCGGCCGAGCAGGGGTATGCCGGTCCGGCCGCCGAGTGGCCCGACCCCTGGAAGGCCGGGCGCCGGCGCCCGCCGACCTCGCGCACCGACCGGGTGCCGCCGCGGCTCGCGCTGCTGCGCGAGGGCGAGCAGGGCGAGGTCCACCTGCGCTGGCGCCCCGGCGCCGCGGGTGCGGAGAGGCACCCGGCGGGTCTCGTGCCGGCGGCACCTGAGACCGTGTCGGCGTGACCGACTCCGCCACCGAGACCGTCGTGACCGACTCCGCCACCGAGGCCGTCGCGAGCGCGACGCTGCGCTCCCGGATCGAGTGGGTCGACACCGACGCGGCCGGGATCTACCACAACAGCACCGTCACCCGGCTGGTCGAGTCGGCCGAGGCGGCACTGGTCCGCGAGCGCGGCCTCCACGGCTACTTCCCCGTGGCGCCGCGGGTCCGGTTCGAGGCCGACTTCGAGGCGCCGCTGTACTTCGGGCAGGAGGTCACGACGACGGTCCGCGTCACCCGGCTCGGGTCCTCGTCGATGACCTTCGAGTTCGAGGTGTGGGGCGAGCCGTTCGAGGGGTCGGGGCGGGTGCGCGCCGCCAGGGGTCGGTACGTCACGGTCCACCTCGACCGCAGCGGCCCCGGACCCGCGCGCAGCACGCCGTGGCCGACCGAGTGGGTGGAGCGGCTCACCACCGGCGGACCGCCGGCTGACCGCCCCACCTAGGCTGCCGGCATGGGTCGTCCCCGCCTCTCCGTCGTCATCGCGAGCACCCGGCCGACCCGCATCGGCCACCACGTCGCCGAGTGGGTGCTCGACCGGGTGCCCGACGACCTCGACGTCACCGTCCACGACCTGCGCGAGCTCGACCTGCCGTTCCTCGACGAGCCGGGTCAGCCGGCCGACGGCAACTACGCCCACGACCACACCCGTCGCTGGTCGGCGGCCATGCTCGCGACCGACGCGCTCGTCCTCGTCATGCCCGAGTACAACCGCGGCTACAACGCAGCCCTGAAGAACGCGATCGACTACCTGTACGCCGAGTGGGAGGGCCTGCCCGTGGCGTGCGTCGGCTACGGCTGGCACGGCGCGTCGTACGCGAAGTCCGCCCTGCGGCAGACCCTCGAGCGGGTGAAAATGGTCGTCGTCGACGGGCCGGGGCTGTCCTTCGAGGACACGCTCACCCTGGACGGTGTCGTCGGCGCCGGTCCCTGGGAGGAGGCCGCGCTGGCGAGCATGTTCGACGGGCTGCGCGCCGCGGCCCGGGCACCGCTCGACCGGTAGGCTGGTCCACGGTGCGTCGGGAAGGCTGGTCGACACGTCCTTCGTGCTGCCTCCCCTGAAAGGCCCCTCGTGAGCCTGACCACCAAGCCCCGCCTCTTCGCCCGCTCCAGCTGGGCCGAGGCCCAACGCGTCGCGGAGGCGCTGCGCACCGAGACGGTCGGCGGCGCGCTGCTGCTCGCCGCCGCCGTCGCGGCCCTGGTGTGGGCCAACTCGCCGTGGCACACGGCATACGCCGGGCTGCGGGACACGACGTTCGGCCCGCACGCGCTGCACCTCGACCTCACGGTCGGCCAGTGGGCCGCCGACGGGCTGCTCGCGCTCTTCTTCTTCGTCGCCGGGCTCGAGCTCAAGCGCGAGTTCCTCGTCGGCGAGCTGCGCGACCCGGCGCGCGCCGCCCTGCCCGTCGCCGCCGCCCTGTGCGGGGTTGCCCTGCCCGCCCTCGTGTATGCCGGGAGCGTCACCGTCCTGGGCGCGGGGGGCGACGCCCTGCGCGGGTGGGCCGTGCCGACCGCGACCGACATCGCGTTCGCCCTCGCGGTACTGGCGGTGATCGGGACGCACCTGCCGTCGGCGCTGCGCTCGTTCCTGCTCACCCTGGCCGTCGTCGACGACCTCGTGGCCATCACGATCATCGCGATCTTCTACACCGACTCCCTCGACCTGCCCGCGCTCGGCCTGGCGCTCGTCCCGCTGGCCGCGTTCGCGTGGCTGGTGCAGCGGCGGGTCGCCCGGTGGTGGTTGCTGGTCCCGCTGGCCGCGGCGACGTGGGCGCTGGTCCACGCGTCCGGCATCCACGCCACCGTGGCCGGCGTGCTCCTCGGCCTCGTCGTGCCGGTGCGGCCCCGGGCCCGGGTGCCCGAGCGGCTGAGCACGCTGCCGCGCGACCTCGACGTCGCCGAGCGGTTCGAGCACCGGCTGCGGCCGCTGTCCGCCGGGGTGGCGGTGCCGGTGTTCGCGTTCTTCGCCGCCGGGGTCCGCGTCGTCGGCGGCGGGCTCGGCGCCACGGCCACCGACGCCGCCGCCATCGGCGTGGTGCTCGCGCTCGTCGTCGGCAAGCTGGTGGGAGTGCTCGGCGGGACGTGGGCGTTCGCCCGGTTCACCCGCGCCGAGCTGGACGAGGACCTCGCGTGGTGGGACGTCGTCGGCCTGGCACTGCTCGCCGGGATCGGTTTCACCGTCTCGCTGCTCGTGGGCGAGCTCGCGTTCGGGGCCGGCAGCCCGCGCGACGAGCACGTCAAGCTCGCCGTGCTCGTCGGGTCGCTGGTCTCCGCGTGCCTCGCGACGGTCGTCCTGCGAGCACGCAACCGGTTGTACCGCCGGCTCGCCGAGCTGGAGACGCGCGACGAGGACGGCGACGGCATACCGGACTGCTACCAGGCCGCGCCGGATGTGGAGCCGACCTCCCGCGGCTAGGGTGGACGTGGCCCACCCGACCGGACGAAAGCGCAGGTGAAGGCGCATGACCTCCCCGCAGGACACGCCCGAACGCACCATCGGACAGCTCGTCGCCGACGCCACCCACGACGTGTCGACCATCGTCCGCAGCGAGATCGCCCTGGCCAAGGCCGAGATCACCGCAGACGTCAAAAAGGCCGGGACCGGGGCCGGGATGTTCGCCGGGGCCGCGTTCGTCGGCCTGCTCGGCCTCATCTTCCTGTTCCACACGGTCGTCGCGGTGCTCGACATCTGGCTGCCGCTGTGGGCCGCCTACCTCATCACGACGGCCCTGCTGTTCGCCATCGCCGGGATCCTGGCGATGGTCGGGCGCTCGCAGCTCAAGCGGATGAAGGGCAAGCCGGAGCGGACCATCAAGAACGCCGAGCAGACCATCGACGCCATCAAGGGCGCGTCCTGACCGCGACAGCCCCGCTGCCGTCCGTCGTCGCCGCCGTCGCCCTCACCCCGAGCCCGGATCCGAGCACCCCACGATGACCCTCGACGCGTCCCTGGCCCTGGTGGAGGGTCCCTGGGAGCACCGGTTCGTCGCGGCCAACGGCGCGCGCTTCCACGTCGCCGAGCTCGGTGAGGGCCCGACCGTCCTGCTGCTGCACGGGTTCCCGCAGTTCTGGTGGGCCTGGCGGCACCAGCTGGTCGCGCTCGCCGAGGCGGGGTACCGCGCGTGCGCCATGGACCTGCGCGGCTACGGCGCCTCCGACAAGCCGCCCCGTGGGTACGACACCCACACCTCGGCCACCGACGTCGCGAGCGTCCTGCGCTCGCTCGGCGCCTCCTCCGCCGCTGTGGTCGGCCACGGGTGGGGTGGCTGGATCGCGTGGAGCATGCCGACGCTGCAGCCGACGGTGACGCGGGCGGTGGCGTCGCTGTCGATGCCGCACCCGCTCGTCTTCCGCAAGGCGTCGTTCAGCCACGCCGGGCAGCTGCGGGCCAACGCCTACCTCGGCGGGCTGCAGCGGCCATTCGTGCCGGAGCGGCAGATGACGGTGCACGGCGGGTACGTCCAGCGGCTGCTGCGCGAGTGGGCCAGCCCCGAGGGCATCTGGCCGTCGCCGGAGGAGGCGAGGCTCTACTCCGACGCGATGGCGCTGCCGTTCGTGGCGCACTCGGCCGCGGAGTACTACCGCTGGGTGGTGCGCAGCCAGCTGCGGCCCGACGGCTGGCGGTTCGCCGCCCGCATGCGCACGCCCATCCGTGTGCCCGTGCTTCAGCTGCACGGCGAGCACGACCGGGCGGTGCTGCCGTCGTCGGCCGGCGGCTCCGAGGCGTACTGCGAGGGCCGCTTCGAGCGGCACCTGCTGCCCCGAGTCGGGCACTTCCTGCCGGAGGAGGCGCCCGAGCTCGTCAGCCGCCACCTCGTCCGCTGGCTCGACGACCTCGGCTGAGGCCGCGACCGGCGGCCGTCGCTGCCGGGTCAGCCGGCGACGCAGAGTCAGCCGGCGACGCAGGGGCCGGTGCCGACCGGGGTGCTGGCCGACGCGGCCGCGTCGAGGACGGGACGGGCCTCGTCCATCGTGAGCGCGTAGCCGGTGCGGTCGTCGTCGAGCGACTTGGCGAAGACGACGCCGACCACGCGGCCGTCGGTGCTCAGCAGCGGACCGCCGGAGTTGCCCGGGCGGACCTGCGCGTAGAGCGAGTAGACCTCGCGGCTCGTGCCGGGACGGCCGTAGATGTCCGAGCCACGAGCCTGGACGACCTCGCGGACGCGGGCGGCGTCGAGGCGGTACGGGCCGTCGAGCGGGAACCCGGCGACCACCCCACCCTGGCCCCGGCTGAGGTCCGGTCCCTGGCGCAGCGGCTGGGCCGGCAGGCCGGGCACGGCCAGGACCGCCAGGTCGCGGCGGGCGTCGAAGAGCACGACCCGGCCGGTGTAGGACCGCCCGGTGCCGTGGATCCGCAGCGTCGCGCGGGTCATGCCGGCCACGACGTGGGCGTTGGTGACGACGCGCTCGGGCGCGACGACCCAGCCGCTGCCCTCCTGCCCGCGGTTGCACGACTCGGCGACGCCGGTGATCTTGATGACCGACCCGGAGGCCTCACGCACGCCGGCCGTCTGGGCGACCGAGGGGTCGGGCGGCGCGACGGGCGTGATCCGCTCGCTCTGCAGCCCGTCGAACACGCGCGGGAAGCCCTCGCGGTCGAGCACCTCGCGGAACCCGGCGAACAGCCGGGAGGTCTGCGGCGGCACGAAGCGGTCGATCGTGGCGAGGACGCGGGACTCGCCGATGGCCTTGGCGATCGGCGCCGGGGCGCCACCGCGCAGCGCGCCCGCGATGAACCAGACCAGCACCGCGGCGGAGAGCACCACGACGACGGCACCGAGGCCGGCGTCCACGGCGCGGGCCGGGCGGATCCGCACGGCCCGGCGCAGCCGCCCACCGACAGCCACGAACGCCGCCTGCCCCACCGAGGCGAGGATGAAGACGCCGGCGATCAGCACGACCGACCGCAGCAGGGGCGAGGCGTCGAGCGCCGCCCACTGGTTGACCGCGAGCGGAAGCAGCCACATGGCCAGCGCGCCACCGGCGAGGAACCCCGCGAGGGACAGCACGCTCACGACGAGGCCCTGGCGGTACCCGGTGACGGCGTAGCTGGCGAACAGCAGGATGAGGACGTAGTCCAGGACGGTCAGTCCGAGGAACATCTAGCTCCGGCCTTCCGTCGCGGTCTGGGTCAAGGCGTCTCGTCGACCCCCCGGACGGTAGCTGTCGGGCAGCGGTCGCTCAACGTCACGGTCCCACGGAACGGTCAGACCGCCGAAATCGAGCACGGCGGACAGCAACCCGGCCGTGAAGCCCCAGATGAACAGGCCGTCGAACTCGAACCCCGGGCCCCGGTAGCCGCTGGGGTGCGTCACGGTGAAGCGCGCGGCCGGGTCGAGCAGGTGCGACAGCGGCGCCCGCACGGCGCGGTGCACCTCGCGCGGGTCCACCGCGTCGACGGGACCGGGCTCGCGCCACCAGCCCAGCACCGGCGTGACGACGAACTGCCGCGGTGACAGGTAGATGTCGGGCAGCTCGGCGACCACGTCGACCGTGGCCGGGTCGATGCCGACCTCCTCGTGGGTCTCACGCAGGGCGGCGTCGGCCGGCGTCGCGTCGGACGGCTCGCGCTTGCCGCCGGGGAAGGAGACGTCACCCGGCTGGCTGCGCAGCGTGTGCGCGCGCTGGGTCAGGACCACGTCCTCGCCGCCCCCGTCGTGCGGCCCGAAGAGGATGAGGACGCTCGACTGCCGGCCGCCCTCCTCGGGCGGCGAGAAGCGTTCGAAGTAGCCGGAGTCCGCCGCGGAGATGGCGTCGCGGGCGCGGTCGATCCAGGCCGGTCGGGTCATGCCTGCACAACGTCCGGGACGTCGCCCGGTATGCCGTCGGAGTCGCCGCGCGCGGCGCCGCCCACCGGCGCATCGGGCGACGGCACGCCGGGCAGGTCCGCGGCATACGGGTTGGCGGCGCCGGGCGCGAGCTCGAACTTGAGCAGCTTCTGCGCCTTGACCGGGTCGACCTCGCCGATGCCGTACGACGGGCACAGGGAGGCGATGGGGCACGCGCCGCACGCGGGCTTCTTGGCGTGGCAGGTGCGCCGCCCGTGGAAGATCAGGACGTGGCTGAGCATCGTCCACTCCTTGCGGGGGATGAGCTCGCCGACGACCTGCTCGACCTTGACCGGGTCCTCCTCGGCGGTCCAGCCGAAGCGGCGCACGAGCCGCCCGAAGTGGGTGTCGACGGTGATGCCGGGGATGCCGAACGCGTTGCCCAGCACCACGTTCGCGGTCTTGCGGCCCACACCCGGGAGGGTCACGAGGTCCTTCATCCGCGGCGGCACCTCGCCGTCGAAGCGCTCGACGAGGTCGGCGGCGAGCCGCATCACGGAGTTCGTCTTGGCGCGGAAGAAGCCGGTCGGCTTGAGCAGCGTCTCGAGCTCCTCGCGGTCGGCGCCGGCGAGCGCGGCCGCGTCCGGGTAGCGGGCGAAGAGGGTCGGCGTCACCTTGTTGACCATGACGTCGGTCGTCTGCGCCGACAGCACGGTGGCGACGAGGAGCTGGAGCGGGTTCTCGAAGTCGAGCTCGCAGTGGGCGTACGGGTACCGCTCGTGGAGCAGCTTGTACATCCGCCGGGCGCGCCGGGTCAGGGCGAGCGGGGTCTCCTGCGCGACGTCGCGGGCACGGGGTCCTGGCACCGGCACAGCCTACGGGCGAAGGCTGACAGGCACCTGACGACGCGAACGCCCCCGCCCGCGGCCCACCCGTCCCAGCCCCCAGGACGCGGATCTGCCCACCGCAGCGCGCTTCTCGTGGCACGCCGTCCCTCTCGTGGCACACTGTCGCCCGTGGATCACGACGTGGTGAAGAAGGCCCCGCTGTTCGCAGCCCTCGACGACGAGGCCTCGTCGACCCTGATGCGGTCGATGTCGCAGACGCGGCTCGAGCGCGGCGACGTGCTGTTCCACGAGGGCGACCAGGGCGACCGGCTCTACGTCATCCGCGAGGGCAAGATCAAGCTCGGCCGCCGCTCCGCTGACGGCCGCGAGAACCTCGTCGCGATCCTCGGTCCCGGCGAGATGTTCGGTGAGCTCTCGCTCTTCGACCCGGGGCCGCGCACCATGACCGCCACCGCGGTCGCCGAGACGCAGCTGCTCGGCCTCGGCAACGAGGACCTCAACGGCCTGCTCGAGGGTCGCCCCGGTGTGGCGAAGGTGCTGCTCGCTGCGCTGGCCCAGCGGCTGCGGCGCACCAACGAGAACCTCGCCGACCTCGTCTTCACCGACGTTCCCGGCCGTGTGGCCAAGGCGCTGCTCGACCTGTCCGCCCGGTTCGGCCGGCCGGTCGAGGAGGGCGTGCTCGTCGCCCACGACCTCACCCAGGAGGAGCTCGCCCAGCTCGTCGGCGCCTCCCGCGAGACCGTCAACAAGGCGCTGGCGGACTTCGCCACCCGCGGCTGGCTGCGGCTCGAGGCCCGCGCGGTCCTGCTCATGGACGTCGAGCGGCTCAAGCGCCGGGCCCGCTGACCCGACCACGCCCCGACTTCTTGCCCGGCAGCTCCCGAGAAGCCCGGCAAACCAGGCCCCGGCGGTCGCGCCCGGGCAAGAAGTCGGACGAGGGTGGAGGTCAGCCTGTGGCGCGCAGGTACTCCAACTGCGCCGCCACGCTCTGCGCGGCCGCGGGCCACACCTCGCGGGGCACGTCGGCATAGACGCGCTCGACCACGGCCTGCACGACGTCCGGCGCCTGCGCCGCCCCGTCCGCGAGCGCCTGGCGCACCTGCTCGAGCCGCTCCGCCCGGTGGACGCGGTAGAACGCGACCATCGCCGACGCGTCAGGCACGACCGGCCCGTGCCCGGGCAGGATCGAGGTCACGGCGCCGCCACCGGTGAGGGCGGCGAGGCGCTCCAGCGAGTCGAGGTATGCCGCGAGCTCGCCGTCGGGGTGCGCCACCACCGTGGTCCCGCGGCCGAGGACGGTGTCGCCGGTGAGCAGGGCCGAGTCGGCGGGCAGGGCGAAGGACAGCGAGTCGGACGTGTGACCCGGGGTGGCCACGACACGGAGCTCGAGGCCCCCGACCCGCACGACGCCGCCGTCGGTGAGGTCGTCGTGGCCGCGCCCCACGGCACGAGTCGGCGCCCCCGTCAGCTCGGCGAACCGCTCCGCCCCCTCGGCGTGGTCGGCGTGGCCGTGCGTCAGGATCGTCGCGCCGACCCGGGCGCCGAGCGCCTCGACCTCGGCGACGACGTGGCGCAGGTGCTCATCGTGCAGCGGCCCGGGGTCGATGACGACCGCCTCGGTCGCGCCGGGCTCGAGCAGGACCCACGTGTTCGTGCCGTCGAGGGTCATCGGGCCGGGGTTGGGCGCGAGCACGCACAGCGCGCGCTCGCTGACCCAGCCGCCGTGCCAGTCGCCGACGGCGACCGACGGGGCCGGTGGCGGGGTGGGGCTCACCGCGGCAGCTCCGCCCGCAGCACCAGCCCGTCGCCGGTGTCGACGAGCTCGGGCTGGACCCGCGCGATGCGCGGGCGCTCGGCGACGAACGCCGCGGCCGACCCGGCGGCGGCGACCTCCTCGACCGCGACCACGGTGGGCGGCAGCATCAGCGCGGCGCCGTCGCGCCAGGCGGCGACCAGCTCGGCCGGCTGCACCCAGTCGGCGACGTCCGCCTCGGACGACAGGTCGTCGGCCCGCTGCCCCTGCGGCAGCAGCGCGGAGAAGAACCGGGTGTCGTAGCGCCGGGCCTCGAACTCCGGGGTGACCCAGTGGGCGCGGTAGCCCAGCAGGTCCGAGCGCAGGACGAGGTCGTGCTCGCGCAGCACCTCCGAGAGCGAGGCGTCCCGCGACAGCAGCCGCTGGCGCTGGGCGTGCCAGTGCTCGCCGCTGACGTCGTCGATGACGACCTCGGGGGACCGGCCGGCCAGCAGGACCCCGCACTCCTCGAAGACCTCGCGCACGGCCGCGGCGACCAGCTCGCGGGCGGTGCCCTCGTCGACCTGCATCAGCGCCGCCCACTCGCCGGGCGACGGGCCGGCCCACGGAAGGTCCGGGTCGGCGTCGCGCGGGTCGACCCCGCCGCCGGGGAAGACCATCATCCGCGGGGCGAACGCCATCGTCGCGACGCGGCGCAGCATGAAGACCTCGACCCCCGCCGACCCGTCACGCACGACCATGACGGTCGCGGCGCTGCGGGGCTCGACGGGCGTCACCGGGTCCCCGGCCGCGAGCCACCGCTCCGCGCGCTCGCGCAGGGTCGGCGACTCGGCGACCGGGAACTCCCGGGTGACCATGTCGGACAGGTCAGTCGTCCTCGAGCGCGACGACGATCTCGACCTCGACCGGGGCGTCGAGCGGCAGCACGGCCACGCCGACGGCGGACCGGGCGTGGACGCCCTTGTCCCCGAACGCCTTCCCGAGCAGCTCGCTGGCGCCGTTGATGACGCCGGGCTGGCCGGTGAAGGACGGGTCGGAGGCCACGAAGCCGACGACCTTGACGACCTGGGCGACCTTGTCGAGGTCACCGACGACGGCCTTCACGGCGGCGATGGCGTTGAGCGCGCACAGCTCGGCGAGCTTCTTGGCGTCCTCGGCCGGGACGAGCCCGTGGCCGTCGCCGACCTTGCCGGTCTGGACGAGGGAGCCGGACTGCATCGGCAGCTGGCCCGAGGTGTAGATGCGTCGGCCGTCCTGCACCGCGGGGACGTATGCCGCGACGGGCGGCACGACCTCGGGGACGGACAGGCCGAGCTCGGCCAGGCGGTCTTCGACTGCGGACATGTCAGGCCTTCTCCCTCTTCAGGTAGGCGACGAGGTTGCCACCGTCGCCGGACAGGACCTGCACGAGCTCCCAGCCGTCCTCGCCCCACTGGTCGAGGATCTGCTTGGTCGCGTGCACGATGAGCGGCACGGTCGCGTACTCCCACTTCTTCATGGCTCGCAGCCTAGCCACCGCTGGCAGGATGGGTGCCATGGCCCGTGACCCCATCGAGGTGCTCGACGAACGGGCCGCCCCGCCGGCCCGTACCACGGCATACGGCGAGCACGCCGACCAGGTGTACGACGTCCGGCTGCCGGCCCGCACGACCCGCGGCCTCACGGTCGTCGTGGTGCACGGCGGCTTCTGGCGCCCGGAGTACGACCGGGCGCACGCGAGCCGGCAGGCGCAGGCCTTCGCCGACGCCGGGTACCCGGTCGCGGTGGTCGAGTACCGCCGGACCGGCGTCGCCGGCGGCGGCTGGCCGGGAACCGCCGAGGACGTCCGCGACGCCCTCGTCGCGATCCGGCGTGACCCGCAGGTCGGCGGCTCCCCCGCGGTCCTGGTCGGGCACTCCGCCGGTGGCCAGCTCGTCGCCTGGGCGGCAGCCCAGCCGTGGGCCCACGGGCTGCGTGGCGTGGTCAGCCTGGCGGGAGTCCTCGACCTCGCCCGCGGGCAGGCCACCGACGTCGGCGGCGGGGCGATCGACGCGTTCCTCGGCGGCACCCCCGAGCAGGTCCCCGGGGCGTACGCCGCGGCCGACCCGATGGGGCTCAGCCCGAACGTGCCCGCCCTCGTCGTGCACGCGCGCGACGACGACGTCGTGCCGTTCGAGCTCAGCGAGCGGTATGCCGCGGCGCACCACGGGCCGTCCGTGCGGCTGCGGCCGGTGGCGGACGGCGGGCACTACGGGTTGATCGACCCCGAGCACCCGGCCTTCGCGGAGGTCCTCTCAGCGGTCGACCTGCTCGCCTCCTAGGCTTGCCGCATGGCCCACCCCGACCTGTCCCACGTGCGGCTGCACGTCGTCACGGGCAAGGGCGGCACCGGCAAGACGACCGTCGCGTCGGCCGTCGCCGTCGCGCTGGCCCGCCAGGGGCGCCGGGTGCTGATCGCCGAGGTCGAGGGCCGGCAGGGCATCTCGCAGACGTTCGACGTGCCGCCGCTCGGGCACACCGAGACCCGGATCCTGCACGACCGCAGCGGCGGCGAGGTGTGGGGCCTGTCGGTGGACCCCAAGGAGTCGCTGCTGGAGTACCTCCAGAAGTTCTACAAGGCGGGCCGCGCGGGATCGGTGCTGGAGAAGTTCGGCGCCATCGACTTCGCCACGACCATCGCCCCCGGCGTCCGCGACGTGCTGCTCATCGGCAAGGTCTACGAGGCCGCGGGCCGGCGGGCAGGCGGTCGCGACACCCGCTCGGGGCGGCCGCACGGCGAGCTCGCCTACGACGCCGTCGTCCTCGACGCGCCGCCGACGGGGCGGGTCGTGCGCTTCCTCAACGTCAACGCCGAGGTGGCCGACGTCGCACGCGTCGGCCCGATCCGCAGTCAGGCCGACTCGATCACGCGGATGGTGCGCAGCCACACCACGGCCGTGCACGTCGTCACCCTGCTCGAGGAGATGCCGGTGCAGGAGACCGTCGACGCCCTCGCCGAGCTGCGCTCGGCCCAGCTGCCCCTCGGCGCGATCGTCGTCAACCAGGTCCGCGAGCCGCTGCTGTCCGAACCGACCCTGAAGGCCATCGGGCGCTCGCGCCCCACGACGGGCGTCGCGTCCGACCTCAAGGCTGCGGGCGTGGCCGTCACCAACGGGATGGCTGCCGCCCTGGTCACCGAGGCCCGCGAATACCGCGACCGGCTCGACCTCGAGGGGCGGCTGGCCGAGGTCGTGCAGGAGCAAGGCCGGCTCGTGGCCCGCCTGGCGTACCTGCCCGAGGGCGTCGAGGCCGGCGGGATCGCCCAGCTCGCCGCCGCCGCTGCCGAGCAGGGGCTGGTCTGACGTGGCAGGCACCGGCGGCACCCGCACGGCGAACGGCTTCGACGTCGCGTCCATGGTCCGCGACCCGGCGACCCGCATCGTGGTCTGCTGCGGCGCAGGCGGCGTCGGCAAGACCACGACCGCGGCCGCGCTCGGGCTCTGGGCGGCGGAGCAGGGGCGCAGGGTCGTCGTCCTGACCATCGACCCGGCGCGCCGGCTCGCCCAGTCCCTCGGCCTCACCGAGCTCGACAACACCCCCCGCCCGGTGTCCGGCGTCGACACCTCCATGGGCGGGTCGCTCGACGCGATGATGCTCGACATGAAGCGCACCTTCGACGAGGTGGTCGAGCAGCACGCGACCCCCGAGAAGGCGGCGCAGATCCTCGCCAACCCCTTCTACCAGGCGGTCTCCAGCTCCTTCGCCGGCACGCAGGAGTACATGGCGATGGAGAAGCTGGGCCAGCTGCGGGCGCAGGCCGACCGCGACGGCCGCTGGGACCTCGTCATCGTCGACACCCCGCCGTCGCGCTCGGCGCTGGACTTCCTCGACGCCCCCAAGCGGCTCGGCTCGTTCCTCGACGGCCGCTTCATCCGCCTCATCTCCACGCCGGCCAAGGCCAGCGGGCGCGCCGGCCTCAAGGTCTTCAGCATGGGCGTCGGCATGGTCACGAGCACCATGTCCAAGCTGCTCGGCGGCCAGCTGCTCCAGGACGTGCAGACGTTCGTCGCCGCGCTGGACACCATGTTCGGCGGCTTCCGCGAGCGGGCGGACCAGACCTATGCGCTGCTCAAGCGGCCCGAGACCGCGTTCGTCGTGGTCGCCGCCCCCGAGCGTGACGCCCTGCGGGAGGCCTCGTTCTTCGCGGGCCGGCTGGACGAGGAGGGTATGCCGCTCGCCGGCCTGGTCGTGAACCGCATCCAGCGTGTGGCGGCCGAGATCTCCGCGCCGCAGGCGCGGGCCGCGGTCGACCAGCTCGCCACGGTGGAGCCCCGGTCCGCGAGCGCCGAGGTGACCGAGGACCTGCTGCGGCTGCACGCGGACCTGGCTGAGACGGCGGAGCGGCAGGAGCGGCTGGTGCGGCGGTTCACCGCCGGGCACCCCGGCATACCCGTGGTGGAGGTGCCGGCCAGCGGTGGCGACATCCACGACCTGGACGGCCTGCGGACGATGGGCTCGGCGCTCACCGCGCGCTGAGCGCTCAGGCGGTCCGGGCGAGGGTCAGGCGGTCTCGATCTGGGCCGAGCGGTGCTGGGCGAACAGGGCTGCCCACGACGTGATGTTGGGCCGGCGCTTGAGCAGCGCGCGGCGCTCGCGCTCGGTCATGCCGCCCCAGACACCGAACTCGGTGCGGTTGTCCAGCGCGTCGGCGAGGCACTCGGCGATGACCGGGCAGCGCTGGCAGACGACCTTGGCGGTCTGCTGGGCCGCGCCCTGGACGAAGAGTGCGTCGGGGTCGGACTTGGAGCACGCACCCAGCGGCGCCCAGTCGTCGACCCACGCAGACCCGTGGGGACGCTGCCGCATGTCCTGCTCCGGTGCGATCGTCATCCTGGTGCCCCTCCAGCTGTGCTCCAGACGCGTTTCCTTGCGTCTGACGTCGTTGTCGACGTTCGAAAACGATAGGAATTCGGGCGCTTCCGGGACATGGTCCATTCGTGTAGTTCTGCGATGACCGAAGGGACTAGTCATTGCGAACCACACCGTTTCGTGGCCCTGACCAGCCCGTTCGTGCCACGAGGCGGGACCCCCTCCGCCACGCGGGCAGGGAACCCGGGCGTCCCGCCACCCGGGACCGGGACGAATCGACAGTTACCCTTGGCACATGCCTGGACGCGCCGCCAACCTCGGGAACGTCGTCAGCCTGCTCGGAGCCTTCGTCGCCACGGCGCTGGTCATGGGCCTGCTGGCGGCCGGACTGCTCATCCCCGCCGTCGGCGCGACCGGCAGTGTCGCCACCGCGGGCGTGAAGGCCTTCGACGACCTGCCCAGCGAGTTCACCACCTCGCCACTGTCGCAGCAGTCGCGCATCGTCGACGCCCGTGGCCGGGTGCTCGCTACGCCGCAGGAGGAGAACCGCGTCATCGTCAGCCTCGACCAGGTCGCGCCGATCATGCGCAAGGCCCAGGTCGCGATCGAGGACAGCCGGTTCTACGAGCACGGTGGCGTGGACCCCCGCGGCATCACCCGCGCGGCCGTCTCGAACTTCCAGGGCCACGACGTCCAGGGCGCGTCCACCCTCACCCAGCAGTACGTGAAGCTGACGCTGCAGGAGAACGCCCTGCGGAACAACGACAAGGCGGCGGCCGACGCCGCCGTGCGGGTCAGCGCGGCCCGCAAGATCCAGGAGATCAAGTACGCGGTCACCCTCGAGAAGGAGATGACCAAGGACCAGATCCTCGCCGGCTACCTCAACCTGGCCTACTACGGCGACCTCGCGTACGGCATCCAGGCGGCGGCCGAGCACTACTTCTCCGTCCCGGCCAGCAAGCTCAACCTGCCGCAGGCGGCCACGCTGGCCGGCCTGGTGCAGAACCCGAGCCGCACCGACCCGTTCAACAACGGCCCCGAGCGCGCCCAGGCCCGCCGCAACGTCGTCCTCGACCGGATGCACGAGCTCGGCATCATCAACGACAAGGACTGGAAGGCCGCCAAGGCCATCCCGCTGGCGAAGATGCTCAAGCGCAAGGACCCGCTCAGCAACTGCGCGGCGTCGAGCGAGCCGTACTTCTGCAACTACGTGATGGCGTACCTCAAGGACACGAGCAACCACAACCTCGACGCCCTCGGCAAGACCGTGCCGGAGCGGGTCAAGAACATCACCCAGGGCGGCCTGACGATCCAGACCACCCTCGACCCGACCGTCCAGAAGGCCGCCCTGGCCGACCTGACCGCCCGGGTGCCCAAGGGCAACAAGGCGATGCCGAAGGACTCCTACGACAGGAGCAAGGCCGGCATCTCGCGGCTGGTGGGCGCCGCCTCCACGCTCATCGAGCCGAGCACCGGGCGGGTCATCGCCATGGTGCAGAACTCGAGCTACCCGACCACCTCCAAGCAGCAGACGGCCTACGGATACACCCAGGTCAACTGGAACGTCGACACCAAGTACGGCGGCACCAGCGGCTTCCAGTTCGGGTCGACGGCCAAGATGTTCTCCATCGTCCGTGCCCTGGAGACGGGCATGTCGGTCAACGGCACCATCCCGTCCAAGTTCGCGAGCACGACCCAGTCGGCGTACTACTCCCCCGAGGAGCAGGGGTCCTGCCACGACACCAAGCCGTACCCCATCCGCAACGACTACCCGGTGGGCGGCAAGCCGATCCCGTTCCGCAAGGCGACGGCCGACTCCATCAACACCGCCTTCGCGTCGCTGACCTTCAAGCTCGGCACCCGCAACGTGCTCAACACGATGACGAAGATGCACCTGCACACCGGCGACGGCGGCAACCTCCCCTGCTACGCCAGCTCGGTCCTCGGCACCGGTGACGTCACCCCGATGACGCTGGCCAGCTCGTACGCGATCCTCGCCAACAACGGCAAGTACTGCGCGCCGAACCCGATCCTGTCGATCACCACCCCGGACAAGAAGCCGGTCAAGATCGGCACCACCCCGTGCCAGCAGGTCATCGACCCCGACGTGGCCAAGGGTGCGACCGAGCTCCTCAAGGGCGTCATCAAGAGCGGCACCGGCACCAGGGCCTCCCTCGGCTCCCGGCCGGCGGCCGGCAAGACCGGTACCACCGACAACCACGTCGAGTCCTGGTTCGTGGGCTACACCGCCCAGCGCGCCGCCGCGGTATGGGTCGGCACGCCGTACTCCCAGCGGGGCATGAACCGGATCACCCTGGCCGGTCAGTGGTACAAGGGCGTGTTCGGTGGCGACATCGCCGCACCCATCTGGAAGGGCATCATCGAGGCCGCCTCGACCGACCTGCCCGACCGCGACTTCGGCGACGCGAGCAGCAAGGTCCTCAACGGCGACAACATCGCCATCCCGTATGTCAGCGGCATGTCCGTCGCGCAGGCCATCTCGACCCTGCAGGCCGCCGGGTTCAGCGCCCAGGTCGCGGGCACCACGAGCAGTGGCATCGCGCGCGGGCTCGTGGTCTACACCAACCCCAGCGGGACGGCCACCAAGGGCACCACGATCGGTCTCTACCTGTCCAGCGGCCAGGCGCAGCAGGCGCCGCCACCGACGACCAAGAGCACGCCGACACCCAAGCCCACCAAGACGAAACCCGGCAAGGGCTGACCGGCCGGGCGGACCAGCCGCCCGGGACCTGAGAGGGGCTCCCCACCAGCGGGTGGGGAGCCCCTCTCGTCGTATCGGTAATCAGCGGCCGGAGAGCGCGGCCTTCACGACCGCGGCCACGCGGCCGCCGTCGGCGCGTCCGGCGACCCGCGCCTGGGCGGCCTTCATGACCTGGCCCATCTGCGGCATACCGGTGGCGCCGGTCTCCTCGACAGCTGCGGCGACGATCTGCTCGAGCTCGGCGTCGGACAGCTGGGCGGGCAGGTAGGTCTCGAGGACGGCGTACTCGGCCTCCTCCTTCGCCGCGAGCTCGGGCCGGTTCGCGTCGGTGTACGCGGTCGCAGCCTCCTTGCGCTTCTTGGCCTCCTTGGCCAGCACCTTGAGCACCTCGTCGTCGGTGAGCTCGCGGGCCGTGGTTCCGGAGACCTCCTCGTTGGTGATGGCGGTCAGGGCCAGGCGCAGCGTGCCGGCGCGGACCTGGTCGCGGCCGCGGATGGCGCTGGTGAGGTCGTCCTGCACGGTGGCCTTGAGGCTCTTGTCGCTCATGGAGCCCAGTCTCTCAGGCCGCGGCAACCGGGTATCCGCGCGGCCTCCGGGGACATTTGCGAGGATGGCTGACGATGATGCGAACGGTGGGCACGACGGTCGGCGGCGCGGTCGCACTCGCAGCGGGTGCGGTGGCGTACGCGGCGCTGGTCGAGCGCAGCTGGTTCGCCCTGCGGCGCTTCACGGTGCCCGTGCTGCCCGCGGGCTCCGCGCCGGTCCGGGTGCTGCAGGTGTCGGACCTGCACCTCGTGCCGCGGCAGCGCGCCCGGATCGAGTGGGTGCGCGGGCTGGCGACGCTGGCGCCCGACCTGGTCGTGAACACCGGCGACAACCTGGCCGCGCTCGACGCCGTGCCCAGCGTGCTCGAGGCCCTGGAGCCGCTGTTCCGGTTCCCGGGAGCGTTCGTCATGGGCTCGAACGACTACTTCGCGCCGGTGCCCAAGAACCCGGCGCGCTACCTCACCCGCCGGCACGCGGAGGCGCCCCCGGGCCGCCTGCGGCTGCCCACGGAGGACCTGCGCGAGGGCATGGTCGCCGGGGGCTGGCTCGACCTGGACAACGCGCGCACGACCATCTCCGTGGCCGGCCGGGAGCTCGAGCTCGTGGGCACCGGGGACGCGCACATCCGGGCCGACCGGTATGCCGCCGTGGCCGGCCCCGCGTCCGCCTCGGCCGACCTGACGGTCGGCGTGACGCACGCGCCCTACCAGCGCGTGCTCGACCCCATGGTCGCCGACGGCGCCCGGCTCGTCCTCGCCGGCCACACCCACGGCGGCCAGCTCGCCGTCCCCGGGTACGGCGCGCTGGTCACGAACTGCGACCTGCCCACCGACCGGGCCAAGGGCCTGTCGCGGTGGTGGCCAGGTGCCGGTGCGCCGTATGCCGGTCGCGCCCAGTGGCACCAGAAGCTCGACCGGTGGGGCGAGGTCCACCTGCGCGGTGGCGACGAGTCGCAGTGGGAGGCGCCGCAGGACGCGGCGTGGCTGCACGTGTCGGCCGGGCTGGGCACCTCGCCGTACGCGCCGGTGCGGTTCGCGTGCCGCCCCGAGGCGACGCTGCTGACCCTCGTGCCCGAGACGTCCACGGCCTGACGGGAGCCGACCGGCCGGGCGGGCGACCTCCGCGACCGGACCGTTCGTGCCACATCCGCCACGAACCGCCCTCCGCGCGCCCGCGACAGGACCGTTCGTGCCACATCCGCCACGAATCGCCCTCACCGGGGGATGGAGGCGGAGGCTCGTCGTCTCCGCAACCCACCGCGTGGCGGCACGACGGCATACCGATTGGGAGGCGGAACGGGTGGTGGGCTATCCTTCATTGTCGCTGCTTCCGGACCGCGGTTCGGGGTGGCGATTGCCACGGGGTGTGGCGCAGCTTGGTAGCGCGCTTCGTTCGGGACGAAGAGGTCGCAGGTTCAAATCCTGTCACCCCGACCACACACAACAGCAGGTCAGAGGCCCTCCACCGCACCAGCGGGGAGGGCCTTCGTCATGGACAGGCGCACGGCGTCGGCGCGGATACTGGGGGCATGGGTGCTGGCGCACTGGGTGGCCTCATGGCGGCGGTGGTCGTCGCCATCGCCAGCCTCTGGGTGCTGCAGGACGCCCGGGCGCGCGCCAGGCTCGGACGACCGGTCGTCGCGACGTTCGGCGCCCTGACGGTCGACCGACCCGAGGTGTGGGCGGCCTTGTCCCTGGTGGTCGTGGTCGTGTTCCTGCCGCTGTACCTGGTGGCACGCGCCGCGGACTGATGCCCACCCGCCTGGTGCCAGGCACCTGGCCCCCACGACCCCTGCTCGTGCCGGCAACGGCGTCCGCCCGTCTGGCACGCTGGCGCCCGTGCCGACATTCACGAGCCCCCAGATCGTCCTGTTCAGCGCCGACCTCCCGCGCGCGGTCGAGTTCTACACACGGCTCGGCTTCGAGGAGGTCTTCCGGACACCCCGCGAGGGCACGCCCATCCACGTGGACCTGGTCCTCGACGGCTACCGCATCGGGCTGGCGAGCGAGACCTCGACGAGGGACGACCACGGCCTGGACCCCGTCGTCGAGGGCCAGCGCGCCGCGGTGATCCTGTGGACGGACGACGTGCCCGCGGCATACGCGCAGCTGCTGGAGGTGGGGGCCACGGCGGTCAAGGCGCCCGAGCCCTGGCTCGGACGGCTCCTCATCGCCTGGGCGACGGACCCGGACGGTCACCTCGTCCAGGTCGTCCAGGACGCCGAGCCGCCCACGACCTGAGCCGCCCCGCACACGGGGACGTCGGCAAGGCCCTCCGGGGCAGGGTCGCCGGTCAGGGGAAGGCCTTCCACGTGCCCTCGGAGACGACCTCCGGGGTGCCGTCGACGACCGCGATCGCCGTCTGCTCGTCGATGGCGTAGGCGGGACCGCCGACCTCGGCCGCCCACTTCTCGGCGTTGGCCAGGACGTTCCAGGCCATGTCGGGGTGGTTCAGGTGCGGGAAGATCGAGAAGTCGACGAGGCCCAGGGTCCGGTCGCCGTCGGTGGACCCGCTCCAGGAGACGAAGTCCTCGCCGATGTGGGGCGTCATCACCATGCTGCCGGCGCTCACGCCGACCCAGACCGTGTCGGTCAGCGACGGGAACAGCTCAGCCAGCCCCGACTCGCGCAGCCAGTGGCACAAGTACGTCGCGTCCCCGCCGTCCACCAGCAGCACGTCGGCCTCCCGGACCCACGGCTCCCACCGGTCCCGGCCGATGCCGGGCAGTGCGGTGAGCTCGAGCAGCCCGACCGACCTCCAGCCCAGGTCGACCATGGGGGACGACGGCTCGCCGCCCGGAGCCAACCCCGACACGAAGCGCCAGGCCGACTGCGGCGTGCACCACGGGTGGCCCCACTCGGCGCTCGGGATGCAGAGTGCGGTGGACTCCTCGACGGGCTTCCCGAGGAGGCTGACCAAGCGTTCCCGGATGCTCGCGTTGGTGACACCCCCGGACGTCAGCAGCAGCTTCACGACGACTCCCCTCCTGCTCGTGGTGCGCGGTCCCCGTGCGGTCAGGACGACGCGGTGGTCATTCTGACCGGTCGACCGGCCGGGAGTCATCGGTCCCGCCGAACCCGCCAGGCCCCCGGGGTCCGGGCCGTCGCGCCCTTCGGGCCTCGACCGGTCAGCTCGCGAGGCGGTCGAGGGCGGCGAGGTAGCGCCGGGTCATCGCGTCCTGGACGACCGTGCCGACCGGGCCGCCGAGCCGGGCGAGCGCGGTCGCCGGCCGCGAGAAGGCGGTGATGGTGAAGGTGATGCGCCCGTCGCCCCCGCGGCGCAGCAGGAACAGCTCCTCGCCCGACTCGGGGTGCCCGAGCAGCGTCCCGTAGGCGAAGCCGCGCCGGTCAGGCTCGTCCACCACGGAGACGACCCGGCAGGGGATCCGGACGGACAGCGGCCCCACCCCCAGGCGCATGTCGACGACCGCGCCGGGGACCGCGCGGGGACCCGAGGCGGCGACGCGCAGGCCGGCGCGCTGGTGCACCCGCCAGGCCAGCAGGTCCTCGGCCGCCCCGTCGAGGTCCCGCCGGGCCAGGACGCGCTCCTCGCGTACCGCCCGGTAGCCGGCCGGCGGCGACGCCGAGCCGCTGGCGCCCACGGCGGCATACGTCAGGGGCGCGGCACGGAGCTGCTCGAGGCGGCCGGGTGGGATCGGGCTGGTGGCCATGGCCCATTGTGGGGGTGCGCCCCGGCGGAGGTGTCCGGCGCCACGGCGCGGGCGCCGGGTGTGAGAGCGTTCGGCGCATGGACGGCTGGCGCGCGGACCGCATCGGCGCGGCACTGCGCGGGGAGAACCCGACGGTGCTGCGGCGTATGCCGGGTGGCTTCGCGGTGGTGGGCGACGTGCAGTGGCTCCCGGGGTACTGCGTCCTGCTGACCGACGACCCCCAGGTCCAGCGGCTGTCCGACCTCCCCCGCGGGCGCCGGCTGGAGTTCCTCGACTCGATGGCTCGCCTCGGCGAGGCGGTCGAGCGTGCCTGTGGCGAGAGCGATCCCGCGTTCCGCCGGGTCAACCTGGAGATCCTCGGTAACACCGACCCGTACCTGCACGCCCACGTCTGGCCGCGCTACGGCTGGGAGCCGCCGGAGCTCGTGCGCAAGCCCGTCTGGCTGTACCCGCCCGGCCACTGGTCCGACCCGGCCACGGCCCTCGGGCCGCAGCACGACGCCCTCCGTGCCGCCATCGCCGCGCACCTCGCCGAGGAGCCTGTGTAGGGGCTCCCCCGAGTGGGTAGGAGCAGGCGCCGAGGGCAGTGCCGTCGGCGTGTGCGCCTGCCGACCGGCCGGTGCCGAGCCGGAAAGGACGTGCTGGATGCCGCAGGAGCTGTGGGAGATCGAGACCCAGGAGCCGACCGTGCTGGTCCGCTGGAACTACCTCGACCACGACGGCGCGCTCGACAGCGAGGTGTGGCAGGGGACGCTGCGGGCGGCCAAGGACGCCTCCGCCTCGACCCGGGTGCCGGAGCTGGGGCTGCGGACCTACCTGGAGGTGATCCTCACGACCGTCGGCACGCAGGGGACGGTCGAGTTCTTCTGCACGCTGCCGGAGGAGGAGCGCACCGTGGGCTACTCCATCGACACCAGTGGTGCGCTCACGGTGACCATGGACGGCCTGCCCCGCTTCGTCTTCAACGCCCGCTCGTGGGACTCGATCAAGCTCAACGGCGCGACCATCCGCGACTGAGCCGTCGTCCCCTTCCTGCCGTCCCAGCCCGGAGACCCGGGTTCAGAGCCGACGCGAAGGCGTACCGCCCCGTGCCATGCGCTCCAGGGCCGCCGGTTGCGGCAAGACACGGACCAGTGCGCCCGTCTGGAAACCCCTTTGCCCCGTAGGGTGAAGGTTGGCCCAGGCCCGGATCGATGAGGATGTGGCGATGGCGGACGTACTGCTCGGCGTGGACACCGGGACGGGCAGCACCAAGGGGGTGCTCACCACTGCCGACGGGACCATCCTGCGTACCGCGGTCCGGCAGCACTCGATGAGTCTGCCGCGTCCGGGGTGGGCCGAGGTGGACGCCGAGGCGGTCTGGTGGGCGGACTTCGTGGGCGTGTGCCGCGAGCTGGTGACAGACCTCGGCGAGCACCAGCTGGTGGGTATGTGCGTCAGCGGC
Organism: Phycicoccus sp. 3266; assembly: GCF_031456495.1. NCBI lineage: Bacteria > Bacillati > Actinomycetota > Actinomycetes > Micrococcales > Intrasporangiaceae > Phycicoccus > Phycicoccus sp. 3266. The sequence goes on along the minus strand of NZ_JAVDUW010000001.1, from coordinate 1,999,624 downwards.
GTGGGCCCGTGCCTCCTGCTGTGCGACGCGGACCTGGCTCCGGTCCGGCCGGCCATCCTCTACGGCATCGACATGCGCGCCACCGCGGAGATCGAGGAGCTGACCGAGCGACTCGGCGCCGAGCACGTGCTCGAGCGGTGCGGCAAGGCCCTGTCCACCCAGGCGGTCGGCCCCAAGATGACATGGGTCCAGCGCCACGAGCCGGACGCCTGGCAGCGGGCCCGCCGGTGGTTCAACTCCAATTCCTACCTCGTGGCGAAGCTCACGGGTGAGTACGTCCTGGACCACCACACCGCGAGCCAGAACGACCCCCTGTACGACCTGCAGCGCAACGACTGGGCGCACGACTGGCTCGACGGCATCGTCGGGCACCTGGAGGTTCCCCGACTGGTGTGGCCGGCCGAGGTCGTCGGGCACGTCACCGCGGAGGCGGCAGCCCAGACGGGTCTGCCCGAGGGCGTCCCCGTCTGCGCCGGGACGGTCGACGCCTGGAGCGAGGCCTTCTCGGCCGGCGTCCGCCATCCCGGGGACCTCATGCTGATGTACGGCTCGACGATGTTCTTCGTCCAGGTCCTGCCCTCGATGCAGACACACCCACTGCTGTGGACCACGTCGGGCGTCGAACCGGGCCAGTACACCCTCGCTGCGGGCATGTCGACGTCCGGCTCCCTCACCTCGTGGGTGCAGCAGCTGACGGGCGGCGCTCCGTTCGAGCAGCTCGTCTCCGAGGCCGCCGCTCTTCCACCGGGATCGGACGGCCTCGTGCTGCTGCCGTACTTCGCCGGTGAGCGCACGCCGATCTTCGACCCGAGGGCGCGCGGCGTCGTGGCCGGCCTCAGCCTCAGGCACGAGCGCGGGCACCTGTTCCGGGCGGTCTACGAAGGCATCGCCTACGGCATACGGCAGATCGTCGAGTTCCTCGACGGCGAGCAGACACCCATCGAGCGGCTCGTGGCAGTGGGCGGCGGTACCCAGGGCGGCCTGTGGACCCAGATCGTCAGTGACGTGGTCGGACGTCCACAGGTCGTCCCCACCCAGACGGTCGGTGCGAGCTACGGCGACGCGCTCCTGGCCGCCATCGGCACCGAGCTCGTGGCGCCGGAGACCGACTGGGCCTCGGTGGGGACGGTCGTCGAGCCCAACAAGGAGAACCACGAGCTCTACGACCGTCTGTACCGCGTGTACGGCGACCTCTACCCGGCGACCAAGTCCTTGGTGCACACCCTCGCGTCGACGCAGGAGGACGCCTTCCGGAGCTGAGGCACCGGCGCCCGTAGTCGGACCTGCCAACCGGTCCCTGCGCGGGCACGGGGACGGGCCGGACGCGGAGTGTCCGCGCCCGGCCCGCCTCGGCCGCTCTCAGGCTCTTCCGTGGGAGACCCGCGAGCGCCGCGCCAGCGAGTCGATGAGCACGGCGAGCGCGAGAACCCCGCCGGTGATCATGAACCGTGGCGCCGACGAGAGGTTGAGGAGCGTCAGGCCGTTCGAGATCGACTGGATGACCAGGATCCCGAGCAGGGCCGAGTAGGCGGACCCGCGGCCGCCGAACAGGCTCGTTCCTCCGATGACGGCCGCTGCGATGGCGTTCAGGTTGACGTCGCCGGTGCCTGCGCTCTGGCTCGACGACGCCAACCGGGCCGCGCTGAGGACGCCACCCGTCGCGGCCAGCAGGCCGGTCAGGACGAACGCCGACAGGTACACCCTCTTGACGTTGATGCCCGCGCGACGGGCGGCCTCGACACTGCCACCTACCGCGAACATGTGCCTGCCCCAGCTGGTCCGGGTCAGGGCGTAGTTCGCGACCACGACGGCGATGACGAACAGCATGAACATCCACGGGACGCCGTTGTCACGGTTGAGATACCACGCAGCGAGCAGGAAGAGCACCAGGAGGGCGACCGCACGGAGCACGAGGATCTGGGTGCTCGTGTACGACAGGTTGGCCTTCCGCCGTTCGCGGGTGTTGAGGAGCCCCGTGAGGAACACGACCCCGGCGGCCACCACCGCGAAGACGTAGGCCACCACCGGAGGCAGGAACTGCTGCTGGCCGAAGGTCACCAAGGCCGTGCCGTAGGGAAGGTTGATCGACCCCTGGTTGCCGAGCAGCTGCAGCTGCAGTCCCAGGAAGGCGAGAAGACCGGCAAGGGTCACGACGAAGCTGGGCATCCCGAAGCGGGTGAAGACGACGCCGTAGAGCAGACCGATGACCGCCCCGCTCAGCATGGCTGCACCGATGGCCAGGAGCACGGGCCAGCCCTGGTTGACCCAGAGCACCCCAAGGAAGGCCGAGGACAGCCCGCTGAGCGAGCCGACCGAGAGGTCGATCTCTCCGAGGATCAGCACGAGGACGATGCCCAGGGAGATCGTGCCGACTGCGGCACTGTCGTACAGCAGGTTGACCAGGTTGGTGGAGGTCAGGAAGACCGGGTTCAGCGCCTGGAAGATGATCGCGATGATCACCAGGCCCACGACGACCGGCAGCGGTCCGAGGTCGCCGGACCTCACCCGTCGGCCGAAGTCGCCGACGGCACCTCGCACGCCACCCTGCCCGACCGAGACCCGGCTGTCCTGGCGGTCCAGGGTCGCCCCACCGGGGCGAACCCCGCCGGCCGGCTCCGCCGGGGTGGTGGCGGTCTGTGGCGATCGTTCCTGCGTCATGACGGCTCCTCCGGGGGTTGGATGGACGACCCGGCCTCAGCGGCTCGCCGTTCCGAGCGGCGGGTGACGACGTTGTCGGTCGCCCCCGTGATGGCCGCGACGAGGTCGTGGCTGCTTGCCTCGGGACCGAAGACGCCGTTGTTGCGGCCGAGGCGCAGGACGACGATGCGGTCGGCCACGGCGCGCACGTCCTCCATGTTGTGGCTGATCATGACGACGCCCAGGCCGCGGGCCCTGACGCGCTCGATGAGGTTGAGGACCTCCGCCGTCTGCGCCACGCCGAGGGCGGCGGTGGGCTCGTCGAGCATGATGATCCGCGGGTTCACCAGCAGCGACCGAGCGATCGCGACCGTCTGCCGTTGACCACCTGACAATGAGGCGATCGGCACCCGGACGCTCGGGATCCGGGCCGAGAGCTCCCCGAGCAGCTCCCAGGACCGCGTCTCCATCTCCACCTCGCTGAGGCGCATCGGCCCCACCTCGCGGCCGAGGAAGAGGTTGGCGACCACGTCGAGGTTCTCGCACAGGGCGAGGTCCTGGAACACGGTCGCGATGCCGAGCTCCAGCGCGGCGGAGGGCGACTCGATCGAGACACGCTCCCCGTCGAAGAACAGCTCGCCCGCGTCGGGCTGGTGCACTCCGGACAGGACCTTGACGAGCGTGGACTTCCCGGCGCCGTTGTCACCGACGAGGGCGACCACCTCACCGGCGTGGACCTCCAGGTCGATGTCGGTGAGGGCCGAGACGGCACCGAAAGTCTTGCCGACCCCGTGCAGGCTCAGGATCGGGGTGGTCTCGCCCGTCGCGGCAGGAGTCGTTGCTGTGGCTGTCATGGTGAGGCCTTCCTTGGACTCGACACCGTGCTGCGCGTCAGGAGATTCCGAGCGTCTTGCAGCCGGCCGCGTAGGCACCGGTGCACAGGTCGGAGGCCTTGGCGATGTTGGTGTCGATGATCTCCGCCTTGAGGTTCTCCTTGGTGATCACCTTGGGGACGAAGAGCATGGTGGGCGCGTTGAAGACGGTGGTGAGCTTCCCGCCACCGACTGCCTCGACCTGCTTGCCCTGGACCAGGTCGACGACCACCTGCGCGGCTGCACCGGCGACGATCTCGCTCGGCTTGGAGATGGTGTTGTACTGGTCGCCGGCGATGATGAGCTGCAGGCCGGCGGTGGTGGCGTCGTTGCCGGTGACCGGCGGGACGGGCTTGACGTTGGCTGCCTTCAGGGCCGCGATCGAGCCACCACCGGTGCCGTCGTTGGCCGCGACGATGCCGCCGATCTTGTCGCCGAAGCGGGAGACCTGGCCCGCGACCCACTGCTGGGCCTTGGTCGGCTCCCAGTCAGGGGTGTCGTACTCCGCCAGCGTCGTGTAGCCACTCCCCGCGAGCCCCTCGTGGATGCCCTTCTTGATCAGGCCCGCCGCCGCATCGGTCGGGGAGCCGTTGACCTCGAGGATGCCCTTGCTCGTCGGCACCGAGGTGTCCTTCAGGTGCTTGACCAGGGACTGGGCGATCGACTTGCCGATCTCCTCGTTGTCGAAGGACACGTAGTAGTCGACCTTGGCGTTGGGGATGGGCCGGTCGTATGCGACGACCTTGATCCCGCGCGCTTGCGCCCGGGCCACCATGGAAGTCGCGGCCGTCGAGTCGACCGGGTCGAGCACGATGGCCTTCACGCCCTGGGAGATGGCTGCGTTGAACTGCTGCTGCTGCTTGGAGGCGTCACCGGTCGCGTTGTTGTAGAGGACGCTGCAGCTCGAGCAGAGCTTGGCGAGGGCGCTCTTGAAGCCCGGGGCGTCGTGCTGCTCGTACCGCGTGGATGCCTCGTCGGGCATGAGGAAGGCGACCTTCGCACCCTCGATGGAACCCTTGGCGGACCCGGACGAACCGGTGCTGGCTGACTTGCCCGAGCTGCATGCCGCGAGCGGCACGACCAGCGCGGCGGACAGCAGGATGGTGGCCTTCGTGGCGCGGGGGTGCTTCATGGCGTGGTCCTTGTCTCAGATGGGTGGTCGGGTGGGGCTGGGTGGACGGAACCGCAGGAGGTGTGGACGGGATGTCCTGCCTCAGGGCAGGAGGGAGACCTTGATCGACTCGGAGCCGCTCGCGACCAGGTTGAGGCCACGTGCGAACTCGCTGATGGGCAGCTGGTGGGTGCAGATGTCGTCGAGGGGTAGCCGCCCCTCCTCGATCAGCCGGATGGCCGCCGGCCAGCAGTTCGGGCCGAGGTGCGCACCGAGGACGTCCAGCTCCTTGTCGTCGCTGATGATCGTCCAGTCGACAGTCACCTCGTCCTTGAAGACGCTGTACTCGACGAAGCGCCCGAGCTTGCGCAGCAGCGAGAGGCCTTGCACGACCGCCGACGGGTGCCCCGTGCCCTCGAGGTAGACGTCGGCCCCGTAGCCGTCCGTGAGCTCCATGACCGTGGCGACGGGGTCCTGCTTGCCGATGTCGATCGTGACGGTGGCACCGGTACGTGCGGCGAGCTCCAGCTTGCGCGGTTCGAGGTCGAGGGCGATGACCTGCGCGGGGGACTTCGCAGCCGCACCGGCGATCATGCCCAGTCCGATCGGCCCGCAGCCGGCCACGACCACGACGTCGGAGAACCCGATGCGGGCCCGCTCGACGGCGTGCAGGGCGCACGAGAGCGGTTCGGCGAAGGCGGCGTGGGCGGGCGGGATGTCCGATCGCACGCGGTGCACCAGGGAGCCGCGGGTCAGCACCATGTACTCCTGCATCCCGCCCTGGGTCGCGCGCTTGAAGCCGTAGATGTTGTGCACCTGGCACATGTGGTACGCCCCCTCGAGGCAGTACCGGCAGGCGCCGCACGGCACGATCTGCTCGACGACGACGCGATCCCCTTCGTCGACCTGCCAGCGCTCGCGCGCCTCGGGCGAGATGGCGACGACGCGTCCGGTCACCTCGTGCCCGGGAACGACCTGGGTTTCCGCCCAGGCCGGCCGAGTGGCATCCCCCCAGAACTTGGCGGCGCCGTGGAAGCACTTGAGGTCGCTGGCGCAGATCCCGACGGCCTCGACGCGGATCAGCGCCTCCCCGGGACCGGCAGTGGGGACCGGGAGCCGCTCCAGCCGGTAGTCACCCGGCCCGTGGCAGACGACCGCCTGCATCGTCCCGTCGGCGTCGCCGAGCTCCTCAACGGTCTCGACCATGGGTGACCTCCTTTGGCCTGGTTGTCCGATCTGCCCTGAACCGGCATCGGATCCGCCATCACCGTAGGACTCGGTTGCACAATTGTCCAGCACAAATGTTCAAGCGATTCCACTATGCTGAACATCCGTGCACCAGCGCACGGCTCGACGACGCACCAGGGGGCGACCACGGTGGCAAGGGACTCGACCCCGAGGAACGAGCACGGGCCTGTGCGCCAACGCTTTCCGTCGCGACTGGTCTACGAGGCGGCACGGCTCTACTACCTCGAGGACGCCACCCAGGCGGAGATCGCGCGCCGCATCGGCACGAGCCGTCCCACGGTGAGCCGGCTGCTGGCGGCAGCCCGGGAGACGGGCATCGTGGAGGTCCGGGTCCGGGACCCCGAGCACGGTGCCGCTGCGGACCTTGAGCGTCGGCTCATCTCCTCGCTGGGGCTGACCAGCGCCTACGTCACCCCGTCGGCCCGAGGGGTGGAACCCGGGGTGCTGCTCGCCCCCCGGGTCGTCGAGGCTCTGGCTGCCGCCCAGCTCCGGGCGGGCGACGTCCTCATCGTGTCGTCAGGCGCGACGGTCTACACCGTCGCCCAGCAGAGCCTGCCTGCCATGCCGGGAGTCGTCCTGTGCCCGACGGTCGGTGGGGTGGAGGAGCCGGAGCCGCAGTACCAGACCAACGAGATCACCCGTGCCCTCGCCTTCAAGGTCCAGGGGAACCCCGTCATGCTGTACGCGCCGGCCATGCCCACGCCGTCGCTCCACCGGGTGCTCGTGAAGGACCCCCAGGTGCAGCGCGTGCACAACCTGTGGGACCGCGCCGACGCCGCCCTACTGGGCATCGGCGCACCCCCACACCGGCGATGGTCACTGCCCAGCGTCATCTCGGCCCACGAAGAGGCCATGCAGGCAGCCGTCGGGGACATCTGTGCGCGGCCCTACGACCGGGACGGCCAGCCGATCGACTTCCCCGGGTCGGAGCGTCTCATCGCGATCACCCTCGACGGGTTGCGCCGCATCCCGCACACCATCGGAGTGGGAGTGGGCGCCGACAAGGTCGAGTCGATCCGGGTTGCGGTGCGTGCCGGGTACGTGAAGGTCTTGGTCACGGACACGGCCACCGCCGAGCTGCTGCTCTCCGGCGACGAGGTCTGAGCGCCACGCGCGGGAGTACGACGGCACCACGGTCCGCCGGCGGGCAGGTCGTCAGGTCTGCGTCGACACGATGTCGACCGAGACCTCGACGGCCGTCTCGGTGCCCCGGTTCTCCAGCCAGTGCAGGGTGTTCCGGTCCTCCGGCCACCCGAGCCCCGGCCCGTACTCGGTTGCCACACCGTCCCGGTGGTCGGTGATGGTGCCCTGCAGCACGTAGACGGTGCCGGGCCGGCCCTTGTGATCGTGCTCGGGGCCGAAGGTGGCGCCTGGCGCCATGGTCACCAGGCGCATCCGCAGCTGCCGGCCCGCCATCCCCTCGATCTCCGGACCGAGGTCGACGGCGGCCAGGAGCTCGACGGTGACGCCCTGCGTCGAGGGCGAGGTCTGTTCGCTCACGGCGCCATGGTCCTCCGCCGCGCTGCACGGCGGAAGGGGCTCAGGCTCAGAGGCCCGCGCGGAGCAGCACCGTCAGCAGCACGGCCGCGGCATACAGGACCGCGACGGCGCCGGCCACGGCGGCGACGGTGTGCCCCACCCACCAGCGCGGCTGGTGGTGTGCAACGTGCAGGTGGTCGAGTGCTGTGCGCATTCCGCACCCCCTCGTCTCGGGTACCGGCCACTTCGAGGGTAGCCAGTTTCGACGGTAGGACCGCAGGGGCGAAGGTCACAGCCGCCACGCCGGAGCCCGGGCGGCCGCGATCGGGGCTCAGCCCCGGTAGTTCTCCACCGTCTTTGCGTCACGGACCTGGGCGCCACCCGGGTCCTCGCCGAACTCGCGACGGGCGCGGCGCTGGCGCAGCAGGTCCCAGCACTGGTCGAGCTCGACCTCGAGCGAGCGCAGTCGCGAGTTCTCCTCCTCGACGCTGATGTCGCCGTCGCCGAGCTGCGCGCGCAGCGAGTGCTCCTCGTCGATGAGTCCCTTGATGCGTTGGTGGATGTCGATGTCCTCGGCCACCCGCCCACTATGGCACCGAGGCCTTCCGCGGGCGAGGGATCCGCTGCTTTCATGGACGCGTGGCACCGGACGGTGTCGAGAGCCGGGAACCGCTCGCCTGCACCGTGGTCGGCGGCGGTGGTGTCGCGGGCCTGGACGCCGCGTGCGAGCGACTCGGCGTCGACATCGCAGGCCCGGCCGTGGTCCTCGCCCGCGTCAGCCCGCCCACCCCCGCGAGCGCGGAGGTCGTCCACGCCGTCGTCGACCTGCTCCACCGGCACGGGTGCGACGACGTGTCCGTCGGCGTCCGGCTCACCGTCGGTGACCACGACCGGGGGCACCGGTCCGCGTCCCTGCTCGCGCTCGACGCCGGCTTCAGCGGGCGCACCACCGAGGGGTGTCCGTATGCCGTGGTCGACCTCGGCGACGAGCTCGTCGCCGCCCCCGTGCCCGACACGGCCGTGCTCTCGGGCCACCCGTGCAGCGCCGTGTGGGCGGCCGCCGGCACGCGGGTGGTCGTCGGGCGTGCCGTCACCGACCTCGTCGACGGGTTCGCCGGGTCGCTGGAGACCCTGCTGGGTGCTGCCCCCGAGGTGGCCGGGGCCGAGCCGGCGGACGTCGCGGTCGATCTGCTGGTCCACCTGCCGCCCACGCTCGTCGTCGTCGACGCCCTGGCGCCGGCCGGTGGTGTGGACGGGGCCCGGCTGCCGGTCCCCCTGGACACCGGGGTCCTCGTGGTCGCGACGGATGCGGTCCTGGCGGACACCTGCGTCGCCGCCCTCCTCGGCCAGGACCGCGGCGCCTCCAGGCTCGTGGCCCGCGCCGTGCAGCGGCGCGGCTCGTCGCACGGCCGGCTCGAGGGCCGGGTCCCTGAGCCGACCCGGCCCCGTGGCCCGCACCCGCGCCTGCGGTCGGCGGCTGCGGCCCTGTCTGCCGAGCCGAGGCTCGAGCGGGTGCTGAGGGCGGCGGTCGGCCGCGCCGACGAGGGCGGGGAGCCGCCCGACCCGGTGGTGGCGACCTTGCGGGGACTTGTGACACCGCTGGTCGAGGCGGCGGACGACCTCGCTGGCCAGCTCGCCCTGGAGTCGCTGCTCACCCTCGCCCACGGCGTCGCGGGCTCGGCCCGGGCCTGGGCGGTCGCCGCGGACAAGGACGCGGCCGACCGGCGCGAGGTCCCGCTCGGGTTCGACCCCGCGGACTGGCCGGCCGAGGCGTACGACGGGCTGCCGGCGTTCCTCGCACCGTTCGAGGCGCTGCTCGACGGCTCCCGGTCCAACGCCGACGGGATGCGCTGGCGGCTCGTCGACGGCGCGACGGTCTTCGAGGTGTCCCGCGAGGTGCCGGCGGACTTCGACGCCTGGGTCGCCCGGGTCGACGTGGCGGCCGGGATCAGCCTGATGGCCGACTACCTGGGCGGACGGCGGGTCACCGTGCCCGGCAGCCCCGACCCCGGCGTGACGCGGCAGGCCGAGCGCAACCTCTACCTGCCCCAGCCGAACTGGGTCGCGGCCTGGGGCGGCCGGGCGATCGACGTCGGCAAGGTCGAGCTCGTCGAACGGCGCGAGGACGAGCACCGCCTGACCTGGCGGACCGTGGTCAGCCCCAACGGTTCCGCGACCTACGACGACGGGCTGCTCAGCTTCCGGCGGGCCGGGCGCGGGACCCGGGTCACGGTGCGCGGTCGCCAGCTCTTCTCGCTGCCCCCGGCGTGGGCCGGGGTCGACCTCGACCAGTGGCCGGAGGTGCGCACCCCGCTGCTCGAGGAGGCGTACCGCCGGTTCTTCACCACGACGTTCGACAACCTCGAGGCATGCTTCGAGGGGCGCGAGTTCCGCATCGGGCGGCCGCCACCCGACCCGCGCGAGCCGTTGCTCACCCGGTCGGTGGAGCTGCTCCTCGCCGCTGCGAGGGACTGGCTGGCCGACCGCAGCGCCGCGCGCGACGGGGTCCCCGCGGGGGACCCGGCCGAAGGAAGGGCGGAGGGCCCGCTCGTCGACGACCGCGGCTTCACCCACGTGCGGGGCCCGCGATGAGGGTGGCGGTCACCGGGGCCACCGGCCTGGTCGGCACGCAGGTCGTGGCGGCCGCGCTGGCGCACGGGCACGAGGTCGTGGCCGTGGCGCGGGAACCCGGCCCACCCGTGCCCGTGGCCGGCGGGGCTGCGGTGGAGCGGCGCGTCGCCGCGCTCACGGACCCGGAAGGCCTGCGGAGCGCCTTCGCCGGCTGCGACGCAGTGGTGCACTGCGCGGCCGTGTACGCGTTCGGGGCGGCGCGTGCGGCCGAGGTAGGGCAGGTCAACGTGGACGGCACCACCTCCGTGGTGCACGCCGCCGCCGACGCCGGGCTCGACCGGGTCGTGGTGACGAGCTCGAGCGTGACCCGCGGCTCCAGCGTGCTCCCCGTCTCCCGTACCGAGGACGACCGGCTCGGTGACGAGCCCGCTCCCGCCTACTACGCCAGCAAGGTGGCACAGGAGGAGGCGGCCCTCGCGGCCGGGCGCGAGCACGGCATACCGGTCGTCCTGGCCCTGCCCACCGTCGTCCTCGGCGGCCCGTTCACCCGCCTCGCACCGAGCAACGCCATCGTCCTGCGCTACCTGCTCGACCCGACCCGCAGCACCTTCCCCGGCGGCTGCAACGTGGTCGACGCCCGCGACGTCGGCGCCGGGCACGTCGTCCTGCTCGAGCGGGGCGAGCCGGGCGGGCGCTACCTGCTCGGTGGCGAGGACGTCACCTGGCGGACTCTGCACACCCTCGTCTCCGAGCTGGCCGGGCTGCCGGGGCCCTTCGCCGAGCTGCCGGCCGCGAGCGCGTGGGGCATCGCCGCCGTCACCGAGTGGTGGGCGAGCCTCACCGAGCAGCAGCCGCTGTCGACCCGCGACGAGGCCAGCACGGTGGGCCGCCACTACTGGTACTCCAGCGCCAGGGCGCGCGGGCTCGGGTATGCCGCGCGGCCGGCGCGCGAGGCGGTCGCCGCCTCGCTGGCGTGGCTGGCGGTGAGCCGGGACCTGCCGCGCTGGGCGCGCGAGGGCCTGCGGCTGCACGCGGACGTGCGGGCCGCACGGGAGCTCGTGCCCGGGCCCCTCGGCGACGTCCAGGGCGATGCGGGTGTGGACGCGGGCGCCGGGGCGGGTTCGCCCGAGGGCGGTGCCGGCGGGTCGACAGCGGGGCCCGCGGCGGTCAGGCCACGACCTCGACGGTCACCTCCAGCGTGGCCTCGTCGCCCCCGCTGACCTCGACCGTCCCCTGGTACCGGTCACCGACCGCCGCGTCGGCGGCGTCGAGGTCCACCTCGAGGCGCACCGGGTGGTCCCCGCCGGCGGCAACTGTGACGTGCTCAGGGTCGACCCGCAGCCGGGCGGCCACGAGGGCGCCCGCGGGGTCGCGCAGGTCGCTGGGTGTCAGCTCCACCCGGCGGGCCCGGGTGTGCCGGTTGACGACCGTCACCGTGGCCTGGGCGGTCTGGCCGAGCACGCCGCGCAGGACGACGGCCGAGCGGCGGGTGCCGTCGGGTGCGCCCTCGGCCGGAGGCGGGCCGCCCGCGGACGGTCCCCGGGTCGGCCGGGTGTGGTCCCTGCCCCGTGAGCCGGCCGCCGAGGCCTCGCTCACCACACGGGCCGCGCTGCGCGTGCCGAGGGCGAGCAGCTCGCTGGCGTAGTCGAGGCCGAGGGCCCCGACCTCGCGCCAGTAGCGCGCCCCCTCGCGGCTGACCGCGTCCACGTAGGCGCGGCCCGCGCTCGACCGATCGACCTCACCGCTCAGCGTCGCGCGGCCGAGCTCGAGCGACTGCTTGGCGAGGTTGGCCTGGGCCTGCAGCGCCTGCCGGGCCAGCTCGGTGATCCGCGCGAGGGTCTCGTCGGTGCCGGTCGTGCGCTCGCTCATCGGTGCCCCTCGCAGCAGCACCCGCAGCCGCACCCGACGTCGACGGGGTCGCACTCGGCCGGCAGCACCACGAGCGCGACCCGCTGGGGCCGGGCGCACCCCTCGAACCGCACGTCGGCATACGCCGTGGAACAGGAGTCCACGTCCACGCCGCGCAGGACGGACGCCTGCCGGACCGCCTCCTCCCCCACGTCGGCGGCAGAACGCGCACGCTCGTCCTTGGCGGGATCAGCCTGTCCCGGTTTCCCCGGGGGCTCGGTCGTGGTGTCGCCGGCGGCCTTGGAACCGGTGGCGGTGACGAGCAGCCGCACGACGCGGTCCTCGCACGGCGCCAGCGTGAGGCTCGTGTCCTCGAGACGGGCCCGGACCTCGAGCGCGTCACCTCCGCAGGCGTGCCACGGCCCGACCTCGAGGGTGACCTCGCGCTCCCGGCGCCATGGGTTGTGCAGGCGGAACGGCACCACGCGGACCTCGCCGGCCCGCGCCCGGACGATGACGTCCGCCTCGGGGACGCAGCAGTCGCAGGGACCGGCGCAGCAGCCGTGGGTGTGCTCGTGAGCGCGACACTCCGCGCACCCGCAGCCCTCGTGGTGGCGTGCGTGCTCGTGACCGCGACACTCCCCGCACCCGCAGCCCTCGTGGTGGTGCCCGGCACGCTGCTCCCAGCCGTGGTGGTCGTGGTGGTGCTCGTGGCCCGGGTGACCGCCGCGCACGTGATCGTGGCGGGCGGCCGTACCCGCGCCCGGCACGACCCGGGGCGGCGAGCCCGGCTGCACCCGCGGCATCCCGAGCGCGTCGGCGCCTGCGTCGGCGACCGGCTGCCACGCCCGCGTCCACTGCTCCCAGGCGGACGTGGACTGGTCCGCCCACTGCTGCACGGCCTCGGCCAGGCCGGTGCGCAGCGTCGTGAGGTACTCCGGTGCCGTGGTGCTCATGACAACTCCTCCGATGCGGTGCGAGGCAGGACGACGACCTCGAGGTCGGCGGTCCCGACGGGGATGCGGGCGACGTGTCGCCGGGTGGGGTCCAGGTCGTCGGGGACGGTGAGGTCGGCGGCGACGCTGACGATGGCGCCGGGCTCGACGGTGGTCGGGTCGAGCACCGTGAGGGAGACGTCCGGGCCCGGGTCGGGGCCGCCGTCGTCGGTCCGCGCCCGGGTGAGCGCGGCCAGGGGGATGTCGACGTTGCCGTGGTTGACGAGGGTCAGCGGCAGGCGCTGGCGCCCCGGCGTGGCGAGCACGCGGGACGGGCTCAGGTGGAGGTCGAGCTCCGGCTCGACCAGGACCCGCACCGGTCGGCGCGTGCCGCCGACCTCCAGCTCGGCCTCGAGCTCGCCGGGTGGCGTCGTGCGGGAGAGGCTGACCGACACCGGCACGGAGGCGGTCGCGCCCGGGGAGATCAGGGCGGTGGCGAGTCCGGCGACGGGTTCCTGTCCGGACCGGTGCAGCACGGCTCCCCGCACCGACACCCGCTCGGAGACGGCGTTCTCGACCGAGACCGTCGCGTGCAGCCGGCCCGGCGGTCCGGTCAGGACGATCTCGTCCGCGACGGAGGCCGTCCGTGCGCGCTCGGCGGGACCGGGATCGGCGGAGCGGCCCGCCGCGCGTGGGGATCGCGCGCTGGAGGCGCGGGCGGTGGACGAGGGCTTGCGGCGGCTGGTCGGCATGGCGCCCTCACAGGTCGATCACGACGGGGCCGTGGTGCTCGGGACGGATGTGCGCGGTGGCGCGCCCCCGCACCGTGAGCGAGAACAGCTCCAGGCCGAGGACCGACCAGCCCCACGTCTGCTCGTACGGCGTGCACACCTCGGTGGCGGGGGGCGGCCCCAGCTCCAGTCGCACGCACGTGTCGACGGCCACCGGCTTGAGGTCCACCGATGACGTGGTGTCCACGCTCGACCGGCTCTCGAGGTTCGAGGTGGTGTTCACCGTCGAGGTCGTCGTCACCGGCTCGAGGGTGATCGTCGCGTCGGAGTGCACGGTGTTGGTGCCGTTGTTGGTGTTGGTCGTCCCACCGGCCAGCGTCAGCTTCATGTCGTCGAGCCCCGTGAGGGTCGAGGTCACGTCGGCGTTCACGTCCGAGCTGAAGGTGTTGCCCCCGTAGACGGTGGTGTCGATGCTGTAGTTGGCCATCAGGGCTCTCCTGCGGTGGGCGTGGGTGGGCTGACGAGGTAGGAGTGGTGGAAGCCGAGGCGCGGGTCGCCGAACGCGCCCACCCTGGGGTCGAGGTCCTGCAGCTCCGGCATGACGACGCGGTCACGCAGCTCCAGCGACGGGTAGTCGTAGACGGTGATGTGGTTCTGCCCGCGGTTGGCCGTGAAGAGCAGCGTCTGGTCGGCGGACAGCTGGCACGCGTAGATGCCGTCGACGAACGCGCCACGGCTCACCCGCAGCGACTCGGCATACAGGTGGCTGTTGCCGAAGACGTTGCCGCGCATGAACGACTCGGCGATGGTGCTCGCGCTCTGGCGCGTCAGCGCCAGGCTCTCCAGCGCGCCCGGGTGCTCGTCGATGAGGCGGTGGTGGCTCAGCGTGAGCAGGTCGACGAGGACGACCGTGTGGCTGCCGCCGGTGCAGAAGATCAGCTCGGAGTCGGAGATGGTGACGTCGGAGTTGACGTGCGCGGGCAGGTCACGGTCACCGGTCCAGTGCCGGACCACGCGGCCGTCCTCGGCGTCGATCTCGAAGGCGTACTGGCGCAGCCACGCCATGCCCCAGTGCTCGTAGTCGGTGCGGTCCGCGGGGTGCACGCGGAACGAGATCGCGTAGAAGACGTCGAGCACCGGGTGGCACACGACGTGCCAGCAGGTGGTCGGCAGGGGCACGCGCCGGACCTCGCCGGTGACGGTGTCGAGGATCCCGACCTCCTTGGCCTCACCGCGGGTCGGGTGGTCCATCCCGCCGTAGACGACGTAGCGACCGGAGGCGGTGCGCTTCATGGCGTGCGGGATCTTGAGCTGGTGCGGCGCGACCTGCTCGGCCTTGGTGAGCCGGTTGACGTCGAACTTCCACAGGTGCTCGCCGATCGAGGTGACGAACTGGGTGTCGTCGAGCCAGACCAGGTGGGTGCTGCCCTTGATCGTCGTGTCGGGCACCTCGAACCGCAGGGTGGAGACCCGGTCCGCCTCCTCGAGCGTGGCGAGGTCATAGAAGAGCAGGTGCTGGCCGGTGTTGCCCAGGAACCCGATCCGGCGGCTGGGGTCGACGCTGGGCGCGTGGCCACCGGAGGCGCCGTCGAAGTAGGTGACCTTGTACGCGTGGTCGCCGGTCTCGGGGTCGTAGTGGAACAGGCACACGCCGGCCCTGCCCTCGAGCCCGTTCAGCCCATTGCCGTCGAGGGCGACGTGGAACGCATATGGGTAGGTGCGCATGTGCCCCCGGCCCGCTTGCCCCGGTCGTGCAGTCGGCGGCCCTGGCGGAACCACCGCACTTCACGGTACCCGCGACCGAACCGGCGTGACAGGGGTCAACGGCGCCCCAGTCCGCCCAACCACGCGCTGGGCCGGCCCTTTTGCCCGCTATCGGCGCATTTCACGGACACCGTTGCGCCGCAACGAGTTGCGTCAGGCCACAGGGCGCCGGGTCAGCGGAACAGCTCGGGGAACTGGTCGTCCCGGAACTCCTCCGACAGCGACGTCCCGCCGTCGAACGCCTGCTGCTCCCGGTCGCGCAGCTCGACCCGGCGGATCTTGCCCGAGATGGTCTTGGGCAGCTCGTAGAACTCGATGCGGCGCACGCGCAGGTACGGCGCGAGGTTGGCGCGGGCGTGGGCCAGGATCGACTTCGCCGTCTCCGCGTCGGCCGCGTGCCCCGCCGCGAGTGCGATGTATGCCTTGGGCACGGCCAGGCGCGTGGGGTCCGGGGCCGGGACGACGGCGGCCTCGGCCACGGCAGGGTGCTCGATGAGGACCGACTCCAGCTCGAACGGCGACACCTTGTAGTCGCTGGCCTTGAACACGTCGTCGGTCCGCCCGATGTAGGTGATGTAGCCGTCCTCGTCCCGCTGGGCGACGTCGCCGGTGTGGTAGAAACCGCCCGCCATCGCCTCGGCCTGCCGCTCCTCGTCGCCGAGGTAGCCGGTCATGAGGTTGACCGGGTGCTGCGACAGGTCGAGGACGATCTCGCCCTCGTCCGCGCGCTCACCCGTCAGCGGGTCCACGAGCTCCACCGGGACGCCGGGCATCGGCCGCCCCATCGACCCCGGCTTCACCCGGTCGCCGGCGATGTTGCCGACCTGCAGCGTGGTCTCGGTCTGGCCGTACCCGTCGCGGATCGTGATGCCCCACGCCTTCTCGACCTGGGTGATGACCTCGGGGTTGAGCGGCTCCCCCGCGGCCAGCAGCTCCCGCAGCGAGCCCTTTCCCTCCGCGCCGCCGAGGTCGGCCTGGATCAGCATGCGCCACACCGTCGGCGGGGCGCAGAACGTCGTCACACCGGCCCGACGGATCTGTTCGAGCAGGGCCGCTGCGTCGAACCGCGCGTAGTTGTATACGAAGATCGTGGCCTCGGCGATCCACGGCGCGAAGAAGCAGGACCACGCGTGCTTGGCCCATCCGGGCGAGCTGATCGCCAGGTGCACGTCGCCGGGGCGGACGCCGATCCAGTACATCGTCGACAGGTGCCCGACGGGGTAGGACACCTGCGTGTGCTCGACCAGCTTGGGCTTGCTCGTCGTCCCGGACGTGAAGTAGAGCAGCAGCGGGTCCGAGGGCGCGGTGGCCGTCTCGAACGGATGGCCCTGCACGGCATACGCATCGGCGTAGGAGTGCCAGCCCTGCGACTCGCCCACGACCACGCGCAGGTAGCTCCCGGGCACCTCCTCGAACTTCGGCGCGTCCGCGGCGTTGGCCACGACCACCTTGGCGCCGCCGCGGTCGACGCGGTCGCGCAGGTCCTGCGGCCCGAGGGCCGCAGTCGTCGGCATGACGACGGCCCCGAGCTTGAAGACCGCGAGCATGGCCTCCCAGAGCTCGACCTGGTTGCCGAGCATCAGGAGCACCCGGTCGCCCTGTGCCACACCGAGATCCGCGAGCCAGACCGCCACCTGGTCGGACCGCGAGGCGAGCTCGTCGAAGGTGAGCCGCTGCTCGCTGCCGTCCTCCTCGACGATCCACAGGGCCGTGGAGTCGTTGCCTCGCGCCATGGCGTCGAACCAGTCGACCGCCCAGTTGAACCGGTCACCCACGTCGGGCCAGCGGAACTCGCGCACCGCGTCGTCGTGCCGGCCGGAGAGGGAGACGAGCTGGTCGCGGGCTGCGCGGTATGCCGTGGTGGCGGTGCTGGGGGCCATGGCCCGACCCTGCTACGCCGGTGAGCCCTCCGCAAGGGTTCGCCACCCACGCGACCGGCGACCGGCGGTGGTCAGGAGTCGGCCATGGCGGTCAGCAGCTCGGCGGCCCGGGCGAGGACCTTCCGGTCGGACTCGGGGAGGTCGTCGAGGCACGCCTGCAGCCACGCGTTGCGGCGGGCGCGGGCCTCGCGGGACACCCGGGCCCCTTCCGCGGTGGCGGCGATGAGGACGCGCCGGCCGTCGTCGGGGTCGGGGACCCGCTCGGCGAGACCGGCCCCGGTGAGCCGGTTGACCGCCTGGCTCATCGAGGGCGGTGTCACCCGGTGGTACTGGCTCAGCGCGGTGAGCGTGTGCGGTCCGTACTTCTCGATGCGGGCGAGCACCGACAGGGCCACCTCGCCGAGGTCACCCTCGATGCGCTCGGACCGGAAGCGGCTGCCCGCCGTGGACGCCACGCCCTGAGCCGGCAGGCACCCGCCGCCGACCACCGACCACCTGAGTTTCTGGGCGGGTGCCGTTCGTGGCCCCAGGTCCACGAACGGTCGCGAACGACCCCCCGGGACGACCGTTCGTGGCGTCAGGTCCACGAACAGTCATTCGAGCCTGGGCCCACGCACACCTAGGCCTGTCCGATGTCCTGCAGCAGCCCGGCGAACCACTCGACCGAGGGGTCGAAGGCCTTGCCGCCCTTGATCCGCTCGAACTCGATCGCGCGCAGCTCGTCGCCCCGCTCCTCGTCCTGCCCCACGACACCGGACTCGCCCCGCAGGGCCGCGTCCACGGCATACGTCGTGCACCGGCGGATGAGCTCGAGGTCGGCCGCGTTGGGGGCGGCCGACCGCGCGAAGTAGCCACTCTTCTGCACCAGCACCTTGTCGGCGCCGAGCTGCTCGGCGAACTGCTTGGCGAACCACGCGCCGGGGTTGATGTCGTCGAGCCGCACGTGGCCGAACGGGTCGCGGGGCACGTCCTCGCCGGCCTGCTCCATCGACGCGACGATCTCGGCGACGCCGGCACCCTCCGAGACGAACAGGTTGACGCCGTCGGCCCGCTCCATGAGCCCTCGCAGCCGGCTGGCCTCCTCGGCGATGTCGAACGGCCGCTCGGGCACGTAGACCCCGTGCACGTCCCAGCGCTCGGGCGAGTTCTCCAGCCACCCGGCGAACTCGGCGCCCTGCACCCAGCGGTGGTGCTCCAGCGCGGTGGCCGCGGTCAGCCAGCCGCAGTTGCGGCCCATGACCTCGTGGACGACGAGCATGCGGGGGTTCGAGGAGTGCTCGGCGACGATGTTGCGCGCGTAGATCGCGCCCTGCTCGGCCGCCGTCCACGCGCCGAGCGACTGCCGGATCGGGACGACGTCGTTGTCGATCGTCTTCGGCAGGCCCACCACCGTGAGCGTGTGCCCGTGCTCGCGCAGGTATGCCGCGAGGTCGGCCGCCGTGCCGTTGGTGTCGTCACCGCCGATGGTGTGCAGGACGTCGACGCCGTCGGCCGTGAGCTGCTCGGCCGCGACCTGGAGCGGGTCCTGCCCCTCCTTCACCAGGCCGCGCCGGACGCAGTCCGCGACGTTGGTGAGCTTGACCCGGCTGTTGCCGATGGGGCTGCCCCCGAAGGCGTGCAGCCGGTGGGCGGCCCTGCGCACCTCGTCGGTGACCTCGACGGAGTCGCCGGTCAGCAGGCCGGCATACCCGTTGCGGTAGGCCAGGATCCGCACGTCGGGCGCGACCTCGGTGTACCGCTCGATGAGGCCGCCCACGGCGGACGAGAGGCAGGGGGCGAGGCCGCCCGCGGTGAGCATGGCGACAGTGCGCACGTCGGTCATGCCCTCACTCTGCCAACTCGCCGTCCCGACGACCAGAGCCGTCCGGGGTGCGTCGCAGACCTCGGCGCCCGCCGGCCCGGGTCAGCTGATCGACATGACGGCGCCGGGGCGCTCCCAGCGGAACACTGCGAGCAGGGAGGCCGTGGGCAGCGAGATGCAGCCGGCGGTGCCGCGGCCCTTGTCCACGTGGAAGAAGATCGCGGACCCCTTGCCGGGCACGCGGGCCTCGTTGTAGCCGACCACCTGCGCGTAGTCGTACGCCGGGACCTGAAGCAGCGGCTCGGCCGAGGACCAGCGGCCGTTCGCGGGCTTGCGCTGGTGGGTGTTGTAGAGGCTGGAGGCCGGGTCGTCGACCCAGACGTCGTTCGCGTCCACCCGGAACCAGCCCTGCGCGAGGCCAGGGTTGCCTTGGACACCGAAGCCGCCGCGCAGCGGGAACGTGCCTGCGGGGGTCTTCAGGTCGCCCTCCCGCTTGGACCAGGTGACGCCGTTCAGCCCGACGTGGCCGTAGTAGGGGCCGAGCTCGAGCCGGTAGGCGCCCGACACCCGGCGGCAGGCGCGAACCATGGCGGAGGAGCCGGAGCCCTTGACCAGGACCACCTGCGTGGCCGTGACACCGGACGGCACGCTGCAGCGCGGGCGGTACGAGGTCGTCGCGGAGGCCGTGCGCGAGGGGGTGGCCGTCGGGGTCGGGCGCTTCGTGGGGGTGGTCCGGGTCGGCTTCGGGGCCGGCGGCCGGGTGGTGGTCGTCGTCGGCGCCGTCGTGGTGGAGGTCGTGGTCGCGGGTGTCGTCGTCGAGGTGCTGGAGCCCGTGCGCGTGGGGGAGGCGGACGGGGCCCCGCCACCACAGCCGGTGAGCACCACCAGGGCCGCGGCGGCGACGGCGAGCGCGGGCCGCCTGCGCGCCGACAGGGACGGTGCGAGCCGGGACGGCCGGGGACGGCGGTTCACCGGTCGAAGTGCTGGTAGTCGGGCTGGGACCACAGGCCGCCCCAGCGCAGGCCCTGGCTGGTGAACGCGCGCACCGCGGCGCTCCCGCTGGAGGAGAAGACTCCGGGCGCCGGGCCGCGGCGGTGCAGCCAGTAGGTGCCCGGGTAAACGGTGCCGTCGCTGTCGACGTAGGGGTTCTCGAAGTCGTTGACGTCGATCGCCGTGCCGTAGGCGTGCTTGCTGTACACCTTCGAGGCCTCCTGCCCGCCGACGTAGCGGCAGTTGAAGGCGGAGGTGTTGTCGGCCCGCATGGCCGCGTAGTCGTCGGCCCCGGGCCCCTTGGGATTCCTGCCCCAGCCCGAGTCCATGGGCCGCATCTGCCGGGTCCGGAACCGCAGGTCGTACAGCCGGGTGAAGCCGGCCGCCGCGGCGTCGGCAATGCTCGCGTTGACGACCACGGCGCCGCGCGACCGCTTGCCGTCGAACCCCCAGAAGTTGACCCGCACGTAGCGCAGCTGCGAGCGCCCGACCGGGCACCCGGCCGTCCACGAGTACCCCACCATCCGGGCCCACACCGAGTCCGGGACCGGGCTGATGGTCGCGTTCGCGCCGGTGCCGACCGCGGGCTCGTTGCGCGGGAACCGGACCGTGGGCTCGGCGCCGGCCCGGGGCACGGGTGGCAGCGTCGCCGCGGAGGCGGCCGGCCCCCTGGTGGTCGTTGACGGACGCGGTGGGGGCGACGTCCGCGTCGTCGGGGCCGCCGACGTCGTGGTCGTCGTGGTGGACCGCGTGGTCGCGGGCGCGCTCGTCGAGGACGAGGACGGGGCGGACGCCGAGGGGGTCGTCGCCGCGACGGCGGAGCGGTCGGGTGACCCGCCGCACCCGGCCACGAGGGCCACGGCGAGGCAGGCGGGGGCTACGGCATACCGGCGTCGGGACTGCATCGGGACACCACTGTGCCCCGGGCACCCCCGCCCGGCCAAGCCGGGTCCGGCGGCGCCGGACTCACCCGTCGCTGCAGGGGCGGGCCACGGTGGGGGTCACGGCCTTGGGCCGCGGCGGGAGCGGCGGGACCTCGGCCGCGGGGACGAGCGCGGTGTACTTGTTGCCGATGACCACGTCGACGGACGCGTCCGTGCGGGCGTCCTTGACGAGCTCGGCGCCGGGGACGTGCTCGGCCAGCAGCGCGGCGTTGAGGTCGCCGAGCTCGCCGTAGCGGATGACGGCCGTGCCGAGCTGCATCGTGCGCAGCGGGTCGTTAGAGACGTCCTTGACCTTGAAGCCGCGGCCCTTGAGCTCGTTCGCGACGACCTTGGCCAGGCCGGTCTTGTAGGTCGTGTTGTAGACGTTGACCGGCACCTCGGACGGGATCGGCTTGAGCCGCGGCGGCAGCGGGACCAGGCCCTTGTAGCCGAGGCCGACCACGACGTCGACCGACGTGCCGGACCTGACGTCCTCGAAGAGCTTGGCACCGGGGATCTGCTGGGCCGCGAGCAGCGCCTGGTCCAGCCCGGCGGGGCCGTAGTGGACGACGGCGGGCTGGGTGACGTACCAGGAGTCGGGGGCGTTGCTGATGCCGCCGACCTTGAACTGGCGCTTCCCGTAGCCGGCAGCCACCTCGGCGGCGACACCGGAGCGGCCGGTCGCGTTCATGACGTTGACGGTGAAGGACCCGCGGGCGGGCGCCGGGACGACCTGGGGTGTGCAGGCGGGCTTGGGCTTCGGGGGCGTCATGAGGCCGGCGGAGTATGCCGCGGTGATGCTCGCGGTGCCGAGGAGCACCCCGGGCACGGTCACGAACAGCAGGATCTGGCGCAGCCGGTGCTTGCGCCAGACCTCCGTGGCCGTGCGGTCGTCGTCGACGGCGGTGCGGTCCTCGTCCGACATGTCTCCCCCTGGCTCTGCTGCGGCGAAGCGGCCGCCGGTCTCTGCGTCTCGAGTCACAATGGTCACACCTGTCACATCCGTACCGTGTCAAGCGACACGCTAGGCCGGGTTTTCGTCACCGACCCGTGACGAAGGGCCCGGCTTCCACGACGTGGACACCCGGCCTGCCATGCTGTCTGCCCATGTCCGCCCGGTCCCGCCCCAGGCTCGTCACCACCGGCGCCGCGGCCGTCCTGGCGCTGGTCGCCACCGCCTCCACGACCGCGTGCGGTGGCCCCGACGGCCTGCAGGGCCGGGTCGTCACCGTCGCCAAGGGCCGCACGGGGGCGGCCGTCCCGGGCGGCTGGGTCGCGGTGCTCACGGACGACCAGCTCCGCGACTACCTCTCCGGCTCCGGCCTCGACACCCCGCCGGACGACCAGCTGGGCTACGTCTCCGGGCGGGTCCTGCACGAGGGCGTCGGCCGGGCCGGGGGGACCCTGGTCACCGTCGACGACAAGGGGCAGTTCCTGCTGCGCACCACCGGCCGCCGCGTGCTGTGCCTGCTGTACCCGGCCGGCCAGGTCGACCTGCTGGACGGCTGCGCGGCCGTCGACCTCCCGGCCGAGGGCACCCTCACCGTCGGCACGGGCGACGCCGGGGTCACGGCGTCCGTACGCCGCTGACGACTCAGGCCACGACGGCCAGGTCCTCGGCCACCAGCTCGGCGACCTGCACCATGTTGAGCGCCGCACCCTTGCGCAGGTTGTCGCCGCAGATGAAGAAGTCGAGGGTGTGCGGGAAGTCCTGCGCCTGCCGGAGCCGCCCGGCGAAGCGCGGGTCCGAGCCGACGGTGTCGGACGGGGTGGGGAACTCCATCGACTCCGGGTCGTCGAGCACCACGACCGCCGGCGCCTCGACGAGCGCCTGGCGCGCCCGGTCGACGTCGACCCGCCGGGCGAACGTCGCGTGCACCGCGACCGAGTGCGTCGTGACGACCGGCACCCGGACGCAGGTGGCCGCGACCCGCAGGTCGGGCAGTCCGAGGACCTTGCGGGTCTCGTTGCGGATCTTGAGCTCCTCGGTCGTCCAGCCGTCCTCGGCCGCGCGGCCGATCCACGGCACGACGTTGAGGGCCAGTGGCGCCGGGAAGGGCGAGTCGGACCCCAGCTCGTGCTCGATGAGGCGGCGGACGTCACCCGGCTGGTGGCCCAGCTCGCGGTGGCCCGCCACGACCTCGAGCTCGTCGTAGAGCCGGGCCATGCCGACCCGGCCGGCGCCGGACGCGGCCTGGTAGGAGGACACGACCAGCTCGGTGAGCTCCCACTCCGAGTGCAGGACGCTGAGCGCACCGACCATGGTCAGGGTCGTCGCGCCGGGGTTGGCGATGATGCCCTTGGGCCGGTGGCGCACCTGCGCCGGGTTGACCTCGGGCACGACGAGCGGGATGTCGGGGTCACCGCGAAGGGCCGAGCTGTTGTCGATGACCACGGCACCGCGCGCGGCGGCGACCGGCGCCCACTGGGCCGCGACGGGTGCGGGCAGGTCGACCAGGGCGATGTCGACGCCGTCGAAGAACTTGGGCGTCAGCTCCTGCACGACGACGTCCCGGCCGATGACGTCGATGACGGCACCGGCGTCCTCGGCCGCCGCAGCGGCCCGGACCTCGCCCCAGATGTCGGCCCGCATCGCGAGCACCTGCCGGGTCACCTGCCCGACCGCACCGGTGGCGCCCACGAGGGCGAGCGTCGGCCGGGTGGACCGGGAGGCGAGTGAGGTCACCGGCCGGTGCCCCCGTAGACCACTGCCTCGCCCTCGCTGGAGTCCAGGCCGAACGCGGTGTGCACGGCGCGCACGGCGTCGTCGAGCACGTCGGCGCGGGTCACGACGGAGATCCGGATCTCGGAGGTGGAGATCATCTCGATGTTGACGCCGGTGTCGGCGAGCGCCTTGAAGAAGGTCGCCGAGACGCCCGGGTGCGAGCGCATGCCGGCACCGACGAGCGAGAGCTTGCCGATCTGGTCGTCGTACTGGATCGAGGCGAAGCCCACCGACTCCTGCACGCGCTTGAGCGCCTCGACACCGGTGCGGCCGTCGGTCTTGGGGCAGGTGAACGAGATGTCCGTGAGGCCCGTGTCGGTGGCCGACACGTTCTGCACGATCATGTCGATGTTCATCTGGGCGTCGGCGCAGGTCTGGAAGATCTCGGCCGCCTTGCCCGGGTGGTCCGGGACGCCGACGACGGTGATCTTGGCCTCGCTGCGGTCGTGGGCGACACCGGCGATGATCGGGGCTTCCACGGTGTCTCCTTGGGCTGGGTGGTCGGTGACGATGGTGCCCTCCTTCGCTGAGAAGGAGCTGCGGACGTGGATCGGGATGTCGAAGCGGCGGGCGTACTCGACGCTGCGCAGGTGCAGGACCTTGGAGCCGGACGCCGCGAGCTCGAGCATCTCCTCGGCGGAGATGGTGTCGATCTTGCGCGCACTGGGCACGATCCGCGGGTCGGCGGTGAAGACGCCGTCGACGTCGGTGTAGATCTCGCAGACGTCGGCGCCGAGCGCGGCGGCGAGCGCCACCGCGGTCGTGTCGGTGCCGCCTCGCCCGAGCGTGGTGATCTCCTTGGTGTCCTGGCTGACGCCCTGGAACCCCGCGACGATGACGATGTGGCCCTTCTCGAGGGCGTCGGTCACGCGGCCGGGCGTGACGTCGATGATGCGCGCCTTGCCGTGGGTGGAGTCGGTGATGACGCCGGCCTGGCTGCCGGTGAACGAGCGCACGGAGTAGCCGAGGTCGTGGATCGCCATGGCCACGAGGGCCATCGAGATCCGCTCGCCCGCGGTGAGCAGCATGTCCATCTCGCGGGGCGGCGGCTGCGGGCTGACCTCGTTGGCGAGGTCGAGCAGCTCGTCGGTGCTGTCGCCCATCGCGGAGACGGCGACGCACACGTCGTTGCCGGCCTTCTTCGCCTCGGCGATGCGGCGGGCGACCCGCTTGATGCTCGCGGCGTCGGCGAGCGAGGAGCCGCCGTACTTCTGGACGACGATCGGCACGGTGGGACTCCCCAGTGTGGTGCGGTGGCTGCGGCGCGGACAGTCTAACGGTGGCTCGGCAGGCGAGACGCGGGTGCCGTATGCCGGACGGCCGGCCTCGTGGCGTGGGTTCCCGCGGGCGGCGCCCGCTCGGTGTGGGCCGCGGCGCCCGCCGCCCGGAAGCCGCAGATGAGTAGGAAAACGCAGGGCGGGAGAGCACGCCGCCACTAGCCTGCGCGCATGACTCTCGAGGTGGAGGGGGTGCGTCGCGCGTTCGGCGACGTCCTCGCGGTCGACAGCATCAGCCTCACCGCACGCCCGGGGGAGGTCACCGCACTCATCGGACCCAACGGCTCCGGCAAGACGACGCTGCTGCTGATGCTGGCGACGCTGCTCGTCCCCGACCAGGGGACGATCCGCGTCGACGGGCTCGACCCGGTGACCCAGCCGGCGCAGGTGCGCGCGCGGATCGGGTGGATGCCCGACGGCTTCGGCACCTGGGACGCGCTCACCGTGCGCGAGGTGCTGCACACCGTGGCCGCGGCCTACCGGATCGCACCCGACGTGGCGCGCGCCCGCACCGAGGAGCTGCTGGCCACCGTGCACCTGTCCGACCTCGCGGACCGGCGGGCGCGGGTCCTGTCCCGCGGGCAGAAGCAGCGGCTCGGCCTGGCCCGGGCGCTCGTCAACGACCCGTCGGTGCTGCTGCTCGACGAGCCCGCGTCCGGACTGGACCCCCGCAGCCGGATCGAGCTGCGCGACGTCCTGCGCGGCCTCGCCGCCCAGGGTCGCACCGTGCTCGTCTCCAGCCACATCCTCACCGAGCTGCAGGAGGTGGCCGACCGGGCGGTCATCGTCGCCCGGGGCCGCAGCCTGGAGACGCAGGAGGTCGGCGGCCACGTCGCCGCGACCACGCCCGCGGCATACCGCATCTCCTCGCTGGACCCCGAGCGGCTCGGGGCCTGGCTCGCCGACCACCACGTGCCCGCCACCCGGGTCGGGGGCGGCCTCACGGAGGTGCACGTGCTGGGCGAGGAGAACGCCGCCCGGCTGCTGGCCGACCTCGTGCGCGACGGCGTCCGGGTCACCGCGTTCACCCCCAGCCAGGGGGCGCTCGAGACCGCCTACCTCGCCGCGACGGAGGACCGACGATGAGCTGGCACGGCATCCGCACGGTCGCGGCCCTCGAGCTGCGCCAGCGCGCCCGGACGTCCCGGTGGCCGGTCGTCCTCGGCATCTGGTTCGTCGTCATCGCCCTCGTGGCGTTCCTGGCGTTCTACGCCACGCGCGACCCCGACCTGCGGTCCGGGCGGGCGATGTACGACGTCGTCGTGTTCTTCGTCCTCGGCCTGGCGATGCTCATCGTCCCCTCGCTGACGGCGACCTCGGTCAACGGCGACCGCGAGCACGGGGTGCTGGCCACGCTGCAGACCACGCTGCTCACCCACTGGGACCTCGTGGTGGGCAAGCTGCTCGCCGCCTGGCTCGTGGCGATGGCCTTCCTCGCCGCGTCGCTGCCCTTCCTCGTGTGGGCGTGGGCCGTCGGCGGCGTGGCGGCCGGCGGGATCGTGCTCTCGCTGCTCGTCCTCGTGCTCGTGCTGGCGGTGGTGTGCGCCGTCGGTCTCATGTTCTCGACGCTGACCGCGCGGCCCGTCGCGTCCGCGGTCCTCACCTACCTCGCGATGGGGGCGCTGGTCTTCGGGACGACCATCGGCTTCGGGCTCTCGGTCTTCCTGGTGACGGGCGAGGAGCCGCAGCGGGTCCACGGCATCCCGGCGAACTGGTACGAGGCGCACCAGCCCCCGGCGATCGACCCGTCTGACCCCAACCTGACCCCCGAGCAGCTGGAGCAGCTCAAGCAGGCGGGCCAGCCCACTGCCGCCGACTGCGTGACCTACACCCGCACGCAGTCGGTGTCGCACACCGAGCGCATCTGGTGGATGCTCCCGCTCAACCCGTTCGTCGTCGTCGCGGACGCGGCGCCATCCAAGGCGCCGAACCACGCCGGGGCGGACGACGCGTACGTCGGCGGGTTCACGCCCATGCGCTGGATCGCGGGCGGGGCGCGGATGGCGCGCAAGGGCCCCGACGCGGTGGTCGACGAGTGCCGGTTCGCGACGGGGAACGCGACGGCGGAGGCCTACCAGGACCCGTTCGACACGGCGTTCCAGACCGGCCCCGTGTGGCCGTACGGCCTGGGGTTCCTGCTCCTGCTCGGGGCCGGGGCGACGACCGTGGCCGCCCGCCGGCTGCGTACGCCGGTGCGCCGGCTGCCCAACGGGACGCGGATCGCCTGACCCCGGAGCCGTCGACCCGACCGCCGTGTCAGGCCGGCATGGCGTCAGGCCGACCTGGCGTCAGGCCGGCGTGGCGTCAGGCCGACGTGGTGCCGGCCGGGCTCCTGACCGGGTCAGGGGTGCAGGGCGTCGAACTCGGCCTCGGCGGCCGCGTCGTCGTCGGCGTCCAGCCGTACGTGCCCGAGCAGGCACAGGACCGCCCGCAGTGCGCGGGCACCCGAGTCGCCCCAGGTCGACAGGTAGCTGAACTGCCACCACCACAGCGCCTCGACCGGACGCCCCGCGTCGTAGTGCCGCAGGCCGTGGGAGAGGGCGAGGGCGATCTCGGCGACGTCGTCGGAGACCGAGCTGCGTGCGACGTCGACGTCGAGGAGCGGGTCGACCACGTGGGCGTAGTCGTCGATGCCCTCGAACAGGTTGCCCAGGGTCGTCCGCAGGGGGTCCACGTCGACGTCCGGGCCCGGGTCGGACTCGAAGCGTTCCACCGGGACGACGTCCTGCACGGCGCCGAGCCGCGAGCCCATGAGCAGGACCTGAGACACCGCGAGCAGGGTCATGGGGAGGGCGGCGGCCGGCTCGCTGCCGGAGGCCACCTCGGTCATCGTCGTGAGGAAGGTGCGGGCCTCGGCGGCGCAGTCGTCGGCGAGCACCTGCAGGTCGTCAGACATCGAGCAGCCTCCTGCCCTCGAACGCACGACCGAGGGTGACCTCGTCGGCATACTCCAGGTCGCCACCCACAGGCAGGCCCGAGGCGAGGCGGGTGACCTTGAGACCCATGGGCCGCATCAGCCGCGCGAGGTAGCTCGCGGTGGCCTCGCCCTCGAGGTTGGGGTCGGTGGCGATGATGATCTCGGTGACCTCGCCGGAGGCGAGGCGGGTCATGAGCTCGCGGATGCGCAGGTCGTCGGGGCCGACGCCCTCGATCGGGCTGATGGCGCCGCCGAGCACGTGGTAGCGGCCGCGGAACTCGCGGGTGCGCTCGATGGCCACCACGTCCTTGGGCTCCTCCACCACACAGATCGAGCTGCCGTCACGCCGCGAGTCGGCGCAGATGCGGCACTGCTCGCCCTCTGCGACGTTCCCGCAGGTGGCGCAGAAGCGCACCTTCTCCTTGACCTCGGTCAGCGCGTCGACCAGCCGCTTGACGTCGACCGCGTCGGCCTGCAGCAGGTGGAACGCGATCCGCTGGGCGCTCTTGGGCCCCACGCCGGGCAGCCGCCCGAGCTCGTCGATGAGGTCCTGGACCACGCCTTCGTACACACGACGAGCCTAAGCCCTCCCGCCGACGGCGCCCCCGGTCGACCCGCCGCCCGCGAGCAGCCGCTCCCGCAGCCCGGCTGCCAGGCCGGCAACGGTCAGCAGGTCGAGGGCGCCGCCGCCCACCTCGCCGACCCACGGCCGCCGGACCCCGCCGAGCCGGAGCCGCAGGTGGACCCGCGTCCCCGGCGCGAGCGGGGCGTCGGTCGGTCGCAGGGCGATGCACCAGGACAAGCGGACCGCGCCGCGCCGCGACGTGTGCACGAGGTGGCTGCCGGGGGCGAGCTCGGCCACGGTGAACGTGGCGTCGTGGCCGCCCCAGTCAGGGATGACGTCGCCGACGGCGAGCCCGAGGAGGGCCGGGTCGAGGTGGCGCAGGGCCCGGCGCCGCGGCGGCACGACGCGTTCGAGCCAGCCGGGCAGGTACCAGCCGCCCCGGCGACGGCCGAGCTGCACGAACCACGGCCAGACGTCCGCGGGTGGTGCGGGCAGCGTGAACCCACGGTCCATCACGACGGCCGCGTCGGGCACCAGCTCGTCGCCCGGCAGGGGCATGCTGCGCTCGCCGCGGCGCGGCCGCACCAGCACCTCGTCGAGCCGGCCGCCCACGGTGTCAGCGGCCTTCGTCGATGACCCGTCCGCCGAGGATGCGCTCGATCACCGGGCGGCCCACGTCGCCGAGCTCCTCGATGTCCTCGTCGTCGGCGCTGACCACGCTGTCGTCGGCCACGTGCCGGGGGGCGTCCGTGGGCTGCTCGGCGGCGACCGCCGCCTGGGCCCGGGCGAGGAGGGACTGGCTGCCCTGGCCGCCGGCCGGCGCCGTCGCCTCGGCAGCCGGTCCCGGGCTCGACGGGCCGGCGCCGGGCTCGGGGGCCGCCCACGACGGACCGCTGTCGGGCGCCGAGGCCGCGCTGGCCCAGCCCCCGCCGCCGCTCTCCGGGGGTGGTGCCGCGGGAAGGCCAATGTCGGCCGAGCGCTCGTAGGCCGTGCCGGCGCCGCCGCCGGACGGGCGGCCCGGTGCCCCCGGGGCGGCGGGGGCGGCCGCCTGGGCCGTGCCCTGCTGCTGGGCCGCGCCCTGCTGCTGGGTCTGGGGCGAGACGCCGGACGCGTCGTCGTCCTCGTCGTCGGGCCTGCCGGGCGTCACGACGGGGTGCGAGGCACCGCTGGGGGCGGACGTCGCGGCATCGGGCACCGGGATGCCCTCGACCCGGGCGTCCACGCCGAGGACGTCGATGAGCGCCTGCCGGACGAGGTCGGCGTGCGGCCCGCTGCGGAAGGTGTGCGCGATGCCGACGGTGGAGATGGCGAGGACCACCTTGGACCCGTCGTAGTCATGGACCGTCGCGTGCTCGGACAGCAGGGTCCACGTCGTGCGCTTGTGCTTGAAGATCCAGCCGAGGATGTCGGGCCAGGCCCGCCGGATCGCGGCCGTGTCGATGCCGCCGTGCGCCGGGGACGGGCCGGGGGCCGGCTGAGCGGCAGCGGGCGGCGCCGCGGGGCGCTGCGCGGAGGAAGCCGGGGCCTGCTGGGACCGCGGGGACTCGGGTGCGGCGGGGCCGGTGGGGCGCTCGGCCGCGGCCGGGCGTGCACCCTCGTCGGGGCCGGGACCCCGGCGGTCGTCGCCCGCGGGACGCGTGGGAGCCGCCTCGGCCGCCGGTCCGGGGGCGGCGGCGGTCGGCGCATGGCGGGCTTCCGGGGCCGCGGCTGGAGCCGGCGCTGCCGGAGCCGGGGCCGACGCGGGCGCCGACGAGGCGGCGGCCGCTGGAGCCGACGTCGGGGCAGGTGCCGCCGGCGCCGGAGTCGAGGCGTGCGCGGGTGCGGGTGCGGGCGACGCAGGGGCGGACGCGGGCATCGGCACGGTGGCGATCGGGGCGCCCGGCGCCCGGGTGACGGAGGGGACGCCCTCGACGTCGAGGCGGCGCTCGAGCCGGTCGAGGCGCGCGGCATACCCGCTCTCGCCGGAGGCGGCGGGCAGGAGCACGCGCGCGCAGATGAGCTCGAGCTGGAGCCGGGGCGCGGTGGCGCCGGTCATCTCGGTGAGGCCGGCGTTGACGATGTCGGCGGCGCGGGACAGGGCACCGCTGCCGAAGGCAGCGGCCTGCTGGCGCATCCGCTCGAGCTGGTCCTCGGGCAGGCCACGCAGCACCGACGACGCGCCGTCGGGCACCGCGGCGACGACGATGAGGTCGCGGAGCCGCTCGAGCAGGTCCTCGACGAACCGGCGCGGGTCGAGCCCGGTCTCGATGACGCGGTCGACCTGGTGGAAGACACCGGCGGCGTCACCGGCGGCGAAGGCGTCGACGATGGCGTCGAGCAGCTCGTTGTCGGTGAAGCCGAGCAGCGACGCGGCACCCTCGTAGGTCAGGCCCTCGTCGCCCGACCCTGCGATGAGCTGGTCGAGCACCGACAGCGAGTCACGGACCGAGCCGCCGCCGGCACGGGTGACGAACGACAGGACGCCCGGCGCGACGGTCACGCGCTCCTGCTCGCACAGCCGCGCCATGTAGTCGGTGAGCTGGCCGGGCGGGACGAGCCGGAACGGGTAGTGGTGGGTGCGGGAGCGGATCGTGCCGATGACCTTCTCGGGCTCGGTCGTCGCGAAGACGAACTTCACGTGCTCCGGCGGCTCCTCGACGATCTTGAGCAGGGCGTTGAAGCCCTGCGGCGTCACCATGTGCGCCTCGTCGATGATGTAGATCTTGAACCGGCTCTGGGCCGGGCCGTACGACGCCCGCTCGCGCAGGTCGCGCGCGTCGTCGACGCCACCGTGGCTCGCGGCGTCGATCTCGATGACGTCGACGCTGCCCGTGCCGCCGCGGGCGAGGGCGACGCAGGAGTCGCAGGTGCCGCACGGCGTGGGGGTCGGGCCCTGCTCGCAGTTGAGGCAGCGGGCAAGGATGCGCGCGCTGGTCGTCTTGCCGCAGCCGCGGGGCCCGGAGAAGAGGTAGGCGTGGTTGACGCGCCCGGTGCGCAGCGCCTGCATGAGCGGCTCGGTGACGTGCTCCTGCCCGATGACGTCGGCGAAGGTCTCGGGCCGGTAGCGGCGGTACAGGGCGGTGCTCACCCCTGGAACCCTAGTCGGCCGTCCCGACACGGCACAGGCGCCGTCGCGGCACCGGATGCACCGCCGCCGAGGCACCGGACGCACCACCTCGCGGGCTCCGGTGACACACTGTGCCGCGACGAGGGAGGCCCATGTTCGGACGACGCAGCCGGGTGGCGAGCGAGGCCCCGCAGAGCCCTGCCGGTCCCGTCCACCTCGAGGCCACGCAGGTGGGCAAGGACATCGACGGCGCGGTGCTGCTGTCCCCCACCAGCCTCGCGGTGCGCTCGGGCGAGTGCGTGGTGCTGCGCGGAGCCAACGGCAGCGGCAAGACGACCCTGCTGCGCGTGCTGGCCGGCTCGCTCGAGCCCTCGACCGGCGCGGCCCTGCTCGACGGCGCACCGGTCGACGAGCGCGACCCCGGCACTCGCGCCCGCGTCGGCGCGCTGCTCGGATCGCCCACGGCATACCGCGACCTCACCGTCGTCGACCACCTCGTCCTCGTGGACTCCACGTGGGGCGGCCGGATCGACACCGCCGACGAGCGCGCGGACGAGCTGCTGGCCACCTTGGAGATCGACCACCTGTCGGAGCGGTTCCCGCACGAGCTGTCCTCGGGGCAGCAGCAGCTGTTCCACCTCGCGCTCGTGCTGTTCCGGCCGTCGTCCGTGCTGCTGCTCGACGAGCCCGAGCAGCGCCTCGACACCCACAAGCGCGGGCTGCTCACCACGATCCTGCTCGAGCGCAAGGCCGCCGGCGCCGCGCTCGTCGTCGCCTGCCACGACCCGGTCATGACCGAGGCCCTCGCCGACCGTGTCGTCGACGTCTCCGGTGGCTGAGCCGGTGGGTGAGCCCGTGGGTGGGCCCGTGGCGGGCGCCATGGCGGAGGACCGCGTG
Organism: Phycicoccus sp. 3266; assembly: GCF_031456495.1. Classification (NCBI taxonomy): domain Bacteria; kingdom Bacillati; phylum Actinomycetota; class Actinomycetes; order Micrococcales; family Intrasporangiaceae; genus Phycicoccus; species Phycicoccus sp. 3266. Next base: position 1,967,407 of record NZ_JAVDUW010000001.1, on the reverse strand, counting down.
GGCACCGACGCCGAGCGGCTCGAGCAGGCGCGGGGCGTGGTCCGCGGCGAGCGGCCAGCCGAGGGCGGCGGCAACGTCGTGTATGCCGCGTACGTCGCCGTCATCGCCTCGCTCACCTACGGCGTCCCCGCCGCGCGCGCCTTCTTCCTCTTCGTCGACCCGGCGTGGCTGTCGCGCCACCTCACCGGCGTCCAGGGGGTCCTGGTCGTCGGCGGTGCGGTGGTGGCTATGGTCCTGCTCGCCCACCGCCTCGGGTCGCTGCGCGGACCGGTCGTCCCGGACCTGCCGTACCTCGACCACGTCGCCACCAGCCCGCTGGACCGGGCGCTGGTGCTGCGCCGCTGGTGGCGGCTGAGCCTGCTCGGCTGCCTGTTCGGCGGGCTCCTCGCGGGGGCAGTGACCGGCACGGGCATGCTCGTCGCCGCCGTCGCGTCGCCGGTCGTCCTCCTCCCGACCAGCGTGGCCGGGCCCCTCGTCGGCCTCGCCGTCGCCGCCGCCTGGCTGTGGGGGCAGGTGCGCTCGTGGCCGACGGGGCCGCGCGGCCCGTCGACCGTGCTGCGCGAGCGTGCGTCGCTGCGCGCCCTGCACCACGTCGCCCTGCGCACCCAGTCCGCGCGGGCGGTGACGATGGGCGGCGCCGTCCTGGCCGGCGACCTGCGGGCCGCGCGGCTCGACGTCGCGGCACCCGGCACCCGGCTCCGGCGGACCCGGCTGAAGGCACGCGGGCCCGTTGCCGTCATGGCCGCTCGCGACCTGCTCGGCCTGCGCCGGTCGCCCGGCGTCGCCCTGACCGGGCTGGTGCTCGCGGGGGCGGGCTCGTGGGCCCTCGCCCACGCGACCGCTCCCGGGATGCCGAGCATCGTCGCCTTCGCCGGGGTGCTCGGCCTGCACCTCGGGTACGGCGCCTGGTGCGAGGGGCTGCGGCTCCAGGGCGACAACGTGGGCACGCCCGCGCTCCTCGGCCTGCCGGCCCGCGCCGAGGCGATCGCCCACCTCGTGACGCCGTCGGCCCTCTACGCCGTGGTCGCCCTGGCCGCGGGCGGTACCGTCGCCGCCACCTCCGACGCCAGTGCCACGGCGGTCTGGTGGCCGCTGGCGATGCTGCCGCTGCTGGCGGGGTGCCAGCTGCTGGCGGCGTTCCGCGGGCTGCCGCCGGTCACCCTGTTCTCACCCGGGTCGGCGGTGTTCGCCGTCGCCTTCTGGTACTCGCGCCCGTTGCTGCTCTCGCTGGTCACCGGCGTGGGCGCCACCGCCGTGCTCACCCGGGCGGGCGCCGGCAACGCGGTGCCGCTGCTCCTGCTGGGTGCGTATGCCGCGGTGCTCTTCGGCCGTCGCCGCGTCCGCCTGCTCGACGAGGCCCACCGCGTCTGAGGGGGGCGGACACAGGGACACCCCGCGTACCTGGAAGAGCTCTCCTACCCTTGCTGCATTCCTGCCCTGGGGGAGTTCGGGGAGGTACCACCACGCGGGGTGCCAGTGGGAAGTGTAGACGGCACGCGAGCGCGGGGACGAATCCCCCCTCAGCGACCCGGGACGACCAGGGGTCCTGCGGCGTGCCGGAGCCCCGAGGCCGCGAGCACCACCACCACGGTGACGAGGGCCAGCACGAGGAACGCCTCCCACCCCCGCAGGCGTCGTCGCCGCACCTCACCCAGCACACCCAGCACGCGCCAGGGCCGACCCGGCGTCACCAGCTCGAGCACGGCATACGCCACCGTCCCCAGGCCGAGCGGAGCCCACTGGAGCCAGAACCAGAACCACCGGGTGCCGCGCGTGGGGGTGGTGTTGCCCAGGACGACGAGCAGGCCCAGGGCGAAGGCGGCCAGGCCCCACGGGGTTCCGCGGTCCTGGTCCGGTGGCCGGAGCGTGGGCGAGGCCGTCTGCGGAGCACCGACCTGCCGGAGCTCGGACACCAGGGCGAGCGGGTCGCCCGCGGGCAGTGCCCCGGCGAAGCGCAGGGGCGCGACGTCCCCGTCGACCCAGTAGACGACTGCGTCGAGCGGCCGGCGGTCCCACTCGGCGGGAAGGCCGTCGGTCTCGCGCTGTGCCAGGGTCCCGAAGCTCCAGGAGCCGGCGCCGGCCGGCGGCCAGTCCCGTTCCGGGTGCAGGTCGGTCGCCAGCCTCCACGTCTGGATCCGACCCGCCTGCAGGTCGGCGCGGAACTGCTCGTCGGTGACGAACCGGGGCGCCGACATCCACGTCAGGACCGCCCAGGTCGCCCAGAGCGCGAGGACGGCGACGCCCAGGACGCGCAGGCCGGTGGGACGGCTCGCGCCCAGTGCCTTCGGCACCGTCTCCGGTGCCTGCTCGACGACCCGGCTCCCCGCGACCTCCCCCTCGGCCATTGCGGCAGTCTGGCACCGGACCGCGGTCGCCGAGGCGGCTTCGCGGGCGATTTCTGGCAGAGGCCGGTCCTCGGGTAGCCTCCTCCGCGGAGGATTCGCATAGTGGCCTAGTGCGCACGATTGGAAATCGTGTTGGGATAAAACCCTCGGGGGTTCAAATCCCCCATCCTCCGCCACACGAAGAAGGACCCCGCAGCGCTTCATCGCGGGGTCCTTCTGTCGTTCCCGCAGCGGGCCGATCCGGGAGGAGCTCGCGAGGGACGAGCGAGCGACGGTTCCCCCATCCTCCGCAGAGAGGCACGAACCTCTGCTAGCAGAGGTTCGTCGACTCAGCAGAGGCAGGACCCTGTGCTGGGAGTGCCAACCTCTGCTAGCAGCAGGTTGGCCGATCCAGCCCGGTCGCAGCGGCTGTCTCGTACGGCGCCTGCGTCCTCACTCCACGCTGGGCATGCTGTCGGTTCGCTGGCCAGGAAAGTCCGTCCCGCTCGGTGCACTTGACTCGCGCTCCATGGCGTCCATGCTTGGTGCACCCGCGGTGTCGGCCACTTCGACGTCAACATCTGTGGTCAGGAGGGGACCGTCTTGAGACGAGAAGTCGGTCGAGCTCAGGCTCGCTGGGTGCGTCGTCTCGATGTCCTCCATCTCAGTGGCCTTGGCGGGACGAAGCTTCGGCGGCGCTGCGGACCATGCCTTGAGGTCCTGGAGCACGTTTGCGTAGAACGAGTCGACGCCGGCCAGGACGGAGTCGATGAAGGTTCCGCGGCCCCTGCCTCGCTTGGTCCCCAGGTTGCTGGCTGTAGCGACGCGGAAGGTCCGGATGTCGCGCGTGGGATCAGTGACGAGGGACGAAGGGTCCTCGCGAACCTTGGACAACAACTCGGCAGCGCTCGATCCGCGAGCGTGCGCGTTGAAGCACTCGACCCGAGTTGAGTCCGGCGCGTTCTTGAGCTGTCGTATAAGCCAGTTGACGCGGGTGGTGGGCCGACCTTCCTTCGGGGCGTCCAGGTCGACGTGGCAGGTCACCTTTCCGGCGCGGAGGTCTGCGGTGATGACGAGCTGACCCACGGTGTCGGGGATACGGATCGCCCCGACCAGCTGGCCCGTCTGGCACAACGTCTGCGTGAGGGCCTGTGCGCGCAGAGCCGGTTCGACGAGCTCTTTGCGCGTCAGGACCGGCACGACCTCGGTGCCCAGCTGTCGACCGAGACGCAGGCTGGCGAAGCGCAGCAGCGCGTCGAAGCGGGAGACGACGGTGGCGACGCCCTTGTCGCTGGGTCGCAGCGTGCCGGCGGCGACGGCGTCGCGCACCACTGTCCAGGACTCACCCATGTCCTCGAACTCCATGGCACCGGAGCGGGAGTGCTCCAGGTAGCGGATGAGCTCCCCGAGAATCCATGCCTGATCAGGGTCGGCAACGCCACGAAACTCCTTCTGCATGACCGCCTCTGCGAGCACCTGTGTCCAAGCCAGGTGATGCAGGGCAACCTTCTTGAGCTTCCGCTTGTCCACCTTCGTCGGGTGCTGACCTGCGATCGCCGGAATCTCGTTGGAGATGGTGAGGACGGCATCGAACCCCTGCTCGCGGGCGATGTCGAGGTAGTTCTCCAACTGCTCCGTGGCGAGCTCGTTGCTCCCGGTCTTGACCTCCACCAACGCAGTCCAGGACTTGGCTCCGCGTGAGACCCGGATCAGACCGTCCGGGTACAGCTTCTTCTCACCGAGCAGGAACGGGACCTCGATGTAGGTCTCGATGCTGCCGGCTGGCGCGCCGAGCGGCTTGACCAGGGCGCGGCCGTACTCCTTGACCGCGGTCATCACGGCAAGAAGTGCGGATGTTGCCCGACGCTCCTGCTCCTCGGCGCCGTTGATGCCAGATGTCGGGATGAGACGTGCCTCGTGCCAGGACTGCTCAGCCATGGTTTCCCCTCAGTGCAGTGGTGCGGACTCAGCCGTGACGGTACTGGCACCGTCGGCGGGAAGAGGCGATTTAGCACGATCTGTCGTACGGACAGCCCCTGGGCAGGTGCGCGTCAGGAGGGCTGGGCGCCGGACGCGGTGGCGGGGGTCGAGCCGCCGCCCGACCGTGGCGAGCGCGGCGGCGACGGACCCTTGGTGCGCGTCGAGCGCCGCGCGTGCCTCGTCGGCGGAGCAGCCGGCGAGCATCGACAGCAGCGCGGGCTTGAGCTCGCCGCCGGCCTCCTCGAGCGCGGTCTGCGCCGTCTCCTCGTCGGCGCCGGTTGCCTCCTGGAGGATCCGCAGCACCCGGCCGCGCAGCTTGGCGTTGGTCGCGACGAGGTCGACCATGAGGTTGGACCAGGTCCGCCCGAGCCGGATCATCACCGCGGTCGAGAACGCGTTGAGGACCATCTTCTGCGCGGTCCCCGCCTTGAGCCGGGTCGAGCCGGTGAGCGCCTCCGGGCCGGTGTCGGGGGCGATGAGGTGGTCGGCGAGGGGCGCCAGCTCGGCCTGCGGGTTGGCCGTCACGAGGGCCGTCACCGCACCCACCTCGCGCGCGTGCCGCAGGGCTCCCGCGACGTAGGGCGTGCGGCCGGACGCGGCGAGCCCGATGACCACGTCGCCGCCACGGACCTCTCGCGCGTCGGCGGCGCCCTGCTCGGCGTCGTCCTCGACGTCCTCGACCGCGCGCAGCAGCGCGGCGGGACCGCCGGCGTGGTGGGCGACCACGAGGCCCTCGGGAACGTTGAACGTCGGCAGCAGCTCGGCGGCGTCGAGCACCGCGAGCCGCCCGGAGGTGCCGGCACCGAAGTAGTGCACCGTGCCACCGCCGCGGATGGCATCCACGGCCCGGTCCACGAGGCGCGCGAGCTCGGGCAGGGTGCGCTCGACCGCAGGGGCGACCAGGGCGTCCTCGGCGTTGATCCGCTGCAGGACCTGAAGGGTCGGCTCGCTGTCGATGGCCGTGGTGCCGGGGTGGCGCTGTTCGGTCGGCGCCGTCACTCGGCTCACGTCGCGGGGCATGTGCGGCAGGTTACTTTTCCACAATCCGAGGGTCAACGACGTGACAAAGTACCGGTCCGGTTGGGTGCAGTTGCCTCCGGTGACGGCCGGTTCAGGAGCCGACGTGGTGCCGCTTCAGGAGCCGACGTGGTGCCGGTTCAGGAGCCGACGTGGTGCCCGAACTACGAGCCGACGTGGTGCCCGGCGACCGCCTGTCGGGTCTCCTTGACCGCCTTGCGGGCCCGCGTGAGGTGCCGCTGCGCCACCGCGATGTACAGGCAGTCGACGACCGTGAGGGCGGCGATGCGGCTGGCCGTCGCGCCCGAGCGCAGGCTCGTCTCGCGGGCCGCGGTGGTCAGGACGTGGTCGGCGCGCTCGGCCAGCCGCGAGAGCGGGAAGTTCGTCACCGCCACGGTCGTCGCACCGCGGGACCGGGCCGCCTCGAGCGCCTCGATGGTCTCCGACGTGGTGCCCGAGTGCGAGATCGCGATGGCCACGTCGCCCCGGTCCAGCAGCGTCGCGCTGGTCAGGGCGATGTGCGGGTCGTTCCAGGCGAAGGCGACGACGCCGATGCGGTGGAGCTTCTGCTGCAGGTCGGTGCCCACGATCGCGCTGGCGCCGATGCCGTAGATGTCGACCCGCCTGGCAGCCGCGATCGCGCGGGCGGTCTCGGCCAGGCTCTCGTGGTCGAGCTGCTGCGCGGTCTCCTCCACCGCACTCGCGTCGACGAACGCCACCTTCGCGATGATGTCGGCGATCGTGTCCTTGGCGCTGATGTCCGTGTCCTGCGCCGTGCTCGTGCGCGGCTGGGCGCTCTCCTCGGCCAGCCGCAGCCGCAGCTGTGGGTAGCCGGGCAGGCCCAGGCGACGGCAGAACCGCAGCACGGTCGTCTCCGAGGTCGACGCCGCGGACGCCAGCTCGCTGATGGTCAGCGCCGCAGCGGCCCTGGGGTCGGCCAGCACCTTCTCGGCCACCCGGTCCTCCGCCGGGGACAGCGAGGGCCGGATCCCGCGCAGCCGCACCAGCAGGGAGGCACCGGGCGCGCCCGGCGCCTGGTCTCGGGAGCTCTGCGTCGCGGCCATGGCCCAACGCTACGACCTGCGGGCGCAGCCCACCGGGACGTCCGTCCCGGAGCGCGCCGGATGGACACCTCCAGGCAGTGCGGCCGGGTGGACGCCCAGAGGGCAGGGCAGCCCGGGGCGTCCACCCGGTCGGCGACGAGGGGGGCCGGCTCAGCGGGCCCGCAGCGTCCAGCCGTCGGCGACGAAGGCGCCCGGCGTCTTCTCCCCGTCGAGGAGCGCACCGCCGTCCGCCTGCACGAGGACGTCGTCGACGTACGCGCCGCGCCCCAGGTACGAGCCGTCGGTCGTGTACCGCCACCGGAGGACCTGCGTGCCCGCGGGCAGCTCCGCCCGCGCCTGCTCCCACCGGCGCTCGCCCGCCCCGGACACGGCGCCGTCGCCCGCCGTGGTGTCGCCCCGGTCGCGCACGGTGAAGGGCTGCCGCGTCCAGCTGCGGCCGCCGTCGGCCGACCGCTCCAGCACGAGCAGGTCGGTCTCCTCGGTGTCGAGGAACAGGTCGAACGACAACCGGGCGCCGGAGGCCGGGACGTCGAGCGAGGGCGTCGCGAGGGTCGTCGTGGTGGCGTCCTTCGCCCCGGAGAACCACGCCGTGTCGCCGTTCCTCGGTCGCACGGCCATGGCCTGCCCGAGGCCGCCGGCCCACTCGCGGCGGGCGACGTTGTTGCTGCCCCAGCTGCGCGACGGGTGGACCCGGTTGGTCAGCAGGATCGCGAAGGAGTGCGACGCGAAGTCGATGACGATGGACGTGCCGGTGTACCCGGTGTGCCCGGCCGTCCGCGGCCCGGACAGCGAGTCCATGTACCACCGCTGGTCGAGCTCGAACCCGAGGCCGTGCGAGTCACCCGGAAAGGCCTGGTTGACGTTGGTCGTGAGCGCGTCGACGCCCTTGCGCGACAGGATCCGCTGGCCCCGGTAGCTGCCGCCGTCGAGCAGCGCCTGCGACAGCACGGCCAGGTCGTCGACCGTCGAGAACACCCCGGCGTGGCCGGCCACGCCACCGAGCGACCAGGCGTTCTCGTCGTGCACCTCGCCCCAGACCATCCCGCGGGCGGGCACGCGCTGGTACTCGGTCGCAGCGGTACGCGTCCGGTCGGTCGGGTTGTAGCCCGTGTCCCGCATGCCCAGCGGGCTCGTGATCCGCTCGGCGACGACCCGGTCGAGGGACTCGCCCCGCAGCCGCTCGACCATGACGCCGAGGGTGATCATGTTGAGGTCGCTGTAGAGGTACGTGCTGCCGGGTGGGTTGGTCAGCGGCTGGTCCATCACGGCCTTGATCCGCGACGCCTTGTCCGGGTAGCGGGTGTACAGCGGCAACCACGACGTGAAGCCGGACGTGTGGGTCAGCAGCTGCTTGACGGTCACGGCCTCCTTGCCGTTCGCGGCGAACTCCGGCAGGTACGTCGCGACCGGGGCGTCCAGGTCGACCTTCCCCTCGTCGACCAGCTGGACGACGGCGATCGAGGTGAAGAGCTTGGACACCGACGCGAGGTCGAAGACGGTGTCGTCGCGCATCGGCACCCACTGGTCGCGCGGGAGCTCCTCGGTGTCCGTCCTCCACCGCAGCGCCCAGCCGCTGGCGTCGCGCTCGACGACCTTCCCGTCGTGGCCCATGAGGCCCACGGCACCGGCATACATCGGGTGGCCGCCGGGCGGCGCCTCCTCGTGCCCACGGATCTCCTGGACCGCGGTGGCGATCGGCGCCGGGTCGAGCCCCACGGACTGCGGCGAGGCGTCGCTCAGCACGGTGTTGGGTGGCATGTACCCACGAAAGGGCTTGCTGAAGTCGTCGGCAACAGCGGGCGCCGTCGTCAGCAGCCCGCCCAGCACCGTGGCGGCCGCGGCGAGCGCCACGACCTGTCGACGGATGGGTCGGTGTGTGCGCATCCCTGCTCCCCCGGCCGGCTCAGGCGTTCGGGCCGCGGTAGATGAGGTACTGCTGGCGGCGCCGGTCGAAGTCGGCGAGCTCCGCCTTCCACGCGCCCACCACCTCGTCCGCGGACGCACCGACCGTCACCTGCTCGCGCAGCCGCGTCGACCCGCTCAGCTTGTCGACCCAGTACGGCCGCGCCGGGTCGTAGCTGTCGTAGCGCCAGGCGAAGTCGGCGTAGAGGGCCTTGGCCGCCACGAGCATCTCGACCGCGACCCGGACCGGGTCCATCGCCGAGGGGTCGGTGATGTGCACCTGCACGCCACCGCAGACCTTGTTCGCGTTCTTGCTGAACGTCGGCGTGAAGTACGCCTCCCGGAACGCGACGCCCGGTATGCCGCGTGCCTCGAGCCGCTCGGCCCACCGGTAGTCGACGTACGGGGCGCCGATGAGCTCGAACGGCCGCGTCGTCCCACGCCCCTCGGACAGGTTGGTGCCCTCGAACATCCCCGTGCCGGGGTAGACGAGGGACGTGTCGGGCGTCGGCATGTTCGGGCTGGGCATGACCCACGGGAGCCCGGTCGCGGCATACGGCATGTCGCGGCGCCAGCCGCTGACCTCGACCACGTCGAGCTGCGCCAGCCGGCCACCGGCGTCCGCCGGGAGGAACTCCGCGTCGAAGAAGCGGGCGAGCTCGCCCACCGTCATGCCGTGCGCCTGGACGATCTCCTTGGCCCCCACCCCCGAGGTGTATGCCGTCGTCATCATCGGGCCGCGCGCGGTGCCGCCGGTGGGGTTGGGCCGGTCGAGGACGACGAACCGGGAGCCGGTCGCGACCGCGGCGCGCATGGCCGTGTACATGGTCCAGATGTAGGTGTAGAACCGCGCGCCGGCGTCCTGGATGTCGAAGACGACCGTCTCGACCCCGGCGGTCCGGAACAGCTGCTCCATTGTCGTCGCGGTGGCGCCGTAGGCGTCGTACACCGTCAGGCCGGTGCGCGGGTCGGTCGAGGTCCCCTCGGAGCTGCCCGCCTGGGCGGTGCCGCGGAAGCCGTGCTCAGGGCCGAATACGCCGACGATGTCGACCGTGCCGGCCTCGTGCATCTCGTCGACGATGGTCCGCAGGTTGGTGAGGATGCCCGTCGGGTTGGTGATGATGCCGACCTTCTGGCCCGCGAGCGTGCGCCAGCCGTTCGCCGCCTCGCGGTCGGCACCCGGCGTCACCGGGCGGGACGGGTAGGTCGGGCCGCTCGCAGCCGGCACGGCACCCGGCACGTCGCCCGGCGCAGCGCTCGGCGCGGCCTGGGCGAGGGACGCGCCGGCGGGCAGTGCGAGGGCGCTGGCCCCGGCGGCGGTGAGGAGCTGGCGGCGGTTCAGGCGGGTCATCGGGAGGGCCTTTCGTCGAGGGTGCGGCGTCGAGGTGGGGCGGTCGGTCAGGGGCTGTCGGCGGCGGGCGCGGACCCCCGAGGCACGTGGAGCTCGACGGCGGCGACGACCGGGCGGTGGTCGCTGGCCGCGAGCAGGGCGGGGTCGGACAGCACCTCGGCCGTGAGCACCGGGGTGCCCCGGCGGACCGTGACGAAGTCGATGCGCTTGACCGGGGCGACGGCGGGGAAGGTGAGCCCGGGCTCGCCGACCCTCGTCCGCGCGACGGCCCACGCGTCGTCGAGCTCCTGCCACAGCGGCCCGAGCTCGGGCGCCGACGCGTCGGCGTTGAGGTCCCCGAGCAGCACCTGGTCCTCACCGGCGGGGTCCTGCGCCATGATCCGGCGGGTGTCTGCGACCTGCGCGGTCCGCACCGACGGGTCGCCCCGGTAGTCGAGGTGTGTGACGTAGACGTGCGTCCGGGCGCCCCGGACCTGGACGGTTGCCTCGAGGAAGCCGGGCGCCGGTGCGGGAACGGGGTCGGGGTCCTGGGTGGAGAGCCGGGTGAGGTCGTGGTCCTCCAGCGCGGCGATCGGGTACCGCGACAGGACCGCGACGCCGTACTCCCGGCGGGGGTCGCCGGCGTGGAGCGGGTCGAGGCTGTAGATCGGTGCGAAGCCGGTCCGCATCCCGAGGCGGCGGCCGAGCTCGACCACGGTGTCCTCGAACCGCGAGCGGTCGCCCCAGTGGACGTCCGCCTCCTCGATCCCGACCACGTCGGCGTCGAGCGCGCGGATGGTCGCGGCGGTGCGGTCGAGGTCGTAGACGTTGTCCGACCCCGCGCCCGCGTGGATGTTGTAGGTGGCGAACCGGGCCACCACCGGCGGCGGCGCCGTGGGCGGTGGTGCCGCCGCGGTGGCCGTGGGTGCCCCTGAGACACCCGCGGCCGCCGCGGCGACGAGCGTGGACGCGACGAGCCCGGTCCAGCGCATCTCCGGCGACCTCAGTACGACAGGCCGTGGCCGAACGGGAACAGGACCGTGCCCGGGTCGCCCTTCACCGGGATGTCGACCGGCAGTGTGCCGCTCGGGTTCACCGCCCCGGTGATGACCCGGGCGACGGACTCGATCGCGACCGGGCTGTAGGAGTAGGTGGCCAGGTACGTGCTCGTGCCGGGCAGGTAGGCGATGTCGTACGGGTCGCGCGTCGCCACCACGACGACCGGCTTGCCCGTCGCCTGCAGCTGCTGGACCAGCTTCTGTTGCCCCCCGCGCGGGTCGGTGACGGCGGTGTCCCAGGCCTTCATCGTCGTGACGACGATGACGTCCTGGCCCTGCGCGGCCGCGACCGCCGCGGCCACGTCGTCGTCCTTCGGGGACGCGCCGGTCTGCCTGACCGTCGTCGCGGCCCCCTGTGCCTTGAGCCCGTCGGCGAGCGTCTGGGTGGTGGTGACGCCGTAGCCGGTGACGAGGACCTTCTTCCCGCTCACGGCCAGGGGCAGGGTCTTGTCGTCGTTCTTCACCAGGGTGGTGGTGCGGTCGGTGATGGCGTCCGCGGTCGCGAGGTGCTCGGGCGTGCCGACCACCGAGGCGAGGGCGGCCGGGTCGACGTAGGGCTTGGCGACGATGCCGCGGTCCCACTTGAGCTCCAGCACGCGACGCACCTTGGCGTCGATGTCCGCCATCGGGAGGCGGCCGCTCTTCACGGCGGCGATGACCGCGTTGTAGGCCTGGTCCATCGACGGGCTCATGAGCAGCTGGTCGACGCCGGCCGAGAGGCCGCGCACCGCGACCTCGGCGTCGCCGTACTTGTCGCGCACGCCCTGCATGCCGAGCGAGTCGGTGACGATGACGCCCTTGAAGCCGAGCTCGCCGCGGAGCACGCCGGTGAGGATGGGCTTGCTCAGCGTGGCCGGGTCGCCCGAGTCGTCGAGCGCGGGGACGTTGAGGTGCGCCGTCATGATCATGTCGATGCCGTGGGCGATGGCGGCCCTGAACGGCGGGGCGTCGATCTGCTCCCACTGCTCGCGGGTGTGGGTGATCACCGGGAACGCGACGTGGCTGTCGGTGGCGGTGTCGCCGTGGCCGGGGAAGTGCTTGGCCGTGGACGAAACGTCGCCGTCCTGCTGGTAGCCATCCACCTGGGCACCGACCATCTGGGCGGCGAGGTCGGGGCGCGAGGAGAACGAGCGCGTGCCGATGACCGGGTTGAGCGGGTTGACGTTGACGTCCGCGTCCGGCGCGAAGTCGGTGTTGACGCCCATCGCGCGCAGCTCCTGGCCGGTGATCGCCGCGGCGGTCCGCGCGTCGGCGGCGGACCGTCCCGCGCCGAGGGCCATGGAGCCGGGGAACTGCGTCGCCGGCGGCCCGATCCGGGTGACGACACCCTGCTCCTGGTCCGTCGCGATCTGCAGCGGCACGTCGACCTTCGACGACTGGGACAGCGCCGCCTTCTGCAGGCCGTTGGACAGGCCCGCGATCTGCGGCGGGTTCTGCACGCTGTCGGTCCAGGCGAAGTAGATGACGCCGCCGAGGTGGTACTTCTGCACGACCTCGGCCGGGCTCGCGACGCCGTACAGCGGGATGTTCCGCGCATCCGGGGTGGTCGCGTCCTTGCCGTAGACGTTCTGGATGAACAGCTGGCCGACCTTCTCGGGCAGGGTCATCCGGGCGATCGTCGAGGCGACCCAGCCCTCGCGGGCGTCGGGGTTGGTCGGTGGCGGGCCCGAGCGGACGCTCGCGAGCGCTGGCGCCGTGCCGGCGGCCAGGACTGCTGCGGCGGCGGCTGCGGCCACCACCGTGCGACGGGAGACGCGGGACGTGGACATGGCTCCTCCATGCGGATGTGAACGATTCACGTGATTGGTCCTGTTTGCGGAACTTACCTACACATGCCCGCCGGTTCAAGGGGTCGGGCTTGGCTGGTCGGCGAACGGCAGGGAGGATGCCGTCAGGGACGGCGAAGGGACCGGCAGGCGATGGCTCGACAGATCTCGTGGCGTGGGGTGCTCAGCCCCGACAGGCCGGGCACCGGCCGCCCGGAGCGGGCGGTCTGGCGACCGGGGACGCCCCTCACCCCACCGGCCGCGACGGTGGAGGCGGTCCGCGCCATGCAGGCCGGCGCCGTCCTCAGCCTCGTGGAGGTCGTCCGCGCATGGCTCACCCGGGGGTCGCTGCGCGACGCCTTCGCCCAGGCAGCCTCGACGCAGGGCCGGGCCGCCACGCCCGAGGAGCTCGACCGGCTCGTCACGGTGGCCCTCACGGTCTCGACCGTGGTGGGCCTGCTCGCAGCCGCCCTGTGGTTCTGGATGTCCCGGGTGACCGCCCGCGGCTCGAAGTGGGGCCGCATCGGCGCCTGCCTCCTGCTGGCCCTCGCCCTCGGGATCTTCTTCGGCGGCCTGCTCCCCACCGCCGGGCTGTTCCACCAGGTGCTCGCCGTGGTGCTGCTGCTCGTCGGCGTGTGGGCGGTGGTGCGTCTCTGGCACCCCGACTCCTCGGCCTGGATCCGCTACCAGACCACCCCGCAGTCCTGAGCGCCGTGACCGGTCGCCTGCACCACGTCGTCGTGGACACCCGGGACCCGCACGCGCTGGCCCGGTTCTGGTCGGGCCTGCTGGGCCTGCCGATCACCTTCACCAGCGACGACTGGGTCGTGGTCGCGGTCGACGACCGCCACTCGGGCATGGCCTTCCAGCTCGCGCCGGACCACCAGCCGCCCGTGTGGGGCGACCCGGCCAGGCCGCAGCAGCTGCACGTCGACGTCATGGCCGACGACCCCGAGGCGACGGGTCGGCTGGCGGTCGAGCTCGGCGCGACCCCGCTCGGCGAGGACCACGTCTACGCCGACCCCGCCGGCCACCCCTTCTGCCTCATCCCGCGCCCCGGCTGGGCCCCACCGGTCGGCTGAGCCGCCCAACCGCCCGACCGCCCGACGCGGACCGGGGCGGCTTCGGCAGACCGCTCGGCGCGGACCGGGGCGGCTTCGGCGGACCGACGCCGCCCACCTCTGGCGCGGCCGTGCCCGGCGACCCACCATGGGCCCATGAGCACCGGCGCCTACTCCGCGGCATACCAGCGCAGCCTGCAGGACCCCGACGGCTTCTGGGCCGAGGCGGCGCAGGCGGTCGAGTGGTCCACGCCGCCGCCGCGCGTGCTCGACTCCGACCGCCCGCCGTTCCACCGCTGGTTCCCCGGCGGCCGGCTCAACACCTGCTTCAACGCCCTGGACCGGCACGTGCGCGACGGGCGCGGCGACCAGCCCGCGATCCACTACGACAGCCCGGTCACCGGCACGAAGCGCACGCTGACGTATGCCGGCCTGCTCGAGGAGGTCGCGACGTTCGCCGGCGCGCTCGCGAGCCTGGGCGTCGGGAGGGGCGACCGGGTCGTGGTCTACATGCCGATGGTGCCGGAGGCCGTCGTCGCCATGCTCGCGTGCGCGCGGATCGGCGCCGTCCACTCGGTGGTCTTCGGCGGGTTCGCGCCGGCCGAGCTCGCCGCCCGGATCGAGGACGCGCGGCCGGTCGTCGTCCTCGCCGCCAGCTGCGGCATCGAGCCGAGCCGCGTCGTGGAGTACAAGCCTCTGCTCGACGCCGCCCTCGACCGCAGCAGCCACAAGCCCGAGGCCGTCGTCGTCCTGCAGCGCGAACAGGCCCGCGCGGCTGTCGGCGAGCGCGACACCGACTGGGAGGAGATGGACTGGGCCGAGCTCGTCGCCGACGCCGAGCCCGCGGACTGCGTCGACGTCGACTCCACCGACCCGCTGTACATCCTCTACACGTCGGGGACCACCGGCCGGCCCAAGGGCATCGTCCGCGACAACGGCGGGCACGCGGTCGCGCTGCGCTGGTCGATGACCAACGTCTTCGGCATCGGCCCGGGCGACACGTGGTTCACCGCGAGCGACGTCGGGTGGGTCGTCGGCCACTCCTACATCGTCTACGCGCCCCTGCTCACCGGTGCGACCTCCGTCCTCTACGAGGGCAAGCCGGTCGGCACGCCCGACGCCGGGGCGTTCTGGCGGGTCGTCTCCGACTACGGGGTCAAGGCGATGTTCACCGCGCCGACGGCCTACCGCGCCATCAAGCGCGACGACCCCGAGGGCGCGCTGATGGCGGGGTACGACCTGTCCTCGCTCGAGACGGTGTTCCTCGCCGGCGAGCGCCTCGACCCCGACACGTGGGAGTGGGCGACGCAGCGGCTCGGCGTGCCGGTCGTCGACAACTGGTGGCAGACCGAGACCGGGTGGCCCATCGCGGCGAACCTGCGCGGGCTGGAGCCGATGCCGATCAAGCCCGGCTCCCCCACCGTGCCCGTGCCCGGGTATGCCGTGGAGGTCCTCGGCGAGGGCGGCCGCCCCGTGCCTGCGGGCGAGGAGGGCGCGATCTGCATCCGCCTGCCACTGCCGCCGGGGACGCTGCCGACGCTGTGGGGTGACGACGACCGCTACGTCGCCGGGTACCTGTCGGCGTTCGACGGCTACTACCTCACCGGCGACGGCGGCTTCCTCGACGAGGACGGGTACCTCTTCGTCATGGGCCGCACCGACGACGTGCTCAACGTCGCCGGCCACCGGCTGTCGACCGGGTCGATCGAGGCGGCGCTGGCCGGCCACCCCGCCGTCGCGGAGTGCGCCGTCATCGGCGTGCACGACGACCTCAAGGGCCAGGTGCCGCGCGCGCTCGTCGTGCTCAAGGCCGGGGTCGACCGCGGCTCGGCCGACGCCGTCGCGGCCGAGCTGCGGCAGCGGGTCCGCGACGAGGTCGGGGCGATCGCCTCGCTGCAACGGGTCGACGTCGTTGCCGCCCTGCCCAAGACCCGCTCCGGGAAGATCCTGCGCAAGACGATGCGCGAGATGGCCGACGGGCTGCCGGCCAAGGTGCCCGGGACGATCGAGGACGCCTCGGTCCTCGAGACCCTCGCACCCGTCCTGGCCCCGCCCCCCTAGCCTGTCCGGCGTGCAGGGGGTACTCACCGGGTTCGCGACCATCGCCGTCGTCATCGCGGTCGGCGCCCTGCTCGCCCACCTGCGCATCGTCGACGCGGGCGCCCAGCAGGTCCTGTCGCGCCTCGCCTTCTTCGTCGCCAGCCCGGCCCTCATGGTCGGCACCCTGGGCCGGGCGGACGTGCACCAGGTGCTGTCGGCGAACCTGCTGGCCTCCCTCGCCGGCATCGCCGTGGCGGTGCTGCTCTACGTCGTGCCGGCGCGGCTGGTGTGGCGACGGTCGTTGGGGGACACCACGATCGGCGCGCTGTCGTCGGCATACGTCAACGCGGGGAACCTCGGCATCCCGGTGGCCAGCTACGTCCTCGGCGACGCGGCGTTCGTGGCGCCCACCCTGCTGCTGCAGCTGCTGGTGCTGCAGCCCCTGGCGCTGGGCTTCCTCGACGCCGACGCCCGCGGGCGCGAGCTGCGCTGGTGGCAGCTCGCACTGCGGCCGCTGCGGAACCCGCTCACCGTCGGCTCGCTGGTCGGGCTGCTGCTGTCGATCACGGGGTGGACGCTGCCGGCCGCGGCGTCCGACCCGCTCGCGCTGCTCGGGGCGATGGCCGTACCGAGCATGCTCGTGGCGTACGGCATCGCCCTGCGGCTCGGACCCGGACTCGGCCGCACCGGCTCGGTGGCCGAGCTGGTGACGACCTCGACGCTGAAGATGCTGGTGCAGCCGCTCGTCGCATGGTTCGTCGCCGACGTGCTGCTCGGGGTGTCGGGGCACGCGCTGCTGGCGATCGTCGTCACCTCGGCCCTGCCGACGGCGCAGAACATCTTCGTCCACGCCACGCGGTACCAGCGGGCCACCGTGCTGGCGCGCGACACGATCCTCGTCACGACCGTGGGCGCGGTGCCGGTGATCCTGCTCGTCGCCGCCTGGCTGGGCTAGGGCCGCCCCGTTCACCGTCCTCCCGGGCGGCCGACGGTCGACCGCGGTCCGTCACCGGAACAGGTCGGCGACCTCCGGCGTCTGCGCGAGGTGCGCGTCGAGCAGGGCCCGGGCCGAGGTCACCGAGTCGACGAGCGGGTGCAGCGCGAAGGCCTCGAGCGCCGCCGCCTCCGAGCGCTCGAGAACGGCCTCGATCACGAGCCGGTCGACCGCCTTGACCGACTGCATCAGCCCGAGCATGTGCCCCTCCGGCTCGGCGACCGGGTGGGGACGGGGGCCGCCGGCATCCACGGTGCACGGCACCTCGACGACGGCGTCGTGCGGCATACCGGGCACGGCCCCGGCCGACCGCACGTCGAGGACCAGCTCGGCCGGCGCCCCTCCACCGAGGGCTCGCATCAGGGCCAGGGCGACCCCTTCGTACCCGCCGCCCTCGAGGTCGAGCTCGTCACGCGCCTCCCCCTCGGCGCGCGCCTCCTGCAGGTAGGTCGCGTCGCGCTCGGCACGCACGCGCCGCCACGTGGCCAGGGCGTCGGCGGGCGAGCGGGCCACCTCGGCGTAGAACGCCTCCTGCTGGTCGCGCAGGAACTCCCCGCGGGTCTGCCCGGCCGCGCGGAGGGAGGCGACCGCCTCGCGCGTGAAGTAGTAGTAGAAGAGGTACTCGTTGGGGACGGCGCCCAGCGCCCGCAGCCACGGGGCGCCGAACAGCCGGCCCTCCTCGGTGCGCTCGAGGAGCCGGTCGTCGGCGAGCAGCCGGGGCAGGTGGTCGGTGCCGCCCGAGTGCAGGCCCCGCAGCCAGCCGAGGTGGTTGAGCCCGACGTAGTCGACCGTCGTCTCCCCCGGCTCGAGCCCCAGCACGCGCATCGCCCTGCGCGCCAGCGCGACAGGCGAGTCGCAGATGCCGACGACGCGGTCGCCCAGCACGGTCTGCATGGCCTCGGTGACCACGCCGGCGGGGTTGGTGAAGTTGATGACCCAGGCGCCCGGTGCGAGGGCAGCGACGCGGCGTGCCACCTCCAGCGACGCCGGGACGCTGCGGAGGGCGTATGCCACACCGCCGGCGCCCGTCGTCTCCTGGCCGAGCAGGCCGAGGTCCAGCGCCACCCGCTCGTCCACCGTGCGCCCGCGCACGCCACCGACGCGCATCGCCGAGAAGACGACGTCGGTGCCTCGGAGGGCGTCGTCGAGCGTCGGCGCGACGAGAATGCGCGGCGGCCTCACCGCACCGGCAGCCTGCTGCTCCAGGACCGCGACGACCGCGGCGAGGCGGCCGGCGTCCGGGTCGTGGAGGCGCAGCTCGTCGACCCGGTGGTCGGGGTCGGCCAGCAGGGCGCCGTGCACCAGGGGGACGCGGAACCCGCCGCCGCCGAGGATGGTCAGCCTCACCGCAGCAGGCTACCGAGCGCGGGCTCGGCCGAATGTCGGTTGCACCCCTCGCGGCGGCCGCGACACCATGGCGGGACGACCGCGACGGCACCAGCCCGGGACGGCGGGCACGGGTCGCGGCGAGGAGGGAGCAGCCGTGTCCACGGTCCGAGTCTTCGACCCGCTCGCACACCTGCGCGGCGACGGGGACCCCGAGGTGGACGTCTTCCTCCAGGGAATGGTGTTCCTCGACATCATCTTCACCGGCTTGTCCTCGATGCCCAAGAACGGCACCGAGGTGTGGGCCGAGGGCATGGGCTCCTCCCCCGGCGGCATCGCGAACCTGGCCGTCGCGGCATCCCGCCTCGGCCTCAGGACGGCGCTCGGCGCGGCCTTCGGCGACGACGACTACGGCGAGTTCTGCTGGCGCACGCTGGAGGAGCAGGAGGGCGTCGACCTCTCGCGCTCGCGCCGGTACGAGGGCTGGCACTCCCCGGTCACCGTCTCGATCGCGGTGCACGGCGAGCGCCGGATGGTCACGCACGGCCACCAGCCGCCCGAGCCGGCCACCGCCATGATGGGGGTGCCGCCGAGGTCGCGTGCCGTCCTGCTGGACCTGCGCGCGGACGAGCCGCTCGGCGCCGGCCACCCCGACCGCGAGTGGGCCGACAAGGCGCACAAGGACGGCGCCCTCCTCTTCGCGGACGTGGGCTGGGACGCCACGGGGCGGTGGGACCCCTCGGTCCTCGACCAGCTGGCGAGCTGCCACGCCTTCCTGCCCAACGCCGTCGAGGCGATGGCCTACACCCGCACCGAGACGGTCCAGGACGCGCTCTACTGCCTCGCCGACCGGGTGCCGCTGGCCGTCGTGACCAACGGCAAGGACGGCGCCCTGGGCATCGACAACCTCACCGGCGAGGAGGCCGGGGTGCCGGGGCTGCGCGTCAACGCGATCGACCCGACGGGGGCGGGCGACGTCTTCGACGCCGCCGTCACGCTGGGGACCCTGGCCGGCTGGCCGCTCGTGCAGCGGCTCAACTTCGCCAGCCTCTGCTCGGCCCTGGCGGTGCAGGAGTTCGGCGGGTCGCTGGCCGCGCCGGGGTGGGGTGACATCGCCGACTGGTGGCACCGGGTGCGCGACCACGGCACGACGGCCGAGGCCCTCTCGGTGCGCCGGCGCTTCGGGTTCCTCGAGGACCTCGTGCCGGCGACCCCCGCGGGGGCGGTGCACCGCGCGGTGGCGACCATCGCCCGGCGCTCCGACGCCTGACCCGACCCGCGGGCGCGGTGCGGCCGGCTAGCGGGAGCGGCGGGCCGTCCCGAACAGGGACCGGGTGATCTCGCGGCCGATCACCGTGCCGGCCGAGCGCAGGGCGGACTTGAACGCGCGCGACGTCACGACCTGCTCGACGATGCCGGGCTGCTCCTTCGCCGGCTTCGGGGCGCGCGGGGCGGGAGCGGGCACGGGCGTCGACTGGGGAGCCGGGGCCGCGGGCGGAGCGGCGGGGGCCTGCTCCAGCCGCGCGCGGAGCTTCTCGTAGGCCGACTCGCGGTCGACGGCCGTGGCGTACCTCGGGGCGAGGGGTGACCCGGCGACGAGGGCGTCGACCGTCGTGTCGTCGGAGGGTGCCATCAGCGACTGCGGCGCGATCATCCGCGTCCACGCGACCGGCGTGGGGGCACCCTTCTCCGACAGGACGGTCACGACCGCCTCGCCGGTGCCGAGGGAGGTCAGCAGCTCCTCGAGGTCGTAGCCGCTGTGGGGGTAGGTCGACACGGCCGCCTTGAGGGCCTTGGCGTCCTCGGGCGTGTAGGCGCGCAACGCGTGCTGCACGCGGTTCCCGAGCTGGCCCAGCACGCCGC
The DNA here is from genome assembly GCF_031456495.1 of Phycicoccus sp. 3266. Taxonomy (NCBI): domain Bacteria; kingdom Bacillati; phylum Actinomycetota; class Actinomycetes; order Micrococcales; family Intrasporangiaceae; genus Phycicoccus; species Phycicoccus sp. 3266. The sequence continues at coordinate 1,947,682 of NZ_JAVDUW010000001.1, read as the reverse complement.
TGGGCACGTCCTTGGGGCTCTGCGTCACGAAGAAGACGCCGACCCCCTTGGAGCGGATGAGGCGCACGGTCTGCTCGATCGCGGTGAGGAACGCCTTGCTCGCGTCCTGGAAGAGCAGGTGCGCCTCGTCGAAGAAGAAGACGAGCTTCGGCTTGTCGGCGTCACCGATCTCGGGCAGGTCGTGGAACAGGTCGGCGAGCAGCCACATGAGGAACGTCGAGAACAGCGCCGGCCGGTCCTGGACCGCCGGCAGCTCCAGGCACGTGACGAGGCCCTTGCCGTCGGCCGCCGTCCGCAGCAGGTCCCTGGTGTCGAACTCCGGCTCGCCGAAGAACGCGTCGGCGCCCTGGTCCGAGAACGCGACGAGCTCGCGCAGGATGACGCCCGCGGTGGCCGAGGACAGGCCGCCGAGCTCCTTGAGGTCGGCCTTGCCCTCGTCGGACGTGAGGAACGAGACGACCTCGCGCAGGTCCTTGACGTCGAGCAGCGCGAGCCCGTTCTTGTCGGCGTAGTGGAAGACCAGGCCCAGGCTGGACTCCTGGGTGTCGTTGAGCCCCAACACCTTCGAGAGCAGGGTCGGGCCGAACGACGTGATCGTGGCGCGGATCGGGATGCCCTTGCCCACCCCTCCCAGCGAGAGGAACTCGGTGGGGTATGCCGTGGGCGTCCAGTCCTGCCCGACGTCCTTGGCGCGCGCCGTGATCCTGTCGTTGGGCTGCCCGGCCGTGGCCATCCCCGACAGGTCGCCCTTGATGTCGGCGAGGAAGACCGGCACGCCCTGGCCGGACAGCTGCTCGGCCATGAGCTGCAGGGTCTTGGTCTTGCCCGTGCCGGTCGCGCCGGCCACGAGCCCGTGACGGTTGAGCGTCGAGAGGGGGATCTTCACCGGGACATCCGCGTGCGCGGTGCCGTCGATGACAGCCGCACCGAAGAGCAGCGCCCCTCCCTCGAACGCGTACCCGGCCCGGATCTCGTCGAGCTGGCTGGACGACTCGGACTTCCCCGCCGCACTGTCGGTCACGTTCGGCACTCTAGTGCGGGACGGCATACCGGGCGCGGTCATCGAAGGCGCGCTCGGGGCTGCGCGCATAGGGTGTCTCGGTGATCTTCAAGAAGGTGGGCGAAGGACGTCCGTACCCGGACCACGGCAAGCAGACCCCGAGGGACTGGGCCGACGTGCCCCCGCGCATGGTGCGCCTCGAGGAGCTCGTCACCACCAAGCGGACCCTCGACCTCGGCCAGCTGCTCGCCGAGGACTCGACCTTCTACGGCGACCTGTTCGCCCACGTCGTCGAGTGGCAGGGCGACCTGTACCTCGAGGACGGCCTCCACCGCGCCCTGCGTGCGGCACTCCAGCAGCGACCTACCCTGCACGCACGGGTCCTCGTGCTTGACTGACCCCACAGCAGTCCGGGACCGGGCGGAGGTGGTGGGGTGAGCTACGTCGAGGCGGGGGCGCCGTCGGACGCCCGTCGTGCCCGTCGCCGTCGTGCCCTCATCACGCTCGGGCTGGTCGCGCTCATGTTGTTCTTCGCCTTCTGGTACGCCTACTCCTACTACCGGGCCGGCGACCACCAGCGGACCGCGGCGAAGCCGGTGTGCACCACCGCGACGGCTGCCCCGCGACCGGCGGACGTGACGGTCAACGTCTACAACGCCACCACCCGCGACGGGCTGGCCAAGAAGACGGCGGCCGAGGTGCGCAAGCGGGGATTCCTCGTGGCGACGGTGTCGAACGACCCGCTGCAGAAGAAGGTCACTGGCACGGCCGAGGTCCGGTACGGGCCCAGCGGGAAGAAGGACGCGGCCCTGGTGCTGCAGCTGGTCAAGGGCGCGAAGGGCGTGCAGGACGCACGGAACGACTCCTCGGTCGACCTCGTGCTCGGCGCCAGGTACAAGGCCCTCGCGCCGCCTGTGAAGCAGGCGCCTACGTCGACCGCCACGACGAAGGGCGCCACGGCGACCAAGCCCGCCACCGCAACGCCGTCCACCGGCTGCTAGGTCGTACTGCTCGGGTCGCCGACGAGAGGGCGACCGTCCGGCGCACCGGCGCGGCCGCCCGACGCCGCCAGCCGAGACGCCCCGTGACACGCGGTCGCCGGCCGCTCACACTGCCGACATGGAGCCCATGACGTCCGTGCGGCCACAGGTCGCCGACTCGTGGCTGCGCTCGGCGGCGGCCGGAGTCGACACCGGCCTCGTCGACGCCCCGATCACGGTCCCGGAGGACGCGCTGCGCGACCTGCGCCAGGCGCACCCGCTGGCCCAGGTCTTCCCCCTGCTGGACGACGTGCTCGGCCGCGCGGCGCGGGAGTGCGACGCGATCATGGCCGTGTCCGACGCCGCCGGCCAGCTGCTCTGGGTCTGCGGGACCCCGAGCGTGCTGCGCCGGGCCGAGGGCATCGGCTTCGTCGAGGGCAGCAACTGGGACGAGCGGGTGGCAGGTACCAACGCGCCGGGGATGGCTCTCGCGCTGGACCAGCCGGTCAACGTGGTGGGCGCCGAGCACTTCCGCCGGAGCGTGCAGCGCTGGAGCTGTGCGGCGACACCGATCCACGACCCCACCGACGCCTCCCTGCTCGGCGTCCTCGACATCACCGGCGGCGCCGAGATCGTCGTGCCGCAGACGATGGCGATGGTGCGGGCCGCGGCGCGCATGGCGGAGGCCGAGCTGGCGCGCGAGCTGCTGGCCCGGGGCGCCGAGCCCGACCCGGCCCTGTCCTCGCGCACCCGGGTGGGGCTGCAGGCACTGGGTCGCGACGAGGCCCTCCTCGTCCTCACGGACGGGCGGCACTCGCGCCGGACGGTGCGGCTCAGCCGCCGGCACGGAGAGATCGTGCTGCTGCTCGCCTCGACCCCGCGGGGCATGTCGGGCGACGAGCTCGCCGTGCTGCTCTACGAGGAGGACGTCTCGCCCTCCACCCTGCGGGCAGAGCTCAACCGGCTCCGCAGCCTGCTCGGGGAGGACCTGCTCGCCTCCCGGCCCTACCGGCTGACGGCCGAGGTGGCGGCGGACTGGCTGGCGGTCGAGGCGCACCTGGCCGCCGGCGACGTCGCCTCGGCACTGCGGGCCTACCGCGGTCCGGTGCTGCCGGCCTCCACCGCGCCCGGCGTCGTCCGGGTGCGGCGCAGCGTCGAGGGCGCGCTGCGACGGGCCGTCCTCGCCAGTCGCGAGCCCGACCTGATGTCGACGTGGACGCGCTCGGCCTGGGGTGCGGACGACTACGAGATGTGGACCGCGCAGCTCTCGGCCCTCACGGCCGCGTCGCCGCTGCGGCCGCTCGTCGCCGGCCAGGTCGCCCGGCTCGACCGCGAGCTCGGAGCCGGCTGACCGGCATACGCCACTGCTCGTGCAACGTGGTCGCAACGTTGCCGTTCCTAGCGTTCTCCACACCCCGCTGACGGGGCACCACCAAGGACGTTGGGAGAACCACCATGACGGTCTACGCACCCCCCGGCACCGAGGGCTCGCTGGTCTCGGTCGAGCCGCGGTACGGGCACTTCATCGGCGGCAACTGGGTCGAGCCCAAGAAGGGCGACTACTTCGAGAACATCTCGCCGGTCAACGGCAAGGCGTTCACCGAGGTCGGCCGGGGCACGGCCGAGGACATCGAGGCCGCGCTGGACGCCGCGCACGCCGCCGCGCCGGCCTGGGGCCGCACGAGTCTGGCCGAGCGGGCGCTGGTCCTCAACCGCATCGCCGACCGGCTCGAGCAGAACCTCGAGATGCTGGCCGTCGCCGAGACGTGGGACAACGGCAAGCCGGTGCGCGAGACCCTGGCCGCCGACCTGCCGCTCGCGGTCGACCACTTCCGCTACTTCGCGGGCGTGCTGCGCGGCCAGGAGGGGTCGAGCTCGGAGATCGACGCCGACACCGTCGCGTACCACTTCCACGAGCCGCTCGGCGTCGTCGCGCAGATCATCCCGTGGAACTTCCCGATCCTCATGGCGACGTGGAAGCTCGCCCCGGCGCTGGCGGCGGGCAACGCCGTGGTGCTCAAGCCGGCCGAGCAGACCCCGTGGTCGATCCTCAAGGTCATCGAGCTGGTCGGCGACCTGCTGCCGGCGGGCGTCCTCAACGTCGTCAACGGCTTCGGGGTCGAGGCCGGCAAGCCGCTCGCGTCCTCGCCGCGGGTCGCCAAGGTCGCGTTCACCGGGGAGACCACGACCGGCCGGCTGATCATGCAGTACGCCAGCCAGAACATCATCCCGGTCACCCTCGAGCTCGGCGGCAAGAGCCCGAACATCTTCTTCGAGGACGTCGCCACGACGTCGGACGCCTTCTACGACAAGGCGCTCGAGGGCTTCACGATGTTCGCGCTCAACCAGGGGGAGGTCTGCACGTGTCCGTCGCGGGCGCTCGTGCAGCGCTCCATCTACTCCGACTTCGTCGGCGACGCGCTCGACCGGGTGGCCAGGGTGAAGCAGGGGAACCCGCTCGACACCGACACCATGATCGGCGCGCAGGCGAGCAACGACCAGCTCGAGAAGATCCTGTCCTACATCGACATCGGCCGGCAGGAGGGCGCGAAGGTCCTCACCGGCGGCGAGCGCAACGTGCTCGACGGCGACCTCGCCGAGGGCTACTACGTGACGCCCACGGTGTTCGAGGGCACCAACGACATGCGGATCTTCCAGGAGGAGATCTTCGGCCCCGTCGTGTCGCTCACCGGCTTCTCCGACGAGGCGGACGCCCTCGAGATCGCCAACGACACGCTCTACGGGCTCGGGGCCGGCGTGTGGACCCGGGACGGGTCCCGGGCCTACCGGGTCGGCCGCGCCATCAAGGCCGGGCGGGTCTGGACGAACTGCTACCACCAGTACCCGGCCCACGCCGCCTTCGGTGGCTACAAGCAGTCCGGCATCGGGCGCGAGAACCACAAGATGATGCTCGACCACTACCAGCAGACCAAGAACCTCTTGGTCTCCTACTCGCCCGACGCGCTCGGCTTCTTCTAGGCCGATGACGACACCCGAGGTACCGACACACGCCCAGCCGGGCACACGGCACACCCGGGTCGACCTGACCGGTGGGGCGGCGGACCTCCTCCGCCGCCTCACCGCCGGGCACGGCCCGCTGATGTTCCACCAGTCCGGCGGGTGCTGCGACGGCAGCGCCCCCATGTGCTACCCGCGCGGGGACTTCCTCACCGGGGACGCCGACGTCCACCTCGGCGACCTGGCGGTCGACGGGGTGCCCGACCCCGTCGGGTTCTGGATGTCGGCCTCGCAGTACGAGTACTGGAAGCACACCCACCTCACCGTCGACGTCGTCGCGGGGCGCGGCAGCGGGTTCTCGGTGGAGGCCCCGGAGGGCGTGCGCTTCCTCATCCGCTCCCGCCTGATGACGCAGGAGGAGCTCGAGGCGTTCGACCTGCTCTGAGGCCGGCACCGGGGCGCTTGCCCCCACCGACTCCGGTATGCCGCGTGAGCGCCCTGGCCGCGCGGCATACCGGGCCGTGGCCGCGCGCCCCCACCGGGGCCGGACGTAGGCTCGGCCCATGATCACGGTCGAGCTCGCCCGGCAGCTCGTCGAGGCCGGCGTGCTGTGGGAGCCCGCGCCCGGCGACCGGTTCACCATCGACCAGCCCAACGTCGTCGGCGAAGTCTTCTGGATCAGCCACCTGACCATCGACGTGCACACGTTCCACGGCCAGCCCCTGCTCGGGTTCAACGGCACGACGGAGTGGGCGCTCGACTCGGTCACCCTCGACACCGCGCTGTGGCTGCCGCGTGAGGACCAGCTGCGCGAGCTGCTCGGCGACCGCCTCACCGCCCTGCGCCGCGAGGACGACGCCTGGGTCGTGGACGTGGTCGACCCGGAGACCGGCCACGCGACGTTCCGCGACGCGGACGTCGAGTGCGCCTACGGCCTGGCGCTGCTCAGCTTCACCTGAGGTGCTGCGCATCCGCCTGCGGCGCAGCGCAGCACCGCTGGGTGGTCAGTGCTGGGCCGCCATGCCTCCGCGGTGGCTGCGCGTGACCTGCAGGTCGGCGGCACCGATGACGACGGTGACGACGCCGGCGATCCACGCCGTCCAGGACATGGCACGCAGGTCCGAGAACCCCATCACCCACGGGGCGATGAAGAACAGCACACCCATGACCGCCATGAGCCCCTCGACGCTCATCATGTCGGGACGGAACATCTCGACGAGAGCGAGGACCGCGGTGACCGCGCCGAGGACGACCATGGTCCAGGTCGCCTTGGTCGTCGTCGTGGTCCAGATGGGGGCCAGTGCGGCGTAGATGCCGACAACGAGCGGGATGATGTCCTGCGGGTGCATCCGGTTTCTCATGTCAACCACCTCTGTGGAGACGTGGTCCGTCGATCCGTGGCGGACCTGACACCCCCATCGTCTGCCCGCGCGGCACCCCGGTCAACGGTCCCGGGACCCCAGGCGCTGCAGGGTGGCGAGGCGACGCTCGTACTCCTGCTCGTCGATCTCGCCGGCCGCGTAGCGCTCGGCCAGCCTCGACTCACCGGCCCGCTGCCCGGACTGGGCGTGGAAGCGCGCCCAGCGGCGGCGGCCGAGGAAGCCGAAGGTCGCGAACAGGGCGATGACGAACAGCAGCCACAGGAGCGGGAAGACCGGCCACCACGGGCCGGGTCCGTTCCAGTGGCCGTTGGCGGCGAGGGCCGCGGTGGGGAGGGCTGCGGTGGAGAGGGCGGTGCCCATGGTGTGCTCCTTGGTCGGGCCGGATGGTTCCTCCATCCTTCGACCGCGGGGCGGCCGGCGAATCCCTCCGCGGGCGACACCTCACCTACCTCCGGCGAGGTATGCCGGGGGCGCCCGTCCTCAGTCGTGCGACCACCCGGGGCGGACCAGGCCGCTCTCGTAGGCGAGGACGACGAGCTGGGCCCGGTCGCGCACCTGGAGCTTGACCATCGCCCTGCTGACGTGGGTCTTGGCGGTCGCCGGGCTGAGGAAGAGCCGGGCCGCGATCTCGTCGTTCGACAGGCCCTCCCCGACGAGCGCCACGACCTCACGCTCGCGCTCGGTGAGGACGTCGAGGTCGGCACGCACCGCTGTCGGCCTGCTCCTCGTGGCGAACTCGCCGATGAGCCGCCGCGTCACGCCGGGCGAGAGCAGGGCGTCGCCGGAGGCGACCGCACGGATGCCGCGCAGCAGCTCCTGCGGCTCGGTGTCCTTGACGAGGAACCCGCTCGCGCCGATGCGGACCGCCTCGAAGACGTACTCGTCGAGGTCGAAGGTCGTGAGCACCACCACGCGCGTGGCGGTCGTGGCGGGGTCCTGCGTGATCGCCCGCGTCGCCGCGAGCCCGTCCGTGCGCGGCATACGGATGTCCATGAGCACGACGTCGGGCGCGGTGCGGCGCACGACCTCGACCGCCTCGGCCCCGTCGGACGCCTCGCCCACCACCTCGATGTCGTCCTCGGCGTCGAGCAGCGCCCGGATGCCCGCTCGGAGCAGGGCCTGGTCGTCGGCGAGCACCACCCGGATCACGGCGTCCCCCCGACGGCGTCGTCGCCCGAGCCCGGACGCGTCGGCAGCACAGCGTCGACGCGCGTGCCGCCCAGGGGCGAGGCGCCGATGACCAGGCTGCCTCCGAGGGCGGAGGCGCGCTCGCGCATGCCGCGGATCCCGTTGCCCACCAATGGCTCGGAGTCGTCGACGCCGCCGTGGCCGTCGTCGTCGACCCGCACCCCCAGCACGCCGTCACCGTAGCGGAGCCGGACCTCCGCGTGGTTGGCCCCGGCGTGCCGGACGACGTTGGTGACGGCCTCCTGCACGATGCGCGTGGCCGCCAGCTCGACCGCGGCGGGGACGGGGCGGGCGGCTCCGTCGACCGTCTTGCGCACCGCCAGGCCGGCGTGGCCGGCGCGCTCGACCATGTCGTCGAGGGCGGACAGCGTCGCGACCGGGGACAGCGGCGCCGGGCGGTCGGGGTCCCGGAGCACGTCGACGAGCGAGCGCAGCTCGGTCAGGGCCTCCTTGCTCGCGTCCCGGATCGCCTCGAGGGCGGGCTCGACGGCCTCCGGCCGCCGGTCGGCCAGATGCAGGGCGACCCCGGCCTGGACGTTGATGAGCGACATGTGGTGGGCGACCACGTCGTGCAGCTCCTGGGCGATCCGCAGCCGCTCCTCGCCCGCCTGCCGCCGCCGCCGTTCCTGGGCGGCCTGTCGGAACGAGGCCGCCCGCTCCGCCCGCCCGCGGACGAGCTCGCCGACCGACAGGAGTACGAGCAGCCAGGCGACCTCACCAGCCAGGGCGACCCAGGACCAGGAGCCGCGGCCGCCGAGGACGCGCCCGCCGGCATCGGCCGCCACGACGACGAGGCCGGCGAGCCACGCCGTCCCCCGGTGCCCCCTCACGACGGCGGCGACCAGCGCCACCGCGAGGCTCAGGAACACCGGTCCGTACGGGTACCCGAGCCCGAGGAACGTCCCGGTCGCCACCGCGACGACGGCCGCCACGGCGCGCGCGTGCCTCGCGACGGACGCCAGCGCGACCGGGCCGACGAGCAGCAGGCCCACGCCGAGGGCGTCGACGCCGTGACGGTCCGGCTGGCCGTGCGCCGCGCCGAAGGTGCCGCCGACCTGCACCAGGGCAGCGACGACCACGAAGAGCGCGCGAGCGGCCGGCGGCGGCCCGGCATACCCCCAGTGCGCGCGGCCCCGCGCCCACGGAGGTCCCCACGGCAGCGGGTCGCGCGCGGTCATGCCGCCAGCGTACGAGCGGTGGGCGCGTCGGGGCGTCGCCCGCAGGCGGCAGCCCCGTCTACTCCCGAGGGCGTATGCCGGGGGCCTCGCCTCCCGGCGGACGGTGTCTCGTCCGCTGGTGGCGGAGGGAGCCGTCGCGCGGGTTCCGGCTCGTTCCTCGCCGGGCCCCGCGCTCCTCCCACATCCCACCTGTCGTCCAGTCCCCACATGCAGCGAGGGCCCCCGCTCGCAAGCTCGCGGGGACCCTCGGTGCATATGGCGGTGGCGGAGGGATTTGAACCCTCGGTGGACTTTCACCCACAAACGCTTTCGAGGCGTTCTCCTTAGGCCGCTCGGACACGCCACCGCCGAGCAGGGTACCCGAGGGGTGGACCGGTTCCGAAATCGCCCCGGCAGCCCCGACGCGAACCCGGGGACGGCCCCGGGCCGGGCCCCGGCGCTGCCCGTCCGCGGTCCGGGACCGGCCCGTGGGACGCCCGGGAATGCGGCGCCCCCGCCGCGGACTTGAACCAGGACGTGACCCCGACGTCCCGTGCTGCCGTCGGCCTGCGCTCCGAGCGCGGCCCCATCCTGCTGGCCCTCATGGTCTCGACGGGCCTCATCGCGATCGACGCGACGATCCTCGCGACCGCGGTGCCGTCGATCGTCCGCGACCTCGGCGGCTTCGCCCAGTTCCCGTGGCTCTTCTCGGTGTACCTGCTCGCCCAGGGCGTCTCGGTCCCGGTGTACGCCAAGCTCGCCGACATCTTCGGCCGCAAGCCCCTCATGCTGCTCGGGATCGGCCTCTTCCTCGCCGGGTCCGTGCTGTGCGGTTTCGCCTGGAGCATGCCGGCCCTGATCGCCTTCCGCGCCGTGCAGGGCCTGGGCGCGGGCGCGGTCCAGCCCATGGCCATCACCATCGCCGGCGACATCTACACGGTGGCGGAGCGGGCGACCACCCAGGGCTACCTCGCCAGCGTGTGGGCGATCTCGTCGGTCGTCGGGCCGACCCTCGGTGGCGTCTTCTCCCAGCTGGGGATCTGGCGCTGGATCTTCTTCGTCAACGTGCCGCTCTGCCTGCTGGCCGCCTTCCTCATCGCGCGCGACTTCCACGAGTCCGTCGAGCGGCGGCCCCACAAGATCGACTACGCCGGGTCGGCCGTGCTGACGGCCGGGATGGCGCTGGTCATCCTCGGCGTCCTCGAGGGCGGACAGGCCTGGGCCTGGTCCTCACCGACGAGCATCGCGGTGTTCGCCGCCGGCGCCGCGCTGCTGGCCCTCTTCCCGTGGATCGAGCGCCGCGCCGCCGAGCCCGTGCTTCCGCTGTGGGTCCTCAGCCGCCGCCTGCTCGTCACCACGACCGCCCTGTCGCTCGGGGTCGGGGTCATCCTCATCGGCCTGACGTCGTTCGTCCCGACGTACCTCGAGAACTCGCTCGGCGTCTCCCCGCTCGTCGGCGGCCTCGCCCTCGCCGCCCTCACGCTCGGCTGGCCCCTCGCCGCGACCGTGTCCGGCCGGCTGTTCTACCTGCGCTGGGGGTTCCGCCCGACCATCCTCATCGGGCTCGCCCTGGTGCTGCTCGGGTCCGCCGCGCTCGCGCTGCTGTCCGCCCACCCCTCGGTCCTCGTCGTCGCCGTCACCTGCTTCGTGGTGGGCATGGGCATGGGCCTGGTGGCGACGCCGTCGCTGATCGCGGCCCAGGCGAGCGTCGAGTGGCACGAGCGCGGCGTGGCGACCGGCACCAACATGTTCGCGCGGTCCATCGGCAGCGCCCTGGGCGCCGCCGTCTTCGGCGCCGTCGCGAACGCCGTGGTCGCGTCCACCGGTCGCCCCGAGACCGACCCCGGCACCGCCACGTCCTCCGGCCGGGCCGTCTTCGTCGCCGTGGTGGTGGCCGCGGCCCTCACGGTGGCCGCCGGCGTGCTCATGCCGAAGGTCCGGGCGGACACGCAACCGGCCCCGGCCCGCGAGGCGGAGCCGGAGCCGGCCTGAGCACTGCTCAGCTCGTGTAGGGCACCCGCTCCCAGCTCAGGACGCGGTCGGCGCCCGGTCGGTTGACGGTGACCTTGAGCCAGTCCCGGTTGTTGTCCGAGCCGTCGACGGTGATCCGCTGGAGGTTGGACGCGGACCCGGTGACCCCGTAGCGGTCGAGCCACACCGAGCCGGGCGCCAGGGGCCGGTCGTAGTTGTAGACGTGCGAGTCGCCGTTGACGAGGTAGACGTCGCCGTCGAAGGCCGAGGCCTCGTCGACGAGCGCCTGCACCAGCGGTGTGAACGCCGAGATGTCGTCGGGAGCCGGCGTGTAGGTCGGGTCGAACATGTCGGCCTGCTGGAGCACGACGACGGCCCGGTCATGCCGCTGCCGCGCCTCGGCGAAGGTGTTGCGCAGCAGCGCGATCGACGCATCCATCCGCGCCCGCTCCTCGGCCACCTGCTCCGCGGTCGCGGTCGTCTGGCCGATCCCGGTCCACGGCTGCAGGTCGTTGTTCGAGCCGACGACGTGCAGCGCGGCGAAGTCGACGCCGTCGCGCCGCAGCGAGACGTTCTCGGGGAACGCCGGGTCGGCGACCGACACCCTGGCCGGTACCCCGAGGGTCGTGCCCGGGTGGTCGAAGAAGACCGAGCGGTCGAAGGCCAGCCGCTCGAGCGGGTTGTAGGCGCCATTGTTGGCGCGGTGGCAGTCGGTCCACTCGTTGTCGCCGGGGGTGTAGACGAGCGGGTCGGTGAACCGGTCGAACTGCGCGCGGATCATCCGGTAGTACGCGTCGTCGCAGCGGGTCGAGCCGTTCTTGATGTCGCCGACGTGGAAGGCGAGGGAGACGTCGGGGTCGGCGTTGATCTGGTCGACCCAGCCGGGAAACTTCGCGACCTGGGTGGCGCCGTAGGGCACGTCACCGATCACGGCGAAGCTCTCGTGGCCGGGCTTGGACTGCCCGTCGGCGGCCTGCGCAGGACCTGACGAGAGGGCGGTGGCGGCGAGGGCGGCCATGACGGCCGTGGCGGCGAGGGTGCGGGGGCGGGTGCGACGCATGGGAGCTCCTGTCGAGGGGGACGACCGTGTTCTCCCGCGCCGAGGTGAACACCGGGTCCCCGCCCGGGCGACGAACAGGTGAACTCGTGGACGTCACCGCCGGCGGCGCTCCAGGCCTCCGCGCCGCGGGTATGCCGTTCAGCCGGCCGAGCGGGCGCGCTCCCGGCGGCGACGCCGCACCACGACGACCACCACCGCCACGAGGACGATGACGCCGACCACCACGGCCGCACCCGTCCCGAGCCACTTCTCCACACGGCGGTAGGACTCCCCGGCGAGGTAGCCGCCGGTGACGGCGGTCGCGCCCCAGGCGATGCCACCGACGGCGTTCCACGGCAGGAACATGCGGTACGGCATACCGCTCAGGCCGGCGAGCGCCGGCATGACCGCACGGAAGAACGCGGTCCAGCGGCCGAGGAAGACGGCCGAGCCGCCCCGGCGCCGCAGGAAGTCCTGCGCATCGTCGAGCCGCTTGCGCCGGCGCCGCAACACCGACAGCTGCAGCACCCGGGGACCGAAGTGCTTGCCGATCTCGTACCCCACCGAGTCGCCCACGACCGCGCACAGGATGACGATGACCAGCACCACCGGGAACGACGTGTGGCCGATGCTGGCCGTCACGCCGCCGATGATCGCGAGCGTCTCGCCGGGCAGGACGAAGCCCACGAACAGGGCGTCCTCGGCGAACACGACGAGGCCGACGATGAGGTAGACCAGCCACGGAGGGGCACCGAGGACCGTGTCGACCAGGCTGCTGACGAGTCCGCTCACGACCGGGCTGCCTCTCGGTGGCTGGTGAAGAAGTCGAGCAGCAGGGCCGAGCACTCCTGCTCGCGCACCCCGCCGACGACCTCGACGAAGTGGTTGGCCCGCCGGTCCCGGACCAGGTCCCACACCGAGCCCGTCGCGCCCAGCTTCGGGTCCCAGGCGCCCAGCACGAGCCGGTCCACCCGGGACAGGAGCAGCGCGCCCGCACACATGGGGCAGGGCTCCAGGGTCACGACGAGGGTGCACCCCTCCAGCCGCCACTCCCCCCGGCGCGCGGCGGCCTCGCGCAGCGCCACCACCTCGGCGTGCGCCGTCGGGTCGTGCTCGACCTCGCGCAGGTTCCGGCCGCGTCCGACCACCTCACCGGCTGCGTCCACGACGACCGCGCCCACGGGCACGTCGCCCTCCAGGGCGGCCTGCGCCGCGAGGTCGAGTGCCTCGCCCATCCACGCGGCATACCTGCCGTCGGGCGCCGGGCCGCGGGTGGAGGTCACGCGCTAAGTTTCGCCTATGCGCGTCCACGTTGCCGACCACCCCCTCATCACGCACAAGCTGACCTACCTGCGTGACAAGCGGACGGACAGCCCCACCTTCCGGCGGCTGACCGAGGAGCTGGTGACCCTGCTCGCGTACGAGGCGACCCGGGACGTGCGCGTCGAGCCGTTCGACATCGAGACCCCCGTCGCGCCCACCACGGGGATCAAGCTGTCCAACCCCAAGCCGCTCATCGTGCCGATCCTGCGCGCCGGGCTCGGGATGCTCGAGGGCATGGTGCGGCTGCTGCCGAGCGCCGAGGTCGGCTTCCTGGGCATGCAGCGCAACGAGGAGACGCTCGAGGCCATCACCTACGCGAACCGCCTGCCCGACGACCTGCGCGGCCGCCAGTGCTACGTCGTCGACCCCATGCTCGCGACCGGCGGCACCCTCGCCGACGCCATCCGCTACCTCGCCGACCGGGGCGCGGACGACATCACGGCCGTGTGCCTGCTGGCCACCCCCGAGGGCGTCAAGCACGTCGAGGAGTCGCTCGCCGACCTCGACATCCCGGTCACCATCGTCACCGGCGCCATGGACGAGCGGCTCAACGACAAGGGCTACATCGTCCCGGGGCTCGGCGACGCGGGCGACCGCCTCTACGGCCTGGTCTGACCGCACCGGGTTCCGGCCCGGGCCCGACCACCGCGTCACGGCCCCCGCCCGACCCACCGGACTCGGCCGAACGGGCCTGGCGCGCCTCCACCGAACGGACGACCCCGTCGGGCACGATGGGATGGAGGTGTGCCCGCTCGGGCGGACCGGTCCCCACGCCCGAGGAGTGTCCATGCAGCGCGCAAAGAAGATCCTGGTCTGGGTCCTCGTCGCGTTCGCCGCCTACGCGATCATCACGTCCCCGCACCAGGCCGCCGACATCGTCAAGACGTCCGGCTCGATCCTCGCCGACGGGGCCCGGGGCATCGGAACCTTCTTCGACTCGCTCCTCGGCCGGTAGCAGGCCGCGGCCGTGAGCCTCCCCGAGCCCGGCCCCCTGGCCCAGCCGCGCCGGCACGCCGAGCTCGACCGGTACCTGCTCGACGGCGAGCGGCTCGTCACGGCGGTCCACCAGCACTGGGGCAAGGTGGCCGAGCCGGTCGGCAGCGTCCTCGTCGGCGCGGTGCTCGCGCTGTGGCTCGACGCGCGGATCCCGGCGTCGGTCGGGTGGGTGGCCACCGGCATGTGGTGGCTCTGGTTCGCCCTGGTGGCGCGGATGACCTACCGCGTGGCCGAGTGGCGGCACGACTGGTTCGTCGCGACCGACAAGCGCCTGCTCCTCTTCTACGGCTTCATCACCCGCAAGGTGGCGATGATGCCGCTCATGAAGGTCACGGACATGTCCTACGAGCGGTCGGTCCCCGGCCGGCTGCTGGGCTACGGCCGCTTCGTCATGGAGTCCGCCGGCCAGGAACAGGCCCTGCACGAGGTCAACTGGGTCCCCCAGCCCGACCACAACTACCGCGTCATCTGCGCGGAGATGTTCCGTGGCTCCGGGCGCGACCAGGGCCGCGGCGCCCCGTGGGGCGGTCCCGGCCAGCCGTGGGACGAACAGTGGGACGAGCCGCCGCCGCAGGAACCGTGGGTGGACGAGCCGTGGACCGAGCCGGTGCCGGTCCGCGCGGACCTGCCCGACCCGTACGCGGGCTGGAACTCCCCGCGGCACACCCCGGCGCACCCCGCGGCGGGGGACCCCGGCCCGTCGAGCGGCGACCAGGGCGACACCCTCTACCGCTCGCCCGACCTGCGGGCCCGCGACCGCAGCGCCGACACCGGGCCGATCCCCCTGCGTCGTCGCCGCGCCCGGGAGGACGACGAGCGCTAGCGTGGTCGGCCAACCGGGGCACGACGCCGTCGCCCCGCCGCCGAGCCACTGGAGGTCGTGCCCATGTCCGTGATGCGGACCAAGTCGGTCGAACAGTCCATCAGCGAGACCGACGACCCGGAGTTCGCCCTCAAGAAGAGCCTGTCGTGGCTCGACCTGACGGTGTTCGGCATCGGCGTCATCATCGGTGCCGGCATCTTCACGTTCACCGGCAAGGCCGCGCAGGCGTATGCCGGGCCGGCGATCACGATCTCGTTCGTCGTGGCCGCAGTCGTCTGCGGCCTCGCCGCCCTGTGCTACGCCGAGTTCGCGTCGACCGTGCCGGTGTCGGGCTCGGCCTACACGTTCTCGTACGCGTCGCTCGGCGAGATCGTGGCGTGGATCATCGGCTGGGACCTGCTGCTCGAGCTGGCGCTCGGCGCGGGCGTGGTGTCGCAGGGCTGGTCCTCCTACGCGAACCTGCTGCTCAACGACGTCGGGATCCACCTGCCCTCGTCCCTGGCGCCGCTCACCAAGGACAACCCGGGCGGGCAGTTCAACCTCCTGGCGTTCCTGCTCGTCGCGGTCCTCACCGCGCTCGTCGCGTGGGGCATCAAGGAGTCGATGCGGGTCAACCTCGTGCTCGTCGCGATCAAGCTCTTCATCGTGCTGTTCGTCATCGTCGCGGGAATCGCGTACATCAAGACGGCGAACTACACCCCGTTCGTGCCGCCGGCCAAGGCGGGCGAGTCCGCGTCCGGGCTCACCCAGCCGCTCATCCAGGCGTTGCTCGGCTTCACCCCGTCGACGTACGGCCTCGGCGGCATCTTCGCCGGCGCCGGCATCGTCTTCTTCGCCTACATCGGCTTCGACGTGGTCGCCACCACCGCCGAGGAGGCCAAGAACCCGCAGCGCGACCTGCCGATCGGCATCATCGCCTCGCTCGTGATCTGCACGATCCTCTACGTCGCCGTCGCCTTCGTCATCACCGGCATGGTCAAGTACGACAAGATCGACCCGGACGCCGCCCTCGCCACTGCCTTCAAGGACGTCGGCAAGTCGGCGTACGCGACGGTCATCTCGTGCGGCGCGGTCGCCGGCCTCACGACGGTCGTGATGACGCTCATCATCGGCGCGACCCGGGTGCTGTTCGCCATGTGCCGCGACCGGCTCCTGCCCTCCGGCCTCGGCCGCACGAACCCCCGCACCGGCACCCCGATCCGGATCACCGTGCTCGTCGGCGCCATCGTCGCGGTCATCGCGGGGTACGTCGGCAACCACGTCGACCTCGAGGAGATGGTGAACATCGGCACGCTGGCCGCGTTCACCCTCGTCTCGCTCGCGGTGCCGATCCTGCGCCGGCGCCGTCCGGACATCCAGCGCGCCTTCCGGGTGCCGCTGTCGCCGTGGCTGCCCGGTTTCGCGGCGCTGGCCTCGCTGTACCTCATGCTCAACCTGTCGGTCGAGACCTGGATCCGCTTCCTCGTCTGGATGGCCCTCGGGTTCGTCATCTACTTCGCGTACAGCTACCGGAACAGCCGCCTCGCCGGCCGGGCCCGCGAGGGTGAGGTCCCCAGCCTGTCCGGCACCTGACATGCACCTGTCGGTCGTCCTCGACTGCCTCGACGCCCAGGCCCTGACACCGTTCTGGTCCGCGGCGATGGGCTACCGCGTCGCCTCCGAGCTGCCCGGCTTCGTCGTCCTGCGCCCCGACGAGGGCGAGCCGAGGGGCCCGGTGTTCATCCTCCAGCAGGTCCCGGAGGACCGGCGCGGCAAGAACCGCATGCACGTCGACGTCCACCCGCCGCTCGACCTGGGGCTGCCCGGGCTGGTCTCGCGGCTGGAGGACCTCGGCGGCCGGCGGCTCGGGGACCCGGTCGTCGACCTGCTCGAGACCGTGGGCGTCTGGTGGCAGGTCATGGCCGACCCCGAGGGCAACGAGCTCTGCGTGGTCGCCGAGCCCGGCCACCCGGGGCCGCAGGAGTGGTCCGACCGCTAGAGCGCCTTGATGATGTCCTCGACGCGCTCCTTGGCGTCGCCGAAGAGCATCGCGCTGTTCTCCTTGAAGAACAACGGGTTCTGCACCCCGGCATACCCCGTCGCCATGGACCGCTTGAAGACGACCACGTTGCGCGCCTTCCAGACCTCCAGCACCGGCATGCCCGCGATGGGGCTGGACGGCTCCTCGGACGCTGACGGGTTCACGGTGTCGTTGGCGCCGATGACGAGGACGACGTCGGTGTCGGGGAAGTCGTCGTTGACCTCGTCCATCTCGAGCACGATGTCGTAGGGCACCTTCGCCTCGGCGAGCAGGACGTTCATGTGCCCGGGCAGGCGGCCGGCGACCGGGTGGATGCCGAACCGGACGTTGACGCCCTTCTTGCGCAGCTGGCTGGTGAGCTCCGCGACGGGGTACTGCGCCTGGGCCACCGCCATGCCGTAGCCCGGGGTGATGACCACGGACGACGCGTCGCGCAGCAGCTCGGCGACGTCCTCGGCGGTGGTCTCGCGGTGCTCGCCGTAGTCGGTGTCGGCGCCGACCGCGACCTCCTGGCCGAACCCGCCCGCGATCACCGAGAAGAACGAACGGTTCATCGCCCGGCACATGATGTAGCTGAGGATCGCACCGGAGGAGCCGACGAGGGCGCCGGTGACGATGAGCAGGTCGTTGCCGAGCATGAAGCCGGCGGCGGCCGCGGCCCAGCCGGAGTAGCTGTTGAGCATCGACACCACGACCGGCATGTCGCCGCCGCCGATGGAGGCGACGAGGTGCCAGCCGAAGGCCAGCGCGATGACCGTCATGACCAGCAGCGGGACGATGGACCCGGACACCACGAACCACACCAGCAGGCCGGCCGAGACGACCAGGGCCGCCAGGTTGAGCCAGTGGCGGGCCGGCAGCATCAGCGGCGAGGACTTGATCCGCGCCGACAGCTTGAGGAACGCCACGATCGACCCGGTGAAGGTGACGGCGCCGATGAAAACGCCGAGGAACACCTCGACGAGGTGGATGGTCTCGCCCGTCCCGGCCTCGCCACCCTCGGCGAACGAGTTGAAGCCGACGAGCACCGCGGCGAGGCCGACGAACGAGTGCAGCATCGCGACGAGCTCGGGCATCTGGGTCATCTCGACGACGCGCGCCCGCCACAGCCCGATCGAGCCGCCGACCGCCATGGCCACGAGGACCAGCAGGATCGTGACGAGGGCGTTCTCCGACCGCGACGCCGAGAGCCAGAGGGTGGCCACCAGCGCAATCACCATGCCGGCGATGCCGAACGCGTTGCCCTCCTTGGCCTTCTCGTGCTTCGAGAGCCCGGCGAGGGAGAGGACGAAGAGGACGGCCGAGACGATGTATGCCGCCTGCACCACGTTGTCGGTCATGGCGCCTCAGTCCTTCCGGAACATCTGGAGCATGCGGCCGGTCACCGCGAAGCCACCGAAGATATTGATGCTCGCGATGACGATGCCGACCAGGGCGATGGTGCGCACGACCGCGTCGCCGCTGCCGACCTGCAGGATCGCGCCGACGAGGATGATGCCGCTGATCGCGTTGGTCTCCGACATCAGCGGCGTGTGCAGGGCGTGGGCGACGTTGGAGATGACGTAGAACCCGACGATGACGGCGAGCGCGAAGACGGTGAAGTGGCCGAGGAACACCGACGGGGAGTTCGCGGCGACGAGGCCGAACAGGACCGCGGCCAGAGCCATCACGGCATACCGGCGCCGGGGGTCCGGTGGTGGCTTGGGGGCCGCGGGTTCGGGCGCCTTCGCGGCGGGCGCCGCGGGTACGGCGCTCACCTGCACCGGGGGCGGCGGCCACAGGGTCTCACCGTCGCGGCAGACGGTCATGCCGCGCTGGACGACGTCGTCGAGGTCGAGGACGACGCGGCCGTCCTTGCCGGGGGTGAGGAGCTTGAGCAGGTTGACGAGGTTGGTGCCGTAGAGCTGGCTGGCCTGGGTCGGCAACCGCCCGGGGAGGTCGGTGTAGCCGATGATCCTGACGCCGTTCGCCGTCGTCACGAGCTGGTCGGCGACGGCGCCGGCGACGTTGCCACCGTTGGCGGCTGCCATGTCGACCACGACCGACCCGGGCTTCATCGTGGCGACCATCTCCTCGGTGATGAGGCGGGGCGCGGGCCGGCCGGGGATGAGGGCGGTGGTGATGACGATGTCGACCTCGCGGACCTGCTGGGCGTAGAGCTCGGCGGCCTTGCGGTTGAAGTCCTCGCCCATCTCCTTGGCGTAGCCGGTCGCCGACGGGCCCTCGTCCTCGACGTCGATCCGCAGGAACGTCGCGCCCATCGACTCGACCTGCTCGCCGACCTCGGAGCGGGCGTCGAACGCGCGCACCACGGCGCCGAGGCTGTTGGCCGTGCCTATGGCGGCGAGCCCCGCGACACCGGCACCCACGACGAGCACCGTTGCGGGCGGCACCTTGCCCGCCGCGGTGACCTGGCCGGTGAACAGCGAGCCGAACTCGTGCGCCGCCTCGATGACCGCGCGGTAGCCGCCGATGTTCGCCATGGACGAGAGGACGTCGAGCGACTGCGCCCGGGAGATGCGCGGGACGGCATCCATCGCGAGCGCGGTGACGCCGGCGGCCGTGAGCTGCTCGACGAGGTCGGGGCGCAGCGCCGGCGACAGCAGGCAGGCGAGGAGGGTGCCCGCCTGCAGGCGTGCGACCTCGGCCTCGTCCGGGGCGTTGACCTTGAGTACCACGTCGGAGGCCCACGCCTCGTCGGCGCCGACGCAGGTGGCGCCGGCGGCGGCATACGCCTCGTCGGGGAAGGAGGCACGCGTGCCGGCACCCCGCTCGACGACGACGTCGTACCCGAGGCCGACGAGCTGCCCGACCGTCTTGGGCGTGGCGGCGACCCGGGTCTCACCCGGCTTGGACTCCGCAGGGACACCGATCCGCACTGTTGCTCCCGTCGTTGGAAGGCCGTGACGCGCCCAAACCTATGGGCTGGGCGTCCGAGAGTGGCGGCTTTGTGAGCACGGTCGCGTGCCGCGTCCACGGTCCGGACGTCGTGGGACGCCGCTCAGCCCCACGCCGTCACATCCGCGGCACGTGGTGCGTCGGTGGGGTGACAGCGTCGTTTCGTGGAAGGGTCGGGTCGTGGACCGGACGGAGATCTTCGTGGCCGAGCGGCCGCGGCTGGTGGGGCTCGCTGCCCGGGTGCTGACCGACCCGGCCGAGGCGGAGGACGTGGTCCAGCAGGCGTGGCTGCGGCTGGACGCCGCCGGCGGCGACATCGAGAACCTGCCCGCCTGGCTGACCACCGTGACGACGCGCCTGTGCCTCGACCGGCTGCGGGCCCGGCGCTCGGTGCCCGTGCCCGAGGTCGAGGTGGTCGAGCGGGCCCCCGACCCCGCGGACGACGTGGTGCTCGCCGACACCGTCGGGGTGGCCCTGCAGGTCGTCCTCGACCGGCTGACGCCGCAGGAGCGGGTGGCGTTCGTCCTGCACGACACGTTCGGCTTCGAGTTCGCCACGATCGCCGCGGTGCTCGACAGCACCCCGGCGGCAGCGCGCAAGCTCGCCTCCCGCGCGCGGGCCAAGGTGCGCCAGCCCGCGGCGGAGGACGCGCTGGCCGACTGGGAGGTCGTCGACGCGTTCCTGTCCGCTGCGCGGCAGGGGGACTTCACCCGGCTCGTGCAGCTGCTGGCCCCGGACGCCGTGGTGACTGCGGACGACGCCGCAGTGCTCGCCGGGACGCCCCAGCGGATCGAGGGGCGCGAGGAGGTTGCGACCTTCTTCAACGGGTCGGCGAAGTCGGCCCTGCCCGTCCTCGTCGACGACCGTCCCGGCGCCGCCTGGTACCTGCAGGGCGAGGCCAAGGTGCTGTTCGACTTCACCCTCGTCGACGGCCTCGTCACCGAGATCACGTTCCGCGCCGAGCCGGAGGTGCTCTCGCGGGTGACGCGTCGCGAGGCAGTCACACTTCCGCCGTCCGGGACGTCATCCAGGCAGAAGGACCACGCACCCGACACCAAGGCCACCCGGCCGGAGGAGAAGCGATGAAGACCATGACCTGCCGCCAGCTCGGCGGCCCCTGCGAGCTCGAGCACCGCGGCGAGACCGCCGACGAGGTCATCAAGGCCCAGGACCGGCACCTCCGGGACGCCGAGAGGGCGGGCGACGCGGCCCACCTGCCGGCCCGCGAGGACATGAAGGGCCGCTGGCGCCACCCGAAGCGGTCGCTCGGCTGGTACCGCGACGCCAAGGCGACCTTCGCGGCCCTGCCCGAGTCGTAGGCGGACACCCCCGCAGGCCAGCGACGACGAAGCCCCCACCCGAGACAGTCGGGCGGGGGCTTCGTCGTGCGTCGTCGTGCTTCGGCGTGCGCGGGGGCGGTCGGCCGCTAGAACAGCAGGCCGGTCACGATGAGCGCCATCAGGGCGATGAGCGTCACGGCGCCGAGGAACAGGCTGCCGCCGATGTCACGCTGCGACTGCTCGTAGGTGCGGTCGGTGTGCAGGTAGTCATGGGGGTAGCGCCGGCCCTCGTGGGCGGCGCGGGCGCGGTGCTCCGCGCGGGTGCGGTGCTCCGCGCGGGTGCGAGTCATGGTCCGGGTCATCTGTGCTCGCCTCCTCTCGTTACGATACGAAGCGTATCGTATTGATACCGACGTCGCCACCGGAGGCTCCTCGGGGGCAGGCCGGACCCTGAGACCTCGGGAAGGGTGCGGGGGCCGCCACGACACGGATTGGGGGTCGGATCGTGCGACATGCCGCACGATCCGACCCCCAAGTTCGAAGTCCCCGGGTCCCAGAGCGCCCGAGGGCCGAGGTCAGGAGGTGGCGCCGCCCACGTCGCCGTGCGGGACGGGCTGGCCGAGGCGACCGGACTGGTAGTCCTCGAAGGCCTGGACGAGCTCGGCCCGGTTGTTCATGACGAACGGCCCGGCCCACGCGACGGGCTCGCGGATCGGCCGGCCGCCGAGCACGAGCACCTCGAGCCCCGCGGCATACCGCTCCTGCTGGGTGCGCGCCGAGGACAGCCGCAGGGTGTCGCCTGCGCCGAGCACGGCCAGCTGGCCGGTGCCGATCGGCGACTGGTCCGGGCCGACGAAGCCGTCGCCGCTCATGACGTAGACGAGGGCGTTGAAGTCGCTGCGCCACGGCAGGACGACCTCGCCGCCGGGGGCGACGGTCGCGTGCACCATCGCCATCGGCGTGTGCGTCGAGCCGGGCCCGGTCACGCCGCCGACCTCACCGGCAATGACGCGCAGCAGCGCGCCGCCGTCCGCGGAGGTCAGGAGCCCGACCTCGGAGGAGCGCAGGTCCTGGTATGCCGGGGGCTTGAGCTTGTCGACGCGCGGCAGGTTCACCCACAGCTGGAAGCCGTGGAACAGGCCGCCGCTGGCGACGAGGTGCTCCGGCGGGGCCTCGATGTGCAGGATCCCCGAGCCGGCGGTCATCCACTGGGTGTCGCCGTTGGTGATCGTGCCGCCGCCACCGAAGGAGTCCTGGTGGTCGAAGATGCCGTCGATGATGTAGGTGACGGTCTCGAAGCCGCGGTGGGGGTGCCACGGCGTGCCCTTGGGCTCACCCGGGGCGTACTCGACCTCGCCCATCTCGTCCATGTGGATGAACGGGTCGAGGTCGCGCAGGTCGACGCCGGCGAAGGCGCGCTTCACCGGGAAGCCCTCGCCCTCGACGCCACCGGGCGCGCTGGTGATCGAACGCACGGGTCGCGACGTCGCGGCCGGCGACGGGCTGGGCACCCGGGGCAGGACGGTGAGGTCGGAGACGGTGACGGCTGGCATGGTCCCTCCATCGGATAGTTTCAAATTCAACTATCCTCGCCAACGCCGACCGGCGTCAAGACATTCCACCGCCCCTGCCCCGGGCGCCTGCGGGTCAGTCGCGGCGGTAGTCGCCCTCGCGGCCGTAGTCGCCCTCGCGGCCGTCCCGGGCGCCGGTGGCGGCGGGCGAGACCACCGGGTCGGAGCCGTCCACCTCGGAGCGGCGGCCCAGCGGGGCGCGGTCGACCTCGTCGGCGTCCGCCGTGTCGTCGTCGCGGTACCGCTCGTCGGTGTCGACGTCGGGGTCCCGCTCCTCGGCGCGGCGCAGGTGCTCGTCGCGGACGGCGCGCACCTCCTCGGCGCCCTGGCCGTGCCGCTCCGCCTCGGCCTCGAGCCGCTTGGCCTCCGCCGCCTTGCGGTCGGCCTCCGCACGCGCCGCCGCGGCCTGCGCCTCGGTCTCCTCGGCGCGCGCCTCACGGGCCCGCAGCTCGCGGTCGTGCTCGCGCGCCTCCTCGCGAATGCTGTCCGCCTCGGCGCGCTGCGCCTCGACGCGACGCGCCGACGACCGCCGCGCGATCAGCGCCGCCACGATCAGCACGACGACGACCGCGACGATGATCCAGATGATGGTGCTGGTGTCCATCCCGACCTCCTGGTCCCTGCGGCCGGGGTGCCGACCGCACCTTCGAACGTAGCCCCGAACCCGCGTACTGGCATGCCGAGCGGAGCGGGGGCTCGCGGCATACGCGCAGGTCACGGGCGCGGAGGGCCGGTGAGGGCCGAGCCCGGGAGCCCGGTCAGCCGGCGGCCGGGTCCGGCGGGGTCTGCCGAGCCGCGGCGTTGGTGCGGTCGACGACCTCGCTGAGAAAGCGCAGCACGACCTCGCGCTCCGAGGGGGTGAAGCCGGCGATGACGTCGCGGATCGCGCCACCGATGGGGGCGAACACGTCCCGGCCGACCTGCATCGCCTCGTCGGTCATCTCGATCGACACGCGCCGGCGGTCGGTGGCGCTGTGCCGGCGCTGGACGTGGCCGACGCCCTCGAGCCGGGCGAGGAGGGCGGACGTGGCAGGCGCGCTGAGGTTGAGGGCGGCGGCGAGCTCACCCGGGCCGAGGTCCTCTCCGCGCCGGCTGGCGTCCATCACGTGGCCGAGCGCGTTGAGGTCGGTGCGGTGCAGCCCGTGCCGGCCGCCGTGCGCGTCGATGTAGTGGTCCATGGCGGTCGTGAACTCGCGGAGCCGCTCGATGATGGCCGCCTCCATGGCCGCTGGAGGCGTCGGGTCGCGATAGGTCACGGGGACAGTCTAGTATTTCCACCATGGAAATGTTCCAGAGTGGAGACAAGCAGCAGGGCCGGGACCCCCACGGGTTCTTCTCCCCCGCCGGCCGGGCCCTCGGAGGGCTCGTCGGGCCGCGGGTGAAGTGGCTCGTCGTCGTGGTCGCGATCCTGGTCTCCGGGGCGGCGTTCGCCTTCGCCGGTGAGCCCGAGGCGGTGTCGACGACCGCCGCGTCGCTGCCCGACAGCGCCGAGGCCGCCCAGGTCAACGCCCTGCGCGAGAAGCTCCCCTCCAGCGGCGTCACCCCGGCGATCGTCGTCTACAAGGCGGCCTCCGGTGAGGTCGACGTCAAGGCCGTCGAGGCGTCCCGCGACCGGGGCGTGGCAGCGGTGAAGCAGTGGGCCCCGGGCGCGGGCGACCAGGGCGCCAGCGGCGCCCCGGCCGGATCGGGCGGAGCCCCGGCGGGCGCCATCCCGCCGCAGCTGTCGGCGGACAAGGGCACCGCGCTCGTCATCGTGCCGCTCAAGGCCGACCTGCCGGACGGCGCCAACTCCGACGCCGTGGCGGCACTGCGCTCCGCCGTCCGTGAGGGCCTGCCTGCGGGCCTGACCGCGACCGTCACCGGTGGACCGGCGTTCGGTGCCGACATCGGTGCGGTGTTCGAGGGCGCCGACATCCGCCTGCTCGGTGCCACGGCTGCCGTGGTCGCCGTCCTGCTCCTCATCACCTACCGCAGCCCGTGGCTGTGGCTCGTGCCCCTGACGGTCGTCGGCACCGGCGACCAGGTCGCGAGCAAGGCGCTCACCGTCCTGTCGCGCATCAGCGACGTCCGCGCCGACGGCGCGGTCACCGGCATCACGTCCGTCCTGGTCTTCGGCGCCGGGACCAACTACGCGCTGCTGCTCATCGCCCGCTACCGCGAGGAGCTGCGCCGGACCGAGGACCGCCACGAGGCGATGCGCGCGGCGCTCCGCTCGGCCGCGCCCGCCATCCTGGCCAGCGGCGGCACGGTCACCCTGGCGCTGCTCAGCCTCGGCCTCGCCGACGACCCCTTCGCGCGGTCGCTGGGGTATGCCGGCGCGCTGGGCATCGTGGTGGCCCTCCTCTACGCCCTGCTCGTCCTGCCCGCCGCGATGGTCCTGTTCGGGCGCCGGCTCTTCTGGCCGTTCGTCCCGCGCGTGGGCACCCTCGACCCCAGCCACGCCGGTGTGTGGCGCCGCCTCGGCGACGCGGTGACCGGGCGGCCCGTGGTCGTGGCCGTCTCCTCGGTGGCGGTGCTCGTCGTCCTCGCCCTCGGCGGCCTCAGCCTGTCGGTGGGCCAGTCCCCGAACGAGCAGTTCCTCAAGAAGCCCGAGGCCGTCGTCGGACAGGAGCAGCTCGCCGCCGCCTTCCCGGCCGGCACGAGCGAGCCCGCCACCATCATCACCAAGGCGTCGGCCGCCGGTGCCGTGACCGAGGCGGCCAAGGGGGTCGACGGCGTCAAGGACGTCCGGCAGGCCGGTGGCGACGACCGGCTCGTCGAGCTCAGCGCCGTCCTCGACGCGTCCCCCGGGACGACCAAGGCGTTCGACCAGGTGAAGGCGCTGCGGGCCGCGGTCCACGCCGTCCCGGGCGCGGACGCCCTCGTCGGCGGCAGCGACGCGGAGGCCCTGGACGCCAAGACGACCGCGGACCGGGACCGCGTGGTCCTGTTCCCCCTGATCCTGGGGATCGTCGTGGTGGTGCTCCTGCTGCTGCTGCGCTCGGTGGTCGCCGCGCTGGTCCTCGTGACCACCGTCGTCGCGACCTACGTGGCGAGCCTGGGTGCGAGCTGGTTCGCGTTCCAGCACCTGCTCGACTACCCGCCGCTGGCCGTCAGCACGCCGCTCCTGGCGTTCCTGTTCCTGGTGGCCCTCGGCGTCGACTACAACATCTTCGTCGCGACCCGCGCCCGCGAGGAGGCCTCGGAGGGTGCTCCGGCCCGGGAGGCGATCGTGCGGGCGCTGGCCGTCACCGGTGGCGTCATCACGAGCGCGGGCATCCTGCTCGCGGCGGTGTTCGCGGTGCTCGGCGTGCTGCCGCTGGTGCAGCTGGCCCAGATCGGCGTCATCGTCGGCTTCGGTGTCCTGCTCGACACGCTCGTCGTGCGCAGCATCCTGGTGCCGGCACTGGTCAGCCTCCTGGGCGAGCGGTTCTGGTGGCCGAGCCACCCGACCGGCGGACGACCGGTTCGCGCCTGACCACGAACGCAGGAGCCCGGCACACCGGAGGGGGTGCCGGGCTCCTGCGTGTCCTGCGGTCAGGCGTGCAGGCCGAGGTCTGCGACCGTCTTCTCGCGCATCTCGACCTTGCGGACCTTGCCGGTGACCGTCATCGGGAACTCGTCGACGACCATGACGTAGCGCGGGATCTTGTAGTGCGCGAGCTTCCCGGTGGCGAACGCGCGCACCCCCTCGGCGTCGAGCGGCTGCGCCCCCTCGCGCATCCGGATCCACGCGCACAGCTCCTCCCCGTACCGCTCGTCCGGCACCCCGATCACCTGGGCGTCGAGCACGTCCGGGTGGGTGTAGAGGAACTCCTCGATCTCGCGCGGGTAGATGTTCTCCCCACCGCGGATCACCATGTCCTTGATCCGGCCGGTGATCTGGACGTAGCCGCCCTCGTCCATGACCGCGATGTCGCCGGTGTGCATCCAGCCGTCCTGCAGCACCTCGTCGGTCTTGTCCTGCTGCTCCCAGTACCCGAGCATCACCGAGTACCCCTTGGTGCAGAACTCGCCGGGCTCCCCGCGCGGGACCGTCTCGCCCGACACCGGGTCGACGACCTTGATCTCCAGGTGCGGCATGACCCGCCCGACCGTGCCGACCTTGTGCTCGAACGAGTCGTCCACGCGCGTCTGGGTCGACACCGGCGACGTCTCGGTCATGCCGTAGCAGATGGTCATCTCGTCGATGCCGGCGTCGATGAGCTTCTGCATCATCGTCGCGGGGCACGGGGACCCGGCCATGATCCCGGTGCGCACAGAGGACAGGTCGTATGCCGCGTGGTCGGCGAGCGCCCACTCCGCGATGAACATCGTGGGGACGCCGTAGAGGCTGGTGCACTTCTCGTCGGCGGTCGCCTTGAGGGTCGCCGCCGGGTCGAACCCGGGAGCGGGGATCACCATGCAGGCGCCGTGGGTCGTGGCCGCGAGGTTGCCCATGACCATGCCGAAGCAGTGGTAGAACGGCACGGGGATGCAGATCCGGTCGGCCTCGGTGTAGCGGCACAGCTCGCCGACGAAGTAGCCGTTGTTGAGGATGTTGCGGTGGCTCAGGGTGGCGCCCTTGGGGAAGCCCGTCGTCCCGGACGTGTACTGGATGTTGATGGCGTCGCCCGGGTCGAGGCCTCGCTGCACCTCGGCGACCTGCTCGGCCGTCACCTCGTCGGCCCGGGCGAGCAGGTCGTCCCACGACTGCTGCCCGAAGACCCAGGCATCGCTGACGTCGGGCCGGTTGTCCCGCACCTCAGCCAGCATCGCGACGTAGTCGCTGGTCTTGAACGAGTCGGCGAGGAAGACCCGCGTGATGCCCGCCTGCCCCAACACGTAGTCGAGCTCGTGCGTCCGGTAGGCCGGGTTGATGTTGACCAGGATCGCGCCGATCGTCGCCGTCGCGTACTGGACGACCGTCCACTCGGCACGGTTCGGCGACCAGATGCCGACCCGCTCGCCCGTGGTCACGCCGGCGGCGAGCAGCGCGCGGGCGAGCCGGTCCACCTGGCCGGCGAACTCGGCATACGTCCACCGGATGCCCTGCTGCACGTCGACGAGGGCCTCGCGCTCGCCGAACCGGGCCACGGTCGCGTCGAGGTTGTCGGGGATGGTCTGCTCGAGCAGGGCGGGCTCGGTCTCGCCCACGGCGTGCGACAGCGATGTCATGGGGCCATCCCACCGCGCCGGGCGCGGCCGGACAAGCCCCGTGTCAGGACAGGAAGATGTCCGGGGCCAGGCCCTCGTCGCGACCGGTCATGGAGTAGGCCGCGAAGTCGGTGACGCCGCGCTCGCGCAGCAGGTCCTCGTCGATGAGCGTCTGCCCGTTGAGCTCCTGGCCGTCGGTGGTGAGCACCGCGTACGCCGCGTCGGCCACGATGTCGGGCTTGCGGCTCACCGCCACCATCTGGTCGCCGCCGGGCAGGTTGCCGATCGCGTCGGTGGCGACGAGCGTCGCCGGCCACAGGCAGGTGGAGGAGACGCCCTTCTGCCCCAGCTCGTGGGCGAAGCCGAGGGCCGCCATCGTCATGCCGTACTTCGCCATCGTGTATGCCGGGTGCCCGGCGAACCAGCGCGGGTCCAGGTTGATGGGCGGGCTCAGGGTGAGCACCTTGGGGTCGGGGCTGGCGAGCAGGTGCGGGATGGCGCCCCGGGTCAGCATGAAGGTGCCGCGCACGTTGACGTCCTGCATGAGGTCGTACCTCTTCGGGTCGAGGTCGGCGGTCGGGCTCAGGTTGAGGACGCTGGCGTTGTTGACGACCACGTCGATCCCGCCGAACTCGGCCACGGTCCGCTCGACCGCGTCGGCGATGGTGGCGTCGTCGCGGATGTCGCCCACGATCGGCAGGGCGTTGCCCCCGGCCTCGCGGATCGCTCCGGCGGCGGTGTGGATCGTGCCGGCCAGGCGCGGGTCGGGCCGGTCGGTCTTGGCGACCAGGGCGACGTTCGCGCCGTCACGGGCGGCGCGCACCGCGATCGCGAGGCCGATGCCGCGGCTCCCGCCGGACATGAGGATCGTCCTGCCTGCAAGGGTCGTCATGGCCGTCGAGCCTAGTTACCGACCGGTAGGCGCGGTACCGCCCCGCGGGGTGTCGCTCGTCACCACGTCCCCGACAGCGCCGTCCAGCCGCTCCGCGGGGAACGGGGCGGGTCCGCGGCGCCCCCCGGCATACCGCGAACCCGCCCCGGGCTCCTCGCGCCGCGGGTCAGCTCGTGATGTCCTTGCCGGCGAACCGGGCCCACGAGGCGGTGCAGAACACCACGGCATACGCCGCGGCCAGGGCCAGGCCACGCGTGATCTCGCCGCTGCCACCCATGGGGTCGCGCAGCAGGTCGCCGAAGGCGAGCCAGTGGTCCACGACCAGCCACGGGTGCAGCCAGGCGAGCTGGGGCACCGAGTCGAGGATCCACGAGACGATCGTGAAGATCATGAGCGCGATGGCCGCGGCGATCGGCTGCTCGGTGAGGGTCGAGATGAACAGGCCCACGGCGGCGAGCGCGGCCAGGCCCGCCGACAGGTAGAGCATGACGAGCAGCAGCCGCCAGACCGCCGCGCCGAAGGAGATCTGGCTGCCGGACAGCGTGGTCAGCGGCCCGGTCCCGAAGATCACGATGCCGACGACGGCGCCGGGCAGGGCCACGGCCGCGATCCCCCAGAACGCGCCGATGCACAGCGAGACGTACTTGACCAGCAGCAGGCGGCTACGGCCGACCGGGACGGTGAGCAGGTAGCGCAGGGTGCCGATGTTGGCCTCGCCCGCGATCGCGTCGCCCGCGAGCATCGACATCGCCAGCGGCAGGAACATCCCCATCTCCACGCCGAGGGCGGCGAGCGGGACGAACAGGCCGTTGCTGGTGATGGAGGAGAGGAAGTCCGGCCCCTCCCCGGCCCGCGGCGTCGACATCTTCACGGCGATGGCCATGACGACCGGCACGGCGGCGAGGACCGCCAGCCCGGCCTGGTTGCGTCGTCGGCCGGCGATCAGCCTCAGCTCCGAGCGCAGCAGGCGGGTGGACAGCAGGCGGTGCGGGGCCGGCCGGGCCGGTGCGCGGCCCGTACCCGTCGCGGTCGCGCCGGTCGCGGTCGTGCCGGTCGTGGTCATGCCGGTCGCGGTCGTGCCGGTCGAGACGTCAGCCGCTGACATCGAAGCCCTCCCCCGTGAGCGTGACGAACAGGTCCTCCAGGCTCGGGCGGTCGAGCGCGAACCCGCGCACCCCCACGCCGGCCCGCACGAGCTCGGCGACCACCGCCTCCGGCTCGAGGCCGTCCGCGTCGGCCCGCACGCCGGTCGGGCTGGTGCTGACCGACGTCGCGCCCAGCCGGGTCAGCACCTCGGCCGCGCGTTCGGGCTGCCCGGTCTCGACGCGCACGGCCACCACGCCGGCGCCGCGCACCTCGGCGGTCGTCCCCTGCGCCACCATCCGGCCCTCGCGCATGACGCCGAGGTGGGTGCAGATCTGCTCGACCTCCGACAGCAGGTGGCTCGAGACGAGGACGGTGGTGCCGTCCGAGGCGAGCGAGCCGATGAGGTTGCGGACCTCGCGGGTGCCCTGCGGGTCCAGGCCGTTGGTGGGCTCGTCGAGGACGAGCAGGTCGCGGGGCGCGAGCAGGGCCGCGGCGATGGCCAGCCGCTGGCGCATGCCGAGGGAGTAGGCGCGGTACCGCTTGCCGGCGGCGGCCCGCAGCCCGACGCGGTCGAGGGCGCGGTCGATCCGCTCCCCGCTGGTGCGGGGGTCGGCGAGCAGGTCGGCGGAGTCGAGCCGGACGAGGTTGGCGCGACCGGAGAGGTAGGGGTGGAAGGCCGGGCCCTCGACGAGCGACCCCACCCGGTGCAGGGCGTCGGTCGCCCCCTGCGGGATCGGCAGCCCGAGCAGCGACCGGCTGCCCGAGGTCGGCTCGACCAGGCCGAGCAGCATGCGGATCGTGGTGGTCTTGCCCGAGCCGTTCGGGCCGAGGAAGCCGTAGACCGCGCCACGCGGGACCCGCAGGTCGAGCGAGTCCACGGCCACCTGGCTGCCGAAGCGCTTGGTGAGCCCGTCGGTGCGCACCGCGAGCGAGTCGTCGACGTCCCCCCGACCCCACCGGACGGGCGTCCCCAGGGTCGCCCGTCCGGCCGGGTCCGCCAGCTGCGTCACTTCTGCGCTGCCAGCGCCGCGTAGAGGCGGTCCGGCGCGACGGCACCCACGGCATACCGGCCGTCGGTCGTCACCACCGCCGAGAAGAGGGTGCCGCTGAGCAGGTGACCCGAGCCCCACGAGCCGGAGACCTTCGGCAGCAG
Organism: Phycicoccus sp. 3266; assembly: GCF_031456495.1. Lineage (NCBI taxonomy): Bacteria > Bacillati > Actinomycetota > Actinomycetes > Micrococcales > Intrasporangiaceae > Phycicoccus > Phycicoccus sp. 3266. Next base: position 1,916,850 of record NZ_JAVDUW010000001.1, on the reverse strand, counting down.
CGCCAGCATCCCCTGGAGCTGGGCGGCACCGTTGGCGCCGCCGGCGCCGGTCGCGCCGTTCCTGTCGCCGGACGTCCCGCCGGTGGGCGTCTTCGAGCCGGTCGAGGCCGGCAGCGTGCCGACGAGCACGGTCGTCCAGCCCTTGCCCACGACCGTCGGGCGGGCAGCGGCGGCCTCGGCCCGCGCGGCCGCGGAGCCCTTCTGCAGGTCGGCCTTCGCCGGGAGGGTGCGCTCGGTGACCTTGGTGCCGGGCGGCGGGTTGAACGCGAACTGCGACGCGGCTGGCGTGGCGAAGTCGACGCTGGTGAAGCCGACCTCGAACGCCGGGTTGGCCGTCTTCGTCGAGTAGACCTGCACCCGTAGCGGCACGTGCTTCGTGGCGTCGATGGAGATGCGCACCTGCGCCACGAGGCTCTGCGCGTCCCTGGGCTTGAGGACCAGGTCGTAGGCCGAGCGACCGGCGACCGAGGAGGTGCCACTCGTCGTCACGGAGGTGGTGGGGTCGAGGGCGGCGAGCGCGCGCTGCGCCGCCTCCTGCGGGGTCTTCGGCAGGTCGGTGGGCGACGGGGACGCTCCCGGGGTCGCCCCGGCGCCCGGGGCACCACCGGCCGCGCCGGAGTGGTCACCGGTCGCGGACTCGGCCGGCAGGACGGTGTGGGTGGCGGTCTTGTCCTTGCTCGACCACATCCACACGTTGCGGCCGTCGCGGATCAGGTCGGACTCGCCGAGGCTGCCGACGAGCGCGAGCCGCTGCTTGTCCTGCCCGGCGAGCCACACCCGCCAGGTGTGCGTGCCGGCGATCGTCGAGGACAGCGCGGACGACCCGCCCGAGCCGCCCTCGGCCCCGCCGCCACCGGCGAGGCCGGCGATCGAGGGCAGTCCGAGGTTGGAGGTCTGCACGACCGTGCCCGACAGGCCCGCGAGCCGGGCCTGCTGCACGTCGACGAGCAGCTGGGCGGCCGACCGCGCCGGCAGGCTCGGGTCGGCGCTGGCACGGTGGTTGGCCGCCAGGGCCACACCACCGACGAGGACGACGGCGGCGCCGGGGGCGAGCCAGCGGGTGGCGGGATGGGTCGAGAACACGCTCATGGGCACATCGTGCGCCCGCCCACCTGTGAGGAGTCTGAGACGACGCGACGGCGACCTGCGCCCGAGCGGCGGTCCCGCCACGGGCCGCCGTGCCAGAGTGGTCGCCGTGCGGGTGCTGGTGGTCGAGGACGAGCAGCGGATGGCCGCTGCCCTGGCCCGGGGGCTCGGCGCCGAGGGGTTCGTCGTCGACGTGGCCGCCGACGGGCCGTCGGGGCTGGAGTCGGCGCGGTTCGGCGAGTACGACGCCGTGGTGCTCGACATCATGCTGCCGGGCCTGTCGGGCTACACCGTCGTGCGGACCCTGCGCGAGGAGGGCAACGGCGTGCCCGTGCTGCTGCTGTCGGCCAAGGACGGCGAGTACGACCAGGCCGACGGGCTCGACTACGGCGCCGACGACTACCTGACCAAGCCGTTCTCGTTCGTCGTCCTGGTCGCCCGCCTGCGCGCCCTCATGCGCCGCGGCCCTGCACCGCGGCTGCCGGTCCTCGACGCGGCGGGCATCACGCTCGACCCGTCGTCGCGCAGGGTCGAGGTCGAGGGGGCGGCGGTGGACCTGTCGCGTACCGAGTTCCTCGTTCTCGAGCACCTGCTGCGCGCGCACCCGAGCGTGGTGTCCAAGGAGTCGCTGCTCGACGACGTCTGGGGTGCCGGCCAGCGCGGCGACCCCAACGTCGTGGAGGTCTACATCGGCTACCTGCGCCGCAAGCTGGGCCGGGAGCGGATCGAGACGGTTCGCGGCGCCGGCTACCGCCTGCGGGCATGAGGGCCTGGAGCTGGTTCTCCCGGCGCACCCTGCGGGTGCGGCTCATGGCGATCGGCCTCGTCGGGATCATCGGGGCGCTGCTGCTCGGCGGTGGCGTGCTGTATGCCGCGACGGGCGCCGCGCTGGACCGCGCGGTCCGGGCCGAGGCCCGCTCCAGCGCGCAGGACGTGGCGGTGCTCGTCAACGACGGGCGGCTGCCCGACCCGGTGCCGGTGAGCGGCGCGCAGCTCGTGCAGGTGCTCGACGCGCAGAACCGCGTGCTCTCGGGGTCGGTCGCGGCCGACCGGCTCACCCCGGTGGTGACGCCGCAGGAGCGGTCCCGGGTCCTGCGCGGCGACCCGGTGCGGGTGCCGGGGTCGCGTGCCGGCGTGTCCGGTCCGCTCGAGGTGGCGGGGGTGGCGGCCGGCCCGGCCGGCGCGCCGGTGCTCGTGGTCGCCGCCGTGCCGACGGCCGACCTCGAGACGAGCCGGCGGGTCGTGCGCACGCTGCTGCTCGTCGCGTTCCCGGCCTTCCTCCTGGTCATCGGGGCGATCGCGTGGCGCGTCATCGGGTCGGCCCTGCGCCCGGTCGAGGCGCTGCGACAGGGGGCGGAGCGCATCGGCGAGGCGGCCGACCCCGGCGAGCGGCTGCCCGTGCCGCCCACCCGCGACGAGGTGCAGGCCCTTGCGACGACACTCAACGGCATGCTCGCCAGGCTCTCCGACGCGAGCACGAGGCAGCGCGCGTTCGTGGCCGACGCGGCGCACGAGCTGCGCAGCCCGCTGGCCACGATGCGTACCCAGCTCGAGGTCGCCCAGCGCCTCGGTGAGGACGAGTGGCTCGCGGCGGACCTGCTCCCCGAGGTGGAGCGGCTCGGACGCATCGTCGACGACCTGCTGGTCCTCGCGCGGGCCGGGGCGCCGAGCCCGTCGCGGCGGCTGGAGCCGGTGGACCTCGCCTCGCTGGTGACCACCGTGGTGGCGCGGTATGCCGCGGCGCGGGTCCCCGTGACGGTCCGGTCAGGCGGTCGGTGGGCCCTGGGGGTCTCGTCGTCGGTCCCAGGGGCGGCCGCAGGGTCGGCGGGAGGCGAGGGCGCCGGGTCCGCGGGAGAGGTGCAGGGAGTCGTGGTGCGGGGACGGCCCGAGGAGCTGGACCGGGCGCTGTCGGCCCTGCTCGACAACGCGGTGCGGCACGCCGCGTCGGCCGTGGTGGTCGAGGTGTCCCGTCGCCCGGCCCAGGACGGCCCGGACGTCGCGCGCGTCACCGTCTCCGACGACGGGTCCGGCATCCCGGAGGCCGACCGCGAGCGCGTGTTCGACCGGTTCGCGAGGCTCGACGACGCCCGGGACCGCGACAGCGGAGGCAGCGGGCTCGGCCTGGCTATCGTGCGTGAGCTCGTCGGCCGGCACGGTGGCCGGGTGCGGCTCGAGGACGCGGGGCCGGGCACACGCGCCGTGGTCCTGCTCCCGCTCGAGCGAGCGGGGCAGGACCACGGCGGCGACGGGGCTGGGCGGCTCAGTCCTGGGTCGGGCGGTTCGGCAGGCTGACCCGCTCCGCCGGCTGCTCCCCGGACTGGCCGGCGTCCCCGGAGGCCGTGCCGTCCGCCGTGGAGGCGCGCTCCTCAGGGTGGTCCGTGGCAGGCACGTCCGGCCGGCCCACGCGGCTGGCCTCGAGCCGGGCCCGGGCCACGATCGTCTCGGCCTCGGCGTGCGCCGCCGCGACGACCCGGTCGGCCGTGGCCTGGCTGCTGCGCAGCAGCGTGAACTCGAGGTCGTGCAGCTGCTCCGCGACGCGGTGGGTCGAGTGCCGACCGGCTGCCGGGTCGTCGAGGTCCCGCAGGACCGAGGCGAGACCGCGCTGGAAGCCCTCGAGCGCCTCCTCGACCTCGCGACCCAGCGAGGTGACCAGGGTGCGAGCCGCCGCGACCGCCTCGTCACCGGCCCGGGCCCGTCGACGGACCTCCTGCTCGGCGGCGCTGAGGACGTCGAGGGCCGCCACGGCGGCGAGCTCCTCGGCATCCGCCTGCGACTGCGGCTCGAGGACCCGCTCCGGGGCCGGCACCGGACCGCTGTCGGATTCCGCGCCCGCAGGGCGCAGGGCCGCCGGCACCGGCAGAGACTCGGGGGCAGGCTCGAGGTTATCCTCCTGCGCTCCGGTCGAGGTGACCAGGCCGGTGGCCTCGGGGGCGCCGGTCCCCGTGGTGGCGGCCGTGGCCGCTGCCGCGGCGACGGGAGCCTCCTCGGCCATCGTGACCGGGGCCTGCTCCGTCATCGAGACGGTCGTGCGCAGCGGCGTCTCCTTCACGAAGAGCACGGCCAGCAGGGCGACGACGCCGAACGCCGCGGCGATGAGGAAGATGTGCCCGGTGGAGTCGCCGTACGCGGCCCGGACGATCTCGCGGATCGGCGCAGGCATGTCCTTGACGTCGAGCGTGCCGGTGCCGCCACCCGACTGGGCAGCGGCGGCCGCCTTGGGGCCGAGCGCCTCGAGGCCCGCGGCGATGTGGTCGCGCACGCCGTTGGCCAGCACCGCACCCAGCACCGAGACGCCCATCGCACCACCGAGCGTGCGGAAGAACGCGATGCTCGCGGACGCCGCGCCGATGTCCCGGACGTCGACCGAGTTCTGCACGGCGAGGACGAGGTTCTGCATCATCATGCCCATGCCGAGGCCCAGGAGGGCCATGGCCGTGCCGATCTGCCACAGCGGGGTGAGGTGGTCGAGCCGGCCGAGCCAGACGAGGCCCACGGTGAGCAGGACACCGCCGATGATGATGATGCCCTTCCACTTGCCGGTGTTGCTGACGTAGCGGCCACCCAGCGTCGAGGAGAGCAGCAGCGCACCCATGAGCGGGATGGTGAGCAGGCCGGCGTGGGTCGGGCTGTAGCCGCGCGAGACCTGGAAGTACTGGGTGAGGAAGGTCGTGCCGCCGAACATCGCGACGCCGACCGCCACGCTGGCGATGATGACCAGGCCGGTGGTGAGGTTGCGCAGCAACCGGATCGGGATGATCGGCTCGGCCGCACGGAGCTCGACGACGATCGTGAGCAGCAGGCCGACGAGCGTGCCGCCGAGGTAGAGGGCGGTCTGCGTCGACCACCACGGGAAGTCGTTGCCCGCGAAGGTGACCCACAGCAGCGGCAGCGACGACGTGATCGCGATGAGGACCGCGCCCAGGTAGTCGATCTTCGGCATCCGCTTGGGGGTGGTGATGTGCAGCGTCGCCTGGAGGATGAACATGGCGATGATCGCGAGCGGGACGCAGACGTAGAACGTCCAGCGCCAGCCCAGGCCGCTGTCGACGATGAAGCCGCCCAGCAGCGGGCCGCTCACGGTGGAGACGGCCATGACGGCACCCATGTAGCCCGAGTACCGACCGCGCTCACGTGGGGCGATCATGGCGCCCAGGATCGACTGGGTCAGGGCGGTGAGGCCGCCCATGCCGAGGCCCTGGACGACGCGGCAGGCGATGAGGAAGCCGACGCTGTGCGACTGGCCTGCGGCGACCGAGCCGAGGACGAACACGGCGAGCGACAGCTGGACGAGCAGCTTCTTGCTGAACAGGTCCGAGAGCTTGCCCCAGATGGGCGTGCTCACGGTGGTGGCGAGGAGCGACGCGGTGATCACCCAGGTGTACTGGCGCTGGGTGCCGTGCAGGTCGCCGATGATCGTGGGCAGCGCGGTCGAGACGATGGTGCTGCTGATGAGGGCGGTGAACAGTCCGGCGAGCAGGCCGGTCATGGCCTCCAGGATCTGCCGGTGGCTCATCTCCCCCGTCTGTTCGGGGATCCCGGTGGCGGGCGCGGTGGTGGCTGACATCAGTCGTTGTCCTGTGGGGTCGTGGTGGTCTCGTGGTGCCGCGTCGTTGCGGGGTGGGGGTCGGTGGCGCGGACGAGCGCGCGGTCGAGCTCGGCGAGCAGCCGGGGCAGCCGGTCGAGGTCGCCGGGAGGTATGCCGTCCAGCGCCGGCGCGAGGCGCGCGGCGGTCAGGCGCTGCACCCGGGCCAGGTGCGCCACGCCTTCGTCGGTGAGGGCGATCCGGCAGGACCGGGCGTCGGACTCGTCGGGACGGCGGAACACCAGGCCGTCCTCCTCGAGCCTGGGCAGGACCCGGCTGACGACCGAGGGGGCGACGCCGGCGGCGACGGCGAGGTCACCAGGGCGGTCGTGTCCGTCGGCCCGGGCCAGGGCCTTGAGGACGGCGACGGGGGTGCCGGACGCGCCCGCGCCCTCCTCCTGGAGGCGGCGGCCGATCGACCGGCTCGTGCGGATCAGCCCGGTCAGCGCCGACAGCACCTCCAGGGCGTGGTCGACGGCGGCGTCGGTCGGGGCGCCGCTCGTCGGTGCCGTGGGGGCCGTGGTGGTCATGGGAACTCCTTTGGTTGCGCTACGCAACTTTAAGTCACTTAGTTGCTGAATGCAACTTCAGCATGGGGAGTGACGCCATGGGCTGGTCGAGCCAGTGCGGTCGGTGACACCGAACCTCGGCTGCGCACGGCAAAACGGCAGTTGCTGACGTTAAACGTGCGTTCGGAATCGCCGTTTCATGTCAGCAACTGCCGTTTTGCGGGATGGATTCAGGCCCGCCCGCAAGGTCAGGCGGCCCGCGTCGGGCCGCCCCGGTGTCAGGTGCCGGAGTCGTTGAGCTTGCGCAGGAGGCGGGCGAGGGCGGCGATGTCGACGGCCTCCCACTCCTGCAGCTGGGCCCGCAGGCGCGCGCGGCGGCCGAGGACCGAGCGGTCGAGCGCCTCGGCGCCCTGCGGGGTCAGCCGCACCTGGCGGGCCCGCGCGTCGTCGGGGTCCGGGATCCGCTCGACCAGGCCGAGGTCCTCGAGCGTCGTGAGGTTCCGGCTGGTCGTCGACTTGTGCAGCCCCAGCACCTCGGACACCTCGCCCCCACGGGCGCCGCCACCCGAGGCGGACAGGTCACGGACGGCGATCAGGACGGCATACCCGGCGGAGTCCAGGTCCGGGTGCACCTCGGCTGCGGTTCGTTGCTGGGCGCTGCGCGCCCGCCGCATGAGCCGCGTGAGCTCGACCTCGAGCTCGCCGAGAGGGGAACGGGACATGGCGAAAGAGTACGGGCGCGGCCCGGGGCTTCGGTACGTCGCCCGGAGGAGGCCGGTCGCGTGTCGCCGTCCGGCGGCGCGGGCGATACTGGGCCGACCGCGCCGGGCGCCGGCGCGGGTCCCCGTCCGGAAGGCAGATCCCGTGCCCGCCCCACGCACGCCCGCACCGCAGAGGCCTCCCAGCGCGGGGGACGCAGCGCAGCGGCCCGCACCGCAGAGGCCTGCGCCGTGAGCCGGCTGCGGTTCGCCGGCGCCATCGCGGGTGCGGGCTCGACGTCGGGCGTGCGGCTCGTCGTCGGCCGCTGGCTCGAGTCGCCCCTGGGCGCGTTCGCCGACGTCATGGTGGAGGACGCCGCCGGGCACCGGACGCTGCTCGCGCCGTCGCCGGGAGTGGCCGAGTTCGTGGCGCAGACCTACGCGTTCGACGAGGTCGTCCAGGTCCCGGTGGCCGTCGCGGAAGAGGGCGGGCCGCGTGGACGCGGCTGGCGGGTGACGGCAGGAGGCGCGCTGTCGCTGCGCCTCGGCTTCGGCCGGCGGGCGCCGCTGGGCTGGCTGCTGCGCGCCGTGCCCGGGCCCGTCGCCACGAGCACGTGGTGGGCCGGGGCGGTCGACCCGGTCGCCCGGACCGTGCTGCGCGGCGTCCGCACCCGCGGAGCGGCGCTCGAGGGCCGGCGCGAGTGGTACGGCGCGACGGACCTGCACCGGGTCACCTCGCTGTCGGGCAGCTGGCGTGGCACCGACCTCGGGGACCTCGCCCCGGTCGACCCGCCGTGCTCGTTCGGCTTCTCCTCGACCCCGCGCACGCCCGGCCTGACGCGGGTCGTGACCACCGTGGAGCTGCTGGACCCCTCACGGAGCCGCTGAAGCGGAAGCAGCCGGGGGTGCGCACGAGGGACGCGCCGTCCCGGCTGGTGGCGCCTGACCGGCCGTACCCACCGGGGTTTGGCACACTGCACGCGTGCGCCGCATCACCCAGTCCCGCAAGCTGCACCAGGTCCGCTACGACGTGCGCGGCCCGATCCTCGTCGAGGCGCAGCGGCTCGAGGCCGAGGGCCACAAGATCCTCAAGCTCAACATCGGCAACCCGGCACCGTTCGGGTTCGAGGCGCCCCAGGCCGTGCTGCAGGACATGGTGCACCACCTGCCGAACGCCCAGGGCTACAGCGACTCCCGCGGCATCTACTCGGCCCGGACGGCGGTCGCGCACTACTACCAGTCGCGTGGCCTGACCGACACGCACGTCGACGACGTCTTCATCGGCAACGGCGTCTCCGAGCTCATCTCCATGGTGCTGACGGCGTTCGTCGACGACGGCAACGAGATCCTCGTCCCGGCGCCGGACTACCCGCTGTGGACCGGCGCGGTGACACTCGCCGGCGGCACCCCGGTCCACTACCGCTGCGACGAGTCCAACGGCTGGAACCCCGACCTCGAGGACATCGAGGCCAAGATCACCCCCAACACCCACGCTCTGGTCATCATCAACCCCAACAACCCGACCGGCGCCGTCTACAGCGAGGAGACGGTCCGCGGCCTCGTCGACATCGCCCGCCGGCACGACCTCGTCCTCATGTCCGACGAGATCTACGAGAAGATCCTCTTCGCCGACGACCAGCACCAGCCGGTGCACCACCACACCGCGACGTATGCCGGTGACGACGTCCTGTGCCTGACCTTCAGCGGGCTGTCCAAGGCCTACCGCGTGTGCGGCTACAGGGCCGGGTGGGTCATGGTGTCCGGGCCGAAGTCGCTCGCGTCGGACTTCCTCGAGGGCCTGACCCTGCTGGCGAACATGCGGATGTGCGCCAACGTCCCGGGACAGCACGCGATCCAGACCGCGCTCGGCGGCTACCAGTCGATCGAGGAGTACATCCACCCCGGCGGCCGGTTCTACGAGCAGAGCAAGACGGCCTGGCGGCTGCTCAACGAGATCGAGGGCGTGTCCTGCGTCGAGCCGCACGGGGCGCTGTACTGCTTCCCGCGCCTCGACCCCGAGCAGTTCCCGATCGAGGACGACCAGGCGTTCGTCATCGACCTGTTGCGGGAGAAGAAGATCCTCGTGACCCACGGGACCGGCTTCAACTGGTTCGAGCCCGACCACTTCCGGCTCGTGACGCTGCCCGACGTCGAGGTGCTCACCGAGGCCATCGGCCGCATCGGCGAGTTCCTCGACACCCGCCGCCGCTGACGGCAGCCTCGGCGGGCTGAGGTGCTGCGGCCTCCTCGGACGCAGCGCGCCCGGTCAAGGCCGCGCAGTCACAGCGGCCCCGCAGGCGGAGCCCGGCCGGCGGCCAGCCGGTGGAGTGATGCTCGAGGCGTGCCGACGGCCCGACCGGGCCGGGGACGGCGACGAGGAGGCCGACATGAGTGTCATCCACGACCTGCGGGACCGCTCGCGCCCGAGGGACACCCGGCGGTTCCTCCTGCTCGTCGCCGCGGCCGCCCTGGTCCCGTGGGCGGCCTACCTGGGTGTCTCGCTGCCCACGCACTACACGGTGTCGACGTGGAGCCTCGCCTGGGTCGGGTTCGACGTCCTCGTCGCGGCCCTCCTCGCGACCACTGCGTGGCTGGGACTGCGGCGCCGGCCCGAGTTCGTCCTCGCCGCGGTGGCCGCCGCCGGGATGCTGGGCGCCGACGCATGGTTCGACGTGACCACCGCGAACGCGGGTGACCGCCTCGGCTCGGTGCTCAGCGCGGTCCTCGTCGAGCTGCCGCTGGCGGTGGCGCTGGTCGTGGCCGCCGCGCGCCGGGTGCGAGAGCTGGCTCGGCCAGCCACGCACCCGGCCTGACGCAGCCCCGGCGCCTCCTCAGTCGGCCTCCACCGCCTCCGCGGCGGGCTCGGCGACCAGCGGGTGGCGCGGGAGGGCCCGGGCGACGACCGCAGCCACCAGCATGAGCCCGACGAGCACCGCCAGCGACGCCTCGACCGCGGGCCGGAAGACCTCGACCGGCGAGGACGATGCGTGCGCCTGCGCCACGGAGAAGAAGAGCGACCCCACCGCCGCCACCCCGGTCGCGCCGGCGAGCTGGCCGGTGGTGCTGAACAGACCGGACGCCGAGCCGGCCTTGTCGACCGGCACGTCGGCCAGGGTGAACACGCCGATCGGAGACACCATGAGCCCGAACCCGGCACCCGCCACGACGAACCCGGGCAGGAAGGCCCACAGCGACGTCGAGGCGTCCGCCCCGTGCACGGCCACGCCGATGAGCACCGCGCCGGCGGCCCAGGTCAGCGCCCCGATCTGCAGCACCCGACGACCGATCCGCGGCGCGAGCACGGCCACCCCGACGCCGGCGAAGACCGTGGTCGTCAGTGCGAACGGCACCCCGGCGAGGCCGGCCCGCAGCACCGACCAGCCGAGGCCCGCCTGCAGGTAGACGGTCTGGCACAGGAAGTACGACGACATCGAGGCGAAGAGCAGGGCGTTCATCGTCGACCCGGCTGCGAACCCGCGGCCTCGGTACAGGCTCGTCGCCACCAGCGGCTCACGCCCTGCCCGCTCCGCGCGCCACTGGGCCCGGCCGAACAGGACGAGGACGGCGACGCCGGCCGCCATCGCGGCATACACCCAGGCGGGCCAGCCGAGCTCGCGCCCGAGCGTGAGCGGGTAGAGCACGCCGAGCAGGCCGAGCGCCAGCACCACGACCCCGTGCAGGTCGATCCGCGGGCGCCGCTCCGCGACCGACTCGGGCACCCGGCGCAGCGCGGCCACGACCGCGGCCAGCCCGAACGGCACGTTGACGAGGAAGATCGCGCGCCAGCCCAGGCCGGCCACGTCGGCCTGGGTGAGCACGGCGCCGATGACCGGCCCGAGCACCGCCGACAGGCCGGCGAGGCCGGTGAACATGCCCATCGCCTTCGCCCGCTCGTGCGGGCGGTACATCACCTGCAGGCTGGAGAGCACCTGCGGGATCATCGCCGCCGCGGCGACGCCCTGGACCGCGCGGAACGCCACCAGCGCCTCGGCGCTCGGCGCCAGGCCGCAGGCGGCCGAGGTGGCCGTGAAGCCGACGAGGCCGGCGACGAAGACGCGCTTGCGCCCGAGCAGGTCCCCGAGCCGCGAGCCGGTGATGAGGGCGAGGGCGAAGGCGAGCGGGTATGCCGCGACCATCCACTGCAGCTGCGTGTCGGTCGCGCGCAGACCCGTCTCGATGGTCGGCAGGGCGACGTTGACGATGGTCGTGTCGAGCAGCTCCATCGTCGAGGCGAGGAACAGGCTGAGCAGGGCGATGGTGCGGGCCCGGCCGACCGGCAGCGAGCCGCGGGTGACGGCCACCTCCGTCGGCTGGGGCTCCTGCGTCGAGGCGGGCGGGGCGGTCGTCAGGATGGGGGCCGGCAGGTCGGCGTCCACGGTGGTGCTCATCGGGGTCTCCTTCGTCGAGGTCTGCTTCCACCGACGACGCTAGGGAGCATTCCGGTCACTTCCTGACCGCATGGTGCGAGACTCTGGACCCATGGCCAACACGAGCTCGCGCACCCTCCGGCTGCTGTCGCTGCTGCAGACCCACCGGTTCTGGCCAGGCGGCGAGCTCGCCGGCCGGCTCGAGGTGTCCGAGCGGACCCTGCGACGCGACATCGAGCGGCTGCGCGAGCTCGGGTACCCGGTGGACTCGGTGCGCGGCGTCGAGGGCGGCTACCAGCTCGGCGCGGGTGCCTCGATGCCCCCGCTGACCGTCGAGGAGGACGAGGCGATCGCCATGGTGGTCGCGCTCAACGGGGCCGCGCAGCTCACCAGCGGGACCCTGTCGGAGGCGTCGGTCAGCGCGCTGTCCAAGGTGGTCCAGGTGCTGCCGCCCCGGCTGCGGCGCCGGGCGGAGGCGCTGCGCGCGGTGACGGACGACTCGCCGTTCTCGCAGGCACCGACGGTGCGCGCCGACGTGCTCGCGGTCGTGGCCCAGGCGACCCGCGACACCGAGCGCATCCGGTTCACCTACCGGGCGCGCGGTGGCCAGGCGGCGGGCGCGGACCTGCGGCGGCACGTCGAGCCGCACCGGCTCGTCACGGTCGGGCGCCGGTGGTACCTGCTCGGCTACGACCTCTACCGGCAGGACTGGCGCTCCTTCCGGATGGACCGGCTCAGCGAGCCGGAGGGCACCCGGGCGCGGTTCCGGCCGCGGGAGGTCCCGGGTGGCGACGCCGCGGCATACGTGCGCAAGGGCCTGTCCCGCAACGAGGTCCGCACGACCGTGCGGGTGCTGGTGCACGCCCCCGCGTCCGAGGTCGGCCCGCGGACCGGCCCGTGGGCCACGCTCACCCCGGTGGACGAGCGGTCGTGCCGCATCGAGATGGAGGCGCTCGAGCCGCGGTGGGCGCTGTTCGGCCTCGGGGTGGTCGGCGCGCCGTTCACGATCGAGGAGGCCACGCCGGAGGTGCGGGCCGAGCTCGCCGACTGGTCGGCCCGGTTCGCCGCAGCCGTGGGCTGAGGCCTGTCGGCCTCCGGCCGGGTCGCGGTCAGTGGGTGCACACGGACGACGGGGCGCACTAGGTTCGGATCGCCCCACCGGCGCGGCCCCAGGAGCGCAGCATGACCGACACCCTCCCCAGCCCGTCCACCGACGCGGCCACCACGGACTCGGCCGGCGCCTGGTGGCGCGACGCGGTGCTCTACCAGGTGTACCCGCGCAGCTTCGCCGACGGGAACGGCGACGGAGAGGGCGACCTGCCCGGGCTGCTCGAGCGCCTGCCCTACCTCGCTGACCTCGGGGTCGACGGCATCTGGATCTCGCCGTGGTTCCCCTCCCCCATGGCCGACGGCGGGTACGACGTCAGCGACTTCCTCGACATCCACCCGATGTTCGGGACGCTCGCCGACGCCGACGCCGTGATCGCCACAGCGCACGAGCTCGGCCTCAAGGTCATCATCGACGTCGTCCCCAACCACACCTCGGACCAGCACCCGTGGTTCCGGGCCGCACTGGCCGCGGGTCCGGGATCGCGCGAGCGGGCGCGCTACCTCTTCCGCGACGGCCGCGGGCCGGGCGGCGACGAGCCGCCCAACAACTGGATCAGCTGCTTCGGCGGCTCGGCCTGGGAGCGCGTCACCGAGGCCGACGGCCGTCCGGGCCAGTGGTTCATGCACATGTTCGCGCTCGAGCAGCCGGACCTCGACTGGACCAACCCCGACGTGCTCGCCGACTTCGACGACGTGCTGCGGTTCTGGCTCGACCGCGGGGTGGACGGCCTGCGGATCGACGCGGCCCCGGCGATGGGCAAGGCGGCCGGGCTGCCCGACGCCGACTACGGCGACGTCGCCGAGTTCCGCACGCTGGAGTGGACCGACAACCCGCACTGGGACGTCGACACCGTGCACGAGGTGTTCCGCCGGTGGCGCCGGATCGCCGACACCTACGGGGGCGACCGCGTGTTCGTCGCCGAGGCCGTCGTCAACGGGCCGGAGCGACTCGCCAAGTACCTGCGGCCGGACGAGATGCACTCGGCCTTCAACTTCCCGTACATGAAGTCGGCCTGGGACGCCGGCGCGCTGCGGTCGGTGATCGACGCGACGCTCGCGTCGTACGAGCCGATCGGCGTCCCGTCGACCTGGGTGCTGAGCAGCCACGACGAGACGCGCCTCGTGACCCGGTACGGCCGGCGCACGACGAGCTCGGTCTTCATCACCGACGGCGCCGGCGAGGAGTCCGACCTCGAGCTCGGCACCCGCCGGGCCCGGGCCGCGGCGATGCTCATGCTGGCGTTGCCGGGCGGCGCCTACGTCTACCAGGGCGAGGAGCTGGGCCTGCCGAACGTCGACGACCTGCCCGACGAGGTGCTCCAGGACCCGATGTTCGCCCGCAGCGGTGGCACGATGCGCGGTCGCGACGGCTGCCGCGTCCCCATGCCCTGGGCCGGCGAGCACCCGCCGTATGCGTTCAGCCCCTCGGGCGCGTCGACCTGGCTGCCGCAGCCCGAGGGCTGGGACCGGTACACGGTGGAGCGCGAACGCGAGGACCCCGGCTCCATGCTGTCCCTCTACCGCGACGCCCTGCACCTGCGGCGCGACCTGCCGGGTCTGGGCACGCAGAGCCTGCGGTGGCGCGAGTCGGCCGACGGGGTGCTCGACTTCGAGCGCGGGTCGGTCCTGCGCTGCGTCGTCAACATCTCGGCCGCCCCGGTCGCGCTGCCGGGGGACGCCCAGGTGCTCCTCGCCAGCGCCCCGGTCGTCGACGGGATGCTCCCCGTCGACGCCGCTGCCTGGCTCCGCCCGGCCTGACCCGCCGCCACCGTCCCGACTTCTTGCCCGGCGACGACCGTTTCGGCGCCGGGCCCGGCCCCGGACGGTGCCGACCGGGCAAGAAGTCGAGGTGGCGTCAGCGGGTCGGGCGCCGATCCGGACCCCGCCGCCGGGGGGCGGCCCGCGTGGCCGCGGCACCGGATCGCGCGCTACCGCCGAAGAAGATGGACACGCCCAGCATGAAGCCGAAGTCGTACCAGGCTCCGGAGTTGCGCACGGCGTAGATGCCGACGTCGTCGCGGAACAGCGACACCAGGAACGTGATCGGGCTGATCAGGCCCTGCCACAGGCCGAGCCAGAAGCCGGGCACGCCCGGCGCCGAGGACACCGACGGGTTGGCGTCGGCCGCGCAGGCACCGAGCAGCAGCAGGACGGCGGCACCGACCACGACCGCCGCCAGCGCCCACCGGCCGCCCGTCCCCGAGCGGCGCTGCCCCACCGGACGAACCGGCCCGCTCACAGCGTGCCCGCCCGGGCGGGCGGTGCGGCGTGCCGGACCGAGGCGCGCTGGACCATGACCACCACGAGGACCGCACCGGCGACGAGCAGGAGCACGCCGAGGACGAGGAGCACCGCACCGGCGGTGCCCAGCCACGGGAGCTCGGCGCCCGCCACCACGGCCGTGGAGACCCCGGCGGTGGCGTCGGAGTTCATGACGACGACGGACCAGTCGCCGCTGGTGGGCCGCCACCGCAGGTCGACCGTGCCGGCGCCCTGCGCCCGGGCGACCCAGAACCCTGCCGCGCCCGGTGCGGTCGCCGGCGCGACCCCGGCCAGGTCCCGGTCACCGGAGGCCCGGGTGTCCACCTGGGTGCGCGCCACCCCGGCCAGGTAGCGGTCGACGTCGGCCGTCGGGCCGATGCCGACGAACAGGGACTGGCCCGCGGACTGCGGCGTCACGCGGATGCGGACGTCACCGATCACGCGCGCGGCCCAGTCGGTGCCACCGGACCGGCTGTCCACGACCGCCGACGGCGTGACGACGGCATACCCGGCCGAGCGGACGGTCCGGTCGACCACGGTGACCAGCCCGTCGTGGCGCGCTGCGTTGTCGGCCACCACGAGGGCGAGGCCACCGGTCAGCAGCCCCAGCGAGACCAGGACGGCGACGGAGCCGGCCACGACCCCCACGACCCGCCTGGCGACCCACCCCGTGCGCGGCGCGGCAGCCGAGCCGCCCGCTCCGGACGGTGGTCCCGCGGGCGGCGGCGGGTACGGGCCACCCGGGCCTCCACCCGCCCCTGTCGGCTGCACCGCGCCGGTCGAGGACGTGGTGGCGGGCCCGGTCGGGGAACCAGCCGGGGGCGCCGGGGCGGCGGGCGCGAAGGCCATGCCGGACGGCTCGTGCGGGCCCTGGTCGAGGCGGAACGGCGGGTAGACGTCGGTCATGAGACCGACGTAGGCGGCGACCCGGATCACCCACCGGTTGAGCCCGAGCACGAGGTCGTACAGAGCCTGCGGGTACCGCCCGGTCGCGGCGAGGAGCACCCCGGCCACGAGCACGAGGATGCCGATGAGCCCGGTCTGCGGGCCCACGGTGCGCCAGCGGTCGACGTCCCTGATGGCATACGTGCTCGACCCGACGAGCAGCCCGACGACGACGTAGTGCGGCAGGGCGAGCAGCCACCACTTGACCAGCACGAGGCCGCGGGACAGGTGCTCGGGGTAGTCGACCTCGAGGTGGGCGGGGTAGTCGGGCACCTCGTCTAGGGTGAAGGGCGGGTACCGGTCGGTGCCGAGGGCGCCGTAGGACCAGTACGACACCCGCCAGCTCCACCGCAGGACGCCGGCGTTGAAGTCGAACAGCGCGCGGGGGTAGCGCCCGGTCACCAGGATGGCGAAGAACGCCACCACGCTCAGGACGGCGAAGGCCACCCAGAGGAACGCGAGCACGACCACGTGGGGGACGGCCAGCAGCCACTTCACCAGCCACAGCCAGCGGGAGGCGTGTGGCGTCGTGTCGGCGTCCAGCTGGACGGGGTAGGCGTGCGGACGGGGTTGGGGTGCGACCGGTGCGGCCTGGACGGCAGCCATGATGGACCTCCTGTGTCACCTCGACCGTCGCGCCGTCACGGCGGGCGTCCTAGGGTCCTTGGGCCCGGGGTCGGCGGCCGGCTCCGCCGGACCTCGTCCCGCCGGACCGCGTCCCGCCGCACGGTCCCGCGCGCGGTCCCGCAGCCGGCGCAGCAGCCACCAGCCCAGCAGCGCCCCGCCGAACGGCACCTCCATCCCGATCACGAACAGCCGGTAGAGCAGGACGGCCGCCGCGGCGGGGGCGGGCGCCGTGCCGAGGGCCACCAGCAGCCCGGTCATGCCCAGCTCGACGATCCCCGTCGCGGCCGGGGAGATGACGGCCAGGGACAGGAGCCGCTCGACCGCGAAGGCCCCCGCCACCACCACGAGGGGAGGTCGAGCGCCCAGCAGGTCCAGGCAGAGCCAGAGGAGCACCGCCTGCATCACGGCATACGCGAGCTTGCCCACGGTCAGCCGCACCCACACGACCCGCACGAGGTCGGCGACCGACGCGACGGCGGCGACGACCCGGTCGGAGTAGGAGGTGCCGGGGGCCGGCGGACGGCGCAGGAGGGTCGCGACGGGGTCGACCACCCGGCCGAGCCACGCGACGCGGCGAGGCTCCCGCAGCACCAGGACGGTGACCACGAGCAGCACGAGCAGGGTGGCGCAGGCGCCCAGGCCCGCGGTGGTCAGGGCCTCGGAGTGCGTCCCCGCGGCGAGGAACCAGCCGAGCGCCACGGCCGGGACCGCCAGCCGGCCCAGCACGTCCCAGATGTTCGTGACCAGGGCCCAGCGCAGGAACGCCGGCGTGCCGAAGCCCCAGGCGCGCACCGCCCAGTAGTTGACGGCCGACCCCGCGGCGCCACCGAGCGGCAGCAGGTTCGACACGGCGCTGCCGGTGATGTTGAGGAAGAACGCGCGACGGTGGCTCAGCCCGGGCAGGGCGGCGGACAGTGCCACCGTCTGCACGGCGAGGCCGGCAAGCCAGACCGCGGCCAGCAGCCCTACCTCCGCCGCCGTGAGCTGCGCGAGCACCGCACCGACCTGGCCCCAGCCGACGCCCGCGACGCGCGGCAGGCCGAAGGCCAGCAGGGCGACCGCCAGCGCCGCGGCGGCGACGGCCTCCCCCTCCCGCAGCCATCGCGCGCCACGCGAGGCGGGCAGCGGCGACCGCGCCCGCCGGACGGGTCCGGTCGCGGACATGGCCCCATGGTGGGCGCGACGCGAGGGCACGGACAGGGACCTTCGGCCCCGCCGCGGCCCACCGCGACACGCCGGGACACGCGCACACAACATGTGGTGGCGGGGTTCCGCGGCCACCACCCCATATGGTGGGCCGCAGCTGGTCCGGGGCCGAGATCCATCGGCTCCGGGGCAAGAGGGAACCCGGTGCGACTCCGGGACTGCCCCGCAGCGGTGACCGGGAACGACCGCCGTCAACCAAGCACTGCGCCCCCGGGCG
This sequence comes from Phycicoccus sp. 3266, assembly GCF_031456495.1. Lineage (NCBI taxonomy): Bacteria > Bacillati > Actinomycetota > Actinomycetes > Micrococcales > Intrasporangiaceae > Phycicoccus > Phycicoccus sp. 3266. The sequence continues at coordinate 1,899,241 of NZ_JAVDUW010000001.1, read as the reverse complement.
TGGGAAGCGACGGCCAGTAGGAACCGTGGTCGGCACCTGCCGTCCACGGCACGCCCGGGAGTCCGAAGACCTGCCAGCGGCCACGCGCACCCGCGCGTGGTGGAGTCGTGGCCTCGAGGGCGGGTCCAGCGACAGCGGTGCGACGTGTGCGGCAGCGGTATGCCGTGGGCGCGCCCCTGTGTCGTCGTCCCCTCCCCGCGCGGCCCGGCTCCTCCGGAACCGCTCGCGAGGAGAGAGCAGATGACCCAGGTCGAGGACCGGGCGCCCGACGCCCCGGAGACCACCACAGGAACCACCACCGGCACCGCCGCGGCGCAGGATGCGCCCGGCACCACACCGCGCCGCAGCACCATGCAGGTGCGCAAGCGCAACGGCGACGCCGAACCCGTCGACGTCATGAAGATCGTCCGCGCCGTCGAGCGCTGGTGCGACGACCTCCCCGAGGTCGACCCCATGACGGTCGCCACCCGCACGATCAGCGGGCTCTACGACGGTGCGACGACGGCCGAGCTGGACCGCCTGTCGATCCAGACGGCGGCCGAGATGACGGCCAGCGAGCCGGAGTACTCCCGGCTCGCGGCCCGGCTGCTGTCGAACTACATCGACAAGGAGGTGCGCGGCGCGCAGGTGGCGTCGTTCAGCCAGGCCGTGCGGCTCGGGCACCTCGAGGGGCTGATCGGGGACGAGACGGCCGCCTTCGTCGAGGCGAACGCGCGCAAGCTCGACCACGCCGTCGACCCGTCCGCCGACCGGCGGTTCGAGTACTTCGGCCTGCGGACCGTGTACGACCGCTACCTGCTGCGCCACCCGCAGACCCGCGACGTCATCGAGACCCCGCAGTACTGGCTGATGCGGGTCGCCTGCGGCCTCGCGCACACCCCGCAGGAGGCGATCGACTTCTACCGGCTGATGTCGAGCCTGGCCTACCTGCCGAGCTCGCCGACCCTGTTCAACTCCGGCACCCGGCACACGCAGATGTCCTCCTGCTACCTCGTCGACAGCCCGCGCGACGAGCTCGACTCGATCTACGACCGCTACGCGCAGGTCGCCAGGCTGTCGAAGTTCGCCGGCGGCATCGGGATCTCCTGGTCGCGGGTCCGCGGCCGCGGTGCTCTGATCCGCGGCACGAACGGCCACTCCAACGGCATCGTCCCGTGGCTGCGCACGCTCGACTCCTCGGTGGCCGCGGTCAACCAGGGTGGCCGCCGCAAGGGCGCCGCCTGCGTCTACCTCGAGCCGTGGCACCCCGACGTCGAGGAGTTCCTCGAGCTGCGCGACAACACCGGCGAGGACGCCCGCCGCACGCACAACCTCAACCTCGCCAACTGGGTCCCCGACGAGTTCATGCGCCGGGTCGAGGCCGACGAGCAGTGGTCGCTCATCGACCCCAGCGAGGTGCCCGAGCTGCCCGACCTGTGGGGGCCGGCCTTCGAGCAGGCGTATGCCGCGGCGGAGCGAGAGGGGCGCGTCGTGCGCACCGTGAGCGCGCGCGAGCTCTACGGGAAGATGATGCGCACCCTGGCCCAGACCGGGAACGGCTGGATGACGTTCAAGGACGCCAGCAACCGCACCTGCAACCAGACCTCGGACGAGCAGGGCCCGGGCGCTCCCGTCGTGCACCTGTCGAACCTGTGCACCGAGATCATCGAGGTCAGCAGCGACGGCGAGACCGCGGTCTGCAACCTCGGCTCGGTCAACCTGGCCCGGCACCTCACCCCCGGGCGTGACGGGATCGACTGGGGCGCACTGCGGTCCACCGTCCGCACCGCGGTGACCTACCTCGACCGGGTCATCGACGTGAACTACTACCCGAGCACCGAGTCGGCCGCCTCGAACCCGCGCTGGCGCCCGGTCGGCCTCGGGATGATGGGCCTGCAGGACGTCTTCTTCGCCCTGCGGCTGCCCTTCGACTCGGGCGAGGCGCGCGAGCTGTCGACCCGCATCGCCGAGGAGGTCTACCTCTCGGCCCTGGAGCGCTCCGCCGAGCTCGCGGCCGAGCACGGCGCGCACCCGGCATACGGGCAGACGCGGGCGGCCCGCGGCGACCTCCAGCCCGACCTCTGGGGGGTGACCCCGACCCAGACCGAGAGGTGGGGCGCGCTGCGCGCGGCCGTCGCCGACCACGGGCTGCGCAACAGCCTCCTCGTCGCGGTCGCGCCCACGGCGACGATCGCGTCGATCGCCGGCTGCTACGAGTGCATCGAGCCGCAGGTGTCGAACCTGTTCAAGCGCGAGACGCTCTCGGGCGAGTTCCTCCAGGTCAACACCGCCCTCGTCCGCGAGCTCAAGGACCGCGGGCTGTGGACGCCCGAGGTGCGCGAGGCCGTCAAGCGCAGCGAGGGCTCGGTGCAGGGGGTCCTCGACCTGCCCGAGGACGTGCGGCTGCTGTTCCGGACCGCGTGGGAGCTGCCGCAGCGGGCGCTCATCGACCTCGCGGCCGCGCGCCAGCCGTACATCGACCAGAGCCAGTCGCTCAACCTGTTCCTGGCGGCGCCGACCATCGGGAAGCTCAGCTCGATGTACCTCTACGCGTGGAAGGCCGGTCTGAAGACGACGTACTACCTGCGCTCGCGACCGGCGACGCGCATCCAGCAGGCGACGGTCTCCGTCGCCGCGAAGGCACCCACCGCGGGTGGCGCGCCGCCTGCCGCGGCGCCGCTTCCCATCACCCCGACCGACGGGGAGGCCATCGCGTGCTCCCTCGAGAACCCCGAGAGCTGCGAGGCCTGCCAGTGACCACCGACCAGACCACCACCACCGCCGCCACCACCGGCAGCGACCACACGACCCCCCGGATGCTGCTCGACCCGGGCATGAACCTCACCCTGCGGCCGATGCGGTACCCGCACTTCTACGAGCGGTACCGCGACGCCATCAAGAACACGTGGACGGTCGAGGAGGTCGACCTGCACTCCGACCTCAAGGACCTGAAGCGGCTCACCGACGCCGAGCGGCACCTGGTCTCGCGCCTCGTCGCCTTCTTCGCGACCGGCGACACGATCGTGGCCAACAACCTCGTGCTCAACCTCTACCAGCACGTCAACTCCCCCGAGGGCCGGCTGTACCTCAGCCGGCAGCTGTTCGAGGAGGCCGTGCACGTGCAGTTCTACCTGACGCTGCTCGACACCTACGTCCCCGACGAGAACGAGCGGGCCGAGGCCTTCGCGGCCGTCGACACCATCCCGTCGATCAAGCACAAGGCGGACTTCTGCTTCCGCTGGATCGACTCGGTGTTCGAGCTCGACCGGCTCGAGACCCGCGAGCACCGCAAGGCGTTCCTGCTCAACCTGATCTGCTTCGCCGCGTGCATCGAGGGCCTGTTCTTCTACGGCGCGTTCGCCTACGTGTACTTCCTGCGCTCGCGGGGACTGCTCAACGGCCTGGCGTCGGGGACCAACTGGGTGTTCCGCGACGAGTCGATGCACATGGCGTTCGCGTTCGACGTGGTCGAGACGGTCCGGGCCGAGGAGCCCGACCTGTTCGACGACGAGATGGCCGCGCAGGTGCGGGCGATGCTGCGTGAGGCGGTCGACGCCGAGGCCCAGTTCGCGCAGGACCTGCTGGGTGGTGGCGTGGCCGGCCTGTCGACGACGGACATGCGGCTCTACCTCGAGAACGTCGCCGACCGCCGGCTGCAGCAGCTCGGACTCGAGCCGGAGTACGGGTCGGCGAACCCGCTGGCGTTCATGGAGCTGCAGGACGTGCAGGAGCTGTCGAACTTCTTCGAGCGCAGGGTCTCGGCCTACCAGGTGGGCGTGACGGGGCAGGTCGGCTTCGACGACGACTTCTGACCGGCGCTGGTCGTGTGCCGGGTGGTCGTACCACGAAGACCACCCGGCACACCCCGCCCCGCCGCGGCGACCACGGCCCCCCGGCTGCCCGCCGCGCGCTCGGGCTCGTTCGCGACGGTCCTCCTGCGGATGCCTGTGGTCAAGAGCCGCAGGGTCGTATGCCGGTGATGTCCGTGAAGTCCCGTGGACACGCGGCATACGCTGGCCCCATGACCCGACCACTCGCCCTGGCACTCGGGGGCGCAGTCTTCGCCGTCGGCGTCCTGTGGACCCTCCAGGGCCTGGGCGTGGTCGGCGGCAGCCCGATGACGGGCGTGACGCTGTGGGCCGTGGTCGGCCCGGTGGTCGCCCTCATCGGCCTCGTGCTGGCGCTCCGGGGAGCCCGGCTCCGCCGCTGACGGACGCGCCGCCGAGGGGTCCGCGAGGGTGGGCCGACGACGGCTCCGCCGCCGGGCAGGCGCGGTTGACGGCCGCGCCAGGAAGCGGCCTCAGCGCGAGACGGCGGTGAGCGCGTCGACGAAGACCTGGGCGCCGGCCTTGACCCGCTCGGTGTGCCTCGCCTGGTTCCAGGCGTCCCACCGGACCCGCAGCTCGGCCTTCCCACCCGGGCCGGCGTCGACGACGACACCGATGTCCTGCACCGGGACGGCGACGGCACGTCCGTCCCTGGGCACGACCGCCGTCTTCGAGGACGGGTCGCCCAGCCCGAGCATCGACCAGGGGAGCCGCAGCGTGAGCTGCTTCCCGCTGAGCTGCCAGGTCGCCCGGTCGTCGAAGCCGCTGGTGGCGGGGTCCCAGGAGCCGCGACGCAGGTGGCCGACCTCGAGGAACTCCGCGGGGCTGTGCTGGCGGGTCAGGGGGAGGACGAACGGCCGGTTGGTGGTCAGCCGCTCCAGCGACCAGCCGTCGGCGCCGGCCTTCGGCACCGAGCTCGCGGGGAGGCCGTCCAGCCGCACCGGGTCGATCGCCCCGTCGACGACCATCGTGGCCGTCTGCGCCGCCGGGTCGACGGTGACGGCGTAGTCCTCGATGCCCGCGGCCCTGGTCGAGCCGCCGGGGAGGGCGAGGCCGCCGGGGACGACGTCGAAGCCGATGCGCACGGGCGTGGTCGGCGCCTTCCCGAGGTCGAGGGTGAGGTGGACGTACGACTCGTCGTGGTCGACGGCGACCCGCTGGACGCCGGTGCGCGACTCCCACGGGACGCTCCGACCCACCCTCGACGGGTCCTGGGCGACCAGGCCGAAGTGCTGCTCGTTGGTGAGCGGGTCGTGCCAGACGGACCGGCGCTCGCCGTCGACGACCGACTGGCGGGAAAGGGTGTTCCAGGTGAACTTGAACCACTCGTCGACCCAGGAGAAGAGCAGTCCGCCCGCGAGCCCGGCGTCCTTGAAGGACCGCAGCATCGCCGCGTCCATCGAGAGCGCCTCCTGCTCGCTGTGGTCGCCCTGGTCCCGGCCCTTGGTGCCGGCGTGGGCCGACCCGAGCGAGGAGGGCACGCCGAACTCGCTGACGAGCAGGGGCATGCGCGGGGCGAAGTGCCGCTTCAGGTCGAGCAGGTAGGCGAGGTACGGGTCGTCGGCCTTCGCGTAGGCGGGCTGGTGCCGCAGGAAGTCCGGGTAGTACGGGTAGGCGTGGAAGCTGGCGAACGTCCCGCCGGGCCACGCCGTCGTCGGCAGCACGTGGTTGGCGTCGACGCCGACGGCGTCCTCGCTGGTGAGCGGCTCGGCCGGGTGGCGCAGCGGGTCGGTCGTCGGCCAGTTGACGAACGCGATGGGAGCCGAGACGCCGCGGGCCGCTTCGTGCGTCGCGAGCTCGTCCATGCGCGCGGCCAGCCAGCGCTCGGTCGGGGTGGCGCCGGCCGTGTTGGCGAAGTACCGGCCCCGGTGCAGCGGCTTCGAGGTGTTGCGGGCGTCGGAGGCGCGGGTGGCATACCCGTCCCACTCCATGCCGACGATCCAGGCCGAGACCCACGGCGACACGTCGGCCGTCCAGCTGCCGCCGGCGCGCCCGGTCCGCGGGGCGCGCGTGAGGTCGCCGTGCACGGCCGCGGACGCGTCCCGCAGCTCGGCGCCCATCGCGGCGGTGGGACCGGCAGCGAAGAGGTCGCGGGTGCGCACGTAGGACTCGTCCGACAGGTAGACGCCCTGCACCAGGTAGATGGGCGCGTCCTGGTGCGCCTCGTTGTACGCCTCGAGCTCCTCGTACATCGCCGGCGGGTGGATCGTGTAGACGCGCAGCGTGTGCACGCCCATCTGGCCCATCTGGGCGAACCAGCGGCGGTACTCCTCGCGGCTGATCGCGAGCTCGCCCGGGCTGTGGCCGGGGGTGGTGCTGCCGAGGTTGACGCCGGACCAGAAGTCGACGTCCCCGTGCGCCGTGTGCAGCAGCAGGCGGTCCCCCTTCGCGGCGGCGACGGTCGACAGCCCGCCGGTGGTCGCGGGGTCCGGGGCCCACGAGCGCGGGTCGGCGGGTGCCGGCTTCCAGCTCGCGGGAGCCGCCGCCACGACCGTGGTCGCCTTCGCCGGCGCGGGGTCCGTGGTGCAGGCGGCCAGGGTGGCGAGCGCGAGGACGCCCGCGAGGGCGGCGGACCCGGACAGTGCCCGTCGCGGGGCAGGCGTCATCGTGCGTCCTTGCTGGAGGTGGCGGGGTTGGTCGCGACCGTATGCCGGGCAGCCCCCGGATCCCGCCGGATGCGCCCGTTTCCGGCCGTTCGGCCGAGGACGCGCTGCCCGAGCGTGCCAGGCATACGGCGGACGCCACCGGGGTAGGACGCGGACATGAGCGAACGCGCAGACCTCTCGTCGATCCCCGCCCAGCAGCAGGAGTGGCCCGGCAGCCTCGCCGCGCTGGACCCGCGACCCGACCACGGCGAGACCTCCTGGGAGGGCCGGGGACGGCTCACCGGGCGGCGCGCCCTCGTCACCGGTGGCGACTCCGGCATCGGCCGGGCCACCGCCATCGCCTTCGCCAAGGAGGGGGCGGACGTCGCGATCGCCCACCTCCCGCAGGAGCAGGCCGACGCCGACGACACGGTCGCGGCCATCCGCGCCGAGGGCCGCACGGGCGTGGGCTTCGCCACCGACCTGCGCGAGCACCAGGCGAACGTCGAGCTCGCCGACACCGCGGTGTCGGCCCTCGGTGGCCTCGACGTGCTCGTCTGCAACGCAGCGTTCCAGATGTCCCACGACGAGCTGCGCGACTTCCCGCCCGACCAGGTCCGGCGGACGTTCGAGACCAATGTCTTCTCGACCTTCTGGCTCGTCCACGAGCTGGCGCCGCACCTGGCCGACGGCGGCAGCATCGTCGTGACGACGTCCGTGCAGGCGTACCAGCCGAGTTCCCACCTGGTCGACTACGCGGCCACCAAGGCGGCCCTGACCAACATGGTGGTCAACCTCGCGCAGGAGCTGGGCGCGCAGGGCACACGGGTCAACGCCGTGGCACCGGGCCCGATCTGGACCCCGCTCATCCCGGCGACGATGTCGGCCGACAAGGTCGAGGGCTTCGGAGCAGACGTGCCGCTGGGCCGGGCCGGGCACCCCGTCGAGGTGGCTGCGGCCTTCGTCTTCCTCGCCTCGGACGAGGCGAGCTACGTGTCCGGGACGGTGCTGGGGGTCACCGGCGGCAAGCCGGTGTTCTGAGCCGGGCCCTTCGGCCCTGTCCCGCGGCGGCACCGTCACCGCACGGTGGGCACAGGACGCCACCGACGCGTCCGGGTGCGAAGGAGCGGAGATCCCGATGATGTACGACGACCGCGGCTGGGGTTGGGGCTGGTGGATGATGGGCGGCGGCCTGCTGCTGCTCCTGCTGGTGCTCGTGGCCGCCGTGGTGGCCATCGTGGTGGCCGGACGCCCGCCGAGGGACACGCACCCGGTGTCCGGCACCCCGCCGGTGCAGGCGCAGGGACCCAGCCGGTCCGACGAGGCCCTGCGTGAGCTCGACCTGCGGTTCGCCCGCGGCGAGGTGGACGAGGACGGGTACCGGCGCACCCGCGACCTGCTCACGCACCCGCCGGCCTAGGTGCCGGCGTCCCCCAGCGTCGCCGGACCCTGACCGGCGACGACAAAGCCCCGGTCGCCTGTGGCGGACCGGGGCTGCGTCGTCTGTCTCAACTCAGAGCGCGCCCGAAGGGATTCGAACCCCTAACCTTCTGATCCGTAGTCAGATGCTCTATCCGTTGAGCTACGGGCGCAGATGTCGCCCCGGCGGATCCTGGTGTCCGTACGCGGAGCAACGACGGGAAAGACTACCGGCTCCCCCGCCCGGCACGAAATCGGGGCCTGCGAGGCCGGCGGTCAGGTGCGCGCACCGCCGTCGGGGCGCCTCTGCCGACGCCACCCCGGCTGCCCACCGCCCGGCACACGGACCGATCCGGCGAGGCACCCGGCGCTCTCCGCGCCATGACGAATCTGCACGAACGACAGGCGAATTCGGCTCGGTTCTTGCAGGCCCTGCAAGAACCGAGCAGGCACCTCGGCGCTACCCGTCGGTTGTGAGGCTTTTCACGAGCGCTGCCCTGCATCTGCGGTACCGACCCCCTCCGCCGTGGGCGTACCTTGGCCGGATCAGCAGCGTTCACCATGTGGACATCACCCGATGTCGCGTGGACGCACCACCGCACGAACCGCGGCGAGGGATCTGCGGGACGAAAGGGACGGCCGATCACATGACGACCGAGGCGACTCAGACCGACCAGCGCGCAGGGGGGACGACGCACGCCAGGCTGCAGGCGTGGGTCGACGAGGTGGCCGCGCTGACCACCCCCGACTCCATCGAGTGGGTCACCGGCTCCGACGCCGAGTGGACCCGCCTCACCGACAAGCTCGTCGAGGCCGGCACGTTCGTGCGCCTGGACGAGTCGAAGAAGCCGAACAGCTTCTACGCCGCGTCCGACCCGATCGACGTCGCCCGGGTCGAGGACCGCACGTTCATCTGCTCCCGCGAGGAGAAGGACTCCGGGCCCACCAACAACTGGATGGACCCGGAGAAGATGAAGGACCTCATGCGTGGCCTGTACAAGGGCAGCATGAAGGGCCGGACGATGTACGTCATCCCGTTCGTCATGGGCCACCTCAACGCCGAGAACCCGATGTTCGGCGTCGAGATCACCGACTCCGAGTACGTCGTGGTGTCGATGCGGGTCATGGCCCGCTGCGGCGTCAACGTCCTGCGCCGGATCGAGGAGCTGGGCGAGGAGGCGCGCTACGTCCCCGCGCTGCACTCCCTCGGCGCCCCGCTCGAGCCCGGCCAGGCCGACGTGCCGTGGCCGTGCAACGACGAGAAGTACATCGTCCAGTTCCCCGAGGAGCGGATGATCTGGTCCTACGGCTCGGGCTACGGCGGCAACGCCCTGCTGGGCAAGAAGTGCTACTCGCTGCGCATCGCCTCGGTCATGGCGCGCGACGAGGGCTGGCTCGCCGAGCACATGCTCATCCTCAAGCTCATCTCCCCCGAGCAGCAGGTCTACTACGTCGCGGCCGCCTTCCCGTCTGCGTGCGGCAAGACGAACCTGGCGATGCTCGCCCCGACCATCCCCGGCTGGAAGGTCGAGACCCTCGGCGACGACATCGCCTGGATGCGCTTCGGCGAGGACGGCCGGCTGTATGCCGTGAACCCCGAGTTCGGGTTCTTCGGCGTCGCGCCGGGCACCAACGAGCACACCAACCCCAACGCGATGAAGACCATCAACAAGGGCAACTCGGTCTTCACCAACGTCGCGCTGACCGATGACGGCGACGTGTGGTGGGAGGGCCTCGAGAACACCCCGGCCCACGCCACGAGCTGGAAGAAGCAGGACTGGACGCCGGACTCCGAGGAGCTGTCGTCCCACCCGAACAGCCGGTACTGCACCCCGATCGAGCAGTGCGACATCCTCGCCGAGGAGTACTACGACCCCAGGGGCGTGCCGATCTCGGCGATCTTCTTCGGCGGCCGCCGCAAGACGACCGTGCCGCTGGTGACCGAGTCCCGCGACTGGGTGCACGGCACGTTCATGGGCGCGACGCTCTCCTCCGAGACCACCGCCGCCGCGACCGGCCAGGTCGGCGTCGTGCGCCGCGACCCGATGGCGATGCTGCCCTTCATCGGCTACAACGCCGGCGACTACTTCCAGCACTGGATCAACCTCGGCAAGGACGCCGACGCGGCCAAGCTGCCGAAGATCTTCTACGTCAACTGGTTCCGCCGCGACGAGGACGACAACTTCCTGTGGCCCGGGTTCGGCGAGAACAGCCGCGTGCTGAAGTGGGCGATCGAGCGGATCGAGGGCAAGGCCGCCGCGGTCGAGACCCCGATCGGCCACGTCCCCACGCCGGAGTCGCTCGACACCGACGGCCTGGACATGTCCGACGCCGAGCTCGAGCAGGCGCTCGCGGTCGACGCCGAGGAGTGGAAGGCCGAGATCCCGCAGATCGAGGAGTGGTTCGCCAAGTTCGGCGAGACCCTGCCGACGCAGCTGCAGGTGGAGCTCGACGGGCTGAAGGCGCGCCTTGGAGTCGAGTAGGCCCGCGGGCACGACGTGACCTGAGCGCCCGAGGGGCCCGGAACCGAGACGGTTCCGGGCCCTTCGGCGTTTCCGGCGGCACCCGGCATACTCGCGCCATGGCTTCCAGTGGCGTGGTGTTCCCCGAGGTCGACGGCCGGCGCAGCACCTCGGCGCTGGGACGCGGTGTCGTCGCGGACGCGCTGCGGGAGGTCGACCCGGTCGGGGCGGCGGCCGCCGAGCGGGAGACGAACTGGCGGCAGGCCTACCTGACCCACTTCCGCCGGCTCGTCGAGGCCGGGCTGCTGCGCGACGGCGAGGCGGCGGTCGACATCGCGCGCGCCGGGCTGGACTCGCTGCACGCCCGCATGCGCGCGACCGGTCCGAACGGCGAGGTGCCGCTCGACGCGGTCTTCGAGCAGCCGGTCGACGTCCCGTTCGAGACCGCCACGGTGCGCGGAACCCAGCGCCCTGCGCGCGAGCTCACCCTGCCGCTGCACGGCCGGCGCCTGGGCGGCGACGAGCTGCGCCGCCAGCTCGACGACTGGCTGTGGCGCGGGATCATGGAGCCCTCGGCCACCGAGGCCGTGCACGAGGTACTGGCGAACCCGGACTGGCTCGACCTGTCCGACCTGCGCCTCGTGGTGCTCGGCGCGGGCGCGGAGATGGGCCCGCTGCGCAGCGTCCTGTCGTGGGGCGGCGACGTCGTGGCGGTCGACCTGCCGCGGCCGGACCTCTGGCGCCGGGTGCTCGACGTCGCCGGCGGCTCGGCCGGCACCCTCCACCTGCCGGTCACCGGCGGCACGGCGTGGTCCGCCGGTGACCTGCACGAGCACGCCGGCGCGGACCTGCTCCACTCCCTGCCCGCGGTCGCGCAGTGGCTGCGTGGCGTCGAGGGACGCCTGGTGCTCGGCAACTACGTGTATGCCGACGGCGCCACGAACGTGCGCGTCTCCACCGCGGTCGACGCGCTCACCCAGGAGCTGGTCCGGCACCGCCCCGACTCCGCCCTGGGCTTCCTCGCCACCCCCACCGACGTGTTCGCGGTGCCGCGCGACGCCGTCGAGCACTCGGCCCGGGCCTACCGCGAGCCCTCGCGCGGGATGCGGCTCGTGCGGCCGGCCGTGCGGGCGGCGAGCGCTGGCCGCCTCCTGCGTCGCAACTACGCCCCCACCTCGGACCCGGGGATCAACGACAGCTTCATCCCCCAGCAGGGGCCCAACTACGCGCTGGCCAAGCGGCTGCAGCGGTGGCGCGCGACGACGGCGCGGCGCGAGGGGCTCACGGTGTCGCTGAACGTCGCACCGCCGACCCGCACGCGGTCGGTCGTGAAGAACCGGGCGCTCGCCAGCGCGTACGCCGGGGCGCACCGGTTCGGCATCGAGGTGTTCGAGCCCGCCACGAGCAACACGCTCATGGCCGCCCTCCTCGTGCACGACCTGCGCACCGCCCCGACGCCACCGCAGGCGCCGTGGCGGGAGGAGGCCCAGGGCGCCGTCCACGGCGGGCTGTGGCGCACGCCGTACGACCCGCGCAGCGCGCTCGGCCTCGCGGTCGTGCTGGGCCTCGGCGGCGCCCGCGGCTGACCCGGCTAGCGCCGCTGCGACGACAACGGTCGCACCGAGCCGCAGACCGGGAAGGTGCTGAGGTCCTTGGCGCGTGCCGGCCTGCCGGGGACGACGCGGTGCACGACCCGGCCGTGGTGCCCGCGCAGCAGCACCACCCGGGCCAGCAGGGCGGTCACGACGTCCTCGCGGGCGCGCCCTGGTCGTCGTCGTCGTCTCTCGGGCCACCGGGGAAGCCCTGCTGGGCGGGGAACTGTCCCTGGCCCTGCTGGGCGGGGAGCTGACCCTGGCCCTGCTGGGCGGGGAGCTGTCCCTGGCCCTGCTGGGCGGGGAGCTGTCCCTGGCCCTGCTGGGTCAGGCGGCCCGGGCCGGCGCCGGTCCCCTGCTGGGTCCCGGCGCCCTGCTGGCCGAACCCACCGCGACCGCCGGGGCCGAACTGGCCGTTCTGGAAGCCACGGCCGTCCTGGACCGAGCTGCCAGCCGGGAGCATCGCCGCGGCAGCCACTCCGCCCATCGAGGAGATCCCGATGGCGAGCGCGGCGGCGATGGCCGTCTTTCGCCCCGACCAGGTCGGCGGGTCGAGGGCCGGGGCCGTGGTGGCGCCGGCCACCTCGGGGGGCGTCCCGTCCGCCGCCGGCACGTGGAGATGGGCGGCCTCCCCGGGCGGCGCCTGCACGCCTGCCGCGGAGGCCGTGGCGGGCGGCGCCGTGGGAGCGGGAGCCGGCTCACCGGCATACGGCATGGTGCGGGTGGTGGCCCACGGCACCTGGACGGTGTCGTCGGAAGGCGGGGTGCGCTGGGTCATCGGTGCCTCCACGAGGTAGTCGGTCGTGGAACCGAGAGTCGGGCTGCGTGCTGTGGCGGGGCTGTGACCGGGGTATCGGCGTCCTGAGTCCTCGGCACAGAGGGCTCACAGGATCCGCACAGGCTTCACCGCGCGGCCTCACATGGTTCGGGTGTTTCCTAGGGGCCATGAACATGCAGCAGCAGACGAACCCGCGCCTCCAGCGCCTGGACGGCTCACCGGTGCGGGTCCTCGTCGTCGACGACGAGAGCAACCTCACCGAGCTGCTCTCGATGGCGCTGCGGTACGAGGGGTGGGAGGTCCGCACCGCCGCCAACGGCCAGCAGGCCGTGCGGGTCGCGCGCGAGTTCCAGCCCGACGCGGTCGCCCTCGACATGATGCTGCCCGACTTCGACGGCCTCGAGGTGCTGCGCCGCATGCGCGGGGACAACGCCAACATCCCCGTCCTCTTCCTCACGGCCAAGGACGCGGTCGAGGACCGCGTGGCCGGGCTGACCGCGGGTGGCGACGACTACGTCACCAAGCCGTTCAGCCTGGAGGAGGTCGTCGCCCGGCTGCGCGCCCTCATGCGCCGCACCGCCGTCGTCGCGGACGAGTCGTCCTCGATGCTCGTCGTCGGCGACCTCACCATGGACGAGGACAGCCACGAGGTCACCCGCGCCGGCGAGCAGGTCCAGCTGACCGCCACCGAGTTCGAGCTGCTGCGCTACCTCATGCGCAACCCCAAGCGGGTGCTGTCCAAGGCGCAGATCCTCGACCGCGTCTGGAACTACGACTTCGGCGGCCAGGCCAACGTCGTCGAGCTCTACATCTCCTACCTGCGCAAGAAGATCGACGCCGGTCGCGAGCCCATGATCCACACCATGCGCGGCGTCGGGTACGTCCTCAAGCCCACGTCATGAGCCCTGCTGCTGCCGTGGGCTCGGCCCGCGCGCGGATCCGCCCCTCCACCTGGTCGCTGGGCACCAAGCTCGTCGCGACCGTCGTCGGCCTGTTCCTCGTCGTCACGCTGGCGACCTCCGCGCTGACGGTGCTTCTCCTGCGCGGCTACCTCGAGAACCGGCTCGACCAGGACCTGCGCACCAGCGTGGTCCGGCTCGGCGGCGGCCCCGACGACGGCGACGGCGACAACCGCGGCCGACCCCCGGCGGCCCCGGGTGGCGGCGGCCGCTTCCTCACCCTGATCATGTCCGGCAGCGGCACGGTCGTCGGGAACAGGGTCGTCACCGGCAGCTCCGACTACGGCACCCTCACCGACGCCCAGGTCCGCCAGGTCGACAGCGCCGGGATCGGCCCCGCCCCACAGACCCTCGACGTCAAGGGGCTCGGCGAGTACCGCCTCATCTCCCGCCAGACCCCGACCGGCGCCGTCGTCATCACCGGCCTGCCGCTGTCGAGCGTCACCGAGACCGTCAACCAGGTCGTCACGCTCGTCGCGGCCGGCACCATCATCGGCTTCGTCCTCGTCAGCACCGGCGGCCTGTGGCTCGTGCGGCGCAACCTCGCCCCGCTGCAGCGCGTCGCCCACACCGCGACGAGCGTCTCGCACCTCAAGCTCGACTCCGGCGACGTCGCCCTCGCGCAGCGGGTGCCGGACGCCGACACCGACCCACGGACGGAGGTCGGACAGGTCGGGCTCGCGCTGAACAGCATGCTCGACAACGTCGAGGGCGCTCTCCAGGCTCGGCACGAGAGCGAGCAGCGGGTGCGGCAGTTCGTCGCGGACGCCTCGCACGAGCTGCGGACCCCCCTCGCCTCCATCCGTGGGTATGCCGAGCTGTCGCGTCGCGAGCGCGAGCCGGTGCCCGCGTCGGTGACCCACGCACTGGCGCGCGTGGAGTCCGAGGCCCTTCGGATGCAGGGTCTCGTGGAGGACCTGCTGCTCCTGGCGCGGCTCGACGCCGGCCGCCCGCTCGAGCGCAAGCCCGTCGACCTGTCGCTGCTGGCGATGGACGCCGTGAGCGACGCGCACGCCGCCGCCCCCGACCACCGCTGGGAGCTCGACCTGCCCGACGAGCCGGTCGAGGTGAGTGGCGACCAGGCGCGGCTGCACCAGGTCGTGGCCAACCTGCTCGCCAACGCGAGGACCCACACGCCGGCGGGCACGAAGGTCGTGACGTCCGTGCAGCCCGACGACTCGTGGGTGCGGATCAGCGTCGCCGACGACGGACCCGGCATCCCGGAGTCCCTGCAGCGGAACGTGTTCCAGCGCTTCACGCGCGGCGACGACTCCCGCAACCGGGCCGCCGGCTCGACCGGCCTCGGCCTGTCGATCGTCGACGCCGTGGCGAAGTCGCACGGTGGCCGGGTCGAGCTCGCCAGCCGCCCGGGTGAGACCCGGTTCTCGGTGCTCCTGCCGGTCGGCTGACCCACCACACAGGGGTGTGCGGCGCGGGTGGCTCAGGCCCTCGTCACTCGGGCACCCAGGCGATCAGCTGGTCGAACACCTCGACGTTGCCGTCGATCGGCATCTCGTCCACGCTCCTGCGGCCGTACATGAAGAGGACGACGTCCGAGGCGCAGGCCTGGGCGGAGACGTCCGCAGGCTGCTGCGGCCCACCCTGCCCGGCCGGCGCGGCCAGCCGCTCCGCGCGGGCGCCGTCGCCGGACAGGTGGAGCCGCCACGCACGACCCTCGGTCACGACGTAGTCGAGGGTCGCCGGGTCGTGCGGCCAGGGGCTGGTCGTCGCGTTGCAGGTCGCGAGGAACTCCTCGACGCCGTCGAGCGCCACCTCGGTGGGCAGCGACCCCGTGCCGTGGACGGTGAGCTCGGCGTCGTACGTGTGGACCGCGACCTCCTGGAGCTGGTGGCGGGCCACGGCCGCGCAGGTGCTCGGGGACTGCGAGTCGCCCCACCAGGTCCAGCACACCCGGTCGGGGCCGGCCTCGGCGAGCGCGTCGAGCAGGAGCCGGGTCGACTCCACCAGCCACTCCACGAGCGTTCCGCGGTCGTCCGGCGGGAGCGTGGGGTCGGCGGGAGCCGCCTTGCCGGTCGCAGCCGGGCCGGCAGCGACCGTGGCGGCCCAGGCCCGCCGGCCGGTGCCGATGTGGTGGGCCAGGTCGAGGAGGGTCCACTCCGGGCAGGTGGGCACCTGCGCGCCGAGGTCCGGCGCGGCCTCGACAGCGGCACGGAAGGCCGCGGACCGCTCGTCGACCAGCCGCAGCAGGTCGTCGAAGTCGAGGTCCCTGGACGAGAGGTCGTCGGACGAGAGGTCGCCGGAGCCTGAGTCGGCGGACGAGAGGTCGCTGGTGGGGTGGTCGCTGCGCACCGGTGCTGTCTACCAGCGCGGTACCCCTGCGGCCCAGCGGATTTCGGTCGCCACGCTCAGCCGGGCACTCATCCGGCCACCTCAGGGATGCCACAGCAGCCGCACAGTGCCGGCCCCGACGGTGGACCCATGGACACCATGACCCTCCACCGCACCGCGGACGCGGGCGCCCCCGCCGTGCCGCCGCCCACGACAGCCCGGGCCGGCGCGCCCGGGACGCCCTCCAGGATCCGCCGCCTGTGGCGGGGACCCCAGGCCGACCCGGCCTGGGCCCGGCCGGCGCTGCTCGGCCTGCTCCTGGCCACTGCCCTGTTCTACCTCTACGGCCTGACCGCGAACGGCTACGCGAACTCGTTCTACTCGGCGGCCGTCCAGGCGGGCAGCGAGAGCTGGAAGGCGTTCTTCTACGGTTCGTCCGACGCGGGCAACTCGATCACGGTCGACAAGCCGCCGGCCGCGCTGTGGGTGATGGCCCTGTCCGTGCGGCTGCTGGGACTCAGCTCGTTCAGCATCCTGCTCCCCGAGGTCCTCATGGGCGTGGCCACCGTGGGCGTCGTGCATGCCACGGTGAAGCGCTACTGGGGCGCGGCGGCAGGCCTGCTGTCCGGCACCGTCATGGCCCTGACACCCGTGGCCGTCCTGATGTTCCGGTTCAACAACCCCGACGCGCTCCTCGTGCTGCTCATGGCGCTCGGCGCCTGGGCGACGCTGCGGTCGATCGAGCGCGGCTCGGCGCGGTGGTTCGTGCTCGTCGGCGTCCTCATCGGCCTGGGCTTCCTGACCAAGGCGCTGCAGGTGCTGCTCGTCGTCCCCGCGTTCGGCCTGGCCTACGTGCTCTTCGCGGACACCACGCTGCGACGTCGCATCACCGGGGCACTCGCCGGGACCGCCGCCATGGTGCTGTCGGCCGGCTGGTGGGTCGCGATCGTCGAGCTGGTCCCGGCCAGCATGCGGCCGTACATCGGCGGCTCGCAGGACAACTCGTTCCTGTCGGTCACCTTCGGCTACAACGGCCTCGGCCGGATCAGCGGCAACGAGACCGGATCGGTCGGCGGCGGCAACGGGTGGGGTGCCACCGGCATCACGCGGATGTTCTCCAGCGCCATCGGCGGCCAGATCTCCTGGCTCATCCCCTCCGCGCTCGTCCTGCTCGGCGTCGGCCTGTGGCTGCGTGGCCGGGCCCCACGCACGGACCTGCGCCGCGCGGCCTACGTCGTCTGGGGCGGCTGGCTGCTCGTGACGATGGTGACCTTCTCGTTCATGGCGGGGATCTTCCACGAGTACTACACGGTGGCCCTCGCGCCCGCCGTCGCCGCCCTCGTCGGCATGGGTGCGGCCGAGGCCTGGGAGCACCGGCGCCGACCGGTCGGGTCGGTCACGCTCGCCGTGGCCACTGCTGCCGCGGCCACCTGGTCCTTCATCCTGCTCTCGCGGACGGACTGGTCCAGCGTGCTGCGGGTGGGCGTCCTTGCCCTCGGCCTGGCGAGCGCGTTCCTGCTCCTCGCGATCACCCAGCTGCACCGCCGGGCTGTGCCACTGGTCGTGGCCGGCGCGATCGTCGCGGCGCTCGCCGGCCCCGCGGCATACAGCATCGACACGGTGCGCACGGCGCACACCGGCTCCATCGTGACCGCCGGCCCGAACACCGGTCGCGGTGGTCCCGGCGGCGGTGGTCCCGGCGGCAACGGCGGCCCGCCCCAGGGCCTCGGCGCACCGACCGGCACGCAGGGCGGCACGACGCAGGGCGGTACCACCCAGGGGACGGCTCCCGGCGGCACCACGGGTGGCACGACCGGCGGCACGACCGGTCAGGCACGCGGTGGCATGGGCGGGCTGCTGGACGCCTCGACGCCGTCGACCGCGGTCGTGGCCGCACTCTCCGCGAACGCCTCGTCCTACCGGTGGGTGGCCGCGGCGATCGGGTCGCAGAACGCCGCGGGGCTGCAGCTCGGCACGGGCCTGCCGGTCATGGCCATCGGCGGCTTCAACGGCAGCGACCCCTCCCCGACGCTGGCCCAGTTCCAGGAGTACGTCGCCTCCGGGCAGGTCCACTACTTCCTGGCCAGCAGCGGCGGCATGGGCGGCGGGCCCGGCGGGATGGGCAGCTCGGGCACCGGGTCGCAGATCTCGCAGTGGGTGGAGGCCAACTACGCGCAGGTGACCATCGGGGGGCAGACCTTCTACGACCTGACCCAGCCGCTGTCGTCCACCGGCGGCACGGCGTCGACCACCACCCAGGCCTCGTGATGGCCGGCCCGGTGTCCGCGGCTCCCGTCCTCGACGTGGTCGTCCCGGTCCACAACGAGCAGCACACGGTCGGCGCGTGCGTCCGGCGGCTGCACGCCCACCTCGTGCAGACGTTCCCCTACCCCTTCCGGATCACGGTGGCGGACAACGCCAGCACGGACGGCACCGCCGCCGTGGCCCGAGCCCTTGCCGCCGAGCTGCCGGGGGTCGCGCTCGTCGAGCTCGAGCAGAAGGGGCGGGGACGGGCACTGAAGCAGGTGTGGCTGGCCTCGGACGCGCCGATCCTGGCGTACATGGACGTCGACCTGTCGACCGACCTCGACGCCCTCTGGCCGCTGGTCGCACCGCTGATGTCGGGGCACTCGGACCTGGCCATCGGCTCGCGGCTGGCGCGGGGCGCCAGGGTGGTCCGCGGCCTCAAGCGCGAGGTGATCTCGCGGTGCTACAACCTGGTCCTGAGGGGCGCGCTCGGTGCACGGTTCTCCGACGCGCAGTGCGGGTTCAAGGCGATCCGCGCGGACGTCGCGGCCGAGCTGCTACCGATGGTGCAGGACCCGACGTGGTTCTTCGACACCGAGCTGCTCGTGCTCGCGGAGCGGTCGGGCCTGCGGATCCACGAGGTGCCGGTCGACTGGTACGACGACCCCGACTCGCGGGTCGACCTCGTGGCCACGGCGCGGGACGACCTGCGGGGCGTCCGGCGCCTTCGGCGCGACCTGCGCCGGCGCGTCCTCCCCGTCGCGGACGTCGCCCGGCACATGGGCCGGTTCCCCGGGGCGTCCACGGGCGGTGCAGCGGTGGGCGGCGGTGCAGCGGTGGGCGGCGCGTGGCAGCAGGCGCGCCGGTTCGCGGCCGTGGGGGTGCTGTGCACCGTCCTGCACCTGGGCCTGTTCGCGGCGCTGGCCCACCCGGTCGGCTCCACGCAGGCGGCCAACCTGGTGGCACTGCTCCTCGCGACCCTCGTCAACACCGGCCTCAACCGGCGCTGGACGTTCGGCGTGCACGGGCCCGGCCGGGTGCGGCACCAGGTCCAGGGGCTGGCGGTGTTCGGGCTCACGTGGGCGATGACGGCCGGGGCGCTGGGCCTGCTCCACGTCGTCGACGCCCAGCCCTCCACGTTCGTCGCCACGGTGGTGCTGGGAGTGGCGACCGGCCTGTCGACGCTGGTGCGCTTCGTCGCGATGCGCTCGTGGATGTTCCGCCCCGCGGCGGCGACCCCGGCCGGCGAGGCCGACGAGGCCGACGGGACCGGCCCGGCTGGCTCGGGCCTCGCAGACGCGTCCGATCCTGCGGGCATCCCGACCCTCGCGGGGGCAGCGGGCGCGACGGGTCCCGGGCCGGTGCTGCGTCACTGACCCGGATGCGGGTCAGTGACGCAGCACCGACGAAGAGGTACGGGGGCCGTCTCAGATCGGGTTGACGACGAAGCTGCCCTCGGCGTCCTCGAACACCACGAGCAGCGCCCAGTCGGCGTCGCTCACCCGGCCGCGGCAGACGACCACGGTGCCCGCCGAGACGGTCGTGCTCGCAGGGCAGGTGAGCCTGGTGACGTCGCCGCCGTCGTCGGTCACGATGCGGCGCACGCTCGCGGCGAGAGCCTTCCCGTCCACAGTCCCCGACGTGGCGCTGACCGACCCCTCGAGCAGGTCCGACCCGCCACCGCCCGGACCGCCCGTCGCGACGAGGATCCCGAGCACCAGCACCCCGACGAGCGAGAGCGCGCTCATCACCACCGCCGCGACGGCCAGCCCGTTGCGGTTTCGCGGGGCACCCAGCGGGGCGTATGCCGGCGGTGCGGGTGCCGATGCCCACTGCTGGGCAGGCACGGGTGCCGGGAACGGGCTGGGGGCGTACTGGTCGGACATGCGGTCTCCTCCTGGGGTCGGCACAGCATGGCCGGGGCAGGGCACCGTGACAGTGCGGTTTGCCCGGATCGTGACCGAAGGGAGGAGTCCGGTGCGACGTCACCCCGGAGGCGGAGGGACGCCGTCACGTGCGGACGGGTTCGTTCCTCACCCGGCCGCAGGCTCCTCCAGATCCCGCGCGTTCGCCACCCGATGAAGGACCCCGACGAACAGCGTGTCGGGGTCCTTCATCGGGTGGCGGAGGCGGAGGGATTTGAACCCTCGATGGGCGATTAGCCCAAACCGCATTAGCAGTGCGGCGCCATAGACCGGACTAGGCGACGCCTCCACGCCCGGGTGCGGACACCCGAGCCCGCACAGGGTATCCGGCCCGCCCACGACGGGGCAAAGCGGCCCTGCGGGGAACCGTTCCGGCCCTCAGCTGCAGATGTCCTGGTTCGCCGTCCGGGCCTTGATCGTCTCCGTCGACGAGCTCGGCGGGGTGGCCGTGATGGTCTGCTTGGGCAGCGGCTGGGTGCCGAGGCGGTTGGGGACCTCGACCGCGTTCGGGGCCCCGAGCCCCATGCTCAGCTCGAGCGTCGAGCCGAGCAGGGAGTCTGCCCGGATCTGCGCGCCCGGGTAGGCCGCCGCGACCGTGCGGGCGGCGTCCTTCATGCCGGGGCCGTAGCGGACGACCACGCCACGCGTCGGCGTTCCCGAGCCGGACACGTAGGTGTCCACGTGGAAGCCCTGGACGCTCAGCTCCGCGGCCGCCTGCTTGGCCAGGCCGGGCACCCCCGAGTCGTTGGTGACGCGCAGGTGGATGTCTCCCGGGCTCACGGTCAGCGGCTGCTGGGTGGTCGGGGACGCCGTGACCGACGTCGTGCCCGACGGCACCTTGGTGCCCGGCAGCGGCTTGTCGTCGCGCATGGCGGTCCAGATGGTCTCGGCCGCCGAGGTCCACTGCACGCGGTTCGGGTCCGCCGGGTAGGTCTCGGTCGGCAGCTTCACGAACCGGATCTGGTCGGTGCCGATGCGCGCGAGGCTCTGCGCGATGTCCTTCATCTCACCGACGTCGAGCCCGGTGTCGGTCGTCATCGCCTGGGTGGCCGCGTCAAGGAACCGGAACAGCTTGTCCGGGCGCAGGAGCAGCGAGGACCGGGTCGCCTCCTGGACGACCGAGGACATGAACGCCTGCTGGCGGTCGATGCGCCCGAGGTCCGAGCCGTCACCGAGGGTCTTGCGCACCCGGACGTAGCCGAGCGCCTGCGTCCCGTTCACCTTGGTGCGGCCGGCCTTGAGGTTGAGGTGGCTGTCCTTGTCGTTGATCGGCACGGGGGTGCAGACCGTGACGCCGCCGAGGGCGTCGACCATCCTCTTGAAGCCGCGGAAGTCGATGACGACGAAGTGGTCGATGTAGACGTCGGTGAGGCCCTCGAAGGTGCGGATCGTGCACGCGGGGCCGCCGAGGGTGAAGTTCGAGTTCCACTGGCGGATGACGCCGTCGGCGACCTTGTCCTGGGGGTTCTTGCAGTCGCGCGGTGCCTTGGTCATCGAGTCACGCGGGATCGACACGACGATCGCGGACTTGCGGTCGGCCGACAGGTGGACGACGAGGTTGGTGTCCGAGCGCGCACCGTAGATGCCGTACTCGGTCTGCTGCCTCCCGAGGGCGGTGCCGTCCCGGCTGTCCGAGCCCATCACGAAGATGTTGAGCGGCTTGAGGTTCGTCTGGGCGTCCGTCGTCGCCTGCTGCTTGGGCCGGTCGCCGAGCGCCTTGGTGATGTCGACGCGCTGGATGTTCCCGTTGAGCTTCACGTATGCCGCGATGCCCAGGACCAGCGCCGCGACCGTGAGCGCGGCGACCGCGAAGAGGCCGCGCCGAACCCAGGGGTGGCGGTGGTCCTGGCGGACCCGCTCCGACCGGCGCGTGATGGCCGCGTTCTGCTCCGTGCCGCCCTCCGAGGCACCGGGGGCTCCGTCGGCGGGCTGGTCGCCCGGGGCGGAGCCGTGGGTGGGCTCGCTCACATGCACCTCTCTGGTCCGGACAAGCCGCCCTCCGGGGCGGCTGAGGCGACCGATCGCCTCCGGGAGTCTAAGGGCGCAACCTGAGAACCTTCTCGGGATGCTCCCGACCCTCAGACGCCGTAGCGGACGGGCAGGTTGGCCGGGTGGGACATATGGGTTGAGTTCGCCAGTGACCCGTGAGGTTTGATGGGCGCATGGACAGACGAGGCGTCGTGGGGGCGGTGGCGGCGGTGGCCGTGCTGGCGGCTGGTGGTGCCGGGGTCTGGTGGTGGCGGCACGACCAGGCCGAGCAGCAGGCGGACCGCGCCGCCCGCGCCGAGGTCACGGCATACGCGGCGGGGTGGTCCCAACGCTCGTTCGGCAAGACGGGTGCCGACTTCACCTCGCCCACGGCGACGGTGCAGGCGGACTTCACCCGCGCCACGTCGGGGCTCGGCTCGGGGCCGGTCACGGTCGCCCCGGGGGCCGTCCGCCGCACGGGTGACCGGGCGACCTCGACCCTGCGCGTCACCTGGACGCTGCCCGGCGGCGTGCCGTGGAGCTACGACGTCCCCGTGACCGTGGTGAAGCAGAACAGCGGCGCGTGGGCGGTCAGCCTGCCCACCGACGCCTCGCCGTGGCACCCCACGCTGAAGAAGGCCGACCGGCTCGTGGCCGCGCGGACCTGGGGCACCCGCGGCGACCTGCTGGACCGGTCGGGCACCGCGCTCATGCCGCTCGGCAAGGTCTACCCGGTGCAGATCGACCCGGGCCGAGCGACCGCCGAGACGGCCAGGGCGCTGGAGAAGATCGTCGACGAGCCGTCCGGGAGCCTGGTGGCGAAGCTGGCCGCGGCCCAGAAGGCCGGGTCGAAGTCGCCCATCCCCGTCATCACCTACCGGCAGGCGGACTTCGACGCACGGCGGGACCGGCTCGACGCGCTCAAGGGCGTCATCTACCCGGCCCGCGAGCAACCGCTCGCGCGGACGCGCACCTTCGGCCAGCCGCTGCTCGGGTCGTTCGGGCCGGTCAGCGCCGAGAAGGTCACCGCGGGCAAGGGCCGCTACACAGCCGGTGACTACGCCGGCACCAGCGGCCTGCAGGGACAGTACGACGCCACCCTCGGCGGCACGCCCGGGGTCACCGTCACCTCCAGCGGCGCGCCGAACACCCCGCTGTTCCAGAAGGCCGCGGTCGACGGCAAGGACGTCAGGACCACGCTCGACCCGACGGTGCAGGCAGCCGCCGAGAAGGCCCTGACGCGCACCAAGGACGTCCCCTCCGCCCTGGTGGCGGTCGACGTGAAGACCGGTGACGTCCTCGCCTCGGCGAACTCGCCCGAGCTCGGCCTCGACCGCGCGATCACGGGCCGCTACCCGCCCGGCTCGTCGTTCAAGGTCGCGACGACCTACGCCCTGCTCACCGGGAAGAAGGTCACCCCGGCCACCACCGTCACCTGTCCCAAGACCTTCGTCGTCGACGGCCGGTCGTACAAGAACTTCGAGGGCGAGGAGCTCGGCACCCCCGACTTCGCGGCCGACTTCGCGCACTCGTGCAACACGGCATTCGTGCAGCTCTCCTCGCGGCTCGGCGACGACGACCTCGCCGCAGCGGGCAAGGCGCTCGGCATCGGCGCCGGCTGGGACAAGACGCTCGGCGTGGCAGGTGCCTTCGACGGCAGCATCCCGACCAACAACGGCAAGACCGACAAGGCCGCTGCGTCGATCGGCCAGGGGCGCAACCTCGTCTCCCCGCTCGCGCTCGCGGTCATGGCCGGCAGCGTCGCCCGCGGCGCGTACGTGCCGCCCGCCCTCGTCACCGACCCCGCCCCCGACGGGGCCGACCGCTCGCCACAGCAGCTCGACTCGGGCGTCGTCGACCAGCTGCGCACCCTGATGGGGCGCGTGGTGACCGACGGCACCGCGACCGTGCTGCGCGGCACCCCGGGCGGCACGGTCCGCGGCAAGACGGGGACCGCGGAGTTCGGGAACGACAACCCGCCGAAGACGCACGCGTGGTTCATCGGCTACCAGGGTGACCTCGCGTTCGCGGTCCTCGTCGAGGAGGGGCGCAGCGGCGGGGAGGTCGCCGCGCCGGTCGCCAAGGCGTTCCTCACCGACCTCGCGTCGCGCTGAGGCCTCCGCTGCCGTCCGGCGTTCGGGCGCAAGGGGACCCGGGCAACAGGACCTGCACACGAGGGACGAGAGGCGCCACTCACGCGACGAGGCCCCTCACCGAGTGGTGAGGGGCCTCGTCGTGAAGACTGTGGTTGGGCAGTCCTCGATCAGATCGGGCGAACGGCGTCAGCCTGCGGGCCCTTGGGGCCCTGGGTGACCTCGAACTCCACGCGCTGAGCCTCGTCCAGCGAGCGGTAGCCCGAGGAGTCGATGGCCGAGTAGTGGACGAACACGTCGGGGCCGCCGCCGTCCTGGGCGATGAAGCCGAAGCCCTTCTCAGCGTTGAACCACTTCACGGTTCCCTGTGCCATGGGGTTAACTCTTTCCTTTGTAGCCATTGGGAATCCGCACTTTGCGAAGCCCCAGGCTGCCGTACACAACCCCACCCGACGAGATCATGCTCGTCCACAGAAGCGAAAGGCCCGCGCGATGGTGCTGGCGGGCACTTCGTCGACCTGCGAGGAACTGCTTGGTGCAACCGCGAGAGACGCTAGCACGCGACGCGGGCGCCGTGGAGGTGCGGGAGACCAAATTTCCGTCAACCGGTCGCGCCCTCGGCACCGCGCCCGGAACGGCCCCAGGCGCAGCCAAACCGAGCCGCCCGCAGGCCTCCCCAACGGACGTGTCAACCGTTCGGGTCGATCCCGCCCAGCTCCCTCACCTGCATCTTTACCGTCCCATGACCCGGTGCGACAGTTCCGGCCACCATTCCTTCCGGTTGCCCAGGGGACGTCATGCACCTACGCCTTGCCTCTCGAGGAGTCGCCGCGCTCGCGGTCGCCCTCCTCACGACGTATGCCGCGGGGGCGGCATACGCGGACTCCATCCCGGTGGTTGACGGCGACACCGCCGCCATGTCCACCACCGACATCGCAGTCTCCGGCTGCACCCTGCCCGTCCAGCGTGACGGCCTCATCACGGTCAAGCGCAACGGCAACGTCCACCTGACGCCGGGCGCCGCCTTCAGCCTCGACTGGTCCAGCAGCGACACGAACGTCACGGTCGAGCGCACGGACACCACCCAGAAGGTGCCGTCCACCTACGACACGAACGGCCAGGACTCCTTCCAGGTCGGCATCCGCACGACGATCAAGGCCAGCGCGGCCGGCACCGGGCAGTCCACGGTCTCGGTCAAGGTGACCCAGCCGGGCTACACGAGCATGAGCGCGGCGTCCTACGCGGTGAGCTGGAACTGCACGACCAACACCGCACCGGTCGTCACGATCGGCGGCGTCACCAACGGTGGGTCGTACGAGTACGGCAGCGTCCCGGCTGCGACCTGCTCCTGGACCGACGACCACGACGGCTCCGGCACGGTGCTGCCGACCGTCACCGGACCGACCGGCAAGCTCGGCACCCAGACGGTCAGCTGCAGCAAGACCGACTCGGGCGGCCTGGTCGGCACGGCCGTGGCCAGCTACTCGATCGTCGACACGACGGGTCCCGCGCTGGGCACCGTCGCCGACGTCTCCGCCTCGGCGGTCGACGCCGGCGGTGCACCCGTGACCTACTCGGCGCCGTCCGCGACCGACGCCGTCGACGGTGACCGCCCGGTCACCTGCGCACCCGCGTCGGGCTCGACCTTCCCGCTGGGCAGCACCACGGTGACCTGCTCGGCCACAGACCTCAGCGGCAACAAGGGGAGCACCTCCTTCGCCGTCACCGTCGCCGACACCACGGCACCTGTCGTCACGGTGCCCAAGGACGTCACCCTCGCCGCGACCAGCGCAGCGGGGGCCACGTACTCGTACGACGCCACCGCCAAGGACAACGTGGACGGTGCCCTGACGCCCTCGTGCAGCCCGGCTTCCGGCAGCACGTTCGCGTTCGGTGACACCACGGTGAGCTGCACCGCGACGGACAAGGCCGGCAACAAGGCCAGCGCGTCGTTCGTCGTCACCGTCCAGGACAAGACGGCGCCCGTCGTCACGGTGCACCAGCCGAAGTCCACGGAGGCCGCCGGCCCCGACGGCGCGGTCGTCACCTGGGACGCGGCAACCGCGACCGACGACGTCGACGGCACCCGTCCGGTCACCTGCGACCACGCCAGCGGCGCCACCTACCCGGTGGGCAGCACCACCGTGACCTGCTCGGCCGACGACACCCACGGCAACACCGGGGCCGCGACGTTCGCGGTCGTCGTCACCGACACCACACCGCCGGTGCTCCACCTGCCGGGGGACCTCACCCCCGAGGCGACGAGCCCCAACGGTGCAGTCGCCAGCTGGACGGCCACGGCCACGGACCTCGTCGACGGCTCCGTGGACGTGTCCTGCGACCCGGCCTCGGGCACCCAGTTCGCGCTGGGCGGCCCGGCGACGGTGACCTGCTCGGCCACTGACGAGCACGGCAACGTGGCCACGGGCTCCTTCACCGTGACGGTGCAGGACAGCACGGCTCCGACGCTTCCGAAACTGGCCGACGTCGCCGAGGAGGCCACGGGCGCCGAGGGCACCGTCGTGGAGTACACGGTCGACCCGGCCAAGGACCTCGTCGACGGTGACGTGCTGCTGAGCTGCGCGCCAGCCAGCGGCGCGACCTTCGCCCTGGGCAAGAGCACGGTCACCTGCACCGCGACCGACAGGCACGGCAACGCTGACAGCGGCACCTTCACCGTGACGGTGCAGGACACCACGCCGCCGGTCTTCGACCCGATCTCCGTCGCCACGACCGAGGCCACCGGCCCGGCCGGCGCAGCGGTGACGTTCGAGCCGCACGCCACGGACCTCGTGGACGCCAGCCCGGCGATCGCCTGCGACCACGCCTCCGGCTCGACGTTCCCGGTCGGCGCCACGCAGGTCACCTGCACGGCCAGCGACTTCTCGGGCAACACGGCGTCGCAGACCTTCACCGTCAACGTCGCCGACACCACCGCCCCGGTGGTCAGCACGGTGGCGAGCCAGACGGTGGAGGCCACCTCGGGGGCCGGCGCGGCATACACCTGGGTGGTGCCCACCGCGACCGACCTGGTCGACGGAAACCGCCCGGTCACCTGCAACCACGAGCAGGGCAGCACCTTCCCGCTCGGGAAGACTGTCGTCACCTGCTCGGCGACGGACCTCAGCGGTAACAAGGGCAGCTCCTCGTTCACGGTGACGGTCCAGGACACGACGGCACCTGAGATCGGCGCCGTGCAGAACCTCAGCGCGACGGCCACGTCCGCTGCTGGCGCCAAGGTCACCTACACCACCCCGACCGCCACCGACCTGGTCGACGGAGCGACGGCGGTCACCTGCGACCCGGCGAGCGGCAGCACCTTCCCGCTCGGCACCACCACGGTGACCTGCACGTCGACGGACAAGACCGGCAACACGGCCACGAAGACCTTCACCGTCACGGTCACGGTCGCGTGGAGCGGGTTCCTCGCACCGGTCGTCGACAAGGGCGTCTACAAGCAGGGCAGCACGATCCCGGTCAAGTTCGCCCTCACCGGCGCCTCGGCCGGCGTGACGAACCTGCAGGCCAGCCTCTGGCTGCGCAAGCTGCCGGCAGCGGGCACCACCGGCCCCGACCCCGTGGCGGTGTCGACCTCGGCCGCCACCACCGGGAACCTGTTCCGGTACACGGACGGGCAGTACCTGTTCAACCTCAACACCAAGCCGCTCGCGGTCGGCAGCTACGAGCTGCGCGTCGACCTCGGTGACGGCGTCGCACGCACCGTGACGATCAGCTTGCGCTGACCCCTCGGTGGGCGCGGCCCGGGACCTGCTGGTCCCGGGCCGCGTTGCGTTCCCCGGTGGTGCCGGGCGCCCTCAGACCCCGCGGACCGCGAGCACCGGCGGCCGGTCCCCGCGGATGACGGCGACCATGTCGACGACGCGCCGGGTCGCGCGGACGTCGTGCGCGCGGAACACGGTCGCGCCCAGCCACGCCGCGACGGCCGTGGACGCGAGCGTGCCCTCGAGCCGCTCGTCGGGCTCGAGCCCCAGCGACTCCCCCACGAAGTCCTTGCGCGACAGCGCCTGCAGGATCGGGAAGCCGAGGGCCGCGATGTCGGCCGTGTGCCGCAACACCTCCAGCGAGTGCGCGGTCGTCTTGCCGAAGTCCAGCGTGGGGTCCACGAGGATCCGCTCAGCGGGTATGCCGGCCTGCTGGGCGGTGCGTGCCCCGGCGGCCAGGGTCCGCAGCACGTCGCGGACGACGTCGAGTGGGTCCGGCCCGTAGGTCACCTTGACCGGGTCGGTCCGCGGCGGGAGGCCGCCGGTGTGGGACACCACGACACCGGCGCCGATCCGCGCGGCGACACCGACCAGCTCGGGGTCGTGGCCCGCCCAGGTGTCGTTGACCAGGTCGATGCCCACGGCCCCGGCCTCCCGCGCGACCTCCGAGCGCCACGTGTCCAGCGACAGCGCCAGGTGGGGGTAGGTCTCGCGCGCGTGCGCGAGAAAGGGAAGGACACGGTCGACCTCCTGGGCCGCGCTGACGTGCTCACCCTCCTGGCCGGCCCGGACACCGCCGACGTCGACGATGTCGGCCCCGGCGGCGACGTGGGCGTCGAGGGCACGCTTGGCCGAGTCGAGGTCGGCGTGCCGGTTGCCGGCGAAGAACGAGTCGCTCGTGCGGTTGATGATGCCCATGACCGCCGGCGAGCCGGCGTCGAACGTGCGGCCACGCAGGACGAGCGGGGGCGTGCGCGGCAGGACCAGCGGCTGCGGCTCGGGGGACGTCACGCCGGCCATCCTCGCACCCGCACCCGGGTGGGTAGGGTCGGCTCGTGGCCTTCGACTTCAGCATCAGCCCCGCCCTGGAGGAACAGCGCCGCCGGGTCGCCGAGTTCGTGGCGACCGAGGTGGTCCCGCTGGAGCAGCGGGTGTTCCGTGACGGCATGACCGACGACCTGCGGCGCGACCTGCAGGGGCGGGCGAAGGCGGCGGGGGTGTTCGCCCCGCAGGCGCCAGGCGAGCACGGCGGCGGTGGCTTCCGGTTCGACGAGTCCGCGGTGCTGCTCGAGGAGGCCGGCTACTCGCTCCTCGGCCCGCTCGCGCTGAACTGCGCCGCCCCCGACGAGGGCAACATCCACCTGATCCACCTGACGGGCACCCCCGAGCAGCACGCGGCATACCTGCACCCGCTCGTGTCCGGCGAGGTCCGGTCCTGCTTCTCGATGACCGAGCCGCCGCCCGGCGCCGGCTCGGACCCGTCCGCGCTGCGCACCACCGCCCGACGGGTCGACGGCGGATGGGTCCTCGACGGCGACAAGTGGCTCATCACCGGCGCCGACGGCGCGGCGTTCTCGATCGTCATGGCACGCAACACCGGTGAGGACGCCCCCGAGGGCGCGACGATGTTCCTCGTCGACGCCGACAACCCCGGGTTCGTCGTCGGTGACCACATCGACACCATCGACGCGACCGGGATCGGCGGGCACTGCCGCGTCACCATCCGGGACTGCTTCGTCCCCGACGACCGGGTGCTCGGCGAGCCCGGTCGCGGCTTCCAGAGCGCCCAGGTGCGGCTCGCCCCCGCCCGCCTCACCCACTGCATGCGCTGGCTCGGCGCGGCCCGCCGTGCCCACGACATCGCGCTCGAGCGGGCCGTTGGGCGCGAGCTGTTCGGGTCGCGGCTGGCGGACCTCGGCATGGCGCAGGCGCTCATCGCGGAGAACGAGATCGACCTCGACGCCGCCCGCACCGTCGTCCGGCACGCGGCCTGGCAGATCGCGGAGGGGTCGCGCAGCAGCGAGGAGTCCTCCCGCGCCAAGGTGT
Source organism: Phycicoccus sp. 3266 (assembly GCF_031456495.1). NCBI lineage: Bacteria > Bacillati > Actinomycetota > Actinomycetes > Micrococcales > Intrasporangiaceae > Phycicoccus > Phycicoccus sp. 3266. Next base: position 1,869,350 of record NZ_JAVDUW010000001.1, on the reverse strand, counting down.
TCGTGAGCGAGGCGGTCTGCCGCGTCGTCGACCGCGCGGTGCAGCTGGCCGGCGGCATGGGCACCTCCGAGGAGCTCGTCCTCGGCCGGATCTACCGCGACATCCGCTCGTTCCGGATCTACGACGGCGCCACCGAGGTGCACAAGATGTCCATCGCCCGGCGCGCTGCCAAGCGGGCCGCCGAGCGGCTCGCCGCCCGCGGTGAGTCGGTCGGGCGCGAGGGCTCCGGCGCGTGAGCGTGCCCGAGGAGGTCCGCGGCATACCCCGCGCGTCGTTCACGGCGTGGGCGGCGCAGGTGCTGCCCGGCCTCGGCGAGGACTGGCGCGCCGAGGTCATCTCCGGCGGCCTGTCCAACATCACCTACCGCGTCACCGGCGCCGACCGCACCGTCATCGTGCGGCGGCCACCGATGGGCAAGCTGCTCCCGAGCGCGCACGACATGGCGCGCGAGCACCGGGTGCTGGCCGCCCTGCAGGACACCGCGGTCCCCGTGCCCGAGGTGCTGGCGCTGTGCGAGGACCCGGAGGTCGTCGGGGCGCCGTTCTACGTCATGGCCGAGGTCACCGGCGACGTGCACCGCGAGCCGGAGGAGGCGGCCGGCCTGACCGAGGAGCAGCGCGACGCGTGGAGTGACGCGCTCGTGGCGGTCCTCGCCGAGATCCACGCGGTCGACCTCGACGCGACCGGCCTGCGCGACTTCGGCCGCCCGTCGGGCTACCTCGAGCGCCAGCTGCGCCGCTGGTCCGGCCAGTGGGAGGCCAGCCGCACCCGCGAGCTGCCCGCGATGGACGAGCTCGTGCGCCGGCTCGAGGCCGGGCGGCCGCAGGAGGGCGAGGTGACGCTCGTCCACGGCGACTACCGGCACGACAACACCCTCGTGCGAGTCGGCCCCGCGGGCCGGCCGGAGGTCGCAGCGGTGGTCGACTGGGAGCTGAGCACGCTGGGCGACCCGCTCGCCGACCTCGCCACCTGGCTCACCTACTGGACCGGCCGCGACGCCGAGGGACGGCCGCTCATCGTGGGAGCGGGGGTCCCGGCGATGCCCGGCTTCCCCTCCGCGGAGGAGCTCGCCCGCCGGTATGCCGCGGCCACCGGGCGCGACGTGTCGCACCTGGACTGGTACCGCGCCTTCACCGACTTCCGGCTCGCCGTCATCGCCGAGGGAGTGCACGCGCGCTACCTCGCCGGCGCCGCGAGCGGTCCCGGGTACGACCGTGCCGGCGCCTCGGTGCCGCTGATCGTCGACCGCGCCCTGTCCCACCTGGCCTGACCCAGCCGCTCGGCCGGGCACTCGGCATTGGGGGCCTGAGCGCACGCAGATCCGCGCGCTCAGGCACCCAAAGCCCGGAGAAGCCCGGAGCGACCCGAAGAAGCGCGGCCGGCCGGGCCGTGGCGGTCAGGAGTCGAAGCCGAGGCCGGCGGCGTCGAGGGCGCGCAGCCACAGGTTGCGGCGTCCCTGCCGCTCGTCGGCGCGGGCGAGTGACCAGCGGGTCAGCTCGATCCCGGCCCAGGCGAAGGGTTCCGGCGGGAACGGCATCGGCATCTCGCGCACCATCTGCAGCCGCGTGCGCTCGGTGGTCCGCGCGTCGAGCAGGTCGAGCATGACCTGCGCGCCGAAGCGGGTCGCACCGACGCCGAGCCCGGTGTACCCGAGGGCGTAGGCGACCCGGCCGTCGAGGGCCGAGCCGTAGAAGGCGCAGAACCGCGTGCACGTGTCGATGGCGCCGCCCCAGCGGTGGGTGAAGCGCAGGCCCTCGAGCTGCGGGAACGTCTCGAAGAAGTGGCCTGCAAGGCGGTCGAAGGTCTCGGGCCGCTGGTCCAGCGAGGGCGCCAGCCGGCGGCCGTAGTGGTAGATCGCGTCGTAGCCGCCCCACAGGATCCGGTTGTCGTCGGTCAGCCGGTAGTAGTGGAACTGGTTGTTCATGTCGCCGACACCGGCACGGCTGGCCCACCCGATCGACGCGAGCTGCTGGTCGCTGAGCGGCTCGGTCATGAGGACGTAGTCGTAGACCGGCACGGTGTGCAGCCGCACCCGGCGCAGCAGGGACGGAAAAGCGTTGGTGCCCAAAGCGACCCGACCTGCGCGGACGACGTGCCCGGTCGACGTCGCGACCTCCACCCCGGCCCCGTGGCTCCGCAGCCCGGTCGCCCTGGTGCCCTCGACGATGCGGACCCCGAGCGACTCAGCAGCCCGGGCCAGGCCCCACGCGAGCCGGGCGGGGTCGACCATCGCGGTCTCGTCGCGGTCCCAGACGCCGGCGACGTACGTCGGTGAGTCCAGGTGGGCACGCACGGCGTCGCGGTCGAGGAACTCGCCCGGCTCGTCGGCCAGCCAGTCGACCTGGTGCGGCTCGGTGGCCACGGTCAGCGCGCCCGACCGCCGGAAGTCGCACTCGATCCCGTACCGGCCGACGGTGGCCTCGATGCCGTCGAGGTTGTCGCGGCCGAGGCGGCGCAGGGCGTCCATCTCCTGCGGCCACCGGGCGCGGCCGTTCGCCTCGCCGTGGGTGAGGCTGGCGGCGCAGAACCCGCCGTTGCGACCCGAGGCGGCCCACCCGACCGACCCGGCCTCGAGGACGACGACGTCCCGGGACGGGTCGGCCTCCTTCGCCAGCAGCGCCGTCCAGAGGCCGCTGTAGCCCGCGCCCACCACGAGCAGGTCGGTGTCGACCGACCCGTCGAGCGGCGGCCGCGGCGCGGGACGGTCCGGGCGGTCGAGCCAGAAGACGGACGGCGCGGAGTCGGCGAGCGCGGGGTGGACCGGCCGGGGCTCAGCAGGCACGGTCGACCCCGTGGCCGGCCGGGCACCCGGGCGTCGTGCGGCGCATCGCGGTGCTCCTCGGGGTCAGGCGTCGGCGCCGGTGTAGTGCCGGTCCGCCACCGCGAGCGCCTCGTCCAGGATCGCCAGGCCCTCGCGCACCTCGTCCGCCGTCGTCGTGCACGGCGGGACGACGTGGGTCCGGTTGAAGTGCGTGAACGGCCACAGGCCGCGTTCCTTGCACGCGGCGGCGAAGTCGTTCATCGGCTTGGCGTCGGCCCCACCGGCGTTGAACGGCACGAGCGGCTCACGGGTGGCGCGGTCACGCACGAGCTCCACCGCCCAGAACGCGCCCAGCCCACGGACCTCGCCGACCGACGGGTGCCGCTCGGCCAGCTCGCGCAGCCCGGGGCCGATGACGTCGGCGCCCAGGGAGCGCGCGTGCTCGACGATGCCCTCCTCGCGGAACACCTCGATCGAGGCGACCGCCGACGCACAGGCCAGCGGGTGGCCCGAGTACGTCAGGCCGCCGGGGAACGGGCGGGAGTCGAACGTCTGGGCCACGCGCTCGGAGATGACCACGCCGCCCAGCGGGACGTAGCCGCTGTTGACGCCCTTGGCGAAGGTGATGAGGTCCGGCGTGACGCCCCAGTGGTCCACGGCGAACCACTCGCCGCAGCGGGCGAACCCGGCCATGACCTCGTCCGCGATCATCACGATCCCGTGCGCGTCGCAGATCTCGCGCACGCCGGCGAGGTAGCCCGGCGGCGGCACGAGGATGCCGTTGGTGCCGACGACCGTCTCGAGGATGATCGCCGCGACCGTGTGCGGCCCCTCGACCATGAGCAGGTCGCGCAGGTGCTGCAGCGCCCGCTGCGACTCCTCCTCCTCGGTGGTCGCGTGGAACGCCGAGCGGTAGAGGTACGGGCCCCAGTAGCGCACCACACCCGGCATACCGGGCTCGGAGGGCCAGCGACGCGGATCCCCTGTCAGGGCAATGGAACCCGCGGTCGCACCGTGGTAGCTGCGGTACGCGGCGAGCACCTTGTTGCGGCCGGTGTGCAGACGCGCCATGCGGATCGCGTTCTCGTTCGCCTCGGCACCACCGTTGGTGAAGAACACCCGGTTGAGGTCGCCCGGCGCGATCTCGGCGATGAGCCGGGCCGCCTCCGAGCGGGCGTCGTTGGCGAAGGCCGGGCTGATCGTCGTGAGCCGGGCGGCCTGCTCCTGGATCGCGGCGACGAGCTTGGGGTGCTGGTAGCCGATGTTGACGTTGACGAGCTGGCTGGAGAAGTCGAGGTACCGCTTGCCCGAGTAGTCGGTGAAGTACGAGCCCTGGGCGGACGCGATCGGCAGCGGGTCGATGAGCGCCTGCGCCGACCAGGAGTGGAAGACGTGCGCACGGTCGTCCCGCCGGACCCGCTCCTCCGACGCGGTCGTCAAGACGTCGAGGCTCATCAGCGGGTCCTGGGGAAGCCGAGGTCGACCGAGGACGTGGCCGGGTCGGGCCAGCGCGAGGTGACGACCTTGCCGCGGGTGTAGAAGCTGATGCCCTCGGGCCCGTACATGTGCGTGTCGCCGAAGAGCGAGTCCTTCCAGCCGCCGAACGAGTAGTACGCGACCGGCACGGGGATCGGCACGTTGATGCCGACCATGCCGACCTGCACGTCGTACTGGAACTGCCGGGCCACGCCGCCGTCGCGGGTGAAGATGGCGGTGCCGTTGGCGTACTGGTTGGAGTTGATGAGCTCCAGGCCCTCCTCGTAGGTGTCCACCCGGACCACCGAGAGGACCGGCCCGAAGATCTCGTCGGTGTAGACGGTCATCTCCGGCTGCACGTGGTCGAGCAGCGTGGTGCCGAGGAAGAAGCCCTCCTGCGGGTGCTCGCCGGTGCGGCCGTCGACGACGACGCTCGCGCCCGCCGCCTCGCCCGCGTCGACGTAGCCGGCCACCTTGTCGCGGTGCTCGGCGGTGATGAGCGGCCCCATGTCGGTGTCGGGGTCCGCGCCGTCGCCCACGGTGAGCTTGGGCAGCCGGGCGGCGATGGCGTCGACGAGCGGCTGCGCGACGTCACCGACCGCGACCGCGACGGAGAGCGCCATGCACCGCTCGCCGGCAGCGCCGTATGCCGCGGAGACCACCGCGTCGGCCGCCATGTCGACGTCGGCGTCGGGCAGGACCAGGGCGTGGTTCTTCGCGCCGCCGAGGGCCTGCACCCGCTTGCCGTTCGCCGTGCCGCGCTCGTAGATGTACTTGGCGATCGGGGTCGAGCCGACGAAGCTCACGGCCGACACGTCCGGGTGGTCGAGCAGCGCGTCGACGGCGAGCTTGTCGCCCTGGACGACGGTGAAGACGCCGTCGGGCAGGCCGGCCTCCTTCCACAGCTCGGCGAGGAACAGCGCGGCCGAGGGGTCCTTCTCGCTCGGCTTGAGGACGAACGCGTTGCCGCACGCGATCGCGTTGGCGCACATCCACAGCGGCACCATCGCCGGGAAGTTGAACGGCGTGATGCCGGCGACCACACCGAGCGGCTGGCGGATCGAGTACACGTCGACCCCAGTCGACGCCTGCTCGCTGTAGCCGCCCTTGAGCAGGTTGGGCACCCCGGTCGCGAACTCGACGTTCTCGAGGCCGCGCGCGATCTCCCCCGCCGCGTCCGAGAGCACCTTGCCGTGCTCGGCCGTGATGATCGCGGCCAGCTCGTCGGTGCGGGAGTGCAGCAGCTCGCGCATCGCGAACAGCACGGCCGAGCGCTGCGACAGCGAGGAGTGCCTCCACTCCCGGGCCGCGGCGAGGGCGCTCGCGACGGCCGTGCCGACCTCCTCCACGGAGGCGAGGTCGACCTCGCCCGACGTCTCGCCGGTGGCCGGGTTGTACACGGGGGATGTCCGGCCGGAGGTGCCCTCGTGGCGCCGGCCGTCGACCCAGTGGGGGATGCGCGTGGTCATGCCGCCCACGATACGAACCACTCGCTGGTCACACAATACGTCGATTGCTACGGTACAAAGCGTGACCGCCGTCCTGTCCGCCCTCGAGGAGCGCCTCGAGGACCCCACTGCCAAGGGGCTGGCGCACGCCGTCTCCGCCGCCGTCCGCGACGGCGTCCTGCGCGCGGGCGACAGGCTGCCGCCCATCCGCGTCGTCGCCACCGAGCTGGCGATGTCGCCGACCACCGTCAGCGCCGCGTGGGGGCTGCTCACCCGGTCGGGCACCGTCGCCACCGACGGCCGCCGCGGCACGCGCGTGCTCGAGCAGGGCGTCCCGGGCGCCGGCGGCCGGTACCGCACGGCGCTGGACCGGCACACGGCATTCGCCCTCGACCTGTCCACCGGCGTCCCCGACCCGGCGCTGCTGCCCGACCTCGGCGCCGCCCTGCGCAGCCTGCCTGCGACGCCCGCCACCGGCAGCTACCTCGACGACCCGGTGCTGCCTGCGCTCGCCGAGGTGCTGCGCGCGGACTGGCCGTACGACGCCGACGAGCTCACCGTCGCGGACGGGGCGATGGACGCGATCGACCTCGTCGTGCGGACGACGCTGCGCTTCGGTGACCGGGTCGTCGTCGAGGACCCCGGTTTCCCGCCGCTGCTCGACCTGCTCGAGTCGGTCGGAGCGCAGGTCGTGGGCGTGCCCGTCGACGACGAGGGGCTCGACCCCGACGCGCTTGCCGCCGCCCTGCGCGACGGCGCGCGGGACGTCTTCCTCCAGCCGCGCGCCCAGAACCCCACCGGCGTCGGGACCAGCGAGCGCCGGGCGCGGGCGCTGGCCCGGCTGCTCGAGGGCTCGGATGCGCTCGTGGTCGAGGACGACTCGGCATACGGGCTGTGCACCAGGCCCCTCGTCAGCCTGGGGCGCTGGCTCCCGGGCTCGACCGTGCACGTCCGGTCGTACTCCAAGGCGTACGGGCCGGACCTGCGGCTCGCCGCGATGAGCGCGCCGCCGGAGGTGCACCGTGCGGTGACCGCGCGCCGCCAGCTCGGTCAGGGGTGGTCCAGCCGGCTGCTCCAGCAGGTGCTCGTCCAGCTCCTCACCGGCGCCGGCGAGGAGGTGGCCGGGGCCGCGAGAACGTATGCCGCGCGGCGGGCCGCGCTCGTGACCGCCCTGCGCGAGCGCGGGGTCGAGGTCGGCGGCTCCGAGGGGCTCAACGTGTGGGTGCCCGTCGGCGACGAGACCGCCGCGGTCGTGCGGCTGGCCAGCCAGGGCATCGGCGTCGCACCCGGGCGGCCGTTCCGGGTCGGGGCCACCGGGGAGGCGGGGCACGTGCGTGTGACCGTCGGGCTCGTGGACTCCGGCGTGCCGGAGCTGGCCGACGCCCTGTCCGCAGCCGCCCGGTCGACCGGCTGGCGGGGCGGGCGCTGAGTCCTCGGCCCGGGCCGTGAGGGGGCCTCATCGGTGAGGAAAGCGGGGCTCGTGGCCGCGTCGGTCGAGGTCTCCCGGCCCCGGACGGCACGAAGGCCGGGCTGCAGGGTTGCCCGGCCTTCGGCCATCCACCCGAAGGTGGACGACTGTGTTCCCCGGTCCTCAACGCTAGAGGGCGGTCACAGTGGACGACTCCCACAATTGTTGTACCCACTCGCGCCCCGACGCACGTGAAGCGGGGGATGTCCCCGGGAGCCGTCGCACGCCACCTCCACCCGGTGCGGCACAATCGCTGCCGAAGGAGGGCTCGCATAGTGGCCTAGTGCGGCGGTCTTGAAAACCGCTATGGCGGCGACGTCATCGTGGGTTCGAATCCCACGCCCTCCGCGCGCAGGGTTCGGGCGGGCCGAGGTACGAGGCCCGTCCGGTTCCTGCGCATCGAGCAGGCGGGATTCGGGAGGAGCGGCGAGGAACGAGCCGCGACGGTTCCCACGCCCTCCGCCAAGCTGCCGCCGGGAGGCGGAGCGTCCTCGCGCAGCAGGCGGGGGCGGGGATGAAGGGGAGCGAGCTCGCGAGGCACGAGCGAGCCCGCGGAGTCCCACGACCTCCGCCAAGGTAGCGTCGGCGCGTGTCCCTGGCCGTGGCCCTGCCGTGCGCCGTGCTGTCGGCCGTCGCGTACGGCACCTCGACGGCGGTGCAGCACCGTGCCGCGCACCGGGGTACGGGACGGGCCGACGCGCGCGGGGTCCTGCGCCTGCTGCGCGACCCGCGCTGGCTGGCCTCGGTGGGCGGAGACACCCTCGGCCTCGTGCTGCAGGTCGTCGCCCTCGCGACCGGGCCGGTGCTCGTGGTGCAGCCGCTGCTCGTCCTCGCCGTCCCGGTGGCGCTGCCGGTCGGCCGCCTCCTCGGCGGACCTGCTCCCGGCTGGCGCGACTACGTCGCCTGCGGTGGGATCCTCGCCGCCCTCGCCGCCTTCTTCGCCCTCGTCGGCGACCCCGGCCACGCCCGCCCGCTGCCGGCCGCCGAGGCCGCGTGGGCCGTGGCGATCGCCGCGGTGGTCGGCGCCGTGCTGATGCTCGCCGTCCGCCGCGCGTCCGCGACGGCCCGGGCGGCGGTGTACGGCGCGGTGGCCGGTGCCGGGTTCGGCCTCGTCGGCGTGCTGCTCGACGCCGTGGCCGGTCGCTGGCAGCGGGCCGGACTGCCCGGACTCGCGGAGGCGGACGGCTGGGTGCCGCTGCTGGCCCTGCTGCTCACGGGGGCAGCCGCGCTCGTCCTGACGCAGGTCTCGTTCCAGGTCGGCGCCCTCGGCGCGAGCTTCCCGGCCAACGAGGTCGCCGCACCGGTCGTGGCCGTCGTCCTCGCGGCCGCCCTGCTGCACGAACGGCTCCCGGTCACGCCGGGGCACCTCGCGGCATACCTGCTCTGCGTGGCCGTGCTCGCAGCCGGCACCGTCCAGCTGGCCCGCGGGATGTCCTCCCCCATACCCGAGGCCGGACCGGAGCCCGCGACCGGACCCGGGCCCACCACGCACCCCGACGATCGCTCGACGAGCCCCTGACCAGCGCCTTTGTTAGGGTCGAACGATCCCTACAGGAGGCTCCACCATGGCAAAGCTGTCCTTCCTCGCTGGTCTCGCGGCGGGCTACGTGCTCGGCGCCAAGGCCGGCCAGAAGCGCTACGAGCAGATCAAGGGCAAGGCAACCCAGGTCTGGTCCAGTGACCCGGTCCAGTCGAAGGTCGACACGGTCGTCCAGACGGTCAAGGACCAGGCACCCGTCGTCGCCGCCAAGGTCGGCGACGCCGCCAAGACCGCAGGCTCGGCCGCGCGCGAGCGCGTGACGGGCGAGCACCTGCCGGAGACGCTGCACCGCGGCACCGACGGCCGGCTGCACGCCGACACCACGGGCTTCGGCCCGGGGCCCGGCAAGCTCCCCTAGCCCGGGACACCCCCGGCAGGCAGACGGGAGCGGCGCGACCCACCCCTGGAGTCGCGCCGCTCCTGCGTCCCCTCACCGTGCGGCACCCTCGAGCCGCACGCCGTCCTGCTCTAGCGGCGCCGCCGGGCGGGCCCGACCGGGCGCGTGCTGGGAACCCCCGACCAGCACCTTCCACGACCGAACCCACCCGACGACGTGCCCCGAGGGGCGTGGCGGTGACGCGTTCCCGACGCCGACCGCCGGGACCAGTGACACCCCTGTTGCCACCGGTCCAGCATCGGACGACCACCCCGGACCTTCATGCCCCTGCACGACATCCCGGGCGTCCTTCCTGTGTTCCCGCCTCGTCCCCCGACCAGGCTGACGAACGGAAAGAGCAGTCCGGGCCGGCCCTGATACACCCCTGCCGGAAAAAGTTGCCGAGCTCTCGCGGGTATCACCCGGACCTCGCCGTTCTCCTGTCAGGTGACGCGATCGCTCACTACGCTGACCGTGCACCAGCGCGGTCCGCACCAGGCCAGGAGAACCGATGACCGCAGACGTCCCGCCCCCGCAGGGGAGCCCCGGGCGCATCCCCCGCGTGGCCGTGCCCCGCTCGGCCGAGCGCCGCCTCGACGTGCGCGTGCTCGACCCGGCCAAGGCCGTTCGCCTCGACGGCGACGACGCGCTCAGCCCGACGATCTACAGCGGCAACCGGCTCATCGTCCCGGGTCTGCTCAACCGGTCCGGCGACGGCCCGATCCGCGCCCTGAGCGAGATCGCCGAGCGCCTGGGGTATGCCGCGGTGCCGCGCCGCGACGAGCAGCTCGAGGCGCTGCTCGACCGGTACGAGCTCGGCGACGAGGCGGACGCCGTCGCGGCCACCGTGGTGGAGTTCCGGCCGCTGCCGGACCGCCCGGTCGAGGCCCCCGACGCGTGGCTGATCCTGCAGACGTTGCGGGCCGAGGACCCTGCGGCCGCCGAGGGCGTCAGCCTGAGCCACATCATGACCGCCTCCGGGTACGGCGACGGCGTGGGCTACGGCGACGGCGTCGGCTACGGAGACGGTGTCGGGTACGGAGACGGCGTCGGCTACGGAGACGGCGTGGGCTACGGCGACGGCGTCGGGTACGGCGACGGGGTCCAGCTCCCCGGCGGCGGGCCCTCGGCCCGGCGACCGGTCGTCTGGGCCGCCCCCGACCCGCGGCCCCGTCGCGTCAAGGACGGCCCGGTCGTGGCGCTGCTCGACACCGGCATCGGCCGGCACGACTGGTTCCGTCACGGCGTCGTCCGCGACGTCGAGGTCGACGGCATCCCCATCGGCCTGCGCTTCACGCCCGAGGACGACCCGGAGCTCACCGGCTGCACCCTCGACCGCGTCAACGGCGTCCTCGACAGGTGCGCCGGGCACGGCACGTTCATCGCCGGGGTCGTCCGGCAGCACTGCCCCTCGGCGACGTTGCTGGTCGTCCCCGTCATGTACGGCGACGGCGTCGCGGACGAGGCCTTCCTCGTCGAGACCCTCCAGCTGCTGTGGGTCCGCCAGGTCCTGACCCACCGGGGCAAGCACGAGGGCCCACTCATCGACGTGCTGTCGCTCTCGCTCGGCTACTACCACGAGACCCCCGGCGCCTTCGACGACGAGCCGGCGTTCCTCTCGGTCCTGCGTGCGCTCGCCGCGACGGGCGTGGCGATCACCGCGGCCGCGGGCAACGGCGGCACCGACCACCCGTTCTACCCGGCGGCGTTCGCGCTCGCCGGTGGGTTCGAGGTGCCGCTCGCCAGCGTCGGCGCCCTCAACCCCGATGCCCGCTCGGTCGCCGTGTTCTCCAACACCGGCCGCTGGGTGCGGGCGTACCGCTGCGGCACCGCCGTCGTCAGCACCATGCCGGTGACCTTCGACGGCAGCCTGCGCGGCTCGATCTACCACCACCCGAGCCCCAACCCGCCGCGCGGCGCGTCCAAGCCCGACGGCTACCGGCTCGGCTTCGGGATGTGGAGCGGCACCTCGTTCGCCGCGCCCGCCCTGGCCGGCGAGTATGCCGCGCAGCTCGCCGCGAGCGGCGCGCACCCGCAGGCGGCTCCCGACCCCGATGCGCGCCGGAAGCACCTCGCCGAGGTCGTCGAGAAGGTTCTCGCCGAGACGGTCGGGGGTGGGGAGTGATGCAGGCGGAGGGTGGTACGCGCAGCCTCGCCGAGGAGGCGGCGGCGGCGTTCACGGCATACCGCGACGGGCACGCGGAGGCGATGGGGACCCTGGTCGACGCACTCACCCCGCTGCTCTGGCACACCGCACGGGCCCAGGGGCTCGGGGCCGCGCAGGCCGAGGACGTCGTGCAGAACACCTGGCTCCAGCTGCTCCAGCACCAGCACGGCATCACCGAGCCGGGCGGCGTGCTCAAGTGGCTCCTCACGACCACGCGGCGCGAGGCGTGGGCGAGCAGCCGCAAGACGCGACGCGAGGACTTCCGCGAGGACCTGACCGACGCGGGCGAGTCGGCCGGCAGCGGCTCCGACGAGACCCTCGACGTCGTGCTGCGCAGCCAGGACCAGGGCCTGCTGTGGCGGCACTTCAAGGAGCTGCCCGAGCGGTGCCAGGCCCTGCTGCGGGTCATCGCGCTGGCGGAGCGCCCCGACTACGCCCAGGTCGCGCAGGCGCTGGGCATGCCGGTGGGGAGCATCGGCCCGACGCGGGGTCGGTGCCTCGCCAAGCTGCGGAACGCCCTCGTGGGCGACCCGGGATGGGCGGCGTGATGAGTCCGATGGACCAGGACCCCGTGACCGGCCCCGTCGACGGCGAGGACGGCGCGCTCGACGACCTCGACCTGCGCGCCCTCGCGACGCTGCGGACCGTGTGGCAGGCGAGCGACCCGGTGCCGAGCGGGCTGGCCGACCGGGCGAAGTTCGCGATGAGCGTGGCGGCCCTCGAGGCCGAGGTCGCCGAGATCACCACGACGACGGCAGAGCTGGCCGGGGTGCGCACGACCGCGTACGACCGCGCCGGCACCGTGACGTTCTCCAGCGACCGGCTCAGCGCCATGATCACCATCGAGGTGGTCGACGGCACGAGCGCCCGGATCAGCGGCTGGGTGACGACCGGCCCCACGGCGGTCGAGCTCCGGGAGCGCTCGGGCACGCAGGAGACCACCACCGACGAGGCCGGGCGGTTCACCTTCGCCGCGGTCGAGCGCGGCCTGGTGCACCTCGTCATGCGGCGCCTCGACGAGCCCGACGGCAAGCCGGTCATCACGCCGGCGATCGAGGTCTAGGACCTGCCATCGAGGTAGCCGACCCCCGCGTGCTGCAGCTGCTCGAGCAGGGCCGCCACCTCAACTCGATCGGTCGCTTCCGCGACGCCGAGCGCTGCCTGCGCCGGGCGCTTCGGCTCGCCGAAGGCCTCTCCGGCGAGGCCCGCGAGCTCGCCCGGGGTCGGGTGCTCATCACCCTGGCGTGGTCGACGGTCGCGCTGCACGGCCGTGACCGCGCGCTCGCCCTGCTCGAGGACGTCCGCACCTCCACCATGTCGCCCCGGCTGCTCGCCCTCACCGGGGTGCAGGAGGCAGTCGTGCAGGTGGCCTGCCAGGACTGGCGCGGCGCGCTCGCCGCCCTGGCCCGGGTCGAGCGGCCGGACGAGCTCCTCACCCCGCGCGAGCAGGTCTCGGCGCTGCTCAACGGCGGCCTGGCCCACCTGTCGCTGCTCGAGCTGGACCCCGCACGCGAGGAGCTCGAGCGGGCCCTGGCGATCGCCGTCGCCGAGGGGGTGCCCGAGCAGGAGTTCAAGGCGCGCCACAACCTCGGCTGCCTCGCCTTCTACGCAGGCCGACTGCCCGAGGCCATCACCCTCATGCGCGAGGCCGACGCCATGGAGGCACCGGTCGGGCGGGTCCGGGCGCAGCACGACCTGGCCCTCGTCCTGCTCGAGGCCGGCCTGCTCGACCAGGCGCGCGAGACCCTCGCGCGGGCGCTCGGCGAGGCCCTGGCCGAGGGCCACCGGCTCGAGGAGGCGGACCTGCGGGTCGACCTCGCGACCTGCGCGCTGCTGCGCGACGCCCCGGCCGCGGCCCGCGAGCACCTGGGCGCGGCCGTGACGGCCTACCGGGCGCGTGGGGCGACCGACCGGCAGCGGTATGCCGCGCTGCTGCGGTCCTCGGTCGACCTCGCCGAGGGCGTCGTCCCTCGGGGGCTCAACCGGGTGGTCGCCCCGTGGCACGAGGTCGCGCGGCCGGTGCTTCCGGACGAGCGGCTCGCGGCCCGGGTGGAGGTGGAGGCGGCCCTGCTGCGCGGTGACGTCCACGCGGCAGGCACGGCGGTCGGCCGGCTCGAGGGCCGCGTGCGGCAGGGGCTGGCCGCCGACATGCACGAGCGGCTGCTGGTCGCGAGGGTCGCCGTGGCGCAGGGCGACCGGGCGCGTGCCCGCCGCACCGTCCGGACCGCCCTGCAGCGGCTCACCGACCGGGTCGCGCCCACGCAGAGCCTGGAGATCCGCTCGGCCCTGGCACTGCACGGCCAGCGGCTGGCCGACTTCGACGTCACCGACGCGCTCGCCGACGGCACCGTGGGCCGGGTGTTCGACTCGGTCGAGCGCTGGCGCGCCGTCTCGCACCGGCTCGCGCCGGTGACGGTGCCCACCGACTCCCGGGCGGCGTCCCTGCTGGCGGAGCTGCGGCAGGCCCGGCGCGAGGCGGCGGACAGCGCCGACGGCAGCGACGCGGCACGACTTCGTTCCCGGGCGGCCGACCTCGAGTGGCAGGTCAGCCAGCTCGACTGGGCCACGGCCGAGGACCGCGGCGCCGCAGGCGGGGGCGCACCCACGGCATACGGCACGGCTCGGCGGCTGCTGCACGACCGGGGTGAGCAGGCGGTCGTGATGTTCGCGCACGACGGCGGGCAGCACGCGCTGGTGGTGGGCGCGAGGTCGTCGTCCGTGCACCACCTCGGTCCCGCTGCCCGGGCGGCGGAGCTGGCCGACCGGCTCTCTCGCGACCTGCGGGCGCACGCGTTCGCCGGCCCGCACCCCGCCCTGCAGGCGGCCGTCGGCCGCGCCGTCGAGGAGTCGCTGGGCGCCCTGGGCGACCTGCTGCTCGGCCCACTCCCGCTCGAGGACGGGCCGGTCGTGGTGGTGCCCGGCCTGACGCTGCGCTCGGTGCCGTGGGGCATGCTGCCGTCGCTGGCGGGCCGGGCGGTGACCGTCGCGCCGTCGGTGACCCGATGGTCGGCGCCGCTGCTGGAGGACGGCCCTGGGCCGGAGGGGACGTTCACCGTCACCGCGCTCACCGGTCCGCGCCTGCGCCGTGCCGACGTCGAGGCCGGGCGCGTGGGCGAGCACTGGGACGCCGCGGGTGTGCAGTCACGTGTCGTCCTGCAGGCGGAGAGCGGTGACGTGCGCGGCGCTCTGGGCGCCGACGGCCTGGTGCACGTGGCTGCACACGGGACGCACGAGCCGCAGAGCCCGTGGTTCTCCTCGCTGCACATGGCCGACGGGCCGGTCTTCGCGCACGAGCTCCCACGCCCGGCGGCACCGCGGCACGTCGTGCTGTCGGCCTGCGACGTGGGACGGATCGACCCGCGACCGGGCGACGAGCCGCTCGGGCTCACCGCGGCGCTCCTCGGCCTGGGCGTGCGCAGCGTGGTCGCCGCCGTGGCACCGGTCAGCGACGAGGTCGCCGCCACCGCGATGGAGGCGTACCACGCCGGCCTGGCGTCAGGCCGGTCCGCGTCGGCAGCGCTCGCCGCCGTGGTGGCGCAGGAGCCGGCAGCCGGCGCGTTCTGCCTCTACGGCACCGACTGGCAGCCGCCGACGGGCACGGACACGTCCCGTGCGACCGGTGACGGCGCAGCGGGAACCGAGGAGGCGCGCCCGGGAGTCGCGGGCCGCCGGTTCGGCGCTCAGATCCAGAGCGCCGGGTCGCGGAACATCGCCTCGTAGGGGTCCTCGCGGCCCTGCGGGAAGCGGATGGTCGCCGGCACGCCGGTCGCGATCGCCCCGGCCGGGACGTCCTTGACCACCACGGAGTTCGCGCCGATCTGCGCGTCGTCGCCGATGTAGACCGGACCGAGGACCCGGGCGCCGGCGCCGATGGTCACGCGTGAGCCGACCGTCGGGTGGCGCTTGACCTTCTCCAGCGACCGGCCGCCCAGGGTGACGCCGTGGTAGATCATGACGTCGTCGCCGACCTCGGCGGTCTCGCCGATGACGACGCCCATGCCGTGGTCGATGAAGAAGCGCCGGCCGATGACGGCGGCCGGGTGGATCTCGACGCCCGTCACGGAGCGGACGGCCGTCATGAGCAGCCGGGCCGCGGGCTTCCAGGCGCCGCCGCGCAGCCACATGCGGTGGGCGAGGCGGTAGGCCCAGACGGCGTGCAGGCCGGGCGAGTTCAGCGCGAGGTCGAACCGCGAGGCAGCTGCGGGGTCGCGCGCCACCGCGGCGTCGAGGTCGTCGACGACGCGGTGGCGGGCGCGGCGGGCGTACAGGGCGAGGGTCACGAAGGAAGCGCCGCCGATCAGTCGAGCAGGTCGGAGAAGAGGATGGTGGACAGGTACCGCTCGCCGAAGCTGGGGATGATCACGACGATCGTCTTGCCGGCGTTCTCGGGGCGGCGGGCGACCTGGTCGGCGGCGGCGAGCGCGGCACCGGACGAGAGGCCGACGAGCAGGCCCTCCTCCTTGGCGGCCCGGCGGGCCCACTCGACCGAGGTCTCGGCGTTGATGTCGATGACCTCGTCGTAGATGTCGCGGTCGAGGATCTCGGGCACGAAGTTGGCGCCGAGGCCCTGGATCTTGTGCGGGCCGGGCTCGCCACCGTTGAGGATCGGCGACTCGGCCGGCTCGACGGCGATCATCTGCACCCCGTGCTTGCGGGCCTTGAGCACCTGGCCGACACCGGTGATGGTGCCGCCGGTGCCGATGCCCGCGACGACGATGTCGACCTGGCCGTCGGTGTCCTTCCAGATCTCCTCGGCCGTGGTCTTGCGGTGGATCTCCGGGTTCGCGGCGTTGGCGAACTGGCGGGCCAGGATGCCGCCACGCTCGGCGGCGATCTCCTCGGACTTGGCGACAGCGCCCTTCATGCCCAGGGCACCCTCGGTGAGGACGAGCTCGGCGCCGTACGCGCGCAGCAGGGCGCGGCGCTCCTTGCTCATCGTCTCCGGCATGGTGAGGACGACGTTGTAGCCGCGGGCCGCGCCGACCATGGCCAGCGCGATGCCGGTGTTGCCCGACGTGGCCTCGACGATCGTGCCGCCCGGCTTGAGCTCGCCCGACGCCTCCGCCGCGTCGACGATCGAGACGCCGATGCGGTCCTTGACCGAGCTCGCCGGGTTGTAGAACTCCAGCTTCGCCGCCACGGTCGCGTCGCTGTCGATGAGGCGGTTGATCCGGACCAGCGGGGTGTTGCCGATGAGCTGGGTCACGTCGTCGTAGATGGGCATGTGCCGTCCTTGTCGGTATGCCGCGTGCTCCGGGTGCGCGCGGGCGCGGGCGTTCGCTGTCTCGCCAAGTGCAGCGAATCTGGCGTTATGCATATTCCAACAGACGGTTATCGAACCCCGCAACGCCGGGACGCCCGTCGTGGGACCCCTGTCACACTTCGGGCGTGGGCGGACAGTACGGGGGCATGGACACCACCACGCCCGCAGACGGCGATGCCCTGGGCGCCCTGCTCACCGCAGCAGCCCCGACCCTGCCCGAGCTCGACCCCGACCGCACCTCCGGCCTGGCCCTCGCCGTCGCGGCCGAGGTGGTCGCGGCCGACCGGACCCTGCGTGGTCGGGTCCGGGGCCTGCGGCGCCGGCACCCGGCGGCTGCCGTCGCGACGGCGGCGGCGATCGTCCTGGTGCCGAGCGGCGCCTGGGCGGCCCAGCACTTCCTCGCGCAGACCGGGACGTACGGCAACCCCGCGCTGAACCCGGGCATGGAGGACGGCTCGGAGCGGATCGACACGTGCGCCAGGGACTTCGCGGCATACGTGGCGACGCTCGCCCCGACCGACGTCCCGGCGCCGCCCGGCCACCAGTGGGCGGAGTACGCCCAGCAGCAGGCGCGCTCGTACGCCTCGGACGGCACGTGCGCCCCCGGGGTCCGCGGCACGGTCCAGGAGACCAGCCTGCGGGTGGGCATGCTGTCCAGCGCCAGCGGCGACTGGGGGTGCACCCTCGTCCGGGCGACCCGGGACCGTGACGCCGCGGTCACGGCCGAGGCCCGCCGGGCGATGGAGGGCCTCGACGCCGAGGCCCGCCGGATCAGCCCGCAGGAGGGCAGTGTCGGCACCTGGGAGCCGGACCGCTTCCTGGCCGTCAGCCGCGACCCGGAGTTCGTCGGGTGCGACCGGTGACGGGGCGGACGCCCGGCGAGCGCCGGCTGGAGGAGCTCGCCGCCGCCCACGGGCCGCGGGTCCTGGCCTACCTCGCCCGCCGCACCAGCCCGGCCGAGGACGCCGCCGACGTGCTCCAGGAGGTCCTCACCACCGCGTGGCGCCGCATGACCGACGCCCCCGACGACCCGGACCACGCCCTCGCGTGGATGCTGGCGATCGCGCGCCGGACCCTCGCCAACCACCGTCGCGGCCAGGCGCGCCGGCACGACGCGACCGCACGGCTGCGCGCCGAGCTGGCGGGGAACCGGGTGACGGCGCCCGCGACGGCGCCGGCGGACGACGCCGCGGTCGACACCGTGCGGGCGGCGCTGCTCCGCCTCGGTCCCGACGACCGGGAGGTGCTCGCGCTGGCGTACTGGGACGGGCTCACCGGCGAACAGGTGGCCGTCGTGCTGGGGGTCAGCCCCACCTCGGCCCGCAAGCGACTCCAGCGCGCCCGCGAGCGGCTGCGCCGGGTGCTCGACGCCGGGCCCGTGGAGCCGCCCGGCGGGCGGGTGCCGGAGGCGTCCGACACCATGGTGCGGCACGGGTCACAACGAGGTGAGCGGGCGCTTACCGGCCAGTAGAGTGGCGCGCATGTCTGCACTCCAGATCGTCGCGCTCGTGGTCTGCGGGGTCGTCACGCTCGTCGCGGTGGCCCTCTTCGCCCGGGTCGTCGGCCAGTTCCTCGCGGTCTTCCGCCTCGGCCAGCCGGCTCCCGGCCGCACCGACGACAAGGCCACCCGCACCCGCACCCTGCTGCGGGAGTTCCTCGGCCACACGAGGATGTCGCGGCTGCCGGTCGTGGCGGTGGCGCACTGGTTCACGATGATCAGCTTCGGGGTGCTGTTCTTCACGCTGGTCAACGCCTTCGGCCAGCTCGCGAACCCCGAGTTCGCGCTCCCGCTGATCGGCCACTTCTTCCTCTACGAGTGGGTCACCGACGTCTTTGCCTTCGGCGGCTTCATCGGCATCGTGGTGCTGATGGCGATCCGCCAGAAGAACCACCCGCGCAGCGCCGCCGGCGAGGGCGGGCGCCGCAGCCGGTTCTTCGGGTCGACGTTCTGGCAGGCCTACTACGTCGAGCTCACCATCCTCGGCGTCACGATCTGCATCGGCCTGCTCCGCGCGCTGGAGTGGACCCTGGCCCGCCAGCTCGGCACCGGCCAGGACACTGCGCTGCACTTCCCGCTCACCGGCTGGATCGGCAACGCCTTCACCGGCCTGTCCACCGACACGGTGGAGAACCTCATCGTCGTCATCGCTGCGGTCAAGATCCTCATCTCGTTCGCGTGGATGATCACCATCTCGCTGCAGCCGACGATGGGCGTGGCCTGGCACCGCTTCCTGGCGTTCTTCAACATCTTCCTCAAGCGCCACGCCGACGGGCGCACCTCCCTCGGTGAGCTCCAGCCGCTGCTGGTCAAGGGCGAGCCGGTCGACTTCGAGAACATCGAGGAGCTCGACGAGGACGCTGCGCTCGGCGTCGGCAAGGTCGAGGACTTCACCTGGAAGGGCCTGCTCGACTTCACGACCTGCACCGAGTGCGGCCGCTGCCAGTCCCAGTGCCCCGCGTGGAACACCGACAAGCCGCTGTCGCCCAAGCTGCTCGTCATGACGCTGCGCGACCACGCACACGCCAAGGCGCCGTGGCTGCTCGCGTCCGAGGACGCCCGCGGCGAGCTGCCCGAGTCCCTGTCGGCCCTCGCCGAGGTGCCGCTCATCGGTGAGACCGGGTATGCCGAGAAGGCCGGCGACGGCGCGCTGGGCACCCACGGCGTGGGCGGCGGCGTCGGCGCGCTCGCGGCATACAACCCGCACGGTCCGGACGCGGTCATCGACCAGGACGTCCTGTGGTCGTGCACCACCTGCGGCGCCTGCGTCGAGCAGTGCCCGGTCGACATCGAGCACGTCGACGCGATCGTCGACATGCGCCGCTACCAGAATCTCATCGAGAGCGCGTTCCCCAACGAGCTCGGCGGCCTGTTCAAGAACCTCGAGAACAAGGGCAACCCGTGGGGCATGGCCGCCCGGGCCCGGCTCGACTGGGCCAAGGACCTGCCGTTCGAGGTCAAGATCCTCGGCCAGGACGTCGACTCCGCCGACGACGTGGACTACCTGTTCTGGGTCGGCTGCGCCGGCGCCTACGAGGACCGGGCCAAGAAGACGACCCGCGCGGTGGCCGAGCTGCTCGACCAGGCCGGGGTCACGTTCGCGATCCTCGGCGACGGCGAGTCCTGCACCGGTGACTCCGCCCGCCGGGCCGGCAACGAGTTCCTCTTCCAGATGCTCGCCCAGCAGAACGTCGAGACCCTCAACGAGGTCGGCGCGACCAAGATCGTCGTCACCTGCGCGCACTGCTTCAACACGATCAAGAACGAGTACCCCCAGCTCGGTGGCAAGTACGAGGTGGTCCACCACACCCAGCTGCTCAACCGGCTCGTCCGCGAGAAGAAGCTCGTCCCGGTCGCCCGCCCGGCCGAGGCGCCGGCGAAGTCCTCCACCAAGGACGTCGCCTCCACCGCGGCCACGGTGACCTACCACGACCCGTGCTACCTCGGCCGCCACAACGGCGTGTACGCGCCGCCGCGCGAGCTCATCGGCGCCCTGCCCGGCGTCGAGCTCACCGAGATGGAGCGCAGCAGGGAGAAGTCGTTCTGCTGCGGCGCCGGTGGTGCGCGCATGTGGATGGAGGAGAAGCTCGGCACGCGGATCAACACCAACCGCACCGAGGAGGCCCTCGGCACCGGCGCCCAGCGCATCGCCATCGGCTGCCCGTTCTGCCGCGTGATGATGTCGGACGGCCTCACCGCCGCCCAGTCCGAGGGCCGGGGCGAGGACGTCGAGGTCGTCGACGTGGCGCAGATGCTGCTCGCGGCCGTCAAGCGCGGCGATGGCGGCCAGCCGGCCGACGCCGAGGCGCAGGAGCCCACGCCGGACCCCGAGCCCGAGCCGGAGCCCCAGCCGGCCTGACCGGTGTTGCACGAACCTCTGCTAGCAGAGGCTCGTGCACTCAGCAGAGGTTGCACCTTGCGCTGAGTCGCCCAACCTCTGCTAGCAGAGGGTGAGCCCAGGGTCCGAGCGGTATGCCGTGGCGGCGGGTCAGCGGCCGGCCCGTCCGGCGTCCGCCCGGAGGCGCGCTTCCTCGTCGAGGAGGCGCGCCTCCTGCGATGCCGGCGCAGCCCCTCCCCGGGAGGCGGGCCACCACCAGGCGGTGCCCGGCTCGGCCGGCGGCTGCGGGTAGGTGTCGAGCAGGTGCTCGACCATCTCGACCAGGGTGGCGTGCAGCCGGTCGGTGAGCGCCTCGGCGTCCTCGCCGGGGCGTGGCACGAGCGGCTCACCGACGAGGACCGTGACCGCGGTGCCGCGGCGCAGGCTCCAGCGGCCACCGACCGTGAACACGCGGTGGACGCCCCAGTGCGCGACCGGGACCAGCGGGGCGCCGGTCGCGAGCGCGAGGTATGCCGCGCCCCGCCTGACGTCGGCGCGGTCCTTGACGACGAACGCGCGGCCGATGGTCGCCTCGGGGTAGATGCCGACTACCTCGCCCCGGCGCAGGGCGCGCAGGGCGTGGCGTGCGGCGACAGCGCCGTGGGCCCGGTCGACCGCGATGTGGTGCATGCCGCGCATGAGCTGCCCGGACACCGGGGCGTCGAAGACCGACTGCTTCGCCATGAACCGCACGAGCCGCCCGCGCACCGTCGCCGCGAGGCCGACCACCATGAAGTCGATGAAGCTGCTGTGGTTGGCGGCCACGACGACCGGTCCGGTGGCCGGGAGCCGGTCGGCCCCGCGCACGTCGATCCGCAGGCCGAGCGCCCGGAACAGGCCACGGCACGCCGCGATCACGAGACGGTAGGTCAGGTCGCGCACACCCCGGATTCGGAGCGGACGGCCGCACGGCCTGCCCGACGGCCCGGCCAGCCCGGCACGGCACGGGCGCCCCACCCTGGCGGCACGGGACTGCCCGGTCCGTTCAGGCGACCTCGGCCATGAGCGCCGCGAGCTTGGCCCGAGAGGCGATCTCGAGCTTGCGGTAGATGTGCGACAGGTGCGCGTCGACCGTGCGCGGCGAGACGAAGAGGTGGGTCGCGATCTGCCGGCTCGTCAGTCCCTCGGCGACCAGCTCCGCCACCGCACGCTCGGCCTTGGTGAGCGCGTCCAGCGGCGTGACGACCTCGGTCGTCGAGGCGGCGAAGAGGGCGGTGACCGCCGCGACGCCCTCCGGGGTCAGCTGCTGGTCCACCACCCAGCCGGCCGGGCAGTCGCGCACCGCGCCCGCGGCATACGCGACGCCGGGGCGGTCGCGGCCGACCGCCTGGCGCGGGACCCGCAGCGCGGCCGCGGCACCCGCGACGTGGCGGTGCGCGGGGTTGGCGTTCCGGCGCAGCAGACCGGCCAGCCCGTCGAGGGCGTCCGCCGCCCGCAGCGGGAGCGGCACCTGGCCGGCCCGCCGCAGGGCCGACAGGTACGACGCCTGGGCCTGGCCGGGCTCGCCCAGCTCCATGAGGGCGTCGCCCACGAGCAGGCGCGCCTCGACCGCGTCGCGACCCAGGTTGCTGCTGTCGGCGAGGACGACGATGTCGGCCGCCCGGCCCGCCGCCTGGGCGGTCTCGCCGGCGGCGAGCAGCTCGCGCACCTCCTGCAGCTGCACGACGAGACGGACGGCCCAGGGCAGCCCGTCCGGCTCGACCTCGGTGCCGGGCTCGCCGGTCACCAGCCGGTGCACCGTGTCCGCGAGCAGCGCGATGCGGTCCTCGTGGATCTCGCGGGCCCGCTCGCGGGCGACGCGGGCGAGGGACTCGGCCTCCACCAGGCGGCCCTGCTCCCACGCGACCTTCGCCTGCAGCACCCGGGCGGCGAGCGCGATCCACAGCTCGTCCGGCGGAGGCGCGTCGACGACCAGCGCGGCGAGCCGCTCCGCCTCGTCCCACTCGCCGGTGGACACGCAGACGTCCATGAGGGTGCGGCGGACCTGGCGGACGACGTACGGATCGGCCTGGCCGAGCTCGAGCGTGCGCTCGGCGTCGGCGCGGGCCTCGGCGAGCTTGCCGGCGTCGAGGTGCATCTCCGCGCGGATGGCGGCGGTGCGGGCGACCTCGAGGTCGCGGTCCTGGGGGTCGAGCGCCTGGGCGTGCTGCTCGGCGCGCTCCAGCAGGCGCAGCCCCTCGTAGGTGCCGCGCGCCTCCGAGGCGCAGATGCCGGCGCGGCGGGCGAGCTGGGAGCCGACGAGGGGCGGGCCGTCGCCGCTGTCGAGGACCGACTCGAGCAGGTCGACCGCCTCGCGGACCCGCATGGCCGTGTACAGCGTCGAGAACGCCCGGTTGGCCAGCTCGTACCCGAGGGCCCGCGTCGCGTCCTGCGCGCAGGCGTACCGCACGGCCATCGCCAGCAGGTCGAGCTCGGCGAGCCACGGCTCGTTCGCCGCTCCGGAGAAGAAGTCGCGCGGGAGCACCGCGTCGGCCCAGGTGACCAGCCCCTCGAACGCGCCCACCTCGTCGTCGGTCTCGGCGGCGAGGGCCCGCCCGACCTCGCGCAGCGGCGCGAGCATCGCGAACCGGCCGTCGGCGTGGACCTCCACGAGGCTGCGCCGCGACAGTGCCGAGGCGAGCTGGACCGCCTGCGCCCGTGAGACGCCGCAACCGTGCGCGATGACGTCGAGGCCCACGGGCCGCCCGATCACGGCGAGCCGGCGGAAGCACCGCTGCTGCTCCTCGTCGAGCAGGGCGTAGGAGGCCCGGACCGCCTCGTCCATCGATCCCACGGGGGCAACGTCGCTGACGCCGACGAGGGCGATCTGCACCGCGAGCTGCTCCAGCAGGAGCGGGAGGCCGCCGCTGGCGGTGATGAGGCGCCGGATCGTGGGGCCGTGGGTGTCGAGGTCGACGAGGTGGCCGCCGGCTGCCGCCACCCGGGCCAGCAGCAGCTCGACCGCGGGGCCCTCGAGCTCGCCGGTCGCCTTCGGGGCCGGCAGCGGCTGCAGCCGGAGCACCCGCTCGTGCGGGCGGCCGGCGACGGTCTGCGCGGTGCACAGCAGCCGCCAGGTGTCGGTCTCCTCGACCAGGTCCTGCAGCAGGGCGCCCAGGCCGTCCACCGCGTCGACGCCGTCGAGCACGAGCAGGACGTCCCGGCCGTCGAGGGCCCGCTTGAGCGCCATGGTCTCCGAGTCGCCGGGCGCCACCTCGGCCGACAACGCGGTCAGGCAGGCGGCCACCAGGCTGGCGCGTGAGCTGTGGGCGTGGGCGGTCACCCAGAGCGACCCCGGGACGGCGGCGGCCGCGTGCCGGGCGACGAGGGTCTTGCCACAGCCGGGCGCCCCGGTCACGGTCACCCAGCGGTGCTCCTCGACCAGCTGCCGGACGCGGTCGATGACCTCGTCACGGCCCACGCAGGGAGTCAGCACCCGTTCAGGCTACCGACGTCGTTCGCCCGTATCGGTGGTTTCACCGATGCCCTCGGCGGCACGGTCCCGGCAGTCTTGTCCACGCACGGCTCGCGGGACGGGCACGGGATGCGTGGAGGGGCGCATCCCAGGTCCGTCCGGCGCAGGCGGGACGGGGCCCCGCCGCACAGAGGCCGGGTGCGGACTCGGGGGGAGTCCACACCCGGCCTCGTCGTGCGTGCCGGTGTCCTGGCCTGTCAGGTCAGCCGAGGCCGTTCTTGCCGAGGAACTCCTTGGCCACCGCCGACGCGTCCTTCTTGTCGACGACGACCTCCTTGAGGAGGGCGGCCAGGGTCGCGGTGTCGAGCTTGGCCGAGACCGCGTTGAGCGCCCCGGCGATGGTGTCGTTGCTCTTGCTCTTGGTGATGAGCGGGACGACGTTCTGCGCGGCATACATGCTCTTGGGGTCCTCGAGCGCCACGAGGTCGTTGGCCGCGATGTTCGGGTCCGTGGTGAACAGGTCACCCGCGTCGATCTGGCCGTTCTTGAGGGCGGCGAGGGTGAGCGGGCCACCGGCGTCGAGCGGGCGGAACGACTTGAACTCCAGGCCGTAGATCTTCTTGAACCCGGGCAGGCCGGTGAGGCGGGTCTTCCACTCCGGCGGCCCACCGACCGTGAGGTCCTGGCTCTTGCCCTTGAGGTCGGCGATCGACTTCACGCCGAGCTGGTCGGCCTTGGACTTCTTCATGACCAGGGCGTCCTTGTCCTCGGCCGCCGACTTGTCGAGCACGGTCAGCGTCGCGGGGAGGGAGGACTTGAGCTCGGTGTAGACGCCATCGGCGTCGGTGGCCTTGGCGTTCTTGTTGAAGTACTGGGTCAGGACGCCGGTGTACTCGGGGATGAGGTCGATCGACCCGTCCTGCAGCGCCGGGATGTAGGCCTCGCGCGCACCGATGTTGAGCCGCTTGGTCACCTTGACGCCCTTGGCCTCGAGGGCACCGGCATAGATCTCGGCGAGCAGGGCGCTCTCGGGGAAGTCTGCGGACCCGACCGTGATGCCGCTGCTCGAGCCGCCACCGGCGGAGCTGCTGCTGGTCTTGGTCGCGAGCGGGTCGCCACCGGAGCTGCCACAGGCGGCCGTCCCCAGCAGCGCGGCCACGGTGGCCACGGTCACGGTCATTCTGGTCAGCTTCACTGGTCGTGCCTCTCGGTTCGGTCGACAGGTCGTCAACTGGCTTGGGCGTCCACGGTACGCCGCGGCTCGCGAATCTCTACATCCTGTGGGGTATTTCCGCGCTGGGCGAACCGGCGCCGCCCCCGGCGGCCGCCACCCGTGCCTCGACCCGTGAGCCCGGGCGAGACGACGTAGCGCTGGACGACGGCGAGGACCAGGTCGACCACCAGAGCGAGCACGGCCACCAGCAGGGCACCGCCGGCCATCTGCGGGTAGTCGCGCACCTTCTGGCCGTCGATGAGGAACCGGCCGAGGCCGCCCGTGCCCGCCACGGCGGCCAGGGTCGCGGTGGCGATCACCTGGAGGGTCGCGGAGCGGAAGCCGGAGAAGATCAGCGGCATCGCGTTGGGGACCTCGACCTTGGCCAGCACCTGGCCACCGGTCATGCCCATGCCGCGCGCAGCGTCACGGGCCGCGGGGTCGACACCCTCGACCCCGGCATACGCCCCCGCCATGATCGGGGGGATCGCGAGGACGACGAGCACGATGAGGCACGGCACGAGGAACGCCGAGTCGCCCGAGAGCCGGGGGAACAGCCACAGCACCATGAGGTAGAGCAGGCCCAGGCTCGGGATCGCGCGGGCGGCGCCGGCGAGGCCGACGACGAGGAAGCGGCCGCGACCGGTGTGCCCGACGGCCAGACCGGCGGGGATGGCGATGAGGGCGGCGACGAGCAGCGAGAAGCCCGAGTACCAGAGGTGGGAGAGCGTCTGGCCGGGTATGCCGTCCGGCCCGGACCAGTTCGTCGGGTCGGTGAGCCAGGTGAGGACGCCGTTCATGCCCGGGCTCCTGTCGCGCGGGTCCACGGGGTCAGCACGCGGGCCGCCGTGACGATGACCCCGTCGAAGAGCAGGGCGAGCGCGACGCAGCCGAGGATGCCGACGACGAGCGGGTCGTAGAAGTCGCGGTTGAAGCCGTCGCTGAAGAGCAGGCCGAGCTGCTGCACCCCGATGACCGTGGCGACGCTGACGATGCTGACGTTGCTGACGGCGGCCACGCGCAGGCCGGCGGCGATGACCGGGACCGCCAGCGGCAGCTCGACGGCGAAGAAGCGCTTGCCGCGGGTGTAGCCCATCGCGGTCGCGGCGTTCTCGACGTCGTCCGGCACGGCACCGAGGCCGTCGGCCACGGTCCGCACGAGCAGCGCCACCGTGTAGAGCGACAGGGCGACGATGACGTTGACCGGGCTCAGGATCCCGTAGCCGGTGACGAGCGGCAGGATCACGAAGAGCGCGAGGCTGGGGATCGTGTACAGGAGTCCGAAGCCCGCGGTGAAGGGGGCGTAGAGCCAGGTGAAGCGCCGGGCCAGCCAGCCCAGGGGCAGGGCGAGGACCAGTCCCACCACGAGCGGGATGCCCGCGAGGTAGGCGTGCTGCACGGCGAGGTCGAGGACGTCGCCGACGTGGTCGAGGAACCAGGTCATGCGACCGGGGCCCCGGGGCGGTCGCGGTCCTCCAGCTCGGGCCGGTCGGCGTCCTCGATCGCGGTGAGCACCTCGTGCGCCCGCACGGTGCCGACGAGGGAGCCGGAGTCGTCGACGATGACGCCGCGGCGGCTCGGGCTGGACAGGGCCGCGTCGAGGGACGAGCGCAGCGGGCCGCTGGCCCGGGCCACGGTGCCACCGCGGTGCAGGTGCTCGCTGGTGACCTCGCCGTCGACCCGCCGGGGCTCGACCCAGCCGAGCGGGTGGTTGCGCTCGTCGACGACGAGCAGCCAGTCCGCGTCGATGCCCTTGGTCGACTCCCCGACGGTGATGGTGCGCTCGGGACGCAGCGGCAGCTTCGGGGTCGGTTGGAACGACAGCGCCCGGTAGCCGCGGTCCCGGCCCACGAAGTCCGCGACGAAGTCGTTGACCGGGTGGGCGAGCAGGTAGGCCGGTTCGGCGATCTGCGCGAGGTGGCCGCCCACCTGGAGCACGGCCACCTGGTCCCCGAGCTTGATCGCCTCGTCGATGTCGTGGGTGACGAAGACGATGGTCTTGCCGAGCTCGCCCTGCAGCCTCAGGAACTCGTCCTGCAGCTGCTCGCGCACGACCGGGTCGACGGCGCTGAACGGCTCGTCCATGAGCATCACCGGCGGGTCGGCGGCGAGCGCCCGGGCGACACCGACGCGCTGCTGCTGGCCGCCGGAGAGCTGGGCTGGGTACCGCCTGGCGAAGGCCGGGTCGAGGCCGACCCGCTCGAGCAGCTCCATCGAGCGCTTCTCGGTCTCGCGCCTGTCGCGGCCGAGCAGTCGCGGGACGGTGCCGATGTTGTCCAGGACCGTGCGGTGCGGGAACAGCCCCGCGTGCTGGATGACGTACCCGATGCCGCGTCGGAGCTCGGACTCCTTCATCCGAGCCGTGTCGCGACCGTCGAGCGAGATCGTGCCCGAGGTGGGCCGGATCATCCGGTTGATCATCCGCAGGGAGGTCGTCTTGCCGCAGCCGGACGGCCCGACCAGCACGGTGATCTTGCCGGTGGGCGCCTCGAAGCTCAGGTTGTCGACGGCGACTGTGCCATCGGGGTACTCCTTGGTCACGCCGTCGAAGACGATCATGCCGATCAACTTAACGCCTGTCGGTGACACCCGCCGATCCCGCGGACCGACCCCGAAACCTGTCCTGCGCAGGGTTGCCCGGCCGCGATACTGGGGCCTGTGGCACAGACCGTCGACCTCACCGGCGCGGACCTCGACCTCGAGGGCATCGCCGTCCTCGCCCGCGGAGCGGCGGTGGCAGCGCACCCGGACGCCGTCGCCCGGGCCGCCCGCGCCCACCGCGACGCGGCCGTGGTCGCCGAGCGGCGCGAGGTGTACGGCCACACGACGGGCGTCGGTGCCGCGCGGGAGGAGCTGACCGGTTCGGACGAGGAGCACGGCCTGCGGCTGCTGCGCACGCACGCCGCCGGATGGGGCGACCAGCTGCCCGAGCCGGTCGTGCGCGCGGCCCTGGCGATCCGGGCCAACCAGCTGCTCGCGGCCGGGTCGGGCGCGCGGACCGAGCTCGCGGTGGCCCTGGCCGACCTCGCGGGTATGCCGGCGGAGGACCTCCCCGTCGTGCACCGTCACGGTTCGCTCGGCACCGCCGACCTGACGGCTCTCGCGGAGGTCGGCCTCACCCTGTTGGGCGAGCGCGACCGCGTGGGCGGCAGGAGGAGGAAGGTCCTGCACCTCGACGCCGGCGACGCGCTCCCCCTGCTGTCCTCCAACGCCTTCGCGCTCGCGGAGTCCGCCCTGGCGACCCGCTCGGTGGCCCGCACCGCCCGCGCTGCCAGCACCGTCTGCGCCCTCACCTTCGTCGCCCTGCGCGGCAACCCCGAGGCGTTCAGCGAGGCCGCGGCCCACGCGACCCCCTTCCCCGGGGCCGCCGAGGTCGCCGGGCACGTGCGTGCCCTCGTCACCGGCCAGCCGGGTCGCCCCGCGTACATCCAGGACTTCTTCGGCCTGCGCACCTGGCCGCAGGTCCACGGGCCGCTGCTCGACTGGTCGGCGAACCTGCGCACCGTCGTCGAGACGGCCGTGAACACCGCCTCCGAGAACCCCGTCTTCACCCCCGGCCCGGACGGTCCGCAGGTCGCGCACCACGGCGGCTTCCACGCGGCATACCTCGCCCTCGGGGCGGACTCGACCCTGCTGGCGCTCGCGCGCTCGTCCGCCGCGGTGCAGTCCCGGGTCGCGCACCTGCTCACCGGCCGTGAGGGGCTGCCCCTCTTCCTCGCGGACGAGACGTCGGGGTCGTCGGGCCTGCTCATCGCCGAGTACGTCGCCGCGTCGGCGGTGTCGGTCGTGCGCCAGGCCGCGGCGGCACCGTCGGCGGTGCAGACCGCCCAGGTCTCGGCCGGCATCGAGGACGACGCGTCGTTCGCGGCCGCCGCCGCGGAGCGGCTCACCCGCGCGGCGCAGGCGTACCGGCGGCTGGTGGCGGTCGAGCTCGTGTGCGCCGTGCGGGCGCTGCGGCAGTCGGGCACCCGACCGGTCGGCGCGCTCGCCGAGGCGCTGGCGCGCTGCGACCAGCTGCCGAAGGACCTCGGTGACCGTGACCTGGCCGGCGACTTCGAGGTGGCCGAGCGGGTGCTCGAGGGGTATGCCGCGGAGCCGGTGCCCGTCACCGGCTCCGTTCCGGGGGCCCACGGCTAGGACTGGGCGGCCTGCGTCTGGGCTCCGGACCTAGGCCTGGGGCCGGGTCAGGTGGGTCGCGAGGAACTCGGCGGACTCGCGGTGCCAGCGGCCGGGCTGGCGCAGCATCCCGTGGACGTCGCCGTGCACGTCGCGGTAGATGACGTCGGCGCCCATGGCGGCCATGGCGTCGGCCATCGCGCGCGAGCGCCGCGGCGAGGTGATCCGGTCCCGGGTGCCGTGCATGAAGAGCACGTGAAGGCCGCGGTGCCAGCGGGCGCGGTCCTGGGCCTCGACCCAGGGTGCGAGGGCCGCGATGGCGCGGACCCGCTCGTCGCCGGCGAGGTGGAGGGCCACCCGACCGCCCATCGAGTGGCCGAGGAGGCCGACCGGCACACCCGGGTGCCGGGCCTCGATCTGCTCGAGCGCCAGCAACGTGTCCATGAGGGGGCTGGCCTCGTCGGCGTTCCAGCCGCGCACGGCATACCGGATCGAGGCCACGGCCACGCGCCCGCGCCCGGCGCGCGCGACGGCCCGCTCGAACGGCCGCATCCGCCAGACGGCGGCCTGCCAGTCGCGGACGGCGTCGTGGCCGTGCTCACGACCTCCGTGCAGGACGAGGACGACGGCGTCGGGCTGGGCGAGCTCGGTGGGCCACAGCAGGCGGGAAGCGGGCATGGGACTCCTGGGTCGGGACGGGCACGACGGATTCGCCGTCGGCCTCCCGGTGGATTGGTCGGTCCGACCCTGCCGGTCAGACCTTGCTCGTGGAGAAGTTCTTGAACGAGCGGCTCGCCGTCGGGCCGCGCTGGCCCTGGTAGTGCGAGCCGTACTTGGCCGAGCCGTAGGGGTTGTCGACCGGGCTGGAGAGGCGGAAGAAGCAGAGCTGGCCGATCTTCATGCCCGGCCACAGCTTGATCGGCAGGGTGGCGACGTTGCTCAGCTCGAGGGTGACGTGGCCGGTGAAGCCGGGGTCGACGAAGCCGGCCGTCGCGTGGGTGAGCAGGCCGAGGCGGCCCAGGCTCGACTTGCCCTCGACCCGAGCCGCGACGTCGTCCGGCAGGGTGACGGTCTCGTAGATGGAGCCGAGGACGAACTCGCCCGGGTGCAGGACGAACGGCTCGCCGTCCGAGACCTCGACGAGACGGGTCAGGTCGGGCTGGTCCTCGGCCGGGTCGATGTACGGGTACTTGTGGTTGTCGAACAGCCGGAAGTACCTGTCGAGGCGCACGTCGACGCTGCTCGGCTGCACCATCTCGGGGTCCCAGGGGTCGAGGACGACCCGCCCGGCGTCGATCTCGGCGATGATGTCGCGGTCGCTCAGCAGCACGGGGGAAGAGTAACGCGAGGGGTGTGCCGGGGGCGGTCGGTCCGGCCCGCGGCGTCGGTTAGACTCCTGCCGCACCGCCGGTTCCGGCGGTGCACGCCGATGTAGCTCAATGGTAGAGCGCCAGCTTCCCAAGCTGGACACGCGGGTTCGATTCCCGTCATCGGCTCAGACGCGAGGAACCCCCGAACACGCTTTTCGTTCGGGGGTTCCTCGCGTCTGACTCGGTAGGCACGGCGGGAATCGGGAGGAGCCCCTCGGCGCGAAGCGCCCCCGGCGACGGCTCCCGTCATCGGCGGACGCAACGGGTGAGCGGGCGCCCACCTCGCGGGTGCGAGGCGGGCCGCCTCGGGTGTGCCCAGCGGTTGCACGGCGGACGCGACGGGCGAGTGGCCGCCAGCGTCGACGGCACGAGGGGCCTCATCGGACGGGACCCGGAGCCAGTCCCCGTCACAGCGCGAAGCGGAATCCAACGGGCGAAACCGCCCACACCGCCTTGACGATTGCGTTACTCAACGGCATACGCAGGCCATCACAAGGTAGCAGCGGGCGACGGCGCTGGTCACGCCCCAGATGCCCGACGACGCACCGATCAGTTCTCCGTACCGTCCAACGCGGGCATCGGAACGCATCCGGCAACGGGGCCGGCTCCGCCTCACCGGCCCGGGACAGAAAGGGAGCACGATGTCACGACCCAACTGGCGAGCACCCCTGGTGGCGCTCGGCTCGACCGTCCTGCTGGTGACCGGCGCCCAGGTCGTCGCGGCGCAGCCGTCGGCGGTCTCGGCCACCACCCCGACCGTCATCAACGCCTGCTACCAGAAGAACCAGGGGATGCTGCGGCTCCTGGTGGGCAGCGAGGGGTGCCGGCCGTCCGAGGTCGCCATCAGCTGGAACCAGCAGGGGATCCAGGGCCCCGCAGGTCCCCAGGGACCTGCCGGACCCAAGGGTGACACCGGTGCGACCGGTGCCACGGGCGCGACCGGACCCGCCGGCCCGGCCGGCCCCGTCGGACCTGCTGGCCCCAAGGGTGACACGGGCGCCACCGGACCGCAGGGTCCCTCCGGCATCAGCGGACTGGCCGGGAAGTCCTGCCCGGCAGGGCAGTTCGTGACCGGTTTCTCGGCCGCGGGTGCGCTCGTCTGCGGCGGGACGACACCTCCGCCGCCCACCTGCTCGGCGACGACGCTGACCAACACCACCACGAGCATCAAGGACAATGACTTCGACTCGCACTGGCCGGGTGGCGTCGTCACCCTGGGCACCGCCTCCTGCAACGTCACCCTGGCTCGGCCGTCGGGCAGCATCGTGCTCGTCGGGCTCCTCGGCGACGCCTGGCGGATCACCGGGAAGACGGGCTTCGCAAACGCGACGCTCACGGTCAACCTGCCCCAGTGCAACTCGCCGGCGGCCATCCCGAACGTCACCGCGAACCGGCCCTCCTGCTCCTCTGCCTACACCGGGATCCTCGGCGGCAGCCCGTCGACGGCCTCGGCCTCCATCGCCGCCAACTGACGGCCCCACCCCACGACACGCATCCCCACACCCCCACCCGAGGGGGCCGGTTCACCGAACCGGCCCCCTCGGCCTGTGGTTCAGCCGCTCGTGGTCCAGCGGTCCGTGGTGCTGCGGGCTGGTGGTGCGTCGGGGACACCCCCGCGCTGCGCCGCCGTCAGGACGTGACGGCGTGGACGGTGCCGCGTATGCCGGCCGCCTGCAGCTCCTCGCGCAGGATCCGCCGGAACGTCGTGGCCATGGGCTCCTCGATCGAGCCCTTGCAGTCGACGTACAGCTCGACCCCCTCGGCGGTCACCTTCGGGTCCGAGACGTAGTTGGGCGTGTAGAGGTCGTTCGCGGCGGCCGACTCGATGCCCGCCTCGTCGTGGTACTCCGTGCCCCGCTCGTCCACCAGCATGAAGCGGGCGCCGGCCGCATTGAGGGCGCGGACGACCTTCTCCCGGCCGGAGTCGCTGACGACACGGAGCACCTCGTTCGACGTGCCGACGTCCTCGCGGTAGGCGAAGACGTCCGCGTCGATGACCAGTCCCTCACCGCGGTCGGCCTGGACCACCGTCGGGGCGGTGCCCCTCGGCTCGGCGAGCAGCCGCACCTCGCACCCCGAGAGGGCGAGGACGGCGACCGCGAGCACGGCGACGGTGCCCACGGCCCTCGAGCGGGCGGACGTGACCACCTTCGTCGACACCAAGGCCATCAGGCGCCCGTGCTGCCGTCCGCGGACCCGTCTGCCAGCGCGCCCGCGACGAGGGCGCCGGTGGCCGCGCCGGCAGCCGCGGCGCTTGAGCCGTTGCGCCCGGCGATCCCGTCCATCAGGCCGTTGAGGTCGACCCCGGTGGCGTCGCGCAGCATCGTCTGCAGCTGGGCGAAGTTGTTCGTCACCGTCTTGGGCAGCGCCCCGGCGCCGTCGGTCGACACCACCGTCAGCTTGTCGATCGCCGCCATGGGCGAGGCCAGCTCGCGCGCGACCTGCGGCAGCACCTCGACGAGCATCTGCATCTTCGCGGCCTCGCCGTACTTGCCGAGGGCGTCGGCCTTGGCCTCCATGGTGCGCGCCTCGGCCTGGCCCCGGGCCAGGGTGGCCGCCGCCTCCGCCTCGCCCTCGAGCTTGGTCGCCGCGGCGATCGCCGCACGGCGGTCGCGCTCGGCCTCACCGGTGAGCTTCGCGGTCTCGGCCTGGGCCTGTGCCTGCGCGACCTTGGTGTACTTGTCGGCGGCAGCGTTCTGCTCCGTGGTGAAGCGGGCGGCCTCGGCGTCCTGCTGCGCGGCATACCGCTTGGCGTCGGCGGGCTTGCGCACCTCGGTGTCGAGCTGGCGCTCGGTGAGCTCGGCCTGGCGCTCGGCGACGAGGCTCTGCGCGGTGAGCACCTCCTGCTGCTTGGCCGCGGAGGCGAGGGGGCCGGCGGCGGCCGCGTTCGCCTGCGCCGCCTCGGTCTCGGCCTTGATCTGCGCCTCGCGGAGTGCGAAGTCGCGCCGGGCGACGAGGACCTCCTGCTGCGCGGCGAGCTGGCGCTGCTCGGCGTTGCGGGTCGCGTCGGCCTCGGCGATCTTGGCGTCCTGCTCGACCCGGGCCGCCTCGGGGCGGCCGAGGTTGCGCAGGTAGTCGGTGTCGTCGTTGATGTCGAGCACCTGGAAGTTGTCGAGGGTCAGGCCCTGCCCGGTGAGGGCGTGCTCGGTGACCTCCGCGACCTGGGCGCCGAGCGCGGCGCGGTCGCGGATGATCTCCTCCACGGTCAGGGTGCCGACGATGCTGCGCAGGGCACCGGACAGGGTGCGCTCGGTGAAGGCCGTGATGGCGCCCTGCTGGTTGCCGAACCGCTGGGCGGCGGCGCGGACCGCCTCCTCGGTGCCGCCGACCTTGACGATCGCGATGCCGTCCACGGTGAGCTTGATGTTGTTCTTGGACACGGCGTTCGGGACGCGCAGCTCGATCTCGCGGCTGGACAGGTCCATCACCGACATCTTCTGCACGACGGGCAGGACGAAGACGCCGGCACCGATGACGACCTTCTGCCCGGCGAGGTCCTCGCCGCTGCTCTTGCGGCCGGTGATGAGCAGGGCCTCGTTGGGCTTGGCGACCTTGTAGCGCGAGACGACCGCGAGGACCGAGATGATGACGAGCGCGACCAGGGCGACGACGCCGAGGACGACGGGGCTGAGACCGAACACGTGGGGCTCCGTTCTGGGTGGTGAGAGGTGTCAGAGGGCGCGGACGCGCACGGACGAGCTGGACAGGGAGTCTGTGACGAGGACGTCGGACCCCACGGCGATCGCGCCGGACTCCGAGCGCGCGTTGTACTTCTGGCGGTGGCCGCCGACGCGGACGAGCACCTCGCCGTAGGCGCCGTCCGCGATGGCGCTCACGACGACGCCGCGGGCCCCGACGAGGTCGTCGGCGCCGGGGGCGCGGTCGGTCGGCGTGTTCTTCACGACCTTGGTGGTCAGGCCGCCCACGGCGCCCATGGCCGCGCCGGCGACGACGCCGACGACGACGGCGAGCAGCAGCGAGGCGCCCATGCCCATGGCGATGCCGCCGACGATGCCGAATGCCGCCGCGAAGCCGGCGACCGCTGCGGTGGAGAGGAACCCGCCGGTGAAGTCGACCCCGTCGAGGACTCCGTCCAGCAGCTCGCCGAAGACGAAGGTGAGCAGGAACAGGGCGACGCCCACGCCGCCGACGATCCAGAACGCGAGCACTGTGGTCCTCACCGGGTAGAGGCCGCAGCATCGGGCTGGCGGCCGTGGAGTCGTTGTGACGTCAGGGATCCCGCCCGCGTTCCACGGCACGAACCCGGCCCGCGCACCGCGCGTCTCCCCCACGCCCGACGCCCTGCCTGCCCTTCACCTCAGGCGGCGTCGGTGCAGACCGTACGCGGTCGGCGGCCCTGCGCGCAGGCAAATGCGCACACTTCGGGCGCCGCGAACCGGTGGGGCAGGACCGATCGCGACCGGCAACAATTTGCACCCGGTGCAACTAGGTTCCTACGCTCTCCGCGTGACCACCACCTCCGTCGACGGGCGCAGCGTCCTGCGCGCCGAGCGGCGGCAGGCCATCCTCACCGCGGCCCGCGAGCTCGTCGCGTCCGCCTCCACGGCCCACATCACCGTGGAGCAGGTCGCCGAACGGGCCGGGGTGTCGCGGCGCACGGTGTTCAACCACTTCGGCTCCTTCGACGCCCTGCTCGTGGCCGTGTGCGAGGACGTCCTCGCCCAGGTCACCGCGCAGGTCCTCGACGACGTCGCGCGGCGCACGCGCAGGACAGCCGCCACCGGGCACGACCCGAACGCCTCGCTCGACGCCCTGTGCGAGGCCGTGCGTGGCGCTGACCTGCCGACGGCGATGGTGTCGATCGACCGCCTGATCGGCGGCCTCGGCGGTGACGAGACCCGCGTCGAGGCGATCTCGCAGTCCGCGCTGGACCAGGTCGGTCGGCGCATCGCCGCCGAGGTGCTGCGCGCCGACCCCGGACTCGACCCGCTCACCCTCGACCTCACCGTCGCGTTCCTCATGAACGGCGTCGGGGTCCTCGCCCACCGCTGGCTCGAGCAGTCGGGTGCCCGGCTGACGCCGGCCACGCGCGGCGCCTGGACCCGGTCCATGTCGCGCCTGCTCCGGCAGATCCGCTCCGGCTACACCACCGCCTGACCCGAGAAGGAAGACCGAACACCCATGGCTGAGCTCCTCTACCGCGTCGGCCGGTTCGCCGCGCGTCGCCACTGGACCGTCCTGGGCCTGTGGCTGCTGGCCCTCCTCGTCGGGCTGGGGACGTTCCTGGGCTTCTCGGGACCGGTCAGCTCGGCCATCACCATCCCGGGCACCCCGACCAGCGCCGTTGCCGCGCAGCTCGCCCGGGACTTCCCGGACGCCAGCGGCGGCTCGGGGAGCCTGGCCGTCACCACGACGGACGGCACCCCGTTCACCGCCGCACAGAAGTCCGGTGTCGCCCGGCTCCTCGGACAGGTCGACACGGTCCACGGGGTGCGCAGCACGACCGATCCGTTCGCCACGCAGGGGCAGCTCGACCGCGGCGCCGCGCAGCTCGCCGCAGGTCGCACCCAGCTGGACCAGGGGCGTACGGCCCTCGCCCAGGGTGAGCGGAAGCTGGCCGAGCAGCAGCGCCAGCTCGACCAGCAGCGTGCCGCGGCCACCGCGGCGGGGGCCCCGGCGAGCGTCACCGCCCGGCTCGACGCCGCCCAGACCCAGCTGGATGCCGGTCGCAAGCAGCTGGCGGCGCAGCGTGCAACGCTCGAGGCCAAGGCGACGCAGCTCGCGGACGGTGCCCGGGTCGCCGACCTCGCCTCCGGGTTCCGCTTCGTCTCCGAGGACGGTTCGGCGGCCATCGCCCCGGTGTCGTTCGACCTGCCCACCAACGAGGTGCCGACCGAGACCAAGACGGCGATCGAGACGCTCGTGGCGCGGGCCGGGATCGACGGCGTCGCCGTCTACCCGTCGCAGGACATCTCGCAGACGGTCCCGTCGGTCCTCGGCCCCGGGGAGGTCGCCGGTGTCCTGGTGGCGGCCCTGGTCCTGGTCCTCATGCTTGGGACGCTCATCGGGGCGGCGCTCCCCCTGGCCAGCGCCCTGCTCGGCGTCGGCGTGGCGACCCTGGCCGCGATGTCGTTCTCGGGGCTGGTGGACTTCCAGTCGGTGACGCCGGTGCTCGGGGTGATGCTCGGCCTCGCCGTCGGCATCGACTACTCGCTGTTCATCCTCAACCGGCACCGGACCCAGCTGCGCCACGGGATGGGTCTGCACGAGTCGATCGGCGTGGCCAACGGGACCTCCGGCAACGCCGTCGTCTTCGCCGGCGCCACCGTCATGGTCGCGCTGCTCGCCCTCAACATCACCGGCATACCGTTCCTGGGCCTCATGGGCACGGTGGGCGCGGGCGCGGTGTTCGTGGCCATCGTCGTCGCCACCACCTTCACGCCCGCGATGCTGTCGCTGGTGGGTATGCGGATCCTGCGCCGCCGCGAGCGGGCCCACCTCCTCGGGACGGCCGG
The DNA here is from genome assembly GCF_031456495.1 of Phycicoccus sp. 3266. Lineage (NCBI taxonomy): Bacteria > Bacillati > Actinomycetota > Actinomycetes > Micrococcales > Intrasporangiaceae > Phycicoccus > Phycicoccus sp. 3266. The sequence goes on along the minus strand of NZ_JAVDUW010000001.1, from coordinate 1,832,410 downwards.
CGCCGCGGGCGGTCACCGGCCCGCGCAGCCGCCGGTCCGCCCGATGCGCACCAGCCGGGCCGTGCTGACCCTGCTGGTCGGAGTCGCTGCCCTCGCGGTCGTCGCCCTCCCCGCCCTCCAGATGCGGCTCGGCCTGCCCGACGGGTCGAGCCAGCCCCGCGAGACCGCGCCGTACAAGGCCTACGCGCTGCAGGCGGAGCGGTTCGGCGACGGGTACAACGGCCCGCTGCTCGTCGTGGCAGACCTGCCCCGCCCCGTCGCCCGGGACGCTGTCACCGCGGAGCAGGCGGCCGTGGGGCGCGCCATCCGCGACGCTGGTGACGTGGTCGCCGTCGTGCCCGTCAGCGCCTCGCGGGCCCGTGACGCGCTCGCCTTCCAGGTCATCCCCAAGGGCGGCCCGAACAGCGAGTCGACCGCGACGCTGGTCCAGTCACTGCGCGACCTCCAGCCGCGGTCCACCGACGGTGGCCGGGTCACGCTCGGAGTCGCCGGCAACGCCAGCGCCAACATCGACGTCTCGCAGAAGCTGTCCGACGCCCTCCCGCTCTACCTGGTCCTCGTGGTGGGGCTGTCGCTGCTCATCCTCGTCCTGGTGTTCCGCTCCCTGCTGGTGCCCCTGACGGCCACCCTCGGCTTCGTGCTCTCCCTGCTGGCGTCGTTCGGCGGCCTCACGGCGATCTTCCAGCTGGGGTGGCTCTCGAGCCTCTTCGGCGTGCACGACCCGGGGCCGATCCTGAGCTTCCTGCCGATCATCGAGACGGGCATCCTCTTCGGCCTGGCCATGGACTACCAGCTTTCCTCGTCTCCGGCATGCGCGAGGCCTGGGCGCGCGGGGCCCCGCCGCGGGTGGCTGTGCAGCGCGGTGTGCACGCGGGCCGGGCCGTCGTCACGGCGGCGGCGATCATCATGACCTCGGTCTTCGCCGGCTTCATCTTCTCCCACGACGCGACCATCAAGCCGATCGGCTTCGGGCTCGCCTTCGGGGTCCTGCTCGACGCCTTCGTCGTCCGGCTGGTGCTCGTCCCGGCCATCATGCACCTGCTCGGCGGGGCGGCCTGGTGGCTCCCGCGGTGGCTCGACCGCCTCCTGCCCGACGTCGACGTGGAGGGCGCCCGGCTCGAGCGCGAGCACCCGCTGCCCGACGCCGACCCGTCGGCCGACGAGGACCCGGACCTCGTGGCCCGCGCCCGCGGCTGACCAGCGCTGCGTCCCGCGGCGGGCCGATGTCCCGTGGCGTGGCCGACCAGCGCCCGCGACCGACCAGTGCCCGGGGCTGACCCGATCCCGCGACCGACCGGGGCTCAGAGTCCCCAGCCGTGCGAGCGCAGGGACAGCTGGTCGCTCGTGGCCCGCAGCTGGTCGGTGTGGAGCTCGACGCGGGCCGGGTGCGTCCCGCCGGGCACCTCGAACACGCCGTACACGTAGGGGTACGACGGTGGGCCCTCGGCCTCGAGCGACCGCAGCACCGATTCCCTCGGGACGCGCCCCGGTGCCCCCACGGACCCGGCGGTCGGGCGCCTGTGGGCGGTGGCGAGGGCCGCGTTGATCTCCCGCACCTGGTGCAGCTCCCGGGTGTGCGTGGTCGGGGCCAGCGTGTGCTGCCTCATCGCGTCCCCCTCTGTGCTCGTGCGGTCGGTCGCCAGGTCGGCGGGCGGTCGCCAGGGCCCAGCGTGCGCCGGGACAGCATGCGGCAGCAGGGCCAGAAGTCCTCGCCGAACCGGACCGGACGGGTCAGGCCTCGTCGGAACCCTGGACCGCGGACACGGTCAGCAGCGTGAGCGCGGCCGTCCACGCCAGCGGCGCGACCGAGGCGGGGCGGCCGTCGTGGAGCACCTTCTCGGGGAGGGAGCCCGCCTCGGTCCGGTGGCGGTCGAGCCACTCCAGCAGGCGGGTGGCGCGCTCGACCTCGCCGTCCTGCGCGTGGACGAGCGCGAAGAGGGCGGTCTGCGGCGTCCAGCTCACGCCGTCGGCCCGCCAGTCCTCCCCGGGCGCGAGGCCTCCGGCCGGGCGCTGGAGCGCGGCCTCGGCGCGGTCGAGCGCGGCCCGCACCGGGGCCGACGGCGCGTACACGGCATACGGGGGGAAGAGGAAGGCCACCGAGGCGTCGAGGGCACGGCCACCGAGCTCGCGGCCGTACCCGGTCACGCCGAAGCGCTCGGACACCACGCGCGAGACCGCGTCGGCCGCGACGCCGACCCGGTCCGCCCCGGCGTGGTCGCCCAGGACGTCGAGCAGGCGGAAGGCGTGCGAGAGCCCGGCCCACACCGGGGCGGCGATCCCCAGGGTCAGCACGTCGGTCGGCAGCTCCCAGTAGTCGGGGGTCGCCGGCGGCAGCCCGTCCGGCCCGAGGTTGTCCACGAGCACGGACGCGCTGCGCCGCACCAGCGGCTCGAGCCCGCGCAGGACCCGCTCGGCGTCGGCACCTGGCTCGTCGAGCATCGAGGACACCGCCCAGAGCGCCCACGCGGCGTCGTCGAACTGGCGGGGGCGGCGGTCCGGGGAGCGCCGGGTGCTTGCGTCGTACCGCGCCTCGAACCAGCCGTCCGCCCCCTGCACCTCCTGCAGGAAGTGAAGCTGCGCCACCCCCTCGTCGAGGAACCCACAGCGGGCCAGCGCGACGGCGACGTGCGCGCAGTCGCGCGGCCAGACGTACCGCCACGGCGAGGTCCAGCCGGCCACGGTCGCCGGGAGCCCGTGGGTGAGCACCCGCAGGTCGAGCAGCGCCGTCCGGGTGATGCCGGACCACCGGCCGGGCTCCCGCGTCCAGGCGGCGGCCGACCCGAGGAACTCCGCCTCGGCGTGGACGAGCCGCGCGGGGTAGCGGTCGGTGCGCAGCACCCGGGTGCCCTCGACGAGCAGGTCGGCGCGCCCCACCGGGACGGGGGTGCGGGCTCCGGCCTCGCCGAGGGCGACGGTCTCGGAGTACAGCGGCAGCTCCCGGCGGTCGGCCGGTCCGCGCGCCTCGAGCAGGCCGAACGAGGCGGCGGCCGCCGCACCGACGCCGCCGGCCAGCACCGCGCGCCGCGGCACGATCCCTGCAGGGCCCACCCGTGCAGGCTATGCCGGGTCGGTCCCGTTTCCGAGGGCCTTTCCCACGCCTGTCCCGTATGCCGGTCGGCCGGCTGGCACCGTCAGCCCGGCAGTGCCCGCGGGTGCGCACCGCGCAACGGCTGCGCCGTGCTGGGCTCAGGCGGTGTGGCGCAGCACCTGTGGGGCGACGGACTCGGCGGGCAGGAGGAAGACGGCTGCGTCGCAGACCGAGCAGCACAGACCGGGGTGGCCCTCGTCGTCCACGGGCAGGAGCAGCTGCTCGGCGCCACAGTCCTCGCACCAGGCCTGGACCGCGTGCAGCAGGAGCACGTCAGCGAGCGGTTCCATGCCACGAGCGTGGCATGGACTGCCGGGGCCGCTGCGGACCCACGCCGGACCGCGTGGACCGCGGTCAGTCCTCCTGGCGGGTCCGCGTGGACGCCTCCGTGGAACGGTCCGTGAAGACCAGGTCGGGGACGACCGGCTCGTCCACCCCGGGCGGCGCCGGGACGTCCGGCGTCACGGGCGGGAAGGTGGTCCCATCGGGCTGCAGGTGCGACTCGTAGGTCTCCATGAGTCTCTCCGTTTCCTCGGCTCACCCTCCACCCTGCCCCGGGCGCACGACCGGCGCCACCCCTGTGACCTGCGGTGATGCTGTGGATCGACTCAAGGGAAGGGCGACGGAGCGCGCGGGTGCGGTGGTTTCCGCGCGACTGCGTCGGGTCGTCGGCAGCGGTCGCGCACCCCGGTGTCGGGCGCGCTCGACACGCGGGCCTGATTTGCCCGATCGACCCCGGATGTGGTGCCCTCGGGTGTCGCGCCATCGGGCGCCTCGTGGAGCAGGGCCCGTGGCCGGCCGTTGGGGCCCAGACAGTTTCGTCGACCCCTCCTGGAGGACCTGTGAAGTTCCGACCCCCGCTCCTGCCTGCCGTCGCGGTCACCGCCGTGGCGCTCGTCGCCGCCCTCGCGGTGCACGACACCGTCAGGACGTCCGACCAACAGCTCACCGGGGCCGTCAAGGTCGTGGCGACCACCGGTGACGCCACGTCGGTCACGTCCGGCGGCGCCGTCCTCGGGGGATCGGTGTCCGCTGCGCCCGGCTCGGCGCCCACGGCCACGTTCCAGTTCGGCACGTCCACGGCATACGGCTCGTCCGCGGCCGCGACGACGTCGGGCAAGGGACGCACCACGATGGCATCGGCGACGCTGGGCAGCCTGGCGAGCGGGACCACGTACCACTACCGCCTCGTCGCGAAGACCTCGGCGGGGACGGCCTTCGGCGCGGACCGCACGTTCACGACGACCCCGCAGCCGTCGACCACCTCCACCACGACCACGACGACGTCGTCCCCGACCACGTCCCCGACGGCGACGCAGACGAGCACGAGCAGCACGACCACGAGCAGCACGTCGACCGGCTCGACGACGACGCCCACCTCGTCGACGACGTCGAGCACCACGACGAGCGCGCCCGCGCCGGTGGGGTCGGTGTGCACGAACCCGTACTTCACCACCAGCGACCCCAACGGTGGCGTGACCGACGGCGGCTTCTACGTCCACAACAACCTGTGGAACGCCGCGAAGTACCCCGGCACCAAGGGCACCACCTCGGTCTGCTCGTTCCACTCCTGGAACCACACCGCGACCGCCAGCAACAGCTCGGGCACCGGTGAGGTCAAGACCTACCCCAACGTGCACAAGGACTACTCCGGACGCACCATCGCCAGCTTCCCCAAGCTGACCTCCTCCTTCGCCGCGACCTCCCCGAACGTGGGCATCTACGACGTCGCCTACGACCTGTGGCTCAACGGGGTCCCCAACGACGAGGTCATGATCTGGACCGACAACCACGGCCAGTACCCCGCCGGGAACCGGTTCGCCACCGGCGTCACCCTGGGCGGGCACACCTGGGACGTGTACGCCACCACCGGCAACGGGTACATCGCCTTCGTGCCCTCCGGCGGTGCCCGCCTGACCTCCGGCACCGTCGACATCAAGGCGATGCTGGACTACCTCGTGTCGCTGGGACGGGTCACGAACGGGTCCGCCGCGACCGTGGACCAGGTCTGCTACGGCGTCGAGGTCGTCGACACCGGCGGCTCGCCTGCCACCTGGCAGTTCACCAACTTCTCGCTCACGGACTCCTGAGGCACGTCCGGGAACTACCGAGGCGCGTCTCGGGGACTCTCCCGAGGCGCGTCTCGGGGACTCTCCCGAGGCGCGTCTCGGGGACTCTCCCGAGGCGCGTCTCGGGGACTACTGAGGCGCGTCTCGGGGACCACCGAGAAGCGTTCTCCCTACCCCATCGCGGACCGGTTCGGCTCGGCCCGCTGGTGGAGCGTCTTCGAGCCGTTCTGGTGATGGGCCACGCGGTCGTGCCGGTCGGACCATGGCTGGGGGACAGCCGTGAGAGGACGTTGACATGGGGATCAGGAACAGCAGCAGGGGCCTCCGCTTCGGCCTGACGGTCGCGGGGGCGGTCGCCGGCCTGGTGGCAGCGGGTGCGGCCCCCGCTGGCGCAGCTCCCACAGGGGCCGTGCCCGCGGGGGCCGTGCCCGCCCAGAAGGTCGCGCTGACGAGGACGAACCACAGCTGCGACGGCGTCAGGATCGACGGGGACCGCCCGACGCCGTTCGGCCAGGCAGTGGTCACGCGACCGGCATCGGGCAAGCTCGTGGTGTCCGTGTCGGTCACGGGTGCCAGCCCGGACACCACGTACGCGATCCGGGTCATCCAGCTCCTGCCGGGCGACGCGGACTGCCACGGCATCGCGGGGTACCTCACCACCGACTCGCTCGGCGGGGGTCGGGCGAGCGTGCAGGAACTCGTGCTGCCGGGGGCGTCCCAGGCCTGGGTGGACCTCAACGCCACCGACGACTTCACCAACTTCCTCGACAGCGACCCGGTCAGCTTCTGAGCGGGTCGCCGTCGCGGGTCAGCGGTCGGTGAGGGAGAAGCTCGTGAACTTCCAGGTGGCGGGGGATCCGCCGGTGCTCACGACCTCCACGCCGTAGCAGACCTGGTCGACCGTGGCCGACGACCCCCCGGACACGCGGCCCTTGGACACCAGCCAGGTGAGCATGGCCTTGATGTCGACGGTGCCGGAGGTCAGGCGGGCACCGCCGGAGGGCACGAAGGCGATGTACCCGTTGCCGGCGGTGGCGTACACGTCCCAGGTGTGCCCGCCCAGGGTGACGCCGGTGGCGAACCGGTTCCCGGCGGGGTACTGGCCGTGGTTGTCGGTCCAGATCATGACCTCGTCGTTGGGGACCCCGTTGAGCCACAGGTCGTAGGCGACGTCGTAGATGCCCACGTTCGGGGAGGTCGCGGCGAAGGAGGAGGTCAGCTTGGGGAAGCTGGCGATGGTGCGTCCGGAGTAGTCCTTGTGCACGTTGGGGTAGGTCTTGACCTCACCGGTGCCCGAGCTGTTGCTGGCGGTCGCGGTGTGGTTCCAGGAGTGGAACGAGCAGACCGAGGTGGTGCCCTTGGTGCCGGGGTACTTCGCGGCGTTCCACAGGTTGTTGTGGACGTAGAAGCCGCCGTCGGTCACGCCACCGTTGGGGTCGCTGGTGGTGAAGTACGGGTTCGTGCACACCGACCCCACCGGGGGCGGGGGCGTCGAGGAGCAGGAGGTCAGGGACGCGACGGCCGAGGACAGCGCGCCGGTGCCGCCGAGGAGCGTCACCCGGGTGGCCCCGAGCCGGGTGACCTCCGAGCGGACGCTCGCCGGGACGCAGCCCGCCTGGGAGAGCAGGACCGGGCCGGGCACGCCGGCCGCGACCGAGCCGCCGGACAGGGCGTCGGCGAAGTCCGCGCCCGTCGCGAGCAGCGCGCGAGGGGCCGACGAGAAGGCCGCCTTGGAGACCAGCGCCGACGTGTCGTACCGGTTGGCACCGGCGATCCGGGTGACCGGGGCGATCCCCGCCAGGCCCGAGGCCACCGAGGCGCTCACCGCGCCGGTGCCGCCGAGGACGGTGATGCGGGCGGGCCGCAGGCGCCGCAGCTCGGTGGCGGTGGCCGACGGCACCGAGGACGTGCCCACCAGCAGCACCGGCACGCGTTGCGCCCCTGCCGCCGCCGACCCCGACAGGGCGTCGGGGAAGTCGCCGCCCGTGGCGACGAAGACGTTCGCGACCCCCGCGGCATACGTGGACCTCGACAGCTGCGCCGCGGTGGCGAAGCGGTCGCTGCCCGCGACCCGGGTCACGCCCCCGCTGGTGAACCCGCGCAGGGCCGTCTCGACCGAGCCGGACACCGCGCCCGTGCCGCCGAGGACGACGATGCGGCGCGGCGCCAGCCGGGTCAGCTCGGTCCGCACCTCCGAAGGGATGCCGGTCGGCGTCACGAGCAGCAGTGGCGCGTGGTCGCGGCCGGCGACCGCGGCACCGGCCAGCCCGTCGGGGAACGAGGTCCCCGTCGCGACGTAGGCGACGGACACCCCCGCCGGGAAGGACACCGACGACAGCCTGGCCGCCGTGGCGTACCGGTTGGCCCCGGAGACCCGGTCCACCGTGGGCGTCGCCGCCTCGGCGGCGGCCCCGAGGGCCACCGACGCCACGAGTGCCAGCACGCCGACCGCACCCAACCGTGCCCGACCAGATGGGCGGGACCCTGCCGAACGAAGCCCGGGAGATACACGCATGACCTGCACCGTACTCCCGCACCCGCGCCCGTCGGGGCGGTTGCGGGCACCAACTCGCGGAGCGGGACGCGGCCGCGGGCGACCCTCCGGGACCCGGTCTCAGCGGGGCGCGACCGGGTCCACCACCAACGGATGCGACCAGTCGGAGTTGTCCACGACCACGTCGGCCCTGACCCAAGGAGTGCGGGCGGCGAAGTAGGTGCGCTGGGCCTCGACGTACCGGCGCAGCGCCAGGTGCGTGGGGTCGGCCGGGCTCCCGTCGCGAACGGCCATCCGCCTGGCCGTCTCCTCGAACGGCACCTGCAGCCAGACCACGTGGTCCAGGCAGCCCTCGAGCTCCTCGCGCTGGAGGAAGAGGCCGTCGAGGACGAGCACCGCGCCCGGCGGCGCCACGAGCCAGGCCTCCTCGAGCACGGCGTCCGTCGCCAGGTCGTGCCCGCGCGCCCGGTACCGGCGGGTGCCGCCCGGGCCGAGCGGCTCGAGGACCTCGGCCCGCAGCCGCCCGTAGTCGTAGGAGTCGAGCCAGAACCCCTCGGGGGAGTGCCGGCCGCGGGCATAGCGGAGCTCGCGCACCTGGTGCCAGTCGTCCGCGGACAGCTGCACCACCCTGCGGCCCAGCGCGCGCAGTGCGGCGGCCAGCTCGCCGGCGAGCACCGTCTTGCCGGCTCCGTCGACACCGTCCACGCCCACCCGGACGCAGTCCGCCCCGTCGCCGACAGGCACGCCCGCGGCGAGCTCGGCGACCAGCTCGGCCCGGGTCAGGGCACGAGCCACACGAGCACCGTGACGAAGCCGATCACCGCGCACACGACGAACAGACCCGCGAGCACCAGTGCCACGACGACCGCGGCGTCGAACCCGCCCGAGCCCTCCGGCTCCACGGCTGCGGTGGCCTCGACGCCCGGCGCCGGGACCGCGGCAGCGCGCCGCCGCAGGGCGTCCACCCGCTTGTTCCCCTCGTGCTCGCGCACCGGCGCGGGCAGGCTCAGCCACATCGCGGGGAAGTGGTCGGAGTACTGCTCGCGCCACGCGTCGACGGCCGCGTCGACGTCCTCGCCACGACGACCGGTGCCGAACCAGGCCGCACCGGCGGCGGGCAGGTCACGCATGGCGTACTGCACCTCCCCGAGCAGCTCGAGGGCCTCGGGGTCGTACGTCTCGGCGAGGTGGGCGACGAGCCGCTCGCGCGCGCGCCACTCCCGGCCGGCGGCGAGGTCGGCGCGCGCCTGCGCCAGGGTGCCGCCACCGCTCTTGTCGGCCTGCGGGCCCGCGCTGCCGGCGGCCGCGGAGGGGACCGACGCGGTGTCCCGGCCGGGAGGACCGGGCTGGCTGCGGGTGTCGTCACTCACCCCCGGAAGTATGCCGTCTGCAACGGCAGGCGCGTCGGCGGCGCCGCGAGCGCGCCGCCGGGTGCTCGGCGTGGGCGCTCCTCAGTCGTTCGTGCCGGCTCCCTCGGGCTCGACGACGTCCACGACGACCTCGTTGCGGCGCAGGAACCACGGCTTGAACGGCGGGTCGAAGCGCAGCCAGCGCGGCGCGCCCACCGGCGCCAGGCCGGCCTCCGACACGGCCTCGAGCAGCCGGTCGCGGTGCTTCTCGAACCCCGACTCGGTCCACCGGCCCGAGTACCCGATCGCAGCCGCGAGGGAAGGCGGGACCGTGCGCAGGCGGACCCGGTCGTCGGTCGGCTCCGGCGCCGTCTGCTCGGTCACGTCGGCGGGCAGGACGAAGGCGACGGTGAAGGACCGCTCCCCCGCTCCGCCCTCGCCCGAGGACCCGGCGTCCGGCACCTCCGCCTGCTCCTGCACCACCGGCGCGGTCATCGCCACGCGTTCCCCGCGCCCGGCCACCTGCTGCACGACGGGGGCGGTCATGGCGACCTTCGCCCTGGGCCGGTTGCCGCCGCTGATGTAGGCGAAGAGCGGTGCGAACGCGCGGTTGCCGGCGCCGCCGAGCGACCCGTGCACGGTGACCTCCGCCACCGCGTGGGCGGGGTAGCGCCGCAGCTCCACCCCGTCGGGCAGCCGGTCCACCACCTCGTACGACAGCTCCTCGGTCACGACACGACGCTACGCCCGCAGGACCCGGCCGGCCTCCGCTCGTGGTACCCCCGGCATCGTCCGAGCGGCTGAGGTCACTCCGTTCGGGGTTGCATTCGCTACTGGCGAGTAGCACCATGGAAGTTACCGGCTGGTAATGGCCGGAACACCGACGTTCCGAGCGTGGAGGTGCCCCGGGATGGGCCACTACAAGAGCAACCTGCGAGACCTCGAGTTCAACCTCTTCGAGGTCTTCGGCCGCGGCGAGGTGCTGGGCAGCGGCCCGTACGCCGAGGTCGACGCAGACACCGCCCGCGAGATGCTCAAGGAGGTCGCCCGGCTCTCCGAGAACGAGCTCGCCGCGTCCTTCGCCGACGCCGACCGCAACCCGCCGGTCTACGACCCCTCGACCTACTCGGTGACGATGCCCGAGTCGTTCACCAAGAGCTACCAGGCCTACGTCGACTCCGGCTTCTGGAACGTCGACGTGCCCGGCGAGCTCGACGGCACCGTCGTGCCGCCCAGCCTGAAGTGGGCCATGAACGAGATGGTGCTCGGCGCCAACCCGGCGATCGCGATGTTCGCGGCGTCCTACTCCTTCGGCAAGCTGCTCTACCTGCTCGGCAACGACGAGCAGAAGAAGCTGGCCCGCTGGATCATCGAGAAGGGCTGGCACTGCACGATGGTGCTCACCGAGCCCGACGCGGGCTCCGACGTGGGCGCCGGCCGCACCAAGGCCGTGCAGAACGAGGACGGCACCTGGAACGTCACCGGCGTCAAGCGGTTCATCACCTCGGCCGAGTCCGACATGACCGACAACGTCGTGCACTTCGTCCTCGCCCGCCCCGAGGGCGCCGGACCCGGCACCAAGGGCCTGTCGCTGTTCATCGTGCCGAAGTTCCACGTCGACCTCGCGACCGGAGAGCTGGGCGAGCGCAACGGCGCCTACGTCACCAACGTCGAGCACAAGATGGGCCTGAAGGTCTCCACCACGTGCGAGGTGACCTTCGGCGACAAGGAGCCCGCCATCGGCACCCTGCTCGGCGACACCCACGACGGCATCGCGCAGATGTTCCGGGTCATCGAGCACGCCCGCATGCTGGTGGGCACCAAGGCGATCTCGACGCTCTCCACGGCATACCTCAACGCGCTCGACTACGCCAAGCAGCGCGTCCAGGGCGCCGACCTGACCCAGCAGGGCGACAAGACCGCGCCGCGCGTCACCATCACCCACCACCCGGACGTGCGCCGCTCGCTGATGACCCAGAAGGCGTATGCCGAGGGCCTGCGTGCGCTCGTCATCTACACCGCGACCCAGCAGGACCTGGTCGACCAGGCGCTGCTCGAGGCCGGCGGGGAGGAGCTCGCCAAGGGCAGCCCGGCGGAGCTCGCGGAGCGCGTCAACGACCTGCTGCTGCCGATCGTCAAGGGCGTGGGCTCCGAGCGCGCCTGGGTGCTCCTCGGCCAGGAGTCGCTGCAGACCCTCGGCGGGTCCGGCTTCCTGCAGGACTACCCGATCGAGCAGTACATCCGCGACGCCAAGATCGACACCCTCTACGAGGGCACGACGGCGATCCAGGGCCTGGACTTCTTCTTCCGCAAGATCATCAAGGACAAGGCCCAGGCGCTCACCCACATCGCGATGCAGGTGCAGGAGTTCGCCAAGGACCTCGGCACCGACGGCGGTGCGCTCGACCGCGAGCGCGAGCTGCTCGGGCAGGCGCTCGAGAACGTCCAGGGCATCCTCGGGTTCATGGTCGGCGAGCTCATGAAGTCCGACCCCCGCCAGGAGGGCGGCGACCTCGCCAACCTCTACAAGGTCGGCCAGAACACGACCCGCCTGCTCCTCGGCGCCGGCGACCTCGTCATCGGCTGGCTCCTGCTGCGCCAGGCCGAGGTCGCGAACCGCGCCCTGCAGTCGGGCGAGGTCTCCGCGAAGGACCGTGACTTCTACGAGGGCAAGGTCGCCGCGGCGTCATTCTTCGCGCGCACCGTCCTGCCGAAGCTCGCTGCCGAGCGGGCCATCGCCGAGGCCACGGACAACGCGCTGATGGACGTGCCCGAGAGCGCCTTCTGACGCATCCCGCACCACGGCGAAGGGCCGGACACCTCCTGCGAGGTGTCCGGCCCTTCGTCCGTGCGTCCCTTAGTCCGTCCGGGCCCAGGTCACCCCTTGAAGCGGATGAAGTCCGTGAAGCCGTCGGCGTCGGTGCCGCGGTGCGCCTTGCGGTAGCTGTAGGTGTCGGCGCGCACGTGGTTGTACTCCTCCACCATGAAGGTGCCGTCGGCGTTGACCTTCGCGACGTATGCCACGTGGCCGTAGGTGCCGCTGCTGCGGACCGCGACGTCCCCGACGTGCGGGGTCTTCGAGACGGGGATGCCGGCCGCGCGGGCGGCGTCGTCCCAGTGCTCGGCGTTGCCCCAGTGCTGGCCCTTGTAGGAGTTGGAGAACCGGATGCCGAGGTTGTGGTTGACCCGCCACGCGGCGAAGGACGTGCACTGGCCCTTGTAGAAGTTCCACGGGTCGACGCCGGTCCCCTGGCCGCGGTAGGGGTAGTCGTCCTTGACGCCGCTGGGCGTGGACGAGCTGCCGCCGCACAGGGGCGCGACCCGGCCGTCGGACCCGGTGTAGATGTAGGCGTCCGCGACGAACCGGCCGCTGCCGATCTTGTCCCACCAGCTCGAGGTGCCGTACGGGCCGCTGACCGTGGTGCCACGGGTCTGGCAGGTGATGTCCACCCGCGTGCCCTTGGCCAGGCTGCCCACCGCGCGGTAGGTCGTGCCCGGGCCGGAGCGGACCGTGAGGTTCGCGCCGGTGGTCTTGACGGTGCCGGTCGCCGCCTCGGCGAGGGCCGCTCCCCCGGCCACGACGCCGAGGCCGATCGCCGCGGCGACCGCCGCGCGCACCGGCTTCCGGGTGATGGTGCTCAGTCGCATCTCGTTCTCCTGCTTCGTCGTTCGGCTCGGCCTGCCCCTTTGCGGAACCGGCGCTGGCAGGAACGTTGGCAGCACGCCACGACGGCGTCGATGGGGAGGACTGCCCCCGCGAGCGCCGTGCGCACGGACCTGTGGCGGGGAGGACTGCCCTCGGCACGCTGGCAGCAAGGCGGCCGCCCGGACGCGACGAGGGCGGCACCACGCTCGGTGGTGCCGCCCTCGGTGGAGCGGGGACGGGCCGCTGGCCCGGTCGACTCAGAGACGGTCGTTGCGGTCGACGTCGACCTCGTCGACGCGGGTCCCGGTGGCCGGGTCCTGGTGGCTGACGCGCCGCGCGGAGTAGCCGCCGGCCGTGGTGCGCCGCGTGATGACGAGCGACAGGAGGATCGCCAGGATGCCGGCGACGATGCAGATCCAGCCGACGGCGTGGACGCTGAGCACACCGCCCAGGCTCGCGTCACCGGTGTAGGCGAACGTGATGATCGCGCCCACGACGAGCAGGAAGATCCCAAGTCCGATGTACATGCTCACTCCAGGGGTCCGGCGGGTCCAGGGTTGACCCGCTCCTTCGAGCGTAGTGCCGCACGAGCCGACCTGCAGGGATGCCGAGGCCCCCCAACTCGTGCGCGGACACGGAGGTCTGCTCACAGACGAGCGGACCACTGCGCGCAGATCTGCTCGCTGCGCAGGCACACGCGCGTCTGTGCGCAGACCTGCGGGCCGAGCCCGAGTCCCGGCGACTCGGTGTGCACCGGCTGACCGGGGTGGGTCAGGAGGTGCCGCGCAGGTCGAGCGTGAGCGCGTCGGGGGCCCCGTCGACGAGCACGACCGGGATGCCCCAGTCCTGCTGGTACAGGTGGCAGGCCGCGTGCTCGGGGACCTCACCGGTGACCGGGTCGCCGTCGCACGAGGCCGCCTGCACCGAGACGTGCAGGACGCCGTCGACGACCGAGGGGTCGAGGACGAGCTCGCGGGTCAGGCCTTGCGCGCTCCCGGCACCTTCGCGCAGCAGCGCCTCGGGCGTCGCCGACACCATGAGCCGGGTCGGGTCGCCCCACCGCTGGTCGAGCTTCTGGCCCGTCGGCGGGGTGAAGGTGACCTCGAGCCGGACCGCGCCGGGAGCCAGCTCGGTGCGCGGTCGCTGCGTCTGGTGGGCGAGGCCGTCGACCCGGGTCGCCTTGTCGGGCAAAGGGATCCGGACCAGCTCGTGCGCAGCGGACTCGACGACGACCAGCCGTGTCTCTCCGTCTTCCGTGCGCTCGACGACGGCGTCGGACGGCTCGCGCAGGCCGGTCGCCAGCGTCGTCACCTCACCGCTCACCGGGTCGAACCGGCGCACCGCGCCGTTGTAGGTGTCGCTGACCGCGACCGACCCGTCGGGAAGGACGGTGACGCCGAGCGGGTGCTGCAGCAGGGCCTGGTCCGCGGCGCCGTCCCGGTGGCCGAAGTCGAACAGCCCGGTCCCGACGTGCGTCGTCACGGTGAAGCCGTCGTCGGTGAGGTCGAGCGAGCGCAGGGCCGAGGTCTCGGAGTCGGCGACCCACAGGCGGGTCCCGTCGGCAGAGGCGGCGAGCCCCGACGGCTGGGCGAACCACGCCTCGTCGGCGACGCCGTCGCGGATGCCCTCGGCCGTCGTGCCGGCCAGCACGGCGACGGTGTTCTCGGCCGGGTCGGCGGCCAGGTGCAGCGCCCACAGCTGGTGGGTGCCGGCCATGGCGACGACCACACGGTCGATGAACCAGGCGACGTCCCACGGCGTCGACAGGTCCTGCCGCAGGGCCGGACCGCTGCCGGACCGCTCGCGCAGCTGACGGCCGGTGCCCGCGAGCACGGTCCACGCACCGTCCTCGAGTCGCAGACCCTTGACCTGGTGGTTGACCGAGTCCGCGACGACCACGTCGTAGCCCACGCGCTGCACCACGTCCGCGGGCAGCAGCAGCAGGCCCTGCGGCTCGTCCAGCCGCCCGGGGCCGTCACCCTCGTGGTCGGCGAAGCGTCGGCGCTCGGTCTGCAGGTCGGCCTCGAGGTGGACGACATCGTGGTGGGTCGTGTCCGAGACGAGGAACGACCCGTCGTCGAGGGCGACGGCCTTGCCGGGGAAGCGCAGGGCGGTCGACGGCGCCGGCGGCGGGGTGTACGGCGAGTCGCCCTCGCGCAGCGTCCCCTTCGCCCGGTGCTCCTCGACGAGCTCCTCGACGAGGACGGAGAGCCCGTGGGCGTGGCCCTCACCGGACATGGACGCGACGATGTAGCCCTCCGGGTCGACGACGACCAGGGTCGGCCAGGCGCGGGCGGTGTACGCCTGCCAGGTCACCAGGTCGGGGTCGTCGAGGACCGGGTGGTGCACGGCATACCGCTCCACGGCGGCGGCCAGGGCGTCGGGGTCCGCCTCGTGCTCGAACTTGGGCGAGTGGACCCCGACGAGCACGAGCGAGTCGGCGTACCTCTCCTCGAGCGGCCGCAGCTCGTCCAGGACGTGCAGGCAGTTCACGCAGCAGAACGTCCAGAAGTCGAGGACGACGACGCGCCCCCGCAGGTCGGCCAGCGACAACTCGCGGCCGCCGGTGTTCAGCCAGCCACGGCCCCGCAGCTCCGGCGCCCGGAGGCGGGTGCGGGTCACCACGGCCTGGTCCTGTGCGTCTCGTCCCAACGGTCGGTCCTTCTCTCGCGTGTTCGGTCACGGTCCGGCGCGGCGGCGTGCGCCTGTCGGTGCCCGGGGGTCTCATGGTGGTGACGCCAGGAGCCGTCACGGTGACGATTCGGCGACGACGGCAACCCGGCGCGGCCCTGTCTCGTCATCCCAGTCAGGAGGTGCCTTCGATGAAGCACAGGGGGACCAGCACCGCGACTCCGGTCGCACTCAGCACGGTCGACGCCGTGCACCGCCGCGACCACACCCACGCCACCGGGCAGGACTGCCACCCGCACGCCGTCGAGGTGATCGGCCTGGGGCACAGCGCGATGGTCGTGTGCCACGACTGCGGCTCCGACACGGCCTTCATGGACCTGCGCCGCGCCGACCTCGTGGCCGAGCGGCACCGGCGCATGACCGCCTGACGGCGCGCGACCAGGACCTGGAGCAGCACCCGGCGTCACGGGCACCGGCATCAAGGTCACCGGAGTCACGGGCACCGGATTCACAGCCGGCGGTCCCGCAGGACGGGGAACTGCTCGCGCCAGGCCGCCACAGCGTCGAGGTCGACGTCGACGCTGAGGACCTGCTCGTCCGCCCCGGCCATGGCGAGCGCCTCGCCCGCCGCGGAGACCACCTGGGAGTGCCCGCCCATCTCGGTGCCGGCGTGCGTGCCCGCCGTGTTGCACGCGACCACGACGCACTGGTCCTCGACCGCGCGGGCGTGCGCGAGCAGCGTCCAGTGGCGCACGCGTGCGGCCGGCCACGCGGCCGGGACGACGAAGAGGGTGGCGCCGGCGTCGACCTGCCGGCGGTACAGCTCGGGGAAGCGCAGGTCGTAGCAGGTCGACAGCCCGGCCCGCACGCTGCCGCCGTCGCGCAGCGGCAGGTCCACCACGACGACGTCCTCGCCCGCGTCGAGGAGCTTGGGCTCGCCCGCGCCGAAGCCGAAGCGGTGCACCTTGCGGTATGCCGCGAGCAGGCCCCCGTCGGGGCCGTAGACGAGCGAGGTGTTCCAGAGTCCGTGCCCGTCGGGACCGACCTCTCCGCCGCCGGGGCGCTCGATGATCGACCCGGCGTGGAGGACGACACCGGCGTCCCGGGCCGCGGCCGACATCGCCTGCCCGACGGGGCCGTCGACGGGCTCGGCCCGGTCCTGCCACTCGCGGTAGGCGAAGCCGCCCGGCGCCCACAGCTCCGGCAGCACGACGAGGTCGTGGCCCGCCTGCGCCCGCACCAGGGCGGCGACCCGCTCGACCCGCTCCGGGACCGGCTCGGCGTCGCCGTAGCCGACCTGCACGACCGCAACCCTCATCGCGAACCTCCTCGTCCACGCTCGCGCAGCTCCGCGAGGTGCGCGTTGTACGCCGCGAGCTCGGCGTCCCCGTCGCGGTCTGCCTGCCGGTCGCGGCGACGGCTCTCGGCACGGTCCGACCGCACCCAGGCGATGGCCACCATGAGCGTGAGCGCCACGGTCGGGACCTCGCCGATGCCCCAGGCGATGGCCCCGGCGCGGTGCTGGTCTCCCAGCGGGTCGGCCATCCACGGCAGCTTGAGGGTCTCGAAGAAGTCCGGCGCCAGGACGGTGGTGCTGCTCGTCATCACGACGCCGAAGAACGCGTGGAAGCTCATCGTCGCGAACAGCACGACGAGCAGCATCAGCGGCGGCCACTTCCTCGGGCCCGGGTCGACGCCGACGAGCACCCAGACGAACAGGTACCCGGTGAGCAGGAAGTGCAGCAGCATCAGCACGTGCCCGGTGTGGGTGCGCAGGGCCAGCTCGAACAGCGGCGAGTAGTAGAAGATCGCGAGGCTGAAGAAGAAGAGGGCGGCGGCCACCACGGGGTTGGACAGCACCCGCATCGCGCGGGAGTGCACGACCTGGAGCAGCAGCTCGCGCGGGCCCCAGGTCTTGTCGCGCCGGGCGGGGAGGGTGCGCAGCGCCAGCAGGATCGGCGCGCCGGGCACGAGCAGCAGCGGCACCAGCATCGCGACGACCATGTGCATCACCATGTGCATCGAGAAGAGCACGCGGCCGTACACGCCGGGGGCGCCGCACACGGCATACACGAACACGACCCAGCCGAGCACCCACAGGATGGTGCGGTGAACCGGCCAGGCGTCGCCGCGGCGGCGCAGCCGCACCACGCCGGCGAGGTAGAGGCCGACCGCGAGCACCGCCAGGGCGACCCAGATCCACTCGGTGCTCCAGGCGGTGACCCACGAGGCCCCGGTCAGCGCGGCGGGCTCGGGGTAGCCGGTGAGGATGAAGGACCGGCTGGCGGCGGGGACCACCGCGTCGGGGACGGGAGGTGCCGAGCGGGACAGCGCGACCGCCGTGCCGAACGCGATCCCCATCACGACCAGCTCGGCGAGGACGAGCCGGACGAAGGCAGCCGTCGAGCCCTCGCCGGCGAGCCGGGGCAGCAGGGCCCGGCGGTGCCGCCAGCCCGCCACGCCCAGGAGCACGAGCGCCAGGGTCTTGACGAGGACGAGGGCGCCGTAGCGCGTGCCGAGGTTTCCGAGGTCACCCACACGCAGGTAGGCGTTCTGGACGCCGGAGAGCGCGACGGCCACGAAGCACCACAGGGCCACCGCGGAGAACCGCGTGGCCGCGGCGGCCAGGTCGCGACCGAGCAGGGGCCGCAGCACGGCGAGCCCGAGCAGCCCGCCCACCCAGAGCGTGGCGGCGACGAGGTGCACGGCGAGGGAGTTGACGGCGGTGGAGTGGTCGGTGGCCCCGGCGGCGTGGCCGGCGAGCGCCAGCGGCAGCAGCCCGCCGACCGCGAGGGCGAACAGCCACGCTATCGTCGCCCGGCTCGTCGCGACGAACGCCCCCACGCACACGACCAGCGCGACCCCGGCGGTGATCAGCTCGACCCGCACGGGCAGGAACTCCCAGGCGAACGTCGTGAACTGCTGCGGGAAGCCCGGGTCGGTGAGGGGCGTGCCGATCGAGTCGGCCATGGTGAGCAGCGCGCCGGCCACCGCCGCCAGCGCCCAGAGGGCCGCGGCCACGCCGGCCAGCCGGGTGGCGGTCTCGCGGCGCCGGGTGCGGGTCGTCTCGGGCACGAGGAACGCCGCGTTGAGCAGCAGGCCCACGGTCGCCGACGCGGCCACGTCGTGGACGACGCGGGCATAGACGACACCCCAGCGCACGACGGCCCCCGGGTCGGAGACCACGGGGGCGGCGGCGGCCTGTCCCACGATCGCCGCGAGGGGGGCGGCCACGAGGCCGGCCACCACCAGGACCCACAGCGGCAGGCGCGTGGGCAGCCGGGCGGGCGCGGACACGGACGTGCTCATGACGACAGCCTAAGTAGGGTGGGGTCATGCCTCTCCACCCGGCAGCCCCTGAGGACCTCGCCGGCCTCGTCGCAGCGTACGAGCAGACGACGCAGGCCGTGGTCGACCTCGGCCGCAGCTGCCGGGACGAGGACTTCTCCCGACCCACCGCGCGCGAGGGATGGACGGTGCGCGACGAGATCGCGCACGTCGTCGCAGGCGACCCGGCGCACCGCGCGGGGGTGAGCGCGCCGAAGCTCGTCTCCGAGCTGGAGCTGGTCGCCGAGCGCCGGGTGCGCGGCCTCACCGAGGACCCGGACGCCGTCGCCGCCCTGCGCCGGGACACCATCGCCGCCTGGGTGGCCGA
This sequence comes from Phycicoccus sp. 3266, assembly GCF_031456495.1. Taxonomy (NCBI): domain Bacteria; kingdom Bacillati; phylum Actinomycetota; class Actinomycetes; order Micrococcales; family Intrasporangiaceae; genus Phycicoccus; species Phycicoccus sp. 3266. The sequence continues at coordinate 1,813,478 of NZ_JAVDUW010000001.1, read as the reverse complement.
GCAGGACATCCGCCAGGCCCTCGGCCGGCCCGGCGACCTCGACTCGCCCGCCGCCGCCATCGTCATGGAGGAGCTCTTCGGCCGCCTGCCGGAGCTGGTCGCCGAGCGGGCCGGCATACCGCCCGGCAACGTCGTCATCCTCGAGGTGACCGGGCCCGTGCTGGGACGCGCGGGGGTGTGGGTGGACGCCGGCGAGGACGGCCAGGCACGCGGCATCCCGCTGTTCTCCGGGGTGGCCCACGACGGCGACCCGCAGGACGTCTTCACCACCATCACGCTGTCGACCGACGCCGTCACCCGGCGCTGCGCCGGCCGGGGCGCCGTGGACGAGATCCACTACACGGCGCACGGCGACGAGGACGTGGCCAGGCGCGTGCTGGAGAACCTCACCCTCACCTCCTGAGGGGTCGCGCGCCGGGGTCGGCCGAACGGCTGACCCCGTTTTGCGGGTGCCGCCCCGGTGGCGGATACTTGTATGCCGCAAACAAGTATCCTCGACGAAGGTTCCGATGACGACCCCTGCCCATCGACTCGACCGGGCCACGACCGAGCGGGTCAGCCTCGACCTGGTCCGCCTGGTCAAGCTGCTCAAGGCCGTCCGCCAGCACGCCCCACGGCTGCACCCGGCGGTGGACACCATGGCCTACCCGGTCCTGTTCAACCTCGCCCACGAGGAGCGCCGCGTCTCGGCGCTCGCCGAGTGCGTGCACTCGGACATCTCCACCACCAGCCGCCAGGTGAGCAGCCTGGTCAGCCACGGCCTTCTCGAGAAGGTCAGCGACCCGGAGGACGGCCGGGCGCAGGTGGTGCGGCTCAGCCCCGCCGGGCACGACCTGCTCGCCCGGATCCAGGAGCAGCGCAGCACCTGGTTCGAGCAGCTGCTCGAGGGCTGGACCGCCCAGGAGGCCAGCGACTTCGCCGACCACCTGGAGCGCTTCACCGCCGCCCTCGAGCGGTCGCACCTCTCCTCACCCACGTCCACCACGTCCACCACGGAGCACTGACACCCATGGCAGCAACCGCCACCACACCGCCGGACAACGGCGCCCTCTCCCACCGGCAGATCGTCACGATCCTCGTCGGCCTGATGATGGGCATGTTCCTCGCCGCCCTCGACCAGACCATCGTCGCCACGGCGATCCGGACCATCGCCGACGACCTCAAGGGCCTGGACCAGCAGGCCTGGGCCACCACGGCATACCTGATCACGTCGACGATCGTCACGCCGCTGTACGGCAAGCTCTCCGACATCTACGGCCGCAAGAAGTTCTTCTCGGCCGCAATCACGATCTTCGTCATCGGCTCGGTGCTGTGCACCCTCTCGCAGTCGATGCTCCAGCTCGCGTTCTACCGCGCGGTGCAGGGACTCGGCGCCGGCGGCCTCTTCTCGCTGGCGCTGGCCATCATCGGCGACATCGTCCCGCCGCGGGAGCGCGCCAAGTACCAGGGCTACTTCCTCGCCGTCTTCGGCACCTCGAGCGTCCTCGGCCCGGTCATCGGCGGGTTCTTCGCCGGCCAGACCACCCTGCTCGGCATCTCCGGCTGGCGCTGGGTCTTCCTCGTCAACGTGCCGATCGGCATCGCCGCCCTGCTCGTCGTCGCCCGCACCCTGCACCTCAACCACACCCGCCTCGACCACCGCATCGACTGGTGGGGCGCGGTCACGCTGTCGGTCGGCCTCGTGCCGCTGCTGCTCGTCGCCGAGCAGGGCCGTGACTGGGGCTGGGCCTCGGGTCGCTCGATCGCCTGCTTCGTCGTCGGCGGCCTCGGGATCGTGGCGTTCCTCCTGGTCGAGCGGGCCATGAAGGACGAGGCGCTGCTGCCCCTGACGTTGTTCACCAACCGCACGGTCGCCGTCGCCTCCGGGGCGTCGGTCCTCATCGGCATGGCCATGTTCGGCGGCCTCGCGTGCCTGCCGCTCTACCTGCAGATCGTCAAGGGCGCCTCGCCCACCAAGGCCGGCCTGCTCCTGCTGCCGCTGACGCTCGGCATCATGTTCGGCTCGATCCTGTCCGGGCAGATCATCAGCCGCACCGGCCGCTACCGGCGGTTCCCGATCATGGGTGCCGCGCTGCTGACGGTGTCGCTGTTCGTCTTCCACTACGTCCACGCGGACACCCCGCTGTGGCAGACGATGATCGTGATGGTGTTCTTCGGCCTCGGGCTCGGCTTCAACTTCCAGCCGCTCACCCTCGCCGTCCAGAACGCCGTGTCGCCCCGGATGATCGGTGTCGCCACCTCCTCGGCCACCTTCACCCGCCAGATCGGCGGCACGCTCGGTACCGCGGTCTTCCTGTCGATCCTGTTCTCGACGGTCGGCGACAAGATCGCCTCCGCGCTGCAGAAGGCCGTCCCGACGCCGGAGTTCCAGGCCGCGCTCAAGGACCCGGCCAACGCGGCGTTCGCCAAGCAGATGCAGGCGGCCCAGGCCTCCGGCGGCAGCGCCTCCGGGACCGGCGTCCTCAAGGACTCCTCGTTCCTGAACTCGCTCGACGCCCGGCTCGCCAAGCCGTTCCTCCAGGGCTTCTCGGACTCGATGGACCTGGTCTTCCTAGTCGGGTCCGGCGTCATGGTCATCGGCTTCCTCGTCATGCTGTTCCTGCCGCACGTCGAGCTGCGCGGCGGGTCGGCGTACTCCGAGCGGGGAGCCTCCGACAAGGCCGACGCCGAGCGCGCGGCGGCCGCACCCCCGGCGATGGGTCACTGAGGGCCTCGGTCCTCCGGACGGCCCGCACACGACGAAGGCCCCGCCGCTCTCCGGAGCGGCGGGGCCTTCGTCATGCGGGATCGTCCCGCCGGGGTTCCTCGTACGGGTCAGCCCCAGACGAGCCCACGGGCCGGGTCGGCGAGGATCGCGCCGACGTCGGCGATGAACTTGCTGCCGAGCTCGCCGTCGACCAGGCGGTGGTCGAACGACAGCGCCAGCTGGGTGACCCAGCGCGGCTCGATCGTCTCGGTGCCGTCCTCGGCGGTGACGACCCACGGCTGGCGGCGGATGGCACCGAACGCCAGGATCGCCGACTCGCCGGGGTTGATGATCGGCGTGCCGGTGTCGACCCCGAAGACGCCCACGTTGGTGATCGTGATCGTCCCGCCCGACATCTCGGCCGGCTGGGTGCGACCCTCGCGCGCCGTGGCGGTGAGGGCCCCGATCGCCTCGGCCAGCTGCCGCATCGACATCTGGTCGGCGTCCTTGATGTTCGGGACGATCAGGCCGCGCGGCGTCGCGGCGGCGATGCCCAGGTTGACGTAGTGCTTGACCACGATCTCCTGCGCGGCCTCGTCCCACGTCGCGTTGATCTCCGGGTGGCGGCGGATCGCGATCGCCATCGCCTTGGCCAGCACCAGCAGCGGCGTGACCTTGACGTCCTTGAACTCGCGGTCCTTCTTGAGCCGCTCGACGAGCTCCATCGTGGCGGTCGCGTCGACGGTGACCCACTCGGTGACGTGCGGTGCGGTGAACGCGCTGCCCACCATGGCCTGCGCGGTCATCTTGCGGACGCCCTTGATCGGGATGCGCGTCTCCCGCTCGCCCGTGCGGGCGAAGACCGGAGCCGTGTATGCCGCCTGGCCTGCTTCCGCCGCCGCCGCGCCGGCCTCGCTGCCGCCACCGGCGGCAGGAGCGGTCGCCGGGACACCGGTCGTGGCACCCGAGGCGTGGGCGTCGACGTCGGCGCGGGTGATGATGCCGCCCTCGCCCGACCCGGCCACGGAGGCCAGGTCGACGCCGAGGTCCTTGGCGTACTTGCGCACCGGCGGCTTGGCCAGCGCGCGGGCGCCACCGGCCCGGGCAGCGGGCACCGCAGCCGTCGCGACCGCGGCAGCCGGGGCGGCCGGTGACGCCGCGGGCACGGCCGCGGCAGGCGCGGCGGTCGCGCCGTCGGCCGGCGCGGGAGCGCCTGCACCGGGCTTGCGCGGGCGGCGCTTGGCCTCGGTCTGCTTGACGCCGTAGCCGACGAGGACAGCCGTGCGACCGGTGGACGTCGTCCCGCCGATCTTGCCCTCCTCGATCTCCTCCTCGGCCTGCGCGGCGGCGACCTCGGCGGCGAGCTTCGGTGCGGGGCTGCCCTCGAGACCCGGCTCGACCGGGCCCTCGGCGGGGGCGTCCTGCACCGACGTCGGGGCACCGGCACCGGCGCCGCCGGCGGTGTCGACGGCGATGATCGGCGTGCCGACCTCGACGGTCGAGCCCTCCTCGACCAGCAGGGCGGTGACCGTGCCGGCGAACGGCACGGGCAGCTCGACCAGGGACTTGGCGGTCTCGATCTCGACGACGATGTCGTTGACCTTGACCGTGTCGCCGACCTTGACGTTCCAGGTGACGATCTCGGCCTCGGTCAGGCCCTCGCCGGGGTCGGGAAGCTTGAACTCACGAACGGACATGGGTGTGCGCGCCCCTCTCAGAAGGCCAGCGAGCGGTCGACGGCGTCGAGCACCCGGTCGAGGTCGGGGAGGAACTCCTCCTCGAGCTTGCTGGGCGGGTACGGCAGGTTGTAGCCGCCGACCCGCATCACCGGGGCCTCGAGAGAGTAGAAGCACTCCTGCTGCAGGGTCGCGGCGATCTCCGCGCCCATGCCGAGGAAGGTCGACGCCTCGTGGACGACGATCGCCCGGCCGGTCTTGCGGACCGACTCGGTCAGCGCGGGGACGTCCAGCGGGGACAGCGAGCGCAGGTCGATGACCTCGAGGTCCTTGCCCTCCGCCGCGGCGGCCTCGGCGGCCTGCAGACAGGTCTTGACCATGGGGCCGTACGCGATGAGCGTCGCGTCGGTGCCCTCACGGACGACGTTGGCGCGCAGCAGCTCGCGCGGGGCGCCGTCCTCGGCGACCTCGCCCTTGTCCCAGTACCGGCGCTTGGGCTCGTAGAAGAGCACCGGGTCGTCGGTCTCGATGGCCTGCTGGATCATCCAGTAGGCGTCCTCGGCGTTCGAGCAGCAGACGACCTTGAGGCCGGCGGTGTGCGCGAAGTACGCCTCGTTGGACTCGGAGTGGTGCTCGACGGCACCGATGCCGCCGCCGACGGGGATGCGGATGACCATCGGCAGCTTGACCTTGCCGAGCGAGCGGGCCCGCATCTTGGCGACCTGGCTGACGATGTGGTCGAACGCCGGGTAGACGAAGCCGTCGAACTGGATCTCCACGACGGGCCGGTAGCCGCGCAGGGCCATGCCGATCGCGGTGCCGACGATGCCGGCCTCGGCGAGCGGGGTGTCGATGACCCGGTCCTCGCCGAAGTCCTTCTGCAGGCCCTCGGTCACGCGGAAGACGCCGCCGAGCTTGCCGATGTCCTCACCCATGAGGACGACCTTGGGGTCGCGCTCCATGGCGGCGCGCAGCCCCGAGTTGATGCCCTTGGCGATGGTCATGGTCCCCATCAGTGACCTCCCTCCTCGGCGAAACCGGCGTGGTAGGCGGCGAACTCCTTGCGCTCGGCCTCGACGACCGGGTGCGGCTCGACGTAGATGTGGTCGAACATCGAGTCGCCGGTCGGGTCGGCCATCGACAGGCAGCCCTCGCGGACGTGGGCGGCGAGCTCGTCGGCCTCGCGGTCGACCTCGTCGAAGAACGCCTGGTCGGCCTTCTTCTCGTGCACGAGGTAGGACTTGAGCCGCTCGATCGGGTCGCGGTGCTTCCACACCTCCACCTCGGCGGAGACGCGGTACTTGGTGGGGTCGTCGGAGGTCGTGTGCGCACCCATGCGGTAGGTGAAGGCCTCGATGAAGGTGGGGCCCTGGCCGGTGCGGGCGGCGTCGAGCGCCTGCTTGGTCACGGCATACACGGCGAGGACGTCGTTGCCGTCCACCCGGACGCCGGGGAAGCCGAAGCCGCGCGCCCGCTGATAGAGCGGGATGCGGGTCTGGCGCTCGTTGGGCTCGGAGATGGCCCACTGGTTGTTCTGGCAGAAGAACACCACCGGGGCGTTGTTGACGGCCGCGTAGACGAACGACTCGTTGACGTCGCCCTGCGCGGTCGCACCGTCGCCGAAGTAGGCGATGACGGCCGCGTCGCGGTCCTCGTCACCGGTGCCGACGGCTCCGTCGCGCTGGATGCCCATGGCGTACCCGGTCGCGTGCAGCGTCTGCGCGCCGATGACGATCGTGTAGAGGTGGAAGTTCTTCTCGTTCGGGTCCCAGCCACCGTGGTTGACGCCGCGGAAGAGGCCGAGGAGGTTGAGCGGGTCGACCCCGCGGCACCAGGCGACGCCGTGCTCGCGGTAGGTCGGGAAGGCGTAGTCCTGCGGGCGCAGGGCGCGACCGGAGCCGACCTGGGCGGCCTCCTGGCCGAGCAGCGAGGCCCAGATGCCCAGCTCGCCCTGGCGCTGGAGCGCGGTCGCCTCGGCGTCGACCCGACGGATGAGGACCAGGTCGCGGTAGAAGCCGCGCAGCTCCTCCTCGCCGAGGTCCTTGACGTACTCGTCGTACTCGGTGTTCTCCACGCGCTGCCCCTCGGGGGTGAGCAGCTGGACCATCTCGGGCCCGCCGTCACCCACCTCGGGCACGGGTGCGGTCAGCTCGGCGATCACGTCGCCCTCATGGTCGACGCTGGTGGCGTCGGCGACAGCGTTGTCGCTCACAGGCACTCCTTCTTCACCCTGGCGGGGTCCCCGCCGGTGTCTGGCGGCATGGTGGTGTGGCACTGCTTGTGGCGGCGCTCACATGTGGCCCTTGCACGGGCCAAGATATCGGCAGCAGCCGGGAATCTCAGAATCCGGGACGGGACCCCGCTCCACCGCGGTCGTGGGCGGTGGCGGCGCGCGGCGTGGGGCGGCCGGGCCCGCCGGTCAGCCCGCTGGTCAGCCCGCGGCGGAGGGGGCGGTCCGGCCCAGCAGGGTCGCCTCGGCGGCCGTGGCGGACGAGGTCGACGGGACCGGCGTCCGGGTGGGGGCGGCCGTAGTCGTGCACGAGGCGGTCGGGGTGGGCGAGGCGGTCCCGGAGGGGGACGAGGGGCTCGTCGTGCCCGAGGTGGCCGTGCTCGTCGTCGACCCGGACGGGCACGCGGCGGTGGTCGTGGAGGACGACGGGCTGCTCGTGCCGGTGGGCAAGGTCGTGGTCGACGGCGCCGACGTGGTGCTGGTCGTGGTCGACGTCGTGGTGCTGGTCGTCGTCGGGCTGCCCGAGGTCGTCGACGAGCCCGAGGCCGTGGAGGTGGCGGACGTCGTCGGACTCCCGGTCCACGTGCGGGTGGCCGTCCTCGGCGTGGCGGCCGCCGTGGGGGTGCCGGCCGCGGGAGCCGTGCTCGTCCTCGGGCTGGGGGTGTCAGCCGGGCGGGTCCCGGGCGACGCGGACACCGGGGCGGCCGTCGTCGGCTGGACCGAGGGGGGACCCACGAAGAGCGCGGCCTGGACGGAGGGCGCGCTCCCGAGCACGGTGGTGCCGAGTGCCCCCGGGGTCATCCGCGGCACGAGGGCCAGGACGGTGGCCAGGTAGGTGGCCGAGTGGTTGTAGGACAGGATCGCGGCACGCAGGTCGGCGGGGGCGGACAGGTCCCGACCGCCGGCGCAGAGGTGGTACGCCGCGGAGAGCGAGGCGTCCTCGATGTCCTGCGGGTCGGCCACGCCGTCACCGTCCGCGTCCACGCCCCAGCGCGCCCATGTGGAGGGGATGAACTGCATCGGGCCGACGGCGCGGTCCCACACCGGGTCGCCGTCCCACCGGCCGTGGTCGGTGTCGTGGATGCGCGCGAACCCGTTGCCGTCGAGCACGGGCCCGAGGACCGGCGGTACCGCGCGGTGGCGCGAGTCGAGGCTGCGGCCCGCCAGGGAGCCGGACTCGACCTGGCCGATGGCTGCCAGCAGCCTGGGGTCGAGGTGGCACGACGCCGGGACGGCGGCGGCCGCAGAGCGGTAGGCGGCCCACAGGTCCGCTCCGACCCCGACGGCAGAGCCTGGGCTGCCGGGCGGCTCCACCAGCACGACCGGGGAGAGGGGCAGCACGACCGGCGAGGGAGCCACCGGGAGGCCCGTCCCGGATCCGGCCGCCACCGCGGTGCGTGGCTCGGCCTCCTGCTGCCAGCCGGGGACCTGGGGTGCCGACGCCCGGTCACGGGATGGCGCGGAGCGGCCGTGCGCGTCCGCCGCCTGCGCCCCCGGGCCGGTCGGCGCCGAGGCCGCACCCACCAGCAGGGCCAGCAGCACGAGCGTGGGCCCGGGACGCAGCAGCCGGCGCAGGGAGGGCACGCGCACCACCCGGGGGGCAGCGGGTCCGCCGAGCTGCTGCACGTCCTTCGTCGAGGTCACATCGCGCTCCCACCCCGTCGAGCCTGGCCACGGTCGTCCCTCGACCATGCCCCGCGGCGGCGCGGCCCAAACACCCGCCGATGACGTAGACGGGCCGACCGTGTCGGCCCGCGCCGATCAGGTCGCGACCGGTCAGCCGGCCCACCCCTGTCAGTCCCGGCCCGGTCGGCCCGACCCGGTCAGCCCGGTCCGGTCAGCTGAGCTGGGACTGGGTGCGCCAGAGGTCGATGCCCGCCTCGACGGCGTCGCGGTCGATCTCCTCGAGCTCGGCGTCGCTGAACCGCAGGTTCGCCACGGCCGCGGCCGAGTCCTCGAGCTGGCCCACGCTGGACGCGCCGATGAGCACCGAGGTGACCCGCTCGTCGCGCAGCACCCACGACAGCGCCATCTGCGCGAGGGACTGCCCGCGCTCCTGGGCGAGGTCGTTGAGCTTGCGGACGTGGGCGAGCGCCTCGTCGGTCAGCAGGTCGGGCGACAGCGACTTGCCCTGGCTGGCGCGGGACCCCTCGGGGATCCCGCCCAGGTACTTGTCCGTGAGCATCCCCTGCGCCAGCGGGCTGAACGCGATGCAGCCGACCCCGCGCTCGCCGAGGGTGTCGAGCAGGCCGCCCTCGACCCAGCGGTTGAGCATCGAGTAGCTGGGCTGGTGGATGGTCAGCGGGACGCCCATCTGGCGCAGGAGGTCCGCCGCCTGGGCGGTGAGCTCCGGGCCGTAGCTGGAGATACCGGCATACAGCGCCTTGCCCTGCTGGACGATCGAGGCGAGCGCCCCCATCGTCTCCTCGAGCGGGGTGTCGGGGTCGGGGCGGTGGCTGTAGAAGATGTCGACGTAGTCGAGGCCGGTGCGCTTGAGCGTCTGGTCGAGGCTCGCCACGAGGTACTTGCGCGAGCCGCCGTCGCCGTACGGGCCGGGCCACATGTCCCAGCCGGCCTTGGAGGAGATGACCAGCTCGTCGCGGTACGGGCGGAAGTCGTCGCGCAGGTGGCGGCCGAAGTTGGTCTCGGCGGCGCCGTAGGGCGGGCCGTAGTTGTTGGCCAGGTCGAAGTGGGTGATCCCGATGTCGAAGGCCCGGCGCAGGATGGCGCGCTGGGTCTCGAACGGCTTGTCGTCGCCGAAGTTGTGCCACAGGCCGAGGCTGACCGCGGGCAGCCGCAGGCCCGACTGGCCGACCTTGCGGTACGGCATGGGGCCGTAGCGGTCGGGAGAGGCGAGGTACGGGGGGAGCCAGGTGTCGACCATGGCCCCCACCCTAGGAGGCGGGGTGGTCCGTGAGGAACCGGCCCGCGACCTCGACGAGCGCGTCGTTGGCCTCGGTCTCGCCGATGGTGGCGCGCACGCCGTCGTTGCCGTACGGGCGCACGGTGAGGCCGGCCTCCTGGGCCGCCTGGGCGAACTCGGCCGAGCGGTCGCCGAGGGCGAACCAGACGAAGTTGGCCTCGGTGTCGGGGATGAACCAGCCCTGGCCGCGCAGCAGCTCGACGACCCGGGTGCGCTCGGCCACGAGGGCGTCGACCCGCTCCTTGAGCTCGTCGAAGGCGCCGAGGGAGGCGACGGCCGCCGCCTGCGCGAGCGAGTTCACGCCGAACGGCACGGCCGTCTTGCGCAGCGCGCCCGCGACCGGCTCGTGCGCCACGGCATACCCGACGCGCAGGCCGGCCAGGCCGTACGCCTTGGAGAAGGTGCGCAGGACCATGACGTTGGGGTGCTCGCGGTAGAGCTCGAGGCTGCGGGGCGCGTCCTCGCCGGTGACGAACTCGACGTACGCCTCGTCGATCACCACGAGCACGGTGCGCGGCACGGACTCGACGAACGCCGCGAGCTCGGTGTGCGTGACCACCGTGCCGGTGGGGTTGTTGGGGGTGCAGACGATGACGACCTTGGTGCGGTCGGTGATCGCCGCGCGCATGGCGTCGAGCCGGTGCCGGGCGTGGTCGTCCAGGCCCACCTGGACCGACTTCGCGCCGGCGAGCGCCGTGACGATGGGGTACGCCTCGAACGAGCGCCACGCGTAGACGACCTCGTCGCCGGGGTCGCAGGTCGCCTGGATGACCTGGCCGAGGACGCCGACCGAGCCGGTGCCGGTGGCGACGTGCTCGACCGGGACGCCGAGCCGGTCGGCGATGGCCTGGGACAGCTCGCCGACGGCCATGTCGGGGTACCGGTTGATCGAGCCGGCTGCGTCGCGGACGACCTCCAGGACCGACGGCAGCGGCGGGTACGGGTTCTCGTTGGACGAGATCTTGTATGCCGTGACGCCCTCGCGCGCGGCCGCCGGCTTGCCGGGGACGTACGCGGGCACCTGGTCGAGGGCGTCGCGCAGGCGGACGCCGCCGTCTGCGGCCGAGTCGCTGGAGGTCATGGCGTCACTGTATGCGGCACCGGCCCACGTGCGAGCCCGGCCACGGTCCCCCCACCTGCGACTTCTTGCCCGGCGACGACCTCGGCAGGCCGCCGCCGGCGCCGATCCGGTGCCGACCGGGCAAGAAGTGGGACGAACGCGCGTCAGTCGTCGTCGTCGGGGAGGACCCAGCCGAGGACCATCGAGACGATGGTGATGACCAGGGCCCCGAGGATCGCGTCCCACCAGAAGTGGTCGATGACGAACGACAGCCCCAACGGCCCGGACACCCACTCGGTGAGCTGGAGCATGAACGCGTTCACGACGAAGGTGAACAGCCCCAGGGTCAGCACGATGAGCGGGAAGCTGAAGAACTTGGCGACCGGCTTGACGATGGCGTTGATGAGGCCGAAGACCAGCGCGACGAGAAGGACGGTCGCGAACTTGGACCCGAACTTGCCCTCGCCGAACGAGATGCCCGGCACGAGCCACGCGGCGACCCACAGGGCGACGGCGTTCACCGCGATCTTGATCAGGAAGTTCATGGCCCGATCGTGCCAGAGGGAGGCCGCCGTCCGCTGACCGCGCGGCGGCGGGTCGGCGCCCGACCTGTGCGCCACGATGGCCCCATGACCGACGGCGCAGCGGACGGACCCGACCTCACCCACGTCCGGCGCATGTGGGCGGACGACCGAGCGAGCCGCGGCCTCGGCATGCAGGCCCGCACCATCGAGCCCGACCATGCCGTCGTCTCCATGGCCGTGACGGAGGCGATGGTCAACGGCCACGACATCGCCCACGGCGGCTTCATCTTCACCCTCGCCGACTCGACCTTCGCCCTCGTCTGCAACTCCGGCGGCCGGCTCACCGTCGCTGCCGGCGCCGACATCACCTTCGTCACCTCGGCCCGGCTCGGCGACGTCCTCGTGGCCGAGGGCCGCACCCGGGCGGCCTACGGGCGCAGCGGGCTCACCGACGTGACGGTGACCCGCGAGTCCGACGGCGCCGTCGTGGCCGAGTTCCGGGGGAGGTCCCGCTCCCTCCGCGGTTGAGCGTGGCCGCACAGGCGCCGCGCGGCATACGGTTGCCCCATGCGCGTCCTCGTCACCGGCGGTGCCGGCTACATCGGCTCCCACACCGTCGTCCAGCTCGTCGCCGCCGGCCACGAGGTCGTCGTGGTCGACAGCTTCGCGAACTCCAAGCCGACGGTCGTGCCGCGGCTCGAGGCGCTCATCGGCGGGCCGCTCGAGGTGCACGCGTTCGACCTGACCGACCGCGACAAGACCGAGTCGCTGTTCGCCGAGCGGCAGTTCGACGCGGTGATCCACTTCGCCGGGCTCAAGGCCGTCGGCGAGAGCGTCGCGGTGCCGCTGGAGTACTACCAGAACAACCTCGACTCGACCTTCGCCCTCGTCCGAGCCATGCAGCGCCACGGCTGCTTCAAGCTCGTCTTCTCCTCCTCGGCGACGGTCTACGGGGACAAGGCCGAGCCGCCGTTCACCGAGGACCTGCCCACCGCGGCGACCAACCCCTACGGCTGGACCAAGGTGATGCAGGAGCAGATCCTGCGCGACGTCGCGCTCACCGACGAGCGCTGGCGGGTCGCACTGCTCCGCTACTTCAACCCCGTCGGCGCGCACGCGTCCGGCACGATCGGCGAGGACCCGTCCGGGATCCCCAACAACCTCATGCCCTTCATCGCGCAGGTCGCCGTCGGGAAGCTGGACAAGCTCCGCGTCTTCGGCGACGACTACCCGACCCCCGACGGCACCGCGCTGCGCGACTACATCCACGTCGAGGACCTCGCGGCCGGGCACATCGCCGCGCTCACGAAGCTGGGGGCCACCGACGAGCGGGTCTGCACCTGGAACCTCGGCACGGGCCACGGCACGAGCGTCCTGGAGGTCCTGCACGCCTTCGAGAAGGCCTGCGGCCACGAGCTGCCGCACGAGGTGGTCGGCCGCCGGGCGGGCGACATCGCCGCCTCGTTCGCCGACCCGTCGCGCGCCGAGGCCGAGCTGGGCTGGAAGGCGACGCGGACCATCGAGGACATGTGCGCCGACCAGTGGCACTGGCAGCGGGAGAACCCGCTCGGCTACCCCGACTGAGAGGTCGCCGAGCGGGTCCGTGACCCCCGGCCGTCGTGCGGGACCGGGGCTCGGTCCCGGAGACCGGGCCACGAGGTCCCCGACATCAGGCCCCGAGCGCGGGCTCGCTGCGTGAGGGTCGGCCGTCCTCGAGGTGCCCGGCGAAGGCGCGCAGCCAGTCGCTCCCCGGCACCGAGACGGTGAGGTCGTACCAGCCCGAGGCCGCCGTGGTGTCGAGCACGGCCCGGCCGCCGCGCAGGCGCAGCGTCCCGGCATACCCGTCGCGCACCACGACCTCGACAGCGCGCGGGGCGTCGACGACGACCCCGAGCCGGCGGCCACCGCGTGGCTCGACCCGGACCCGGACAGAGTCGTCACCCGTGCCCCGCAGGCGGCGGAAGAAGCCGTTGGGGCCGTGCAGGTGCACGTCGTACGCGTCGCCGGCCGGCCAGCTCGCCGCGAGCCGGTCGCCCGCGCCGACGGTGTAGCTGTGCGGGTCGCCTGCGGGGGCGATGAGCCTCGCTTGCACGTGCGCACCGAGCCGGCCGCGGTTCACGAACGTGACGCCGACCCGGCCGGGGACGGGCTGCTCGACGACGTCGAGGTCGTAGCCGACGGGCCGGGCGGGGCGGGTGCCGGGCTCCTGTTGCGGCAGGGACCCGGTCACAGGCGGCACCGGCTTGTAGGACGGGTGGCGCTCGTCGTCGGCCGGCTTCCAGGCCGCCGTGCTCGGCAGCTCCGGCACGCGGGTCACGGTGCGGGAGAAGTCGAACGCCGAGGTGAGGTCGCCGCACACGGCCCGGCGCCACGGCGTGATGTTGGGCTCCTCGACCCCGAACCGCTGCTCCAGGAACCGGATCACCGAGGTGTGGTCGAAGGTCTCCGAGCAGACCCAGCCGCCGGTGCTCCACGGGGAGATCACGAACATCGGCACCCGCGGGCCGAGGCCGTAGCTGCCCGGGCCGTGCGTGCCGTCGTAGAACTCGTTGTCGGTGGGCACGGTCGAGGCGCCGGGGATCACCGGGCTGGTGGCGTGCGGCGGGACGAGGTGGTCGAAGAAGCCGTCGTTCTCGTCGTAGGTGATGAACAGGGCGGTCCTGCTCCAGACCTCGGGGTCGGACGTGAGCGCGTCGAGGACCTTGCTGAGGTACCAGGCGCCGTAGTTCGTGGGCCAGTTCGAGTGCTCGCTGAACGCCTCGGGCGCGGCGACCCAGCTCACCGACGGCAGGGTCCCCGCCTGGACGTCACGGCGCAGCTGGGCGAAGTAGTCCTCGCCGGCCGCTGCGTTCGTCCCCCGGCGCGCCTTCTCGTACAGGGCATCGCCCGGCTTCGCGTTGCGGTAGGCGTTGAAGTACAGCAGCGAGTTGTCGCCGTAGTTGCCGATGTACGGGTCGGACGTCCACCCCCAGGAGCCCTGGGCGTCCAGGCCGGTGCCCTGGTCCTGGTAGACCTTCCACGAGACGCCGGCCCGCTCGAGCCGCTCCGGGTAGGTCGTCCAGTCGTACCCGAGCTCGTCGTTGTAGAGGACCGGGCCGCCGCCCTTGCCGTCGTTGCCGGTCCAGCCCGACCAGAGGTAGTAGCGGTTGGGGTCGGTGTTGCCGATGAACGAGCAGTAGTACGCGTCGCACACGGTGAACGCGTCGGCCAGCGCGTAGTGGAACGAGGCGTCGCGGCGCTCGAGGTGCGCCATCGTCGTCGTCCCCTTGGCCGGGACCCAGCCGTCCCAGTGGCCGCGGTTGACCGCCGCCTGCCCGTCGGTCCAGCCGTGCGGCAGGCCCTCGAGGAACTGCGCGCCGAGGTCGTCGGCACTGGGGTGGAACGGAAGGTACTCGCGGGTGCCGTCGGACTGGTGCCACACCGAGCGGCCGCTGGGCAGCTGCGCCGGGTGCGGGTCGCCGAAGCCGCGGACGCCGCGCAGCGAGCCGAGGTAGTGCTCGAACGACCGGTTCTCCTGCATGAGGACGACGACGTGCTCGACGTCGCGCAACGAGCCGGTGGCCCGGTTCGCGGGGATGGAGGCGGCGCGGGCGATGCTCTGGTCCAGCAGCGTCAGGGCGGCGGCGCCGCCGGTGATCTGCAGGAACCGGCGGCGGTCGAGGTCGACCATGGGAACTCCTCGGGGAGACGGGTATGCCGTGGGGGCGGGCACGCGGGCCCGCCCACCCTCGTCGGCAGTTCAGCGCCGCGGCCCAACTCCCGGTGCCGCCCCGGTGACAGCCGGTGGAAGTTCGGGTGTCAGGTGGTCCGTCTCGAGCGGTCCGTCTCACGCGGTCCGTCTCAGGCGGTCCGTCTCAGGCGGTCCGTCTCAGGCGGTCCGGCCGGCGGCACGCACGACCCAGTCGAAGAGCGCCTGCTGGTGCGGGACGCGCTCGGCGTCCACCTCGGGGTGCCACTGCACCGCGAGGACCGACCCGTCGGTCGACTCGAAGGCCTCGACGCAACCGTCGGGAGTCGTCGCCGACAGGACCATGCCGTCGGCCAGCCGGTCGCAGGCCTGGTGGTGGTTCGACCAACCGCCGCGCGCGCCGGGCCCGACGACCGACTCGAGCAGGGTGCCCGGGACGACGTCGACGTCGTGCGGGTTGCTGGCGTGCGCCACCGTGGTCTCGTCGTAGTGCTGGTGGATCGTCCCGCCCAGCACGACGTTGAGGACCTGCATGCCACGGCAGATGGCCAGCACCGGCAGGCCGGCGGCGAGCGCGGCCCGCGTGACCGCGACGTCCGCAGCGTCCTGCTCCGGCAGCGGATGGACCTCGCGCGGGTGGACCTCGGTCACACCGAACGGCCGCAGGTCGAGGTCGTCGCCGCCTTGCAGGACAACGGCATCCGCGACTGAGACGAGGACCTCGGCACGCTCGGCCGTGTCGGGCCAGGCCAGCACCGGCTCGCCGCCGGCCCGGCTGACGGCGTCCACCAGCGTGCGGGGCGCGAAGACGCCCGGCCGCTCGCGGCCGTCGATCACGGCCGCAAACCGGGCGGGGACGAGAACGAGCGGACGGCGGGCACGCGGCATACCGGCGACCCTAGTAAGCCGGTGCGCTCGAGGAGGTGCCGCAGGTCACAGCCGCCCGGGACCTTCGGCCCTGCCAACCTATCTACGACGAGGCGTAGTATTTACTACGGAACGTAGTAGTTCGGCGTCCGCAGCACGCCTTTCTCGACCCGACGAGCCCCGGAGAGTCCCCGATGGACAACCTCGACCTCGCGCGGTGGCAGTTCGCCATCACCACCGTGTACCACTTCCTCTTCGTGCCCATCACGATCGGGCTGTCAGCCCTGGTCGCGTGGTACCACACGGCGTGGGTCCGACGGCACCGCCCGGACGACCTGAGGCTGGCCAAGCTGTTCGGGAAGCTCTTCACCATCAACTTCGCCCTGGGGCTCGTCACCGGCATCGTGCAGGAGTTCCAGTTCGGCATGAACTGGTCCGACTACAGCCGGTTCGTCGGTGACATCTTCGGGGCGCCGCTGGCCATCGAGGCGCTGCTCGCGTTCTTCCTCGAGTCGACCTTCCTCGGGCTGTGGATCTTCGGCTGGGGCCGGATCCCGGAGAAGCTGCACGCCGCGACGATGTGGATCGTGCACGTCGGCACCCTGCTGTCGGCGTACTTCATCCTCGCCGCCAACTCGTTCATGCAGCACCCGGTCGGGTACCGGTACAACCCGCAGACCCACCGGGCCGAGCTCACCGACTTCGTCGCCGTCCTGACCAACAAGGTGCAGCTCGTGACGTTCCCGCACGTGGTCACGGCGGCGTACATGGTCGGCGGCGCGATGGTCATGGCCGTCTCGCTGTGGCACCTGCGGCGCGCGGACGTCGGCGAGGACGCCCCGATGTACCGCCGGTCGACCCGGCTCGGCGCGTGGGTGACCCTGGTCGCCGGCCTCGCGGTCTCGGTCACGGGTGACATCCAGGGCAAGATCATGACCGAGGTCCAGCCGATGAAGATGGCGGCCGCCGAGGCGCTCTACACCTCCTCCGCCGGCAACGCGCCGTTCAGCCTCTTCACCGTCGGGTCGCTCGACGGCAGCCACGAGAAGTTCTCGATCACCGTCCCCGGCCTGCTGAGCTTCCTCGCGACCGGCCGCTTCGACGGCAGCGTCCAGGGCATCAACGACCTCAAGGCGCAGTACGCGACGCAGTTCGCCGGCAACCCGCTCACCATGGACGCGACCTACGCGCCCAACATCCCCCTGTCGTACTGGGCGTTCCGGCTCATGATCGGCGTCGGCGTCCTGGCCGCCCTCATCGCCGTCGCCACGCTGTGGACCACCCGGCGCGACCGCGTGCCGCGCGCGCGCTGGTGGCACTGGCTCGTCCTCGCCGCGCCGCTGCTCCCGGTGCTGGGCAACAGCTTCGGCTGGATCTTCACCGAGGTCGGCCGCCAGCCCTGGCTCGTCTTCGGCGTGATGTCGACCGCGACGGGCGTCTCGCCCTCGGTGTCGGCAGGGGAGGTCGTCACGTCGATGGTCGTCTACACGCTGCTCTACGGCGTGCTCGCGGTCGTCGAGGTCAAGCTCTTCCTCACCTACCTGCGGGCCGGCGCCCCGCCGTTCGAGGAGCCGGCCACCCCCGAGTCCACCGACGAGGACGCCCCGCTGGCGTTCGCGTACTGAGACCCCAACCACGAGAACGGAATCCGTCATGGAGCTCAGCACCGTCTGGTTCATCCTCATCGCCGTCCTGTGGACCGGCTACTTCGTCCTGGAGGGCTTCGACTTCGGTGTCGGCATGCTGCTGCCGGTCCTCGGCCGCGGCCGTGACGCCGAGGACACCGAGAAGCGCCGCCGGGTCCTGGTCAACACGATCGGCCCGGTCTGGGACGGCAACGAGGTGTGGGTCCTCACCGCCGGTGGCGCGACCTTCGCGGCCTTCCCGCACTGGTACGCCACGATGTTCAGCGCGTTCTACCTGCCGCTGCTGCTCATCCTCGTGGCGCTCATCGTCCGCAACCTCGGGTTCGACTACCGGGGCAAGAGGGACGACGCGCAGTGGCGCCGGCGCTGGGACGTCGCGATCGTGGCCGGGTCGGTCGTGCCGGCACTGCTCTGGGGCGTCGCCCTGACCAACGTCGTGCGCGGCCTGCCGATCGCGGCGAACAAGGAGTTCACGGGCAACCTGTTCACCCTGCTGAACCCGCTGTCGCTCCTCGGCGGCCTGGTCACGCTCGGGCTCTTCCTCACCCACGGCGCCTTCTTCACCGCCCTGAAGACGACCGGTGACATCCGCGAGGACGCCCGCCGGATCGCGATCCGCACCGGCGCCGTCACCGCGGTCCTCGCCGTGGCGCTGCTGGGCGTGCTGGGCTTCCAGCAGGGCGACGGCTGGTCCTGGGCGACCACCGTGCTGGCCGCCGGGGCGCTGCTCGGCGCGCTGGCCGCCGGGGCCCGCGGTCGCGAGGGCTGGGCCTTCACCGGCACGTTCGTCACCATCGCGATGGCCGTGGCGACGTACTTCCTCCTGCTGTTCCCCGACGTCATGCCGAGCACGACCAACGCCGCCTGGTCCCTGACGACCGCCAACGCCTCGAGCACCGACCGGACGCTGACGATCATGACCTGGGTCGCGGTCGTCTTCACGCCGCTCGTCGTGGCCTACCAGGCGTGGACGTACTGGGTCTTCCGCAAGCGGATCGGGACCCAGCACATCCCCGCGCCCGCGATGCACTGAGGGCTTGGCTGTCGATGCGTCCGTTCGACCCCCAGCTCCTGCGCACCGTCCCCGAGGCCCGGCGGCCCCTCGCCGTCCTCGCGGCAGTCGGCATCGCCTCGGGCGTGGCCACCGTGGCCACCGCCTTCGCCCTCACCGCCGTCGTCGTCGCGGTGGTGAGGGGCACCTCGCTGGCCGAGCCCGCGGCATACCTCGTCGCTCTGTTCGTGGTCCGCGGCCTGCTCGCCCACACCGGTGAGCGGGTCGCGGCGCGCGCCGGGACGACGGTGAGCTCGGCGCTGCGGCACCGCCTGGTCGCGCGCTGGCTCGGCGCACCGGTCGAGACACGCCCGGACCCGGCCACCGCCGTCACGCTCGCCACGTCGGGGTCGGCGAGCGTCGAGCCGTACGTCGCGCGCTTCCTGCCCGCGCTGGTCACCGCCGCGGTGGTCCCGGCCCTCGCGGTCGTGGTCATGGTGGTCGTCGACCCCCTCAGCGCGCTCGTCGTGGTGCTGACGCTGCCGCTGCTCCCGGTCTTCGCCGCCCTGATCGGTGCGACGACGCAGGACGCGACCCAGCGGCGGTGGCAGGCGCTCGCCGGTCTCAGCGGCCACTTCCTCGACGTCGTGCGAGGCCTGCCGACCCTGGTGTCGTACGGCCGCGGCGAGCGCCAGGTCGAGGTCGTCGGCGCGGTCAGCCAGCGGCACCGGGTCGCCACGATGGCGACGCTGCGACTGGCCTTCCTCAGCTCGGCCGCGCTGGAGCTGCTCGCCAGCATCTGCGTGGCGATCGTGGCCGTGTTCGTCGGCATCCGGCTGACCCACGGCACCGTCGACCTGTCCACCGGCCTGCTCGCGATCCTGCTCGCGCCCGAGGCGTACTGGCCGGTGCGCCGGGTGGGCGCCGAGTTCCACAACGCCGCCGACGGCGCGCAGGCCCTCGCCGACGCGACGCGGGAGCTCGCCGGCGACGACCCGCAGGCCGGGCCCGCGGAACCGCCCGTGCCCACGGTGCCGGGCATCTCGGTGCGCGGCCTCGCGTACACCCACCCCGGCGCGGACCGCCCGACCCTCACCGGTCTCGACCTCGACGCCGGACCCGGCCTCACCGCGGTGACCGGCCCGTCGGGCATCGGCAAGACGACGCTGCTCGAGCTGCTGGCCGGGCTCCGCACGCCGGACGCCGGGGTGGTCCGGGCGCCCGCGACCCACCTCGTCACGCAGCGGCCCTTCCTCACCGCGGGCACCGTGCGCGAGAACCTCACGCTCGGCACGGGGCCCGACACCCCGGCCGACGCCGTGTGGTCGGCGCTGCGGGCGGTCGGCCTCGACGGCGTGGTCGCCGCCCTCCCGCAGGGCCTCGACACCCGGCTCGGCGACGACGGGCGCGGCCTGTCCGCGGGGCAACGGGCACGCCTCGTCCTGGCCCGCGCGGCGCTCGGCGACGCACCGGTCGTCCTGCTCGACGAGCCGACCGCACACCTGGATGACGACTCGATGGCGATGGCGCACAAGGCGATCCGCGCGCTGGCCGACTCTCGCTGCGTCGTCGCCGTGACCCACCGGCCGGAGCTCGTCGCCCTCGCCGACTCCCACGTCCACCTCGGCGCGGAGCACCCCCAGGCCCGGGCGGTGCTCGTCCGATGAGGCTCTTCACCCCCCGCACCGTCGGCGCCGGGGTGCTCGGCGCGGCGGCCCTGTCGTCCGGGGTGGCCCTGACCGCCACGTCCGGCTGGCTCATCGTGCGCGCCAGCGAGCGCCCGGTGATCCTGACCCTGCTCACCGCGATCGTGGCGGTGCGCACCTTCGGCATCGCCCGCCCGGTCTTCCGGTATGCCGAGCGGCTCCGCTCGCACGACGCCGCCCTCGACGAGCTGGCCACCGAGCGCACCCGCCTGTATGCCGCGCTGGTGCCGCTGACGCCCGCCCGCCTCGTGCGGCACGGTCGGGCGGCCATGCTCTCGGGGATCGTGGACGACCTGACCGACCGGGTCGAGGCGCAGGTGCGGGTGGCCGTGCCGTTCGTCGCCACGGCGGTCACGGGGGTCCTCACCGCGGTCCTCTGCGGCGTGGTCGAGCCGTGGGCCGGCGTCGCCGTGGCAGGGCTGCTCGTCGTGGCAGCAGCCACGACCGGACTCGCCTGGCTCGTCGAGGAGCGGGGGCACGACGACCTCGTCCGGGCGCGCGCCGAGGCGACGGCGACCGCGGAGCTCACCGCGAGCCAGGCCCTGGACCTGGCTGCGGTCGGCGCCGGGCCGTCGGCCCTTCGGTGGCTGGGAGATGCCCACGACGCCCTGGCCGCGGCGGTGCGCCGGCAGAGCCGCGGGCGCGCCGGCGCTGCCGCGGCCATCCCGGTCGCCACCGCGGTCGCCACCCTCGTGGCGGCGCTCGTCGCCACCGGCAGCGACCGACCCACGCCGGTGCTGGCCCTCGTGGTGCTGGCGCCGTTCGCGCTCGCCGAGGTGCTCAGCCCGCTGCCGGACGCCGCACGCGCCCTGGCGAGCGCCCGCGCCGCGGGCCGCCGGCTCGACGCCCTGACCGAGGAAACGCCCGCGGTGGCCGCAGCCGCCCGCGCGCCGGGGGACGCCACCGACCGGGCCGCTTCGGCGATGCCGCCTTCGGCACCGCCGCGGCTGCGGCTGAGCGGTGTCACCGCCTCGTGGGACGGGCACCGCCGCGCGGCCGGCCCGGTCGACCTCGAGCTCGCACCTGGCTCCGTCGTCGCGCTGACCGGCCCGTCCGGCTGCGGCAAGTCGACCGTGCTGGCGGTGCTCGCCCGGCAGCTCGACCCGCAGGACGGCACCTACAGCGTCGACGGCACCGACGCCCTCGGGCTGCCGCTGGCCGACGTCCGGTCGCTCTTCGCCGTGGTCGACGACGAGCCGCACGTCTTCGCCACCACCCTGCGGGAGAACCTGCGGCTCGCCCGTCCGGGCGCCACCGACGCAGAGACGGTCTCCGCCCTCGACGCGGCTGGTCTGCGCGACTGGCGCACCGGACTGGCCGACGGGCTGGACACGGGGCTCGGCTCCGGGGGTCGTGGGCTCAGCGGCGGCGAACGCGCCCGGCTGTCGATCGCCCGCGCCCTGCTGTCCGGGCGACCCGTCCTGCTGCTCGACGAGCCGGTCGCCCACCTCGACCACCCGACGGCCGTCGCGGTGCTCGAGGACCTCCTGCGCGCCCGCGGGAACCGCACCGTCGTCGTGGTGAGCCACCGGCCGGAAGGCCTCTCCGGTGCAGACGGCATCATTGACCTGGGTGGCCGCGTCCCTGCGGTCGCCGGAGGATGAGGTAGCCATGCCGCACAAGGCCATGAACCAGCTCGGGGACCTCGAGCGCGCCGTCATGGACGCCATCTGGTCCGCGGTCGACGCCGGCCACCCCTCCGTGTCCGTCCGCGAGGTCCACGAGGCGATCGTCGCCCGCCGCCGCATCGCGTACACGACGGTCATGACCGTGATGGGCCGGCTCGCGGACGCCGGCCTGCTCACCCAGGAGCGCAGCGGGCGGGCCTACCGGTACGCCCCCTCGAGCAGCCGTGAGGCCCTCACCGCGGCGACGATGCGCGAGCAGCTGCAGGGCATGGCCGGCGAGGACCGCCGTGCCGCGATGCTGCACTTCCTCGACGACGCCACCGCCGACGAGATCGAGGACCTCAAGGTGGCCCTCGCGCAGGTCGAGGCCCGTCACTCGGGCACCGGCGAGGGCGGGTCGAGGCGCGGACCGGGGGCGTCGCGCTGAGCCTCGCCCTGGCTCCGGCCGCCCTGGCCGTGCTCGCGGTCCTGCTCGCCGGTCCCGCCCCACGGGTCATGGCTCCGCTCGTGCGCTTCCGGCGTGCTCCGCTGGAGGCGCTGCTCGTCTGGCAGGCGGTCTCGCTCGCCGCGGTTCTCTCCGCGCTCGCCGTCGCGCCCGCGGCGTGGGCGACCGGTGGACCCTCGTGGTGGGGACCGGTGGCGACCCTCATCGGTGTCGCGGTCCTGGCGCGGCTGCTCTGGTCCGGCCACCGGGTCGGCACCGGCATCCGGGCCGACCGGCGGCGCCACCGCCAGCTCGTCGACGTGCTGGGCACCGAGCCGCCGCGCTCCGCGGCCTCGGTGACCACGGGCGGCCACGCGCCCGAGCTGCGCGTGCTGGCGCACCCCACGCCCACGGCATACTGCCTGCCCGGGCTGCGGCGGCGGGTGGTGCTCAGCGAGGGGGCGCTGCAGGCGCTGCCACCCCAGGAGCTGGCGGCCGTGCTGGCGCACGAGCAGGCCCACCTGCGCGCCCGGCACGACCTCGTCCTCGAGTTCTTCACGGTGCTGCACCGCTCGGCCCCGGAGCGACTGCGAGCCCCCGAGGCCCTGCGGGAGGTACGGCTGCTCGTCGAGGTGCTCGCCGACCGGGCCGCCCGTCGGGCCGTCGGCGAGGTGCCCCTGGCCCGCGCGCTGGTCACGCTCGCGAGCGGGCACCACCCGTCCGCGGCGCTCGGCGCGGCCGACCCGGGCAGCACGTCGGCGACCCGGGCGCGGATGGAGCTGCTCAGCCAGGAGGAGGCGCCGCGGTGGCTGCGCGCCCTCATGACCGCCTTCGCGCTCGCCGTCCTCGCCACGCCCGTCGCGCTCCTGCTGCTCGCCCTGCGCTGAACCGGGGCGGGCCGCGGGACCCGCATCCGCTCCCTGTTGAATGGAGGCATGACCGCCTCCCGTCCCTACCGCGTGACCGTCGTCTGCACCGGGAACATCTGCCGCTCGCCCATGGCCGAGTTCGTCCTGCGTGAGCGGTTCACCGAGGCGGGGCTCGGCGACCGGGTGGTCGTCGACTCGGCCGGCACGCACTCCTGGGAGGTCGGCAACCCCGCGGACCCCCGGACCCTGGCCGTCCTCGAGCGCAACGGGCACGAGGACTTCGGCGGGGCCGACCACGTGGCCCGCAAGTTCGAGCGGTCGTGGTTCGACGAGGTCGACCTCGTGCTCGCCGCGGACTCCGGCCACGCGCGCGAGCTGCACCGGCTCGCCCGCACCGACGCGCACCGCGACAAGATCCGGATGCTCCGCTCGTTCGACCCCGAGTCCGAGCGCGCGGGCACCCTGGACATGGACGACCCCTGGTACGGCGAGGACGAGTCCGCCTTCGACCAGACGTATGCCGAGGTGACCGCGGCCGCGGACGGGGTCGTGGAGCACGTCCGCCGCGAGCTCGACGGGCGCTCCTGACCACCGGGACCTGAGGGACAGGGGCGGCAATCCGCCCGTTCGGCCCGGTTCGGCCACGTTCGGACGCTCTCGTCCTCCTCCCTTCGGTCGGGGATCCCTCGTCCCCACCCTCCTCGGTTCGTGTCGTCGGCGAGGAGGTTCGTACCCTCGTGGTCATGCATGAGCCCCACGCCAACGACGAGCGCGTCCTCACCCAGGAGCAGCGCCAGGAACTCGTCGACCTCATCCTGCGCGGCGGCTGGCGGATGTCCGGGAGCGGAGCCACGCCGGCCTGAGCCGCACGGGCGCAGCCCCTGCGGGCCGGGCTCTCCACCGGAATAGTTGAATTCGCAACTATGTTGTGAGGGCATGACCACCACGACCAGCCCGTTCGCCCTCCGCCTCGCCTGGGCGCGCAGCCTGTTCGACCGCGGCGACCACATCGCCGCTGCCGGCGCGCTCGCCGACCTCGTCGCGCAGACCCGCGACGCCGACGTCCTGCACGACACCACCGAGCTGCGGGTCCTGCTGGCCCGCGCCTACTTCGGCTCTGCCCAGCTCGGGCGCGCCGAGGCCGTGCTCCGCGAGCTGGTGGAGGAGCGCCCGGCGGACGGCTACCTGCACCTGCTGCTCGGCCGCACGCTGCAGCGCCAGCAGCGCCACGACGACGCCCGCCGCCACCTGGCCCTGGCCGAGGTTCTGGGCGACTACGAGCGACCCAGCGCCTACGGTGAGCCCACGGCACCGGCGTCGACCTCGGACTGACGCCGGCCCGCACCCGGACCGACGGCGACGACGGGGAGGACCTCGTGACGGACTACGGACACCAGCTGGAGTTCGGCATCTTCCCGACCCCTGACGCGGCGGCGGCCGACCTCGTCCTCGAGATGAGCGAGGCCGCCGACGTCAGCGGCCTGGACCTCGTGACGGTGCAGGACCACCCGTACAACGCCCGGCACCTCGACGCCTGGACCCTGCTGTCCGTGGTCGCGGCGCGGACGACGACGGTGCGGGTGGCCCTCAACGTCGCCAACCTGCCCCTGCGGCCACCAGTGGTCCTGGCCCGCAGCGCCGCGACGCTCGACCTGCTCTCGGGCGGGCGCGTGGAGCTCGGGCTGGGCACCGGCGCCTTCTGGGACGCCATCGCGGCCGCCGGCGGCCCGCGGCGCACGCCCGGTGAGGCCACGACCGCCCTCGAGGAGGCCATCGCGGTCATCCGCGGCGTGTGGTCCGGGCGGGGCTCGGTGTCCGTCGACGGGCAGCACTACCGCGTCAAGGGCCTGCACTCCGGCCCGGCGCCCGCCCACCCCGTCGGAATCTGGCTCGGGGCGTACAAGCCGCGGATGCTCCGACTCACCGGCCGGCTCGCGGACGGCTGGCTCCCGTCGATGGGGTATGCCGGGGCCGCCGAGCTCCCGGCCATGAACGCGACGATCGACGAGGCGGCGCGCGGCGCCGGCCGCGACCCGGCAGCCGTGCGACGCCTCTACAACGTCGACCCCGGCACCTCGCCCCAGCAGCTGGCCGAGCTGGCGCTCGAGCACGGGATGTCCACCTTCATCGTCCCAGTGGCCTCCGTCCGGGACGTGCAGCGGTTCGCCGCCGAGGTGGCCCCGGCGACCCGAGAGCTCGTCGAGGACGAGCGCACCCGGCGGGACGCCGCACCGGCCCCGGCCGTGGTGCACGAGCCCGTCGGCTCGGGCGCGTCCCGGGCGTCGGGCGATGCCCCGGCGCACGAGGGGGCGGGCGCCCACCTCGTGGAGGTCCACGACGGCCTGCGCGCCGAGCTCGCGCGGCTGCGCGACATCGTCGAGCAGGTGGTGGCGGGCGAGGAGGAGGCCCACAGGGCGCGCAACGCGATCAACGAGCTCACCATGCGGCAGAACAACTGGACGCTGGGCGCGTACTGCCAGCAGTACTGCCGCTTCGTCACCGGCCACCACGGCCTCGAGGACCGGTCGGTCTTCCCGCACCTGCGGCGCAGCGACCCGGCCCTCACCCCGGTGCTCGACCGGCTCGAGCAGGAGCACGTCGTGATCCACGACGTGCTCGAGCAGCTCGACGACGCCCTGGTCGGCCTGGTGTCGGGTGCGTCCGGCACCCCCGAGCTGCAGCGCGTCGTCGACCGGCTCTCGCAGTCGCTGCTCGAGCACCTGTCCTACGAGGAGGACGAGCTGGTCCCGGCCCTGGACCGGTACGGCTTCTACTGAGGGATCAGCGGCCCCCGGTGAGCTTGCGGTCCCGCTGGGCGACGCCGGCGGTGCCGTAGGGGTAGTCGTCGGCCTGCGGCGCGCTGACCTCGGTGAGCCGCTCGAGGTGCTCCTTCGGCACGTCGAGGTCGGCGGCGGCGAGGTTGTCGCGCAGCTGCTCGACCGACCGCGCGCCGAGGATGATCGAGGTGACGGCCGGCTGGGCGCCGACCCACGCGAGCGCAACCTGCGCCGGGCTGGCGCCCACGGCATCGGCGACCTCGCGCACCGCGTCGACGACGGCCCACGTGCGCTCCTGCTTGTTGCGCGGACCCCACGCCTCCATGCCGCGCTCCGGGTCCTCGCCGAGGCGCGACGCCCCCTCGGGCTGCTGGTCGCGCTGGTACTTGCCGGTGAGCCAGCCACCGGCGAGGGGGGACCACGGCAGCAGGCCGATGCCGGCGTCGAGGCAGGCGGGCACGACCTCGTGCTCGATGTCGCGGACGAGCAGGTTGTACTGCGGCTGCAAGGTCACCGGCGGCGCCCAGCCGTGGGCGCGCGCGACGTGGACCGCCTTGGTGACCTGCCAGCCGAGGTAGTTCGAGAACCCGTAGTAGCCGATCTTCCCGGCGGCCACGGCGTCGTCGAGGAAGCGCAGCGTCTCCTCGAGCGGGGTCACCGCGTCCCAGGCGTGCATCTGGTAGAGGTCGATGTGCTCGACCCCGAGCCGGCGCAGCGAGTCGTCGAGCGCCCGGCGCAGGTGGCGGCGCGACAGGCCGACGTCGTTCGGGCCGTCGCCCATCGGGAACCGGCCCTTGGTCGCCAGGACGGCCTGCCCGGCCTCGGTCGGGTGCGCCTTCAGCCAGCGGCCGACGATCTCCTCGGACGTCCCCGAGCTGTAGACGTCGGCGGTGTCGAGGAACGTCCCGCCCGCCTCGGCGAAGGCGTCGAGGATCTGCCCGGAGGTCTGCTCGTCGGCCTCCGCCCCGAAGGTCATGGTGCCGAGGCACTGGGTGGAGACGACGGTTCCTGAGTTCCCGAGGGTCGTGTAGCGCATGGTCCCGACCGTATGCCGCGCGCCCGGGCGCGGCACCCCCAGCGGACCGCGGTGCGAGACGCCCGCCGGCGGGGCCGCCGGCGACGGGGACCACCCGCCACCGGGACCCGTCCCACGGACGGCACCTCGCGGCATACGCGCTCCGGCGCTCTGGGAGACTGTGGGCCATGGCCTCGCTTGCTGACGCGACCCCGCCCATCGCCCTCGGCGCCCTCGACGGCCGCTACCGCGGCGCGGTGGCTCCCCTCGTCGACCACCTCTCGGAGCCGGCGCTCAACCGCGAGCGCGTCCGGGTCGAGGTGGAGTGGCTGGTGTTCCTCACCGACCACGGCGTCGTTCCCGGCGTGCGGGCACTCACCGACGACGAGAAGGCGGCGCTGCGCGCGGTGGTCGCGGACTTCGGGGCGGCGCAGATCGCGGAGATGGCCGAGATCGAGCGCGAGACCCAGCACGACGTCAAGGCGGTCGAGTACTTCCTCAAGCGGCGGCTGACCGCCATCGCGCCGGCCGACGAGGACCGCGGCCTGGCCGAGCTGATCCACTTCTGCTGCACCAGCGAGGACGTCAACAACCTCTCCTACGCCCTCATGGTCAAGGGCGCGGTCGAGCAGGTCTGGCTCCCGCGGGCGACCGAGCTCGTCGAGGCCGTCGCGACGTTGGCGTCCGACCTGCGCGACGTGCCGCTGCTCGCGCACACCCACGGGCAGCCGGCGACGCCGACGACCATGGGCAAGGAGCTCGCCGTCCTCGCCCACCGTCTCGGCCGGCAGCTGCGCCGGATCCGCGGGGCCGAGTACCTCGGCAAGCTCAACGGCGCGACCGGCACCTTCGGGGCGCACCTCGCCGCCGTGCCGGGGGCCGACTGGCCGGCGCTGAGCCGTGAGTTCGTCGAGTCCCTCGGCCTGCACTGGAACCCGCTGACGACGCAGATCGAGAGCCACGACTGGCAGGCCGAGCTGTACGCGGACGTCGCGCGGTTCAACCGCGTGCTGCACAACCTGTGCACCGACGTCTGGACCTACATCTCCATGGGCTACTTCGCCCAGGTGCGCGGCCAGGGCACCGTCGGGTCCTCGACGATGCCGCACAAGGTCAACCCGATCCGGTTCGAGAACGCCGAGGCGAACCTCGAGGTCAGCAACGCCCTGCTCGACGTGCTCGGCTCGACGCTGGTGCAGTCGCGGCTGCAGCGCGACCTCACCGACTCGTCCATGCAGCGCAACATCGGGACGGCGTTCGGCCACTCGCTGCTCGCGCTCGACAACGTGCTGCGCGGCCTGGCCGGGCTCGACGCCGTGCCCGCCGCCATGGCCGCCGACCTCGACGCCAACTGGGAGGTGCTCGGCGAGCCGGTGCAGTCGGCCATGCGAGCCCTGGGGGCACAAGGGGTTCCCGGCATGGAGAACCCGTACGAGCGGCTCAAGGAGCTGACCCGCGGCCGCCGCATCACCGGCGACGACCTGCGCGCGTTCGTGGCCGGCCTCGGCCTGCCCGACGACGTGGCCGCCCGGCTCTCGGCGATGACGCCGCAGACGTACGTCGGCGTGGCGCCGCAGCTCGTCGACCTGCTCGACGTCGACTGACCGCACGAGCCGGCCGACGGCGCCGGGTGGACGAAGGGGGACGCGCGTGGCCGCGCTGGGATGGTTGGTGCTGGCGCTCGTCTTCCTCGACGAGGTGCTGGCCGCGGTGGCCGCCGGGGTGTGGGGCTCGTATGCCGGGGGCTGGTCACTGGCCGTCCTCGCACCGGTGCTCGTGGTCGCCGTGTGGTGGGCCTTCGCGTCGCCGCGGGCGCGCTGGGGCGGCCCGGTCGTGCGCCCCGCGGTCAAGGTGCTGGTCTTCGGCCTCGCGTCGCTGGGGCTGTGGGTGGCCGGGCACCACGGCTGGGCGGTGGCGCTGCTCGTGTTCTCCGTGGTCGTCAACGGGCTCGCGCAGCTGCCCTCGGTCCGCGGGCTGGTGACCGAGCAGGAGCGACCCCCCGCGAGCTAGGGCACCCGGCCCTGGCCCGCACCCGGCGGGTCCACCCCGAACGTCCGGCGGCCCCACTCCACCATGGCCCCCAGGTGGGCCAGTGCGGTGAGCACCCCGACGACGCTGGTGACGACCGGACCTGCGCCCACGGCATAGGCGACGAGGGCCCCCAACGTGCCGGCGACCATGGTGTTCACGGCGTTCATGAACATGGCGGTGCTCGCCACGACGTGGCTGAACGTCGAGCGCCGGGCACCCATGAGGTAGGTGAGCATCAGGCCTTCGCGGTCGCTCGTCGTCCCGGCGACGAGGTACGGCGCGATGCCCGGGTCGAGGTCCACGTAGGCGGCGCGGAGCCGGTTCATGCCGAGCACCATGGCCGCGTCGTCGTGGCTGGCGTTGTGCACCCGGGCGGCGGTGAGCGTGCCGAGCACGAGGGAGTATGCCGCCAGCCCGATCGCCATGACCCGGAAGCCGGTCCCGAAGCCGGTCGCCTGCGCGACGAGGGCGAGGACGACCAGCGAGGCCGAGGTGACGGTGAGGTGGATCGTGATGCGGCTCATGACCTCCGACCACGTCATGCTGCGGGTCGCGAGCAGCGACCAGTGCTCGGTGGCGAGGACCTGGGCACGCACCGACGGCGGCACGGGCTGTGCGGGCGTCGCGTCCACGGCCCCTCCTGCTCGGGCGCTGGCGCCGGCCAGGGGCACGTGACCGGCCTCCCCACGGTAGGGCGGCTGTGACGGGGCCGGGTCGCGCGTTCGTCGTAGACGGCCTGGAGGTCGGAGGCCGCGATCACCGGCGCGCGCGCTCTCGAACACGCTGGTCTGTGCACACATGTCCGTGTCACTGCGCGCTGAGCGGATCCGCGCGCAGTGACACGCTGGTCTGTGCGCAGACCTCCGATCAGGGGTGCGACGGGCCAGGGAACGACGACGCCCCGCGCCGGTCGGACCGGGCGGGGCGTCGAGGCGACGTACGGATCAGACGGTGACGGTGCCCGTCGGGGTCGCGAAGGTGACGGCGAGCAGCCCGGGGGTGCCGTGCGGCGCCACGAAGGTGAAGTCGATGACGGTGGAGGTGCCCTCCGGCGGCAGGTCCAGCCACTCGCGGACGCGCGCCGGGTCGCCGGCGATCTGCAGGCCCTCGATGGTCACCTCGGTGTGGGCACCGACGGACGGGTGCAGGGCCCGGTCCTCCCACTGCACGAAGAACGGCAGCTGCGGGTCGGAGATGAGGCCCTTGACCCCGAGCTGGCGCCACTTCAGCTCGACACCGTCGGGGCGGTGGCGGTTGCCCTCGACCGACTGGCGGCCGATCCGCTCCTCGACGGGCTTGATGTCGTCGACGGCGACGACCCAGCCGAGCCAGCCGCCACCGTTCTCGGAACGGGCGCGCACGGCCTGGCCGAACGGCGCCTTGTCGGAGGCGGGGTGGTCCAGCACCTCGACGACCTCGACGTAGCGGTCGTGCGCCAGCGGCAGGATCACGTTGCGAGTGCCGAACCGCGGGTGGATGCCGCCGTCGACGGGGTCCACACCGATCAGCTTCGACAGGCGTTCCGCGGTCGCCTGCAGACCGTCGTGCTCCGCCGCATACGACACGTGGTCAACTCGCATACCCGACATCGTGACACACGCTCAGGAGTGCTCCTGACACGGGTGGGGTCAGTGTGACGAGGCTCCCGCCAGGCCGCGCTGGCGCACCGCCTCGTAGATGACGATGGCGGCCGATGTCGCCACGTTGAGCGAGTTCGCCTTGCCCGCCATCGGGATCCGGACCCGGTGTGTCGCGCGCTCCAGCACCTCGTCGGTGAGGCCGTACTTCTCGGCGCCGACGGCGATCGCGACGGGCCCGGTGTAGTCGACGTCGGTGTGCAGCAGGTCGGTGTCGGGCGTCGTCGCGACGAGGGCGATGCCGTGGGCCTCGAGCCAGGCGAGGGTGTCCTCGGTGCTGTCGCTGGCGACCGGCACGCTGAAGACCGTGCCCTTGGACGCCCGGACCAGGTTGGGGTTGCCCCAGTCCGTCACCGGGTCGGCCGCCACGACCGCGTCGGCCCCGGCGGCGTCGGCGGTGCGCAGCATCGCGCCGAGGTTGCCGGGCTTCTCCACGCCCTGGCAGAGCACGACGAGCGCGCTCGCGCCGAGCTCGAGGTCGGCGCAGGTCCGGGTCACGGCCGGGACCACGGCGAGGAAGCCGTCAGGCCCCTCCCGGTAGGCGACCTTCTCGAACGCGGCCCGCGACACCTGCACGGTGTCGACGCCCCTGGCCCGGACCTCGTCGACCACGCGGATCTGCGTCGCCGGGTCGAGCATGAACTCGGGGCAGTAGTACAGCGACTCGGGCAGCACGCCGGCGTCGAGGGCGAGCGACAGCTCCTCGTACCCCTCGACGAGCGTGCGGCCGGACTCCTCACGGCCGCGGCGACGGCGCAGCGCGGCGAGGGACTTCAGGCGCGGGTTGGCGGGCGAGGTGAGGTGCAGGTCAGCCATGGCGCGCCCCAGTGTGGCAGGTGCGCGCCGGTCGGGGTGGCCGCTCCCGGGTCTGTGCACACACCTGCGTGTCACTGCGCAGGGATTCGCTCACCGCGCAGTGACCCGGGCGTCTGTGCGCAGACGAGCGTGCACGTATGCCGGGCGGCTGCCGGGTCGCCGTCGGGGCGGGTGGCCGGCCGGGTCAGGCGTCGAAGCCGGCTCGGTCGACGACGATGCGGGTGACCCGGCCGTCGGCGACGAGCCGGCCCTCGTCGTCCACCGCCCGGACGTCGAACACGAGGCTGTGTCCCTCGACCACCGGGTCGTCGGCCACGACCTCGACCGCGGCACCCACGGCGGTGGGTCTGCGGTGCGCGAGCTCGACCGACCGGCCCACGCTCGTGGAGCCCTCCGGCACGTGGTGGGCGGCCGCCTCGACGGTCGCCGCCT
This sequence comes from Phycicoccus sp. 3266, assembly GCF_031456495.1. NCBI lineage: Bacteria > Bacillati > Actinomycetota > Actinomycetes > Micrococcales > Intrasporangiaceae > Phycicoccus > Phycicoccus sp. 3266. The sequence goes on along the minus strand of NZ_JAVDUW010000001.1, from coordinate 1,781,852 downwards.
CGATCCACGCCAGGAGCCGCGGCGTCCCGAGCACCTCGACGTCGCCGCTCCCGAGGGCCCTGGCCGTGTCCTCCGCCGTCACCACGTGGCGCATACCGGCACGCTACCCGGCGGGGGTGGCGTCAGCCCTCGAGCAGGGAGCGCAGGACCGGCAGCAGACCGTCGTCGTCGACGTGGCCGGTCACCTCGTCGGCGACCGCCTTCACCTCGTCGGGGGCGTTGCCCATGGCCACGCCGCGCGCCGCCCAGTGGAGCATCTCGACGTCGTTGCGCTGGTCGCCGACCGCGACGGTGTACCGCGGCTCGACGTCGAGGCGGCGGCGCAGGATCTCCAGCGCCGAGCCCTTGGAGACGCCCTCGGGGTTGAGGTCGAGCCAGGCCGAGAAGCCGACCGCGTAGTTGACCCCGTGCAGGCCGATCCGCTCGGTGAGGGCGAGGAAGTCCTCGGCCGTGCCCTCGGGCGCCCGGAAGGTCACGCGGGTCACCGGGTCGGCGACCAGCTCGTCCCAGGGCACGACCCGGAGCTCGCCCTGGAGCTCCCCGTCGGGGAACGGGGCGCTCAGCTTGAACCCGACGCCCAGCTCCTCGACCGCGACGACGGCGTCGGGCCACTCGACCCGCAGCAGGTTCAGGGCCGGCGCCGGGTCGAACGTCACGGCCTCCAGCACGCGGAAACCCTTGTCCTCGGCGGGATCCAGCTCGATCGTGACCGCGCCGTTGGAGCACACGGCATACCCCGTCGCGATCCCGAGCTCCTCGAGGATCGGGGTCGTCGCCACGATCGAGCGACCGGTCGAGACGATGACGTGGTGGCCGGCGGCCACCACGTCGCGGACGGCGTCGCGGACGGCCGGCGACATGACGCCCGCGTGGTCGATGGTGGTGCCGTCGACGTCGAGCGCGACGAGGTGGGGCTTCATGCCCCGAACCTACGGGAGGCGGACGTGGTGCGGGTGCAGGTCCGCGACCGTGGGGACACCGAGCAGCGCCATCGTGCGCCGGACCTCGGCGGTGAGGATGTCGACGGCCCGCTGGACGCCCGCCTCGCCACCGGCCATGAGTCCGTAGAGGTAGGCGCGGCCGACCATGACGCTGCTCGCGCCGAGGGCCACCGCGGCCACGACGTCGGCGCCGGACATGACGCCGGTGTCGAGCATGACCTCCTTGTCGGGGCCGAGCGCCTCGCGCACCTCGGGCAGCAGCCGCAGCGGCACGGGCGCGCGGTCGAGCTGGCGCCCGCCGTGGTTGGACAGGACGATCGCGTCGACGCCGGCGTCGAAGACGGTGCGCGCATCCTCGACCGTCTGGATGCCCTTGATGATGAGCGGGCCGTCCCACTGCGAGCGCACCCACTCCAGGTCGGCGAGCGTCATCGTCGGGTCGAACAGCGCGTCGAGCAGCTCGGCGATGGTGCCGTCCCACGAGCTCAGGCTGGCGAACGTCAGCGGCTCGGTCGTGAGCAGGTTGACCCACCACGCCGGGTGCATCGCGGCGTCGGCGACCGTGCGCACCGTCAGGGCGGGCGGGATCGAGAACCCGTTGCGGGCGTCGCGCAGGCGAGCCCCGGCGACCGGCACGTCGACCGTGAGGACGAGCGCCTCGTACCCGGCCTGTCGCGCGCGGCGCATGAGGTCCTCGGCCGCGCTGCGGTCGCGCCAGACGTAGAGCTGGAACCACTTGCGGGCCTGCGGGGCGGCGGCCGCGACGTCCTCGATCGACGTCGTGCCCATCGTGGAGAGGGTGTACGGGATGCCGGTGCGCTGGGCGACGCGGGCCACGGCGCGCTCGCCCTCGTGCTGCATCATCCGGGTGAAGCCGGTCGGCGCGAACGAGAACGGCAGCGCGGACGGCCGCCCCAGGAACGACGTCGTCGTGTCGATGGCCGAGACGTCGTGCAGGATCGCGGGCCGGAACTCGAGGTTCGCGAACGTGCCCCGTGCGCGGCGCAGGCTGATCTCGCCCTCGGCGGCGCCGTCGGTGTAGTCGAAGACCGAGCGCGGGGTGCGCCGCTTGGCGACGGCGCGCAGGTCGGCGATCGTCAGCGCGGAGTCGAGCCGTCGCCGGGTGGGGTCGAGCTGCAGCGGCTTGGGCCGCAGCAGCGGCTTGAGCTCGGACCACTTCGGCAGCTGTCGTTGCGTCACGCCACCCAACCTAACCGGGTCGGGCCCTTCGCAAAACGGGAGTTGCTGGCACGAAACGGCAGTCCAGCAGTCCCGTTTCACGCCAGCAACTGCCGTATTGCGGGGTGCGCGGGTGCGAAAAACGGCGGGAGGTCAGGCGGGGCGCAGGACCTCGAGGCCGAGGTACGGGCGCAGCGCCTTCGGGACGACGACCGAGCCGTCGGCCTGCTGGTGGTTCTCCAGGATCGCGACCATCCACCGGGTCGTGGCGAGCGTGCCGTTGAGCGTGGCGACGGCCCGCGTGCCCTGGCCGTTCGGGTCGCGCTCACGGGTGCCCAGCCGCCTCGCCTGGTACGTCGTGCAGTTCGAGGTCGACGTCAGCTCGCGGTAGCGACCCTGCGTCGGCACCCACGCCTCGCAGTCGAACTTGCGCGCCGCCGGACCGCCGAGATCGCCCGCCGCCGTGTCGATCACGCGGTACGGGACCTCGATCTTGGCGAGCATCTCCTTCTCCCAGCCGAGCAGCCGCTGGTGCTCCGCCGCGGCGTCCTCGACCCGGCAGTAGGTGAACATCTCGACCTTGTGGAACTGGTGCACCCGGATGATGCCGCGGGTGTCCTTGCCGTACGACCCGGCCTCGCGGCGGTAGCAGGCCGACCACCCGGCATACCGCTTCGGGCCGTTCGACAGGTCGAGGATCTCGTCGGCGTGGAAGCCGGCCAGGGCGACCTCGGAGGTGCCGGTGAGCCAGAGGTCGTCGTCGGCGAGCCGGTAGACCTCCTCCGAGTGCTTGTCGATGAAGCCCGCACCCGCCATGACCTCGGTCTTGACCAGGGTCGGCGTGATCATCGGGCTGAAGCCTTGCTCGACCGCCTGGGCGACGGCCATGTTCAGAAGCGCCAGCTCGAGCCGCGCGCCGACGCCGGTGAGGAAGTAGAACCGCGAGCCCGAGACCTTGGCGCCGCGCTCCATGTCGACCGCGCCCAGCATCTCGCCGAGCTCGAGGTGGTCGCGGGGCTCGAAGTCGAAGGTGGGCACCTCGCCGACCGTCTCCAGCACCTCGTAGTCGTCCTCGCCGCCGACCGGGACGCCCGGCTCGACGACGTTGCCGATCTGCCGGATGAGCGTGCCGAGCTCCTCCTCGGCGGCGTCCGCGTCGGCCTGCAGCGACTTCACCTGCGCGGCGAGGTGCTTCGTCTTGGTCAGGAGCGCGTGCTTCTCCTCGCCCTGCGCCTGCGCGACCTGCTTGCCCATCGACTTCTGCTCGGCGCGCAGCCGCTCGAACTCGGTGAGGCTGGCCCGCCGGCGGTCGTCGGCGGACAGCACCGCGTCGACGACCCCCTCGTCCTCGCCACGGGCGCGCTGGCTCGCGCGGACCCTGTCCGGGTCCTCGCGCAGGAGCTTGATGTCGATCACCGGGTCAGCCTAGCGAGGGGCCCCGCGGCGTCCGCCACGTGATTCCCCGTTGCCCCGCATGCGCGTGGGGTCCGATCCTGTCGGGTATGCCGTCCGCCGCCACCCTGGGCACGTTCGCCCTCGCCGCCACCGCGCTGATCCTCCTGCCCGGCCCCGCGATGCTGTTCCTCATCTCGCGCGGGATCGGCCAGGGCAGCCGCCGCCTGGCGCTGGCGTCGATGGCCGGGATCGAGACCGCGACGGCCCTCATGGTGGTCGCGACGGCGTTCGGGCTGTCGGCCGTCATCAGCGCCTCGGTCGTCGCGTTCTCCGTCGTCAAGTACGCCGGCGCGGCATACCTGCTCTGGCTGGCGGTCCGCGAGTTCCGCAGCCGCGGGCACTTCGCGCTCGACCGCGTGCCGGTCACCAACCCGCGGCGGGCGTTCGCCGACGCGTTCCTGGTGGGCATCACCAACCCCAAGACCGCGGTGTTCTTCGTGGCGTTGTTCCCGCAGTTCCTGCACCGGGAGTCCGGCCCGGTGTGGTCGCAGGTCCTCGTCCTGGGGGCGATCTTCGTCGTCATCGGCGCCCTGTTCGACAGCGTCTACGCGCTCAGCGCCGGTGGCATCGGCCAGTGGCTGGCCCGCCACCCGCGCGCCGTCGAGCGGCAGAAGTACGTCTCCGGCTCGATCTTCCTCGTGATGGGTGGCGCGGCCGCCCTGACCGGGCACCCGCAGAAGGCCTGAGCCTCAGCGCGGGGCGGCGCTGGGGACGACCCCCACGTCGACGAGGTGGTGGGCCAGGTCGTGCAGCATGTACTGGCCCAGGGTGAGCACGGTGAAGTGCGAGCCGTTGCTGCGCAGGCCCGTCCGCTCCCAGGCGTCGCCGTCGACCTCCTCGAACGCCCGGCACGCTGCTACGGCGGACTCGACGAGCTCGTCGGCGACGACGGTCGGGTCCTGCTCGCCGTAGCGGCCGTCGACGGCGGCCCGGTCCTGGTCCCAGTTGGCGAACCGGGCGCCGTCCTCGGCCAGCATCTGGCGCACCCGGCCCTCGAAGACCCGGCACACGTCGCGGACGTGGCAGGCGTACTCGAGCGGCGACCACACGTCGGGCCGCGGGCGGTCGCGCACGTCCTCGCGCTCCAGCACCGTGCGCCACGGCGCGGTCAGCGACAGCACCTGCTCGGCCACCTGCGGGGCGGTGACGCCGGCCGCCTCGAACCCGCACTCCGGGCACGGGTGCTCCAGCGTCCAGGTCCAGTCCTTGGTGTCCGGTGGGACCGGACCGGACACTTCGGGCAGGCCGTCCTGGTGCTGGTCGGGGGAGGCGTCCATGACCGCAACGGTATGGCAGCACCCCCTCCTACCCTGGGGTAGCGTCTGCCCGTGCTCCAAGAACATGCCGGGTGGGTGGTCGTCGGCGCGATCGCCGTCGTGCTCCTCGCCGCCCTCGGCATCGCTGCCTGGTCGAGCGAGCGCAACAGCCGCCGGCGGGGCGCCCACCGGGCCCGACGCTGGGACCGCCGACCGCACCGCAACGAGTTCCGGCCGGAGGGCACCGTGACAGAGGCACCACGTCGTCGCGTCGCGATCATCGTCAACCCGACGAAGTTCGACGACCTCGAGTCGGTCAAGGAGCACGTCACCCGCGAGGTCGTGAACCACGGCTGGGCCGAGCCGCTCTTCATCGAGACGACGGCCAAGGACACCGGCCGCGGCCAGGCCGAGCAGGCCCTGCGCGAGGACGTCGACCTCGTGTGCCCGCTCGGCGGCGACGGCACGGTCCGTGCGGTGGCCGAGGCCCTCGTCGGCACCGACACCCCGCTGGGCCTGCTGCCGGGCGGCACCGGCAACCTGCTCGCCCGCAACCTCGACCTGCCGGTCGACGACCTCGACGACGCCCTGCGCGTCGCCCTCACCGGTCAGAACAAGCGCATCGACGTCGGCCGCCTGACCGTCGACTCGAGCGGCGAGGACCAACGACCCGAGACCCACGTCTTCCTCGTCATGGCCGGCTTCGGCTTCGACGCCGCGATCATGGCCGACGCCCCGGAGAAGCTGAAGGCCAAGGTCGGCCCCGCGGCATACATGGTCTCGGGCACCCGCAACCTGCGCGGGCCGCAGTTCAAGGTCCGCGTCACGATCGACGACAACGAGGAGTTCACCCGCCGCGCCCGCACGGTCGTGGTGGGCAACGTCGGCAAGCTCCTCGGCGGCCTGGTGCTGCTGCCCGACGCCGAGCCCGACGACGGCCACCTCGACATCGTGATCCTGTCCCCGAAGGGCATCGTCGGCTGGGCCGCCGTCGCCGGGCGCGTCCTCAGCAAGCGCCGCAAGGGCCACGAGCGCGTCGACCACCACACCTGCGAGGTGATCCGCGTGCGCGCGGACCGCCCGCAGGAGGCCCAGGTCGACGGCGACACCATCGGCAAGGCCCGCGCCATCTCCGCCGAGATCGTGCCCGGCGCCCTCGTCGTCCGGGTCGGGTCGGCCGACTGATGCAGACCGCCACCGCGGCCCCCACCTCGGCCACCCGCTCCCGGGTGGTGCGGCTCGGCCGGGGGGCGCTGGCGATGGTCCTGTTCGCGGTGCCGTTCGTGCTGATCGGGTATGCCGTGCGGCAGAAGTTCGACCCGCTGATCCACCTCGACAACGCGATCGCCGACCACGCGACGGACGTGACGCGGTCGCTCGGCGCCGGCAGCGCCCTGCTCGTGCTCCAGGCCGTCAGCCAGCCGTGGGTGCTCTACATCGCGGCGACCCTCGTCTGCCTCTGGGCCTGGCTGGCGAAGCAGCTGCGAAACCGCGCACTGTGGGCGTTCGTCACGATGATGGTGGGCTGGAACCTCGCGCTCGCAGCCAAGCTCGTCGTGCAGCGCGCCCGGCCCGTGGTCGACGACCCGATCTCGCACTCGCCCGGGTACTCGTTCCCCTCCGGCCACGCCGCCAACGTCGCGATCATCGCCACGGCGATGGTGTTCCTGCTGTGGCCCCTGCTGTCGGAGGCGGGGCGGCGGGTGCTCACCACCGTGGCTGTGTTCGTGGTCCTGCTCGTCGGCCTCGACCGCATCTTCCTGGGGGTGCACTTCGCCTCGGACGTGGTCGCCGGGTGGATTCTCGGTGTGGGCACTACGTTCTCCTCATGGCTCGGATTTCTCGGCAGGACCTCACCCAGCTCGTCACCCGGGCCATCGCACCCGGCGTAGTCGTCTGGGCCGCGATCGTCGGCTTCGGCTTCCTCATCACCGGCCCCCTCAAGGGCCTGTCGACGAGCGAGGAGTCGGTCAGCAAGACGCTGGCCTCGGACCGCACCAGGACGTGGAACACCATCACGATGTACTGGTCCCACATCGGGAACACCGAGTACGTCATCGCGGTGTGCATCCTGGTGTCGCTCATCATCCTGTGGCGCACCAAGGACCTGCTCTTCAGCCTCGTGCCGGTCATCGCGATCTCGTTGCAGGCCACCATCTTCGTGCTCGCGACACTGGTCATCGGCCGCCCCCGGCCCAAGGTCAGCCACCTCGACCCGGCGCCCCCGACGTCGAGCTACCCGAGCGGCCACGTGGGCGCCTCGACCGCGCTGTACCTCGCGTTCGCGCTGCTGGCGCAGCGGATCGAGCGGACCTGGCTGCGCGTGCTGACCACGGTCGTGTGCCTGCTGCTGCCGCTGCTCGTCACCTACGCCCGGCTCTACCGCGGCATGCACCACGTCACCGACGTGGGCGTGGGCATGCTCAACGGCATCATCTGCGCCGTGCTCGCGTATGCCTGGTGGCGCCACCGGGCGCGGGAGAACCGCAGCGGTGTGCAGCCGCGGGATGCCGGCACCGGGCGCCGCATGGCCGCGGGGGCGCACGACCGGCTCGGCGCCTGACCGCGACGTCCGCTCAGCGCTCCGGGCGCCCGCCACGCCGGACCCGACCACCGGCCGCCCTCGCCGTGACGAGCCGGGCCACAGCCCCCAGCAGCAGCACGTTGAACAGGATGTGCCCGGAGGCGACGGCGCGAGCGAGCTGTCCGGTCGGGTGGATGTCGCCGTAGCCCACCGTGGCCGTGGTGGACAGGGTGAAGTACAGGGCGTCGAGGCGCGTCCGGATCCCCACCATCTGGCCCACCGCCTGCGTGCCCAGCACGTAGTAGGCGAGGCTGAAGGCGACGGGCCACCTCCACCAGCAGGACCAGGCGCAGCGCGCTGAGCCCGGGTTCCTGCCGTCGCCCCCGTCCGAGCTCGCGCGTGAGGACGACGGTGACGGCGCCGACCCCCACGAGGCTGACGGCCAGGCGTGGCAGCAGCACGTCGGTGCGCACGGTGGCAGTGGGGACGGCGAAGTAGAGCCCCAGCACCCCCGCGAGGTTCGTCGCGCCCAGCACCCACCGCCTGCGCGAGGACCCGCGCTGGGCCGACCGGTCGGGCATGGCGCCGATCATCGCATCCGCAGGTCGTGCGGGCGACCGTCCCCGATGCCATGATCGAGGACGTGCCGGAAGCCACGCCGCCCCGCCCGCAGACGATCTCCTACCCGGCCACGGAGCGGGTGACGAGCCGCAGCCCGCTCGAGCCCGTCGACCCGCACGTGATCGTCCTCTTCGGCGCGACCGGCGACCTGGCCCGCCGCAAGCTGCTCCCCGGGCTGGCCTACCTCGTCACGAGCGACCTCGCCCCCGACATCCGCGTGGTCGGCACGTCGTTGGAGGACTTCGACGACGCCGCCTTCCGCGCCTTCGCCCGGAAGGCGATCGACGAGTTCGGCTCGCACAGGCTGTCGGCCGAGCAGTGGGACGCCTTCGACGACCGGCTCGTCTACGTGCCGCAGAGCGCCGGCCCGGACCGGCTGGCGCAGGCGGTGAAGGAGGCCGAGCAGCAGCTCGGCCCGCAGACGCTGCGGCTGCACTACCTCTCCGTGCCGCCGAAGGCCGCCGTCGCGGTCCTGCAGATGCTGCGCGAGGCCGACCTCGTCGACCGGGCCCGCGTGGTCATGGAGAAGCCGTTCGGCACCGACCTCGCGAGCGCCATCGCGCTCAACAACACCGTGCACGAGACGTTCGCCGAGGAGCAGGTCTTCCGGATCGACCACTTCCTGGGCAAGGAAGCGGCGCAGAACATCCTGGCGTTCCGCTTCGCCAACGGCCTGTTCGAGCCGATCTGGAACCGCAACTTCATCGACCACGTGCAGATCGACATCCCCGAGACGCTCGGGCTCGACCAGCGCGCCGGCTTCTACGAGTCGACGGGCGCCTACAAGGACATGGTCGTCACGCACCTGTTCCAGGTCATGGCGTTCGTGGCGATGGAGCCGCCGACCGCCCTGGAGCCACGGGCCATCTCCGAGGAGAAGAACAAGGTCTTCCGGTCGCTGCTGCCGATCGACCCGGACCAGGTCGTGCGCGGGCAGTTCGCGGGGTACACCAGCCTGGACGGGGTGGCCCCGGACTCCGACACCGAGACGTTCATCGCCCTCAGGGTCGGCCTGGACAACTGGCGCTGGGCCGGTGTGCCGTTCTACCTGCGCACCGGCAAGCGGATGGCCGAGGGCGCCCGGATCATCTCGATCGCGTTCCGCGAGGCGCCGCGGTCGATGTTCCCGCACAACTCCGGCGTCGGGTCGGCCGGGCCCGACCACCTCACCTTCGACCTGGCCGACGAGTCCAAGGTGTCGCTGTCCTTCTACGGCAAGCGTCCCGGCCCGGGCATGCGGCTGGAGAAGCTGTCGATGCAGTTCTCCACCCACGAGACCGAGCGCGCGGCCGACGTGCTCGAGGCGTACGAGCGGCTCATGCTCGACGCGATGCGCGGTGACCACACGCTCTTCACGACGGCCGAGGGCATCGAGTCGCTGTGGGAGCGGTCGCAGCCGCTGCTCGACGACCCGCCGGAGTCCAAGCCGTATCCGGTCGACTCGTGGGGCCCCAACGCGATCCACCAGCTCATCGCGCCGCACGCCTGGCGGCTCCCCTTCGAACGCGCCTGGCGCGAGAAGAAGTAGTTCGGCAAAACGGCGGTTGCGCAGCAAACCGCGGGACAACAACCCGAGTGTTGCCGCGCAATCGCCGTTTCGCGGGGGAAAGCCGGGGTCAGGCGTCGCCGGCGCGCAGGGACCGGAGCCAGGCGCGGGCGCTGCCGAACGCCTCGTCGGTCGTCTGCGGGCTGACCTGCACCGCCGCACCGTGGGCCGCGGGGTAGCTGCCGAGGAACCGCACCTCGGCGCAGACCCGCTTCAGCCCGAGCAGGGCCTCGCCGACCCGCTCGTCGAGCACGTGGCCCTCGATGTCGATCGAGAAGCAGTACGAGCCCATCGAGGCCTTGGTCGGCCGCGACTCCAGCCGCGACATGTTGATCCCGCGGACCGCGAACTGCTCGAGCAGCTCGAGCAGGCCACCTGCGTGGTCCTCGCGCTGGAACAGCACCAGCGTGGTCTTGTCGGCGCCCGTGCGCTCCGGCAGCCGTCCCGGCCGCGCCACCATGACGAACCGCGTGACGGCCGCGGCGTTGTCGCCGATGTCCTCGGCAAGCACCTCGAGGCCGTGGTTGCTCGCCGCGACGGGGGCACAGACCGCCGCGTCGTATGCCGGCCGCTCGCCGGTCGTGGGGCCGTGGCCCGTGCCCGCGGCCGGACCGCCGTGACGGCCGTCCGGACCAGCATCCGGGTCGCCGTCCGGGTCTCCGTGGAGCGCAAGGCCCTCCGCGGCCGAGGCTGTGGAGAGGGTCGGCACGTACGCGGCATCCGGCAGGTGCTCGCCCATCCAGCCGCGCACCTGCGCCCACGCGTGGCTGTGGGTGCCGACGGCGCGCACCGCCGACAGCGGCGTCCCCGGCCGGGCGGCCAGCACGAACGTGATCGGGACGAGCACCTCGGCGGTGACGACGAGCGGGTCACCGCTGGCCAGGGCGTCGAGGGTCGCGCTGACCCCGCCCTCGACGGAGTTCTCGATCGGCACCATCGCGCCGTCCACCTCGCCGGAGCGCAGCAGTGCGAGCGCCTGGTCCACCGAGCCGCAGGGCCGGTGGACGGCCCCCTGCGACGGCGCCCACGCGGCCAGCGCCATCTGGGTGAACGTGCCCTCGGGGCCGAGGTACGCGTACGTCGTCATGGAGCGACCCTCTCGGATCCGGTGGGCCGGCCGTCGGCCGTGGCCACCTCTCGGACGGTGTGCCGGACACCGGCCAGCGTAGGGGCGCCGCCCGGATAGGGTCGACGCGCCATGGACCTCGACCTCGCCACCATCGCCATCGTCTTCGCCGCCATCTTCGTCGTGGAGCTGCCGGACAAGACGTTCATCGCCACGCTCGTCCTCGCGACGCGGTTCCGGCCGCTGTTCGTGTGGATCGGGGTGTCGCTGGCCTTCCTCGTGCAGACGCTCGTGGCCGTGGTCATCGGCGGGCTGCTCGCCAACCTGCCCAAGCGGCCGGTGGAGGTCTTCGCGGCGCTGATGTTCCTCGTCGGTGGCGTGATCCTGCTGCGCGGCGCGAAGAAGGCCGACGAGGAGGAGAAGGAGACCGAGGAGGAGTTCGCGCACAAGGGCGCCGCGACGGCCGTCGGGCTCAAGGCGATCGCCGTCTCGTTCTCGGTGCTGTTCCTCGCCGAGTGGGGCGACCTGTCGCAGCTGCTCACCGCGAACATGGTGCTGCGGTTCCACCAGCCGCTGTCGGTCTTCCTCGGTGCGTTCCTCGCCCTGGCCACGGTGTCCGCGCTCGGCGCCGTCATCGGCCGGGCGCTGCTGGCGCGGGTCCACCTGACGACGATCCGCCGGGTGGGCGGTGTCGTCTGCCTCCTGCTCGCGGCTCTGACCACGCTGGAGATCCTCGGCGTCGTCAGCGCCCCCCACGCCTGACCCACCCGCCCGGCCGCGCCCCGGCATACCCGCTCGTCTGTGCACTCACGAGCGTGGCACTGCGCGCGGAGCGGATCAGGGCGCAGTCACACGCTGGTCTGTGCGCAGACCTGCGTGCTCGACGACGAGCTCGTCGCCGCCGGTCGTCCCCGGCTCGCGCAGGTGCAGCGCCCACCACAGCAGGCCCAGGGCCATGAGCGAGCCGAACGTGTCGGCGTTCTGCAGGACGCGGCCGAACCAGCGCGGCCAGTCCGGGTGGTTGAGCCAGGAGATGCCCCACCACGGCATCCGGCACAGGAAGAAGCCCGTGATCGCGGCGGCTGCCCAGATCCGCCGGCGGTCGCGCAGCGGGTTCGCCCCGAGCACGGCGAAGACGACGACCACCATCCAGTGCAGGTGGTGGATCCACGCGACGGGCGACAGCAGCACGGCCATCAGGCCGACCGCCGCGACCTCGCTGATCGAGTCGCCCGCCCGGTAGGCGCGACGGGCCAGCCGGTAGCCGATGGTCCCCACGACGGCGACCAGGACCAGCCACAGGACGTTGCCGGCCAGGCCGTCCGGGCCGACCCGCAGCAGGAAGCCGCGGATCGACTGGTTCGACGTGCCCGCGTTGGGCCCGAGCCGGGTGGGGTCCTGCAGGGCTCCGCCCCAGAACGCGAACGACGCCTCGGGCAGCAGCACCCACGACCCCAGCGTGACGACGACGGCAGTGACCACCGCGGTGACCGCCTCGCGCCAGCGCCGGTTGACCAGGTAGTGCACGACGAAGACGCCGGGGGTGAGCTTGATCGACATCGCGAGGCCGACGAGGACGCCCGGCGGGACCCGGCGCAGGACCCCCGGGCGCGGCCGGCGCAGGTCCATCAGGCAGGCCAGCACCATGAACGCGTTGACCTGCCCGAACCGGATGCCGTCGGACACCGGGTGCAGCCAGATCATCGGGGCGGTGAGCAGCGCCAGGGCGATCGGCATCCACGGACCCGTGCGGTGCAGCAGGCGCCACCCGGCATACCAGACGATCGCGGTGGTGGCGGCGACCTGGGCGAGGGTCCACAGCCAGCCCACCGCGCCGAAGGGCAGGAACGCCAAGGGGATCGCGAGCACGGCGGCGAACGGCGGGTAGGTGAACGGCAGCAGCTGGGGCGACTCGGTCATCGCGGAGTAGACCGGCCGTCCGGTGAGGATGGAGACGCCCGCCTCGCGGTAGACCTCGACGTCGACCTGCCACTGGTCGACCGGCCAGTAGACGAGGTAGCGCAGCACCGGGATGGACGCCGCGAGGAGCACCAGCACGACGGCCAGCGCCCACCGGGCTCGGGCGGGCCAGGTGGCGATGCGGCGAAGGGGAGTCACACCCGCATTCTGTCGTGTGCCCCGACCCGTAGCCTGTACGGGTGACCCGCCGCGCCCTGACCCTGCTCGCCGGCCTCTTCACGGTGCTCGTCGTGGGCGCGGGCACGGCGTCGGCCGCGAGCGCCGCACCGGCCGCCGACAGCGCCCCCACCGGCCCGGTCATCCTCATCGGCACGGGCGGGCTGACCTGGACCGACGTCGACCAGCAGAACACCCCGGCCCTGTGGTCGATGCTCCGCGACGGGTCGACGGCCGCCCTGTCGGTGCGCTCGGTCTTCACCAACACCTGCGCGGTCGACGGCTGGCTCAGCCTCTCCGCGGGCAACCGCGCCGCTGCACCCGGCCCGAAGGGCGCCGACCGCAGCACCTCCGACCCGTGCCCGGCGGTCCCCGAGGTGGACAGCGGCGTCGTCCCCGGCTGGGACACGTACGTGCGCGCGGCCGACGCCCGCAAGTTCGACAGCAACCCGGGCACCCTCGGCGAGACGCTCGCCACGAGCGGCCAGTGCGTCCAGGCGATCGGTCCCGGCGCCGGGGTCGGCGCCGCCTACACGTCCGGCTCCGTGCCCCGGTATGCCGCGTACGACGCCGGCCAGCTCACCGGCCTGCTCTCCCGGTGCCGGGTGACCCTCGTCGACGTCGGGGCGGTCCGCGACCCGGCCGAGCTGCCCCAGGGCGAGTCGCCGGGCACCCCCGGGAGCCGGGCCCAGCAGGCCAAGTCGGTCGACGACCGCATCAGCCAGGTGCTCAAGGCGGCCCCCAACGGCTCCGACGTCATCGTGGCGAGCCTGGCCGACGCCGGTGCCGAGGAGCGGCTGCGGCTCGTTGCGGCCAAGGGCCCGCACTACGGCTCGGGCACCCTGTTCTCCCCGTCGACGCGCCAGGACGGCCTGGTCCAGTCGGCCGACCTCACCGTCACCCTGCTCTCCGCGGCGGGCGTGGACACCCCCAGCGGGCTCGGCGGCAAGGCCCTGAGCCGCGGCGAGGAGGGGTCGAACTCCGAGTCCGCCGCCCGCGACCGGCTGCGCCACCTCGTCGACTTCGACGACGCGAGCCACGACGTCCACGCGCTCGTGCCCCCGTTCTTCAACGCGGTCGTCTACACGCAGATCGCGATCTACCTGCTCGCCGCGGTCGTCTGGCGCCGCGACTTCGGCGCCATCGGGCTGCGGCTGAAGCTGCTGCGGATCACCCGCCGGGTGGCCGTCGTGGCCGCGGCGGTCCCGGCCTCGACGTTCCTGGCCAACCTCATCCCGTGGTGGCGCTTCCCCGTGCCGATGATCGGGGTCGTGGCGGCCGTCGGCGTCTTCACCGCGATCATCTCCGCCGTCGCCCTGCTGGGCCCCTGGTCGCGGCGGCTCACGGGTCCGCTGTCCGTGGTGGCGCTGGCGACGTTGCTCGTGCTCGGGATCGACGTCATGACCGGGTCGACGCTGCAGATCTCCTCGCTCATGGGCCTCCAGCCGGTCGTCGGCGGCCGGTTCTACGGCATGGGGAACGTGACCTTCGCGCTCTTCGCGACGGCCGCGCTGCTGCTCGCCACCGCGGTCTCCAGCTCGCTGGTCCGCCGCGGCCACACCAGGCTCGCCGCCGGCGCAGCTGCCGCGATCGGTCTCGTCGCCGTGGTCGTCGACGGCCTGCCCGCCTGGGGCGCCGACGGCGGCGGCCCGCCCGCCCTGCTCCCCGGGCTCGCCTACCTCGTGCTGGCCATCCTGGGGATCCGGATGACGTGGCGCCGGGCGCTGGTCGTCGGCGGTGTGACCGCCGGGCTCTTCCTGCTCGTCGCGTTCCTCGACTCGCTGCGCCCGGCCGACAAGCAGTCGCACCTCGGCCAGTTCTTCGAGGCGCTCGGCAACGGCACCGCCGGCGACATCGTCAGCCGCAAGCTCGACCAGAACCTGCAGATCCTGTTCGGCAACTACCGGCTGGCCCTGCTCGTGCCGGTGGCGCTGGTCTTCGTCATCTACATCCTCGCCCGCCCGACCTCGTGGGGCTCCCGTGCCCTGCAGCGCTCCTACGACGCGCTGCCGACGCTGCGGCCCGGGCTGATCGCGCTGCTGGTGACGCTCACGATCGGGTTCGCCATCAACGACTCCGGCGTCGCGATCCCGGCGAACGGCGCGATCATCGCGGTGCCGCTCATCATCGCGGTGGCGGTGCGGGCTCTGGAGGACGAGGCGCGCGCGAGCGCGACGACCCGCTCCATGCGGCGCGTGTGAGCCACCCCCACACCAGCAGCACGGCATACGGCACGGGCACCCGGCGCACCCACAGGGTGACGCGCTGGACGGTCGCGGTCATGCCCTCGACCCGCCCCGGGACGTAGGCGAGCGTCGCCGCGAGCAGGTGCACGAGCAGCGCCCGGTCCAGGACGCTGGCGCCGAGCAGCGGCAGGGTCGCCCAGGTGAGCAGCAGGTACCAGGGCAGGGAGTAGGCGGCGGAGAGGGCGTAGGCCGTCGACAGGACGAACGTCCACCGCGTCGCCGTGCCCAGCACCGACACGGGGGCCAGCCCGCGGGTGAGGCGAGCGAGGACGACGACGAGCAGCAGAGCCACGACGACGGACAGGACCGTCACGAGGGTGCGTGCCGCCGCCCCGCCCAAGGGACCGTCGACGAGCTGGTAGACGAGCCGCCACGGAGTCGCCAGCGAGATCGAGCGACGGGCGCGTTCGAGCTGGTCGAAGACGTGCGGGCCGGCCCACCAGTGCAGCGGCACCGCGGTGACGAGGACGCCTCCCACGTACCGTGCCGAGCGGCTGCCCCACCCGCGGCGCTCGTGCACCCACCACGCGACCAGGACGGCGACCACCACGACGGCGGCGGTCACCTTGGTCGAGACGGCGAGGCCGGCGAAGAGCCCGGCCACGAACGCGCTGCGGGGCGCGGCCCACAGCGTCAGGACGACGAGGGCCGCGGCGACGACGTCGACGTGGGCCCCGAACACCGCGAGCCCGAGCACGAGCGGGTTGGCGAGCCACAGGGCCGTCACGCGCGAGCGGCTGGCGCCGGACTGCTCGAGCAGCATCGGGACGACCGCGAACGCCACGAGGCAACCGACCTGCCACCACAGCACCGTCGCTCGCAGGTTCGACCCGCCGAGTGCCGACGCTGCCTGTTGCAGCAGCGTCGCGAACGGGCCGTAGATGCTCGTCGTGCCGTCCCAGGGCGGTCGAACCGCCGAGATGACCGGGTCGTGGCCGGGCCAGGAGTTGGGCGCCGTGAGGTACGGGTCACCACCGAGGTCGGCGATCCGCCCGTAGGCCGCGTAGTTCGTGTGGTCGGCGGAACCGAACGCGGTCGCCCAGCCGGTGGCGACCGCGATGGCGGGCAGCGCGAGCGCCCAGGTCCACGAGCCGCGCGTCGGCAGCCCCCAGCGCAGGTGCAGGTGCACCCCGAGGGCCCCGAGGACGTATGCCGTCCACAGCAGGACCGTGACGAGCCAGGGACCGGGGGCCCACGGCAGCTCCTGGCCACCCGGGCCGAGCGGGGGCTTGGCCGCGCTGGGGCCGGCGATGCCGACGAGCAGGAGCAGCAGCACGGCGGCCAGGAGCAGGCCGGCCGTCGTCACCCGCCGCGGCGTCCACGGGACGTCGGCGCCCGTCGTCGAGCGCTCGTCCCGCCGGAGCCCGGCCGCCACGGGGCCTGCGTCCCTACCGGAGCCGGCGCCGCGCCCGGCGCCGGGCGAGGGCCAGTCCCACGTCGCGGTACTGCGCGGCCCGGTGCAGCTGGGAGCGCAGGTCCGTGCCCGTGACGCGGTGGTGCAGCTCGCACGGCACCTCGCGCACCTGCATCCCGGCGAGCAGGACGTCGACGGTGAGGCCGACCTCCACACCCCACCCGCGGGCCAGGGGGCTGGCCGCGTCGAACGCGGCCCGCGTCAGGCACCGCATGCCCGACAGCGGCTGCGCCGCCACGAAGCCGGTGAGCTCCTCGATCCCGCCGCGGGCGAGGCGGACGACGAAGCCGCGGCCGCCACCGGGGGTCCGCTGCGGGGGCAGGGTCGCGATGGTCATGTCGACGGCGCCCTCGAGCACGGGGGTGACGAGCACGCCGAGGTTCGCGGCCGAGTCCTCGAGGTCGGCGTCGACGAACAGCAGCGGCCGCCGCTCGTCGGAGCCGCCGACCCGTCCCTCGACCGCCTCGTGCCGGGCGACATAGCCGGCGCCGGTCGTCATCGCCGCAGCCTTGCCGCGGTTGCGGGCGTGGCGGACGACCTCGGCCCCGGCCTCGCGGGCCACCTCGGCCGTCGCGTCCGAGCTGCCGTCGTCGACGACGACGACGAGGTCGACACCCGGCAGGGCCCGGACGGCCCGCACGGTCGCGGCGACCCGGTCGGCCTCGTCCTTGGCCGGGATGACGGCGGCGACGCCGGTGGCAGGGGAGGTCATGTCAGCGCAGGGTGACCTGGCGGCTCAGCAGCCCGGACCGGGCCCGGCGCTCCTCGGGGGTGAGGGGCGTGTCGGATCCGAGCACCGCGGCATACCGCTCCATGAACTCGGCGAGCTCGTCCTCGTAGTCCGCGGCCTCCTTGTCGGGGTCGAGGTCCCAGACGGGCACGAGCAGGCCGCAGGCGCGGAACGCGCCGAGCAGGCGGGTGCCGGCACCCACGGCGTCGTCACCCGCGGCGCGCAGCCGCGCGAGGGCGTCGGTCGCGACGTCCTCGTCGTCGGGCAGGACGAGGCGGATGTGGGTGCGCTCGCCGATGCGGCACCAGTACGCCGAGCGGGTGCCGGCCATGCGCACGGTGGGGATGACGGACTCGTTCGCGCGGTCGAGCGACTCCTGCGCCGCCTCGTCGAGGTCGCTGTCGCCGACCCAGAACTCGAAGCCGTTGTGGACGGTCACCTCGAAGTCGGCGGTGGTGTCGAGCAGGTCCTGCAGGCGGGGCGAGTCGGCCGTGGAGCCGGGCGTGTGCACCACGGGGACGCCCTGCTCGGCCTCGGCGGCGGCGAGCAGGGAGGTCGCGAGGTCGCGGGAGGCGTCACCGGAGACCGAGCCGGACTGGGTGCTGAAGAGCACGGCGCCGTCGGCCCGGTGCAGGCCCGGCCACGCCATCGGCAGCACCGTCGCCACGGTCACCTCGTCGGGCGCACCCTCGGGCGCCCTGCCCTTCGCGAACCGGACCGTCGCGGTCGCCGCCGGCAGGATCTCGCGCATGGCCACCCAGTCGGTCTCGTTCGGCAGCCCCTCGAAGGGACGCGCGACGAACGGGGCGGGCTCGACGCGAGCGGGACGCGAGCCGGTGTCTGCGCCCTTGCGGCGCCGTGATGCCTTACCCATGCCGCAAACCCTAGGGGGTCGGGCGTGGGGTCAGTGGCTGCGGCGCCGGGACGGGCCGCCGAGCGAGGCCCAGACCGTCGAGCCCGTGCGGTCCTCGGTCACGCCCCACTCGTGCGCGAGGCTGCGCACGATCCGCAGCCCACGGCCCGACGGCGCCCAGACGGTGCGCGGCGCCGGGCGCGGGGTGCTGTCGCTGCCGCCGTCGGTCACCTCGACCTCGACGACACCACCCTTGACCTTCCAGTGCACGCGCAGCATCCCGTCGGAGAGGGGGCGCGCGTGCCGGATGGCGTTGGACACCAGCTCGGAGGCGACGATCTCGGCCTCGTCGACGACGGTGGCGGGGACGTCCCGGCCCGCGAGGTCCTCGACGACCGCACGCCGGACCTGCGCGACCGAGGCCGCGCGCCAGGGCACGCGGATGGTGCGCGAGGCGTCGCGGACGGGCGCCGCGGTGGCCGTCCGGAGGGGCCGGTGAGGCTGGGGTGCTGCTGTCATGCCGTGCTCTGTCCGTTCTTGGGGAACGCGAGGGAGGTTACCTGCTGGCGTGCACAGCGTCGAGGACGGCGCTCGGGCGGTTGGTGATGATCGCGTCGACACCGAGGTCGATGCACAGCTGCACGTCCTGCGGCTCGTCCACCGTCCACACGTACACCTCGTGGCCGCGGCGGTGCTGTCGCTCCACCGTCTCCGGGTACCTGCGCACGATCTTGAGGTCCAGCCCGACGGTGTGGACGCCCCTCGGGAGGGAGCCGTCGCGGAACCGCAGCGGCACCGAGTCCTCGACGAGGTAGACCGACGCGACGTCGGGGCAGAGCTGCCGCATCCGCTGGACGGCCAGCTGCGAGAACGACATCACGCGCACCCAGTGGTGGCCGGGACGCTGCGGTCCGTCGAGCCCGAACTCGGCCAGCACCTTGGCCAGCTGCCGCTCCACCAGGCCGGCGTACCGGGTCGGGTGCTTGGTCTCGATGGCCAGGCCGATGGGGCGCTCGCTCTGGGTCACCGTCGTCAGCAGCGCCCGCAGGGTGAGCAGCTGGTTCCGGTTGCGGTCGGGCA
This sequence comes from Phycicoccus sp. 3266, assembly GCF_031456495.1. Classification (NCBI taxonomy): domain Bacteria; kingdom Bacillati; phylum Actinomycetota; class Actinomycetes; order Micrococcales; family Intrasporangiaceae; genus Phycicoccus; species Phycicoccus sp. 3266. The sequence goes on along the minus strand of NZ_JAVDUW010000001.1, from coordinate 1,762,805 downwards.
CCTCGTCCTCGCCACCGTGCTGGGCCTTCCACGAACCCCAGTCCAGGCCCTCCAGCTCGGCCAGCTCCAGGGTGGACACGATGCCGCGACCGTTGCTGGTGCGGTTGACCCGGCGGTCGTGCACGCAGACGAGGTGGGAGTCCGCGGTCAGCCGGACGTCGCACTCGAGGGCATCGGCCCCCTCGTCGATCGCCCGCGTGTACGCCTTGAGCGTGTGCTCCGGCTCGGCCGAGCTGCTGCCGCGGTGGGCGACGACCAGCGGGGTGCGGGCGCGGTCGCCGGAGGGCTGCGCGGGGACGACGGCGTCGGGCACGCGTCCATGCTTCCACACGGCGGCTGGCACAGTTGGCCCCACCGGGTCCGGGAGCGGTGGCGCTCACACGTGCGGGAGGTGCGGCGTTCGATGGGTGTGACCCTGCCTCCCTTCCAGCACCTCGTCGACGCGCACTGGCGTGACGTCGCGCGGCTCGCGCACGCCCTCGCCGGACCCGTGGACGGCGACGACGTGGCGCAACAGGCGTGGACCCAGGCGCTCGCGGCATACCCGCGGCTGCGCTCGACCACCAACCTGCGCGGGTGGCTGCTCACGATCACGCACCGGTGCGCCATGGACGCGCACCGCCACCGGGCCCGTCGCGCGGTGCCCCACGACGACCCGGGACGGTTGGGCGAGGTGCCCACCGCCGCGGCCGCGGACGCGGCCCTTCCCGACACCGACCTGTGGCACCGCGTCGGCGCGCTGCCCGAGCGCCAGCGCCAGGCGGTGGTGCTCAAGTACGTCGCCGACCTCGACCACCCGACCATCGCCGCCGCCCTCGGCTGCTCGCCGGCCATGAGCCGGCGGCTCGTGAGCGACGCGCTCGCCACCCTGCGCAAGGACCTGCCATGACCGACCCCACCCGCCTGCTCGAGGAGTTCCGGCCCCACGTGCGGCCGCCGCAGCTCGACCCCACCGACGTCTCGTACGTCGTGGAGGACACCGCCGTCGGCCGGATGCTGTTGGCGCGCAACGACTCCGGCGCCCTCGTCGCCTCGTCGTTCGTTCCCGGCACCGCCGACGAGGACCGCGTGCTCACCCGGCTCAGCGCGCGGGTGTCGCCCCGCATCCTGCGCCAGCCGCGCGAGCTCGACGAGGCCCGCCGCGAGCTCGAGGAGTTCCTCGCGGGGCGGCGGCGCGCGTTCTCCCTGCGCACCGACCTCGCGCTCGCCTCGGACTTCCAGCGCGTGGTGCTGCCGCGACTCGCCCAGGGCGTCGGCTACGGCCGGCGCGCGACGTACGGCGAGCTGGCGCGGGCGGTCGAGCGGCCCGGCGCCGCGCGCGCCGTGGGCGCCGCGCTCGGTTCCAACCCGCTGTGCGTCGTGCTGCCGTGCCACCGCGTCGTGGCGTCCTCCGGGGCCCTGACGGGGTATGCCGGTGGGCTGGCCGCCAAGCGCTACCTCCTCGACCTCGAGGCCCAGCACGCCACCGACCCCGCCTGACCCGCCGCGCCCCCTCGGCAACGCGGGAAAGGGGGGACCGGGTGGGTCAGGCCGGGTCGCCGGGGTGGTCGCGGGCGTCGAGCTTGGCGGTGAGGGCGTCGACGGCGCGGCGCAGGTCGGCGACCGTCGCGTCCCGCGCGTCGGGCACGAGCTGGAGCGTCAGCGTCCCGCCGGGCTCCATCGAGGCGGACCGCACCTCGGCGAGGCCGTCGGCGCCCTGCTGCTGCAGGGCGTTCAGCAGCTCGGCCTGCGTCATGCCGAGCCGGCGCAGGGCGCGGTGGTCGGCGACGCCGTCGACCACGACCACGGTCGGCTTCCCGTCGACCAGCCACGCGACCCTCGGGCTGACCATGGCCCAGAGGTCCAGTGCCGTGTTGACCGCGACGAGCACCACGGCGCCCAGGACGCCTCCGCCGAGCGAGTTGTCGTTCCCGATGATGGCGTTCTGCACCACGTTCGAGAGGAGCAGCACGACCACGAGGTCCTGGGAGTTCATCTGCGCCATGAGCCGCTTCCCGGCGACGCGGATGATGAGCAGGATCGCCACGTAGACCAGCACGGTCCGGACGACCTTCTCCCACGGCGGCACCCCGAACGCGAGCAGGTCGCTGCCCACGCCACCCGGCAGGGCGGGCAGGCCGGCATACGCACCGGCGAGGGTGGTGAGCAGCTGCGGCACGGGGACTCCTGGGGTCTCCGGGGATCGGACGCCTCAGGTCACCACGGCAGGGGAACGTTCGCGGGGAGCCTCGCCGTGGCGCCGGTGCGGGCACAATGGCGCGACACGGCGCGAGAGGGGACGGCAGGTGCGCGAGCAGCCGGAGAACGACGAGTGGGAGTTCCGCGGGACCGTCTGGTACTGGCGCGGTCCGTCGCCGTACCACTTCGTGACGGTGCCCGAACCGGTCGCCGGCGAGCTGCGCGAGTGGTCGTTCGTGAGCTACGGCTGGGGCATGATCCCCGTGACCGCGAGCATCGGCGGGACGACCTGGCCGACGTCGCTGTTCCCCAAGGACGGCGGGTACGTCCTGCCCCTGCGCGACCACGTGCGCCGGGCGGAGGACCTCGACGTGGACGACGAGGCGTCGGTGCTGCTGCGGATCCGGGAGTCCTGAGTGGCGGGGTCCAGGCCGTCACCCCGGGTCCTCACAGCCGAGCAGGCCCGGCGCATCGCCGTGCGCGCCCAGCTCCTCGCCGCGCCCCGGCCGACCGACCTGCTCGAGGTGATACGGCACCTCACCGTGGTCCAGGTCGACCTGACGGCGGCGGTGGCACCGAGCGCCGACCTCGTCTGCTGGAGCCGGCTGGGTCCGACGTTCCAGCCCGACGACCTCGACGACCTGCTCGACGCGCGTGAGGTGGTCGAGCTCGAGGGCATGCTGCGGCCGGCCGACGACCTCGCCCTCTTCCGCGCCCAGATGGAGCGGTGGCCGGGGCCGGAGCCGCTCAGCGAGTGGCAGGTCCAGCTCCAGGAGTGGGTCGAGGACAACGACGGCTGCCGGCTCGACATCCTCGACGTGCTGCGGTCCGACGGCCCGACCGCCGTCCGGGACCTGCCCGACACCTGCGTGCGGCCGTGGCGGTCGAGCGGCTGGAACAACAACCGCAACGTGACGATGCTCGTCAGCCTGATGGAGCGCCGCGGCGAGATCGCGGTGTCGCACCGCGAGGGCCGCGAGCGGATGTGGGACCTGGCCGAGCGCGTCCACCCCGACGACGACCGGGTCGTCGCCCTCGACGAGGCGCTCCGGGAACGGGCGCGCCGGCGGCTGGCCTCGCTGGGGCTCGCGCGGGCACGCGTGGCCGAGGTGCCCGGGGAGACGTATGCCGTGGGGCCGGTCGGCGAGGAGGTCGCCGTCGAGGGGGTGCGCGGGACCTGGCGCGCCGACCCGGAGCTGCTGGCCCGGGTGGACGAGCCGTTCGAGGGACGCACGGTGCTGCTGTCGCCGCTCGACCGGCTCGTCTTCGACCGCAAGCGGCTGGCCGAGCAGTTCGGGTGGGGGTACCAGCTGGAGATGTACAAGCCGGTCGCGAAGCGTCGCTGGGGCTACTGGGCGCTGCCGGTGCTCGACGGCGACCGGTTCGTCGGCAAGCTCGACTGCACGGCGGACGTCGAGCGTGGCGTGCTGAGGGTGGACGCCCTGCACCGCGACGTGACCTTCGACCGCGGGCTGGAGCAGCGGGTGGACCGAGAGGTGGCCGCCCTGGCGCGGTGGCTGGACCTCGAGGTGACCGGGCCGCGATGAGTTCGGCCCCGCCCGCCGGTCGGTAGGTTCGACGGCGACGGACCTCGGCGGACGGCACCGCCCGGGTCCACACCGGACCCACCGGCCGGACCACCGCACCGGGGTACCGCTACGGGCACCTCACTGCGCCGGACCGCACAGCAACGGAGGAGCAACCATGGGCCAGATCCACGTGCACGAGTTCATCTCGCTCGACGGCGTCTTCGAGGACCCGGCGTGGACGTTCGAGCACGGGTTCGACCCGGCGATGGGCGAGACGCTGGGCGGCATCATGGCCGACGTGCGCGGGATCCTCCTGGGCCGCACCACGTTCGAGATGTTCGCGCCCGCCTGGCGCGTCCGGACGGCGCAGGACGACCCGGGCGCACCCTTCTTCAACGAGACCACCAAGTACGTCGTCGGGGCCACCGAGCCCTCGCAGGAGTGGTCGCCCACCGAACGGCTCGGGGCGTACGACGCCGGCACGATCCGCCGCCTCAAGGACGACCTCGACGGCGACCTCTACGTCAGCGGCAGCGGGCGGCTGGTCCGCGGGCTGCTCGCCGACGGCCTCGTCGACCAGCTGCACCTCTTCGTCTACCCGGTGGCCCTCGGCGCCGGCGGCCGCCTCTTCCGCGAGGGCGAGTCCCACCGGCTGTCCCTCGTCGGCCACGACGTCTACGACAACGGCGTCGTCCACCTCGCCTACGCCCCGGCCTGAAGCCCGTCCGAACCGCAGCCCGTCAGACCTCAGCCCGGCCCTGCCGCCTGCAGCAGCCGCTCTGCCAGCGCAGCGGTCGCGGACCGCACCTCCTCACCCCGGACGACGCGGTAGGCCACTGGCAGGTGGGCCAGGTCCGCGGCATACCCGCCGGGGTTGCTCGTGCTGCCGACGAGACGGGACCGCTGGTCGTCGACGGGCTCGACGCGGCCCATCGTGCGCGGCAGCCACCGCGCGGCGCGCTCGGCCGGGGCGTCGACGACGACCTCCACCTCGAACTCCCACCCGACGCCGAGGTGCTCCTCGAGGGCGCTCACGGGGTCGAGGTCGGCCGGGGGCTCGAACGTCGTGTCCAGCACCTCGGCCTCCAGCACCCGGTCGACCCGGTAGGTGCGCGGCGCGCCGGAGGTCACCGAGTGGCACAGCAGGTACCACCGGCTGTGCCGCACGACGACGGCCCACGGCTCGACCACGAGCGACAGGTCCCGGCCCGACTCGGTCCGGTACGCCAGGCGCACCCGCCGGCGGTCCGCACAGGCGCGCACCAGGGTCACCGTGGTGTCCGGCTGCGGTCTCGCGGCCCCACGGTCCGGTGCGGGAGCAGTCGTGCGACGGACCGCTTCCGCTTGTGCCGCAACGGATTCCGGCAAGGTGCGCAGGATCTTGGCGAGCGCGGCTCCGACCGGGTCGGAGGCGTCGCCGGCGTCGTGGTGGCCGTCGAGGACGGCCATCACGAGGCCGAGCGTCTCGGCCGGGGTGAACACGAGGGGCGACGGCCGCAGGCCGCGTCCTGGCCGGTACCCGCCGGCCGGACCGCTCACCGACGTGATGGGTATGCCGGCCTCGCGCAGCGTGGCGACGTAGCGCCGGGCCGCGCGCGGCGTCACCCCGAGGCGCTCGCCGATCCGCTCGGCCGTGATGCCCGGCGAGCTCTGGACGAGCTCGAGGGCGACGAGGGCACGGGCGGTGGGGCTGGCATCGGGATCCACGCGACGAATTCTCGACGCGGACGCGAACCGTCCGCAATGGGTCCTAGCGTGTCCGCCATGACCGAGATCGTGCTCTTCCACCACATCCAGGGCCTGACCTCCGGCGTCGTCGCGTTCGCCGACGCGCTGCGCGAGGCGGGCCACACCGTCCACACGCCCGACATGTTCGAGGGGCGCACCTTCGAGTCCATCGAGGCGGGGCAGGCGTACTGCGGGGAGGTCGGCTTCGAGGAGGTCCGCGAGCGAGGCGTGCGCGCCGTGCAGGACCTGCCGCAGGGCCTGGTCTACGCCGGGTTCTCGCTCGGCTGCATGCCCGCCCAGAAGCTGCTGCAGGGCCGACCCGGAGCCCTGGCCGGCCTCTTCTACCACGGCTTCGCCGACCCCTCCTGGTTCGGCGCCTGGCCCGAGGGGACGCCCGCGCAGATCCACGCCATGGACGCGGACCCGTTCTTCGTCGAGGAGGGGGACCTCGAGGCGGCGCGGCCGTTCGTGGAGTCCCACGACGAGGTCGAGCTGTTCCTCTACCCCGGCGACGGCCACCTGTTCGCCGACAACACCCTGGCCGACTACGACGCGGGCGCCACGAAGCTCGTGCTCGAGCGTTCGCTGGCCCTGCTCGAGAGGCTCTGACGGTGACGGCGTTCCGGGACGAGCAGCTGCTGGGGGCGACGTTCGAGCACGTCGACCTCTCCGGCGCGCGGTTCGACCGGGTCGACCTCACCGGCGCGAGGCTGCAGATGGTCGACCTGGCCGACGCGGAGGTGCGGGACACCGCGTTCCGCAACGTCCGGATGCGCGGCGTGGAGCTGCAGGACGTCGAGATCAACGGCGAGCTCGAGAACGTCCGGGTCAACGGCGTCGACATCGGCCCGCTCGTCACGGCCGAGCTGGACCGCCGCCACCCCGAGCGGACGAGGCTGCGCCCCACCGACGCCGCCGGCTACCGCGAGGCCTGGGCGCTGCTGGAGGACCTGTGGGCCGGGACCGTCGACCGCGCCCGGCGCCTGGAGTCGGTCGATCCCGACCTGGTGCACGAGGGCGTCGACGGGGAGTGGTCGTTCGTCGAGACGTTGCGCCACCTGGCCTTCGCGACGAGCTCGTGGCTGCACCGGGCCCTCCTCGGCAACCCCTCGCCGTGGCTGCCGCTCGAGCTGCCGTGGGACACCATGCCCGACACCCCGGGCGTGCCCCGCGACCGCGAGGTGCGGCCCTCGCTCGACGAGGCGCTGGAGCTGCGCCTGACCCGCAGCCGCGAGGTCTCGGCATACCTCGCCACGCTCACCGACGAGCAGCTGGCCGGGCAGACCCCGGAGCTCACGGGGACGGGCTGGCCGCCGGCCGGCTCGCGGTTCCCGGTCAAGGACTGCCTCGACGTCCTGCTCAACGAGGAGTGGTGGCACCGCCAGTTCGCCGAGCGCGACCTCGCCGTGCTCGAGCCCCGGCAGGTGGAGACCCGCCAGGACGAGACGCGCCCGGAGGAGACCCGATGACCGAACCCGTCGCCGCGCCGCACCCAGACCCGGTACCCGGGTCCGACGAGACACCGTGGGAGCCGCCCCTCGCCGGGACGGAGGCCGAGGCCCTGCTGGGTGCCCTCGACAGGCTGCGGTGGACGTTCCGGTGGAAGACCGACGAGCTCGACGCCGTCGGGCTCGGCCAGCGGGTCGGGCGGTCGACGCTGACCCTCGGCCGGCTGCTGAAGCACCTGGCCGTCGCGGAGGACCACGCGTTCCACACCAAGCTCGACGGGTCGCCCCTGCCGCCGGTGTGGGACGCCAACGGCTGGGACGAAGACCCCGACTGGGAGATCACGTCGGCCGACGGGGACGAGCCGGCGCAGCTGTACGCGTACTGGGACGACGCGGTCGCCCGGTCGCGCGAGCGGGTGCGGGTGACCCTCGAGCGAGGCGGCCCCGCCCAGGAGGTGCACGCCGGCACCGACACCGGGGAGCACGCCAACCTGCGCCGGCTGCTGTGCGACATGGTCGAGGAGTACGGCCGCCACACCGGCCACGCCGACCTGCTCCGCGAGGCCGTCGACGGCCGCGTCGGGGAGGACCCGCCACCCGGCTGGCGGCCGGTCAGCGGGCGGGGGGGACCGTCCGGCTCATGACGCAGTTCCGCGTGCCCTTGGGCCGGTCGTAGGTGAAGCCGGCACGCTCGAACAGCGCGCGGGTGCCGCTGTAGAGCACCGAGACCTTCGTGCCCTCGTTGTCGTGCGGGTAGGCCTCGACGACCCCACCGCCCGCGGCCGCCACGAGGTCGAGCACGCCCTGCACCGCCACGGCCGACACCCCCGAGCGCCGGTAGCGCTTGTCGACGAACAGGCAGGTGATCCGCCAGTCGGGCTCGCGCTCGCTCGTCTCCTCGTACTCCTTGCGGTGGTAGATGTTCGGCAGCTCCGACGGCGGGCCGTACTGGCACCACGCGACGGCCTCGGCACCGTCGAGCACGAGGGCGGCGTGCGCGCGGCCCGTGCGGACCAGCCGCTCCTTGAGGTCGCGGTTGCTGTCCGCGTCGTAGGTCTTCTCCGCGGCCATGGTGTGGAAGTACGTGCACCAGCACCCGCCGAAGACCCCGTTGTGCCGCTCCATGAGGGCTGCGTATGCCGGCCACGTCGCCGCGTCGAGCGGCCTCACCGTGAGCGCCCCCGGGTCGACGGCCGGCGCCTTCGTCGTCCGTGTCATGGGGTCACGGTAGGAGGGTTCGGGGACGTTCGGCGTCCTGGATGCCGACGAGTCTTCGGCGGGCTCAGGGCGAGGACAGGCGCCGGCGCTCGACCGCGCTCGTCCCCGTCACGATGCTCATCGGCGGCACGTCCTTGGCGACCACGGCGCCCGCGCCGACGACCGAGCCACGGCCGATGGTCACCCCGGGGCAGATGGTCGCGGCCGCGCCGATCCACACGTCGTCCTCGATCGTGATCGGCGCCGAGGTGATGAAGTCGAACCGCTCGGCCGGCTCGACCGGGTGGCCTGCCGTGGTGAGGGTGACCCGCGGGCCGATGAGCACGCGGTCGCCGATCGTGATGCCGCCGAGGTCGAGGAAGTAGCAGCCCTGGTTGATGAAGACGCGTTCGCCGAAGGAGGCGCCGAGGCCGTGGTCGCAGTGGAACGGCGGCAGGACGGTGAGCGAGTCGGGGACCGGGCCGCCGAAGATCTCGGTCAGCAGCGTCCGGCGCCCGTCGAGGTCGTCGAACGGCATCGCGTTGAGCCGCGCGGTCAGCCCCATCACGACCTGCACGCGCTCGGCGAAGGCCCGCGACTCGGGGGTCCGCGTGGGCAGCCGTCGTTCCCCGCGCACGGTCAGGCTGTCGTGCGCAGGTAGCGGCCGAAGTGCGGCACGGTGAAGGCGATCCGGCCGCGCTCGCCGGAGTAGATGAGCCCCTTCTTCAGCAGCGCGTCCCGCGCCGGCGACAGGGACTGCGGCTTGCGCCCGAGGATCGCCGCCACCTCCGAGGTCGCGACCGACTCGATGTCGTCGAGGTCGCCGCCCGCCTCGACCGAGGCCGTCGCGGCGTCCGCCATGGCCCGCAGGTACTCGCGCTCGGCCGGCGTCGCCCGCTCGTAGCGGGACCCGAAGAAGCCGACGGCGAGCTCGGCCTCCGCCTCTGGGGCCGCGACCGCGACGTCGTCGGCCGTGATCGGCGACCGGGGGGCGACGTCCCAGGCGACCTTGCCGTAGGCCTGGATGAAGTACGGGTAGCCGGCGGTCGCGGCATACATCGCCTCGAGGGCCTCGGGCGTGAACCCGGCCTCCTCGTCCTCGGCGGGGGCGACGAGGGCGAGGTCGGCCGCGCCGCGGTCGAGCCGGTCGATGCGCTGGTACCGGAAGAGGCGCTCCGAGTAGGACTTCGAGGCGGACAGCACGGCCGGCAGGTGCGGCAGCCCGGCGCCGACGACGATCACGGGCAGGCCGGACTGACTGATCTCGTGGCACGCGGCGCACAGGGCCGAGACGTCCTCGGGGCCGAGGTCCTGCATCTCGTCGATGAAGACGGCGACTCCGCGACCCACGTCGGCGGCGAGGCCGCCCACGTCGGTGAGCAGCTCGACGAGGTCGATCTCGATGTCACCGGAGTCGGCCCGTCCCGTCGCGGCGGGGGCGTCGATGCCGGGGTTCCAGCGCTCGCGCAGCCTGGCGCCCGGCGCGGTGTCGCGCTGGGCGAAGGCCTTGATGACGCCGAGCACCTGGTCGACCTCCTCGCCGGCCGGGTGCCCGAGCTCGCGCACCGCGACGTGCAGGGCTGCCGAGAGGGGGCGCCGCAGCCGCTGGTCGGGGCGGGCCTCCAGCTTGCCGGTGCCCCAGCTCGCGCGGACGGCGGCGGAGCGCAGGGCGTTGAGGAGCACGGTCTTGCCGACGCCGCGCAGCCCGGTGAGCACCACCGAGCGCTCCGGGCGGCCTCGCGAGACCCGCTCGAGCACGACGTCGAACGCGTGCAGCTGCTCGTCACGGCCGGCCAGCTCGGGCGGGCGCTGGCCGGCGCCGGGGGCGTACGGGTTCCGGATCGGGTCCACGATCGCAGCGTATGGGGATCTCTAGGGCTTTCCCGAGATTTCGAGATACACGTCCATCGTGTCGTCCGCGCCCGGGGGCGGCCGGCGCGCCGGCCCGTGGAGCGCGTCTCAGCCGGCGGCTGGGGAGGAGGCGTCCAGCCGCGCCACCCAGTCGAGGACGTCCTGCGGGACCCGGCGGCTCGACGCCGCTCGGAGGTGGCCCCTGCCGTGGTACCAGACCAGCGAGCAGTCGGGGATCGCGTCACAGGTCGCCTGCACGGCCGACCGGGCGAAGAAGCGGTCCCGGTCACCACACAGCATGAGCACCGGGACCGGGATCCGCGCGAGGGCGGGGCGCGCGTCGAACGCCGCCTCCGCGTCGGCCTCCACCAGCAGGTCCCCCGCCGGGACCCGCGACCCCGCGAAGAGGCGCCCCGCAGCCGGTCCGAGCAGCCGGCGCACCCCCGCGGCGCGCTGGCCCGGCAGGAAGTACTCGAGGAACACGGCTCCTGCCTCCGCGTGGCGGCCCTCGGCCCGCGCCCGCGCCCAGCGCACGTCGACGTCCGTGCCCTCGGGCGTGACGACGGCCGCCGAGACGACGAGGACGACCCGTCGGGCCGTCTGCGGGTGGTCGGCCGCCACGTGCAGGGCGATCATCCCCCCGTAGGACTCCCCGAGCAGCAGGTCCACGGGGGCGCCCACGTGCTCCTCGACGAAGCGGGCACAGTCGGACGCCATGTCGGCCACGGTGTGCCCGGGTGGCATGCCTCGGGGGCGCGTGACCGTCCACACGGCATACCCGGCGCGGACGAAGGGCAGGAACCGCGCCTCGGTGAACCGAGCGAGCAGGCCACTGGGCAGCTCGCTGCCCGGCCCGCCCGGGAGGTTCAGCAGCGTCCTGGGCCCCGAACCGAGGACCGAGTACTCGATCCCGTCCGCGGACGTGCCCGTGCGCCGCGGGGGACGGGCGGCACGGGCCTTGCTGTCGGGGCGTCCCATGCGCCGATCGTCTCCCCCCGAGCCGGGGAGCGGGTCCCCCCGATGGACGACGACCGGGCGGGCCTCGCCCCGGTGCCCAGTCGATCCCAAGTCCAGCCCAAGGGCGGGCACCGACCGTGGGGTCACGACGACCGGCAGGGAGCCGGCCGCGCCCCACCCAGGAGGAACACCCATGAAGACCCGATCCCTGCTCGCCACCGGTGCCACCGCTCTCGCGCTCCTCGCGGTTCCCGGCACGGCCCACGCGGCGTCCCTCGAGAACATCGACCGGAGCCTGTTCGACGCGACACCGGAGACGAGCGCCTCCAGCTGGCACTTCGACGGGGCCACCGCAGGGGAGCTCGGGGGTGCCCTGGACCTGCGCGTGACCGCCTCGGACGGGTCCTTCCCGACGACGCCGGGCGCCTGCGAACCCGTCGACGTCACGGCCGCCCTGCAGCTCTCGCCCGGCGAGGTGCTGTCCGTGACGACGTCGGGCGAGGCGTGCGCCCACGTCGTCGACGGCAGCCTGACCGTGAATGCGCCGTTCGGTCGCGGGGACGTGACCTACGCGGGCACGGCGCACAAGAGGGTGCACGTCGTCGGTGACGGGCTCATCGCGGCGAGGACCAGCTTCCTGGGCGGCCAGGCGAGCGTCGGGATGTCAGTGCGCTGGTAGGCCGCGCCCACCACCGGCTCGAGGTGGCCCTCTCGGAGCGGGTCACCGACGGTTGCGGCGCCGCACCATGTGGCCGACGACGGCCGGCAGCCAGCCGGTCTCGCCCCGCATCCAGCGGCCCGCCACGAGGTTGTGCGGCACGACCACGAACGTCCCCTTGAAGCCCTCGGTCAGCGCCAGGTCGGTGCCGAACACGTCGGTCACCACCTGCCAGTCGAGGTCGGTGTGGCGCTCCAGGTGCTCACCGATGCCGAGGGCGTACCGCTCGACGACCGCCGCGTGGTCCGGGCGTGCACCCTCGGGCGACCGCTCCCAGGCGTGGTAGGCCGCGTCGAGCCCGGCGGAGAGGGAGTCGAGGTCATCGACGTCCACGCCCTCCTGCGCCAGGGCGGCGAGGGCCGCGTCGATGCGCCCGCGCTCCTCGGCACCGATGGGCGCGACCACGGGACGCAGGGACTCGCCGTCGTCCATCAGGGTGGCGCCCGCGGCCGACGGGTCGAGGGCGCCCGAGGCCTCCTCGCCGGCGTCGGGCTCGGCGCGCTCGTCCCGTCGACGCCCGAACCACGCCATGGCGGTGCCGCCTGCCTACTTGACCGTGGCGGCCGCGCCGTCGGCCACGAGCTGCTTGCCCGCGACCTCCCACGCCCTCATGCCGCCCTCGACGTTGGCGACGTCGAACCCCTGCTGGGAGAGCCAGGCCACGGCCCGCGAGGAGCGGCCGCCGCTGCGGCAGACGACGGCCAGCGTGCCGTCGTCGGTGTCCGGCAGGGCGTCCAGGCGCGACGGGAGGTCACCGAGCGGGATGTGGACGGCGCCCGGCGCGTGGCCGGCGTCCCACTCGTCCTGCTCACGGACGTCGAGGACGACCGCGTCGTCGGGGACCTCGTGCACGGAGACCTGGGGAATGTCCATGGGCCCATGAAACCACCCCGGTCCGCAGGGCCGCCCGCCGGTAGCGTGCCGCGCGTGCAGCTCAGCCGGCAGGCAGCGGTCACCCGGGTCGTCTCCGCGACGCGGGTGGCGCTGCGACACCACCCGGACCCGGGCCCCGTGCTCGACCGGCTCGAGGAGCGGCTGCTGGACCTCGTCGTGCGCTGGGACCTCGAGCTCGGTGACGCGTACGGCGAGGGCATCGGGGGCCCGGTCCTGGCCGTCACCGCGGGCGGCCGGCCGGCCGTGCTCAAGCTCGAGGGGGCGACAGCCGCCTTCGCCGCCCAGGTCGCCGCCCTCGCCGCCGCGCAGGGACGCGGGCATGCCGCGGTGCTGGCCAGCGACGTCGCCGCGGGTGCCGTGCTGCTCGAGCGCCTCGGGCCGACCCTGGCCTCCGCCGGGCTCCCGCCCGACCGTCAGGTGGCCCACCTCGTCGGGCCCGTGCAGCGCACGTGGGAGCTCCCGGTTGCGCCCGGGCAGGAGGCCACCGCCAAGGCGGACCAGCTGGCCGGCATCCTGCGCACCCTCCCGGAGCGGGTGCTGTCGCCCGCGGAGCGCGCACGCTGGGCGCCCGCCCTCAACGAGGCGGGCCGGCTCGCTGCCCACCTGTCCTCGACGCGGGACCCCGATCAGGAGGTCCTGTGCCACGGCGACCCCCACCCCGGCAACGCGCTGCTCGGGCCGGAAACGACCGACGGCGACCGGTCCTACCGGCTCGTGGACCCGGACGGGATCGTGACCGAGCCCGAGTACGACGTCGGGGTCGTGCTCCGCGACTTCAGCCGCGAGCTGCTGGCCGCCCCGGGAGCGTCGGCCGCCCGGGACCTGCACGCCGGGCTGTGCCTGCAGGCGGCCGCCGCGACCGGGACGGACCCCGAGCGCGCCGGGCAGTGGGCCATGGTCGAGCGGGTCACCACGGGGCTGTACCTGCGCTGGTTCCACGACGACGACACCGCCGCGACCTTCCTCGACTCCGCCCTGCTGCTGCTCCGGAGGTGATCCCGGCGACGGGCTCCGGACGTGGTCGCAGGTCTACTTGAGCAGGCGGGACATGCGACGGTCCGCCAGCGGCTTGCCGCCGGTCTGGCAGGTCGCGCAGTACTGGAGCGAGGAGTCCGCGAACGACACCTCGCGCACCGTGTCGCCGCACACCGGGCAGGTCTCGCCCGTGCGGCCGTGCACCCTCATCCCGGCCCGTTTGGCGTCCTTGAGCTCGGCCGCGGGCTTGCCCGACGCGGCGGCGACCGCACCTTTCAGCGTCTCGCGCATCGCGGCATACAGCCGGTCCACGGCCTCCTCGTCGAGGCTGGACGCCATCACGAACGGCGACATCTTCGCGACGTGCAGGATCTCGTCGGAGTAGGCGTTGCCGATGCCGGCGATGAAGCCCTGGTCGCGCAGCAGGCCCTTGACCTGGGCGCGCCGCCCCGCGAGCAGCGCTCCGAACGCCTCGCGGGTGAAGTCGTCGGCGAGCGGGTCGGGCCCGAGCGTCGCGATGCCCGGCACGTCGTGGGGGTCGCGCACGAGGTAGGCCGCGAGCCGCTTCTTCGTGCCCGCCTCGGTGAGGTCGAAGCCCGAACCGTCGGAGAACCGCGCGCGCAGCGCGATCGGCGACTTGCCGGGTCGCAGGACGGTGTTCGGCATGGCGTCGGACCACCGCAGCCACCCGGCGCGCGCCAGGTGGAAGACCAGGTGGATGCCGTCGCAGTCGAGGTCGACGAACTTGCCGTGCCGCGAGACCGAGTCGACCGGCACGCCCGCGAGCGCCTGCGGCGGCGGGTCGAACGTCTTGAGCACCGAGAACGACCCCAGCTCGACGCCGGTCACGGCCAGCCCGGCAGTCCGCTCGGCGAGGAAGTCGACGAGCGCCTGGACCTCGGGCAGCTCCGGCACGACGCCAGTCTGTCAGAGGCCGCCGTCACCGGCCGGGGTTCGCAGCGCCACCCGCAGCAGCTGCAACAGCCCGTACCCGTCGCCGGCCCGGCAGACCGGGACGTCCTTCTCGTGCCGGTCCCGCGACGGGGTGAGCTCCTCGCGCGACACCGGTATGCCGTGGGACAGCACCTGCTCCGACGGCGTCAGCTCGCGGATCGCGATGGCCTCGACACGGTCGGGGCGCTGGCGGGCGAAGTCGCCGTAGATCTTCGGGTCGTGCTGGCCGTCGTCGCCGATGAGCACCCAGCGCACCTGGGGGAACTCGTTCGCGAGCCGGTGCAGGCAGGCCCGCTTGTGGTCCTGGCCGCTGCGGAACCAGCCGGTGTTGGTCGGGCCCCAGTCGGTGAGCAGGAGCGGGCCGGCCGGGTAGCCGTGCCGGCGCAGGAACCGGGTCAGGGTCGGCGCGGTGTTCCAGGCGCCGGTGGAGACGTAGACCATCGGGGCACCGGGAGAGGCCGCCAGCAGCTCGCGGTACATCGTCGCCATGCCGGGCACGACGTGGCGCGCGTTCTCGCTCTTCACGAACGTGTTCCACGCGGCGATCATCGGCCGCGGCAGGGAGGTGGAGATGACGGTGTCGTCGATGTCGCTGATGAGGCCGAGGCGCTGGTCGCGCCCGACCAGCATGACGGCCGCCTGCACGGTCTCGGCGTCGACCGAGGTGATGGTCGCCTCGGCCCAGCCGGCCGGCAGGCCGTGGTCCTTGACCTTGACGTCGATGTACCCGCTGCGGTCGGTGCGGGTGTGGATCCGCTTGCTCCCGAGGACGATCGTCACCGGGACGTTCATGGCCGGGGCGGTGATGAAGGCGCGCCAGCCCCGGCGCTCCTCCTCCGCCGAGCGCAGCTGCGCCGACGAGGCGCCGACGTCCTCGCGCTGGCCGCCGGGGTTGCGGCGGGTGAGCAGCACGCGCCCGAGCACCCGCGCCCAGTCCTCGCTGCCGTAGCCGGTGTGCGCGACGATCCGGGTCTGCCACCCCCGGCCCCGGAGCACGGCGTCGACCCGGCGGTGCCAGGCGTCCTCGACGATGGCGGCGGCGTGCGGTCGGGCCATGGCACGACCCTACGGGCTCGCGCCGGACCCCGCGCCCGCCCCTGAGGGACGCGCGGTCCGGCGCCCGGCCCCGGCGCCGGGTCGGAAGGTCCTCAGGGGCGGTCGAGCACGCTGTTGAACTGGTCGACGAGGCGGTCGCCGGTCGCACCCAGCCCGTCGAACTCGAAGACGCGGGTGCCGCGGCTCGCGAGCAGGAGGGGGCCACCGCCCCGGTCGAGGTCCTGCGCCAGCATGATGTCGTCGGCCGCCAGCTGGGCGGCGCGGGCACCGCCGGCGAACAGCTCGATGGCGGGCGCGTCGAGCTCGAGGTCGTTCGCCACCCGGGCGAGGACGCCGGGCTCGTCGAGCGAGTGGCCGCCTACGAAGAAGTCGCGCTGCACCGCCTCGATCACCCGGGACACCCGCGCCTCCTCCGAGGCGAGCAGGGCGATGACACCCGCGGCCACGGCGGGCGCGGCATACCGGCCCGTCTGCACGATCTCCACGTCGACGCGACGGCACGCCGCCCCGCGCAGGACCGCGCTCACCGACGGCAGGTACTCGTAGGCCGACGGGTCGTAGAGGTCGACGACGTAGACGAGCAGGGTCGACCCGTCCTCGGCGACCGCTGACGCGCCCGCGGTGTGGAGCCGCTTCAGGTGGTCGCTCGGTGCGCGACCCCCGCGCAGGGCCCCGGTGTCGGCGAGGCCACGGACGTGCGCGCGCCGGTCCCGGTGCACGCACCAGGCGTCGAGCTTCGACGCGGACGGACGGTCGCCGTACTCCGGCGAGGCGTAGCAGCAGCCACGGATCCCACCACTCATGTGCAACCTCCTCGGGCAAACAAAAAAGCAACCGGTCGGCCGTCGTGGCCGGACCCGGTTGCTTCAGGTGCCCTCGAGACTAGCTCACATCGCCTCGGAACGGGAAGAAGTGACCTCGGACACCACCTGGGCGGCCAGCACGCGCAGCTTGAGGTTCTGCTCCTGGGACTGCTTGCGGAGCATCTCGAACGCCACCACCTCGTCGATGCCGTGGCGCCCCATGAGGACCCCCTTGGCCTGCTCGATGACGGCCCGGCTGGCCATGGCCTGCTCCATCTGCGCGGCGACGGCGCGGGCACCCGCGAGCTCGACCGCGGCGGCGATGGCCTCGGCCGCCCGACCTGCGGCGATGCGCACCACGGCGATCTCGATGGCGTCGAAGGCGTTGCGCTCGTGGGCGTACAGGTTGAGTGCCCCGAACCGCCGTCCGGCCGACGTCAGCGGTACGGCGAGGAGGGTCTGGACCTCACCCGGGTCGCACCCCGCGATGAAGGCCGGCCACCGCATCTCGCCGCCGGTGAGGTCGACGAGGTTCTCGCGGCCGTTGCGGAAGGCGTCGAGGCACGGCCCGTCACCGACCGCGTACTGCACGGCGTCGATCTCCAGCGTGCCGGCGGTCGTGTATGCCGCGGTGCGCGGCCGGTCCTCCATGACCACCGTGACGCCCACGGCGTCGCAGCCGTCGATGGTGCGGTTGACCGACTGGACGAGACGTTCGAGGTACGGCGTGAGGTCGTCGAGCCCGTCGAGCGAGCCGGCGAGGTCGTCCATCAGCCGCTGGGCCGCGTCCAGGCCCTGCGTCGTCTCCGTGTCCACAGGGAGAACGGTATACCGGCTCCACCTGCGGCAACGCCTCGTTCCATCGGCCCGGACTCCGCCCGAACCGGGCGGAACCGGACGAAGCGGCAGGCTCCGAGACATCGCGTACGAAGCACGGACCGGGGCAGGATGGAGCGGTGAGCGCACTCGTGGCCGCCGTCGGCGGCGGCGTCAGCTGGAACCACGTCATCGACGTGCCGCGGCTGCCCAGCGGCCGCACCGAGACGCTGTTCGCCACGGCGTCGCGGACCGGTATCGGCGCCACCGGGTCGGGCAAGTCGCTCAACCTGGCCCGGCTCGGCTTCGACACCCGGCTGCACGCCCTCGTCGGCGAGGACGACGAGGGCGACCTGGCCGTCGACATCCTCGAGGCAGCCGGGGTGCGCGTGCACCGCGTCCCCGACCCGCAGGGCACCGAGCGGCACGTCAACCTCATGGACCCGCAGGGGCGCCGCACCAGCGTGTACGTCAACGACAGCAGCGCCGACCCGCCGGTGACGACCGAGGACCTGGGCGACTTCGTCGACGGGGCCGACTACTCGTGGGTCAACCTGTCCAACTACGCGCGCCGGGCGCTGCCGGCCCTCGAAGCCCGTGGCATGCCGGCGTGGGTGGACGTGCACGACTGGGACGGTGTCTCGGCCCACCACCAGGACTTCGTCGACGCGGCGGCATACCTCTTCATGTCCGACGAGGGGCACCCGGACGCGCTCGGGCTCGCGGCCATGCTCGCGCCCACCCGCGAGCTGGTCGTGGTCACCCACGGCAGCCGGGGCGCGACGGCGTTCGTGGGGACCGCCGACCCCGTGCACGTCCCGGCCCGGCCCGTCGAGGCGGTCGACCCGAACGGCGCAGGGGACGCGTTCTGCGCGGGCGTCATGTACGGGCACAGCCGCGGCTGGGACTGGCGCAGGTCGCTGGAGGCCGGTGCGGTGGTCGCGGCCGGGTGCGTCGCCTCGCCCCACCTCGCCGACCCCCACCT
Organism: Phycicoccus sp. 3266; assembly: GCF_031456495.1. Taxonomy (NCBI): domain Bacteria; kingdom Bacillati; phylum Actinomycetota; class Actinomycetes; order Micrococcales; family Intrasporangiaceae; genus Phycicoccus; species Phycicoccus sp. 3266. Next base: position 1,744,716 of record NZ_JAVDUW010000001.1, on the reverse strand, counting down.
CACGCCGGAGCAGGTGGACCGGCTCGTGGGGGCCGGATGAGCACCGGACGGGTGCCGGACGAGCACCGCACGAGCTCGGGGGAGGTCTTCCGCAAGGGGAGCGCGACCGCCCCGACCGGCTACTTCCGCTGGGAGGCAGCCGGACTGGCCTGGCTCCGTGACGCGCCGGGCGGCGCCCCGGTGGCCGAGGTGCTGGACGCGGGGGAGGACCACCTGAACCTGCGCCGCCTCGTGTTCGCCAATCCCGACCCGGCGTCGGCCGAGGCGCTCGGCGCGGGCCTCGCCCGGACCCACGACGCGGGGGCGCCCGCCTTCGGGTCACCGCCGGCGGGCTGGGAGGGCGACGGCTACCTCGGCCCGGTGTCCGAGCTGCTGCCACTGGCGCTGCGACCCGTGGGGTCCTGGGGCGAGTTCTACGCCGCCCAGCGGATCCTCCCCGCCGTGGCGATGGCGGTCGATAGGGGTGTCTACCGCAGGTCCGATACAGCGGTGTTCGAGGCCGTGGCCCGCCGGTGCGCCGGGGGCGAGTTCGACGACGGCAGCACCCCCGCCCGGCTGCACGGCGACCTGTGGTCGGGCAACGTGCTGTGGACCCCCGCCGGGGCGGTCCTCATCGACCCGGCCGCGCACGGCGGCCACCGGGAGACCGACCTGGCGATGCTGGCGCTGTTCGGGTGCCCGCACTGGGACTTCGTCATCGGCGGCTACCTCGAGCAGCACCGGCTGGACTCGGAGTGGCCGCTGCGGGTGGGCCTGCACCAGCTGCACCCGCTGCTCGTGCACGCCGTCCTGTTCGGCGGGGACTACCCGAAGCGGGCCCTGGAGGTCGCCCGCCGCTACCGCTGAGCGCGTTCGCCGCGGCCGAGCGTGGTTCGCCAACTGCCCCGCTGGGGAGCCACCGGGCACGAGGCAGCAGGGTGGCTGGGTGGGGGCTCAGGCGTCCCCGAGCAAGCCGCGGACGAAGGCCGCCTGCCCGACGTGCTGCTGGTCGTCGTTGACGACGCTGACCAGCCGCACACCGAGGGTCACCGGTGGGTCCCAGCGCTCGTCGACGACGCGCGAGAGGTCCTCCGGCGTCAGGGACCTGACGTACCCGACCGTCTGCTCGTGCACCGCGTCGAGGTAGCCGGTGAGCTGCTCGGCCGTGACCCCGGAGACCTTGGCGACGTCCTCCGAGGACTGGCCGTAGCCGGTCACCTCGGGCCCGAACGGCAGGCCGAACCGGCCGTGCCAGTCCTGGGCGGTCCAGACCTGCTCGACGCCGGCGACGTCGGCCACGTGGTCGTCCTGCACCCGGGCGAGGTGCCAGACGAGCCACGCGATCGAGTTCGCGTGCGGGGTCGGCCGGGTCGCGAGCTGCTCGGGGTCGAGGCCCTCGACGGCCCCGTGCACGCCGTCCCGGATCCGTTCGAACGCGTCCACCAGCAGCTCACCGAGTTCCATGGTCCGACCCTAGGTGCGCGCCGGCGGGGTCGCGCGCCCACTTCCCTTCGTGCCCGCTTCGGCTCGCGGCCGTGGAGGGTGCCGCTAGAGTTGAAGTGGACTCGAACTAGCGTCGCGACGCCCGGAGGTGGACCCGGTGGACACCCACGACGTGCTGACGGTCTCGCAGGTGGCCGCCCGCAGCGGCTTCGCCCCGTCGGCGCTGCGCTTCTACGAGAAGGAGGGACTGATCCGGGCGGGTCGCACCCCGGGCGGCCAGCGACGGTACGAGCGCAGCGTCCTGCGCCGTCTCGCCTTCATCCGCGCCGCGGGCAACGTCGGACTGTCCCTCGAGGAGATCCGCGAGCAGCTCGACGGCCTGCCCGCGGGCCGCACCCCCACGAAGTCGGACTGGCACCGCATCTCGGCGCACTGGCGCAACCGCCTCGACGAGCAGGTCGCGGCCCTGGAGGCGCTGCGCGACAAGCTCGACTCCTGCATCGGGTGCGGCTGCCTCTCGCTCAAGCAGTGCTCCATCTCCAACCCCTCCGACGAGGCCGCGGGCTCCGAGGAGGCGCCGGGGGCGGCATACCTGCCCCGGCTCCTGCGCCGCCCGCCGAGGGTGGCGCCGTGACGACGCGACTGGTCCTGCTGACCTACAACATCCACGGCGGCATCGGGGTCGACGGCGTGCTCGACCTCGGTCGCATCGCCGAGGTGGTCGAGGCCAGCGGGGCCCAGGTCGTGGCGCTGCAGGAGGTGGACCGGCACCTGCGTGCCCAGAGCCGCCACGAGGACCAGGCAGGCCTGCTCGCCGACCGGCTCGGGATGCACCTGGCGTATGCCGTGTGCGTGGACCGGGGGCCGGGGCGCCCGGGCGGCCCGCCGCGCCAGTACGGCACCGCCCTGCTGGCCACGATGCCGTTGGTGGGGCCGTCCACCACGCTGCTGCCGTGCTTCGCGGGGAGCGAGCAGCGCGGGCTGCTCGACGCCACGGTGCGGGTCGACGGCCTGGAGCTGCGCGTGCTCGGCACGCACCTGCAGTGGGACCGCGAGGACGAGCGCGTGGAGCAGGCGCGGGTGGTGCTCGACGCCCTCGACAACCGGGCGACGGTGCTGCTCGGCGACCTCAACACCGAGCCCGGCTCACCGACCCACCGGCTGCTGGCGCAGCGGCTCGTCGACGCCTGGGCGGAGGTCGGCGAGGGCACGGGCCACACGTGGGAGAACGACGAGCCGCACCGGCGGATCGACTACGTGTGGTGCGGCGGGGGCGTGCGGCCGGTCGCGGCGCGGGTGCTCCCGTCCGTGGCGTCCGACCACGCCGCGCTGCGGGTCGAGGTCGAGCTGCCGGGCTGACAGGCAGGACCGGGGCGTCCCGAGAGAGGGCGCCGGGTGGTGGAGACAGCAGCCCCAAGCCGATCCCAAGTGGTGCGCAAGCGGTGGCGCCGACGCTGGTCCCGACCAGTCACCCTCCGCACAAGGACCACCCATGTCTCGCTTCCTCTACCGCCTCGGCCGTGGTGCCGCGGCTCACCCGTGGCGCACGATCTGCGCCTGGGTGCTCCTCGCCGGCGTCGTCGCCGGCCTCGCCGGCGCCTTCGGGGGCACGCCCCAGGACGACTACGACGTCCCCGGGGCCCGGGCCCAGGTCGGCATCGACCAGCTGCGGGCGCACCTGCCCGCCGCCGGCAACGCCGGCGCCCGCGTCGTCGTGCACGACCGTGACGGGCGCACCGTCCCCGCCGATGCCCTCGCGACGCTGACCGGGCGCCTCCGGGAGATGCCGCACGTCGTCCTCGTCGAGCCAGCCGTGCCCTCGGCCGACCGCGACACCGCAGTGGTGGCGCTGCACTACGGCGTGCCCGTCACCCACCCCGACCTGATGGGCAACCTCGCCCCGCTCGACGCGGCCGTCGCACCGCTCCGCGCCAGCGGGCTCCAGGTGGAGCTCGGCGGCGACGTCCCCGAGAGCGCCGCCGCGCCGATGACCGGCCGCGGCGAGCTCGTCGGCGTCGTGGCGGCCCTGCTGATCCTCGTCCTCGCCTTCGGCTCCGTGGTCAGCGCCGGGCTGCCCATCGCCACCGCCCTCGTCGGGCTGGGCATCGGGTCTGCCGGGGTCACGCTGCTCGCCGCCGCGATGGACGTCTCGACCGCCGCGCCGATGGTGGCGACGATGGTCGGCCTCGGCGTGGGCATCGACTACGCCCTCCTGCTGCTCACGCGCCACGCGGAGTACCTGGCCCAGGGCGTGCCGGTGGTCGAGGCCGCCGGACGTGCTGCGGCCACCGCCGGGCGCTCGGTCGTCTTCGCCGCGTCCACGGTGCTCGTGTCGCTGCTCGGCCTGCGGCTCGCGGGGCTGCCCGTGTACAGCTCCTTCGGCTTCGCCACGGCCATCGCCGTGGTGTCGGTCGCCGCGGCGTCGTTGACGTTGGTGCCGGTCCTGTGCCGGTTCGCCGGCCGTCGGGTCCTGCCCAGGGCGGTCCGGCGCGGCACCCGTGGCAGTGCCCAGGGCACCGGCCCCCGCAGCCCGCTGACCGCCCGCTGGGCGGCCCGGGTCGCCCGCAAGCCCATCCTGTGGGCCACCGCGGCCACCGTGGCCATGCTCGCCCTGGCCGTGCCGGCGCTGGACATGCGCACCTGGCCGCAGGACCCCAGCAGCCAGTCGACGTCGGTGACCACGCGGCGCGCGTACGACCTCGTCAGCGCCGAGTACGGTCCGGGCAGCAACGGCCCGCTCACCGTCGTGGCCGACCGCTCCCGCCTCTCCGACGATGCCGTCGCACGCCTCGCCGCCACCCTGGAGGCGCGGCCGGACGTCGTGTCGGTCACCCCGGCCACCACGTCGCCCGACGGCGCGATCAGCGTGCTCGACGCCGTCCCGGCCTTCGGGCCCACGGATGCCCGGACCGGTCAGCTCGTCAGGGACGTGCGGGCCTCGCTGCCCGCCGGGGCCGAGCTGACCGGCGGCACGGCGTTCTTCTCCGACATCTCCGACATGCTCGCCGGCCGGCTGTGGCTCGTCATCGCCTTCGTCGTCGGGGTCTCGGTGCTGCTGCTGGCGATGGTGTTCCGGTCCGTCGTGATCCCGCTCAAGGCGGCGGTCATGAACCTGCTGAGCATCGCCGCCGCCTACGGCGTGATGACCGCGGTGTTCCAGTGGGGCTGGGCCACCGACCTGCTCGGGCTCGACCACGCCCAGCCGGTGTCGAGCTGGGTGCCGATCCTGATGTTCGCCATCCTGTTCGGCCTCTCGATGGACTACGAGGTGTTCCTGCTGTCCCGCATCCGCGAGGACTGGCTCGCCACCGGCGACGCCAGGGCGAGCGTCGTGCGCGGCCTGTCGGCCACCGGCCGGGTCATCACGAGCGCCGCCGCGATCATGGTCGCCGTCTTCCTCGGCTTCGCCAGCGAGGTCGACGTCGTGGTCAAGCAGCTGGGCATCGGCATGGCCGCGGCGATCCTGCTCGACGCCACCGTCGTCCGGATGGTGCTCGTCCCGGCCACCATGTCACTGCTCGGCGACTGGAACTGGTGGCTCCCGCGCTGGCTCGACCGCGTGCTGCCGACCGTCCACGCGGAGCACACCGAGCACGTGCCCGTCACGGACGGGTCCGCGTCGACCGGGGTCACCGGTCCGGCAACCGCCGGACCGCGCCCGGCGACCCACCCCGCGGCACTGCCCGCACCCCACCCCGTGGCCGACGACGAGCCCGAGCTCGTCGGCGCGCCGTGACCGATCCCGCACGAACCGAACGGAGAACCACCATGACCACCACGACACCCACCACCTGGCCCGAGCAGCTCCGGTTCCCGGGGCAGACCGCCGCCCACCCGGGCCCGGTCGACATGACGATGATGTACGTGATGCACCACGGCTTCCGCCGCGACCTGGCGGCGTTCGCCGCGGCGGCCAAGGCCACCCCGGTCACCGACCGCGCGTGCTGGCAGGCCCTCGCCGAGCGCTGGGACCTGTTCGCCGAGGTGCTGCACCACCACCACTCCGGCGAGGACGCCGGCCTGTGGCCGACGCTGCTCGAGCGGACCGACGACGAGGGTCGTCGCGTGCTCGAGGCGATGGAGGCCGAGCACCACGAGATCGACCCGATCCTGCAGGCGTGCGCGGCGGGCTTCCGGCAGCTGTCGACCCACGCCGACGAGGACGCCCGCGCGGCCCTGGCGGTGCGGCTGTGCGCCGGCAGGGAGAGCCTCGCCAGGCACCTGCAGCACGAGGAGACGGAGGCGATCGCCATCATCCAGCAGGTCCTCACCCACGAGGAGTGGGAGGCCCTCGAGGAGGAGCACTTCCGCCAGGGCGTGCCGTTCAGCACCGTCCTGCGGCTGGTGCCGTGGGCTGCGCACGACGTGCCGGTCCCGCTGCTGCGCGAGGTGTTCGCGCGCTCCGGGGGCGTGCACCGCCTCATGTGGCGGGCCACGCGGCGACGTTTCCAGCGGCGTGAGCGGCTGGCCTTCCGGTACGCCGGCTGAGGACCCGCGCTCAGAACGTGAAGCGCTCCCGCTGCGCCCGGAACCACTCCGCGGCCAGCGGGAGCTGCCACGCGTCCAGCAGCTCCTGCGCCGCGTCGGCGTGCCGGGCGGCCAGCTCGCGCTCGCCCACGGCGGCGGCGGCCTGCGCGAGGAACAGGTCGACCGGGCCGATCGCGTTGCCGGAGCCCGCGCACGCCGACCTGCCGGCATACGGCGCCAGGCGCTCGTAGGCCTGGGATGCCAGCGCGTGGTCGTCGAGCCAGAGACCCACCTCCGCGGCCGCGCACCAGTTGAGCATGGAGAACCAGTCGTCGCCGTCGAGGTCGACCGGGTGCTGGCGCCAGCACGACACCGCCCGCTCGCGCTCCCCGCCCCGCAGCCAGAACAGCAGGACGGTGGAGGTGACGGGCAGCGGGCTCACCTCGGCGAACTGCTCGAGCGTCGGCGCCACCTCCGCCGACCGGCCCTGCCACAGCCGCAGCGTGATGAACGCCCCGGTCGTCGCGTCCTCGGTCTGCGACAGCGTCATCTGCTGGTCGAGCCGGACGATGTCCGCCATCAGCTCCTCGCACTCCTCGAACCGGCCGGCCATCGCGAGCCACGGCAGGGTGAGGGAGTCCAGGACGATCAGCCCGTACGGCAGCCGCAGCCGCTGCGCACCATCCCGGGCGACGGCGGCGTGCTCCCACATCTCCTCCGGGAGGCCGAGCTCGGCCGCGACGACCGCCCTCAGCGTGGTGGTCACGACGTACGCGCGCTCGTTGCCCAGGCGGTGGGCCAGCTCCATGCCCTCGGTCATCAGCTCGCGGCGCTCGGGGGCGGTCGAGGGCCGCCACAAGGCGGTGAACGCGAGCTGGCACGCGTCGAGCAGCAGCGCCTCGTCGCCGAGCCGGCGCGCCATCGCCAGGCCCTCGTCGCACAGCGCCCGGCGCTCCTCGAAGGTCGAGCCGTAGTAGATCTCCAGCGCCAGGCTGAGCATCACGCGGCAGCGCACCGGGTCGTCGGTGGCGGGCAGCTGCTGGAGCACCTCGCGCAGCGCGCGCACCACGCCCTCGTTGACGCTGCCGTGGGGGCCGGACTGCCACAGCGCACCCACCGCGGTCGTCGTCGCGGCCCGGGCGAGCAGCTGCACGTCGTCGAGCTCCTCCGCGACCGCGATGAGCTCCTCGGTCGTGGCGATGAGACCGGTCCAGTCCCCGCTCCAGCGCTGGGCCTCGGCGAGGTCGGTGAGCACGTCGTAGCGCTCGCGCGGCGTGGAGTCCGGGTCCAGGGGCAGCGTGTCCAGGGCCGAGCGCAGCAGGCCGGCGGCCTCCTCGTACGCGTGCAGCCGGCGCGCGAGCGCGGCCGCGCCGACCGCGGCGAGCCAGGCGCGGGCCGCGTGGGCCGGCCCCGCAGCGAGCCAGTGGCGGGCCAGCTCGGTCTCGCGGCCCGGCATACCCTGCATCGCCTGGGCGAGGCGGGCGTGGGCCCGCGCGCGCCGGGTGGCCGGGATCGCCGCGTAGATCGTGTCGCGCACGAGCGCGTGGCCGAACAGGAACCGGCCGATCCCGTCCTCGCGGACCAGCCCCGCGTCCAGGGCCGGGTCGAGGCGGTCGAGCAGCGTGTCCTCGTCGAGGCCGGACGCCGCCTCGAGCCGGCCGAGGTCGAACGAGCGGCCGACGACGGCGGCCCACCGCAGCACCGACAGCGTCTCCTCGGGGATGCGCTGCAGCCGGCGCGCCAGCACGTCGTGCACCGCGGCCGGGGCGTGCGGCTCGGAGAGCAGCGCGGACAGGTCGCCGCCCTCCCGCGCCAGCCGGCCGTACTCCACGAGGAAGAAGGGGTTCCCGTCCGTGCGGCCGCGCAGCGCCGCCGCCTCGGCGGTGGACGGCGACCGGTGGCTCACCGCCTCGACGACGCGGGAGGCGTCGTCGGCCGACAGCCCGCGCAGCTCGAGGCGCACCGCGTGCCGGCGGGCGAAGGTCTCGACCGCGTCGAGGAGCGCGTCGGCCGGCTCGGGGTGGCTGCGCCACGTGCCGAGCACCATGAGCCGGGCGTCGTGCATCGTCTCGCCGAGCAGCCGCAGCACCCGCAGGCTCGCGACGTCGGCCCAGTGCAGGTCGTCGAGGATCACCAGCAGCGTGCGGCTCGCGGCCGCGTCCAGGACGTCGGCCGCGATCGCCTCCCAGGTGCGAAAGCGCGCACCCCCGTCGTCGTCGCCGTCCTCCTCCGGGAGGTCACGCCCGAGGCCTCGCAGCACCTGCTGCCACGACCACAGCGGTGGGGCACCGTCGTCCTGCGAGCACCGGCCGAGCAGCACGGTGACCCCGCGCGACACGGCCACCGCGGCCAGCTCGGCGGCGAGCCGGCTCTTGCCGATGCCGGGCTCGCCGACGAGGGCCGCCAGGGTCGGCGTCCCCGACTCCGCCCGGTCCAGGGCGCCGACGAGCTCGGCGAGCTGCTCGGAACGCCCGACGAGCGGCCAGTCCGGCAGGCTCGGGACCGTGCCACGGATCCGGGGCGCCGGCGGCGAGGTCTCCGCCGCCGGCGAGGCGGCCGCCTCGCGCCGGGCGGCCGCCGCTCCCTCGCCCTCGATCCGGGTGGTGGGCTCGATCGCCGGGGCCTCGGGCACGGGCGTCCAGTCGAGCACGGGGTCCTGCCGAAGGACCGCCCCCTGCAGGTCGCGCAGCTCCTGGCCCGGCTCCAGCCCGAGCTCGTCGCCGAGCACCTCGCGCACCTCGCGCAGGGCGTCCAGCGCCTCCGCCTGCCGGCCGGAGCGGGTCAGCGCGAGGGCACGCAGGCCCCACAGCCGCTCACGCAGGGGGTGGGCGGTGGTCAGCGCCTCGAGCTCGCCGGCGACCGTCGCGTGCTGGCCGAGCTCGAGCGCCGCGACGGCCCGGTCCTCGAGGGCGACCACCCGCAGCTCCTCGAGCCGGGCGCGCTCGGCGACGGCGGCAGGGGCGTCCTCCAGCTCGAGGTAGGGCGTGCCACGCCACAGCGCGAGCGCCTCGTCGAGGTCGGCGACGACCGACTGGAGCTCCTCGCGCGTCAACCCGCTGGGCTCGTGCAGCCCGGTGTGCCGGCCGAGGCGGCGGTGCGTGCGGCTGACGACCCGGTCGAACCGCGTGGCGTCGAGGTCGTCCTCGGCCACCCGCAGCGCGTACCCCGGCGCCACGGTGACGAGCACGGTGGACGGGGCTCGCGCGGGCCGGTCGGGCTCGAGGGCCCGGCGCAGGCCGGCGACGTACGCCTGGAGCGTGCCCGTGACACCACGCGGCGGGTCCTGCGGCCAGAGCAGGTCGACGATGGCGTCGACGGACACCGGGCGCCCGGCGTTCATGGCCAGGGCAGCGACGAGGGCACGCTGCTTGCGCGTGCCCAGGTCCACCGGCTCGTCCCCGACCTGCGCCTGCGCGGCGCCGAGGACACCCACTCTCACGCGGCGGATGGTACGCGGGGGGCCGCAGCCGCGAACAGGCCTTTTCGACGGAGCCGGCACCGTCCGGAGGCGGTATGCCGGGAGCGTCCCGATCGTGCCCACATGCCGCGGGACACGGGTGTCCCGCGGGCCCCCCGGACCGCGGCACACCCCCTCGGTGCCCCCCGGCTCCTGTCCTTCGTGGGCGCGTCAGTCGGTGACGCGCCCGTCCTCGACCAGCCGCGGGATGCGGTGGTTGCCGAGGAACACACCCCGCGGGTCGACCGCGGTGCGAATCGCCTTGAGCTGCAGCCAGGCCCGCTCGTCGAAGGCGCTGCGGGCGTCGACCGCGCCCTCGGCGAAGTTGAGGTAGCGGCGACCGCTGCCCCACGGCTCGACCGCCCCGACCAGGCGAGCCGCGTCCACCTCGCCCTGCACCGCCATCTCGGGCGTCGCCGCGACCGCGACACCGAAGGCGAGGAACTGCCCGTCGAGCCGCTTGAGGGCACCGCCCTGCTCGTCGGGCCGGCCCAGCGCCCCGCCGAGCTGGCGCAGCTCCGCCGCGAGCAGCGAGGACGTCGAGCCCGGCCCGACCTCGGCGAGGAAGGCGTCGATGGCGGCGTCCGGCAGCGAGGCGAGCATGGCCGAGTCGGAGACACCGGGGGTCGGGCCCTCGGGGTCCATGTGCAGCCGCACCAGGGAGCGCGCCGGCACCCGGCCGAACGTGTCGATCTCGGGTCGCAGGTCACGCAGGCCGGCGATGAGCTCGGCGCCACGCTCGTCGCTCCCGAGGACCGCGCCGTTCACCATGACGATGGAGCGGCCGCGGAGCATCTCCGGGATCTCGGGGATGGGCGGGAGGTTGAGCACCCGGAACGACGTGGTGACCTCGTCCGGGGCGTCGGGCGCCCACTGCGCCCACCGGCGCAGCACGGGCTCGGCCTGCTCGCGGTCCCAGATGAGCATGCCGGCGTAGGCCGACTCGATCGGGAAGAGCCGGAACTCCAGGGCCGTCACGACGCCGAAGCTGCCGCCGCCGCCGCGCAGGGCCCAGAACAGCTCGGGGTTGCGGTTGGCGTCCGCGCGGACGAGCTCACCGTCGGCCGTGACGAGCTCGACGGCGGTGAGGCTGTTGGTGGCGAGGCCGAGCTGGCGGGCGTACCAGCCGATGCCGCCGCCGAGGGAGTAGCCGGCGACGCCCACGTCCGGGCTGCTGCCGTGCAGCGCGGCGAGGCCGGCGTCGGCAGCGGGCTCGGTGACGTGCTCCCACAGCGCCCCGCTCTCGACGCGGGCGATCCGGCGGGCGCTGTCGATGCTCACGCGGGTCATGGCCGACGTGCGCAGCAGGACGACGTCGCCGAGGCCCTGGGCGGCGAGCGGCCCGGCGTTGTGGCCGGTGCCCTGCGGCGCGACCCGCAGGCCGGCGGCTGCGGCGGCGCGGACGACCCGCTGCACGCCGGCGACGTCGGTCGGGGTGGCGACAGCGGCCGGGCGCTGGTCGACGGCGACGTTCCACGGCATCCGCGCGGCGTCGTAGCCGGGGTCGCCGGGCAGCTGCACCTCCGCGTCGCGCAGGTCCCGGAGGGACTCGGCGCGCAGGTCCGAGGTGGTGAGCTCGATGGTCATGGGTGACTCCTTGTTCCGCTTTCTGGTCTGTGCGGAACACAGTGCGCCCATGCGCTTGGGCCGGACTTGGGACCGACTTGGGGTGCCGGTCCGGACACGCCTCGAGCCCCCGGCGACGCCGGCGGGGGCTCGAGGGGTGCGGGGCTCAGACCTTCATCGGCAGGGCGGTGATGCGCGAGGGCACGGGCGCCAGGACCCGCGAGCGCAGGTCGGCCACGGCCTGCTCGAGCATCCCGATGAGGTGGTCGGCCGGGGAGTCGATGCACGCCACCGCGACGCCCTCCACGGCATACGCGACGATGTGCGGCGCCGTCTGGCGGCGGAAGATGCGCTCACGCACCCGGGCGTCCCGGGCGTACCGGACGGCCCAGGTGTGGGCCTCGGGCACCGCGCTGAAGGCGGCCTCGCAGCGGGCATGGAGGTCCTCGTGCTCCTCGGGCAGCGTGTCGAGCATCCGCTCGGCGGTGAGCAGCCCGACCGCGAGCACGTTCTGCCGGGTCGCGGAGACCAGCGGCAGGGCGGTCGCGGCGGCGTGCACGGCGAGCGAGACGTCGATGGCGAGGTCGTCGCCGACGAGCCCCACGACGTCCGGGACGAGGGTGGCGATGCGCCGGCGCTCGTCGTCGGACAGGGCGTCGTTGACGAGCCGGGCCATCGAGGCGAGGAGCGGATGGGTGCAGCGCGGGTGGTCGCTCCACTTCTCACCGGCGAGGAACGAGGCCATCTCCATGAAGCACGCGCCCTTGCGTGGGCTGCGGTGCTTGCCGGCGGACAGCACGGGGACGAGGTCAGGGGTGTTCGTGACAGGCGACATGCTGGCTCCCAGGAACCGGGTCGGCGGGCCCTCCCCGTGGTCCCTCGTCCACTATGCGCCGCGACCGGGTCGAGCGCTAGCCCGGTTCCACGGCAGGTGGAGCGGGTGACCCGACGCCGTCGGCTGCGGGTGGGGGCCGCGGCCGCCGCACTCCCTCGGCGGTGGGGGTCGCGCCCTGCCACCCCGCGGGTGGGCGGGGCCAGCGCCGCTCCACCGGAGGCAAACGGGCGCAGCCGCAGGGGTGCCGTCAGCCCCGTGGTGGAGACGGTCGGCCCGCTGCGGGCCGATGTGGGCGACGCCCCGGCGACCCACCATGGGAGGTGCGGGGAAAGCGGCCAGGGGACGGGTCGGGCGCCTCGCGCAGGGACAGCTCGTCAGAAGGGAACCGGGGGCATGACAGTCATCGACCGCCTCTACACCAACGCCTGGTACGTCACCCACGCCGCGCCCGAGAAGCGGGAGCAGCTCGCCGCCGACGTGACCCGGACCTGGATGGCGGCGGAGGCGGCCGTCGAGGACGCCAACCGCGCGCGGACGGTGTCGGGCCTGTCGCCCGCCCGCTCCGCCCTCGCCCTGTCGATCGGCAACTCCGCGCAGGCGGAGTACCACCGGGCCCGCTCCCGCGCCCTCGAGGCGGCCCGCTGCACCGACATCATCGCCGGGCACGCGTTCACGATCACCCGCACCGGCGAGCGCGGCGGCCCGGTGCTCATCGAGATCGCCTCGTGCACCTTGCCCCGAACGGTCAGCCTGAGCCAGACGCAGCGGGGCGGGGAGTGGACGGCCACGATGACCGACCCCCAGTCCCGGCACGCGGAGCGGTTCACCACCCTGCTCGGCTCCGACCCGTGGGACGCGATGCACCGCGCGTGCGACTGGATCACCAGCGGCCAGCTCTGAGCCGGTCCCCCCTCCCGACCGGCTCGGAACCCCGCCAGACGCACCAGTGCGGGACCGCCCGGCCCTAGCCTGTCGGGCATGGCGCTGACCGAGACCGACCTGGACCACCTGCGACGCTGCGTCGAGCTCGCCGCTGAGGCGCTCGAGGCGGGGGACGAGCCGTTCGGCTCGGTGCTGGTCGCCGGCGGCGAGCGCCTGGCAGAGGACCGCAACCGGGAGACGACGATGGCCGACCCCACCCGGCACCCGGAGCTCGAGCTGGCCCGCCGGGCGGCCGAGCTGCTGTCGCCGGACGAGCGCGCGGGCGCGACGGTCTACACGTCCGGCGAGCACTGCGCCATGTGCGCCGCCGCGACGGGGTGGGTCGGCATCGGCCGGGTCGTGTATGCCGTGTCGACCGAGCAGTACGTCGGCTGGCTGCGCGGGTGGGGCGTGGGCCCGGCACCCGTGGCCGCCCTGCCGGTGTTAGCCGTGGCGCCGGGCGTCCAGGTCGACGGGCCGGCCGAGGAGCTCACTGGCGAGGTGCGCGAGCTGCACCGCCGGCTGCAGGCGCAACGGCGCGGCACACCCATCGACGCACTGGACTGAGGGGCTAGGCCTCGGGCACGTTGGTGCGCAGCTCCTCCAGCCACGCGCGGCCGGTGACGTCCGACGGCATCCGCCAGTCCCCGCGGGGCGAGAGCGACCCGCCGGCGACCACCTTGGGACCGTTGGGCAGCGCCGAGCGCTTGAACTGGTTGGCGAAGAACCGCGTGAGGAAGGCCTCCTCCCAGCGCCGGATCGTGGCCAGGTCGTATGCCGTGCGCCGGTCCTCGGGGAAGCCGGCCGGCCACTCGCCCGCCTCGGCGTCCGCCCACGCGTGCAGGGCGAGGAACGCGATCTTGCTCGGCCGGTAGCCCCAGCGCAGCACGTGGTACAGCGTGAAGTCGTTGAGCGCGTAGGGGCCGACGGCGTCCTCGGTGGACTGCATCGCCTCGCCCTCGGCGACCGGGACGAGCTCGGGGCTGATCTCCTGGTCGACGATCGTCGTGAGGGTGTCGTTGACCTCGCCCTCGAACTGGCCGCTCGCGACGACCCAGCGGATGAGGTGCTGGATGAGCGTCTTGGGGATGCCGGCGTTGACGCCGTAGTGCGACATCTGGTCGCCGACGCCGTAGGTGCACCAGCCGAGCGCGAGCTCGGAGAGGTCGCCGGTGCCGAGGACGATGCCGCCGCGCTGGTTCGCCGCGCGGAAGAGGTAGTCGGTGCGCAGACCGGCCTGGACGTTCTCGAACGTGACGTCGTAGACCTCCTCACCGTCGCCCGCGGGATGGCCGAGACCCTTGAGCATCTGGGTCGCGGCCGGTCGGATGTCGAGCTCCTCCCACGTGATGCCGAGGCTCTCCATCAGGTGGATCGCGTTCTCCTTGGTGCCCTTGCTCGTCGCGAAGCCGGGCATCGTGAAGCCGAGGATGTCGGTGCGCGGCCGCCCGAGCCGGTCCATCGCCTTGGCGGCGACGATCAGCGCGTGGGTCGAGTCGAGGCCGCCGCTGACGCCGATGACGACCTTGGGCTGCCAGGTGTCCGAGCCGATAGAGCGCAAACGCTGCTCGAGCCCGGAGACCTGGATGTTGTACGCCTCGTAGCAGTCCTGCGCGAGCCGCGCCTCGTCGTCGGGGACGAAGGGGAAGCGGTCGACCTTGCGCCGCAGGCCGATGTCGCCGCGCGGCGGGTCGAGGGTGAACTCGAGGGCCCGGAACAGCTCGCCGTCCTCCTCGCCGATCCACTCGGTGCGCCGGTTGTCCTCGAACGTCCCCTGCCGGATCCGCTCCTGACGGATGCCGTCGAGGTCGACGTCGACGACGGTCGCCTGCGCGGACTCGGGGAACCGCTCCGTCTGTCCGAGCAGCCGTCCCATCTCGTAGGCCATCGTCATGCCGTCCCACGACAGGTCGGTGGTCGACTCGCCCCGGCTGGCCGCGGCATACAGGTAGGCGGCGCTGCACCGGGCACTGGCGGACCGGGCGTAGAGGTGGCGGTCCTCGGCGCGGCCCACGGTGATGGGGGAGGCGGAGAGGTTGACCAGCACGGTGGCGCCGGCGAGGGCGGCCTTGGCGCTCGGCGGCACCGGGACCCACATGTCCTCGCAGACCTCGGCGTGCACGGCGAGGTCCGGGAGGTCGGCGGCGCGGAAGACGAGGTCGACCCCGAAGGGGATGTCGCCGTCCTCGTCCGCCCCGGGCCAGTGCGGTCGGGTGAGGACGGTGCCGCGGATGCCGGCGCCGGAGGCGAACTGGCGGGCCTCGTAGAACTCGCGGTACGTCGGCAGGTGCGACTTGGGGGCGACGCCGAGGACGTAGCCGCCCTGGATCACGACGGCGCAGTTGTAGATCCGGCTGCCGCTGCGCAGCGGGGCACCGACGACGACCAGCGGTCGCAGGCCCCGGGTCGCGGTGGCGAGGTCGACGATCGCGCGGTCGACGGCGTCGAGCAGGACGTCCTGCATGAAGAGATCGTCGATCGAGTAGCCCGACAGGCTCAGCTCGGGGAACAGGGTCACGGCGACGCCGTCCTCGTGGTGCCGCCGCACCTGCTCGAGGATCGCCTCGGCGTTGCGGGCCGGGTCGGCGGCGGAGACGGGGAGGGTGCACGCGGCGACGCGGGCGAAGCCGTGGCGGTAGGCCGAGCGGAAGTCCTTGCTGGGGGCTCCGGAGTCCATGGCCCGAGTCTGTCAGAGCAGGCGCCGGCGGGCCGCCGAGACCGAACGCCCCGCGCGCGGGGCGGCGTCGCTACCGTGGCGGTCAGCCGAGACCGGGAGGGGCCGTGGGCTTCAAGACAGCGTTGTATGCCGTGGGGCCGGGGACGCCGCGCGACGACGTCCGGGCGCACGCCGAGGGTGGACCGGAGGCGGCGCGAGCCGCCGCGACCCGGTGGTTCCCCGACGCCGAGGTGACACCACTGGGGGTGAGCACGCTCGCCGACGGCGGCTACCCCGGCAGCGAGGACGAGCTGTACGTCGCGACGTTCGGGCCGACCACCGTCCTCGGCGGGATGGTGCCGCCGGCGCAGGTGGACCGGCTCGGCCGGGCGGCGGCGGAGGCCGGCCTGATGACGTGGCAGCTGATGATCCACAGCGTCGTCGACCTGTGCCAGTTCGAGGTGCACCGGGCCGACGGCACCGTCCTCCGCTCGTTCGAGGCCTACTCGGACAAGGAGCTCGACGACTCGGTGGCCGACTCGGTGGGGGAGCCGCTGCCGTTCGAGGTGCCGTACTGGGCCGGGGAGCACCGCGAGGAGGAGGACTCGCCGTTCCTGTTCCACCCGCTGGAGCTCGGCGATGCCGCGATCGCGTGGATGTTCGGCACGTTCGGCGAGGGCGCGCCCCCGGACGCGGTGCAGGCCGAGCTGGGGGGGCTCGCCGACCCGTTCGACCTGCCGATGCACGGCTTCCGCCTGCGCACGGCCCGCAGGGGCCTGCTCCGCCGCCTCCGCCGCTGAGGTCGGGGCTGGTCGCGGGCTGCCGCGGAAGCACCCGGGTCAGACCTGCGACCACACCCTTCTCACGAAGCGGAACGGCCGACTCGCATGACGAGACGGCGGGGAACATCCTCCGGCGGGAGGGACTTGGCACTGGTGAGGGCAGTCGCCCGGTGACCCACCGCGAGCGTCGCCCACAGCCCCCCCCACGAAGGAGTTGATGACGTGCAGCAGCGTGTGCTCGGCGACCTGAAGGTCAGCGCGATCGGGCTCGGCGGGATGCCGATGTCCATCGAGGGCCGGCCCGACCGTGAGCGGTCCGTCGCCACCATCCACGCCGCCCTCGACGCCGGTGTCACCCTCATCGACACGGCGGACGCCTACCACCGCGACGCCGGCGAGGTGGGCCACAACGAGTCCCTGATCGCCGAGGCCCTGCAGTCCTGGGGCGGCGACACCTCGTCCGTGGTCGTGGCCACCAAGGGCGGCCACCTGCGCCCGGGCGACGGGTCGTGGACGGTGAACGGCGACCCGGCATACCTCAAGCAGGCGGCGCGCGACTCGGCCAAGCGTCTCGGCGTCGAGGCCATCGGCCTGTACCAGTTCCACCGCCCGGACCCGAAGGTGCCGTATGCCGAGTCCGTCGGCGCGCTGGCGGAGCTGCTCGACGAGGGCCTCATCGCCCGCGCCGGCATCTCCAACGCCACCGTGGCGCAGATCGACCAGGCGAACGAGGTCCTGGGCGGCCGGCTCGTGTCGGTGCAGAACCAGTTCTCCCCGAAGTTCCTGTCCAGCCGCGGCGAGCTCGACCACTGCGCCGAGCTCGGGATCGCGTTCCTGCCGTGGAGCCCGCTCGGCGGCATCTCCGACGCCTCCGAGCTGGGGTCGCGGCACTCCGCGTTCGCGGAGGTGGCGAAGGCGCACGACGTCAGCCCGCAGCAGGTGGCGCTGGCGTGGGAGCTGTCGCTCTCCGAGGTCGTCCTGCCGATCCCCGGGGCGTCCCGCCCGACGTCCATCCAGGACTCGGTGAAGGCGGCCGACCTCGTGCTCACCGCCGACGAGCTCGAGCGCCTCACCACCGCGGGCTGACCCGCCCGCACGCAAGAACCCCGCCAGGCCGTCCGGCCGGGGCACCCGTCACGACGTGGCGGCGTGCCCCAGCCGGGCGGCCTGTCGCGTGAGGTGGTCGCGCTCGGCGGCGTTCGTCGCGGCGCGGGCCGCCGCGGCATACAGGCTGCGGGCCTGCTCCAGGTCCCCGGCGCGTTCGTGCAGGTAGGCCGCGACCGCGTCGTGCCGCGGCACGGAGACGGGCACGGCGGCGAGCGCCCGCAGACCGGCGAGCGGTCCGTCCGCCTCGCCGACGGCCACCGCGCGGTTGAGCGCCACCACGGGGCTGTCGGTGAGCGCGGCGAGCTCGTCGTACCACTCCACCACCTGCGTCCAGTCGGTGTCTTCGGCGGTGGGCGCGTCGGCGTGCAGGGCCGCGATCGCGGCCTGCGCCTGGTACTCGCCGAGCCGGTCGCGGGCGAGCGCCGCCTGCAGGACCTGTACCCCCTCGGCGATGAGGGCGGTGTCCCAGCGCGAGCGGTCCTGCTCGGCGAGCGGGACGAGGCGGCCGTCGGCCGTGAACCGGGCCTCCCGCCGGGCGTGGTGCAGCAGCATCAACGCGAGCAGACCAGCGACCTCGGGCTCGTCGGAAAGCGTGGCCAGCTGCCGGGTGAGCCGGATCGCCTCGGCAGCCAGGTCGACCTCCCCGGAGTACCCCTCGTTGAAGACGAGGTAGAGCACGGTCAGCACCGAGCGCAGGTCCCCGGGGGTGCGCAGCCGTTCGCCGTCCACGGTGCGCTTGGCCCGGCTGATCCGCTGGGCCATCGTCGCCTCCGGGACGAGGTACGCCTCGGCGACCTGCCGCGTCGTGAGGCCGCCGACGGCGCGCAGGGTGAGCGCGACGGCCGAGGCGGGCGTCAGCGAGGGGTGGCAGCACAGGAAGTACAGGAGCAGCGTGTCGTCGGCCTGCTCGGTCGGGCCGGGGGCCGGCTCCTCCAGCTCGCGTTCCTCGCGGCGGCGACGCGCGACCTCCGAGCGCTGGAGGTCGACGAGCTTGCGCTGCGCGACGGTGACCAGCCACGCCTTCGGGTCGCGGGGCAGCCCGTCCGCCGGCCACCGCCGGTACGCCTCGATCAGGGCCTCCTGGACGGCGTCCTCGGCCGCCGCGAAGTTGCCCTCGCGGCGGACGA
The DNA here is from genome assembly GCF_031456495.1 of Phycicoccus sp. 3266. Lineage (NCBI taxonomy): Bacteria > Bacillati > Actinomycetota > Actinomycetes > Micrococcales > Intrasporangiaceae > Phycicoccus > Phycicoccus sp. 3266. The sequence continues at coordinate 1,726,376 of NZ_JAVDUW010000001.1, read as the reverse complement.
GGATGCCCAGCACCTGGGGCCCGAGCAGACGCAGCTGTGCCTCCACGTCGAGGGCCGGCGCCTCCTGCGAGGTCACCGGCGGCTCCGCCGTCACTCGACCGCGTTGGGCCGGTGCTCGAGGAAGGGGCGCACCTCGATCCACTCCTGGATCGGCACGCCACCCGGTCCCGGCGCGGACGAGAGGAACGCGGCGGCCTCGTGGGCGCGCTCCTGCGAGTCGACGTCGACGATCATCCACCCGGCGATGAGGTCCTTGGTCTCCGCGAAGGGGCCGTCGGTCACCGGCGGCCTGCCCTCGCCGTCGAACCGGACGAAGGTGCCCTCCGGGGACAGCGCCTGTCCGTCGACGAACTCGCCGCGCTCGCGCAGGGTGTCGGCGACGTGGTCCATGAAGGCGATGTGGTCGTGGACCTCCTGCGGGGTCCAGGTCTCCATGGGGGGCAGCTGCCCCTGTCCGGTCTGCTCGTGGGAGCTGCGGTAGTGCTTGAGCAGCAGGTACTTGGCCATGTCTGGCTGTCTCCTTCGGTCGGGGCGTCCGGGTGGCCGCCGTCAGCCCTGGGACGGAGCCGCCTGCGCGTTCTCGACATCCCGGCGAAGGTGGGCGTCGAGCCAGCCGACGATCTCCTCCATGACCTCGTCGCGGTTGGTCTCGTTGAGGACCTCGTGGCGCGCCCCGGGCCAGTACCTGGTGGTCACGTCGCGCACCCCCAGCCGCCGCAGCTGGTCGGCGACCTGCTGGACGCCCTTGGTGTTCGCGCCGACCGGGTCGAGCGCCCCGGACACGAGGTGTACGGGCAGCTCGTGCGGGATGCGGGCGACGTCCTCGTCGCGGTTGATCCGCGCCAGGCCGCCGAGCAGGTCGGAGTAGAACCCGGCCGTGAAGACGGCCCCGCAGCGGATGTCCTCGATGTACTTGTCGACCTCGGCCTCGTCGCGCGACAGCCAGTCGAACGGCGTGCGGTTCGGCTTGAACGCCGAGTTGTACTGCCCGAACGTCAGGGTGTTCATGAGCCCGCTGCGGTGCCGGCGTCCCTGCAGGCGGGCCTGCACCGTGGCGATGCGCCGGCCGACGGCGCCGAGCAGCCCGGGGTCCCCGGCGGTCCCGATGAGCACCAGCCCGTCGAGCTCGAACCCGTTGCGGATGGCGTACGCGCGGGCCAGGAACGAGCCCATGCTGTGCCCGACGAGGAAGAACGGCAGCTCGCCCTGCTCCTCACGGGCACGACGGCCGATGAGGTGCAGGTCGGCGACCACGGTGTCGAACCCGTCGCGGTCGGCGAAGTAGCCCTCGTCCTCGGGCGCGCGCGCCGTCCCGCCGTGGCCGCGGTGGTCGCCGGCGTACACGGCATACCCGGCGGCGGTGAGGCGCTCGGCGAACCGCACGTAGCGCTCGGAGTGCTCGGCCATGCCGTGCGCGAGCTGCACGATCGCCTTGGTGGGGCCGTCCGGCAACCACCGGTTCACGTGCACTCGGGTGCCGTCGGGGGTCTCGAGGGAGAAGGTGCTCGCCTGCATGGCCCGACCCTAGTGCGCGGCCCGCTCCGGCGTCCCGGGGTCGCCGACCCGGACGCTGCCCGGGGTCACCACGCGGGCGTCGACCCCGAAGACGGGCAGCCCGTCCCGCGGCTCCAGGTGCCGCAGCACCCGGCTGTCGCGCAGCCCGGTGGTCGGGTCCGCGTCGATGACGGCACACCGGTCGATCCGGCCGACGACCTCCACCACGGCCGCGCCGACGCGCAGGCGGCTGCCCGGTTCGGGGTCGCGGTCGGCCTCGAGGGTCACGGTGGCGCGGAACCGCTCGTCGAGCGCAGCGGGGACGGTGGCTCCGGCGGCGCGCAGCCGCCCCGCCAGGCGGTCGAGCTCGCCCGTCGTCACCAGCGACACGGGGGCGCCCCAAACCACCGCGCCCCGTTCCGTGGCGACCACCGTCGCCGGGCGACCGAGGTATGCCGTGAGCGCGGCGTCGTGCGACCCGTCGAGCGGGCGCAGGGTGGCCGGGCGACCCCAGTAGTCGCCCTCGACCGTGCCGCCACCGGCCGCGCCGAAGGCGTCGGCCTCGTCGGCTTCGGCGGGACCGACGAGCACGGTGCCGTCGGGCAGGCGCAGGCGCAGGAGCCCGTCCTCGACCTCGGCCTCGACGCGCGCGAGCGCAGGGTGGTCGACGGTCCGGAGCACCCGGCCCGTGGCCGGGTCGGCCACGGCATACCTCCGGTCGCCCTCGGGCCCGTCGGCTGTGAGCTGCACGAGCGGGCGGGACAGGTGGCGCGTGCCCTTGACGGCGGCGAAGCCCAGTCGACGTACACGCACCGGTCCAGCCTCGCACTGCGGTGTCCGCGGCGGCGCCGACGGTCCCGACGAGTGCTTGCCGTGGTCAGCTGCCGAGGGCGGGCGTCAGGACCACGGGAGGCCGAGCAGCTCGCGCTCCTGCTCCCCACCCGTCCACGGCGGGTCGGCCCGGACGAGGTGGTCGGTGGCGAGGAAGGCCCGGCGCAGCTGCTCGGGCAGTCCGTCGAAGGGGGAGCCCTGGGACCGGTGCAGGGCGATGGCCTCGAGCCGGTCCCCGTAGTGGTCGGAGGCGTCGAGCACCGTGGTGACCTCCTCGTCGGGCGTGCCGATGGACGGGTTGGTCGTGTAGGCCGCCGCAGCGGCGTCACCCTGGTGGTGCCGGACCCACTCGCGCATCAGCGACCGCGGCAGCGCGTGCCGGTACAGCGGCGTCCCGGTGCCGTCGAGGACCACGTCCAGGGCGTCGCGGACGCGACGGTGGTCGCGGTGCCCGTCGCTGCCGTCGAGGGTGACGACGACGTCCGGGTGCAGCGGTTCGAGGGCGGCGGCGAGGGAGTCGACGACCAAGTCGAACGGCGCCCCGCTCAGCGTGTCGGGTGCGCACGGGCCGTCCATCCCGGAGTCGCGGAAGTCGAGCAGCACCACGTCGTCGACGCCCAGCGCCGCGGCCGCCGCCCGCAGCTCGGCCTCGCGGAGGGCCGCCACGCCGCCTGCCGGCACCTGCACGCGCTCGTGCACCTCGCCGGCCTCCCCGCGCGTCGCGCACACGACCACCGTGCGGACCCCTCGGGCTGCGGCGCGCAGGAGCACCGACCCGCACCCGAACGTCTCGTCGTCGGGGTGCGCCACGACCACGGCCAGCACCGTCACGCGACCCTCCCGACGAAGTCCTCGATGGCCGCGACCATCTCAGCAGGCACCTCGAACATGGGGAAGTGGCTCGCAGCCTCCAGCCGGCGCACGGAGAACCAGGGGCGCTCGTCTGCCCATGCCTGCTGGGCGACGAGGAGCGCGGGGTCGTCCGGCTGGGCATAGAGGTGCAGCACGGGGCACGGCTGCACGGCGGCGAACGCCTCCAGCGGCACGGGGTGTCGCTCGAACCCCGCTGCGATCTCGCGCCCGGCGCGGTGCCAGTGCTCCCGCCCATAGGTGCCCATGTCCGCGACGTACCGCCGCAGGTCGGGCAGGTCGAGCCCCGCGGTCCACAGGTCCTGCAGGGCGGCGCGGACCTCCCGCCAGGCGGCGGACTGCAGCGCGGCGAGCGCGTCGGCGAAGCCGGGCGGGGCGCCCAGCGGCATCCAGTCGAGCAGCACCACGCCCGGGACCCGTGCCGGCCCGAGCCGCCGCCGCAGCTCGAGGGCGGTCCACCCCGCGTGCGACAGAGCGACGGGGACGAACGCCTCCACGCCGGCCGCGTCGAGGGTCGCCACGACCGCGTCGGCCAGCAGCGAGCTGTCGTAGTCCCCGGGACGGCGGGACTCACCGTGCCCGGGCAGGTCCACGGACAGTGAGCGCCGGAGCCGGGCGGACCGCTCGAGGAGCGGGTCGAAGACGGTTCGGTCGCCGCACCAGCCGGGCACGAAGACCAGGGCGGGCCCCCCGCCACCGAGGTCGGTCACCGGCAACGTCTCGGCACCGGAGGTGCCCGGGTGGGCCGTGGGTGCGCTGGACGAGGTGGTCGTCATGGTCGGTCCTCTCATTTACTGTCCTGTGCAGTATGTGGGATCAGGGTGATACTGCCCAGGGCACCGTGTCAAGATGTCCCATGCCCAGCGCCCCCACCGGCACCTCCTACGCCGTCCTCGGCCTGCTGTCCCTGCGGTCGTGGACCACCTACGAGCTCGCCCAGCAGGTCCGTCGCAGCCTCAACTGGTTCTGGCCGCGGGCCGAGCGCAAGCTCTACCAGGAGCCCAAGGCGCTCGTGGAGCGCGGACTCGCGACGTCCCGCACGGAGCACACCGGCCGGCGCCCGCGCACGGTCTACACGATCACCCCCGAGGGACGTGCCGCCCTGCGCGAGTGGCTGAACCAGCCCGCGGCACCCCGGTCCGGGGAGTCCGAGGCGATGGTCAAGGTGTTCTTCGCCGATGCGGGTGACCTCGAACAGCTGGACGCGACGCTGTCGCGACAGGGCGACGAGGCGGCCGAGCGGATCGAGTCGCTGACCGCGATGGCGGAGGCCTCGCTTGACGAGTCCGCCTTCCCCGAGCGGCTGCACCTGAGCGCGCTCTCGCTGCGGCTCCAGCTCGAGCAGGAGCTCGCGGTGCTGCGCTGGACCAGGTGGGCCCGCGAGCAGGTCGCGCAGTGGGGGTCGACGTCCGACCCCGCCGGGTGGTCCGCCGCGGACAGCCTGCGCCGGCTGGTGGACGACGGCCGGGCCGCCCTCGCCGGGCACGGCAGCCTCGCCCCGGACCGGCGATGACGGCGACCCGGGCCCGGCACAGCGGGGGTTGAGCAGATCCTCAGGTGGCACCCAGCCCCGCTGCAGTCCGACCCCCGACGATCAGGGGGTGGCGTGGACCGACCGTGTCGTGGTCCCCGGGCGCCTGCGGCTCCCCGGTCGGGCTGTCGCACCCCTGCTCGTCGCGGTGCTGCTCGTGGCCGGCGCGCTCGGTCTCGCCCGCCTCGACGACCAGCCGCTCTGGTACGACGAGGTCGCATCGGCGTGGGCGTCCTCGCTCAGCTGGGTGCGCCTCGACGCGCTGCTGGGCGTGACCGACGCCAACATCGGCCCCTACTACGCCCTGCTGCACCTGTGGCGTGACGTCGTCGGCGCGGCCGACTGGACGCTGCGGCTGCCGAGCGTGGTCGGGTTCGTCGCGACCGTCCTGCTGACCGCGCGGCTCGGCCAGCGCTGGCTCGGCCCCCGGGCCGGGCTGGTGCCGGCGCTGTTCGTCGCGGTGCACCCCTTCGCGGTGGCCTACGCGCGCGACGCCCGTCCGTACGCCCTCGTCACCGCGACGGTCCTCGCCTCGACCCTGCTCGCGGTCCGCCTCCACGACCTCGCACCCGAGGACCCGGCACGTCGGCGCACCTCCGTCCTCTACGTGCTGGCGGCCTCGACCTCGGTCGTGCTGCACCTGTATGCCGTACTCGTCCTGGGCGTGGTGGCGCTCGCTCTGCTGCCCGCTGACGGCCGCGGCCGCCGGCGCTGGCTGGCCTGGAACGTCCCCGTCGGCCTGGTCACCGCGGTGGTGCTCGCCGTCTCGCTGCGCCAGCGGGGCCAGCTCGCGTGGGTGCCACCCATCACCCCGTCCTCCCTCGTCGGCGGGGCGTCACTGCTGGCCGGCGGGCCGGTCGTGCTCGCAGCGACCCTCGCGGCCGCCCTGGTGGTGGCCCGCTCCCGCGTGTTCGAGCGGCGCACGACGCTGCTGCTGCTCGGGGTCCTCGTCGTGCCGCTCGCCGCCCTCGCCGCCGCCAGCGTGGTGGCGCCGACGTTCGTCCCCCGGTACCTCGAGCCGGTCGTGCCGTTCCAGTCCCTCGTCCTCGCCGGTGCCGTCGTCGCGCTGCGCCACCACGCGACCCGGCTGGTAGCTGCCGCCGCCACGGCGGCCGTCCTGGCCGTGGGGACGGTCTCGGTCGTGGCTGCGTCCTACCAGCACGAGGACTACCGCCTCGCCAGCCACGAGCTCCTGTCCCGGGCGCGTCCGGGGGACGGGGCCGTGTGGGCCGACACCTCCGTCCGGCTCGGGATGTCCTACTACCTGCGGCGGGAGGCAGCAGCCACCGGCGACGGGGCGCGGGTCCCCACCGACGTCCTGGCCCTGCCCCGCGGGCACACCGTCGGGTTCCGGGTGCCGCAGGCCACGGGCGCTGCCGCGACGCGCACGGAGGACCGCTACCGGCGCGTGTGGGTGGTCTCCTACGCCGGTAGGGCCCTGCCGTCGCTCGACCCGCGGTTCCGCTGCGAGCCGGGATCGCCGCACGGGGGGCTGGTCGTGCGGCTCTGCGTCAACACGGGCAGCACCGCCTGAGGCAGACCGGTCGCGCTACGACCGTCCCACCCGGGCAGCGCCCCGCTCAGGACTGGTGGCGCCGGCGCGACTGCGCCGCGCGGTCCGCGACGTCCGACGCCGGCACGGGGCGGCCACCGGCCGACCAGTCCTCGGGGTCCGCGGCATACATGAGCCCGTATGCCGCCGTGTCCGGCTGGGTGCGCCAGCCCTCGGACAGCGGTCCGAGGTCGACGGTGTCGTAGCCCAGCTCGTCGAGCAGGCGGGTGACCGTGCCCTTGGCGGCACGGTCGTCGCCGGCGATCGCCAGGGCGCTGCGGTCCGGGGCACCCGACGGGCGCCCGAGGGTGGCGAGGTGCTCGAAGTAGATGTTGTTGAACGCCTTGACGACGCTGGACTCCGGCAGGTGCTGCTGGAGCAGCTCGGAGGAGGTCGTGGACTCGTCGTCGAGCCCCGGGAAGGAGCCGTCCCGCTGCGGGTAGTAGTTCATCGTGTCGATGACGACCTTGCCGCGCAGCGGCTCGACGGGGACGTCCCGCAGGGCGCGGAGGGGGATGGTCACCACGACGACGTCCCCGGCCTCGGCAGCCTCCTGGGTCGTGCCCGCGCGGGCACCCGGGCCCAGCGCGGCGACCAGGTCTGCGAGGGTGTCCGGACCGCGGCTGTTGCTCATCACCACCTGGTGACCGGCCGCGAGGGCGAGACGGGCGACGGTGCCGCCGATGTGACCACTGCCGATGAAGCCCCACGTCGTCATGAGCGGTGCAACTGCGGGTCCCTCACCGGCATTCCGGGCCGGCATCCGGGACCGCGCGCCCGGGTGACCAAAGGCCCTTCGTGCCACGGCCCCGGACCCCGAGGCTGGACCCAGCAGGACGGACCCGGGAGGAGTCGCCACCATGAGCACGATCGAGCGAAGGGACCGCAGGCAGGCCCCTCAGGACGAGTCGAGCCGCCACCTGGTCACCCGGTCGTGGCTGGTGCTCCTCGCCCTGCCCCTGTCGTTCGCGGCGGGGTTCGTCGCGGCGTACCTGCCGTACGCGTTCACCGACTGGCAGGAGAGCGACCCGACGCCGCTGTGGTTCGCCCTGCTGGTGGCCGTGCTGGGCATCGGCGTCACCTGGATCCCGGTCGGGGTGTCCGGGGTGCTGGCGCGACGCGCGCTGTTCGCCGGGCGGCCGGGCGCGTGGGCGCCGCTGCTGCTCGACGTCCTGCTGACGCTGGCCGCGCTCTCGTGGATCGTCATCAGCGTCTGAGTCGCGGCTCGTTCCTCGCCGCTCCTCCCCAAATCCCGCCGTGTCACCAAGTGAACGAAGAAGGACCCCGACGAAAAGCGTGTCGGGGTCCTTCTTCGTTCAGTGCGCAAGGGGGGATTTGAACCCCCACGCCCGTAAGGACACTGCCACCTGAAGACAGCGCGTCTGCCGTTCCGCCACTTGCGCGTGGACGGCCCCCATTGTGGGGTACGTCCCCATCGTTCGCCAAACCGGGTGGCCTGCGGGCGCACATCTGAGGACGACCCTCCGCACGGCGGCACGGCTCCACCCGGCCGACCCGGTTACGATCGTGTGCCGGACACACGGAAGGAGTGCGAGAGGTGGGACTGTTCGACCGCGTCGAGCGGCGCCTCGAGCGTGCCGTCAACGGTGCCTTCGCACGGGCCTTCAAGTCCGAGGTGCAGCCGGTCGAGATCGCGAGCGCGATCCGCCGGGCCATGGACGACCGGGCCGCCATCCTCGGCCCGGGGCGCACGATCGTCCCCAACCTCTACACCGTCGAGCTCTCCGACACCGACTACGACCGCCTCGGCGGTTACGACGAGGAGCTCGAGAACGAGCTGATCGCCGCCGCCCAGGAGCACGCAGAGTCCCAGCGCTACCAGCCCGGGGGCCCCATCCAGGTCTCCTTCTCCAGCGCGAACGACCTCGAGACCGGCGTGTTCCGGCTGCGGACCTCCACCGCGCGCCGCCCCGGAGCTGCCCCGAGCCGTGCGGCCTCGCCCGCACCGGCCCCTGCCGCCGCCCCGGCACCGGTGCCCCCGCCGATCTCGGCCCCGGACGCCGACGGCCTCGAGGCCACCCAGCGCCAGGCGCCGGTCCAGCCGGCACCGCCCCGGCGCCCCAACCCGGCCGACCGGCCGTGGCTCGACGTCGACGGCGAGCGCTACCCCCTGATGGGCGCCATCACGGTGCTCGGGCGGGACGACAGCGCCGACATCATCCTCGACGACCCCGGCATCTCCCGGCGCCACAGCGAGATCCGGGTCACCCACGACGGCCCGCACCTGGTCGTGAGCATCAAGGACCTCGGCTCGACCAACGGGACGTTCGTCAACAGCGAGAGGATCAGCAGCCAGCGCCTGTCCGACGGGGACCGGATCACGGTGGGCCGCACCTCTGTCGTCTACCGCGCCGGTCGGCGGTGATGTCCCCGCATGAGTGAGCTCACCCTGACGATCATCCGCCTCGGCCTGCTCGTCCTCCTGTGGGTCTTCGTGTTCAGCGTCGTCGGCGTGCTGCGCGGCGACCTGTACGGCACCCGCGTCATGAGCCGGACCCCGCGCAAGCCGTCGCGTCCCGCCCGCGGTCCCGCGGCGCCGCCTGCCCGCGAGCAGCCCCGCCCGGCCAAGCGCCAGCCGCACTCCACCGCCCCCCGCACGCTCGTCGTCACCCAGGGGTCGCTCACCGGCACCTCCCTGCCGCTGCGCGAGGCCGGCACGGTGATCGGCCGCAACCCCGAGTGCGCGCTCGTGCTCGACGACGACTTCGCCAGCGGCCGGCACGCCCGCGTGTTCCAGCGCGACGGTGCGTGGTTCATCGAGGACCTCGGCTCGACCAACGGCACCTGGCTGGGCACTCAGCGGCTCACCGAGCCCGTCCGCGTCGAGGCGGGCACCAGCCTGCGCATCGGCAAGACCGTCATCGAGCTGCGGCGATAGGCAGCGACCACGATGCCCTTCGCGTTCAACTATGCCGCCCGCTCCGACGTCGGGATGGTGCGGTCGGAGAACCAGGACTCCGGGTATGCCGGGTCCCGGCTCCTCGCCATGGCCGACGGCATGGGCGGGCACGCCGGCGGTGACATCGCCTCCTCGGTGGTGATCGGTGCGCTGGCCGACCTCGACGACGAGGCCCACGGGTCCGCCGAGGCGAGCAAGGCGCTGCTCGAGCGCATCGAGCGCGCCAACGCCGAGCTCGCCGACATGGTCCGCAGCGACCCGAGCCTGCACGGCATGGGCACGACGCTCATCGCGATCCTGCGCTCGCGCAACAAGCTGGTCCTCGCCCACATCGGCGACTCCCGCGCCTTCCTCGTCCGCGACGGCGAGGTCACCCAGATCACCAAGGACCACTCGTTCGTCCAGAGCCTCGTCGACGAGGGCCGGATCACCGCGGACGAGGCGATCGGCCACCCGCAGCGGTCCCTGGTCACCCGGGTCCTCACGGGTGCACCCGACGACGAGCCGGACATCGCCGTCCGCGAGGCCCGGGTCGGAGACCGCTACCTCATCGCCTCCGACGGCCTCACCGACTACGTGGCGGCCGACACCGTCGCCGAGGTGCTCACCGCCGGGGAGTCCCCGGGCCGCACGGCCGACCGGCTCGTCGAGCTGGCCCTCAAGGCCGGGGCACCGGACAACGTCACGATCGTCATCGGGGACGTCCTCGACGCCACCCGCGCCCAGGAGACCCCGACCCAGCCGCAGATCGTCGGCGCCGCGGCCTCCCGCGGCGGGCGCGGCGGCACCCGCCCCATCCCCCTCACGCCCGCAGGCAAGGCGGCAGCCCTCGCCCGCGAGGCAGCCGGCGAGCAGGACGACGACGACGGGGTCCCCCTGGCCGAGGAGGGCCCGGCCGGACCGGGACGGTGGGTGCGCCGGCTCGCGCTGCTGCTCGTCGTCCTCGTCGTGGTCGGCGGCGGCGCGTACGCGGCATACGCCTGGACCCAGCGCCAGTGGTTCGTCGGGGCGCACGGCGGGCAGGTCGCGGTCTTCCAGGGCGTGTCGCAGGACATCGGCCCGGTGAGCCTGTCGCACGTCGAGCAGCAGACCGACGTGCAGGTCTCGGACCTGCCGGACTTCTACCGCAACAAGGTCCAGTCGACCGTCTCCACCGACACCCGCAAGGCCGCCGAGACGCTGGTGGAGCAGCTGCGGATGGAGGCCTCCCGCTGCGCGGTGGCCCGCGCGACCGGTAACGAGTGCGACGGCTCCGGCTCGACCACGCCGACGCCGTCGACCACGACCACCCCGAGCACGACGGCCGGCCCCACCAGCAGCCCGTCGACCACCGCCAAGCCATGACGACCGTCTCGAGCCATCCCCCGCGCACCCGCCGCAACGTCGAGCTGGTGCTGCTGCTGATGGCCGTCGGCATCGTCGTGCTGGCGTACGTCAACGTCTCGCTCGCCGTCAGCGGCAGCGTCCCGCCCGGCCTGACGACCCAGGTCGCCGGGCTGCTGGTGCTCGCCGTCGGCTTCCACCTGCTGCTGCGCTGGAAGGCCGCGTACGCCGACCCGCTCCTGCTGCCGATCGTGACGCTGCTCAACGGCCTCGGCCTGGTCATGATCCACCGGCTCGACCTCGCGCACGGGCGCTCGCTCGGCGAGGGGCTGGCCCTCAAGCAGCTGACCTGGAGCGCGCTGTCGGTCGCGATCGCCGCCGGCGTCATCTGGCTCCTGCGCGACCACCGCGTCCTGCGCCGCTACACCTTCACCGCGGCGGTCGCCGCGTTCGTGCTGCTCATCATGCCGCTCGTGCCGGGCATCGGGCGGTCGGTCTACGGCTCCCGCATCTGGATCGGCCTGGGTCCGTTCACCTTCCAGCCCGGTGAGGTCGCCAAGATCCTGCTGGCGATCTTCTTCGCCGGGTACCTCGTGCAGACCCGTGACGCCCTGTCGCTCGCGGGACGCAAGTTCCTCGGCCTGACCTTGCCACGTGGGCGCGACCTCGGCCCGATCCTCGTGGCGTGGGCGCTGTCGCTCGGGGTCCTCGTCTTCGAGACCGACCTCGGCTCCTCGCTGCTGCTGTTCGGCCTGTTCGTCGCCATGCTCTACGTCGCCACCGAACGGGTCTCGTGGATCGCGATCGGCATGACCCTGTTCTGCGCCGGTGCCTACGTCGCGTACCTGATCTTCGGCCACGTGCAGGAGCGGGTGCAGCTGTGGCTCGACCCGTTCGCCCCGGGGCAGTCCGACCAGGTCGCCAAGGGCCTCATGGGGATGGCTGCCGGCGGCCTCCTCGGCACCGGCCTGGGCCGCGGACGTCCCGACCTCACGTACTTCGCCGAGTCCGACTTCATCGTCCCGAGCTTCGGCGAGGAGCTCGGCCTCATCGGCGTCTTCGCCCTGCTGATCTGCTACGTCCTCATCGTCGAGCGCGGCATGCGCACCGCGATCGGCGTGCGTGACGGCTTCGGCAAGCTGCTCGCGGCGGGCCTGGCGTTCTCGGTGGCGCTGCAGTGCTTCGTCGTCGTCGGTGGCGTCACGCGCGTCATCCCGCTCACCGGCCTGACCATGCCGTTCCTGTCCTACGGAGGGTCCTCGCTGCTGGCCAACTGGTCGCTCGTCGCGCTGCTCCTGCGGATCAGCGACCGCGCCCGGCGCCCCGTGGCCGAGGTGCCGGAGGGCCCCAGCGCCGCCGCCGAGGCCCGCACGGAAGTGGTGCCGGTCCGGTGAACGCCCCCATCCGCCGCCTGTCGACCGTGGTCGCGCTGCTGTTCAGCGCGCTGCTCGTGTCGACGACCCTCATCCAGTTCGTGCAGGCCAGGTCGCTCAACGAGCGGCCGGACAACCGGCGCACCCTGCTCGCGACGTACGCCCGCGAGCGCGGGCAGATCCTCGTCGGCGGCGCCCCCATCGCCAAGTCCGTCCCCTCGAAGGACGAGCTCAAGTGGCTGCGGACGTACCCCAAGAAGGACCTGTACGCGCACGTCACCGGCTACTACTCGTTCACGTACGGCGCGGGGGGAGGCATCGAGGGGGCCGAGGACTCGCTGCTGTCCGGTGCCTCGGACAAGCTCTTCTACCGCCGGGTGTCCGACATCCTCACCGGCAAGGAGCAGACCGGCGCCAGCCTCGAGCTCACCCTCGACGCCAAGGCCCAGGCCGCGGCCGACAAGGCCCTCGGCAACCAGCGGGGGGCCGTCGTAGCGCTCAACCCCAAGACCGGCGAGGTCCTCGCGCTCGTGAGCCACCCGTCGTACGACCCGTCGGTCCTGAGCAGCCACGACACCACCAAGGTCGTCGCCGCCTGGAAGAAGCTCAACGCCGACGGTGACCGGCCCATGGTCGACCGTGCCATCGCCGGCAACCTCTACCCGCCCGGGTCGACCTTCAAGGTCGTGACCACGGCCGCGGCGCTGGAGTCCGGCAAGTTCACCGAGGAGAGCCAGATCCCGGGTCCGGCCACGCTCGACCTGCCCCAGACGACGGTCAACCTGCCCAACGACGACCGCCGCCCCTGTGGGCCGAACGACAAGACCTCCCTCACCCACGCCCTCGAGATCTCGTGCAACACGGCATACGGCTGGCTCGGCATGCAGGTCGGCGCGGACGCGTTCCGCGCGCAGGCGGCCAAGTTCGGCATCGGCGACCGGCTCTCGATCCCCATGACGGTGACGCCGAGCAGCGTGCCGGCCCAGCTCAACGAGCCGCAGCTCGCGCAGTCCGCCATCGGACAGTACGACGTGCGCGTCACGCCGCTGCAGATGGCCATGGTCGCCGCGGCCATCGCCAACAAGGGCATCGTGATGAAGCCCTACCTCGTCTCCAAGGTGACCTCCTCCGACCTCGAGACCATCGACGAGGCCCAGCCCGAGCAGCTGTCCCAGGCCGTCTCCGCCAACACCGCGGCCGCTCTCACGCGGATGATGGAGACCGTCGTGAAGTCCGGCACCGGCACCGCCGCGCAGATCAGCGGGGTCGAGGTCGCGGGCAAGACCGGCACGGCCCAGCACGCCACGGGCCAGCCGCCGCACGCGTGGTTCATCTCGTTCGCGCCCGCCCAGGACCCGAAGGTCGCGGTCGCGGTCGTCGTCGAGGACGGCGGCAACGCCGGCAGCGAGGCCTTCGGCGGACGCGTGGCCGCCCCCATCGCCAAGGCCGTCATGGAAGCGGTGCTGGGCAGGTGAGCTTCGAGACCGGCCAGGTCCTGGCCTCCCGCTACCACCTCACCGAGCGCATCGCGGCCGGCGGCATGGGCGAGGTCTGGCGCGCCCACGACGCCACCCTCGACCGCGACGTCGCCGTGAAGGTGCTGCGCCCGGACGGCTCGGACGACGCTGCCTTCGTCGAGCGGTTCCACGCCGAGGCGCGGCACAGCGGCGGGCTCAGCCACCCCAACATCGGCACCGTCCACGACTTCGGCGACGACTCCGGCACGGCATACCTCGTGATGGAGCTCCTCGAGGGCGAGCCGCTCTCGGCGATCATCCGCGAGCGGGCACCGCTGCCGCAGGAGGAGGTGCGCGACATCCTCGTCCAGACGGCCCGGGCCCTGCAGGCCGCGCACGAGGCGGGGGTCGTGCACCGCGACGTGAAGCCGGCGAACATCGTCGTCAACGCCGACGGGTACGCCAAGCTCACCGACTTCGGCATCGCCCGGGCGCTCAACGAGGCGCCGATGACCCAGACCGGCGAGGTCCTCGGCACCCCGCACTACCTGTCGCCCGAGCAGGCGCAGGGTGAGCCCGCCGGCCCCCTGAGCGACGTGTACGCCCTGGCGGTGGTGGGCTACGAGATGCTCACCGGACGCCGGCCGTTCTCCGGCGACACCATGGTGACCACCGCCCTGGCGCACGTCAGCCAGCCGGCGCCGCAGCTGTCGGACGAGATCGGCGAGCCGCTGCGCACCACCGTGATGGCGGCCCTGGCCAAGGACCCCGCGAAACGCCCCCCGAGCGCGGCCGAGTTCGCCGAGGCCCTCTCCCTCCCCGACGGCGAGGTTCCCGAGCACCTCCTCCCGGGGGCACGTTCGGCCGTCTCGCCTGTCGTGGCCGGCGCCCCCGGCCTGGCACCGGACGAGGCCCTGCCCACGTCGGTGCTGGTCACCACGCCGGCCCAGGCCGCCCTGCGCGTCACGGAGAGCACGGTCGAGCACGACACCCGGCGCCCGGCGTGGCTGCTCCCGGTCGTCGGGCTCGCCGCCGTCCTGCTCGTCCTGGTCCTCGCGCTCGCCCTCGGCGGACGTGCCGGCGGCTCCACGTCCGGGAAGACCACCAACCCGACACCCGCCGGCAGCGTCACCACAAGGGCGACCTCGTCAACCCCGACGACCGCGCGCACGACCAGCACGACCACGACCGCGAAACCCGCAGCCAGCCAGCCCCAGCCGCCGCCCGCGCACCAGCCGGGCAAGGGCAAGGGCAAGGGAGAGAAGAAGAAGTGATCGCACGACAGGTCCTCGGGGGCCGCTACGAGGTCGGCGAGCTCCTCGGCCGCGGCGGCATGGCCGAGGTCCACCTCGGGCACGACACCAGGCTCGGCCGACCCGTGGCCGTCAAGATGCTGCGCTCCGACCTCGCGCGGGACAGCTCCTTCCTCGTCCGCTTCCGCCGCGAGGCCCAGTCCGCGGCCGGCCTCAACCACGCCTCGATCGTCGCCGTCTACGACTCCGGCGAGGACACCGTCACCGAGGCCGGCGGCGCCACGCGGCCCGCCCCGTACATCGTCATGGAGTACGTCGAGGGCCAGACGCTGCGCCAGCTGCTCGGCGAGCGCTCGCCGCTCGACCCCTCCGAGGCGGCCCGGATCACCGAGGGGATCCTCGACGCCCTCGCCTACAGCCACCGGATGGGCATCGTCCACCGCGACATCAAGCCCGCCAACGTCATGGTCGGCCGGCACGGCGAGGTCAAGGTCATGGACTTCGGCATCGCCCGCGCGATGGCCGACGCCAACGCGACGATGACCCAGACCCAGGCCGTCATCGGCACCGCCCAGTACCTCTCGCCCGAGCAGGCGCAGGGCAAGCACGTCGACGCCCGCTCGGACCTGTACTCCACCGGCTGTCTCCTCTTCGAGCTGCTCACCGGGCGGCCGCCGTTCCAGGCCGACTCGCCCGTCGCCATCGCCTACCAGCACGTCGAGCAGGCCCCGCTGCGGCCGTCGGCGCTCAACCCCGACGTCCCGCCCGCGCTCGACGCCGTGGTCCTGCACGCCCTTGCCAAGGACCGCGAGGCCAGGTACCAGGACGCGACCGCCTTCCGCGCCGACCTGCAGGCCGCGCGGCTCGGCCGCCCGATCAGCGACGGCGCGCGCGGCACCGCCGCGGTCGCCGGCGCCGCCACCACCGTGGCGATGGCCCCGCTGTCCGCGGCGGCCACGACGGTGATCCCCACCCAGACCGGGTATGCCGGGGCGCCCGCGGCCGAGCACGGCAACACCGCGACCCTGCCGGCCATCGGCCACGACCCCGACGACGAGCCGCGCAGGCGCCGCGGCTTCGCCTACGTGCTGCTGCTGCTCGCCGTGGTCGGCGCCCTCGCCCTGCTCGTGCTCGCCGGCAAGTCCCTGCTCAACCGCGCACCCGACACCACTGCGACGGTCACGGTGCCCGGCGTCGTGAACCTGCCGGTGGAGACCGCAGAGGCCAGGATCCGCGCGGCGGGCCTGGTGCCCGAGCGGATGGACGTCGCCAGCCCCAAGGACGTGGGCACGGTGGTCGACCAGAACCCCGGCGACGGCGAGAAGGCCCCCAAGGGCAGCCAGGTCCAGCTCAGCGTCTCCAAGGGCCCGGACACGGTGCAGCTCCCCGACCTCAAGGGCTACGGCCAGGACGAGGCCCGCACCGCGCTGGCCAACCTCGACCTGACGGTGGCCTCCGAGGTGAAGACGGTCGACGACTCCGGCGTGGACAAGGGCAAGGTCGTCGAGACCTCGCCGTCCGCCGGGACGACGGTCTCCGCCGGCAGCGAGGTCGTGCTGACCGTGTCATCGGGCAAGGTGACCGTGCCCGACGTCGTGGGTCGCACCCGCAACGACGCCTCGGATGCCCTGAGCCAGAAGGGGCTCAACATCAAGACCGTGTTCAAGGAGAGCACCGAGCCCGAGAACACCGTCATCGCGCAGAGCATCAAGGCCGACACGAAGGTCGACGACGGGACCACGATCACCATCACGGTGGCGCAGGCCCCCACGCCGACCCCGACGACGACCACGACGACGACCCCGACCACGCCACCCACGACGACGACCACGACCCCCACGCTGCCGACGCTGCCCACCACCCCGCCGGCCTCCTGAGGCGCGCGGGAAGGAGCCGCTGCGTCAGTCGCCGGCTGCGACCACGCGCGCGACGCCCTCGGCGTCCCGCACGAGCGGGCTGAGCCCGGCCGACCGCTCGACGGCGTCGTCCAGCCCGCACAGCACCAGCCAGTTCGCCAGGATCCGGTGACCGCCCTCGGTGAGGACGCTCTCGGGGTGGAACTGCACCCCGTGCAGCGGCAGGTCCCTGTGGCGGGCGGCCATGATGATGCCGGACTCCGTGTGGCCGTTCGGCAGCAGCTGGTCCGGCACCGTGGCCGGGTCGATGGTGAGCGAGTGGTACCGCGTCGCGGTGAACGGCGACGCCAGCCCCTCGAGCACGCCCGTCCCGTCGTGCAGGACCCGCGAGGTCTTGCCGTGCAGCAGCTCGGGGGCGCGGCCGACAGTGGCCCCGAGCACGACGCCGAGCGCCTGGTGGCCGAGGCAGACGCCGAGCATCGGCTGGGCGCGCTCACCACAGGCCTCGATCATCGCCATCGACACCCCGGCCTCCTCGGGGGTGCCGGGGCCGGGGGAGACGAGGACGCCGTCGAACTCCGCCGCGGCGGCTGGGCTGATGGCGTCGTTGCGCACCACCTCGCACTGCGCGCCGAGCTGCTGGAGGTACCCGACGATGGTGAAGACGAACGAGTCGTAGTTGTCGACGACCAGGACGCGGGTCATGCCGCCACCACCTTCGAGACCGTGATGTGGGCGGCCGAGCCACCGTCCACGGTGTTGTCGTTGAACGGCATCGACGGCGCGATGCGGGGGAAGAGCCACAGGAAGCAGAACGCGACCACCGCCGCGAGCAGCACGAGCGCGAGCAGCACCCGCACGACGAGAGGGCCGGGCAGGGCGCGCCAGATCGCGGCATACAGCACGGGTCAGTCCCCCTTCGGGGCGGCGAGGGTGCCCACGGGCAGCCCCTTCGCGCGCGGGTAGGTCCTGTCGAGCTCGGCGAAGACGACGTAGCGCTGCGCCGCGCTGTACTTGGGGTGGCAGGCCGTCATGGTCATCCAGCGCCCCGTCGGCTTCGCGCCCGGCTTGTCGGGGACGGGCGCGATGACGCGGACGGCGGTGGGGTCGACGATCTCGTGCCGCCGCACGACGTACACGCTGTAGGCCTGCGCGGTCTCGACGACGATCTTGTCGCCGGGGCGGAGCCGGTCGATGTCGTGGAAGGGCCGTCCGTACGTCGTGCGGTGGCCGGCCACGGCGAAGTTGCCGACGGCGCCGGGGCCCGCGGTCCCGGTGTAGTGCCCCACGCCCTCCTGCAGGATGTCGAGGCTGGTGCCCTCGAGCACGGGGCGGGCGTAGTCGGCGCCGAGCCGCGGGATGCGCAGGATCGCGAAGGCCTCGCCGAACGGGACGGCCCTGGGCGTCTCGCTGGCCGGGGTGGAGCGCCCTGTGCCGAAGTCGCGGGTGAGGGCGTGCACCGTGTCGCCCTGGACCCGGTTCGCGGTGACGTCGGTCCACCACAGCTGCCAGGCCACGAAGAGCAGCAGCAGGGCCCCGGCCGTGACGAGCAGGTCGCCGACGAGGCCGAGCGACCAGCGCAGTGCCTTCACGAGCCGGTCCTGGCGAACTGCAGGTTGATCGAGCCGGCGTACGCGGGGAACGTCTGCTCCGGCTTGGTCTGCAGGTCGTAGCCGAGGCCCACGGCGTCGACGTACTGCCGGTAGATCTGCACCGACGGGCTGGTGTCGAGCGCGGCCCGCAGCGCCATCGGGTCGCCCATCGCGGTGATGACGTAGGGCGGCGAGTAGACGCGACCCTGCAGGATCAGGGTGTTGCCGACGCACCGGACGGCGCTGGTGGAGATGACCCGCTGGTCCATGAGCATCATCGCCTCGGCGCCGCCCTGCCACAGTGCGTTGACCACGGCCTGCACGTCCTGCTGGTGCACGACGTAGTCGTCGACGGTGAAGCCGTCGGGCAGCGGGTCGGGCACGTTCTTGGCGTCGGTGAGGGTGACCCTGACGGTCGGCCCGGTGACCGCCTCGGTGCCCGCCGCCAGCTGCAGCCTGTCCGCCTGCCGGGTGAGCTGGGTGACCCGCAGGTCACCCGGCGCCTGCTTGGCGGAGAGCTGGTCGACCTGCGCGCGCAGCGACCCGACCTGCTGGGCGGCCAGGGCGTTGGTGCGGGTGTGCTCGCGGATGAGGCCGGGCAGGTCCGAGGTCGAGGACCGCAGGTCGGTGCCCTTGGCGGTCGCGGCACTGGTCGCGAAGAGGATGCCCGCACCGAGCGCCACCAGCGGGACGAGCGCGGACCAGGGCGTCGGGCGGCGGGTCAGCCACGTCAGCTTCTGGTCCGGCATGGCACTACGCTATGCCACACGTCACGGCGGCCCGAACGCCGCTCGAACTCGCAAGGAGTGAACCCGTGCCGGAGTCCAAGGGCCGCGAGAAGCGCGCCTACACCCCGCCCAGCAAGCCCGCGAAGCCGAAGGTCGGCAACCCGGCGTGGTTCGTCCCCGTGATGCTCACCCTCATGGTCGTCGGTCTGCTGTGGATCGTCGTCTTCTACATCACCTCCCAGCGCTTCCCGGTCGAGTCGCTCGGCCGCTGGAACCTCGGCATCGGCTTCGGCCTCATGCTCGTCGGCTTCGGGATGACCACGCGCTGGCGCTGAGGCCCCGTCCTCCGGTTGTCCACAGACCGGCAGTTGTCCACAGGGTTGTTCACAGCTGGGGACAGAATGACAGGCGTGTAATACGTCCTCGGTAGGAGCCGCCGCTCCACCACGCGGCCGAGGACGAAGGTTCCCAAGCGGGGCACATGCCGCGACCCACACGCAGGTCCGCGCACAGACCTCCGCACCACTGCGCTCGGATCCGCTCAGTGCGCACACGGACAGACCTGTGTGCACAGACGAGCGGGTATGCCGCCGCGGCCGCACCCGGGTGCGGCGCCGCGGCGTGCCGGTCAGCCGCCGAGGAAGACCTGGGTGGGGTCGGAGGTGAGGGCGTACTTGGCCACGGCCAGGACGACCAGCAGCGCGAGGACGCCGGCGAGCGCGGGCCACTGGTAGCGACGGCTCTCACGGCCGTTGAGCCCCACGAGCACGGCCGCACAGGCGGCGCCGGTCAGCAGGCCGCCGAGGTGCGCCTGCCAGGCGATGCCCGGGACGACGAACCCGATCACGGCGTTGATGCCGATGGTGGCCCAGATCCCGCCGTTGGACAGGCCGAGCTTGCGGTTGACCACCACGAGCGCGCCGAAGAGGCCGAAGACCGCACCGGACGCGCCGACGGCGGCGGTGAACCAGTTGGTCCCGCCGACCAGCTGGCCCCCGACGACCTGCGGCGGGGTGCTCAGCAGCAGGTAGCAGACGCCCCCGCCGATGGCGGACACGAGGTACACCGCGGCATACCGGACCCCACCGAGCAGCCGCTCGAGGTACTGGGCGCCCACCACCCACAGGGCGAGCATGTTGAACAGGATGTGGGTGATCTGGCTCGGGCTGTGGGCGAAGGCGGAGGTGAGGAACCGCCAGGGCTCCGTGCGCCCGAGCGCCGGCACGAACGCGATGTCGCGGGTCAGCCCGGGGACGGCCAGCTGGAGGACGTAGACGAGCACGCAGAGGCCGACGATCGCGTACGACACGACCGGCGCCGCGTTGGGGCGGCCACCGAGGACGGTCCGGGCCGACCGGACGGTGCGCGCCTGCTCGCGGACGCAGTCGACGCACTGCACCCCGACCGCGGCCGGGCGCTGGCACTCCGGGCACACCGGGCGCTGGCAGCGCTGGCAGCGCACGTACGACACGCGGTCGGGGTGGCGCGGACAGACCGGCGGCGCCTCCTGCTGAGAGGAGGCGCCGGGGGTCGGTGGCTCGGTCATGCGGGACCTTCCGGGTCGGGGCGCGCCGGCCGGCTCTGGGTCGGGGACACCTGGACCGGACGGGTCGGCTCAGTCGTTGACGACGACCTGTTCGATGACAACGTCCTCGACCGGCTTGTCGTTCGCACCGGTGCGCACGTTCGCGATCTTGTCGACGACCTCACGGCTCGGGCCGTCGGCGACCTCGCCGAAGATGGTGTGCTTGCCCTGCAGCCAGGTGGTCGGGCCGACGGTGATGAAGAACTGCGACCCGTTGGTGCCCTTGCCCATGCGCTTGCCGGCGTTGGCCATGGCGAGCATGTAGGGCTTGGTGAAGTCCTTGTCGGGGCTGATCTCGTCGTCGAAGGTGTACCCCGGACCGCCGAAGCCCTGACCGAGCGGGCAGCCGCCCTGGATCATGAAGCCGGGGATGATGCGGTGGAAGACCAGGCCGTCGTAGAACGGGGTCGGGTTGGAGCGGCCGGCGTCGTCGCGGTACTCCTGCTCGCCCTTGGCCAGGCCGACGAAGTTCCGCACCGTCTTCGGCGCGTGGTCGGGGAACAGGGTGACCTTGATGTCGCCGTGGTTGGTCTTGAGGGTGACGTCCATGGCGGTCATCCTGTCACGCCCCGCCACGCACGGCCGACCGAGGCCGTCCACGCCTGTGCGAGGGCGTCCACCACCCGGTCCCGCACCGGGGGCGGGCTTGCCGACCAGCCGAAACACGGCAGGATGGACATGAAGACGATGTCCGCGACAGCCCACAGGAGGCACGGTGTTCCGCACCAAGACCACGACTGAGAAGGCCACCGAGGCCGTCCAGCAGACGGCCCACGACGCAGCGGACTACGCCGGCGCCCTCAAGGAGCGCGTGGTCCCCGCCGCCGAGGCGGCGCGCGAGGCTGCGGTCTCGGCGAAGGACTGGGCGGGTCCCCACGTGGAGGCCGCCCGCGACTGGGCCAAGCCCAAGGTCGACCACGGGATCGAGGTCGCGGCGCCGAAGCTCCAGGGTGCGGTCGAGGGCCTGGCCCCCAAGGTGGACAGCGCCCGCGACACGATCGTCGACTCGCTCCTGCCCAAGGTGGCCGAGGCCATCGCGGCCGTCGCCGCTGCCTCCGCCGCCGCCAAGGAGTCGGCGCGTGACGCCGCGGGCGACGCCGCCGACCGCTCCTCCGCCGCGTACTCCGTGCTCAAGGGCGACGCGGTCGCAAAGCCCCGCCGCCGCAAGGGCAAGCTGCTGATCGCCCTCGGCGTCATCGCCGCCGCGGCCGCCGCCTTCGCGGCGTTCCGCAAGTCCGCTCCGCGCGAGGACCCGTGGGCGACCCCGCTCGACGACCCGTACACCGCGCCCACCACCGGTCGCAGCTCCTCGGTCGGCACCTCGGCCTCCGAGAAGGTCTCCAGCTTGGCGGACGCCGCCAAGGACAAGGCCTCCTCCGCGGCGAGCGCGGTGAAGGACAAGGCGTCCGAGGTCAAGGACAAGGCGTCCGACGCCGCCTCCAGCGCCAAGGACGAGGCGACCGAGACCGCCAACCGCACCAAGGGCGCGGCCCAGGGTGCCGCCGAGAGCGCCAAGGACGCCGCCGACGAGGCGAAGGGCGACGGTACCTCGGCCTGACCCCCGGCCCCCAGGGCCACCCCGACCACCCACAGCGGGGGTCGCAGGACGACATCACGGGACGCCCGTCCCGGTTTCGTCCCGCGGCCCCCGCTGTGACGTAGCGTGGGGCGGCATGTGGGACGTCGTGGCCGGTCCGTTCCTCGCCGCGGCGGGGCTGCTCGCCGTGGCCGGCGTCCCCAAGGTGCTCGACCCGCTCCCGCTGGTCCGCGCCCTGCGCACGGCTGGGCTCCCCGTCCACCGGCAGCTCGTGCGGGCCTTCGCCGTCGGTGAGGTGCTCGTCGGCGTCTGGGCCGTGGTCGCGCCCGGTCGGTATGCCGCCGGCCTCGTGGCCGCGGCATACCTGCTCTTCACCGCGTTCATCGTGCGGGTCCTGGCCCGCGGGGGCGTCCTGGGCTCGTGCGGATGCTTCGGCAAGCCCGACACCCCGGCGACGCGTACCCACGCGGCGCTCACCGGCGCGGCGTGCCTCGTCGCCCTCCTCGTCGCCGTGTCGCCCCCGACCGGGGCGTGGCGCGCGGTGGACGGGTCCACCCTCGCGACGGCCGGCCTCGCTGTCGTCGTCGCCTTCCTGGCCTGGCAGGTGATGGCCGTGCTCCCCGCGACCACCCCCGCCGCCGTCCGCAGCACCACGAAGGGCTGATCCGCATGCTCGCCGCCGTCGTCGCCGAAGGCGTCGCCATCGTCCTGCTCGGCCTGCTGGTGCTGGGCCTGCTGCGCAGCCACGCGCTCATCCTCCGGGCGCTGCACGAGCTGGGTGCCGGGCTCGAGCTCGAGAGGGAGGCGGGTACCGGCGTCACCCGCGCCACCAGCGGCGGCGCTCCCGGTCCGGTGCCGGTCGAGCTCGAGAGCGGGGTCGTCCCCGCCACCCGGCACGACTCCGCCCGGGGGCACGACGTGGTCGGCACGGCGCTGGACCGCACCGAGCGACGGCACGACGTCACGGCCGCGGGCAGCCGCACCCTGCTCGCGTTCCTCACCAGCGGCTGCAGCGTGTGCCAGACGTTCTGGGAGGAGTTCCAGCACGAGGTCGACGTGCCCGGCAACGGCCGTCTCGTGGTCGTCGCCAAGGGGCCGGAGGAGGAGTCGCCGAGCGCGCTGAAGGCCCTCGCCGGCCGGCTCGACGTCGTGCAGTCGAGCCGGGCCTGGACCGACTACGACATCCCCGGCTCGCCGTACTTCGTCTACGTCGAGGCCGGCACCGTCACCGGCGAGGGGTCGGCCACGACCTGGGCCCAGGTCCGCGACCTCATGGCGCAGGGCGTGGCCGACGCCGACGAGGCGCGGGTGGCCGCCGGCCGCTCGGGTCCCGGCGCGGTCGGTTCCGGTGCGGGCTCCGTCCCGGCGGCCGACGACGGTGGCCGCGACAGCCTGACGCGGATCGACGCCGAGCTGCGGGCCTCCGGCATCACGCCCGGCCACCCCAGCCTGTTCGTGCCCCCGGACCCCGAGCCGGGGCGCGCCGGCCGCGACTCCTGACCCGGGCATGGACGCGACGGCCCTCTCCCTCGTCCTCGGGGTCCCCATGGCGGTCGTCGCCGCCGTCCGGGCGACCTGGTCCCCTTGAGGTGAGTCGATGCTCTCGAGCATCAGCCCGCTCGGGGAGCGGGCCCGCAACTCCCGCTGGTGGCTGACCACCACGGCATACCTCGTCGGATCGCTGGCCGGCGGCCTGGCCCTCGGCGCCCTCGCCTCGCTGCTCGGCGCGCTCGTGCCCGTCGCCGCCCGGTCCTCCGCCTGGGCCCTGGGCCTCGTCGGCGTCCTGCTGCTGGTGGGGCTCGTCCTCGACCTGCGCGGAGCCGCGGCGATCCCGTCGTGGCGCCGCCAGGTCGACGTCGCGTGGCTCGACGAGTACCGCGGCTGGGTGATGGGGCTGGGGTTCGGCGCGCAGCTCGGGTTCGGCCTGGTCACGATCATCACGAGCGCGACGACGTATGCCGTGGTGCTGCTGGCGGCTCTGTCCGGCGACGTGCGCGTGGGGCTGCTCGTCGGCGGCGTCTTCGGCCTGGTCCGGGCGATGCCGTCGCTGCTCCTGGCCCGGGTGCACGACCGCGAGGCCCTGCACCGGGTCTTCCAAAGGGTCGAACGATGGGCAAAACCGGCACACATCGTGGCTACAGTGGCTCTGGGCGGTGCGGCGGCGGTGCTGCTGGCCACCTCGATCGGGAGTGGGTGAGGGATGGCTGACCGCTACGGCCTGCGCGCCGATGCGCCTCGGGGGTGGCACGTCGAGGTGACCCGCCAGCCGGGCGCCGAGCCGCCCGCACCGGGGGCCCGTCTCGCCCCGGACGCCGAGCAGGACGTCACCCGCCCGGTGCTGCACGCGTGCACCCGACCGCTGCCTGCCGTGCGCGAGGACTTCGGCACCGGGGTCGTCGACCTGCTCGGCCCGGACGACGTGTTCGTCGCGCTGGTCGACTACGGCACGGAGGTCGCCGACCAGGGCCTGTTCGAGAAGCAGGGTCTGCCCCGGCTGGCGCCGTCGCAGTTCGCGCCGAACCGGATGCAGCGGCCGCTGCCGGGGATGAGTGCCTCGCAGCACTTCTTCAGCTCCGGCGGTCGCGGCTTCTGCCTCTTCACCGTCATCGGCAGCCACGCGCGCCGGATGGCGACCGTGCGGCGCGCGGCCCTGCTCGTCTCCACCCTGCACATCACCGACCGCGAGACCCTTCTGCGGCAGGGAGGCCGCCCGTGAGCACCCTCGACGACCTCACCACCGGAGCGGGCCCGGGCGGCATGGCCGGCGTCGTGACCCGGCTGGCCCAGCGGCTGCGCCCCGTCTCGCGCCGGGGCGTCCTGCTCGGGGCGACCGTGGCCGCCACCGCCCTGGCCACCAAGCCCAGGGAGTACGCGCTGCGGCCCGTCGCGGCATACGCCACCATCTGCGGACCGGGCAACACCGCGTCGAGCGGCTGGACCGTCTTCTGCGCCACGGTGAACAAGGGGGTCAACACCTGCCCGCCCGGCAGCTTCGCCGCGGGGTGGTGGAAGGCGGCCGACTCCTCGTGGTGCGGCGGCGGCTACCGGTACATCGTCGACTGCAACGCCTCCTGCTCCAAGTGCAGCACCGGGTGCACCGACGGCATCTGCGACAGCAGGTGCTGGTCCTGCTCGTGCGGCACCGGCTCGACGGCCACCTGCGACCAGCGCCGCGTGTGCTGCAACGCCTTCCGTTACGGCCAGTGCAACACCCAGGTGAAGTGCTCCGGCGGGGTCCACTGCCGCGTCGTGAGCTGCGTCGCCCCCTACAAGTGGGCCGCCTGTACCACCACCTCCCTCAGCGACAACCGCACGTCCGAGCACAGCTCGCCGCTGCTGCCGCAATGGGGCGTCATCGAGCAGAAGTACCGGAACCTCGGCGCCCAGGGCTCGTTCCTCAAGGCCTCGACCGGTCCGATCCGCTCGGTCGGCGACGGCCGCGGCACCTACGTCCAGTACCAGGGCGGCAAGGTCGTCACCAACTCCACGAACGGCACCCGCGCCGTCCCGTCGTGGATCGACGCCAAGTGGCAGGCGATGGGCGGCGCACGCGGCGCCCTGGGGTACCCCGCCTCGGACCAGATCACCGGCCTCAAGGACAGCGGCTGGATCCAGATCTTCGTCAACGGCGCGGTGACCGACTCCGCCTCCACCACCACCCAGGTCGTCTACGACATCCGCTGGACCAAGTGGAAGGCGGAGGGCCGCGAGACCGGCCTGCTCGGGTACCCGACCGCGCCCGTCGCGTTCAACCTGCGCAACGGAGGGTGGCTGCAGACGTTCCAGGGCGGCGCGATCACCGACTCGGCGTCGACGACGACCCAGGTCGTCCACAACATCCGCTACACCCGGTGGGCCCAGCTCGGGCGCCAGGACGGTGTCCTTGGCTACCCGACGGGCCCGTGCACCTTCAACCTGCGCGACGCCGGGTGGCTGCAGACGTTCCAGGGCGGCAGCATCACCGACTCCGCCTCGACGGCCACGCAGGTGGTGCTCGGGGTCATGGACGTGGGCTGGGCCGCCGCCGGCCGGCAGAACGGCGTGCTCGTCTACCCGGTCGCCGGTGCCGCGAGCGACGCGCGCGGCAGCCACCAGGTGTTCCAGGGCGGCGAGCTGTGGGCGCTCGGCTCCGGGGCCGCCCGCCGGGTGTACGGCGCGGTGCTGACCCAGTGGAAGGCTGCCGGGGGTGCGACGGGTCGCTACGGCTACCCCGTCACCGACACCGTGGCCACCGGGGACGGACGGCTGACCTGCACCTTCGAGGGCGGGACCATCACGGCCTGACGCCGGTCATCGCCCGAGGCGGGCCAGCGCCCGAGCCGGGTCAGCGCCCGAGCCTGGTCAGCGCCCGAGCCGGGCGAGAGCCGCTGCAACGGTCGGGTCGTCCTGCTCGGGCACGCACCGCAGGTCGACGAGGCAGCGTCCGCGTTCCACCCGGGCCAGCACCGGCGGGTCCTGGGTGCGCAGGTCGGCCGCCGCCCACTCGGGCAACGACACAGCCCAGCCGGGCAGCACCTGTCCCGGCGCACCGCCTCCACCGACGACCCCCTCGCTGGGGACGACCGACGCCTCGAGCTGGTCGGGCAGGGCGGCAGCGAGCGCAGCGCACCGCTGGTGCAGGGCGTCGGGGTCGGCCTCGAGGAACTCCCACACCGGGGCCTGCGGCCCGCGCAGCGTGGCCTCGAGCGCGGCGAGGGTGGTCTTGTCGCAGCGGACGGCCCGGGCGAGCGGGTGCCGGCGCAGCCGTTCGACCACGTCGGCGCGGCCGAGCACGATGCCTGCCTGCGGACCGCCGAGCAGCTTGTCGCCGGAGCAGGTGACGACGGACGCCCCCTCCCGCAGGGCCGTGGCGGCGTCCGGTTCGTCGGGCAGGAGCAGCTGGGGTGCCAGCAGGCCGCTGCCGATGTCGTGGACGACGGGGACACCCAGCGTCGCGAGCTCGCGGACGGGGACCGAGGACGTGAAGCCCTCGACCCGGAAGTTGCTGGGGTGCACCTTGAGGACGCAGCCGGTGCTGGGGCCGACCGCGCTGGCGTAGTCCTGCAAGGTCGTCCGGTTCGTCGTCCCCACCTCGCGCAACCGGGCACCCGTGCTCGCGATGAGGTCGGGGAGGCGGAAGCCGTCGCCGATCTCGACCATCTCGCCGCGGCTCACCAGGACCTCGCGGCCCTCCCCGGCCAGGGCGGTGGTGGCCAGGACGAGCGCGGCCGCGCCGTTGTTGACGACCAGGGCGGCCTCGGCACCAGGCACGGCTGCCACCAGCGCCTCGAGGGTGCCGCGGCCGCGCCGGGACCGCTGGGCGGTGGCGAGGTCCAGCTCGACGTCGACGTACCCAGCCGCCGCCGTCATGGCCTCGACGGCGGCCGACGACAGCGGCGCCCGCCCGATGTTGGTGTGGACGACGACGCCGGTCGCGTTGACGACCGGTGTGAGCGACGTCGACCGGCTGGGCAGCGACGCCGTCGCCACGGCAGCCACCTCGGACGGGTCGATCGCTCCGGCCCGGGCCAGCTGCTGGGCCGAGCGGACCGCGTCCTTGACCCGCTCCCGCCCGAGGCGGGCGACCGCCTGGACGAGGGCCGGCTCGGCAAGCACGGCGTCCGTGCGGGGGACCCGGCGTCGTGCGTCCTCGGGTCCGGGCTGCGACATGCCTGCGAGGCTAGCGCAGCAGTTCCGGCAAAGCCCTTGTGAGCAGGGCCGTTCCGGCGCACGCTGGGTCGCATGGCGACGTACGACGTGCACGTGGGCGACGGCCGGGTCGTCCGGGACTTCCGGGCGCACATCACCGCTGCGAGCCCGTCCGAGGCGGTCCAGCAAGCGCGCCAGGCCATCCCCGACCCGGCCTGGCACGGGCTGGTCACCGTGTACCGGCACCGCCGCCTGCGCGGCCGCGCCCTGGTCGGGACGTATGCCGCGGGCGGTCGCGGCGACGACGGGTCCGCGGGCGTGCGCGAGCCACGCCGACCCCTCCCGGCACCGCCCGGACTCTCCCGTGAGGCCGAGCCGCCGGCATACGGCCGTCCCTGACCCTGCTGCAGGGCTGGCCCACGGCAACCAGCGGGCCTAGGCTGCGGGCGTTCCGTCCACTGTGGTCTCGACACGACGAGGTGTGCCATGGCAGGGAAGTTCGAGCTGTACCAGGACAAGTCCGGTAAGTGGCGCTTCCGCCTCAAGGCCGGGAACGGACAGGTGATCGCCGTCGGCGAGGCCTACGAGTCCAAGGCCGCTGCCGAGAACGGCATCGAGTCGGTGCAGAAGAACGCGCCGGGCGCGAGCGTCGTCGAGGTCGACGGCTGAGCCGAGCTCACACCACCCCTGGCCCGGCGCGCCGGCCGGGCGGAACCGTGCTCGTGCTGTTGACGGGTTGCAGCTGACCCGACCGGCGGGACCATGGGTCCATGGCGACTCCGGGGTGGAGGCTCTGGGCGGCACGGGTGGCCGTGGTCCTGGCCCTCGTGGCGGCGTGGGTCGCGCTGAGCCGGTTGTGGAGCTACGCCACCACCGACGACCCCGCGGTCATCGGGAGCTCCGAGGTGGTCGCCGTTGCGAGCGCGGCGTGCGCCCAGATGAGGGAGTCCGCCGCGGCTGCGGCCGTCGGGCCGGCTGCCACGGTGCGCCAGCGCGTGGGCGCCCTCAGTGCGCAGAACGACGCCGTGATGCAGCTCGTCACCAAGATGCGCGCCCTCGGCGAGGCACGCCTGTCCGCCGACGCGCCCTCCGAGCAGTGGGTGCAGGACTGGGAGCGGCTCGTCGCCGCGCGGGATGCGTATGCGCGTGAGCTCGCCGCGGGGAAACGCGCCACCCTGGCACTGCCCGAGGTTGGCGGCCGCCCGCTGCTCGACCGGCTCAACGACGTCGGCCTGAACTGCCGCGTCCCGCGCGTCCTGTTCGCACCCTGAGGTCGGTGGGACCTTCGCCCCTGCCTGCGGGCCAGCACGTGGGTGCACGCTCGAGGCGCAAGGAGGTGGAGACCATGACCACCCACCACCCCGGTCGCACGCACGACCCCGCCGCGATCCACCGACCGCGCGTCCAGGCCCTGACCTCCCTGTGGATGCTCGGCGTCTTCGTCGTCTGGACAGCGGCGTTCATCGCCCTGAGCGCCCCCGCCGCCCGCCTCTTCGGGATCGACACCCCGGGCGGCGAGGTGCCATACATCGAGAACTGGTTCGGCTGGAGCGCCGTCGCCCTGATCTGGGCGGCGCCCCTGGTCGCGGGCGTGGCCTTCGCGTGGCACGCGCTGCGGCGTGACGCGAGCCAGCGCCTCGCCCGGGTCGGGCTCATCGTGAACGGCGTGCTGCTGGTCGTCGTCATCGGCCCGCCCCTGCTGGACCGCATCCTGCACCTGCGCTGAGACCACCGGTCCCGGAGCGGACGGGGACAGGACACGACGAAGCCCCTCCCGATGTCGGGAGGGGCTGCTGTCGTGGTGGAGCCAAGGGGACTCGAACCCCTAACCCCCTGCTTGCAAAGCAGGTGCGCTACCAATTGCGCCATGGCCCCCGAGCGGGTCCGGTGGCCTGTCGGCCGCTGGTCCGCCTAGCGCGGGGAGTCGGTCGCCTCGGCCCAGAGGTCCTTCTCGGCCTGCTGGTCCTTGAGCTTCTTCTGGATCGCCGCGGCGCCGATGGCGGTCGCGACCAGGAGCAGGAGCTTCTTCACGGCCTCCGCCTTCCTCACCGGAACCGCGGGGATCGGGATTGGTGGGCCTAACAGGACTTGAACCTGTGGCCTCTTCCTTATCAGGGAAGCGCTCTAACCGTCTGAGCTATAGGCCCGTGAGCCCAATCTCCGCTGCGCCACGGGAGGTGGCGCGAGGCATGAGGTTACCCCACGCCCACGGTCGGTTCCAAAACGGCCCCGACCGTCCTGCGTCAGTCGTCGGTGAGGGTCAGCTGGATGCCGCCGACCAGCGAGGAGCAGACGTTGTAGAGGAAGGCTCCGAGCGTCGACAGCGCGGTCAGAAGGATCACGTCGATGACCCCGATGACGATCGACAGCGACAGCACCCGGCCGAAACCGAGGTAGTTCATGATGTCGAACGGGTTCTGGCTGTCGGAGAAGATCGTCCCGACCAGGCGGTTGATCTCCGAGAACACGCCCATGCCGGACAGGATCATCCACAGCACGGCCACCATGACGACGCCGGCGATGCCGAGCGCCACGGAGATGAGGAACGACATCTTCATCGCCGACCACGGGTCGACCCGGCTGACGGTGAGCTTGACCCGCCGCTGGCGGACGCTCGCTGCGCCGCCCACCGGACGGGACGCCGTGGTGCCTGCCTGCGCACCGGGCCGCGTGGCGGTCGTCGCGCCGGGGCCGGCGGTGCCGGTCGCCGGCTGGCCGGTCGTCGGACCGCCCTGGCCCAGGGCCGACCTGCTCGTCTGGCCTGCCGTGCTCACGCGTTACCTCCGGTGCCCTCGTCGTCGGACTCGTCCGCGGCAGGAGCCTCGGGCGCGACCTGATCGTTCGTTTCCGACGGTACGGCATCGATGGCCTGCGAGTCGCCTTCGCCACTCACGGGCTGGACAGCCGCGGTGTCGGCCGCAGCTGCGGTCCCGCCCTCGGCTGCCGCCTCCGCCTCGGTCACCACGTCCTCCGGCGCCGTCTCCGGCGCATCGGTCACGGCCACCACGGAGTCACCCTTGCCCGGGCGGGCGAAGATGACGCCCTGGGTGTTGCGCCCGCGGCGCGCGACCGGGGCGACCGGCATACGCACGACGTTGCCCTTGGCGAACACCACCATGACGTCGTCGGACTCGGACACGGTGAGCGCGCCCACGAGGTCGCCGTTGCGCTCGGTGATCTTCGCGACGGCGACACCGAGGCCGCCGCGGCCCTTGACGTTCCACTCCGAGGACGGCGAGCGCTTGGCCATGCCGTTCTCGAAGACCACGAAGACGTCCGGGTCCTCGCCGGCGCGCACCACGCTCATCGACAGCAGCGAGTCGTCACCGCGGAAGCGCATGCCGGTCACTCCGCTGGTCGCCCGGCCCATCGGCCGCAGCTGCTCGTCGGTCGCGTGGAACCGCACCGACTGCGCCTTCCGCGACACGAGCAGCAGGTCGTCGTCGGCGCTGAGCAGGTCGACGCCGATCAGCTCGTCGCCGTCGCGCAGGTTCACCGCGATGAGGCCGCCCGAGCGGGGGGAGTCGTAGTCGGCGAGGCGCGTCTTCTTGACCAGGCCGTTCTTCGTGGCGAGCACGAGGTACGGCGACTGGGCGTAGTCGCGCAGGTCGAGCACCTGGGCGATCTGCTCGTCGGGCTGCAGCGCCAGGAGGTTGGCGACGTGCTGGCCCTTGGCGTCGCGGCCGGCGTCGGGCAGCTCGTACGCCTTGACCCGGTAGACCCGGCCGAGGTTGGTGAAGAAGAGCAGCCAGTGGTGCGAGGACGTCGTGAAGAAGTGCTCCACCATGTCGTCGCCGCGGAGCGACGCCCCGCGGACGCCGCGGCCGCCGCGGCCCTGCGAGCGGTACGCGTCGACGCGGGTGCGCTTGGCGTAGCCACCGCGGGTGATGGTGACGACCACGTCCTCCTCGGGGATGAGGTCCTCCATCGACATGTCGCCGTCGAAGAGGTCGATCGTGGTGCGGCGGTCGTCGCCGTACTTGTCGACGATCTGGCCGAGCTCCTCGGAGACGATCGAGCGCTGGCGGGCCGGGGTGGCCAGGATGTCCTGGTAGTCCAGGATCATCGCCTCGAGCTCGTCGTGCTGGTCGATGATCTTCTGCCGCTCGAGGGCGGCGAGGCGGCGCAGCTGCATGTCGAGGATCGCGCGCGCCTGGATCTCGTCGATCTCGAGCAGCTCGATGAGGCCGTCGCGCGCCTCCTCCACGGTGGGGGAGCGGCGGATGAGGGCGATGACCTCGTCGAGGGCGTCGAGGGCCTTGAGCAGGCCGCGCAAGATGTGGATCTCGGCCTCGGCCTTGCGCAGGCGGAAGGTCGTGCGCCGCTGGATGACCTCGATCTGGTGGTCGACCCAGTGCCGGATGAACGCGTCGAGCGGCAGGGTGCGCGGCACGCCGTCGACGAGCGCGAGCATGTTGGCGCCGAAGTTGGTCTGCAGCTGGGTGTGCTTGTACAGGTTGTTGAGGACGACCTTGGCCACGGCGTCGCGCTTGAGCACGATGACCAGGCGCTGGCCGGTGCGGCCGGAGGTCTCGTCGCGCAGGTCGGCGATGCCGGCCAGCTTGCCGTCCTTGATGAGCTCGGCGATCTTCTGCGCGAGCGTGTCCGGGTTGACCTGGTAGGGCAGCTCGGTGACGACGAGGCACTGCCGGCCCTGGATCTCCTCGACCTCGACGACCGAGCGCATGATGATCGAGCCGCGGCCCGTGCGGTACGCGTCCTCGATGCCGCGGCGGCCCATGATGAGCGCCCCGGTCGGGAAGTCCGGGCCCTGGATGATCGTCAGCAGGCGCTCGAGCAGCTCCTCGCGCGGCATGTCCGGGTTGTCGAGGTAGACCTGCGCACCGGCCGCGACCTCGCGCAGGTTGTGCGGCGGGATCTGGGTGGCCATGCCGACGGCGATGCCGGCGGAGCCGTTGACGAGCAGGTTCGGGAACCGGCTCGGCAGGACGGTCGGCTCCTGCGTCTTGCCGTCGTAGTTCGGCTGGAAGTCGACGGTGTCCTCGTGGATGTCGCGCACCATCTCCATGGCGATCTGCGCCAT
This sequence comes from Phycicoccus sp. 3266, assembly GCF_031456495.1. Lineage (NCBI taxonomy): Bacteria > Bacillati > Actinomycetota > Actinomycetes > Micrococcales > Intrasporangiaceae > Phycicoccus > Phycicoccus sp. 3266. Next base: position 1,693,802 of record NZ_JAVDUW010000001.1, on the reverse strand, counting down.
CCGGCACTCGGTGTACCGCGGGGCGGCGGCGCCGTCGTTGCCGCGGCTGCCGAAGTTGCCCTGGCCGTCGACGAGCGGGTACCGCAGCGACCAGTCCTGCACGAGCCGGACGAGGGCGTCGTAGATCGCGCTGTCACCGTGCGGGTGGTACTGGCCCATGACGTCGCCGACGACGCGGCTGCACTTGTTGTACCCGCGGTCGGGCCGGTACCCGCCGTCGTACATGGCGTACAGCACGCGTCGGTGCACCGGCTTGAGCCCGTCCCGGACGTCGGGGAGCGCGCGGCTCACGATGACGCTCATCGCGTACTCGATGTAGCTGCGCTGCATCTCCGTGTTGAGGTCGATCGGCTCGGTCCGATCGCCCGGGGTGATGGTGGGCGGCTGCTCAGTCATGGATTCCCTTGTCCTTCAATGCCGTTCGCAAAAAGATCAGTCGGTATGCCGGGGGGCTGGTTCCACGTGAAACCCGCCGGCCCGGCGGCATACCTAGATATCGAGGAAGCGGACGTCGCGGGCGTTGCGCTGGATGAAGCCGCGGCGGGACTCCACGTCCTCGCCCATGAGGATCGCGAAGATCTCGTCCGCAGCGGCCGCGTCGTCGAGCGTCACCTGGAGCAGGACCCGGTGGTCGGGGTCCATCGTGGTCTCCCACAGCTCGTGGTAGTTCATCTCGCCGAGACCCTTGTAGCGCTGGACGCCGTTGTCCTTCGGCAGGCGCCACCCGCGGGACTGGCCCTCGAGGATCATCGCGTCGCGCTCGCGGTCGCTGAACGCGAACTCGTGCTCGTGGTTGCTCCACTTGAGCCGGTACAGCGGCGGCTGGGCGAGGTAGACGTAGCCGGCCTCGATGAGCGGGCGCATGAACCGGAAGAGCAGCGTCAGCAGCAGCGTGCGGATGTGCATGCCGTCGACGTCGGCGTCGGCCATGAGGATGATCTTGTGGTACCTGGCCTTGGACAGGTCGAAGTCCTCGCCGATGCCCGTGCCGAAGCCAGAGATGAGCGCCTGGACCTCGTTGTTGGCGAGCACCTTGTCGATGCGCGCCTTCTCGACGTTGAGGATCTTGCCGCGGATCGGGAGGATCGCCTGGGTGTGCGGGTTGCGGCCCTGGACGGCCGAGCCGCCGGCCGAGTCGCCCTCGACGATGAACACCTCGGAGATCGAGGGGTCCTTGCTCTGGCAGTCCTTGAGCTTGCCGGGCAGGCCGCCGGACTCGAGCAGGCCCTTGCGCCGGGTCGCCTCGCGCGCCTTGCGGGCGGCCATGCGGGCGGCCGCGGCCTGGATCGACTTGCGGACGATGTCCTTGCCCTCGTTGGGGTGCGCCTCGAGCCAGTGCCCGAACTCGTCGGTCATGGCCCGCTGGACGAAGCCCTTGACCTCGGAGTTGCCGAGCTTGGTCTTGGTCTGGCCCTCGAACTGCGGCTCGCCGAGCTTGACCGACACGACGGCCGTCAGGCCCTCGCGGATGTCGTCGCCGGTGAGGTTGTCGTCCTTGTCCTTGAGCAGGTTCTGCTTGCGCGCGAAGTCGTTGATGAGCTTGGTCATCGCCGCGCGAAAGCCCTCCTCGTGGGTGCCGCCCTCGTGGGTGTTGATCGTGTTGGCGTAGGTGTGGACCGACTCGGAGTACGCGGTCGTCCACTGCATCGCGAGCTCGAGGCTGAGCTGGCGCTCGGTGTCCTCGGACTCGATCGAGATGATCTCGGCGTTGACCGGCTCGGCCTTCTTCGAGCCGACGAGGTGGGTGACGTAGTCGACCAGGCCGTTGTCGTACCGGTAGGAGACCTGGCGGGGCTTCTTCTCCGCCTCGTCGACGACGTCGTCGGTGGCCGCCTCGTCGCCCGTGGCCGGGTCGCGCTCGTCCACGAGGTTGATGGTCAGGCCCTTGTTGAGGAAGGCCATCTGCTGGAACCGGGCCCGGATCGTCTCGAAGTCGTACGTGGTCGTCTCGAAGATGTCGCCGTCGGCCCAGAAGGTGATGGTGGTGCCGGTCTCGTCGGACGCCTCCATCTGCTCGAGCGGGGCGACCGCCTCGCCGTGGTCGAAGGAGACCCGGAAGACGTGCCCCAGCTGGCGCACCTCGGCGTCGAGCTTGGTGGACAGGGCGTTGACGACCGAGGAGCCGACGCCGTGCAGGCCACCGGACACCTTGTACCCGCCGCCGCCGAACTTGCCGCCGGCGTGCAGCTGGGTGAGCACGAGCTCGACCGTCGACATGCCGTAGGCCTCGTTGCGGCCGGTCGGGATGCCGCGGCCGTTGTCCTTGACGCGCACCCCGCCGTCGGCGAGCAGGGTGACGTCGATCGTGTCGGCGTACCCGGCCAGCGCCTCGTCCACGGCGTTGTCGACGATCTCCCAGACGAGGTGGTGCAGGCCCCGCTCACCGGTGGACCCGATGTACATGCCGGGGCGCTTGCGCACCGCCTCGAGGCCCTCGAGCACCTGGATGGCGCTCGCGTCGTAGTCCGAGCCCGGCTCGACCCCGGCGAGCTGCGCCTCGGCCAGCTCGCGGGCGGCCTCGGCCTCCGCGGCCGTGAGGTTCTCGTCCTGGACGGGTCGGTCGTTCTGGTCGGGCGCGGGCACGGTGCTCCTCTGTGCTTGCGGCACGACGCACGGACGGACCCCGCCACGTCGTCGTACCCTGCTCATGGAACGCGACCAGGCTGGAGACCAGCTGGTCGCGGAATCACCTCCCAGTCTACCTGTCGCGAGGGCCGGAAGTGGCCTCAGGAGGCCCGTGAACGCGCATCAGGGCGAAAAAAACCACGCCTGACGGGGCGGGGGTCGCCACCCGGGCCCCCAGCGGGCCACACGCGCGATTTCCCGACCGCGGGCCGACGCCTCCACCGAACGGGTGGTCCGGGCCAGAACCACCCCTTTCCGGCACGGTCCCGGGTTAGCGTGCCGCGCGTGGGGAGAGCGCGTCCGGAGGCGGGATCCAGGCGGAACCTGCGGGTCCGCGTGGGGGTCCGCCTGCGCGCCGGCGCCGGCGCCGGGGCCTCGTTCCTCGTCCTGTCGCTCGCCGGGTGCAGCGGCGGCCTGACCGGCTCGCCCGGGACGATCACCGCCCTGCCGCCCGACCCGGACGCCATCACCCCGACCGCCACCGTGACCCCGGGCCAGCCGGCTCCGGCCCCCACGCCCGACACGGAGCAGGACCCGCAGCCCGTCTGGAAGGGCGCCCCGCTCACCGCCGACGAGCAGCCGGTCGAGGACTCCGACCTCGGCATCGCGTTCGGCGTACCGCGCACCTTCTCCGAGCTGGACGCCGGGACCGTGGCCAACTCCCAGGGCAGCCTGGAGGAGCGGCGCAAGGTGGCCGCGCTCCTCGGGCTGTCGCTCGAGGACTACACGCAGATGCTCCAGGCCCGGATGGGGCGCATCTTCACCTCGATCGTGGCCGAGCCGGGAGACCCGGTCGCCCTGGTGGTCACGCACACCCCCGGTCGGGCCCTGCCCCCGGACGCCACCCTGCGTGCCGGGGTGTCCACCGGGCTGGCCGGCCCCGTGGACCGCCTCACCCACGTCCGGACCCAGGCAGGCCCGGCGGTGCGACTGACCTACCACCTGGGCGGGACGCGCCAGCTCTACGGAGTCGCGGTCGCGGTCGTCGTCGGCGACCAGGTGGTGACGTTCTCCTCGCAGGGGACGTCCCAGGCCAAGGTCGGCGCCTTCGTGGACCGGGTGGCCTCGACCCTGTGGGCGACGCGCACCCACGGCGTCGTCTGACCGACCACCTTCAGGGCGCCGGACGTCTCGAGCCGACGACGGACGAGCTCAGTGCCGCCAGCGCGACGCGGCGACCCAGCGCCAGCCTCCGGCGCCCATCCCACCGGCCTCAGCCGTCGAGCGTCCGGCTGAGCAGGTCGCGGACGTCCTCGGGGAGGTCCAGCTCGGCCAGGTCCACCTCGTCGGAGTCCGGGGGACAGGCGACGTGGTAGGTGAACGCGTCCGGGACGACGCGCCCCCGACGGGCAGCCAGCGCGTCCAGCCCGTCGTCGGCCAGCAGCCCGCGCCACGCGTGCGCGTCGGCGTCGGGCAGCTCGGCCAGCGCGACGGTGCGGTGACGCTGCTGACCGGCGATGCCGCCCGTCCGGCGCACCCGCACCGCAGCACCGGGCTGGGCCGCGCCGGTCGACGCGGAACCGCCCGACGCACCACCATCCGACGCCGAGCCGGCAGCTGCGGCACCGGCGCCACCCGAGCCGGCAGCGCCGGACGCGGCCGACCCGGACAGCACACCCACCCGGACCCACGCGTCGCGCACGGCGCGCGCCTGCGGTGAGCCCGCGGCATACCTGGCCTCGGCGGCGGCCACCGTGAGCCCGGCGAAGGTGGCGAAGTCGCAGTCGGCGGCGATGGTGCCGCCGGTGAGGACGTCGTACCAGACCTGGCCGGCGCCCTCCCAGGCGTTGCCGCCGATGGCGGTCGCGGCGAGGTAGAACGCGTGGTTGGGGATGCCGGAGTTGATGTGCACGCCACCGTTGTCGTCGGTGGTCTGCAGGTAGCCCGACATGTCGGCGGGCTGCGGGTCCCTGCCGAGCTGGGGGTCGTCGTAGGCCGTGCCCGGAGCCTTCATCGACCGCAGGGCGACGCCCTTCACCGACGGGGTGAACAGGCCCTTGCCGATCAGCCAGTCCGCCTGGTCCGCCGTCTCGCCGGCGGCGCGCTGGCGCACGAGTGACCCGAAGACGTCGGAGATGCTCTCGTTGAGCGCCCCGGGCTGGCCCTGGTAGGTCAGGCCGGCCGTGAGCTCGGTGACACCGTGGGTGAGCTCGTGCCCGATGACGTCGACCGCCACGGTGAACCGGGTGAAGACGCGGCCGTCGCCGTCCCCGAAGACCATCTGCGTCCCGTCCCAGAACGCGTTGTCGTAGTCGGTGCCGTAGTGCACCGTCGCGAGCAGTGGCAGACCCTCGTCGTCGAGGGAGTCGCGGCCGTACTGGTCGCGGTAGAGCTGCCACGTCGCGCCGAGCCCGTCGTAGGCCTCGTCGGCCGCGGCGTCGCCCGTCGTGGGGTCGCCCTCACCGCGGACCCGGCGCCCCGGGAGCGTCTGCGTGCCGCCGGCGTCGCTGACCACGCGCTGCGGGGTGGTCCCGTCGTCCGGGGCGACCCCACCGCCCCCGGCCGGCCGGGCGGTCGCCCCACCGGCAGCCCCACCACCGGCAGCCCCACCACCGGCAGCCCCACCACCGGCAGCCCCGGGGCGTCCGCCGCCGGCAGCCCCGGGGCGTCCGCCGCCGGCAGCCCCGGGGCGTCCGCCGCCGGCGCCCCGTCGCGAGCGCCACTCCCCGTCGCGGTCGAGCGTCCGGGAGGCGCAGTGCGCCACCTCGCCGGACCCCTGCCGCGACAGCGCCTCGAGCAGGTAGGGCGGGACGATCGTGCAGCGGTGCGACTCGGACATCTCGGGCATGGGCCCAATGGTGCTCCCGTCCCCCGACAGCGGCGACCGCACGCCGCCGGGCGCCCCTCCACCCGCCCAGCCGCCCCGTTCCACCCCGATCCGCCGGCGGCGAACAGCCGGCCGCACGGGCCGGGCACGGCATACGGTCGCTGCATGGTCGAGTCCGTCGCGGTCCTGTCCGACGTCCACGGGGTGCTGCCCGTCCTCGAGGCGGTGCTCGCCGAACCGGACGTCGCGGCCGCCGACCTCGTCGTCGTCTGCGGCGACCACGCCGCCGGACCGATGCCGGTCGAGACGCTCGACGCGCTCGCCGCCCTGGGGGAGCGGGCCGTGCTCGTGCGCGGCAACGCCGACCGCGAGCTGGTCGACGTCGCCCGCGGCGGCACGAGCGAGCACCCGGAGTCGCAGTGGGCCGGGTCCCAGCTGCGCCCCGACCAGGTCGAGCTGCTGGCCGGCCTGCCGCACCCGGTGACCGTCGACGTCGACGGGTTCGGGTCGGTGCTCGCGTGCCACGGGTCGCCCCGCGACGACGAGGAGGTCGTGCTCGTCGACACCCGGCTCGAGCGCTGGGCCGAGGCGTTCTCCGGGCTGCCCGACGACGTGCGGACCGTGCTGTGCGGCCACACCCACATGCCGTTCGCGCGCCTGGTGGACCGTCGCTGGGTGGTCAACCGGGGGAGCATCGGTATGCCGTACGGGCGCCCGGGGGGCGCGTGGGCACTGCTGCGCGGCGGCCAGGTGTCGCTGCGGCACACCGAGGTCGACCTCGAGGCGGTCTGCGCCCGGGTGGTGGCCGAGTCGGGGTACGACGACCGGCTGGCCTGGGTGGACGAGTACCTGCGGGGTCGCTACTCCGACGCCGACGCCCTCCCGGTCTTCGCCCCACGCGACGGGCGCTTCCACCCCTGACGGCCGTGCGCGGGGCGAGGCGCCCGCCCGGGGGTCAGGCCCCGTCGTAGGCCCCGGCCGCGATGTCCTCGAGCAGCGTGGGGTGCGTGGGTGACCACCCGAGCCGCGCCCGGGTCGGGTCGCTCCCGGCGGACAGGTCCATGGCGAAGAAGCCGCCGATCCAGCCGAAGTGGTCCGCCACGTCGTCGGGGGCCACGGAGCGTGTCGGCAGACCGAGCCGCGCACCGATGGCCTCGGCGATGTCCCGGGTGGTCACGCCCTCCTCGGCTACCGCGTGCACCGCGGAGCCCGCAGGGGAGGCGTCGAGGGCCAGGGCGACGAGCCGGGCGGCGTCGAGCAGGTGCACCGCGGACCAGCGGTTGTCCCCGTCCCCCGGGTAGGCCGCGACACCCGTGCGGCGGGCGACGTCGACGATGCTGGCGATGAAGCCGTGGTCGCCCCGACCGTGGACCGTGGGGGCGAACCGCAGCGCCACGGAGTGCACGCCCCGCTCGACGAACTCCATCGCCAGGGACTCGGTGCCACCACGAGGCGCCTGTGGGCCACGGGCGGGGTTCTGCTCGTCCTCGGTGGGTGCCCGCCCGTCGACCCGGAATGCCACGCCGGAGGCGAGGAGCAGTCGCCGCCCGCTTCCCTCGAGCTCGGAGGTGAGGGTCTCGACGGCAGCGCGCTCGGCCCGGACCGACTCCGCCGGATTGCTCCAGTCGTGCTTGTTGGCCAGGTGGACCACCGCCTCGGCCGCGCGGGCGCCGCGACGCAGTGAGTCCAGGTCGTCCAGGTCCCCGCGGACGACGGTCACGCCACGGCCCTCGAGGGCCGCTGCAGACGTGTCGGTCCGGGCGAGGCCGCTCACCTCGTGCCCCGCGGCGAGCAGCTCGGGCACGACGGCCGATCCGATCCAGCCGGATGCTCCGGTGACGAACACGCGCATGGTTCCTGCCTTTCCGTGGTCGCCCGGGCTCGGCGACCTCTGGTTGTGATGTCAGGGTGTGACATCACGCTACCACTCCCATGACAGACTCTGACATCACCTAGGATGGCCGTCATGGGTCGATGGGAGCCGGGAGCGCGGGCGCGGCTGCGTGACGCCGCCCTCGACCTGTTCTCCGAGCACGGGTACGAGCAGACGACGGTCGCGGAGATCGCCGCCCGGGCCGAGCTCACCGAACGGACCTTCTACCGCCACTTCGCCGACAAGCGTGAGGTGCTGTTCGACGGCCAGGAGCAGTTCGTCGCCAGGTTCGTCGAGCCGATGACCACGGGCCCGACGACCACGAGCCCGACGACCGAGGGACCCGGGTCGACCGGGGCGCTCGACCTCGTGGCCGCTGCGCTGCGAGGAGCGGGGTCCTACTTCACCCCCGCCATGAAGGGGTTCGCCACCCGCCGGCAGGCCGTCATCGAGGCGGAGCCCTCCCTGCGCGAGCGCGAGCTGCTCAAGCTCGGGTCGCTCGCTGACGCCCTGGCCGACGCGCTCGTGGCACAGGGTGTCCCGACCGACCGGGCCACCCTCGCCGCCGAGGCCGGGGTCAGTGTCTTCCGGGTCGCGTTCGCGAGGTGGATCGCCTCGGGGGACGACCGCTCACTGCAGGATCACCTCGACCACGCCCTGGACGAGCTGAGGTCGCTCACCGCTCAGCCGTAGGTGTCGCGGGGACCCGGGCCCTGGGACCGGCGCGGGCCCCGGGACCAGGACGGGGCGCTCGGCCCGACGATCCTGAGCGCGCTGACCGTGCCCTTGCCGCTCTCGGCCTCGATCCGCTCCATGATGCTCGACTCGAGCAGGGTGAGCTGCACCGTCCAGGCGGTGGAGTCGGCGCGCACGGTGAGCACGCCCCCCTCGAACGTCACCGGCGTGCAGTGCTGGGCCACCTCGTCCCCGACGATCTGCGGCCACCGCCCCATGACCGAACCCACCGCGACGTCGACCTGCCACCCGCGGTCCACGAGCAGCCGGTCCATCTGGTCGCCGAGCAACAGCGGGTCGCGGCCGTCCCGGTTGGCGCGGCTGCCGTCCACGCCGGGCCGGCGACGGCGCATCGGCTTCAGGCCCGGGCGCAGCCCCTTCTCCCGGGCGGCAGCACGGGCGCGCTGCAGGGCCGCGGCCGCGGCGTCCTCCGCCTCCGGATCGGCCGCGGCTCCCGGAGTTCCGTCCGCCGGCGCCGCCGGCGCCGGCGGCTCATCCACCGGCGCCCGGTCGACCGGGAGTGCGTTGGGTGGCACGGGCTGTGACCCGTCCCCCCGGCCCGGCAGCTCAGGCACGCTGGACCACCTCGCCCAGGCTCACGGCATACGACCGGCCGGCCAGACCCGCCGGCACGTCCGCCTCGACGGCCGCGGTGATGAGCACCTGCTCGCAGTCGGCCACCATCGCGGCGAGCCGCTCGCGCCGGCCCGAGTCGAGTTCGGCGAAGACGTCGTCGAGGATGAGCACCGGGTCCTCGCCCAGGTCGTGGCGCAGCAGCTGGTATGCCGCGAGCTTGAGGCCGAGCGCGAAGGACCAGGACTCGCCGTGGCTGGCGTACCCCTTGGCCGGGAGCTCGCCGAGGGTGAGGACGAGGTCGTCGCGGTGCGGGCCGACGAGGGAGACGCCGCGCTCCACCTCGCGGTCGCGCACCTCGTCGAGCGTGGCCAGCAGCTCTCGGCGCAGCTCGTCGGCCTCGGGCACCTCGCCGACGGCGATGCGGGCGGCTGTCTCCTCGCGCAGCGAGCTCTTGTAGGCGATGCGCGCGTCGGACTGGCCGGCGCTCACCTCGTCGTAGGCCTTCCCCAGGTAGGGGCCGAGGTCGCGGACCAGCCGCAGGCGGGCGTAGAGCAGCTGGGAGCCGACGGTCGCGAGGTGGTCGTTCCACACGTCGAGGGTGTGCAGGGCCGACGCGCGCGCGTCCGCTTCGGACTCCTCGCCGGGTCGGGGCGGTCGTCGGCGACCGCCGCGTCGCAGCACCGGCTGGGCCGAACGCAGGAGGGCCCCGCGCTGCTTGAGGATCTTGTCGTAGTCGCTGCGCACCCCCGCCCACCGCGGCTGGCGGGCGACGAGCAGGTCGTCGAGGAACCGGCGTCGCTCGGAGGGGTCGCCCTTGACCAGCGCGAGGTCCTCGGGGGCGAAGAGCACCGTTCGCAGGGTGCCCAGCACGTCCCGCGGCCGGGAGACAGGGGATCGCCCCAGCCGGGCCCGGTTCGCCCGGCCGGGGTTCAGCTCGAGCTCGAGCAGGGTCTCCCGGCCCTCGCGCACGACAGCCCCGCGGACCACGGCCTGCTGGGCGCCGAACCGCACCAGCGGCTGGTCGGTCGCGACCCGGTGGCTCGACAGGGTCGCGAGGTAGCCGATCGCCTCGACGAGGTTGGTCTTGCCCTGGCCGTTGAGGCCGACGAGCGTCGTGACCCCGGGCTCGAGCGGGAGCTCGGCCGTCGCGTAGCTGCGGAAGTCGGCGACGGACAGGTGACGGACGTGCACGGGTCCTGCCGATCAGCCCGCAGCGGGCCCGGCGGTCACCGGCTGCGCTTGCGGGTGGACCCCGAGCCCGAGGTCGCGCCCGAACCGCCGGTCGAGCCGGTGCCGGAGGAGGGGCCGGCCGAGGCGGCCTTCCGACCCTTGGCGGCGGCCTTCGCGGCGCTCTTGGTCGGCTTCTCCTTCGGCGCGACCTTGGCCTGGGCCTCCTTCTCGTGCTTGGGGGCACCCTCGGCGCGCAGCTTCTCGCCCTCGGCGACGGTCATGACCTGGTGGCCGCCGAACCCGCCGCGCAGCGCCGCAACGGCCTGCATCGTCGGCGACTCCTGCTGGCGCGAGGCGAACCGGGAGAACAGCGAGGCCGAGATGACCGGCATGGGCACCGAGTTGGCGATGGCCTCCTCGACCGTCCAGCGGCCCTCGCCGGAGTCGACGGTGTAGCCGGAGACGTCCTCGAGGTGCGGGTTCTTCTCCAGCGCGTCGACGAGCAGGTCGAGCAGCCACGACCGGACGACGGTGCCGCGGGTCCACGCCTTGAAGGCGCCCGGGACGTCGGTGACGATGTCCTTGGCCTCGAGCAGCTCGTAGCCCTCGGCGTAGGCGGCCATGAGCCCGTACTCGATCCCGTTGTGGACCATCTTCGTGTAGTGCCCGGCGCCGACCTTGCCCGCGTGGACGAAGCCCTCCTCGCGGGGGCCCTCCGGCCGCAGCGCGTCGAACAGCGGCATGGCCTTCTTCACGTTGGCCGCGGAGCCGCCGACCATGAGGCCGTAGCCGTTCTCCAGGCCCCAGATGCCGCCGGAGACGCCGCAGTCGAGGTAGCCGATGCCCTTGCCCTTGAGCAGCTTCTCGTTCTCGAAGTCGTCGGTGAAGCGGCTGTTGCCGCCGTCGATGACCAGGTCGCCCTTCTCGAGCAGGTCGCCGAGCTTGGCCACGGTCTGGCGGGTCGGGTCGCCCGACGGCACCATCACCCAGACCACGCGCGGGGCGTCGAGGGCCTTGACCAGCGCGGCGAGCGACTTCACGTCGGAGATGTCGGGGTTGAAGTCGAACCCGACCACCTCGTGCCCTGCGCGGCGCAGCCGCTCGCGCATGTTGCCGCCCATCTTGCCGAGACCGATCAGACCGAGCTGCATGTGAGGAGCCTTTCCGTGCTGTCCAGGGGGACGCGGGTACGCCGCTGTGCCGGCCACCCGGCACACCCGCAGGCCCGGTGGGGCGTGGCTCAGGCTACGCCCGGGGGTGCTCGCCCCGCGAAGCGAGGAGGGTCCGGCGCGGGGAGGCGCCAGGGTCCGGCGCCGCGGGGGGCGGGTCAGCTGGCGAAGCGGACCGGCATGAGGACGTACCGGTAGGAGGTGTCGGCCTCGCCGTCCTGCTCCTCCTGACCGGACAGCACGGCCGGGCGCGAGGGCTGCGTGAACGACAGCCGCGTGAACGGCGTCCCCACGGCGCCGAGGCCGTCGAGGAGGAACTGGGGGTTGAACGCGATCTCGAGCTCGGGGCCGGTGAGGGTCGACTCGACCGCCTCGGACGCCTGGGCGTCGTCGCCGGTGCCGGCCTCGATCGCGACCTGGCCGTCGGTGAACCTCAGCCGCACGGGAGTGTTCCGCTCGGCGACCAGCGCGACGCGCTTGACCGCCTCGACGAGCTCGCCGGTGGAGACCACTGCCTCGCTCTCGACGCTGGTGGGGAAGATCGAGGTGACCTTGGGGTACTCGCCGTCGAGCAGTCGGGTCGTGGTGCGGCGCTGGCCGGCCTCGAACCCGACGAGGCCGTCGCCCCCGGCGGACGAGCCGAGGGCGATCTCGATCGAGCCCGACGCGCCGAGGGCCTTGGCCGTCTCGGAGAGGGTGCGGGCCGGCACGAGCGCGAGGTGCGTCGCGTCGGTGCTGTTGGGGTTCCAAGTGAGCTCGCGCATGGCCAACCGGTAGCGGTCGGTCGCGAGCAGCGTCACCTTGGAGCCCTCGATCTCGACCCGCACGCCGGTGAGGATCGGGAGGGTGTCGCCGCGGTCGGCGGCGACGGACACCTGGGCGACCGCCTTGGTGAAGACGTCGCCGGCGATGGTGCCGCTGGCCTCGGGGGCGGTCGGCAGGGTCGGGTAGTCGTCGGCCGGCATCTGCATGAGGCTGAACCGGCTGGACCCGCAGGTCACCGACACCTTGCTGCCGTCGGTCGTGACGTCGACCGGCTTGGCCGGCAGGTTGCGGGAGATGTCGGCGAGCAGCCGGCCGAGGACGAGGACGGTACCTGCCTCGCTCACGTCGGCGGGGACCGTGACCTTGGCCGAGACCTCGTAGTCGAACGCGGACAGGGTCAGCGACCCCTCGTCGTTCGCCTCGATCAGGACTCCCGCGAGCACCGGGACGGGCGGTCGGGCCGGCAGGCCACGGGCCACCCAGGTCACGGCGTCGGCGAGGACCTCACGTTCGACCCGGAACTTCACCGCTGTACCGCCCTTCACGCCCGGCCACCGCACGGACCCACTGCCTCGGAGATGTGCCCATCGACGAGCTGAGGTGCCACCGATGGAATTCGCACCGACCCTAGTGGGCGCTCGCGGTGCGGCCAACCCGGATCGGTGGAATCGGTCCGCCCGTGGTTCCTGTCATTTGCAGGTCGGTGGGTCGAGCGGGTCGGGCCGGGTTGGTACTCGGGGCGGGATTGCTGAGTTGAGGGATCTCATCATCGTTGTAGGGGGTGTGGGAACTGTGGACGACGCGCGTCGTCGCAGGTCAGCGGCCCGTCTGGCCTGTGTATGCCGCGTGGACCGGCCCGCGGACGAGCGGGCCCCCGGTGTGGACGACCGATCGCCGCCCACAGGGCCTCCACACCCCGGAGGCCACCGGTCCCCAGCGCGGCGCGTGCCGTGCACGGGTTGTCCACGGGTTGTCCACAGGGTCTGGGGGAAAGGCTGTCCGTTCGGACGATGGTCGTGGGGTCCACCCACATACCCACAGAGTTGTCCACAGGTGTGGACCACGGGGGGTTCGTCCGGTTGTGACCGAGTTCGTGCTGCGGGACGACGGCCTGTCGGGGTTCCTGAGCACCGTGTCGGCGGCGTCCGGGCGGAGGTTGCCGTTCGGTGAACGAGTGGACACAGGTGTGGACAACGTTGTGGAGAACGGTGGACAGCCCGTGGACGACGGCTGTGGAGCCCGGCCGGCGGGGTCAGTCGTCCGTCAGGACGAGTCGTCCCGCGACGCCCACCATGTGGTCGAACCAGGCCTGCGGGTCGGCCACCGTCTGCCGCCCGAGCTGCCCGAAGACCTCGGCGCTCAGCGTCCCCATCACCAATGACCATGCCGCCATGCCCGCCAGGAGCGCGTCGGCGTCGATGCCGCTGCCCTCGAAGAAGGGGTCTGCCAGCATCTGCTCCGCACTGGCGCGTGCGCCGGGGGGCGGGGGCCCGTCGGTGGGCGCGGTCGCGAGCCGGCCGGCCCGGGCTGCGTCGTCGAGCAGCCGGAGCACCAGGGCCAGTACCCGCGTGCCGGGCTCGGTGGTGCGCTCCGCGGGGGCCGCGTAGTCCGGGACCGGGGACCCGTAGAGCAGGGCGTACTCGTGCGGCCTGGCGAGCGCCCAGTGGCGCATCGCGCCGGCGACCGCCTGCCACCGGCCATCGAGGTCGTCCGCGTCGACCGCGTCGTGCGCCCGCTCCACCTCCTCGGCGAGCGAGGTGTACGCGGCGACGATGAGCAGGGTGAGCAGGTCGTCGCGGCTGGCGACGTAGCGGTACAGCGCCGAGGAGACGACGCCGAGGTCGCGGGCGACGGCCCGCAGCGACAGGGCGGCCGCACCCTCGCGGGCGAGGTGGCGCAGGCCGATCTCGACGATGTCCGCCTCCACCGCGGCACGGTGCCGCGCGCGCACTCCTCCACCGGTCGGCATACGCCCATTCTGCCACACATCTGGAACTGGTGCTCTCTTTTGTGATCGCTGCTCTTGACAGTGCGGCGGTCGAGGGCGTTCCATGGGCGAAACAGAGAGCAGTGTTCACGAAAGGAACCGTCATGAGCGAGAAGAAGCCCGCGCACGGCACCACCCAGCGGTACGTCATGCCCACCACGGCCGGCGCTCGGCGGACGCTGCGGCTGACCAACGGGACCGTCGCCTGGCTCACCGCCCACGGGGTGTCCCTCGCCGGCTCACGCATCCTGGCCGTCCGCGGCCGCACCAGCGGTGCCTGGCGCACGACCCCGGTCAACCCGCTGGTCGTCGACGGCCGGCGCTACCTGCTCGCCCCGCGCGGGCACACCCAGTGGGTGCGCAACCTGCGCGTCGTGGGCTCCGGCGAGCTGCGCCTGGGTCGCCGGGCCGAGGCCTTCACCGCGACCGAGGTGCCCGACCAGGACAAGCTGCCGGTGATGCGCGAGTACCTGCGCCGGTGGGCCTGGGAGGTCGGCCAGTTCTTCGACGACCTCGACAAGGACTCCAGCGACGAGCAGCTGCTGGCGGCCGCACCCGGCTTCCCCGTGTTCGAGATCGAGCCGGCCGCGTCGGCCGCGCCGGCCCGGCCGGTCAGCGGGACTGCTGCTTGATCCGGTTGGTGAGCTCGGTGACCTGGTTGTAGATGGCGCGGCGCTCGGCCATGAGCTGGCGGATCTTCTTGTCCGCGTGCATGACCGTGGTGTGGTCGCGGCCGCCGAACTGCTGCCCGATCTTCGGCAGGGACAGGTCGGTGAGCTCGCGGCACAGGTACATCGCGATCTGCCGGGCCGTCACCAGCACGCGCGACCGGGACGTGCCGCACAGGTCCTCGATGGTCAGCCCGAAGTAGGCCGCGGTCTGGGCCATGATCGTCGCGCTGGTGATCTGGCTGCCCTGCTCGGTCGGGATGAGGTCGCGCAGCACGATCTCGGCCAGGCCCATGTCGACGCTCTGCCGGTTGAGGCTGGCGAAGGCCGTCACCCGGATCAGCGCGCCCTCGAGCTCGCGGATGTTGGTCGAGATCCGGCTGGCGATGAACTCGAGCACCTCGTCGGGGGCGCTCATCCGCTCCTGGATGGCCTTCTTGCGCAGGATCGCGATGCGGGTCTCGAGGTCGGGCGGCTGGACGTCGGTGAGCAGCCCCCACTCGAACCGGCTGCGCATCCGCTCCTCGAAGCCGCTCAGCAGCTTCGGCGGCAGGTCGCTGGTGATGACCACCTGCTTGTTCGCGTTGTGCAGCGTGTTGAAGGTGTGGAAGAACTCCTCCTGCGTCTGCACCTTGCCCTGCAGGAACTGGATGTCGTCGATCAGGAGCACGTCGACGTCGCGGTACCGCTTCTGGAAGTTGGCGGCCTTGTCGTCACGGATGCTGTTGATGAAGTCGTTCGTGAACTCCTCGGAGTTCACGTACCGCACCTTGACGTGCGGATAGAGGTTGCGCGCGTAGTGGCCGATCGCGTGCAGCAGGTGGGTCTTGCCCAGCCCGGACTCGCCGTAGACGAACAGCGGGTTGTACGCCTTGGCCGGCGCCTCCGCGACCGCGACCGCCGCCGCGTGGGCGAACCGGTTGCTGGCCCCGATGACGAACGTGTCGAACGTGTACTTCGGGTTGAGCCGGGTCGCGGACTCGTCCGTGGTCAGGACCTCGGCCCGGGGCAGGCGCTGGGGCTCGGCGGCCGGGATCGGCATGCTGGCCGGCGGGGTCAGCGGCTGTGCGGGAGCCTGCGCGTGCGCCTGGTGCGCGGTTGCGTCGTATGCCGTGGGGGCTGCGGGACCGGGGGCGACGCCGACAGTGTCCTCGGTGACCGTGTCCAGGGCCGGGTCGACCGTCACGGCGAGGTGGACCGGGGCACCGAGCTGGTCGGACAGGGCGCGGGTGACCGCCTCACGGATGCGCTGCTCGAGCACGTCCTTGGTGTAGTCGTTGGGCACCTTCACCACGGCGGTCCCGTCGAGCAGGCCCGCCAGGCGGCCGAGGCTCAGGAACGCGCGCTCACGGACGGGGAGCCCGTCGGCGTCCAGGGTCGTGATCGTGTTCTGCCAGATCTGTGCATAGTCCAGATCGGCTTGGCTCACGAGGTCCACATCCCTTTCGACGTCTGTGCGGTGCTGCCCTTGTCGCAGGGTCATGGTGCCTTGTCCACATGTTTGTCCACAACCTGTGGGGAACGTGGGACAAGGGGGGGACCGTAACAAGGTGCGGGTGCGCGGAGCAACCGGATCCGGGAAAATGAGCAGCTGGGGCACGACCTCGTGGGTCGCTCCTCGGCGTGTCGGACCGGAAAGCGACGTTTCGTGCTGGTAGAGGGCGGCTCGCTCGCATGCGGTCGTGCTGGTTTGACCCTGTGCCGCGCGCTCGCGTACCGTGGAGCAGGCCTGTCGGCCGTTTTCGCATGCCCGTGACGCTCGATCTCCGGTGGTGGTTCCGCCGGTGCGTCGTGGCGGGTTTCCGATTGCGGCCGACCAGGCGCCCACCCCGACTCATCAGGCCCGCCGGGCTGACCAGCAACGGAGAATCTCGTGAGCAAGCGTACTTTCCAGCCGAACAACCGCCGCCGGGCCAAGACCCACGGCTTCCGCCTGCGGATGCGCACCCGTGCGGGTCGCGCCATCCTGTCGGCCCGTCGTCGCAAGGGTCGCTCCGAGCTCTCCGCCTGAGGCAGACCCCGGTGCTGCCGGCGGGGCACCGGCTCCGTGCGAGCTCGGACTTCGCCGCAGCGCTCCGGGGGCCCAGGGGAGCCCGGGCCGGCTCCACGCTGATCGTGGTCCACGCCAACCAGACCGACGCGCGTGCGGGACAACCGCCGCGGGTCGGTTTTGTTGTCTCCAAGGCCGTGGGCACGGCCGTCGTGCGCAACCGGACCAAGCGTCGGCTGCGGGCACTGATGGCGGCCCGGCTCTGGGACATCCCCGCGGGCACCGACGTGGTCGTGCGTGCGAATCCTGTTGCGGCACAGGCGGATTCGTCCGCCCTGGGTGCTGAGCTGGACCGCCTCCTGGGGCGCGTCCTGGGCCGGTTGGGTGGTGCACGGGCATGAGCGACATCGGCAGGACCCTGCAGAAGGTGGCGGCGGCGCCGCTCATCGGCCTGATCGTCGTGTACCAGCAGGTCATCTCCCCGATGCGGCCCCCGACCTGCCGCTACTACCCGTCGTGCTCGGCATACGCCCTCACCGCGATCCGGCGGTTCGGCCCCTTCACGGGAACCTGGCTGGCGCTCAAGAGGTTGCTCAGGTGCCATCCGTGGACCCCCGGCGGGGTGGACCACGTGCCGGAGAAGCGGCCGGCCACCCCGTCCCACGCCCACTAGGGCCGCGGACACCAGACCTGCCGGACCTGCGGCGCACCGCCGAGGACCGGACCACCGGTGGGACCCCTACGGGACCATCACCAGATTGAGGACACGATGAGTTTCAGCTCCCTGGTCTACCCGTTCGAGTGGATCGTCGCCTGGATCCTGTACGGCTGGCACAGCCTCTTCACGCTCATCGGGATTCCGCCCGCCTCGGGCTTCGCCTGGGTCATGTCGATCATCGGCCTCGTGGTCGTGATGCGGGCGGCGATGATCCCGCTGTTCGTCAAGCAGATCCACGCCTCGCGGCGGATGCAGCTCATCCAGCCCGAGATGCAGAAGATCCAGGCCAAGTACAAGGGCAAGAACGACCCGGACTCCCGTCAGGCCATGACGCAGGAGACCATGGACCTGTACAAGCGGACCGGGACCAACCCGTTCAGCTCGTGCCTGCCGATCCTGCTGCAGTCCCCGTTCTTCTTCGGCCTCTTCCGGGTGCTCAACGGCCTGCAGGGCATGGCCGCCGGCACCAAGGACACCATCGGGCCGATCACGCGTGACCTGGCCCGGCAGGCGGAGCAGTCGACGCTCTTCGGTGCGCAGCTCTCGGACAAGTTCATGGGCTCGGACACGGTGACCGTCAAGGTCGTGACCGTCGTCCTCATCGTGCTCATGTCGCTGTCGACCTTCACCACGCAGCACCAGCTGATGCGCAAGAACATGCCGGCGTCCGCGCTGGACAACCCCTTCGCGCGGCAGCAGAAGGTCCTGCTCTACGTCATGCCGCTGTTCTTCGCGATCTCCGGTGTCAACTTCCCCATCGGTGTCCTGCTCTACTGGCTCACCACCAACGTGTGGTCGATGTGCCAGCAGTTCTACGTGATCCGCCGCATGCCGGCCCCGGGCTCCCCCGCGGAGCAGGCGCTGCGTGAGCGCAAGGCCAAGCGCGGCAAGGTGCACGAGGAGTTCACCGTCAAGGGCCTGGACCAGGCGCCGGCCGAGGAGGCCAAGCCGGTCTCCGGGCAGCGCCAGCAGCCGAGCCGCAAGAAGAAGAAGAAGGCGCCGGCGGCGAAGGCGCCGAACGGCGCGCAGGGCAAGAGCCCGGCCAAGACCCCGTCCTCGGGCGCGAACACCTCGGCCGTCGCCGAGAACAAGCCCCACACCGACAACTGAGAGTGACCCCGATGAGCGAGCACGACACCGTGACCGAGGCGACGACGACCGTCGCCGGTTCCCCTGACGACGCCTCCACCACCCCGCAGGCGGACGCCGAGACGGTTGCCCCGCAGGCCACCGACGAGACCGCCGCTGTCGATGCCGACGAGGCCACGGACGAGGCCGCAGGCGCCGACGACACCGTCGCCCCCACGAAGTCGCGCGGGCGCGCCGACCTCGAGCGTGAGGGTGAGGTCGCTGCCGACTTCCTCGAGACCCTGCTGGACATCGCCGACCTCGACGGGGACATCGACGTCGACATCGACGGCGACCGTGCATCGGTCTCCATCGTCGACTCCGAGGACGGCCGGGTCCCGCGCCGTCTCGTCGGGCAGGACGGCAAGGTGCTCGACGCCCTCCAGGAGCTCACCCGCCTCGCCGTCCAGTCGGCCACCGGTGAGCGCAGCCGCCTCATGCTCGACGTGGCCGGTCACCGCGCCGAGCGTCGCGCGGCGCTCGTGGCGGTGGCCCAGGAGGCCATCGCCGAGGTGAAGGCCAGCAACGCGTCGGTGGCGCTCGACCCCATGAGCGCGTTCGAGCGCAAGGTCGTCCACGACGAGGTCCTTGCCGCCGGCCTGGTGTCCGAATCCGACGGGGTGGAGCCGCGACGTCACGTCGTGGTGCGCCCGGCCGCGTCCTGATCCGTTTCACGTGAAACAGCGCGCATGACGACTCGCCACCACGGCGCCGACGACGGGCGCGGTACCGGAGCTTCCGGTGCCGCGCCCGTCGCGTCTGGTCCCGACGTCCCCGGCCCCGTCGACGACCCAGCCGTTTCCGCAGCCCAGCCGGCCCCGGAGCCCCAGCCGGCTCCTGAGCCGCCCGCTGCCGCTGCGGTCGTGTTCGGCGACCGCCTCGACATGGCAGTGCGCTTCGCCGAGGTCCTCGCGGACACCGGCGTCTCGCACGGGTTGATCGGTCCCCGCGAGGTCCCCATCCTCTGGGAGCGGCACATCCTCAACTGCGCCGTCGTCCACGAGGCCTTCCCGCAGGGTGCTGCGATTGCCGACGTCGGCTCCGGCGCGGGCCTGCCCGGGCTGGCCCTGGCGATCGCCCGTCCGGACCTGCAGCTGCACCTGGTCGAACCGTTGCTGCGGCGCACGAACTGGCTCGAGGACACGGTCGGCGCGCTCGGGCTCGCGAACGTCACCGTCGTCCGAGCCCGGGCCGAGGAGCTCCACGGCCGGCTCCACGTGCCGTATGCCACGGCACGCGCCGTGGCCCGGATCGACAAGCTCGCGCGGTGGACGTTCCCGCTGCTCGTCCCGGGCGGTCAGCTGGTCGCTCTCAAGGGGGCCTCGGCCGCCGACGAGCTGGCGGCGCAGGAGAAGGTGCTGCGGCGGCTGGGCATGACCGACGCCGCCATCGAGACCTACGGGTCAGGACTGCTCGACCCGCCCACGCTGGTGGTCCGCGCCACCGTGACGCCGCGGGCGTCGTCCGGCTCGACGAAGGACCGTAGGAAGTCCCGACGCCGATCCGGATGAGTAGACGCGGAGGACCGACGGTGCGCGACGACACGGCGACGTGCGGTTTCGCGGGTGGGGCCCCGGTGCCGGTCAACGGACCAGCCTCCCGCGGTCACCGGCGTCGGCCACATAGGGTTGGATGATGTCCATGGCCAGCAAGGAGACAGTGTGAGCACGGCGGTACGACACCTCGACCGTGGGTTGGGCTGGCCGTCGCTGGCGGGCCACCCGACCAGCGCCCTGGGATGGCCGGGCATGGACGGCACCCCGCAGGCGAGCGCTGTTTCACGTGAAACAGCTCCGGTTGCCACTGCCTCCGCATCGGAGCCCGGGACTGGGGCCGACGCCCTGGAGCAGCACGCCGACGGTGGCACCGCGGCCCAGGCGGCGCCTGTCACTGGCGACGCAGAGGCAGCCGCCCACGCCCTTGCCGCCGTCTCCGTTTCACGTGAAACAGACGAGCGTGACGAGCTGGCGTCGTCGCTGCCCCGGGTGGATGCGGATACTCCGCTCGCCCTTGCGGTCGCCGAGGACGCGCGCAAGCGCATCGCCCTGACGGGACGGGTCTTCCCCAAGCCGGCAGCCACGCGCGTCCTCACCGTCGCCAACCAGAAGGGTGGTGTCGGCAAGACCACGACGACCGTCAACATCGCGGCTGCCCTGGCGCAGGCCGGCCTGACGGTCCTCGTCATCGACATCGACCCGCAGGGCAACGCAAGCACCGCGCTGGGCATCGAGCACCACTCCGAGGTCATCAGCATCTACGACGTGCTGGTGGAGGGAACCCCCATCGCCGAGGTCGTGCAGGAGTGCCCGGACATCCCGGGACTGTGGTGCGCACCGGCCACCATCGACCTCGCGGGCGCGGAGATCGAGCTCGTCTCGCTCGTCGCCCGGGAAACCCGCCTGCAGAAGGCGATCGCCGCGTACCTCGAGCACACGACCGCAGCAGGGGAGGCTGTGCCGGACTACGTGCTCATCGACTGCCCGCCGAGCCTCGGACTCCTCACGGTCAACGCGTTCGTGGCGGCGCACGAGGTCTTCATCCCGATCCAGTGCGAGTACTACGCGCTCGAGGGGCTGTCCCAGCTGCTCAAGAACATCGAGCTGATCCGCAGCCACCTGAACCCGACCCTCCACGTGTCGACCATACTGCTGACCATGTACGACGGCCGGACGCGGCTGTCGGCGCAGGTCGCGGAGGAGGTGCGGGCCCACTTCCCGGACCAGGTGCTGCGCAATACCGTCCCGCGCAGCGTCCGGATCTCCGAGGCTCCGAGCCACGGGCAGACCGTCATGACGTACGACCCCAACTCCAGCGGCGCCCTGTCCTACCTCGGGGCGGCGGCCGAGCTCGCCGATCGCGGCACCACCCCGACCACCAGCGCTCCCGCGCAGAACTGAGAGAGAACCAGCGATGAGTGAGAAGCGCCGTGCGCTCGGCCGAGGCCTGGGCGCCCTGATCCCGAACGCCCCCGCCACCGCCACCAGCCGTCCGGTCGACGTGTTCTTCCCCGACCAGCGCCCGGCTGCCACCGACGGCGAGGGCAACGTCGCGCCCGAAGCGGGAGACGCGGCCGCGGCGGCGGAGCAGGCCGGCTCGACGACCGGCCCGCAGCGGGACGGGTCCTCCGACAAGTCGGGGCAGGACGCGGGCGCCGGTTCCGCCCAGGGTGACGCGACGGCGACGCAGGACGCCGGTACCGACGAGACCGCCGAGGGCGCGGCGGCGGACACGGGCCTCGCCCCGGTGCCGGGTGCCTCGTACGGCGAGATCCCGCTGGACGAGATCCGGCCGAACCCGCGCCAGCCGCGCTCGGTGTTCGACGAGGACGACATGGCCGAGCTCGTCCACTCCATCCGCGAGATCGGCGTGCTCCAGCCCGTCGTCGTCCGGCCCATCTCCGCGGGCCGGGACGGCGACGTGCCCGAGGGTGTGCGGTACGAGCTCATCATGGGTGAGCGGCGTTGGCGCGCCTCCCGTGAGGCGGGCAAGGAGACGGTCCCCGCGATCGTCAAGGAGACCGAGGACGACGACCTCCTGCGCGACGCGCTCCTGGAGAACCTGCACCGCAGCCAGCTCAACCCGCTGGAGGAGGCGGCGGCCTACAGCCAGCTCCTCGAGGACTTCGGCTGCACCCACGACGAGCTCGCCGGTCGGATCGGCCGCTCGCGCCCGCAGATCTCCAACACGCTACGCCTGCTGAAGCTGCCGCCCATGGTCGCCCGCCGGGTCGCCGCCGGCGTGCTGTCCGCGGGTCACGCCCGCGCGCTGCTCTCCCTCGAGGACGGGGGCGCCATGGAGCGCCTGGCCCAGCGCATCGTGGCCGAGGGGCTCAGCGTGCGCAGCGTCGAGGAGATCGTCGCCCTCGGAGGTGACCTCGGCGACAAGGCCAAGCCGCGCCGGCCCCGAGCCGGCAGCCGTCACCCCCAGCTGGACGACCTGGCGGCCCGGCTCTCGGACCGGTTCGACACCCGCGTCGCGATCGCCCTCGGTCAGCGCAAGGGCAAGCTCACGGTGGAGTTCGCCTCCGTGGAGGACCTCAATCGGATCGTCGACCTGCTGGGTGTGGACCCGCGGGGCTGACAGACTGCCTCACCCGACTGCACCAACCGGCAGGTCGCCGAACGAGCCGCGCCACTGCGCATCACCCGACGAAGCCCGAATTCCCTTGTCCAGCAAGGGAATTCGGGCTTCGTCGGGTGATGTCGGAAGCGGCTCGTGAGGGCTGCCTCAGCCGTGGGCCGCGAGGTAGGCGCGCAGGTCGCCCAGGCGCAGGACACCGGTGGTCGCGGTGTCGTCGTCACCGAGGTAGAGGCGCTGCAGGCTGACCACGACGGCCTCGGCGAGGACGTCGCGGAAGGCCGGGTCGGCGAGCCGGCGGGCGTCCTCGGGGTGGGACAGGTAGCCCGCCTCCACCCGGACCGCAGGCATCGTCGTGTGCGTCAGCAGGGTCCACGAGCGACCGTGCGAGCGGCAGTTGGCCAGGCCGGTGCGGGCGACGACCTCGCGCAGCACGAGGTCGGCGAGCTGCTCGCCGACGGCGGACCAGGCGGTCTTGCGGTCGCGGCCGAAGAAGAAGGTGGCCACGCCGCTGGCGTCCTGGGCCTCGTGGGAGTCGCAGTGCAGCGACAGCACCACGTCGGCCCCGGCTGCGTTGGCGATCGCCGCGCGTTCCTCCTCGGTCGGGTCGGTGTGCTCGGTGCGGGTGAAGACGACGGAGACGCCGATGGCGGTGAGCCGCCCCTCGATGCGGCGGGCGAGGTCCATGACGATCTCGGACTCGACGAGGCCGTTGCCGGTGGCACCCGTGCTCTGGCCGCCGTGGCCCGGGTCGAGGACGACCGTGCGCCCGCTGAGGTTGTGGCCCGACCGGCGGACCCGCTCGCGCTCACGCAGCACGGTGGCGGAGCCACCCGAGACCGACCGGCGCAGGTCCTGGAAGGCGCGCAGGGTCGCGGGACCGACGGACCCGTCCCCGGGGAGGCCGTAGGCGCGCTGGAAGGCCCGCACCGCACGCTCGGTCTCGGGGCCGAAGCGACCGTCCACCCGCCCGGCGGTGAAGCCGAGGGTGTTCAGCCGCTCCTGCAAGGCGGTGACGTCGTCGCCGCGCATGAGGTGGCCGGGGGTGTGCACGAGGAGGCGGTCGCCGAGGTGCCACCGGGCGCCGTCGAGCGCCGTGAAGGTCTCGACGCCCACGACGCCGTCGACGATGAGGCCCTTGTGCTGCTGGAAGGCGCGGACCGCTCGCTGGAGGCCCTCGTCGAACACCTCCTCGCCCCCGGGGCCGGCCGGAGCAACGCCCTCGGGCAGGTGGGCGGGGGAGAGGGCGGCGAGCCGGGCCCGGACGTCGGCGACGGCGGGGCCGGAGCTGCCGAGGCCCAGCAGGCCCTGCTTGCTGTCGGACACGAGACCTCCGTGCGGCGGGTCGGGACGGGTGGACTGGACGGGGCTCGCACGGTGCGGTGATGCGGGCCCGTCGGGGTGCCTCGACCGCGTCTGTGCAGGTCAGGGGCGCATGGCGACGGACCACCGGGGTGGTGGTGACGTCCGAGCCTAGGTCAGGTGGGGGCCGCGCACCAACCTCAACCGCGGTCCGGACCCGGGGCGACGACACCCCGGGAACGACGATGCCGGCCGGTCCCGGAGAGGGACGCGGCCGGCATACGTCGTCGTGGACCGGCGCCGGCGGCACCCGGAGGTGCCGCGAGGCGGATCAGCCCAGGTAGTCGGCGAGCTCGCGGACCAGCTTGGGCTTGGGGAGGGCGCCGACGAGGGTCTTGACGACCTCGCCACCCACGTAGACGTTGAGCGTCGGGATGCCGGTGATGCCGTAGCGGCTGCTCACCTGGACGTTCTCGTCGGTGTTGAGCTTGACGACCTCGATCTTGTCCTTGTGCTGCTCGGCCAGCTCCTCGAGGATCGGGGCGACGGCGCGGCACGGGCCGCACCAGGGTGCCCAGAAGTCCACCAGGACCGGCTTGTCGTTCTTGAGGACGTCGGCCTCGAAGGTGGCGTCCGTGGTGTCCTTGATGGCTCCCACTCGGGGGCTCCTTTCGGTGGTGCTCTACGGGGTTGAAGGTCGCGGCCAGCGTCGCAGGCCGCGGTGACAGCGGTGGGTCAGCGCACGCCGACGGTGGCGTGCTCGGGGTTCTCCTGCTCGATCAGCGCCTCGGACTGCGCCGGGGCGCCCGCCTCGAGGTGCTCGGCGAGGTACTTCTCGGCGTCGAGGGCGGCCGCACAGCCCGAGCCCGCCGCGGTGATCGCCTGGCGGTAGGTGTGGTCGACCAGGTCGCCGGCCGCGAAGACGCCGGGAAGGTTCGTGCGGGTGGTGCGGCCCTCGACGAGCACGTACCCCTCGTCGTCCAGGGCGACCTTCTCGGCGTCGGTGGTGCCGGTGAGCAGCTCGTTGCGCGGGTCGTGCCCGATCGCCACGAACAGGCCGGTGACAGGCAGCTCGCGGGTCTCGCCGGTGACGGTGTCCCGCAGGGTGACGCCGGTCAGCTTGGCGTCGCCGTGGATCTCGGCCACCTCCGAGTTCCAGGCGAACGTGATCTTCGGGTTGTCCAGGGCGCGCTGCGCCATGATCTTGCTGGCCCGCAGCTCGTCGCGGCGGTGCACGATCGTCACCGACCTGGCGAACTTGGTCAGGAACGTGGCCTCCTCGACGGCGGAGTCACCACCGCCCACGACCGCGATGTCCTGGTCGCGGAAGAAGAACCCGTCACAGGTGGCACACCACGAGACGCCGTGGCCGGACAGGCGCTTCTCGTCCGGCAGCCCGAGCTCGCGGTACGCCGACCCCATGGCGAGGATGACGGCGTGGGCGCGCCAGGTGTTGCCCTCGGCGTCGGTGACGACCTTGACGTCGCCCTCGAGCGAGACGGACTCGACGTCGTCGGTGATGATCTCGGCGCCGAAGCGCTCGGCCTGGGCGCGCATGTTCTCCATGAGCTCCGGGCCCATGATGCCGTCGCGGAAACCGGGGAAGTTCTCCACCTCGGTCGTGTTCATCAACGCGCCACCGGCAGTGACGGCGCCCTCGAAGAGCACGGGACGCAGGTTCGCGCGTGCGGCGTAGACGGCTGCCGTGTACCCCGCCGGGCCGGACCCGATGATGATCAGACTGCGGATGTCGGCAGGTGCGGTGGTGCTCACGCGGCTACAGCCCCTTGTGGTCGAGAAGTGGGAGCACCGCTACATGCGGTGTCGAGTACGTCAACCGATCGTAGGGCCTTTGTGTTCCACGAACCGCCCGGAGGCCTGCGGCACGCCGGGTGCTCAGGGGAGCGGGACGGGGCCGGCCAGGCGCGCCGGGTGGGTGCGGTCGCACTCGGGCCCCACGGCATACACCTGCTGGCCGGTGTCGCTGCTGACCACGGCCACGACCGCCTCGCGGCCCTCGTAGCTCGCGACGTCGGCCCACACCGGCATCCAGGCCTCGACGCCGAGCGTGGTCAGGCAGGCGCGCAGCCCCTCCTTGCTCTCTGCGGGGCCCGCGGCGCCGGCCGGCGCGCCCTTGCCCGGTGAGGTGCCGTTCTCGCGACTGGCGCGGACCTGCTGGACCAGCGCGGCGGCGGTGTATGCCGTGCCGGTGCCCACGAGCGTGACCGCGCCGGTCGCTCCGGGGGCGCGTTCGCCGACGGCGATGCCCGGGCTCGTCGCACCGTCAGAGGGCGGGGTCAGGGCCGGGGACGACATCGCGCTGCTCTCCGCACTCCCCGCCGAGCCGGAGGAGGACTCACCGGCCAGCAGGGCCGTCACCCCGCCGAGGCCGCCGCCGGCCAGCGCAGGGAGGCCGACGGCCACGGCGGCGACGGCCGCCGCGGCCACACCGAGTTGCTTCCAGCCCCAGCGGCGACGTGGGGCCAGCGGGACCACGGTGGCGCCGTTGGACCCGTCGTGCCGGCGCCGGGCCTCCTGCTCGGCCGTGAGGGAGGCCTGGATCCGGGCGACGAGGTCGTCGGGCATCGGCCCGGGGTCGGGCAGGGAGCCGAGGAGCGCGCGGATGCCGGTGGGGTCCTCGTCGAGGTCGTCGGGGTCCGGCGGCACGGGCGGGGTGCTCACCACGACGACCTCCGGATCGAGTACGGGAACGGGCTGCGGGTGTCGCCGATCGGTGCCGGCTCGGGAGCCGGGGGACCACCCGGGCGACGGGCGGCCGCGCTGCGGTGGCGACATGGGTAGGACGTCACGACTGCCCCGAAGGTTCCCGCAGCAGCCTGGCCATGGCCTCGCGGCCCCGGCTGCAGCGTGACTTGACCGTGCCCTCGGCGACGCCGAGGACCGCGGCGGCCTCCACGACCGACAGCCCGTGCATGTCGACCAGCACGAGCGCGAGCCGCTGGCCCTCGGGGAGCTGGTCGAGCGCCTCGCGAACGTCGAGCCGGGTGTCGACGGCGCCGTGGTCGTCGTGCCGGTCGGCGAGCTCGCGCTCGGGCAGCTCGCTGGTGGGCCGGTCGCGCCGCAGGCGGTCCAGGCAGGCGTTGACGACGATGCGGTGCAGCCAGGTCGTGACCGCGGCGTCGCCGCGGTAGGAGTCGGCCCGCCGGAAGGCGGAGACGAACGCGTCCTGCACGCAGTCGGCGGCCAGCTCGCGGTTGCCCGTGGTGCGCATCGCCACCGCCCACATGCGGTCGCGGTGGCGCCGGAACAGCTCACCGAACGCGTCGGGATCGCCCTCGACGTGGGCGCGCATCAGCTCGCGGTCGTCGCGCTCCCGCAGCGAGGTGTCCCCCATGCCCGTGCCGCCCGGGTCAGCGGACGGTGACCTCGGCGAGCGTCGCCCGGTAGCGGCCGTCGGAGACCTGCGAGAGCTGGGTGAACCAGACGAAGACGTACTGGCCCTGGACCGGGGCGCCGTCCTTGGTGAGGGTGATCGTGCCGGACTTCCCGGACGTGGACCCGATCTCGGTGGCGGTGTCGCGGTTGCGGTCGGGCCCGACGGAGACGGTGACGTCCGCGGCGTCCGGCAGCACGATCCGCACGGAGTGGACCGCCCGCACCTGGCCGAGGTCGAGCCGCACGCCGACGCCCTTCTTGAGCCCGCCGAGGTTGGCGCTGGCGTACCCCTCCGAGCTCCAGAACGTGCTGGTCTTGCCGTCGTACACGCGCGGTGCCTCGCCGTTGCGCTCGGCGTTGTCGCCTTCCGGGTCGTAGCCGGTGGCGCCGAGGACCGGGTACGGCTCGCCGCCCTGGGCGCCGCCCGTGGTGGTGGCGCTCTGGCCGGGGGTCACCGTGGCCGGGGGGGCCGTGACCGTGACGGTGCCCCGGGGGGTGGGGGCACTGCCGAGGCCCAGGTCGGTGTTGGAGCCGATCCGGGAGACGCCCCAGACACCCAGGACGGTGACCAGGACGAGGAACAGGGCGATGATGCCGAGCACCATCTTGGACTGGTCGCGGGTCGGCGGGGCGGACAGCTCCTGCGGGAGGAGGGGCAGCGGCGGGTCCAGGGGCTCGCCGGTCTCGACGAGGGCGTCGTCGAGGCTGATCCGGCGCGCCTCGGCCCGCTCCTGCGCGGCCTGGCGCTGGGCCCGGCGCTCCGCCGCCTTGTCCGCCGTGGCGCGGGCGAAGCTGCCGACCTTGTGGGCGGCATCCGCAGCCGCGTGACCGGCAGCCTGTCCGGCGGTCCCCAGCGCGGACCCCACGGCGCCCGCCGCGGCGGCGGCACCGGCGGCTGCAGCGGCGCCGCGCGGGGGGCCGGACGTGCCGTCGTCGCCCGTCTCGGTCCCGAGGTCGGTCGTGGCAGCACCGGCGGGCTCGAAGCGCAGGGGCGCTGTGGGCGTGGCCGCGTGGTCGACCGGGGTGGCGGGGTGCAGCTCGCCGGCCGGTGGCGCCGGCAGGACCTGGGTCGCCTGGGGGTCGGCGCCGGCGGCACCCGCCGACGCGGGAGCGGGCTGCTGGCCGGTGGCGTCGGTCGCCCAGGGCAGGTCGGCCAGCGGGAGGGCCACGGTCGGGTTCGAGTCGTCCTCCCGGGCGGACGCGGCGATCCCGGCCACCTGGGACGTCGCCCAGGGCGCGATCTGGCTCGCGAAGTCGCCGGGGGTGAGCGGGCCCTGGTCCTCGTTCAGCGTGAGGCGGCACAGGGCGTCGAGGTCACCCGGGACGCCGGCCGCGATCTCCGACGGCGCGGGCACCCCGCTGATCACGTGCGGCGCCGCCTCCAGCCCGGCACCCGTGCCGGGCAGCGGCCAGCGGCTGGTCAGCGCGGCATACGTGATCGCCACGATGCCCACCGCGTCGGTGCGGGCGGCGACGTCCGGCTCGACGTCCTCGACCTCCGCCATGGCGGCCGCGGTGGCCAGCCCGCGCACCTTGACGGTGCCGTCGGGGCCGCGGAGCACGGCGTGCGGGGTGAGGCGGAGGTGGTGCAGGCCCCGGCCACGGGCGGCCTCGAGGCCGGTCGCGGCCTCGCCGGCGACCCGGCGCGCCTCCTCGGCGGGCAGGCCGCCCTGCTCGAGCAGCTGGGTGAGGGTGTGCGCGTCGCGCAGCAGCTCCTCCACGAAGAAGGCGATCCCCTCGGACCGGCCCACGTCCAGGACGCGCACGAGGCGCGCGTTGTCGATGCCTGCCGCACGGCGGGCGGCATCGAGGGTGGCGTCGGCGTGCGACTCGGTCTCGGCGAAGCAGACCACGACGACGTCCCGGTCGAGGGTGGTGTCGTGGGCCGACCAGCGCTCGCCGCGGGTCAGCTGCTCCAGGCGTCGCTGGACGGCGTACCGGCCGCCGAGCACCGTCGAAGGGCCTACCCCGTGCACGCTGCCTCCCTCGGTCTCCTCGTGCGGTGGTCCCTCATCCTAAGGGCGTGCAGGTCAGGACGGCCGCCGACGCAGGCGCCGGAGCACGGGGTCGAGCAGCTGCCCGACCTCCTCGACGCGCAGCAGGTGCGACAGGACCAGGGCCAGGGCCAGGAAGACGCCGCCGCCCACCACCACCTCGACCAGCGCGGTGAGGTGCGTGTCGGGGAGCCGGGAGGCGAGGAGGCGGTCGAGCGGCCAGGCGACGAGTCCCGCGACGAGGGAGGCGACGGCGAGGCGGGCGTAGAGCCGGACCGTGGGGTGCAGGGCCAGGCTGCCCAGCCGCCGGCGCAGCAGGACGAAGCCGACCAGGGCGGCCACGAGGTTGCTGAGGGTCTGGCCGATCCCGACGACGACGCCGGCCTGGCGGGGGTCGACGGTGAACGCGTAGAGGTTGACCGCGGTGGCGATCCCCGTGACGACGAGCTGGAGGAAGAAGGGTGTCCGGGCGTCCTCGTAGGCGTAGAAGACGCGCTGGACGAGGTAGAGCCAGCCGAAGGGCAGGATGCCGACCATCATCGCGATCATGACGTGGGCCACCGGGCGGGTCTGGGCGGCCGAGTTGCCGAAGAAGAGGAGCCGGACGATGGGCTCGCCGAAGAGCACGGCGGCGACCATGCCGGGGACCAGCAGCACCGCGGGCAGCCGCAGCCCGCGTCCGAGGTCGGCCACCACCTCGGAGGTGCGACCGGTGCTCGCGGCGGTGGACATGCGGGTGAACAGGGCCGTCACCAGCGACAGCGTGATCAGCGAGTGCGGCAGCATGAACAGCAGGAAGGCGTTGCTGTAGGTCGCCTTGCCGGCCCCGATCTGGTGGGACCTGTCCAGCAGCTCGGTGGCGCGGGTGAGCACCCGTGAGGTGACGACGAAGCCGAGCTGGCTGACGGCCAGGGCCGCGAAGGTCCACAGCGCCACCCGCGACGCTGACCCGAGGCCGGTGCCGCGGAACCCCCACACGGGCGTGAAGCGGAACCCGCCCCGCCGCAGGGGGAGGACGAGCACCAGCGCTTGCGCGACGATGCCCAGGGTGGTGGTGCCGCCGAGGATCCACACCATCGTCGGGGTCCAGCCCGAGGGCCCGACCTGCGTCGGGAAGCCGGTGAGCAGGACGAGCAGGCCGCCGATCATGACGACGTTGGCGAGGGCGGGCGCCCACATGTACGCCCCGAACTGGGCCCGGGCGTTGAGCACCTGCCCGAGCACGGTGTAGAGCCCGTAGAAGAACATCTGCGGCAGGCAGATGAAGGCGAACGCGGTGGCCAGCTCGAGCGTGCGGGCGTCGGTGAAGTCCGCGAAGGCGCGCACGAGCAGCGGTGCCGCCGCGGTCACCAGGACCGTCCCGGCCGCGATGAGCGCGATCGAGATCGTGAGCAGGCGGTTGACGAACTCGTGGCCGCCGTCGTCGTGGGTTGCCGCCTTCGTGATCTGGGGGACCAGCACGGCGTTGAGCACGCCACCGGCGAGCAGCAGGAAGAACAGGTTGGGCAGCGTGTTGGCCACGTCGAACGCGTCCGCGGCCAGGCCGGTCGTGCCGATGACGGCCGCCAGCATCGTGGCCC
Organism: Phycicoccus sp. 3266; assembly: GCF_031456495.1. Classification (NCBI taxonomy): domain Bacteria; kingdom Bacillati; phylum Actinomycetota; class Actinomycetes; order Micrococcales; family Intrasporangiaceae; genus Phycicoccus; species Phycicoccus sp. 3266. Next base: position 1,663,282 of record NZ_JAVDUW010000001.1, on the reverse strand, counting down.
GGACGAACCCCAGCGCCCGCGAGACCACGGTGCCACCCGCCATCACGGCGGAGGAGCGGGCCAGGCTGGACTCGGTCATCGGGGAACCTCGACGGTGGTGGGGGCGGTCAGGCGGCGGCGGGGACGGCGGCGGAAGGTGCGCACGAGGCCGGCGAGCAGGATCAGTCCCGCGAGCCCGCCGAGGGCCCAGTAGACCCAGTCTCCCGTGGGCGTGACGCGGACCTGGACGTCGGCACCCTGCCCGATGACCGTGCCGTCGGGCGTCGTGAGGGTGGTGCGCAGGGGGACGGGGCCTGCGGCCAGGGCGGTGACGCCGACGCTGACGGTTGCCCGGCTGCGCGGCCCGATGCGCAGGATCGGCGGCTGGCTGTCGATCCGCAGCCGCGGGTTCGAGGCCTCGACCGCCAGCCTGACGTTCTCCACCGGCACGGTGAGGTCGTTGGTGACGGTGATCTGCAGGCGGCCGGACTCGGCGAGGAAGTTGATGGTGCCGGCGAGCACCTTGACGGCCGACGTCGTCTGCGCGGCGGCCTGGTCGACCCGGCCCTCGAGGGTGTTCCACGCCGTCGGGGCGGCGCGCCACCGGGTCGAGGCGAGCTGTTCGGCGGCCCGCGTCCACGTGCGGCCGAACTGGTCGCCGTCGTCGCGGATGGTCGCGACCCCCTGCACGGTGCGGACGGTGCTCTCCAGCTCGGCCACCCGGTCGGCGGTCAGCACGGGGCGCCCGCCGGGGACCGGGGTGGTCGGACGCGTGACCGGGGCCGCGGGCGAGGGGGTGGCGCGGCGGGCCCGGGCGAGCTCGGAGTCGGTCGTCGTCGGCACGAGCCACGGGATGGAGGAGACGGTCGTGAAGAACGCGCGGGCCGCCGCCGGGTTGGGGCCCCACGACCGCGGGGCGACGACGAACACGGTCCGGCCCTCGGTCCCGGGCAGCTCGTTGAGCAGGGCGGCGGTGTCGGCCACGAACTGCTGGGCGCTGAGCACCCCCTCCTGCGGCGACCGGGTGCGCGCGAGCAGGCCGCTGAGCTCGTCGTCGTAGGCGAGCAGCGGCAGCCCGGTCACCGACCGCTGGGCGGCCACGGGGGTGTTGGTCGTGGTGCCGGCGGCGAGCACGGACGAGGAGATGACCTGTCCCGCCAGGGCCGGGACCCGGAAGACCCGGCGCAGGGCGGTCTCGCGGCTGGTCGTGTACGCCCCGTCAGCCGGCCACGCGACGTCCGAGCGCCCGTCGAGCGCCTGGGCCACCGGGGTCGAGCGCCCGACGTAGCCCCGCATCAGCGAGTCTCCGGCAGGGGTGCCGACCACGGCGGCCAGGTCGGCGTCGGTGTCGGGCAGCACCCACGGGGTGTGCCGCTGGGCGCCGCTGGTGATCCGGCCCTCGGTGGCCGAGCGCAGGGCTCGTTCGCCGCTTGCGGTCGTGCCCGTCGCGACATCGTGCTGCCCCTGCAGCAGGCTCGGCACCAGGGTCGGGTCGACCGCCCACGTGACCGTGGTGTCCTGGGTGGCGTCGAGGACGCGGTTCAGCCGCGAGCCGTCACCGAGCGCCCGCTGCCAGGCGTCCTCGCGGGGCTGGCCCTCCGCCGCGAACAGGTCGGGGTCGGGGTCGAGGGTCAGCGGGACCGCCCACGCGACCGACAGGGGCTGGTACTGCTTGAGCCGCTGGTAGCCGGCGAAGGTCCGCACGCTGGTGCCGCCGCTCTCGACGCTGATCGGCAGGGCGCCGTAGGTGGACCCCGTGGCGCGGGACGCGAGCTTCTTCACCACGACCCGGAAGCCGCTGCTCGCGCCCGGGGCCACGGTCCCGCCGAGGCGGGCCTGCCCCACCACGGTGCCGCGGGCCGGGCCGGTCGCGCTCGCCCACTCCTGCACGCGCTCGCGCGACCGCTCGACCGGCGTGTCCCCCAGGACCACCCGCACGGTCGGCCGGGCCAGGGGGGAGGTGGTCCCGTTGCGCAGCGAGCCGGTGACGACGAGGTCCTGCCCCGACTGGACCACGGCCGGGCTCACCGAGGTCAGGGTCAGCTCGGTGGACCCGGTGCCGGCGGCGGGGGCGCTCGCCGGCACGCCCGGGTCGGTCACCAGACCGGTGGTTGCTGCGGCAGCCGTCCGGGCCGCCACGCGGGCGGCTTCGCCGGCCTCGAGACCCCCGGAGGTGGCAGTCACGCCGTCGGGGGCACCGGCCGGCGCGCTCGCGGCATACCCGGCCGGCGCACCCGTGCCGAGCAGGAGGGGCAGGGCGGACAGCACGAGGGCCGCCGCGCCGAGCGCGCGGCGCCGGGGACCGCCGACCATCAGCCGTCCCCGGAGAGGCGGGCCCAGGCCTGCCGGGCGATGCGTCGCTCGTTGGGGAAGGTGAGGTGCTCGTGGGCCTCGTGCAGCGGCAGCCAGGCGACGTCGACGGCCTCGTGGTCCGGGTCGTTCTCGATGGTGAGGTCGCCGCCGGTGGCCTCGAGCAGGTAGTGGTGGACGAACTTGTGCACGCGGCGCTCGCCGGTCGCGAACCAGTAGTCGATGGTGCCGAGCTCGGTGAGGACCCGCCCCTCGATGCCGGTCTCCTCCGCCACCTCACGGGCCGCGGCCTCGACCAGCGTCTCGCCGTCCTCGCGGTGGCCCTTGGGCAGGCACCACTCGATCCGCCCGGCCCGGTTCCGACGGGCGATGACCGCGATCCGGGCGATGCCGTCCTGGACGTCGACGACGATCCCCCCGGCCGAGCGCTCCTCCACCGCGGGCAGCCTGCGGGCCAGGCGGTCCGGTTCGGGCGCGGGGGAGGTCACCCCGTCACTCTAACGAGCGCCTAGGCTTGGTCCCCGTGTCCTCCGCCGATCCCCGCGAGCCGCACGCGGCCGGGTCCGCGCCGCAGCTGGAGCTGCTGCGCCGCGCCACCGCCCACCTCGCACCCGTCGTCCCGCTCCTGACCGAGCTGGGCGAACGGTTCGCCGCGGCGGGGCACGAGCTCGCCCTGGTCGGGGGGCCGGTCCGGGACGCGTTCCTCGGCCGGACCAGCCCCGACCTCGACTTCACGACGAGCGCCACGCCGGACGAGACGCTCGCGGTGCTGAAGCCGTGGGCCGACGCGCACTGGGACGTCGGCCGCGAGTTCGGCACCATCGGTGCCCGGCGGGGCGCGACGACCGTCGAGGTGACGACCTACCGCGCCGACGCCTACGACGGCCTCACCCGCAAGCCCGTCGTCGCCTTCGGCGACAACCTCTCCGACGACCTGGTCCGGCGGGACTTCACCGTCAACGCGATGGCCCTGCGCCTGCCGGCCATGGACTTCGTCGACCCGTATGCCGGGCTGGCCGACCTGGCTGCCCGTCGCCTCCGGACGCCGGGACCGCCGGAGGTGTCGTTCGGCGACGACCCGCTGCGGATGATGCGCGCGTGCCGGTTCGTGGCCCAGCTCGGCTTCGAGGTCGCGCCCGAGGTGCGGGCCGCGATGACCGAGATGGCCGGTTCGATCGGGATCGTCTCGGCGGAGCGCGTGCGCGACGAGCTGTCCAAGCTGCTGCTCGCCCCGCGCCCGCGTGCCGGCCTGCGGCTGCTCGTGGACACCGGGCTCGCCGACCACGTGCTGCCCGAGCTGCCGGCCCTGCGGCTGGAGATCGACGAGCACCACCGGCACAAGGACGTCTACGAGCACTCGCTCACCGTCCTCGACCAGGCGATCTCGCTCGAGGGCCCGGCCGACGGCCCGGCCGAGTCCGTGCCCGGCCCCGACCTGGTGCTGCGCCTGGCGGCCCTGCTCCACGACATCGGCAAGCCCGCGACCCGGAAGTTCGAGTCCGGTGGCGGGGTGTCCTTCCACCACCACGAGGTCGTCGGCGCCAAGCTGGCGGCCAAGCGGCTCAAGGCGCTGCGGTTCGACAAGGAGACGGTCAAGGCCGTCGCCCGGCTGACCGAGCTGCACCTGCGGTTCCACGGGTACGGCGAGGGGCAGTGGACCGACTCGGCCGTGCGCCGCTACGTCACCGACGCCGGGCCGCTGCTGCCGCGCCTGCACCGGCTGACCCGGTCGGACTCCACGACGCGCAACGCCCGCAAGGCGCAGCGGCTCTCGACCACGTACGACGAGCTCGAGCGCCGCATCGAGCGGCTGCAGGAGCAGGAGGAGCTGGCGGCGGTCCGCCCCGAGCTCGACGGCAACGAGATCGGCGAGGTGCTGGGCATCCGCCCCGGCCCGGTCCTGGGGCGCGCGTACAAGCACCTGCTCGAGGTCCGGCTGGACCGCGGCGTCATCGGTCGCGAGGCGGTCGAGGCCGAGCTGCGGTCCTGGTGGGCGCAGCAGCCCGAGTCGGCGGGGGAGTGACCGGCCGGTGAGCGTCTTCGGGGGGCGGCCGACCGTCCTGGGCCACCGCGGCCTGGGCCGCGACGAGGTCGACGGCCTGGTCGAGAACTCGGTCGAGTCGATCGTCGCGGCGGCCCGCTGCGGGCTGCGCTGGGTCGAGTTCGACGTGCGCCGCACCGCCGACGACGAGCTCGTCGTCGGTCACTACCCGACGGTCGGTGACGCCGAGTTCGTGGCCGACCTGCCGCTGGCCCGCGCGCGTGAGCTCGGCGCGGTGACCCTCGAGGAGGTGCTCGACGCCCTGCCGGCCCACACCGGCGTGAACCTCGACCTCAAGACCTCCATGGAGGACGCCGTCCGGCCCCGCGCCCGCACCACCGCCGCAGCCCTCGCGCCGGTCGCCACCGAGGCCGCCCGCGACCGGCCCGTGCTGGTGTCGTCCTTCGACCCGTCGGCGCTGCTCATCCTGGGGGAGCTGGCGCCCGACGTGCCGCGCTCGTTCCTCACCTGGGTCGGCTTCCCGCTGCGCAAGGCCCTCCCGGCCGCGGCACACCTCGGCGTGGAGGCCGTCGCCGCCCACTGGTCGTCGTTCGGGCCCAACCCGGTCGACCGGGCCCCCACCTTCCGGTCGCCGGAGTATGCCGTGGGGCTGGCGCACGAGGCCGGGCTCGAGGTCGTGGCGTGGTGCCCCAGGCTCCCCGAGGCTCGCGCCCTGCTGCAGGCGGGCGTCGACGCCGTCGTGGTCGACGACGTGCCCCGCACCCTGCCGCAGCTCGCCGACCTCGCCGACTGACGGCATACCCCGCCTGCTCTCCTGCGCGGAGAGTCGCGGGTCGCGGGCCCGGTGGGTGGGGTGCGTCAGTGGCGGGCGGAGGTCCGAAATGGGCGAGGTTTCGGTGACGCGTCCGGTGTGGGAACCTTGCCCACGTCTGTGCCGGCGGGGTGACGCGGCGGGGTGCCGACGATGGGGAGTGCTCCCCATCGGCAGGTCTCCCCACGCCACCTAGCCTTGCCGGTGCGGCGACGGCTGCCGCCCTGGCCCCCCGAAAGGTCCCGATGCCCACCCTGAAGTACCCGAGCGAGCAGTTCCCCGGCCCTCCCTCGGTCACCGTCGACATCCCCGACGGCTGGTCGCCGGTGCGCGTCCCGGGCACCCTGCTCGCCGCGCGGCGGGCGGAGAAGGGTGGCGCGTTCGCGCCCAACCTCGTCGTCCGCGGGTTCACCCGCTCGGCGGAGTTCACCATCGGGCGGGCCCTGGCCGAGCTCAAGGCGTTCGTGCAGGAGCGGCCCGACGGCGAGATGGACGACCCGTTCGAGGTCGAGATCGCCGACGTGCCGTTCGTCGGCGTCAACGTGTCGTGGACCGACGAGAAGGTGGGGGACGTCGTGCAGGCGCACCTGTTCGCGGGGGCGCGGCGCGGGCAGGTCGTCGACCTCATCCAGGTGACCGGCTCGGTGGGCGGGCCCGAGGTGGAGTCCGAGTACGCCACCGTGCAGGAGCTCATGCAGACCGTGCGGGTGACCCGGTGAGCGCCACCCCGACCACGGTGCACGGGCTGACGCTGCGCGTCGGCGCGGCCACCGACGTCGGCCGCGTCCGCGACCACAACGAGGACTGCCACCTCGCGACCGGCGGCCTCTACCTCGTCGCCGACGGCATGGGCGGCCACGCGGCGGGCGAGGTCGCCAGCCGGATCGCGGTGGAGACCGTGCAGGAGGTGACGTCCCGCGCGGTCGTCGTCCGCGACGACGTCGTGCGCGCGCTCACCGAGGCCAACGACCGCATCCTGCGCTCGGTCGCCCGGCACCCGGCCCAGACCGGCATGGGCACGACGGCCGCGGGGCTGGCCATCGTGTCCCAGGGCGGCTCGAGCCACTGGGCCGTCTTCAACGTGGGCGACTCCCGCGTCTACCGGCTCGCGAGCGGCCGGATGGAGCCGGTGACCGTCGACCACTCCGAGGTGCGCGAGCTGGTCGACGCCGGCCTCATCACCGAGGCCGAGGCGGCCCGGCACCCGCTGCGCAACGTCGTGACCCGCTCGCTCGGCTCCGACACCATGCCGGCGGTCGACCTCTGGGTCTTTCCGCCGCAGCCGGGCGAGCGGTTCCTCGTCTGCTCCGACGGGCTGAACGGCGAGCTCTCCGATGCCCAGATCTCGCACCTGCTGTCCACCCACGAGGACCCGCAGGACGCCGCCGAGGCGCTGGTCCGGGCCGCGGTCGACGCCGGTGGCCGCGACAACGTGACCGTGGTCGTCGTCGACCTCGACGGCCGCGCCGACAGCGACGACGACCCGGACGCCGACACGGCTCCCCGCAGCGAGGTGACGGGGTCACCCGCATGAGCGAGGTCCGGTTCTCCGCCCCCGACCAGCCGGGATGGTCCGCCATCTCGGCTGGCGGCGTGTCCGCCCTCGTGCGCGGCGTCGAGTCCGACGACGTGGTCAAGCGGGTCGCCGAGGCCGTCCACACCGGCGACCTCGACGACGTCCTCGACGCCCTGTCGGCCGAGGGCCTGCGCCGGGCACCCGACTTCGTGGCCGTGCTCGACGGCGACCCCGTGCGCGTGGTCGCCCGCGGCACCGCGTATGCCGTGGTGTCCGGTCCCGACGGCGACGTGGAGGTCCGCGCCGGGCGCGGCCCGTGGACCGATGAGGACGCCCCGGCCGGCGCCTCCGAGGTGGTGCTGCACTCCGGCGAGCCGCTGCCCGAGCCCGAGCCCGAGGGCCTGCCCGACGGCGAGCTCGACCGCCCGGGCGCGGTCAGGGGCTGGCAGCTGCCGGCCCGGCTGCGCCGCGGCGGCCCGCCCCGCGAGCAGCAGGCGCCCGACCGCGACCAGCCCGAGGTGCAGGACGTGCCGGGCTACGACTACCTGTTCGGCGCACCCGGCTCGACCGGCACGCCGCCCTTCCTGGGCAACCACGACACCGGCTCGCTCTCCGAGCCGCCCATCGGCCGGGCGCCGATGGAGGAGGCCGGCGGCCTCGACGAGTCCTCCGCCCACACCCTCCCGCCGCCGCAGCACACCCAGCAGGGCCGGCCGGCCGCCCCGGAGGTTCCCGGTTCAGCCGGGTCCCGGCCCGCCACGTCGGGACCGTCCGGGTCCACCCCCTCGGCGGGCGCGGCCGCCGGCGCCGGGTCCCGGGAGAGCTCGGGCAGCGGCAGCGGCCTGATCGAGTCGGTCCCGTGGCGCCGGGGCGGCAGCAACGTCCCGCCGCCGGAGCAGACGTCGGGCCCCGTCCCCGACCCCACGCCGTCGACCGAGCGGCCGGCTCCTGCGCGCCCCGTTGAGGAGCCGGCTCCTGCGCGCCCCGTTGAGGAGCCGGCTCCTGCGCGCCCCGTTGAGGAGCCGGCTCCTGCGCGCCCCGCCGAGCAGCCGCCCGCGGCACCGACCGGCTGGGGCGCCCTGCCCCCGCTGCCGTCGGCGTCGGAGCCCGTGCCGGGGCCCGTCCCTCCCGCGTCCGCGCCGCCGGCGGCTCCCGCCCCGGCGCCGGTGCAGCCCGAGGAGGCCACGGTCGACCGGGCGAGCCTGCCCGTGACCGCCACCGGCTCGATCCCGCGCGGCCCGATCGTGCTGGCGGTCCTGTGCCCGGCAGGCCACCCGAGCCCACCGCACGCCGTCACCTGCCGCGTGTGCGACCGCGAGATCCCGCCGCAGCAGCCGTTCCAGACGCCCCGGCCGCCGCTCGGAACGATCCGCCTGTCCAGCGGCGACGTCGTCACCCTCGACCGGGGCGTCCTGCTCGGCCGGGCGCCGAAGCTCAACGCCGACCTGCCCGCCGCCGACCGGCCGCACCTCGTGCGGGTCGTCAGCGCGGAGAACGACATCTCGCGCAACCACGTCGAGGTCGTCCTCGAGGGGTGGCACGTCCTGGTCCGCGACCTCGGGTCGACCAACGGCACCACGATCACCCTGCCCGGGCAGCAGCCGGTCCGCCTGCGGCCCAGCGACAGCCAGGTGATCGAGCCCGGCACCGTCGTCGGCATGGCCGACGAGGTCACCTTCACCTACGAGGTGCGCGCGTGAGCACTGCCACGCCGCCCGAGCTCGAGGGCCTGGTCTACCGCGAGCGCATCGGCTCCGGCGGGTATGCCGACGTGTACCTCTACGAGCAGCAGGCGCCCCGGATGCGGGTGGCGGTGAAGGTGCTCAAGGGCGAGGGCATCACCGACGCGATCCGCCGCCAGTTCCGCGACGAGGCCGACACCATGGCCCAGCTCGCCGACCACCCCTACATCGTGCAGGTCTTCCGGTCCGGCAGCTCGGCCGACGGCCGGCCGTACCTCGTCATGAAGTACTACCCGCCGCCGAACCTCGCGATGCGCTCGCGCAGCGAACGGCTGTCGGTCGAGGAGGTCCTGCGCACCGGCATCCAGCTGGCCAGCGCGGTCGAGACGGCCCACCGGGCGGGCATCACCCACCGTGACATCAAGCCGGCCAACGTCCTGGTCAGCCAGTACGGCGCCCCGGGCCTCACCGACTTCGGCATCGCCGGCCAGCTCGGCCACGGCGCCGCCGAGGACGACGACGACGACGTCGGCGTCAGCGTGCCGTGGGCGCCGCCGGAGGTGCTGTTCGGCCAGTCCAGCGGTGACGTCCGCTCCGACGTCTACTCGCTCGCGGCCACGCTGTGGCAGCTGCTCGTCGGGCGCTCGCCGTTCGAGATCCCCGGCGGCGACAACTCCGCCTACGGGCTCATGCCCCGGATCCGCACCAGCCCCGTGCCGGCGACCGGCCGCGCCGACGTGCCCGCCTCGCTCGAGCGGCTACTCGCCCAGGCGATGGCCAAGGACCCCGACGCCCGTCCGCAGTCGGCCCTCGCCTTCGCGCGGTCCCTGCAGGAGATCGAGCAGGAGCAGCGGTTCGCCCGCTCGGCCATCGTCGTCCTCGACGAGCAGGGCCAGACCACCCTCGCCGACCAGTCCGGCGGCCCCGACGGTGGCGACGGCGACCGCACCCGCGTGCGCGCGCCCCAGGCCGTGCAGGGGCAGGTCCCGGTCGTCCCGCCCCGGCCGGTCCGCTCGGTCGGGGGGACGCACGCGGTCACCGGCGCGCAGGGCGTCTCGACCGCGCCCGGCACGCACGCGGCATACGAGCGCAGGCCGGTCCCCGGCGACGTCCCGGAGGGGACGGTCAGCCGCGACCGGCTCGGCACGAGCACCCTCACCGCGCCCGAGGCGCCGGCCCCCGCGCCGACGCGCAACCCGGCGGTGACGTTCGCGGCCCTCGCGGTCGGCGCGGTCGCGCTCTTCGCCCTCTTCTCGTTCCTCTTCGGGGGTCGCGGTGGCGACGACACGGCGACCGACTCCCCGACCACGGCGGCGAGCCAGACCGGTGACGTGGCCCTCGACGTCCCCGACGCCCCGCGCGTGGAGGCGACCGGGGTGGCCAAGGGCGTGCGGCTCACGTGGACCTACCTCGCGCCGCAGAAGCAGGACCGGTTCTTCGTCCGCTCCGGCGCGGACACCTCCGCCCTGGCGCAGGCCCGGGACCGCGGACCCCTCGACTCGGCGACCACGACCATCTCAGCGAAGGCGGGAACCCAGGTGTGTGCCCAGGTGAAGACCAACCGCAACGGCGCGGCCTCGGACTACTCGACCCCGGTCTGCGCGGTGGCGAAGTGAGCGCGGCGGTGGACGCGGGCACGGTGACGGTCGAGTTCTGCGGCGAGGAGTTCGTCGCCGTACCGGGCACGCCGCTGACCATCGGGCGCACCGGCGACGTCGAGATCGACGACAACCCGTTCCTGCACCGCAGCTTCCTGCAGGTCGTCCACGACGGCGGCCTGTGGTGGCTGAGCAACGTCGGCACGACGCTCACCGCGACCGTCGCCGACAAGAAGGGCCTGTTCCAGGCCTGGCTCAACCCCGGCGCGCGGATCCCGCTGGCACTCGAGCGGTTCACGGTCTGGTTCACCGCCGGCCCGACGACCTACGACTTCGACGTCGTCGTCGGCAGCCCCGCCTTCACCTCGACCGGCACCGAGGCGCTCGAGGAGGACGCCGCCACCGGCGAGACGACGGTCGGGCGGGTGACCTTCACCCCCGACCAGAAGCTGCTGATCGTCGCCCTGGCGGAGCCCCTGCTGCGCCGGTCGTATGCCGGTCCCGGCCAGATCCCGTCGTCGGCGGACGCGGCGGCGCGGCTGGGGTGGAAGGTCACGAAGTTCAACCGAAAGCTGGACAACGTGTGTCAAAAGCTCGCAGATGCTGGTACTCGTGGACTGCACGGGGGCCCGGGGAAGCTCGCGAGCAATCGGAAGGCCAGGCTCGTCGAGCACGCGCTGTCGACCCGTCTGGTGACGGAGGCGGACCTCGTGCTCCTCGACGCGATCGACAGTGAAGGACCTGGGGGGAAGTAGTCATGAGCCCGGTGTTCCACCGGAGGGCGGGCATCGCGTCGGGGGTCGTGGTCGCGCTGGCGGCTGCCAGCCTGACCTTCTTCGCCGTGCAGTCCAAGGGGGAGACGGTCCACGAGGCCGACCTCAACGACGGCGGCGTGTGGGTCTCGGCGACGAACCACGCCCAGTTCGCGCGGATGAACAAGGCCGCCAAGCAGTTCGACGCCGGCGTGCAGGCCAACGTCACGCCCGGCTCGGGCCTCGACGTCCTGCAGGACGGGTCCGCCGTCCTCGGTGTCAGCCTCGCGACCAACCAGCTCCTGCCGATCGACCCCCAGACGGGGCGGCTCGACTCCTCGGCGGCGGTCTCCTACCCGAGCCGGGCCAAGCGGGTCGCGAACGAGTACGTCCCCTCCACCGTCGACCTGCGCGGCGGCACCGTCGCGATGGTCGACCCGACCTCGGGCAAGGTCTGGGCGCAGCGCGTCGGCACGTCCGGGCCGCTGCAGGGCCTCGACCTGTCGACGACCGGCGACCCGATCGCCAAGGTCGGGGCGGTCGCCGCGGTCACAGTCGACGTCACGGGCGGCGTGCACGCCGTGTCCGCGGCCACGGGCACGGTCGTGACGATCCCCGCGGCGGGCGACTCCTTCGGCAAGCCGGTCACCTCGCGGGTCAAGCTGCAGGCCAGCGCCGTCGACATCACCGCGGTCGGCACCCGCTGGGTCGTCTACGACCCCGTGGACGACCAGCTGTTCGCCCAGGGCCTCGACGCCCCCGTGGCCGGCGGCGTCCGGCGCACCGGCTCGCTGGCGTACGCCGCGCTCCAGCAGGCCGGCCCGGCCGCGGACTCGGTCGCGCTCGAGACGGCCACCGAGGTCCGCGTCATCGGCCTCGGCGGCCAGCCCGACCAGGGCGGCATCCGCCTGCCCAACGCCACCGGCGCGGCCGAGTCGCCGATGGTCAGCCGGCCGCTGCGGCTCGGGTCGTGCGTCCACGGCGCGTGGGCCCGGACGGCCGAGGCGTACTACGGCGTGAACTGCGGCCAGGACGACGCGACCTCCGCCGGCACCCTGACCCGGCCGGGCGACGTCCCGCTGCGCGACGGCATGTCCCTGCGCACCAACCACGGCCTCGTGGTGCTCAACGACCTCGACACCGGCGACGCCTGGGACCTGGACTCCAAGCCGCTCAAGGTCGACAACTGGGACTCGGTCGTCCCTCCGAGCCAGACCGACGACAACTCCATGAACAAGGACAAGAACGTCGTCGACGACACGAGCACCCCGCAGCCGCCCAAGGCCGAGCCGGACACCTACAAGGTCCGGGCGGGGCGCACCTCCAAGCTGCACGTCCTCGACAACGACACCGACAGCGCGGGCTCCATCCTGGCCATCGCGCCCGACGAGGTGACGACGCCGAACGTCCCCGGCGTGACGACGACGGTGGCCGGCGACGGCCAGAGCATCGACATCACGGTCCCGGCCAGGCCCGGGGCCCGGTCGTTCTCCTTCTCCTACAAGGTCAACAACGGCACGTCGGCGCCCCACGCCCAGGCGACGGTCTCGGTCACCGTGGTCGACGACTCCGTCAACTCGCCCCCCACCCTGCGCGACGGGCAGGCGAAGATCGCCACGACGGCATACCCCGTCGTCGCCGGCGGACGTCTGCCGCTGCAGGTCCTCGGCGACTGGCGCGACCCCGAGTGCGACCCGGTCTCGGTGGCACCCACCGACTCCGGCAGCCTCGTCGACGGCCTCGGCCGGCTCGTCGTGCGCGCCGGCCAGAAGGCCGGGTCCGAGGCGGTCGACTACACCGTCGAGGACGACCACGGCGCGCGCACCAAGGCCAAGGTCACCCTCACCGTGCTCGGCAAGGACTCCACGTTCCGCGCGCCCGGCACCCAGCCGGACGTCGTGCGCGGCGTCGTCGGCAAGCCGCTGCAGATCGAGCCGCTCGGCAACGACATCGCCGGCGCCGACCCGCAGGAGCCGGACGCCCGGATGCGCCTGGCCACCGAGGTGCGCTCGCAGGGCTCGCTCACCGTGCAGACCGAGCTCGACACCGGTGTCGTGACCATCACCGGCTCCGCCAAGGGCACCTACCAGCTGACGTATGCCGCGCAGGTGGGCCAGGGCGTGGCGCCGGGCCGGATCCGGGTCGACCTCATCGAGAACCCCGACCCGGACGCACCGCCGGTCGCCAACGGCGACTCGGCCACCGTGCGTGAGCAGACGCCGGTCATGGCCGACGTGCTGGCCAACGACTACTCGCCGCGGGCCGACGTGCTCGTCACCCGCAGCGTCTCGACCGACGCGGACAGCGACTGGCTGCGGCCGTCGATCTACCAGGGGCGCTGGGTGCGGGTCGAGGCGCTCGAGCCCTTCACCGGCAGTGCGCCGCGCACCGGCACCGTCCGGTACGTCGTCAGCGACGGGCGCAAGGCCTCCACCGGCGAGCTCACGGTCACGCAGCGGCCGGCCGACGACAGCGCGCTGCCGATCGTGCAGGACGACACCGCGGTGGTCCGCTACGGCGACACCGTGACCGTTCCGGTCCTCGACAACGACTCGATGGCCGAGGGCGTGCCGCTCGTGCTCGACCCCGACTCGGTCAAGGTCCTCGGCGGCGAGGCGCAGAACGCGTTCGCGTCCGGGAACGTGCTGCGGTACGTGCCCGACACGACCAAGCCGATCGCCGCCGAGAAGGTCGTCACGATCGAGTACGGCGCCTATCCGATCGGCGACAAGAGCAAGGAGCAGTCGGCCCGGGTCACCGTCACGGTCAAGCCGCCGCCCGGCCCGACCAACCCCAACCAGGCCCCGACCGCCCGCAGCTTCTCCGCCAGCGTCGTCGCCGGCGAGCCGCTGACCATCACCGTGCCCACGTCCGGGGTCGACCCGGACGGCGACAGCGTCACCGTGCAGGGCATCGAGGGCGAGGACGGCGGACCGGTCGAGCTGTCGCTGGGCCGGGTCACCGGGTTCGGCGCCTCGACGATCAAGTACGAGGCGTACCCGCGGGCGGCCGGCACCGAGGTGCTGCACTACCGCGTGGCCGACCGGTACGGCGCCGAGAGCACGGGCTTCGTGCGGATCGGTGTCGTCCAGCCCGGCGACCCCCAGCCCCCGGTCGCGGTCGAGGACGAGGTCCGGGCCGCGCCCGGGAAGACCGTCACCATCGACCCGACCGAGAACGACCTCATCGCCCGGGGCGACGTCGTCGACCTCACGTACAAGGACCTCAACCCGGCCGGCGAGCTGGCCACGTGGCGCATCGACGCCAAGGCGAGCACCTTCCGCACGACCGTCCCGCCGGTGGCGGACGGCCCGCGCCGGCTGACGTACGGCATCGACAACGGCGTGTTCGACCCGTCGCGCTCGACGATCGCAGTCATCCCGGTCAAGGGTTGGAAGAACCGGCCGGTCGCGGTCGACGACGTCGCCAAGCCGAAGGCGGACGAGCAGACCACCCTGGTCGACGCGCTCGCCAACGACCGCGACGTCGACGGCGACCACAGCCAGCTGCGGATCGTGCGCACCCTGTCGCCCGAGGGCGTCGTCGAGGGCAACAAGGTGCGGGTCCGCGTCCTGGACCACCCGCACACCGTCCCCTACGTCATCGAGGACGCCGACGGCGAAACGGCCATGGCGCTCATCTACGTGCCGACGGGCAGCAACGGCGCCCCCTTCGTGGCCGACGGCTCGCTGATCGAGATGGGCAAGGACTCCACCAAGACGGTCGCGATCGGCGACTACGTGAAGTCGCCGCGGGCCCGGGTCGTGTCGCTCACCACCCCCGACACCCTCAGCTCCTCTCCCGCCGCGAACCTGCAGGTGCAGAACGACGGCCCCAACACCCTGACCCTGACGTCGTCCAACGGCTACGTCGGCCCGGGGGCGGTGCTGCTCGAGGTGACCGACGAGGAGAACTCCCAGCAGAACGACGCCCGCACGGCATACGTCTCGATCCCGGTCCAGATCGGGCCGAAGGTGCCGCTGCTGACCTGCCCGGACTTCGCGGTGAGCCTCACCGCGGCGGGCCGGGCGCGCTCGCTCGACATCCCGACGCTGTGCCACGCCTGGCTGCCGCCGGGGCTCACGGCGGACCGGGTGAAGTACCAGGCGAGCTGGGACCCCGAGTCCAGGGGCGTCGACCTCGAGCAGTCGGGCACGGGCGGCCGCGAGGTCGTGCTGCGTGCCGGTCGGGACGCCCCGAGCAGCGTGAACGGGCGGGTGCGGGTGCAGCCCGAGAACGGCTCGCCCTCGTACATCCGCGTCACGGTGCTCGGCCTCGACACCGACCCGGCCAAGGCCGCGGTCGACCAGCAGGGCAACCCGCTGCAGACGGCGCCGCCGCCGCGGGTGCGGCCGTTCTCCGTCGACGGGCTCAAGGCCGGCTCGTCGCAGACGGTCGACCTGCACGGCTACCTCGACTCCCCGCTGGACAAGCCGTCCTGCACCGTCGGGGCCGCGCGCATCGTCAGTGGCAAGCAGCTCACGGCGAGCGCCTCGGGCTGCACGGTCACGGTGACTGCCGGACCCGATTCCTCGGGCAAGGGCGTCGTGGAGGTGTCCGTCTCCGACGGTCCCGGCCGCAACGCCGTGGGCCGCGGCACCATCAGCGTCCTCGGGAAGCCGCTCGCCCCGGGCGGGGTCTCCGCGACCGCCGACCGCGTCAACGGCGGCACCGCGCGGGTCTCATGGACCCCGCCGACGTTCGACGGCGGCTCGCCGATCACCGGCTACACCGTCTACACCACCGGCCCGGGTGCACCCGGCCCCCAGCCGTGCTCGGCCTCGCCGTGCACCGTGGGCGGCCTCACCGACGGTGAGCAGTACACCTTCTCGGTGAGCGCCACCAACGGCGTGGGCGAGGGACCGAGGGCGGGACCGTCGGCCCCGGTCGAGCCCGACACCCTGCCCAACCCGGTCACTGGCGTGAAGATGGTGTCCCGCGGCGACGGCTACCTCGTCGTCGGGTGGAGCGAGCCGCCCCGCAAGGGCAGCCCGGTCAGCAGCTACCAGGTGCAGGCGGTCGACACGACGACCGGCGTGGCCAAGCGGGCGACCGTCACCGTGCCGACGACCACGGCCCGCATCGCCGGGCTGACGAACGACCACGTCCAGCGGGTCTCGGTCCGCGCGGTCAACCGGCTCGGCGCCGGCCCCTACGGGCCCTCCGCCGACCTGCAGTCCGCGGGCACGCCGCAGGCCGTCGGTGCCCCGACCCTGACGACCCCGGCCCCGGCCTCGGGTGACACCAGCAGCTACGTCAACGTGAACTGGAACCCGGTCGCGCCCAACGGCCCGACGCTCGTGCGCTACACCATCTACCGGCGCACCGGCACGGGCGCGTGGACCCAGCGGGGGACCACCTCACCCGGGACGACGTTCTTCCGCGACAACGGTGTGAGCTACTCGGGTGAGACCTACGGCTACGTGGTCACTGCCACGAACGGCGCCTCGAACGAGTCGCCTAAGTCGAACGTGTCGACGATCAAGCCCACCGGGTTCCCGACGACGCCGACGGGGCTCAAGGCCAGGACGGACTCGCCCAACTACAAGGCGCAGTTCAGCGTCGTGCTGGGCGAGTCCAACGCCAACGGCTACAAGGCTGTCGAGTGGTCGTCCGGTGGCAACAGCGGGATCGTGACGTGCACCTGTCCCGAGGGCGCCCGGACCCCTGACCTCACCACGAACGCCAACCTCGGCACGTCGGTGCAGAACCTCAAGGTGCGCGGCATCAACACCGCGGGCCGGGCCGGCCCCTGGTCCACCGCCGTGTCGATCCATCCCTACGGTCCGACGCCGACCCCGAACAACGGGCGGCACTCGGCCTCGGGCAAGACGGTGAACTTCTCGTGGTCGCTGCCGACCAACGGGCGGCCGATCACCCAGGTCAAGATCAACGGCACCGTCTACGGCTCGGCCAAGACGTCGATCTCCTTCACGGGGAACTACTCCCAGAGCTGGACCGTGAAGGTCTTCGCCTACTCCGCCGCCGGCTGGTCGAACAACGCGCTGACCATGACCCAGCAGGCCGAGGCGGCGCCGGTGAAACCGAGCGTCACCGTCCTCAAGGGACAGACCTGCAGCCAGCGGTCCTGCAACACCGGCAACGGTTCCTGCACGTCGTCGGCCTGCCGGTGGATCGCGGTGCGCACCGCCAACTACCCCGGCGGCACGCGCGTCACGTGCTCCTTCACCGCCGACGGGCAGTCGGTCAGCGGCTGGTACAACCTGACGCTCGGGCCGAACAACTACAAGGAGAGCGACAACTTCTACGGCTACTCAGGCCATACCGTCACCGCCTCGTGCACGGGCGGCGTGAAGGACAGCATCACATGGTGAGCGACCTGCGCACCGCCCCGAGACCCCGTACGACGACCCCGAAGGAAGACACGCAGCGATGACCGTCACCCAGGACCAGGCCCAGTGGTTCGAGCAGGCCTTCCGCCAGATGGTGGGCAACATCGAGAAGGCGGTGCTCGGCAAGGAGCACGTCATCCGGCTCGCCGTGACCTGCATGCTGTCCGAGGGCCACATCCTGCTCGAGGACTTCCCGGGCACCGGCAAGACCCAGCTGGCCCGCGCGCTCGCCAGCACGGTGCAGGGCACCAACAACCGGATCCAGTTCACGCCCGACCTGCTCCCGAGCGACGTCACCGGCGTGACGATCTACGACCCGAGCAAGCAGACGTTCGACTTCCACCCGGGCCCGATCTTCGCCAACATCGTGCTCGCCGACGAGATCAACCGCGCCTCGCCGAAGACCCAGTCGGCGCTGCTCGAGGTCATGGAGGAGGCACACGTCACGGTCGACGGCGTGCGGCACGAGGCGGGCCGGCCGTTCATGGTGATCGCCACCCAGAACCCGATCGAGCAGGCCGGCACCTACCGGCTGCCGGAGGCCCAGCTCGACCGCTTCCTCATGAAGACGAGCCTGGGCTACCCCGACGTCGACGCCACCGTCGCGGTCCTGCGCGACGCCAAGGTGCGTGACCGCGCCGGCTCGCTGTCGGCCGTCGTCACGAGCAGCGTCGTCACGGACATGGCCGCGCTCGCGGACGAGATCCACGTCGACCCGGCGATCCTCGCCTACGTCTCCCAGATCGCCGAGGCGTCGCGGCGGCACGTGTCGGTCAAGCTCGGGCTGTCGGTGCGCGGCTGCCTGGCCTTCGTCCGCTGCGCCAAGACGTGGGCCGCCAGCCAGGGCCGCACCCACGTCATCCCCGACGACATCAAGGCCCTCGCCCAGCCGGTGCTGTGCCACCGCCTGCTCCTCACCGCCGAGGCGCAGTTCGCCAACACCACCGTCGACCAGGTCATCACCCAGGTCCTCGGCGAGGTCGAGCCGCCGGTCGAGCGCGTCGCCTGACATGACCTCACCCGCAGGACCCCCCGAGCCCGCTCCCGAGGAGCGGACGGTCAGCCGTGCCGAGCTGCGCGCGCGGTCAGGTGCGCGTGGCCAGGCGACGCGGGCGCGACGTGTGCCGTCGCTGCGCTCCCTGCCCCGGCCGTCGGTGTCGCTGCCGTCGCTCGGCACGGCGGGCACCGGTGCTGGTGGCTCGGTGCTGCCGCCGGCTGCCCGGGCGCGCGTGGACAGGCTCGCCGGGCGGGTCGTCGTGCGTGCCGGCGAGCTGCGGGAGCGCACCCGCCCTGCCTGGACCCCGGTGCTCGCCACCGCGCGCTGGGTCGCGCCGCTCGGTTGGGCCGTGCTGGCCCTCGGCGTCGTCGGGTGGGTCGTCGGGGTGCGCACGGGCTGGACCGAGCTGCTGATGCTCGCGGCGGCGTGCCTCGTGCTGTGGCTGGCCTGCCTCCTGCTCGCCCTCGGCCGGACCCGGGTGCGCATCACCACCGAGCTCGAGCCGGTGCGGGTGAGCGTCGGGGAGCCTGCGACCGGGCGGGTGACCGTCGAGAACGTCAGCAAGCGGCCGATGCTCCCCGTCGTCGTCGAGCTGCCGGTCGGCGTCTCCGCCGCGCGGTTCACGCTGCCCACCCTGGCCGCCGGCAAGGAGCACGAGGAGCTCTTCGTCGTCCCCACCCACCGCCGCGGGGTCATCCCGGTCGGACCGGCCTCGACCGTGCAGGGCGACCCGCTCGGGCTCGTGCGCCGCACCGAGCAGTGGACCGACGTCACCGACCTCTACGTCCACCCGCGCACCGTCTCGCTGGAGCCGCTCGGCGCCGGCCTGCTGCGCGACCTCGAGGGCGAGACGACCCAGGACCTGTCGATGTCCGACCTGGCCTTCCACGCCCTGCGCGAGTACCAGCCGGGGGACGACCGCCGCTACATCCACTGGCGGTCCTCGGCCAAGGCCGGGCGGCTGCTCGTCCGGCAGTTCCTCGACACCCGGCGCTCGCACCTGTGCCTCGTCGTCGACGCCGACCCCGAGCACTACGAGGGCGGTGAGGACGAGGTGGAGACCGCCATCTCCGCCGCGGCCTCGCTCGCCCGCCGCTCGATCCTCGACGACAAGGACACGACGGTCGTCTGCCGGGGCGAGAAGGCGTCCCGCACCACCGCGTCCCTCACCCTCGACGCGTTCGCGCGGGTCACCCTCGGCCCCTGCGACCCCTACGCGCAGTGCGGCGAGGCCCTGGCCCTCGCACCCGACACCTCGATCGCCGTGCTGGTGACCGGTCCCCGCCGCCCCTTCATCGAGGCCCAGCGCGCCCTCGACCGGTTCGAGCTCGAGGTCACCAAGGTGGTCCTGACCATCGACGCCATGCAGGAGACCGGCGTCCGGCACATCGGCGGGGTGGTCCGCCTGAACATCCGCCGGATCCAGGACCTGCGCGCCGTCCTCGCGAGCGGGGCACTGACGTGAGCGACACGGCATACCCCAGCGGCCCGACCGGCCCCCACCGCGACCGCACGGCACCGGGGATGACCCGCGCGCGGTCGTGGACGGTCACCCGCGCCAGGGCGCGGGCCGACGCCGACGGACGCGGGCTGGTCCCCGGGCGGCACGCCCTGGTCGACGCCGCCTTCACCGTCGTCCTCGTGGGCCTGGCACTGCTGGGCTTCCGCACCGACTTCGCCGGGTACGCCTGGGTGCTGGCCGCCGCCGGGGGCCTGCTCGTCGGGCTGCTCCTCGCCCACGTCACCACCGCCCTGCGGCTCCCCGCCGTCGCCACGCTGGCCGCGGTCGTCGTGGCGTACTTCCTGCTCGGGGGCCCGCTCGCCGTGCGTGGCGACCTCGTCGGCGGGGTGGTGCCGAGCCTGCGCACGTTCGCCGACCTCGCGGACACCGCGGTCCACGGCTGGAAGCGGCTCGTGACGCTGCTGCCGCCCGTCGACGCGACCGCCGAGCTGCACGCGCTGCCCTGGGCCGTGGGCCTGGTCGGTGGCGCCGTCACCTACGCCGTCGCGCGCCGCCTGCGCTCGCCGTATGCCGTGGTGCTGGCTCCGCTGGCCGTCCTCGGCCTGGTCATCGTGCTCGGGACGCTCGAGCCCGCCGCGCTGGCGGCGCAGGGCGTCGGGTTCGCCGTCGTGGCGATCGGCTGGATGGTCGAGCGCTCGGCCCGCACGCGGGCAGCGCTGCAGAACGGTGCCGGCCGCACCACCCGGCTCGGGGTGGGCGCCGGCCTCGTCGCCCTGGCGACGGTCGCCGGCCTGGTCGTCGGGCCGCACCTGCCCGGCGGCGACGCCAACCCGCGCCTCGTCGCCCGCGCCCACGTGACGCCGCCGATCGACATCGCCGCGTTCACGAGCCCGCTGGCCGGCTTCCGCAAGTACACCGAGCCCAACAAGGCGGACCTCTTCAACACCACCGTGCTCGACGTGCGCGGCCTGCCGGCCGGCACGCCGCTGCGGTTCGCGACCCTCGACTCCTACGACGGGTCGGTGTGGGGCGCGGCCAGCCGGGCCAACAGCGGGTCGGTCGTGCCCGGCGCGTCGTTCCAGCAGGTGGGCCGCAGCGTCGCGGCGCAGGGGCCGGGTCGCCCGACGACGGTGACGGTCACCGTGCCGGACGGCGGGTACAGCGACGTGTGGCTGCCGACCGCCGGCACCGTGACGGGCTTCCGGTTCACCGGCGCCCGGCAGGAGGCCCTGGCCTCGCAGCTGTGGCTCAACGTCGACACCAACACTGCGCTGGTGCCCGCCCGGCTCGAGGCGGGCGACACGTACACGTTCACCGCCTACGTGCCGGCGACGGCCGCGAGGATGCCGCAGTCGCTCTCGACGTCGACCGGCTCGCTCACCGAGAGCACCGACACCTCGTTCCTCGACGCCAAGCTCGACGCCTGGACCGGCGAGGAGCCCGACCCCTGGGCGCAGTTCCGATCCGTGGCGCGGGTCATGCAGTCCGAGGGCGCCTACACCGACGGCGGCACCGAGAACTCGGTCGAGCGGTTCTACCTGCCCGGCCACAGCATCGGCCGGCTCTCGCGGTTCACCTCCATCCCGCAGCTCGCCGGCGACGACGAGCAGTACGCCGCGACCCTCGCCCTCGTGGGCAACCGGCTCGGCATACCCACCCGGGTGGTCATGGGCGCAATCGTGCCGGCCTCGGGGCAGGTGCAGGGCAAGGACGTCCACGCCTGGGTCGAGGTCCGCGACGCCACCGGGACGTGGGTGCCGGTGCTGCAGGACAACTTCCTGCCGGACCGCGACCGCAAGCCCAAGGAGCTGCAGACCAAGGTCCAGGACCGCAAGGTCGGCGCGCTCGTCCCGCCGCCGCCGGGCAGCAACCCGCCCAGCGTGCTGCAGGGCCCGGACCAGGCGCAGAACGCCACCAACCTCAAGAAGCCGCCGAAGAAGCTCTTCGACCCGACCTCGTGGCCGTGGTGGCTGCGGGTGCTGGTGCTGTACGTGCTGCTGCCGCTGCTCGCGCTCACCCTGCTGTACTGGCTGGTCCGCGGGCTCAAGGCCTGGCGTCGGCGGCGGCACGCCACGCGCGGCCCCACGCCGGCCCGGATCGCCTGGGCCTGGAACGATCTCGTCGCCAGCGCCCGGTCCTACGGCCACCACCCGCCGCGCCGGGCCACCCGGCTCGAGCAGGCCGCAGCGGTGGGCGGCCCGGTCGACCTGCGGCCGCTGGCGGTGTCGGCCAACGCCCTGGTCTTCGGGCCCGGGCTGCCCACGGACGCCGACGCGGCGGCCTACTGGGCGGCCACGAACGACGCCCGCTCGGACCTGCGCGCGAACGCCGACTTCTGGCGCCGCCTGCGCTCCGACGTCGACGTGCGACCGCTGTTCGCGAAGGGCCCGGCCCGTCCGCCCAGGCAGGCCAAGGCGGCACCGGACGCCCCGCGGACCGACGACCGCGACCGCGAGCCCCAGCCCGCCTGACGTCCGGCTCCCCGGCATACGCGAAAGGGCGCCTCCCGCGTGGTGCGGGAGGCGCCCTTCGATGCTCAGGCGAGCGGCGTGACCGGGGTCAGCGCGGTCAGCGCTCCTCGGTGCCGGCGATGAAGGCCTCGAGCTTGGCGCGGCCCTCGGTGTCCTCGCGCTGCACGGGCGGGGACTTCATGAGGTAGGACGAGGCGCTGAGCAGCGCGCCGCCGATGCCGCGGTCCTTGGCGATCTTCGCCGCACGGATGGCGTCGATGATGATGCCGGCCGAGTTCGGGGAGTCCCAGACCTCGAGCTTGTACTCGAGGTTCAGCGGCACGTCACCGAACGCGCGGCCCTCGAGGCGGACGTAGGCCCACTTGCGGTCGTCGAGCCACGCGACGTAGTCCGACGGGCCGATGTGGACGTTGCGGTCCTCCTTCTTGTCGGCCAGCGGGCCGGTGAGGTTGGAGGTGACGGCCTGGGTCTTGGAGACCTTCTTGGACTCGAGGCGCTCGCGCTCGAGCATGTTCTTGAAGTCCATGTTGCCGCCGACGTTGAGCTGGTACGTGCGGTCCAGCGTGACGCCGCGGTCCTCGAACAGCTTCGCCATGACCCGGTGGGTGATGGTGGCGCCGACCTGGGACTTGATGTCGTCACCGATGATCGGCACGCCCGCGGCCTCGAACTTCGCCGCCCACTCCGGGTCGGAGGCGATGAAGACCGGCAGCGCGTTGACGAACGCGACACCCGCGTCGATGGCGCACTGGGCGTAGAACTTGTCGGCGTCCTCGGAGCCCACCGGCAGGTAGGAGACGAGCACGTCGGCCTTGGTGTCCTTGAGCACCTGGACGATGTCCACGGGCTCGGCGTCGGACTCCTCGATGGTCATCGCGTAGTACTTGCCGATGCCGTCGAGGGTGTGGCCACGCTGCACCGTGATGCCGGTCGGCGGGACGTCCGCGATCTTGATGGTGTTGTTCTCGGAGTTGCCGATCGCCTCGGAGAGGTCGAAGCCGACCTTCTTGGCGTCCACGTCGAAGGCGGCGACGAACTCGACGTCCTTGACGTGGTAGTCACCGAACTGGACGTGCATGAGGCCAGGCACGGTGCCGGCCGGGTCGGCGTCCTTGTAGTACTCGACACCCTGCACCAGCGAGCTGGCACAGTTGCCGACGCCGACGATGGCGACGCGCACGGATCCCATGGGGTTACTCCTTGTTTCCTGTGATGGGGTGGGTGGCCGCGGGGCTGCCGGCCTGGGTGGACCGCGGGGCGGACGCGGGGATGTTCCGCTCCGCGGTGATGAGCTCGTTGAGCCAGCGGACCTCGCGCTCGGCGGCGTCCTCACCGTGCTGCTGGAGCGCGGCGGTGTACGCGTCGAGGCGCTCGCGGTTCTTCGCGGACGCCGACCGGATGGTCGCCAGCCGCTCCTCGAGCCGGCTGCGCCGGCCCTCCAGGATCCGCAGCCGGACCTCGGCCTCGGTGCGGGCGAAGAACGCGAGGTGGACGTCGAACGTGTCGTCCTCCCACGCCGTCGGCCCGGCCTCCTTGGCGAGGTCCTGGAAGTGCTCCTTGCCGTCCGCGGTGAGCTCGTAGACGATCCGGGCCCGCTTGGACCCGGACGTCCCCGCCGCGGCGGTGTCGGCGACCTCGGTGATGAGGCCTCGGTCGAGCAGCCCCCGCAGGCAGGGGTAGAGCGTCCCGTACGACAGCGCCCGGAAGACGCCGAGCGCGGCGTTGAGCCGCTTGCGCAGCTCGTAGCCGTGCATCGGGCTCTCGTGGAGAAGGCCCAGGACGGCGAACTCGAGCAGGTCGGACCGGCGACTCACGGGGCCTCCTTCCACGGGACGTCCGGACGAACGGGGTGTCGTCGGCCACCTCGCGATGACCGGTTGACGGGAAGCGTAGCACTGGATATATCGGCGCGATATATCTAGTGCCCTCCCGCCGGGCGAGCCCTCACAGGAAGAGCAGGCCATACTTGACCCGGGTCGCCCCGGGGCGACCCCACGCACGTATGCCGATCGGGAAGGTCAGATGAGCTCCTCACGTCCCAGTACGCGGGCCGGCGCCAAGGCGGCGCGCACCCGCAGGGAGAAGTCCAGCACCCAGCGCACCAGCGGCCCCGGCCGCGGTGGCCGCGGGAAGGTCTGGGCGAAGCGGCTCGGCCTCGTGGCGCTCGCCGGCGTCCTCCTCGGCGTCATCGCCTTCTTCGTCGCCTACGCGATGGTCAAGGTGCCGCAGCCGAACGAGCTCGCCGACCGGCAGGCCTCGATCATCTACTTCGCCGACGGCAAGACCGAGCTCGACCGGATCAGCGAGATCAACCGCGAGGACGTCCCGCTGTCCAAGGTGCCCAAGCCCGTGCAGGAGGCGCACCTGTCGGCCGAGGACCGCGACTTCTACAGCAACTCCGGGATCAGCCCCACCGGCATCCTGCGCGGTGCGTGGGCGACGCTGCGCGGCGGCGAGGTGCAGTCGGGATCGACCATCACCCAGCAGTACGTCAAGAACTACTTCCTCACCCAGGACCAGACCCTTTCCCGCAAGGGGAAGGAGATCATCATCTCGATCAAGATCGCCAAGCAGGAGTCCAAGGACACGATCCTGCAGAACTACCTCAACACGATCTACTACGGCCGCGGGGCGTACGGCATCCAGACCGCGTCGAAGGCGTACTTCGGCAAGGACGTCTCCAAGCTGACCGTCTCCGAGGGCGCCCTGCTCGCCTCCGTCGTCAAGGGCCCGACGTACTTCGACCCGGGCCTGGGGGAGAAGCAGAAGGCCAACGCCGAGGCGCGCTGGAACTACGTCATGGACGGCATGGTCACCAAGGGCTGGATCACCCGGGCCGAGCGCGACAAGGCCCAGTTCCCGACCAAGAGCCTGGTCAAGTACGAGCCGGCCAAGAGCAAGTCCGGGCCCAACGGCTACATCACCGCGCTGGTGAAGAACGAGCTCAAGGCCAAGCTCAAGCTCACCGACCAGGACATCGACCGGGGCGGCTTCCGGATCGTCACGACGATCGACGCCCGGGCCCAGCGCGCCGCCGTCAAGGCGGTCGAGGACAGGATGCCCACGGGCAAGGGGACCTCGAGCCTGCACGTGGGGCTGACCGCCATCAAGCCCGGCGACGGTGCCGTGGTGGCGATGTACGGCGGTGCGGACTACCGCAAGGAGCAGTTCAACACCGCCACCGACGCCACGATGCAGGCAGGCTCGACCTACAAGGTCTTCGCCCTGCTCGCCGGTCTGGCGCAGGACAAGCCGATCAGCACCAAGACCCGGTTCGACGGCCGCAGCCCGCAGTACTTCCCCGAGTTCGCCGACAAGACCTCCAGCAAGGAGTCCGAGCGGCTCGGACGGGTGACCAACTTCGCGGCCGAGCAGTTCGGGAACATCGACCTGCGCACGGCGACCGCGCACTCGGTCAACACCGTCTACGCCCAGCTCAACATCAAGGTGGGCCCGGACAAGACCAAGGACGCCGCCGTCGCGGCCGGCCTGCCCGAGAAGCAGCAGAGCGCCAACTACGCGAACGTGTTCGGCACGACGCACGTCAAGGTCATCGACATGGCGAACGCCTACGCAACCATCGCCTCCAACGGCGTGCGGGTGACGCCGTACTTCATCCGCAGCGTCACCGGCGGCCCCGGCGACCTCAACTACAAGGCCAAGCCGGCGCGCAAGGCGGCGTTCGACAAGAGCGTGACCGCGGACGCGATCGACGCCATGGAGCAGCCGATCAAGCAGGGCACCGCGACCTACGCCCAGAACCTCGGGCGCCCGGCGGCCGGGAAGACCGGCACGACCACGGACAACAAGGCCGCGTGGTTCGACGGGTTCACGCCCCAGCTGGCCACGGCCGTCGGCATCTACTCCTCGGGCAAGAAGGGCGAGGAGCTGTCGATGAACAACGTGCCGGGCGTCGGCGAGCTCACCGGTGGCACGGTGCCGGTCCGCATCTGGACCGACTTCATGACCGCGGCCCTCAAGGGCCAGAAGGTCGTCGACTTCCCGCCGCGCGCCGGTCTCGGTGACAACTCGGTCTACACGCCGCCGCCGACGACCACGTCGTCGTCGTCGACGACCACCACGACCACGACGACCACGACCACGACCACGGCGCCGCCGACGACCACCACACCGACGCCCACCAAGACGAACGGCACGGGCAAGCCGACGGTGACGGTGCCACCCCCGACGACCCTGACCCTGGGGGCGCCGGCGCCGCAGCAGACCACCGCCGCGCCGTGACGGCGGCGGCCCCGGAGCGGCAGGACGAGGGCCTGTCGGGCGGCGCGCTGGCCCTCGCCGGCGGCCCGCTCGGCCGGCACGCCTCCGCCCGGGCCGCGTCGTGGCTGGCCACCGTGCTGCCGCTGCTGGTCGCGGCTGCGCTCACCATGGCGCTGTCGGTGGTCCAGCGCTCGCACTGCATCCAGAAGGGCTGGGCGGGGTCGGACCAGTTCTGGCACGGCTGCTTCTCGGACCTGCCGTCGCTCTACCAGCTCGGCCGCCTGCACGAGGGCCTCGGTTCGTACCTAACCGCCTCCGGCACCACGTCCGACCACCCCGTGCTCAGCGGGAGCCTGCTCGCGCTGCTGGGCGGCCTCGTGCCGGACGGCGCGTTCCTCGACCAGACCCGATGGTTCGTCCTTCTGTGGGCGGTCGTGGCCACGGCCTGCGCCCTCGGCATCGTCTGGCTGACGGCGGCGACCCGCCCGCGGCACGCGGCCCTGGCGGCGCACGTCGCCCTGAGCCCGGTCCTGCTGCTCGCGGCGATGGTGTCGGTCGACCTGTTCGGCGTGGTGCTGGTCAGTGCCGGGGTGTGGCTGTGGGCGCGGCGCCGCCCGCTCGCCGCAGGAGTCCTGCTCGGCCTCGCGGTCACGGCCCGCACCTACCCGCTGCTCGTCCTGCTGGCCCTGCTGCTCCTCGGCGTCCGCACCGGCCGGCTCGCCGCGGTGGGCCGAGCGCTGCTCGGGGCCGTCGTCGCGGTCGCGGTCGTGCTGGTGCCCTTCCTGCTCGGCAACCCCGGCGCGGTCCTGCGCAGCGCCGACGTCTGGTGGCAGAGCGCGCCCGGCCTCGGCTCGGTGTGGCTGCTGCCGCAGCTCGTCGGCCTCGACCCCCTGCCCCCCGGGCTCGCCACCCTGCTCTCGATCGCGACCGGCGTGCTGGCGCTGCTCGCCGGGACCGTCTTCGCCCTGCGCCCGGGCCCACGGCCCACGCTGGCGCAGGTGTCGCTCGTGCTCGTGGCGCTCGTGCTGCTCACCGGCAAGGCGTTCCCCGTCCAGGCGTCGCTGTGGCTGGTGCCGCTCGTCGCCCTGTGCGGCCTGCGCTGGCGCGACCACCTGGTGTGGGCGGGTGCCGAGGCGCTGCACTTCGCCATGGTGTGGCTCTACGTCGCGGGCCTGTCCACGCCCGACCGCGGCCTGCCGCCGGGCTGGTATGCCGTGTTCCTGCTGCTCCGCGTGGGCGGGGTGGCGTGGCTGGTCGTCCGCGTGTGGCGCGGCGTGGCCGCCGTCCCGGCACCCCGGGAGCCGGCGCCGACGGCATACGCCCCGGTGGACGAGGACGTGGCGGAGGGCGAGGTGCGCGAGGACGGGCTCGACGACGACGAGCTGGCCGGCGACTTCACCGGCGCACCGGACCGCCTGCTCGTGCGGATCACCTGAGCCGGCGTCCGGTTGGACCGGGCCTGTGGAGAACGATTCGGGATTGTCGTCGCGGCCCGGTACCCTTGTCAGGTTCCCCCACGGCACGAGCCGGCGGGGGATCGCACTGCAACCCTCCTGTCACGGAAGGACCGTGACCGCCACAGACCAAAGGAGGCGGGTTACCAGCATGCGTCAGTACGAACTGATGGTCATCCTCGACCCCGAGCTGGACGACCGCACGGTCGCTCCGTCGCTCGACAAGTTCCTCACCGTCGTGACCAAGGACAAGGGCACCGTCGACAACGTCGACGTCTGGGGCCGTCGTCGCCTGGCCTACGACATCAAGAAGAAGTCCGAGGGCATCTACGCCGTCGTCAACTTCACCGCTGAGCCGGCCACGGCCAAGGAGCTGGACCGCCAGCTCGGCCTGAACGAGTCGGTCATGCGCACCAAGCTCCTGCGCCCCGGCGCCTGAGCAGCACCGATCCGAACCCCGGTCCCGCACCACGCGACCCGGACCACCTGACACGAACAGGGGACACGCTCCATGGCTGGCGACACCGTCATCACCGTCATCGGCAACATCACCGGCGACCCCGAGCTGCGCTTCACCCCCTCGGGTGCTGCCGTCGCGAACTTCACTGTGGCCTCCACGCCGCGGCAGTTCGACCGGCAGAGCAACGAGTGGAAGGACGGCGAGACGCTGTTCATGCGCTGCTCGGTGTGGCGTGACGCGGCGGAGAACGTCGCCGAGTCGCTGCAGCGTGGCACCCGGGTCATCGTCACCGGCCGCCTGAAGTCTCGCTCGTACGAGACCAAGGAGGGCGAGAAGCGCACCGTCATCGAGATGGAGGTCGACGAGGTCGGCCCCTCGCTGCGGTACGCGACTGCGAAGGTCAACAAGACCCAGCGCTCCGGCGGTGGCGGCGGTGGCTTCGGTGGCGGCGGCCAGCAGGGCGGCGGCTACGGCGGCGGCCAGCAGCAGGACGACCCCTGGGCGACCGGTCCCTCCGGTGGCCAGCAGGGTGGCGGCCAGCAGCAGCAGGGCGGCGGCCAGCAGGGCGGCGGATGGGGTCAGGCCCCGTCCTACGACGAGCCCCCGTTCTGATCGACCTGGTCAGAGGGACCTGACCGGTCCGGATCATCCGGTATGCCGGTGGCGCACCGCTCGCGGGAAGCCCACGGCACACCTCAGCAAGACAGCACCACCACCATCCCTGGGGAACCAGGGCTCATCCTGAAACTCGAAGGAGAGCACCACGATGGCCAAGCCCGTTGTGCGCAAGCCCAAGAAGAAGGCCAACCCGCTGAAGGCGGCGAAGGTCGAGAACATCGACTACAAGGACACTGCGCTGCTGCGCAAGTTCATCTCCGACCGCGGCAAGATCCGCGCTCGCCGGGTGACCGGTGTGTCCGTCCAGGAGCAGCGGCTCATCGCCACCGCGGTCAAGAACGCCCGCGAGATGGCGCTGCTGCCCTACTCCAGCTCGTCCCGCTGAGCTCGGGCGCTAGGAAGGAACTGACATGAAGGTCATCCTGACGCACGAGGTGAGCAGCCTCGGCACCGCCGGTGACGTCGTCGACGTCAAGGACGGCTACGCCCGCAACTTCCTGTTCCGCCGTGGCCTGGCCACTGCGTGGACCAAGGGCGGGCAGAAGCAGGTCGACGCCATCGCCAAGGGCCGCGAGGTCCGCGAGGTGAAGACCCTCGAGGAGGCCAAGTCCATCAAGGGCAACCTCGAGAACGGCACCGTCAAGGTCGTCGCCCACGCCGGTGCGGCCGGCCGCCTGTTCGGTGCGGTCTCCCCGGCCGACGTCGCCGACGCCGTCAAGGCTGCCGGTGGCCCGGAGCTGGACCGCCGCCGGATCGAGATCCCCACCCCGATCAAGTCGGTGGGCTCGCACCAGGCGACCGTCCGGCTGCACCCCGAGGTACAGGCCACGGTCAAGCTCGACGTCGTCGCCGGCTGACACCAGCGCACGACCGACCACGCCCGGTCCGGCTCCCAGGGAGTCGGACCGGGCGTCGTCGTCTCCCCCTGCGGCGTCGTGCCGTGGCGCGGACCGGCGGCTCGGGTCAGGATGGTCCGCATGGGCAGGCGGGTGGCGGTCGCGGCGACGGGTCCGGTCTCCGCCGACGCGGGGATGGCGGCGGCCGCGGCCGGGGGCAACGCGGTCGACGCCGCGATCGCGGCCATGGTCGCGGCGATGACCACCGAGCCCGGGATCGTGTCGGTGCTCGGCGGAGCGTTCGTCACCGTGTGGCCTGCCGGCGGCGAGCCGGAGGTCGTCGACGGGAACGTCGAGATGCCGGGCCGGGGCCTGCCGCGCGATCGGTTCGGGAGCGGCCTGCGGGAGGTGACCACCAGCTACGGCGGCGGGCTCACCCTGTATGCCGGGCACGGCAGCGTCGCCACGCCCGGCGCCTTCGCCGCCCTCGGGGTCGCCCACGACCGGCACGGGACCGCGCCGTGGGGCGAGGTCCTCGCCCCGAGCGTCACCGCTGCCCGGGACGGGTATGCCGTGGGCGCCGCGGCGGCAAGCTACCTCGCGCTGACCGGCGAGAGCGTCTTCGGCTGGGACCCCCACACCCGGCCACTCGTGCGTCGGGCGGACGGCAGCCCGGTGCAGGCGGGCGACCTCGTCCCCAACCCCGACCTCGCGACCACGCTCGAGCACATTGGGGCCGAGGGTGCGCGCAGCCTGTACACCGGGGACCTCGGCGCACGGATCGCGGCCGACATGGACGAGCGCGGCGGGCTGGTCACAGCCGCGGACCTCGCGGCATACCGGGCGCAGGTGCGCACGCCGCTGCGGATCCCGTTGGGCGACTGGGACCTGGCCACGAACCCGCCCCCGTCGGTGGGCGGCCCGATGCTGGCCGTGATGCTGGGCGAGCTCGCGGCCGCCGAGGGCTGGGACTGGGCCCGGGTGGTCGATGTGCAGCGCAGGGTGCTGACCTACCGCACCCGGGTGCACGACCTGTCGACCGACCTCGAGGAGGACGGGTACGCGCTGCTCGAGACGGTCGAGCGGCACGGCCTCGCCGGCCTGCCGACGTCGTCGTCGACGGCGCACGTGTCGGCAGCCGACAGCGACGGGACGGTGTGCGCGATCACGGCGTCGAGCGGCTACGGGTCGGGGGCGACCGTGCCCGGCACCGGGATGATGCTCAACAACTGCCTCGGCGAGCCCGAGCTCAACCGGCTGGGCCTGCACGCCCTCGAACCCGGCACCCGGCTCGCCTCGAACATGGCGCCCTCGGTGGCCAGGGCGAGCGACGGCTCCGTGCTCGCCGTCGGCAGCCCGGGGGCCGACCGGATCACGACGGCGCTGATGCAGGTGCTGGCGCGGCACTGCCTGCACGGCGACCCGGTGCAGGAGGCGATCGACGCCCCGCGGGTGCACGTGCGGGTGCTCGACGGCGACGACGTGCAGGTCGACCACGAGGACGACGAGGCGCTGGTGGCCGCGATCGAGGCGCTCGGCCTGCCGGCGTACTCGCACGGGCCGCGCTCGATGTTCTTCGGCGGGGTGGGTGCCGCCTGGCGTGGGGGTGACGGCAGCCTCGCCGCCGCCGGGGACCCCCGTCGCGAGGCCGCCACCCGCGTCTCCTCCTGACCTGCGCCTGCGGCGGCCCCGCCGACGTCGGTTTGGGGGCCCGAGCGCTCGGGATCGCGAGCGCTCGGGCCCCCAATGCTGGGAGGTGATCCGGGAGAGGGGGAGGGCTGCGGTGGTCGAGCCGGCCTAGCGGGAGGCGCCGGTGACGACCCAGGCGTCGCCGCGGACCCGCCACCAGAAGAACGCCGCCCGGATCGCCATGAAGGCCGTGAACACCACCCACAGCACCGTCACGGCATACGGTGCCCCGTGGGTGAGCAGCCCGTCACCGGCGAGGTGGACCCACACCGCCAGCGGCGCGTAGAGCACGAGCGTGGCGGCCATCGCGCCGGCCAGCCAGCGGCCGTCGCCGGCGCCGATGAGGACGCCGTCGACGACGAAGACGTACCCGGCGAGCGGCTGCCCGAGGGCCACGACGACGAGGGCCGCGGCGAGGGCGGAGCGGACGGCCGGGTCCGTGGTGAAGAGCGCCGGGAGCAGGCGGTGGACTGCGAGCAGCAGCAGGCCGAGGACCGCGCCGCCCCAGACCCCCCAGCGCAGCATCAGGGTCGTGGCCGAGCGCGCACCCACCACGTCGCCGGCCCCGAGCGCCTTGCCGGTGAGCGCCTGCGCCGCGATGGCGAGCGCGTCGAGCGCGAAGGCGAGGAAGCTCCACACCGTCGTCGCCACCTGGTGCGACGCGAGCGGCACGTCGCCGAGCCCGGCGGCCACCCAGGTGGTGAGCAGCAGGATCGCGCGCAGCGCCAGCGTCCGGACGAGCAGCGGTATGCCGGTGAGCCCGGCCCGCAGCACCCGTCCGGGGTGCGGGTGCAGGGTCGCGCCGGCGCGGCGGGTGTGGCCGACGAGCACGGTCGCGAGGCCGGCCGCCATGCCGGTCTGGGCGATCACCGTGCCCCAGGCCGAGCCCGCGATGCCCCAGTGGAAGCCGTAGACGAAGAGCAGGTTGAGCGCGATGTTCGACGTGAAACCGACGACGGAGGCGACGAGCGGGGTGTGGGTGTCCTGCAGCCCGCGCAGGACGCCGGTCGCGGCGAGGGCGACGAGCATGGCCGGGATGCCGAGGGCGGAGATCCGCAGGTACGTCGTGGCGTAGTCGATGGCCGCGCCGGAGGCGCCGAAGAGGCGGCACAGGGGCTCGGCTGCCAGGCCCACCGCGACCGCGGTCAGCGCCCCGAGGCCGACTGCGAGCCAGGTGCCGTCCACCCCGGCGGTCAGGGCGCCGCGCTCGCTGCCCGCCCCGACCTGCCGGGCCACGATCGATGTCGTGCCGTAGGCGAGGAAGACGAAGATGTTCGCCGCGGTGATGAGGGTGGCGCTGGCGACGCCGAGGCCGGCGAGCTGGGCGGTGCCGAGGTGGCCGATGATCGCCGAGTCGGCGAGCAGGAAGAGCGGTTCGGCGACGAGGGCGAGGAAGGCCGGGACCGCGAGCCGCAGGACGTCGCCCGCCTGGCCCGAGCCGGGCTCCCCAGGCCCGGGTTGTCCAGGGCCGGGCTGCTCGGGTCCGGGCTGCTCCGGGCCGTCCCCTCCTGCGGTGCGCACCGCGCCACCGTACCGACGAGGCGTCGGCGGTCAGTCGGTGACCGGCAGGTCGGGTGCCACCTCGACCTCGATCCCCTTGGCGCGGAACGGCTCGAGCGCGGCGGGGTCGACCCCGGAGTCGGTGACCAGGGTCCAGCGCGCAGGCATGACGGCCCAGGCGTGGAACGGTGCCTGGCCGATCTTCGAGGCGTCGGCCAGGACGTAGACGTGGTCGGCGCGGCCCATCATGAGCTCCTTGAGCCGGGTCTGCTCGAGGTCCTTCTCGTTGATGCCCCGGTCGGCGCGGACGCCGTCGGCGCCCATGAACGCCCGGTCGAAGGTCATGCGCTCGAGCGCCTGCTCGGTGACCGGCCCGACGAAGCTCTGGCTCATCGGCCGCAGCCGGCCGCCCAGAAGCACGATCTCGAGGTCCTCGGGCTCGGCCTCGACGAGCACCTCGAGCGCGGGCAGGCCGATGGTCGACACCGACAGGTGCCGGAGCCCGGTGAGCGCCTGGGCGAGCGCCGCGGTCGTCGACCCGCCGTCGAGGAGCACGCTCTCGCCAGGGACGATCTGCGAGGCCGCCCAGGCCGCGATCGCGCGCTTGGCGGCGTGGGCCTGGCCGAGCCGTTGGCGCAGGGAGGCCTCGGGGTGCGGCTCGAGGCTGAGCGCCCCGCCGTACGTGCGGGCCAGCTTGCCCTGCGTGGTGAGCAGGGCGAGGTCGCGCCGGATGGTGGAGGGAGTGACGCCGAAGGTGGCCGAGAGCTCCTCGACGCTGGTGAGCCCGTTCGACGAGGCCATCTCCACGATGCGGTCGCGCCGGGGTCCGGATCGAAGCCTGTCCATGGTTGGGCGCACCCTAGTCGACGCGGCGCTCACGAGGCGACGGGTTCGGGCGCCATCTCCCGGGCCAGCCGCAGGGCCTCGACCATCGAGCGGTGGTCGGCGATCCCCTTGCCGGCGATGTCGAAGGCGGTGCCGTGGTCGACCGAGGTGCGGATGACGGGCAGGCCCACCGTGACGTTGACGCCGGCCTCGAGCCCCAGCACCTTCACCGGACCGTGGCCCTGGTCGTGGTACATGGCGACGACGAGGTCGTAGTCGCCGCGGCCGGCGAGGAAGAAGAGCGTGTCGGCGGGCAGGGCGCCGTGGACGTCGATGCCGTCGGCGCGGCACACCTCGACGCCCGGGTTGACCTTGGACTCCTCCTCGCCGTGGCCGAACAGGCCGTTCTCGCCAGCGTGGGGGTTGATGCCGCAGACACCGATGCGCGGGTGGCTCACACCCGCGTCGACCAGGGCGCGGTGGCCGCGGCGGATGGTGCGCTCGACCAGCCCCGGCTCGATCTTGGCGACGGCGTCGATGAGGCCGATGTGGGTGGTCACGTGGATCACCTTGACCCGCGGCGTGGACAGCATCATGGACACCTCCGGGGTGTCGGTGAGCTTCGCCAGCAGCTCGGTGTGCCCCGGGAAGACGTGCCCACCGGCGTGCAGGGCCTCCTTGTTGAGCGGCGCGGTGCAGATGGCCTGGACGTCGCCCGCCATCGCGAGCTCGCTGGCCACGCGGATGTAGTGGTACGCCGCGTCGCCGGCGACGGCGGACAGCTGGCCGAAGGGCAGGTCCTCCGGCAGCATGCCGAGGTCGATGACGTTGATGCGACCGGGGGTGTACTCGGCGTCCGCGACACCGTCGACCGCGACGACGTCGGCCTCCAGCCCGACGATGCCCGCCGCGGTGCGCAGGCGCCGGGCGTCGCCCACCACGACGCAGTGCGCGCTGTCGGTGACCTCGGGGTCGAGCAGCGCCCGCACCACGATCTCGGGGCCGATGCCGGCGCCGTCGCCCATGGTGACGGCGATGGTGGGGGGTGTGCTCATGACGGCTCCTGGTGGGGTGGGTGGGTGAGGGTCGTGACGATGTCGGCCAGGGCGGCGCCGTGGCCGAAGCTTCCGGGGCGGGTGACGACGGTGCGCCCGTCGTCGGCCAGCGCGGTGACCGCGCCGGCGTCCGCGTGCACGGGTCGCAGGCTGCGCACGCCGAGCCGGTCGAGGACGGCGCGGGCGGTCTCGCCGCCGGTGAGGACCAGGGCGGCGGTGGGCGGTGCGGCCGGCGCGACGGCCTCGGCCAGTGCTGCGACGAGGCGGGTGGAGACTGACGGGTCGACGGGTGCCGCGGCCGGGCGGACCACGGTGACCGGCGCGGTGGCGCCGAGGTCGGGAAGACGGGCGCTGCCCGCGAGCAGGTCGGCGACCGTGAGCTCCACCAGGTCGGCGCCGGCAGCCGCCAGCTCCGCCACCTCCGAGGCGAGGCTCGGTGCCGCAGAACCGGCCACGACGAGGACGCGGGGTGCGGATGCGGCGGTGTCACGGCATACGGACCGCTCCTGCGCGTCGGGTGGGAGGGCGCGGGCGGCAGCGGCGGCGAGCCCGCCCGCACCCACGAGCACGGCGCCCGGCAGCTCGGCGGCCGCGGCAACGAGGGCGTCGAGGTCGGCATCGACCTCGGCATCGCAGAAACAGGTCCGGCCGGCGCGGGCCGCGTCGTGCAGGACGGCGACCAGCCGGTTGCGCGGACCGCGCACGAGATCGAGCGGGACGTCCACGACGTCCAGCCCGGGGAGCGCCTCGGCTGCGCTGCGCGGAGGGGTGCGGTGCTCGGCGTGCCAGAGGTCCGTCTCGTGCAGCGGCCGGCCGGCGACGCGCACGACGCCGTCGACGACCGTGCGGCCCAGGGCCGGGGTGGCGGGGCAGACGACCGCGGCGGGTGCCAGGGACCCGGGTGGCGTGAGCGCCTCGCGCACCGCGCGCACGAGGTGCTCGGGGGTGCCGCGCAGCAGGGAGTCGACCTTGACCAGCACGTGCTGGGGGCAGCCGGCGCTTGCCAGCGCCGTGCGGACCTGCCCCGTGACCGCGGGCTGCGGCTCGTGCCGGGTGTCCAGGTCGATGCACAGGACCCGGGTGTCGGCCGCCGGCTGCGGCTGCGGCTGCGGTGAACAATTCACCTGAATGCGCGTTGTGCGCAACAAGAACTGCGCCGCAGCCTCCGACGCGCCGGAAAGGTCGTCGGCCAGGATGAGCTGCTCCGTCATCGACGCGACCTCCCCGAGCCCTTCGAAGTCCAAGTACCACAGCGGTTTTCGCGGTGGTGGTGCGTGCTCACGCCAGTGGCTGGAGAAGCGGTGCGGCTCTGCACCAGCGTTCACATAACGCATTTCACGCTACAGGTATTGCGCACAACGCGCAACTGTGTCATCGTGGCCGTCGGAGCAGAGACGCCCCCCTGGGCGCATCCCCGGAGACTTCAAGGAGGAAGTTCATGTCCGACATCGTCCGGTCCCTCGAGGCCACCGTTTCCGGGAGCGAGGGTGTGTCCCGCCGAGCCGTGCTGCAGTTCGCCGGCCTCATCGGCCTCAGCACCGCCGTCGGGGCCGCTGTGAGCGCCTGCGCCGGTCCGCAGTCGGCGGCCGGGTCCGGCGGGTCCGCCGCGGCCGACGGCGGCAGCATCAGCATCGTCCTCAACCGCAACCTGGTGAGCCTGGACAACAAGCTGAACCAGTACGACGCCGCGGTCACCGTGCAGCGCGCGGTGCGCCAGGCCCTGACGCGCATCGGCAACGACCTCAAGCCCGAGCTCGTCCTGGCGCAGTCCTTCGAGCAGACGTCCCCCACGGTGTGGACGGTCACGCTGCGCGACGGCATCCACTACTCCGACAAGTCCCCGGTCACCGTCGAGGACGTCGACACCGCGCTCAAGCTCTACTTCCAGGTCAAGGCCGGCTATGTCGCCTCCCAGTTCCCCGAGCAGCCGATGTTCGCCAAGGTCGATGACAAGACCTTCACCCTGACGACCAAGAAGCCGCTCGCGACGCTCAACTCGCTGATGTCGAACATCCTCATCACGCCGGCCAAGGCCAACAAGCCCGAGGAGCTGCGCGACGGCATCGGGTCCGGCCCGTTCACCGTCGCGGAGGCCGACTCGGGCACCGGCACCTACCGCCTCGTGCGCAACGAGAACTACTGGGGTGAGAAGGCGCTGCTCAAGGAGGTCAAGGTCTCCTACCAGGAGGAGGAGGGCGCCCGCGTCATCGCCATCACCTCCGGGCAGGCCGACGTCATCGACACGATCACCCCAGAGTCGACCGCCTCGCTGAAGACCAAGAAGGACATCGACATCGTGCAGGAGCCGGGCACCCGGCTGATCCACCTGTTCTACAACTTCCGCAAGCCGTCGTCCCATCCGCTGTCCAGGCCCGAGGTGCGCGAGGCGCTCTCGCACGCGGTCGACCACGACGCCCTCATCAAGAGCCTGATGAACGGGCTGGTCCGCTCCGCCGAGGGCGTCGTCCCCACGACCCTCGCGGGCTACGTCAAGACCGGCGACTACACCTTCGACCCGGCCAAGGCGAAGTCGATGCTGGCCGCGGCGGGCGTCTCGAACCTCAGCCTCACCTTCATCTGGGAGGACTCGGAGTTCGCCGGTGCGGCCCGCGTGCTCGAGGCGATCTCGGGGATGCTGTCCGACGTGGGCGTGAAGTCGGTCCTCAAGATGATCCCCAAGGGCGGCGACATCAACGCGTGGCGTCGCGGCGAGGCCGGCGACTGGGACGTGCTGGCCAACGGCTACGGCAACCAGACCGGACTGGCGCTGACCAACCTGCAGGGCCAGTACGGCGGGACGCCCGAGAAGGAGAAGACCCGCGACACCTACCAGGGCTTCGTCGCCCCGGACGTCGTGGCGCTGCTCGACCAGGCCTCCGGCGAGGCCGACGAGGGCAAGCGCAACGCGCTGCTCGCCGATGCGCAGAAGAAGATCTGGGCGCTCTGGCCGGCCATGTGGGCGTGGACCCCGGACGTCGTCCTGGCCAAGCGCAAGCGCGTCACCGCGCTCGACCTGTCGCCCGCGAACTCCTACGACCTGTCCAAGGTCAAGGTGTCAGGCTGACCCCATGCGCCGGTACGTGCTCAAACGCGTCGCCCAGACGGTGCTCACCGCCTGGATGACCGTCACCGCCGTCTTCATCCTGCTCCGCATGGCGCCGGGCGACCCCGCCGTGAACTACGCCCCGCCGAACCCGTCGTCGGAGCAGCTCGAGGCGATCCGCCACCAGTTCGGGCTCGACCAGCCGGTCCTGCAGCAGTACCTCACCTACCTCGGTCAGGTGCTGCGCGGGGACCTCGGGCAGTCCTTCCAGTTCCGCCAGCAGGCCCTGTCCGTGGTGATGGAACGGCTCCCGTACACCATCACCCTGGCGGTGGTCGCGATCGTCGTCACGGCGCTGGTCGCGGTCCCGCTCGGGGTGTGGATGGCACGCCGGCGCGACACCGCCCCCGAGCTCGGGGCGAACATGGCGACCATCGCCGGGCAGTCGATGCCGGACTTCTGGATCGGGTTCGTGCTGCTCATCGTCTTCGCCGTGAACCTGCAGATCTTCTCGCCCTCCGGCTTCACCTCGATGAGCTCGATCGTGCTGCCCTGCCTGACGATCGTCATCCTGCAGGTGGCGCTGATCTCCCGGCTCGTGCGGCGCGAGATGGTCACGAACCTCACCGCGCCGTACGTCACCATCGCCCGCTCGCGCGGGGTCTCCGAGCGTCGCCTCACCTGGCGGTACGCGTTCGCGAACTCCGCGATCCCGGTCGTCACCGCCCTGGGCACCCGGTTCGCCGCGATGCTCAACGGCGTGGTCATCGTCGAGGTCGTCTTCAAGTGGCCGGGTGTCGGCGAGCTCGTCGTCGACGCGCTCCAGCGCCGCGACTTCCCGCTGATCCAGGCCACGGTCCTGGTGACCGTCGTCCTGGCCCTGGTCGTCCAGCTCCTGGTCGACCTGCTCTACCCCCTCATGGACCCCAGGGTCCGACTCGGACAGGAGGCCCGCGCATGAGCGACACCGCCCTGCCCCGCCCCCGCGTCGCCGTCCCGGCGCGACTGCTGCGCCGGTCCGCGGCCGCCCGCAAGGCGCGGTACAGCACCGTCAAGATCTGGCTCGGCGCGGTCTGCGCCGCCGTGGTCGTCCTGCCGGTCGTGCTGGCCGACGTCCTGCCGTTGCCCGATCCGCTGCGCGGCAACCTCTCCGCCTCGCACCTGCCGCCGCTCAGCCCGGGGCACCTGCTCGGCACCGACCCGAACGGGCGCGACCTGCTGTCGCGCATCCTCTTCGGCGGCCAGACCTCGCTGCTGATCGGCTTCCTCGCGATCCTGCTCTCCGGCGTGGTCGGCGTGGTCGCCGGCGCGGCTGCGGGCTACCTCGGCGGCTGGGTCGACTCGGTCGTCTCCCGGCTGCTCGAGGCGCAGATGTCGCTGCCCCTGCTGCTCATGCTGCTGCTGGTCGTCGCGCTGTTCGGGCCGTCGGTCCCGGTCATCACCCTCGTCATCGCGCTCGCGCAGTGGCCCGAGCCCGCCCGCCTCACCCGGGCCCTGGTGCTCGTGGAGCGGGAGAAGCCGTACGTCGCCGCGGCCCAGGTCCTGGGCCTGCGCCGCATGACGATCATCGTGCGGCACATCATCCCCAACATCCTGTCCCAGACCCTGGTCGTGGTGTTCCTCCTCCTGGCCCAGGCGGTGCTGCTCGAGAGCGCGCTGTCCTTCCTCGGCGCCGGCGTGCAGCGGCCGTACCCGACGTGGGGCGGCATCATCTCCGACGGCCGCGAGCTGTTCGTGACCGGTGAGTGGTGGCTCGTCACCGTCCCGGGCATCGCGATCGCGCTGCTGGTCCTCGGGGTCAACCTGCTCGGCGACGGCCTGCGGGACCGGGTCCGCCGCGCCAAGGCGGGGAGCGAGTCATGAGCATCGTCGACGTGCAGGACCTGACGGTCGACCTCATGGCGCCGCACGGCGTCGTCCGCGCGGTCGACGGCGTGAGCTTCCACATCGACCGCGGCGAGACCGTGACGATCATCGGCGAGTCGGGGTCGGGGAAGTCCACGACCGCGATGGCCCTGCTGCGGCTGCTGCCCGACGACCTCGCCGTCCTCGGCGGCACGGCCACCATCGACGGCAAGGACGTCGTCGGCACCCGCAAGCACATCACCGCGCTGCGCGGCCGCACGGTCGCCCTCATCCCGCAGGACCCGATGACGGCGCTCAACCCCATCGCCACGATCGAGCGGCAGATGGTCGAGGCCATCCGCCTGAGCCACCCCGAGCTCGGCAAGCGGGACGCCTCGGCCCGGGCGCTGGAGCTGCTGCGCCAGGTGCACCTCAGCGTGCCCGAGCGCCGGTTGAAGTCCTACCCGCACCAGCTGTCGGGCGGGATGCTGCAGCGCGTGCTCATCGCGATGGCGATGTCGG
Organism: Phycicoccus sp. 3266; assembly: GCF_031456495.1. Taxonomy (NCBI): domain Bacteria; kingdom Bacillati; phylum Actinomycetota; class Actinomycetes; order Micrococcales; family Intrasporangiaceae; genus Phycicoccus; species Phycicoccus sp. 3266. The sequence continues at coordinate 1,623,281 of NZ_JAVDUW010000001.1, read as the reverse complement.
CCGAGGCCGACCTCATCGTCGCGGACGAGCCGACCTCCGCCCTCGACGTGACGGTGCAGGCCGGCATCCTCGACCTGCTCCTCGAGATCCAGGAGGAGACGGGCGCGGCCATGCTGCTCATCACCCACGACCTCGGAGTCGCCCGCCTCATGAGCGACCGCATCCACGTGATGAAGGCGGGCTCGTTCGTCGAGAGCGGCCCGGTGGAGCAGGTCGTCGACGCACCGCAGCACGCGTACACGCGCCAGCTGCTCGCCGCCATACCGGCCCTCGGTGCCTGGCAGGACCCCGAGGCGACGCCCGAACCTGTCGCCCTGCCCGTCGCGGGCGCCGCCGAGCCGGCCCACCGCCCGCGCCTGCTCACCACGAAGGGAGACGTCGCGTGAGCACCCAGAGCCAGCGCACCCCGGGAGCCCCACTGCTGGAGGTCCGCAACCTCGTCGTCGAGTACGGCTCGGGCGAGCACGCCTACCGCGCGGTCGACGACGTGTCGTTCTCGATCCCGGCGGGTGGCTCGCTGGCCGTCGTCGGCGAGTCCGGGTCGGGCAAGTCCACCATCGCCAAGGCCCTCGTCCGGCTGCTGAAGCCGACCTCCGGCTCGGTCGTCCTCGACGGCACCGACCTCGCCACCCTCGGGGAGCGCCAGCTGCGGCCGCTGCGGCACCGCATCCAGATGGTGTTCCAGGACCCGTACGGCTCGCTGGACCCCCACCTGTCCGCCCGCGACATCGTCGCCGAGCCGATGCGCGCCCGCGGGGAGCGGTCCGGGTCCGCCCGGCGCAAGCGGGCCGGCGAGCTCATCGACCAGGTGGGGCTGCCCGCCTCGGCCCTCGACCGCAAGCCGCACGAGTTCTCCGGCGGCCAGCGCCAGCGCATCGGCATCGCCCGGGCGCTCGCGTCCGACCCGGAGGTGCTCGTCCTCGACGAGGCGACCAGCGCCCTCGACGTCAGCGTGCAGGCGCAGGTGCTGGAGATCCTGGCCGAGCTGCGCCGGGAGACGGGGCTGACCTACCTCGTCATCTCGCACAACCTGGGCGTCGTCCGCGCGATCAGCGAGCAGGTGCTCGTCCTGCGCCGGGGGCAGGTCGTCGAGCAGGGCGACACCGAGGAGCTGCTGACGCGTCCGCGCGAGGAGTACACCCGCCAGCTGCGGCGCAGCGCCCTCGACCCGGCCCTCATGTCGGGCCGCAAGCCCCGCGACGTGGTCCGGGCGATCGCCGCGGCCCGCGCCGCCGAGAACCAGGCTGCCGCCCAGGCGGTGGCCTCGTGACCGCCACCGCGACGACCCCCCTGCCCGGGCTGGTCAAGCCGTTGCCGCGCCTCGTGCTCGGCACGATGACGTTCGGCGACACCGCCGACCTCGACACCGCGCGCGAGATGGTGCAGGTCGCGCTCGACGCCGGCGTCACCGCCATCGACACCGCCAACGGGTATGCCGGTGGGCGCAGTGAGGAGATCCTCGGCGAGGTCCTTCGCGGCCGGTTCGAGGACGTGAGCATCGCGACCAAGGTCGGCATCTACGCCGGCGACGCCGGCGGGCACCCGCTGCTGTCGCGAGAGGGCATCCGCCCCTCGCTCGAGGCGAGCCTGCGCCGGTTGGGCACCGACCGCGTCGACCTGCTCTACCTGCACCAGCCCGACCGGTCGGTGCCGCTCGACGAGACGGCGGCGGCCCTGGCCGAGCTGGTCGACGAGGGCCTCGTCGGGGCCCTCGGGGTCTCGAACTACGCGGCCTGGCAGGTCGCGGACGTCGAGGCGGCGTGCGACCGCGCCGGCGCCCCGCGCCCGGTGGTCGCCCAGCAGCTCTACAACCTCGTGGCCCGCCGGATCGAGCAGGAGTATGCCGAGTTCGCCACGACCCACGGGCTCGCCACGGTCGTCTACAACCCGCTGGGCGGGGGCCTGCTGACCGGCCGGCACCGGTTCGACGAGGCGCCCGGCGAGGGCAGGTTCGGGTCGTCGGCCCTGTCGCAGATGTACCGAGACCGCTACTGGAACCGCGCGCTGTTCGATGCGGTCGAGGCGCTCGACGGCATCGCGCGCGACGCCGGTCTCGGCCTGCCGGAGCTCGCCCTGCGCTGGCTGCTGTCGCAGGAGGTCGTCTCGGCGGTCCTGCTCGGCGGCTCCAAGCCCCACCAGCTGCGGGCCAACCTCGCCGTCGCCGACCGCGGACCCCTGCCCGCCGACGTCCTCGACGCCTGCGCGGAGGTGGGCCGCACCCTGGACGGCCCCATGCCGGCATACAACCGCTGACCGACACCGACACCGACACCGGAGACCCGAGTGACCACGCAGCCCCTGACCACCGAGCCCGTGCCCCCGACCGCCAGGGCGTTCACCGACCGGCTGCGCCGCCGTGAGGCGGCGGTCGGCTACTGGGTCGTGCTCGACGCCCCCGTCGCCACGGAGCGGATCGCCCGCCTGGGCTACGACTACGTGTGCGTCGACGGTCAGCACGGGCTCGTCGAGTACTCCGGCATCCTGCGCGCGCTGACGGCTGTCGACGCGGGCGGCCGGTCGGTCGGCCTGGTGCGGGTCGGCGCCAACGACCCGTTCCTCATCGGCCAGGCGCTCGACGCCGGCGCGGCCGGTGTCATCGTGCCGCTCGTCAACTCGGCCGAGGACGCCGCCCGCGCGGTCTCGTCCGCGACGTACCCGCCCCAGGGGACGCGGTCGTACGGCCCGATGCGCTCCGGACTTCGGGTCGGTCCGGTGCCGGCGGAGGCGAATGCCGCGATCGCCTGCCTCGCGATGATCGAGACGCCCGAGGGCCTGGAGGCGGTCGAGGAGATCTGCGCCGTCCCGGGGCTGACCGGCGTCTACGTCGGGCCGTCGGACCTGTGCCTCGCCGTCGGCGGTGCCTTCCCGGGCGACCCCGCCGTGGCCGACGTGTTCGAGGCGGCGCTGGAGCGCATCCGGACCGCGGCCGCCGCTGCCGGTGTCGCCGCGGGCATCCACACGCCCGCCGGTGCCGACGCCGCCAAGCGGCTGGCCGAGGGGTTCACCTTCGCGACCGTCTCCTCCGACCTCGTGCACCTCGAGCGGGCGGCCGCCGACCACCTCTCCGCGGCGCGGGGCGACCGGTGAGCCCCGGCGTCCCGGCGCACACCCCGGGCGCCGCCACGAGGGCCGGCTCCACCGGCCCCGCGGCCACCTCGCGCCTCCCTGCCGCCGAGGTGGTCGCGGACGGGGTGCTGCGCCCCCGCGCGGACGGGCTGCTCGAGGCCTACCTGCCCTCCCCGACGGTCCAGGCGCACGCGGCGAACCTCGCGGTCCTGCCCGGCGGTGACCTCGGGTGCGTGTGGTTCGGCGGCACCCAGGAGGGCGTGGCCGACATCTGCGTCTGGTTCTCGCGGCGGCCGGACGACGAGAGCTCACCGTGGTCGGAGCCGGTGCGGCTCAGCGACGACCCCGACCTCTCGGAGCAGAACCCGGTGCTGTTCGTCGCCCCCGACGGGGTGCTCTGGCTGTTCTGGACCGCCCAGCGCGCCGGCAACCAGGACACGGCGGTCGTGCGCGTGCGCACCTCGGCCGACGCGGGCCGGACGTGGGACGACCAGCGGACCCTGCTCGCCAAGGACGGCGAGGGCGTCTTCGTCCGCCAGCCGCCGGTGGTGCTGCCGGACGGCCGGTGGGTGCTGCCGACCTTCGCCTGCGTGCCGATGCCCGGCGAGCGGTGGGTCGGCGACCGGGACACGAGCAGCGTCTGGGTGTCCGACGACGCGGGCGCGCACTGGCAGGAGCAGCCGGTCCCGGACTCCACCGGGGCCGTGCACATGTGCGTCGTGCCCCCGGCCGGCGGCGGCGGGTGGACCGCGTTCTACCGCAGCCGCTGGGCCGACCACGTCCACCGCAGCGCCTCCTCCGACGGCATCGCCTGGAGCGCGCCCGTCCCCACCGAGCTGCCCAACAACAACTCCTCGATCCAGGCCGTGCGCCTCACCGGTGGACGGACGGCGATGGTCCTCAACGAGTCGAGCCGCCTCGACGCCACCGCCCGCCGCGCCTCCCTCTACGACGAGATCGACGACGACGGCATCGCCGAGGGCGCTGCTCCCGCGGTGGTCGCCCTCACAGACGAGCGGGCGGAGGTCGTGGGCGCCGCGGCGGTGCAGGTCGGCCACGGCGGCACCACGCCCGACGTGGCAGCTCCGCGGGTCGCCTTCTGGGGCGCCCCCCGCGCACCGCTGACGCTCGCGGTGTCGGGCGACGACGGCCGCACCTGGCCGTGGCGCCGGGTGCTCGCGGACGGCGACGGCTACGCCCTGTCGAACAACTCGCGCGACGGGCTCAACCGCGAGCTCAGCTACCCCTCGGTCGTCGAGGGTGCCGACGGCACCGTCCACGTCGCCTTCACCCACCACCGCAGGGCGATCCGCTACGTGCGCGTCCCTGCCGGCGAGGTCCCCGGCGCCGGCCAGACGGCGGCTGACCGGACGTGATGACCGCCGCCGGCATCCGCGCGAGCACTGCCGGCGCCCGGACGGCCGTCGTGACGGGCGCGAGCTCGGGCATCGGTCGCGCCGTGGCGGTGCGCCTGCTGGCCGACGGCTGGAACGTCGTGGGGCTGTCGCGGCGCGACCCGGGCCTCGAGGGCCTGGACTGGCGGGGGTGCGACCTGTCGGACCCCGGGGCCCCGGCCGCCGCGACCGCCGACCTGGCATCGGTGCGGGCGCTCGTCCACGCCGCCGGCTTCCAGGAGAGCGGGATGCTCGCCGACCTCGACCCTGACTCCGGGCGCCGCATGTACGACGTGCACGTCGGGGCCGCGACGACGCTCGCGCACGCGCTCGTCGGCCGCCTGGAGGACGGCGGCCGCATCGTGCTCGTCGGCAGCCGCACGGCGGGCGGGGTGGCGGGCAAGAGCCTGTATGCCGCGAGCAAGGCCGCTCTGCGCGGCCTCGCCCGCTCGTGGGCGCAGGAGCTCGCGCCCCGCGGCATCACCGCCAACGTGGTCGAGCCGGGCCCGACACGCACCGCCATGCTCGAGGACCCCCGTCGTGCCGCGACCCCCGTGGCGCTGCCTCCGCTCGGGCGCCTCGTCGAGCCCGAGGAGGTCGCCGCCCTCGTGGCCCACCTCGTCGGGCCGGACGGTGCCATGGTGACCGGCCAGCACTGGCAGGTCTGCGGGGGCGCCTCGCTCTGAGGGCCCGGGGACGCCGCAGCCCTCACCGAACCCGATCGCCTCCCGGGGGCCGACGGTGTCAGCGACCCCAGCGCGCCCGGACGGTGGCGACGTAGTCCGCGACATGGGCGGCCATGTCGACCTGCGGGTCCATCAGCCACTGCAGCTGCAGGCCGTCCATGAGCGCGATGACCTGCCGGGCGATGCCGGCCGCCGGCAGGTCGGGGTCGGCCTGGCCGTCCTCGACGGCCTCGCCGAGCGCTGTCGTGATCGCCGCGACGGCGGCCGCGTGGTGCCGTCCGAGCCACTCGTGCCCCGGGTGCGCCGGGTCGACGGCCTCACCGGCGAGGCTGGTGAACAGCCGCACGAACCCCTCGCGCCCGGCGTTGGTGCGCACGAGGTCGACCATGTCGTCAAGGACCTCCCAGCCCCGTGCGGCCCCGCCGTGCCGCTCGGACATGGCGGCCAGGTCCCGGATGTCGCGCTGCTCGAGCACCTCGGCTAGCAGCACCTCCTTGGACGGGAAGTGGTGCAGCAGCCCCGTCTGCGACAGGCCCGACGCCTCCGCCACCGCGGTCATCGGCGTCGCGTGGAACCCCCGCTCGGCGAACAGCTCGGAGGCCGCCGCCACGATCCGCTCGCGCGTGGCCGCCGGCGCGCCGCCACCCCGCGGCCGGCCGCGTCCCCGGCGGGGGCGGCTGGCGGCGGGGGTGGCGGACACGTCGGCCAGCGTATGCCGTGGGCTCACCCCAGCGGGATGCGGTGGCGCACGTCCCCGAGGCCGCGGGCGACGAGGAGCTCACCCGCACCCGACAGGGACGCCCAGGCACCCGCGTCCGTGTCCCAGCGACGCCACAGCCGCGCCTCGGTCGTCACCTCGACCGTCGCCTCGCCGCCGGCCGGGACGGTGACCCCGGTCCAGCCGACGAGCCGGACCGGCTGGTCCTCCTCGGCCGGCTGGAAGTAGACCTGCACGACCTCGCGGGAGTCCCGGGCCGAGGTGTTGCGCACGGTCACCTGCACGGAAGGCGTGCCGGCGCCGCCGGCACCCCCGACGTCGGCCGTACCCGCCGCACCCTCGGAACCGGCACCGGTCCCGAGGAGGCCGGCGTCGGCATACTCCCAGGAGCCGTAGCCCTCACCGGCGCCGAGCCAGTACGCGGGCGCCGGCGCGCGCCCGGCGTGGAACCCGCGGTACCCGACGAAGGTGCCGTCGGTGTACTCGAGCTGCAGGTCGGTGGGCTCGACGTCCCAGGCGGGGGCGGCACCGTCGGCGGCCGGCCACGAGGTGACCAGCCGGCCGGCGGGCTCGCGCACCCCGAGGAGCGCGTCCGCCACGGCGTGGCCACCCTCCTGGCCGGGGAGCCCGACGACGAGGACGGCGTCGACCTCACCGGCCCACGGCATCAGCACGGGGGTGGCGGCGTTGACGACGACCACGGTGCGACGGGCGGCTGCGGCCACCGCGGCGACGAGGTCGTCCTGGCGACCGGGCAGCGCGAGCGTTGTCTTGTCGGTGGCCTCGGTCTCCTGCTCGGGCGTGAGGCCGACGACGACGACCGCGACGTCGGCCGAGCGGGCCGCCCCCACGGCCGAGGCGATGACCTCGTCCGCCGGCGCGGGAACCGGCGCGACCACGAGCGACTTGATGCCCATGCCGGAGGCGATGGCGTGCGACAGGGTGCTCATCTTCCCGTCCGGGCCGGGCTGCGGCTCGGACCGGACGACGGTGAGGACGGCCTCGACGAGCGTGCCGGCGGGCAGGTCCAGGTCGGTGGTCCAGACCGGCGGCTTGAGCATGGACTCGCCCGGGTCCGCGCCCTCGGCGGCGAGGTCGGCCGAGCCCACCTCGGTGCCGTCGACCAGCAGCTGCCAGCGGCCGGTGCCGCTGGCGCCCAGGCGCACCGGGCCGCCCTCGACGAGCTGGGCCGAGAGCCGCAGCTGCTCGGTCGGGCGGGGGAGGGTGTCGTCCCAGCCGGTGGTCACCGAGCTGGAGTCGCTGTGCTCGGCGAGCATGACCGCGCCGTCCGCGTCCACGTGCTCGACGTGCAGGCCGGGCGTGCCGGTGCGCGGGTCGCGAACCGCCTCGGTCGGGGCGGGCAGGGCGCGCTCGCGGACCTCGACGCCGTCGACCACGGTGAGCCGGTCGGCGAGCACCGCGCGCAGGCCGTCGGCGACGGACACCTGGTGCGGCGGGTTCACCTGCGCGGAGCCGCCGCCCATGCAGGCGGTGTCGACCGCGTGCCGGCCGACGAGGGCAACGGTCTGCTCGCCGGACAGCGGGAGGACGCCGTCCTCGTTGCGCAGCACCACCATCCCGTCGGTGGCCAGGCGGCGCAGCTGGGTGCGGCGTTGCGGTGAGTCCGGGGCGGGAGAGTCGGTGGGCCAGGTGCGGCGGTCCTCCGGTGCGCCCAGCGCGCCGACGCGCTCGGCGAGCCGGAGCAGGCGCACGACGTGCTCGTCCACGACCGACTCGGGCACCGCCCCGGAGCGCACGTCCGCCACCAGCGCCTCTCCCCACGGGCCGTCGGGGCCGGGCATGACGAGGTCGAGGCCGCCGAGTGCAGCGGGCGCGGACGTCTTGGTCGCGAACCAGTCGGACATGAGCAGCCCGTCCCAGCCCCACTCGCCCTTGACCACCTCGTTGTTGACGTGGTCCTGCTCGGTGGCGGCGACGCCGTTGACGTCGTTGTAGGCCGCCATGATCGACCACGGGTTCGCGTCGTCGACCGCGATCTCGAACGGCAGCAGGTAGACCTCGCGCAGCGCCTCCTCGCTCACCACCGAGTTCATGTAGTTGCGCAGCGTCTCCGACTCGTTGGCCACCAGGTGCTTGGGGCAGGCGCCGATTCCCTTGTCCTGCAGGCCCTTGACGTATGCCGCGGCGAGCCGGCCGGTGAGCAGCGGGTCCTCGGAGTACGCCTCGAAGAGCCGGCCGCCGAGCGGCGTGCGGTGCAGGTTGATGGTCGGCCCGAGCACGACGTGGATCTGCTGGCGCTCGGCCTCCTCGGCGAGCAGCTCGCCGACCTCACGGGCGGTGTCCTCGTTCCAGGCCCCCGACAGGAGGGTGGCGGTGGGGACGAGCGCGACCTCCTCGCCGCCGGTGAACTTCAGCCCGCGGACCCCGGTCGGGCCGTCGGAGAACGCCATCGGGGCCAGCCCGATCGAGTCCTCGCCGTGCAGGGTGAAGGAGGTGGCCCCGGTGAGCAGGCGCACCTTGGTCTCGAGGTCGAGGCGGGCGACGAGGGCGGCGTAGTCGGTCACGGTGCCAGTCTCGTCCTGCGCGACGACGTCGTCGCGGCGACCCTGCCCGGCAGCTGCCCGGGTGGTGGACGTGGGGGCGGAGGGGCCGGCAGCGGCGTCGGTCTCGGTGGCGTTGCCGGCGTCGGTGCTCACGGGGGTGGTCACGGGGTCACTTCACTTTCTTGACGGGGAGGATCACGAGCGCCCCGACGACCGCCACGACGGCGGCCGTCCAGAGCAGGAGGGTGTAGGAGGGCTGGGCGGCGGCGCCGACGCCCAGCAGCAGCGAGCCGAGGAACGGCGCGGCCGACTGCGGGATCGCGTTGGCCATGTTGAAGACGCCGAGGTCCTTGCCGGAGTCCTGCGGGTTGGGCAGGACCTGGAGCACCAGCGCCATGTCGACGCTCATGTAGATGCCGTAGGCGAGGCCCATGACGGCCTCGACGAGGTAGAAGCCGGTGAGGGTGTGGGTGTGGGCGAGGACGGCGACCCCGACGCCGAACAGCCCGGTCGACGCCGCGACGAGGGTCTTGCGCCGGCCGGTGCGGTCGGACACGACGCCGGCGGCCCAGCCGGCCAGGACGAGCACGACGGTGTAGACGAGGATGCCGGTCGCGATGGCCTGGGCGGCGGCGGCGTCCTTCAGCCCGATGCGGTCGACGAGGAAGTTCAGGCGGAAGGTCGTGAACAGGAAGCTGCTCAGGATGATGAGGAAGCGGCTCCACCAGGCAAAGCCGAAGTCCCTGTGCCGCAACGGGTTCACCCAGAACGCACCGGCGAGGGTGCGCAGGTCGAGGCGCGCGGGACGCTGCTCCAGCACCGGGTCCGGCAGCACCACGGCATACGCCACCATGCCGACCACGCCGATCGCGGCGGGGACGAGGAAGAGGCCGAGCATGCTGTCGGTGAGCCGGGAGGCGATCTGGGAGGCGGCGAGCACGCCGACGTTCTGCATGATCCCGACCATTGCCGAGACCTTGGCGTACTGGCGCTGCGGCAGCTGGTCGGCGAGAGTCGCGGTGAAGGCGGCGAAACAGGCGTTGGCGCCGAGCTGCGCGACGAACCAACCCGCTGCGAGGGCCGGCACCGACCCGGCTTGGGCGATGAACCACAGGGCCGCGGCCATGACGAGGACGCCGCCGACGATCCACGGCCGGCGGCGGCCGAAGCGTGAGGTGGTGCGGTCGGACAGCCGGCCGAACAGGGCGTTGCCGGCGAACGCGGCGACGGCGCCGACGCCGAGCACGACACCCAGGGCGCTGGTCCGCTCGGTCGGGGAGGCCAGCAGCGTGTTCACCTTGAGGGCCATCGAGACGATGACCGGCCCGAGCAGGGCGACGAAGAGGCCGAACTGGGCGAAGCCGAGCGCGCCGACGAACAGCGGCGAGCGGGGCTCGGTGGGCGGCTCCCCGCAGCGCAGGCGGCCCTGGACGACCCGCGGTCTCGCCGGGGCCTCGGTGGGGAGGGTGGTGTGGGTGGGGATGGTCATCATCGACTCCGGGTTCCCGTGCCCGGCTCCGTTGCCGGGTCTCCTGCTCCACCAGTAGCGGGCTGGCGGGTCCAATAGTAAATAGTTACGTATAACTATTTCAATCCTTGAGACGACCCGGGTGCGGGGCGGCGTCAGCGGTGGCGGGCAGAATGACGCGGTGCCCACGATCGTCTTCCTCCACGCCCACCCCGACGACGAGGCATCGCAGACCTCCGGCTCGATGGCCCGCGCCGCCGCCGAGGGGAGCCGGGTCGTCACCGTCTTCGCGACGAACGGCGACCACGGCGAGCTGCCGGTGGCCGGCCTGCCCGAGGGCGAGACGCTCGTCGACTGGCGGCGCCGTGAGGCGCTGGCGGCGGCCGACGTGCTCGGTGTGCAGCGGGTCGCGTGGCTCGGCTACGCCGACTCCGGCATGCGCGGGTGGGAGCAGAACGGCGCCGACGGCTCGTTCCACGGGGCGGACCCCGAGGAGGCCGCCCGGCGGCTGGCCGACATCCTCGACGAGGAGGACGCCGACGTGCTGGTCGGCTACGACTCCCACGGCGGCTACGGCCACCCCGACCACGTCAAGGTGCACCCCGTCGTCCACCGTGCCGCCGAGCTCGCCCGGCGCCGGCCGCGGCTGCTGGAGTCGACGATGAACCGCGACGCCGTGCGCCGGATGTACCAGGCGGCCGTCGACGCGGGGATGGCCGACCAGGCATGGGACCCCGACCAGCCGATGGACGACGGCAACCCGCTCGGCACCCCCGAGGCCGAGATCACCTGGGAGGTCGACGTCCGCGACCAGATCCCGCAGCGCCGCGCGGCCCTGGAGGCCCATCGCAGCCAGGCGAGCGACATCGAGATGATGCTCGGCATGCCGGAGGACGTCTTCGCCGCGATGTTCGGCACCGAGCACTACATCGAGCCGGGCGCCGAGCCGGGCATGCGCCGGGGCTGGCCCTTCGGCGGCTGAGGTGACGCAGCCCGACCCTGCACCGACGACCGGTGGCGGCACGCCCCGCAGCGGTGCGGACGGCGTCGGCCCGGACGGTGTCGACGCCCGCCGCGTCGGCACGGACGGCGTCGGCACCGAGGACGTCGGGGTCCACCCCGCCGACCTGCTGCGCCGGCCGCAGGTCGGGCGGCTGCTGGCGTCGGCGCTCGTGGGGCGGCTGCCGAACGGCATGGTGCCGCTCGCCCTCGTCCTGTTCACCCGCGACAGCGGCAGCGGGTACGGCCGGGCGGGACTGCTCACCGCGGCATACTCGCTCGGCTGCTGCCTCGGGGGCCCGGCCCTGTCGCGCGCCATGGACCTTCGCGGGCAGCGGGTGCCGCTGGTGCTGGGCGGCGTCGTGTCGTCGCTCGCCCTGTCGCTCCTGCCGGTGACCCCCACGTCACTGGGGCTGCTCGTCGCGGTGGTCGCGGGCCTGGCGACACCTCCGCTCGAGCCGGCGCTGCGGACGCTGTGGCCGTCGGTCCTGCACCTGCGGCAGGTGCCCGCGGCGTTCGCTCTCGACGCCGCCGCGCAGGAGCTGGTCTTCGTCCTCGGGCCGCTGCTCGTCCTCCTGGCGCAGCTCGCCGGAGGGGGCGGTGGCCTCGTCGCCGCGGCGCTGGTCGGGCTGGCCGGCACCGCGTGGTTCACCTCGGCGCGCGCGTCGCGCACGTGGGTGCCACGGGTGCACGAGGACCGGCACTGGCTCGGCCCGCTGCGCGCGCGTCGCCTCGTGGTCCTGTATGCCGCGGTGCTGCTGGTCGGCCTCACCATCGGGGTGCCCGCGGTCGCCCTCGTGGCGTGGGCCGAGCAGGCGGGCGGCCGTGGCCTCGCCCCATGGCTCGTCGCCGCCAACGCCCTCGGGGCGCTCGCGGGCGGCGTCGGCTACAGCCCGCGGGCGCCGCACCGTGACGCCCGGCGCGACCTGCTGCTCGGGGTCGGCGTGCTCGTCGTGACGTATGCCGCGCTCGGCCTGGCACCGCGGAGCGTGCCGTTCATGGCGCTGCTCACCGTGGCCAGCGGGGTGGGACTGCCGGTCGTGCTGACCTGCGTCTTCCAGCTCGTGGACCGGCTGGCCCCGCCCGGGACGACCACCGAGGCGTTCGCGTGGCTGGTGTCGGCGTTCCTCGTGGGGTCGTCGGTCGGCGCCGCCGTGGCCGGCCGGCTCTCGGACGCCGGGGCCGTCGGCGGTGCGTTCCTCGTCGCCGCCGCGTCCTCCGCCGCGGCCGGGCTCGTCGCGGCCGGCGTGGTCAGAGGTGCTTCAGCGCCTCGCGCCGGCTGAGCCCGCTCAGCCGGCCGTCCCACTCGGCCACCCGGTCGCGCACCCAGTCGGGGTCCGTGCGCGCGTACTGGCGCAGGGCCCAGCCGATCGCCTTGCGCAGCCAGAAGCTGCGGTCGTCGAGGTTGGCCTCGACGGCCTCGGTGAGGAGGTCCAGGTCGGTCCGCTCGCGCGCCCCCAGCTGGCAGATGACGCTGGTGCGGCGCAACCACAGGTCGTCGTCCGTGGTCCACGAACGGACGATCGGCGTCGCGTCGTCCTTGTGCGACAACAGGATCGGGCCCACCCGGTTGGCCGCCACCTCGTCGACCAGGTCCCACCAGGCGCCCGTGACGACGAGGTGCCGGTAGAGGGGCAGGGTGTCGGCGTCCTGCCACGCGCGGTAGGCGCGGTGCCCGCTGAGCGCCGTCGCGGCATACCGGTCCTCACGGTGGGTGGCCCCGTCCCAGAGCTCGCGCACGGCGCCCTCCCACGCGGCGCGGTCGCCGATGCGCAGCGCGGGGTCGGCGAGCAGCGGGCGCAGCAGCGCCTTGAGCTCCGGTGCGGTGATGCCGCGGAACGGCATGGCGGACTTCATGTACGCCTGCTGGGCGCGCGCCCGCTCCGGGTCGGCGCTCGCGGCCAGCGCCGCACGGATCGCCTCGACGAGCGGGGATGTCACGGCAGCCAGCATGGCCCGGTACCCGCCACCCTGTCGCCGTCCGATGACGCGGCACCGCGCCGGGTCCCTGGGGGTCGGGCGCGGTGGTGGCGGCCGAGCCGCGAGGCGCGAGGCGCTGGGGCGTCAGTGCCCGGCCCGGCCACCCTCGCCGGTCGGCGTGGCCGGGGTGCGGACCGCGAAGGCGGTCCCGACCGCGACCACGGCGAGCACGGCCCCGACACCGAAGCCCCACCGGATGCCGTCGCTGAGGGCGTCCAGCGGCGCGGCGCCGCCCTCCGCGGCCGTGGCGGCGCGCCCGGCCATGACGCTGACGACGACCGCGGTGCCGGCGGCCGCGGCGACCTGCTGCAGCGAGCCGAGCACGGCGCTGCCGTGGGCGTAGAGGTGCGGCGGCAGGACCGACAGCCCGGACGTGAAGACAGGCGTGAAGATCAGCGCCAGCGACACCATGAGCACGACATGGGCGGCGAGAACGAGCCACGGGGAGGTCTGCGGCGTCACGCGGGTGAACAGCGCCAGCGTGCCGGCCATGACCACGGCGCCCGGGACGACGAGCCTGGGCGCGCCGAGCCGGTCGTACGCCCGGCCGACCACCGGCCCGAGGACACCCATGGCGAGCCCACCGGGCATGAGCAGCAGCCCGGTCGACAGGGTGCTGAGCCCGAGGACGTCCTGCAGGTAAAGCGGCAGCAGGATCATCGCGCCCATCATCGCCATGAACGCCGAGCACATGAGCGCGAGGGCGATCGTGAACGGGCCGAAGGTGAGGGTGCGCAGGTCGAGCAGCGGCCCGGCGCCGCGCTGCAGCCGCACCTGGCGCACCGCGAACGCCGCGAGGGCGAGCACCCCGACGACCGTCACCAGCAGCGGGGGCACCGCGTGGGTCGCCCTGCTGCCCTCGCCGAGGCCGCTGAGGCCGTAGACGAGCGTGCCGAACCCGACCGCCGACAGGACGACACTCGGCAGGTCGATCCGGGTGGCGCTGGGCTCGCCGATGTCGACGAGGGCGCGCAGCCCGAGCAGCGCGGTCACGCCGGCGATCGGCAGCACCACCGCGAAGATCAACCGCCACGACCCGAGCTGCAGCAGCACGCCGGACACGGCCGGCCCGAGCGCGGGCGCCACCGACATGACGAGGGTGACGTTGCCCATGACGCGGCCGCGGTCCTGCGGCGCGACGAGCGTCATCATCGTGGTCATCAGCAGCGGCATCATCACCGCGGTGCCGCTGGCCTGGACGACGCGCGCGCCGAGCAGCACCCCGAACGTCGGCGCCGCGGCGGCCAGTGCCGTGCCCGTGACGAACAGCCCCATGGCGAGGGCGTATGCCGTGCGCGTCCGGACCCGCTGGAGGAACCAGCCGGTCGCCGGGATGACGACGGCCATGGTGAGCATGAACGCGGTCGACAGCCACTGGGCGCTGGTGGCCGGCACCGAGAAGTCGCGCATCAGCCGCGGGATCGCGTTGACCATGATCGTCTCGTTGAGGATGACGACGAACGTGGAGAGCACGAGGATCCGCAGCACCAGCGTGGTGTCGACGGCTGGCGGGACGGGCGCGTCCTGGGCCGGGAGGTGGGCGTCGAGGGCGACGGCCGCGGGGCCGGGAGGCACGGCGGTGTCGTCGGTGGTGGCAGTCATGGGAGAGGTCCTTCGGGTCGGCGGGTTCACAGGGTTCGACGGGGGTCGGTCGCGGAACTCATCGCTCGTCCATAGCGGACATCCTCGCGGGCAGCAGGGCCCGCACCCAAGGGCTTTTCGGCCGGGAGCCGGGGTGGGCTGCTCAGGCCACGCCGTACCGGGCGCGCGAGCGTTCGCGCGCCTTCTCGGCCTCCACCTCGCGGTCCTTGGGCGGCGCGGTGGTGGTCAGGTGGTCCAGCAGGTGCTGCGTCGCGTGCGCCACCTCGAGGACGGCGGCGTCGAACGCGGCCTGGTTGGCCTGGCTCGGACGGGTGCTGCCGCTCACCTTGCGGACGTACTGCAGCGCGGCCGCGCGCACCTCCTCGGAGGTCGCCGGGGGCTCGAAGTTGTGCAGCTGGCGGATGTTCCGGCACATGCGGGCAGGGTACGTCGGGCCGGTGCCCGCTGTCCCGTCCCCGCGCAGGCTCGCCCACAGCCCGGGACACGCCCGGAAGTTTCTTCCCTCCACATCCCGTGGACGGCATACACGCAGGTCAAGGGGTCTTGCGGGACGCACCGTCGCGGAAATCCACAGGGTTATCCCCCGACTGTGCACAAGCCGTCCCGGCGTTGCCCACACCTTCTCCCCAGCTCGTCCACAGGGGGGATTCGACGGCCCTCCGCGCCCGGCCCTAGCGTGTGCCGGTCACCCGCTGGAGGCGCTGTCGGTACCGACTGGTCCACTGGTAACCACACGGGTGTCGTTCGTTACGCACAGACAGGGGAGTAGCCGGTGTCACTGGCCGAGTTGAGCACGAGCGCCTTCGGCTTCACCGGCGACGGTGCCCCCGGTGGCGACAACCGTGTCCCCCCGCAGGACGTCCACGCCGAGCAGTCTGTCCTCGGCGGCATGCTGCTGTCCAAGGACGCGATCGCCGACTGCGTCGAGGGCCTCAAGGGCATCGACTTCTACCGGCCGGCACACGAGCTCATCTACGACGCCATCCTCGACCTGTACTCCCGGGGCGAGCCGGCCGACGCCATCACGGTCTCCGACGAGCTGTCCAAGCGCGGTGACCTCCAGCGCATCGGGGGCCAGGCGTACCTCCACCAGCTCATCCAGGCGGTGCCGACCGCCGCGAACGCCGGCTACTACGCCGAGATCGTCGCCGAGCGCGCCGTGCTGCGCCGCCTCGTCGAGGCCGGCACCCGCATCGTGCAGCTCGGGTACCAGCAGGGCAACGGCGACGTCGAGGACATCGTCAACGCCGCCCAGGCCGAGGTCTATGCCGTGGCCGACAAGCGCGGCGGCGAGGACTACGTCGCGCTCGGCGACGTCCTCGAGGAGACCCTCAACGAGATCGAGGTGGCGGCCGGGCGTGACGCCAACGAGATGCTGGGCGTGCCGACCGGGTTCATCGAGCTCGACGAGCTGACCCACGGCCTGCACCCGGGTCAGATGATCGTCCTCGCGGCCCGCCCCGCCGTCGGAAAGTCGACGATGGGGCTCGACATCGCCCGCGCGGCCGCGATCAAGCACAAGCAGGCCACGGCCATCTTCTCCCTCGAGATGAGCCGCTCCGAGATCACCATGCGCTGCCTGTCGGCAGAGGCCCAGATCCAGCTGCAGGACCTGCGCAAGGGCACCATCGGCGACCAGGGCTGGAAGAAGCTGGCCCGGATCATGGGGCAGATCTCCGACAGCCCGCTGTTCATCGACGACTCCCCGAACATGTCGCTCATGGAGATCCGGGCCAAGTGCCGCCGGCTCAAGCAGCAGCACAACCTCAAGCTCGTGGTCATCGACTACCTGCAGCTCATGAGCTCGGGCAAGAGGGTCGAGTCGCGCCAGCAGGAGGTCTCGGAGTTCTCGCGTGCGCTCAAGCTGCTGGCCAAGGAGCTCGAGGTCCCCGTCATCGCGATCAGCCAGCTGAACCGTGGCTCGGAGCAGCGCGCCGACAAGCGGCCGGCGATGTCCGACCTGCGTGAGTCGGGCTCCATCGAGCAGGACGCCGACATGGTGATCCTGCTGCACCGCGAGCCCAAGGTCGAGGGCCGCGAGGGCGAGGTCGACGTCATCGTCGCCAAGCACCGCAACGGCCCCACCAAGGACATGGTGCTGGCCTTCCAGGGCCACTACGCCCGGTTCGCCAACATGGCCCGCGACGGCTTCTGATGGGTGCGGACGTGCACGCCGGCGCTGAGCGCGACCTGCTCCTCGGGCGCCTGGCCGGACAGCGACGGCACGTGCTGGCGGCGGTCGACGGCCTCTCCGACGAGCAGCTCCGGCGGTCTGTGCTGCCGTCGGGGTGGAACGCTGTCGGGCTGGTGCGGCACCTCACGCTGGGCCTCGAGCGGTACTGGTTCGGGACGGTCATGGGTGGCGCACCGCTCGACTACTGGCCTGCGGGTCTGGGACCGGACGATGGCGCCGCGGACTGGCGGGTCGGCGACGAGGAGTCTCCCGCCGAGGTCCTCGAGGAGTACCGGCGCGCCGTCGAGGCGTCCGACGCGGTGATCGAGGGTCTCGAGCTGAGCGCCCCACCGGCACTGCCCGAGGCATGGTGGCCAGACGCGGGCCTGTCCTTCCCGGACCTGCGCAGCGTCGTGGTCCACGTGCTCGTCGACACCGCCACGCACGCGGGTCACCTGGACGCCGTGCGCGAGATCATCGACGGACACCAGCATCTCGTCCTCTGACGCGGACGACCAGCCCGAGAGCCGGTCGGCTCGCTGTGACGACCGCCCGTACCGGGGACTCGTGTCGGCCTCCATGGCCGCCGGGGTGCTGTTCGGCCTGGGCGTTTTCGTCGTTGCCGCCGTGTTCATGGGCTTCGACTACTTCGCCGTGCGCGACAAGCCGACCGAGCACGCCGTCGTGATCTCCCAAGGGCCGTCCGGCACCAGGGAGACGTGTGGACCCCGAGCCCTCAGCCCGGACACGCCGGGGGAGCAGACGACGTACCGTTCGGCCGACCCGCCCGACGGGCTGCCTGCGGAGTTTCGGATCAACCACTGCCCCGACTGGGACGACCACCCCGGTGACGTCGTCGAGGTCCGCCGCACCGGCCTGACGCAGGACGACATCTACATCGACCCGATCCAGAGCGCTGGGCAGTGGCTCGGCATGGCCGGGATCGTCGGGGCTGCCACGACCGTGATCGTCGCCATACTGACCTTCGTGAAGGAGGCGTGGGGAATCCACCGCGCCCAGCGCAGGATCCGTCGCAGGGGACCGCGTGCCCAGTAGGGCCGCATGGGAGACGTCATCGACCGTGCGCCCTAGTGGGTGGTGGATCCGTCGCCCCCCGTCACACCCAGATCGCCGCGGGTATGCCGTCCGAGAAGGTCTCCGGGGGATCCGGCAGCGAGCGGGCCTCGCCGTTCACCCACCGGGCCGCGGTCCACGCGGCGGCGCAGGCATCGAGGACGTCGTCCGCGGCATACCCCGGGCCCGAGAGGACGGACGGCGATGCTAGGCCCGCGGCGCGGAGGGCGGCCAGTCGCGCGACCCTGCCCTCGTCCGTCTTCTTGCCTGCCGTGAGCGGCGCGCCGGCCATGGTGGCGAAGGAGAGCTCGGGGTGCGCTTCGACCACCCGGACCGTCGGGCGACTGCGCACCCACGCGTCGACCTCGAGGATCTTGGCGCGCAACCCGAACGCCTGCGCCCCCACGCCCTGACCGGTCAGCGCGCGGTTCACCGGGTCGGCGGCGTCCCGGGTCGGCTCGCCGTAGGCAGCGCGGGTCAGCGTCGTGAAGACCGAGGACGCCTTGCCCCGCAGGGCTTTTCGCGCCAGTGCATCGGCTGCTCGGGTCGTCGAGTCGGGCAGCCCGATCGGGATGTCGATCGCCACCACCTCGATCGCCAGCGACTGGCGGACCGTCTCCACCAGCGCGTCGACGGTCGCGGCCACCGCGATCCGGGGGCGAGGGGTGCCGGGCTCGAGGATCGCGCCGACCCAACCGGCCTTGAACGCGTCGACGCCCAACACGGGTGCCGACACGACGACCGGCGGCAGCGGCTGCGGACCGGCGCCAGTCATCGCGGCGGCCACGGTCGCCTCGAGCTCGGTCACCGAGGAGCGAGCGGCCACCAGCGCGGCCTCGGCGGCGGCCGGGTCGGAGGAGTCGGTGTCGAGCAGCGCTGCCAGCGCGGCTGCCTGGTCGGCCCAGCGCCGCGAGAGCTCACGAGCGTCCGGACCACCCGCCATGCCGATGCCGCCTCCCGTCGAACCGCCGATGGGTGAAACAGTGCCAGACATGCAGGCAACCCCCGAGCCCCAGGCTGCACCCACTGTCGACGTCGAGGCGCTGCGCGCGCAGTTCCCGGCGCTGCAGGGAGGCGCGGCGCACTTCGACGGACCGGGCGGCTCGCAGGTCCCGCGGGCCGTGGCCGACGCGATCTCCCGACAGCTGACCAGCCCGATGTCCACCCGCGGCGAGGTGACCGCCGCCGAGCGCAACTCCGACGCGGCCGTCCACGGCGCACGAGAGGCGCTCGGTGACCTGATGGGCACCGACCCGGGTGGCGTGGTCTTCGGGCGGAGCATGACGGCGCTGACCTTCGACCTGGCCCGCACCCTGGCCCAGGACTGGGGCCCCGGCGACGAGGTCGTCGTCAGCCGGCTCGACCACGACGCGAACATCCGGCCCTGGCTGCTCGCCGCAGAGCGGGTCGGCGCGACCGTGCGGTGGGCCGAGTTCGACCCGTCGAGCGGCGAGCTGCCTCCCGACGCGGTCGGTGCGGTCGTGACAGACCGCACCCGGCTGGTCGCGGTCACCGCCGCGTCGAACCTGATCGGCACCAAGCCCGACCTTCCTGCCATCGCGGCTCTCGCCCATGACCGGGGCGCACTGCTGTTCGTGGATGCCGTCCACCTCGCGCCGCACGCGCTCGTCGACCGGATGGGGATGGGCGCAGACCTGGTGGCGTGCTCGCCGTACAAGTTCTTCGGACCGCACTGCGGCGCGCTCGCCGCCGCGCCGGAGCTGCTCGATTCGCTGCACCCGGACAAGCTGGTGCCGTCGTCCGACGCCGTGCCCGAACGGTTCGAGCTCGGCACGCTGCCCTACGAGCTGATGGCCGGCGTCACCGCTGCCATCGAGGTGATCGCGGGCATCGTCCCCGGTGACGGTTCCCGTCGGGAGAGGCTCACCACCTCGCTCGCGGCGGTCGCCGCCCACGAGCTGCAGCTGCGCCAGGACCTCGAGCCACGACTTGCCGAGCTCCCGGGCGCGACGCTCCACTCCCGCGCCGGGGATCGCACGCCGACGCTCCTGGTGACCTTCGAGGGCCACGACAGCAAGGACGTCTCCCGCCAGCTCGCGGCCTGCGGCGTCAACGCCCCCGCCGGGCACTTCTACGCGCTCGAGGCCTCCCGTGCCCTCGGCCTCGGCGACACCGGCGGCCTGCGCATCGGGCTCGCCTCCTACACCGACGCCGACGACATCGAGCGCCTCCTGGACGGGCTCAGCGAGGTCGTCGGGCGCTGAGCCGGGGCCCACGCGACCAGGTCAGGCGGGGGCGGACAGCCGGGGTCAGGCCGAGGCGGACAGCCGGGCGAGGGCAGCAAGGCCGCGGTCGGTGTGGGCGGCGAAGCGCTCGCGGGCGTCGTCGAGGAGGGCTGACCCGGCATACCCCGGCGGCACGCGCGTGGGGTTGAGCGCGACGCCCCTCAGCCACTCGGCGATGTCGGGCTCGGCGGAGAAGGTGAGCGTGTTCCGCAGGCCCACGTGGTTCATGCCGGCCCACTGCTGCAACGAGTTCCCGTAGTACGACGGCCGGCAGACGCGGTTCTTCTCGGTGTCGTCGTCCCGGGTCGCCTCGACGTAGCCGGTGAGGGCGGCGCCGAAGCAGGGGAACCCGGTCCGGACCGGCTGGAGCGTGATCGACTCCGGCCGCCACACCGGCACCAGCGGCGGGTTCTTGAGGCCGTCCGCCGCGCAGTGCACGACCACGGCGTCGTCGGCCACGGCGACCGAGCCGTCGTCGAGGACCAGCCGGCCCCGCTCGACCGACCGCACGTGGCCACGGCGCACGACGTCCTCGATGGTGCGCAGCTGCTCGAGCTCCCACGTGGCGAGGGTCGGCACCTTGGCCATGGTCGGCCGGACCTCGCGGTCGATGCGCAGCAGGACGCCGGCGTCCTCGAGCCGGAGGAAGAAGTCGTCTAGGGAGCCCGCCTCGTGCGCCGCCTGCAGGATGTCGGCGGACGTGCCGAGGAAGACGCCCGGGTCCGGCTGGACGACAGCGCGGTTGAGCATCCACGGGTCGCGCGGCCGCACCCAGCAGACGGCGTCCGGGTCGACGCCCCGCGACAGCAGCCAGATGCAGGCGTCGGTCGCGGTCTTGCCCGACCCGACCACGACGTACTGGCTGGGGGCGTCCTCGAGTCGGGCCAGCGCGTTGACGGGCACCACCCGGGCGTCGTCGGCGACGGCGAACGGTGGCGGCGTCTCGGCCGGGATCGACGGGGCCAGGTAGCGGGCGTCGACCACGCGGCACGCGGGGCCCACCTCGTACCGTCGACCCGAGACGTGGGAGACGACGGTGTGGTCGCCGAGGTACTCGCTGTTCGGGAGCAGCTCCACCCTCCCGGTGTCGACGAGGCGCTCGAGCACGCCGGCGTAGTAGGCGCAGACCTCGGGCTGCGCGGCGCGCTCCTGGAGCCCGACCTCGGGTCCGCGCTGCTGCAGCCGGCCACCCCCTAGCCGGGTGGAGGCCACGCCGTAGAAGCTGGACGACTGGTGCAGCCGCACGAATGGGTACGCCTCCAGCCAGTGGCCCCCGACGCCGTGTCGCCGGTCGACCATGACGACGCGGGCCCGCTCGTCGTGGTCGACGAGCGCGTCCGTGAACGCCATGCCCATGGCGCCGGCACCCACCACGAGGTAGTCGGCGTCGACGACCTGCCTCACCCGTCCGGCCTCAGGGATTCTGGACCAGCCGGAGCAGGGTGCCGTCGGGGTCGACGAGGTAGCCGATGCGCAGCCCCGAGTGCTCGAGCCGCGGCGGGTGCAGGCGCGGCCACCCGCGGTCGGTCTCAGGGATGCCCGTCCGGCGACAGGTCTCGTAGAAGCCGTCGACGTCGTCGAGCCGCAGGCAGCAGCTGAACGAGCTCGTCGCCGGGTCGAGCCCCGGGTACAGGAAGAACTCGACCGTCACGTCGTGGCCCGTGAGGATCAGCCAGCCCTCGTCGCGGTACGCCTGCCCGAACCCCAGCTCGGCGTAGAACTCCGTCGTCGCGTCGAAGTCGCGGGACGGCAGGTTGGGGGTCGCCAGGTTGGCCACACGATCCTCCTTGCTCCTGGCGCCAGTGTTCACCCGGCGACGCCGCGAAGGAAGGCTCCGAGCGCAGGTGCCGGGTGCGCCGCTGTGCCCACGTTCGCCGCGGTGACCAGCGCGAACGCCAGGGCCGGGAGCAGCACGACGGTCCCCGCCGCGCGTCGGCGGCGACGCCAGAGCAGCGCGACGACGCCGGCGAGCACGGCCGTCGTCGCGGTACCGAGCACGGCCATGGCTGCGTGGTATGCCGCGAAGTCGCGGACCAGGGACGTCGTCGCCGCTGACCACGGTGCCGCCGCGAGGTCCGCGCCGACCGCCTTCACCGTTGCGACGACTGTGGGGTCGGAGGACCCCGGCGGCAGGAACGACAGCACCGAGGACAGCGGTGCCACTGCCCCCTGGACGTTGGCGACCAGCGCCAGGAGGGCCACTCCGGCCAGCGCCGCCGCGGACGTCCCGCCGAGAAGTCGCGCGGCCCGGCGGAACCGCGACCCGGTGGCCTCGGGCGCCGGCCCCGCAGTCGGCCCCGCGGGTGTCCCCGACGCTGCTGCCGTGGTCCGGGCCGGCCACACCCTGACGGTCAGCAGCGTGCTCACGAGCAGCAGCTGCGCGGCGAGGGCCGCCTTGACGAGGTGGAAGGACTGCCAGAACCGGGTCGCGTCGGCGAGGGAGGACGCAGCACCACCCGGGCTGGCGACGTGCCGGGTCCAGTCGCGGACGAGCCCGTCGGCAACGCCGTGGGCGAGGTCGTGCGGACCGGTCCACGACGATCCCACCCACCAGCTGGCGAGCGGCCACGGCACCAGCAGGGTCGCGACGACGAGGACGAGCGCGATCAGCGAGAGCGGACCGGGACGGGTCGCCCGGCCGAAGACCATCGAACTCATGCTGGGGACCCTACGGCGGTGGCCGCTTCCGGCGCAGGCACCCGACCCGGGGCGCCGTCGGCCGGCCGGATGCCGCGCACGGCCAGGACCGAGGCGAGGGAGATCTCCCACGCGAAGAGCGGCACGGCCAGTGCGGGCTGGGGGGTCATGACCCCGAACATCACCGCGACGTTCATCGCCGCGACGAGGACGGCGCCGACGATGCCGAGCAGCGGCACGAACCGGGGCACGAGCCGGCGGCGCAGCAGCAGGACCGCGAGCACGACGGCGTTGACCGGGTTCACCAGGCCCGGACCGACGAGGAACGTCCAGTCGTGCACGAGGTGCAGGCCCGCGACGACGCCCGGGTCGAGCGCGGGTGCCGCCGTCGAGGCCGGCCGGGCCACGGCCGGGAGGATGGCGACCACCCCCGCGAGGATCACCGTCGCCTCGAGGGTGCGCAGCGCGGCATACCCCAGCGCGGCCCCGGGGCCGTGCGGACGCAGCAGCGGGTAGAGGGCGAGCGCGGTCCCCACGACGGCGAGCGCGAGGACGACCTCGAGCAGCCCGGCGGCGAGCACGGACCCGCGCCCGGCGAGCGCGGCGCCGGCGTCGAAGGCCGAGCCGCCGTAGAGCGGCACGGCTGCGACCGAGGTGACCCAGGTGACGAGGTACAGCGCGGCTGCGCCGAGGGCGAGGCGACGGGGTGCGGTCATGGCTCCTCCAGTGCGGCGGGAGGTGTACGGCGTACACCTCGATGTCGGGAACGGTAGGTGTACGCTGTACACCTCGTCAACCCCAACCCGTGGAGGGCCGTATGCCGCGTGGCGGCCGGGAGTCCCTGTCCCGCACCAAGGTCCTGCGCGCCGCGGTCGAGCTCGCCGACGCCGAGGGCCTCGACGCGGTGACGATGCGGCGGCTGGCCGAGGTGCTCGAGGTGGTGCCGATGGCGCTCTACAAGCACGTCGCCGACAAGGACGACCTCCTCGCCGGGATGGTCGACGTCCTCGTCGAGGACATGGCCGTGCGGCCCCCGGCCTCACCGACGCGGTGGCGCGGCGGCGTCCGGGAGGCGCTGCACGGTGCGCGCCGGGTGGTGGGCGCCCACCCCTGGGCCCGGAGGGCGATCGAGTCCCGGACCGTGCGGACGCCAGCCGTCCTCGGTCACATGGAGCGGGTGAGCGCGGTCTTCCTCGCGGGCGGGTTCACGCCCGACCAGACGCACCACGTCATGCACCTGCTGGGCAACCGGATCTGGGGGTTCAGCCCGGAGCTGTTCACGGACGCGCCGGAGGCGGACGGGTCGTCGGCGCCGGCTCGCCGGGGTCGCGGGCCCGAGCCGGACCCGGCGGACTACCCGACGATCGTGGCCATCGCGACGGACGCGCGCGCCCGGCGGCCCGACGCCACCGGCTGCGACGAGGACTTCGAGTTCGACTTCGCCCTCGACGTGCTCCTCGACGGCATCGAGCGCCTGCGACGGAAGGGCTGGACCTCGCCGACCGGGTCGGGGTCCTAGCCGCGCGACGGGTGCGGTCCCGCGCTGGGTGAACAGGGGTCGGCCCAACGTTCGCCGGGCGTTCGCCCCGGTGACGCTCACCGGCGACGGGGGCTGCCTAACGTCGCCGACGTGCTGAGGCAGAAGGCTTTCCGGTGACCGTCCCCGCGGTCCGGGCGCGTGGGATCACCACCACCTACGGCGACGTCGTGGCCCTCGACGGGGTGGACCTCGACATCCCGCAGGGCCGGGTCCACGGCCTCGTGGGGCCCAACGGCGCGGGCAAGAGCACCCTGCTCGGCTCCCTGCTCGGGCTGTCGGTGCCGGACCGCGGTGAGCTCGAGGTCCTCGGCGTCCCGGTGTCACGCACGCTCGGGGTCCCCGCCGGCGTCACCGGTTTCGTCGACGCTCCGGCCCTGTACCCCTCACTCACCGCGCGCCAGAACCTGACCGCAGTCGCCACCTTGCGCGGGGCCGGCCGAACCGCCGGGGAGGGGGGGGCGGGCGCGGTACCGAGCTCGACGGGGGTCACGCCACGGAGGTCGACCGTGCCCTCGCCGAGGTGGGCCTCACCGACGTCGCCGACGACCGGCTGCGGGGGTTCTCGCTGGGGATGCGGCAGCGGCTCGGCCTCGCCGGCGCCCTGCTCGGCCGGCCCCGGCTGCTCGTCCTCGACGAGCCCACCAACGGCCTCGACCCCGCCGGACGTCGTGGCATCCGGCGCATCCTCACCCGCCTTGCGGACGAGGGCGCGACCGTCGTGGTGTCGAGCCACAACATGGGCGACCTGATGACCCTGTGCGACGAGGTCACCATCCTGTCGGCCGGCCGGGTCGTGTTCACCGGGCCGGTGGCCGAGCTCGCAACGAGGACGGAGTGGCTGGAGCACCGGCTCGTCACCTCCGACGCGCAGGCCGCGCGGCGGCTCGCCCTGGAGGTCCGCGGCGTGTGGGTCGCGGCCGAGGGTGGCACCCATCGGACTTCGCCCGGGGAGTTGGTCGTGGGTGGCTCCGTGGCCATGATGGACGAGCTGGTCACCAGGTTGGTGCGGTCCGGCATCGCGATCCGCGAGCTGACGCCGGTCACCCCGCCCCTCGAGGCTGCCTTCATCGCCCTGGTCGACGGCGATGCCCAGCCGGCGGACGTGGCCTGACGTGGGGGCCACCGACTCGTCTCTCGCCCCGCCCCGGGACCAGCTCGTCGGAGGCGTCGCTCCGCCGACGGCCCGCCACCGCCGAGCCGAGGATGCGCCGGCCGAGGGGGCGTCCGTCGCCGCGGCACCGCTGGGCCGCACGCTGCGGTTCGAGCTGGTCAAGCTGCTCGCCCAGTGGCGGGTGCGGGTCGCGCTCGCCGCCTGCTGGCTCGGTCCCGCGGCCTTCGTCGTGGCGGTCGGCCAGCAGACCCAGCTGCCTGCCGACACGGTGTTCGGGCGGTGGATGCACGCGAGCGGCTGGGCGGGGTCGCTGGTGGTGCTGGGCTTCTGCTGCACCTGGGCGCTGCCCCTGCTGACCGCGCTCGTGGCCGGCGACGCGTTCGCGGTCGAGGACCGGCTCGGCACGTGGCGCCACCTGCTCCTCGTCGTGCGCTCCCCGCGCCGGATCTTCGCGGCCAAGGCGCTCTCGTCGGCCGCCGTCGTGGGCCTCATGGTCGTGGGGCTGACCGCGTCGAGCATCGTCGGCGGCCTGCTGGGGGGCGCCGGGCACGACCTCGTCGGGCTGTCCGGCCAGCACGTCCCGACCGGCCGCGCCGCGGGTCTCGTCCTGCTGGCCTGGGGGTGCGCGCTGGTCGGCGCGCTCGTGTACGCCGCGGTCGGGCTGCTCGGTTCGGTCGCGTTCGGCCGTTCACCCATGGGTCTCGCGGCGCCCGCGCTGCTCGCCGTCGTCCTCCAGGGCGCCCAGCTCTTCCCCCTGCCGGCGGTCGTGCGGCTCGCCCTGCCCAGCCAGGTCCTCCTCGGCTGGCGCGGCCTGTTCACCGCACCCGCCCAGACCGGCCCGGTGCTCGCCGGCCTCGCCACGGCGCTGGCCTGGACGGCGGTGGCGACGGCCGCGGCACACCTCCTGTTCGTCCGCCGTGACTTCGCGAACCCGACCGACGACGGCACCGGCCGCCGCGCGCTCCTGCTGGGCGCCCTCCCCCTCGTCGGCGTCCTCGCCGCCTCCACGACGCTCGTCGCCCTGGCCACGCCGGCCCGCGGCTCGGGGATCGAGCAGGCGCAGGTCGAGCGGGCCGTGGCGACCTCGTTCGCCCACCTGTACCGGCTGCAGACCGAGGAGCTCCACCGGCCACCCGTGACCGAGCAGCAGCTGGCCACCGGTGCGACGTGCGACCGCGCCGGGGGCCGGTATGCCGCGCAGGGACCGGGCAACGACTGGCGCTGCGTCGTGACGTGGCACCTCCCCGGGGCGCGGGCGGTCGGCTCGGCCGTCTACCAGATCGACGTCGCGGCCGACGGACGGTTCGTCGCGGACGGCGACGGCCCCAAGGAGGTCAACGGCTACTTCACCGTCCGCACCCCGGACGGGGACCAGGCCAACCCCCTCTGGCAGGTCGACGGCCTCGTCGACCTCATGGCTCCACCCCCCTCGAAAGGATGATCATGCAGGTCACTCGACAGCGCCGGCAGACCGCCGGCGTGCCCTCCGCCCTCCTCGGGCGGGGGAGCCGCCGGCTGCGGTTCGCGGTCGCCGGCACCGCGGTGCTCACCGTGGTCGGCGGGGCGATCGCCTACGCCGACACCGGTGTCTTCGGCACCCGCACCGTGGGCACGCAGTACGCCGACGGGCTCCAGGTCTCCGACAACCAGGTCATCGAGCCGATCGGTGACCGCGTCATGACCGAGTACGGCAAGTTCATGGGCTCGACCCTGAGCCCGGACCACCGGTTCCTCGCCGCGAGCAGCATGGACAAGGGCGTGGCGCTCCAGGTCTTCGACCTCTCCACCCGCAGGCTCGTCTACCGCGTCGGCAAGGCCAAGGGCGTCGACCAGGTGCTCTCGGACGGCACCGTGGGGCAGGAGGGCCCGACGTACTCGCCCGACGGGAAGTTCCTCTGGCTGCCGCAGCGCGACGCCATGACCCGGTTCCCGGTCAACCCCGACGGGACCCTCGGCGCCGCCACCCGCTTCGCCCTGCCGCAGGTGGCCGGCAACTCCGCCCTGCCCGCGGGCTCGCTCTACTCCCCGGACGGCTCGACCCTGTGGGTCGCGGCCAACGGGCAGAACTCCGTGCTGGCCCTCGACCCCGCGACCGGGGTCGTCCGGCAGACGTGGAAGGTCGGCACCGCCCCCCGCGCCCTGCACCTCGTCGGCGGCCGCCTCTACGTGAGCAACGAGGGCGGTCGGCCTGCCCGCCCCGGTGAGCCGACGATGAACTCGTACGGCACGGACGTCCCCGCCGACACCTACCTCGGTACCTCGACCACCGGCACGCTGAGCGTCATCGACCCGAGCAGCGCGTCCGCCCCGGTCGCCTCGATCGCGGTGGGCCTGCACCCGACTGCCCTGTATGCCGCCGGGTCGGCCCTGTTCGTGGCCAACACCGGCAACGACACGGTCTCGGTCGTCGACACCCGCAAGGGCGCCGTCGTGCAGACCATCGCGACCCAGCCCTACAGCGGCTCGGCGGTCGGCTACGCCCCCACCGGCATCGCCCTGACCAGGAGCGGTCGGCTTCTCGTCAGCCTCGGCCGGGCCAACGCCCTCGCCGTCTACAGCTGGTCGGGCGACCCGCAGGACCCCGTGGGGTACCGCGGCCTGCTGCCGACCGACTACTACCCCGAGGACGTCGTGACGATCGGCGACCAGGTCGTGGTGACCAACACGCGCGGCATCGACGCGCGGGGTCCGGCCATCACCACCGACAAGGGGTACGGCGTCCCGGTCGTGAGCGGCCACGACACGCACAGCACCACCGCGTCGCTCACCACCTTCGCCATGCCCGCCGACTCCAGCCTCGCTCGCTACACCACCGAGGTGTTCCACCAGAACGCCTGGGGACGGGCCGATGTCCAGCAGTCCCAGGGGTCGAGCGTCGCGGCCGTGCCGGTGCCGCGTCGCATCGGCGACCCGTCGACCATCAAGCACGTGTTCGTGCTGGTCAAGGAGAACCGCACCTACGACCAGGTCTACGGCGACGACGCCCGCGGCAACGGCGACGCCACGCTCGCCCAGTTCGGCAAGGACGTCACGCCCAACCAGCACGCCCTCGCGAAGCAGTTCGGCCTGTACGACAACGTCTACGACATCGGGACCAACTCCGCCGAGGGCCACAACTGGCTGATGCAGGGCGACGACCCGGAGTACACCGAGTCCAGTGCCGGCGAGTACGTCCGCAGCTACGACACCGAGGACGACGTGCTGGGGCACCAGCGGTCCGGGTTCCTGTGGACCTCGGTCGAGTCGGCCCACCGCAGCGCCCTCAACTACGGCGAGTTCACGCAGTTCCTCACCAAGCCTGCGGGGGCGACGTGGCAGCAGTACTACTGCACCACCAGGGCCGTCGAGGGCGGGGTGGACCCGAGCGCCCTCACCGGCCCGACGGTGAAGTCCGACACCGAGTCGCCGATCCCGTCGCTCAACGCGATCACCGTGCACGACTACCCGAAGTTCGACGTCAACATCCCGGACACGTACCGGTACCAGGTCTGGAAGCAGGACTTCGAGAAGAAGGGTCCGGCGAACCTCAACATGCTGTGGCTCTCCAGCGACCACACCGGTGGGGCGCCGGACGCCCGGGCCCAGGTGGCCGACGGGGACCTCGCCGTCGGCCGCGTCGTCGACCAGATCTCGCACAGCAGGTGGTGGAAGGACTCCGCGATCTTCGTGGTCGAGGACGACAGCCAGGACGGCGCGGACCACGTGGACGGCCACCGGGCCCCCGTGCAGGTCATCAGCCCGTATGCCGTGCACGGCAAGGTCGTGAGCACCTACTACTCGCAGATCAACATGGTGCGGACCATCCAGCAGATCCTCGGCGCGCAGCCGCTGAACCAGAAGCTGGCCGCGGCGACGCCGATGTTCGACGCCTTCCAGGCCAAGCCCGACCTGACCCCGTTCACCCAGGTGGCCAACAGGATCCCGCTCACCGAAGGCGTCACGCCGGCCCCCGAATGTGGTGTCGACACCCCTGCGGGCGCGGAGACTGCGGCGCCGTCGACCCAGCCCAGGGAGGCGGCCGTCCCGCCGTCGATGAAGGGGGTCGCCGCCCAGTGGGAGCACTGGCGCACGGCCCAGGCCTTCAACGGTCCCAACGCGGTCCCGGACTCGGCCGGGCCCGAGCAGATGAACCGGTTCACCTGGTACCAGGCGCACGGCTTCGCGGTTCCCTACCCGGGTGACCCGAAGGTGTACGCGCCGAACGACGTCCCGGGCGCCTACCTGCGCACCGAGGACGGGCGGTAACCGGACGGGACCACCCGCGCCCGAAAAGGCTCCGGTCCGCGACACCTCCACCGGACCGGGTGGGACAGGGGCGGCGTCGAGCCACGGCGCCGTCCCTGTCCGCGTCCTGCGGGCACGCCCACGGGAGGGGGCAGCGGGTGGCGGGTCAGCGGGCGGTGTCGCGGACCTGGCGGCGCACCCAGTGGATCGTGTCGGCCACCTCGGGGCGCACGCGGGCGGGGTCGGTGAGCCAGTCGACCAGGACGTGGTCGTCGTGGGTCACCCCCGACAGCGCGTCGGCGGTGGCCGCCGCCAGGAGCGCCCCGGTGCGCGGCACGGGGAGCTCGTCTCCCAGGGAGTCGTCGGCCCAGCCGTCGGCCAGGACCAGCAGGTCGTCGTCGACGTGCCGGCGGCGGGCGGTCGCCACGGCCGCGGCTGCTGCCGGCAGCGCGCCGACTGCCTCCTCGCCCGCGACCGAACGCACCTCCGCCACGAGCTCGTCGAGGTGCAGCTCCATGAGCCAGGAGGGCATGCCGCGGCCGGCGAGCACCCGGCAGAGCCAGGCGACCTGGCGCGTGGCGCGCTCCTCGCCGAGGTGGGCGAGCGAGATGAGCCACGCGGAGTCGGTGCTGGCGAAGCGGGACCCGCGCTCGCCGTAGCGCAGCCCGTAGTACGGCATGGCGTCCAGCGACCGCTGCGCCGCGCGGACCGCGGCACGCACGAGCGTGGCGTCCGTCGTCACCTCGTAGGCGCCGGCGTCGGGGTTCACGAGGGCGGCGTCGACCGCCTGCCGGTTGGTCCTTCGCACCAGACCCGCCGCCACGTGCCGCTCGCCCTCGGCGACGAGGTTCGCGACGTCCGAGCCGTGGCCGTGGTCCGGCAGACGCCCCTGCAGGGCTGCGCGCAGCACCTCGGGGTCGGTCGAGCCGGTCGCGACGACCAGCCGCTCGACGCCGACCACCGCCGCGAACACCGCCGGGTCCTCGAGCGGCCCGGTGACCGTGCGGTCGGCGTTCGCGAGCAGGAGCTGTCGTGCCTCGTCGGCACCGGCGTCGGTCATCCGGGCATTGTGTCGTGCCCGGCCCGGGTCGCTCGTCGGGGCGTGCAGTCGGGCGCGGGGGTGACCTCGGTGCGAGGCTCAGCCGCCGGACGGCGCCCAGCCGTACACGCGGTCGACGCGCAGGGTGACGAGGAGCCGGTGCTCGCGGACCATCGCGGCCCGGAAGTCGGCCCAGTCCGGGTGCTCGCCGTTGAGGGCGCGGTAGTGGTCGACCAGGGTGTCGACCGTCTCGTCGTCCGGGGCGGCAGCCACGAGGCCGAGCTCGGCGGTGGCCTCCGCCACGGCATACGCCCCGAGGTCCGGCGTCGTCACCATGAGGCTGGCGCGCGGGTCACGGCGCAGGTTGCGCGTCTTGGCCCGGTCGTCGGTGACCGAGACGAGTGCCGTGCGGGCGGAGGGGTCCCAGAGGTAGCCCACGTTGGACAGCTGCGGGCGGCCGTTGCCGCGGATCGTGGCGAGGACCGCCCGTCGCGTCGTGCCGAGCAGGTCCCACAGCGGCTGGTCGTCGGTGCTCACCCGGCCACCGTGCCACAGCGTGCGCCGCGACGCCGGGCGGTGGGCCACAATGCCGGCATGACGCAGGGGGAGACGCTCGGGGAGGCCGCGGGGGCGGTCGGGGCGAGCCGGTGGGCGAGGGCGGCCGTCGCGCACGTCGACGGACTCGCCCAGGGTCCGCCGCTCGACCGGAGCCTGCGGGTGACGGTGAACTTCCACCCCGACCGCGTCTCCCACGGCCTGACGGTGCTGGAGCACCTGGCGCGCGACGGCGTCTACCGGTCGCAGTTCGAGACCGGGACCAGCAACGGCGGCCTCACCGCGCACCCCGGCGGCAACCGGTGGCGGTGGGAGCAGCGGATCTTCGGGCACGCGTACGACGACGCCCCCGCCGCCGAGCGCCCCCGGTACGGCGCGCTCAACCACCGGCGCCGCCCCACCGGCGGCTCGCTGCGGTTCGGCTCGGCGCACCTGCGGCTGGCCGAGCACGTCCTGGACCGGGCGACGTTCTGCTTCCCGGACTCGGTGTTCGAGCCGGTCGACTTCGGGACGGCCCGGCGGTTCGACCTGCTGCCCCTCGCCGACGCCTTCGACGCCCGCCCGCTCACCGACGCCCTCGAGCTCAGCGAGGGCGGGGTCCTCGACGACTACGTCGAGGCGCACGTGCACGGCCCGGTGGCGCTGGCGACCGATGTCGAGGCGCTCGTGCTCGACCCGGCCCACCGCGGGACGGCGACCGAGGCGCAGGCGCAGGCCCTCGGCATACCCGTCGAGTGGCACGAGGGGCGGCGCCTCACCGTCGACGAGCTCGAGCGGCACCACGACTTCCGCGGGCCGCACGTCGTCGAGGTCGGCCGCCGGGTGGCGCGCGACGGGGTCCTCGACGCGGCGGTCGTCGGCGACGCCGTGCGGGCCGGGAGCGAAGACCCGCAGGACCTCAAGAAGGTGTGGCACCACGTCGCCCGGTTCGGCTCGCCAGTCGCCTGATCGCGCCCTCCGCGCGGGCGGCCGGCACGTCCCGCCTGGACCGTCGGTCCGGGTGCGGCGGCCGACCGGGGGCCGATCGGCGCGTCCCGGGTTCGCGGGTTAGCGTGCGACCCATGGACCTCGTCACCATCGACGCCCCCGACGGACCGGCCGAGGCGTACGTCGCCCGCCCCGACAGCGGCAGCGGACCCGGCGTGCTCTTCTTCATCGACGCGATCGGGCTGCGGCCGCGGATCGCCGAGATGGCCGACCGCATCGCCTCGTGGGGCTACGTCGTGCTCGCCCCCAACGTGCTCTACCGCAGCGGCACCGCCGCCGAGACGAGCCCCACCACCGACCTGCGCCAGCCGGGCGCTCGGGAGGCCTTCTTCGCCCACACCGGCCCGCGCATCGAGGCGATCACCGCTCCCCGCGCCGAGGCCGACCTCCGCGTCTGGACCGACACCCTGGCCGGGCTCGAGGGCGTGGACCCGCGCGGCCCGTTCGGCACGGTCGGCTTCTGCATGGGGGCGCGCCTCGCCATCCGTGCGTCGGGCCTGGACCAGCGGTATGCCGCGGTGGGCGGCTTCCACGGCGGCGCCCTGGCGACCGACGCCCCGGACAGCCCGCACCTGTCCCTGGCGACGGCCCGGGCCGAGTACGTCTTCGGGCACGCCGACAACGACGGCTCGATGCCGCCGGAGCAGGTCGAGAAGCTCGGGGCGGCGCTGTCCGACGCCGGGCTCACCGCGAGCAACGAGGTCTTCCCGGGCGCTGCGCACGGGTACTCGATGTCGGACACCTCTATGTACGACGAGGCCGCCACCGAGCGCATGTTCACCGAGCTCGAGGCGCTCTTCGCCCGCACCCTCAAGGCAACCTGAGGCGCCCAGACCCTGTCCGGGCGCGTGCCCGGCATACGTCACAGCCACCCGCTGGCCCCGCGACACGGCAGTTGCTGACGTGAAACGGCAGTCCCGCAGTCCCGTTTCACGCACGCAACTGCCGTTTCGCGCGCAGGCCCCGCGGGGTGGGTGGGGCGTCTATCGTCGTCGGATGCGTCGCACGCTCTGGCTCGGGCTGGTCCTCGTCCTGGTGACGGGGTGTGCCCAGGCGACCGACCGGACGTCCCGCACCACGACGGCCGGGCCGACCACCCCGGACGGCACGACGAGCGCGACGTCCCCCACCACGACGACGACCAGTCCTGCGACGACCAGGGCGACCACCACGGCGAAGCCCCGGCCGACCGTGAAGCCCACCTCGCGGGCGACGACCCCGAAGCCTTCCGCGACCGGCCTCACCAGCCTGCGCGGCAACACCCGCAACGCGATCGCCTGGGCCCCGCTCTCGAACCCCGCCGACGTGCACGTCGAGGGCTCGGTCCCCAGCTACCGCGCCTGGTCGACGTCGAAGGTCCTCGTCGTTGCGGCGTACCTCGACACCGTCGTCGACGGCGACCCGAGCCGCATCCCCGCCCGGGAGCGCGGCTGGATCAAGGCCGCCCTCACCGCCTCCGACGGCGACGCCGTCGTGGCCATCCGGAACGAGATCCCCGGCCGGCCCGGCCCCGCCATCGACCGCGTCCTGCGCAGCATCGGCGACACCACGACCTCGGCCCCCGACACCTCGCAGGGCTCGATGCAGTGGACGGTGCGCCAGCAGCTGCGCTTCATGACGGCCCTGCACTCCGGCCGCGTCGTCTCCCCGGAGGCCAGCGCCTTCCTGCTCGGCCAGATGCACCCCATCGCGGCGCACCGGTGGGGGCTCGGCCGGATCGGGGCCGGGTCGTTCAAGGGTGGCTGGCTGCGCGCGGACACCGAGACCCGCCAGATGGGCATCGTCGGTGGGTATGCCGTGGCCATCATCACCGCGGGTGACGGCCCGGCGGTGCTCCAGACCGACGGCGACTCCGCGCACGTGCAGCAGATGGACCGGCTGGCCGCCCTCCTCGCCACCCGCCTGCGCTGAGAGGATGCCGACCATGGCTTCCGAGGCGAAGAAGTTCCCCGACCTGTGGGTCGACCCCGAGGACGACCCCAGGGCGGCGGCGGGCAGCTCGGCGACCGACGAGCGCAGCGTCCTGCTCGAATACCTGCGCCACTTCCGGATGACGTTCGAGCTCAAGTGCGACGGCCTCGACGCCGAGCAGATGGCGCGCCGGTCGGTGGAGCCGTCGACCATGTCGCTGCTGGGACTCCTGCGGCACCTGGCCCACGTCGAGCAGGTGTGGTTCCGGATCACCATGGAGGGCAACGAGATCCCGCGCCTGTGGGGCAAGGACCAGGACCGGGACGCTGACTTCGACGGCGCGGTCGCGGACGACGCGGTCGTGACCGAGGCGTGGGAGGCGTGGCGTCGCGAGGTGGCCCACGCCGAGCAGTTCGTCGACCGGGCGGACAGTCTCGACATCGTCAGCCAGCACCCGACCCGCGACCCGATCACCCTGCGCGAGCTGCTCGTGCACCTCATCGAGGAGTACGCGCGGCACTGCGGCCACGCCGACCTGATCCGGGAGCGGATCGACGGGCGCACGGGCCAATAGCCTGTCGGGGTGAGCGACGAGCAGCGAGACGACCCCGTCCAGCGGTATGCCGTGCTCCGGCCCGGGCTGGTCGAGGTCACCGAGGGCTTCACCGCGCTCGTGCGCGAGCTGCTCGACGACGCGGGCATCAACTACCTGAGCGTGACCGGCCGCACCAAGAGCGTGGAGTCGTTCGCGGCCAAGGCGGCGCGCACGGTCGACGGCCAGCCGGTCTACGCCGACCCGCTCAAGGACGTCACCGACCAGATCGGCGTCCGGGTGGTCACCTACCTGCGCGGTGATGTCACGGCCGTGGCCGACGTCCTCGCCGACCAGTTCAGCGTGATCGACGACCGCGACATGGGTCGCGAGACCGCCCGCCAGGGACGGTTCGGGTATGCCAGCCGGCACCTGCTCGTGGCACCCGACCCGCTCAAGGCGCTGCCCCCGGCATACGAGGGGCTCAAGGGGCGCACCGCCTCGGTGCAGGTGCGCACGATCCTCCAGCACGCGTGGGCGGAGTTCGAGCACGACATCCGCTACAAGGGCACGGTGCCGCAGGAGCACGTGCCCGACCTCGACCGCCGGTTCACGCTGGCCGCGGGGCTGCTCGAGCTGGCCGACCGGGAGTTCTCGGAGATCCGTGACCGGCTGCAGGCGAGCATGGAGGGCCAGCAGGTGCCGACCGGGCAGGACGACCCGCGGATCAGCGCCGCCGACCTCGCGACGTTCCTCGCGGGCCAGTTCCAGGGCGCGCGCTGGTCGCGGACCGACCACTACGCGTGGATCTCGGGGCTGCTGCTCGAGCTGGGCATCACCTCGCTCGACGAGCTGGCGGGGCTGCTGCGCTCGATCGACGTCGACGGCATCACCGCGCGGATGGGGTACCGGCACGCGCCGGCCGCCGTCCGCCGGCTCGACGACGCCCTGCTCGCCGTCTTCGGCCAGCGGTACATCGGCCTGCACGGCAACGCCCACCGCGAGGCGGCGCTGCGGGCCAGGCTGGAGAAGCTCCGCGCCTGACCCGCTGCCCCCTCAGCGGGTCTTTGAGCGATCCCGGTGGTCAGGACCGCTGCGACCGCTCAAAGACCGTGGTGCCCGGGACCGTTCAGCGGCGGGTGGCCGTCACGAGCAGGTACTCCCAGGGCATGACGCCGTCGTCGAGGTGCCGGTCGCCGAGCTCCGCCAGGGCGGTGTCGAGGGCGGCCACCTGGTCGGGGTCGTCGGCGATGCGGCGGTAGGTCGCGATCGTCGGGCCGTAGTACGCCTTGAAGAAGTCGCGGAACTCGCCACCGTCGGCGAACCGGTCGACCGGCAGCTCCTCGCGCACGGCTTCCAGGCCCGTGACCCGGTCGCCGAACAGCTCGCGGACGTGGTCCTCGTCGCCCCACAGCGGCGGGGGCTGGGCTCCGGGCGGCGGCGGCGCGGCATACGGCTTCATCGTCGCGAACATCTGCCCGATAAAACCTGCGGGCGTCCAGTTGACCAGTGCCACGCGGCCGCCCGGGCGGCAGACCCGCAGCAGCTCGTCGGCGGCGGGCTGGTGGTGCGGCGCGAACATCACGCCGACGCACGAGGTGACGGCGTCGAAGGTGGCGTCGTCGTACGGCAGGCGCTCGGCGTCACCGACCTCCCACGCGAGCTCGACCCCCGCCTCGCGTGCCAGGGCCCGGCCGGCGTCGAGCAGCTCGGGCGTCAGGTCGCTCGCGGTCACGGCGGCGCCCGTTGCGGCGGCCGGGACGGCGACGTTGCCCGAGCCCGCGGCGACGTCGAGCACCCGGTGGCCGGGCCCGATCCCCGCGGCGGCGACGAGCCGCGGCCCGAGCGCGGCGATGACCTCGGACGCGACGGCGGGGTAGTCGCCGAGCGCCCACAGGGCGCGGTGGGCGGCCTTGAGCGCCGTGTCGTCGACGGCGGTGGTGGTGGTGGTCCCGGCGGTGCCGGTCTGTGCAGTCATGGTGTTCTCCTCGCTGGTCCGTCCTGCCGGACCAGCGTGCGGCCGGGGCCCAGGCCCGCTCCAGTGCCGGATGTGTACCGGGAGCAGTTCTCGATCTGTACTAGCCGGGGGCTCGCCGCCGGGCGTCTACTGGTGGGCACGAGCCGAGGAGTGTGCGCGATGACGTCGTACGGCCAGTTCTGCCCGGTGGCCAAGGCCATGGAGGTCCTCGACGAGCGGTGGACCCTGCTCGTCGTGCGCGAGCTGCTCATGGGCAGCACGCACTTCAACGAGCTGCGGCGTGGTGTGCCGAAGATGTCGCCGGCGCTGCTGAGCAAGCGGCTGCGGTCGCTGGAGCGGGCCGGGATCGTCGCCCGCTCGGTGCGCGGGCAGCGGGTCGTCTACGAGCTCACCGACTGCGGCCGCGAGCTGGAGCCGGTCGTGAACACGTTGGGGCAGTGGGGACTTCGCTGGATCGGGGACCTCGGCGAGGAGGACTACGACCCCCACCTGCTGCTCTGGGACGTCCGGCGCTCGATCCCGGTCGACCGCTGGCCGCGCTCGCGGACCGTCCTGCGGATCTCCTTCGACGACGTGGCGCGGCCCGTGTCGCACTGGTGGCTCGTCGTGGCCCACGGGGAGGTCGACCTGTGCGACTACGACCCCGGCCACGAGGTCACCGCGACGCTCGAGACGAGCCTGCGGACGCTGACCCGCATCTGGCGCGGCGAGCTGGTCTGGCCCCAGGCGCTGCGCTCGGGCCAGGTGGTGGTCGAGGGCCCGGCATCGGTGCGCCGCGAGGTGCCGGAGTGGCTGGGGTACTCGCTGCTGGCCCAGTCGCTGCAGCCCGCCTGACGCGGGGTGCCCGGCGCGGAGTGCCCGGCGCGACGTCGCCTAGGGTGGCCCGATGACGTGGGGGCGTTGGGGGAGCAGGCTGCTCGTCGCGGGCGGGCTCGTCGGCATGCTCGTCGTCGGGTGGTCCTGGGGCCGGTACCAGACCGTCTGGGGTGACACCCCCTGCGAGCGAGACCGTGCACTGTGCGACGAGGTCGCGAACGTCGCCGCCCAGCGCCAGCTCGGGTGGTGGTATGCCGTGTGCGCGTCCCTCCTGATCGCCGGCCTCCTCGCGACGCTGGTCCGCCGGGGGCTCGCTCCCCGCGCCCCGGCCGAGCCCGGGGCGGCTGGGGGTGCAGCGACCGTTTGACCGCCCGCGGTGGTGGACGAGGGGTCGGTCGCGGCTGTCGTGGCCGGACCCGGCGCGGGGACGTGGCGGGTGGCGGTCTCCGCAGCCGGCCGGGCTGCGGCGGTCGCCGTGGGAGTGCTCGCGGCGGCGCCCTTCTGGCTGTTCGGCGGGTCCGCCCTCCTCCTCGCCGCAGGCGTCACCGCCATGCTGCTCCTGGCCTGGCTGGTCGACCTGCGCCTCCGCGGGTCCGGGCGGGCGGGTGACCTCGGCTCCCTGCTCGGCGCGGGGCTGGCGGCGGTCGGGGCGGTGGTGCTCTCCACCGTGGTGGTGGCGGCCACCGTGCACTGGTCGGCCCCGGGACGGCCCGGCGGCGACTCGTGGGGCTGGCTGCTGGCGGGCCTCGTCCTCGGCGCGGCCGCTGGTGCCGCAGCCGTGGTCGCGGGCCTCGTGCGCCTCGACCGGCGGGGCCTTCGGGTCGCTGCGACCACCGGGTGGGCCGTCGTCCTCCTGGCCGCCCTGGTGGGTGCCGCCAGCCCGCCGGGGCTGGCGGCCCTCGAGACCCTGCAGCGTGACCTGTACCCGACGGCCCTCGCCGCGCCGACCTCCCGCCCGCCGGTCGTGGAGCCCACGCCGGAGGCCGTCCCGACCATGCCGTCGCCCTCGGCCGCCCCGACCGATGAGCCCCGGGCCGTGCCGGCAGCGAGGGCGTGCACGCCCGGCGACCTCGCCCTGTCGGCACGCGGCTGGGACTCGGCGATGGGCACGTCCGCGGTCACGCTGGTCGTCAGCAACGGCAGCGACACCGCCTGCTGGGTCGAGGGGTTCCCGACCGTGGCGCTCGCCCAGGCGGGACGAGACCTCGGCGTCGACGTGCGCCGGTCGACCACGACGGCATACGGCACCGTTGTCCCGGCGCGGCGCATCGGGCTGCTCCCGAGGGGCGGTGAGGCGGTCGCCGCGCTCTCGTGGAAGGGCTACCGCGCCATGGCCGACACGACGAGCCCACAGCTCGTTTCCGTGACGTTGCCCGGCGCGAAGGCGCCGATACGGCTCCCGCTCGACGGCACGGCGCCGCGCATCGACGTCGTCGAGGGCGCGGTCATGGACGTGACCGCCTGGCAGTACCCGCCTGCGGGCTGACGGGCAGGCGGCGCGGGTCAGCCCTCGTGGATGGGCTGCTTGGGCAGCTTGCGCACCTTGGCCCGGCGGCGACGGCGCTCGGGGATCATCGACCGCATCTCCTCGAGCTTGCCGAAGCACAGCAGCCGGTCCTCGGCCTCGAGCAGCTGGCCGGGCTTGGGGTTGGGGACGACCTGCGTCCCCCGGTGCAGCGTCAGCACCGTGATGTCGCGGTCGGTCAGGCCCGAGTCCCGCAGCGGCTGCCCGACGAGGTCGGACGCCGAGTGCACGACGAGCTCGGCCACGCCGTACCCCGTCGACACCGTGAGCCGCTGGCGGACGTCGATCTCGGGGAACGCGACCTGGTTGGAGACGTAGTCGATGATCGCGCCGGCGACGTCGAGCTTGGTCGCGGTCTCGATGCCCTGGAGCCCGGGCGAGGAGTTGACCTCCATCACGAGCGGTCCCTCGTTGCCCTCGAGCATGTCCACGCCCGCGACCCGCAGGCCCATGATCTGGGCCGCCCGCACCGCCGTCTGCTCGTACTCGGGGGTCAGCTCGACGCCCTCCACCGTGCCGCCACGGTGCACGTTCGACCGGAACTCCCCGCCCTGCGCCGTGCGGCGCATGGCCGCCACGACGCGGTCGCCGACGACCAGGGCGCGGATGTCCCGGCCGCGGCTCTCGGTGACGAACGCCTGGATCAGCACGTTCTGCTGCGTGCTCTGGAGCGTCTCGATGATGGCCTCGGCGACCTTGATCTCCGGGGCGAGGATGACGCCGATGCCCTGCGTGCCCTCGAGCAGCTTGATGACGACCGGCGCTCCGCCGACACGGTTGATGGCGGCGTTCACGTCGGCGCGGTTGCGCACGAACGTGGTGGCCGGCATACCGATGTTGTGCCGCGACAGGATCTGCGTGGCGCGCAGCTTGTCGCGGGAGTTGGCGATCCCGTTGGCGGTGTTGGGCGTGTAGACGTCCATCTGCTCGAACTGGCGCACGACGGCCGTGCCGAAGTACGTGATCGAGTTGCCGATGCGCGGGACGACCGCGTCGTAGTCGGACAGCGGCCGGCCACGGAACTGCAGGTCCGGCTCGGGCCCGGACAGGTCGATGGCGAACCGGAGGGTGTTGAGCACCTTGACGTCGTGCCCGCGGTCGAGGGCCGCGGTGCGCAGGCGCTGGGTGGAGTACGTGCGGGGGGCACGCGAGAGGATTGCCAGTTTCACGGGGACGTCCCTGCCAAGATGGACCGGTGTCGAAGCCGAACCATCTAAGCACCCCCGTCGGGTGGCGCGAGTGGGTGAGCCTGCCCGGGGTGGGTGTCCCGTGGCTCAAGGCCAAGCTCGACACCGGGGCACGCACGTCGGCCCTGCACGCGTTCGACGTCGAGGAGCAGGACCGGGACGGTGAGGACTGGGTGCGCTTCTCCGTGCACCCCTGGCAGCGCTCGCCCCAGGACGCCGTCACCGTCGAGCGCCCGGTCCACGACCGGCGCACGGTCCGCAGCTCCTCGGGCCACCTCGAGGACCGGCTGGTCGTGCAGCTCGAGCTGTCCCTGGTCGGCCGCCCGGTGACCGCCGAGGTCACCCTCACGAACCGGGACGCGATGGGCTTCCGGATGCTCGTCGGCCGGGAGGCGCTGCGGCAGGGCTTCCTCGTCGACTCCTCCCGGTCCTACCTCGGCGGCCGCCCGCCGCTGTCGGTGCGGCGCCAGAACCGGGGTCGCTGATGGCCCGCCCGTCCTTCGCGATCGGCCCCGTCCGGGTCCGTGCCGGCAGCAAGCAGGACGTCGGCCTCCCGATCACCCGCCTCGTCACCGGCGCCGAGCTCAGCCTGCCCGTGCAGGTGATGCACGGCCGCGAGGACGGCCCGACCGTGTGGGTCAACGCCGCCATCCACGGGGACGAGGTCGTCGGGGTCGAGGTCGTGCGGCGCGTGCTCGCCGGGCTGTCGCCGAAGACCCTGCGCGGCACCCTGATCGCCGTCCCCATCGTCAACGTCCACGGCTTCATGGCGGGCGACCGCTACCTGCCCGACCGCCGCGACCTCAACCGGTCGTTCCCCGGCTCCTCGCGCGGGTCGCTGGCCGGGCGGATCGCGCACCTGATGATGACCGAGGTGGTCGCGCCCTGCGAGGTCGGCATCGACCTGCACACCGGCTCCGACGGGCGCACGAACCTGCCGCAGGTGCGCGCCGACCTCGACGACCCGAAGACCGTGGCGCTCGCCGAGGCGTTCGGTGCCCCGGTCATGCTGCACGCCAAGCTGCGCGACGGCTCGCTGCGCTCGGCCGCCCGGGAGACGGGGGCGACCGTCCTGCTCTACGAGGCCGGGGAGCCGTGGCGGTTCGACGAGTGGGCGATCACCGCGGGGGTCGTGGGCGTACGCCGCGTGCTGGCTGCCCTGGGCATGACCGATCCCGTGGACCTCGCCGAGGAGCCGAGCCTCGCCTGCCGCACGAGCGGCTGGGTCCGCGCGCGCGCCACCGGCATCCTGCACCTCGAGGTCGGGCTCGGCCGCCGGGTCGCGCAGGGGGACCGGCTCGGTGCCCTCTCGGACTCGTTCGGCCGGACGCTGCGGCTGGTGCGGGCCGACCGCGACGGCATCGTCATCG
Organism: Phycicoccus sp. 3266; assembly: GCF_031456495.1. Taxonomy (NCBI): domain Bacteria; kingdom Bacillati; phylum Actinomycetota; class Actinomycetes; order Micrococcales; family Intrasporangiaceae; genus Phycicoccus; species Phycicoccus sp. 3266. The sequence goes on along the minus strand of NZ_JAVDUW010000001.1, from coordinate 1,581,959 downwards.
GCCACAGCCGCGCGCCGCTGGTGAACCGCGGCGACGCGCTCGTGCACATCGCGTCGGCCTGAGCCGGGACCTGCCGTGCCGCTGCAGTCCGTCGAGCTCGTGCTCGACGCCGCCACCGACGAGGCGGTGCGCGGGCTGTGGCAGGCCCTGGCCGAGGCCGGCCTGCCCAGCCAGGCCGACCACCGCGGCCCGACGAACGCGCCCCACGTCACCCTCGCAGCCGTCCCGGTCGTCTCCGCAGCGGCGGAGGAGGCGCTGGTGCCGCTCGCGGCCCGGTTGCCGCTGCAGCTCGAGCTCGCCGCGCCGGCGCTCCTGGGCGAGCGGCGGCCGGCGCTCGTCCTGCCCGTGCGGCCCGGTGCGGAGCTGGGCCGCCTCCACGTCGACGTGGACTCCGCGCTCGCGGCAGACCGCGCGGTTCCTGCTGGCGGTGCGGTCGCAGGGGACGGCCCGGGAGTGCCGGACGGCGGCGATGCGGAGCTGCCGTGGGTGCCGCACGTCACGCTCGCGCGACGGCTGCGGCCCGAGGTGTGCGGGGCGGCCCTGGCCCTTGTGCAGTCGCTGGACTCGCCCACCGCGGCCATCGGCACTGCCCTGCGGCGCTGGGACCCGGAGCTCCGCCGGGCCTGGCTGGTGGGCTGACCGACCGGCATACGTCATCGGGCCCTCGCCACCGTCGGTGGTCGCTCCTAGCCTCGGAGGACGACCCACCACCGTAGGAGGACGACGATGACGTCACGGCTCAACCCGTACATCGGGTTCAAGGACACCGCCCGCGAGGCGCTCACGTTCTACCAGCAGGTCTTCGGCGGCGACCTCACCATGAGCACGTTCGGTGAGTTCGGGCAGGCCGACCAGCCCTTCGCCGACGGCATCATGCACGGCCAGCTCGAGACGCCGCAGGGCTTCACGCTCATGGTGTCCGACACCCCGCCCGGCATGGAGTACCGCGAGGGCAGCCGCATCTCGGTCAGCCTCTCGGGCGACGACGGCGAGGAGCTGCACGGCTTCTGGGACAAGCTCTCGGAGGGTGGCAGCGTGTCGGTCCCGATGGACAGGCAGCCGTGGGGCGACGAGTTCGGGATGTGCACCGACCGGTTCGGTGTGGACTGGATGGTCAACATCGCCGGCGACCACTCCGGCGCGGCTGCCCAGGGCTGACCCTCCCCAGACCAGCCCGGATGCGCTGGCCTCAGTCCGCCGGTCCGCGGTTGCGCTCCTGGAAGGCGAGTGCGGGGCCGGCCAGGATGCCGCCGTCCACCGGCAGGGTGATCCCGGTGACCCAGGACGCGTCGTCGGAGGCGAGGAACGCGACGGCCGCCGCGATGTCCTCGGGCTCACCGACGCGCCCCAACGGGTAGAGGGGGACGAGGGCGTCCGGGTCCTGGTCGTCCCAGACGCGGGTGCGCACCGTGCCGGGGGCGACGACGTTGAACCGCACCGGCCGCTGCCCCTCGCCGACGCGGGTGGCCGAGTACTCGACCGCGAGGTTCTGGGCCAGGTTGGGCAGGGCCGCCTTGGCCAGCGAGTAGCCGACGTTGCCGAACGCGGCCAGCCCGTTCACCGACCCGGTCATGACCACCGAACCGCCCCACGGGGAGGCGAGCAGCTGGGGCAGGGCCGCCTGGATGGTGCGCACGGTGCCGTGCAGGGTCGGCTCGAGCTGGATCGACCACGACGCGTCGTCGAGCCCGTCGAACCCTTCGCCGGTGGCGACCCCGACGTTGCACACCAGCACGTCGAGGGCGCCGAACTGCTCCACGACGGCGGTCACCGCGCGCTCGAGGGCGTCCGCGTCGGTGACATCGCACTCCACGGCCAGGGCGCGGTCGCCCAGGGCGGTGGCAGCCTCCTTCGCCGCGGCCGGGTCGAGGTCGGCGAGCACGATGTTCGCGCCCTCCGCGTGCAGGCGCGTCGCGATGGCGCGGCCGATGCCGTGGGCGGCACCGGTCACCAGGGCGGTCCGGCCGGCGAACCGGGCGAGGGCGGGCGTCGAGGGGGAGGTCATGCCCCGAGTCTGTCGGATCCGCCCTCCCCGAGGGCGAACGCCACCAGCCCGTCGGGTGACAGCTGCCCGGCCAGGACGTCGACCGACCACCGGCGGTCCGCCTCCGGCAGCCGCTCCGTCGCCAGCACGTCGTCCGCGAAGTCGAGGAAGTCGTGCAGCGCCCGGGTGGCCTGGGCGTACCGGAGCCGCACCGGGTCGAGCCGCGCCGGTCCGTACCCCTCGACGAACGCCGCCTGGTCGGCCGGGGTCGGCGTCGCCAGCACGCCACCCACCACGAACATGAGGTCCCACTCCGGGGTCGCCAGCGCCGCGTCGTCCCAGTCCACCAGCCAGACGCCCGGCTCGTCGTCGGCCAGCAGCACGTTGCCCGGGTGTGGGTCGGTGTGCGCGACCACGCTGGGCGCGTCGGCCCAGGCGCGCGACTCGGCCGCCGTCGTGCGTGCCACCTCCCCGACCGCGAGCACGCGCTCGCGCCCGGCCTCCCACAGCCGCAGCAGCGCGGCGACGTGCGGGTCGCCGACGCCGGTGTCCTCGGTCTCCAGGTCCGCAACTGCGCTCGTCGCGTGCGGCCGCGCCCCGACCGCCCCCAGCCGCCGGTCGAGCTCGGTCAACCGCAGCAGGAGCGGTTCGGGGTCATGGCCCGCGGACGGCAGGTCCCGCAGCCCGGGGGTGTCGACCGGCACCCGGTGCAGGGCGGCGAGCAGGGCGCCGAGCGAACGCCAGTGACCCGGCTCGAGCCCGACCTCGATGCCCCGGCGGTCCGAGACCCACGGCACGACGCTCAGCCGCACCCCGAGGCGCTCGGACGTCAGTCCCACCCTCGTGCGACGGAAGCGGGGCCGGGACGCCGGGGACGCCTGCCTCCGCCAGGTGGCCCGCCACCGCGACGCCGGGCTGCGGACCGGTGCTGGTCTTCACGGCATACGCACGGCCGTCACCGGCGACGCCTCGAAACAGGGACGCACGCGGGTCGGCGCCCACCCCGACGGGGTGGACGCCGACGAGCCTGACACCGAACTCCTCGCGGACCCGGCGCAGGAGGTCCTGCGTCAGTGGACCATCACCGGCGGTGCCCCCTCGGTGTCCGCGTCGTCGAGCAGGTGCGACTCCTCGTGCCGGCGCGGCAGGAACAGTGCGGCGACCAGCGACAGGCTCACCAGCGAGGCGGCCACCCAGAAGGTGTGGGCGTACGCGTCGGCAGCCAGCTTGGCGACCTGGCCGGTCAGCGCCTGGGCCGCCGCCTGCGGGCTGCCGCCGTGGTCGGCGAAGAACTGGCCGACGAGGGGCAGCTTCGCGGCTGCCGCCTGGGCCGCCTTCGGGCCCTGCGTGGCGGCGACCTCGAGGTACTGGCCACCCTGGGCCGCCAGCGGCCGGCTGTTGATCTGGTTGGTCAGGACGACCGAGAAGGTCGCCACACCCACCGAGCTCGCGATCTGCTGGGTGATGTTGAGCAGGGTCGACCCGCGGGCGACGTCGTGGTGGGTCAGCGTCTTCAGCGCCGAGGTCATGATCGGCATCATCGTGCCGCCCATGCCCAGCCCCATGACGAACAGCACCGGGATGAGGAAGCCCCAGTGCGAGGAGTCGGCCTGGATCTGGGTGAGGGTGAACATGCCGCCGATGATGAGCACGAGACCGAACGGGACGATCCGGCCCACCGGGAACCGGTCGGCGAGGGCGCCCGCGATCGGCATGGTGAGCATCGCGCCGACACCCTGCGGTGCGACGAGCCAGCCGGCGTTGAGCGGCGTCTCGTGCTGGACCTGCTGGAGGAACTGCGGGATCAGCAGCAGGCCGCCGAAGAACGACGCCGCGAAGATGAACATCGTGATGATCGAGACCGTGAGGTCGCGGTTGCTGAACAGCCGCAGGTCGAGCAGCGGGTGCTTCGGCTTGAAGCTGTAGAGCACGAACGCGACCATCAGCGCGAGCCCGACCAGGCCGGGCAGCAGGACCTTGGTGTGGCCGATGCCGCCCTCGCCCGGGATCGAGGAGACGCCGTAGAGGAACAGCGCCAGGCCCGGGCTCATCATGAGCATGCCGACGAAGTCGAAGGACTCCGAGGGCTGCGGGTTGTCCTTGGGCAGGGCGAAGAACGCGTAGACCAGGGCGACGAGGCCGATCGGCGCGTTGATGAGGAAGATCCAGTGCCACGTGAAGTGGTCGATCAGCCAGCCGCCGAGGATGGGGCCGAAGATCGGGCCGAGCAGCATCGGGATGCCGAGGATCGCCATGAGGCGGCCCATCCGCTTCGGGCCGGCCGCGCGGGTCATGATCGTCATGCCGAGCGGCATGAGCATGCCGCCGCCGAGGCCCTGCAGGACCCGGAAGCTGATGAGCATGCCGATCGAGCTCGCGGTCGCGCACAGCACCGAGCCGAGGGTGAAGAGCAGGATCGCCATCATGTACAGGCGCTTGGTGCCGAACCGGTCGGCCGCCCAGCCGGACATCGGGATGACGGTGGCGAGGGCGAGGGTGTAGCCGGTGACGGTCCACGCGACGGTGGAGTACGCCAGCGGCTCGCCGCCGAACGCGGTCTGGAACGTGCGCAGGGCGACGTTGACCACAGTGATGTCGAGGATCGACATGATCGCCCCGAGGACGACGACACCGGCGACCTTGAGGACGGCGGCGTCGATCTTCTCGGGGTACACGGGTGTCGTGCCTGGTGCTGACATCGGCACCTCTCCGGGTGAGGAGGGACGGGCGGGCTCGCGGCGGACGTCGCGAGGTCGGGGACCCCCTGCGCGACGCTGCGCCGGCCCCTCGGTCGAGGCTAGTACCGGCCCCCGACAGCGCGCCCCCTCTTTTTGGAGGGTCTCCCCGAGGGGGTCGGTCGTGCCCGACCCCTCGCCACCGGGCGGGTCCGGCGCTGCCGGGTTAGCGTCGTGCCCATGGTCGACGTCGTCCGCTCCTTCCCGGTCAGCCGCCCACCCGCCGAGGTGGTCGCCTACCTCGCCGACTTCTCCAACGCCGTGGCCTGGGACCCCGGCACGGTGCGCTGCGAACGCGTCGACCCCGGACCCGTCCAGGTCGGCTCGCAGTGGCACAACGTCTCCAAGGTGCTGGGCCGGGAGACCGAGCTCGAGTACCGGCTGGTGACGATGGACAGCGACCACGTGGTCCTGCGCGGCACCAACAAGACCGCGACCTCGACCGACGACATCCGCGTCGTGGCGTCGCCGACCGGCAGCACGGTCACCTACTCGGCGCACATCGAGTTCAACGGCGTCGCCAAGCTGGCCGAGCCGCTGATGCAGCGGGTCTTCGAGAAGCTGGGCGACGAGACGGTGGAGGGCATCCAGCGCGAGCTCGGCGCTCCGTAGCCGTCGTCGCGGTGTCCGTGGGCCCACGCCCCTGTATGCCGTAGCGTCGCCACCGTGCCCCCGTCACCACGCGCGCCGCGGACGGACGCCGAGGTCCCGGCATACTGGCGCGGCCTCGGGCTCCCCGGGCTCGCCGACATCCACGTGCACTTCCTGCCCGAGCCGATGCTGGCGAAGGTGTGGGCCTACTTCGACGAGGCGGCGCAGCACTACGGGCAGCCGTGGCCGATCCACTACCGCGACGACGAGCCCACGCGGCTGGCCACCCTGCGGGCGCTCGGGGTGCGCGCGATCCCGTCGCTGACGTACCCGCACAAGCCGGGCATGGTGCAGTGGCTCAACGACTGGTGCGCCGACTTCGCCGCCCGCGTCCCGGACGCCGTCCACAGTGCGACGCTCTACCCCGAGCCCGGGGTCGGCGACCTGGTCGAGCGAGCGCTGGCCGGCGGCGCCCGGCTGTTCAAGATGCACGTGCAGGTCGGCCGCTACGCCCCGGACGACCCCCTGCTCGACCCCGGGTGGGCGGCCCTCGAGTCGGCCGGGGTGCCGGTCGTCCTGCACGCCGGCTCGGCCCCCAAGGACGGCGAGCACACGGGCCCGCGGCCGGTCGAGGCGGTGCTCGAACGGTTCCCCGAGCTCGTGCTCGTCATCGCGCACCTCGGCATGGGCGAGTACGACGCGTTCGCCGACATCGCCGAGCGCTACCCACGTGTGCACCTCGACACGACCATGGCCGGCACCGACTACGCCAACGCGTTCGCGCCGCTGCCACCCGCCTACGTCGAGCGGTTGGGCGGCCTGGCCGACCGGGTCGTCCTGGGTTCGGACTTCCCCAACATCCCCTACCCCTACGCCCACCAGCTCGAGGCTCTCGACCGGCTCGGCCTCGGCGACGACTGGCTGCGGAAGGTGCTGTGGCACAACGGCGCCCGCCTCCTGGGGTTGGACGAAGCGGGCCGCGCGGAGGTGGCCCCGGAGGGGGCCGCGTCGGAGGTGCACGGTGGCTGACCGCGTCGCCGAGGCCATGCAGGACCTGTATGCCGTGGGCCCGGACGAGTTCATGGCGACCCGGTCGCGCCTGGTCGCCGACGCGAAGGCGGCCTCGGACAAGGCGGCGGCGACCGAGATCGGCAGGCTGCGCAAGCCGAGCCTCGCTGCGTGGGCCGTGAACCTCACGGCCCGCGAGGCCGAGGACGTCGTGGCCGACCTCGTCGACCTGGGGGAGCGGATGCGGTCGGCCCAGTCGCGGCTCGACGCGGCGGCCCTGACCGGCATGCGCAAGGAGCGGGACGCCACCGTCGAGGTGTACGTGCGGGCTGCGACGCGGGCGGTCTCCGACGCGGGCCGGTCGCTGAGCCCGGCCGCGCAGCAGGAGGTTCGGGCCACGGCGATCGCGGCGCTCGCCGACGAGCGGGCGTCCGCTGCGGTCACGTCGGGGCAGCTCACGCGCTCGCTGTCCTACAGCGGGTTCGGTGAGGTCGACCTGGCCGAAGCCCTGGCGCGGACCACCGGTGGCGCGATCCTCACGGTGGTGCCGGGCGGCCGCGGCTCCCGGCCCGCCGGCCGCCCAGGTGGTGGCCGCAAGCCCCGCGACCAGCAGGTCGACGACGCGACGGCCGGGGTCGAGCGTGCCGGCGACGAGGGGGCGGACGAGGCGGCCGGTGACGGCGCGACCGGCGACGCGGCGGCCGAGCTCCGGGCCGAGCGCGAGGCCGAGCTGGAGGAGGCGGAGCGTCGGCTGTCCGACGCCGAGCGCGCAGTCGCCGCCGCGAGGGAGCGCGCCGAGGAGACCCGTGAGCGGCTGGCCGTGGTCGAGCGGCAGCTGGCCAAGGCGCGGGAGGCGGACGAGCGCGCGCTCGAGGCGGTCACCGACGCCGTCCGCGAGCGCAAGCAGGCCCAGGCCGCCCGGGACGACGCCCGGCAGGCGCTCGCCGACTAGTACGCGGCGTGCCGGACCCGCGTCCTGACCGGCCGGGTCCGTCGATCCGTGCGGGTCACCAGCCGTGCGTGCCCGGACCGCCCTTGAAGGGGCCGACCACCGCGTCGGTGACCCAGCCGCCGTAGAAGCCGCCCTCCTGCGGGCGGACCGTCTCGCCGTCGACGACGCACCGGTCGACCGAGCCCGGCATCACGGCATACGCACCGGCCAGGACCTCGAACCCGCGCGTCGGCTCGGGGTACGTCCACACGGCACGCGGCGCGACGACGTCGCCCGCGACGAGGTCGAGGTAGGCGGCGCGGCCCTTCCACTCGCACCACGACGAGCCCTCGGCCGGCCGCAGCGCGCCGGGGACGAACGCGTCGGCCGGCAGGTAGTACGTCGGCGGGTGGCTGGTCTCCAGGACCCGCCAGGAGCGGGTCGTGTCCGCCACGCGCACACCTCCCAGCCACACCTCGACGTGCTGGCTGCTGGTCTCGACGCGCGGCGGGCGGGGGTAGTCCCAGACGGACTCCTGTCCGGGACCCGGGGGCAGCGGCGTGGGGCGGCGCATGGCGCCACGGTAGGTCGCCGCGGGCGATCCCGCCGGTTGCGTCCTACGGTGGGGGCCGGAGGTGGTCCGATGACCGAGCAGCAGGCCGACCCGCCCCGGGAGGGGATCGACCCGGACGTCCCCCCGAGCGGCACCGGGTGCGTCGAGTGCCTCGAGGCCGGCGGGTGGTGGGTGCACCTGCGCCGGTGCGCGCAGTGCGGCCACATCGGGTGCTGCGACACCTCGCCGTCGCAGCACGCGACAGCCCACCACCGGCAGACCGGGCACCCGGTCATCACGAGCTTCGAGCCGGGTGAGGACTGGTTCTGGGACTTCCCGAGCGGGGAGGGCTTCCTCGGCCCGCGGCTCGCGGACCCCCAGAGCCACCCGGCGGACCAGCCCGTCCCGGGTCCCGCCGGCGCCGTGCCGGCCGACTGGCGCGACCACCTGCACTAGCCCGTCCTGGGGACGACCCGGGGCGCCGGTCTCGACGCGCCACCGGCGGCCGACTCGCCGCGCCGCCGGCCGCCGGACGTCCCCACGGCTCAGGGTCGACCCTGAGGTGACTAGTCCGTGGTGGGGGTCGAGATGGGTAGAAAGCCGGATGTGCCCGCACCCGCACGGGCGTCACCGTGGGGCCATGGCCCTCCACACCGAGCCGCACCCGTCGACGGCGACGACCGCAGACCTGCGTCGTCCGACCGCGCGGGACCGGCTCGCCCGCCGCGCACCGGGGGGTCGCGGCGGGGGGAGGGCCGCCAAGCTCCTGCTGTCCGGCGGCCTGGCGGTCGGCATCCTCGCCATCGCGCTGCCGAAGGTGGCCGGCGCCGGCTGGTCGCAGATCGCGGCCGTCCTCGGCGGGCTCAGCCTGCTCCAGGTCGCCGTGCTGACCGCCGTCTGGCTCGCGGGCCTGTGGGCGCAGACGCCCGCTCTCACGGCAGCCATGCCTGGCCTGTCGCACCGCCGGGCGCTGCTGCTCAACCTCACCGGCTCGTTCGTCTCGAACCTCCTGCCGCTCGGTGGCGCGGCCGGCACCGTCGCCAACTGGCGGATGGCCCGGTCCTGGGGGTTCACCACGGCCGCGTTCGGCCGCTGGGCCGTGATCACCAACCTCGTCGACACCCTGCTCAAGTTCGTCCTGCCCGGCCTGGCGCTCGTCTGGCTGGGCGTCGCGCGGGTGGAGGTGTCGAGCAGCGTCAGCACCGCGGCATACGTCGGGCTCGGGCTGCTCACCGCCAGCGTCCTCGTGGTGTGGCTCGTCGCCCGCGACGACCGCGCGGTCCGCTGGCTCGGCCGGTGCGCCGACCGCGTGGTGGCCCGGGTGCGGTTCCTGCCGCGCGCCGAGGAGGGGTATGCCGAGCGCGCGGCGTCGTTCCGCCGTGAGAGCGCCGGCCTCGTCGCCGCCGGCTGGGGCCGGATGGTCGGTGCCAAGCTCGCGTATGCCGCGCTGCAGGCGCTGCTCCTCTGGGCCGGTCTGCGGATGATCGGCGCCGACGTGCACCCGGCGGTCGTGGCCGCGGCGTTCGCGGTGGAACGGATCCTCACGATGGCCGCGATCACGCCCGGGGCCTCGGGGATCGTGGAGCTGGGGATGGTGGGGGTGCTCGTCGCGTTCGGGGTCGAGCCGGCGCTCGCCGCGGCCGGGGTGCTGCTGTACCGGGGCTTCATCTTCGGTGCGGAGATCCCGGTGGGCGGGCTGTCGATGCTCGCGTGGTCGCTGCGCCGCCGGCCGCTGCCTGCCTAGGCTCGTCGGGTGACGCCCGACCCGACACCGCAGGACGACACCCCGGAGGGGTCTCGCGCCGACCTGCTCGCGTGGGCGCGGACCCGGCTCGAGCAGGAGCGGGAACAGACGCTCGCTGCGCTGCGGGACCGCGAGGCCGACGTGGCCGCCATCGTCGCGGCGTCCGAGGGGTCGAACGCCGACGACGAGCACGACCCCGAGGGCGCCACGATCGCCTTCGAGCGCGCCCAGGTCGACGCCCTCGCCCGGCACGCGCTGGCCCACCTCGAGGAGGTCGCGGCGGCGCTGCGCCGGGTCGAGGACAGGAGCTACGGCACCTGCACGGTGTGCGGACGGCCCATCCCACAGGAACGGCTCGAGGCCCGGCCGACGGCGACGACCCACGTCGCCTGCGCCGGCTGACGGCCGTCGCCCGCGGGCCTGCCCGCCCTCACCCGGCTTTGGGGGTGCAGAGGTGACGGATACGCCACCTCTGCACCCCCAAAACCCGGGACCGAGGAGCGCGGCCGTCAGCGGGTCGGCTGGAAGCCGCGCAGCCGCAGGCTGTTCGTCACGACGAATACGGACGACAGCGCCATCGCACCACCGGCGATCATCGGGCTGAGCAGCCCCGACGCCGCCAGCGGGATCGCGGCCACGTTGTAGGCGAAGGCCCAGAACAGGTTGCCGCGGATCGTCCCGAGGGTGCGCCGGGCCAGCCGGATCGCGTCCGGAGCCGCACGCAGGTCACCCCGGACCAGCGTCAGGTCGCTGGCCTCGATCGCGACGTCGCTGCCGGTACCCATCGCGAGACCGAGGTCGGCCTGGGCCAGGGCGGCCGCGTCGTTGACGCCGTCGCCGACCATCGCGACCACGCGGCCCTCGTCCTGCAGGCGGCGCACCACGTCCACCTTGTCCTGGGGCAGGACGTCGGCGACGACCTCGTCGATGCCGACCGCCCTGGCCACCTCGTGTGCCGCGGCCTCGTGGTCGCCGGTGAGCAGGACCGGGCGCAGCCCGAGGTCCCGCAGCCGGCGCACCGCCTCGGCCGAGGTCTCCTTGACGGTGTCGGCGACCGCGACCACGCCGCGGGCCCTGCCGTCCCACGCGACGACGACGGCCGTCGCGCCGCGCCCCCGCGCGGTGTCGAGCGCTGCCGTGAGCTCCTCGGGCACGGACACCGACCAGTCAGCCATCAGCCGGGGGCGTCCGACGACGAGCGCACGACCCTCGACCACGCCATGGACGCCGAGCCCGGCGGTCGAGGCGAAGTCCGTCACCGCAGGCAGGTCGCGCGCCTCGGCGGCGTGCGCGGTGATGGCCGCGGCCACCGGGTGCTCGGAGGCGGCCTCGACCGCACCCGCGAGCCGCAGCACCTCGGCCGGGTCCTCACCCGGCGCAGCCACGACGTCCTGCACGGTCATCCGGCCGGTGGTCACGGTGCCGGTCTTGTCGAGCACGACGGTGTCGACGCGCCGGGTGGACTCCAGGACCTCGGGCCCGCGGATGATCAGGCCGAGCTGCGCGCCGCGTCCCGTCCCGACCATCAGCGCGGTCGGTGTCGCGAGGCCGAGGGCGCACGGGCAGGCGACGATGAGCACGGCGACCGAGGCGGTGAACGCGGCGGTCCACCCGGCACCCGCGCCGACCCAGAAGCCGAGGGTCGCGACGGCCAGCACGATGACGACCGGCACGAACACCGCGGACACGCGGTCGGCCAGCCGCTGGACCTGCGCCTTGCCGTTCTGGGCGTCCTCGACGAGCTGCGCCATCTGCGCGAGCTGGGTGTCGGCACCGACCCGCGTGGCGCGCACGACGAGGCGGCCGCCGGCGTTCACGGTCGCTCCGATGACGGCGTCACCGGGGCCGACCTCGACCGGCACGGACTCGCCCGTCACCATCGAGGCGTCGACCGCGCTGGTGCCCTGCTCGACCTCGCCGTCGGTCGCGATCTTCTCGCCCGGCCGCACCACGAACCGCGTGCCGACCACCAGCTCGGAGACCGGCACGCGCTCCTCGCGGGCGGACTCACCCTCGCCCCGCAGGACGCTGACCTCCTTGGCGCCCATCTCCAGCAGCGCGCGCAGGGCGGCGCCGGACGCGCGCTTGGCCCGCGCCTCGGCATACCGGCCGGCGAGGAGGAACGCGGTCACGCCCGCCGCCGCCTCGAGGTAGATGTTGCCCGCGCCGTCCGTGCGCTCGAGGGTGAGGCGGAACGGGTGGACCATGCCCGGCTCGCCGGCGGTGCCGAGGAACAGGGCGTACAGCGACCAGCCGAGGGCGGCCAGCGTGCCGACCGAGACGAGCGTGTCCATGGTCGACTGCCCGTGCCGCAGGTTGGTCCACGCGGCGCGGTGGAACTGCCACCCGCCCCACACGACGACAGGCGCGGCGAGGACGAGCGAGGCCCACTGCCAGTAGCGGAACTGCCACGCCGGCACCATCGCCAGGACGATGACCGGGGCGGCGAGGGCGGCCGAGACGAGGAACCGGTGGCGCAGGGCCGCCAGCGCGGTGTCGGCCTCGTCCTCCGCGGACCCGGGAGTCGCGCCGGTCGCCGCAGGCTCCCGGGGTGCCGGCACCTGCGCGGTGTAGCCGGTCTGCTCGACCGTCTGCACGAGGTCGGCGGGGGTGAGGGTGTCGGGGAACGTCACCCGGGCCTTCTCGGTCGCGTAGTTCACCGACGCCGTGACGCCCTCGAGCTTGTTGAGCTTCTTCTCGATCCGGGCGGCACACGACGCACAGGTCATGCCCCCGATGACGAGCTCGACGTCCCGGGTGTCGGTGGCGCCCGCAGGCCCCATCGTGGTCACTGCGCCAGGCTGTAGTTGCCCGCCTCGTCGAGCGCGGCGGACACCTCGGCCGGGGTGAGCTCGCGGTCGGCCTGCACGGTGACGGCGGACGTGCCGCCGGCCACGAGGTCGACCTGGACGTCGCTGACACCGTCGAGGGCGGTGAGCTCCTCGGTCACGGCGCTCGCGCAGTGGCCGCAGGTCATGCCGACGACGTCGAAGGTCTGGGTGCTCATTGGGGTTCTCCTCAGGGGTTCGGTCGGTGGTCAGTGGGTCGGTGGTCAGTCGGTCTGGGGTCAGGGGTCCGAGGTCAGGAGCGGACGAGCCGGGCGATGGCGTCGCTGGCCTCGCGGACCTTCTCCTGCGCCTCGGGACCACCGCTGCGGGCGGCGTCGACGACGCAGTGCTCGAGGTGCTCCTCGAGCAGCTCGAGCGAGAAGGACTGGAGCGCCTTGGTGGCCGCGGCGACCTGGGTGAGGATGTCGATGCAGTACTTGTCCTCGTCGACCATCCGCTGCAGTCCACGCACCTGTCCCTCGATGCGACGCAGCCGCTTGAGGTGGCTGTCCTTCATGGGGGTGTAGCCGTGCACCGGGTGTTCCGTCTCGCTCATGGCCATGCCAACAGCATACCCCCCGCCCGTATTTCCGTCGAGACGCAGGGTGGAGACAGCAAAACGGCAGTTGCTGACATGAAACGGGTCTTCAGGACTGCCGTTTCACGTCCGCAACTGCCGTTTTGCAGGGGGCGTGGCGTATGCCGGGCGCCGAGCCCGGGCGGAGGTCAGCGCAGGGGGTTGAAGGGCTTGAGCTGCTCGACCTGCTTGCCGGTGACCATGGTCTGCGCGAGCAGGCGGCCGGTGACCGGGCCGAGGGTGATGCCCCACATGCCGTGGCCGCCGGCGGCGAAGACGCGGGGGGACTTCGTGGCACCGATGAGCGGGAGGCCGTCGACCGTGCAGGGGCGCGAGCCGACCCACTCGTCCTGGCGGGCGTCGAGGTCGGCGCCCCGCAGCAGCGGGCGGGCGGCCTCGGCGATCGCCGAGATGCGGCGCTGGTCGAGCGCGGCCTCGGGCTTGCGGAACTCCATCATGCCCGCGACGCGCAGCCGGTCACCGATCGGCGTGCAGGCGACGCGCTGGGCGGGGAAGTAGACCGGGCCGTTCGGGACGTGGTCGATCGCGACCGAGAACGAGTAGCCGCGGCCGGCCTGGACGACGTTGCGGACGCCGAACTGCTTCGCCAGCTTCCCGAGCCAGGCGCCGGTCGCGAGGACGGCGGCGTCGAACTCCTCGACCGAGCCCTCGGCGGTGGTGACGGCGACGCCACGACCGGTGTCGCGGATGTCGGACACGGTGGCGCCGTCGACGATCTTGCCGCCGCGGGCGCGCACCGAGTCGGCGAGCGCGTGGACGAAGGCGCCGGGGTTGATGAACCGCTGGCCCTTGAGCAGGATCGCCGCGCCGATCTCGTCGGACAGGCTGGGCTCGATCGCCCGGGCCTGGTCGCCGGTGAGCGCCTCGAACTCGATGGCCTGGCCCGCGGCGTGGATGTGCTCGATCTCCTCGAGCAGCGTGCGGCGCTCGACCTCTGTGCGGTACGACGCGAGGAACGACTTGGCCTCGATGGTGTCGGCCTGGACGCCGCCGGCCTTGAGCAGGTCGAAGCTCTCCAGCGACAGGTCGTTGACCGGCACCAGCGAGCCCATGGCCTTCTTCCAGGCCTTCATCGTCGAGTGCCGGGTGAAGCCGGTGACGAACCGCAGGAAGTCCGGGTTGGCGCTCGGCGGCACGTAGACCGGCGACGAGGGCGACAGGACGGCGCGGATGCCGTACTTGAGGACGGCGGGCTCCGGCAGCGGCGTCGCGATGCCCGGCGTCAGCCAGCCGGCGTTGCCCCACGACGACCCGGCGGCCACGCCCTCGCGGTCGAGGACGACCACCTCGACACCCTGCTCCTGGAGGAACCAGGCGGTGGACAGGCCCACCATGCCGGCGCCGACGACGGCGACACGACGGGGGGCGGGGAGACCGGCAGCGGTGACGGCGGGGGAGGAGGTCATGTCCTCGAGCGTGACAGGACCGATGCGGCCTCGCCTTGGTGCCATCGCATGAATCCGTGCGACCCAGTTGTGCTGATGGCACAACCTGGCCGACACTGGGACCGTGCTCGCCGTGACCGACCTCGTGGGCACCCTCTCGGGTCTGCTCACCCTCGCCGTGCCGCACGAAGGTGCCGAGGTCGACGACCTCACCATCGCCGAGCCGGCCCACGGCGTCGTCGGCCAGCCCGGCGACCTCGTGCTCGGTGTCGGCGTCGACGGCCCCTCCGGGGCCCTCCAGGTCGTCGCCGACGCGGCCGCGGCCGGCGCGGGCGGCGTGGTGCTGCGCCGGTCCCTCGGCCGCCGCCGCGACGTCCGGAGCCGAGCCCGCCGGGAGGGCATCGCGCTCGTCGAGCTGGCCGACCAGGCCTCGTGGGCGCACCTCGTCTGGCTCCTGCGCGGCGTCCTCGACCGCGCCGCGGTCGGCCCGGGCCGGCGCGAGGACGCGCCCGTGCAGGACGATCTCTTCGCGCTCGCCGACGCAGCCGCCGGTCTCGTCGACGCCCCCGTCACCATCGAGGACGCCCAGTCGCGCGTGCTCGCATACTCCTCCCGCCAGGACCTCACCGACCCCGCCCGGGTGTCCACCATCGTCGGGCGTCGCGTCCCCGACGAGGTGCTGGCGACCCTGCGCGCCCAGGGCGTCTTCCGCCGCCTCGCCCGCTCCTCCGAGCCGGTCTACGTCCCGGCGTCCGGCGGCACCAAGCCGCGCCTCGTGGTCCCGGTCCGCGCCGGTGGTGAGTGGCTGGGCTCGATCTGGGTCGTCGTCGAGCAGCGGCCGCCGGCGGCCCTCGTGGCCGAGCTGGTGCAGACGTCGGCCGTCGTCGCGCTGCACCTCCTGCGGCTGCGGGCGCAGAGCGACCTGTCGCGCCGCGTGGCCGCCGACAGGTTGCGCGGCGTGCTGTCCGGAAGCACCGCCGGCGCCGAGGAGTGGCTGCCCGCGGGCCCGTGGCGGGTCGCCGCCCTGGGCGCCGCCGGGGACGCCGGCCGCACGCTCGACGTGTGGGAGTCCGTGCTGCGGCGCCAGGCGTGGACCTCGCCGCTCATCGCCGAGCTCGACGGCCGGGTGTATGCCGTGGTGCGCGACACCGAGGACGCCGCCGCGGGCTCGTGGGCGTGGCTGTGCGCCGTGGTCGAGCGGGCCCGGCGCGAGGGCCTCGACCTCGTGGTGCGTGCAGGCCGGCCGGCCCACCAGCCGGCCGGGCTCGAGCGCTCGCGCAGTGAGGCGCAGGAGGCGGACCGGGTCACCCCGAGCGGTGAGGCCGTCGCGCGCCACGAGGACGTCTGGGCGCAGGTGACGATCGCGCGCGCGGCGGCAGCCCTGCCCGACGAGGCGCTGGGCCCGCTGCGCCTGCTGCAGGAGCACGACGCGGTGCACGCGACCGACCACCTGCGCACCCTCGCGGCCTGGCTGGACCACCCGGGAGCCCCCAGCGCGGCCGCCCGGGCGATCCACGTGCACCCCAACACGATGCGCTACCGGATGAACCGGGTCGCCGACCTGGCCGGGCTCGACCTCGAGGACCCGGCGGTGCGGCTGGCCGTCCGCCTGCAGCTCGCCGCGCTGGAGGGCGCCCCCACGGCGTAGCGGTGCTGCCCCGCCGGGTCCCGCTGCGGGCGCCCTCGGCGGGCTGCGGTCTCAGTCCACCCAGTGGTTGTCGTGGTACCGCATGAACTCGTCGCGCTCGGCCTCGGTCATCGTCTCGCCGGCCCCCAGCCGCGCGAGCCCCTCGAAGTAGGCCTCCCGCGGTGCACCCGGCGCGAAGTGCAGGAGCATCGAGGCGGGACCCGACTCGTTGCGGAAACCGTGCAGCCCGCCGGCCGGCACGTGCACGAAGTCGCCGGAGCGCATGACGTTCCACGCCGTGCCGTCGTAGATCGTGACCTCGCCGTCGAGCACGTAGAACGACTCGGTGATGGTCCGGTGGAAGTGGGCATCGGGACCGCTGCGGGGACCGGCGAACTCCCACCGGTACAGCCCGTAGGTGCCACCACTGCCCTCACCGGTGGTGAGGTAGTGGACGCGGTTCCCGTTGGGGTAGACCAGGTCAGGCTCGTCGCCGGCCAGCCTCGCCCGCGCGCTCACCTCGCCCGTCTCGCCGTCGTAGATCGGTGGTGGATAGCTCATGGCGCCATCGTGCCCGCGGAGGCGGACGGGGTCACGCACTTTTGCCGTGTGAAGCCCCCGTGCGCCGCTGGACGGGTCCCGGCATACGCCACGTCCCCCTGCCGGCACCCTCCCGCCGTAGAAGTGCCCCTTCTTCGCCCCCGGCCGGAACGTTCCCGTCCACCGCGAAGAGTGGGCACTTCTACGGGGTCTGAGTCGGGGTCGGCGTCGACGCCTAGCGGTCGTGCACCGTGGCGAGGAGCGCGGCATACCGGCCCAGGACCTCGGCGGACGAACCGTCGTCCGCCGGATCGAGGGTCTGCTCCACGCGCACCGGCCACGTGGGCGGCTCCTGCTCGCCGGACAACACCCACGCGGCCTGGCGCGCGGCCCCGAGCCCGACGTACTCGCCGGGCTCGGGCACCGCGACCGGCACGCCGAACAGCGACCGCGCCACCTCCCGCACGGCCGCCGACGCCGAGGCCCCGCCGATGAGCAGCACCCGCTCGACCGGCGTCCCCAGCGCCCGCAGGGCGTCGACCCCGGCGACCAGGTTGGCGAGCATGCCCTCCACGGCGGCGCGGGCCAGGTTCTCCGGGGTCGCGTTGGTCCGGGTGAGGCCGCCGAGGGTCCCGGTCGCGTGCGGCAGGTTCGGGGTGCGCTCGCCGTCGAGGTACGGCAGCAGGCTCAGCCCCCCGGCCCCGGGCTCCGCCGCCAGCGCGAGCCGGTCGAGGCCGGCGAGGTCGGTCCCCACCAGCTGGGCTCCCGCCGTCAGCACCCGGGCGGCGTTCAGGGTGCACATCAGGGGCAGGAAGCCGCCGCTCGCGCTCGCGAACCCGGCCACGTCGCCGCTCGCGTCCCGCACCGGGCTCGCGGCGTCGGCGAAGACCGCACCGCTCGTCCCCAGGGACACCACGACGTCGCCGCGCTCCAGCCCCAGCCCGAGGGCGGCACCGGCGTTGTCGCCCGTGCCGGGACCGACGACCATGCCGGACCCGGTCCGGCCCGCCTCCTGCGCCGGCCCCAGCACGCGCGGCGTCCCGAACTCGCGCCCGAGCGCGAGCCGCTGCAGGTCGGGCAGGTAGGCGTCGTCGACGGCGCAGAAGTACCCGGTGCCCGATGCGTCACCCCGGTCCGTCACGTGCTCGCGGAAGCCGTTGCCCTCCTTGAGGATCCGTGAGGTCAGCCAGTCGTGCGGCAGCACGACCCGTGCGAGGCGCTCGGCGTGCTGCGGCTCGTGCTCGGCCAGCCACCGCACCTTGGTGACGGTGAAGCTCGGCACGGGAACCAGCCCGGTCCGGTCGACCCACTCTGCAGCCCCGCCGAGCTCCTCGATGAGGTCGCGGGACGCGTCGGCGGAGCTCGTGTCGTTCCAGAGCATCGCCTCGCGGATGACCTCGTCCGACTCGTCGAGCGCCACGAGCCCGTGCTGCTGGCCGCCGACCGCGATCGCCGACACGCCCTCGAGCAGGCCGTCCGCGGTGGCGGCCAGGTAGGCCTCCCACCACCGGTCGGGGTGGACCTGGGTGCCGTCGGGGTGGGGGGCGCGACCGGTGCGCACCACGCGGCCGGTCCCCGCCTCGCAGACGACGACCTTGCAGGACTGGGTCGAGGAGTCGACCCCGGCGACCAGGGTGGGCGCGGTCTGGTCGGGGGCGGCGCTCATTCAGTCCTCCATCACGATGCAGACCTTGCCGGCGGTGCCGGCGTCCGCGACCTCGTATGCCGTGCCGGCGTCGGCGAGCGGGTAGCGGTGGGTCACGACCACCTCGGGGTGCAGGCCGGTGCGGACGAGCAGGTCGAGCAGCTCGCCCATGTGCTGCAGCGAGGTGACCCACGACCCGTGCAGCGTGACCTGCTTGTGGATGAGCAGGTCCGACACGGCGAAGTCGACCCGGCCGCCCTCGCCGACGAACACGCAGCGGCCCCACCGGCGGGTGTTCCGCAGCGCGGCGACGCGGGCCGGTGCCGCACCCGAGCAGTCGATGGCGACCTCGCAGCCCTCCCCACCCGTGGCGGTGGCGACGGCCTCGTCGACCTCGTCCGCGGTCACCGCCACGTCGACCAGACCGAGCCCCGCCGCCAGCGCGACCCGCTCCGGCGAGGTGTCGGTTCCCACGACCGTCGTCACGCCGAGCGCCCGGCCGAGCATGGCAGCGGCGAGGCCGACCGGCCCCAGCCCGGTCACGAGCAGCCGGTCCCGCCCGGACACGCCCGCCCGCAGCAGGCCCTCGTAGGCCGTCCCGAACCCGCACGACACCAGCGCCCCGTCGACGAAGGTCAGCGGCTCGGGCAGCAGCAGGCAGGACGCCTCCTCGGCGAGGAGGTACTCGGCGTGCCCACCGTCGCGCTGCCACCCGTGGGCGGCGCGGAACGGCGAGAGGCAGCCCACGGCATACCCACGGCGGCACTCGTCGCACATCCCGCACCCGGCGATGTGGTAGACGACGACCCGGTCGCCGACGGACAGCCGGCGCCTGCCGGGCCCGACCTGAACGACCTCGCCGCACGGCTCGTGACCGGCGACGACGCCCTGGTAGGCCTCGGCGCCGTGGCCGAGGTGCTCGCGGTAGATGGCGCGGATGTCGCTGCCGCAGATCGAGGATGCGCGCATCCGCAGGAGCACCTGGCCGTGGCCGGGGCGTGGCACGTCGACCTGCACGTGCTCGACGGTGCTGTCGCCGGGCAGCCGCACCCCCCGCATTGTCGCCGGGAGGCTCACGACTGCGGCTCGATGACGGACTTCACCGCGCCGGGGGTGTCCCGGGCGGCGGTGAGGGCGGCGGCGGTGTCGGCCAGCGGGAACCGGCCGGTGACGAGCCGCTCGAGGTCGACCTGGCCGGAGGCGACCAGAGCGATCGCGGTGGGCCACGTCCCGGCGTACCGGAAGGTCCCGGTCACGACGAGCTCGCGCTCCTGCACGACCGACAGCGGCAGCGCCAGCTCGTCGCCGCCCATGCCGACGAGGACGGCCCGGCCGGCCGGGGCCAGCGCCCGGATGCCGTCGGCCGTGGCCCCGGGGTGCCCCGAGCACTCGAGCAGCACCTCGGGCGCCGGCCGACCGGCGCACGCGTCCGCGAGCGACTCCCGGCCGGAGTCGACGGTGCGGGTCGCGCCGAGCTCGCGCGCGACCGCGAGCCGGTCGGCGTCGATGTCCACGACGACGACCTCGCTCGCCCCGGCCGCGCGGGCGACCTGCACGCACACGAGCCCGATCGGGCCCGCGCCCGTGACCAGGACCCGCGAGCCCGGCCCGACTGCTCCCTTGCGGCAGGCCCAGACGCCCACGGACAGCGGCTCGCAGAGCGCGGCCTCGAGGTCGCTCACGGAGTCGGGCACCGGGTGGGCGAACGCGTGGTGGATCGCCACGAGCTCGGCCAGCGAGCCGTCGACCGGCGGCGTCGCGTGGAAGACCATGTCGGGGCACAGGTTGTACCGCCCGGCGAGGCACTGCTCGCACGCCCGGCACGGCACGCCGGGCTCGATCGACACCCGCTGCCCGACCCGCGAGGGGTCGACGTCCTCGCCGACCGCCTCGACGACACCAGCCGCCTCGTGGCCGAGGACGAGGGGGGACTCGACGACGAACCGGCCGATGCGGCCGTGGTCGAAGTAGTGCGTGTCGGAGCCGCAGACGCCCACCGCCCGCACGCGCACGAGCACCTCGTCGCGGGCGGGGACCGGTTCGGGACGCTCGTGGAGCTCGACGACACCGGGCGAGGTCAGGACTGCGACGCGCATGCGGTCAGTCTGCCCCGCCGCCCGTGGCGCCGTCGCCCGCACGGGCGTCCCACTCCTCGAGCGTGACCCGCGCGCCGACGGTGTGCAGCCGCTCCAGGGCCGAGGTGTAGGCCGCCGCGAACCGCTCGTCGTCGGCGAGGTCACCGAAGAGGTCGCGGTCGCGGACGAAGGCGAGCGGGTCCTCGCCCTGGCGTGCCGCGGCGGCCATGACCCGGTCCCTGAGCCGGTCGACCACCTCGATGGGCTCGCCCTGCTCGTCTCGCCCCTCGGCATACCGGGCCCACGAGGCGACCACGAGGGCGGACAGCTCGATCTCGCCACCGCTGCGCAGGTTCTCCCGGATGACCGGGACCAGCCACTTCGGGATGCGGTCGGAGGACTCGGCGCAGAGCCGGGCCAGGGTGTCGCGCACCTCGGGGTTGGCGAACCGCTCGACGAGCTCGTGCCGGTACGCGTCGAGGTCGACCCCCGGCACCTCCGGCAGGGTCGGGCTGCCCTCGCGCTCCATGTACGCGAGCAGGAACCGGCGGAACAGCGGGTCCTGGCAGACCTCGTGCGCGTACCGGTACCCGGAGAGGAAGCCGAGGTAGCACAGGGCCTGGTGGCTGGCGTTGAGCAGCCGCAGCTTCATCAGCTCGTACGGCACGACGTCGTCCACCACCTGCACGCCGGCGTCCTCGAACGGCGGGCGCCCCTGGCTGCCGAACGAGTCCTCGAGCACCCACTGGGTGAACGGCTCGCAGACGACCGGCCACCCGTCGCGCACCCCGAACTCCTCGGCGAGCCGGTCGACGTCCTCCTGCGCGGTGACCGGCGTGATGCGGTCGACCATGCAGTTGGGGAACGCCACCTCGCGGTCCATCCAGTCGGCGAGCTCGGGGTCCTTGAGCCGGGCGAAGGCGGTGATCATCCGCCGGGCGACGTCGCCGTTGTCGGGCAGGTTGTCGCAGGACATCACCGTGAACGGCGCCCGACCCTCCCGGCGGCACCGGTCCAGCCCGGCCGTGATGAACCCGAACACGGTGGTCGGCGCGTCACCGGCGGCGAAGTCCGCGGCGAGGTCGCCCTGGATCGACGGGTCCTGCGCGTCGAACTCGCCGGTGACCTGGTTGACGAGGTAGCCGCCCTCGGTGATGGTCGTGGACACGATGCGGGTGCCCTCGTCGGCGAGCCGGTCCACGACGGCGCCGGGGTCGTCGGGCGCGAACATGACGTCGACGATGCTGCCGATGACGCGTGGCTCGCGGTGCCCGTCGGGGTGCTTGACCACCAGCGTGTAGAGACCGTCCTGGGCGCGCAGCGTGTCGATGATCCGGCGGTCGTGCGGCAGCGCCCCGACCCCGCACAGCCCCCACTCGAGCGCCTCGCCGTCGTTCATGAGCGCGTCGAGGTACATCGCCTGGTGGGCGCGGTGGAACCCGCCGACGCCGAAGTGGACGATGCTCGCGGTCACCTGCGACCGGTCGTATGCCGGGACGGCCACGCGGGGGTCGAGGTCGCCGAGGGCCTCGTCCGACAACGGGACCGGCGTGCTGCCGGGAGCTGCGTCGCCCTGGTCGGGTGCTGCTGCTCCGGTCACTTCACGGCTCCCATCGACAGGCCCTGGACCAGCTTGTCCTGGGCGGCGAAGCCGGCCGCCAGCACCGGCAGCGACACGACGAACGACGCCGCGCAGACCTTGGCGAGGAAGAGCCCCTGGCTGGTGACGAAGCCGGTCAGGAACACCGGCGCCGTCCCTGCCACCGTGCCGGTCAGCACCCGGGCCAGCAGCAGCTCGTTCCAGCTGAAGATGAAGCAGATCAGGGCGGCCGACGCGATGCCCGGCATGACGACCGGCGCGACGATGTCCTTGAGGGTTCGGGTCAGGCTCGCGCCGTCGACCGACGCGGCCTCGAGCATCTCCACCGGGACCTCGGCGAGGAACGAGCGCAGCATCCACACGGCGATCGGCAGGTTCATCGAGGTGTAGAGCAGGATCAGCCACCAGATGTTGTCGAGCAGCCCCACCTTCTGCGCGAAGAGGTACAGCGGCAGGATGCCCGCCACGATCGGCAGCATCTTGGTCGACAGGAAGAAGAACAGCACGTCGGTCCACTTCTTCACGGGGCGGATCGACAGGGCGTAGGCCGCCGGGAAGGCCAGCAGCAGGACGAGCACCGTCGACAGGATGCTGGCCGTGAGGGAGTTGAGCAGCGGCGGCCAGGGCCCGGCGTCGAAGAAGGAGCGGTAGCCGTCGAGGGACAGCGGGGCGAACACGTCGGGCGGGTTCTTCGCCGCGTCGGTCTCCTTGTGGAACGACGTGAGGATCATCCACAGCACCGGCAGCGCGAACAGGATCCCCACCACCCACGCGGCTGCGGTCAGGAGCATCCCGCTGCGGGGCGCACGGGCATGCCGGATCTCCTGGCGCGGGCCCGATCCCGGGACGGTGCCCGACCGGCGCGCCTGTCCGGTCGGTCTCGTAGTGGTCTCCGGCTCGGCCGCGGTGCTCCTCGTCGGCTGGCTCATCGGGTCTCCTCCCTGAACAGGCTGAAGGCGGTGCGCAGTGCGGCGGTCGCGATGAGGATGGTGCCGATCACCACGACCACGCCGGCGGCGGACGCCCGGCCGTAGTCCTGTGCGGTGTAGAAGGTCTGGTAGATGAAGTAGGGCAGGTTCGCCGTGCCGAGGCCCCCGGACGTGATCGTGAAGACGTGGTCGAAGTTCTGCACCACGTAGATCGCGCCGAGCAGCGCCGAGAGCTCGATGTACTGGCGCAGGTGCGGCAGCGTCATGCTCCGGAAGATCTGCCACGAGCTGGCCCCGTCGATCCGCGCCGCCTCGACGACGTCCAGCGGCCGGCTCTGCAGCCCCGCCAGCAGGATGAGCATCATGAACGGGGTCCACTGCCACACGAGGGCGGCGACGATCGCGATGAGCGGGTTGTTCGTGATCCAGTCCGGCTGCGGCGCGCTGTCCCCGAACACCGCCTTGAGCAGCCCGTTGAGCAGGCCGTACTCGGGGTTGTAGAGCGCGTGCTTCCACAGCAGCGCCGCCGCGACCGGCACGACGAGGAACGGCGTGATCATCAACGTGCGCACGGCCCCGCGACCGGCGAACCTGCGGTCGAGCAGCAGGGCGATCGCCAGGCCGAGGACGAGGCTGACGACGACCACGCTGACGGTCAGCAGGATGGTGACGAGCACTGCCGACCGGGTGTTGGTGTCGGTGAAGACGCGGGCGAAGTTGTCGAACCCCGCGAACCCGCGCTCGTCCGGGTAGTACGCGTTCCAGTTCATGAACGAGATGACCAGGGTCGCCAGGAACGGCACCTGGGTCATCACGATGATGAAGACGAGCGCGGGCAGCAGGGGTGCGCGTCGCGCCCACTCACCCGACTTCTGCAGGGCCCGTCGCGGCGATGTGGCCTCGCCTCTGCGCCCCGGACGGGCCGTTGCCGTGGTCGCCATCACTGCCCCCTTGACTGGTAGCGCTCGGCGACGTCGTCGGCGAGCTGTTGTCCCTTGTCGAGCGCGTCCTTCACCGACGTCTTGCCCGCGATGGCCGAGCTCACGTCCTGGCTGACCTGGGTGCCGAGGTCGGGGAACTCGGGGATGTCGACGAACTGGATGCCGATGGCCGGCCGCGGCTGCACGCCCGGGTTCTCCGGGTCGGCGGCCTCGATGGCGGCCTTGGTGGGCCCGGCGAAGGCGGAGGACACCTTGAGGTACTCGGGGTTCTCGTAGGTCGAGGCGCGCTTCCCGGCCGGCACCTTGGTCCAGCCCAGCTGGGTGCCGACGAGCTTCTCGTAGTCCTTGCCGCTGGCCCAGGAGATGAACTTCCAGGCGTTGTCCTTCTTGGTGCTGGCCTGCTGGATCGACCACGACCAGGCCTAGAGCCAGCCCGAGGAGTCCGTCTTCACGACCGGGGCCGGCGCGTAGCCGAACTTGCCCTTGGTGGGGGAGTCGTCGGCCTCGAGCGAGCCTGCCGCCGAGGTGGCGTCGTACCACATGGCCACGTTGCCCTGGACGAGGTTGTTGAGGCACTCGGTGAACCCCGCCTGCGGTGCGCCCTTCTCGCCGTGCGCGCGGACGAGGTCGACGTAGAACTGCACGGCCTGCCGGAACTCGGGCGCGTTCACCTTCGGCGTCCAGTCCTTCTCGAACCACGTGCCGCCGAAGGTGTTGACGACGGTGGTGAGCGGCGCGAAGAGCTGCCCCCAGCCGGGCTGCCCGCGCAGGCAGATCCCCCGCATGCCGGGCTTGGCGCCGTCGACCTTGGCCGCGATGTCGGCGACCTGCTGCCAGGTCGGCCTCGCCGGCATCGTGATGCCCTTGGCCTGCAGGATGTCCTTGCGGTACATGAGGAACGAGGACTCGCCGTAGAACGGCTCCCCGTAGACCTTGCCGTTGCTGGACAACGAGGTCCGCATCGGCTTGAGGATGTCCTGCTGGTCGAACGACGGGTCCTTGGCGATGTAGCCGTCGAGCGGGGCGATCCACCGCGCCTTGGCGTAGATCGGGATCTCGAAGTTCGACAGGGACGCGACGTCGTACTGACCGGCCTGGCTGGAGAACTCCTGGCTGATCTTGTCGCGCACGTCGTTCTCCGGCAGCACGGTGAAGTTCACCCGGATGCCGGTCTGCTTGGTGAAGTTCGCAGCGGTCAGCTTCTGCAGGTCGACCATCTGGGGGTTGTTGACCATGAGGACGT
Organism: Phycicoccus sp. 3266; assembly: GCF_031456495.1. NCBI lineage: Bacteria > Bacillati > Actinomycetota > Actinomycetes > Micrococcales > Intrasporangiaceae > Phycicoccus > Phycicoccus sp. 3266. The sequence goes on along the minus strand of NZ_JAVDUW010000001.1, from coordinate 1,557,002 downwards.
TGATGCTGTCCTTGCCGCCGCCACCCCCTCCGCCGCCACCCCAGCCGGCACAGGCCGACAGGCCCAGGGTCGTCGCCGTGGCGGCAGCCACCACCGCTGCTCGTGAGATCCGGTTTCGCACGCGTCCTCCTCCGTCACCGTCGACGGCTCCCTGATGGAACAGCTTGCTCTGCGCTCAGATGAGCGCCATGATGCGCAAACGAGTAACCCGAGTAAAACCGCGCCGGGGGACGCTGTCAACGGGGAGGATGGAGCCGTGACCGACGACGGACCCGCAGAGCTCGTCCTGCTCGCGGCCGTGGCTCGCAGGCACTACCTGCAGAACCAGTCGAAGGTGGAGATCGCCGAGGAGCTGGGGATCAGCCGGTTCAAGGTCGCCCGGCTGCTGGAGTCCGCCCGCGAGCGCGGCCTGGTCCGCATCGAGATCGTCCGCCAGGGCGCGCTCGACGTCGACGCGTCGGCTCGGCTCCAGGAGCGCTACGGCCTGCGCCACGCCGTCGTCGTCGAGCCGGCCGACCACGACCCCGGCTCCGTGCGGCACCAGCTCGGGCGCGCGGCCGCAGAGCTGCTCGCCGAGGTGCTCGAGCCCGGTGACGTGCTGGGCCTGCCCTGGTCACGGATGGTGCACGCCATGGTGGGGGCGCTCACGACGCTGCCCCCCGTGGAGGTCGTCCAGCTCACGGGTGCGATCGCGCTGCCGGACTTCGACAGCAGCGCCGTCGACATCGTCCGTCGGGCAGCGCGGCTGGCCGGCGGCCCGGCGCGGGTCTTCTATGCGCCCTTCGTCTTGGACAGCAAGGCGAGCGCCGACGCGCTGCGCCGCCAGCCGGCCGTCGCCGAGGGGATGCAGGCGGCCGCCCGGGTCACCAAGGCGGTCGTCGGGATCGGCAGGTGGGCCGAGGGGCAGTCGACGATCCACGACCTCCTCGACGAGGCGGAGCGTGCCACGCTGGCGCGTGCCGGAGTCGTCGGAGAGCTGGCCGGCGTCTTCTTCGACGCGAGCGGAAAACCGTTGCGCCCCAAGGTCGCTGCGCGGCTGGTGACCATCGACGCCGACGTGCTCGCCGGCATACCCGAGGTCGTCGCCGTGGCATCCGGCCACGCCAAGGCGCCCGCCGTCCGGGCGGCCCTCGGCGGTGGGCTCGTGCAGGGCCTGGTCGTCGACACCGGCCTCGCCGAGGCGCTGCTCGCCGACTGAGGAGCCTCTTGCCAGGCCGTCCGAACCTGTGGCAGGGTCGTTCATGTAAGCGCTTTCAACGATGAGAGGCGGACGACGTGGCGACTTCCTCCGGTCCCCGCGCGGGAGCGACGATCTACTCCGTCGCCGAGCGTGCGGGCGTCTCCATCGCCACCGTCTCGCGGGTCCTGCAGGGCTCGACCGCCGTCTCGGAGACGACCCGCCAGCGGGTGCTCGAGGCCGCCGACGAGCTCAGGTACGTGCCGCTCGGCGCCGCCCGCAGCCTGGCCGTCCGGCACCACGAGGCCCACGGGCTGCTGCTGCCCGAGCTCTCCGGTCCGTACTACTCCGAGCTGCTCATGGGCTTCGAGTCCCGCGCGGGCGAGCTGGGGCAGAGCGTCGTGCTCATGCTCGCCGAGGGCAAGCGCGACGTCGCCGCGGCGGTGCGCAAGCTCGCGACCCGCGTCGACGGGGTGGCCATGCTCGGGTCCTCCGCCATCCCCGACGCCGCGGTCACGGCCCTGCGCGGCAGCAAGCCGGTCGTGCTCATCGCCGGCGAGGCCCGGCCCGAGATCGACGCCGTCACCTCCGAGAACACCGGCAGCGCCCACGCCATGACCGTGCACGTCCTCGGGCACGGCCGGTCGCGGGTGCTCTTCGTGGGTGACCCGGACTCCGGCCCCGACGTGCGCGAGCGGTATGCCGGCTTCGTCGCCGCCCACGACGAAGCCGGCCTCGTGGCCGCCCCACCGGAGCGGGTCGCACTGCGCGAGAGCGCCGGCAGCGAGCTCGCGGACCGGGTGCTGTCGGGTGTCGTCACCGCCGACGCGCTCGTCTGTGCCAACGACGAGATCGCCCTCGCCGTCATGAAGCGGCTGCGCGAGGGCGGCCTGTCCGTCCCCGACGACGTCGCGGTCACCGGTTGGGACGACGTGATGACCGCCCGCTACGTCGTGCCCGGCCTGACCACGGTCCGCCAGCCCGTGCGCGAGCTGGGCGCCTTCGCCGCCGACCGCCTGCACGAGCGCATCACCGGCGCACCCGTGCTGCGGGACACCCGGATCATCCCCACCGAGCTCGTCATCCGGTCCTCGTGCGGCTGCGCCGCCGAGCCTGCGCCACGGCGCTGACCGCCCGCCACGCCAGACCTCAGCTCCCCGAGACCACCTCCAGCACGTCCGCAGAACACCGTTCCGTCCGCACCCCTCCCCAGGAAAGAGGAACCCCCGATGAGACGCACACCCGCGATCGCGGTCGCGACCCTCACCGCCGCAGCACTGGCCCTGAGCGCCTGCGGCCGCGACAACGCCGCCGCCGGCGGTGGCGCCGAGAAGGCCAGGGACATCAGCTCCGGCAAGGCCACCGGGACGCTCACCGTGTGGGCCATGGGCGCCGAGGGAGACAAGCTGCCCGACCTGCTCAAGGACTTCGAGGCCGCCAACCCCGGCGTCAAGGTCAACGTGACCGCCATCCCGTGGGACTCCGCCCATGACAAGTTCACGACCGCGATCACCGCCGGCACCACCCCCGACGCCGCGATGGTCGGCAGCACGTGGATGGGCGAGTTCGCCGCCCTGGGTGCGCTCGACCCGGTGCCGCCGTCGATCGACACGAGCGCGTTCTTCGAGGGCGCGCAGAAGACCAACGAGGTCGACGGGACGGACTACGGCATCCCCTGGTACGTCGAGACCCGCCTCGTCTTCTACCGGACCGACTTGGCGAAGAAGGCCGGGATCACGACGCCCCCCACCGACTGGGACGGGCTCAAGTCGATGGCCAGGGCCATGCAGACCAAGGCCGGCGCGAAGTACGGCATGGGGTTCCAGGCCGGGGGTCAGGGCTCGTGGCAGTCGATCATGCCGTTCGCGTGGTCGAACGGCGCCGACCTCACCAAGGACGGCGGCAAGGCCTACAACTTCGACGACCCGAAGATCCTCGAGGCCGTGAAGTACTACCAGAGCTACTTCACCGACGGGATCTCCGACAAGGCCGCCCCGAACACCCCGACGACCGAGCCCGACTTCAAGTCCGGCCGCGTCCCGATGTTCATCTCCGGTCCCTGGATGATGTCCGCCGTCGAGAAGGTCGGCGTGAAGAAGGACCAGTACGACGTCATGCAGGTGCCCGCGAAGGAGAAGTCGTCCTCCTTCGTCGGCGGCTCGAACTTCGCCGTCTTCAAGAAGTCGAAGAACCGTGACAGCGCCTGGAAGCTCGTGCAGTGGCTGTCCGACCCCAAGGTCCAGGCCAAGTGGTACGGCATGTCGACCGACCTGCCGTCGGTGAAGTCGGCGTGGGACGACCCCTCGATCTCCGGTGACCCCAAGCTCGCCACGTTTGGCAAGCAGCTCGAGACCGCGCAGGCCCCGCCGAGCTTCCCGTCGTGGGAGCAGGTGGCCACCGCCTTCGACACCGAGATGGAGAAGGTCATGAAGACCGGCGCCGACCCCGAGGCCGCGCTCAAGGCCACCCAGCAGCAGGCCGAGTCGATCGGCACCGGCCGGTAACCATGGGTGCCACCACGGTGACCGCCGCTCGCGAGGGGACGGACGAGACCCGTCCGTCCCCCCGCGGGGGCGGCGCGGCCGGGGCGTCCCGCCGGCGGCAGGGGATCGCCGCCTGGGTCCTCGCGCTGCCGTTCTGCCTGCTCTTCCTCGTCTTCACGGCCTGGCCGGTGCTGCAGTCGCTCTTCATGAGCTTCACGGACACCCGGGCCCGCGACCTGCGCACGCCGTTCGCCGTCGACGTCGTCGGGGTCGAGAACTACGCCAAGGCGCTCTCGGACCCGATCTTCCGCCAGTCGATGCTCAACACCGCCTACTTCGTGGTCGTCGGCGTCCCGCTCACCATGGCGATGGCGCTGGCTGCCGCCGTCGCCCTCGACCGCGGGATCACCCGGCTGCGCGGCCTGTTCCGGCTCGGCTTCTACACGCCGGTCATCACCTCGATCGTCGCCGTGGCGGTCGTCTGGCGGTTCCTGCTCGAGCGCGACTACGGGCTGCTCAACACCGCCCTGGGCTGGGTGGGCGTCGACGGGCCGAACTGGCTCGGCGACCCGGACTGGGCCATGCCCGGCCTGATCCTCATGGCGTCCTGGCGCAACTTCGGCACCGGCATGGTCATCTTCCTCGCCGGGCTGCAGGCCGTGCCGTGGATGCTGCACGAGGCCGCCGCCATCGACGGCGCCGGCGCCTGGCGGCGGTTCCGCCACATCACCCTGCCGCTGCTGCGCCCGACCCTGCTGTTCGTGTCGGTGACGACCGGCATCGGCTACCTGCAGTTCTTCGAGGAGCCGTTCGTCATGACCAACGGTGGCCCGCTCAACAGCACGATCTCCATGTCCATGTACACGTACCGGCAGTTCGGGTTCGGCAACTACGGCCTGGCCGCGGCGATGAGCTACATCATCTTCGTCATCGTCGCCGTCGTGACCGCGATCCAGTTCCGGCTGCTGCGAGAGAACACGTGAGGACGCCATGACCCGGACCCGTTCCCAGTGGTGGCTCTACGTCGTCCTGACCCTCGTGCTGGTCGTCGTCGTCGCACCGTTCGTGTGGATGGTGCTCGGCAGCTTCAAGACCCAGGGCGAGCTGCTGTCCAACCCGCCGACGTGGTGGCCGCACGCCGCGACGCTCGACAACTACACGCGGCTGTTCTCGCGGTTGAACTTCTCGCAGTACTTCCTCAACTCGACCGTCGTCGCGGTCTGCGTCACCGCGGGCAACCTGCTCTTCTGCTCGATGGTCGGCTACGCCCTCGCGATGCTGGACTTCCCCGGCCGGCGGGCGCTGTTCCTCGTCGTCATGGGCACGCTGCTCATCCCCGGCGTCGTGACGTTCGTGCCGCTGTTCGTCCTCGTGACGAACGTCGGCCTCGCGAACAGCCTGCCCGGCCTGGTCCTGCCCTTCCTCGTCAGCCCGTTCGGCGTCTTCCTCATGCGGCAGTACATCAGCGGACTGCCGCGCGACCTGCTCGACGCGGGCCGGGTCGACGGCGCGAGCGAGCTGCGCATCTTCGCGCGGATCTTCCTGCCGCTGTGCGGACCCGCACTCGCGACCCTGGGGATCCTCACCTTCCTCGGGTCGTGGAACAACTTCCTCTGGCCGCTCGTGGTCGCGCAGGAGGAGAGCAGGTACACCCTCCCCGTCGCCCTCGCCCTCTACTCCAAGGGCCAGAACTCGACGCAGTACGGGCTGCTCCTCGCCGGGGCCACCGTCGTCGTCATCCCCGTCCTCGCGATCTTCCTCGCCTTCCAGCGCCGCTTCATCGAGGGAATCGCCTCCACCGGCATCAAGTGACCGCACCCACCCCCTGAAGATCGGAACCGTCATGGCCACCCCTTCGCCCGACTCCCGTCCCACGCCGTCCCTGCCCACCCCCTCCCGTCGCCAGCTGCTCGTCGGCGCCACCGCCGCGGCCGCCGTCGGCCTCACCGCCACCCGGGCGAGTGCCTCGACGTATGCCGGTGCGCCGGCGCGCGCGGCCGGCGCACCGGCATACGTGCGCGGCAGCGGCGGGGACGTCCACGCGACGCGCATCCGCACGTGGGCGGCCGACACGTGGCGCAGCCTCGTGGCCATGACCGACCCGTCGACGGGCCTGCCGGCCGACAACATCCCGGAGACCCTTGCGGCACAGGACCGCTCGGGCTACACGTCGCCCACCAACATCGGTGGGCTGCTGTGGTCCACCGTCGTCGCCCGGGACCTCGGCATCATCAGCCGCGGCGAGTGCACGACCCGCCTCCTGCGCACCCTGCGCACGGTCGACCGGCTCGAGCACCACACCCCGAGCGGGATGTTCTACAACTGGTACGACGAGGCGAGCGGCGAGGTCCTCACGACCTGGCCGGACGACGGCAACCGTGTCTACCCGTTCCTGTCGAGCGTCGACAACGGCTGGCTGGGCGCGGCCCTGCGGGTCGTGATGAACGCCGACCCGGGGGCGGCGCCGCTGGCGCGCAGGATCTTCGGCCGGATGCGCTGGGACATGTTCTACGACGCGGACACCTCCCACCCCGGGGTCCGACCCGGCGGCCTCATCCACGGCGGGTTCTACGACGCACCACCGCCGCCCGGGTTCTCGGGCTACACCGGCAACCACACCGGCGTCGGCCCGGACGTCTGGTACACGAACCACCACTACGACACCACCGTGTCCGAGACGCGGATCACGAGCTACCTCGGCATCCTCACCGGCCAGATCCCGGGCAGGCAGTACTACGCGATGTGGCGCACCTTCCCGGCCAGCTGCGACTGGGCGTGGCCGGAGATGCAGCCGGTCGGCGAGACCCGCACCTACGACGGCATCGAGGTGTTCGAGGGCGCGTACACCTACCGCGGCATGCGGATCGTCCCGGGCTGGGGCGGCAGCATGTTCGAGGAGCTCATGCCCGACATGTTCGTCCCGGAGTCGAGCTGGGCACCGCGCTCGTGGGGGCTCAACCACCCGCTGCACGTGCGGGCGCAGCGCGAGCACGGGTTGCTCGAGGCCGGCTACGGCTACTGGGGCTTCTCGCCGTCGAGCAACCCCGCAGGCGGCTACCGGGAGTACGGCGTGGACCAGCTCGGCATGAACCCGGACGGCTACTTCTCCGACCAGGAGAAGACCAACGTCGACGCCGGGTTCGGCGACTGCCGCGAGGGGACGAACCCGCACCCGACGTTCGGTGACGGCGTGGTCACCCCGCACGCGTCGTTCCTCGCGATGATGCACGAGCCGCGGGAGGCGGCCGCCAACCTCGCGCGGATCCAGGACGAGCTCGGTGCCTACGGCCGCGGCGGCTTCTTCGACGCCGTCGCCGTCCGGTCCGGCACGGTCGCCCGCCGCTACCTGTCGCTGGACCAGGCGATGGTGATGGGCTCGATCGGGAACGTGTTGGCGGACAACGTGATCCGTCGCGCGTTCAGCACCCGCGACGTGGAGCGCGCCCTGCGTCCAGTCCTCGGTGTGGAAGAGTTCGGAGCCGGACCCGCCTGACCCCCGTGGGCGCGTCCCCACCCCCTGACGGGGACGCGTCCACGGGCCCACCACCCGTCGCCCGGCGCGGCGGGACCGCACGACCCCACGACGAAAGGCACGCATGGAGCCCGTGAGGAAGACCTCACCGGACGGAGTCCAGTACCGCGACCTCAACCGCAACGGCCGGATGGACCCGTTCGAGGACCCCCGCCTGACGGTGGAGGAGCGGGTCGCGGACCTCCTCCCGCGCCTCTCCCTGGAGGAGAAGGCCGGGCTGATGTTCCACACCGTCATCGAGGCCGGCACGGACGGCACGGTCAAGGAGGCGCCGGGGGCGATCAGCAAGTCGCCGACCAGTGACGTGGTCCTGCGCAAGCACCTCACCCACTTCAACGTGCACGCCCTCGACGACGCCCGCATGGCGGCCCGCTGGCACAACGCCCTCCAGGCCATCGCCGAGCAGGCGCCCCACGGCATACCGGTCACGGTGTCGACGGACCCGCGGCACTCCTTCATCGAGAACGCCGGCGCGTCCTTCGCGGCCAAGGCGTTCTCGCAGTGGCCCGAGGCGCTCGGCCTGGCCGCCCTGCGCGACGAGGACCTCGTGCGGCAGTTCGGCGACGTCGCCCGGCAGGAGTACGTCGCGGTCGGGATCCGGATGGCCCTGCACCCCACCCTCGACCTCGCGACCGAGCCGCGGTGGGCCCGGCAGTCGGGCACGTTCGGGCAGGACCCCGACCTCGTGAGCCGGCTGGGCGTGGCCTACCTCAAGGGGTTCCAGCAGGACGTGCTCGGCCCGGACAGCGTCGCCTGTGTCAGCAAGCACTTCCCCGGCGGCGGCCCGCAGAAGGACGGCGAGGACGCGCACTTCCCCTACGGCCGCGAGCAGGTCTACCCGGGCGGCCGGTTCGAGGACCACCTCAAGCCGTTCCCGGCGGTCATCGAGGCCGGGACCGCGGCGATCATGCCCTACTACGGCATGCCGGTCGGGCTGGAGATCGACGGCGAGAAGATCGAGGAGGTCGGCTTCGGCTACAACAGGCAGGTCGTGACCGGCCTGCTGCGCGAGAAGCTCGGCTACGACGGCGTCGTCCTCACCGACTGGGAGCTCGTCAACGACAACCACGTCGGCGACCAGGTGCTCCCGGCCCGGTCGTGGGGCGTCGAGCACCTCGACCCGCACGGCCGGATGGAGCTCATCCTCGAGGCGGGTGCCGACCAGTTCGGCGGCGAGGAGTGCGTCGAGGTGCTGCTCGACCTCGTCCGCGACGGCCGGGTGAGCGAGGCGCGCATCGACGAGTCGGCCGCCCGGCTGCTCACCGTGAAGTTCCGCCTCGGCCTCTTCGACGACCCCTACGTGGACGAGGAGGCCGCAGCGGTCACCGTGGGGCGCAAGGACTTCCGCGACGCCGGGTATGCCGCACAGGCCGCGTCGGTCACGGTCCTCCAGAACGGCACGGACCACCGGGCGCCAGTGCTACCCCTCGCCCGGAGCCGCCGCGTCTACGTGGAGAACCTGTCTCCCGACGCGGCGTCGCAGCTCGGCGAGGTCGTCCAGCGCCCGGAGGACGCCGACGTCGCGGTGGTGCGCCTGCACGCGCCGTTCGAGCCACGGTCGGACCTGTTCCTCGAGTCGTGGTTCCACCAGGGGTCGCTCGACTTCGCGCCGGGGCTCGTGTCGCGGCTCGAGCGCATCGCCCGGTCGTGCCCCCTCGTCCTCGACGTGGTGCTCGACCGGCCGGCGGTGCTGACACCGCTGCTGCCGTTCGCGAGCGCGGTGGTCGGCAGCTACGGCAGCAACGACCACGCCCTCGTGGACGCTCTCACCGGGGTCGTCGAGCCGGTCGGCCGACTGCCGTTCGACCTGCCGCGGTCGATGGAGCAGGTCCGCCGGCACGGGGAGGACGTCCCCGGGTACGACGACCCGCTCTTCCCCTTCGGCCACGGCCTCGGCCTGCCCGCGCCCACCGGCTGAGCCCGCGCGCAACGCCCGGCCCGGCCGCATACCTCCCCTCCTGCCCCCCCGTAGAACGGCGGTTGCTCGACGACCCGCGGGATGACAACCCGCGGGAAGCCGCGCAACCGCCGTTTCGCGGAAGGGGGTGGAGCGGTGGGCGTCGGTGTGGCCCTGCGTCAGCGGGCGTGGGTGGCGGCCCAGGCGCGGTCCTGGCGCTGGGACCACAGGCGGTCCGCCGCGTCGATGCTCGCCCGGCTCGACAGGTCGACGCCGGCCCGGTGTGCCGCCGCCTTCGCGCGGGCGGTCGTGAGGTCCGGCGCGCGGAACTGCTCGGGCACGATCGTGCGGTCGGCCGCGGCATACCGGCGCTGCTGCGTCGCCAGCGTCGTGCTGGAGTCGGCCGCCACCCGCAGGGTGGCCGCGGTGACGGTCAGCGCCGAGCCGGTGAGCGGTGTGCTGACGAGCGGGGCGTAGCCGTCGCGGTGCCCGGCGACGTTCGGGTGGTAGCTCTCGCTGACCGGGTTGGACAGGCCGTTGAGCCACTCGGTGCTGTCGCAGACGGCGTGGCCGGTGAAGCGGCTCGTCGGGTTGGCGAACGAGAAGCCCCTGGCCGACGCCTGCGCCGACAGCTTGCTGTTGAGCAGGTCGGCGGTCGAGTTGAGCCGCGACTCCTCGGTGGGGGAGAACCAGGTGAACGCGTTGCAGTCCTCGCCGTTGAAGATCCGCGGGTAGCCGACGACGGTGACGCGCGCGTTGGGCGCCTTGGCCCGGATCGAGGAGTAGAGGGTCGACAGCCGGCCCGGGAGGACGTTGTTGATGATGTACTGCGCGTCGTCGATGGCGCCGTTGCAGTCGCTCATCCAGCCCGGCTGGGCGCACTCGGTGAGGACGTCGGCGAACCCGGCGTCGTTGCCCCCCACGGAGATCGACACGTAGGTCGTGCCCGAGCCGAGCGCCGACAGCTGGGTGTTGGTGACGTCGGCGACCTTCGCGCCGGAGCAGGCGCGGAAGTTCAGCGCGAGGCCCTTGTTGGCCGCGATGAGCGAGGGGTAGGCGTAGACCGAGCGCTGGCACGAGGTGCCGTCGTTGATGTACGTGCGGGTCCCCACGCCGGAGGAGTACGAGTCGCCGAGCGCGACGTACGAGCTCGCCGCCGATGCGGGTGTGGCCGAGATGGTCAGGGCCGTCGCGACACCGAGTGCCGCGAGCGCGCCGAACGTGCGGGTTCTCGCCATTGAGGTCTCCCTGCGGTCCAGTGGGTCGGTGGTCCGCACCCTAGGGCGGCGCCCGCTCGCGGCGGGAGGGTCGGGGACGGACCCTTGCCAAGTCCTGACCATCCGCAGGCCAGCCCGCGACCCGCGCTCCGAACCCCGCCCCGAACCGGGCCCTGACCTGCGCAGACGCCGTCGGCTCGAGTGGCGGGGCGCCCGGCGAGGGCATAGGAATAACGGGCGACGCACGGGCGTCGCCGAACCCAGGGAGAAGAGCCATGAGCGAGACCCCCATGAACGACGACGACACGATGGGCACGGGCGAGGGTCCGGCCGACGGCGGCGCGAACGCAGGCGGCCACGACGGCGGAGCCGACGGTGGCGCTGGTGGCGAGGGCACGGCCGACGGCGGCGCGAACCTCGGCGGCCACGACGGCGGGGCCGATGGCGGAGCCGACGGTGGCGCTGGTGGCGAGGGCACGGCCGACGGCGGCGCGAACCCCGGTGGCCACGACGGCGGTGCCGACGGCGGGGCGGATGGCGGCGCGGACGGTGGCGCCGGTGGCGAGGGCACTGCCGACGGTGGCGCGAACGCAGGTGGCCACGACGGCGGAGCCGACGGTGGCGCGGACCCGGCCGACCGGGGCCTGTGAGCGCAGCTGAGCCGACCGTCGTGACGACGACCGACCAGCACCGGGAGCACGTCCAGTCGGGCGGGCTCCCGGTGCTGTCGCGGCTCGTGGGGGTCGAGCCCGAGGAGTTCGCCCGCCGCTACTGGTCCCGCGAGCCGCTGCTGACCCGCGCGGCCGACCTGCCGCTGCCCTTCGACGACCTGTTCTCCGCGGCCGCGGTGGACGAGCTCGTCTCCACCCGCGGCCTGCGCACGCCGTTCCTGCGCATGGCCAGGAACGGCACGACCCTGCCCGAGCGCAGCTTCACCCGCGGCGGCGGCATCGGCGCCGCGATCGCCGACCAGGCCAGTGACGACGCCGTCCTGTCCCACTTCGCCGACGGCGCCACGCTCGTGCTGCAGGGCCTGCACCGGACCTGGGAACCGGTGGTGCGTTTCTCCCAGTCCCTCGCCGCCGGGCTCGGCCACCCGGTGCAGGTGAACGCCTACGTGACGCCGCCCCAGAACACGGGCTTCAGCGACCACTACGACGTCCACGACGTCTTCGTCCTGCAGGTCGCGGGCGAGAAGCGCTGGCGCATCCGGCCCCCGGTGCACCCGCTGCCCCTGCGTGACGAGCCGTGGACCGACCACCGCGCCGCCGTCGAGGAGGCGGCCGCGGGAACCGACCCCCTCATCGAGACGACCTTCCGTCCGGGCGACTGCCTGTACCTGCCCCGCGGCTACCTGCACTCCGCCACGGCCCTCGGCGGCACGAGCATCCACCTCACGATCGGGGTGCACGCCTGGACGCGACGGCACGTCGCCGACCAGCTCGTGCGGGCCGCCGTGGCCCGTGCGTCCCGCGGCTCCGAGCTGCGGTCCGCCCTCGCCGTGGGAACCGACCTCGTCACCGCCGGCCCGGACCACGACGACGTCGAGGCCGTGCGCCGGGCCCTGCTCGACGCCATCGCGGAGGTCGACGCCAGCGAGCTCGCCGCCGGCCTGGCCGGTGCGGCGCGCGCCGCGCAGCGACCGGCTCCGCTGTCGCCGCTGGCCCAGGCCGAGGCGGCCGCCGCCGCCGTCGAGTCCACCGTCGTGCGGGTCCGCGACCACGTCGAGGCCACCCTCGAGCCGGCCCCCGGTGGGGCGGGTGGCACGGTGCTGCGCAGCCGGGTGGGTGCGCTCCCCGTCGCGGGCGGCGACCTCGCGGCCGTCGAGGCCCTGCTCGCGGACGGGCAGGCGAGCGCCGGTGCCCTGGGGGTCGAGCTGGCGCGCACGCTGCTGCGCACGGGCGTCGTCGTCCCCGGATGACCACGCCCCGCTGCTCGACGTCGGCGCGGCGTCGCGGCGACCCCATGCTCGGGACCGCCGCGCCCGCCACCCGCTGGCTCCTCCTCGAGCACCCGGGCGGGTGGCTGCCCGCCGCGTTCGACAGCCCCGGCCTGCCACGCGAGATGGGCACGACCGTCCACCGCACCGCCCTCGCCGTGGGTGGCCGCGCCGTCCTCGTCCGTCGACCGGGACGCCGCCCTTCCGGCGCCCAAAGGCACTGGGGCGTCGTGGACACCGACGGCCGCCAGCAGTGGGGCACCTGGTCCGGTGCCGACGGGCTCGAGGCCGCCGTCGCCGCGCTGCGTGACGGCCCGGACCCCCGCGGCGGCTCCGGTCCCGGCGGCGGCTCCAGCCCTGCCGGAGAGCCGGGCCCCCAGCTGCTCGTGTGCACCCACGGCCGGCACGACGTCTGCTGCGCCGTCCGTGGCCGACCGGTCGCCGCGGCCGTGGCGGACCGGTGGCCGGAGCAGACGTGGGAGTGCTCGCACATCGGCGGCGACCGCTTCGCCGCGAACCTGCTCGTCGTCCCGGACGGCACCACCTACGGCGGGCTCGACCCCGACTCCGCCGTCGCCGTCGTGGAGGGGCACCTGGCCGGCCGGGTCGACGTCGAGCACCTGCGCGGGTTCTCGACGGTCCCACCGCCCGTCCAGGCGGCGCTCGCCGCCGTCCTGCGCGACCACGGCGACGGGGGTCCGCGGGACGTCCGGCCCGGCGCGGTCACCGCCACCGCCGCCGACACGTGGGAGGTCGAGGTCCTCGGTGGCGCCGGCCTGCCCGCCCGCACGGTCGTCGACGTACGCCGCGGGACCCAGCCGGCGGCCCGCCTCACCTGCCGGGCGCCGGGGGAGGCGACGGCATACACGTATGCCGCGATGCCCCGCCCCCGGTGAGGGCTGCGGGACGCGCGACGCACCACCTCCGCGTAGACCCGTCGTCGGCGGTCGGGCCGGCGCTGGGAGGATGGGCGCGTGCGTGAGGTGGTCGTGTCGCTCGTCGCCGCCCTCGCGGTGGCGTGGCTCGCGCTCGTCGTCGCGCTGCTCGTGGCGCGCCCCCGCGGCGGCGCGCTGACCGAGTCCGTGCGCCTCCTGCCGGACCTCGTCCGCCTCGTCAAGGACCTCGTGACCGACCGGTCGCAGCCGGCGTCGGTCCGGTGGCGGCTCGTCGCCCTGGCCGCCTACCTGGCGCTCCCGTTCGACCTGGTGCCGGACTTCATCCCGGTCGTCGGGTACGCCGACGACGTCGTGGTCGTGCTCTGGACGCTGCGGTCGGTGCTGCGCCGCGTCGGGGTCGAGGAGTGCCGCCGCCGGTGGCGCGGCACGGACGACGGCTTCGACGCCCTGCGCCGGCTCACCCGCGTCTGAGCTGCGCCCGCACGCCGATCCGCGGGGGTGAGCGGCCGGGCGGGTGCGTCAGGGGCTGGTGGACGCGGGTGTCGTGGCCGTGATGCGCTCGGTCGTGCGTCCGAGGTCGGGGGAGCACGAGCGCGCCGCTGACGCCCCCTTGGTCGCCGTCGCCGTCGCCGTGCCGGACGACCGGGTCGCGCCCGGCAGCTGCGGCGCGGCGGACTCGATCCGCGAGCCGTTGATGAGGGTGACGTCGTCGTACGCCGGACGCCCCTCGACCACGTTGCGGAACTGGTAGCGCGTGAGGGAGGCGAGCCGGCAGTCGTCGCCGAACGCCGCGATGTCGAACGCCGACGGCTGGCCGGTGAGCTCCTCGCCGTTGCCGCCCTCGGCGACGAAGTGGCTGAACGGCCCGCCGCCGGTGAAGGTGCCGACCTGGATCCGGTTCCCCTCCAGGGCCGCGGTGTGCATGTGCCCGTTGACGCGTATGCCGGCCCGCTTCACGTCCTCGACGGCGGCCGGCTCGTGCGACACCAGGATGTCGGGCGACGGCTGGTCGGCCATGGCCGCGACGTACCGGGCGGCGGCGGGCTTCTGCTTGGCGGCGTTGTCCTGGTTGTCGTCCCCGAACCAGCGCGGGTCGTTGAAGCCCGCGATCCGCACGCCGGCGATCGACTCGACCCGGTAGGTCGTGTCGTCGGGCTGGAGCAGGACCACGTTGGGGACCTTGGCGAGCCGGTCGAGCAGCTCGCGGTCGACGTCGGAGCGCGCGTCGTGGTTGCCCTTGACGAACAGGTACGGCACCCCGAGGGACTCGATCCCCTTGAACACCCCGGCGGCCTCGGCCTCGGTCGCGGTTCCGAAGTTGACGAGGTCGCCCGCGTCGATGACGGCGTCGACGCGCTCGCGCTGCACGATCGTGCGCATCAGCGGGTACTGGTTGCCGCCGTGGATGTCCGAGACGAGCAGGAACCGGGCGGCGACCGGGCTGCTGAGGTTCTGCGGCGCGTACTTGTCCTGCAGCGCGGACGACAGCGCCAGCAGGTTCTTGAGGTACGGCGTGGTCTGCTCCGCGCGGGTCTCGACGCCCTCGAGCAGGTCGGCGTTGCGCTGGACGGCGCCGAGGATGCCGGTGGTGGAGAAGGACGCGAACCGTTCCGGCTGGTACGTCCACGCCACGACGGCGAAGGTCACCAGGCAGGACGTCGTCCAGGTCACGACCGTGCCCCACTGCACGGCGCGCAGGGGGAGCCGGCGTCCGGCGGGCCGCGCCCGCTGGCGGCGCCACACGGCATACCCGCCGAGCAGGAGGGCCGCCACGAACAGCGCGCCGAGCGCGAACCGCAGGGCCAGCCCGGTCGCGGCGTCGGTGGCGGCCTTCTCGAGCTCGAGCGGGCCGGGCTCCAGCGAGCGGACCGAGATGTTGGGGCGGGAGAGCAGCTCGGTGATCCGCTCCTTGACCTGGACCTCGGCACGGATGCCCGGCGCAGGCACGATGCCGCCGAACTCGAGGCGGATGTTGCCGAAGGTGGTCGGCGCCGTGATGGTCGAGATGTCGCCCGGGTCGAGCGACAGCCGCAGCGTCGCGTCGTAGTTGAGGGTGCCGGCGTGCACCGGGAACAGCGTCGTCGCGGCCACCCCGCCGGTGTTGCAGGCCACGAAGACGGCGAGCGCCGCCACCACCCGACCGAGCCACCGGAGCACACCGGTGCCGCGTCGCGCGCTTCCTGCCGGCGTGCCCACCCGACCACCGTAACCGGCTCTCCCGGCGGGCACCGGGGACGGCACCTAGGGTTGCGCGTATGCCGCCGAGCCCCAACCCGTTCGAGGGCCGCGACTTCGCGGCAGTGCTGTTCGACATGGACGGGACGCTGATCAACTCGATCCCGGTCGTCATCCGGTCGTGGGTCCAGTGGGCCGGCGAGATGGGGGTGGACCCCCGGCGGCTGGCCGGCTTCCACGGCGTGCCGGCGCGCGGGGTCGTGGAGGCGCTGCTGCCTGCGGAGATGGTCGACGACGCCGTCGCGCGCATCGAGCAGATCGAGGTCGGCGACACCGCCGGCATCACGGTCCTGCCCGGGACGCTCGACGCGCTCGAGGTGCTCACCGCCGGCGACCCGCAGCACTGCGCCATCGTCACCTCCTGCACCGAGCCGCTGGCCGCGGTGCGGATCGGGGCCACCCGGCTGCCCGTGCCGGCCGTGGTCGTCACCGCCAGCGACGTCGACCGGGGCAAGCCACACCCGGACCCCTACCTCCTGGGGGCGCGCCGGCTGGGCGTCGACCCGGCCGACTGCCTGGTCGTGGAGGACGCGCCCGGCGGTCTCGAGGCCGGGCGGGCCGCGGGCTGCGCGACCCTCGCCGTCACCACGACGACCGACCCGGCGGACCTGCTCGCCGACGCGGTGGTCACCGACCTCGGCGAGGTCCGGTTCGCGCTCGACGGTGGCCGCGTTCGCGTGACGACGGGAGTTACCCGGCCATAGGTTGAGGCGCATGGACGCTGACGTCATCGTCGTGGGGGCCGGCCTCGCCGGTCTCGTCGCCACCGCGGAGCTCGCGGACGCCGGACGCCGCGTCCTCCTCGTCGACCAGGAGAGCGCGACGAACCTCGGCGGCCAGGCGTTCTGGTCCTTCGGCGGACTGCTGTTCGCCGACAGCCCCGAGCAGCGGCGGATGGGCGTCAAGGACAGCGCCGAGCTGCTGTGGCAGGACTGGCAGGGCTCGGCCGGGTTCGACCGGCTGCAGGACGAGGACCGCTGGCCGGTCCAGTGGGCAAGGGCCTACTGCGACTTCGCCGCGGGGGAGAAGCGGTCGTGGCTGCACCAGCAGGGGATGCGCTGGTTCCCGGTCGTCGGCTGGGCCGAGCGCGGGGACGGCAGCGCGTCCGGCCACGGCAACTCGGTACCGCGGTTCCACATCACCTGGGGTACCGGCCCCGGCGTGCTCGAGCCGTTCCTGCGCAGGGTCGGCGAGCACGTCGCCACCGGCCGGGTCGAGCTGCGGCACCGGCACCAGGTCGACGAGCTCGTCACCGACGGCGGTGCCGTCACCGGCGTGCGCGGCACCGTGCTCGCCGACGACCCGGCCGAGCGCGGGCGCCCCACGAACCGCGACGCGGTGGGTGAGTTCGAGCTCACCGCCCAGGCTGTGGTCGTCACCAGCGGGGGCATCGGCGCCAACCACGACCTCGTCCGCGCTAACTGGCCGGAGCGGCTCGGCACCCCGCCGGACCGGATGATCACGGGCGTCCCGGCATACGTCGACGGGCGCATGCTCGCCATCACCGAGCGGGCCGGCGGGCGCCTGGTCAACCGCGACCGGATGTGGCACTACGTCGAGGGCATCTCGAACTGGGACCCGATCTGGCCCGCCCACGCGATCCGCATCCTGCCCGGCCCGAGCTCGATGTGGTTCGACGGCAACGGCGACCGCCTCCCGGCGCCGTTCTTCCCCGGGTTCGACACGCTCGGGACGCTGGCCCACCTGCGGCAGACCGGGCACGACCACTCGTGGTTCGTCCTCACCACGCGCATCCTCGGCAAGGAGTTCGCCCTCTCCGGCAGCGAGCAGAACCCCGACCTCACGGGCAAGTCCGTCAGGGGCGTGCTCGGCCGCGCTCGCACCGACATCCCCGCGCCGGTGAAGGCGTTCCTCGAGCGCGGCGCCGACTTCGTCTCGGCCGACACGCTGCGCGAGCTCGTCGAGAAGATGAACCGGCTCACCCCCGACGCCCCCCTCGACCTCGCCCACGTCGAGCGGCAGGTGCGCGACCGCGACGCCCAGGTCGAGAACGCGTTCTCCAAGGACGCCCAGGTCACCGCCATCCGCGGGGCGCGGAACTACCGCGGGGACAAGCTGATCCGCACTGCCGCACCGCACCGGATCCTCGACCCCGAGGCCGGCCCGCTCGTCGCCGTCCGCCTCAACGTCCTGACCCGCAAGACCCTCGGCGGCCTGGAGACCGACCTCTCCGCGCGCGTCCTGTCCGCGTCGGGGGAGCCGGTGCCCGGCCTGTATGCCGCGGGCGAGGTCGCCGGGTTCGGCGGCGGTGGCGTGCACGGGTACCGCTCGCTGGAGGGGACGTTCCTCGGCGGGTGCATCTTCAGCGGGCGCACCGCCGGACGCGCGGCCGCGGCCGAGGTCGGCTGACCCGGTCCGGCAGACCGGGGTGCCCGACTCCGTGCCCGACCTCGGACGGCCGCGATGGCGCAGGCCCCGGTGCCCGGTCAGGCCGCGAAGGGACCGCCCGCGCCGAACACCGCTGCGGCGAAGCGCTCGCCCACCAGCTGCTGCGTCTGGGCGTCGGGGTGCAGGTCGTCGGGCAGCGGCAGCCGGGCCTCGTCCTGCGGGCCGTAGAGCGTGAGCCCGTCGAGCAGGTACAGCGCGTCGTCGTCGGCGCTCCGAGCGGCCACCACCTCCGCGAGCACCTCGCGCACCACCTCGAGCGTGAGCCGCCCGGCCGCGACCTCGGCCGGGTTCCCCGTGGCGACGAAGCGCAGCTGGCCCGTGCCGAACGACGCGGGGTCGAACGCGGCCGGTCCGGGTGTCTGCTCGTGGATGGGGCAGTACAGCGGTGACACCAGCAGCAGCGGCGCCGTCGGGTGGCCGTCGCGGATCGTGTCGAGGTACCCGTGGAGGGCCGGCCCGAGGGCCCGGCGGCGCATCACGTCGCCGTTGACGAGGTTGATGCCCACCGCGAGGCTGACGAGGTCGGCCGGGGTGTCGCGCAGGGTGGTCGCCACGAAGGGGTCGAGCAGCGCGCTCCCGCCGAGGCCGAGGTTGACGAGGTCGACGCCGGCCGAGCGCGCGGCCACCACGGGCCAGGTGCCCGTCGGTCGGGTCGCGTTGGAGCCCTGGCTGATCGAGCTGCCGTGGTGCACCCACCGGCGCCGGGTGCGCGGAAGTGGGGCCAGTGCAGCGTCGCTGCGCAGGGCGACCAGCGCGGTCTCCTCGTTGTGCGGCAGCCACACCTCGACGTCGTGCTCGCCGGGCGGCAGTGCGATGGCCAGGGTGGTTGGCTCGCCCTCACGCAGCTCGGACCGCCCTGTCGCGAGGTCGATCACGAGGTCGTCGCCCCCGGTCGCGGTGAGCTCGTCGGTGACCTCGCCGTCGACGACGACGTCGTACCGGCCGGCCGGGCGCGGCGGCGCACCCGGGTAGACCCGCTTGGTCGGGAGCACGTCGAGCTCCACCCGGTCGGACCCGGTGCGGAACGCGAGCCGGACCCCGGCGGGCTGCGCCTGCGCCATGAGGACCTGCGGGTCGCCGCCGGCGCGCAGACGGGCGGAGGCCGGCAGGCGGTGCAGCCGGGTCGCCCGACCGGTCTGCTCGAGCTCGGCGACGCCGACGACGAGGTCGGTGGTCAGGGGGGTGTGGATCACTGCGGGTCTCCGGTGGGGTCGTGGTCGGTCCAGGTCTGCAGGGTGTGGTGCACGGCGTCGAGGATCGCGGTCCAGCTGCTCGTGGCCGCCGGGGCACTGTGGTCGAAGCCGCCGGCGAGCTCGAGGTCGACGAAGCCGTGGACCACGCTGCCGACGAGGCGGACCGCGTGGGTCCGCGCGTCGCCGTCGAGGTGGTAGCCGCGCAGGACCGCGCCCAACAGGTCGGCGTGGCGGGGTCCGGCGCTGTCGGCGGCGGTCGCGGCGTCGAGCGGTGTCTGCATCGCGGCCCAGCGGCCGGGGTGCCGGGCGGCATATGCGCGGTAGGTGTCGCCCAGGGCGCCGAGCGCGTGGCGGCCCGACCGACCGGCCAGCGCGTCGGCGAGCAGCGTCGCGGTCTCGTCGAGCGCGAGCAGGGCGACCCGGCGGCGCAGGTCCGGGGTGCCGCCGACGTGGGCGTAGATGCTGGCGGTCCGGACCCCGAAGCGTCGGGCGACCGCGGCAGCGGTGACCGCCTCGAGCCCGTCGGCGTCCGCCAGCTCGGCGGCCGCGACGGTGAGCCGCTCGGCGGTGAGGCCGGCGCGTGGCATTCCTACTCCATTTCGTCGATTGCCTAATGAGTGTAGGAAAACGGGACGCCCCTGTCGAACCCGAGCGGCCGCGCCCGGCGGCTCAGCCGTTCGGACGGGGGTGAGCGGTAACGCGCGGCGCCGGCGAGGCACCCCGGCATACCCTCGCGTCGTCGCACACCGGAAGAGCAGGGGGAGACGCGCCGATGTTGTTGCGCCTGCTGGGGCTGCAGGCCCTGGGGTCACTCGCCGCCACGCTGCCGCCCCGGGCCGCGCGGGCGGCCACCCTGCTGGTCCTCGTGCTCGCGAACACGATCCCGCTGTGGGCCGTCGCGACCGGGCGCTGGGGAGCCGGCGACGTGCTCGTCGTGTTCTGGCTCGAGAACGTGGCGGTCGGGGTGTGGACGCTCGTCCGGATCGCGACCGCCCTGGGGGCCCTCGCCCCCACCCGGAACGGCACCCCGGCCATGGCGTTCACGGGCGGCGGGCCCGCGATCGCCCTCCCGGCGGTCGTGGCCAGGGTGTTCTTCGCGGGGTTCTTCTGCGTGCACTACGGCGCGTTCACCCTGGCGCACGGCATCTTCACGTGGCGGCTCGCGCACCGGCTCGGGACGACGGGCAGCGTCGGCGGCTACCTGCTCGTCCTGCTCGCACTGGTCGCGAGCCACGGCGTCGCGACGGCCGTGTACTGGTTCGCCCGCGGTGAACGGCTGACCACGGGGCCGCAGCAGGCGATGGCGCAGCCGTACGGGCGGGTCGTCGTGCTGCACGTGGTCGTCCTCGGGAGCGCCTTCCTCCTCGCACGCGACGGTGGCGGCACCATCGACGCCGGCGGCCCGGTCGCCGGCGCGACGGCCGTGCTGCCGGCCGTCGCGCTCGTGGTCCTCAAGACCCTCGTCGACTCCGGCCTGCACCTGCGGGCGCACCGCGCCACGGACGCCCCGGTCCCCGTGCCCGTTGCCTGACGCCGGGGCGACTCAGGGCAGGCGGATCTGCACCACCGCGTCGAGGACGGCCAGGGGCAGCGACCCGGAGTCGAGCACGGCATTGTGGAACTGCCGGATGTCGAAGGCGTCGCCCTGCCGCTGCTGCGCCTCGCGCCGGATCCGCAGCAGCTCCAGCCGGCCGACCATGTAGCTGCACGCCTGCGCGGGGTAGGTGGCGTACCGGTCGATCTCCGCACGCACGCCCTCGAGCGCCATCGCGCAGTGCCCGGCCATGTAGTCGACCGCCTGCTGGCGGCTCCAACCCAGCGCGTGCATGCCTGTGTCGACGACGAGTCGGCAGGCGCGCATGGAGTCCATCGTCAGCATGCCGAGCCGCTCGAGCGGCCCTGAGTACAGGCCCATCTCGTCGGACAGCCGCTCGGTGTAGAGCCCCCAGCCCTCGGCGTAGGCGTTGAAGACGACGTGCCGCCGGTAGTCGGGGAGGTCCGTGAGCTCGACCGCGATGGCGAGCTGGAGGTGGTGGCCGGGGATGCCCTCGTGGTACGCCAGCGCCTCGATCTCGTGCCGGCCCCAGCGCGACGGCGGCGAGGTGTTGACGAAGAACGTCCCCGGCCTGGAGCCGTCGTCGGCCGGTGGGTAGTAGTAGGCCGCGGCGCCGTGCTCGGTCGCCTGGACCACGCAGTCGGCCTGCGGCAGGCGGTCGAACCACTCGGGCATGGCCGCGCGGGCCTTGGCGAACGCCGCCTCCGACGCGGCGACGATGTCCTCGCTGCTGGTGTGGCGGCCGTCGGGGTCCGTGCGCAGGCGCTCGCGGACCGCGGCCGGGTCGTCGAGGCCGAAGACCTCACCGCCGAGCCGGCGGTACTCCTCGTCGAGCGCCTCGATCTGGGCCAGGCCGAGGTCGTGGATCTCCTGCGCCGACAGGGACGTCGTGGTGTGGTGCGCCAGCAGCGTGGCGTAGGTGGCGGCCCCGTCGGGAAGGTGCGCGAGGCCGACCTGCTCGTCGCTGCGGGCGTGCGGGGCGACCTCGTCGCGCAGCACGTCGCGGTACCGGGCCAGGCCCGGGCGCACGTCCTGCTCGACCGCCTCGCGCAGGCCGGCTCGCCATGCGTCGGTGTCGAGCCCCTCCGGCGCGGTGGCCGTCACGAGCAGCGGGTCCTCCTCGAGCGGGAGGGCCAGCCACTGGTCGACCTGCTCGACGACGCCGTCGACCGCGAACGCCGCGGGCGTGCGGCCGGCGGCGACCCCCTCACGGTGCCGCTCGGCGAGGTCGTGGAGGTGCCGCCCGATGCCGCGGTACTTGTCGACCATCGCCTCGGCCACCTCGACCGTCGGCAGCGCGAGCATGGGCACCGTCACCTGCAGGTCGGACTGGATGCCGAAGACGGGGTTCGCGCTGAGCTCGGCCATCCGCGTGGCGGCGACGTCGGCCTGGCTGTCGGCGTCGAAGGCGACCATGTCGCGGGTGATGCGGTCCTGCAGCTCCAGGCCCTCGTCGGGGATGGCCCGCGCGCGCTCGGCGAACTCGCGCGCCGCCGCCACCTGCTCGTCCTCCGCGGCCCGGCTCGCGTCCTCGTAGCGGCCGGCGTGGCGGTAGTCGCCGATCATGTGGGCCCAGGTCGGGTTCGTGGTCATCTGCCAGGCGTCGAAGTCGTCGGCCAGCTGCCGGACCGCCTCGCCCCCGCTCGTCGCGTCAGTCATGGTGCCGTCGGTCATGGTGCCGAACGTATCGGTGCCCGGCGACGCCCGACAGCCGGTTTCCGCCGCACGGCCACGGGCTCCCCAGCAGCGCCCCACCGTTTGCCCCGGAGCGCCCCATCGTTTGGCCGGGCGGCCGCCGTCGCCCGCGGGCCCGGGGCACACTGTGCGGGTGACGACCACCGCCCCCGGCTGGCTGCGCGCCGACCCGGACTTCCGCCGGTACTGGACGGCGCGCCTCACCTCGCTCACCGGGTCGCTCGTCACGGCCGTCGCGATGCCCGTCCTCGTCTACCGGATCAGCGGCTCGCCCGGCCTCACCGCGCTCACCACCACCCTCGAGGCGCTGCCGTACCTCCTCTTCGGGCTGTTCTCCGGCGTCGTCGGCGACCGGCTCGACCGCAAGCGGGTCATGGTGGGCGCCGACCTCGCCAACGTCGTCGTCATCGGGACGGTGCCGCTCGCCTGGTGGCTGGGACACCTCACGGTCGCCCACGTGCTCGTCGCGGGGTTCGTCGCGCAGTCGCTCTTCACGTTCTTCGACGGGGCCAACTTCGGCGCCCTGCCCGTTCTGGTCGGGCGCGAGCGGGTCGGCGAGGCGAACGCCGCCATCTGGGGAGTCGGCGGCATGCTCGACCTGTGCGTCCCCGCCGGGGTCGGCCTCGCGCTGGCGGTGATGCACCCGGCCGACCTGCTGGTGCTGGACGCGCTGACCTTCCTCGTCTCGGCCCTGCTCGTCCGCTCGATCGGGCGGGCCCTGTCCACCGCCCGCGAGCGCGCCGCATCGGCCGGGTTCGCCGTCGGTGCCCGGTCCGTCCTCGCCGACATCCGTGACGGCCAGCGGTTCCTGTGGCAGCACGCGGGCGTGCGGTCCAACACCGTCATCGGCGCGCTGCAGTCGCTGGCCGGTGCCGGGTTCATGGCGCTCGCGGTCCCGTGGTGCGACCGGGTGCTCGGCGTGGGGACGAGCGGCTGGCGGTTCGGCCTCGTCTTCAGCATGTGGGGCGTCGGCGGCATCCTCGCGGCCTGGCTGACCCCCCGCCTGCTGCGCCGGGTCGGGACCGCCCGGCTCACGCTGCTCGCGATCCCGGTGTCGGCCGCCGGCGGGCTGGTGGTCGCCACGACGACCACGTGGCTGGTCGCGGTCGTGGCGATGGTCGGCTGGGGCGTCGCGTACCAGCTCGTCGTCATCAACTCGCTGACCTACCGCCAGCAGGTCACGCCCGAGCACCTGCTCAGCCGGGTCAACACCGCCGGCCGGATGCTCTCCTGGGGCATCGGCTGGACGGTCGGGGCGCTCGCCGCGGGCGGGCTGGCCAACGAGTGGGGCGTACGCCGCGCGATGGTGAGCGTCGTCGCCGTCGGCGTGCTCGCCGCGGCATACGCGTGGCTCTCGCCCCTGCGCCGCATCGCCCGCGAGCCGGAGGTGGCCGCCTAGAGGTACTGGCCGGTGGGCCCGCTCTCGCGGTGCTCGGGGCCGCCCGGGTGCAGGCCCGGGCCACTGGGCATCCCGGGGCCGCCGTCCATCGGCGCCTGGCCGGGCGGGAGCGCGCGCCGCATCTGCGCCAGCTGCTGCTGGGCCGCCATCTGCTGGGCGAACAGCGCGGTCTGGATGCCGTGGAAGAGCCCCTCGAGCCAGCCCACGAGCTGGGCCTGCGCGATCCGCAGCTCGGCATCGGTGGGCGCCTCGTCCTCGCGGAACGGCAGGGCGATCCGCTCGAGCTCCTCGATGAGCTCGGGGGCCAGGCCGTCCTCGAGCTCCTTGATCGAGCGGCGGTGGATCTCGGCCAGGCGTGCGCGTCCCGCCTCGTCCAGGGGCGCGTTGCGCACCTCCTCGAGCAGCTGCTTGATCATCGAGCCGATCCGCATGACCTTGGCCGGCTGCTCGACGAGGTCGGCCGGATTGGTCGGGCCGTCCTCGCTCTCCTCGTGGTGGGAGACGCCCATGCCGTCCTGCGTGACGACGACCACCCGGTGCGGGTCGCGGTCGCCCTCGGCGTCGGGGCTGGTCTGGCCTTCCGGTCGCGGCTGCTCGCTCATGCGTCCCATCCTGCCTCAGCCGCGCGGGGCGGGCTGGAGGAGCCAGACCGTGATCGTGCGGTGGGCCGCCCGCCGGCGGTATGCCGGGTAGCCGGCGTACATCGCGGCGGCCGTGTCCCAGACGGCCTCCGCCTCCGCGCCGCTGAGCAGCCGTGCCCGGACCCGGACCGACCGGTCGTGGTGGGTGAGGACCCCGCTGGGGTCGGCGCGCAGGTTGTGCACCCAACCGGGGGTTGCCTCCCCGCCGTAGTTCGACCCGATGACGGCCAGGTGCTCCCCGCAGGGGATGGCGAGCAGGTGGCTCTGGCGCTCCCGGCCCGTGCGGGCGCCACGGGTGGTGAGCGTGACGGTGGGGACGCCGGCGAGTGCCTCGGTGGCGGTGCGACCTCCCGCCAGTCGGCGCACGGCGGTGTCCAGGGGCGCAACGACCCGGCTCGCGACCCGGGCCCCCGGCGCGCTGGCGACGAGCCGGTGCAGGGCGTGCCGCACCGGGCCGGCGTGCGCCGCGGGGAGCCCGAGGTCGGCCCACAGTCCCATGGCCGGACCGTCAGCCGGCGAGCAGGACGGCAGCCAGGGCGACGGCACCCGGCAGGGCCTGCACGAGCAGGATGCGCCGGCTCGCGGTGGCCGCGCCGTACAGCCCGGCCACGATGACGCAGAGCAGGAAGAAGACCGCGAACCCGAAGCGCAGGTGCTCGGGGCCCACGAGGCTCCAGACGAGACCCGCCGCGAGGAAGCCGTTGTAGAGGCCCTGGTTGCCCGCCAGCGTGCGGGTCGCCTCGGCGAACTCGGGCGTCAGGCCGAACGCCGCACGGCCGCGCGGGGTGGTCCACAGCGCCATCTCCAGCACCACGATGTAGAGGTGGACCAGGGCCACGAGGGCCACCAGCACGGTGGCGAGCACGCTCATGCCGCTCAGCGTGGCACGGCCTCGGCCGCGAGGGGGCCGTTCGCGGCCGGCTCGCCGGGGGCGTCGCCCGGTGCGGCCTGCACCGTCGCGGCGTGGCCCGCCCGATCGAACCGGCGCAGCACGACCCGTGACACGAGTGCCACGACCAGGGCGGTGGCCGTCGCGGTCACCGCCACGGCGAACGCAGCCCGGTGCCCCGAGTCGTCGGCCAGCCGGCCGGCGACCGCGGACCCCAGCGCGTAGCCGAGCCCCGTCGCAGCGGCCAGCAGCGTCATCGCCGAGCCCACGCGGGTCGGGGGCGCCACACGCTCGCCGAGGGTGAAGGTGGTGATCATGTAGGGCGCCACGACGAAGCCGAGCAGCAGCACGACCGCCACGAGCGACCCCAGCGAGCCCACGAGCAGCAGGGGCAGCGACAGCACGAGCAGGCCACCGGCGGCGGCGAGCAGGCGCGTCGTGAGCGCCACCCGCTCGGGCACCGCGGCGAGCGCGACGCCGGCCGCCACGCTGCCCACGCCCAGCAGGGCGTGCACGAGACCTGCGCTGCCGGGGTGGCCGGCACTGGTCGCGAGCACGGCCGTGCCGGTCTGCACCGAGCCGAAGACGGTGCCGATGAGGAGCTGGGCGAGCAGCAGGATGCCGAGCGGGACGGTCCACAGCCGGGTCCGGGCCCCGGCGGCGGCACGGACCGCGTGGGTGAGCCGGGCGGAGTCGTGCAGGGCGAACCCGGTGCCGAAGACGAGCAGCAGCACCGCCGCCAGCACGAGCCCCGCACCGGGCGCGGCCACCGACACGAGCACCCCCAGCAGCGCCGGCCCGAGGACGAACGACGCCTCGTCGGCGGCGCCCTCGTACGAGAAGGCGGTGGACACCAGCCGCGGCTGCAGGCTTCCCTGCCCGGCGGTCAGCGGCCGCCACCGCACGCGGGCCATCGGCCCGACCTGCGGCAGGAACGCACCGGTCACGCCGGCTGCGGTGACGAGGACGGCCGCGGGTCGCCCGGCCGCGGCCAGCGCGACGAGGGCCAGCAGCCCCAGGCCCGCGACGACCGACTGCACGAGCAGGACGGGCCGCTGCCCGACCCGGTCGGCGACCGCCGCGGCCAGCGGCGAGGCGACCGCGCTCACCACGGCGAGCGTGCCGGCGGCCAGGCCGCCCGCGGCATACGAACCGGTCGTGTGGGACACGAGCAGGAGGGCACCCATCTGGCTCATGGCCAGGGGTAGGCGCGCGAGGAAGGCGGTGACGACGTAGGCGGGACCGGCCACCGAGAACAGGCGGCGGTAGGAGGCGATGGGCGACACGGGTTCTCGTTCTGAGCGGGGCGAGGGCACGCCGAAACGGGCGTGCGCCGCACCCGCCTCCAAGACGCACAGGAACCCTTTGCCGCCCCCAAGGATACGCCGCCCGGCGAGGTGCCCCTGCCCGATCGCTCGTCTGCGCACAGACGTCCGTCCCACTGCGCACGGATCCGCTCACTGCGCAGTGGGACGCAGGTGTGTGAACAGACGAGCGGGGCCGGCCCCCGGGGGGTGGGGGCGGGGGCGGGGGCGCGAGGGGTCAGGGCGTCAGGCGGTCAGGGCGTCAGGAGGATCTTGCCGACGTGGCCGCTGGACTCGAGCTCGCGGTGGGCGGCTGCCGCGTCGGCGAGCGGGTACCGGCCGTGGACGACCGGGCGCACCCGACCCGCCTCGACGAGGGGCCAGACGTGCTCGCGCACGGCGGCGACGATGGTGGCCTTCTCGCCCGCAGGCCGCGCGCGCAGCGACGTCGCGATGACGGCGGCCCGCTTGGCCAGGAGCTTGCCGAGGTCGAGCTCGGCGGTGCGACCGCCCTGGAGGCCGATGATGACGAGCCGCCCGTTGGGGGCGAGGACGTCGACGTTGCACGCCAGGTACTTCGCGCCCATGTTGTCGAGCACGACGTCGGCCCCCGCCCCGCCGGTCGCGGCCCGCACCCGCTCGACGAAGTCCACCTCGCGGTAGTTGACGAGCACCTCGGCGCCCAGCTCGCGACAGGCCTCGAGCTTCTCGGCCGTGCCCGCGGTGACCGCGACGTGCGCGCCGACCTCGCGCGCGAGCTGGATCGCCATGGTGCCGATGCCGGAGGAGCCGCCGTGGACGAGCAGCGTCTGCCCGGGCAGCAGGTTCGCCGTCATGAAGACGTTGGACCAGACCGTGCTGACGACCTCGGGCAGGGCCGCCGCGTCCTCCAGCGACACGCCCGCGGGGACGGGCAGCAGCTGCCCGGCCGGCACGCAGACCAGCTCGGCGTAGCCGCCGCCGGACAGGAGCGCGCAGACCTCGTCGCCGACCGACCAGCCCTCGACGCCCTCGCCGAGCGCGTCGACGGTGCCGCTGACCTCCAGCCCCGGGTACTCGGGGGCGCCGGGCGGCGGCGGGTAGTGGCCCATCCGCTGCATGACGTCCGCGCGGTTGACCCCGGCGGCCGCGACCCGCACCCGGACCTCGCCGGCCGCGGGCTGGGGGTCGGGCACCTCGTCGAGGACGAGGGCGTCGGCGTCTCCGGGCTGGGGGATCGTGATGGCCTTCACGGGCCGAGCCTATGGCGTGCCCGTTCGAGGTCGTCCGGGGTGTCGACGTCGAGTGCCGCCGGGTCCGCGACCTCGACCGCCTCGACCCGCAGCCGGTCGAGCAGCCGCATGAGGGGCGCCCCCGCGGCTGGCGTCGGGACCGCCGCGCGCAGGGCGTCGACCCGGTATGCCGCGAGCAGCGGCTGCACCCGCCCGCCAGCGTCGCGGGCGGCCACCACCTCGGGCGCGGAGCCGGTGCCGTGCCCGCCGGAGCCGGTGCCGCCGCCCGCCACGAGGCGGCTCGCGAGGTCGGGTGCCGCGGGCGCGGCATACGGCATGTCGCCACCGAGGGCGACGAGGACGGGCGTCGCGACGTGCGGGAGGGCGGCGGCCAGCGCGGCGACCGGACCTCCCCCGGGCGGGTCCTCGCGCAGCCAGGTGACCCCGCGCGTGGTCGGGCGGCGCTCGCCGACGCACAGGACCGCCCAGTCGCCGGGCAGGCCGTCGAGCAGCCGGTCGAGGACGGTGGCGCCGCCGAGGTCGGCTCGGGTCTTGTCGCCGCCGAAGCGCCGCCCCGTGCCCCCGCACAGCACGACGGCGGTCACGGGGGTGTCGGGCACCCGGCCATTGTGGGGTCAGCCGGCGGCGGTCGGCAGCCTGGGCGGGCAGGTGGACGTGGCGAGGTACTCGAAGTGCCACCACTCGTTGTCGTAGGTGCGGCAGATCCCGTACGCCGGTCCGTGCACCTCGAGCCAGGCGGCGACCGCCTGCGGGTGGACGTCGACGGCGTACCCCTTGACGTGGGCGGACCGGCTCGGCGGCAGGACCCACCTGCCGGCCTCGGCCGCCGAGCCGTAGGTCGCGACGGCCCGGTCGAACAGGACCTGCTGGTAGGCGCGGCTGCGCCAGGCGGAGCGGATCTGCGGGTGGAGCCCGCCGGCCCGGGCGGCGGCGAAGGCCCGGTCGAAGGCACGGGCCGCCGAGGGCTGCATGTTCGTCGTCCCGCGGACGGGCGCGTCCAGGGCGATGCTGACGGCCGGTGCCGGGATGCGGTCGGTGACGACAGGGGCGAATGCCGTGGAGCCGGCCGGGCGGTGCGCCTGCCTTGCGGGCGTGGTGGCGCTGGTCGGGGAGGTGGTGCGGGACTGCGGAGCCACCGGGTGGGCCGTCGTGGGCCTGACCGGCGGACGCACACCCCTGCCGGGCTGAGCGCCTGCCGCGACCACGCCGGTGGACGCACGACCGGCTCCGGCGGGGTCCCGGCTCCACGCGGCATACCCCGCGGCGCCGCCCGCCACGAGCAGGGCCACGGCCGCAGCAGCAGCGCGTCGCACCACCCGGCGTCGCCGGCGTCCCGCCGACTGGTGAGTCGTCGTCATGGTCCCCCCTCGGTCCCGCAGGCCAGTGTGGCAGGCGGGTGTCAGTGGACGCCGCGGATGCGCGCGGTCAGTGCGGCCGCGGTGCGGGTCACGGCTGCGACGAGGCGCTCCTGCTCGGCCGTGTCGACCTCGTCCCGGGGGAAGGTGACCGCGATGCCGGCGACCGGGTGGCCGGTGTGGTCGAGGACGGCCCGGGCGACCGAGGCGAGACCGGGGCTGACCGAGCCGTCCTCGGTGGCGTAGCCGCGCGTGCGCACCGCCGCGAGCTCGCGGCGCAGCTCGGTGACGCTCGCGGGGCCGCGCCCGTCGCGCTGGACGAGCGTGTCCCTGTGCGGGAAGAGGGCCCGGACCTGCGCTGCGGGCAGCTCGGCCAGCATGGCCAGGCCGCTGGCCGTGAGGGTGGCCGGCAGCCGCACGCCGACGTCGGTGACGAGCAGCGGGCGGCCGGGCGCGCGCTCCTCGATGACGTAGAGGACGTCGCGGCCGTGCAGCACCGCCAGGTGCGCGTTGTGGGTCGTCGCGTCCACGAGCCGGCCGAGGAGCGGGCGGGCGATCCGCTGCAGCGGCGCCTGGCGCTGGTAGGCCGACCCCAGCTCGAAGGCCGCGACGCCCAGGCCGTAGCGCCGGTCCTCGGGCAGGTGCGTGACGAAGCCGGCGTCCCGCAGCACCGCCAGCAGGTGGTACGTCGTCGAGCGCGGAAGGCCCAGGTCCCGCGCGATCGCCCCGGCGGGCAGGGGCTCGGTGTGCCGCGCCAGCAGGGTGAGCACGTCGAGCGCGTGCCGGGCTGCCGGGGCGTTGGCGGACGACGCGGCGCGGGTCCCGGGCCCGGGTTCGCGGCCCGGCGCCTCAGGCACGGCGGTAGCGCCGTTCCGGGCGGCCGGTGCTGCCGTAGCGGAGGGTGACCTCCGCGCGCCCGGTGCTGACGAAGTACTCCAGGTAGCGCCGGGCGCTCACCCGGGAGATGCCCACCGCCTCGGCGGCCTCGGTCGCCGACAGGGTGCCGTCGGCGGTCCGCAGCGCGTCGGCGACGACGGCCACCGTCTCCGGGCTGAGGCCCTTGGGCAGCACGGTGGATCCCGAGCCGGCGCGGGCGAGGACCCGGTCGATCTCGGCCTGGCCGTCGACCCGGTCGGCGTCGCCGCGCAGGAGCTGGCGCTGAGCGGCATACCGCTCCAGGCGCTCGCGCAGGTCCTGGAAGCCGAACGGCTTTAGCACGTAGTCGACCACGCCGCGCTGGATCGCCCCGCGGACGGCGTCGAGCTCGCGGGCCGCGGTGATGACGATGACGTCGCAGTCGCTGCCCGCCTGCCGCAGCTCGCCGAGGACGTCGAGGCCGAACCGGTCGGGCAGGTACATGTCGAGCAGCACGAGGTCCGGCTGGGTCCCGGCGACCTGGGTGAGGGCGTCGGCCGCGGTGTGCGCGACACCGACCACCTCGAAGCCCTCAACCTTCTCGACGAACCCCGTGTGCACCCGGGCCACCATGAAGTCGTCGTCGACGATGAGGACGCGGATCGCGGCGCCGGTCACCCGGCTCACCGGGTCACCGCCTCGGGGACGGGGGTGACCGTGAGGTGGGCGGTGAAGACCGCTCCGTCGGCCGTGTTGTGGAACCCCGCCTCGCCACCGCGGCGACGGCACACCAGCCGGGTGAGCGCGAGCCCGATCCCGTGCTCGCCCTCGCCCTCGGTCTTGCTCGTCACGCCCTGCTCGAAGACGGAGTCCGCGACCTCGTCCGCGACGCCTGGCCCGGAGTCCCGGACCGTGATCCGCACCGTGGTGCTGTCGTGGGCGATGCCCACCTCGACCCACGAGCCGGCGCTGCCGGCTGCGGCGTCGATCGCGTTGTCGACGAGGTTGCCGACCACGGTCGCGACGTCGGCGGAGTCCTCGGTGTCGAGCCGGTCGAGCGAGGTGTCGTCGCTGATCCGCAGGTCGACCCGGCGCTCGGCCGCGATCGACGCCTTGGCCATGAGGAGCACCCCGACGGCGGGGTCGCGGACCCGGCTGTTGACCGACAGGTCGAGGGAGTGGCGGCGCTCGCTGACCGCGTCGACGTAGCGGACGACCTCGTCGTACTCGCCGATCTGGATGAGGCCGCTGATCGTGTGCAGCTGGTTGGCGAACTCGTGCCGTTGGGCCCGCAGCAGCTGGGTGCTGCTGCGGAACGACCCGAGCTCGCGCTCGAGCGCGGCCAGGGCGGTGCGGTCGCGCAGCGTGGTGACGGTGCCGAGGTGGCGGCCGTCCTTGTCGACGCTCATCCGGTTCATGACCAGCACCCGCCCGCGGCGGACCACCACCTCGTCGGTGGCCTCGCCGTCGCCGGTGAGCACCGTCAGCAGGCGCCCGGTGATCCGCAGGTCGGCCAGGCTCAGCCCGGTGGCGTGCTCGGGCAGGTCGAGCAGGCGACGGGCCACGTCGTTGACCAGGGTGATCCGCCCCTGCGGGTCGAGCGCGACCACGCCCTCGGCGATGCCGTAGAGCAGGGCCTCGCGGTGCTCGACGAGCCCGGTGATCTCCTCGGGCTCCATGCCGAGGGTCTGCCGCTTGATCCGCTCCGCCAGCAGCCACGACCCGACGAGCCCCACGATGAGGGCGGTGCCCAGGTAGGTGAGCAGGTACGAGGAGGCGCCCCGAAGCCGTTGCCACGCCGACGGGAACGCCTCGGTGATCATGACGGTGCCGAGGTGCTCACCGACGTGCTCGTCCGCCACGCTGAAGACCGGGACCTGGCTCACGAGCTGGCGCTGCCCGAACAGCTCGAGCGTGCCCGACCAGCTCGCTCCGTCGGCAACGGCCTTGCGCGGCAACGGGATCCGGCCACCCTCCAGCGAGGGGTCGGTGGAGGTGCGCACGTTCTCGTCGGCGTCGGCGAAGGTCACCGACGTCACCCGGGACTGCGTCACCACCGACTGCCCCAGCGTGGCGAGACCGGTGCGGGTGGACGGCGTGGCGAGGTTGGTCCGGACGAGGGGGTTGCCGCCGAGCTGCTCGGCCAGCGCGCTGACCCGGCGTCCCTCGACCCCGCGGAACGTCGCCTCGGACTGCGCGAGGGACACTGCACCGACGAGCACGAGCACCACGATGACCACCGCCAGCTGCAGGACGAGCAGCTGGCCGGCCAGGGTGGGCCGCCGGCGCCGGCGTACGAACACTATGAACTCAACCTTCACTGCTGACAGAAGGGGGACGGGCCGGGGAGGTGGCCGCCACGATCATGGCGCTCGCCTCCCCGCGAGCGGAAGTCTCCCCCCTGAACGTCCTGCACGACGAAAGGTCTCAACGATGAGAGCCCGTCCCACGACCGTCCTCGCGGCCGCCACCGCCGTGGCCGCCCTGCTGCTCAGCGCCTGCGGCGCCACGGCCGCCAAGGGCACCGCCTCGTCCTCGTCCGACGGCGGCAAGCCCGCGACGGGCCTGCAGCTCATGGTCCCGAACAGCCCCGGTGGCGGCTACGACACGACCGCCCGCACCGCCGCCAAGGTCATGGAGGCCCAGAAGATCACCGGCTCCGTCCAGGTGTTCAACCTGCCCGGTGCCGGTGGCACCGTCGGACTGCAGCGGGTCGTGAACGAGAAGGGCAACGGCAAGCTCGCCATGCAGATGGGGCTGGGCGTCGTCGGCGCGGCATACACCCAGAAGTCGAAGGCGACGCTCGCCGAGACCACGCCGATCGCCAAGCTGATCGAGGAGGCCGGCGCGATCGTCGTGCCGAAGGACTCCCCGTACAAGGACATCAACCAGCTCGTCGCCGCGTGGAAGGCCGACCCCAAGAAGGTCGCCGTCGGCGGCGGCTCCTCCCCGGGTGGCCCCGACCACCTGCTGCCGATGCAGCTCGCCAAGGCGGTCGGCATCGACCCCAAGCAGGTCAGCTACGTCTCCTACGACGGTGGCGGTGAGCTCCTGCCGGCGCTCCTGGGCAACAAGATCGCCTTCGGTGCCAGCGGCTTCGGCGAGTTCCTCGACCAGGTCGAGGCGGGCGACGTGCGCGTCCTCGCGGTGACCAGCGAGCAGCCGATCGAGGCGCTCAAGGACGTCAAGACCCTCAAGGAGCAGGGGATCGACCTGGTCTTCACCAACTGGCGCGGCATCGTGGCGCCCCCCGGCATCTCCGACGCCGACAAGAAGGCCTGGACCGACGCGCTGACGAAGATGCACGACACGCAGGCGTGGAAGGACGAGGAGAAGAAGCGCGGCTGGACCGACGCCTTCCAGACCGGTGACGAGTTCAGCACCTTCATGAAGGAGCAGGACACCCAGGTCGCCGAGATCCTCAAGCAGCTCGGCCTGGCATGACCCAGCCCACCTCGGGCCGCCCGCAGGTCAAGGACCGCGCACAGTACGGACTGTGCGCGGGCCTTGCCCTGCTCGGCGCCTACGTCCTGTTCGACGCCAGCCGGATCGGCCACGTCTCCAGCAGCAACGACCCGGTGGGCCCCAAGCCCATGCCGATCCTGCTCGGGGTGCTGCTGCTCGTCGTGGCCGTCTTCTACGCCATCGACGTCGCCCGTGGCGGCGCAGGCGAGGCGGAGGAGGGTGAGGACGTCGACCTGTCGACCAGCGTCGACTGGCGCACCATCGGCCTGCTCGTCGCCGCCTTCGCGGTCAACGCCCTGCTCATCGAGCCGCTCGGCTGGGTGATCAGCGGGGCCCTGCTCTTCGCGGGCTCGGCCTTCGCGCTCGGCAACCGCCACCACGTCCGGGGCCTCGCGGCGGGGCTGGCCCTGTCGCTCATCACCTTCTACGCGTTCGCGATCGGGCTCGGGGTCAACCTGCCCGCCGGCATACTCCAGGGAATCCTCTGATGGACAACCTCCTGAGCCTCCTCGGGGGCTTCGGCGACGTCCTGTCGCCGATGAACCTCCTCATCGCCCTGCTCGGCGTCACCGTCGGCACCGCCGTCGGCGTCCTGCCGGGCATCGGGCCGGCCATGACCGTGGCCCTGCTCCTGCCCATCACCTACGGCCTGCAGCCCGTCGAGGGCCTGATCCTGTTCGCCGGCATCTTCTACGGCGGCATGTACGGCGGGTCGACGACCTCGATCCTGCTCAACACCCCGGGTGAGTCGGCGTCGGTCGTGACCGCGATCGAGGGCAACAAGATGGCCAAGGCGGGACGGGCCGCCCAGGCGCTCGCGACGTCCGCCATCGGCTCGTTCATCGCGGGCACCATCGGCACCCTCGGGATCGTCTTCCTCATGCCGCAGGTGGCGAAGTTCGCGATCAGCCTCGGTGCGCCGGAGTACCTCGCGATCATCCTGCTCACCTTCACGGGCGTGACGGCCGTCCTCGGCGCCTCGCGGGTGCGCGGCCTCGCCTCGCTGCTCGTCGGCCTGACCATCGGCGTCGTCGGCATCGACTTCGTCACCGGCCAGCAGCGCCTCACCGGCGGACTGCCGCAGCTCGCGGACGGCATCGACGTGGTCGTGGTTGCGGTCGGCATCTTCGCGGTCGGCGAGGCACTGTGGGTCGCGGCGCACCTGCGGCGCAAGGCCGGCGAGGTCATCCCCGTCGGCCGGCCGTGGATGGGGCGCAGCGACTGGTCGCGGTCGTGGAAGCCGTGGCTGCGCGGCACCCTGCTCGGCTTCCCGTTCGGCGCGATGCCTGCGGGGGGCGCGGAGATCCCGACGCTGCTGTCCTACACGGCCGAGAAGAAGCTCTCGAAGCACCCGGAGGAGTTCGGCAAGGGCGCCATCGAGGGCGTCGCCGGCCCGGAGGCGGCCAACAACGCCTCCGCCGCCGGCACGCTGGTGCCGATGCTGGCCCTCGGCCTGCCGACCAACGCCACGGCAGCGATCATGCTGGCCGCCCTCCAGGGCTGGGGCATCGAGCCGGGGCCGCTCCTGCTCACCAAGGAGCCGGCGCTGGTCTGGGCGCTCATCGCCAGCCTGTTCATCGGCAACACGATGCTGCTGCTGCTCAACCTGCCCCTCGCCCCGGCGTGGGCCAAGCTGCTGCAGATCCCGCGGCCCTACCTCTACGCGGGCATCCTGTTCTTCGCGTCCATGGGTGCGTATGCCGTGAACAGCCAGCCGTTCGACCTGTGGCTGCTGCTCGTGCTGGGTCTGCTCGGGTTCGCCATGCGGCGCTTCGGGCTCCCGGTGCTCCCGCTCATCGTGGGGGTCATCCTGGGCCCGCTCGTCGAGCGCAAGGGCCGGCAGTCGCTCCAGCTCACCGGTGGCGACATCTCCGGGCTGGTCGGCGGCCCGGTGGCGTGGGTCTGCTACGTCCTGATCGTGCTCGCCCTCGCCTGGCCGCTGATCGGTGCGCTGCTGCGACGCGGTCGCGGCGGGCACGGAGACGACCGTCCCGGTGGCGGCGACGGAAGTGGTGGCGGCTCCGCCGAGGCGGACGGCGACGAGATGAGGTCGGAGCGACCGGCCGACGTCCGGGCAGCCGTGGCGCAGTCCGGACGTAGTGGCAGCGAACCCGGCTGGGCCGGCTGAGGAGGAACGATGACGGTGCTCACGGGGTACGTCCCCAACGCGTTCGGCGAGGCGGCGCTCTCGCACGCGGCCCAGGAGGCCCGGCGGCGGCACGAGCCGCTGCTCGTGGTCAACATGTCGCGCGACGACGTGCTCGCCGACGCCCACCGGGCGCCCGACGACCAGCTCGCGCGGGTCGGCCGCGACCTGGCCGAGCTCGGCCTCGACGCCAGCGTGCGCCGGGTCGAGGAGGGCAGCGACCCCGCCGAGGCGCTGCTCGCGGTGGCGCGGGAGGTCGACGCCTCGGTGCTCGTCATCGGCCTGCGCCACCGCACCCCGGTCGGCAAGCTCATCCTCGGCTCGACGGCGCAGCGCGTGCTGCTCGACGCCCCGTGCCCGGTCCTGGCGGTCAAGCCCGCCTGACGGGTTGCCCTCCGCGCCGGGTGCCCGGTGCGCGCCGGGTGCCCGGTACGCGCCGGACGCCCGGTACGCGCCGGACGCCCGGTTCGCGCCGGACGCCCGGCGCGAACCGCAGCGGGCACGGGCCCGGGCCGTGTGGCCGCCCGGTGCGCCCGTCAGTCGCCGTCGACCGGGTCGGGTCCCGCCGGACCCGACCCGGTCGGCCGCGCCCGCCCCGAGGCACGTCGGCGCAGGCCGACCTGCCGGACGACCTCCGGCACGCTCGCGACGGTCGCCAGGAGCAGTGCCACCACGGTGACGTACCGGGGGTCGTCCCGGCTGAGGGTCCAGGCGATGCCGGAGACGAAGACCAGCACGAGCAGGGCGCGCCCCGCGAGCCGCCACGCGGGCTCCGGCGACCGGTCGGGCGCCGACGGGAGGAGGCCGGAGCCGTGGTCGTCGGCGGCCGCCTCCACGAGGGTCCGGCGCTCGAGCACCCGGGCGCGGTCGGAGTCGAGCTCGCCCGCCCCGCGGTAGGGGAACCCGGGCGCCACCGGGAGATCGAGCGCGGCCGCCAGGGTGCGCCACCCGTCCTCCGGCGACGAGGGTGACCGCAGCACGAGCAGGAGCTCCTGCGGGTCGGCCCCGAGCCACCGTTCGAGCTCGGCCGCCGTCGAGCGGGCGGCCCCGGCGTCCAGGCCGTTGACCTTGCCGGCGGTCCAGCCCACGGTGGCGCGTCGCCTGCCGCGGGCCCACAGCTGCAGTGCGCTGCGCCACTCCCCGACCACGAGCAGCAGGCCCGTGCCGACCTTGCTCACCTCCTCGGCGACCCGCTCGAGCGCCGCCTGGTCGGCCGAGCCGACGTCGACCAGGGTCCAGCCCGGCACGGCGGCGGGCGCCATCCGCACCGTCGACAGCGCCCAGACGGCCCGGCGCTCGAGGTCGGCGGGCGCGGCCCGGACCATGAGCACCATGGCGGTCACGCCGTGCCCCCGCTCACCGGGCGCCCGCGGTCATGACCCGGTGGCCTTCTTGGTGACCACGTGCCGCCGGTGGGTGAGGAACTCCTCTCGCGCGTCTCCCCAGTAGCCCCAGGGGAACTCGGTCGCGTGCGGCCCGACGGCGACGAGCTGGTCGTACGCGTCGTCGAACCGGTGGAGGTGGAACAGCACCCGGACGAGCAGGTTGCGGGTCTGCGCCGTGAGGTGGTGACCGGCGTCGGCGTTCGCCTCGACGTACGCCTGCCCGCGACGGACCGCGTCCTCGACCCGGGCGGGGTCCTGGGTCAGCGCGGTCGACGGGTCCTCGGCGAGGTGCTCGAGGACGGCGTCGAGCGGCAGCTCCTGGATGCGAGCGTCGGCCGGCGTTCCGTCGACCGCCTCGTGCACGAACGCGTACATCTGCTCGTGCGAGCCGAACCACTTCTTCGCCAGGAACTGCATCGCCTGCGAGGTGCCCTCGTAGTGGTACCGGTCGACCTCCCACAGCGTCTCGACGTAGCCGCGCAGGACGTCGGCCGGAGCCTCGAGCCCGCGGGCGTGGACGATGGCGAGGGCCCACGGCTCGGGGTCGCCCGGCGAGAGGTCCACCGCCCGCTGGATCTGCGCAGTGGCGTCGGCGAGCGTCGTGTGGAAGGCCTCGAACTGCTCCCGGGTGACGTCCTTGGCACGGGCGTGGCTGCGCTGCTCCCAGGCCTGCAGGACCAGGAGCCGGGAGGCGACGACGGCCAGGTCGGGGTCGTCGGGTGCCTCGGCCCGCCAGGCCTCCAGCCACTGCGGCGCCTGCAGGGACGCCTGGCCGAGCGTGGAGACGAGGTGGCTGCGGTCGCCCCAGGCCTGGTTCTGCCGGGTCCAGGCGAGCAGCTCGGCGGCCGGCGCGTGCTCGCCGCGCAGGGCGGCCTCGACGGCCGGGAGCGCGAAGTCGGCGGGTGCGTCCACCACCACCGCGTCGTCCGGTGCGAGCTGGGCCGTGAGCCCGGGCCCGTCCCTCATGGCCTTGCGGGCGTCGTTGAGCTTCTTGAACACCGGTTCCCCCTCCGTTGCGGTGGGCGCAACCTACAGGGCGCGGGCGCCGATGACGAGGGGCCGGGAGCTGCCACCCGAGCGCTGGCGGCCTCCCCGTGGCCACTCGCGACGCGCGGCGGGGCCCTGACGGTCGGTCTCGGATGCGAGACGGTATGCCGCCGCCGTGGCTGTGCGCCGCGCCCCGGCTCGGCTGCAATGGAGGGCATGACCACCACGTCCCCCTCCGTCGCGACGGTCCTCGTCGGCACCGGGCCGCTGTCGTTCGACGACGTCGTCGCCGTGGCCCGCCAAGACGCGCGGGTCGAGCTCGACCCCGCAGCGCTCGAGGAGGTCCGACGCACCCGCGGGGTCGTCGAGGCGCTGGCCGACGACACCCAGCCCCACTACGGCGTCTCGACCGGGTTCGGCGCCCTCGCCACTCGGCACATCCCGGTCGAGCTGCGCGCCCAGCTGCAGCGCTCGCTGGTGCGCTCGCACGCCGCCGGCTCCGGTCCGG
Organism: Phycicoccus sp. 3266; assembly: GCF_031456495.1. Lineage (NCBI taxonomy): Bacteria > Bacillati > Actinomycetota > Actinomycetes > Micrococcales > Intrasporangiaceae > Phycicoccus > Phycicoccus sp. 3266. Next base: position 1,518,608 of record NZ_JAVDUW010000001.1, on the reverse strand, counting down.
AGGTCGAGCGCGAGGTCGTGCGGGCGCTGATGCTCCTGCGCATCTCGACCCTCGCCACCGGCCGCACCGGCATCCGCGAGGAGACGCTCTCCACCTACGTCGCGATGCTCAACGCCGGCATCACCCCGGTGGTCCACGAGTACGGCTCGCTCGGCTGCTCCGGTGACCTGGCCCCGCTCTCGCACTGCGCGCTCGCGCTCATGGGCGAGGGCGTCGTCCGGGATGCTGCCGGGGAGCGGATGCCCACGTCCGAGGCCTTCGCCACTGCCGGCATCACCCCGGTCGAGCTGCGCGAGAAGGAGGGCCTGGCCCTCATCAACGGCACCGACGGCATGCTGGGCCAGCTCGTGCTCGCGATCACCGACCTGCGCCGGCTGCTCACCGTCGCCGACCTCACCGCCGCGATGAGCGTCGAGGGGCAGCTCGGAACCGACGACGTCTTCGCCGCCGACCTGCACGCCCTGCGCCCCCAGCCGGGCCAGGCGCGATCCGCCGCCAACCTCCGGAAACTGTTGCAGGACAGCGCCATCCGCGACAGCCACCGCGACCCTGAGGCGTGCACGCGGGTCCAGGACGCGTACTCCCTGCGCTGCTCGCCCCAGGTCGCCGGCGCGGTCCGCGACACGGTGGAGTATGCCGCGACGGTGGCCGGCTTCGAGCTGGCGTCGGCCGTCGACAACCCGGTCGTCACCCCGGACGGCCGCGTCGAGTCGAACGGCAACTTCCACGGGGCGCCGGTCGCCTACGTCCTCGACTTCCTCGCGATCGTGGCTGCCGACCTGGCCTCGATCAGCGAGCGGCGCACCGACCGGTTCCTCGATGTGGCGCGCAACCACGGGCTGCACGCGTTCCTCGCCGACGACCCGGGCGTGGACAGCGGCCACATGATCGCCCAGTACACGCAGGCGGCGATCGTCTCCGAGCTCAAGCGCCTCGCGGCTCCCGCCTCGGTCGACTCGATCCCCTCGAGCGCCATGCAGGAGGACCACGTCTCGATGGGGTGGTCCGCGGCCCGCAAGCTGCGCCGCTCGGTGGACGGCCTGACCCGGGTGCTCGCGATCGAGCTGCTCACCGCGGCCCGTGCCCTCGACCTGCGGGCCCCGCTGCAGCCCGCACCCGCCACGGCAGCGGTCGTCCGCGCCCTGCGGGAGGCCGGTGCGGCCGGACCCGGCACCGACCGCTTCCTCGCCCCCGAGATCGAGGTCGCGGTGCAGCTCGTCGCGAGCGGCGCCGCCGTCGCCGCGGCCGAGTCGGTCACCGGCCCCCTCGACTGACACCACGGCATACCGACCAACCGACAGGACCCTACCGACCCAGGTCTTTGAGCGTTCCCCGCGGCCCTGCCCGCCGAGATCGCGCAAAGACCCCGCACGACCGACGAAGGAGACCACCATGGAAGGCGCCCGCCCCGTCCGCGCCCCGCGCGGAACCGCCCTCACGCACGCCACCCACTGGGGGGCCGAGGCCCCGCTGCGGATGCTCATGAACAACCTCGACCCCGAGGTGGCCGAGCGGCCGGACGACCTCGTCGTCTACGGCGGCACCGGCCGGGCCGCGCGGGACTGGAAGTCCTTCGACGCCATGGTCCGCACGCTGTCGACGCTCAAGCAGGACGAGACGATGCTCGTCCAGAGCGGCAGGCCGGTCGGCGTCATGCAGACCCACGAGTGGGCGCCGCGCGTCCTCATCGCCAACTCCAACCTCGTCGGCGACTGGGCCACCTGGCCCGAGTTCCGGCGGCTCGAGCACCTCGGGCTGACGATGTACGGGCAGATGACCGCCGGGTCGTGGATCTACATCGGCACCCAGGGCATCGTGCAGGGCACGTACGAGACCTTCGCCGCGGTGGCCGACAAGCGGTTCGGCGGCACGCTCGCCGGCACACTGACCCTGACCGGCGGTTGCGGCGGCATGGGCGGCGCCCAGCCGCTCGCCGTCACCCTCAACGGCGGGGCCTGCCTCATCGTCGACGTCGACCCGGCCCGCCTGCACCGCCGCGTCGAGCACCGCTACCTCGACGAGGTGGCCGACGACCTCGACGACGCCGTCGAGAAGGCGCTGCGCGCCAAGGCCGAGCGGCGTGGCTGGTCGGTCGGCGTCGTCGGCAACGCGGCCGAGGTCTTCCCCGAGCTGCTGCGCCGTGGCGTCGACATCGACATCGTCACCGACCAGACGTCGGCCCACGACCCGCTGTCCTACCTGCCCGAGGGGATCGACCTCGGCGACTGGCACGAGTACGCCGAGAAGAAGCCCGAGGAGTTCACCGACCGGGCCCGGGCGTCGATGGCCAGGCACGTCCAGGCGATGGTCGAGTTCCAGGACGGTGGCGCCGAGGTCTTCGACTACGGCAACTCGATCCGCGACGAGGCACGGCTCGGCGGCTACGACCGGGCGTTCGAGTTCCCCGGCTTCGTCCCGGCATACATCCGCCCGCTGTTCTGCGAGGGCAAGGGCCCGTTCCGCTGGGCCGCGCTCTCCGGTGACCCCAAGGACATCGCCGCGACCGACCGCGCTGTGCTCGACCTGTTCCCGGACAACGAGCGGCTGCACACCTGGATCAAGGGTGCGCAGGAGCGGATCGCGTTCCAGGGCCTGCCCGCCCGCATCTGCTGGCTCGGGCAGGGGGAGCGGGACAAGGCCGGGCTGGCGTTCAACGAGCTCGTCCGCACCGGCGAGGTCAGCGCCCCGATCGTCATCGGCCGCGACCACCTCGACACGGGGTCGGTGGCAAGCCCGTACCGCGAGACCGAGTCGATGCTCGACGGGTCCGACGCGATCGCCGACTGGCCGCTGCTCAACGCGCTCGTCAACACGTCCTCGGGGGCGAGCTGGGTCTCGATCCACCACGGCGGTGGGGTCGGCATCGGACGGTCGATCCACGCCGGGCAGGTCTCGCTCGCCGACGGCACCGAGCTCGCGGCGCAGAAGCTGGCCCGCGTGCTCACCAACGACCCGGCGATGGGCGTCATCCGCCACGTCGATGCGGGCTACGACATCGCCGAGCACACCGCCGAGCAGCAGGGCGTGCGCATCCCCATGCGCGAGGGCTGAGCCGGCGGCAGCCTCCGGCACGAAACTCTGCTAGCAGAGGAATGCGCTCCCAGCACAGGTTCGATCCTCTGCTGAGCGCACGAACTTTTGCTAGCAGAGGTTCGTGCGCGCGAGCGGGGGCAGGTCGCGGTGCCGGTGGGCGCCCTGGTGCGGGGCGCCCGGTGGGGAGGTTCGGTCAGGCGGAGTCGGCGGGGTCGGTGACGTCGGCGACGTCGGCCTGCAGGACGCGGACGATGTCGTCGGCCTGCGCGGTGGCGGCCACGCCGTGGTCGCCACCACCGATCGACACCGGCCGGCCGAGGATCGAGCTGTCCGCGACGACCGGCCACGGGTGCGTCGAGCCGAACGGCGTGATCGTGCCGCGCACGTACCCGGTGACGTCGCGGGCCGTCTCGGCGTCGGGCATCGACAGCCGGTTCACCCCGAGGTGGGCGCGCAGCTTCGGCCACGAGATCTCGCGCCCGCCCGGCACCAGCACGAAGAGGTAGTCGTCGGCGCCACGACGCACGACGAGCGTCTTGAGGACGTCCCGGGGCTCCAGGCCGCGTGCGGCGGCCGCCTCCTCGAGCGAGCGCACCGGCCCGTGCCGGGTGATGGCGTGCTCGATGCCGCTGTCCGCCAGGGCCCGGGCGGCCCGCTCTGCTCCGTTCCCCGTCATGGCGCCAGCGTAGGGGCCGGCTCCCGCCGGCGGCGCGGCTCCCGTGCCGACCGGCCCGCCCGGTCCGGCGCCGGACGCTCCCTTGACACGGCAGGGGCCGACGGCCACGCTGCACCGTGGGTGACACGAGTCACCACTCCCCTCGACGAAGAGGTCCGCCGTGTCCGACAGCGTCCTGCCGCGCCTGCGCGCGCGCTCCCGATCAGCCCGTCCCCGCCCGGCCACCCTCGGCCTCGCCGTCGCCGCGGCCCTCGCTCTCGGTGGGCTGGTCGCCCCCAGCGCCGGCGCGGCCGCCCCGGCCGTCCCGGCTGCCCCGGCTGCCACGAACCCCTCGGCGCCCGACCTCGGCCCGGCCGTCACCGTGTTCGACCCGAGCATGCCGGTGTCGCAGATCCAGTCGACGCTGGACGCGTTCGCCGCCAAGCAGGTCGACAACGAGATGGGTACCGCCCGCCACGCGTTCCTCTTCTCGCCCGGCACGTACGGCACCGCCGCCCAGCCGCTGCAGGTCAAGGTCGGCTACTACACCGAGATCGCCGGCCTCGGCGCCTCGCCGGGCGACGTGACCATCAACGGCAAGATCGAGGTCTACAACCGCTGCCTCGAGGGCGGGGGCACCAGCTACTGCGTCGCCCTCAACAACTTCTGGCGCACGCTGTCCAACCTGACCCTGCACATCGACGGCGCCGGGCAGGACGGCTGCCGCGCCTCGGCCAACTTCTGGGCGGTCTCCCAGGCGGTCTCGATGCGCCGGGTCGACATCTCCGGCTCGAACCTCTCGCTCATGGACTACTGCACGGCCGGCCCGCAGTACGCCAGTGGTGGCTTCATCGCCGACTCGCGGATCCCGTTCACCATCAACGGCTCCCAGCAGCAGTGGTTCACCCGCAACAGCGAGGTCGCCGGCTGGAGCAACGGCGTCTGGAACGCCGTCTTCTCCGGCGTCGTCGGCGCCCCCACCGAGGCCGGCTGGCCCAACCCGCCGTACACCACCCTCGACCGCACCCCGGTGAGCCGCGAGAAGCCCTACCTCTTCGTGGACGGCCAGGGCCGGTATGCCGTGCGCGTCCCGAGCGCCCAGCGCGACAGCCGCGGCATCTCCTGGGGCGCCGGCATGACGCCCGGCCGGACCGTCCCCCTCGACCAGTTCTTCTTGGCCACGCCGGCCACGCCGGTGCAGGAGATCAACGCCCAGCTCGCGCGCGGCCGCGACCTGCTGCTCATGCCCGGCGTCTACGACGTCGACCGCAGCATCAGCGTCAAGCGCGCCGACACCGTCGTCCTGGGCCTCGGGCACGCGACCCTGACATCGGTCGGCGGAGCGGTGCCGCTCACCGTCGCCGACGTCCCGGGCGTCGTCGTCGCGGGCGTCACCATCGACGCCGGAACCGTCGAGTCGCCCGCCCTTCTCCGGGTCGGCACCCGCAACGGCAACCAGGGTGTCGCCCACGACGCGGCGAACGACCCGACCACCCTGTCGGACGTGTACTTCCGCGTGGGCGGCCCGCACATCGGCCGCACCGACACGGCTCTGGAGGTCAACAGCGACGACGTGCTCATCGACCACACCTGGGTCTGGCGCGCCGACCACGGCCTGGAGCCCTTCACGGCCGGGGTCAGCGGCGACACCGACCGCTGGCGCACCAACACCGGGCGCACGGGCGTGGTCGTCAACGGCGACGACGTCACCGCCACCGGGCTGTTCGTCGAGCACTTCCAGCAGCACAACGTCGTGTGGAACGGCGAGCGCGGCACGACGATCTTCTTCCAGAACGAGCTGCCGTACGACCCGCCCACCCAGGCCGACTGGGACCACGACGGGATCCGCGGCTGGGCGGCGTACAAGGTCGCCGACGGCGTCCGGACGCACCACCTCTACGGCGGTGGCTCCTACGTCTACAACCGCAACAACCCCTCGATCCACACCGAGAACGCGTTCGAGGTGCCGCAGACTCCGGGCGTGCGTCTCCACCACCTGCTCACGGTGAACCTCGACGCAGGCACGCTCGACCACGTCGTCAACGGCGTGGGCGCGGCAGCCGACACGACCAAGGTCGGCGTCCCGGTCTACGTGGAGGACTATCCGACCCCGTAGTCACGACCCCGGCGCCCGGCCCTAGGCGGCCGGGCGCCCTAGGCGCCCGGCAGCACGTCGGGCGCCGCCAGACCCCCGGCCGGGTCGACCCCTGAGGTCGGCCCGGCGTGGGACGCGTCGGGCGAGGACCGGTTCCACCCCGGTCCCCGCCCGACGCCGCTGTCAGCCCCACGCCGCTGTCAGCCCGACCACACTGTCAGCCCGACGCCACTGTCAGGTCGACCCGCGCTGGACGAGGTCGAGCGTGTCCGGCAGGGCCTCGCCGTCGGACTCGCTGCCGTCCAGGGCCGCGACGACGGCCGCCGCGAGGTGCTCGGCCTGCGTGTCGAGCGACTGGGAGACGGTGCTCAGGGCCGGCACCGCGAAGCGCGCAGCCGGGATGTCGTCGACACCCACCACCGCGAGGCCGTCCGGGCACGGCACGCCCTCCGCCCGTGCCCCCGCCTGCACCGCGAGCGCCACGTCGTCGTTGTATGCCGCGACGCCGGCCACCGCCGCTTCGCGCCACGTCCGGACCGCCGCCCGCGCCGCGCCCTGCGCGAGCTCGAGCGGGACCACCACGGGCGCCGGCAGCCCGGCCTCCTCGCAGACGGCCTGCACCCCGGCGAGCCGCAGCTCGGCGAACGCGCGCACGCGCGGGTCGGTCGGCGCGGCATACCCGAGCGGGGTGTGGCCGCGGTCGATCAGGTGACGGGCCTGGAGCCGCCCGATGCCCTGCTGGGTGGCGGCGAAGACGTCGGGGACGTCGCCGGAGATGGAGGAGGCGACGACGTGGATCCCCGCCCGGCGCATGGCGTCCCGGTCGCGGGCACTGAACGCCTGGAGGCCGACGACCGCGCGCGGGGTCACCGCGCGCCACAGCTCGTGCAGGGGCCTCCCAGACCGCGCGTGGTGGACGAGCAGGCTCAGGCCGCGCTCGGCCAGCGCGCCGGCCAGCCGGTCCAGCAGCGTGTCCACGGCCGGCCCGAGCGGCCAGTCCGGCAGGACGTAGAGGACCAGGTCGCTGCGGCCGGTGCGCAGCGTGCGGGCGGCGACGGAGGGGTGGTAGCCGAGGCGGTCGGCCGAGGCCCGCACCCGAGCCCTGGTCTCCTCGGACACCCGCACGCCGGGGGTGTCGTTGAGGACGTAGCTCACGGTCGTCCGGGAGACGCCGCTGTCGCGCGCGACGTCCGCGCTGGTCACGCCGTGCACCCGAACCTCCTGCCCTGCCCTCCGGCGACACAGCCTAGTGAGGCGAGACCGGTCCGCCGGGGAGGCGTGCTCCACCCGACGTCCGGTCTGCGATCCGAGACACATCCGGGGTCGCCACCCCCGGTGCGCGGGCCGCCCCTGGTGTGCAATGGTCTGGTCCCGGCCTGGACCTCCACCAGGCTGCCGCCGCGACGCCCCCGAGGAAGGACCTGCGTGAGCTTCGAGTCGATGTGGGCCGCGCTGGAGCCCGTGGGTCGTGACGGCGGTTCGGGGGGCTACCGCCGCTTCGCGTGGACGCGCGACGACGCCGACCTGCGCGAGTGGTTCGCGGGCGAGTGCGCCGACCGCGGTCTCGACCTCACCGAGGACCGCATGGGCAACCAGTGGGCGTGGTGGGGCGACCCCGACGAGGCGGTGCGCCGCGGCCGCAAGGGCGTCGTCACCGGCTCGCACCTCGACAGCGTGCCCGACGGGGGCGCGTTCGACGGCCCGCTCGGTGTCGTCAGTGCCCTCGCGGCGGTGGACGCGTTGCAGGAGAGGGGCTTCGAGCCCTCGCGCCCCATCGGCGTCGTGAACTTCGTCGACGAGGAGGGCGCCCGCTTCGGTGTCGCCTGCGCCGGGTCGCGCGTCATCACCGGGGCCATGACCGCCCGCCGCGCGCGCAGCCTGCGCGACGTCGACGGTGTCTCGATGGCCGAGGCGCTGCAGGCCGCGGGCCGCGACCCGCACGGCATCGGCCGCGACGAGCAGACCCTGGCCCGCGTCGGGCAGTTCGTCGAGCTGCACGTGGAGCAGGGGCGCGGGCTCGTCGACCTCGGCCACCCCGTCGCGGTCGCCTCCGACATCTGGCCGCACGGCCGGTGGCGGATGGACTTCGGCGGCGAGGCCAACCACGCCGGGACCACGCGCCTGGAGGACCGGCACGACGCGATGCTCGGCTACGCCGCCGCCGTCCTCGCCACCCGCGAGGCGGCCGTCACCCACGGCTGCGTCGCCACCGTGGGCAAGGTGGCCGTCACGCCCGGCGGGGTCAACGCGATCCCCAGCCGGGTCACCGGCTGGCTCGACGCGCGCGGCTCCAGCGCCCGGGCGGTCCGCCGCGCGGTGGCCGACATCCGCTCCATGGTCGAGCAGTCCGGCGGCGAGGTCGCCGAGGAGTCGTGGACCCCCGCCACCGTCTTCGACACCGCCCTGTCCGCACGGCTGCAGACCCGGCTCGGCGGCATACCGGTCCTGGGGACGGGTGCCGGGCACGACGCGGGCATCCTCGCCAACGCCGGCATCCCCTCGACCATGCTCTTCGTCCGCAACCCCACCGGCGTCTCGCACTCGCCCGCGGAGCACGCGGAGCTGTCCGACTGCCTCGAGGGCGTCGCGGCGCTCGCCGCGGTGCTCGAGGACCTCGCGGGGGACGCCGCATGACGACCTGGTGGGCCGAGCACGCCTGGCTGCCCGACGGCCTGGCGACCGACGTGCGGATCGAGGAGGCCGGCGGCCGGTTCACCTCGGTCACCCCGCGCACCCGTCCGCGCGACGGCGACGTCCGCCTGCCGGGGGTGGTCCTCCCCGGCCTCGCCAACGCGCACAGCCACGCGTTCCACCGCGCCCTGCGCGGCCGCACGCACGCGGGCGGCGGCAACTTCTGGACCTGGCGCGAGCAGATGTATGCCGTGACGCGGCACCTCGACCCCGACACCTACTTCGAGCTCGCCCGGGCGGTCTACGCCGAGATGGCGCTCGCCGGGATGACCGTCGTCGGCGAGTTCCACTACCTGCACCACGGAGTCGACGGCCGCCCCTACGCCGACCCGAACGCGATGGGCCACGCGCTCGTCGCGGCCGCGCGCGAGGCGGGCGTCCGGCTGACCCTGCTCGACACCTGCTACCTGGCCGGCGGCCTCAGCGGTGACGGGCACCTGCCCCTCGACGACGTGCAGCAGCGCTTCTCCGACGGCGACGTCGACGCGTGGGCGGCGCGGGTCGCGGGTCTCGAGGGCGACGACACGACCCGCATCGGGGCGGCCGTGCACTCCGTCCGCGCCGTGCCCCGGGACCAGCTCGCGCCGATGGCCGAGCTCGCCCGTGGCCGGGTCGTCCACGCGCACGTCAGCGAGCAGCCCGGCGAGAACCTCGCCACGCAGGTCCACTACGGCGCGACCCCGACCGAGCTGCTGGCCGAGGCCGGCCTGCTCGACGACCGCTTCACCGCGGTCCACGCCACCCACCTGACCGACGGCGACGTCGCCGCGCTCGGTGCGGCCCGGGCGACCGCCTGCTTCTGCCCGACGACCGAGCGCGACCTCGCCGACGGCATCGGTCCCGCGCGCGCCCTCGCCGAGGCCGGGGCACGCCTGTCGCTCGGCTCGGACCAGCACGCCGTCATCGACCCCTTCGAGGAGGCGCGCGGCCTGGAGATGCACGAGCGGCTGGCCAGCAACGAGCGCGGCCGGTTCGCCCCGGACGACCTCCTCGACGTGGCCACGGCCCGCGGCTACGACTGCCTCGGCTGGTCCGACGGCGGCCGGCTCGAGGCGGGGGCGCTCGCCGACCTCGTGGCCGTCCGGCTCGACACCGTGGGCACCGTGGGGTCCAAGGCCGGCCAGGTGCTCTACTCCGCCACCCGCGCCGACGTCGACACGGTCGTCGTGGCGGGCCGAGCGGTGGTCGAGGACGGCAGGCACCGCCTCGGCGACGTGGCGAAGCTGCTCGGGTCGTCGCTCGCCGCCGTCCGGGACCACCGATGAGCGGGCCGCAGCCCAGGAGCGGGGCCGCCCCGGGTGGCGACGCCACCACCCGTGAGGGCGCGTCCCGCCACGGCAGGCACGCCGCCGACGGCGAGGGCCGGGTCGGCAGCACGCTGGTCACCGGGATCGGTGAGCTCGCCACCTGTGACGGCACCGGGCCCGACGGGCTCGGCCTGCGGACGGACGCCGCCCTCGTGGTCGAGGACGGCCGGGTCGCCTGGGTCGGTGCCGCCGCGTCGGCGCCCTCAGCGGACAGGGTCGTCGACGTGGACGGCCGGGCGGTGCTGCCTGGGTTCGTCGACTCCCACGCCCACCTGGTCTTCGCCGGTGACCGCGGCGCCGAGTTCAGCGCGCGCATGGCGGGCACGCCCTACGACGGCGGTGGCATCGGGGTGTCGGTGGCGGCGACCCGGGCCGCGAGCGACGACGAGCTGCGCCGGCTGCTGGCCGACCGGGTCGCCGAGATGCGGTCGCAGGGTACGACGACCGTCGAGGTGAAGAGCGGCTACGGCCTGACGGTGCAGGACGAGGCCCGGGGCCTGCGGCTGGCCGCCGAGGTGACGAGCGAGACGACGTTCCTCGGCGCGCACGTGGTGCCGCCCGAGTACGCCGCCGACCGCGCGGCATACCTCGACCTCGTCACCGGCCCCATGCTCGAGGCGGCGGCGCCGCACGCCCGGTGGGTGGACGTCTTCTGCGAGCCGCACTCGGCGCACGCGTTCACCGCCGACGAGGCACGTGCGGTGCTGGTCGCCGGTCGCGACGCCGGTCTCGGGCTGCGCGTCCACGGCAACCAGCTCGGCCACGGCCCCGGCGTGCAGCTGGCCGTCGAGCTGGGGGCGGCGAGCGTCGACCACTGCACCTACCTGTCGGGCGACGACGTCGACGCCCTCGCCGACGCCTCGGACACCACCGTGGCGACCCTGCTTCCGGGAGTCGAGTTCTCGACCCGGTCGCCGTACCCGGACGCCGAGGGGCTGCTGCGGGCCGGGGTCAGCATCGCGCTCGCGACCGACTGCAACCCGGGGACCTGCTACTCCAGCTCGATGCCGTTCGTCATCGCCCTGGCCGTCCGCGAGATGGGCCTGACACCGGGTCAGGCGGTGCACGCCGCCACCGCGGGGTCGGCGAAGTCGTTGCGGCGCACGGACATCGGGCGCATCGCTGTGGGTGCGCGGGCTGACCTCGCAGTGCTCGACGCACCCTCACACGTGCACCTGTCGTACCGCGCCGGCGTGCCGATCGCGCGCACCCTCGAGCTGCGCTGAGCCGTCGACCCCGGAGGGGAGCGGTCTAGGCGTCCCCGTGCTGCATCGGCTTGGGCAGGTGTCCGGAGGACTTCTGGTAGTACTGCGCGGCCTTGCGGGTGGCGAGCGTCTTCGCGGCGCCGACGGCCAGGCCGGTGAGGGCGGCGAACAGCACCGCGTCGCGGGCCGGGGTGCGCGGGTCGCGCGGGTCGAGGACCTCGTTGCGACCGGCCTTCTTCCACACGACGGTGACCAGCTTGCTGGCGAGCACGCCCGCGAGGACGGCTCCGCCCGTACCGAGGACCCGCCAGACCATGGTTCCCATCCCTTCCGCCTCCCACATTCGTGACCTGCGGTTTCCACCCTGCCACAGACGGTGGAGTATCGTCGGTCGGGCAACGACAGGGGAGCGCGCGAGCGCTGAGAGTGCGGGCGACCGCAGACCCTCACACCTGATCCGGTTCGCACCGGCGTAGGGAGTCGAGTTCTCAGGCACCTGTCGGGCGGTCCCGCCCCGGTGCGGCCTCCCGGCAGTGGCCTCCCCCGAGGTATCCACCGATCCAACGGATTCCACGGGAGACGACAGATGAGCACCACCAACACCCCGGCCGGCGCCACGGCGACCGGCTCCACCGCTGCCCGCCGCGGCAGCATCCGCGCGACCGCACCCCTCATGGGGTGGCGCACGGTCGACCTGCTGACGATCGCGTTCCTCGGCGCGGCGTTCGGCATCGCCTACTGGGGCTGGGACCTGGCCTACCAGGCCCCGGCCAACGCCCTCGGCGGCCTCTTCCCGCCGCTGCAGGGCATCACGGGCGCCCCCTGGCTGATGGCCGGTGTCGTCGGCGGCCTCGTCGTGCGACGCCCCGGCGCTGCGCTGCTCTGCGAGGTCGTGGCCGCGCTGGTCTCGATGCTGCCGGGCACCCAGTGGGGCTTCGCCACCCTGGTCTCGGGGATCCTCCAGGGCCTGGGCGCCGAGATCGCCTTCGCGCTCCTCGGGTATGCCGCGTTCGGCCTGGTCGCCGCGCTCCTCGCCGGTGCGCTGAGTGCCCCGCTCGAGGCCGTCTACGAGTGGTTCGTCTACTGGACCGACTGGAGCTGGGGCTACAAGATCGCCTACGGCCTCATCCTCACCGCTGCCGGCGCGGTCGTGGCCGGCGGCCTCGGCTGGCTGCTCACGCGCGGCCTGGCCACGGCCGGGGCGCTCAACGCCTTCCCGCCGGGCCAGGAGGCCCGGGAGCACCGCGCTGTCTGACCTGACCGCCGTCGACCCGGGCGGCGGCCCCTCCACGGGACCGCTGCCCGGGTCGGGCCGTGCCCCCGACGCGTCGACCGGGCGCGGCCTGGTCGAGGTCCGGGACCTGACCTGGCGCCCCTACGGGCGCCGCCAGCCGGTGATCCCGGGTCTCGACCTGACCATCCCCGCCGGGCAGCGGGTCCTGCTCGTAGGCCCCTCCGGGTCGGGCAAGTCGACCGTCCTGCGCGCCCTCGCCGGGGTGCTCGAGGTGGCCGACTCCGGTGAGCGCACCGGCACCGTCCACGTGGACGGCGCCGACCCGGGGGTGCGTGCCGGCACCGTCGGCCTCGTCCTGCAGGAGCCCGGGGCCGGGGTGGCCTCGGCGACCGTGGGGCGCGACGTCGCCTTCGGCCTGGAGAACGTCGGGCTCCCGCGCGAGCAGATGCCGGCGCGGGTCGCGGACGCCCTGGCCTCGGTGGGCCTCACCATGCCGCAGGACACACCCACCCACGCGCTGTCCGGCGGCGAGACCCAGCGGCTGGCGCTCGCCGGCGCCCTCGCCCTCGAGCCGACCCTGCTGCTGCTCGACGAGCCGACCGCGATGCTCGACCCCGGGAACGCCGCGTCGGTGCGGGCCAGCGTCGCCGAGGTCGTCCGGGCCCGCTCGCTCACCACGGTCGTCGTCGAGCACCGGCTCGGGCCGTGGCTAGACCTCGTCGACCGCCTCGTGGTCCTCGGCCCCGACGGCCGCGTCGTCGCCGACGGGGAGCCGGCGACGGTCCTCGACCAGCACGGGGAGTCCCTTGCCGCACAGGGCATCTGGGTGCCGGGCGTACCCGACCCGGTGCCGCACGGCATAGCCGCTGGGACGTTCGAGCCGTCCGCGCTCGGCGCCAACCTCGCAGCCCTCACCGCCACCGATGTCACCGTCGAGCGCACCGTCCGCCGGCTCGACGGCTCCACGCGCACCAGCGTGGCCCTCCGGGACCAGTCGCTCACCGCGCGGGCCGGCCAGCTGCACGCGCTCGTCGGCCCCTCCGGCTCCGGCAAGTCGACGCTCCTGCTCGCCCTCGCCGGGCTGCTGCACCGACAGGCCGGGGACGTCCGGGCCCACCCCGACCTCGCGGGCCGCCGGTCCCCGGACCCCGCGCGCTGGTCCACCACGGAGCTGGCCGCGGCCTTCGCCTGGGTGCCGCAGTGGGCCGGCTCGACGGTGGTGGCGCACACGGTGCTCGACGAGGTCATGGCGACCAGCCGGGCGCTCGGCCGCGTCGAGAGCGAGTCGCTGGCGCGCGCCAGGGTCCTGCTCGGCGCCCTCGGCCTCGCGCACCTCGAGCAGGCCGACCCCCGCCACCTCTCCGGGGGCGAGCAGCGCCGGCTCGCCATGGCCGCGGCCGCGGTGCACCAGCCCGCCGTGCTGCTCGCCGACGAGGCGACCGTCGGGCAGGACCGGCTCACCTGGGCGGCCGTGCTCGGTGTGCTGGAGGCCCTGCGCGACGCCGGCACCGCGGTCGTCCTCACGACCCACGACGACGCCGTGGTGGCACGGGCCGACCGCACGACCACCATCGCCCGGCCTCCCCAGCCCGCCGAGCCGCCGGCCGCCCGGCGACCCCTCGTGGCGCGGTGCGGCCCGCTCGCGCTGCTCGCGGCGGCCGCGCTCGGCATACCGGCCGGCGTCGTCTCCCCGCACTGGACCACCAGCCTCGCCGTCGTCGCCGTGCAGCTGCTCCTGGCGGTCGTGGGACTGTCCGCGCCCGGCGACGGACCGGCTCCGCAGGGCCGCACGCGCGCCGTGCTCGCCCGGCTCCTGCCCGGCATCGTCGGCGCCCTGTCGGTCGGGTGGTCCACGTGGCTGCTCGGTGGCCACGACGTCGACGTCGCGGTGACGGCCGCGCTGCGCGTCGCCGTCATCGTCGTGCCGTCGGCGGTGCTGGTGCGGTGGGTCGACGCCGACGCCCTCGGCGACCACCTCGGCCAGCGGCTGCACCTGCCCGCCCGGCCGGTCGTGGCGGTCGCCGCCGCGCTGCAGCGCGTGCACACCTTCGGCGACACGTGGACCGAGATCTCGCGCGCCCGCCGCGTGCGCGGCGTGGGTGCGAGCGCACGCTCGCCCAGGTCGGTGCTCGTCGAGCTGTGGGCGCTCACCACCGGCCTGCTCGTGCGCTCGCTGCAGACCGCAGCCGAGCTCGCGGTCGCCATGGACGCCCGCGGCTTCGCCACCGCGCAGCGGCGCACGTGGGCCGCGCCGGCGCCGTGGACCCGCGCCGACACGCTGCTGGTGGGCGCCGCGCTGCTACCTCTCGCGGTGGCGCTGCTGGGCTGACGGGCGTCCCCCCGGAGGCCCTTGTGCCGGGCTGCCGCCCGGAGGAAGGTGACCCCATGAACCGTCCTGATGACGTCAGCGGGCCCGCGTCGCCCGAGGACATCCGCAATGTCGTCCTGGTGGGGGCGAGCGGCGCCGGCAAGACGGCGCTGTTCGACGGTGTGGTGGCGGCCCGGATCCCGGGCCGCCGCTCTCGTGAAGGGGGAGGTTCGACGGTCGCCCTGGCCGCCGCGACCCTGCCCGGACCGGTGAGCGTGACGCTGCTCGACACCCCCGGCCACCCCGACTTCGTGGGCGAGGTGCGGGCCGGGCTGCGGGCCGCCGACGCCGTGGTGTTCGTCGTGTCGGCGGCCGACGGCGTCGACGAGGCGACCCGGATGCTGTGGCGCGAGTGCGAGGTGCTGCGTATGCCGCGTGCCGTGGCCGTGACGCGGCTCGAGCAGGCGCGGGCGGACTTCGACGCGACCGTGGACGCGGTCCAGCGGGCGTTCGGGGACGCCCAGCCGCTCGCGCTGCCCCTGGTCGACGGCGGCTCGGTCACCGGCCTGCTCAACCTGCTGCGCCGCACCGTCACCGACCACGGCGACGGCACACCCACCGACCGGGAGCCGACCCAGGACGAGGGTGAGCTCATCGACGCCCAGCGCGGCGACCTCATCGAGTCGGTGATCGAGGAGTCCGAGGACGAGGGGCTCCTCGACCGCTATCTGGGTGGGGAGGAGGTCGACGTCGACTCCGTGTCCGCCGACCTGCGGCTGGCTGTCGCGACGGCCCGGTTCTTCCCCATCATCCCGACGCACGCGCCGACGGGGGTCGGTGTGGAGGCGCTGCTCGAGCTGTTCGAGAAGGGGTTCCCCTCGCCGGTCGGCGCCGGTGTCCCCAAGGTCTACACGCCTGCCGGGGCCGACTTCGGCGAGGTCACCTGCGACCCCGACGGCCCGCTCGTGGCGGAGGTCGTGCGGACGACGACCGACCCGTTCGTCGGCCGGCAGTCGCTGGTGCGCATCTTCTCCGGGACGCTGCGGCCGGACGAGCCGATCCACATCTCCGGGCACCTCCAGCAGTTCGCCGCCCACCTGACCGACGAGCACGCCGACCACGACACCGACGACGAACGCGTCGGACCACTGCTCGCGCCGATCGGCGACGACACCCGCCCGCTCGGAACGGCGATGGCAGGGCAGGTCGTCGTCGTCTCCAAGCTCTCGGGTGCGGAGACCTCGGACACCCTGTCGCGCAAGGACCGGCCCGCGCTCGTCGAGCCGTGGGTGCTGCCGACGCCACTGCTCCCCGTGGCGATCCACGCCAGGTCCAAGGGCGACGAGGACAAGCTCGCCACCGCGCTGCAGCGGCTCGTCGCCGAGGACGTCACCATGCGGCTGGAGCACAACGCCGAGACGCACCAGCTCGTCATCTGGGCGATGGGCCCAGCGCACGTCGACCAGCTCATCGCGACGCTGGAGTCCCGCTACCACGTGGCGGTCGAGGCCGAGCCGGTGCGGACGTCCCTGCGGGAGACGTTCGTCCAGCGGACCGAGGTGCAGGGCCGGCTGGTCAAGCAGTCCGGCGGCCACGGACAGTACGCCGTCTGCCACCTCGTCATCGAGCCGCTCGACCGCGGGGCGGGGGTCGAGTTCGTCGACAAGGTCGTCGGTGGCGCGGTACCCCGGCAGTTCATCCCCTCCGTGGAGAAGGGTGCGCGGGCCCAGCTCGACCGCGGCGTCCTCGCCGGCTACCCCGTCGTCGACGTGCGGATCACCCTGACCGACGGCAAGGCGCACTCGGTCGACTCGTCCGACATGGCGTTCCAGACCGCGGCCGGCATGGCCCTGCGGGAGGCGGCCAACGAGACCACCGTCGCCATGCTCGAACCGGTGGACTCCGTGCGCATCGAGGTGTCCGACGACGCCGTCGGCAGCGTGCTGGCGGACCTGCGCGGCCGCCGCGGCCAGGTCCACGGCACCGAGCCGTGCGACACCGAGGGCCGCACGGTGATCCTGGCCGAGGTGCCGGCCCACGAGCTGTCGCGCTACCCGGTCGACCTGCGGTCGGTGAGCCACGGCACGGGCACCTTCACCCGCAGCTTCGTACGGTACGACTACATGCCACCCGCGCTCGCGCGACAGGTCAGCGCCGGCGAGTAGCGCGGCTGGTCAGCGCCGGCGGGCGCCCTTGCCGCTCAGGCCGACGGGCAGCCGGACCGGTCAGCGCCGACGGGCAGCCGACGGGGCGATCTCGCCCGAGCCACGGGTGACGAGGACGGGCTCGAGCTCGACGTGGCACGGGGGCGAGTCGTCGCCCGCGAGCCGGGCGAAGAGCCGCCGGGCCGCCTCCGAGCCGATGGCCCCGACGTCCTGCTGGACCACGGTCAGCGGTGGGTCGAGCAGGTCGGCGAGCGGGAAGTCGTCGAAGCCGACGAGCGCGGTCGTCCACGCCGCGTCCCGCTGGCGCAGCGCGCGCACGGCCCCCTCGGCCAGGGTGTTGCGGGCGGCGAAGACCGCCGTGGGCGGGTCGTCGAGGTCGAGCAGACCCAGCAGCGCCCCGGTCGCGTCCGCGGGGGTGCGCAGGCCGGTCACGACGAGCCGGGGGTCCGGCGGGGTGCCCTGCCGCTCGAGCTCGCCGACGAACCCGGCACAGCGCGCCGCCGCGGTCTCGATGCGGGGCAGGTCGCCGAGGAACGCGATCCGCCGGTGGCCCGCGGCCAGCAGGTGGGCCGCAGCCATCGCAGCACCGCGGGACCCGTCGACGGTGACCGAGTCGACGTCGACACCGTGCGGACGCCGGTCGACGAAGACGGCCTCGAGCCCGGCGTGCAGGTCGGGCAGCAGGTAGTCCTGGCGGGTCGTGGCCGGCATGAGCAGCAGCCCGTCCACCCGGCGCCGCACCAGCCCCTCGACGAGCCGCCGCTCGCGCTCGGGCTCCTCGTCCAGGCTCGAGGCGACGACCGCGACGTCACGCTCGTGGGCGACTAGCTCGATGGCCTGCAGCAGCCGGGCGGAGTAGGGGTTGCTGAGGTCCTGGAGCATCGCCGCCACGGTCGAGGGCCGGCGCACCGAGCGCCGCAGGTTGCTCGCGGTGAGGTCGTGCCGGTAGCCGAGCTGCTCCACGGCGCGGCGCACCCGCGTCGCCGCGGCGGGGGACACCGCGGGCTCGTCGTTGACCACGCGTGAGACGGTCTTGACGCTCACGCCGGCAACGGCGGCCACGTCGCGCATGGTGGCGCGCGAACGGGGCCGATCGGACATCTTTGTCACGGTCTCGACTCTCGTGGGTGCGGGGAGTTGACTTGGCTCGGCGTGCTGACTAAAACTCGCCCTTGACAACGTTGTCAAGTGACGGCGGCGCGGCCGGAAGAGGAGCGCCACAACCTCGACGAGGAGGCGGCGTGAGCGACGGTGGGACCATCCTGGAGATGACCGGGATCACGAAGACATTTCCCGGCGTGAAGGCCCTCTCGGACGTCACCATCACGGTTCGTCGCGGCGACGTGCACGCGATCTGCGGCGAGAACGGCGCCGGCAAGTCGACCCTGATGAAGGTCCTGTCGGGCGTGCACCCCCACGGCAGCTACGAGGGGCAGATCGTCTTCGACGGCAAGCCGGTCGAGTTCGCCAGCATCCGCGACTCCGAGCACGCGGGCATCGTCATCATCCACCAGGAGCTCGCGCTCATCCCCGAGCTGTCGATCGCCGAGAACATCTTCCTCGGCAACGAGACGACCACCAACGGCGTCATCGACTGGGTCGCGACGAACAACCGCGCCCGCGACCTGCTCGCCCGGGTCGGCCTGCAGGAGGACCCCGAGACCCCGATCAAGAACCTCGGCGTCGGCAAGCAGCAGCTCGTCGAGATCGCCAAGGCGCTGAGCAAGCAGGTCAAGCTGCTCATCCTCGACGAGCCCACCGCGGCGCTCAACGAGGACGACTCGCGCCACCTGCTCGACCTCATCCGCGGCCTCCAGCAGCGCGGCATCACCTGCATCATGATCAGCCACAAGCTCAACGAGATCGAGGCGATCGCCGACGCGATCACGATCATCCGCGACGGGCAGACGGTCGAGACGATCGACGTGCGCGAGGGCGCCGTCGACGAGGACCGCATCATCCGCGGCATGGTCGGCCGCTCGCTGGAGTCGCGGTTCCCCGACCACACGCCGAACATCGGCGAGACCTTCTTCGAGGTGCGTGACTGGACCGTCGCCCACCCGAACGTGCCGGACCGGCTCGTGGCCAAGGGCTCGGACTTCTTCGTGCGTCGGGGCGAGATCGTCGGCTTCGCCGGTCTCATGGGCTCGGGCCGCACCGAGCTGATGCGCTCGATCTTCGGCCACAGCTACGGCACCTTCCTCAAGGGCACCATGGTGCTCAACGGCGAGGAGGTCCGGCTGCGCAGCGTCCCCGCGGCGATCGACGCCGGCATCGCCTACGTCACCGAGGACCGCAAAGTGCTCGGGCTCAACCTGCTCGACGACATCAAGACGACCACCGTGTCGGCCAAGCTCAAGAAGATCGCGAGCAACTTCGTCGTCGACCGGCGGGCCGAGCACAAGGCGGCCGAGGAGTACCGGCAGGCGCTGCGGACCAAGACCCCCTCGGTCGACTACGGCGTCGCCAAGCTGTCGGGCGGCAACCAGCAGAAGGTCGTCCTGGCCAAGTGGCTGTTCACCGACCCTGACCTGCTGATCCTCGACGAGCCCACCCGCGGCATCGACGTCGGCGCCAAGTTCGAGATCTACGGCATCATCCAGCGGCTCGCCGACGAGGGGAAGGGCGTCATCGTCGTCTCCTCCGAGCTCCCCGAGCTGCTGGGGCTGTCCGACCGCATCTACACGATCTGCGAGGGCCGGATCACCGGTGTCCTCGAGCGGGGCCAGGCCGACCAGGAGTCGCTGATGCGCCTCATGACGGTCACGAGCTCCGTGCACACGCCCGAGGGCGAGCTCGCCCCGGACGTCGTCGACGGCGAGGCGCAGGCCGAGCCCACCGGTGCCGAGTCGGGCACCAAGGCCCCCACGGGCTGAGCTTCCGCACCGTTCCCCCGACCTCGACCCGCCGGCACCACCGCCCTGCCTGCCTCATCCCACCTGCCCGATCCACCCCCGACCCAGCGAGGACCGCGAGACGCCCATGGAAAAGCTGAAGCAGATCTTCGGCGGTGACACCCGCCAGTTCGGCATGATCTTCGCCCTCGTGGCGCTCATCGTCCTGTTCCAGATCCTCACCGGCGGGCTGACCCTCAAGCCCGAGAACGTCATCAACATCTTCCAGGGCAACAGCTACATCCTGGTGATGGCGATCGGGATGGTGCTGGTCATCATCGCCGGCCACATCGACCTGTCGGTCGGGTCGGTCGCCGCGTTCGCCGGCATCGTCGTGGCGATCGCGATGCGCGACTGGGGCATCCCGTGGTGGGTGGGCATCCTCCTCGGCCTCGTCATCGGCGCGGTCGTCGGAGCGTGGCAGGGCTTCTGGGTGTCGGTGGTCGGGATCCCCGCGTTCATCGTGACGCTGGCCGGCATGCTCATCTTCCGCGGCGCCAACCAGTTCGTGGGCCACTCCAACACCGTGCCCGTGCCCAACGACTTCCAGGTCATCGGCGCCGGCTACCTGCCCGAGGTCGGGCCCGACACCGGCTACAACAACCTCACGCTCCTGCTCGGCATCCTGCTGTGCGCCGCGATCATCTTCGGGATGGTCCGCAACCGCAGGAACCAGCGCAAGATCGGGATCGAGGTCCAGACCGGCTGGTTCGTCTGGGTGCGTCCGGCCCTCATCTGCGTCGCCATCCTGGCCGCCTCCATGCTGATGGCGTCCGGTCGCAAGGGCACGTCCCTGCCGGTGTCGGCACTCATCCTCGGCGTGCTGGTGCTGCTCTACGGCTTCATCTCCACGCGCACCATCGTCGGTCGCCACGTGTATGCCGTGGGCGGCAACCGCCACGCAGCCGAGCTGTCGGGTGTCCGCAGCCGGCGCATCAACTTCCTCGTCATGATGAACATGTCGATCCTCGCCGCCCTCGGCGGGATGATGTTCGTCGCCCGCTCCAACGCCTCCGGCCCGTTCGACGGCGTCGGCTGGGAGCTCGACGTGATCGCGGCCGTCTTCATCGGTGGCGCGGCCGTCAGCGGCGGTGTCGGCACCGTCGTCGGGTCCGTCATCGGTGGTCTCGTCATGGCGGTCCTCAACAACGGCCTGCAGCTGCTCGGCGTCGGCGCCGACCAGACCCAGATCTACAAGGGCCTGGTGCTGCTCGCCGCCGTGGCGTTCGACGTCTACAACAAGAGCCAGGGGCGCCGGTCCATCACCGGCATGCTCATGAAGAACTTCGGGGGCCGAGCCACCGAGGGCACAGGGGAGAAGGCCGGGCAGGAGGCGTGACGCCAGGCGTCGCGGGTGGACCTTCGTCCTTGCTCTCCCATGCAACTCACAGAAAAGGAAACATGATCCGTATGCGATCTCTCACCAAGGTGATGGCGGTCTCCGCCATTGCTGCGATGGCACTGGCCGGATGCGGTCGGTCCGACAGCGGCTCGGGTTCCGGCAGCTCCGGCAGTGGTGGCTCCGACAAGTTCCCCAAGGACGCCCTCATCGGCGTCTCCCTCCCGCAGAAGACGTCGGAGAACTGGGTCCTCGCCGAGAACCTGTTCAAGACCGACCTCGCCGCGGCCGGCTTCAAGGCCGACGTGCAGTTCGCCAACGGCGGCGTCACCGAGCAGCAGAACCAGATCCAGTCGATGGTCACCAAGGGCGCCAAGGTGATCGTGGTCGGTGCGATCGACGGCTCGCAGCTCGGCACCCAGGTCAAGGCGGCCAAGGACTCCGGGGCGACGGTCATCGCCTACGACCGCCTGCTCAAGAACACCGACGCGGTCGACTACTACGTCGCCTACGACAACTTCAAGGTCGGTGTCCTGCAGGGCAACGCGCTGCTCGACGGCATGAAGAAGAAGAAGGCCAACGGCCCGTACAACATCGAGCTGTTCGCCGGGTCCCCCGACGACGCCAACGCCCAGGTGTTCTTCGACGGCGCGATGAGCGTGCTCAAGCCGAAGATCGACGACGGCACCCTCAAGGTCGTCTCCGGGCAGACCAGCTTCAACCAGGTCGTCACCCAGGGCTGGAAGGCCGAGAACGCGCAGAAGCGCATGGACACGCTGCTGTCCGCGAACTACACCTCGACCGCGATCGACGGCGTCCTGTCGCCGAACGACACCCTGGCCCGCGCGATCATCACCTCGGTGAAGGCCGCCGGCAAGCCCGTCCCGATCGTCACCGGGCAGGACTCGGAGGTCGAGTCGGTCAAGTCGATCATGGCCGGCGAGCAGTACTCGACGATCAACAAGGACACCCGCAACCTGGTCAAGGCCACGATCGAGATGATCCAGGCCATCCAGAAGGGTGACCAGCCGAAGATCAACGACACCAAGTCGTACAACAACGGCGTCAAGGTCGTCCCGGCCGAGCTGCTCCCGCCGCTCATCGTCACCAAGGACAACGCCAAGGAGGCGTACGCCAACGACCCGACGCTCTCCAAGATCACCGGCTGATCCACGGCGTCTCGTCACTGACGGGCCCGGCCACCCCTGGGGTGGCCGGGCCCGTCCGCGTCCGCGGGGTCGCGTAGCGTCGTGGCCAGGTGGCCACGACCGGTCGTGGCCCGTCATGACCCGTCGTCCCCCGGGGAGGTGCCGTGCGACGCAGCCGCGCGGGAGCGCTGGCCGCCCTGCTCGTCGCGGCCGTCGTCGGGGGTGGTGCCGCCCTCGCTGTCGCGCAGCACGACGGCGACAGCGCTGGTGCCTCACCGGCGACGTCGCTGCCGACCGCAACCGGGCGGGTCACGGCGACCGCCCCGGCCGCGAGCGGAACGTCGGCGCCCGGTACGACCCCGGGCGCCCGGGGCGCGCCTTCTACCGCCGGCGGTCGCTCCGGAGTCCGCACGGTCATCGTGCTCGGCGACTCCTACTCCGCCGGCAACGGAGCCGGTGGCTCGACGGGGGCCTGCTACCGGAGCCCGCGCAGCGCAACCCGCCTGTATGCCGCGGCCGTGGGTGCCCGTGTCGTCGACGCCTCGTGCAGCGGCGCCGTGGTCAACGACCTGGTCTCGCCCGACCGGGCGGGGAACCCGGCACAGGACTCGGTGGTGGACCAGCGCGCCGACGTCGTCGTGCTCACCATGGGCGGCAACGACGTCGGGTTCGGCGACATCGTCACCGAGTGCTTCCTGCTCGCCTCCGGGTCCCGGCCCGGCGGCTGTGCCGATGGGGTCTCCCGCGCGCGGAGCCTGCTGCCCCAGGTGCAGGCGGCGCTCACCGACGCGCTGGTGCAGGTGCGCTCCCGCATGCGCCCTGATGCCGTGCTGGTCCTGCGTGCCTACCCGCTGCTCGCGCCGAACCGGCCGTTCGTCCAGCAGGGCGGCTACGACGCGGACGCCGGCGTCCGTGCCCTCGGCACCGACGGCGTCGCCATGCAGGACAGGGTCGTCCGGGCCGTGCGGTCCCGCGTGCCCGGTGGGGCCGGGGTGCGCACGTACCTGGACACCTCGGCGCTGCGGCTGTTCGCCGGCCACGAGCTGGGGTCCGGCAGGTCGACGGGCACGGGCACGCCGGGCGGCAAGGCCTCGGTGCCGTGGTTCGACGGGTTCCAGACGCCGGGGGCGGATGCTGCCGACGTCTACCACCCCAACGCCCTGGGCCAGGCCGCGTGGGGGCAGTCGCTGCGCACCTTCCTCGCGCCGCTGACCCGGTAGCGCTGCCCCCTCCCGGGGCCGTCACACCGCCTGTTGCTGGCCGCCGAGGACCCGGAACCGCAGGATCGTGGCGTCCCCCGACTGCTTGCGGTCGATCGGCTCGAGGTCAGTCCTCGGGGTCGTCGGCGAGGAGAACCTCGTGCCGTCGACGAGCAGCACCGGCAGGACGTAGACGAGGAGCTCGTCCACGAGACCTGCCTCGAGGCACTGCCCGGCTGCGTCGGCGCCGAGGACCTCGACGTCCCTGTCGCCCGCGGCCTCGCGTGCGGTCGCGACCGCGGCGCGGATGTCCCC
This sequence comes from Phycicoccus sp. 3266, assembly GCF_031456495.1. Lineage (NCBI taxonomy): Bacteria > Bacillati > Actinomycetota > Actinomycetes > Micrococcales > Intrasporangiaceae > Phycicoccus > Phycicoccus sp. 3266. The sequence continues at coordinate 1,495,020 of NZ_JAVDUW010000001.1, read as the reverse complement.
CTCGACCACCGTCACGCCGGGCGGCGCGGGGTCCAGCGACCGGTGGCTGAGGACGAACATGGGACCCGTGAACGGGTAGTCCACGAGGTCCGTCGACTCGGCCCGCATCCGATCACCGACGTCCCAGGTCCGCCTGCCCACGAGCATCGCCCCGGTGGCGCCGGCGATCCGGGCCATGTCGTCCGGGTCGACGAAGTCCGCCAGCGCCCGTCCGCGGCCCCAGTCCATCGAGTCACCCGGACCGGCGATGAACCCGTCCAGCGACATGCACCTGTTGACGACGACCTTGCCACCCATCGCGGTTCCCCTCCGTCCGTGCCCCGCCCTGACACCGCGATCCTGCCGCCCCCCGACGCGGAGCGGAAGGGCCGTGCCTGCGTGTGACGGACGCCGCGTAGCGGCACAGGGTCCGGGACGCCGGGCTGACGGGTGCGGAGCGAGAGCCGCTCAGCGGCAGGCAAGTGACCCCGCCGGTGGTGACGGGGTACGGGGCGGGGTCATGGTCGCCACGCTGGAGTGGGCGGGGGAGCAGGCGCAGCGGTCGCCACTCGTCCCCACTCGTCGAAGACCCGCGGGTCCGCACAGGGGACCTGCCCAGGACCCGACCGAGCTGCCGAGGGTGGGGAGCTGGAGAGTTCGTCGGCGGAGCGAGCCCGACTCTGCTCGAGCCAGTGGTCGTAGGCGCCCGGCGTGAGGTCCCACTCGACCCGGCCGGCGCGGACGGTGCCGTGGAAGCCCTTGGTGTGGACGACGGTGTGGTGCCGGCCGCAGAGCAGCGCCGCGTGGTCGAGGTCGGTGGGGACGCCGTCGGCCCAGTGCCAGAGATGGTGCGCGTCGCACCACGACGCCGGCACCGAGCACCCCGGGAACGAGCAGTGCCCGTCGCGCAGCCAGAGCGCCCGCACCTGCGCGCTGGTGAACACCCGGTGCCGCCTCCCCAGCTCGACCAGCTCGCCGTCGGACCCGAGCACCGCGGGGACCAGGCCGGCGTCGCACGCCGCCCGACGGACGGTCTCGGGACCGAGGAGCTGGCCCACGTCGCCGGACCCGAAGACCGTGCCTGCACCGAGCCGGGCGGTGAGGTCGGCGAGATCCATGGTCACGAAGAGCTCCGCCTTGGAGGTCGTTGGCACCCCGTCGGCGGACGCCACCCCTCGACGCACGACTTCGACGAGCGCGTCGAACCGCCGCTGCCCCGAGGGCCGCCGGTCCGGCTCGCCGTCGGCTGGGCGGGGCGCCGACAGCGCCTGCACCGCGGCCTCCAGCACGGCCCTGCCCTCGGCGTCCGCCACGATCCGGTACTCGTACAGCCCGGAGCCGTCGTCCATCGGCTGCGAGAAGGAGGTCCGCTCGTGCAACCTGTCGTGCTCGCCCTGGAACTCGCCGTCGTGGCCGTAGCGCGCCACGAGCCGCCGACGCACCGCGCGGATGTCGCGGCGGCTGCTCTTCTCGGCGATGCCGACGAGGGCCTCCATCACCGGCCCCTGGGCAGCCGGGTGCAGCCGGTGCCCGATGCGCTCGTACTCGTCGACGACGCAGGCGGCGTGGGCGACCGGGACCCGGGCGTCCAGCACGGCCGCCTTGAGGAGGGCGTACCTGGGCAGCCGCGCGTGCTCGACCACGGCCACGACCGGCGCCGAGCCACCAGCTCGCAGCGAGGGGGCGTGGTCGCGCAGCCAGCGCTGCGCACCCGCCGTGCCACCGGAGGCCTCGCCTCGCTCGACAGCCTCGGCGAGCACGGCAACCCTGCCGGCCCCCACTCGCGCGCCGACCTGGTCGACCAGGGTCAGGAGAGGCCCCAGGTCCGTGCCCTGCGCGGACCACAGCTCCTCGCCGATCCCGCCGAGGGCTGCGCACGCCCGCTGCAGCGCCTCGCGCCGCTCGAGTAGTGTCATGCCCCCTGACATGCACCCAACCTAGTGGCGACCACTGACAGTGGAAGTGTGCCGAATCCATTGCAGCAGAACGACTTCGACAACCGCGGCGGTTGTCAACTTCGTGCGCGCTCGGTGTCGTAGAGGGCCTTGCCCGCAGCACCTCCTCGGCATGACTGCGATGCTGCTGCCCGCGCTCAGCCGAGGACGGTCACCGGGGTCTCGACGCGGCCACGCCGGTCCAGGTAGCCGTGCCACAGCAGCCGCGCAGCCGTCGAACGGTGCGGCCGCCAGCGCTCGCCGAGGTCCTCGAGCTCCCCCTGGGTCGGCACCGCGTCCAGGCCGAGCGCCTCCGCGGTGGCCACCTGCAGCGCGCGGTCACCCACCGGCCACAGGTCGGGGCGGCCGAGGCAGGCCAGCAGGTACACGTCCGCCGTCCACCGCCCGATGCCCGGCAGCGAGGTCAGCTCGCGCCGGACACCGTCGTCGTCGAGCTCGGCCAGCCGGTCGAGGTCGAGCCGCCGGGTGAGCACGGCGGTCGCCAGCGCGCGCAGGTAGCGGTCCTTCTGCCGGGACACCCCGTCGGCGCGCAGGTCCTCGGGCGTGGCCGCGAGGACGGCGGCGGGGGTCATGACCCCGACGCGGTCCAGCACGCGGGCGTAGGCCGCGGCTGCACTCGCCAACGACACCTGCTGCTCGAGGATGAACAGGACGAGGCTCGGGAACCCGGTGGGGCGCAGCCACAGTGGTGGAATGCCGTGTGCTTCCACGAGGGCCGCGAGGTGCTCGTCGGAGTCCGTGAGCTCCTCGACGGTCCGCCGGAAGAGGGTGTCGTCCACCGGGCGAAGGTACCCGAGCGCCTCCCGCGGCGCCGGTGTCGCGGAGAGCTTCCTCAGCGCTGCTCGTCCCGGAGCCGCGCTCCGCGCTGGCGCCCGGGCGGCGCCGTCGCGGGGCCTTGCTCCGCGCTCGTGCTCGGTGGCGCCCACCGCGCGGGTTTCGCGGAAGGTTGTCTCACGGCTGCTGGTCGTCCGGGGCGAGCTCGGCACCCGCTGCCACGAGCAGCTCGCGCAGCACGGACCGGTGGCAGCGCGACTCGTCCTCGCAGTAGCAGCCGACGGACACGTCGGTGCGGCGGGACGTCGCGGCCAGCAGGTCGAGCACGTGCCGCGCGCCGGGGTGGGCCATCTCGCGGCGGTAGGCGCGCACGAAGGCCGCCCACTCCCGGTCGGTGCCGGCGGCCAGCGCCCGGGTCACGAGCGCGGCGCTCGGGGCGAGCTCGGGCAGCCACACGTCGTACCAGTCCCGGCTGGCGAACTCCGCCCTCGGGACGCCGCGCGGGGGACGGCGGACCGTCCCGATGCGCAGGCCCTCACCCTCGTGCCTCGGCGACCCGAGGCGTACCACTCGCAGTGCCATCGCCCCACTGTGCCACCGCCCCCTCCGGCCCCCTTCCGCCGGAGGGGGCGGCGGCTCAGCCGGCGCGGAGCCGACGGCGCTGCTCGCGCAGGGCCTGGACCTGCGCCCAGTACTCGCTGCGGTCCCGGTCCTCGCGCACGTCGGGTGCCTGCGGTGCCGGGACCACCCGCAGGTGGCGGGAACGCTGCTGTGCCATGACCCGAACGCTAGGACCGTCCACCGACAACGGGTGGCGAGCCGTCAGGCAGGGAGCCGGGCCTCGCCCAGGACGTGCGGGCTGGCCGGCATCGTGGGGCCGGTCTCGGGGAAGCGGAAGCGTCGGGTCCCGGTGACCTCGAACCCCGCCGCCCGCAGCTCGGCCACCTGGTCGCGGGAGGTGTGGCAGCCCCCGACCAGCAGCGGCCACACCGTGGCGTCGACGACCCGCTGCACGCGGCGCAGCCCCGGCTCCTCGGCGACGGTGTGCTCGAGGAACCGCACGGTCCCGCCGGGGCGCAGCACCCGGGCGACCTCGGCCACGGCAGCCTGCGGGTCCGCGACCGAGCAGAGCACGAGGCACACGACCGCCGCGTCCATGCTCGCGTCGGGCAGCGGGAGCGACTCGGCCCGCCCCGGCACGACGGTCACGGGGCGACCCGCCGCGGTGGCCTCCTGCGCGCGCCGGGTCCCGGCCTCGCGCAGCCGGGGCTCCGGCTCCACCCCGACCACCTCGGTGACCGCCGCGGGGTAGTGCGCGAAGTTGAGCCCGTTGCCGCACCCCACCTCGACCACCCGCCCACGCAGGGGGGCCAGCAGCTCGCGGCGCAGGTCCGCCATCCCCGCCGGCTCGATCCGCTCGCTGGCGCGGGCGTAGAACCGGCTGAACAGCGGTCGGGGCAGGTCGGGGGACGCGTCGGCGGTGCGGGCCATGGCCCACCCTCCCACGCACGGGCCGCGTGCCGTGGCCCCCGGCCCGAGCGTCCCCCGTCCGCGTCACCGGCCGGGCGAGATGGCGCCCGTGGCCGGGAACATCCCGGACCACCACAAAGTTGAGTCAGGTGAGCGCAAGTTCGGACGCCCCGATTTGCCACGCGGCATACCGGCTCCTAACTTGAGCGGAGACAACTCAATCCGAGCACCATCCCCGAGCACCACAGGAGAAACCACCATGGCACGTGCGGTCGGCATCGACCTCGGTACCACCAACTCGGCTGTCGCCGTCCTCGAGGGCGGGGAGCCGACCATCATCGCCAACGCGGAGGGTGGTCGCACGACCCCGTCCGTCGTCGCCTTCTCCAAGGGTGGCGAGGTCCTCGTCGGCGAGATCGCCAAGCGCCAGGCCGTCACCAACGTCGACCGCACCATCCGGTCGGTCAAGCGCCACATCGGCACCGACTGGAAGTCGGCCGAGATCGACGGCAAGACGTACACCGCGCAGGAGATCTCCGCGCGCATCCTGCAGAAGCTCAAGCGCGACGCCGAGGCCTACCTCGGTGAGGACGTGACCGACGCCGTCATCACCGTCCCCGCGTACTTCGACGACCACGAGCGCCAGGCCACCAAGGAGGCCGGTGAGATCGCGGGCCTCAACGTCCTGCGCATCATCAACGAGCCCACCGCCGCGGCCCTCGCGTACGGCCTCGACAAGGGCAAGGAGGACGAGCTCATCCTCGTCTTCGACCTCGGTGGCGGCACCTTCGACGTGTCCCTCCTCGAGGTCGGCAAGGACCCCGAGGACGGCTTCTCCACCATCCAGGTCCGCGCGACCTCCGGTGACAACCAGCTCGGTGGCGACGACTGGGACGAGCGGATCGTGGGCCACCTGCTCACCGTCGTGAAGAACACCTCGGGCGTCGACCTGGCCAAGGACAAGATCGCCATGCAGCGCCTGCGTGACGCGTCGGAGCAGGCCAAGAAGGAGCTGTCCTCCTCGACCTCGACCACCGTGTCGCTGCAGTACCTGTCGATGTCGGAGAACGGGCCGATCCACCTCGAGGAGACGATCACCCGCGCGCAGTTCGAGCAGATGACCAAGGACCTGCTCGACCGCACCCGCCAGCCGTTCGCCAACGTCATCAAGGACGCCGGCATCTCGGTGGGCGACATCGACCACGTGGTCCTCGTCGGCGGCTCGACCCGCATGCCGGCGGTCAGCGCCCTCGTCAAGGAGCTCACCGGCGGCAAGGAGCCCAACAAGGGCGTCAACCCGGACGAGGTCGTCGCCGTGGGCGCCTCCCTGCAGGCCGGTGTCCTCAAGGGCGAGCGCAAGGACGTGCTGCTCATCGACGTCACGCCGCTGTCGCTCGGCATCGAGACCAAGGGTGGCCTGTTCACCAAGCTCATCGAGCGCAACACCGCGATCCCGACCAAGCGCTCCGAGGTGTTCTCGACCGCCGAGGACAACCAGCCCAGCGTGCTCATCCAGGTGTTCCAGGGCGAGCGCGAGATCGCGCAGCACAACAAGGCGCTCGGCACCTTCGAGCTGACCGGCATCGCGCCGGCCCCGCGTGGCGTCCCGCAGATCGAGGTCACCTTCGACATCGACGCCAACGGCATCGTGAACGTCTCCGCCAAGGACCGGGGCACCGGCCAGGAGCAGAAGATCACGATCTCCGGCGGCTCGGCCCTCCCCAAGGAGGACATCGAGCGGATGGTGCGCGAGGCCGAGGAGCACGCGGCCGAGGACAAGAAGCGGCGCGAGGAGACCGAGGCCCGCAACACCGCGGAGAACCTCGTCTACTCGACCGAGAAGTTCCTCACCGACAACGCCGACAAGCTCCAGGAGGACCAGCGCAAGCCGGTCGACGAGGCGCTCGCGGACCTCAAGGAGGCCCTCAAGCCCGAGTCCGGCGCCAGCATCGAGGACATCTCCGCCAAGAGCAGCAAGCTCTCCGAGGAGTCCCAGAAGATGGGCACCGCGATGTATGCCGCGGCCTCGGCTGCGGACGCGTCCGCCGGGTCCGAGGGTGCGGGCGCCGGTGAGGGTGCCGCCGCGGGCGGCGCCGGTGCCTCCGACGACGACGTCGTCGACGCCGAGGTCGTCGAGGACGACGAGGAGAAGAAGTGACCGACCAGAACCCGACGGCTGACCAGCCCGACGGAGCCGAGGCGATGGTGGGCTCGGAGGAGTTCGAGCCCACCACCGCCGAGGCGGCGGCCGCCGAGCAGGCCGCCGTCGCGGACCAGCAGCCGGCCGGCGAGACCGTGACGGGCGAGACCGGATCGGGCGAGCCCGGGTCGGAGGTCCACCCCGACACGGCGCTGGCCGCGGAGCGGCTCACCGACCTCCAGCGACTGCAGGCCGAGTACGTCAACTACAAGCGCCGCGTCGACCGCGACCGTGCGGTCGTGCAGGAGCGGGCCGTCCGCGACGTCCTCGAGACGCTGCTGCCGGTGCTCGACGACATCTCGGCGGCTCGCGAGCACGGCGACCTGGCCGACGGCCCGTTCGCCAAGATCGCGGACAAGCTGGAGTCGACGCTGGGCCGGTTCGGCCTCGAGCGCTACGGCGCGGTGGGGGAGGAGTTCGACCCGGGCCGGCACGAGGCGCTCATGCACGCGGCGTGGCCGTCCGACGGCTCTGTCTCGGGCGACTCCACGACGGTCGTCCAGGTCCTGCAGCCCGGCTACCGCGCCGGTGAGCAGGTGCTGCGCGCCGCCCGCGTCGCGGTCGCCGACCCCGAGTGACCCCGGCAGCCGGCGCGACCTCAGTACGATTCCCCACCCCGTCCCGCTGAGAGGAGGACGTCATGGCCAGCCAGGACTGGTTCGAGAAGGACTTCTACGCGATCCTCGGCGTCCCCCAGGACGCTGACGAGGCGGCGATCAAGAAGGCGTACCGCAAGCTCGCCCGCAAGCACCACCCCGACCAGAACCCCGGGGACGCGGCGGCCGAGCAGCGCTTCAAGGACGTCGGCGAGGCGAACTCCGTCCTGTCCGACCCCGAGAAGCGCCGCGAGTACGACGCGATCCGGCAGATGGCCCGGGGTGGTGCCCGCTTCACCGCGGGCGGCCCCGGCGGCGGCGCGACCAACGGCGGGTTCGAGGACATCTTCTCCTCGATGTTCGGCGGCGGCGGGGGCCCCGGCGGCGCCCGCGTCCGGTACTCCACCGGCGGCGGGGGCCAGCCCGACCTCGAGGACATCCTCGGCGGGATGTTCGGTGGCGGCGGCCCGGCATACGGCGGCGGCACGGGCTTCCGTGCGCCCACCGGGCCGCGCAGGGGCGGCGACCTCACCGCGCGCACCACCCTGTCGTTCCGCGACGCGGTCAACGGCGCGACGGTGACCCTCGGGACCTCGAGTGGCGGCCAGATCACCACACGGATCCCGGCCGGGGTCAAGGACGGGCAGAAGATCCGCCTGCGCGGCAAGGGCCAGCCGGGTGACTCCGGCGCCCCCGCCGGCGACCTCATCCTCACCATCACGGTGGAGAAGCACCCGGTCTTCGGGCGCGAGGGCGACAACCTCACGGTCGACCTGCCCGTGACGTTCGCCGAGGCCGCGCTCGGCGCGACCGTGTCCGTGCCGACGCTCGACGGCGACCCGGTCAAGGTGCGGATCGCCCCCGGGACGCCGAGCGGGCGGGTGCTGCGGGTCAAGGGCCGCGGCGTGCCGCGCAAGGACAGCCCGGGCGACCTCATGGCCAAGGTGGCCATCGTGGTGCCGCAACGGCTCTCCGACGACGCCAGGGCGGCCGTCGAGACGCTGCGCGAGCTCGACGGCGGGCACGACCCGCGGGCGGAGCTGTTCGAGAAGGCGCGGAGGTGAGCATGGCGACCGAGCCCGAGTTCCGGCCCGACGACGACGCGCCGATCTTCGTGATCTCGGTCGCCGCCGCGCTCGCGGGCATGCACGCCCAGACGCTGCGCCAGTACGACCGGCTCGGCCTCGTCCGGCCCTCCCGCACCCGGGGTGGCGGCCGGCGCTACTCCGGTCGCGACGTCGCCCTGCTCCGTGAGGTGCAGCGTCTGTCGCAGGACGAGGGCATCAGCCTGGCCGGCATCCAGCGCATCCTCGCCCTCGAGGACCAGGTGGCGGCCCTTCAGGCGCGCGTGCGGGAGCTGCGGGCCGAGCTCGACGAGGCGCGGGCGGCAGCGGGCTACGGCGGCCCCGGCGCCCGCGTCTTCGCGGTCGGCCCGAGCGGCGAGGTGTATGCCCTGCGCGCCGGCCAGCGCGTGCGCCCCGAGCGCTCGCAGGCACTGGTGGTCTGGCGGCCCGACCCCCGCTGACCGCGGACACCGCGGCTGGGCCGGGCAACCACGGCTCACCCCGGACACCACGGACGAAGGGCCCTGTCACTCCGGCCACCCCGGGCGGACAGTGTCGGTGTGTCCACGTCCTCGCGAGCCTCGTCCTCGCCGTCACCAGCCAGCAGCGACCTCGCCATCGCGCGGGCCGCGCACCTCGAGCCGGTCGAGGAGGTGGCGCGCGCCGCCGGCATACCGCTGGAGCACCTGGAGCCCTACGGCCGCCACGTCGCCAAGGTCGACCTGGCGGCCGTCCGCGACCTGGCCGACCGCCCGCCCGCGAGGTACGTCGTCGTCACCGCCATCACGCCCACGCCGCTCGGCGAGGGCAAGACCACGACGGCCGTCGGGCTGGCCCAGGGGCTCTCCCTGCTCGGCCACCGCGCGACCCTGGCGCTGCGGCAGCCGTCGATGGGCCCGACGTTCGGCATCAAGGGCGGCGCGGCCGGCGCGGGCCACAGCCAGGTGCTGCCGATGGAGCAGCTCAACCTGCACCTCACCGGCGACTTCCACGCCGTCACCGCGGCGCACAACCTGCTCGCCGCGATGGTCGACAGCTCCCTGCACCACGGCAACGAGCTCGACCTCGACCCGCGCAGCATCGCCTGGCGCCGGGTGCTCGACGTCAACGACCGGGCCCTGCGCAACATCGTCGAGGGCCTCGGCGCCCGCATCGACGGCGTGCCGCGGCAGAGCGGGTTCGACATCACCGCCGCCAGCGAGGTGATGGTGGTCCTCGGGCTGGCGACGTCGCTGCGCGACCTGCGCGAGCGACTGGGCCGGATCGTCGTGGGCTTCACGTATGCCGGGCGGCCGGTGACCGCGGACGACGTCCGGGCCGCGGGGGCGATGGCCGTCATCCTCAAGGACGCGCTGAAGCCGAACCTGCTGCAGACCACCGAGAACACGCCGGTGCTGGTGCACACCGGCCCGTTCGGCAACATCGCCACCGGCAACTCGTCGGTGGTCGCCGACCACCTCGGCATCCACACCGGGGACTACCTGCTGACCGAGGCGGGCTTCGGCTCGGACATGGGGGCCGAGCGGTTCGTCAACCTCAAGTGCCGCGTCTCCGGGCTGCGGCCCGATGCGGCGGTCCTCGTGGCGACCGTCCGCTCGCTCAAGGCGCACTCCGGCAACTACTCCGTCGTGGCGGGGAAGCCCCTGCCGCCGGAGATGCTGCACGAGAGCCCGCGGGCCGTGCGTGCCGGCGCGGACAACCTGCGCCGCCACCTCGAGATCGTCCGGTCCTTCGGGCTGTCGCCGGTGGTGGCGGTCAACGCGTTCCCGACCGACTTCGAGTCCGAGCACGCGGTGATCCGCGAGGTGGCCGGGGCCGAGGGGGCGCGCGTCGCGGTCTCCACCCACGTGGCCGACGGCGGCAAGGGCGCGCTCGACCTGGCCGAGGCCGTCGTGGCGGCCTGCGCCGAGCCGCACGGGCTCCGGTTCACCTACGAGCTCGACGACACCCTGCGGGACAAGGTCGAGGCGGTCGCGACGAAGGTCTACGGCGCCGACGGGGTCGACTTCTCACCGACGGCTGCGAAGGACCTCGAGCGGTTCGAGGTCCTCGGGTACGGCGGGTTCCCCGTCGTCATCGCCAAGACCCACCTGTCGATCTCGTCCGACCCCACCCTCGTCGGCGCGCCCACGGGGTGGCGGCTGCCCGTCCGTGAGGTGCGCGCGGCGGCCGGAGCCGGCTACGTGTACGCCATCAGTGGCGAGATGCGCACCATGCCCGGCCTGCCGCGGAACCCGGCGGCCGCGTCGATCGACCTCGACGAGGACGGCGAGGTCGTCGGCCTGTTCTGAGGCCGACCGGGGGACGGCAGTGACGCGGGCGTCGCCGGTGACGGTTGGGTGTCGACCCGGCCGGGAGGACCACGGTGACCGGCCGACTCCGGTGGCCAGCGGCATACTCGACGCATGAGTGAGCACCTGCTGGTCTTCCCCGAGCGCGACGTCGCAGAGCAGGTGGCGGAGGAGCTGCGCGACGAGGGGTTCACCGAGGTGCGGGTCGTGCGCGAGGCGCTCGCCGGTGAGGACGACTCGGAGTCGCACGAGTGGGGCGTGCACGTGGTCGAGGAGATGGTCGCGGACGAGTCTGGGCCGGTCGAGGGCGGCCTGCGTGACCGGTTCACGGCGCTCGCCGAGGAGCACGACGGCTGGTACGACCCGGAGCCCGACGGCTGGTCGACCCCGCCCGGCGTGGTCGCCCACCGCGACCCGGCGTCGGGCGCGGCCGAGCCGACGCCCGCCTAGGACAGGCGTAGGACCGCAGGTCGGGCCGAACCGGCCCGGCCCCGGACTGACCCGTCAGGCCGGGCCGCCGGTCAGCAGCGCCACCACGGCCTCGCCGGCGGCCCACGAGGCACCGTGGGTGACGACGTGCGTCGTCCCTGCGGGCGGCTCCCACCCGGGCCAGCCGGTGTCGACGACCACGACGTCCGGTCGCGTCGCCACGACCGTGCGCACCGCCTCGTCCATCCAGGCGTGCCGGTGCGGGTCGCGCACCACCAGCCAGAGCGGCCCGCCCTGGGCGGGGAGGTCCCCGGCCAGCGTCGCAGACTCGCCGGCCGCGGCAGCGACGTCGTCGGACGCCGCGAGCCGGTGCACCTCGACCTCCGGCCAGCGCCGACGGGCGGCCGTCACCACGCCCACCGGCGTCTCGGACCCGACGGCGATGTTCGTCCCCGCCTCGAGCACGAGCAGCACCGGCGGCTGCGCCGAGGCGACCACCTCGCCGCGCACCCGGATCGACCGGGTCGCAGCCTCGCGGCCGGCTCCGTGCGCCACGCCGCCCAGACGGCCCGCGGCCTCTGTGCCTCGGGTGACGTCGGCCCGGTCGGCCCGGTCGGCCCGTTCTGCGCGGTCGCGCAGGGCGTCACGCAGCGCTGCGGCCTCGGCGACCCGGGCCGCGGCCTGCGCGAGCCGTTCCTCCGCGAGCCGGCCTGCGTGCACGGCCTCGACGACGGCGTCGACGACCAGGTCGAGCGTCTCGACCCCGGCGGTGTCGCCGCCGATGCAGAGGGCGTCGACCCCGGCGGCGAGGGCCAGCACGGCGCCGTCCGCGAGGCCGACCGTGCGGGCGACGGCACCCATCTCCAACCCGTCCGAGACCGCGAGGCCCCGGAACCCCAGGGTGTCGCGGAGCAGCCCGGTCATGACGGCGGGGACGAGCGTGGCCGGGCGGTCGTCCAGCACGGGAAGACGGATGTGGGCGCTCATGACCGCAGCGACCCCGGCGTCGACGGCGGCGCGGAACGGCTCGAGCGCCGGGTCGTGCTCGGGGTCCTGCACGTCGACGACGGGGACGTCGAGGTGGCTGTCGACCCGGGTCCCCCCGTGGCCGGGGAAGTGCTTGGCGCAGGCCAGGACGCCGGCCGACTGCAGGCCGCGGACCCAGGCCGCCGTGTGGCGGGCGACCAGAGCGGGGTCGGACCCGAAGCTGCGCACCCCGATGACCGGGTTCGCGGCCTCGACGTTGACGTCGGCATCCGGCGCGTAGTCGAGGTCGATCCCGGCGGCGGCGAGCGACCGCCCGATCTCGGCGCCGACCCGCTCGGTGAGGTCGACGTCGTCGACCGCGCCGAGGGCGAGGTTGCCGGGCCAGGACGACCCGGTCAGGTGCTCGAGCCGGGTGACGTCCCCGCCCTCCTCGTCGACCGCGACGAGCGCGGCCGGGTTCGCCTCGTGGACCTGGGCGGTGAGCCGGGCGACCTGCGCCGGGTCGACGATGTTCCGCCCGAACAGCGCCACGCCGCCCAGCCCCTGCTCGAGCCGGGCGAGCAGCCACGAGGGCGCGGTCTCGCCGACGAAGCCCGGCTGCACGACGGCGAGGGCGAGTCGGGCCAGGTCGGGGGAGCGCGACGCGAGCGACATGGCCGCACTCTACGGACGGTCGTCAAGCCCGCAGGTCATCCCGGGTTGCCCGTCAAGGTTGAGCGGAATACGCTCAAGTTTGCCGAGGTTGTCACCTGTGGACGCGCGCCACCTCGGGCGCGTCCGACCCCACGAAGCACCGGAACACCGACGCACCGACGCACCACCGAGCACAGGAGAACCCACCAGGCATGGAGCTGAAGCCCACCGCCAAGGTCGCGGAGGCGCTCGCCCTCGCGCAGCGCGCCGCCCAGACCGCAGGGCACCCGGAGATCACCCCGGACCACCTCACGAGCGCCGTCGTGCAGCTCGACACCCCGCTGGCCGATGCCCTGCTGCAGGCGGCCGGCACCGGCGCGGGCCACGTCCTCGGCCAGGCCGACGCCCGGCTGCGGTCCCTGCCCACGACCTCCGGCGCCAGCGCCACCCCCGGCCTCGGCCGCGAGGCTGCCGCCGTGCTCCAGCAGGCGGACACGCTCATGCGCGCCAAGGGCGACACCTACCTTGCGCTCGACCTGCTCCTGCTCGCCCTCGCCGAGACCGGCCACCTGGCCGCCGTCGAGAAGCGCGGCGCCAAGGACATGGAGGCCAAGATCGACGCGCTGCGCGGGGGCCGCAAGGTCACCAGCGAGACGCCCGTCGAGGAGGGCGAGGCCCTCGAGAAGTACGGCACCGACCTCACCCAGATGGCGCGCGACGGCAAGCTCGACCCGGTCATCGGCCGCGACTCGGAGATCCGCCGCGTCGTGCAGGTGCTGTCCCGCCGCACCAAGAACAACCCCGTCCTCATCGGCGAGCCCGGCGTCGGCAAGACCGCCGTCGTCGAGGGCCTGGCGCAGCGCATCGTCGACGGCGACGTGCCCGAGAGCCTGCGCGGCAAGCGGCTCGTCAGCCTCGACCTCGGCGCCATGGTGGCCGGTGCCAAGTACCGCGGCGAGTTCGAGGAGCGGCTCAAGGCCGTCCTCGAGGAGATCCGGACGAGCAACGGGCAGATCGTCACGTTCATCGACGAGCTGCACACCGTCGTCGGCGCCGGCGCGACCGGCGAGGGCGCGATGGACGCCGGCAACATGCTCAAGCCGCTGCTCGCCCGGGGGGAGCTGCGGCTGGTCGGCGCCACGACCCTCGACGAGTACCGCGAGCACATCGAGAAGGACCCCGCGCTCGAGCGCCGCTTCCAGCAGGTCTTCGTCGGCGAGCCCAGCGTCGAGGACACGATCGCGATCCTGCGCGGCCTCAAGGAGCGGTACGAGGCGCACCACAAGGTGACGATCGAGGACTCCGCGCTCGTCGCGGCGGCCTCCCTCTCCGACCGCTACATCACCGGCCGCCAGCTGCCCGACAAGGCGATCGACCTCGTCGACGAGGCCGCCTCGCGCCTGCGGATGGAGATCGACTCCAGCCCGGTGGAGATCGATGAGCTGCGCCGGCAGGTCGACCGGCTCCGGATGGAGGAGCTGCACCTGCAGACCGAGACCGACGAGGCCTCGCGCGAGCGGCTCGAGGCGCTGCGGGCGACGCTGGCCGACAAGGCCGAGCAGCTCGCCGCGCTCAACGCGCGCTGGGAGGCCGAGAAGTCCGGCCTGAACAAGGTCGGCGAGCTGCGGGCGAAGGTCGACGAGCTGCGCACCCAGGCCGACCGGTTCGAGCGCGACGGCGACCTCGGCAGCGCCTCGCGCATCCGCTACGGCGAGCTGCCGGCGCTGGAGAAGGAGCTGGCCGCCGCCCAGGCTGCGGAGGAGTCCGCCACCCCGGCCGACGCCATGGTCAAGGAGCGGGTCGGCGCCGACGACATCGCCGAGGTCATCTCGGCGTGGACCGGCATCCCGGCCGGCCGGCTGCTGCAGGGCGAGACCGAGAAGCTGCTGTCGATGGAGTCGATCATCGGTGCCCGGCTCATCGGGCAGGAGACGGCCGTCCGTGCGGTGTCCGACGCCGTCCGGCGCTCGCGGGCCGGCCTCGCGGACCCCAACCGCCCGACCGGGTCGTTCCTCTTCCTCGGCCCGACCGGCGTGGGCAAGACCGAGCTCGCCAAGTCGCTGGCGGACTTCCTCTTCGACGACGAGCGGGCCATGGTCCGCATCGACATGAGCGAGTACTCCGAGCGGCACGCCGTCGCGCGCCTCATCGGCGCCCCGCCCGGCTACGTCGGCTACGAGGAGGGCGGTCAGCTGACCGAGGCGGTCCGGCGCCGGCCCTACTCGGTCGTCCTGCTCGACGAGGTCGAGAAGGCGCACCCCGAGACGTTCGACATCCTGCTGCAGGTGCTCGACGACGGCCGCCTCACCGACGGCCAGGGCCGCACGGTCGACTTCCGCAACGTCATCCTGGTCATGACCTCCAACCTCGGCAGCCAGTTCCTCATCGACCCGGTGATGGCGCCCGAGGACAAGAAGGAGGCCGTCATGACGGCGGTGCGCGCGGCCTTCAAGCCCGAGTTCCTCAACCGGCTCGACGAGGTCGTGGTGTTCGACCCGCTGAGCACCGAGGAGCTCGGCCACATCGTCGAGCTGCAGGTCCGCGAGCTCGCCTCCCGCCTGGTCGACCGCCGCATCACCCTCGAGGTGACCGACGCGGCCCGCGAGTGGCTGGCCATCACCGGCTACGACCCGGCCTACGGCGCGCGGCCGCTGCGCCGCCTCGTGCAGCGCGAGATCGGCGACCGGCTCGCCCGGGCCGTGCTGTCCGGCGAGGTGCGCGACGGAGACACCGTCGTCGTCGACCGTGACGACAGCCTCGACGGGCTCACCGTGCGCGGGGCGGACCACGCCGTGGCCTGACCGCACCACCCGCCCAGGGCCAGAGGGGGTATGCCGTGCGCACACGGCATACCCCCTCGTCGCATCCCGGCGCCAAGGGGACGGCGACGCGGGCCGTGCGAGTCCGCGGCAGCCGCAGCAGACTGGGGCGCATGACGGACGAGCCACTGCACCAGCGCCCGGAGGGCGCCAGCGACGCCACGGTCGAGGCCGTGGGCAAGGTGAGCGAGGCCTTCGAGGCCATCGAGGAGGTGCGGGGGCGGCTCTACGGCCTGCACCGGCTCGTCGGCACCGCGGACCTGGCCCTCGGCGAGGCCGTCGAGCTGCTGCGCAAGGCGGGTCACGAGGAGCTCGCCGACACGGTCGACCGCGAGATGGTCGGGCGCAACGTGCTGCCGGGCATGTGGACGTTCCAGGTCGTGGAGACCTTCGACGAGGGCTACTACGCCGAGTTCCGGCGGATCGAGAAGCTGGTGCGCGACCAGCTCATGGACGGCCGGCGGCACGTCTACGAGGCCGAGATGAAGACCCGCGAGCGCACCCACGGCCAGCCCGGCCACGAGCCGTCGCCCGAGGTCCTGGACCCGCAGGACCTGCAGGCGGACAGCCTGTCCTGACCGGAGGAGGCACCGTGACGACACGCCTGTCCCAGACAAGCGACCTGTGGTGGAAGAACGCCGTCATCTACTGCGTCGACGTCGAGACGTACTTCGACGGCAACGGCGACGGCATCGGCGACCTGCAGGGGCTGACCCAGCGGATCGACTACCTCGCCGAGCTCGGCGTCACCTGCCTGTGGCTCATGCCGTTCTACCCCTCGCCGGACCGCGACGACGGCTACGACGTCACCGACCTCTTCGGCGTCGACGCCCGGCTCGGCACGCACGGCGACCTCGTCGAGCTGATCCGCACCGCGAACGACCGCGGCATCCGCGTCATCGCCGACCTCGTCGTCAACCACACCTCCGACCAGCACCCGTGGTTCAAGGCGGCCCGGCGCAGCAAGGACAACCCCTACCGCGACTTCTACGTCTGGCGGTCCGACCCGCCGCCCGACACCTCGGACAAGGTCGTCTTCCCCGACAAGGAGGACAGCATCTGGGCGCTCGACGAGCGGACCGGGGAGTGGTACCTCCACCACTTCTACACGTGCCAGCCCGACCTCAACTTCGCCAACCCCGAGGTGCGCGACCAGATCGCCAAGTCGATCGGGTTCTGGCTCCAGGTGGGCATGGCGGGCTTCCGCGTCGACGCCGTGCCCTACCTCGTCGACGACATCGACACCGAGGCGCCCGACGTGCCGGGTGACCCGCACGAGTACCTCAAGGAGCTGCGCGCGTTCCTCAACCGCCGCCGCGGGGACGCGGTCCTGCTCGGCGAGGTGAACCTGCCGCACAAGGACCAGAAGCAGTACTTCGGCGGCGCTGACGGCAACGAGCTGCACATGATGTTCGACTTCATCGCGATGCAGGCGATGTACCTGTCGCTGGCGCGGCAGGACTCGCGCCCGCTGGCGAAGGCGCTGCGGGCGCGCCCCGCGGTCGACCCGGACTGCCAGTGGGCGACGTTCGTGCGCAACCACGACGAGCTCACCCTCGACAAGCTGAGCGACGAGGAGCGGCAGGAGGTGTTCGCCGCCTTCGGGCCCGAGCCCGAGATGCAGCTGTACGGCCGCGGACTCAAGCGGCGGCTGCCGCCGATGCTCGACGGCGACCCACGGCGGATCCGGATGGTCTACAGCCTGCTGTTCTCGCTGCCCGGCACGCCGACGCTGTACTACGGCGAGGAGATCGGCATGGGCGAGGACCTCGCCTCCGAGGGCCGGATGGCCGTGCGGACGCCGATGCAGTGGGAGCGGGTGGCCAACGGCGGGTTCTCGTCCGCCCCGGCCCGCAGGCTGGTGCAGCCGGTCGTGCCCGGTGGCTACGGCCCCGAGCACGTCAACGTCGCGGACCAGAAGCGCGACCCCGACTCGCTGTGGAACTTCGTGCGCGGCCTCATCCAGACCTACCGCGAGTGCCCCGAGCTCGGCTGGGGCGACTTCACGGTGCTCGAGCAGCCGCTCCACCAGGTCCTGGTCCACCGGTGCTCCTGGGAGGGGTCGACCGTGGTGGCGGTGCACAACTTCGCCGCTGAGCCGGTCACCGTCACCTTCCCGCTCGACCCGCGCGACCTCGGGGGGGACCTGCCCATCTGGCTGGAGGACCTCGTGGCCCGCGGGACGCAGGAGCCGCGGCGCGACGGCACCGTCGAGGTCGCGCTCGAGGGCTACGACCACCGCTGGTACCGCGTGCGCCGCGACGACCTGCCCCGCCGCTGACGGTCCGTGGTCCGGTCAGCTGGCCGGACCACGGCCCGTCAGCCACCGGTCGCGGGGTCCGTCAGCTCACCGGGCGCACGACGTAGGGCATGACGCCGGTCTCGGAGGTGGAGAACGCGCGGACCCGGATGTCCGGCCCGCTCACGCGGTCGGCCTCGACGACCTTCCCGTCGCCGACGTACAGCGCGACGTGGTGGATGCGCGAGGCCGACTTCGTCGAGTCGGACCAGAACACCATGTCGCCCGCACGGAGCCGGCTGGTCGGGACGCGGGGGCCGTCGGCGTACTGGCTGCGCGACGTGCTGGACAGGCGCACCCTGGCGCCCTGGTGGAACGCGTACTCCATCAGGCCGGAGCAGTCGAAACCGACGGTGTTGCGGTCGTCGATCCCGCTGGGGCTGCAGCAGATCCCCTTCGTCGGGCCGTAGGCGTTGCCGCCGCCCCAGGAGTACGGGTACCTGCCGGTCATGGACGTGGCCGCGGCGATGACGGCCTTGACCCGGGCGCTCGGCGTGCCCTGCTCCGGCGTCGGGGTGCCGGCGCACAGCGGGGCGACGAGGCCGTCGGACCCGGTGCGGACGTAGGCGTCGCTGACGTAGCCGCCTGACTTCAGCCGGTCCCAGACCGTGCTCGTGCCGTAGGTGCCGGTCACCGACTGCCCGTACGTCTGGCAGGTGATGGTCACGCGGGCGCCGTCCGCCCGGGACCCGATCGCGGCCGACGCGGCCGTCGGCTTCTGCCGGACCGTGAGCGCGGGCCCCGGGTCGCCCTTGGTGTTGACGACGCCGGTGGCGCCGGAGGCCTGGGCGGCGAGCGCGCCGGCGACCGAGACGCCGACGAGGGCGACGGTCACGGCGGCAGTGGCCACTCGTCGTCGTGTGGTGGTGAGCAGGTTCATGAGGTCCCCCCTGTGGTGTGCCGGCTCGGGCCGGGTCGCCGCGAACGCTAGGGCGGGCAGCGTGTGGCGACCATGGGGAGCGGTCCCCGGCGGATAGCGTGTGCGCATGCGTCCCCCCGGTCGGTATGCCGTCGTCGCGGCCCTCGCGGTCGGCCTCGCCTCCGGCCTGCTCACCGCCTGCAGCGGCGGGGACAAGGCAGCCGCGAAGGCCGAGCTGCCGCCCGCCCAGCGCCTCGCCGCGGCGCGCGCGGCGCTCGAGAAGAGCCCGGCGGTGTCGTTCACGCTGACGTCGGAGGGCCTGCCCGGCAAGGCGGTCGGCGTCTCGGCGGCCCAGGGCACGGGGCTGTTCCGGCCGCCGTCGTTCAAGGGCACGCTCAACGCCACCATCCGTGGCGTCACCGGCACCGTGGAGGTGGTCGCGGTCGAGCAGGACGTCTACCTCAAGTTCTTCACGCCGGGCTTCAACAAGATCGACCCCAGGACCTACGGGGCGCCGAACCCCGCGCAGCTCTTCAACACCCAGACGGGTGTGACCAGCCTGGTGTCGAGGACCACCGGTCTCGCCGCCGGTCCGCGCACCCGCGACGGGGCCACCATCGTCGACACCTACACCGGGAAGGTCCCGGGGTCCGCGGTCGCCGACCTGTTCGTCATCGGCGACCGGTCGGGCACGTTCGACGTCACCTACGGCGTCGCGGAGGACGGTGACGAGCTGCGGTCGGTGGTGCTCAGGGGTCCCTTCTACGCCGGCTCGACGTCGACCTACACCGCGCGCCTCACGAAGCTGCCCCAGGCCGTTGCGATCCCCCGCCCCTAGGGCGCTGCTCGCCACCGCCTCGGTCGCGGTGGCCCTCGCGGCGGCCGACACCTACGTCGTCGTGCTCGCGCTGCCCGACATGATGACCGGCGTCGGCCTCGGCATCGACGCCCTGCAGGAGGCGACCCCGATCGTCTCGGGCTTCCTGCTGGGCTACGTCGCGGTGCTTCCCCTCATCGGACGGCTCACGGATCTCGTTGCCCGCCAACGCATCCTGCTGACCTGCCTGCTCGTCTTCGTCGTCGGGTCGGCCGTCACGGCCGTGGCGGTGGAGCTGCCCGTGCTCGTCACGGGGCGCCTGCTCCAGGGCGTCGGCGGCGGCGGCCTCGTCCCGGCGACGCTGGCGATCGTGGCCGACCTGTGGCCGCGCGGGCGCCGCGGCACCCCGCTCGGCGTGGTCGGCGCCGTGCAGGAGCTCGGCAGCGTGCTCGGGCCGGTCCTCGGGGCCCTGGTCCTCGCCGTCGCGGACTGGCGGGCGATCTTCTGGCTCAACGCCGTCGCCGGCCTGGTGCTCGCTCTCCTCGTCGCGGTCACAGGCGGTGCCCGACCGGTGGCCCCACGGGCCGTGCCCGCCGTCGTGGGCCTGCTCGCAGTCGTCGTCACCGGCCTCGCCCTCGTGGCACCCGCGCGGCTCGCGACCGACGTCACCCTGGGCGTGCCGTTCGTCCCCTTCGACGGGTATGCCGCGCGGCTGGCGACACCGATCGGCGCCGCCGGGCTGGGGCTGGCCGCGGTCTGGCTCGCCCTGGTGCTGCGCTCGGCATGGCCGGTGCTGCGCCGGGCCGACCTGCCGGGCGCCCTGCTGCTCGGGACCGCGCTCGGCACCCTCGTCCTCACCTTCGCCGCGAGCGACCCCGAGCGCGAGGTCGTCGGTCCGCTGGGCCTGGCCCTGCTGCCCGTAGGCGTGGTCGCGCTGGGCCTCTACCTGTGGCGGCACCGCCGGGCTGCGGAGCCGCTCGTGCCGCGGGGAGTCGTCCGTGGGCGCACCGGCAGCGCGCTCGTCGTCAGCCTGCTGACCGGCGTCGCGCTGGTGGCGGTCGTCGTCGACGTCCCGGTGCTCGCCCGGCTCACGCTCACCGGCTCGCAGACCACGGCGGCGCTGGTGCTCGTGCGCTTCCTCGTCGCGGTGCCCGTCGGGGCGGTCGCCGGCGGGTGGGCGCTGCGCCGGCTCGGGGAGGCGGTGGTCAGCGGCGGGGGACTGCTCCTCGCCGCGGCCGGCCTGCTGGCCATGAGCCGCTGGGGCGACGGAGCCCTCGAGACGTGGACCGCGACGGCCGTCCTCGTCCTCGTCGGGCTCGGTGTCGGACTCGCCCTCGCGCCGGTGAACAACGCCGCGCTCGCCGACTCACCGCCGCAGGCGCACGGTGTCGCGGCCTCGCTGGTCGTCGTCGCGCGGATGGTGGGCATGGTCGTCGGGCTCGCCCTGCTGACCGCGATCGGCCTCCACCGGTACTATGCGGCCGTGGCCGCACTGCCCGACCCGACGGACACCCGGGCCCTGGTCGGCGCGGGGGTCGTGCAGGTGCAGACGGTCTTCCTCGGAGCGGCGCTCGCGGCCGCCCTGGGCGCGCTGGTGTCCCTGCGGCTGGGACTGCGCCGCTAGGCCTGAGCCGCCTGACGGGGCCGCCTCACCCAGCCGCGTGTGCCGGGGCGCGTGGACCGCCAGCTCGGCGAAGGGTCCTCAGTGCCGGTCGGACCGGGCTGCCAGGACGGTGTCGAAGGCGTCGACGACGTGGTCGGTGGCCTCGTACATGAGCATGTGGCCCCGGCCGTCGAGCTCCACGACGCGCGCACCGCGGATGAGCTCGCCGAGGCGGCGCGCGTGCCGCGGCGGGGTGAGCCGGTCGCGGGACCCGACGAGGACGACCGACGGCACCGCAGCGAGCCGTTCGACCGCCTCGGTCTCGTCGTGGAGCCCGAGGGCGGCGTGGAAGCGCCCGAGGGTGGGCAGCGTGGTCGCGGCGACCTGCTCGCGGGTGAGGCGCACGAGCTCGGGGTCGGCCTCGTCGCCGAAGAGCAGGCGGCGCTGCCCCTTGTGGGTGACGAACCGGCCCGTCGGCACGGCGGGCATCCGCGCCGCCAGCCGCATCGCGGCGCCCTGCACCCAGGGCAGGCCGGTGCCGAGGTCGCCCGCAGAGGTCGACACCAGGACCACCCCCGCGACGCGCTGCTCGAAGTCGTCGGGGTGCAGGCCGGCATACGCCATCACGGTCATGCCACCCATCGAGTGGCCCCCGAGGACGACCTCGCCCTGCGGGGCGACGACGTCGAGGACGGCCGCGAGGTCGTCCCCGAGCGCGCGGACGCTGGCCTCGCCGCGGAGCGGTGAGGAGCCGCCGTGCCCGCGCTGGTCGTAGGCGACCACGCGCAGCCCGCGGGCGAGCAGTGCCTCGACGACGGGGTGCCAGGACCGGCGGGTGAGCGTCCAGCCGTGGGCGAGGACGACGGTCGGGGCGGGGCCGTCGGCGGGGGTGGCTGGCAGGTGCTCCTCGACCCGCAGCAGCGCGCCGTCCGGTGCCGCGACCGTGAAGGTGCGGGTGCCGCCGGTCCGCCGGTCCGTCCCCCGCGCCCGTGCCACGTCAGTCCTCCAGCTCGACGACGACGGGGGCGTGGTCGGAAGCGCCCTTGCCCTTGCGCTCCTCGCGGTCGATCGCGGCCCCGACCACCCGGTCGGCGAAGGCGGGGGTGCCGAGGACGAAGTCGATGCGCATGCCGCGGCGCTTCTGGAAGCTCAGCTGGGTGTAGTCCCAGTAGGTGTACGTGCCGGGGCCGGGGGTGTGCGGCCGCACGACGTCGACGAAGCCGGCGTCGAGGAACGACTGGAACGCGGCACGCTCCGGCGGCGACACGTGGCTCTTGTCGAGGTAGTACTCCATCGACCAGACGTCCTCGTCCTGCGGCGCGATGTTCCAGTCGCCCATCAGCGCGGCGGCATCACCCCGCTCGACCCAGCCGCGCGCGTGCGCCTGCAGGTGGGCGAGCCAGTCGAGCTTGTAGGCCATGTGCGGGTCGCCGATGCCCCGGCCGTTGGGGACGTAGACGGACGCCACCCGCACGCCGCCGCACACGGCCGTGAGCGCGCGCGCCTCAACGACCTCCGGCTCGCCCCAGCCCGGCGCACCGGGGAAGGACGCCTCGACGTCGTCGATCCCGACCCGGGAGACGATCGCGACGCCGTTCCAGTGGTTGAGGCCGTGGTGGGCGACCTCGTACCCGAGCGCCCGGAGCCGGTCGAAGGGGAACTGGGCGTCGGTCGCCTTGGTCTCCTGGATGGCCAGGACGTCGACGTCCGTGCGCTGCAGCCACGCCTCCACGCGGTCGATGCGGGAGCGGATCGAGTTGACGTTCCAGGTGGCGATACGCACGGGAGCCACCCTAGGTGACCCTCGGTAACCGCCGTACAGTGACCGCATGAGCACTGCCCTGGTCACCGGCGCGACGGCCGGGATCGGCCTGTCCTTCGCCCACCAGCTCGCCGAGCGCGGCCACGACGTCGTCCTCGTCGCGCGCAACCGCGCGCGGCTGGAGAACGTCTCCGACGACCTGCGGGCGAAGTACCGCGTCTCGACCGAGATCCTCGTCGCCGACCTGTCCGACCGGGCCGAGACCGGCAAGGTGGCCGAGCGGCTGGCGGACCGGGCCCGGCCCGTGGACCTGCTCGTCAACAACGCGGGCTACTCGCTCAAGCGGCGGTTCCTCGACAACGACATCGAGGACGAGGAGGCGCTCTTCGACGTCCTCGGCCGCGCGGTGCTCGTCCTCTCCCACGCCGCCGCCAACGCCATGCGCGAGCGCGGCCACGGCGCCATCGTCAACGTGTCGTCGGTGGCGGGGCAGATCGCGTCCGGCCCGTACTCGGCCGTGAAGTCGTTCGTCACGGTCTTCACCGAGGGCCTGGCCACCGAGCTCGCCGGCACGGGTGTCACCGCCACGGCGCTGCTGCCCGGGTTCACGCACACGGAGTTCCACGAGCGGGCCGGCGTCACGATGACGAGCATCCCCGAGTTCATGTGGCTCGACGCCGACAAGCTCGTGCGCGACTGCCTCGACGACGTCGCCAAGGGGCGGGTCGTGTCGGTCCCCGGCGCGCAGTACAAGGCGATCGTCGGGGCGCTGCGCGTCCTGCCGCGCGGACTCGTGCGGTCCCGGGCGCGCAGGGCCCACCGCCCCAAGGACTGAACGGCGGGTCGGCACGCGGGCGACCCTCGGTAGGCTGGTCGCCCGTGACCGACATCGCCGCTGCCCGCGCCCGCCTGCTGGAGATCATCAAGGACAAGGCCATCGTCCACGGCCGGGTGACGCTCTCGTCCGGCAAGGAGGCCGACTACTACGTCGACCTGCGCCGGATCACCCTCGACGGCGAGGCCTCGCCGCTCGTGGGCATCGTGATGCGCGACCTGGTCAAGGACCTCGAGTTCGACGCGGTCGGTGGGCTCACCCTCGGCGCCGACCCGGTCGCGACCGCGATCCTGCACGCCAGCGCCGCCGCCGGGGACCGCAAGGACGCCTTCGTCGTCCGCAAGGCCGGCAAGGCGCACGGTCTCCAGCAGCGCATCGAGGGCCCGTCGATCGAGGGCCGCCGCGTCGTGGTCGTCGAGGACACCTCCACCACCGGCGCCTCGCCGCTCGAGGCCGCGAACGCCGCCCGCGAGGCGGGTGCCGAGGTCGTGGCGGTCGCCACCATCGCCGACCGGGCGACGGGCGCCGCGGAGAAGTTCGCCGAGGCCGGCCTGGAGTACCGGTTCGTCTACGGGCTCGAGGAGCTCGGCCTGGCCTAGGATCGCCTCGACCGGCAGGCGTCCTGCCCGCACCAGGCAAGGGGGAAGTCCGTGATCGTCGCGATCGTCATCGTGGTCCTCGTCGTGCTGATCGCCCTGTGGGCGGTCGGCATCTACAACGGGCTCATCAAGCTGCGGAACCTCGTGCAGGAGGCCTGGCGGCAGATCGACGTCGAGCTCAAGCGCCGGCACGACCTCATCGGCAACCTCGTCGAGACGGTCAAGGGGTATGCCGCGCACGAGCGGGGAACCCTCGAGGACGTCATGAAGGCGCGCTCGGCCGCCATGAGCGGTGGCCAGTCCCCGGCCCAGCAGGCGCAGTCCGAGGGGCTGCTGTCGGCGGCGCTCGGGCGGCTCATCGCCGTCGCCGAGGCCTACCCCGACCTCAAGGCCAACCAGAACTTCCTGGCCCTGCAGGCCGAGCTGACCTCGACCGAGGACCGCATCGCCAGCGCCCGCCGCTACTACAACGCCAACGTGCGCGAGCTCAACACCAAGGTCGAGACCGTCCCCTCGAACATCGTGGCCGGCATGTTCGGGGTGCACCGCGAGGAGTACTTCGAGACGCAGACCGCGGCCGAGCGCGAGCCGGTCCAGGTCGACTTCGGCCAGCGGGAGGCCACCATCCCGCCGCCGAGCGGGTATGCCGGTGGGGCCGGTGCCGCGGCCGCCGCGGGACCGGCGCCCGAGGGGGCGATCCCCTCGCCCGAGCAGGCGCCGCAGCCGCCCCAGTCGCCGCCCCAGCAGGGCGAGCCCCCGGCCCAGCCGTAGTCCTCCACGTCCTGCGTCGCTGATCCGGATCGTGGTCGGTGACGTGGGACGCGCGACCCACGGCCTGCCCGCCGTGGGGGTCGGGACCGCCGGTCAGGCCGGCGGCTCGGCGCGACGGGCGGGCAGCACCAGGCCGTAGACGTCCCACGGCCGGGCGCCCTCGGGGTGGTCCCGGCTGGTCCTGCCGCCGTACGACCGCACCAGGGCGTGCAGCGACTCCCGCAGCTCGCGCTCCTCGTCGTCGGTGAGCCAGAGCCGCCCGCGCGCGGTCATGCCGTGGTCCTCGCCGTCGGCGACGGCCGCCGCCAGCCGGTCCAGCCCGGCCTCGAGGTCGGCGAACCACTCGTGCACGGACAGCCGGCTGTCGTCGATCCCCGCGGCCCGGTGGGCGCCCGGGGTGATGGTGATGCTCTCGGCCACCGCGCGCCACGGCCGCTCGCGGCCGTCACCGGACTCGACCCGCTCGACGATGCCCCAGGCGGCCAGGGCCCGGAGGTGGTAGCTCATCGCCGAGGGCGTGACGTCGCAGATCCGCGACGCCTCCGTCGCCGTGAGCACCTCACCGGAGTACAGCTCGGTCACGACCCGCTGCCGCGCCGGGTGCGCCAGCGCCCGCAGTGCCCTGGGGTCGGTGATCCTCAGCTCGCTCCGCGCGGTTGACCGTGCCATGCCTGAAAGACTACCTTCACAAACTGTGAAAGATTCGTTTCAGGAATGGCGTGCCGTGGCGGCGACCCAGGGTGTGGCCGTCGTCCTCGCCGCCGGGGCCCTGTCGGTGGCCGGTGACTCGGCCGCGATGGTCGCCCTCGTCCTGCGGGCCCATTCGGACAGCGGCGGCGCCGCACCGGTCACCGCCCTCCTGCTGTGCTTCGCCCTTCCCGTCGTGGCGACCACCGGGGCCGCGGGTGTGCTCGCCGACCGGGCGGACCCGCGGCGCCTGCTGCTCGTCACCGGCCTCGTGCAGGCCGGTGCCGCTGCCGGGCTCGCGGTCGTCGACGACCTGGCCACGACCTGCCTCCTGGTCCTCGCCATGCAGACCGGCTTCGCCCTCGGCCAGCCCGTGTGGGGTGCGGTCGGGCCGGCGCTGGTCGGCGAGCGGCGCGTCGGGCGCCTCATCTCCCTCCAGCACGCGCTGCGCGGGGTCGCCGGGCCGGCCGGGGCAGGGCTGGGTGGCGTCCTCGTCCAGTCGGTGGGGGCAGGTGCCGTCCTCGCGCTCGACGCCGTCAGCTTCGTCCTGCTCGCGCTCGCCGGCGCCTCCCTGCAGGTGCCCCGGCCGGCACCCCCCGCCGCCCGCGCGACCGTGCGCGACGCCGTCCTGCCGCGCGCCGGGGTGGCGGCGCTGCGCGAGCACCCGGCGCTGTGGGTCCTGGTCCTGGCCCTGTTCCCGATGGTGGTCGCGGTGGAGTCGGTCAACGCCGCGGAGGTCTTCCTGGTCCGGGACGTCCTGGGTGCCTCCGCCGGCGGGTACGGGCTCGCCGAGGCGGTGCACGGCGGTGCCGCCGTCGTCGGCGCGCTGGCGGCCGGCGGCCTGACGAGGTTCACCGTCCGGGTGCGGGCGGTGCTGGCGGCCGTGGCCGTCGTCGCCATCGCCCAGGTCGGCGCGGGCCTCGCCCCGGCGTACGCCGCGTACCTCGCCGCCGCAGCCCTGTCGGGCGCTGCCCTCGGCGTCGTCAACGCCCTGGTCTTCGCCCTGCTGCTCTCCGAGGTGGACGCCGCCCGGCGCGGTTCCGTCGTCGCCTTCGTCAGCGGGGTGTCGCGGGGCTGCTCGGTGGCCGCCCTCTCGCTGGGCGGGGTGCTCACGGCCACGGCCGGGCCGCGCACGGCATACCTCGTCGCGGGCACGGCCGGACTGCTCGTGGCGCTCGCGGCGGTCCTGGGGGTCCACCGGTCGGTGGACAGCCGTTCCACCGTCCGGGGCTGACGCACGCCGGCACGACCCCGGCAGGGTGGAGCCATGGACTCCCCGATCCGCGTCACCGGACTGCGCAAGACGTACGGCACCCGAGCCGCCGTCGACGGCCTCGACCTCGACATCCGCCGCGGCGAGGTCTTCGCCCTGCTGGGGCCGAACGGCGCCGGGAAGACGACCACGGTCGAGGTCCTCGAGGGCTTCCGGCGCAGGGACGGCGGCACCGTCGAGGTCCTCGGCGAGGACCCGGAGGGCGCCGGGCTGGCCTGGCGGAACCGGATCGGCATCGTGCTGCAGACCTCCACCGGACTGGACCTGCTGACCCCGCGCGAGGCGCTCTCGAGCACCGCGAAGGTGTACCGGACGCCCCGGCGTGTGGACGACGTTCTCGACGCGGTCGGGCTCACAGACAAGGCGGACGACCGCATCGGCAGGCTGAGCGGGGGCCAGCGGCGCCGGCTCGACGTCGGCCTCGGCATCGTCGGCTCGCCCGAGCTGCTGTTCCTCGACGAGCCGACCACCGGGTTCGACCCGCAGGCCCGCCGCGACTTCTGGGAGCTGGTCTCCGGCCTCGCCGGCGACGGCACCACCATCCTGCTCACGACGCACTACCTCGACGAGGCCGAGCACCTGGCCGACCGCGTCGGTGTCATCGCCGGCGGCCGGATGGTCGCCCTGGACACTCCCGCGAACCTCGGCGGTCGTGCCGTCTCCGAGGCGACGGTCACCTGGGAGGAGCCGGGCGGGCAGCGCCACACCGAGCGGACGTCGACCCCGACCGAGCTGGTCGCTCGGCTGTCGGCCCGCCTCGGCGGGGAGGTCCCCGCACTCACGGTCACGCGGCCGTCGCTCGAGGACACCTACCTGTCGCTCATCGCCCCCCACCTCGCGGGCACGGCCCCCGGTGCCGCGCCCGGTGACGTCACGCCCGACCTGGAGGTCTCCCGGTGAACGCGCTCGCCATCGGCTGGGACCGCAGCGTCCTGGAGCTGAAGACGTACTTCCGCGAGAAGGAGGCGGTCTTCTTCTCCTTCGCCTTCCCGATCCTCATGCTGTCGATGTTCTCGGTGATCTTCGGGCCCGGCTTCGAGCACGGCGACGCCGCGGCCGTGGGGGTCAACGCGGCCCGGTTCTTCCTGCCTGGCATGGCGGCGGCGGGCGTGATGCTCACGAGCTTCCAGTCGATGGCCCTGTCGGTCGCCGCCGAGCGCGATGACGGCACGCTCAAGCGGCTGCGGTCCACGCCGATGCCGCCGCTGTCGTACTTCCTCGGGAAGGTCGGGCTGGTCGCGTCGACCTCGCTGGCCCAGTTCGTGCTGCTGGTCGGCGTGGCGCGGGTCGCGTTCGGTGTGCAGCTGCCGACCGACGCGGGGCACTGGCTCACCTTCCTCTGGGTGTTCCTGCTCGGCGTGGCGGGCGGCACCGTCCTCGGGATCGCGTACTCCTCGCTGGCGACGTCGGCCCGCTCGGTGGGGGCGACGGTCATCGCGCCGACGCTGGTGCTGCAGTTCATCTCCGGCGTCTACTTCGCCTTCACGGACCTGCCGGAGTGGCTCAAGCAGGTCGCCGCGGTGTTCCCGCTCAAGTGGATCGCCCAGGGCATGCGGTCGGTGTTCTTCCCCCAGGACTGGCAGACGCAGGAGATGGCCGGCACGTGGGAGCACGGGCGCACCGCCCTGGTGCTCGGTGCCTGGCTGCTCGTCGGCCTGCTGGTCTGCGTCCGCACCTTCCGGTGGACGAAGCGCGGCACCACGTGAGCGCTCCCGCTCCCGCGCCGGCGCGACACAATGGCACCGTGAGCGCGCCCGACCCCGCAGCCGCCCAGCAGGACTGCGCGCCGCTGCCGGGGACGTCCTCCCACCAGCTCGACGAGATGTGGCGCCGCCAGCTGGTGTGGTGGCACGTGCTCTTCGCGGTGCTCGTCGCGACGACCGTGGTCGTCATGCTCGCGGAAGCCAAGCCGCACCTGGGGTGGCAGCTCGGCTGCGTCGTCGGCATCGCCGCGGCATACGCGGTCTGGGGTCGTCGCGGGCTCGGTGAGCAGCAGTCGCGTGCCGCCCTCACCTACGTCACGCTCGCCTGGGTCCTCATGGTCGCCCTCATGGCGCTCGACGGCACCGGGACCGCGTGGATCCTCACCTTCGGGCTCTTCCCGCAGACGTGGGCGAGCCTGCCGCGCAACCGGGCCGCGACCGCCGTCGTCCTGGCCGTCGTCGGCATCGGCCTGGCCCGGCTGTGGCAGGGACCGCGCACCGGGGACGAGCTCGTCGGCATCGCGATCAGCACGGCGATCATGCTCGTGCTCTCGCTCACCCTCGGCCTGTTCATCGACCGCATCATCCGCGAGGCCGACACCCGTGCCCGGACCATCGACGAGCTGCGCCGCACCCAGGACGAGCTCGCCGCCGTCGAGCGTGCGCAGGGCGTCGCGGCCGAGCGCGAGCGCATCTCGCGGGAGATCCACGACACCCTCGCCCAGGGCTTCACCTCGGTCGTGACGCTCACCCGGGCGACGCAGTCCGCCCTCGAGCGCGGCGACCTCGACGTCGTTCGCGAGCGGCTGCGCGTCATCGAGCAGACCGCCGCGGAGAACCTCGCCGAGGCCCGCCTCATCGTCGCCGAGACGACACCCGGCCACCTGCAGTCGCGCACGCTGGCCGAGGCGCTCCGGCGCCTGGTCGACGCCGTCGCCGACGGCAGCGGCATGACCGGGCGCCTCGTCGTCGACGGCGTCCCCGAGGTGCTCCCCGCCAACTCCGAGGTCGTCCTGCTGCGCAGTGCCCAGGAGAGCCTGGCCAACGTGCGCCGCCACTCCCGCGCCCGGTCCTTCGAGGTGCGCCTGCGGTATGCCGAGGGCGAGGCCGTGTCGCTCGAGGTCACCGACGACGGCGTCGGCTTCGACAGCGGGCAGGACCGCTCGGGGTACGGCCTCGACGGCGCGACCGCCCGCGCCGCGGAGGTCGGTGGCCGGTTCGAGGTCGACAGCACCCCTGGGGGCGGCTCGCGGGTGCGGGTGGAGGTGCCCCGATGACCCTGCGGCTGCTCGTGGTCGACGACCACCCCGTCGTGCGGATGGGTCTGGTGGCGATGCTGTCCGACCTCGAGGACGTCGAGGTCGTCGCCGAGGCCTCCGACGGGGAGGAGGCGGTGGCCCAGGCCCGGCGGCACCGCCCCGACGTGGTGCTCATGGACCTGCGGATGCCGGGTGTCGACGGCGCCGAGGCCACGGCCCGGCTGCGCGCCGACGAGGACGGACCCGCGGTGCTCGTGCTCACGACCTACGACACCGACGCCGACATCGTCCGCGCGGTCGAGGCGGGCGCCACCGGCTACCTGCTCAAGGACGCGCCCCGCGACACCCTCGCCGACGCCATCCGGCGCGCTGCCCGGGGCGAGACGGTCCTCGCCCCACCCGTCGTGGCGCGGCTCGCCCACCGGATGCGGACCCCCGCCGGTCCCGTCCTCACCGACCGCGAGACGCAGGTGCTGCGGTGCGTGGCCAGGGGCCTGTCCAACTCGGAGGTGGGGCGCGAGCTGCACATCGGCGAGGCCACGGTGAAGACGCACCTGCTGCGGTCGTTCGAGAAGCTCGGGGTGACCGACCGGACGGCAGCCGTCACCGCGGCATACCGCGCCGGCCTCATCGAGCTCTGACCCGGCGACGGCCCCCGCGGCCTAGCCCAAACGACGGATCCCGGTGCCGCGGCCCGGCGGGACCATGGTCCCGCGCGGCAGCCCACGCGTGTCTCCGCAGCACGCCTGCCGCGCGCTGGAGGGATACCCATGCGCACCGTCTACCGAGTTCTGGCGTTCCTCGTCGCCCTCGAGGTCGCCGTGCAAGCGATGTTCATCGTCTACGGCGACGCAGGCCTCGGCCTGTGGGTGGAGGACGGCGGCGTCGTCGCCAAGGCGACCTTCGAGAACGCGTTCGAGTCCGGCCAGGCGCCGTTCGCCGAGTTCAAGGCGTTCGTCTTCCACGGCATGAACGGCATGATGGTCATCCCCGCCCTCGCCCTGCTCCTGGTCGTCGCCTCGTTCTTCGCCAAGGTGCCGCGCGGCGTGGTCTTCGCGCTCGCGGTGCTCGGCCTCGTCGTGCTCCAGGTGACCCTCGGGCTGCTGGGCCACTCGGTGGCCGTCCTCGGCGCGCTGCACGGCATCAACGCGCTCGCGCTGTTCTCGACGGCGGCCTGGACCGGCATCCGCGTGGCCCGGGTGACCCGGCGCACCGAGGTGGTCCCGGAGTCCGCCGAGCAGCGTGTCGCCGTCTGAGTCCTCGCAGGTCGTGGGCGACCGGGCCCGCCGTCGGCGGGTCCGGCTCGCCGTCGCGTTCCTGGCCACGGCCGCGGTCGTCGTGCCGCTCGGGTGGATGTGGGTGGCCAGCTTCGCGCCGGCCAGCTTCTCGGTCGCCCGGATGGGCACGCCCGACTACGGCGGTGGCCCGGCACCGGCGCACCGGCACGGGCCGGGCGCGCTCGCGGCGACGGGACGCGACGTGCGCGCGATCGTCGAGCCCGACACCGGCCGGGCCCCCGACGTCGCGCTCACGCTGACCGCCCGCGCCGAGCGGGTGCGGTTCGGGTCGGGACCCCCGGTCGCGGCGTACACGCTCAACGGCACCACACCCGGGCCGACGGTCCGGGCGCGGGCGGGCGACCTCGTGCAGGTCACGTTCGTCAACGAGTCGGTCCCCGGGGGCGCCACCCTGCACTGGCACGGCATCGACGTGCCGAACGCCGAGGACGGCGTCGCCGGCGTGACCCAGGACGCCGTCCGGCCGGGCCAGTCGCACACCTACCGGTTCGTCGCGCGCCAGGTCGGCACGTACTGGTACCACTCGCACCAGGTCTCGCACGAGCAGGTCGTGAAGGGGCTGCTCGGCGCCGTCGTCGTGCTGCCGCGGGAGGGCGTCGCCGAGGACGCGGACGTCCTCGCCCTGACCCACCTGTATGCCGGGCGGCGTACCGTCGCCGGTCGCACGGGGGCCGTCCCGGTGGTGGTCCGCCCGGGTGCGGTCGCCCGCGTGCGGGTCGTCAACACCGACAACGGCATCGTCCCGGTCTGGGTCTCCGGGGCTGCGTACCGGGTCGTGGCCGTCGACGGCACCGACGTGCACGGGCCGACCCCGGTCTCGGGCCGGTCGGTGGTCGTCCCCGCCGGTGGCCGGGTCGACCTCGCCGTGCCGGTGCCCGTTGGCGGGAGCGCGGTACGGGTGGAGGTGGGCGGCGCCGCCGTGGTGCTGGGGCCGGCGGGGAGCTCGGGGACGGCGACCCGCGCACCCCGCGACACCGTCGACCTGTTGTCGTACGGCACGCCGGCGCCGCTGGGCTTCGACCCGGGCCGGGCGGACCGCCGGTTCGAGTACGCCATCGGCCGGCGCCCGGGCTTCGTCCGCGGGCGACCGGGGGTGTGGTGGACCGTGAACGGGCACCTGTACCCCTCCGTCCCGATGTTCATGGTGTCGCCGGGCGACGTCGCCACGATGCGCATCGCCAACTCCTCGGGCGAGACGCACCCGATGCACCTGCACGGTCACCACGTCGTCGTGCTGGCCAGGGACGGGGTACGCGCCACCGGGAGCCCGTGGTGGACCGACTCGCTCGAGGTCCGCAGCGGCCAGACCTACGAGGTGGCGTTCGTGGCCGACAACCCCGGCATCTGGATGGACCACTGCCACAACCTGCCGCACGCCCGGGAGGGGCTGGTCGCGCACGTGATGTACGAGGGCGTGACGACCGGAGTCCGGACGGGCCGCGACACGGTCAACAGCCCCGAGTAGTCACCGGCACAGTCCGACGTTGGCGGGAGGGCTCAGTAGGCCTGGTCGCGCAGGTCGCGGGCGGCCTCGCCGGCCTCGTCGAGGATCTCCTCGCTCGCCGTGCGACCGCGGCGGGCGCGGACGATCTCGACCGCCATCGGGATGACCGAGACGAGCACGATCGCGAGGATCGCGGCCTCGAGGTGGTCCTTGAGGATCGGGAAGGCGTTGCCGAGGAAGTAGCCGAGCAGTGTCACGCTCGTGGCCCACAGCACGGCACCCACACCCGACCACACGAAGAAGTGCCGCCGGTCCATCCGGCCGACACCGGCGACCACGGTGATGAAGGTACGCACGATCGGCACGAACCGGCCGATGACCAGGGCCTTGGCGCCGTACTTCTCGAAGAACGCGTGCGTGTCGTCGAAGTACTTCTTCTTCAGGACGCGGCCGTCGCGCTGGTAGAGGGGCGCGCCCACGGCACGGCCGATCTCGTACCCGACGACGTTGCCGGCGAAGGCGACGAGGCTGAGGACGATGCAGGCCAGGACGATGTTGACCTTGATCGAGCCCTCGGCGATGAACAGGCCGACAGCGAAGAGCAACGAGTCGCCTGGCAGGATCGGGAAGAGCAGCCCGCACTCGACGAAGACGATCGCCGCGCTGACCCAGAAGAACTGCGCGCCGAACTGCCCGAGGAGCCACTGGGGGTCCATCCAGTTGGGGCCGAGCGAGGGAGCCATCACCCGTCAAGGGTATGCGGTGCGGCCGGTCTCGCCCGAATCCGCGGCTGTGAGCCGGCTGGGAGGTTCCTCAGGACGCCCCGTGGGGAATGCCACCTCACCCGGCCGGCCAGGTGCGGGAGACGCGGCCCCAGTCGCGGATCTGGGTGAACGGGTCGGGCTGCGCCCGACGCCGCTCCGGCGGCGGCCCCACGACGGGCCCGAAGTGGTCGAGCACGGTCGTGAGCACGCCCTCGCCCCGCGTCAGGTGGGGGAGCCGCTGCTGCAGCCCGTGCACCTCCTCGGCGGGGACGTGGCCCGTCAGCACGGCAGGCGCCGTCGCGGACGAGCCGGCGACCCGGGTCGCGAGCGGCACCGCGCGGTGGCGCGGCAGCTCGGACAGGACGGCGCCGAGCAGGTCCTGCGGCACCTCCAGCTCGAACCGGTGGACCGGCGCGCACACCACGGTCCCGCCGCGCACCAGCGCCTCGGCGAGCACGAGCCGCGCCAGGCTGCGGAAGTCGGCCGCCGTGCTCGACATCGCCTTGTCGAACGTCGCGTGCATCGCGCTCTGCCTCGGGTAGTAGCCGGAGTGCGTCACGACGACCCGGCAGTCGGGGACGGCCCAGCCGTGGACGGCCTCGGCCAGGGTGGCCTGCACCCCCTCGCGCACCGCGGTGAAGAACGCCGGCGGCATCGAGCCGAGCTCGACCTCGAGCCCCAGCTCCACACCGCTGCCGACCTCGGCCGGCTCGACCCGCAGCCCGACCGTGGCGAGGAAGGGGTTGGGCGCCACGTCGATGACCCGGTGGGCGGACCCGGGGCGCACCACCCGCTCGACGCACACCGGCGTCGTCGGGCGGAACGACGCGCGCACCCCGTGGTCCTCCGCCAGGAACGCCGCGATGACCTCCTTCTGCACCTCCCCGTAGAGGGACACGGCGACCTCGCCGCGCCCGTCGTCGAGCCGCAGGTCGATCAGCGGGTCCTGCTCGGCGAGCTCGGTGAGCGCGGTGAACAGTCGCCCCCGGTCACGGGGGTCGACCGGGTCGACGACGGTCTCCAGGCTCGGTCGGGCCAGCTCGACGGCATACCTCCGGTGCCGGCTCGGGCCGAACGTGTCCCCGACGCGCGCGCCCGCCGGGCCCCGCAGCACGGCGATGCGGCCGGCACCGACGGCGTCGGCCGGTCTCGGGCCGCCGGGCTCGAAGACCTCGAGCCCGGTGACCCGCTCACCGGCGCCGCCCGCGCTGCCGTCACGCCCGCCGCCCGCGCCGTCGCCACCGCCCACGCCGCCGCCGGACAGGATGACCCGGTCCCGGACCCACAGCGTGCCGCCCGTCATCCGCACCAGGGTGCGCCGCTGCCCGGTCGGCGTGCGCTCGAGCTTGAAGACGACGCCCGCGGGCTCCCCGCACGGGTCGACGGCGGTGTCCGCGACGAGGTCGTTCACCGCGTCGAGCAGCGGCCGGACGCCGACGCCGGTGATCGCGGACCCGAAGACCACGGGGTGGACCTCTCCGGCGCGGGTGCGGGCGCGCAGGTCGGCCCGCTCCGCGCGGGACAGGGGGAACGGCTCGTATGCCGCGGCGCGGCCTCCCGGCGCGTCCGCCACGCCGAGGGGCACCGCGCCGGGCGTGAGGCGCTCGGCGACCTGGGCGAGCACCCGGTCCGGGTCGGCCCCGGCGCGGTCGAGCTTGTTGACGAAGAGCAGGGCGGGCAGGCGGAGCCGCTGCAGGGCCCGCATGAGCACGAGCGTCTGCGCCTGCACCCCCTCGACGGCGGACACGACGAGCACGGCGGCGTCGAGCACCGCGAGGGCGCGCTCGACCTCGGCCACGAAGTCGGAGTGACCGGGGGTGTCGAGGAGGTTGACGAGGGTGTCGTCCCACTCGAACGAGGCGACGGAGGAGCGGATCGTGATCCCGCGGCGCCGCTCGAGGTCGAGCGAGTCGGTCTGCGTGTCGCCCGTGTCGACGCTCCCGAGGTGGTCGAGGACCCCGGCCTCGTAGAGGATCCGCTCGGTCAGGCTGGTCTTGCCCGCGTCAACATGCGCGACGACCCCGACGGTCAACGTGCGCAACTGCCTTCACATCCATTCGGTAGGTGGGTACCTGGCGGGACGTGGAAGCAGCTCGCATCGGGTTCTCCGTTCTGGGACTCGGGTGTCGGTCCTCCATGGCAGCAGCCGGCCGGTGCCGACGGCAAAGGGTTTTCGGCCGGGCGGGGCGCCCTCGCTCAGGGCAGCAGGGGCCGCACCTCGCGCCCGACCCAGCCGACGAACGCGGCCGCGTCGGTGGCCGAGGCCGGCTGCAGGACCACCGTGGTCGCGCCGAGCTCGGCGCACCGGCGGACCGCGTCGGCGACCGTTGCGGCGTCACCGGCGACGGCCCGGCCGTCGGTCGGCGCCAGGCCCCACGCGGCCAGGTCGGCGGCCACCCGCTCGTCCGCGCCCGGGCCGGTGTCGGCCATGAGCGTGTGGACCACCTCGGGGGCCGGCGCACCGGCCGGCCGCGCGCCCCGGACCGTCTCGACCGCCGAGCGCAGGTCCTCGTGGCCGAGCCCACCGGCGAGCAGGATGCCGTCGGCGAGCCGGGCGGCCAGCGCCAGCGTGCGGGGGCCGTGCCCGCCGCTCATCACCGTCACGGGCGTCGTCGGCGGCCAGTCGAGCCGCACCCGGTCGAGCCGGACGTAGCGGCCCTCGGTCGTCACCTCCTCGCCCGCGAGCAGGCGCGCGAGGGCCTCGGTGTACTCCTCGAGCAGGGTCATGGGGGAGGCCACCCGGGACCCGGTCTGCCCCATCCACTCCTGGACGCCGTGGCCGACCCCCGGCACGAACCGGCCGGGGAAGAGCCGGGCCACGGTGGCGACCTCCATGGCGGCGAGGGCGACGTTGCGCAGCGGCGCAGGCATGAGGCCGAGCCCCACCCGCACCCGGCGGGTCAGGGCGAGGGCCGTCGCCGCGGAGGCGACGCCGCTCTGCTTGAAGCAGTCCTCCCAGACCCAGAGGTCGTCGAGGTGCTCGTCGGCGGCGTGCGCGAGGTCGGGCAGCGCCTCGGGCGGCAGGGTCGGGACGAACGCGACGCCGAGCCGTGGGCTGGAGGTGGTGGCCATCCCGGCATCGTGGCAGCGCCCACCGACGACCGCACGCACGCGCCCCGCCCGCACCTAGGGTGGGCACGTGGGCGAGCGGAGCGGCGAGGACACCGAGCGGGGGGAGCCGCAGCGCGAGGACGCCGTCGGCGTCGGCCCGTGGCCCGGTCCGTGGCCGCAGGGCGACCACTGGGACCCGGACCTGCTGCGCGACGGCGACCGCCGCAACGTGGTGGACCGGTACCGCTACTGGCGGCACGACGCGATCGTCGCCGACCTCGACACACGGCGGCACGACTTCCACGTCGCCATCGAGAACTGGGGCCACGACTTCAACATCGGCTCGGTGGTCCGGACCGCGAACGCCTTCGGAGCCAAGGCGTTCCACATCGTCGGCCGCCGTCGCTGGAACCGCCGCGGCGCCATGGTCACCGACCGCTACCAGCACGAGCTGCACCACCCGGCCGTCGCCGACCTGGTTGCCTGGGCCGCGACCGCAGGACCACCGGACGACGGCGGCCGGCCCACCGGCATACCGCTCGTCGGCATCGACAACCTGCCCGGCTCACTGCCGCTCGAGACGGCGGTCCTGCCCCGGCACTGCGTCCTCGTCTTCGGGCAGGAGGGGCCGGGGCTCAGCGAGGAGGTGCGTGCGGCCTGCACCCAGGTGCTGCACATCGAGCAGTTCGGCTCGACCCGCTCGATCAACGCGGGCGCCGCGGCGGCCGTCGCCATGCACGCATGGGTGCGCCGCCACGTCTTCGGCCAGGAGGTGCCCGCGGAGAAGTTCCCGGGGCCGGCTGTCGATCCGGGTGGCCCCCGTCCGTCACCAGGGTGCACGCACCCCACCGACGAGAGGAACCAGCCATGACCCAGTACCTCGTGCTGCTGCCGAGCCCCGAGGGCCGGTACGCCACCGCGACCGAGCAGGAGAGGCAGGACCTGCACACCGCCCACACCGAGTTCGTCCAGCTCCTGGCCGAGCGCGGGCACAAGATGACCGGGGGAGCGCAGCTCACCCCGTCGTCGCAGTCGCGCGTCGTCCGGGGCGGCGCCCTCGACGACGTCACCCTGACCGACGGCCCCTACGCCGAGAGCGCCGAGCAGGTCGCCGGCTACTACCTGGTCGAGACCGACGACGTGGAGGACCTGGCGCGCGTGTGCGGCCGGCTGCTCGCCACGCCGTTCCACCCGGCCGTCGAGATCCGCCCGACCGTGGGCATGTGAGGAGGCAGTCATGAGCGAGTACGTCGTGCTGATCGTGGGGGACGCCGACCGCTGGTGGACCACCATGGACGTGGACAAGCGCAAGGCCGGGTATGCCGAGTACGCCCGGTTCGCCGAGGAGCTCGGGAAGCGGGGCCACACCATCACCGGCGGCGCGGAGCTGCACGCCTCGAGCGAGGCCCGCCGCATCCCGCCCGGCGGTGGCGCGGCCACCGAGGGCCCGTTCGCGGAGGTCACCGAGCAGGTCGGCGGCTTCTACCAGGTCCGCACCGACGACCTGGAGGACCTGCTGGACTGCTGCCAGATCATCGCGGCCGTCGGCGACGGCATCGAGGTCCGCCGGGTCGTCACCCCCGAGGACCGGCCGTCGTGAGCCGGCCGTGAGGTACGTCGTCCTCATGGCGTACCGGCCGGGCGAGTGGGAGGACGCGTCGGAGCAGGTCCGGCAGGAGTACTTCGACGCCCACCACGCGTTCGAGCGGTACGTCGACGAGCACGGTCGCCGGGTCTCCAGCGCCGCGCTGTGCGACGCGGACCTGGCGACGACGGTGCGCCATGCCGACGACGGGACGGTGACCGTGACGGACGGCCCGTTCGTCGAGCTGGCCGAGCAGGTCGGCGGCTACTACGACGTCGAGCTGCCGGACCTCGACACCGCGATCGCGGCCGCCAGGCTGCTGCCGCGCGCCTACAGCGTGGAGGTCCGCCCAACCGTGCAGGTCGAGGGGTACGACGCGTCGTGAGCGGCGAGCGCCCGTGACCACGGCCGGGTCGGGAGCCGGCGAGACCGGCGACGTCCTCGCCGTCGTGGTGCGCGAGGAGTGGGGACGCCTGGTGTCCCTGCTCCTCGCGCGGTTCCGCCGGCTCGACCTCGTCGAGGACGCGCTGGCCGACGCGGTCGAGGCCGCCGCACGGCGCTGGCCCCGGGACGGCGTGCCGGACAACCCCGCCGGCTGGCTGCACACGACCGCGCGCCGCCGCGTCCTGGACCGGCTGCGCGGGGAGGCGATGGCGCAGCGCAAGGTCCCGCTGCTGGTCGTGGAGTCCGAGCGGGAGGCCGAGCACGCGGGCGCCGTGCGCGCCGATCCCGGCGACCTCCTCGAGGACGACCTGCTCCGGCTGGTGCTGCTGTGCACCCACCCGGCGCTGGACCCGGCTGCCGCCAGCGCCCTGACGCTCCGGCTCGTCCTCGGCGTGGGCACCGCCGACGTGGCCCGGCTGTTCCTCGTGCCCGAGCCGACCATGGCCGCCCGGATCACCCGGGCCAAGAAGAAGATCGTGGCCGCCGGCATCCCGTTCACGGTGCCGTCCGCCGCCGAGCTGCCCGAGCGGCTCGACGTGGTCGCGCAGACGGCATACCTCGCCTTCACGGCCGGGTACGCCCCGGGCAGCGGCCCCGACGCCCTCCGCACCGAGCTCGCCGGCGAGGCGATCCGGCTCGTGCGCGTCGTCCTGGCCCTGCGGCCCGGCGAGCCCGTCCTGGTCGCGCTGCTCGCGCTCATGCTGCTCCAGCACTCGCGCCGCGACGCCCGCGTCGACGCAGCCGGGGAGATCGTGCTGCTGCCCGACCAGGACCGCGGCCGCTGGCACCGCGACGAGGTCGACGAGGCGCTCGCCCTGCTCGCCTCGCCGCACCTCACCGGACCGATCACCGTGCAGGCCGCCGGGTATGCCGTGCAGGCCCGGATCGCGGCCGAGCACGCCACCGCGCCGAGCGCCGGGCAGACGGACTGGGAGCGCGTCGTCGCCCACTACGACCAGCTGCTCGACCTCGCCCCCGGCCCCAGCGCCCGCCTCGCCCGTGCCGTCGCCGTGGCCGAGGCCCACGGGCCGGAGGCCGGGCTCGCCGCCCTCGACGGGCTCGAGGGCGAGCTGGCGCACGGGCACCGGCTCGCCGCGGTGCGCGCCGAGCTGCTCTCCCGCGCCGGCGACGCCGACGGCGCCCGCGCGGCATACGCGCTCGCGATCGAGCGGTGTGGCAACGACGCGGAGCGGGCCCTGCTGGTGCGCCGCCGGGACGCGCTGCCCACCTGAGACGGCGGGTGCCCCCGAGGCCCGTGGACGTGGAAGGATCGGTACGACGACGACGTCCACCGATGGCTCGAAGGAGACCCCATGCCCATCGCCACCCCCGAGGTGTATGCCGACATGCTGGACCGCGCGAAGGCAGGCTCCTTCGCGTATCCCGCGATCAACGTGTCGTCCTCGCAGACGCTCAACGCCGCCATCCGCGGGTTCGCCGAGGCCGGCAGCGACGGCATCGTGCAGGTCTCCACCGGCGGCGCCGAGTACCTCTCCGGCCCCACCGTCAAGGACATGGTGACCGGCTCGCTGGCGCTCGCGGCCTACGCCCACGAGGTCGCGAAGAACTACGACGTCAACATCGCGCTGCACACCGACCACTGCCCGAAGGACAAGCTCGACGGGTTCGTCCGGCCGCTGCTGGCCGCCTCCACCGAGCGGGTCAGGGCCGGCGGCAACCCGTGGTTCCAGTCGCACATGTGGGACGGCTCGGCGGTGCCGCTCGACGAGAACCTGTCCATCGCCCGTGAGCTGCTCGACCTGTGCTCCGCCGCGAAGGTCGTCCTCGAGATCGAGGTCGGGGTCGTCGGCGGCGAGGAGGACGGCGTCGCCAACGAGATCAACGACAAGCTGTACTCCACGCCCGAGGACGCCATCGCCACCGCGCGGGCGCTCGGCACCGGCGAGAACGGCTACTACATGACGGCGCTCACCTTCGGGAACGTGCACGGCGTCTACAAGCCGGGCAACGTCAAGCTCCGGCCCGAGGTGCTCAAGGCGGCGCAGGACGCGGTGCACCAGGAGTTCGGCACGCCGGACGAGAAGCCGTTCCACCTCGTCTTCCACGGCGGCTCCGGCTCGAGCGCCGAGGAGATCTCCGCGGCCGTCGACTACGGCGTCGTGAAGATGAACATCGACACCGACACCCAGTACGCCTTCACCCGCCCGGTGGCCGGCTTCATGCTCACCAACTACGCGGGTGTGCTGAAGATCGACGGCGAGGTCGGCAACAAGAAGCAGTACGACCCGCGTGCCTGGGGCAAGGAGGCCGAGGCGGGCATGGCCGCCCGTGTCGTCGAGGCCTGCGAGCACCTGCGTTCGGCGGGGACGCACCGGTGACCGAGGGCCACAACCTGCTGGGCATCCCCGAGACCCACCTGCCGGAGGACCCCGCCGCGGCGCAGCTGGAGCAGGGCGTCGCGGCCGACCAGGTCGCCGCCGCGCACCCGACCTCCTCGCTGGCGTGGGCCACCCTCGCCGAGGACGCGCTGGCCGACGGCCGCACGGTCGAGGGCTACGCGTACGCCCGCACCGGGTACCACCGGGCGCTGGACTCCCTGCGCCGGAACGGTTGGCGCGGCCAGGGGCCGGTGCCGTGGGAGCACGAGGCCAACCGCGGCTTCCTGCGCGCGCTCGCCGCGCTGTCGCGCGCGGCCGGAGCGATCGGCGAGACCGACGAGGAGCAGCGGTGCGCGCAGTTCCTGCGCGACTCCTCGGCGACCGGGGCGCGCGAGCTCGGCCTCTGACACGGAGATGCCGGGGGACCCGACCTTCGTCGGGTCCCCCGGCTCCGCCCCCTGCGCAGGTCGAGACCTGCTGGGCTGCGACCTCACCGATGCGTCCCCTGCCTCTCCGGAGAGGGCTGCAGCGCCGCCCATTCTGCACGGCTTCGTCCCCGGAATGTGTCACTATGCTGCCATTGGACAGATGATGACAGGAAGGGGTGGGCCTGTGACCAGCGACGACCCCATCGTGGTCAACCGGCTGTTCCACGACCCGGTGGCCCGCCTGCACGCCGTCCTCGAGCGCGGGGAGGGGGAGCTCGAGCGCCGGCGGACCGAGCTCGCCGAGGTGCGTCACGCCCTGCTGCAGCTGTCCTCCGAGACCACCGCGCCGGCGGGCGGCGGTGGCCCGACGCCCGTCTGGGAGCGCGTCGCTGCCGACCTCGCCCCGCCCGTGCTGCGCCAGCTGACCGAGCGCACGACGACGACCATCCGCAGCTGCGTCCTCAGCCTCGACGTCGGCCCGGGCCTGGACGGGGAGAGCGTCCGGCACACCCAGGAGATCCTCCGGTCGGGGCGGGTGCGCCAGCGCACCATCTACCCGGCGGACGCCATGGTGACCCCCGAGGGCCGGGAGTGGGTCCAGTCGTGGGCCGAGGCGGGCGAGGAGCAGCGGGTGAGCCTGGTGCCGCCCAGCGACTTCGCGGTCTTCGACGACGAGGCCGTCATGGCCGTCGCGGAGTGGGGCAACGCGGCCGCCGACTACGTGCTGATCCGCGAGCCGATGCTCGTGGCGGCGTTCGCGACCCTGTTCGACCGCGCGTTCGAGCGCGCCCTGCCCGTGGCGCGCGACTCCGACGCGCCGGGCTCGGACCTGCGGCTGCTGCGGCTGCTCGGCCTCGGGCTCAAGGACGAGTCGATCGCGCGCTACCTCGGCGTCAGCCTCCGGACGGTCCGGCGCCGGGTCGCCGCGCTGATGGAGGTGCACGGCGCCCAGACGAGGTTCCAGCTCGGCCTCGCGGTCGCCCGGGAGGGTCTCGTGGACCCTGCCGGTGGCGACGACCGGTAGCCTTTCGGGGTACCGGGCCCCTGTGCGTCCACGCCAGGGGCCTGTTGCCTGACCGGGTCCGTCACCACGGGCCGCTTGGACGAACCGAGGAAGGGTGTGGGTATGCCGGCGATCGTGCTGGTGGGTGCCCAGTGGGGCGACGAGGGCAAGGGCAAGGCCACCGACCTCATGGGCTCCGACGTCGACTACGTCGTGAAGTTCAACGGCGGCAACAACGCCGGGCACACCATCGTCATCGAGAAGGACGGCAGGCGCGAGAAGTTCGCGCTCCACCTCCTGCCCTCGGGCATCCTCACGCCGACGTGCACCCCGGTGATCGGCAACGGCGTCGTCATCGACCTCGCCGTGCTGTTCCAGGAGATCGACGGCCTCGAGGCGCGCGGCGTCGACACGTCGAAGCTCGTCGTCAGCGCCAGTGCCCACGTCATCGCGCCGTACAACCGGACCCTCGACAAGGTCACCGAGCGCTTCCTCGGCTCCCGCAAGATCGGCACCACCGGCCGCGGCATCGGCCCGACCTACGCCGACAAGATGGCGCGCAACGG
The DNA here is from genome assembly GCF_031456495.1 of Phycicoccus sp. 3266. Taxonomy (NCBI): domain Bacteria; kingdom Bacillati; phylum Actinomycetota; class Actinomycetes; order Micrococcales; family Intrasporangiaceae; genus Phycicoccus; species Phycicoccus sp. 3266. The sequence continues at coordinate 1,452,434 of NZ_JAVDUW010000001.1, read as the reverse complement.
CATCCGCGTGCAGGACCTCTTCGACGAGAAGATCCTGCGCCAGAAGGTCGAGGCGGCCCTGGCGTTCAAGAACCAGGTCCTCGCCAAGATCTACAACCGGCGCGCCGTCGAGGTCGACGAGGTGATGGACGAGCTGCTCGGGTATGCCGAGCGGCTGCGCCCGATGGTCGCCGACACCTCGCTCGTGCTCGAGGAGGCGCTGGCCCGCGGCAGCAACGTCCTGCTCGAGGCGGGCCAGGCGACCCTGCTCGACGTCGACCACGGCACCTACCCGTTCGTGACGTCCTCCAATGCCACCGCCGGCGGCGCCTGCACCGGGTCCGGCATCCCGCCGACCCGCGTCTCGCGCGTCATCGCGATCCTCAAGGCCTACTCCACCCGTGTCGGCGAGGGCCCGTTCCCGACCGAGCTGTTCGACGACAAGGGCGAGTTCCTGCGCAAGACCGGCGCCGAGTACGGCACGACGACCGGCCGTCCGCGTCGCTGCGGCTGGGTCGACACCGTCGTGGGCCGCTACGCCACGCGCATCAACGGCGTCACCGACTTCGTCGTCACCAAGCTCGACGTGCTGACCGGCCTGGACACCGTGCCCATCTGCGTGGCCTACGACGTCGACGGCGTCCGGCACGACCAGATGCCGGTCAACCAGACCGACTTCCACCACGCCAAGCCGATCTACGAGGAGCTGCCGGGCTGGTGGGAGGACATCTCCACCTGCCGCACCTTCGAGGAGCTGCCGGCGAACGCGCAGGCATACGTGCTGCGGCTCGAGGAGCTCATCGGGGCGCGCGTCTCGGCCATCGGCGTCGGCCCCGGCCGCGACGAGATCATCAGCCGCCACCCGCTGCTGGATGCCTGACCCGGCCGGTCGGTCCGCTGCCCGCCTCCCGGCGGGTCACCCGGTCCGCGGCCGCTACACCAAGTGGGGCGGGCTCCGTCACCACGGCGCCGACCTCGTCTACCTCGGCGCCGACGAGCACGGCGACTGGCTGGGTGACCCGGCCGGGAACTCCTGGTCCGGTGGGCCCAAGGAGTTCACCAGCGTCACCGACAACGTGCTGCTCGTGCCGCGCGACCGCGGCCTGACGGCGATGTTCTACCAGGCGCACCCCGAGCAGGAGTTCGAGCTCTACGTCGACATCACCACCGTCCCGGTGTGGGACGGCGACCTCGTGACCGCCGTCGACCTCGACCTGGACGTCATCCGCCACTTCGACGGGACGGTGCTGGTCGATGACGAGGACGAGTTCGCCGAGCACCGGGTCAGCCTCGGCTACCCCGACGAGGTCTGCGCAGGAGCGGTCTCCGAGTGCGACCGGGTCGTGTCGGAGGTCCGCGGTGGAGCTCCCCACTTCGCCATGGCGACCGCCGAGCCGTGGCTGGCCGTGTTCCGCGACCTGACCGGCCGCTGAGACGGGCCCGGCCACCCCGCCTCCTCGACCTGCTACTCGACCTCGAGCACCGTCATCCGGTGCGCCGCGCGGGTCAGCGCGACGTACAGCACCCGGATCCCGCCCGGCGACTCGCGGGCGATCTCCGCCGGGTCGACGATGACCGTGGCGTCGTACTCGAGGCCCTTGGTCGACATCGGGTCGATCAGCACGACCCGGCCCCCGGCCGCGCCGTCGACCTCGGCGAGCTGCGCGGCATACCGGCTCGGGGTGACGACGGCGACGGAGCCCTCGACGTCCTCGAGCAGCGCCTCGACGGCGTCACGGACGGCGATGGCCACGTCGGCCGCGGTGGTGCGCACCTCGACCGGCTGCACGCCGGTCTCGCGCACCGCCGCCGGGATGTCCGCGTCGGGGACCTCGGCCCGGACCACGCGCGCCGCGTAGTCGAAGATCTCGCGGGCGTTGCGGTAGTTCGTGTCCATGTGGAAGAGGCGTCGCTCCTGGGAGCCGAACGCCTCCTCGCGCGCCCGGGCGGCCTCCAGCGCGTCCGGCCACGACGCCTGCGCGGCGTCGCCCACCACGGTCCACGAGGAGTAGCGGCCGCGACGGCCGAGCATGCGCCACTGCATGGGCGACAGGTCCTGGGCCTCGTCGACGAGGACGTGGGCGTACTCGCCCGGGCCCTCGACGCGCCCGTGCAGCAGCCGCTCGCGCGGGTCGGTGGGGGCGGTCCGCGACGCGGCGCTGCGAGCGGAGCCGGGCGTGGTGCCGACCTCGGCCACGCCGAACTGCGAGACGTCCTCGAGCTCCTCGATCTCGTAGAAGCCGCGCTCCTCGGACGGTGCGTCCTGCACGGTGCCGAGCCTGGCGGCGAGGTCGTCGACGAGGGCGACGTCGGCCACCGACCAGGTTCCGGTCTCGAGCGCCTCGCGCATCGACGCGGCGAACAGGTCGGCCTCGTCCGGGGTCAGCACGCCCTGGCCGTGGCGGCGCACCAGCTCGGGGTCGGCCAGCCACAGCAGCACCTCGCGCGGGTCGACCTGCGGCCACCACTGCTGGAGGAACGCCTCGACCTCGAGGTGCCCGTCGAACCGGTCGAGGAACTCGGCGCGGTCGCCCTCGCGGACGCTGGCCCACGCCGCCTCGGCGAGCGCGGCCTCGACGGCCTTGGTCGCGAGGTTGCGCTGCCGGTCGCGCAGGACGCGGCTGCGGATGCGGTCGAGGACGGGGCTGTCGACGCGGACCGCGTGCCCGGCGACGAACGCGCGGAACGTCGTGGGCGCGTCGGGGACGCGCCCACCGGCCGCGCGCGCCAGCAGGCGCCGGATGCGCAGCGACCCCTTGAGCGCGGCCACCTCCGGGGAGTCGAGCCGGGTGGCGGTGATGCCGTCGACGACGTCGCCGAGGGAGCGCAGGGTCACCGACTCCTCGCCGAGGGAGGGCAGCACCCGCTCGATGTATGCCGTGTATGCGGACGAGGGGCCGACGACGAGGATGCCGCCGGACTCGAACCGGCGGCGGTCGGAGTACAGGAGGTAGGCCGCGCGGTGCAGGGCGACGACGGTCTTGCCGGTGCCGGGGCCGCCGGTGATCTCGGTGACGCCGCGGGCGCTGGCGCGGATGGCCTCGTCCTGGTGGCGCTGGATGGTCGCGACGATGTCGCGCATCTGCGCGCCACGGCTGCGGGTCAGCGCGGCGAGGAGCGCGCCGTCACCGACCACGACGAGGTCGTCGGGCGCCTCGGCGACCATGAGGTCGTCCTCGACACCGACGACGTCGGGGCCCTTGCAGCGCAGCACGCGCCGGCGCAGGACGTCCATCGGCTCGACCGGGGTGGCGCGGTAGAAGGCGGCGGCCGCCGGGGCGCGCCAGTCGACGACGAGCGGCTCGTAGTCGTCGTCGCGGACGCCGAGGCGGCCGATGTAGCGGACCTCGCGGTCCGGCGCGGCTCCCTCGCGGGACAGGGAGTGGTCGAGGTCGAGCCGGCCGAAGACGAGTCCCTCGTACTGCGTGTCGAGGGTGGAGCGGCGGCGGGCGGCGTTGAACACCAGTGCATCCCGCTCGAAGAGGCCGGTCAGCTCCTCGTCGCGCACGTCGCCGGTGCGGTCGGTGCGACCGCGCGCCAGGCCGTCGGCCTCGACGAGGCCGGCCCGGGCCTGGGCCTTGGCGAGCTCGGCGTAGACGAGGTCCACATGGGCCTGCTCGACGGCGATCTCACGAGCCACCTCCGCCGTGTCGGCGCGGGTGGTGTGGTCCGAATCGGTCACGAATGGTCTTCCTGTCGTCCCCACTGCGAGCGCACGAGTCTAGCCCGGCGCCCCACGCACCCGTGCGCCTCCACGGCATACGGACCAGCACGCGGGTGAGCACGCGCCACCCTGGCGGTACGTCGCGGACGGGCAGCTCAGATGAGGCCGCGGCGCGCGGCCTGCACCCCGGCCTGGAACCGCGTCCCCGCGCCGAGCTGGTCCATCAGCGCGCGCACCCGGCGCTCGACCGTGCGCTGGGAGATGCCGGTCTGCCGGGCGATCGTGGCGTCGGTGGCGCCCGCCGCCATCAGCGCCAGGATCGTGCGGTCGCGGCGGTCGCCGCCCTGGCCGGTGCGGTGCAGGGGTGAGCCGCTGTCCCAGAGCTGGTCGGCGAGGGCGATCAGCGCCAGCACCATCGGCCGGGCGCGCACCACGACCGACCCGAAGCCCGACGGGTCGAACTCGCTGAGGTCGACCACGGCGGTGTGGTCGTCGACGATGACGGCCGAGAACGGCACCGCGCTGTTGAACCGCGCCCGCTCGCCGCCGCGCTCCCTGGCCTCGAGCACCTCGAGCAGGTTGTCGACCTCGAGCACCGCGGTGTCGTAGACCGTGGTGTAGTCCAGCGTCGTCCCGCCCACACCCCTGCTGGTCTCCTCGTGGGAGTGGATGGGGCTGGCGAACACGGCCCTCGTGCGGGGCGAGAGGGTGCGGAAGGTGCGGATGCGCTCGCGGCCCGACGCCACAGCCTCGGCCGTCGCGGCGGCGATCTCGTCGAGGGAGTCCAGCAGCCGGATGGCGCCGGCGTCGCGGCCCCGCGACGCCGCGCGCGCCTGGAAGAAGACCTGGGCCAGCTCGTGGGCGGCCGACCGGGCCTCGCGGGCCTGGCGCTCGTAGGCGAGGGCGAGGGCGGGCAGCGAGATGTCCGGTGGCAGGACCTCGACCTGGCCCCCCGAGTGCACCCGCAGCAGTCCGCGGTCGGCCAGGAGGCGCAGGGCCAGGTCGACGAGGGGGGCCTGCATGCCCTGGGCGAGCAGCAGCGAACGGCTCGGCTCGGGGTGCTGCACCACGGCGAGGTAGACGCGGGTCACCGTCTGCTCCGCCTCGTCGCTGTCGAGGTCGAGGGCCGCCGCGAGGTCGGCCGGTGACGGTCCCGTGCGGGGCGGGTCGTCCGGCGGCAGCGGGTCGGCTCCGGCCATGCGGGACATCGTCACCCGGCTGGCGTCTATCCGTCAATGACGCAAGTCCGCCAGCTTTGGGCTTTACCCGCACGGCGCCGATGGTCCACTCTGGAGCCAGTCGACTCTGTCGACCCACGTGCTCGGTTGCAGGTTCCCCCGCCAGGTGACCGCACGTCGGCTGCGCGGCGTCCCCGGGAGAATGTCCCCCCTGCCTCCCCGGGACGCCGCGCTCTTCTTCGTCCGGCGGACCGCGCACCGCCCTCTACGCTGAACCCCGTGAAGGTTCTCGTCCTCGGCTCCGGTGCCCGCGAGCACGCCATCGTCAAGGCGCTCGGCGCCGACCCGGCCGTCGACGCGGTGGTCGTCGCGCCCGGCAACCCCGGGATGGACGCGGTCGCCCTGTGCGAGCCGCTGCCCGGCGGCGTGAGCGACCCCGCCTCGGCGGTCGAGGTCGCTCGGCGCCACGCCGTCGACCTCGTGGTCGTCGGTCCCGAGGCCCCGCTCGTCGCGGGCGTGGCCGACGCGCTGCGCGAGGCGGGCTTCGCCGTGTTCGGCCCCTCGGCCGCCGCTGCCCGGCTCGAGGGCAGCAAGGCGTTCGCCAAGGACGTCATGGCCGCGGCCGACGTGCCGACCGGCCTGGCGCGGGTGTGCACCACCGTCGACGAGGTCGCCGACGCCCTCGACGCCATGGGCGCACCGCACGTGGTCAAGGACGACGGCCTCGCGGCGGGCAAGGGCGTCGTCGTCACGCAGGACCGGGAGCAGGCGCTGGAGCACGCGCGGGCCTGCCTCGCCAAGGACGGTGGAAGGGTCGTCGTCGAGGAGTTCCTGTCCGGGCCCGAGGTGTCGCTGTTCTGCGTCAGCGACGGCCGCACCGTGCTGCCGCTCGCCCCCGCGCAGGACTTCAAGCGGGTCGGCGACGGCGACGAGGGCCCCAACACCGGCGGCATGGGCGCCTACTCGCCCCTCGACTGGGCGCCGCCGAGCCTGGCTGACGAGGTCGTCACCCGGATCGCGCAGCCGACGGTCGAGGAGATGGCCCGGCGGGGCACGCCGTTCGTGGGCGTCCTGTTCGTCGGCCTGGCCCTGACGCCCCGGGGACCTCGGGTCATCGAGTTCAACGCCCGCTTCGGCGACCCGGAGACCCAGGTCGTCCTGGCCCGGCTCACCACCCCGCTGGGCGGCCTCCTTCACGCCGCCGCCACGGGGACGCTGGACGAGGTCGGCGCGCTGTCCTGGTCGAGCGAGCACGCCGTGACCGTCGTCGTGGCCGCGGCGGACTACCCCGCGACGCCGCGGACCGGGGACCCCATCACCGGCATCGAGGACGTCGACGACGTGCCCACGGCATACGTCCTGCACGCGGGCACCGGGCGCGCGGACGACGGGACGCTCGTCTCGGCCGGCGGCCGGGTGCTGTCCGTGGTCGCGCTGGGCGACAGCCTCAGCCAGGCGCGGTCGCGGGTCTACGAGGCCGTCGAGCGGATCGCGCTGGACGGGTCGCACCACCGCACCGACATCGCGCTCGCGGCCGAGCGCAACGAGCTGCACGTCGGGTAGCGGCCGCGGCTGCGCGTGCCCCAGGGGCCGCCCGGCTCACGGCTGCGAGAGCAGCACCGCGACCTCGGGGTAGCGCTCGGGCGGGCCGTAGCCGTGCTCGACCAGCCAGCGCACGTTCCCGAGGCACCGCAGCGACCACCACGCCCTGACGAGGTCCCGGTCGACGTCGGTGCCGTAGCCGGCCAGGACGTCGTCGAGGTGCTCCGGGTGCCCCAGCGTGAGCGTGGCGAGGTCGTGGAGGGCGTCGCCCCGGGCGGCCTCCGACCAGTCGAGGATGCCGGTGACCTCGTCGCCGTCGACGAAGACGTGGTCGACCTGCAGGTCGCCGTGGACGAAGACGGGGGTCCACGGCCGCAGCGCGGTCTCGGCGAGCCGGCGGTTGCGCAGCACCACGTCGGCCGGGAGCACGCCGCTCCCGACCAGCCAGTCGCACTCCCGGGCGAGCTCGGCAGCGATGAGCTCGGGGTCGCGTCCCGGCCACGGCGGCAGCGGCGCGTCGTGCAGCGAACGGACGGCGGCACCGGCCGCGGCCCAGGCCGCGGGCGACGCGGGGGAGGGGTCGCCGAGGTGCCCGAGTGCCGTCCCCTGCAGGGCGGCGAGGGCCAGCACCGGTGGGTGGTGCCACAGGACCTCCGGGGTCGGGACCGGTGCCAGCGCCATCGCCTCGACCTCGACGTCCGTGCGGGCCTCGTCGGTGTCGACCTTGAGGAACACGTCCCCCACGCGCAGTGTCGCCCGCTCACTGTGGGCGACGACGACCTCGAGCTCCTCCACGCCCGGCAGCATCGCCCGGCGAGGTCACCCGCGTCACCGGGTTTTCCGCAGCTGCGGGCAGCTGGGCGGTGACCCCGCCGGGGGTGAACCCGCCGGACCCGCGCACCCGGCGCCCGGGCTCGTCAGGCCGCGGGTCCGGCGGCCCGCCTCGCGAGGGCGAGCCCGGCGGCGCCGGCTGCGACCGACCCTGCCATGACGACGGCGAACAGGCCGCCGCCCAGCCGGTCGGCCCGCCACGCGATGACGGCGCCGGAGGCCGCGAACGCCACGGCCTGGGTGACCGACGGCGCCAGGAACGACGCGGCCGAGTTCCGGCCCTGGTCCGCCTCGGTCGACAGCGTCAGGACGTGGTTGCTGATCGCCGGTGAGGTGATGCCGATCCCGACCCCGGCCACTGCCCACGCCGCGAGGCCGAGCCACATCGGCACCACCTCGAGCGAGAGGGCCACCGGCCCGAGCAGCCCCAGCGTGAGCAGCCCGAACCCGGCTCGCAGCCGCGTGGTCACGGACGTGCGCTCTTGGACGACCCGCAGGCCCTGCACCTGGGAGCCCAGTGCCCAGAACAGCCCGGTGATCGTGAGGCTCACCCCCGCGGCCGCCGGGCCGTAGTGGTGCACCTCGGTGAGCATGAGCGGCAGGAGCCCCCCGGTGGTCCCGAACGCGGCGCCGAGCAGCCCCCGAGCCGCCGTGAGCGCGGGTATGCCGGGTGCCCCCGTCAGCGTGCCGGCCGGCAGGATCGCGCGCAGGGACGGCACGAGCGCGGCGACGCCGACGAGGACGAGCAGCCCGCCCACGGGTCCTTCGAGCCCGCCACGGGGGAGCAGCGAGCCCCCTGCCGTCAGGGCGGCGAGGCCGGTGGCGGCGACGACGGCCCAGCCCGCCGCACGTGACGGGACCGGGGCCTGGGGGTCGTCCGGCCGGTCGGCGTCGCCGGCCGGAGTGGTGCCGTTCGTGGGGGCGCCGGACGACCGGCCCGACCTCGCCTGCGTGCTCGTCATGGCGGGGCGGAGGAGCGCCGCCACCGGGCCGAGCAGTGCGACGCCGATGAGGAACACCGCTCGCCAGCCCACGTGCTCGGCGATCAGGCCCGCCACCGACGGCCCCAGGAGCGAGGGCAGCACCCAGGCGGCCGCGAAGGTGGCGAAGACCTTCGGACGCAGGGACGGTGGGAGCGCCCGCGCCACGAGGACGGTGAGGCCCACGTCGAAGAGGCCCTCCGCCAGGCCGCCCAGCAGCCGGCCGCCGACGAAGAGGACCATCGTCGGCGCGAGGCCGCTGAGCAGCTGGCCCGCCACGAAGGACGCCATGCCGGCGAGCAGCACGGGCCGGGGGCCGCGACGGTCGCTCCACAGGCCGGCGACCGTCGTGGCGACGACGAAGGTGACCAGGGGTGCGGCGCTCGCGGCCCCGAACAGCCACAGCCCGTCGAGGTCGCGCGCCACCGTCGGCAGCACCGTGGAGACGGCGCGGTTCTCGAACGCCCCGAGGGTGACCAGCGCGACCGCTCCCGTGGCGAACGGGAGGTGTTCGCGGGCGAGCAGCGAGGGGCGGGTCTCGGGGGGTGCGGTGGCCATGCGTGCCAGTGTGGAAGTTGAAGTCCACTTGAAGTCAAGCCGGTCTGCACCGGCGTTCTGGCAGGCTGGCCCAACCGGACCGGGGCCCCACCGCGTCTCCCGCACCGGAAGGGGAGGTGCAGTGAGGGCTGATCTCGAGGACGAGTTCCGCGCGTTCGCGACGACCGCGATCCCGCGGCTGCGCCGGGTCGCGCTGGCCACGTGCCGTGACCCGCACCGTGCGGACGACCTGGTGCAGACGACGCTGGAGAAGCTGTATGCCGTGTGGCCGCGGGTCCACGGCGTCGACGACCCACTGGCATACGCCCGCACCACCCTGGTGCGCTCGCTGGTCTCGGAGCAGCGCCGGCACTGGTGGCAGCGGGAGCGGTCGACCGCGGACGCGGGGCACGACGTCGTCTCGGCCGCGCAGACCGAGCACGTGGAGCAGCGGCTCGACCTGCACGTCGCGCTGGCGGCGCTGCCCGAGCGGCAGCGGATGGCTGTCGTGCTCAGGCACCTCGAGGACCTGTCGGTCGCGGAGGTCGCGCGGCTGATGGGCTGCTCCGAGGGCACCGTCAAGAGCACGACGAGCGACGGCCTCCGGGCACTGCGCTCGTCGCTGGAAACCGTTGCGGGACGAGGGAAGTGATGGGGATGGACGACACGATGGAGCGGGTGCCGGAGGGGTTCCTGCGGCAGTACGAGGAGCAGCTCTGCGCACCGCCGTTCTCGGTGGACGACCTGGTCGCCGGCGGGCGGAGGCGCGTGCGGCGCCGGCACGCGGGTGTGGCGCTGTTGGCGCTCGTCGTGGCCGGTGGGGCCGGTCTCGGGCTGCAGCACCTGGATCGCGACCCGCGGACGGCAGTACCGGCCGGGAGCCCCGCCGCGGGGCTGCTGGGGTGCGGGGCGAATCCGCAGCCGTGTGGCCCGCTCGTCCGTGAGTGGGCGAAGTCCGAGCTGGGCGTGGACCTCCCCGCTGGGGCGCGCTTCATGCGGGGGCCGGTGCCCGGCGCGTCATCCGCCTCCACGTGGTCCTTCCGCGCGGAGGGTGCCGACCCCGAGGTGCAGGGTCAGCGACTCGAGGTGCTGGTCGCGCTGGCGGACCGCGAGGTGCTGCCGACCGGCTCGGGGATCCAGGGGGCCGACACGGGCACGACGGGGGGCGAGCTGCCGGCGGGTACCCGGTTCACGCGGATCGGCGGCCCGCTTGGCGCCGACCGCCGCTGGACGGCGTGGACCGTGCCGGCCGACGGGGCGCGGCCGGTCCTCACGGTCGTCGTCACAGGCGTGAACCCGGGAGGGGCCGCCTCGCTGCCCACGGCGCTCACCGACGTCGCCGTTGCCCACCTGATCTGGGGGCTCGACACCACGAAGGCGACTGCACAGCGTGCGGGCTGCGTGTCGCGACCGGAGTCGTGCGTCGCCGTGGTGTCGGAGTGGTCGCGCGAGGTCGCGCACTCGACGGCGACGGTGCGCACCGCGTCCGCGGACGCGTACGAGCCCGGCAGCGTGGTGATCGAGCAGAAGGTGAGCTCGGTGCCCGGAATGCAGGACGTGCACCTCTCGGTCCTCATCGCGCCGACGACGACGGAGCCCAAGGCGGGGAGCGGGCTGCCGTACCGCCCGGACCCGGTCACGCTGCCGGGCATCCCGGGCCGGGCGGGCAGGCTCACCTCGAACGGCGGGGGCAACCTCGTCGAGAGCTACCGGCTGCCGGCGACCGGGTCGCGGCCGGCCGTCGAGGTCGTGCTCAATGCCGCGAACCAGGGCCCGGTCGGCGGGTCGTACTCCGAGACGTCGGACGACGTCCGGGCGCCAGCGTGGTGGACGCAGGCGAACGTCGCCGACCTCCTGACCCGGCTCTACGGCTCGGACGCTGTCAGCCGCGGTGACGAGGGGGCGCGAGGCACGGGCACCCCCGGGGCGTCCGCCACCGGGACTGCGCCGCACTGACCGGCGTCGGGCTGGGAGGATGGCGGACATGACGTCCTCCCGGCTCGACTCGCCGCCGGCGCTGCCCGGCTACGCCCACGTCTACTCCGGCAAGGTCCGCGACCTGTACGCCCCGCTGGACCCCGCCACCGGGCAGGCCCGCGACGACCAGCTGCTGCTGGTCGCCAGCGACCGGCTCTCGGCCTTCGACTTCATCCTCGAGACGCCGGTGCCCGACAAGGGCGCCGTCCTCACGCAGCTGTCGCTGTGGTGGTTCGAGCAGCTCGAGGACCTGGTGCCGAACCACGTCGTCTCCACCGACGTCCCCGCCGAGGTCGCCGGGCGGGCGGTGCTCGTTCGCCGGCTCGAGATGCTGCCCGTCGAGTGCGTGGCACGCGCCTACCTCACCGGCGGCGGCCTGCGCGAGTACCAGGCGGACGGGCACGTGAGCGGCATCCGGCTCCCCGAGGGGCTGGTGGACGGCTCGCGGCTGCCCGAGCCGGTGTTCACGCCGTCGACCAAGGCGCCGGAGGGCCAGCACGACGAGCCGATGCCGTATGCCGACGTCGAGGCCGCCGTGGGCAAGGACCTCGCCGCGCGGGCGCGGGACCTGACCACGCGGATCCTGGCCCGGGGCAACGAGATCGCCGCGGAGCGGGGCATTCTCATCGCGGACACCAAGGTTGAGTTCGGGCTCGACGGGGACGAGCTGGTCCTCGCCGACGAGGTGCTGACCCCCGACTCGTCGCGGTTCTGGCCGGCCGACCAGTGGGAGCCGGGCCACCCGCAGCCGTCGTTCGACAAGGAGTTCGTCCGCGAGTGGCTGATGTCGCCGGCCAGCGGTTGGGACAAGGCGTCGGGCGAGGCTCCGCCGCCGCTGCCCCAGGACGTGCTTAAGCGCACGCGCGCCAAGTACATCGAGGCCTACGAGCGGCTGACCGGACGCACCTTCATCGCGTCCTGAGGCAAGCAGCTGGCGGGCGCTGGGCGCCCGGGCACGGCTCGAGCCCCGTCGTGGCGGACGGGGTGCGGGGCGGGGTCATCGTCGCGGCGGGTCGTCGGCCGGGTCCGCCCAGCATGGGACGGCGCCTGACCGGCGCAGCGCCTCCAGCCGGTCGTCATAGGACCCGTAGGTCAGGTCCCACTCCACGCGGGGCCCGGAGCCACGGTCGACGACCGCACCGGCATACCGCAACTGGTGGACCACGGTGTGGTGGGCGCGGCACAGCAGTGCGGCGTTGGTGACGTCGCTGGCCCCGCCGTCGGCCCAGTGCACCAGGTGGTGCGCGTCGGTCCAGGCCGGCGGTCGCGAGCAGCCGGGAAAGCTGCAGTCGCCGTCGCGCATCCACAGGTGCCTGATCTGCCCCCGCTCGAACAGCCGCGTCGCCCGGCCCTGCTCCAGCACCTCGCCCCGCGAACCGAGCACCACCGGGACGACCTCGGCGTCGCACGCGAGGCGGCGCGCGGTGTCGGCCGTCACGAGGTCGCCGGTGGGGATCAACCCCTACCCCCGGCACCGGTCCGCGAGGACGTCGAGGCCGACGGTCACGACCAGGCTCGTCTTCGCCTGGCGCGGGACACCGTCCGGTGCCTGGACGGCCCGCAGCACCAGGTCGACCAGGGCGTCGGCCCGACGGGCGGCGGGTGTGCGTGGGTCGTGCTCACCGGTCTCCGGATCGGGTTGCGGCCGGGCGAGTGCGTCGACCGCGGCGTCGACGACTGCGGCGCCCTCCTCGTCGAGGAGCAGCGTGTACCGCGACAGGCCCATGGGTCCGGGCCCCTTGACGAGGGACCGGTGCGCCCGACGCACCGCCGCGTCGTGCTCGACCAACCGGTCAGGTCGCAGCAGGTCGCTCGTGTGCCGGACCGCCACCGCTAGCACCTTCTCCGGCAGGCCTCCGGGTCCGCTGGCGCCGTCGAGCAGGTCGCTCGTGACCGCGTCGAGGACCCGGGCGTCCGCCATGCCGCGGAACGACCGGTGGAAGCGCACCAGCTGGGCGGCCTTGGCCACCGGCACCACGCGATCGAGCCCTTCGCCGCTGCGGTCGACCGCTGCCGCTCGCGTCGCGCCGGCCACGACGTCGCCGAGCCGGAGGTCGTCCGCGGCATCGGCCACCGTCTGCGCCTCGGCGAGCGCGCGCTCCCGGGCGAGCAGCGCCTGGGCCCGCGCCCAGTCGAGCCGGCCCCAGCCCTCACCGGACCCGAGGCCGCGGCGACCCGCCTCGGCAAGGGCCGTCACGAGGTGCGCGTCGACGCTGGCGGACAGCACTCCCAGCAGCCGGACGACCTCGGTGGAGCAAACCTAGGTGCGACCACCGACAGTGGGGCCCGCCCCGGGAGGCTGGATCTGCTTGGCGCGCAACGACTTCCGACTAGTCCTCTCGTGGGACGACGCGTGCCACCGGGATGGTCCGACCGGCCTTCCGCTCGTACTTCGCCACCGAGGGAAGGGCTGATAGCACGCGTTGCCACGCTGCGTCCCGCTCGACGCCCGTCAGCTCCTCGAGCCGGACTCGGAGGCGCCGGCTCCCGACCTGGACCCAGCCCTCTCGCGCGGCCCGCACGTTGCGGAACCACTGCGGGTCCGTGGGGCTGCCGCTCCCCGTGCCCCACACCAGCCAGCCATCGCCCTCACGCAGCGCGCGGACGCAGGTCGGGCGGTCGAGACCGCTGGTGCGGCCGGGAACGGTGAGCATGACGACGGGAGCCTCGTCCGTGCCTCCCATGCCACGCCCGTTCCAGCGCCGGTACATCCAGATGCCGATGCGGTTGCCCGCCACCTGCATCCGTCGTCGTGTCCTCATCGGCCTCACCTCGCTGTCAGTGTGGCACCGCCGGCGGGGTGGGCGCCGAGCCCAGGGCCCGAGCCGAGGCGGCGAAACCACTGGCGGGGGTGCGCCGCCGGGCCCTGGAACGCTCAGTCCCGGCTGGTCAGCTCGTGCAGGAGCGAGGGCACGACCCCCGGAACCTCCCGTGCCAGGAAGCCGACCGTGCCCACCTGCTCGGCGAGCTCGTCCCCGGCCTTGCCGTGCAGGTACGCGCCCCACACCGCCGCCTGCTCCGGCTCCGCGCCCCGACCGAGCAGTCCCGCGACGATGCCGGCCTGCACGTCGCCGGACCCGGAGACTCCGAGACCCGGTCCGCCGGCGTCCGTCCACCACACGCGCCCGTCGGGGGACGCGACCGTCTTGGTGGAGCCGCCGCAGAGCACGACCGCGCCGCTGCGCGAGGCCAGGGCCTTCGCCGCGCCCGCCGGGTCATGGCCCACGTCCTCCACCGGGACGCCGAGCGTCAGCGCCACCTCGTCGACGTTGGCGCTCAGGACGCAGCCGCGGGACAGGTGGTGCACGTCTCCACCGCCTTTGCCGAGGTATGCCGAGGCCACCGCGTCGAGGACCAGAGGCGCCTCGAGGCGCGGGACCAGGGCCTGGAGGAGCGACAGCGTCGCGTCGACGTCGGAGAAGCCGGACCCCACCAGCACCGCGTCGGCTCCGTCCGCCAGCTCCAGGAGCTCGTCAGCAGCCTCCGGCGTGAGCGAACCGCCGGAGTCGGTCGGCAGCGGGTGCACGAGCGCCTCGGGGACCGCGACCGCCAGGGCAGCGGCGACCTCGTGGGCCGTGGCCACCTGCAGCTTGCCGCCACCCGAGCGCAGCACCGCCTCGCCGGCCAGCAGGACAGCGCCCGGCGTGCTGGAGGTGCCTCCCACGACGAGCACCCGACCGCGGGACTCCTTGTCGCTCCCGGGCTCGGGCAGCGGCCACTGCCGCAGGAGCGCGGGCGTGACGCGCTCGGCCGCCCCATCGCTGCCGCCGGCGGCCGGGTCAGCCATCTCCGTGGACCCCCGCCGCGGTCTCGCCGCTCCGCTCGCCCTTGCTCGGCTCCTCGGTGTGCTCGGCCCCGAACCGGTCGACGGCGTCGGTGTCCGCGAACGACACGAGCTCCATGGCCCGGTCGCCCGCCCGGTACCTCGTCACCGAGCAGTTCGGCAGCCGCTCGCGCTTGTCGATGTCGAGCAGCTCGGCCTCGGTGAGGTCCTCCAGCACGTACCGGAAGGACATGATCACCGCCTGGTGCGTGAACAGCCAGACCCGCCGCCCCTCGTACCCCTCGCGCAGGTCGGCGAGGATCGAGCGGACACGCAGGGTCACGTCGCACCAGCTCTCGCCCGAGGGCGGCTGGTAGTAGAACTTCCCGACGTGGCTGCGCCGCTGCGCCTCGGCGGCGTACTCGGCCTCGATGCCGCGCCAGGTCAACCGGTCGAAGGCTCCGAGGTCGCGCTCGCGCAGCCGCTCGTCCACCACGAGGTCGTCGGGACCGGCCGGCCCGGACCCACCAGCCACCCCGGACGCGCCGTTCCCCGACCGGGCTGCGCCGGCCAGCGCCCGCTCCGCCGTCTCGGCGGCGCGCCGGTACGGCGAGCACACGACCACGTCGGGCCGGTCGTCCGTACCCAGCTCCGCCAGCAGTCGCCCGACGGCGTCCGCCTGCTCCTTGCCGGTGTCGGACAGCGGTACGTCGGCGTCGCGCAGCTCGATCTCGAGCCGCTGCGCCCCGCGCTCGCGTGCCTGCTCGTCGGCGAGGTTGCCGAGGCTCTGCCCGTGCCTGACGAGCACCAGCTCGCTCGGCCAGCGGGACGTGGCGACCAGGACTCCTCTGGGCATGGGGGTACCTCTCCTCGGGGGCGTCGTGGGTGCCCCCTACCCCGTATGCCGCGTCCTCATCCGTGAGCGGCCGCCTCGCCCGGTATGCCGCGTGCTCACCTGCGCTCCCAGCCGCTCCGAGCCCCTCGCAGGAACTTCTGCTAGCAGGGCTTGGCGCACTCAGCGCAGGGTGGACCCTCTGCTGACAGCACGAACCTCTGCTAGCAGAGGTTCGTGCTCCGCGACCCGACGGACCCCCGGCGTCGCCCACCCGGCGGACCGCGCGGCATACCCGGTCAGCGGCGCCGATAGACTCGGCCCTGGCATCCTCCCCTCGTCCCAGGAGACACCCGAATGGGCCACGTCGTCATCGACGTCATGTTGAAGCCAGAGATCCTCGACCCCCAGGGCCAGGCCGTCGGCGGGGCACTGCCCCGGCTCGGCTTCGACCAGTTCACCGACGTGCGGCAGGGCAAGCGCTTCGTGCTCACCGTCGACGGTGACGTGACGGACGAGCACCTCACCGCCGCGCGGGAGGCAGCCGAGAAGCTGCTGTCCAACCCGGTGATCGAGGACGTCGTCTCGGTCCGTGAGCTGCGCGCCGACGAGGACCCCGACCAGTGAAGGTCGGGGTCGTCACGTTCCCGGGGTCGCTCGACGACCGTGACGCCGCCCGCGCGGTGCGCGCCGTCGGCGCCGAGCCGGTCAGCCTCTGGCACGGCGACGCCGACCTCAAGGGCGTCGACGCCGTCATCCTCCCCGGCGGGTTCTCCTACGGCGACTACCTGCGCTGCGGCGCCATCGCCCGCTTCGCCCCGGTCATGGACCAGCTCGTGCCGGCGGCACAGGGCGGCCTGCCGGTGCTCGGCATCTGCAACGGCTTCCAGGTGCTCACCGAGTCGCACCTGCTGCCCGGCGCGCTGGTCCGCAACGACCACCGCAAGTTCAACTGCGTGGACACGACACTGCGGGTCGAGAACGCGCAGACCTCCTGGACCTCGGACTTCGAGCAGGGCCAGGAGATCACCATCGTCCTCAAGAACGGCGAGGGCGGGTTCGTCGCCGACGAGCGCACCCTCGACGAGCTTGAGGGCGAGGGTCGCGTCGTGTTCCGGTACGTCGTGCCCGAGGGCGGCCGCAACCCCAACGGCTCCTACCGCGACATCGCCGGCATCACCAACGAGCGCGGCAACGTCGTCGGCCTCATGCCCCACCCGGAGCACTGCGTCGAGGAGGGCTTCGGCCCGAGCCTCGACGGCCTGCCCTTCTTCACCTCGATCCTCAAGCAGGTTGTCAACGCATGAGCACCACCACCGGCCGCCCCTCCGACCGCCCGGCCGTCGACACCGTCGAGCACGCAGCCCAGACGCCCGAGGTCGAGCAGCCGTGGGCCGAGCTCGGCCTCAAGCCCGACGAGTACGCCAACATCCGCGAGATCGTCGGCCGCCGCCCGACCAGCGCCGAGCTCGCGATGTACTCGGTCATGTGGTCCGAGCACTGCTCGTACAAGTCCTCCAAGGTCCACTTCTCGCTCTGGGGCGAGAACACCACCGACGAGATGCGCGAGAAGCTGCTCGTCGGCATCGGTGAGAACGCCGGCGTCGTCGACATCGGCGACGGCTGGGCGGTGACGTTCAAGGTCGAGTCGCACAACCACCCGTCCTACGTCGAGCCCTACCAGGGCGCCGCGACCGGTGTCGGCGGCATCATCCGCGACATCATGTCGATGGGCGCGCGCCCGATCGCCGTCATGGACCCGCTGCGATTCGGCAACCTGCACCACCCCGACACCCAGCGCGTCCTGCCCGGCGTCGTCGCGGGCGTCGGCGGCTACGGCAACTGCATCGGCCTGCCCAACATCGGCGGCGAAGTGGTCTTCGACGACTGCTACCAGGGCAACCCGCTCGTCAACGCCCTGTGCGTCGGCGCCATGCGGGTCGAGGACATCCACCTCGCCAAGGCGTCCGGCGTCGGCAACAAGGTCATCCTCTTCGGCGCCAAGACCGGCGGCGACGGCATCGGCGGCGTCTCGGTCCTCGCGTCGGAGACCTTCGACGAGGGCGGCCCGACCAAGCGCCCCGCCGTGCAGGTCGGCGACCCGTTCGCCGAGAAGGTGCTCATCGAGTGCTGCCTCGACCTGTACAAGGCCGGCGTCGTCGACGGCATCCAGGACCTCGGCGGTGCCGGGCTCTCCTGTGCCACCAGCGAGCTCGCGTCCAACGGTGACGGCGGCATGCAGGTCGAGCTCGACCTCGTCCCGCTGCGCGACGCCAGCCTCCGGCCCGAGGAGATCCTCATGTCGGAGAGCCAGGAGCGGATGATGGCCGTGGTCGAGCCGGGAGCCAAGCTCGACGAGTTCATGGCGATCTGCGACCGCTGGGACGTCGAGGCCACCGTCATCGGAGAGGTCACCGACGGCGACCACCTCGTCATCACGTGGCACGGCGAGGTCGTCGTCGACGTCCCGCCGCGCTCGGTGGCCCACGAGGGCCCGACGTACCACCGGCCGCTCGAGCGCCCGGCATACCTCGACGCGTTGCAGGAGAACGGCGCCGGCTTGCTGCCGAAGCCCGCCACGGGCGAGGCGGTCGCTGCCGACCTGCTCACCCTGCTCGCCTCGCCGAACCTCTGCGACAAGTCCTGGGTCACCGACCAGTACGACCGCTACGTGCTCGGCAACACCGCGCTCGCGATGCCCGACGACGCCGGCGTCGTCCGCGTCGACGAGGAGACGGGGCGCGGCGTCGCCGTGTCCACCGACTGCAACGGCCGGTTCGCCAAGCTCGACCCGTATGCCGGGGCGCAGCTCGCGCTCGCGGAGTCCTACCGGAACGTCGCGACGGCGGGGGCGACCCCGCTGGCCGTCACCGACTGCCTCAACTTCGGCTCGCCGGAGGACCCGGGCGTGATGTGGCAGTTCCGCGAGGCGGTCAAGGGCATCGCCGAGGGCTGCAAGGCGCTCGGGATCCCGGTCACCGGCGGCAACGTCAGCTTCTACAACCAGACCGGGGACGTCGCGATCCACCCGACGCCCGTCATCGGCGTCCTGGGCGTCATGGACGACGTCGCGCGCCGCACCCCGAGCGGGTGGAGGACGCCCGGCCAGGTCATCTACCTGCTCGGTACCACCCGCGACGAGCTCGACGGCGGCGAGTGGGCGCACGTCGTCCACGGCCACCTGGGGGGCCACCCGCCCGTGGTCGACCTCGAGGCCGAGCAGCTGCTCGGCGAGATCCTCGTCAACGCCAGCCGGGACGGGCTCGTCGACGCCGCGCACGACCTCTCCGACGGTGGCCTGGCCATCGCGCTCGCGGAGGCCACCCTGCGCCACGGCGTGGGTGCGCGCATCTGGCTCGAGGAGGTCTGCGAGCGCGACGGGATCGACGCGTTCACGGCCCTCTTCAGCGAGTCGACCGCCCGGGCCGTCGTCGCCGTGCCGCGCTCGGAGGAGGTGCGGTTCACCGACATGTGCACCGCGCGTGGCCAGGTGCACGCCCGGATCGGCGTCGTCGACGACCAGACCGACGGCCTCGATGTCCAAGGGCAGTTCAGCGTTTCGTACGAAGCGCTCCGGGATGCGCACACCGGCACCCTGCCCGCGGTGTTCGGTCGCTAACATCCCTCCATCGGGGTAGATGTCCTCTCCAGGGGTGGATGTCCGCTCTAGGCGGAGCTGTCCGGAGGGAGAGGCGTGAGCACGGCCCAGGACCTGGCACGGCGCCAGGCGATCGCGGCGTACGACGTCGTCGGACGCCCACCGGAGGCCGACCTGCAGGGTCTGGTCGAGCTCGCCGCCGCCGTGTGCGACGTGCCGACCGCCGCGATCAACATCATCGACGACCGCCACCAGCACCAGGTGGCGGCCGTGGGCATGGAAGCCTCGGTCTGCTCTCGCGAGGACTCGATGTGCGCGAAGGTCTTCCAGGGCGGCCAGCAGGTCGTCGTCCCCGACGCCCGCGTCGACGACCGCTTCGCGCGGAACCCGTTCGTGACCGGGGTCATCGGCAAGGTCCGCTTCTACGCCTCGAGCCCGCTCGTGACGCCCAGCGGCATACCCATCGGCACCCTCTGCGTGTTCGACGAGGACGCCCGCGACCTCTCGGACGCCGGGGCGCGCTCGCTCGAGCTGCTCGCCGCCCAGGTCGTCGACGTCCTCGAGCTGCGCCGCACCCACCGTGAGCTGACGAGGTCCAACGAGCAGCTGACCCGGTTCGCCGGGCAGGTGAGCCACGACCTCGGCAACCCGCTGGCGGCGCTGCGCGGGTTCCTCGAGCTGGCCTCCAGCAGCCCCGAGCTGGCCGACGCACCGTTCGCGACGATGGCGCTGTCGCGGGCCGAGCTCGCCGCCGACCGGATGAACGCCCTCGTCGTGGACCTGCTCGAGTACGCCCGCGTGGGTGGCCGGGCGCGTCGCACCGCCGTGGACCTCGGTGCGGTCGTGGCGGCGGTCGTCGAGGACCTCGACGCCCGGCTCACCGACAGCGGTGCCACGGTCCGGGTCGGCGAGCTGCCCGAGGTCACCGGCGACGAGACCCTGCTGCGTGCCCTCCTGCAGAACCTGCTCGCCAACGCCGTGAAGTTCACCGCCGCGTCGGGCGTCGCGCCGGTCGTCTCGGTGGCGTGCGACGAGATCAGTGACGGCTGGCGGGTCGCGGTCGACGACAACGGCCCCGGCGTCGAGCCGCAGGACCGGGATCGCGTCTTCGGGCTGATGGAGCGGGCTTCGAGCACGGTCGACGGCGTGGGCATCGGGCTCAGCACCTGCCGCCGGATCGTCGAGGCGCACGGCGGCCTCATGGGCATCGACGACTCCGCCGCCGGTGGCGCGAGCGTCTGGTTCACCCTCCCCGGCTGAGCACGGACACCGAGCGGCCCGGTCACGCGTCCCCCCGCGTGACCGGGCCGTTCGTCCCCAGTGGTGTCCCCACCGGAAACACTAGGGGGGACGCCGGGAACGGTCGATGGGTAGAACTACCCATCGTGTGCCTGCGGGTGCGACCGGCTGCCTTGACGTCGTCGCGCCGTGCGACGATGCCCGTATGCCGCCGCGTCGTCGAGTCCCCGTGCCCGCCGGCCGCGACGCCGTCGGGGTGTGGCGCTCGGAGGGCACCGCCACGGCACGCACCGACCTCGCGACCGCGGTCCGTTACACGCTCGAGGAGCTCGCCTCGGTCGCACCCGGTCGCAGCGTCGAGGTGCGCGTGCCGCCGTTCGGTGCGGTGCAGTGCGTCGAGGGCACGACCCACACCCGCGGCACCCCGCCGAACGTCGTCGAGACCGACGCGCAGACCTGGCTCGAGGTCGCCACGGGCGCGCTCGCGTGGGGCCAGGCGTGGGAGTCGGGCCGCCTCCGGGTCAGCGGCCACCGGGCCGACCTCGGCCCGCTCATGCCGCTGGCCTGACGGTCCGCCCGCAGGGAGGGGAGACGCCAGCCTGCTGGCTCACTCGCCGGGGTAGGACACCCCGACCTGGCGGCGCACCTCGTCGAGCGTGGCCATGATCGCCACGGTCTCGTCCAGGGGCAGCAGCGGCGACTCGAGCTCGCCCGCGCCGATGCGCCGGGCCACCTCGACGGCCTCGTGGTGCAGGCCGACCTGCCGCTCGGGAGAGGTGTACTCGTCGAGGACCTCGTGGTCGGGCGAGGTGAGTCGCACGACCGCGCCGGGCGTGTAGAAGTCGCCGGTGATGTCGATGCGGGCGCGGGTCCCGCAGATGCTGGCGGTGGTCCCGGTCTTGGTGAGCATCGTCGCGAGGACGGAGGCGACGGCGCCGCTCGAGCTCTCGAGGACCACGCCCTCCTGGCCGTCGACGCCGGTGTCGGTCACGGTGCCGTGCGCGGTGACCGACCGGAACTCGCCCTTCGCGCCGAGGGCGAACGACGCGAACGACACCGGGTAGATGCCGAGGTCGAGCAGGGCTCCGCCGGCCAGGGCCGGGTCGGACAGCCGCTGCGGGCCATCGGGGAACAGCTTCTGCCCGTGGTCGGCGAAGACGGTGTGCACCTCGCCGAGCAGGCCGTCCTCGAGGCACCGGCGGACGACGTCGACGTGCGGCAGGAACCGCGTCCACATCGCCTCCATCGCGAACAGCCGTGCGCTGCGCGCGGTCTCGACGACCTCACGGGCCTCGGAGGCGTTGCGGGTGAAGGCCTTCTCCACGAGGACAGGCTTGCCGGCGCCCAGCGCGAGGAGCGCGTGCTCGCGGTGCTCGGAGTGGGGCGAGGCGACGTAGACCGCGTCGACGTCGGGGTCGGCCACGAGGTCCTCGTACGAGCCGTGGGCGGTGGCGACGTCGAAGTCACCGGCGAACTCCCGCGCCCGCGCGATGCTGCGCGACCCGACGGCGACGACCCGCTGGCCGGAGCGGGTGTGGACGGCCTCGGTGAAGGCTCGGGCGATGCCGCCCGGTGCGATGACACCCCACCGCAGCGCGGGGGCGTCGTGGGGGTCGGGCGTGCGGGGCGGCGGCAGGGTGAGGTCGGGCACGGGTCCATCCTGCCGGGCGCAGGCCGGTCAGCGCACGCGCCACCGGTCGAGGACGGGCGGCTGGGGCGTCGGCTCCGCGTCCGCGTCGGTGAACGGGCGGGCGGAGCCGAGCGACCCGAGCAGCTCGCGGCCCGACACGAGGGTCGCCGAGAAGGCCGTCATGTTGACCCGCCGGGGGAGCTGGTCCATCGGCAGCCGTCGCGCGCTCGCCACCAGCACGGTGTTGCCGAAACGGCGGCCCTTGCGGACCTCGGACGTGGCGATCGCGGCCGTGTGGGGCAGGACGGCGTGCACCGAGGCGTGCAGCCGGGCCAGGTGCCGTCGCGCCGGCTCGTCGGTCGTGTTCATCGCCAGCACGCCGTCGGGCTTCAGCACCCGTCGGACCTCGGTGAACCACTCGGTGGTCACCAGCTCGGCAGGCACCCGGCCCCCGGCATACGCGTCGACGACGACCACGTCGGCACTGGCGTCGGCGAGCGCGGTGAGTCCGGTGCGCCCGTCGACCGGCCGGACGCGGATGCGGTGGCCGCGGGGGAGCGGCAGGGCCGCGCGCACCTGCTCGGTGAGCGCAGCGTCGGGCTCGAGGACGATCTGCGGTGACCCCGGACGGGTGTGCGCGACGTACCGCGGCAGGGTCAGCCCGGCGCCACCCACGTGGGTGACGGCGAGCGGCCCCTCGGGGAGCGAGTCGACGACGGCGGCGAGGAACTGGACGTACTCGAAGACGAGCAGCCGCGGGTTGTCGAGCTGCACGTACGACTGCGGGTGCCCGTCGAGCATGACGACGGTGCCGCCGGTGCCGTCGTCGACCAGCTCCAGGTCGCCCGGCACCGTCAGGGCCGCACGAGCGACTTCACCGCGCGACGCTCGTCCATCGCGGCATACGCCTCGGCGACGTCGGACAGCGGCACCTCGAGGTCGAAGACCAGCCCGGGGTTGATCACGCCGGAGAGGACGTCGTCGCGCAGCTGGGGCAGGTACTGGCGCACGGGGGCGACGCCACCCGCGATGCCGACGTTGCGGCTGAACAGGTCGCGCACGGGGTACTCGATGCCGTGGGGCACGCCGACGTAGCCGACCGTGGCACCCGGCCGGGCGACGGCGATCGCGGTCTGCATCGACTCGTCGGTGCCCACGCACTCGAGCACCGCGTCGGCGCCGACACCGTCGGTCAGCTCGTGCACGGCGGCCACCGCCTCGTCGCCGCGGACCTCGACGACGTCGGTCGCGCCGAACTCGCGGGCGATGGCCTGGCGCGAGGCGTGCCGCGACATCGCGATGACGCGCTCGGCACCCATGCGGGCGGCGGAGAGCACGCCGCTGAGGCCGACCGCACCGTCGCCGACCACGACGACGGTGTCACCCTCCTGCACGCGGGCGGCGACCGCCGCGTGCCAGCCGGTGCCCATGACGTCGCTCAGGGCGAGCAGGCTGGGGACGAGCTCGTCGTCCGGCACCTCACGGGTGGCCACGAGGGTCCCGTCGGCCAGCGGGACGCGGACGTACTCGCCCTGGCCGCCGTCGACCATGACGCCGTCGCGGTCCGGGCCGCCCCAGAAGCCGCCGCGCACGCACGACGTCTGGATGCCGACGCGGCAGTGCGGGCAGGTGCCGTCGGAGTACTTGAACGGGGCGATGACGAAGTCGCCCGGGCGCAGGCTGCGCACCTCGGCGCCGACCTCCTCGACGACCCCGACGAACTCGTGGCCGATCCGCGTCGGCTCGGTGACCTCGTTGATGCCGCGGTACGGCCACAGGTCGCTGCCGCAGACGCACGCCGCGGTGACGCGGACGAGGGCGTCGGTCGGTGCGACGATCGCGGGGTCCGGGACGTCCTCGAGGCGGATGTCCCTGGGGGCGCTCAGAATCGTTGCCTTCACGGCGCAAGCCTGCCACGCAGGCTCGTGGCCGGCCCGACGTGGTCCCCCCGGACCGGGCACGGGGGTATGCCGGCCGTGCGGCACGCGCCCGGCGGCGCGGCACCCGCCCGGCCGTGCGGCACCCGCCCGGCCGTGCGGCACCCGCCCGGCCGTGCGGCACCCGCCCGGCCGTGCGGCATACGCTCGGCGCATGCGCTTCGGCATCACGATCCTCCCCGAGCACCGCTGGTCCGACGCCGAACGGCTGTGGCGCGGTGCGGAGGAGCTCGGCTTCGACCACGCCTGGACCTACGATCACCTGGTGTGGGCGGGCCTGCCGGACTCGCCGTGGTTCGGGGCGCTGCCGACCCTGACCGCGGCGGCCACGGTCACCTCGACGATCCGGCTCGGCACGTTCGTGAGCTCGCCGAACTACCGCCACCCGTACGTCTTCCTGCGGGACCTCCTGGCCCTCGACGACGTCTCGGGCGGCCGGCTGCTCTGCGGCCTCGGCACCGGCGGCGACCTCGACGCGCGCATCCTCGGCGAGGAGCTGTCGCTCAAGGAGCGGGTGGACCGGTTCCACGAGTTCGTCGAGGCGCTCGACCGGCTGGCGACCCGGGACCACGTCGACCTCGACGGCCGGTTCCACCGCACCGTCGACGCGCGGACGCTGCCGGGGGCGGCCCAGCGGCCGCGGTTCCCGTTCGTCGTCGCGGCGAACGGCCCGCGCGTGCTGCGGCTCGCGGCGCGCCTCGGCCAGGGGTGGGTCACCTACGGCGCCGGAGGCGACACCCTCGAGGAGTGGTGGGCAGGGGTCGCGGGCCTGACCGAGCGGCTCGACGAGGCCGAGGCGCAGGCCGGTCGGGAGCGACCGCTCGACCGCTACCTGTCGCTCGACGGCTCGCCGCGGTTCTCGCTG
Source organism: Phycicoccus sp. 3266 (assembly GCF_031456495.1). Lineage (NCBI taxonomy): Bacteria > Bacillati > Actinomycetota > Actinomycetes > Micrococcales > Intrasporangiaceae > Phycicoccus > Phycicoccus sp. 3266. The sequence continues at coordinate 1,427,882 of NZ_JAVDUW010000001.1, read as the reverse complement.
GAGAGCGTCGACCTCTTCGAGGACATGGTCGGCCGGGCGGTGCAGCTCGGCTTCACCGACGTCGTCACCCACTGGCCGCGCCCCGAGGGCGTGTATGCCGGGAGCGAGGCCGTGCTCGAGCAGGTCGCCGCCCGGATGCCGGCCCTGCGCTGAGCAGGACGGGTCACCCGGGCGGTCATGGCCTTCGGGTCGCCGAGGAGCCGACGGCTGGGGACCGGTGGTGGAGGGGCCCCAGCCGCCGCCCGTCAGCTGAACGAGAACAGCGCCAGCGGTGCCGACGTGGGCTCCGGGGAGCCCCCGGCCGGCTCGAGGGTGATCCCGGCACCGGTCGCCGAGGTCGCGTCGCCCTCGAGCATCACCGTCACCGTCGGTGCACTGCCGTGCGGCATGACCAGGGCGCTCTGCATGCCCTTGCCCGGCTGGTCGAACCACACCTGGAAGTCCTTGCCGGCAGGGGCCGAGGGCATGTTGTCCGCGATGAGCACGGCCTTGCCCAGGGACGGGCTGCGCACGATCGTGGCGCGGGCGCCGTCGATCACCTTGACGAACCGCTGGGCGTCCTTGGCCTCGAGCACCCGCTCGGTGGCCGTCAGCCGTGTCGAGGGACCGGAGTCGGACCACGGGCTCCACACCAGGCCGCCGATGACCAGCGCGGCGGCCGCGGCGACACCGGCGAGCCAGGTCATCGCGCGCCGACGGCGCAGGGGCACGACGACCCCACCGGAGGAGCTCTCCGTGGTGGCGGTCGGTCCGGCAGGCGCAGGCGCGGGGACCGGGACCAGGTGAGTCGGCTCGTCGAGGTGCGGCGACGCCGGTCCGGTCGTGTCCGGCGTCGCCGGGGCCGGCTCGGAGCGGCGCTCCGCCGCTGCCGGGTCGACGGGGGCGGACCCGAGCACGGTGGGGGACTGGGGCCCTGCGTGCGGGTCCGCGCCCAGGGGCGGGAGCGGCCGCACCGTGGCGATGCGTCCCAGGACGGCGTCACGCATGCCCGACGGGGGAGCGGTCTCGGCGAGCACCGCCAGGTGGGCCGCCGCCTCGCGCAGCGAGGAGACCTCGGCCCGGCACTCCGGGCACTCGGCCAGGTGAGCCTCGAACGCAGTGCGCTCGTGGTCGTCGACGGCGTCGACGGCGTAGGCGCCCACGAGGCCGTGGATGTCGGCGCTCATGACTGCACCCCCAACGTGTCTCTCAGCCGGATCAGCCCATCGCGGATCCGGGTCTTGGCGGTACCCAGGGGAATGTCCAGGAGGGCGGCCACCTCGGTGTGCGTGTAGCCACCGAAGTAGGCCAGCTCGAGCGCTCCCCGCTGGGTCTCGGTGAGCGTCTCCATGGCGTTGCGGACGCGTTGTGCGTCGAGGCTGCGCTCGACGGTCTCGGCGGTCTGGTCGAACTCGCGGTCCTGGTTCCGGGCCCCGTACACGCCCTCGCGGTCGGTGGCGGCCTGGGCGGAACGCACCCGGTCGACCGCCTTGCGGTGGGCGATCGTGAGCATCCAGCTGATGGCCGAGCCCTGTGCCGGGTCGAACCGGGAGCTGGTCCTCCAGATGTCGAGCAGTGCCTCCTGCGCGACCTCCTCGGACTGGGCCGGGTCGCGCACGACCCGCAGGACCAACCCGTAGATGCGGGACGAGACCAGGTCGTACAGGCGGCTGAACGCGCCCTCGTCACCCAGCGCGCACGCCTTGAGCAGCGCGCCGAGGTCCGATGGGGGGGCAGCACTTCCCCAGGTCGCTCCGGGACCTGGGGAAGTGGCTGCCATGGGAACCATCATGGCTGATGTTGCTTACTTCGGAAGGAGAACGCCGTCGATGATGTAGACGGTGGCGTTCGCGGTCTGCACGTTGCCGCAGACGATGTTCGCCTCACCGACCTTGAAGGACTCGCCCGAGCCGGTGACGTTGATGGTCGTGCCGGCCAGGGTCTTGTGGTCGCCGGGGAGCTGGTCCGGGGTGAGCTTGCCCGGGACGACGTGGTTGGTGAGGACCTTCGTGAGCAGGCCCTTCGGGTCCTTCATCGCCGCGTCCATCGTGGCCTTCGGCACGGCCTTGAAGGCGTCGTTGGTCGGGGCGAAGACGGTGATGTCCTTGGCGCTGTTGAGCGTGTCGACCAGGCCGGCCTCCTTGACCGCGCCGACCAGCTGGCTCAGGACCGGGTTGTTGCTGGCGGCAGTCGCGACCGGGTCGGTGGCCATGCCCGAGAACGAGCCCTTGCCGTCCTTCGGGACCGCGCTGCAGGCGGCGCCGAACGGCTGGCCCATCATGTCGGAGGAGGAGGACGAGGACGACGAGCTGGACGAGCTCGGCATGCTCGAGGACGAGCTGCTCGACGCGCCGGCGCTCGCGCTGTCGTTCGAGCTGCCACACGCCGCGAGGCCGAGCGGCAGGGCGAGGGCAAGGGCAGCAATGGTGCTGCGACGTGCAGTGCTCATGGTGTGACGCTCCTTGGGAGAGGTTCGAGTTACACCAGCGATTCGGTGCCGCTCGTGAGGTGGATTGGGTTGTGGCAGAAAAGATTTCGCGTATGCCGCGAATGTCCCGGGCGCAGCACTCCTGGACCTGTCCCAGGGCACGCGTCGGCCGCGCACCCTCCCCCTACGGTGGGTGCGCGGCCTCGTCGTCAGGAGACGATGACGACGATCGAGTGGTACCCGGAGGCACCACCGGGGAACGGGTCGGTCCGTCTGTCCGTCTGGACCTCGCCCTTCCCGTTCGTGGCCCGGACCGTCACGTCGTGGCGCCCGCTCGTGGCGTCCCAGACCCAGCTCCACTGCCGCCAGTACGTCGTGCCCCCGTCGGGCCCGAGGGTCGCCTTCTGCCACGGCCCGTCGTCGATGCGGACCTCGACCTCGCTGATGCCGTCGCCGGCCTGCGCCCAGGCCACGCCCCCGACCGGGATCTTCCCGGGCTTGTAGGTTCCGAGCCCCATGGGTGTGTCGATCCGCGACTGGGTCTTCACCGGGGCGTCGGTCACCCAGTCCCGCTCGGTCCAGTAGGCCTTGTCCTTGGCGTAGGTCGTCGCGGTCAGCTTGCTGAGCCACTTGGTCGCGCCGACGAAGCCGTAGAGGCCGGGGGTCACGAGCCGGGCGGGGAAGCCGTGGCGGGCCGGCAGCGGCTGCCCGTCCATGGCGATGGCGATGAGCGCGTCGCGGTCGTCGGTGAGCGCCTCCACCGGGGTGGAGATGGTCATGCCGTCGACGGACTCGGAGAAGATCTGGTCCACCCCCGACTGGATCCCGGCCCGCTCGAGCACGTCACGCACCCGCACACCGAGCCACCGCGTCGAGGAGATGTACGCGCCTCCCACGTCGTTGCTGACGCAGTTGAGGGTGATGTCCTTCTCGATGACCTCCATGGCCAGCAGGTCCTTGAACGACATCGAGAACGGCCGGTCGACCATGCCGTCGACCTCGAGCTTCCAGGTGTCGACGTCGACGCGGGGGATGACCAGGGCGGTGTCGACCCGGTAGAAGTCCGAGGTCGGGGTCCGGAACGGGCTCACCCCCTTGACCGTGCCCTCGATCCCGGTGGGCAGCGGCGGGAGCGCGCTGGCCGGCGCCGGCAGGGTCACGTCGGCCGGGGTCGACGCGCCGCCTCCCAGCTTCTGGCCCAGGGCACCGACGGCCGCGGCGCCGACGGTGACCCCTGCCGCCCCCAGCAGGAAGCTGCGGCGGGCGGGGGTGCCGGGCGTGCCCGGTGCGTATGCCGTGTGGTCGAGCGGCGACTCGGGTGCCTGGCCCCCCGAGGTGGCCCGGCCCCGGTCGGGCACCGTCGCGGCCGCGTGCTCGGGCCGCCTCTCGGCGCCGCGGGCGGCGAGCTGGGCCGAGTCCTCGATGCGCTCGGCGAGGAGCCGCAGGCCGGACAGGACCGCGACGCCCACGGTGCCCGCGGCGACGGCCGGGACGATGTCCTGCGGCATCGATGCGGGCCGGAGCAGGGCCGCGATCCCGGCGAGGGCCGCGAGCGCGACGAGCAGGGCGTTGGCGAGGGGGTGCCGGTTGCGCGAGAGCAGCCCGATCCCCGCGGACGCGAGGGCGGTCACCACCGCGACGGTGGTGAGCAGCACCGGCTTGTCGTTGGTGCCGAGGGTCTGCACCGCCCACTCCTTGACCGGGGTCGGCGTGGCGTCCACCACCGTGGACCCGATGGCCAGCACCGGCGAGGCCGCCGGGTTCACGAACGCCGCCACGAGGTGGCCCACAGCCATGCCGGCGGCCGCGGCGAGCAGGCCGCAGACGGCATACGTCAGGCGGGTGGTCCTCGTGGAGGTGCTCATGACCTCCATTCGTACTCGCCGTGGGTTGCGGATGGGTCACGCCCGCACCGGTGGGCTCCGCGACCGGCAGGTACCGTGGACGCGTGAGCCGCACCCGTCGCTACCCCAACTTCGTCGCGTTCATCGCCACCGGCGTCATCGTGGGCTTCGTCGTCGGGTCCGTGTTCGCCTACCTCAACCCCGAGAACTCGACTCCCTACGGGAGCACCTACAGCGCGGGCAGCGCGGTGATGTTCCTCGGGCTGCTGGGAGCCTTCGTGTTCGGGCTGCTCGCCGCCGTCGTCGCGGTGCTCCTCGACCGGCGCGACTGACCGGCCGTCCCGCGCGGGTGCGCCCGCGGCCTGTGGGAGGATGGGGTCCGTGGCACGCGGCGACGGACGGCTCTCCCACGACATCCTCCCCGGCGAGAAGGGCCCGCAGGACGCCTGCGGGGTCTTCGGCGTGTGGGCTCCCGGTGAGGAGGTCGCCAAGCTCGCCTACTACGGCCTCTACGCCCTGCAGCACCGCGGACAGGAGTCGGCCGGCATCGCGACCTCCGACGGCCGCTCGATCCTCGTCTACAAGGACATGGGCCTCGTCTCGCAGGTCTTCGACGAGCGGTCGCTGGCCTCGCTGCGCGGGCACCTCGCCGTCGGCCACTGCCGCTACTCCACGACAGGCGGCTCCACCTGGGAGAACGCCCAGCCGACGCTCGGCGGCCACGACTCCTCGACCGTCGCCCTGGCGCACAACGGCAACCTCATCAACTCCGCCGAGCTGCGCGACCTCGTCGCCGACCGGCGTGCCGACGGCTTCGGCGGCAGCCGAGGTGAGCTGACCCGCGGCAACACCACCGACACCGCGCTCGTCACCGCCCTGCTCTCCGACGACCCGGACCGCTCGCTCGAGGCCGCGGCGCTGGAGATCCTGCCGCTGCTGCGCGGCGCCTTCTGCTTCGTGTTCATGGACGAGACGACCCTGTATGCCGCGCGCGACCCGCACGGCATCCGCCCGCTGGTGCTCGGCCGGCTCGAGCGCGGCTGGGTCGTCGCCTCCGAGACCGCGGCGCTCGACATTGTCGGCGCCTCGATGATCCGCGAGGTCGAGCCCGGCGAGCTCATCGCCATCGACGAGGAGGGGCTGCGCTCGCAGCGGTTCGCCCCGGCGGAGCCCAAGGGCTGCGTCTTCGAGTACGTCTACCTCGCCCGGCCCGACACCACCATCAGCGGCCGTGGCGTGCACGAGGCCCGGGTCGAGATGGGCCGGGCGCTGGCGCGCGAGCACCCCGTGGAGGCCGACCTGGTCATGCCGACGCCGGAGTCCGGCACGCCGGCCGCGATCGGCTACGCCCAGGAGTCGGGCATCCCCTACGGCCAGGGCCTGGTCAAGAACTCCTACGTCGGGCGCACGTTCATCGCCCCGTCGCAGACGATCCGCCAGCTCGGCATCCGGCTCAAGCTCAACCCCCTGCGCGACGTGATCAAGGGCAAGCGGCTCGTGGTCGTCGACGACTCGATCGTCCGGGGCAACACCCAGCGTGCGCTCGTGCGGATGCTCCGCGAGGCCGGGGCGGCCGAGGTCCACGTGCGGATCTCCTCGCCGCCCGTGCGCTGGCCCTGCTTCTACGGCATCGACTTCGCGACCCGCGCCGAGCTCATCGCGACCGGAATCGGTGTCGACGAGGTGTGCACGTCGATCGGGGCCGACTCCCTCGGCTACATCTCCGAGGAGGGGATGGTCGCCGCCACCGAGCAGCCTCGCTCGGCCCTGTGCACGGCCTGCTTCACCGGCAGCTACCCGGTGCCGCTGCCCGACGACTCCCGCCTCGGGAAGAACCTGTTCGAGACGCTGCCGCTCGACGTCGACGGCGTGAGCCTCGGGGTGGCCGGCGGCGCCGAGGACGCGCTCACCCGCCCGTGACGCGGGCGCCCGGACCCCGGTCCTAGGTCCAGGACCCCGGTCCTAGGTCCCTGTCCCCTCCCTCCCGCCGGTGCTGCACTGGCGGGTAGGTGGAGGTGGTCGCATGCCGAGGAACCGGATCGCCCGGTGGGCAGCAGCTGCGGCCCTGGCAGCCCTGGCGGTGACGGGGAGCGCCGTGGGGGCGGGCCCGGTCGACGCCGCCGGGCGTCCGGGAGCCGTGCAGGCCGCGACGCTCCCCCTGTCCGGCAACGACGTCTCGTGGCCGCAGTGCCCGACGGCAGTGGGTGGCCGGGGCCTCCCGATGCCGCCGACCACGGCGCAGTTCGTGGTGGTGGGCCTGACCTTCGGCCTGCCGTTCACCGAGAACCCGTGCCTGGACGACCAGGTCGGGTGGGCCACGGCGTACGGCGTCCCGGCGCAGGGGTACACGATGGCGGCGTTCCCCACGGCGGCCCAGCTCACGGCACACCGCAGCAGCGGTCCCTGGGCGAGCAGCACGCGAGCCGGGCAGCTGTCGAACGCCGGGTACGCCGAGGCGACCTTCGCGCTCGCGACCCTGGACCGGACGGGGTTCCACCCGCCGGTGGTCTGGGTCGACGTCGAGCCCCGGGCGGCCCAGCCGTGGCCGACCGGCACGGCGACCCGGCAGCGCGAGAACCGCTACGTCCTCGAGGGCCTCGTGCGGGGGCTGCGGGACGGCGGGGTCGCGTACGGCCTGTACTCCTACGCGTCCGGGTGGGCGGACATCACCGGCTCGTGGCGGCTGCCGGGTGTGCCGGTCTGGGCGACCGCCGGGACCCTCGACTACCCGAACGAGGCGCTCGACCGCTGCACCCAGGCGAGCTTCTCCGGGGGGAAGGTCCTGGTGTCGCAGTGGTACGACTCGACCCGCGACTACGACCGGACGTGCGGGACGTACGCCTTCACGCCGTTCCCGGTCCCGGCCTCGACGCTGTCGGGGTCGACCGGTGACTTCAACGGCGACTGGGACAACGACGTGCTGGCCCGCGTGCGCGGCACCGGTGACCTGCGGCTGTACGCGGGCACCGGGAAGGGCTCCCTGCGGGCGGGTGTACGGGTCGGTGCCGGCTGGACACCGTTCACCACCCTCGACACGGTCGGCGACCTGACCGGGGACGGGGCCCTCGACGTCGTCGCCCGGCAGTCCTCCACCGGCGAGGAGTGGCTGTACCGCGGCAACGGCAGGGGCGGGTGGCTGTCGCGGGTGCGGATCGGCACGGGGTGGACCATCTACTCCACCGTCCTCGGGCCCGGCGACTTCTCCGGCGACCAGCGACCCGACCTGCTGGCGCGCGAGCGCTCGACCGGCTACCTGTGGCTGTACCGCGGCAACGGCACGGGTGGCCTGCCGCCCCGGGTGCGGGTCGGCTCGAGCTGGAACGCCTTCAGCGCGCTCGCGGCCCCGGGCGACCTCAACGGCGACGGGACGGCCGACGTCCTGGCCCGCGAGTCCCGGACGGGCTACCTGTGGCTCTACCCGGGCAACGGCCGGAGCGGGTGGCTGCCGCGGGTCCGGGTCGGGACGGGCTGGAACGCCATGACGGCGATCATGAGCCCGGGCGACCTGACCGGCGACCGCATCCCCGACGTCCTGGCACGGGACCGGTACGGCACCCTGTGGCTCTACGCGCGGACGCCGTCCGGCGGCTGGCTGCCGCGGGTGCGGGTCGGCACCGGCTGGAACGGCCTCGACGCGATCTTCTGACCCAGGGAGACAGGGGACGAGGCGGCGTCCCGGGGGCGGGTCGCGGGGCTCTACGCTGGGACCCGTGAGCGAGCCGACCACGTACGCGTCCGCCGGAGTCGACGTCGAGGCGGGCGACAAGGCCGTCGAGCTGATGAAGGCGAGCGTGCGCCGGGCCACCAGGCCCGAGGTCCTCGGCGGTCTCGGCGGGTTCGCCGGGATGTTCGACGCCAGCGCCATCGCCCGGATGACCCGCCCCGTCCTCGCCACCAGCACGGACGGCGTCGGCACCAAGGTCGCGATCGCGCAGGCGCTCGACCGGCACGACACCATCGGCTTCGACCTCGTCGGCATGGTCGTCGACGACATAGTCGTGTGCGGGGCCGAGCCGCTGTTCATGACCGACTACATCGCCACGGGCAAGGTCGTCCCCGAGCGCGTCGCGGCGATCGTCTCCGGCATCGCGGCCGCCTGCGAGCAGGCGCGCGTCGCCCTCGTCGGCGGCGAGACGGCCGAGCACCCCGGGCTGCTCGAGCCCGACGAGTACGACGTGGCGGGTGCCGCGACCGGCGTCGTCGAGCACGCCGACGTGCTGGGTCCCGACCGCGTGGCCGCCGGCGACGTCGTCCTGGCCCTGGCGAGCAGCGGACTGCACAGCAACGGGTACTCGCTCGTGCGGCACGTCGTGCGCACCGCCGGGTGGGAGCTCGACCGCGAGGTCCCCGAGTTCGGGCGCACGCTCGGCGAGGAGCTGCTCACCCCCACGCGCGTGTATGCCGCGGACCTGGTCGACCTCTTCCGCACCGACGGCGTCGACGTCCACGCCCTCTCGCACGTGACCGGTGGCGGTCTGGCCGCCAACCTGGCGCGTGTCCTGCCGCCCGGGTCGTTCGCCCGCGTCGACCGCTCCACCTGGACCCCGCCCGCGGTGTTCTCGACCGTCGCCGCGCTGGGCAAGGTCCCGCAGGACGACCTGGAGCGCACCCTCAACATGGGCGTCGGCTTCGTGGCGATGCTCCCCGCCGAGCAGGTCGACGCGGCCACCGCGTTCCTGGCCGCGCGCGGCATACCGGCCTGGGTCGCGGGCGAGGTCGTCGACGAGGCGGACACCACCCCGGACCCCGGCCACGAGGTCGTCCGTGGCGCCAAGGGCGTCGAGGGCGGCGCGGTCCAGCTCGTCGGGGACTACCGCGCCTGAGTAGCGCGACGGATGGTCGCCCCGGGCGACCGGTCCCCACCATGGGCGGGTGACCACCGCAGACGCCCCCCTCCTGGACACCGGCTCCGACGCCCCTGACCGTCGGCGGCGCCGGGCCATGTGGTGGGCCGGGCTGGCCACCACGACGGCCGGGCTCCTCGCCACGGCCGCCCTGGTGGCCGAGTGGGCGGTCGCCCAGGTGTTCGGCCGGGCTGCCTACGGCCTCGCCCGCGGACTTGCCGGCGGGTGGGCCACCACCGACCCCGAGGACCTGCCGTCGGCGGCGAGCACGCTGGACGACCTGCTGACGACCACCACGGTGGCGACCGTCCTGGCCGTGGCCGCCGCGGTCGCCCTGGCCGCCCGTCTGGGCCGCTCCGTGGCGATGCCGCCATGGGCGAACGGGCTGACGGCGGCAGCCCTCTGCTCGGGAGTCGAGCTCGTCGTCCTCGCGCAGGTCACCGGGGGCTTCCCCGGCTGAGCCGTGCGGAGCTAGCGTCGGAGGGTGCCCTGGTGGGACGGGGAGGACCAGTCGGTGCGCCAGTACCGGTGGCTGCTGCGCACCTCGCCGCTCGACGCCCTCGAGGCCGCGCACGTCGAGGCGCTGGCGCCCATGCCGAGGTCGCGCCGCTCGATCGTCCTGCGCGCCGTCCAGTACGGGCTCGTGACCGGCCTGCGCCTCACCCCCGACGACGTCGGCCGGATCGCCCACCTCGTCACCGTCGGTGAGCGCCGGCGCCCCGGCGAGTTCCTGCGCGCCTGCCCGGCGCCCGTGCTGGTGACGCTGGCCCAGGGCGTGATCGTCGCCGAGGCGTCGTTCGGCAGGTTCGGCGGGTATGCCGCGTGGGACGGCTCGGACCCCGAGCCCGAGGCGGACGGCGTGGACGACTCCGCCTACGCGCAGCCGTGGCACATAGCCGTCGAGCAGCACGTGAGCTACCGCGGCATCAGCGGCGGGCGCTCGCTGCCCGGCTCGGCGGGATCCCGCGGCTGGTGAGCCGGAAGCCTCCCCAGCCGCGTCCGCGACCCGTACGCTGCGGTCGCACGGACCGTCACGGAGGGGGAGCCATGACCGCACCGACCGAGGACCAGGTGGTCCGCCAGTACCGCTACCTGCTCGCCACCGCTCCGGCGGACGCGCTGCGGGCGGCCCACGTCGAAGCGCTCGAGGGCCTCGACGACCGCGGCCGCGAGGCGGTCCTGCGGGCCGTGCAGGACGGCCTCGTCGCCGGCGGCCGGCTCCGGCCCGGGGACGTGTCGGCGATCGCCCGGCTGGTGGTGCACGGCGAGCTGCGGGCGCCGGGCAGCTTCCGGGCGGCCTGCGAGCCGGCGACCCTGCACGACCTGGCGGACGGCGTGGTCGGGTCCGCGGCGGTGTTCGGCCTGTTCGGCGGCTACGCGGACTGGGACGGTGCCGACCGGGAGCCAGCGGACCCGGGCGTCGACCACGGCGGCGCCCCCGGCCGGGACGGCGACCCCGCCGCGGAGGCGTGGGCCTACGCGCGGGCGCACGCCGCCCAGCAGACCGGCTTCGGCGCCGGCTCGGTCTAGCCGGCGCCCGCGACGGCGGCGAGGAGGTCCGCGGTCGTCGTCAGGGAGACGAGGGGCGCGTAGAGGGACATGACGTCCAGCGCCTTGGCGTGGTTGTCGTCGGTCGAGCCGGCGCACGCGTCCGTGACCACTGTGACCGAGGCCCCGGCGTCGGCGGCGGCCAGCACGGTCGAGATGACGCAGCAGTCGGTGGCGACCCCGGCGACGACGAGGTCGGGCTGGTCCCCGACGAGGGCACGCAGGTCGGCGCCCCACTTGCCGAACGTCGTCGCCGTCACCGCGGCGGCCCGACCGGCGTGCGGCGCCACCTCGTCCGTGAGCTCGTAGAGCGGGCTGTCGGCGGGCTGCAGGGCCCACGGGAACTGCTCGTAGTACGGCACCCACGCACCCGTCGGGTGCTGCGGAGCCACGAACCGGGTGAACACGGCCCGCGCACCGAACGCCTCGGCGAGGCGCACGGCGTTCGCCGCGGCCGCGGCATACCGGGGCGCGCGCCACTCGCTCGAGGGGTCGCCGAACACGCGCTGGAAGTCGACCGCGACCAGCCAGGGGCCAGCGCTCACGCGCCGCCCTCCTGGCGGTGGACGGTGCCGCGCCGCAGGACCAGCGTGCCGACGAGCCCGATGACCAGGGCGAGGAGCACCCCGAGGTTGGCGTACGCCCAGGCGCCGTCACGCCCACCGAGGCCGAGCGGGCCGAGCAGGTAGCCCTGCCAGTTGTTCCAGGAGGCGTCCTTGGCGAAGGTGTTGACGACCAGCCCCCAGCCGAGGACCGACGCGACGACGGTGAGCCCGATCGAGGTCCAGTCCCACGCGCCGTAGCGGCCGCGGGGGTCGAACAGGGCCTCCTCGTCGTAGTCGCGGCGGCGCAGCCAGATGTCGCCGATCATGATCCCCGCCCAGGCGGCCAGCGGGACCCCGAGGGTGATGAGGAACGACTGGAACGGCCCGAGGAAGTCCTGGGCGAAGAAGACGACCCAGATCGTGCCGAGGGTGAGGATGACGCCGTCGACGAGGGCCGCGCTCGGGCGGGGGATGCGGACGCCGAGCGAGAGCAGGGTCAGGCCGCTGGAGTAGATGCCGAGCACCGCGCCGCTGACCAGGGCGAGGATCGCGGCGACGAGGAAGGGCACGAGGACCCACGTCGGCAGGATGGTGGCGAGCGTGCCGACCGGGTCGGCCGAGATGCCGTCGCGCAGCGTGGGGTCCGAGCCCGCGAGCAGCAGGCCGTAGAGCACGAGCAGGACAGGGGCCAGGGCGCCGCCGACGGTGTTCCAGGCGACGATCGAGGAGCCGGAGGCATCGCGGCGCTGGTAGCGGGACCAGTCGGCGGCGATGTTGATCCAGCCCAGGCCGAAGCCGGTCATGAGCAGCACCAGCGCCCCGATCACGGCCTGGGTGGAGCCGGCCGGGATCGCCGTGACCTTCGACCAGCTGATGTGGTCGACCGTCATCGCGACGTAGAGCACCGTGACGACGCCGGTGATCCAGGTCAGCCACGACTGCAGCCGCATGATGACGTGGTACCCCGCCACGGACGCCAGCACGATGAGGGCCGCCGTGACGAGCGCGGCCGCGATCTTGGTGCCCGTGCCGCCGCCCCAGCCGAGCTCGCGGAAGATCGTCGCGGTGGCCAGCGTCGCGGTGATCGCGAGGAAGGTCTCCCAGCCGATCGAGGTCAGCCACGAGATGACGCCCGGCACCTTCTGGCCCGTGACGCCGAACGCCGCGCGCGAGAGGACCATCGTCGGCGCCGACCCGCGCTTGCCGGCGATCGCGATGACGCCGCACAGCAGGAAGGACACGACGATGCCGACGACGGAGACGAGCACGCCCTGCCAGAACGAGATCCCGAACGCCAGGGCGAACGCGGCGTAGCTGATCCCGAAGACCGACACGTTGGCCGCGAACCACGGCCAGAACAGGTCTCGGGGTCGAGCGGTCCGTTCGGCCTCGTCGATGATCTCGATGCCGGTGGTCTCGACCCCGAGACGGCGGGTGCGTTCCCGCGTGCCTGCACTCATGAGCGGAGCGTAGCCCTCAGCCGGGCAGCGTCAGCGGCGGCGCGGCGGAGGGCACGACGGCGTGGCGGCCGGGGGGGATCGGGTCCCGGGGGACCGTGGCCGACACGGACCGCCGGCCCGTGCATGAGGGTGGAGCAGGACGTGGATCAGGTCATCGCTGACCCGAGACCCACTTCCCGTAGTCGTCGTACTCGTCGTCGCCGTCGTCGGAGACTCGCTCCGGCTCGGTGTACGACGAACCGTGTAGTTCTCGCTCAAGCGCGCTCAGGTCGGTGTTCGGGGAGAAGTACTTCAGCTCCCGAGCAACCTTCGTCTGCTTGGCCTTGGCCCGGCCGCGCCCCATGGCGTGACCCCCTCATGCGTCTGCCGGGACGGCATCGCCTGGACGAGTCACCTGGGGTGCCTCGGCTCCACGGAGCGGTCCCGGGAAATGTGTATGTGTCGTGGGTCCAACGCTACATGAGCCGCGCAAGTTCTGCGGCGGGACCCGCGCCGATCGAACCGGTCGGACGAGGCGCGGGTCCCGCCACCGCAGGATGCCGTGGGGAGGGAGGCCGGAAGGGCTCAGCGGGCGGGCAGCCAGATCCCGCCGGCCTGCTTGGCCGCCATCCGCTCCTCGGCGATGTGGTCGGCCGCGGCGGCCGGGGTGATCGAGCGCTCCTGAGCGGTCTCGAGGACCTCGAGGGTGTGGTCGAAGATCGCCGTGGCGGCCTTCTTGGCCCGCTCGAAGTCGAACCCGTGGAGCTCGTCGCTCACCTGGATCACGCCACCGGCGTTGACGAGGAAGTCGGGGGCGTACGTGATGCCGCGGGCCGCGAGCTGGTCGGCGGTGCCGCCCTCGCCCTCGCGCACGAGCTGGTTGTTCGCGCCGCCGCAGACGACCGTGGCCCGCAGCGCCGCCACGGTGGCGTCGTCGAGCGCCCCGCCGAGCGCGCACGGTGCGTACACGTCGATGTCGGAGCGGATGAGCGCGTCGGTGTCGGCGACGACCTCGACCTCGGGGTGCGCCGCGGTGAGGGCCTCGAGCGCCTCCTCGTTGACGTCGGTGACGACGACGCGGGCACCGTCCTCGAGCAGGTGCCCGGTGAGGATGCGGCCGACCTTGCCGACACCGGCGATGCCGACGGTCCGGCCCTTCAGGGTCGGGCTGCCCCAGACGTGCTGGGCGCAGGCCCGCTGGCCCTGGAACACGCCGTACGCGGTGAGCACCGAGGAGTCGCCGGCACCGCCGTTGGCCTCGCTGCGGCCGGTGGCGAAGCGGGTGGTCTCGCTGACGACGTCCATGTCGGCCACGTAGGTGCCCACGTCGCACGCGGTGACGTACCGGCCGCCGAGGCTCTCGACGAAGCGCCCGTAGGCGCGCAGCAGGTCGGGGGTCTTGTCCGTCGCCGGGTCGCCGATGATGACGGCCTTGCCACCGCCGAGGTCCAGCCCTGCCACGGCGTTCTTGTAGGCCATGCCCCTGGACAGGCGCAGCACGTCGGCCAGGGCGGCCTCCTCGGTGGCGTACGGGTAGAACCGCGTCCCGCCGAGGGCCGGCCCGAGGGCCGTGCTGTAGATGCCGATGATGGCCCGCAGGCCGGTGGTCTTGTCGTTGCAGAAGACGACCTGCTCGTGCTGGGACATCGAGGTCGAGGGCGGCGAGGACACGGTCACGGTGGTGACTCCTAGGGCTCGGTGGCGCTGGGCTGGGCGGCGCGGGTCGCGCGCCGTGCTCCCAGCGTATTCCTGCCCGTGGGGTCCGGGGACCCACGTCCGCGGCCGCCCCGGTGCCTGCCCGGGTCCCGCCGCGGGCTCCCGTGACTAGTACTTCCGGACCATGCGGGATGGCCCGTTCGGAATGTTCCCAATGGGAGGCCCTTGTCCGATTATGGGTGGACGTCCCCTGAAGTAGGAGAAGAACACATGGTCACTCGTCCGACGGAGGTCGAGAAGCTGCTCACGCCCGCAGAGGTCGCTGCGCTCTTCCGAGTCGATCCCAAGACAGTCACCCGCTGGGCCAAGGCAGGAAAGCTCAACTCGATCCGCACCCTGGGCGGCCACCGCCGTTACCGGGAGGCGGAGGTGCGGGCGCTCCTGTCCAACGTCATCTGACGGGGGAGTGGGGCCGGCTCCGGGTTTCAGGGGCTCGGACCGGCCACGCAACCCCGGCGTTCGCGGTCGAGCCGCGTCGCCGGCAGCCCGTCCACCTCTAGGGGACAGAGGTGGACGGGACGCCGGCGGGCTCGTCGTGCCCGACCGGTTACCGTGCCCTCCATGAGTGGTGCGCCGCGTCCCGGACCGCTGTCCGGCGTCCGCGTCCTCGAGCTGGGGGGCATCGGCCCGGGCCCGTATGCCGGCATGCTCCTGGCCGACCTCGGCGCGGACGTCGTCCGTGTCGACCGGCCGGGGGAGGACCTGTCGCCGACCCATGCCGTGCTGCTGCGTGGCCGCCGGTCGGTGGCGCTGGACCTCAAGTCCGAGGACGGCCGGGCGACCGTCCTCGACCTCGCCGAGCGCTCCGACGTGCTGCTCGAGGGGTTTCGCCCCGGCGTGGCCGAGCGGCTCGGGCTCGGGCCGCAGGACCTGCTCGCGGTCCGGCCTGCCCTCGTCTACGGCCGGATGACCGGGTGGGGCCAGGAGGGCCCGTATGCCGGTCGCGCCGGCCACGACATCACCTACCTCGCGGTCTCGGGCGCCCTCGAGGCGTTCGCCGGGCCCGACGGCCGGCCGGTGCCGCCGCTGAACCTGCTCGGCGACTTCGGCGCTGGCGGGATGCTCCTCGCCTTCGGGGTGGTGTCGGCGCTGCTGCACGCCCGGACCACGGGCGAGGGCCAGGTCGTGGACGCGGCGATCGTCGACGGCGTCGCCTCGACGACGGCCATGCTCCAGTCGATGGTCGCCTCCGGGCTGTGGCCGGGGCCGCGCGGCACCAACCTCTTCGACGGCGGTGCCCCCTTCTACCGCTGCTACCGGACGTCCGACGACCGCTGGGTCGCGGTGGGGGCGGTCGAGCCGCACTTCTGGGGGCGCGTGCTCACCGGGCTCGGGCTGGGGGCGGCCGAGGTGGACGAGCTCGTCGGGCGGCAGCTGGACCGGTCGGCGTGGCCCCAGGTCGCGGACCGGCTGGCGGTGGCCTTCGCCGGCCGCACCCGCGACGAGTGGGCTGCCCACTTCGCGGACCGCGATGCCTGTGTCGCGCCGGTGCTGTCGCTCGCCGAGGCGGCGCAGGACCCCCACCTCGCCGCGCGCGGCACCTACCTCCCGGACCCGGGTGGCTCCGGGCCTACGCAGCCGGGAGTGGTCCCCCGCTTCTCGCGGGCCCCGGGGACGCGGCCGGACGACGGGCTCGGGACCGGTCGCCCCACCCGTCCCGGTTTGCCCGGGATGGACGGGACCGAAGAGTGAACTCCGTTCGTCCAAACGGTTGAGTGGTTATTCAAGGCTTGGCAAAGTTCGCGGTGCCGCGACCGGTCGTGGCGGTTTAGTCATCCCACACCCACCTGCATCGCAACCCAGGGGAGCCCACCGTGACCAACAGCCTCGGTACCTTCGTCCTCGAGCGGATGCGCCTGCTCGGTTGGAGCCGGGAGGTGCTGCAGCAGCGCACGGCCCTCGACGCGTGGACCCTCGAGGCGATCCTGGACGCCCCGGTCCTGCCGGAGTGGCCCGAGCCCACGGCGATGGCCGCCCTGGCCCGCGAGCTCGACGTCCCCGTCCGGGAGCTCGTGCTGCAGGCGGCCCAGGGCAGCGGCCTGGACGTCCTGGCGCCGCTGAGCCCCACCGAGACCCTGATGCTCGCGTCGAACGAGGACCTCATGAAGGAGGTCCGTCGCCGGCTCGCCCTCGGTGCCCGCACAGGCCAGTACATCGCCAGCCCGAGCGGGCTGCTCGGCGCGGACGTCGAGTCCGCCTAGACCACCCCTTCCCGGGCGGCTCCCGCCCAGACGCCGGACGGCCGGTCGGAGACCTCTCCGACCGGCCGTCTGCGTGTCCCCGGGCTGACGGTGGCGCGACCCGGGCGGGCCGGTGACCCCGGACGTGCCCGGTGGCCCCGGACGGGCCCGATGGGCGCAGCCGCGGCTCAGCCGGCGCGTATGCCCTCGCGGTAGGTGCGCAGCGCGTCGACCGCCAGCCGGCGCTGCTGCTCGAGCTGGTCGAGGACAGCGTCGGGGACGAGCACGCCGTCGTCGCCGAGCAGCTCGACCTCGAGGCACAGGGAGGCCAGGGTGGTGGCCCCCAGGTTGGAGGACGTCCCCTTGAGCCGGTGGGCCGCCCGCCCCTGGCCGTGCGCGTCGCCGGCCGCGTGCGCCGACCGCAGCATGTCCATCGTCTCGGCCGTGCTGGCGTCGAACCGGTCGAGCATCCGCAGCAGCAGGCTGGGGTCGTCCGGGTCGAGCTCGAGCAGCTCGGCGAGGCGGTCGAGGTCGAGGGCGGCGGCATGGTCCGGTCGGAGACCGGCCCCGGGGTCCGGAGTCGACGGCGCCGTGCCCTCCGTGGCCGCGTCCGTGCCCGTCCCGGTGCCGGTCGGTGCGGCGGAGGGCCGTACGGGACCGGACGGGGCGTCTGGCGCGGCGGGCCGGGGGCCCACGAGCCGGTCGAGGACCTCGGCCAGCAGCGCGATGTCCACGGGCTTGGTGAGGAAGTCGTCCATGCCCGACTCGAGGCAGCGCTCGCGCTCACCGGCGATGGCCGAGGCCGTCATCGCGATCACCGGGACGTGCTGCCGGCCGTCCTCGAAGGCGCGGATGGCGCGGGTCGCGTCGTAGCCGTCCATCTGCGGCATCTGGCAGTCCATGAGGACCGCGTCGTAGGCGCCGTCGGCGTTCTGGAAGGAGTAGTAGCCGGCCAGCCCGTTCTCGGCGAGGTCCACCGTGAAGCCGAGGGACTCGAGGATCCCGGCGGCCACGAGCTGGTTGACCTCGTTGTCCTCGACGACCAGCACCCGGCCCCGGTCGAGGGCCCGGGCCTGCTGCCGCGGGGCGTCCGGTGCGGGCGCGGGCTCGGGGGGCAGGTGCGCCTGGCGGCCGGCGGCCCCCACGGTGTTGAGGGTGTCGAGCAGGGCGGAGGGCAGCACCGGCTTGAGCAGGCTGGCGTCGATGCCGGCCGCGGCGATGTCGCCCGCGTCGAGGTCCATGGCCGAGGTCAGCAGGATGATCCGCGTGGCGTCGAAGCGGGTGTCGGCACGCACCATCCGTGCGAACTGCTCGCCGTTGACACCGGGCATGACGTAGTCGAGCAGGACCAGGTCGAACGGAGCCCCCTGCCGCTCCGCCTCGTCGAGCAGGCCGAGTCCCTGCACCCCGGACGACGCGACGACGGTGTCGACCTTCCAGCCGGCGAGCTGCTCCTCGAGGATGAAGCGGTTCGTCTCGTTGTCGTCGACGACCAGGGCGCGGAGCCCGGCGATGACGCTGCTCGTGGGCGGGGGTGGTGCGGACCCGTCGCCGGCCGCGTCGAAGGTCGCCGTGAACCAGAACGTGCTGCCGGCGCCCTCTTCGCTGTTGACCCCGATCCGGCCACCCATGGCCGTCACGAGCTGGCGGCTGATCGCCAGCCCCAACCCGGTGCCGCCGTACTCGCGGGTGGTGGAGGTGTCGCCCTGCGAGAACGCGGTGAACAGCCGGGCCTGGACCTCCGGCGAGATCCCGGAGCCGGTGTCGCTCACGTCGACCCGCAGCTGCACGTGCCCGTCACGTGCGGACTCGACGGTGCAGCGCACCACGACCTCGCCCGCGGCAGTGAACTTCACGGCATTCGCCGTCAGGTTGGCGACCACCTGCCCGAAGCGCACCGGGTCGCCCACGACGCGCCGCGGCACGTCGGGGGAGCAGGTGACCGCGAGCTCGAGGGCCTTGGCCCGGGCCCGCTCCGCCGACAGGGTGGTGGCCTGCTCGACGACGTTGGTGGGGTCGAACTCCACGCGTTCGAGCTCGAGCCGGCCGGCCTCGATCTTGGACAGGTCGAGGACGTCGTTGACGAGACCCAGCAGGCTGCGGCCCGCCGAGTCGATGCCGTCGGCGAGGCGCTGCTGCTGCGGCGACAGCTCGGTGCGCCCGAGCAGCTCGGACAGGCCGATGACGCCGTTGAGGGGGGTGCGGATCTCGTGGCTCATCGTCGCGAGGAAGTCGGACTTCGCCCTCGAGGCCCGCATCGCGTCGTCCCGCGCCCGGGCGAGCCGCTCGGCCGCCCACTCGCGCTCGGCGACGTGGGCGAACAGGGCGCTGGCCTGCCCGACGGTGACGCTGTCGCTGTCCGTCGGCGGGGTCGTGGCCCGGGTGTCCATGACGACGACGCAGGCGGCGCGGTCCTCCGCGACCACGGGGGCGGCGACGAGGTGGGTGCCCTCGGTGCTGCGGGAGATCTCGGGCATGAGGCTGCGGGTCGCGGCCCGCGCCAGCCGTCGCGCCTCGTCGACGTCCGCCTGCGGCGCCGGCCGCGTCCTGCCGGGGACCGCGACGAGCTCCCCGTCGTGGGACACCCGCCATGCCGCGACCGCCCGCCAGCCGGTGTGCTCGGCGACCTGCGCCAGGATGCGCGGGATGACCTCGGTGATCGTGGTGGCCTCGTTCGCTGCGGTCGCCATCGACGTCAGCAGGGCGAGGGCCTGCTCGGCGTC
The DNA here is from genome assembly GCF_031456495.1 of Phycicoccus sp. 3266. Classification (NCBI taxonomy): domain Bacteria; kingdom Bacillati; phylum Actinomycetota; class Actinomycetes; order Micrococcales; family Intrasporangiaceae; genus Phycicoccus; species Phycicoccus sp. 3266. The sequence continues at coordinate 1,408,636 of NZ_JAVDUW010000001.1, read as the reverse complement.
CTTGGTCTCGGTGACGTCCTGCGCGGTGCCGCCCATGCGGACGACCCGGCCCTCGGCGTCACGGGTGGCCTGTCCGCGGCCGCGGATCCACTTCAGCCCGCCGTCGTGGCCGATGACCCGGGCGTCGAAGACGAACGTCCCCGTCTCCATGGCGGCCTGCACCGTCGCCTCGACGTCCGCCCGGTCGTCGGGGTGGATGCGGTCGACGAAGCCCTGGTACGTGGGGGTGAGGTCCTCCACCCGGTCCAGCTCGTAGATGCGGTAGAGCTCGTCGGACCAGGTCACCGTGTCGGTGAGGACGTCCCACTCCCAGCTGCCGATCCTGGCGATGTGCTGGGCCTCGGCAAGCTGCTGCTCGCTGCGCTGCAGGCTCTCGATGAGCCGTCGCTGCTGGCTGTAGTCGCTGACACGGTGCAGCCACCCCACGGGACGTCCGCCGTCGTCGTGGATCCGGGTGTGGCTGACCAGTGCCCACAGCCGGCTGCCGTCCCGGCGGACGAAGAGGCACTCGAGGTTGTCGCCGGGCTGCCCGGTCTGCTCGAGCTGGCGCAGGTGCTGGGCGAACTGGCCGCGCCCGACCTCGTCGAGCGTCTCGAAGACGGACAGCCCCGGCATGTCATCCGGGGAGCGGCCGAGGAGCTCGGCCAGCCGGTCGTTCGCGTACACCGTCCGGCCCTCGCGGTCGAACACCCACAGCCCGTCGGGGGACGCCTGCGCGAGCCAGCGCTGCAGCTCGGCGGGGTCGACGTCGCGGGGCTCGGGCACGGGGCAATCCTCGCACCAAACGCGCCGTTGTCCGGGCAAACGCGCGCTTCCGGGCCGTAAGGACCACCCCTTCGGACGACCCCGGTGCGACCGGACGTCGCCGCGTGACAGGCTGGCCGCGTGGGAGTCTCGACGGGTGCCGCGCTCGGCATGGCGCTGACCGCCCTGGGCATGGTGCTGACGCCCGGGCCGAACATGATGTACCTGGTCTCGCGGAGCATCTCCCAGGGCCGGGCGGCAGGCCTGGTGTCGCTCGCCGGCACCGCGCTCGGCTTCGTCGTCTACCTCGTCCTGGCCGGCGTCGGGCTCGCCGTGGTCTTCGTCGCCGTGCCGTGGCTGTTCATCGGCTTCAAGGCGGTCGGCGCGGCATACCTCGCGGTCCTCGCGTGGCAAGCACTGCGCCCTGGCGGCCGGGGGCCGTTCGAGGTGCGCCCCACCGCCCGCCACGGTGCCGGACGGCTCTTCCGGATGGGGCTGGTCACCAACCTGCTCAACCCCAAGGCGGCGATCATGTACCTCGCGCTCATCCCGCAGTTCGTCGACCCCGGCCGGGGCCACCCGGTTGCGCAGGGGTTCGTGCTGGGGGCGGTGCAGATCGCGGTGAGCGTGACCGTCAACGCGGGGATCGTCGTGGCCGCAGGCGGTGTCGCCGGGGTTCTGGCACGACGCCCGTCCTGGGTGGTGTGGCAGCGCCGGGTCACCGGGACGCTGCTGGGTGCCGTCGCGGTCGTGCTGGCCCGCGAGGTGCCCGCCCGCGCCCGGGTCTGAGGCTCGGTACCCGGCGTCTCAGGACCATGCTTCCCAGGACCCAGGCGGCCCAGGACCCAGGCGGCTCAGGACCCCGGCGGCTCAGGACCCCTGCGGCTCAGGACCCCGGCGTCGCGCCCGGCTGCCCGGGCTCCTCCGGCCCGGCCGTCGTCGCGGGATCAGTCGCCCCGGCCTGCAGGTCTGCGCCCCGGTCGCCGGCGGCGCCGCGCACGGCCCTGGCCAGGTCGGTCGTCGCGCCCTGGGACGCGGAGGCCGCGGCGGCGTTCGCCCGCTGGACCTCCTCGTAGACCTCCTGCCGGTGAACCTGCACGTGCGACGGCGCGTCGATGCCGATGCGCACCTTGTCGCCGTTCACCTCCAGCACCGTGATCACGACGTCGTGGCCGATGCGGAAGCTCTCGTGGGGACGGCGGCTGAGCACGAGCACGCCCCGGCTCCTTCCCTGGCCCCTGGGGCCATGGTGGTCGACGGCTGCGGTGGTCAGTGCGCGCCGAGGGGCGCCCGCAGCGGGAAGTCCTGGCCGCTCAGGACGACCTGCTCGGCGACCCCGGTGCGGGTGTTGACCACGACCGGGGCGAGCAGGTTGGCATGGGCGGCGCTGACGTCCGCCCCCACAGTAACGATCGTCAGGACGAGAGCGTCGTCGGCGTCCTCGAGGCCGAGGCGCCCGGCGGTGGCGTCGTCGAGGACCGGCCGGTACTCGGGGAAGAACACGCCCGCGGCCGCGACGACGAAGCCGGGGGCCGCGCCGTCGGTCGGCAGCATCTCGAAGACGCCGCCCTCGCCTCCGTGCAGCGCGTACTCGTGCGCGTCGGGGAAGCCCACCAGGCCCTCGGCGAAGTGCGCGACAGGGGCGGTCGTGGAGGAGGGGGCGTCGAGGGTCATCGCGGTCATTGTCGCCTCACGTGCTCTGGTCGAAAAGTCGGCGGGTGGGGTCGGTCTGCCGAGCGCCGGTCGGGCCGTACGTCGCCGCCGGTGCCGGACCGGTGAAGCGGGCGAGCACGTCCTCGACCGCCTGCGCCCCCGCCGCGAGCACGTCGCGGTTGGCGGCGGCCGACTCGGTCAGGTCCCGGGTCGCCTCGAGCAGGGCGGTGCGGTGCTCGGCGAGCAGGTCGTCCCACGGCGCCGGCGCGAGCGCGGCGATCTGCGACAGGGTGGCGTCGGCGTCGAGGCCCAGGGCGAGGGCGACCGGCGCGGTGTCGACGGCGCGGACCAGCTCGGCCCCGCGCACCTGCTCGAGCGCGATCTCGACCTCCTGCGCCGCCCTCGCCACCCAGGTGGCGCGGCCGGTCTCGACGAGGGCGCGCTGCACCTCCAGGCGGTAGGCCAGGCGCTCGAGCAGACCCCGGACGGCCCACAGGGCGCCGGAGAGCTCGGCGCACTGCTGGGCGGCGTCACGGGTCTCGGTCCTCACGACCGCTCCCATCGTCAGCGGCGCGGCATCCCTGAGCCGTTTCCGACCGGCATCGGGTGCCCGAATTCCTGCAAGCGCTTCCATGAGCACAGCGAGACGTCGCAAACACAGGTTCCTGACGGTTTCCATACCCAACGTCGTCCGAACGGCCGAGGTTGCTTGTCCGAAGGGCCGGAGACCTGCTGTGGTGGTCGGGAGCATCCGATGGCGTGCGGAATTGTCGTCCACGTGACCGCGACTGAGTGCTTTCAGGCCAGTTTGGAACCGTTTGACGTCGAGACGGCCTGCCGCGAGAACCTTCCCATCGTGCACTACGAGGTGCGCTCGCTCAGCGCCCGCCTCCCGGGCCACGTCGCGCTGGACGACCTCACCTCCGCCGGCCTCGGCGCGCTGGTCGCCGCGGCGCGGTCCTTCGACCCCGCCCTGGGGGTGCCGTTCGGGCGGTATGCCGCGCGCCGCATCCGGGGCGCGCTGCTGGACGAGCTGCGCTCGATGGACTGGGCGTCGCGGTCGCTGCGCTCCCGGGCCCGGGAGCGTGAGGCGCACCGCGAGGCGCTCGCCGGCCGGCTGAACCGCGAGCCGCGGGAGCAGGAGCTGGCGACCTCGATGGGGACCTCGGTCCAGGAGCTGCGCGAGCTGCGCCGGGACCTGCACCAGTCCGTCGTGCTGCGGATCGACGCCGTCCGCGAGGACGGCGACGCCGACGCGCTGCTGCCCCGCACGACCGCGACGCCGGAGTCCCTCGTCGTGGAGCGGGAGCGCCGCGCGTACCTCGTCGCCGCCGTCGACGCCCTCCCCGAGCGCCTGCAGGCCGTCGTGCGCGGGACCTTCTTCGAGGACCGCCCGATCCGTGAGGTGGCCGAGGAGCTCGGCGTCACGGAGTCACGCGTCTCCCAGCTGCGCACCGAGGCGCTCGGGCTGCTGCGCGACGGCCTCAACACCCACCTCGACCCCGAGCTCGTGCCCGCCCGGCCGGACGGCGTCGTCGCCCGGCGGCGGGCCGCCTACTACGCCGAGATCGCGGGCCGGGCCAGCCACCACAACCGCCGCCCGGGCGGGTTCGGGGGCGGCCACCGCACCCACCGCGTCGCGGGCGAGTGACTCCCGCGACGCGTTCGCGGAGAAAGTCCTCAGGGACGGCTCGACCCGGCCGATAGGGCCGGTGTCGACCCCCTGGGCCGACGCGGGGAGCCACGGATGGCTCCCCGGGACCCCATCCAAGGAGAGGAACCACCATGGGTCTTCAGATCAACACCAACGTCGCGGCGATGAACGCGTACCGGAACCTCAGCTCCACCCAGGGTTCCATGGCGACCAGCCTCGAGCGCCTGTCCTCCGGCCTGCGGATCAACCGCGCTGCCGACGACGCCGCCGGCCTGGCGATCAGCGAGAAGCTGCGCGCCCAGACCAACGGCCTCAACCAGGCCACCTCGAACGCGCAGGACGCGATCAGCCTCGTGCAGACCGCCGAGGGTGCGCTCAACGAGACGCACTCGATCCTCCAGCGCATGCGCCAGCTCGCTGTCCAGTCGGCGAACGACACCAACACCGACGCCGACCGGGCCCAGATCCAGAAGGAGGTCGGGCAGCTCAGCCAGGAGCTGGACCGCATCTCTTCTGCGACTCAGTTCAACAAGCAGGACCTGCTCGCCGGGGACACGGTCGCTGGGACGTCGACAAAGTCGTTCACCTTCCAGATCGGTGCCAACGCCGGTCAGGAGCTGAAGGTTTCCATCAACAAGGTGGATGCCGCCAGCCTCAAGGTCAGCGCTCCTGCCGTCGCGGGCACCGCAGGCGCGACCGAGGTCGACGTCACCACCCAGGCGAACGCCAAGGACGCGCTCACGAAGATCGACGGGGCCATCGACACCGTCTCGGGTCAGCGCGCTGACCTCGGTGCGGTGCAGAACCGTCTGCAGCACACCATCAACAGCCTCAGCGTCGCCTCCGAGAACTCGGCTGCTGCCGAGTCCCGGATCCGTGACACCGACATGGCCAAGGAGATGACCTCCTTCACCCGCTCGCAGATCCTGCAGCAGGCCGGTGTCTCGATGCTGGCGCAGGCCAACTCCGCCCCGCAGTCGGTCCTCAAGCTGCTCGGCTGAGTCCGGAGTGCAGCCCGGGGCCTGAGGGGGCGATCCTCCCCAGGCCCCGGGCCCACACCCACCCGGCACCGGCGACAGGAAAGGAGACAGTGCCATGGCCGCGGTCGACGGACTCGTCTCCGGACTGAACACCAGCCAGATCATCAGCTCCCTCATGAAGGTCGAGCGGCAGTCGGGTGCCTACCTGAGCACCGGCAAGGCGGCCAGCCAGACGATGGTCAGCGTGCTCCAGGCGCTCAACAGCAGCCTGAGCACCCTGCAGACGGCTGCCGCGGCCCTCGTCCCCGACACCATCGCCAAGGCGTCCGCCTGGACCTCGACCACGGCGACCTCCTCCCAGGCCACCCTCGCCAGCGCGACCACCGGCGCCACCGCCACGCCCGGCCGCACCACCTTCACGGTGCAGTCGGTCGCCACGGCGGGAGCTGCCGTGTCCTCGGGCTCGGTCGCGAGCCTCGACACGGCCGTCGCGGGCGGCCCCTTCGTCCTGGCACAGGGCCTCGATGCGCTCGGCCTCGCCTCGCCGGCGGCCGGTGCCGCCCTGTCGGCCGGCACCCACAGCGTCTCGGTCACCCAGTCCTCGGCCGGGGCGACGCTGACCGGGTCCCCGGTCGCCGACAGCGTGACCATCGACGCCTCGAACGCCGGGCTCTCGGTCCTGCTCGACGGGTCGGGCACGCCCACGACCTTCACCCTCGCGCAGGGCACCTACACCCGTGACCAGCTCGCGGCGGAGGTCACTCGCGCGTCCGGCGGCGCGCTCACCGCGAGCACCACGACCAGCGGCGCCCTGAGCATCGCGACGACCCACGAGGGCTCGGCCGCCGGCCTCGCCCTGGCCGGCGCCAACACCGCGCTCGGCCTCACCGACACCACGACCACCGCCACCGGCACCGACGCGGTCGTCTCGCTCGACGGCGTCGCGACCACCGTGTCCAGCCTGACCCGCGGCGCCCAGCTGAGCCTCAACGGGGCCGGCGGCGACAGCCTCGTCTTCACCCTCAGCGGCGGCCTGCGTGCCGGGACCGCGTCGGCGACCCTCGTCGACGTCGCGGCCGGCTCCTCGCTGACCGCCGTCGTCTCGGCCATCAACGGCGCGGGCGCGGGCGTCCGCGCCACCGCCGTCCAGGTGTCGTCCACGGCATACCGGCTCCAGCTGAACTCGATGACCACGGGGGCGGCGTCCGACGTGACCGTCGGCGACAACGCGTTCCCCTCCTCCACCTCGACGCTGGGGTCGATGCTGCAGCTGCAGGCCGGGACCGACACCGTCCTGCGGGTCGGCACCGGGCCCGGCGCGTACGACGTCACCTCGCCGACCGCGTCGGTCACCGGGCTGCTCCCCGGCGTCACCGTCACGGCGGCCAAGGCCGACCCGACCACCCCCGTCACGATCACCGTGGACCACGACAGCGCCGGCATCGCGGACAAGGTGCAGGCGATGGTCAAGGCCGCCAACGACGTGCTGGCCTACCTGTCGAGCAAGTCGTCCTACGACACGTCGACAAAGACGGCAGGCCCGCTGCTCGGCGACTCGATGGCGCGCGACCTGGCCCAGCGGATCACCGACACGGCGGTCGGCACCTCGACCAGCACCCCCGGCCTGGCCGGGGTCCAGGTGGCGCGCGACGGCACCCTCACCTTCGACCGGACGGCGTTCCTCGCGGCCTACGCGAAGGACCCCGACGCGGTCGCCGGCACGCTGACGACCATGGCGTCGGCCGTCACCGACACGGTCAAGGCCGCCTCGGACCCGCTCGACGGCTACGTCACCGGCCAGGTGAACCTCGCCCAGGAGCAGGTCCGCGACTACACCGACCAGATCGCCAGCTTCGAGGTGCGGATGTCCATGCGGCAGGACAGCCTCCAGCGCCAGTACGCCGCCCTCGAGACCATGCTCGGCAGCCTGCAGTCCCAGAGCCAGTGGCTCGCGGGGCAGATCGCCTCGCTCCCCACCCCGTCCAGCGGCAAGAACTGACCGCCGGCGACAACCCAGGAGTCGTGACCATGACCTCCCCCGCGATGCTGCGCCGCCGCTACCAGGCGGACGCCGTGACCACCGCCTCCCCGAGCCGGCTCGTCGTGATGCTCTACGACCGGCTCGTCAAGGACCTGTATGCCGCGCACACGGCGATCGGCTCCGCCGACATCCCGGGCGCGCACAACGCCCTGCTCCACGCGCAGGAGATCGTCGCCGAGCTCACCGGCTCGCTCGACGTGGCCCGCTGGGAGGAGGCGCGCAGCCTCGCCTCCCTCTACGAGTACCTGTCGCACACCCTCGTGCGCGCCAACCTCGCGAAGTCGCAGTCCTACGTCATGGACTGCCTCGAGGTCGTCGAGCCGCTGCGCGACGCGTTCGCGACCGCCGCGCTGACCCCCGACGCGGAGCCGCTCGAGGGCGTCTCGTGAGCGCCGAGTCCTGGGCCCTGTCCTGGAGCCAGCCCTGGGACGCCGCGCTGGACCGCCTGCAGGAGGACCTCGACCGCGCCGAGGCGCAGCTGTCCGCCGAGTCGCCTGCTGCCGGGTGGCCGGACGGCGCCTGCCTGCCGGTCGTGCCCGACCGGGCCGGTCCGCTGCCGGAGCACCTGGGCGACCGGGCGCGCGGCCTGCTCGCGCGCACCGATGCGCTGGCGCACCGCGTGGCCGGCGAGCTGTCGCGCACCGGTCGCGAGCTGCGCCAGCTGACCGACCGCGCGCCCGAGCCCGGCGCGGCCGGCCGTCGCGGACGCCGACACCCGGCATACCTGGACACGAGGGCCTGATGTCCGACTTCGCCAGCCTCGGCCTGGGCGCTCGCGCGCTCCAGGCGGCCCAGCGCGGTCTCGACCTCAGCGGACAGAACATCAGCAACGTGAACACCGCCGGGTACTCGCGCCAGCGGCTCGACCAGGTCGCGCAGGGCTCCTCCGTCGTGCCCTCGATGTGGGCGGCGGGGCCGGTCACCGGCGACGGCGTCCTCGTCCGCGGCACCGAGCGGATCCGGGACGAGTTCCTCGAGGCCCGCGCCCAGGAGGTGCACGGCTCGCAGGCGCTCGCGGCGACTGCGCAGTCCACGCTCGGCGCCGTCGAGGGTGCGTTCGGCGAGCCGGGCAGCACCGGCCTGCAGTCGCAGCTGTCGGCGTTCTGGAACGCCTGGCACGACGTGGCCAACGACCCGACCAGCTCTGCGCCGCGCACGGCCCTGCTCGCCAAGGCCACCCAGCTGGCCGGCGCCTTCAACCGCGTGGCCGACGACCTCGACCAGCAGTGGACCGACGGCCGCGAGCAGCTGGTCGCCACCGTGTCCCAGGTCAACCAGGCCGCGGCCGACGTCGCCCGCCTCAACGACGCCATCCGCAGCGCCACCGCCTCGGGCGTGCCGGCGCACGAGCTGTCCGACCAGCGCGACCAGCTCGTCCTGCAGCTCGGCGAGTCGGTGGGTGCGGTCGGCCGCCTGGCCGAGGACGGCACCGTCACGGTGACGGTGGGCGGCACCGCGCTGGTGAGCGGGAACCGGGCGTCCGAGCTGACCGTCACAGGGCAGGCCACCCGCGCCGCCGGGGGAGGGGCCGGCGTCGCGTGGGCCGCCTCCGGGACCGCGGCGACCCTCGGTGGCGGCACCGCCCAGGGCCTGCTCACCGCCCTCACGACCACCCTCCCGACGTACGCCGGCGCCCTCGACGCCGTCGCCGCGTCGGTCGCCACGACCGTCAACTCCCAGCAGGCGGCCGGCTACGACCGCACCGGCACCACCGGCAGCCCGCTGTTCGGCGGCACCACCGCCGGCGCCCTCCGCGTGGCGATGGACGACCCCACGGGCGTCGCGGCGTCGTCCGCGCCGCCGCCGGCCTACGACGGCGGCAACGCCTCCGCCATGGCGGCCCACCTCGGCGACGCCACCGGCCCGGACGCGAGCTACCGCAGCCTCGTCGTGCAGCTCGGGGTCGAGTCCCAGAGCGCCTCGCGGCAGGCCGACGTGCAGGCCGTCGTGCTGCGCCAGGTCGACACCGCCCGGCAGGGCGTCTCCAGCGTCAGCCTCGACGAGGAGATGACCAACCTCATGAGCTACCAGCACGCGTATGCCGCGGCGGCCAGGTTCGTGACCGCCGTCGACGAGACGCTGAGCACCCTGATGACGATGGCGCGCTGACGCGCGCCACGCGCCCCGCACCACTCCCGACGACCACGCCGACCATCCCGGAGCGAGCACCATGACCCGCGTCACCCCCACCACCCTGAGCAGCGGTGTGATGGCCGGCCTGCAGAGCAGCCTGTCCCGGCTCCAGCAGACCCAGGAGCAGCTCTCGTCCGGGCGTCGCCTGAACCGCCCCTCCGACTCGCCCGTCGACACGGTCGCCGCGATGCAGCTGCGCGCCCAGCAGGGCCAGCAGGAGCAGCTGTCGCGCAACATCGACGACGGCCTGGCGTGGCTCAACACCGCGGACTCCGCCCTCAACCAGACGAGCAGCTCGCTCAACCGCGTGCGCCAGCTCCTCCTGGCCGGCAGCAACGCCACCAACGGGCCGGCCGAGCGCGAGGCGATGGCCGCCGAGGTCGACCAGCTGCGCGCCGGGATCCTCCAGCTCGCCAACTCCCAGTACGGCGGCCGCCCCGTCTTCGCCGGCACCCAGGACACCGCCGCGGCATACGACCCGGCCACCGGTGCCTACCTCGGCAACGGCGCGACCGTCGACCGCACGGTCTCCGACGACGCCGCCTCGGGGCGGGTCCCCGTCAGCGTGCCCGGCAGCGCCGCCTTCACGACCCTGCTGGCCGACCCGTCCGACCCCACCGGGGCGGGCGTCCTCGCCCGGGTCAGCGCCGCGCTGCGCAGCGGCGACACGACCTCGCTCGGCTCGGCGCTCGGCGACCTCGACACCGCGGGGGAGGCGCTGCGCTCGACCCAGAGCACCGTCGGTGCCCGCACGAACCGGCTCACCGCCGCGCAGTCCAGCGGTGCGCTGCGCGCCGACACGGTCACCAGCCGCCTGGCCGCCGTCGAGGACATCGACCTGGCCAAGACGATCACCGACCTCAGCCTCCAGCAGACGGCATACCAGGCGGCGCTCGGCGCCGCGGCCAAGGTGGTCCAGCCCTCGCTCATGGACTTCCTGCGCTGACGCTGCACCCCCCGCGCTGACCGCGCTCGTACGGGGCGCCAACCCCGCGACGGGACGTGGACAACGGCCTCAGCCGAACGGCTGAGTTCGACCGCGTTTGCCGTGGTTTGGTGCCGTGACTCCTCAGCGGCCGCCGGCTGGGGCCGATGGGGGCGCCAGGCCATGGATGGCCGGACGCCGCCAAGGACGGGTGGCACCCACGCCCCCACGGGTCCGTGGCACCACGGTGCGCCGGACCGCCATCCAGGAGTGCCATGACCGACCTCATCGGCGACCCGACGCTGCGCGCCCTCGGCCACGCGCTGAGCGGCCTGTCGCTGCGTCAGCGGACGATCGCCGACAACGTCGCCAACGTCGACACCCCGCAGTTCCTCGCGGGCCGGGTCGACTTCGAGTCCAGCCTGCTCGCCGCGATCTCCGACGGGGAGGACGCCGGTGACGCGCCCGTGGCCACCGAGCGCTCGATGGCCCCCACCCGGACCGACGGCAACAACGTCAACCTCGACGAGGAGACGCTGGCCGGCACCGAGACAGGCCTGGCCTACCAGCTCGGCGTGCAGGCGATGACCGACCACTTCGCGCGGCTGCGCATCGCCGCGGGCGGGGCCTCCTGATGGCGGGCCCCTTCGGCGCGATCGACACCGCCGGCACCGGCCTGGTGCTGCACCGCACCTGGCTCGACGCGGTCGCCGACAACATCGCCAACGTCAACATCGTCCGCCCGACGAGCGGCGAGGCGTTCCGCGCCCGGTACGTCGTCGCGGAGGCCGCGAACTACGGCGGCACGGACGGGGTGCGCGTGGCGGGCGCCGAGTTCGGCGACGCCCAGGGCCGGATGACCTACCAGCCCGACTCGCCCCTGGCCGACGCGCAGGGCTACGTGCGGCTGCCGGACATCGACCTCGCCGACCAGATGTCGCAGCTGATCATGGCCCAGCGCGGGTACCAGGCGAACCTGGCCGTCGTCGAGCGGGCCACCGCGGCATACCAGCAGGCGATCGGGCTGGGCCGCTGACGTGAGCATCTCCCCGATCTCCCCCCTCGCCGGGCTGTCCGCAGCCATGCCGCTCGCCGGTGCCGTGACCCCCGGTGCCATCGGCACCGCGCCGGCCGGCGCGGGCGCCGGCATCGCCGCCGGTGGCACCGACCCGGCCGCGTTCGGCAACGCCGTGACCCAGGGCCTGGAGAAGCTCCAGGCCATGCACTCGACCACCGACTCCCTCGCCGTGCAGGCGGTCACGGGCAACCTCGCCGACATCCACGACTACACGATCGCCGCCAACGAGGCCGCGGTCGCCACCCAGCTGACCGTCGCCGTCCGCAACAAGGCCGTCGACGCGTTCACCGAGATCATGCGGATGCCGATGTGAACCGCTTCGACCCCAAGGACCTCCTCGCCCGCGTCGGGCGGCTCTTCAGCGGCTTTACGCCGGGGCAGCGCGTCGTCACCGGCATCGCCGCCCTCGCCGTGGTCGTGGGCGCAGCCCTCTTCGTGTCGTGGGTGTCCAAGCCGACGTATGCGCCGCTGTTCACCGGGCTCTCGAGCACCGACGCCGCGGCCGTCACGGCCAAGCTCACCGAGGCCGGTGAGCCGTACCAGCTCGCCGACGGCGGGCAGACGGTCATGGTGCCGCAGGCCGACGTCTACCAGCAGCGGATCGACCTCGCCGGCCAGGGCCTGCCCGCCGGGACCGACGGCACCCAGGGCTACTCGCTGCTCGACAAGCAGAGCATGACCAGCAGCGACTTCCAGCAGAAGGTCACCTACCAGCGGGCGCTCGAGGGCGAGCTCGCCAAGACGGTCGAGTCGATCAACGGCGTCCAGGCCGCGGTCGTGCACCTCGCCGTCCCGCAGGACGACGTCTTCACCACCGACGCCGCCCAGCCGACCGGGTCGGTGCTGGTCAAGACCGCCCCTGGCGTGACGCTGTCGCCGACGATCGTCGACTCGGTCGTCCACCTCGTCTCCGGGTCCGTTCCGAAGCTGAGCCCGGAGCAGGTCACCGTGGCCGACGCGTCCGGCAAGGTGCTGCACGCCGCGGGAACCCCGGGCTCGGACACCGCGGGTGCCGACGCCCGCGACCAGCAGAAGCGCGCCTTCTCCGACGCCACCGCGGCCACGGTGCAGTCGATGCTCGACACCGTCGTCGGCCCGGGCAAGGCGGTCGTGCGCGTCGACGCCGACCTCAACTTCGACCAGCAGACCATCGACCGCGAGCAGTACGTCCCGTCCCAGCCGGCGACGCCGCTCAGCTCGTCCAAGACGACCGAGAAGTACACCGGCACCGGCACCCCGGTCGGCGGCGTCCTCGGCCCGACGGCGACCGCCGGCACCACCGGCGGCTCCGGCTCGAACTACACCAAGACCGAGGACAAGCTCACCAACGCCGTCGGCACGGTCAAGGAGAAGACCACGACCGCGCCCGGCCAGGTGCGCCGCATGTCGGTGGCAGTCATCGTCGACGCCAAGTCGGCGGGGTCGGTCAACTTCGCCGAGCTGTCGTCGCTCGTCTCGGCCGCTGCCGGCCTGGACCCCAAGCGCGGCGACGTCGTGCAGGTGAGCCAGATGGCCTTCGACACCACGGCTGCCGCGTCGGCGGCCAAGGAGCTCGAGCAGGCCGCCAAGGACCGCCAGCGCGCGCAGTACGTCGACATCGGCAAGACGGTCGGCCTCGGCGTCGTCCTGGTCCTCGCCCTGCTCATCGGGCTCAAGCGCTCGCGCCGCAAGCAGGGGCCGGCCGGGCCGCAGGAGATCGAGGTGTACCGCGTGCCGACCGGGCCCGCGCCGGTCGACGCCCTGCTCGAGCAGGCGGAGCTGCGCCCCGCCGCCCTGCCCAGCCGCGCCCCCGACAGCACCGCCGAGCTGCGCAGCCGCAGCCGGGAGACGGTGGCGACGATGGCGCGCGAGCGACCCGACGACGTGGCCCGCCTCCTGCGCGGCTGGATGGCGGAGGACCGGACGTGACCGTGACGACGACGGGTGGTCCGCAGACCATTCCCGGGATCCGCAAGGCCGCCGTGCTGCTCGTGCAGCTCGGCAAGGAGAGCTCGGCCCACGTGCTGCGGGCGCTGCGTCCCAGCGAGGTCGAGCTGCTCACGGCCGAGATCGCCCGGCTCGAGGGCACCGACCTCGAGACGCAGGACCACGTGCTCCAGGAGTTCGAGGCGATGGTCAGCGCCGAGCGCTACTACATCCAGGGCGGGCTCGACCTCGCCGAGGAGATGCTCGTCGAGTCCCTCGGCCGCGACCGCGCCAAAGAGGTGCTGGGCCGGCTGTCGGCGTCGCTGATGCAGGTGCCGTTCGAGTTCCTGCGCCGGGTGGAGCCGCGGCTGCTGCTGTCGTTCCTCCAGGACGAGCACCCCCAGACCATCGCCCTGGTGCTGGCGCACATGGCGTCCGACCAGGCCGCGGTGGTGCTGAGCGGGCTGCCCGAGGACATGCAGGCCGACGTCGCGCACCGCCTCGCCGTCATGGACCGCACGTCGCCGGAGATCGTCAAGCAGGTCGAGGCGCACCTCGAGCGCCGCCTCGCCAACCTCGTGCAGAGCGCCGACTACTCGGCCGTGGGTGGCCTGGCGCCGCTGGTCGGCATCATCAACAGCACCGAGCGGTCGACCGAGAAGCACATCCTCGAGGGCCTGGAGCAGCGCGACCCCGAGCTCGCCGAGGAGGTCCGCGCGCACATGTTCATGTTCGAGGACATCGTCGGCCTCGACGACCGCGCCGTGCAGGTCGTCCTGCGCCAGGTGGACAGCAAGCAGCTCGCGCTGGCGCTCAAGGGCGTCAGCAACGACGTGCGCGACAAGGTCATGCGCAACATGTCCGAGCGCGCGGCCTCGGCCCTGCGCGAGGAGATCGAGGTCATGGGACCGGTCCGGCTGCGCCACGTCGAGGAGGCGCAGGCCGTCGTCATCCGCCTCATCCGGTCCCTGGAGGAGGCGGGCGACATCGTCGTCTCGCGCGGCGGGGGTGGTGACGATGTCGTCGTCTGAGTCGCGGCGCGCCACGGTCCTGCCCCGGGCCGGGCACGGCGCCCTGCGTCCCGCCCGCTTCCTCGGCGAGCAGCTCGCCACCCCGGGCGCCGTCCCGGCCGGCGACGCGTCCGGAGCCACCAGCGCGTGGGCGGACGGCCACGCCGCCGGGTATGCCGCGGGGCTGCTCGAGGCGCGCCGGGAGCAGGAGCTGTGGCTCGAGGCCGCGACGGCCCGCGCGGAGGCCGAGAGCGCCGCCCGCGGGCACAGCTGGGACGTCGTCCTGTCCGGTCTGCGCGAGGCGGTGGCCGGTGCCCGGGCGCAGGCGACGGTCGACGACGTGACCGGGACCGCCGCGGCCATGGCCGTGGAGCTCGCCGAGGTGCTCGTCGGCCACCACCTCCGGGTGGGGGAGTGCAGCGCGCTCGACGCCGTCACCCGTGCCCTGGCGGAGGTGCCGCGCGGGTCCGTCGTGACCCTGCGCGTGCACCCCGACGACCTGCCGCTCCTGCCGCAGGACACCGCCGCCCTCTCCGCCGACTGCACCCTGGCCGTCGTGCCCGACGCCGCCGTCGGTCGGGGCGGGGCCGTCGCCGACCTCGGCGACCGGACCGTCGACGCGCGCCTGGAGGCCGCGCTCGAGCGGGTCCGCGAGGTGCTGGCCCGGTGACCGCTGTGCTCGAGGAGCTCGTCCGGGCGGCCCGCCCGCTCGTGGTCGGCCGCGTCACACGCGCGGTCGGCGTGAGCCTCGACGTCGCCGGGCTCGACGTCGCGGTCGGCGAGGCCGTGCGCGTCGCCGGCGACCAGGGCCCGATCCTCGCCGAGGTCGTCGCCCTCGACGGCGACACGGCCCGCTGCCTGCCCGTGTCGGACCTGCGCGGCGTGCGCCGTGGTGCCGAGGTCGTCGCCACCGGGGGCCCGCTGCGGGTGCCGGTCGGGCCCGGGCTCGTCGGCCGCGTGGTCGACGCCCTGGGTGCGCCGATCGACGGCGGCCCGCCGCTGCGCGACGTCACGTGGGAGACCAGTGACGGCACGCCCCCGCCGGCCATGACCCGCGACCGCATCGACACCCAGCTCGCCCTCGGCATCCGGGCCATCGACACCCTCGTGCCGTGCGGCCGCGGCCAGCGCATGGGCGTCTTCGCCGGCTCCGGCGTGGGCAAGTCGAGCCTGCTGTCGATGGTCGTGCGCGGCACCGACGCCCCGGTCTGCGTGCTCGCCCTGGTCGGCGAGCGCGGCCGCGAGGTGCGCGAGTTCGTCGAGCACGACCTCGGGCCCGAGGGCCTCGCCCGGTCGGTCGTCGTCGTGGCGACCTCGGACGAGCCGGCCCTCGTGCGGCTGCACGCGGCATACACCGCCACCCGGATCGCGGAGTCGTTCCGCGACCAGGGGCAGGACGTCCTGCTGGCCATGGACAGCGTCACGCGCGTGGCCATGGCGCAGCGCGAGGTGGGGCTCGCCGCCGGCGAGCCGCCCGCCACGCGCGGGTACCCGCCGTCGGTCTTCGGGCTGCTGCCCCGCCTGCTGGAGCGGGCGGGCACGTCGCACGCAGGCAGCATCACCGGCCTCTACACCGTGCTGGTCGAGGGCGACGACATGAACGACCCGATCGCCGACGCCGTCCGCTCGATCCTCGACGGGCACGTCGTGCTCGACCGGCGGCTCGCGACGTCCGGCCACTTCCCCTGCATCGACGTGCTCGAGTCGGTGTCGCGCGCCAACCGGTCGCTGACCGACGCCCACCAGCGCGAGTCCGCCTCGATGCTGCGCCAGCTGCTGGCCGCCCGGCGCGACGCCAAGGACCTCGTGGAGATCGGCGCGTACGTCGCCGGCACCAACCCGCTCGTCGACCGCGCGCTGGCGCAGGCCGGTGACATCGACCGGTTCCTGCGCCAGGACCTCGACGACGTCGCCGACCTCGCCGAGAGCTGGTCCGGGCTGCACGGCCTGGCAGGTGCGCGGTGAGCGCCCGCGGCAACCGCCTGTCCGTCGTGCTGCGCGTGCGCCGGATCCAGGAGGAGCTGCGCCAGGCCGACCTCGCCCGCGCCGTGGCCGCCGCGGTCGTGGCCGAGGAGGAGAGCCGGGCGGCGCACCAGCGTTACCTCGCCTCGGCCGGCCTCCCCGACCCCAGTGCTGCCACGGCGTTCGGGGCCGCCAGGGAGCGGGCCGGCGGCCGCGCCCGCCACGTCGCGCAGGCCGGCGCGCGGTACGAGCTCGCGCTCGGCGACACCGAGCGCGCGCGGGTCCTGCTCACCGAGGCCCGCACCCGCACCTCCGGCCTCGAGCGGCTCGTCGACCGGGCCCGCGAGCTCGCGCACCGCGAGGTGCTCGCGGCCGACCAGCGCCAGGCCGACGAGAGCGCGTCCCGGGACGGGGGTGCGTGGCTGTGAGCATCGACGTCAGCGGGCCCGCGGCCGCCCTGGCCCGGATCGGGGCCATCCAGAGCCGGTTCGCCGCCATGGCCGCTCCCGCGGCCGCGTCGACCTCGTCCTCGTCGGGGGCGACCTCGGCTGCCGGCGCCTCGTCGGCGAGCGGCTCCCTCTCGGCGATCCCCGGGGCGGACGCGACCGGCACCTCCTTCGACGCCGTCCTCGGAGACGCCCTCACCCGGGCGGGCGCCACGGCCGGTGCCGCGGTCGACGAGGCACCGGGTGACGGCGACGTCGGCGCGCGTGCCGTCGCCGCCGGGCGCAGGTACCTCGGCGTGCCCTACGTGTGGGGCGGCACCGACCCGGCGAAGGGCCTCGACTGCTCCGGACTGGTGCAGCGCGCCTTCGCCGACGTGGGCGTCCGGCTCCCGCGGGTCGCCGCCGACCAGGCCAGGGTGGGCACCGCCGTCCCCGACCTCGCGCACGCACGCCCGGGTGACCTCGTCGCCTTCGGGAGCCCGGTCGACCACATCGGCATCTACGTCGGCGACGGCAAGATGCTCGTCGCCCCGCGCGCCGGCAAGGACGTCATGGTCCAGGACGTCTACCGGACCCCGACCGCCATCCGCCGGGTCTGCGAGCCCGCGGGACCCGTCGTGCGCACGTATGCCGGGAGCCCGGCGACCCTGTCGGCCACCTCCGCCGCGCAGGGTGCGGCGGGGTCGACCGGCGGTGTTCCGTCGTGGGTGCCGGCGCAGTGGCGCCCGCTCTTCGCGACGGCCGCGGCCCGGCACGGGGTGCCGGCCGCGCTGCTGGCGTCGGTGGCCCGGGCGGAGAGCGGCTTCGACCCCGGTGCCGTCAGCCCGGCCGGGGCGGTCGGCCTCATGCAGCTCATGCCCTCGACCGCGCGCGGGCTCGGTGTCGACCCGCGCGACCCGGCCCAGGCCGTCGACGGTGCCGCCCGCCTCCTGTCGAGCCACCTGCGCCGGTTCGGGTCCACGTCCCTGGCGCTGGCGGCCTACAACGCCGGGCCCGGAGCCGTGGAGCGGTATGCCGGGGTGCCGCCGTACCGGGAGACGCAGCAGTACGTCCAGCGGGTGCTCGGGTACGCGGGGGTGGCCGCATGACCGCCGTCGCGCCCCGTCCCGCCGTCGCCTCGTCCACGTCCGCCGCCACGGCCCCCGCCGCGGCGGCGCGACCGGCCGACCGTTCCGACGGGACGGGCGGGCGCGACTTCGAGGCCGTGCTCCGCGGGCACGGTGGGAAGGACGCGGTCACGCCCCGGCCGCGCCCGCAGGACCGGGACGCGCATGCCCCGGCCCCGAGGCACTCGTCGCCCGACCACGCCGACCGGACGGACGGGTCGTCGTCGACGGCCGTCGCTGCCCTGGCCGACGGGGCACGCCCGGCTCCCGACCCGGCAGGCCCGGCTCCCGACCCGGCACGCCCGCGATCCGACCCGGCGGCAGGCCCGTCGGTCGGCCCGGCGGCAGAGGGCACCGGCGCTCCCGTCGTTCCGTCCGGCGCCCCGGCGTCCCCGATGACCCCCGTCACCCCCTCGCCGACCACCGGAGTGTCCGTCACCGCTGACGCCACGGCCACCGGTGGGACGCCTCGCGCGGCGACGGTCCCGACCTCCGCCACGTCCACCCCGGATGTGCCCGACGCCACTGCCGCCCCGGTGGTGGCGGGCGCCACGCCGACGGGCGCCCAGGGCGTCGCGGCCGCCCACGGCCCCGACGCACGGACCCCTTCGGCCCTCACCGGGGGCACGGTCCCCGGTGACGCCTCCGCCGGTTCCGCAGCACCCGCGGACCGAACTGACGGCCCGGACGGTGCCTCACGAGCGGTCGGCGTGGTGGCTGCGGCCACCGCGTCCGCGGACACCGCGACCGGGCAGGTCCGGGCCGCGGACCGGAGCGCTCCCACGGTCGACCCCGGCCCCACGCCGACTGCGACAGCCGGCACCGTGGACGGGGCGCCGGCATACGCCCTCACACCGACCGGCGCACCGCACGGCGGCACCGGCGCACCCATGGTGACGACCGCCGACGCGCGGCTCGCGCAGCCGGCGCTGCCGCCGCAGGCCCAGGTGCTGAACGCCGTCTCCCCGCTCCTCACCACCGCGGACGGCACGCACCGGCTCACGGTGCACCTCGCGCCGGCCCACCTCGGGTCGGTCCAGGTGCACCTCGAGGTCCGGGGTGGCGAGGTCACCGTGCGGCTCACCGCCGTCGACCCCGCGACCGGCGACGCGCTGCGGCAGGGGACGCCCGAGCTGCGGTCGCACCTGGAGCGGATCGGGTTGCGGTCAGCGGGAATCGACGTCCAGGTCGCGCCCGGTGCCCCCACCGGCGACCCCGCTGCGGGCGGTGCCGCGACAGCCGACCGCGGCCCCCGCGACCAGGACCAGCGAAACCCCGGCCCGTGGGCGGGCCCCGACGGGACCGGCGCCGGTGACACCGCGCGCGACGGCGCGTGGCAGCGCCACGGCCGCCCCCTAGAGGGCTGGACCCCGCGAGCCGACGGCCCCCGAACGACCCGGCACACCCCCGGCGCCTCCGACCAGCTCGACCCGCACCGACCCCGACCCCGCGACGTCCGCGTCGACGTCAGAATGTGAGGCCCTCGTGACGACCCCCATCGGCACGTACGACGCCACGGCCGCCGCGCAGGCAGCCGCGGCGACCGAGTCCGCCGCGGCGACCGCCGCAGGGCAGGGCACCTCCGGCAGCACCGGGCCCACCCTGTCCGGCGACGCCTTCCTCAAGCTGCTCGTCGCGCAGCTGAAGTACCAGGACCCGAGCAAGCCGGTCGACAGCGCGCAGTTCATGGCGCAGACCGCCCAGCTCCAGATGGTCGAGACCCTGCACGAGCTGGTCTCGCAGAACGCCGCCGTCATCGCCGGCCAGAACAGCCTCAGCGCCCTCGCCCTCGTCGGCCAGCGCGTCACCTACTCCGTCGGCGGGACCACCGCCGCCGGCACCGTCGACTCGGTCAAGCTCACCCCCGGCGGGCCGACCCTGCTCGTGGGCGGCACGGAGGTGCCGCTCGCGTCGGTCACCGAGGTCGCCCGCACCACCCCCACCGGCACCTCGACCGGCACCACGCCCACCGGCACCACGCCCACCGGCACCGCCTCCTCCGGCTCCACCCCTTCCGGCTCCACCTCGACCGGGGCCACCACGGCCTCCACCGCAAAGGACTGACTGACCATGCTCCGTTCGCTCTTCTCGGCCGTGTCCGGCCTGCGCGCCCACCAGACGATGATGGACGTCATCGGCAACAACATCGCCAACGTCAACACCACGGGCTACAAGTCCTCCCAGACCGTCTTCGAGGACACCCTGAGCCAGGCGCTGCGCACCGCGGGCGCCCCGCAGGGCACCGGCGGCGGCACCAACCCCGCCCAGGTCGGCCTCGGCGTCCGGCTCGCCGGCGTCACCACCAACTTCGGCCAGGGCAGCACCCAGGTCACCGGCCGCCAGAGCGACATGGCGATCCAGGGAGACGGCTTCTTCGTCGTCCAGCAGGACGGCCAGACCATGTACACCCGCGCCGGCGCCTTCTCGTTCGACGCGCTGGGCAACCTCGTCACCCCCGAGGGCGCGACCGTGCAGGGCTGGGGCGCCACCAAGGGCGCCATCGACACCAACGCGCCGGTCGGCGGCCTGCGCCTGCCGGTCGGCCAGGTCCTCGCGCCGACCGCCACCCGCACGGTCGACCTCGGCGGCAACCTGCCGGCCGACGCGGCCACCGGCGCCACGGTGACGCACAGCATCGACATCGTCGACGAGCAGGGCGCCACGATCCCGGCCACGACGACGTACACGAAGACCGGCACCAACACCTGGTCCGCCGTCACCACCGTCCCCAAGCCCGGTGGCGGCACCGCCACCGTCGGCACCACGTCGCTGACCTGGGACCCGGCGGCGAAGTCGTTCACGACCGCCTCGATGGCGCTGACGAGCGGCGCGCTCACCGCTGCCGGCTACCGCTTCGCGTCCGACGTCACGCTCACCATCGGCGGTGACAGCACCCCGCTCACGCAGTTCTCCGGCTCCGCGAGCGCCACCGCGCGCAACCAGGACGGCTCGACGATGGGCAGCCTGCAGAGCTTCACGATGGACAGCACGGGCGTCCTGGTCGGCATCTTCTCCAACGGCCGCACCGAGAAGCTCGGCCAGGTCGCGCTCGCCAGCTTCACCAACCCGGCCGGCCTGGAGAAGGCGGGCGACTCGCTCTACCGCGGCACGGCGAACTCCGGTGCGCCCTCGGTCGGCACCGCCGGCAGCGGTGGTCGCGGCGCGCTGGCCAGCGGCGTGCTCGAGATGAGCAACGTCGACCTGGCCCAGGAGTTCACCAACCTGATCGTGGCGCAGCGCGGGTTCCAGGCGAACTCGCGCGTCGTGAGCGCCTCCGACGAGATCCTGCAGGACCTCGTCAACCTCAAGCGCTGACCGGTCGATCCGGGCAGACGGGCCGCCACGGGCGGTGGTGCGGAGTCCTCCGCGCCACCGCCCGTGTGCGTTGTCGGCGCACGTCGCCGACCGTGCCTCCTGCGGCCGGCACGTCCCCGAGGACCGTGTCCCCGGGGTTCGCGTCCCCGGGCTCCGCGTCCTCAGGTATGCCGGGTGCCTGCCGATAGGAGGGGTGCGCGCCACGGATGGTCGCGCTGAGAAGGACCAAGGACGGACCCGCCATGATCGCTGTCACGCGCCGTAACGGCACCTGCTTCGCACTCAACCCAGACCTCATCGAACGCGTCGAGGCCACGCCCGACACCGTGATCACGCTAGTGGGTGGTGCCCGCTACGTGGTGGTGGAGTCGGTCGACGAGGTCGTCCGCGAGGTGCGCGACTTCCGCGCCTCCGTCCTCGCGGCCGCGGAGCACGTGCACGCCGGACCGGGTTCGCGCCCGGGGCTGCACGTCGTGCAGGACGGCGACCGCTGACATGGAGCTGGCCACCCTCGCCGGGATCGTCGTCGTCCTCGGTGCGGTCTTCACGTCGCTGGTCATGGAGGGCGCCTCGCCCACCTCGATCCTCCTGCTGCCGCCGATCGTGCTCGTCATCGTCGGCACCCTGGGTGCAGCCGTCGCGGGCGGGTTCATGTCCGACGTCAAGGTCGTCGGCAAGCAGGTCGCGCGGGCGTTCACCGCCAAGGCGCCGCAGAGCGACGCCGCCGTCGCCGACCTCGTCTCCATGGCGGACACCGCCCGCCGCGAGGGGCTGCTCGCCCTCGAGGAGCGGCTGCGCGGGATCGAGGACCCGTTCCTGCGCCAGGGCATCGAGATGACCGTCGACGGCACCGACGCCGACGAGATCCACGACGTCCTGCACGCCCGGATCTCCTCCAAGAAGCGCCAGGACCGCCTGGGCATCAAGTTCTTCGCCGACATGGGCGGCTACGCCCCGACCATCGGCATCATCGGCACCGTCATCGGCCTCATCCACGTGCTCGGCAAC
The DNA here is from genome assembly GCF_031456495.1 of Phycicoccus sp. 3266. Lineage (NCBI taxonomy): Bacteria > Bacillati > Actinomycetota > Actinomycetes > Micrococcales > Intrasporangiaceae > Phycicoccus > Phycicoccus sp. 3266. Next base: position 1,386,676 of record NZ_JAVDUW010000001.1, on the reverse strand, counting down.
CTGTCGTCGCCGGAGACATTGGGCGAGCTCATCGCCAGCGCGTTCGTCGCGACCCTCTGGGGCGTCATGAGCGCCAACGCGATCTGGCTGCCCCTGTCGAACAAGCTCAAGCGGCTCAGCGAGGTCGAGTGCGCCCACCTCGAGCTGCTGCTCGAGGGCGTGCTGGCCGTGCAGTCGGGTACCAGCCCGCGGGTCGTCGAGAAGCGGCTCCTCGCCGTCCTGTCCGCGGACGTCGACGCGCCGGCGGCGACGGAGGCGGCGTGAGCGCCGCGCGGTCCGGTGGCGCCCGGGCCGGCGCCGGCCGGCGCCGGGTCGTGGAGGAGGACCACGAGGAGGGCCACGAGAACAGCGAGCGCTGGCTGCTCAGCTACGCCGACATGATCACCCTGCTCATGGCGCTGTTCATCGTGCTCTTCGCCATCAGCCAGGTCGACCAGGCCAAGCTCATCGCCCTGTCCAACGGCCTCGACCAGTACTTCGGCGAGCCGGCCAGCAAGACCAGCTCGACCGGCATCCTCGACGGCAGCCCGCAGGCCGCGGTCGACGGGCACGCCGCGACCCCGAACCCGTCGGCCACCGGCGACCCGATCATCCCGCGGCCGGGCGGGTCGACCGCCCAGGCGGCGGCCCAGGCCGCTGCGCAGGCCGCGGGCCGGGCGCAGGCCGCGAGGCAGCGCGAGGACCTCGCCGCCGTGCAGCGCCGGATCGAGGCGTCGCTGGCGTCGAGGGGCCTGTCCGGCGCGGTGCAGTTCGAGCAGCGCGACCACGGCCTGGTCGTCAACGTCGTCACCGACCGGGTGCTCTTCGAGCTCGGCGAGGCGACCCTGCGACCCGAGGGCCGCAAGGTCCTCGACGCCGTCGCGCCGGCCCTGCGCGGCCTCCCCAACGCGCTCACCGTCGAGGGCCACACCGACAACGTCCCGGTCAGCGGCCGCTTCGCCTCCAACTGGGAGCTGTCGACCGAGCGGGCCACGACCGTGCTCCGGTACCTGCTCACGCGCGGCGTCCCGAGTGCGCAGGTGTCCGCCGCCGGGTATGCCGACCAGCGCCCCCTGTCGTCGAACGCCACCGCGGCCGGCCGCGCCCGCAACCGCCGGGTGGCGATCGTGGTGCACGCGCTCGACACGTCCGGCTCGGCCGCGCAGGCCGCCTCCGCCATCCCCACACCAGGAGACTGACATGGCAACCGCCACTGCCGCGCCCGCCGTCGAGGCAGGCGCCGAACCCGCCCCGCGCCGCAGGCGCACGCTCCTCATCGCCGTCCTCCTGGTCGTCCTGCTCGGCGGCGGGGGCGCGGCATACCTCCTCACCAAGGGCTCGGGGCACGCCGCGGCGGCCACCCCGACCCCCGGCGCGGTCCTCGACCTCGAGCCGCTCACCCTCAACCTCGCCGACGGGAGGTTCCTCAAGGTCGGGCTGTCGCTGCAGCTGTCGGCGGATGCGCCCGCCGCGAAGGGCAGCGAGGGCGGGGTCAACGGTGCCAAGGCGCGCGACGCGGCCATCGGCATCTTCGGCCAGCGGAACTACCAGCAGCTGCTGTCGCCCAAGGGCAGGGCGGCAGCGATCTCGGCGCTCGACACGGAGGTGCGCAAGCGCTACGACGGGGAGGTGCTGCAGGTCTACCTGACCGAGTTCGTCATGCAGTAGACCCGCGGTGCCGACGGTCCGCGGCGGGTAGTCCGTTCGGCCAGTCTGCCCGCGTTTGCCCACGGAAGCCTCAGGACGCCTCCGGGGGTGCCGATCTGTGGCCTCGTGACCGCCGCGCCCGTCTCCTACGACTTCCGCAGCCCCGGACGTCTCAGCCGTGAGCGTGTGCGGGCCCTGCAGGTGACGAGCGAGACCTTCGCGCGCCAGCTGTCGACCGTGCTGTCGACGACCCTGCGTGCGGTCGTCTACGCACGGGTCGTCGCCGTGCGCCAGGTGACGTACGACGAGTACGTGCGCGGGCTGCCCAACCCCTCGCTGCTGGCCGTCCTGGGCTTCCGCGACCTGCCCGGGTCGGGGGTCTTCCAGCTCCCGATGGGCGTCGTCATGAGCGTCATCGACCGCCTGCTCGGTGGTGCCGGTGGCCGCGAGCAGCCCAGCCGCGCCCTGAGCGACATCGAGACCGGCCTCATCCGCGGGGTCGTCGTCCAGGTCGCCCGCGAGCTCACCTACGCCTTCGAGTCCATCGCCCCCGTGCACGCCGAGGTGACCGGCCTGGAGTCGAACACGCAGTTCCTCCAGCTGGCCCCGCCCGCCGACCCGATGGTGGCCACCGAGGTCGAGCTGCGCATCGGCGACCAGGTCGCCACCGCCACCATGTGCCTGGCCCTCGCCACGCTCAAGCCCGTCCTCGCCGCCGTCGACCCGAGCGCGTCGGCGGGGGCTGCCGGTCCCCGCGACGCCGCCGCGCGCACCGTCGAGTCCCGCCTGCAGGAGGTGGAGGTCGACGTCCGCGTCGCCTTCCGCGAGGTCACGCTCACCTCCTCGGAGGTGTTCTCCCTGGCGGTGGGCGACGTCGTCCCCCTGCACCACCCGGTCGAGGAGCCGCTCGTCGTGGCCGTCGACGACACCCGCGTCGCCGCCGCCCGCCCGGGCAGCTCCGGCAAGCGCATCGCCTGCCAGGTGGTCGCGCCCTGATCCCGCGGGCCCAGCCCCACCCCTGCGGGCCCCTGCCCGCCACTGCTCCGCCAGCGCCACACCCCGCTCCTGCCCCGCCCGCCAGCCCCGCCCCCGCCGTCGCACCGCACCGAAGGAAAGCCCATGACCCTCACCGAGCCCCAGGTCGACGCCGCCCTCCTCACCGCCACGGCGCTCGTCGCCGAGCGGCTCGGCGGCCGCCCGGGCGCCACCGCGAGCGCCCTGGGCCCGGCGCAGTGGCCGGTGCTGCAGGCCACCGGCCTCGCGCCGGCGCTGGTGGCGACCGTGGAGGGCGTGTGGGAGGGCCAGGTGGCCGTCCTCGCGCCCCGCGAGCGCGCCGGGGACCTGCAGACCGCCCTCACCGCGGGCATCTCCTCGATGGCCCTCGAGCTCGGCCCGCTGGTCCCGTCCGCGACGCACGAGGTCGAGGTGGGCGAGGTCGTGCCGGCCGGTGCGGGCGTACGGGTCGCCGCGGTGCTCGACGGTGACGTCGTCGTGGCCGCGCTCGTGCTGACGCCCCGGGCCGCCCAGGCTGCTGCCCTCCCGCCGCTCTCCGCCTCCTCGCCCGTCGCCGACATCGACCCCCGCCGCCTGCACCTGCTGCGTGACGTCGAGATGGGCATCAGCGTCGAGCTCGGCCGCACCCGCATGACCGTGCAGGACGTGCTCGGCCTGGCGCCCGGTGTGGTGCTCGAGCTCGACCGCCCGGCCGGTGCGCCCGTCGACGTCCTCGTCAACGGCACCCTCATGGCGCGCGGCGAGGTCGTCGTCGTGGACGAGGAGTTCGCCGTGCGCGTCACCGAGGTGGTCGGCCCGGAGACCGACGCCCGCCTGCGCGCATGAGTGACGGGTCCACCCTCCTCGCGGTCCTGCGCCTGCTGGTCTCGCTGGGCGCCGTCCTGACCCTCGTGGTCTGGGTCGCCAGGTATGCCGCCAAGCGCGGCGTCGGTGGCGCGCGCACCCCTCGCGGGGGTGTCAGCGTCGACGTGCTGTCACGGCGGTCCCTCGGCCGCACCTCCTCGGTGCAGGTCGTGCAGGTCGGCCGCCGGACCATGGTGCTCGGCGTGACCGAGCACGGCGTCTCCGTGCTGGGCGAGCTCGGCGACGAGGACCTCGTCGTGCCGGAGCCCGTCGCGTCCCGGCCGCAGGTCGAGGTGCCCGGGCGGCACGCGTTCGACGAGCTGCTCGCAGCGCACGCCCAGGCTGCGAGTGGCCCCCTCCCGGTCGTTCCGGCTGCGGCGCCGGCTGTCCTGCCTCGCGCCCACGGGGTGGCGTCCCGCATACCGGTGCCGGAGGGCTGGCCGTGGTCGGCCGCGTCGTTCGTCCTGCGGACCCTGCAGGCCCGTCGTGGCTGACGGGTCCAAGCTGGTCCGGCGTGGCCTCGCCGTGGCGGCCCTCGCCCTCGGCGGCGTCCTGGCCTGCGCCACTGCGGCGTCCGCCGCTCCGGCACCGACCACGGCGGTTGCCGTGACGCTGCCGGCACTCCCGTCGACGACGGCGTTCCGTCCGGTGTCCGCGGTGGCGGCCCCCACACCGCCGACTCCCTCACCGTCGCCGTCAGGCACCGTGTCGGTGAAGGTCGACCCCAACCTCGGCAAGCCGAGCCAGGCGGTCAACGTCATCCTGCTGCTCACCGTGCTGTCGGTGGCGCCCGCCCTGCTCGTGCTGTGCACGTCCTTCACCAAGATCATCGTCGTGCTGTCCCTGACACGGAACGCGTTGGGCACCACCACGATCCCGCCGAACCAGGTCCTCGCCGGCCTCGCGCTCTTCCTCAGCCTGTTCATCATGTCGCCGGTCCTGTCGGCCATCAACGACGCCGGCGTGCAGCCGTACCTCAAGGGCGAGCTCACCCAGTCGCAGGCCTACGACGCGGGCGTCAAGCCGCTGCACGACTTCATGATGAAGCAGACCCGACCGGCCGAGCTGGCCACGATGGTCAAGCTCAGCAAGGAGGAGGCGCCCGCCACCCCGGCCGACGTGCCGATGACGACGCTGGTCCCGGCCTTCGTGCTGTCGGAGCTGAAGTCGGCCTTCATCATCGGCTTCGTCGTCTTCGTGCCGTTCCTCGTCATCGACGTCGTGGTCTCGTCGGCGCTGATGTCGATGGGCATGATGATGCTGCCGCCCGCGCTGATCTCGCTGCCCTTCAAGCTGCTGCTGTTCGTCATGGTCAGCGGCTGGAGCATGATCGCCACCGCCCTCGTCCAGAGCTACCACTGAGGGCGCCATGACCGACTCCGACGTCGTCCACATCGGCCTGCAGGCCATGCTCCTCAGCGCCAAGCTCGGCTTCCCGATCCTGTTGGTGGCCCTCGGGATCGGCTTCGCCGTGTCCCTGGTGCAGGCCGTCACCCAGGTGCAGGAGATGACCCTCAGCTTCGTCCCCAAGCTGATCGGCGTGGCCCTCGTCCTGCTCGTCTCCGGCCACTGGATGCTGCAGGAGACGGTCGGGTTCACCCGCGACATGTTCGCCCTGCTGCCCCAGCTGCTCGACTGATGGAGGCGCTCGTCGGCGGCGACACCCTCGGCGTCGTCCTCATGGCCACGGTCCGGCTGTCGGCCTTCTTCGCGATCGCCCCGCCGTTCTCCAGCCGCGCCGTCCCCGCCCGGGTCAAGGCCGCCCTGTCCTTCGCGGTCGCGCTGCTGGTCGCCCCTCGGCTCAGGGGCCAGGGGCCCACCCTGGACCTCACCGGCCTCCTGGGCGGCGCGGCATACCAGGTGCTCGTGGGGGCGACGATGGGCTTCGTCGTCTACCTCGCGTTCAGCGCCGTGCAGGCGGCGGGCGAGCTCGTGGACCTCGCGAGCGGGTTCACCCTGAGCAGCCTCTACGACCCGATGACGAACGTGTCCAGCAGCATGTTCGGCCGGGTCCAGGCGCTGCTCGCGACCACGCTGCTGTTCGCCTCCGGAGGTCACCTGCTGCTGGTGCGCGGCCTGGTCACGAGCTTCCGGACCGCGCCGCTGCGGCCGATGGCGCTCGGCGACGTGGGCCGGCTCGTGACCGACGGGCTCGGCCGCTTCCTCACCGCCGCGCTGGAGATCGCCGCGCCCGTCATGGTGGTGCTGTTCCTCGCCGAGCTCGCCCTGGGCCTGGTCAGCCGGGCCGTCCCGACGCTCAACATCTTCGCCGTCGGCTTCCCCGTGAAGATCCTGCTCGCGGTCTCGCTCAGCGGTGTCGCCTTCGCGCTGCTGCCCGGTGCCGTGAGCCGGCTCGTCGGCCAGGCGGCCCAGGACGTCGGCGCGGTCGCCCGGATGCTGGGGACCAGTTGAGCGACAAGTCCCAGCGGACCGAGAAGCCCACCGCCCAGCGGCTGCGCAAGGCGCGTCGGGACGGGCAGGTCCCGCGCACCCAGGAGCTCGGCGCGTGGCTGTCCGTGCTGGCGTTCACCGTCGTGGTGCCGCACCTCGTCCGCGGGCTGGTCGACCGGTTCGGCCGCACCATGGCCGACCTGCAGAAGGTCATCGTCCACCCGGACACCGCCGTCGCCATGCAGGTCGGGCACGACGCCGCGACCGGCGCGCTGGCCGTCCTGGCGCCGCTGCTCGCCACCATGGTCGTCGTGGCCGTCGTGGCGAATGCCGCGCAGGGCGGGATCCGCGTGTACCCGGGCAAGTTCAAGCCGAAGTTCGAGACGCTGAACCCGGCCAAGGGTCTGAAGAACCTCGTCGGCGCGCACGCGGCGTGGACCTTCGCCAAGACCCTCATCAAGCTCGTGGTGTTCGGCTGGGTCGCCTACGGCGCGGTGCTCGGCATCACCGACCGGGTGACGGGGGCGGGGCAGTGGTCACTCGGTGCGTCCGCCGCCGCGGCCACCGAGTCGGCGCTGTCGGTGCTGCGGACCATCGCGGTGGTCGGGATCGTCCTCGCCGCCGCCGACTACGTCATGGAGCGGCGCCGGGTCGGGTCGTCGCTGAAGATGAGCCGCGAGGACGTCAAGCGCGAGAACCGGATGTCCGAGGGCGACCCACTGCTCAAGGGCCTCCTGCGCGGCAAGCAGCGCGAGCTGAGCCGCAACCGGATGCTCGCCGACCTCGGTGCCGCCGACGTCGTCATGGTGAACCCGACCCACGTCGCCGTCGCGCTGGCATACGAACCGGGGCGCGGTGCGCCACGCGTGGTCGCCAAGGGCGCCGGCCTCGTCGCCGCCCGCATCCGCGAGGAGGCGGCGCAGAAGCGGCTCCCGCTCGTCGAGGACGTGCCGCTCACGCGGATGCTCTACCGCAGCTGCGCGCTCGGCCAGGAGATCCCGGCCGAGCTGTACGACGCGGTGGCCGGCGTCTTCGTCTTCCTCATGGGCCTGCGCCACCGCGGCCTCACCTCCGGCTTCCACCGCAACCCGGGAGCGCACGGGCGGCGAGAGCTCGCCGATCCCGGCCGCCACACCTCAGGAGGGCGCCGTGTGCGCCGATAGGACCGATGTCATGACACCTGCCACCCCGTCGGCCGCCCCCCTGACACGGACCGCGCGATGACCGGCAACCGGATCGGCCAGATCGGCATCCCCGCGGCGATCGTCGGCATCGTCGTGATGATGGTGGTGCCGCTGCCGAGCGTGCTGCTCGACCTGCTGCTCGCGGTCAACCTGACCGGCTCGGTGCTCATCCTGCTCGTCGCGCTGCGGGTGCAGAAGCCGCTCGACTTCGCCGTCTTCCCCTCGCTGCTGCTCGTCGCCACGCTGTTCCGGCTCGCGCTCAACGTCAGCGCGGCCCGGCTGGTGCTGCTCGACGGCTTCGCGGGCAAGGTGATCGACGCGTTCGGCCACTTCGTCGTCGGCGGCTCGATCGTCGTCGGCCTGGTCATCTTCGTCATCCTCATCGTCATCCAGTTCGTCGTCATCACCAACGGTGCCGGGCGCGTGGCCGAGGTGGCCGCCCGCTTCACCCTCGACGCGATGCCCGGCAAGCAGATGGCGATCGACGCCGACCTCAACTCGGGCCTCATCGACGAGGACGAGGCGCGTCGCCGCCGCGCCGAGGTCTCGTCCGAGGCCGACTTCTACGGCGCGATGGACGGTGCGTCCAAGTTCGTCAAGGGCGATGCGATCGCGGCCATCGTCATCACGCTGGTCAACCTCGTCGGCGGACTCGTGATCGGCGTCGTGCAGAACCACATGCCGTTCTCCGAGGCGATCACCCGGTACAGCCTGCTGTCCGTCGGCGACGGCCTGGTCTCGCAGATCCCCGCGCTGCTCATGTCGATGTCGACCGGCCTCATCGTCACCCGGGCCACGACCGAGCGGGACATGGGCAGCGACCTGCTGCACCAGTTCGGCCAGCAGCGCCAGGCCGTGCAGCTCGCCGGTGCGGCGGTCATGGGTCTCGCGCTCGTGCCGGGACTGCCGAAGCTGCCGTTCCTGCTCGTCGGCGGCGCGGCCCTGCTCATCGCCCGGCAGCTGCCGAAGCCCGAGGACAAGGCGGCAGCGGCCACCGCTGCAGCTGCGACGGCACCCACCCCGTCGCCGGACAGCCCCGAGGCGATCGCGCACGACATCCGGGTCGAGCCCATCGAGCTCGAGCTGGCCTACGACCTCATCGGCCTCGTCGACGCCAGCGCAGGGGGCGACCTGCTCGACCGCGTGCGCGCCCTGCGGCGCAAGCTCGCCCACGAGCTCGGCATCCTCATCCCGCTCGTGCGCACCCGCGACAACGTCGACCTCCCGCGGCACACGTATGCCATCCGCATCCACGGCGTGGAGGTCGCCCGTGGCGAGGCCCCGCCCGGGATGGTGCTCGCCATCGGCGACCGGATCGGGCAGCTCGAGGGCACGCCCACCCGAGAGCCGGTGTTCGGCCTCGACGCCAAGTGGGTGCCGATCCACCAGCGCGGCCGGGCCGAGCAGGTCGACGCCACCGTGGTCGACCGGTCCTCCGTCGTGACGACCCACCTGGCCGAGATGGTCCGGCAGAACGCCGCCGACCTGCTCGGGCGCGAGGACGTCAAGCTGCTCGTGGAGACCGTCCGGGCGACCCACCCGGCGGTCATCGACGAGCTCACCCCGACACCGCTCGCGCTCGGCGAGGTGCAGCGCTGCCTGCAGTCGCTGCTCGCGGAGGGCGTCTGCATCCGCGACCTCGTCCGCATCTTCGAGGCGATGTCGCTGCGCGCGCGTGCGTCGACCGACCCGGACGCGCTGGTGGAGGCCGTGCGCGGCGCCCTGGGTCCCGCGATCGCCGCGTCGCACGCCGTGAACGGGGAGCTGCACGTGCTCACCTTCGAGCCCCAGCTCGAGCAGCGGCTGCTCGAGTCGCTGCGTGCGGGCGAGGGCGGAGGCCAGTTGCTCCTCGACCCGTGGTTCGCCGAGCGGCTCGCGACCGAGGCGCTGCGGGTGTCGCAGGTCGCCGAGGAGCGGGGTGTCCTGCCGGTCCTCGTCTGCGCCCAGCCGTTGCGCCGCGCCGTGCGCCGCCTCGTCGAGCCCGGCGCGCCGCAGCTCGCCGTGCTCGCGTACCCCGAGCTCGGCGGCAACCTGCGGCTGACCCCTGCCGGGGTCGTCGACCTCGCCGAGACCGTGACGGCGGCCTGACGTGACGACGACTGCCGCACCCGGTACGCCCGCCCGCCCCGCCGCCGGGCCTGCCAGTCGGCCCGCCCCCGCCGCTGTCTCGGCACCTGCGGCGGCGACTGCCGCGTCGCAGGCGGGGTCCCGCCCGTCCGGCTTCCGGGCCGCGGTCGTCCTCGCCGTGCTCCTCACCGGCCCCGCCGTCTACCTCGTCGCCAGGGGCGAGCTCTCCGCCCACGACGCCCTCGTGCGGTTCGGCTGCGCGTGGGCGTTCGCCACCGGTGGCGTCGCGCTCGTGCTGTCCACCGTGGGTGGTGGGTCCGCCGGCGTGGACGGCACGTCGGCCGACCTCTCAGCCCCGTCAGCCGGTGACCCCGCCGCCGACTCGGCACACGACCCGGCATACGACCCGGCACACGACCCGGCACAGGCCGAGCCGGCACGCGTCGACGACACAGCCGGGACACCGGCCGGCTGAGTCCCCTGGTCGCGCGGCGCCCGCCGTCCGCGGAGCGCGACTAGGACGCGGGCAGGCGCTCGCCGAGCGCGTCCCACGCGCGGAGGGGACCCGGGCGTTCGCGCAGCGACGTGGCCAGCTCCCTCAGCAGCGTGCGACCCGGGTCCTCCCCGGTCGTCCCCTCGAGCAGCCGGGAGACGGCTTCGCGGAGGGCCCCGGCTCCTGCGGCGTTCGGGTCCAGGACCTCGCCGAGGCCGTGCCGCTCGATCGCGGCGGCCCCGGAGAACTGGTCGGTGGACAGGGGCAGGACGAGCAGGGGCACCCCGGCGGTGAGCGCCTCGGTCACGCTGTTGTTGCCGCCGTGGGTCACGGCGACCGCCGCCTGCTGCAGGAGCGTCACCTGGGGGAGAGACTCGCGGACGAGCCAGGCGCCGGGCAGGGGTCCGAGGACGGCGCGCGGGGTGGAGCCGTGGGCCAGGGCGACGCGGACGTCGAGGCCGCGCAGGGCGTCGACGATGCGGGCGAGGACGTCGCTGCGGGCCGAGAGGAAGCTGCCGAGGCTGACGTAGACGACCGGGTGGTCGCTGCCGGCGAGCCACACGTCGACCTCCTCGTCGCGCGGCTCCTCGCGGACGCACGACCCGAGGAACTCATGCCGCGGCAGCAGTGCGGTCCGTCGCGGGTCGTGCAGCTCCTCGGGATAGTTGAGGAGCAGGACGTCGCCGGTCTCGGCGAAGGCGTCCGAGCTCGCGGCCGCGCCCGGGTCGAGCTGGGCCAGGGCGTCGTTCCACTGGCCGGTGAACTCGTCCCGCACCTGCTCGCACAGCCGCCGCAGCCGCGCGAGGCCGTCGGGGTCGGGGGAGAAGGCGGTCGGCCAGTCCTCGGGGCAGCCGTAGACCTCACGGTCCCCGACGACCAGGGCAGACGGGTGGCCCAGCACCACGTCGGTGTACGCGACGCCGGCGGCGGTCAGCCCCAGCCGGGCGCCGAAGGCGAGGTGGTCCACGACGACGGCGTCGGGACGGACCCGGTCGACGACCTCCTGCACGGCCCGGCCGACCCCGACCGGGTTCCACAGCAGGTCGTCGCGCCGGGCGGAGGCCTGGAAGGTCAGGGCTTCGACCGCGCCGCGGCGGGTGGCGTCGAAGAACCCGCGCAGCGCGTCGTCCTCGCCGGGCGGCTGCTCCTCGGCCCGGATGACCCCGGGGTTCGAGCCGCGGCCGAGCTGCAGGTGCTCCCGCTCGTAGCCGAACCCGCGGACGAGCGCGTCGGTCGCGGGCCCGGTCGCCACGACGACCCGCTCGCCGGCGTCGCGCCAAGCCGTGGCGAGGGTGGCGAGGGGGTAGAGGTGCGAGGCGTAGTCGGGGCTGACCACGAGCAGCGTCACGACACGTCCTCCACGACCCGCCGTGCGGCCACGTGGGCACCGCTGCCCCGCGCGACGTCGTCGTAGACGTCGGCCAGTGCCGCGGCCATCGCGTCGATGCCGAACCGGCTGCGCACCATGGCGCGGGACCTGCTGGCCCGCTCCTCGGCCCCGTCGACGGCGGCGAGGTCGAGGGCTGCGTGGACGCCCACCACGAGCGCGGCGGGCGAGGACGTGTCGACGAGGAACCCGGTCTCCCCGTCCGCGACGTAGGTCGCCGGACCGCCGCCGTCGGGCGCGACCACGACGAGACCGACGCCCATGGCCTCGAGGATCGCGATGCCGAACTCCTCCTTGAGGCTGGCGCTGACGTACACGCCCGGCGGGCGCCCTGAGGCCGGGTCGCCCCGGCGGACCGCGGCCAGCCACGCGGCGGTCGTGGAGTTGGGGCGGTGGCCGGCCAGCAGGAGGCCCTGCGAGGCGGCGCGGTCGAGGTCGACGACGTCGGCGACCCGGGCCAGCTCGGCAGCCTCGTCGTCGCTGGGCTCGTCGAGGTCGCCGCCGACGACGAGCAGGTTGCAGCGCTCGCGCAGCTGGTCGTCCTCGGCCCACGCGCGGACCAGGGTGGCCATCCCCTTCACGGGGCTGAGCCGCCCGACCGAGACCGCGACCGGCAGGGCGCGACGCCCGGGCGGCAGGGCGGCGAGCAGGTCGTCGAGCTGGGCCAGCGCGGTGGCTGTGCCCCGGGTGCGCAGTGCTGGCTCGGCGACCTCGCGCACGGCCCGGTCGACGCTGGTGAGGTCGATGCCCTCGCCGACGACCGAGACCGGCACGGCGCCCCCCGACAGGTCGATCCCGAGGAGGCGCTGCAGGTCACCGGCGACCTCGAGCCGCGGGAGGACGACCACGTGGGCGGCATCGGCGGCGAGGTCCCGCAGGAGGCGGTCGCGGAACCACAGGTGCTCGACGAGGTCGGCCTCCCCGAAGCCGTCCCGCGTCAGCGTGCCCGCGGTGTCCCGCGCCTCGATGAGGGCCTGCGGGTCCGGTGCCGCGGTCAGCACGAACGGCACCCCCAGCTCCCGGGCGGGCTCGGCCGCGGCCATCGAGCCGACGTCGGCCATCCGCAGGTGGATGGCGTCCACCCTGCCCGCGGCACGCAGGATGCGCCGTATGCCGCGTCGCGCGGCGACCCGCGCCGGCCACGCCCGGGCGATGCCCTGGGGGGACCCCGCGAGGGGGACGCCGGCGTAGTGGTGGCCGGGGTCGCGCAGCCCGAGGTCGCGGTGACCGGTGGCCGCACCGGGGGCCCCGAGCGTCGCCTGGCCGCGGCCGAGGGGGTAGTGCGCGAGGTCGGCGTGCGTGCGGGAGATCGTCAGGACCCGCGCCCCGTGGGGCCGCTGGCGGACGAGGGCGTCGCCGAGCTGGACGAGCAGCGTGGCGATGCCGCCGGTGTCGCCACGACCGGACTGGTGGAGCTGTCCGTCGACGTCCGCGTGGAGGAACAGCTGCGCGACCGCGGGCGCGTCCGGGACGAGCGCGTCCGGACCGGGGAAGAGGTCGTGCAGGGCGAGACGGGCGGTCTCGGCGAGTGGTCCGACGCACCGCGAGTAGGACAGCAGCAGCTCCTCGGCGCCGGGGTCCGCTGCCGGTCCCTCGCCGAGGGCCGCGAGCGCTGCCCGGCGGACCACGACGGGCTGCTCGACCTCGCCCGAGGCGAAGCCGGTCAGCAGCCGCGACGAGGCAGTCCCGGGGACGAGACCGACGGTCTCGACGAGCCGCGCCTGCTCCTCCACGTCGGACGCCGCAGCGAGGCCTGCCACCAGGGCGGCCCGCACCCGGTCGGGGTCCTGCACCGCCCAGTGCTCGAGGGTGCGCTGGGCGAGCATCCCGGGGAAGCCGCCGCCGGCGCACCTGCGCACGAGCGTGGGCAGTGCGCGGTCGACGACTGGCACGAGGCGTAGGGCGTCGAGGGCGTGCTCCGCGACGTGGGGTCGCTCGTCACCGAGGAGTTCGGTGAGGGCCTCGCCCGCGGTCGTGTCGGCGCAGGCGCCGAGCGCGTGCACGGCTGCGATGGCCGTGAGCGGGTCGGCTCCCCGGACCGTGGACCGCAGGGTCGGTACCGCGTCACTGCCGGCCGACGCTGCGGCGCACGCGAGGTCGTCCGCGGCCCGCATGCCCTCGAGGAGGGTGGGCGCGGACGCGACTGCGGCGATCGACGCCCGAAGGTCCATGTCTGGAACGGTAAGTCGGGGCGACCGGATCCGCCCGCGGGAGAGAAGTCCGGCCGGCTCGCGGGCGGCCCCTCGCGTCACCGGGTGAGGACGAGCCCCGAGCATCACCGGGTGAGGGCGACCCCCGCGCACGCGACCCCGAGGACCCACACCGTGGACAGGGTGCCCAGCACCAGCGGTCGTGCGCCCATGTCCCGGACCTTGTCGAACCGGACGCCGCAGCCCAGGGCGAACATCGCCGCGGCCAGCAGCAGGGTCTGCAGCGTCGCGGCGCCGGTCAGCAGGGCGGGCTCGAGCTGCACGGTGCTGCGCAGGACGACGGCGGCGAGGAAGCCGACGACGAAGAACGGGAGGAGCGGCGGGCGCGTGGCAGCGTCGCGGGCAGTGCCTCGGCGACGCAGCGAGCCGACGACCAGGATCACCGGCGCCAGCATCAGCACCCGGCCCAGCTTGGTCACGACGGCCACCTTGAGCGCGCCACTGCCGATGACACCCGCGGCGGCCACCACCTGCGCCACCTCGTGGATCGACGCGCCCGCGACGAGTCCGGCCGTCTGCGGGCCGAGCCCCCAGAGGCCGGTCACCGCCGGAACCACGGCGATCATCACCGTCCCGAAGAGCACCACCATCCCCACGGCGGTCGCGACCTCCTCCTCGTCGGCGTCGGCCGTGTCCTCCATCGCCGCCACCGCCGCGGCCCCGCAGATCGAGAAGCCGGTGGCGATGAGCAGCCGCAGGGCGGGTGGCACCCGCAGCCACCGGCCGAGGGCCAGGGTGCCGGTGATACCGAGCACGACCACGGCCACCACGACGGCGATGGTCCCGCCGCCCAGGGCGGCGATGTCACCGAGCGAGAGCTGGAGACCGAGCAGCACGATCCCGGCCCGCAGCAGCCGCCGCGAGGCGACCTGCAGCCCCGGGCCGAGCGACGCCGGGACGGCGCGGGTGTTCGACAGCACGGCGCCGGCGAGGACCGCGAGGAGCAACGGGCTCAGGCCGGCCACCGCGTGCTGCAGCAGGACGGCCACCGCGGCCACGCCGACGGCGAGGGCGAGGCCGGGCCACGGCAGCGAGCGGTGCGGGTCGGGGGAGGGGGCGGTCGGCACCCGGCCCTCGCGGTCGGCGAGGCGGTCGGGGGCCTGCTCGGGGTCGGCGGTGGTGTCCACGGTGACCACCGTCGCGGAGTCCGCCGCCGGCGGGTACCGGGCAATCCGGCATACACTCATAGCCGTCGGCTATGGCTGGGACGGGAGGTTTGGGTTGAGCGCTCGCTGGCCCGACCTCGAGGTGCTCGAGCTGCTGGTAGCCGTGGCGGAGGTCGGCAGCATCGGTGCCGCCTCAGCACGCCTGGGCGTCTCGCAGCCCAGCGCCAGCACCAGCATTACGCGGCTGGAGCGCCGGCTGGGCCTGACCCTGGTGACGCGCTCGAGCCGTGGCTCCGTGCTGACGCCGGAGGGGTCACTCTACGTCGACTGGGCGCGGGACGTCCTGGCCGCCGCCGACCGGCTGCGGCTGGCGACCGCTGCCCTTCGGGCAGAACGGAACTCGCACCTGGCGCTCGCGGCGAGCATGACGACCGCGGAGCACCTCGTGCCGCGGTGGCTGGCAGCCTTCCGGCGCGAGCACGGTGACGTCGACGTCAACCTCGCCGTCCTCAACTCGGCCGGCGTGGTGGAGGCGGTGCGCGACGGCAGCCGCGACCTCGGGTTCGTCGAGACCGCTGGCGCGCCGCGTGGCCTCAGCTCGGCGACGGTGGCGACCGACGAGCTGGTGGTCGTGGTCGCGCCGGGCCACCCCTGGACGCGCCGCCGGGCCCACCCCGTGACGGCGGAGGAGCTGGCGCGGACCGCACTGGTGGTGCGCGAGGAGGGTTCCGGGACCCTCCAGACGCTGGTGGAGGCATTCCGGGCCCGCGGCCTGACCCTCGTGGAGCCGGCGCAGGCGCTGTCGAGCAACACCGCCGTCAGGGTCGCCGCGACGGCCGGGACCGCACCGGCCGTGCTCAGCCGACTGGCCGTCGTCGACGCCGTGGCGGCCGGCGACCTGGTGGTCGTCCCGGTGCAGGACCTGTCGATGCGACGCCGGCTGCGGGCGGTCTGGGCCGGTGGCCGGCGGCCGGTCGGCCACGCCGCGGACTTCGTCGCCGTGGCCCGCCGCGACGGCTCACGAGTGGCGGCCCGCGACGACGCCTGAGGAGTGGCGGCCAGCGGCGGGCCTACTTCGTCGGTCCCGCGGCGGGGTCGCGGACCACGTACCCGTCTGCGCGGCCGAGCACGGGCCAGGCGTCGATGACCGTGCGCTCCTTGCCGGTGATCCCGTCGCCACTCGGTGCGCGCATGATGATGGTCGCCTGCCCGCTGCGCAGGTAGGTCAGCAGGTACCGCCGCCAGCTGGCGTTCCCGGAGCGTGCGACCTCGCTGCCGTTGGCCCGGGTGAGGTGGAGCCTGTCGTGGGTGACCCCGCTGACGTCGATCTCGACCCGGCAGCCGTCCCGGAAGTCCTTCGACAGGGCGTTGAGCTCGATGAGCCCCCACGGTGAGTCCGAGGTGACACAGCGGGTCGAGGCCACGACGCGGTCCAGCCGGCGCTCGGGGAACGGCTTGCCCGCGGCATACGCGCTGCCCTCGACCGCACCGACCACCAGGGACAAGCCGGCGATGGCGGCCACCGTCACGGCGGACCGCTTGCGCGGGCTGCGGTATGCCGCGGGGCTGGGGACCAGCCGTGCCGCGCCGTGGATCGCGGCGGGCACCACGAGCGCGAACACCGGCGCCGCGAACGCGGCGTAGAACCCGAAGAACGACGGGGCCGTCAGGAGCACGGCCACGACCGACACCGTGAGCACCGCGAAGAGCCGCCCCTCCACCGACCCCCACGCGGCCAGGGCGCACGCGACGGCGAGGACCACGAGCACGAGCCAACCCGTGCCGGCCACCTGGGCGGCGCTGCGCCCCAGCAGCTTGAACGTCTCCGCGCCGCCGATCTGGCTGAGGCGTTCGAGGGCGGTGTCCGAGACCCGGCCCCGGCCCAGCTGGTCGAGCACGACCATCCGCCACATGGTCCCCGGCGCCTCGAGGAAGAAGGGCAGGCACACCACGGACGCCGACGTCGCTGCGCCCAGCGTCACCCGCAGCAGCGCGCGGCCCCGGTACCGGACCGCGACGTAGCCGAGGACGATTAGCACCGGTACGGCCCACCAGATCTTCACCACGAGGGCCAGGCCCAGCGCGGCACCGGCGGCCACCTGCACGCCACGGCGGTCGGCGACGCCGCGGGCCGAGAGCAGCGCCAAGGCGGAGAGCAGCGCCAGGGTGCCCAACGGTTCCAGCAACGGACCGGACTCGGCGCGGATCGCGGTGGGCCACAACGCGTAGAAGGCGCCGCCGGCAAGCGCCGCCACGAGGCCGAACCGACGCGTGACGACCACCACGAGAGCAGCGTTCAGGCCGCCCAGGAACGCCCAGGCGAGCCGAGCGGCCGCCATCCCGTCCGAGTCGCTCGTCAGCCGGCCCACCCACGCGAACGGCAGCAGCGCCCACACGATGCCGGGTGGGTGCAGCAGGACGAAGTCCCGGTACGGCAGACGGCCGAACGCCACGGCGCTCGCCGCCGCGTAGTAGACGCCGTCGTCGTAGAAGACGGACAGGGCATGCGGCCCCCCGCCGCGCAGGATCGTCCCGACCCGGACGGCGACGGCGAGCACCCCGACGGCCATCGCGACCAGGAGCAGGTGTCGCCGGGACAGCTGGGCGATGGTGCGGCGAGTCCTCGACCCAGAGAGGGAGGACGGCACCGCCGAAGCCGCTGTCATGCGCCGACAGTAGCCCCGGCGGGCGTCGTCACCGAGGGGGTTCCAGCGGGCCGGCCTGTCCCGGCAACAGCGAGTTGGCGTCCATCCACCGACGGAGCCGGGCCTGCGGCACCCACGCGAGCTGGCTGCCGCACACCAACGCCAGGCCGATGAGGGACCACGTGACGCTCATGACGGTCAGACGGCTGTTGTCGAGGTGGACGAGGATCCGCACCGCGAAGTACGCCGGCGCGACGACGTTCAGCACCTTCTGCCACGGATTCCACAGCACCTTGCGCGCCGCCGTGCTCGCCACTGCCCTCTCCTCGGGCCCCACCACCCGCCGCTGGCGCACGGCAGACCACACCCAGGCCCGGCTCGCGGGGTCGGGGCTGTGCGGCGTGACGGGGACGACCTCGCGGTGCGTCATGAGCCACAGGTGCCGGTAGACGGCTCTGCCGAGGTAGAAGGCGAGCCACGCCGCACAGGCTCCTGCCGCCGCGCCCACCCACGAGTGGTGCTCGAGCGAGGTGACGGCCTCGTAGACCAGCACCATCAGGAACGAACCGAAGAACGCGTAGGTGAGCAGGAACTGCCGCCTGACCTCGGGGCCGTACCCGTACGACTTCCACCTCTGCCGGCGATCGGGCGGCGACTGGTCCTCCGTGATCATGCTGCCCCCAAGGCACCCCGGTCGGCGAGCCGAGGACGTGCGCGTCCGCGGCCGACAGCCTCTGTGGGCCTGCTCCGGCCGGCCCCCGACGTCGACCACGGTAGGAGCGCGGTGGGACGCCTCGGACGCGACTCGGGAATTGCGTGACAAATGTCAGTGGACGAGGAGCGGCGAACGGGGCGGCGGGCGGCAGCGGGCACGTGGGCGCGGCTGGCGGGACGACGCACCAGGCCCCGGGAAGCACGAAACCCGCGGGCCGGTTCGCCGGCCTGCGGGTCCTGTGGTGGCCAGGGGCGGGGTCGAACCGCCGACCTTCCGATTTTCAGTCGGACGCTCGTACCAACTGAGCTACCTGGCCGTGGTGCGCCGGGCGCACCATCGCGACGGGGTGGCCCGCCGCGACCGGACGATCATAGCCCATCGGAGGAGCGCCCCTGACACGCCGGCGCAGCGGTTCGGACCAGCCGGCGAAGCGCTCCCGACACGCCGGCGAAGCGCCCCCGACACGCCGGAGCAGCGGCTCAGACCAGCCGGGCGCGCCGCCAGAGGCGGGCCGACGGGCCGCCGACGAGCCCGCAGTCGGTGAGGAAGGACGTGAGGTTCTCGGCGGCGCCGCGCAGCTTGGCGGTGTGGTGCTCGTTGGCCCTCGCGACGCGCACGGCGACGTCGGGGTCGAGGCCCACCTCGGCATACACCTCGGGCTGGACGAGGTTGTGGATGATGATGTTGGCGACGATCCCGAGCACCAGGCGTTGGCGGCCCCGCTCGGCGCGGCCCATCGTCTCGGCGCGGCGCGCGATCTCGTCGCGCGCGAACCGCATGTGCCGTGCCTCCTCCACGACGTGGATCCGGCTGACGGCGCGGGTGAGCGGCTGGACCTGCTCGTCGTCGATGACCTCCCGCTGGAAGATGTCGAGCACCTCCTCGGCGACGAGGATCGAGGCGTAGAGCGACGGCCCGGTGGCGAGGGTCTTGAATAGCCGGCCGAGCTGGTGGTCGAGCCCGGTGGGCTGGTACGACCGGGCGCCGAACTTCTCCGCCGTCCGGGCGAACATGACCGAGTGGCGGCACTCGTCGGCGATCTCGGTCAGCGCGAACTGCACGTGCGGCGTCGCGGGGTCCTGGTCGTACACGTCGCGCAGGATCATCTGCATCAGGATCATCTCGAACCAGATGCCGACCCCCGAGATCGAGCAGAACTCCAGCTCGGTGAGGCGGATCCGCTGCTCGGGCGTCAGCTCGTCCCACAGCGGCGTGGCGTACAGCGTCGACCACTGCGCTGACATGCCGAACAGGCCCTGTTCGAGCGGCTCGGACCAGTCGATGTCCTTCTGCGGGTCGTACGAGGTCTTCGCGGCGGAGGCGAGCAGCCGCCGCGCGGTGGTGTCGCGGTCGTGCCGTGGGCGCACGCGCTCGAGGGCCGGCGCCGGGGTCGTCGTGGGGGTCATGAGGCTCCTCCGGATATGTGTGAATCCGAGTAACGCCTACCATGGTTCACATGAAGAGCGACGCCGTCAAGGGGGACGCCCGGCCGGACGCCGGTTCGGTGGCCCAGCCGGTCGCCGCCGAGGGCGTCCGACCGGACGGCCGCTCCGAGCGGTGGCGGGCACACCGCGAGGAGCGGCGTCGCGAGTTCGTCCAGGCGGCCATCACGGCGATCCGCCAGCACGGCCCGCGGATCGGGCTCGACGACGTCTGCGCTGTGGCCGGAGTGAGCAAGCCGGTCGTCTACCGCCACTTCAAGGACAAGGACGACCTGTTCCGTGCCGTCCTCGAGTCCGCCGCCGAGGACGTGTTCCTCCCACGGCTCGCCGAGGCGTTCGAGCTCGACTCCGCCGACGACCGCGCCATCGTGGCGTCGGCCGTCCGCGCCTACGTCGCGACGGTGCGCGAGGACCGCGACCTCTACCGCTTCGCCTTCGCCCACAACGGACTCGGCGACGGCGGTGACTTCGTCGGCGGAGTGGAGTCGGCCGTCGCGCAGGCCCTCGTCGCCCTGCTCGCCACCCGCCGCGGCGAGCCCGCGGACGACGACGAGCACGTGGCGTATGCCGTGGTGGGCCTCGTGCAGCTCGCGACCCACCGCTGGCTCGACCGGCCGACGATCCCCGAGGAGCAGCTCGTCGAGCTGCTCACCTCGCTGGCGTGGGAAGGCCTGTCCCCCAGGGTGGGGTGAACGAGGAGCGGGCGTGGACCCGCCCCGCCCCTCAGTACTGCGGCTGCTCCTTGGCCACCAGGGTCAGCACGTCGTAGGTCGCGACCGGCTCGCCGGCGGCGTTGCTCACGACGGCGTCCCAGCGCACCTCGCCGTAGTCCGCCGAGCGACGCGGCGAGATCTGCTTGACGGTGAGCAGCACCGAGATCTCGTCGTCGACCTTCACGGGGGTGAGGAAGCGCAGGTTGTCGACGCCGAAGTTCGCCAGGACCGGGCCCGGGTCGGGCTGGACGAACAGCCCGGCCGCGAGCGAGACGACGAGGTAGCCGTGCGCGACGATCCCGCCGAAGAGCTCGTTCTTCTGCGCCGCGGCCTCGTCGGTGTGGGCGTAGAACGTGTCGCCCGTGAACTCGGCGAAGTGCTCGATGTCCTCGAGGGTCACCCGGCGCGACGCCGACTGCACGGTGTCGCCGATCCGCAGCTCTGCCAACGACTTGCGGAACGGGTGGACCTCCTCGACGCGCCGCTGCGACCCCTTGGTCCAGCGACCGGTGATCGCTGTGAGCATGTCAGGGGAACCCTGGAGCGCGGTCCGCTGCATGTGGTGCAGGATGCCGCGGACGCCGCCGAGCTCCTCGCCCCCACCGGCGCGGCCGGGGCCTCCGTGGACGAGCATCGGCAGCGGCGAGCCGTGGCCGGTGGACTCGGGCGCCGCGGCGCGGTCGAGCACGAGGATGCGCCCGTGCCACGGCGCGAGGCCGAGGGTGACGTCGCGGGCGACCTGCGGGTCGTGCGTCACGAGCGAGCCGACCAGGGAGCCCTTGCCGCGGGCGGCCAGCGCGATCGCCTCGTCGACGGTGTCGTAGGAGATGACGGTGCTCACCGGGCCGAACGGCTCGACGTCGTGCGGCTCGACCGCGCCCTCGCGTGCCCGGAGCAGCACGGGCGCGAGGAAGGCGCCGACCGCGAAGTCCGCGTCGACGAGCTCGGCCGAGTCGGGGTTGCCCCAGACGACGTCGCACGACGCCTGCAGGGAGGCGATGGCCTTGCGCACCTCGTCGCGCTGCTCCACCGACGCGAGCGCGCCCATGCGCACGTCCGGGTTGGCCGGGTTGCCGACGGTGGTCTTCGCCAGCCGGGCGCCGATCGCCTCGACCACCGCGTCGGCCATGCTGGAGGGCACGATGGCCCGCCGGATGGCGGTGCACTTCTGGCCGGCCTTGACCGTCATCTCGGTGACGACGCCCTTGACGAACAGGTCGAACTCGGGGTCGTCGACGGTCACGTCGGGGCCGAGGACCGAGCAGTTCAGCGAGTCGGCCTCGACGCCGAGCTGGACACCGCCGTGCAGCACGTTCGGGTGGCTGCGCAGGATGCCGGCCGTGTGCGCCGAGCCCGTGAACGCGACCGAGTCCTGCACCGTGAGCGCGTCGAGCAGGCCCGACGCGCTGCCGCTGAGCAGCTGCAGCGTCCCCTCGGGCAGGATGCCGGACTCGATGATCCGGCGGACCACGAGCTCGGTGAGGTATGCCGTCTGGCTGGCCGGCTTGACGATGCTCGGCACCCCGGCGATGAAGGCGGGCGCGAGCTTCTCGAGCATGCCCCACACCGGGAAGTTGAAGGCGTTGATCTGCACCGCGACGCCCGGCCGCGTCGTGTAGACGTGCTGGCCGACGAACTGGCCCTGGCGCCCCAGCTGCTCGAGGCCGCCGTCGAGGTAGACCGTGTCGGCCGGCATCTCGCGGGTGCCCTTGCTCGCGACGGAGAAGAGCGTGCCGAAGCCGCCGTCGATGTCGACGGCCGAGTCGCGCTTCGTGGCACCCGTACGGGTCGAGAGCTCGTAGAACTCGTCCTTGCCCGCGGTGAGGTGCTTGGCGAGGTCCTTGATGAGGGCCGAGCGCTCGTGGAAGGTCAGGTCGCGCAGCGCGGGGCCGCCCACCGTGCGCGCGTGCTCCACCATCGCGCCGACATCGAGGCCGGTGGAGGAGATCCGGGCGACCTCCTCGCCGGTCGTGGCATCCCGCAGCGGGGTGCCCTCGTCGGAGGCGCGGAACCACCGGCCCGCGGCATAGCTCTCGAGCATCGACATGGGGTGTTGTCCTCTCCCTCGGTGCGTGCCACACTATTACAGACCGCTCGGTCAGTAAATGCCTGCGCGGCCATTCCCTGTGCCACCGGCTGTGCTCCCTCGCCGTGGCGGGGGATGCTGGTTCCCACCACCCTCGGGAGGACGCGATGACGACGGCTCCGGAACGCACCCGCGGCGACGCGGCAGGCGACGACGCGGCATACGAGGCGGGCTTCGACGCCACCATCGCACGCGGCGACCGCATCGAGCCACGGGACTGGATGCCCGAGGGCTACCGGAGGACGCTGGTCCGGCAGGTCGCCCAGCACGCGCACTCCGAGATCATCGGCATGCAGCCGGAGGGCAACTGGCTCACCCGGGCACCCTCGCTGCGGCGCAAGGCGATCCTGCTCGCCAAGGTGCAGGACGAGGCCGGACACGGGCTCTACCTGTACTCCGCGTGCGAGACCCTCGGCGTCTCCCGGCAGGAGCTCACCGAGATGCTCGTCGACGGGCGGCAGAAGTACTCCTCGATCTTCAACTACCCAACCCTGTCGTACGCCGACGTCGGCACGATCGGCTGGCTCGTCGACGGTGCGGCCATCTGCAACCAGGTGCCGCTCTGCCGAACGTCCTTCGGGCCGTACGGCCGGGCGATGATCCGCATCTGCAAGGAGGAGTCCTTCCACCAGCGGCAGGGCTACGAGCTGCTCATGACGATGATGCGCGGCACCGACGAGCAGCGGGCGATGGTGCAGGAGTCGGTGGACCGGTTCTGGTGGCCGGCGCTGATGATGTTCGGCCCGCCCGACGCCGAGTCGCCCAACACCCAGCAGTCGATGGCCTGGGGGATCAAGCGCAACACCAACGACGACCTGCGCCAGCGGTTCGTCGACATGACCGTGCCGCAGGCCAAGGCGCTCGGCGTCACCCTGCCCGACCCCGACCTGCGCTGGAACGCCGAGCGCGGGGCCCACGACTTCACCCAGCCCGACTGGAGCGAGTTCATGCAGGTGGTCAAGGGCAACGGCCCGTGCAACGCCCAGCGGATCGCCCACCGCCGCAAGGCGCACGAGGACGGCGCCTGGGTGCGCGAGGCCGCGACGGCGTATGCCGCGAAGCAGGCTGCCGCGGCGAACGACCAGAAGGGTGTGGCATGACCGACGAGGACGCCGAGGGCCAGGGCGTCCGCGCCGAGTGGCCGCTTTACGAGGTGTTCGTCCGCGGCAAGCGCGGGCTCAACCACGTGCACGTCGGCTCGCTGCACGCGGCCGACGACCAGATGGCGCTGATGCACGCCCGCGACGTCTACACCCGGCGCAACGAGGGCGTGAGCATCTGGGTCGTGAAGTCGGTCGACATCGCGGCATCGAGCCCGGACGAGAAGGACCCGCTGTTCGCCCCGAGCGGCGACAAGGTCTACCGGCACCCGACCTTCTACACGATCCCCGACGACGTCCCCCACATGTGAGCGCCCGATGAGCCACCCCACCCCCGACCCGAACGCGCCCGACGGCTCCGTCTACGACGGGCTGCTCGAGCACGAGCCCGCCGGCGACGCCGCCCACTGGGCCTTCGGCACCGACTTCGAGGACCCGCTCGCAGGCGTCGACACGACCATCCCCGAGGGTGTCGACCCGGCGGTCCTCGGCGCGTACTCGCTCATGCTCGCCGACGACGCCCTGATCGCCTCGCACCGGCTCTCGGAGTGGTGCAGCCGCGCGCCCGACCTCGAGGAGGACATCGCGCTCGCGAACATCGCGCTCGACCTGCTCGGGCAGGCACGCCTGCTGCTGGCCCGCGCCGCGGCGGCCGACCCCTCGCTCGTGCCCGCGCTGCCCGAGGGCTCGCCGGTGCCGCCGGAGGACGCGCTCGCGTTCTTCCGGGGCGACCAGCAGTTCCGGAACGTCCGGCTCGTCGAGCTCGACAACGGCGACTTCGCGGTGACGATCGTCAAGCTGCTGCTGCTCTCGTGCGCGCGGATCGCGGTGTTCGAGCGGCTGGCCGACAGCCGCGACCACGTCCTTGCGGCCGTCGCCGCCAAGGGCGTCAAGGAGCTGACGTACCACCGCGACTTCGCGGGTCGCTGGTTCCTCACCCTGGCCCAGGGCACGCAGGAGTCCCGGCGCCGGCTCGAGGCCGCGCTGACCTCGGTCTGGCCGCTGTTCGCCGAGCTCTTCGACACCCACGACGCCGAGGGTGCCGCCGCCGAGCAGGGTGTCGGGGTGGACCCGGCGACGGTGGCGGACGAGGTCGGCGTGGTCCTGGCGCAGGTGTTCGCGATGAGCGGTGTGGAGCAGCCCGCTCCGGTGCGGATGGCCGCGGTGGCCGGTCGCACCGGGCGCGACGGCATGCACACCGAGGCTCTGAGCCGATTGCTCGCCGAGATGCAGTCGGTCGCCCGCGCCCACCCGATGGGGCAGTGGTGACCGCCGTGTCCGCCCGCGCCGGGCGGACGGTCCGCGACGGCAGGGCCAACCCCGTGCGCCGGTCGCACGCCCCCGGCACCGACCGGTTGCGGGAGCAGGCGTGTGCCGTGGCGCGCACCGTGACCGACCCCGAGCTGCCCATGCTGACCCTCGAGGACCTCGGCGTGCTGCGCGGCGTCGAGGTCGAGGCCGACGGCACCGTGGTCGTGTCGATCACCCCGACCTACTCCGGCTGCCCGGCGATGGCGACCATGCGCGACGACCTCGTGCGCGCGCTCGCCGAGGCGGGCCTTCCCGCCCGGGTCGCGGTGGCGCTGTCCCCGCCCTGGTCGAGCGACTGGATCAGCGAGCGCGGTCGCGCCGCCCTGGCCGAGGCGGGGATCTCCGCCCCGCAGGCGGTGGGCCGTCGCGTCGGCAGCGGACCCGTGCCGCTCACCCTCGCGCCCACCCGCCGCGCCGTCACCTGCCCCCGGTGCGGGTCCGCGGACACCGCCCTCACCTCCGAGTTCGGGCCGACGTCGTGCAAGGCGCTCTACCGCTGCACGTCCTGCCTCGAGCCGTTCGAGCACGTCAAGGAGATCTGAGTGACCGCAACGGGTTCCCTCCTCGTCCCTGCCGGCCGCCGGCGCGGGCCGCGGTTCCACGAGCTCACCGTGCACTCGGTCGAGCGGCTCACCGACGACTCGGCGGCCGTCACGTTCGACGTGCCCGAGGAGCTCGCGGCCGAGTACGACTTCGCCCCGGGCCAGTCGCTGACCATCCGGCGCACCATCGACGGCGTGGAGGAGCGGCGGCAGTACTCCATCTGCGCCGCCGCGGGGGAGCGCCCCCGCATCGGCGTCCGCGAGATCCCCGACGGGCTGTTCAGCCGCTGGCTCGTCCGCGAGGTCAGGGCCGGGGACGTGCTCGAGGTGCAGACGCCGTCGGGCTCGTTCCGCGCCGACCCGACCGTCGGGGAACGGCACCTGTGCATCGCCGCCGGGTCCGGCATCACGCCGATGCTGTCGATCGCCGCGAGCGTGCTGGCCCACCCCGACGCCGAGCTGACGTTGTTCTACGGCAACCGCACCACCGGCTCGGTGATGTTCGCCGAGGAGCTCGCCGACCTCAAGAACCGCTACGGCTCGAGGTTCCAGCTCGTGCACGTCCTCTCGCGCGAGCCGCGCGACGTCCCGCTGTTCTCCGGCCGCCTCGACGCCGAGCGCATCCGCGCCCTCACCGGAGCGTTCGTGCCGATCGACTCGATCGACCACGTCTGGCTCTGCGGGCCGCACGCCATGATCGAGGGGGCTCGCGAGGCCCTGGCCGACCTGGGGGTCGAGCCCAAGCGCGTGCACTTCGAGCTCTTCTACGTCGACGCGCCACCGCCGGAGCTGCACCGGCCCGACGAGGAGCTCGCCGGTGAGACGAGCGAGGTCACCGTCGTCCTCGACGGGCTCACCAGCACCGCCCCCATCTCCCGGTCGACGAGCATCCTCGACGGGGCGCAGCGCACGCGCACCGACCTGCCGTTCGCCTGCAAGGGCGGCGTCTGCGGCACGTGTCGCGCCCTCGTCCGCGACGGTGAGGTCGACATGCGCCGCAACTACGCCCTCGAGGACGGCGAGGTCGACGAGGGGTTCGTCCTCACCTGCCAGTCGTATCCCGTCAGCGAGCGCGTCACCGTCGACTTCGACGCCTGAGCGTCCCTGTCCCCCAAGGAGAACCCCGTGCCCGAAGCGTTCATCGTCGATGCCGTGCGCACCCCCATCGGCCGGTATGCCGGTGCGCTGGCGTCGGTGCGCCCCGACGACCTGGCGGCCCTCGTGGTGGGTGAGGTCGTCCGCCGAGCGGGGGTCGACCCGGCGCTGGTCGACGAGGTCGTCCTCGGTGCCGCGAACCAGGCGGGGGAGGACAACCGCAACGTCGCCCGCATGGCGTGGCTCCTCGCCGGGCTGCCCGACTCGGTGCCCGGCTTCACCGTCAACCGGCTGTGCGCCTCGGGCATGACGGCGATCACCACGGCGCGGCAGATGGTTGCCGCGGGCGACGCCGACGTCGTGGTGGCGGGCGGGGTCGAGTCGATGACACGGGCCCCCTGGGTGCAGGAGAAGCCGGCGAAGGCCTTCGCCCGTCCCGGTGCGGCGTTCGACACCTCGATCGGCTGGCGCTTCACCAACCCCCGGTTCGACGCCGACACCACGCTGACCATGCCGCAGACCGCCGAGCGGGTTGCCCGGCGGTGGGGGCTGACCCGGGAGGAGCTCGACGCGTTCGCCCTGCGCTCGCACCAGCGGGCGGTCGCGGCCATCGAGGCCGGCCGGTTCGAAGCCGAGATCGTGGCGGTCCCCGTCGGCGACGGCGAGGTCGCGGTCGACGAGGGCCCGCGGGCCGACACGAGCCTGGAGAAGCTCGCCCGCCTGCGACCGCTGCACGGTCCGGACGGCCTCGTCACGGCCGGCAACTCCAGCGCCCTCAACGACGGGGCCGCAGCGGTCGTCGTCGCGTCGGAGGCGTTCGTGGAGAGGCACGGCCTCACGCCCCGGGCCCGGATCGTCGGTGGCGCCAGTGCCGGCGTCGCGCCCGACGTCATGGGCATCGGACCGGTACCCGCCACGCGCAAGGCGCTCGACCGGGCCGGCTGGACGGTCGACGACCTCGACGCCGTCGAGCTGAACGAGGCGTTCGCCTCGCAGTCCCTCGCCTGCGTCCGCGACCTGGAGCTCGACGAGGAGGTCGTCAACGCCGACGGCGGCGCCATCGCCCTCGGGCACCCGCTGGGCTGCTCGGGCACGCGGATCGTCGTGACCCTGCTCGGCCGGCTCGAGCGCGCCGGTGCGCGCCGCGGGCTCGCGACGATGTGCGTCGGCGTGGGTCAGGGCACTGCCCTGCTGCTGGAGCGCCCGTGAGCGCCGACGGCGGTGCCTTCGCGTCCGACGCGGCCACGCGCCGTCTGCCGGCGCGGGTCGGCGTCTACGGGGGCGGGCGGATGGGGGCGGGCATCGCGCACGCCTTCGTCTCCGCCGGCTCGCAGGTCGTCGTCGTCGAGGGGTCGACCGAGGCCGCCGAGGCGGCCGGAGCGCGCATCGCCTCCAGCCTCGCCAAGGCAGCCGAGCGCGGGACCCTCGGGGTCGACGCCGAGGCCGCGCACGCGGCATACCGGACGACCACGGACCCGGCCGACCTCGCCGAGGTGACGCTGGTCGTGGAGGCGGTGCCGGAGGACGTCGAGCTCAAGCGGCAGGTGTTCGCGGCCGTCGAGCAGTCGGCGCCGGACGCGGTGCTCGCCACGAACACGAGCTCGCTGTCGATCGACTCCATCGCCGAGGGCCTGTCGCGGCCGGAGCGCCTGGTCGGCCTGCACTTCTTCAACCCCGTGCCCGTCAGCGACCTCGTCGAGGTCGTCGTCGGACGGCGCACCGACCCCGGCCTGGTGGTCGAGGCCCGCGCGTGGGTCGAGGCGCTGGGCAAGACGGGGATCACGGTGCAGGACGCGCCGGGGTTCGCGAGCAGCCGGCTCGGGGTCGCGATCGCGCTCGAGGCGATGCGGATGGTGCAGGAGGGCGTGGCCAGCGCGGAGGACATCGACACGGCGATGACGCTGGGCTACCGGCACCCGGTCGGGCCGCTGCGGACCACCGACATCGTCGGGCTCGATGTGCGGCTGGCCATCGCCGAGCACCTGGCGCGCGAGCTCGGGCCCCGGTTCCAGCCGCCGCAGCTGTTGCGCGACAAGGTCGCGGCCGGCGAGCTGGGCCGCAAGACGGGTCGCGGCTTCTACGACTGGTGACGGGCCGAGGCGGTCGCCAGGCCGTCGAACGCGATCGTCGTGATGGCCTCGGAGAGCTGCCGCGCGTCGGCCGAGCCGCCGGGGCGGTGCCACTCCACGAGCGAGTTGACCATGCCGAAGAGCAGCCGGCTCACGAGCTGCGGTGACACGTCCGAGCGCAGCGACCCCTCGTCGACGGACTCCTGGACGAGGGCGGCGAGCCGGGCGTCGATGGCGCGGCGGCGGCGCAGGGCCTCCAGCTCGACCTCGCTGTTGCCGCGGACCCGGAGCAGCAGCGTGACCGCGGGCTGGTGCTCGACGAGGACCTCGACCGAGAGCTGCACGGCGCGCCGAAGACGCTGGTAGGCGCTGGATCCCGGCTCGCGTCGCTCGGCCTCGTCGATGACCGCGGTGAGGCCGTCCAGCGCCTCGTCGAGCGCCTGCGAGAGCAGGTGCTGCTTGCCGGGGACGTGGTGGTAGATCGCCGACTTGCTGAACCCGAGGGCACGGGCCAGGTCGCCCATGCTGGTGCCGTCGTAGCCCTGCTCGTTGAACAGGTCGACCGCCCTGCGCAGCACCGTCTGCTGGTCGCGGCCGGGACGCCCCCGCCTCGGTGCGGTCGTCCCGCCGTCGGTCGTGCTCACGCGGCCACTGTCCCACAAGCCTTCACGGACCCAAGGTCGTAACGGCGCGTGTGTGGGTCCTCGGCAGGCGAAAGGGGATCCCGAGTCGCAGGGGTCGTCGCGACGGGAAAGGGCCTCGGCGCGCGAGTCCGCTCGCACCTCCGCAAGCTCCGGTGCTCGTGCCAGGCCCGCCAGCGCGCCTCGGCCCCTTCCCCGTCGCTCCTCCGGTGACCGGCCCCGCAGCGCGCCTGCGAGGTTGGTCACGCCGCAATTCGGACGGGGTTCGGAACAGGGGCCGGGGCGCGTGCTGTTGTCCCCCTCATGCGAGCAATCACGTATGCGCAGTACGGCGGTCCCGACGTCCTCGAGGTCACCGAGCGGCCCGACCCGCGGGTCGGTCCGGGTGAGGTCCTCGTCCGGGTCCGGTCGGCGTCGGTCAACCCGGTGGACTGGAAGGTGATGGCGGGCTACCTCGACCCGCTGATGCAGGTGGACTTCCCGGCGGTCCCCGGGTGGGACGTCGCCGGGGTGGTCGAGGCGGTGGGCCTGGACACGCCCGAGTTCTCGGTCGGCGACGAGGTCGTCGCCTACGCGCGCAAGGACTGGGTGCAGCAGGGCACGTTCGCCGAGCTGGTGTCGGTGCCGGCTCGCACGGCCGCCCGCAAGCCGGCCTCCCTCGACTGGGACCAGGCCGCGGGACTCCCGCTGGCCGGCCTCACGGCATACCAGCTGCTCACCCGGCTGGGCCTGCGCGAGGGCGAGACCGTCCTCGTGCACGCGGCCGCCGGTGGCGTCGGCGTCCTCGCCGTGCAGGTCGCCCGCGCGCTCGGCGCCCGCGTGATCGGCACGGCGTCGGAGTCCAACCACGAGTTCCTGCGCGGTCTCGGCGTGGAGCCGGTGACGTACGGCGACGGGCTCGTCGGGCGGGTTCGCGAGCTGGCGCCGCAGGGCGTCGACGTCGTCGCGGACTTCGTGGGCGAGGTGCTCGACGACACCCTCGCCGTGCTCGCCGAGGGCGGCCGGCACGGGTCCGTGGCGGACGGCTCGGTCGCGGAGAAGGGTGGCCTCTACGCGTGGGTGCGGCCCGACGCCGCCGACCTGCAGGCGCTCTCCGACCTCGCCGACGAGGGCAAGCTGACCGTCCCGGTGGCGGCATCCTTCCCGCTCGAGGAGACGGCCAAGGCGTTCGAGCTGAGCCAGGGCGGTCACGTCCGCGGCAAGATCGCGATCCGCGTCAGCGAGTGACGCAGCCGTCCGGACCCGTTGTGCAGCAACGCGTCCGCACCTGCAACGACGACAGAGCGCCCCGGGACCCGTCCCGGGGCGCTTCGTCGTCACGGCCTGCCGGTGGCCTCGGTGACCGCCTGCCAGAGCCGCTCACGGGCGGCCCCGGACTCCACGCGCACGGGCGCGTAGTGCGTGGCGCGTGCCCGGCGGTCGTGCCAGAACCGGCCCGTCCCGATCGGCTCCTCGGTCGCGACCAGCCAGACGACGGTGTCGGCGCCGCCGCGGGCGTCGCGCAGGATGGGGCCGGCGACCTTGGCGAAGCCGGGAAGCGAGTCGGTGACGCCCGGGGTGTCGGCCCAGCCCGGGTGCATCGAGTGCACGGCCGTCCCCTGCCCGTCGAGTTCGCGCGCCCAGCGCTCGGCCAGCACCACCTGCATCCGCTTGGTGCGGGCGTATGCCGTGGTGCCCGAGTACGTGCCGCGCGTGTACTCGTAGTCGTCCTCCGGCAGGGGGTGTGCGTACATGCCACCGGAGGACACGACGACGACGCGTCCGCCGGCGAGCAGGTCGCCGAGGGCGAAGGTGAGGGCGTGCGGGCCGAGGACGTGCGTCGCGTAGGTCAGCTCGTGCCCCTGCGGGCTCACGCGGCGCTCCGGCGGCAGGACACCGGCGTTGTGGACGAGGGCGTGGAGCGTGGGCAGCTCCTCGCGCAACCGCGCGGCATACGCCTCCACGGCGTCGAGGTCGCTGAGGTCGCACACGTCGAGGTCGGCCTGCGCGGACGGCACCTCGGCGACGAGCTGGCGCTGCGCGGCCTCGAGCCGCTCGGTGTCGCGGCCGACCAGGCGCACGTGAGCGCCGAGCCCGGCCAGGCCTGACGCGGTGGCGAGGCCGAGGCCGCCGCTGGCGCCGGTCACGACCACGGTGCGACCGGCCAGGACACCGGGCCTGGGGTCGGCCGGCCACCAGGCACGACGCAGCGCAGGGCCCACCTTGCTGTAGCCGAGCACCACCGACTTGTCGAGGAGCCAGTCCAGCCCGTCCGTCACCGCTGCCATGGCACCAACCCTAGGCAGCCCGTCCGAGGCTCGCTCGACCGGAGTGGCACCACCAAGCGGGGAATGACGAAGGGCCCACACTCTCGTGTGGGCCCTTCGTCCTGGGCGACCCCGACGGGACTCGAACCCGCGACCTCCGCCGTGACAGGGCGGCGCGCTAACCAACTGCGCTACGGGGCCTCGGATGGCTCTGAGGCCTTGCAAAACAGTATCCCCAACGGGATTCGAACCCGTGCTACCGCCGTGAAAGGGCGGGGTCCTGGGCCGCTAGACGATGGGGACCGGCACTTCGCCGAACCCTCGCCCAGCGACTGCGCTCGGATCCGTCGAGGACTCGGAAAGCATAGGGGTACCGCGCCCCGATCTCCAAAACGGGGGTCAGGCCCTCGCCTCGCGCAGGGCGGCGCGCACCAGGTCCACCGCCGCCGACTCGCTCAGCCCGGCCCGGATCGCCCGCTCGGCGTAC
Organism: Phycicoccus sp. 3266; assembly: GCF_031456495.1. Lineage (NCBI taxonomy): Bacteria > Bacillati > Actinomycetota > Actinomycetes > Micrococcales > Intrasporangiaceae > Phycicoccus > Phycicoccus sp. 3266. Next base: position 1,355,263 of record NZ_JAVDUW010000001.1, on the reverse strand, counting down.
TCGGCCGCGCTGCGCCCCAGGGCGACGTCCGTGGACTGCGACCCGGGGGCGACCACGGTCCCCGCGCGTCGGCGGGTGGTGACCAGCCCCTCGGCCTCGAGCTCCTTGTAGGCGCGCGCCACCGTGTTGACCGCCAGCCCCAGGTCCGCCGCCAGCGCGCGGACGGTCGGCAGCCGGTCGCCCTCCGCGAGCGACCCGGTCGCGATGTGCCCGGCGATCTGCGTGCGCACCTGCTCGTACGGCGGCGTCGGCGCCGACAGGTCGACCGTGACGGCGAGCTCGCTCACGCCGCGCCCCGCGAGGCGGTGCCGGAGGGCTCGGGAGTCCGGGCAGAGGGTGCGGGCAGGCCCGGGCCGACCCAGAACAGCGCGACGCCTGCGGCCAGGGCCAGCAGCACTCCCAGCCCGGCGCCGGCGAAGCCGAGCCACTGGACCCAGTCGCCGGGCGACCGCGGCGCAGCCTCGCTGGCGATGCGCAGGTTCTGCGTGACGCGGTTGACCGCCGGGCCGAGGGTGAGCCACAGCCCTGCGGCGGTGAGCAGCGCACCGGTGGCGGCCGGGCGCAGGACCCGGACCTGCGACTCCTGCCGGACGGAGCGGTCCAGCTCGGGCGACCCGCCGGGGAGCGCCGGTCGCGACTCCACCCGGCGGACCGCCCACCAGGCCGCCAGCGCCAGCACGGCGAGGGCGATCGCGACCGGCACGGCATACGCGGAGCCGGGGTAGGGGCTCGCGGTGCTGCTGGCGTCACCCGCCGACCGCGTCACCGACCGGCCGTCCGGGCCGGCCGTCAGGACACCCACGACCAGGGCTGCGGCGCTCGCCGCGAGTCCGGCCCACAGGAGTCGCAGCAGGAGGGACGGGGCCAGGCGCCTGGCGTCGAGCGAGGCCTGCCGGACGGTGCCGGCCGGGTGCGGCCAGGTCAGCTCCGCGACCGCGCCGGCGAGGGTGGCCACGGCGGCGCCGATCGCCGGGAGGGTGGCGACGCGCACGTCGGACGCGGGGTTGTCCCCGACGGCAACCCAGGCCGCCATCGCAGCCACGCCCGCGACGAGCGTGGCGCCCGACGCCAGCAGGGAGCGGGCCCGCACGGACCGGTCCAGCCCGCGCGTGCGGGTCAGCGAGACCAGCCGCCCCGCCGTCGTCCCCACGACGAGCACCAGCAGCGGGACGAGCACGAACCCCATGAGCACGACCGTCATGACCCCTCCATATGTCTCAATGACTTAGTTCATTGAGACATATGGAGGCGGTCCACGTCAAGCGTTCGAGGTCCACTCCAGGAGCCGCTCGACCGGCCACGTCGTGACGATCCGGTCGTCGGGGATGCCGAGGCGTTCGGCGCGCTCGCAGCCGTACGCCTTCATCTCCAGCTGGCCGGGCGCATGGGCGTCGGAGTCGATCGCGAACAGGCAGCCGACCTCCATCGCCAGCTCGACGAGCTCGTCGGGCGGGTCGCACCGCTCCGGGCGGCTGTTGATCTCCACGGCCGTGCCGTGCTCGGCGCAGGCCTCGAAGACGGCGCGGGCGTCGAACTCCGACTGCGGCCGCTTGCCCCGCGTCCCCTCCACGAGCCGCCCGGTGCAGTGGCCGAGGACGTTGACGCGCGGGTTCGAGACGGCGGCCACCATGCGGCGGGTCATGGGCGCGGCGTTCATCCGCAGCTTGGAGTGGACGCTGGCAGTGACGACGTCGAGCTGGCCGAGCATGCGGTCGGTCTGGTCGAGCGAGCCGTCGTCGAGGATGTCCACCTCGATGCCCTTGAGCAGGCGGAAGCTGTCGCCGAGCGAGGCGTTGACCGCGTCGACGATCGCCAGCTGCTTGGTGAGGCGCTCGGCCGTCAGCCCGTTGGCGACCCGCAGCTGCGGGGAGTGGTCGGTCAGCGCGAGCCACTCGTGGCCGAGCTCGACGGCGGTGAGGACCATCTCCTCGATCGGGCTGCCGCCGTCGGACCAGGACGAGTGCGAGTGGCAGTCGCCGGTGATGCGCGTGAGGAGCTCCTCGCCGCCGGTGACGAGCGGTTTCGCCTTGTCCTGCAACGTCTCCAGGTATGCCGGGAGGTCACCGTCCAGCGCCTCCGCCACGACCCCGGCGGTGGACTTCCCGATGCCGGGCAGGTCCTGGAGCGTGCCGGCCTCGTGGCGGGTCCGCAGCTCGTCCTCCGGCGTCTCGCGGACGGTGACCACGGCCTTGCGGAACGCCTCGACCCGGTAGGACCCGGCCCGCTCGCGCTCGAGCAGGAAGGCGATCCGGCGCAGCGCCTCGTCAGGCGTGACGGGCGCGGTGAGGGGGGCGACGGCGGCGACCACGCGGCATACCCTCCCGGATCACCAGGAGGTGTGCAGCGGCCGGCCCTCGGCGAAGCCGGCGGTGCTCTGCAGCCCCACGACCGCGCGCTCGGCGAACTCCTCGATCGTCCGCGCGCCGGCATACGTGAAGCTCGAGCGCACCCCGGCCACGATCTGGTCGATGACGTCCTCGACGCTGGGCCGCTCGGGGTCGATGAACATGCGCGCCGAGGAGATCCCCTCCTCGAAGAGCGCCTTGCGCGCCCGCTCGTATGCCGTGTCCGTCGCCGTGCGGTTGCGGACTGCGCGGCTGCTCGCCATGCCGAAGGACTCCTTGTAGCGGCGGCCGCGCTCGTCGGTGAACAGGTCGCCGGGGGACTCCAGCGTCCCGGCGAACCAGGAGCCCACCATGACGTTGGAGGCCCCGGCAGCCAGCGCCAGGGCGACGTCGCGGGGGTGGCGCACGCCGCCATCGGCCCAGACGTGCTTGCCGTGCCGACGGGCCTCGGTGGCGCACTCGAGCACCGCGGAGAACTGCGGGCGCCCGACCGCGGTCATCATCCGGGTGGTGCACATGGCGCCGGGCCCGACCCCGACCTTGACGATGTCGGCGCCTGCCTCGATGAGGTCGCGCGCGCCCGCGGCGGAGACGACGTTGCCGGCCGCCACGGGGACCTGCGGGTCGAGCGCCCGCACCGCACGCAGCGCGTCCAGCATCTTCTCCTGGTGGCCGTGCGCGGTGTCCATGACGAGCAGGTCGACGCCGGCCTCGAGGAGGGCGGCCGCCTTGCCCGCGACGTCGCCGTTGATGCCGACCGCGGCGGCGATCCGCAGCCGGCCCTGCGCGTCGGTGGCGGGGGTGTAGAGGCGGGCCCGGAGGGCACCCGCGCGCGTGATGATGCCGACCAGCTCGCCCGCGTCGTCGACCACCGGTGCGACGTGGTGGTGGGTCGTCGCGAGGGTGTTGAAGGCCTCCTCCGGGTCCGTGCCGTCGGTGACGAGGACGGGCTCGCGGGTCATGACCTCCTGCACCTGGGTGAACCGGTCGACACCGGTGAGGTCGGCCTCGGTCACGATCCCGATGGGGCGCCGCCCGGACTCGTCGACGACGACCGCGGCGCCGTGGGCCCGCTTGGGCAGCAGGACGAGGGCGGCACCGGCCGTCTCGTGCGCGCTCAGGGTGATCGGGGTGTCGTGGACCAGGTGGCGCCGCTTGACCCAGGAGGTGACCTCGCTGACAACGTCGACCGGGATGTCCTGCGGGATGACCGCGAGGGCGCCACGACGGGCGACCGTCTCGGCCATCCGGCGGCCGGCGATGGCGGTCATGTTCGCGACGACGAGGGGGATCGTCGTGCCGCTGCCGTCGGACGACGTCAGGTCGACGTCGAGGCGGCTCGTGACGTCGGAGCGGCTCGGGACCATGAAGACGTCGTCGTAGGTCAGGTCGAGCTGGGGCTGGAGGCCGTTGAGGAACTGCACGGCCCCGAGTCTAGGTCGGGCGGCCGCGACGGCTCAGTGCGAGCCGAACTGGTTGCGGACGATGGCGTCCCACACGCGGTCGCCGCCGACGGTGCGGGCCGTGATGGCGGCGCGGGCGGCGGCGGTGACGACGTAGCGGCTGCGCGGCGAGCGCGACTCCACCGCCTTGAGCACGACCTTGGCCACGGCCTCGGGGCCGCTGGCCAGCATCGGGTTGGAGTAGCCGCCCGTGGTGATGCTCGCGCTCGTGGCGAGCAGGCCGGCATACGGCGACCCGTCGGTGCCGGCGTGCGCCTCGGACGTCAGCGCGGTCTCCTCGAACCCGGTGCGGATCAGCCCCGGCTCGACGAGGCTGACCGAGATGCCGAAGGGGCGGACCTCGTTGCGCAGGGCGTCGCTGATCGCCTCCACGGCGTACTTGGTGGCGTGGTAGTACCCGCCGACGGGCCAGGTGAGCCGGCCGCCCATCGAGCCGATGTTGACGATGCGACCCGACCGGGCCGCGCGCATCGCGGGGAGCACGAGCTGGGTCAGGCGGGCGAGGCCGAAGACGTTGGTCTCGAACATCTGCCGCACCTTGTCGAGGTCGGTCTCCTCGATCGTGCCGTACTCGCCGTAGCCGGCGTTGTTGACGAGGGCGCCGACCCGGCCGTGCTCGTCCTCGACCGCCTTCACCGCCGTGGACATCGACTCCTCGGAGGTCACGTCGAGCGCCAGGACGCGGGCGCCGGCGGACTCGAGGTGGGCCAGGACCTCCGGCCGCCGGGCGGTGGCGTAGACGGTGTGACCGGCCTTGAGCAGCAGCTCGGCCGTGGCCCGGCCGATCCCCGACGAGCAGCCGGTGACGAGGACGGGAGCGAGGGAGCTGGAGGTCATGGGCGGTCCTTCCCGCGTCGGGCGAGGAACCGTTCCACGCCGGCGTAGGCCACCCACCCGACCGCCAGGGCGGCGACGAACGCGACCCAGCTCGACAGGTCGGGCCACAGCGCCGTCACGAGCTCGCGGACGAGCACCATCGCGCAGATCGCGACGACGAGCGGCAGGTACGTCGCGGCGCCGGTGCGCCGCGGCCGCTGGGACGTGGGGGCCATGGCGACAGTGTGCCGGACCGTGCTGGGCGTCAGCGCCGCGGCAGCGTGTACCGCGTGATGCCCTCGTCGGTCCGCACGACCAGCCCGTCGCCGTCGAGCAGCAGCAGGTCGAGCCGCCCGGTGGAGGCGACCTGGGCGACGTGGCGACCCGTACGGGTGTCGACGACCGTGAGGACGGTCGTCGGGGAACCCCAGCGCAGGGGGTTGGCCGGTGTCGAGCGGCTCCTGCGCGTGACGGCGAGGTGGTCGCTGGCGCGGCCCACCTCCGCGCCCGACGGGACCTCGTCGGCGCACCGCGCGAGGACCCGCGTCCATGTCGGGTCGGCGCCGTCGTACGCCGTCAGCACGCACTGCCCGTCCTGGACCGCCGAGACGACCACAGGGCCGTCGGGTACGGCCGTGAGGCGTTGCCCGGGGACCAGCGACTCCCGGCCGTCCACCGGGTCCATGAGGACGACGCCACCACCGCTCGAGGCGGTCGCGTACACGTGCGGCAGTCCCTGGTCTGCCGGTGCCGCGACGCGACCGCTGCCGGTGGTGCGCCACGCCTCGTGGCCGCGGGCGTCGAGCCCGACGAGGTCGCAGGGGGCCGAGGCGTCGGCCGGGCAGGCCGCGACGAGGGTGCTGCCGCGCCGGGCCGCCAGCGGCGCCGGCGCCTGGCCGGCCGGTGGACGCCAGGTCCATCGACCGGTTCCGTCGAGCCCCACCGAGTCGAGCCGGCCGGTGCCGGCGACGACGAGGCGCCCGTCCCCGGCATACGCCCGTCCACCGGCGGCCGAGCCCAGCGAGACCGACTTCCCGGTCCGCAGGTCCAGCGCGGTGTGGTCGCCGCTGAGCAGGACCCGGCCCACGACCCTCCCGCCCAGCGGCTTCGCCTCCCAGTCGCCCGAGACGCCGTGCGTCCGGGGCGTGGTGGCGTATGCCGCGAGCACCAGCGCAGCGACGACCACGACGGCGACGCCCGCACCGAGGAGGCGCCCGCGACGGTTGCGGCGCAACGGTTCCCGGGGGCTCACGAGTCCCGGTCGGCCCGGGAGGCGTTGCGGCGCGGGCGGATCCGCACCGCCGGCAACGCCGGGGCGGGCAGGTGCTGGACGGCACCGGCATACCCCTGCACCTCGCCGAACCGGTCGGAGCCGGCCATCCACTCCTCACGCGCCCGCTCGATGTCCTCGTGGCTGCGGCCCACGAAGTTCCACCACATGACGATGTCCTCCTCGAACGGTGGACCGCCGAGCAGGACGGCCCGCGCCGGGGCGTCGGACGCGTTGGCGAGGACGAGGGAGCCGGCTCCGGGCGGCAGGTGGCCGAGGCCGGCGCGGGGGAGCAGGGTCCCGGCGAGGTCGATCCGGTCGGTGTCGGCGAGGACGCCGTGCTCGTACGACGGGTCGACGGCGAGCTCGATCCGCGCGCCGGGCTGCAGGACGACCTCCGCCCCGAGCAGCGGGGTGGCCGTCCGCACCGGCGACACCTGCCCGACCAGCGAGCCCAGGAACACCGACACGGTTGCGCCCTCGAGCTCGACCGGGGTCGGCGCGTGGTGCTGGAAGTCGCGGGGGGCGTCACGGTCGGAGTCGGGCAGCGCAACCCAGAGCTGCACGCCGTGCAGCGTCGTCGTGCCCGGCGTCGACACCTCGGAGTGGGCGATCCCGTGGCCCCCGGTCATGAGGTTGAGCTCGCCGGGCCGGACGAGGGCATGGGTGCCGAGGCTGTCGCGGTGCTCGACCTCCCCGGTGAACAGCCAGCTCACGGTCTGCAGGCCGGTGTGCGGGTGGGGCGGCACGTCCATGCCGCCGGTCCGCGAGACGTCGTCGGGGCCGTAGTGGTCGGCGAAGCACCACGCGCCGATCATCGACCGCTGGCGCTGCGGCAGGGTCCGCCGGACGGTCATGGCCCGCGGGCCGCCGAGCGGGACGTCGCGGGGCTCGAGCACCTCGACGCGGTGGTCGCCCGCCACGGCCCCGTCGGTGCCGTGGCAGACCGTCTCGTGGGGGTCGGTCTCGACGTTGCTCACCCGCACAGTCTGGCAGGCCGGTCCATGTGCGTTTTCTGTGACTTTGTCGGTCGTGTGCACCGGAGGTGACCCTGCTGGCCTAGTCTTCCGCTCACCCCGACGAAGGCTGGACCACGATGCCACGGCGCTACCTGGAGCTGTACCCCGAGCTGTTCGCCGATCTCGACGAGGCGACCGTCAGCCGCGTCCTGCAGACCGTCGGCAGCCGTGGCGACGGCAGCCTGTTCCCGCGCGAGGTCGTTGTGGACGTCGTCAACCGGACGACCGGCGGGATCTCCTTCCAGGAGCACCGGGAGCGCTGGCTGCGCACGCGGGAGCAGCCGACCGCCTAGGCCCGCGGCCGCCCTCCGCGGCCCACGCCCGTCACTGGCCCTGGACCCGGCGGCGCAGCCCGTCCTTGGGGATGCGGATCGGTCCGCTGTCGGTGGGCACGACCGCCTCGTCGGTGTGCAGCTCGAGCTCGCGCGCCAGCCGCCGCGCGTCCAGCAGGAGTGCCCCGTATGCCGGCCACGCCTTGGGGTCGTCCAGCCGCGTGTCCCGCACCTGGTCGCCGAGGCGGTCGAGGAGGGTGACCGCCTCGCGCAGCTCCCGGCGCACCTCCTCGCGCTCCTCGTCCTCGGCGATGCCGAAGTGGTGGACCGCCGCGCCGACGTGGTCGAGCGCCTCGGCATACGCCTCGAGGAACCGCTGGCTGGGGGCGGGCAGGGACTCGCTGTCGTCCGCCGCGTCGACGAGGGTGCGCGCGATGCCCGAGACCTGCCACTGCGTGCGCCGGACGGCCTCGACGGCGGCGGCGTAGCCGGACCAGTCGACGCTGAGGCCCTGCAGGTTGTCGCGCGGGTTGAAGCGGGTGCTCTCGCGGCCGGTCTCGATCTCGGCATGCACCTGCGGGGCGAGCTGGATGATCTCGGTGCTGGTGTCGTACCAGCCGCGCGCCTCGTCGGCGTCCCAGCCCTCGCGCAGGCCGCCGGCGATCGAGGCCAGCAGCTCGCTCACCCGGGTCGTCAGGCTCATGATCTGCTCGCGCGGCTCCCGCAGGTGCAGCGGTGGCAGCACGATGGCGTTCGTCAGGACGCCGATGACGCCGCCCGCGATGGTCTCCACCACCGTGAGGTAGGTGAAGTCGACGTTGGTGCCACCCACGGTCAGCAGCGACAGCAGGACCATCGTCGGCACCTGGATGCCGTGGTCGCCGAGCCGCCGCCACCGCGCGATGAGCAGCGCGAGGTAGATGACGGGCAGCATGGACCACCAGTGCACCCCCAGCGTCGACCCGACCAGCCACGCCGTGAGCATGCCCACCACGACGGCTGCCACGCGTTGGGCGCTCGCGCCGAGCGAGCGCACCATCGTCCGGTCGACGACCAGCAGGGCTGCCATCGGCGCGTAGAACGCCTGGTGGCTGCCGAGCACGCGGTCGGCGAACTGCCAGGCGACGACGGTGGCCAGCGCCGCCTTGCCCATGAGCAGTGCGGCATCCCGCTGCGGGCCGGCCGTGCGCAGCGCCGTCGACGCGGCGTCCCACCACCCCCGCACGACGTCGACCAGCAGGCGCCTCGCCCTCGCGAACGCGCCTTCCTGTTCCCCCTTCGTGCCCCCCGGCTCAAAGGTGTCCATCAGGGCGACGATAGGACCCCCGGCGCAGCCTCGCCACGTGCACCCCTCGCCGCCGGAGAAGGATGGGCCCTCTCGTCCCTGTTGGGGTGTTTGCGCAGGTAGGGTGGGGTGGACGAAGCACCACACTGCGACGATCGGACGCCTGGACATGATCACGGAGGACCCGGTCTCGCCTCCCGACCCGCTCCCCCGCTCCACCCCCGTCAACCCCTCGCCGCTCGACGCGGACGGTGCGACCGTCGGCGCCGGGTCGCCCGCCGAGCAGGCCGCCACGTCCGGTGCCCGTGACGGCGCCCGCGCCGCCGGGACCGACGGCATCGACCCGTTCCTGGGGGCCGTTCCCGAGGCCGAGAAGGTCCTCGTCGCGGTGGCGGCAGGTGTCCCCGAGACCATGGCGCGGTTCTCCTACGACGTCCGCGCCAACCGCTGGTGGTGGTCGCCGGAGATGTTCGAGCTGCACGGGCTCAGCCCCCAGGAGGCCGAGCCCACCACCGAGCTCCTGCTGGCCCACAAGCACCCCGAGGACCGCACCCGCACCGAGGGCACCCTGAGCGGGGCGCTGGCGACCGGTGAGCCCTTCTGCTGCCGGCACCGCGTCATCGACGCCGGGGGCGGTGTCCGTCACGTGCTCTCGATCGGCATCGGCGTCTTCGACGACGACCGGCGGGTCGTGGCCGTCAACGGCTACTTCGTCGACCTCACCGACTTCGTCGACCACCCCCAGCCGTACGGCGGGATGACCGTGCTCGAGCCGACGGCGTTCAACGCGGTGGTGGAGCACGCCAAGGGCATCCTCGTCGCGGCATACCGGCTCACCCCGGATGCCGCTCTGGAGCTGCTCTGGTGGTCGACGCGGCAGCGCGGCGTGACCCTGGCGGAGCTGTCCAGCGCGCTCGTCGAGGACTTCACGCTGGCCCCCACCAACGAGGTGAGCGCCGCCGCGCGCGCCGACCGCGTGCTCGGCCTCCAGCCGGACCCCGCCGCCTGACGGGGGCGGCACGCAAGCCGGCCCGCGTCGGCCGCGTGCCGGTCGGGGGCCGTCGTTCCTCTCACGCCGGGGCGCGCGCGTCCACCGATTCGTGCCACCGGCGGTGCAGCACGGCATACTCCTCGCGGTTGCCCACCAGGGCTCCGCAGGTCGGGCACGACAGCCCGGAGAACCACGGCCCCTCGTACCCGGCCATCCAGTGCTGGTCGCCTGCGTCAGGTTGCTCCCGGTCGTCCCCCTCACCAGTCCCCACCATCCGTCCATGTTTGCCCCCGCTGGGGTGCGGCGCCTCGTGCAATCGACGCATTCGGGACGCCTCGGGGTGCGTGCGACGGCAGTGTCGTGACCCGGCTTCACCGCGGTCAGTCCGTCGCGGCATCCGGCCGGTGCACCCGGTGCGCGGACCCACCCTGATTCGGCCCAGGGCGCGGATGCCTAGCCGCCGCGGCGATGACGCCGGAACTCGACGAACGCCCACTGCAACCCGAGTGGCGCCAGTACGTACAGCCGGGCGTCGCCTGTGCCCTCCGCCGCCCCTGTGCCACAGGCAGCGAGCAGGAGACCGGTGGAGACCCCCCACGCCCGGGACTGCCTGAGCCGGTCCCAACGACCCTGGAGCGACCGGTCCGTCATGGGTGGATGGTAGGCGGACCACGAGCGCTGTGTGGGCCTGAGGGAGCGTCAAGGATCAGCCCAAGTACCTGTCAAGCATCAGGCGGAACACTGTCAAGCAACAGCCGAAGACCAAACGTCAAACATCACGCGGAGTCATACAAGCGCTGTGTGGGCCCCGTGGGGCTCGAACCCACAACCTACGGATTAAAAGTCCGCAGCTCTGCCAATTGAGCTAGAGGCCCCGGGGGATCAGGACTCCAGCCGAGCCCCTGTCTGCAACCCAGGATGCCGTGCCGCGATCACCGCCGGGGACAGGCTACTGGTGGCTCCACCTGCGCCGAGTCGGGCGGGGACCGCCACGCCGTCAGGCCCCCGCCTGCAACCGCAGGCCGGCGAGCAGCAGGTCGAGCCCGGCTCGGAACTGCTCCGCGTCGTCGTGGTGGGCGAACTCGTCCACCACGTGGTGGATGAACGGGAACTGGCCGGGGTCCAGGGAACGCCACTGCTCGGCATACCGCTCGAGGTACTCCTCGCGCCCCACCTCGCCGGACCGGACGTCGGCGGGCGTCTCCTGCCCCATGTCGGCTGCGGTGCCGACCACGAACCCGACGACGGCGGACACGGCGTGGAACTGCTGTCGCGTGGTGAGGTCGAGGCGCAGCACCTGCTGGCCCAGCTTCTCGTAGAGGCGCAGGGCGTTGGGCTGGGTCTCGGTGTCGCGCATGAAGTACGCGCCGAGCCACGGGCGGTCGACGATCCCGTCGAAGAGGGTCACGGCGATGGTGCGCAGGTCCTCGATCGGCTCGCCGTCGCCCACCGCCTCGACGGCATCGAGGACGTCGCCGAGGACGTGGTCGGCCGCGCGGTCGAGGAGTTCGTCGCGGCTCGAGACGTACCAGTAGATGCTGGCGACGCCACCGCCGAGCCGTGCCGCCAGGGCGCGGAACGTCAGGGCCTGCTCGCCCGACTCGTCGAGCAGGGCGACCGCCTCGGTGAGGACCGAGTCGAGGGAGTGCGAGGCCCGCCGGCGCTCGCGCACGGCGCGACCCGCGCCGGCCCGACCGCCGCCCGCGGGGCCCCGGCCCCGCTGTCGCGGTGGTGGGGCGTCGCGCTCCGGCTGCGGGCTCATGCGGCCATCCCACCACACCGGACGGGGGCCGGTTGCCTTTTCTCGAACATCGTTCTATCTTATCGAACTGTGTTCGACTACCGAACAGCGTTCGATATGAGGTGGTCCCCATGACCGCAGCAACCGCCACCCCGCCCGGCTCCCGCGTGCACACCTCGCTGCGCTCCGCGTGGGTGCCCCTCGCAGCGCTGTGCCTCGCGTTCTTCGTCGAGATGGTCGACAACACGCTGCTGACCATCGCCCTGCCCACCATCGGCCGCGACCTCGGCAGCGGGACCACCGCGCTGCAGTGGGTCACCGGCGCGTACTCCCTGACCTTCGGCGGCCTGCTCCTCACCGCGGGATCGCTCGCCGACCGCCTCGGGCGGCGCCGCGTGCTGCTCGTCGGGCTCGCGCTCTTCGGCTCGATCAGCCTCGCCGTCGTGGCCGTGACCTCGGTCGGCGAGCTCATCGGCCTGCGTGCCGCGCTCGGCGTCGCGGCAGCGGCCATGGCGCCGATCACCAACTCGCTCGTCTTCCGCCTCTTCGACGAGCAGGCGCTGCGCATGCGGGCGATGACCGTGATGATCGTCGTCGGCATGTCCGGCTTCGTCCTCGGCCCGCTGCTCGGCGGCACCGCGCTCGCCCACGTCCGGTGGGAGTGGCTGCTGCTCGCGAACGGGCCCATCGCCCTCCTCGCGTGGCTGGGCGTCCGCCTCGGGGTGCCGGCTGACCGGCCCGAGGACCTCACCCGGGACCGCCTGGACCTGCCCGGCGCGGTCCTGAGCATCGCCACGATCGGCCTGGCGTGCTGGTCCCTCACCAGCGGGGTCGAGCACGGCTGGCTCTCGGCCGTGACCGTCACGTCGGTCCTCGCCGCCGTCGCCGCCCTGGGGCTCTTCGTCCGCCGCGAGCGCCGGGCCGAGTCCCCGATGCTCGACCTCGGTCTCCTCGCCGACCGCACGGTGCGCGGAGCGGCTGTCGCCCAGGTGGGTACCGCGATCGCCATGGCCGGCGTGATGTTCGGCCTGATCCTGCTCTTCCAGTACGCCTACGGCTGGAGCCCCGTACGTGCCGGCCTGGCCAACCTGCCGCTCATCGTGACGATGCTGCTGGCGACACCGCTGTCGGAAGGGCTCGCCGCGCGGTACGGCCACCGGGTGGCCTGCCTCGTCGGGGCGGTGCTCCTCGCCGGCGCCCTGGCGGGGCTGTCCTGGGGCGTCGTCCACGGGTACCCGGCGGTCGCGGCCTCGATGGTCGTCCTGACCGTCGGCCTGCGCACCGTCATGACGATCTGCGCCGTGGCGCTCGTCGAGGCCATGCCGCACAACCGCACCTCGATCGGCGCCGCCCTCAACGACACGGCCCAGGAGGTCGGCAGCAGCCTCGGCATCGCCGTCGTCGGCACCCTCGTGGCCCTGCTCGTCACGACGACGCTCCCGGTCGGCGCCTGGAGCGCGGACCTCGTCGCGTCCTTCGTCCACGGCGAGCGCATCACGTATGCCGTGCTCGCGGCGGTCGTGGGCGTGGTCGCCGTGGGTGGGGCGCTGACGCTCACCGACTCCCGCACCGTCGACGAGCACGCCCTGGAGCTGGAGCAGGCCTGAGCATCGCCCCGGTTCCGTGGTGCCGGTTGCCGGTTGCCGGTTGCCGGTTGCCGGCTGCCGGCCGGTGACGCCGGCGACCGCTGGTCCCTGACGGCCGGAACCGCCCGAGGGGCCGACCCGTTGGCCCGACATGAGCACCCTGACCTGCCCCAAGTGCGGCTCCGAGATGCGCAACTACGAGCGCAACCAGGTCCACGTCGACCAGTGCACCGGCTGCGGCGGCCTGTTCCTCGACCGCGGTGAGCTCGAGGCTCTCGTGGCTGCGGAGAACGCCTGGCACTCGCAGGTGCCGCCGCAGGCCGCGCCGCCGCAGGGCCAGCCTCAGTACCAGCAGGGCCAGAACCCCTGGCAGCAGCCGCCGGCGCAGGGTCACCCCGCGCCGTACCGGGCCACCTCGAAGTCGCCCTACGGCTCGTACGGCCAGCGACGCCGCAAGTCCTTCCTCAGCGAGCTGTTCGACTGACCGCTCGCCGGACACCGGCCACCCGGCCGCGGCGGTGGGAGGATGGACGACGATGCGCAACGAGCCCAGCGGACGTGAGAACCCCCGACGCCCCGCCTTCTTCAGCCCCGCCGCCATGGAGAGCCAGGGTGGCACCGTTCCCGACCCCGCCCAGGTGACCGAGATCGCCCACGAGACGGCAGCGGTCCTGGTCGGCACCGGGCGGGCCGCGGAGGACCCGGAGCTCACCGAGCGGCTGGTCTCGCTCGTCGACGAGCTCGGGCTGTCGACGGTTGCCGAGCTGTGGGCCGACCGGCCGGCGCGCAGCCTGCCCGGTGCGCTGTGGCGGCTCTACGCGCTTCGCGAGTGGGTGCAGCGCAACCCCGAGGAGGCCAGTGCCGACTACGCCGCCGGGATGCGCTTCACCGACGTCAACCACGTCGTCGCGGGCGTGGCCGAGCCGCCCGGTCCGGCGGAGCTCCAGGCGCTCACCGACGCGGTCCTGCGCGGCGTGTTCGCCGGGGACCTGGATCTCGCGCTGCAGCGGGCAGCGGCGTTCTGCCGGGTCGTCTCCGCCGGTCGAGCCGACCGGGCGCACAGCACCGACGTGACCGACCGCGAGGCGGCCGGGCAGCAGACCCGACGGGCCGCGAACATGCTCACCACGGCCGAGGACCTCGAGGCCGGCGCCCACCTGTGGCGGGTCGGCGAGCTCACCTGAACGGCCCCTTGCGCCACGGCGTCCTGTGGACTCGGGGAACATTCCGCGCGGGGTGCGGGTTACAGTCGGACGTGCGCCGGGCCGCGGTAGCCCCGGGTCCCAACTGAAGCCGCTACGAGCGGCCACGCGCCGTGAGGCGCTCCCGGCCCGGCGCATGACCCTCCTCCGCTCACGCCCCCGGCACCGCCTGGGTGGACGGCGGCATGCCCGTGCAGGCTGCGACGTGGGCCCCGGCGTCGTCGCGGGCCGTCGCGCGCGAGCGCCGTCCCGGGCCGGACCAGCCGCAGACGGCGCACGTCGCGTGCGCGAAGGACCCCCGCTCCTCCAGGACCACCTCGACGGGGTCGCCCGGTGGTGCGGTCGACGGGACGGTCGGGGCGCCGCCCGCAGGGGACGGCAACGGCTCGCTACCCGGCATACGCCCATCATCCGGCACCGGGGGAGTAACTAGTCACTACCGGAATCCATGACTCGGATGGGTGGTTCTGCGGCCCCGGCGGTCAAGAGATGGCAAAGGACGTTGCCACTCACGCAGGCCGCTCGGTTAGCGTCGTTCCATGACCACGGACCCGGACGCCGGTGGCGACCTCACCGACGACGCCCTGCAGGACGAGATCGAGCTCGTCGGGGACCTCGTGGTCGCGGCGTCCGCGAGCGAGCATCCCCTCACCGACGAGGAGATCGACCGCGCGCTCGGCCTCGTGCGGGGCCACCGCAGCTCGCCGGCGGGTGGTCCGGCGGCGCCGCACCGCTCGGCGACCCGCCTGCACGTCTGACCTGCGCATCCGCCTGCACTCCTGACTCGCGCGCCCCGCGAGTCCCACCCGCCGGGATCGGGGGCGGTGCGGGCAGCGGTGCGGACGGAGCAGCCGGGTTGCGCTCCTGAGCGCCCTTGCCCGTAGCATCGTCTCCGGCCATCCCCCTGCATGACCGGAGAGAACCGTGGGCTTTCGCCTCACCCCCCAGGAGAACAGCTTCTACGACCTGTTCGCCAAGTCTGCCTCGCACCTCGTCGAGGGCTCTCGTGAGCTGACGAAGATGCTCGGCGCTGGCATCGACGAGCGCGACTCGATCGCCGCCCGCATGCGCGAGATCGAGCACGAGGCGGACGAGTCGACCCACGAGATCCTCCGGAAGGTCAACAGCTCGTTCATCACCCCGTTCGACCGCGAGGACATCCACGGCCTGGCGTCCGCGCTCGACGACTGCATGGACCTCATGGACGCGGCCGTCGACCTCATCGTGCTGTACCGCGTCGGCGACCTCCCCGCGGGCGTCTCCGACCAGGTCGAGGTGCTCTCCCGCATGTCCGAGCTGACCGCCGAGGCGATGCCGCGGCTGCGCTCGATGAAGGACCTCACCGAGTACTGGATCGAGATCAACCGCCTCGAGAACCAGGCAGACCAGACCTACCGCCGCCTCCTCGCGGGCCTCTTCAACGGTGACTTCGGCAACGACGCCATCACCATCATGAAGCTCAAGGAGGTCGTCGAGGAGCTCGAGGCCGCGGCCGACGCGTTCGAGAGCGTCGCGCACAAGGTCGAGGGCATCGCGGTCAAGGAGTCCTGAGCCACCTCATGGAATGGCTTCCTGTCGGGATCGTCATCGCCCTGGCGATGGGGTTCAACTACACCAACGGCTTCCACGACGCCGCCAACGCGATCGCCACCTCGGTGTCGACGCGCGCGCTCACCCCGCGCGTCGCCCTCGCGATGGCCGCCGTCGCCAACCTCTGCGGTGCGTTCTTCGGCAAGAAGGTCGCCGACACCGTGGGCAAGGGCATCATCGACGCCCCCGTGGGCACGACGGGCCTGGTCATCGTCGCGTCCGCCCTCCTCGGCGCCATCGGGTGGAACCTGCTCACCTGGTGGTACGGCCTGCCCTCGTCGTCCTCGCACGCCCTCATCGGCGGGCTCGGCGGCGCGGCCCTGGCGGCCGGCGCCACCGTGAAGTGGCACGGCATCTGGGAGAAGGTCGTCATCCCGATGGTCCTGTCGCCGATCGTCGGCGTGATCCTCGGCTACATCGTCATGACGGTCATCCTGTGGCTCTTCCGTCGCGCCCAGCCCGGCAAGGTCTCGCGCGGCTTCCGGTACGCCCAGACCGCCTCGGCCGCCGCGATGGCGTTCGGCCACGGCCTGCAGGACGCGTCCAAGACCGTCGGCGTCGTCGTCCTCGCGCTCACCGTCGGCGGGTACCACTCGGGCAACAACGTGCCGCTGTGGGTGCTGCTCATCTCCGCTGTGGTCATCTCCCTGGGCACGTATGCCGGTGGGTGGCGGATCATGCGCACCCTCGGCCGGCGGATCATCCACCTCGACCCGCCGCAGGGGTTCGCCGCCGAGACGACCGCGGCCTCGATCCTGTACGTCGCGGGCCTTGCGTTCGGCGCCCCGATCTCGACGACGCACACGATCACCTCGGCGATCATGGGCGTCGGCGCGACCAAGCGGCTGTCGGCCGTGCGGTGGGGCGTGGCCGGCAACATCGTCGGCGCATGGGTCCTGACCTTCCCCGGCGCCGGCATCGTCGCCGCCCTCGGCTTCTGGATCATCCACCTCTTCGTCTGACCCACCCCGGCCCTTCCGACTTCTTGCCCGGCCGGTACCGGATCAACGGCTGATTCGGGCCCGATCGGTGCACGGCGGGCAAGAAGTCGTCGTCCACCGGCGGCCGACCCGGGTCCGTTCGTCCACAGGGGCGGCGACTCGGCCTCCCGCGGTCGCTCCTGTGACCGCACGATGCCGGCGTGGTCGACCTTCCCGAGGGTGCGGAACCCTTCCTCGCGGCCGAGGCGCCGTGCCGCGGCTGGACGTCCCGGCATCTACCTCGCCTGGTGCGTCGCGGTGAGGTGGTGCGGCTGGCGCGCGGACTGTACGCCGTGGCGGAGGTGTGGGCGTCTCTCTCACCCGAGCAGCGTCATCTCGGGCTTGCGCTGGCGGCCGTTCGCCGCGTCCCCGGCGCGGTCCTGAGCCACCGGACCGCCGCCCTCGTCCACGGCCTGCCAACACCGTACGGACGCCTGGGGGCGGTCCGCATGACAGTTCCGGCAGACGACCGCACCAGCCGCGGAGAGTCCTGGGTGCAGCTCCACCGCGGCGCGACCGGGCCGGAGCACGTGAGGCACGCCGCCGGTCTCCCGGTGACGACGGTGGCGCGAACGGTCGTGGACTGCTTCCGCGAGGACGGGCTTGCCGAGGGGTTGGCAGTGGGGGACGCAGCCCTCAGAGCGGGCCTGGTGACGGTGGCCGGCCTTCGGCTGGTGCGGCTGCAGCAGCGACGCTGGCCGGGCGTGACCCGTGCCGCGGTCGGGCTGCCCCTGCTCGACGGGCGCCGCGAGTCCTGGCTCGAGTCCTACTCCGCCGGGGCCATGGCCGGCCGCGACGTCCCGGTGGGGGTGCCGCAGGTGGTCGTGCTCGACGACTGGGGAGAGTTCGTCGCGCGGGTCGACGTCGGCTGGCCCGCCCTCGGCCTCGTGGGGGAGGCGGACGGTCGGGGCAAGTACCTCTCGGACCTCGGGGACGGCCTCGGCGAGGACGAGCACGCCGCTGCGTCCCGTGTCCTGGCCTCGGCCCGACGCGAGTCCCGGCTGCGCGAGCTCGGCCTCGACGTCGTCCGGTGGGACACGTCGGAGATGGTCAGGCGCCCACAGCAGGTGGTCGCGCGGTGGTTCTCGGCGGCACGGGCCGCCGACCCCACTCGGGTCCGTGCCGTGCTGCGTTGTAGCTGCCACCGGCTCGCCCTCACTGATTGCCCGGCCGGCACCGGATCCACCCCGTACGGACGCAGAACCGGGTGACGGCGGGCAACAAGTCGGAGAAGGGAGCGGGGCGGGTCAGCCGAAGCGGCCCGAGATGTAGTCCTCGGTGGCCTTCACGCTGGGGTTGTTGAAGATCTTCTGGGTGTCGTCGACCTCGATCAGCTTGCCCGGCTTGCCGGTCGCGGCGAGGTTGAAGAACGCCGTCTGGTCCGAGACCCGCGCGGCCTGCTGCATGTTGTGGGTCACGATGACGATCGTGTACGTCTCCTTGAGCTCGGAGATGAGGTCCTCGATCGCCAGGGTCGAGATCGGGTCGAGGGCCGAGCACGGCTCGTCCATGAGCAGCACCTGCGGCTCGACCGCGATGGCCCGGGCGATGCACAGGCGCTGCTGCTGCCCACCGGAGAGCCCGGCGCCCGGCTTGTCGAGCCGGTCCTTGACCTCGGTCCACAGGTTCGCGCCCTGCAGCGACTTCTCGACGACCTCGTCGAGCTTCTTCTTGCCCTTGACGCCGTTGAGGCGCAGCCCGGCCGCGACGTTGTCGTAGATCGACATCGTCGGGAACGGGTTCGGCCGCTGGAACACCATGCCGACGGTGCGCCGCACGGCCACCGGGTCGACGTTCGAGGCGTACAGGTCCTGGTCGTCGAGCATGACCTTGCCCTCGACGCGTCCGCCGGGGATCACCTCGTGCATGCGGTTCAGCGTGCGCAGGAACGTCGACTTGCCGCAGCCGGACGGTCCGATGAACGCGGTCACCGACCGCGGCTCGACCGTCATGGTCACGCCCTCGACGGCCTTGAAGGCGCCGTAGTAGACGTTCAGGTCACTGACGTCGATTCGCTTGGCCATGGGGTTGTTCGTCCTTCGGGATGGGATGTGTTCTCAGGGGATGTCGGGGGAGTGGTGGCTGGGCGCCGCTGCGTCGCGGTATGCCGGGTGCCGCCGGTGGCGTGCTACTTCTTCACCGAGCCGAAGCGGGCGACGAAGCGCCCGGCGAGGTTGAGCAGCAGCACGAGCAGGATGAGGGTGAGGGCCGCCGCCCACACGCGGTCGACCGCCGGCTGGAGGCTCTCGGTGCGGTCCTGGTTGATCATCGTCGGCAGCGTCGCCATGTAGCCGCCGAAGAGGTCGGTGGCGATCGACTTCGTGTACGGACCGAGGATCAGCAGCGGTGCGGTCTCGCCCATGACGCGGGCGAGGCCGAGCAGGATGCCGGTGATGATGCCGGAGAAGGCGGTCGGCAGGACGACGCGGGCGATGGTGCGCCACTTCGGCACACCGAGCGCGTACGACGCCTCGCGCAGCTCGTTCGGGACGAGCTTGAGCATCTCCTCGGTCGAGCGCACGACGACCGGGATCATCAGCAGCACCAGCGACAGGCAGACCGCGAAGCCCACCCGCTGGAACCCGAACGTGGTGACCCACACGGCATACACGAACAGGCCGGCCACGATCGAGGGGACGCCGGTGAGGATGTCCACCATGAACGACACCGCCTTGGCGAACCGCCCGCGGCCGTACTCGACGAGGTAGATGGCCGTCATCACGCCGATCGGCACCGAGATCGCCGCGGTGACCAAGCCCTGGATGAGGGTGCCCTGGATGGCGTGGACGGCGCCGCCACCCTCGCGCCGGGAGGTGATGCCCTTCTGGGAGTTGGTCCACCACTGCGGCTCGAGCAGCAGGTGGAAGCCCTTGGACACCACGGTCCACAGGATCCAGACGAGCGGCACGAGGGCGAGGGCGAACGCCAGCCACATGACGACCCGCGCGATGAGGTCCTTGGCCTCGCGGCCGCGGGCGGGGTGGCCCAGGACGGGCACGGGGCCACCGGGCCGCGAGGACCCGGTCGAGCCGACGGTGCGGCCGGGGGCGACGGTGTCGGTGCTCATTCGGTGAAGGCCTTCCTGCGCTCGATGACGACCCGCGCGACCGCGTTGACCACGAAGGTCAGGACGAAGAGCACGAGGCCGGCGGCGATGAACGCGCCCGTCTTCGCGGGGGAGTCGAACTCGCTGGCGTTGTTGGCGATCCGCGAGGCGAAGGTCTCGCCACCGTTGAGCAGCGACCAGCTCCACGGCGTCCCGGGGGCCAGGGACGACACGATGATGGTGACGGCGATCGTCTCGCCGAGCGCGCGGCCCAGGGCCAGCATGGCGGCGGAGATCACGCCGGGCCGGCCGAACGGCAGGACGGCGGTGCGGATCATCTCCCACTGGGTGGCGCCGAGGGCCAGCGCCCCCTCCTTGTGCGCCGTCGGGGTCTGGGCGAAGACCTCGCGCGACAGCGCCGTGACGATCGGCAGAATCATGATGGCGAGCACGACGCCGATGAACAGGATCGTGCCGCCGCTGGTCGAGGTGTTCGAGAACAGCGGGAACCACGACAGGTGGGCGGTCAGCCAGCCCTGCACCGGGTCGAACTTCGGGCCGAAGGTCTTCAGGCCCCAGAGGCCGTAGACGATCGACGGGACCGCGGCGAGCAGGTCGACCAGGTTGGCGGCGGGGCGGGCCAGCCACCGCGGGGAGTACTGGGTGATGAACAGGGCGACGCCGACCCCGACGGGGACGGCGATGAGCATCGCGATGGTGGACGCCACGACCGTGGTCCAGAGCAGCTCGAGGATGCCGAACCGCAGGTTGCCCGGGTCGCCGACCGCCCACTCACGCGAGGTGAGGAAGTTGACCTTGTCGTCCGCGATGGCGGGGATCGCCTGCCAGAGCAGGAAGAGGCCGACGAGGGTGACGATGCCGATGACGAGGGCGCCCGAGGCCTTGGCTGCGCCGCCGAACAGGCGGTCGCCGAGCCGTCCGGTGCCTGCACGGTCGCCCTGCAGGTCGCCTTCGAGCGTCCTTCCGGTCACTGTTGCCACTGGGATGCCTCTGGGATGTGGGGGATGTGGGGTTGTGATGCCGCTGTGGTGGTGCGGCGTTGGTACTGGCTGGTGCTTCCGCGACACGGCTGCCGCGGGGGACGTGCTGTGCTGCGCGGGGGGACGCAGCACGGGTGCCGCGGGGCTGGTCGGCCCCGCGGCACCCGGTCGGTCAGGAGAGCGCGGAGATCGCGGCCTCGACCTTGGACTGCACCTCGTCGGGGAGCGGCGCGTAGCCGATCTCCTCGAGGGACTGCTGGGTCTGCTTGTCGGCGAAGTGCTTGAGGAAGGCCTTGGTCAGCTCGGTCTTCTTCGGGTCCTTGCCCTTGGAGCAGACGATCTCGTAGGTGACGAGGAGGATCGGGTACGCGCCGGCCTCCTTGGTGGCGTAGTCGAGCTTCAGGCGAAGGTCGTTGCCCTGGCCGTCCTGCTTCGCGGCCGCCACGGCCTTGCCCACGGACTCACCGGTGAGCTCGACGGCGCCGCCGCCGTTGTCGATCTGGGCGATGCCCAGCTTGTTGTCCTTGGCGTAGGACCACTCGGCGTAGGTGATGCCACCCTCGGTCGACTTGACCGCGTTCGCGACACCGTCGGACTTCGGCTTGCCCTCGCCCTTGCCGGTCCAGGTCTTGCCCGGCTCGGCCGTCCAGTCCTTGGGGGCGGCGGCGTTGAGGTACTTGGTGAAGTTCTCGGTCGTGCCCGACTCGTCGGAGCGGAAGAAGACCTTGACCGGCTCGTTCGGCAGGGTGACGCCCGGGTTGACGGCTGCGATCGCCTTGTCGTTCCAGGAGGTGATCTTGCCGTTGAAGATCTGCGCGGCCACGCTCGGCGTCAGGACGAGCTTGTCGACGCCCTTGACGTTGAAGGCGATCGCGATCGGGCCGGTCACCATGGGGATGTTCCAAGCGGGGGAGCCGCAGTACTTGGCGGCCTCGTCGGCCTCGATCTTGCCGTCCTTCGGCTTGGTCTTCAGCGCCGAGTCGGAGCCGGCGAAGTCGACCTGGCCGGCGATGAACTGCTTGATGCCGGCGCCGGAGCCCGTCGGGTTGTAGTTGACGGTGGTGCCCGAGCAGGCGTCCTGGAAGCTCGAGATGGCCTCCTCGATCGCGTTCTTCTGGGCGGACGAGCCCTCGGCGTTGAGCGTGCCGCCGCCCTGCGGGCAGTCGGACGACGCGGCGCCGGAGGACGACGACGAGCCCGACGCGCTGGCACCGGAACCGGTGTTGTTGTCGGAGCCGCACGCGGACAGCGCGAGGGAGCCGACCAGGGCCACGCTGGCCACGAGGCCGAGACGCTGGATCTTCACGGTGTTCAAACCTCTCCACAGGGGGAAACTCGGGGCGGGCGCACTGCCCGACGACCCTGAAGGTAGGGAGGGTTGGTGACGTGGTGGCCCGTCGCAGGTGAACGGACGGTGAACAACACCCAGACTCTGGACGGCGGCCCCAGCACGCCCACCCGACGGCCGGGTGAACGGCGGGTCAGGAGTCGGTCAGGAGGTGCCCGAACCCGCAGGTCAGGGCAGGTGTCGCTCGACGGCGACGACCCGCGCGCCGGCCCCGGTCCCCGCGAGGTGGACGACCAGCACCTCGCCCTTGGCCATCTTCTCGGCGGCCGCCTCGCGCAGCGCCTCCCCGGTGGCCCCGGCGTCCGGCTCGGTGCCGTCCACGCGGTCGCACAGGCGGGTGATCAGGTCCGGCAGCACCGGCCCGTGGCTGCACAGGGCCGAGGGCACGCCACGCTCGAGCAACCGCTCGAGGTGCCGGCCCGCCCGGGTCGGGTCGGCCTCGTAGCCCTCCTCGCTGAGCCCGTCCTTGGTGCGCAGGGGTATGCCGCGCAACGCGGCATACGGGCGCACCGTGTCGGTGCACCGCACCGACGGTGAGCTGACGAGCCGGCGCACGGCGTATGCCGAGAGCAGCGCGCCGAGCTGCGCGGCACGGTCTCGTCCCGCGGCGCTGAGCGGACGCAGGGGGTCCTCCCCGGGCCAGGAGCCGCGCCCGATGGCGTGCGCGTGCCGCACCAGCGCGAGCGGCCACGTGATCAGGGTGCCGGCCTTGTCGGCGCGCACGAGCGCACGCAGCTGCTCGCGGTCGCGCGCGTAGTCGAGCCGGTCCGAGGCGGCGACGACGTCGAGCCAGCGGACCTCGTCCACCTCGTTGGCGAGCGGACCGGCTGGCTTCGTCGCCTCCGCCGCCCAGTAGCGGACCTCCTTGGTGGCGGGCTGCCCGTCGCCGTCGAGCACGGTGTACGAGGCGCCGGGCAGGGGCCGCCCGAGGCCCACCTCGAGCGAGGTCTCCTCGGCCGTCTCGCGCACCGCCGCCACCGGCCAGGGCTCGCCCGGGTCGAGCTTGCCCTTGGCCCACGACCAGTCGTCGTACTTGGGCCGGTGCACGAGGGCGACCTCGAGCTGGCCGCGTCGACGTCGCCAGGGCAGCGTCCCTGCGGCCGGGATGGGGGTGCTCAACGGCGGCGGGCCTTGCGGCGGCGCTTGGTGTGCTGCTCGATGAGCGTGGCCTGCAGGTCGAGCAGCGGCTCGCCGTCCGGGCCGGTGTTGACGCGCGTCCACCGGCCGTCGGACCCCAGGCGCCAGTGGGCGTACTCGTCGCTCATGCCGCGGGCGAGCAGCCAGCGCAGGTCCTCGACGTGCCTGGGCTCGGCGATGCGGACCAGCGCCTCGACCCGGCGGTCGAGGTTGCGGTGCATCATGTCGGCGCTGCCGATCCACACCTCGGGCTCGCCACCGCCGCCGAAGTGGAAGACGCGGGAGTGCTCGAGGAAGCGGCCGAGGACCGAGTGCACCTCGATGTTCTCGGACAGGCCCTCGACACCGGGTCGCAGGGCGCAGATCCCGCGCACCCAGACGTCGACGTGCACGCCGGCCATGGACGCGCGGTAGAGCGCGTCGATGACCTGCTCGTCGACGATCGAGTTCACCTTGATCTGGACCAGGCCCGGCCGGCCGGCCCTGACGTGGTCGATCTCGGCCTCGATCCGCTCGACGAGCCCGCTGCGGATTGACCGGGGCGCGACGAGCAGCCGCTTGAACTTGCTGCGCGGCGCGAACCCGGAGAGCTGGTTGAACAGCCGGGCCAGGTCGTCGCCGACCTGCGGGTCGGAGGTGAGCAGCCCGAAGTCCTCGTAGAGCCGGGCGGTCTTGCCGTTGTAGTTGCCGGTGCCGATGTGGCAGTACCGGCGCAGGCCGCCGTCGCTCTCCTGGCGCACGACCATGCAGAGCTTGGCGTGGGTCTTGAGGCCGACGATGCCGTAGACGACGTGGACGCCCGCGTGCTCCAGCTTGCGGGCCCAGGAGATGTTGTTCTGCTCGTCGAAGCGGGCCTTGATCTCCACGATGGCCAGGACCTGCTTGCCCGCCTCGGCCGCGTCGATGAGGGCGTCGACGATGGGCGAGTCGCCGCTGGTGCGGTAGAGCGTCTGCTTGATGGCCAGCACGTGCGGGTCGGCGGCCGCCTGCTCGATGAAGGCCTGCACCGACGTGGAGAACGAGTCGTAGGGGTGCTGGAGCAGGACGTCTTTGTCGCGGACCACCGGCAGGATGTCCGACGCCTTGGAGCTCTCGGCCGGCGAGAGGTCCGGGTGCGACATCCCGCGGAACGGCGGGTACCGCAGGTCGGACCGCTCGATGTCGGCGACGAGGTTGAGGCTGCGCAGGTCCAGTGGCGCCGGGAGCCGGTAGACCTCGCTCTCGCTCACGCCGAGCTCGCGCACGAGCATGTCGAGCACGTGGTCGTCGATGAGCTCGTCGACCTCGAGGCGCACGGGCGGGCCGAACCGGCGCCGGGTGAGTTCCTTCTCGAGGGCGGCGAGGAGGTTCTCGGCGTCGTCCTCCTCCACCTCGAGGTCCTCGTTGCGGGTGACCCGGAAGGTGAAGTGCTCCCGCACCTCCATGCCGGGGAAGAGCATGTCCAGGTGGGCGGCGATGACGTCCTCGAGCGGGACGAACCGGGTGTGGAAGAGGTCGGCGGTGACGGGCTCGCCGGCCTCGGGCTCGATGTGCAGCAGCCGGGGCAGCAGCGGCGGCACCTTGACCCGGGCGAAGTGCTCCTTGCCGGTCTTGGGGTTCACCAGGACGACGGCGAGGTTGAGCGAGAGCCCGGAGATGTAGGGGAACGGGTGCGCCGGGTCGACAGCCAGCGGGGTGAGAACCGGGAAGACCTGGTCGGTGAACTGCTCGGACTGCAGGGCGCGCTCGTCGTCGCTGAGCTCGTCCCAGCGGACGATCGCGATGCCCTCCTCCTCCAGGGCCGGCTGCACCTTGTCCTTGTAGACGGCCGTCTGCATCGCCTGCAGCTCGTGGGCGACCAGCGAGATCTGGTCGAGCACCTCCCGCGGCTCGAGCCCCGACGCCGAGCGCACCGCGAGCCCGGTGGCGATGCGGCGCTTGAGACCGGCCACCCGGACCATGAAGAACTCGTCGAGGTTCGAGGTGAAGATGGCGAGGAACCGGGCCCGCTCGAGAAGCGGGACCGTGTCGTCGGCCGCCATCTGCAGCACCCGCTCGTTGAACTGCAGCCAGGAGATCTCGCGGTCGAGGAACCGGTCGGCCGGCAGCCCGCTGTCGTCCTGCCACCCCGCCGACTGCACGACCCGCATGAACCGGCCGTTCGCGGCACGAGGCTGCGCGCTGGCGATCGAGACCTCGTGGCCGGCCTCGTCGGTGTCGAAGGTGTCGGCGTCGTCGGCCTCGGTGGTCACGCTCATGCGGTCATCCTCACAGGGGGCGGTGAACGGGACGCGAATACATCACGTCGACCATGATGCTGCGGAATCCCAGTCCCGTGTAGGTGCGTATCGCCGCCGCGTTGTCGCCGTCGACGTAGAGGACGACCTCCGGGAGGCCGAGCCGGGCCAGGTGGGCGAGGCCGAGGGCCGTGACCGGCCTGCCCAGGCCGCGGCCCTGGTGGTCGGGGTGGACGCCCACGACGTACACCTCGCCGGCCGTGGCGCCGGGTTCGAGGGTGGACCGCTGCTCCGGGTCCACCTTGGTCCAGTGGAACGCCGCGACCGCGTCGGGTGCCTGCGCCGTGCCCACGACGATGAACCCGGCCGGGTCGAACCAGTCCTGCGCCATCCGGTCCTGGAGGTCGGCGAGCGTCATCCGGCCCTGCTCGGGGTGGTGGGCGAACGCCGCGGCGTTCGTGGCCAGCCACGCCTCCTCGTCCCGGCCGGGCTCGAACGCCCGGGCGGTGTAGCCGGCCGGCAGCGCGGTCGCGGGTGAGGTGGCGTCGTCCTGCGTGAGCGGGCGGGACATCTTGTGCAGCTCGCGCACCGGTTCGAGCCCGGCCGCAGCCGCGAGGGCCCGGGCGGCCGGGAGGTTGCCGTGGGCCCAGAGGCGCACCTCGCCCGCCTCGGCCAGCACCGCCTCGAGCAGGGCCCGGCCGACGCCCGTACGCCGGTGGCCCGGGTCCACGACGAGCTCGCCCGACGGGTCCTCGTCGTCGTGGTCGGCCTCGCGGGCTTCCCCGTCGTCGCCGGCGAGCTGCGCGTACCCCGCGAGCTGCTCCCCGGCATACGCCAGCACGTGGCGCACACGGCCGGGGCCTGCGGCGAGGTCGAACAGGGTCTGCTCCGACAGGGCGCCCACGCCGTCGGCCTGCGTCGCGCGGGCGGCGAGGGACCGCACGGCGTCGCGCTCGTCGGGGGTCAGGGTGTCGGTGGGGCGGATACGTGGTGACGGCACGGGAAGCATTGGACCACGCCATCCACCTGCATCTTCCCTAACGAGCGGGGTGCCGTTAGCGTGCACGGGTCCGGCCCACCTGCCGGGACCCACCTCCGCACAAGGACGCACACATGACCTCTCTGCGCACCCGACGCCTGTCGGGAGTCGTCGCCGTGGCCGCCATGGCCGCCGCCGGCCTGGCCATGACCGGGGGCAGCTCGACGGCTGCCGCGAACGGCCCGACCATGGACATCCAGCTCTTGTCGTTCAACGACTTCCACGGCAACCTCGAGACCCCGTCGGGCTCCAGCGGCCGCATCGTCACCGGGCACAAGACCGTCACCGACCCCAAGACGGGGGCGCTGGTCGCCCAGGACGTCACCACGGACGCCGGCGGCGTGGAGTACCTCGCCACCCACCTGAAGGAGGCCCGCAAGGGCCACCCGTACTCGCTGACCGTGGCGGCCGGTGACCTCATCGGCGCCTCCCCGCTGCTGTCGGCCGCGTTCCACGACGAGCCCACCATCGAGGCGATGAACTCGCTCGGCCTCGACGCGAGCGCCGTGGGCAACCACGAGTTCGACGAGGGCTACAAGGAGCTCCAGCGGATGGCGGACGGTGGCTGCCTCGACGACGGCACCGGCGCAAACAACCAGGACTCCTGCCCCGGCGGCAAGACCTTCACGGGTGCGAACTTCGACTACCTGGCCGCGAACGTCGTCTACTCCGGCACCGACAAGACCATCCTGCCGCCCTACACGATCAAGAACATCAAGGGCGCCAAGATCGGCTTCATCGGCATGACCCTGCAGGACACCCCGACCATCGTCACCGCGGCCGGTGTCGCCGGCCTGCAGTTCAAGAACGAGGTCGCGACCGCCAACGCGCTCGTGCCCGTCCTGCGGGCCCAGGGCGTCAACGCGATCGTCGTGCTCATCCACCAGGGCGGCACCCCGAACCAGCAGACCTGGTACGAGAACGGCACGCCGTACACCGTGAACCCGACGTACGACTACACGTGCGCCCAGGGGGGCAGCCTCGCCGCCGACAGCCCGATCATCCCGATCGCCAAGGGCCTCGACCCCGCCATCGACATGATCGTGTCCGGCCACACCCACCAGCCGTACGTCTGCGACATCAAGGACCCGGCCGGCCAGCCGCGCATGGTCACCTCCGCGTCGTCGTTCGGCCGCCTCTTCACCGACACCGAGCTGACCTACGACCGCCGCACGCAGGACATCGTCCGCACCTCGGTGGACAGCGCCAACATGATCGTCACCCGTGACGTCGCCAAGGACGCCGACCAGACGGCCCTCATCGACCGCTACAAGACGCTCGTGACGCCGATCGCCAGCAAGGTCATCGGCCACGTCACCACCGACGTGACCCGCACCGGCAACGCCGGCGGGGAGTCGCAGCTCGGTGACCTCATCGCCGACGCCCAGCTCGCCGACCCGTCGGTCGTGACCGGTGGCAGGAAGCCGGACATCGCCTTCATGAACCCCGGTGGCATCCGCACCGACCTGACGTACAGCAGCAGCAAGTACGGCGAGGCGCCCGGCGACATCACCTTCGAGGAGGCGTTCAACGTTCAGCCGTTCAACAACTACCTCGTGTCGCTCGACCTCACGGGCGCGCAGGTCAAGCAGCTGCTCACCGAGCAGTGGTCCGGCAAGAACGCCGGCACCGCTAAGAAGATCCTGCAGGTGAACAAGGGCTTCAACTACACCTACTCGGGCACCACGCTCGGGACGGTGACGGTGAACGGACAGCCGCTGGTCGACGGCCAGACCTACCGCATCGTGACGAACAACTTCCTCCAGGGTGGTGGGGACAACTTCCCGACCATGGCCCAGGGGACGAACGTCTACTACGGCGGCCTGGACATCGACGCGTTCGCCAGCTACCTGTCGGCGAGCTCGCCCTACACCCCGGGTGCGCTGACCCGGATCACGGCCACCCCGTGACGGCGGGCGCCTGACGGCGCAGGCACGACGACGCCCCACCCGGGTCCCGGGTGGGGCGTCGTCGTGCAGGGCTCAGGCGTCGGCTGCGATGTCCTCGGCGGGGACGAACCGGTAGCCGACGTTGCGCACGGTCCCGATGAGGACCTCGTACTCCGAGCCGAGCTTGGCCCGCAGGCGACGGACGTGGACGTCCACGGTGCGCGTGCCCCCGTAGTAGTCGTAGCCCCACACCTCCTGCAGCAGCTGGGCGCGGGAGAAGACGCGGCCCGGGTGCTGGGCGAGGTACTTCAGGAGCTCGAACTCCTTGTAGGTCAGGTCGAGCAGGCGGCCCTTGACCCGCGCGGAGTACGTCGCCTCGTCGATGGTGACGTCGCCGGAGGTGATCTGGACCTCCTCGGGCTCCTGCGCCTCGGCGATCCGGCCGACCGCCAGGCGCAGCCGCGCCTCGACCTCGGCCGGCCCGGCGGACTCGAGCAGCACGTCGTCGACGCCCCACTCGGCCGTGATGCCGGCGAGGCCGCCCTCGGTGAGGATCGCGAGGAGCGGCACGGACATGCCGGTGGCGCGCAGGACGCGGCACAGCGACCGGGCGACGGCCAGGTCTCGGCGGGCGTCGAGCAGCACCGCGTCGGCGGGGGGAGCGTCGACCAGCGCGGTCGGCTCGGCCGGGATGACCCGCACGTGGTGGGTCAGGAGCCCCAGGGCCGGCAGCACGTCCGCGCTGGGTGCCAGCGCGTTGGTGAGGAGCAGCAGTCGGGCCATCCCTGCCGATGGTACGGGCAGGCCGACGTGACCGGGGTGCCGTACGCATGGTGAGATCGTTGTCTCACCGGAGAGGGGCAGGTATGCCGTCGGAGCAGGAGCAGCAGTCCGTGACCGTCCGCTACTGGGCGGGTGCCCGTGCGGCCGCCGGGGCGGACTGCGACGTCATCACCGGCTGCGCCACCGTGGGCGACGCCCTGGCGGCCGCGACGGCGCTGCGCCCGGGCCTGGCCCCGGTGGCCGCCGTCAGCAGCCTCCTGCTCGACGGCCGGGCCGCCCAGCGGTCCGACGTCCTGCCCGCGGGAGCCGTCGTCGAGGTCCTGCCCCCGTTCGCCGGGGGGTGATGGGAGGATGCGGGCTGTGTCCGAGGTGCCTGAGCAGGAGTCCGCGCCGGTCCTGCCGCTGACCCGCCGTGAGCGGCGTGCGGTGGCCGAGGCGTCGCGTGCCGACCTGCCCAAGCGGGCCCTGGCCGTGCGGCCCGTCTCGATCGTCGCCACCATCGCGTTCGCCGCGCTCGTGGCCCTGACCGGGTACGCGAGCCCCCGCTTCGTGGCGCTCGCCGTGGCGCTGGGCGGGTTCGTGCTCGCCTGGGGCTGGCCGGTGCTGCTCGGCCTGCCGAGCCCGAGGGGAACCACCGCAGTCCTGTCGGTCGGGGTCGCGCTCACGTCGGCCGCGGTGCTGCTGACCCGCGACGAGCCGTACCTGGAGTGGATGCCGGCGGCGATGGCCGTCGCCGTGCTCGCCGCCTTCGCCCACCAGCTGCTGCGCCGGGACGGTCGCCCCCGGCTCACCGAGTCCATCGCCTCGACCGTGGCGGGACTCGCGATCATCGCCTCGGGCGCGGCCTTCGCGCCCATCCCGCAGTACCTCTACGGCGAGCACGGCCTCGCCGCCGCGATGGCGGGGCTGGCCGTCGGCGTCCTGGCCGACCCCCTCATCTCGGTGCCACGGCTGCGGCAGTGGGCGCTGTTCATCTCGATGTTCGCCGGCGGGCTGGCCGCGCTCGTCGTCGCGCTCGTGGCCGGCGAGCCGACCGCGGGCTCGGGCGCCCTGCTCGGGCTCCTCGCCGCCGCGATCTCCCACGCGGCCCGCCGGGTGCTCGCCCCGCTGCCCTCCGCCCCGTTGCCGCGGGCCCAGCTCGCGTCCGCCCTGGCCGCGTCGCTGCTCGTGGGGGTCATCTCGTTCACGGTCGTGACATCCCCCGTCTTCTCCGGCTGACACAGCCGGCACCCGCCCTGCTCCGGGCTCACCCCACGGGCGGCACCCCTCCCACTGGCGGGGACGCCGACGTCAGTAGACGAGGGCCTGGGCCTCCGGCGCCATGACCTCCTCGACGAAGGCCGCCGCACCCCGGATCGTGGCACCCGCGACGAGGTCGTCCACCTCGAGCCCGCGCCGGGCCGCGCACTGGCCGCACACCGTCAGAGTGCCGGCCGCGAGGACGGCGTCGCGCAGCTCGGCCAGCTCCGCGGCATACGGCAGGGTCACCTCCTCCGCGCGCCCGGGCACCGCGAGCCACGTGGCCTCCCCGGTCAGCCAGAGGCTGACCTCCACCCCGCTGGCAGCCGCCGTGGCGGCCACGGTGAACGCCTGGTTGAGCCGTTCGAGGGCCTCGACGCCGGACGTGACCTTGACAATGAGGCGGGTTCGCGGGTCGGACATGGCCCACAGGCTACGATCTGGCGCGTGCACACGTTCTACATCGCCCTGCTCGTGGCCACGGCCGTCGTGGTGACCTGGTTCGCCGGTTTCGTCGTCTACCGCCTGGTGAAGACGCCGCGCTGATGCAGTTCACCCTCGACCCCGACCTGCCCCGGGAGCTCGCCCCCCTCGCCTGGCTGATCGGGCGCTGGGAGGGGGCGGGCGTCGTCGGCTACCCCACGATCGAGTCGGCCAACTTCGGCCAGGAGATCGAGGTGACCCACGACGGGCGCCCGTTCCTGGAGTGGCACAGCCGCACCTGGCTGCTCGACGACGCCGGCCAGAAGGTGCGCCCGCTCGCCACCGAGCTGGGGTTCTGGCGTCCCGTCGAGGGCGGTGAGGTCGAGCTGCTGCTCACCCATCCCACGGGGATCGTCGAGATGTACTACGGCAAGGCCGAGCCGGCGAAGATCGAGCTGCGGACCGACGGCGTCCTGCGCAGCCCGCACGCCAAGGAGTACAACGCGGCGAGCCGGCTCTACGGCCTCGTGAACTCCAACCTGCTGTGGGCCATGGACATGGCGGCCGTCGGCCAGCCGCTGCAGAGCCACGTCTCCGCCGAGCTGAAGCGTGTCGGCTGACCGATGACGACGCCTGCGCGGATCCTCACCGTGTGCACCGGCAACGTGTGCCGTTCGCCGTACCTCGAGCGCGCCCTGCAGACCGAGCTCGACCGCTCCTGGGGGCAGGGTGAGGTCGAGGTCACCAGCGGTGGCACCGGCGCGCTCGCCGGCAACCCGGTCGACGAGGGCTCGCGGGTCATCATGGACCGGCTCGGCTACCCCTCCGAGGGCTTCGTGGCCCGCACGCTGCTGCCCCAGCACGTGGCGTCGGCCGACCTCGTGCTGACCGCCACGCGCGCGCACCGCGGCAAGGTCGCCACCCTGCACCCGCGCGCGCTGCGCTACGTCTTCGCGTTCCGCGAGTTCGCCGACCTGCTCGCCGGCATCGACCCGGCCGAGCTGCACGCCCCGTCGGCGTCCGCGTCCGAGCACGTGCAGCGCGTCGTGGCGCTGGCCGCCGGCCAGCGCGGCATGCGGCCACCGCTGTCCGACGCCGAGGCCGACATCATCGACCCCTACCGACGTGGCCCGGAGGTCTTCGAGCAGATGGCCCAGGAGATCAGCAGCGCGCTGCCCACCGTCGTCGCGGCCCTGGGGCGGCCCTGATGGCCCGGCTCACCGAGCGCGCCGGCCTCGTCGCCCTGGCGGCCTTCCTCGTCGTCGACGTGGCCCTCGTGGGGCTCGCCGTCAGCAGCACCCGGCAGCCCGTGGCCCGGGGCGGCGAGACGGTCGGCGCCTCGTCCGAGGGCCTGCCCGCCGGATCCACCCCCACGCCGTCCAGCAGCTCCTCGACCGGCTCGAAGGGCACCTCCGGCGCGCCTGCCGTCGACGTCGTGCCCGTCGCCGTGGGTGTGGTCGGCGTGGACGCCAAGCGGGCGCTGCGATTCACGCAGGGAACGTGCGACAAGGGCGGCGCGACGCTCGAGCTCACCACCAACGGCGGCAAGACGTGGGGGCCCCGCTCGGCGCCCTTCGACGTGATCGTCCGGGTCCGCGTGCGCGGTGACGGCTCGGCCTTCGCCGTCGGCGCCGACAAGGGCGACTGCGCCCCGGCGATCAAGCAGACCAGCGCCGTGGACGCCGACTTCGGTGACGGCGGCAGCGTGAACGACGCCTGGTACCGCGACCCGCGCGCCACCGACACCGTGGGCCTGCCCACCGGCAAGCGGGGCAAGCCGTGCGGCTCGTCGGACGTCATCGACCTCGCGGTCGTCGACAGCGGCGCCCAGGTGCTCTGCGGCAACGGCAAGCTGCTCTCCAGCAAGACCGGCACGTCGTGGCGCACCGTCGCGACCGCCGAGGGCGCGCTGGCCGTCGCCATCAACGGCTCGGGCGACTCCTACCTCGTCGTCCCGAAGGTCGACGGGTGCAAGGGCCTGGCGGTCGTGGCCAGCGGGTCGCCGACCAAGGCGACCGGCTGCATCGAGACCGACCTGACGAAGGTCGACCCGGGCAGCGTCGCGCTCTCGGTCACCGCCGACCGGGCCTGGCTGCGCGTGGGGGACGAGGTCCACACCTCCGCGGCCGACCTCGGCGACTGGACGACTCCCTAGCCGTCGGCTCCGGGTCTCCCGGCCGACCGTGCCGGGACTGCACGGGCACGCGTCCGGGACTCCGTTCGGGACCCCTGCCGGGAACCAGCGGCCCGACGGGGCCCGTCGCGTCAGGGCGTGAGGGACTTGTCGGTGTAGTTGGCCATGTCGTCGTTCTGCAGGGCGTCGGCCAGCACCTTCATGCCGGGCTCGTCGAGGATGTCGATGGAGGCGCCGACGGGCGAGGTCCCGAACCCGGCGAAGGGGGCGGTGACGAAGCTGA
This sequence comes from Phycicoccus sp. 3266, assembly GCF_031456495.1. Classification (NCBI taxonomy): domain Bacteria; kingdom Bacillati; phylum Actinomycetota; class Actinomycetes; order Micrococcales; family Intrasporangiaceae; genus Phycicoccus; species Phycicoccus sp. 3266. The sequence continues at coordinate 1,322,165 of NZ_JAVDUW010000001.1, read as the reverse complement.
CGTCCCGGCCACGCAGGTTCCGCATCGAGAAGGCCTCGCTGCGCATCTCGCCGACCGTGAACTTGTCGTCGACGATGAGGTTCTTCGTGCCGGCGTCGACGAACTTGGCCAGCGTCACCGGGTTGGTGAGCACGTCCTTGCTCAGCGACTTCAGCAGCAGCGCCTTGATGAACGCCTGCTGACGGCGCCCACGCGAGATGTCGCCCTCGCTGAGGTCCTTGCGCTCGCGGACGAACGCGAGCGCCTCGGCGCCGTCCATCTCCTGGAAGCCCTTGTGGAACGTGTAGTTGGGGCCGCTGCTGGGCTCCTCGACGTAGACGTTCACGCCGCCCACGGCGTCGGTCATGTTCTTGAAGCCCTCAAAGTTGCTGATCGCCACGTGGTCGATCGGCACCCCGACGAGGTCCTGCAGGGTGCGCACCAGCAGCGGCGCGCCGCCGTAGGCGAAGGCCGCGTTGATCTTGTCCTTGCCGTGGCCCGGCACGCTGACGTAGAGGTCACGGGGGAAGTGCACGAGCGTGACCTTCTTGCGGTCGCCGGACACGTGCATGAGCACGATCACGTCGGACCGCGCGCCACCGAGCCCGGCGCGGGCGTCGGAGCCGATGAAGAGGATGTTCTGCGCGTCCTTGGCGGCCGGCTTCTTGGTCGGGCCGGCGTCGGCACCGCTCACGCCGGGGGTGGGGAGCAGGGACTCCCGCTTCACGTTGGTCGAGACGGTGTGGTTCAGGAGCAGCAGGTATGCCGCGGCGCCCCCCACGACCACCAGCACGACGAGCGCGACGAGGACCGCGACGACCCGCCGGGCGCGATGCCTGCGGCGGGGGGTCTGCGGGGTGGGCCTGGTGTCTTCGAACTCATCGAGCACCCGGTCAGTGTAGGTAACCCGGAGGGCCGTCCGGGCCAGGACCGTACAGTGGAACGGTGCAGGACGTCGGAGAGCAGCTGCGCGCCCAGGGTCTGAGGATGACCTCCCAGCGGCGACGCGTGCTCGACGTCGTCACGCAGGAGGGCCACGTGACACCTGACCGCGTCGTGTCCCTCGTCGCGGCCGACGGTGGCCAGCCGCTGGCCGCCTCCACGGTCTACCGGGCGCTGGAGGCCCTGGAGTCGCTCGGTGTCGTGGCGCACACGCACCTGGACCACCGGGCGCCCAGCTACCACCTCGCCGACCACTCCGGGCACGTCCACCTCGTGTGCCGCCGCTGCGGCCGCGTCGAGGAGTGCCCGGAGTCGTTCGCCACGGAGTTCGTCGGGAATGTTCTGGCCGCCAACGGGTTTGTCGCAGACGTGACCCACATGGCCGTCCACGGGGAGTGTGCAGAGTGCAGCCGGTGACAGAGAACGTCGAGACCGAGGCGACCGCCTACCGGTCGCCCCTGCTGGCGCGCCCCGGGGCGGTGGAGGGTGAGGGCCCCGACGCCGGGGTCGCAGCCCACTACGGCAACCCGGTGCGCGAGCAGCGCCTGCTCGCCGAGGGGCTCGCCGTCGTCGACCTGTCCCACCGGGGCGTGGTGACGGTCACCGGGCCCGACCGGCTCTCCTGGCTTCACTCGATCACCAGCCAGCAGCTGACCGGCCTCGTGCCCCACGACTCGCGCGAGGCGCTGGTCCTGAGCCCGAAGGGCCACGTCGAGCACGACCTGCACCTCGTCGACGACGGCACCACGACGTGGGTCACCACCGAGCCGGGCACCTCCGCGGCGCTTGCGGGGTGGCTCGACTCCATGCGCTTCATGCTGCGCGTCGAGGTCGCCGACGTGAGCGCCGACTGGGCCGTGCTGGGCGAGCCGTCCGGCTCGGAGTCCCGGCCCGGCGAGCCGCTCGCCTGGCGCGATCCGTGGCCGGGGCTGGTCGGCGACACGGCGGCATACGGGCCCGTCGAGGGTCACCCGGCGCAGGACCGGCGCTGGCGCGAGGTGCTCGTGCCGCGCGCGGAGCTGGAGCAGGCCGTGGGCGACCGTGACCTCGCCGGCACCTGGGCGAGCGAGGCGCTGCGCGTCGCCGCGTGGCGACCGCGCCTCGGCTTCGAGACCGACCACCGCACGATCGCGCACGAGGTCGACCTGCTGCGGACGGCGGTCCACCTGCACAAGGGCTGCTACCGCGGGCAGGAGACCATCGCGCGGGTGCACAACCTCGGGCGGCCGCCGCGGCGGCTGGTGTTCCTGCACCTCGACGGCTCGGGCCACACGCTGCCGGACCGGGGGAGCGCGGTCAGCCTCGACGGCCGGCAGGTCGGCTTCCTGACGTCGGTGGCCCGGCACCACGAGGACGGCCCGATCGGCCTGGCCCTCATCAAGCGGAACACCCCGGTGGACGCCACCCTCGACGTCGCCGGCGTCAGCGCTGCGCAGGAGGTCGTCGTCGCCCCCTGAGGGCGCACGACCGGCCCTGACCCGTCCACCTCGACGACACCGACCTTCTCGACGACGACGGCCCGCCTCCCCTGGGGGACGGCGGGCCGTGCGGTCGGTGCTGGGGCGTCGGTCAGACGCGGACGCCCTGGCGGTCGCGGGAGCGCTCGCGGCGGCTGCGGTCCGGCGACAGCGGGGCGTACCCCTCGCCGTAGTAGTAGGTCTCGGCGTTCGCGCCCCGGGTCGGGATGCGGTTGACGACGACGCCGAGCACGTTGCCGTTGACGCCCTTGATGGAGGCGATCGTCCGGCTGAGCTGCTCCTTGGCCACCACGCCGCAGCCGGCCACCACGACGACGCCGCCGGTGATGGTGCTCAGCACCGTCGCGTCGGTGACGGGCAGGACGGGCGGGGCGTCGATGATGACGTAGTCGAACATCTGCTCCAGCTGGCGCAGCACCCGGGCCATCGTCTCCGAGCCGAGCAGCTCGCTCGGGTTCGGCGGGATCTGGCCGGCGCCGAGGACCTGGACGCCGGTGTCGCCGAACGGCTGGATGACGTCCTCGAGGTCGGCCTGGCCGATCAGGACGTTGGTGAGGCCGACCGAGCCCTCCATGCCCATGTACTGCAGCAGGCGCGGGCGGCGCAGGTCGCCCTCGATGACGCAGACGCGCGCCCCGGCGGCGGCCATGCTGATGGCGAGGTTGGCGGTGGTCGTCGTCTTGCCCTCACCCGGCAGGGACGAGGTGAAGACGATCGAGCGCGGGTGGTTGGCCACGTCGACGAACTGCAGGTTCGTGCGCAGCGAGCGGAACGCCTCGGCGCGCGGGCCGTGCGGGTCGGACTGGATGATCAGCGGCTGCTTGGCGCCGTCGTTGGAGAACGCGATGCCGCCGAGGACGGTCTCGTCGGTGGCGTCCTTGACGTCGCGCTCGCTCTTGACCGAGGTGTCGAAGGTGTCGCGCAGCAGCGCGGCCCCGAGCCCGACGAGCAGGCCGAGCACGACGCCCAGGCCGATGTTGCGGGTCGGGTTGGGGCTGATCGGGCCGCCCGGGACGGCGGCAGGCCGCACGACGGAGACCTTGACCGGGCTCGGGGCCGAGTCGGAGACCCGCTCGAGCTCGCCGACCGTGGTGCTGAACTGCTTGCCCACCGCGTCGGCGATCCTGGCTGCCCGCTCGGGGTCGCGGTCGGTGACGAGGACGTCGATCAGGACGGTGTCGAGCGGCACGTTCGAGGTGATCTTGCCGCCGAGCGCGTCGGGGGACATGTCCAGGCCGAGCTGCTTGATGACCGGGTTGAGCACGGTCGGGGTGTTGATGAGGTCGGCGTAGGACTTCACGCGCTGCTGGGTGAAGACGTTCCCCTGGAGCAGCTGGGTGGAGTCCGAGCCACCGGAGGTGGAGACGAACAGCTGCGTGCGGGCCTGGTACGTCTTCGGGCTCGACAGCGTCATCAGCGCCGCCAGGGCGACCAGCAGGAGGGTGCAGGCGGCGATCGTGCGCCAACGCTTGCGTACCACCCGGTAGTAGTCGTGAAGGTCCACGGTCCCGCTTTCGCTCTCTGTCCCCCGGGCTGTCCCCGGTCCCGGTTTGCGCGCGTTTGCGCACAGGCGGTGCTCAGTGTCCCACACGTGGGAGGCCCTCCGGGGACCCCGACGCGAGCACTCGCTGCCATGATGACTCCATGCCTCCCACCCCCGGCACCCTCATCACGGTCGCGCCCACCGGCGCCGAGCTCGACAAGGCCGACGTCCCCCAGCTCCCCACCACCCTGGAGGAGCTGGTCGAGACCGCCAAGGCCTGCGAGGCCGTCGGCGCCGCGATGATCCACCTGCACATCCGCGACGCGGAGCACCGGCCCACGCTCGACCACGGGTACCTGTCGGCGGCGGTCGAGGCGCTGCGCGAGCAGACCTCGCTCATCGTGCAGCTGTCGACCGGCGGCTCGGTCCACGACCCGCTCGAGCAGCGGCTCACCGTGCTCGACGCCGAGCCCGACTCGTGCTCGCTGACCTGCGGCACCACCAACTTCGGCGACGACGTCTTCCTGAACCCCTGGGGCTTCATGTCCGACCTCTACGTCCAGGCGCAGGAGCGCGAGGTCGTCCCCGAGTTCGAGCTCTTCGACCTCGGCCACGTAGCCGCGCTGGCCCGGCTGCTGGACCGCCACGGGCTCCCCTTCGGCGGGAAGGTGCACGTCGACTTCGTCACCGGCGTGCCGGGCGGTATGCCGGGCACGACCGCCGCGCTGGTGGCCGGCGTCGCGATGCTGCCGCCGGAGGTCACCTCGTGGTCGGCCACCGGCATCGGGCGCTCGCACCTGCCCGTCGCGGCGGCGGCCCTGTCCGCCGGCGGCCACCTGCGCGTCGGCATGGAGGACAACGTGGTCTACGCCCGGGGCGTGCCGGTCGAGCACAACTCCCAGCTCGTGGAGCGTGCGGCCCACCTCGCCGAGGTCATGCAGCGCCCGGCGATGTCCACCGACGACGCCCGTGCCCTGCTCGGCGTCAGGGACCGCCGCACGCCCACCGCCTGACCCGCCACCCGTGTGGTCACCGTCACGCTGTCTCGGGTTTGCATTCTGCTAACTGAAGCAAGCACACTGGAGGCATGACCCGGATCCCGCTCGGCCCCCTGGCAGGCAACAGCCTGGGCGACTACCTGCGCGAGCAGCGTCAGTCGGCCCGGCTCTCGCTGCGCCAGCTGTCCGAGCTGGCCGGGATCTCCAACCCCTACCTGTCGCAGATCGAGCGGGGCCTGAAGAAGCCCAGCGCCGAGATCCTCCAACAGCTCGCCAAGGGCCTCGAGGTCTCCGCGGAGTCGCTCTACGTGCGGGCGGGGATCCTCGACGAGCGCCACGGCCACGAGGCCGAGCCGCTCGACACGCGGGCCGTCATCGGCGCCGACCCGAAGCTCACCGACCGCCAGAGGGCCGCGCTCCTCGACATCTACGACTCGTTCGTGGGTGCCGCGAAGCCGGCCGGTACGCGGGCCGCCCGGAAGGCCGGCACGCCGAAGACCGGGAAGGCCGCCACGGCAGCCCAGGCGGCCGCGAGACCGGCCGCCGAGCGCGCCGGCACGGCCACCGCGAAGCCGGCAGGGAAGCCGGCGTCGAAGTCCGCCCCTCCCCGGAGCGCCTCCCGCCCCACCACGACCACACCCTGATGAAGGAGATCCCCATGGCACGCGTTGCCGACATCCGCAAGACCGTCACCGACAGCACCCCCGTGTACGCCGTCGTCGGCCTGACCGACCTCGCCGTCGAGAAGGTGCGCGAGGCCCGCCTCAAGGCCCGCACCGTCGGCGCCGAGCTCGACCCGTCCGCCCTGCAGGCCAAGGCCCAGGCGCGAGCCACCGTCGCCGTCGAGCAGGGCAAGGAGCTCCCCGCCCTGGCCCTGAACCGCGGCCTCGTCCTGGCCGGCAAGGCCCAGGAGGAGTACGAGACCGTCGTCGCCCGCGGCGAGAAGCTCGTCAAGCGCGTCCGCACCCAGAAGCCGACCCAGGACCTGCTCGCCCAGGCCGAGGCGACCTTCGCCCTCGGCAAGGGTGCCGTCACCACCGTGCGCCGTTCCGCCAGCGAGATCCAGCGCTCGGCCAAGGCCACGCTGACCACCGGCCGCCGCGAGGCCGTCGCCACCGTCGATGCCGTCACCGAGTCGGTCAGCGCCGAGGCCGGTGAGGCGACCGCGACCGTCAAGAAGTCCGCGGCCCGCACCCGCACCGCCGCCAAGCGCACCGCGACGACCACGAAGAAGTCGGCCGCCACGACCAAGAGCTCGGCCAAGCGTGCCGCCACCAGCGCCCGCAAGACGGCCTCCGCCACCAAGAAGGCCACCACCGCCGCGGCGGAGAAGGTCGGCGACTGAGCCACACCACCGGGGCCGGCCCCTGACCGGCCCCACCCCCGACGGCCCCCACCCGACACCCGGGTTGGGGCCGTCGGCATCCCTGGAGCCGGGGCCACGACCCGCCCCGCCACGCCGGCCGACGTCCCGGTGGCTACGCTCGCCGGGTGACCGATCCGGCCCTGCCCACCCCGCCCGCCCTCGACTCGGCCCCGGTGCTCGCGCACTACGTGCGCGGCGGCTTCGTCGAGTCCGCCCACCGCGCCTCCGTCGTCGCCACGGCGGCCGACGGCAGCCACCTGCTGGCCCTCGGGACCGTCGACGACCCGGTGTTCCCGCGCTCGTCCAACAAGCCGCTGCAGACCCTCGCCATGGTGCGTGCGGGCCTGCGCCTCGCGCCCCAGCACCTCGCCCTGGCCTCGGCCAGCCACTCGGGCGAGGACTTCCACCTCGAGGGCGTCCGCGAGGTCCTGGCCTCGGTGAGCCTCACCGAGGGCGCGCTGCAGAACACCCCGGACTACCCGCTCGACGAGGCCGCCCGCAACGCGGTGATCCGCAACGGCGGCGGCAAGCTCCCGATCACCCAGAACTGCTCCGGCAAGCACGCGGCGATGCTGGCCACCTGCGTCGTCAACGGCTGGGACACCGCGACCTACCGCGACCCCGGCCACCCGCTCCAGCAGGCGATCGCCGAGACCCTGGCCGAGCTCACCGGTGACGAGATCACCGCCACGGCCGTCGACGGCTGCGGCGCCCCCGTCATGGCCGTCACCCTCGCCGGACTGGCCCGCGCGTTCGGCCGCCTCGCGTCCGCGGAGCCGGGCACCCCCGAGGCCATGGTCGCCGACGGCATCCGGGCCTTCCCGGCATACCTCGGGGGCACCGGCCGCGACGTCACGGCCCTCGTCGAGGGCACGCCCGGCCTCATCGCCAAGGACGGTGCCGAGGCGGTGTATGCCGTCGGGCTCGCCGACGGGCGCGGCATCGCGCTCAAGGTCGCCGACGGCGGTACCCGCGCCAAGCCGGTCATCCTCGCCGCGGTCATGCGCCGTCTGGGGATCGAGTCCGCGGCCCTCGCCCAGCTCGAGGACGCCCCCGTCCTCGGCCACGGCGAGCCCGTCGGGGCGGTCGTCGCGGTCGGCATCTGACCCGTGCGCGCCGTCCTCCAGCGCGCGACCCGGGCACGGGTGGTCGTCGGCGACGAGGTCGTCGGCGAGATCACCCGTCCCGGTCTGGTGGCCCTCGTCGGCGTCACCCACGACGACGGTCCCGACCAGGTGTCGGTGCTGGCGCGCAAGATCAGCGAGCTGCGCATCCTGCGCGACGAGCGCTCCGTCCTCGACGAGGGTGCGCCCGTGCTCGTGGTCAGCCAGTTCACGCTGTATGCCGACACGCGCAAGGGGCGCCGTCCGTCCTGGGGTGCGGCGGCACCGGGTCCGGTGGCCGAGCCGCTCGTCGCCGCGCTCGTCGCCGCGCTGCAGGAGCGCGGCGTCGAGGTGGCGACGGGACGCTTCGGCGCGATGATGCAGGTCGAGCTGGTGAATGACGGACCTGTCACGCTCGTGGTGGACGTCTGAGGTCCGGCACCCCGTTACGCTGGTCCGCATGTTCTCCGCACTGGGCTCGGCCCAGAACCTCGTCGTCTGGCTGCTGAGCCTCGCGGCCTTCGCGGCCGAGGTCTTCGCACTGGTGGACTGCGTGCGACACCGTCCGGACGCGTTCGTCGCGGCCGGCAAGCGCACCAAGAAGTTCTGGACCATCGTGACCGCGGTCGCCGCCCTGTTCGGGTTCATCTCGATCGGGTCGGGGCTGCTGTTCTCGATCGGCCTCATCGGCTTCGTGGGCGCGGCCATCTACCTGGCCGACGTCCGGCCGGCCCTGCGCCAGGTGAGCGGCGGGCGCGGCGGCAACCAGCACATGGGCCCCTACGGCCCGTGGTGACAGGGGGATCCATGACTGACAGAACCGCAGACGTGCAGGCACCCGCGGAGGCGCTGCCCGACCCGCGTGAGGGCATCTTCACCGTCGACCGGCCGTGGGGGAACTTCCAGCAGTTCGTCTCCAACGAGCGCGTCACCGTCAAGATCATCACCGTCGAGCCCGGCCACCGGCTCTCGCTGCAGACGCACTCGCACCGGGGTGAGTTCTGGCAGGTGCTCGACGTGCCGATCGAGGTGACCGTGGACGAGCGGACCTGGAGCGCGGCCCCCGGCGAGGCGGTGTGGGTGCCCGTGGGCTCGCTGCACCGCATGGCCAACAAGGGCGACCGGCCGGGCCGCCTGCTCGAGATCGCGTACGGCGACTTCGACGAGGCCGACATCGTCCGACTCGAGGACGACTACGCCCGCTGACGTCCGCCGCGAGGACGACTACGCCGGCCGAGCCTCCGCGGGCCGGACGGCGTCCCACGCCACCGTCACCTCGCCGAGCCGCCAACGGGCCGGCGCGTCGAGCAGCGGCCAGCCCTCGTGGCGCAGCGCCGTGATCGTCGCCAGGAACCGCTGACGCACGCCGTAGCTGCCGTGGTGTGCCGCGTGCGCCCATGCCCGGTCGAGCGCCCCCAGCCACGCGTGGACGGGCTCGCCCGGCACGTTGCGGTGGATCAGCACCTTGGGCAGCCGCTCGGCGATGTCCGACGGAACCGTCATCCCGCGCAGCCGCCAGGACAGCGTGAGCGACCTCGGGCCGTCACGGTCCACGGCCACCCAGGTGCTGCGGCGACCGAGCTCGTCGCAGGTGCCGTCGACGAGCAGGCCGTCGTCGGTGAGCCGGTCCTGCACGGTACGCCAGGCGTCCGCGACCTGGGCCTCGTCGTACTGCCGCAGCACGTTGAACGCGCGCACCACCGTGGCGCGGGCGTCGCCGGGCAGCGGCACCTCGAACCCGCCGCGGCGGAACGACAGCCCGTCCCGGGCGAGCGCCTGCCCGGCCTCGACGCGCGCCTGGTCGATCTCCACACCCACGACCTGGACGTCCGGGCGCACGTGGCGCAGCCGGTCGTGCAGCTCCACCGCCGTCACGGGTGAGGCGCCGTAGCCGAGGTCGACGACCACCGGCGGCCGCACGGGCGCTCGCAGGCGCCACGCCTGCGGCCCGGCCAGCCACCGGTCGACCCGGCGCAGGCGGTTGGGGTTGGTGGTCCCGCGCGTCACGGTGCCGACCGGGCGCTGCACGACCACGCCCCGCAGCATACGGAAGCACGTCGCGCCGACCTGCCCGCGTCCGGCGTGACGAGGCGCGGGGAGGCATGGGGAAGCGCTCCGGGCGGGACGTGCCACGGAAGCGTGCGGGGTGGGCGCCCGCGCCCCTCTACGCTGACGGGGTGCGTTGGCGCGAGCAGGACATCAGCCGCAGCATGGTCGCGCTGGTGGCCTCGCTGGGTGCGTTGGCGCTCCTCGGGCTCGTGACGCACCTCCCGAAGTGGCTCGGTGAGGACCACGGGTTCCAGACGGTCACGCCCGGGCTGCTCACGGTGCGCCCGGACGCCAAGGGCGTCGCCACCCTCGGTGGCGGGGTCACGGTGAGCATGTATGCCGACGGCATGCGGGTCCTGCGCGGCGACACCCTGCTGTTCCAGTCGGTCATCGGGGGGTCGCTCCTGTCCGCGGTCGAGGGGCACACCACGGGCAGCGGCGCCTCGACGCACGAGCACATCGACCGCCGGCTCGACAACATGCGGGTCGACGGCCTCGTCTTCCTCCCGGGTCGGGCGACCTACGTCGGCGAGCTGTTCGACGCCCACGGGTCGGTGCCGTTCACCCTGCGCGTCGAGCTCGCCGGCGGCGTGGTCAAGATCGGCGTCAACGTCAACGGCGCCGACGGGGTCGTCTGGCACCTGGACCACCGCCCGTTGACCGAGGGGCTGCCGCCGGGCCTGCCGCACGTCAACCTGCGCGGTTCCGCACGGTGGCTGCGACCCACCACCCTGGAGGGCCAGGCGGCGTTCTCCTCCAGCCTCGGCACCGACATCGGCCTCGGCCCGCAGCGGGTGGCCCGCGGTGTCGACGTGCGCGCCAAGGGGCGCACCGACGTGCACATCTGGTCCGACGCGAGCTTCCTCAGCGTCTCCTCCCAGTCGCGCAGCGGCGGGTCGGGCTGAGGCCCCGCCGCCCGTCCCACCCGCCCCGGGCCGGGCAGCCGGGCGTGGGGGCAGGTGGCAGACTCGGCGGCATGGCACCGGACCGCATCAACCGCGTGGCGATGCTCAGCGTCCACACCTCCCCGCTGGAGCAGCCGGGTACCGGCGACGCCGGCGGGATGAACGTCTACGTCGTCGAGGTCGCGCGCCAGCTCGCGCGCCGGAACGTCGAGGTGGAGATCTTCACCCGGGCCACGTCCGTGGACCAGCCGGCGGTGCACGAGCTGGAGCCGGGTGTACTCGTGCGGCACGTCACGGCCGGGCCGTTCGAGGGCCTGCGCAAGGACGACCTACCGGGCCAGCTGTGCGCCTTCGCGGCGGGCGTGATGCGCGTCGGGGCCTTCGCGCCCGAGGGCCACTACGACCTCGTCCACTCCCACTACTGGCTGTCCGGCCAGGTGGGCTGGCTGGCCGCCGACCGCTGGCAGGTCCCGCTCGTGCACACCATGCACACCATGGCCCGCGTCAAGAACCAGCACCTGGCGAGCGAGGACTCCCCGGAGCCCGCCGGGCGCGAGATCGGCGAGGTCCAGGTCGTGGAGGCGGCCGACCGCCTCATCGCGAACACCCTCGGCGAGCGGCGCGAGCTCATCGAGCTGTATGCCGCGGAGCCCGACAAGGTCGTCGTGGTGCCGCCGGGGGTGGACCTCGAGCTGTTCACGCCGGGCGACCGGGCGGCCGCTCGCGCCGCCGTCGGCCTGCCGCAGGACGCCAGGGTGCTCCTGTTCGTGGGACGGATCCAGCCGCTCAAGGCTCCCGAGGTCCTGGTCGAGGCGGCGGCGGAGCTTCTCGCGCGCCACCCCTCGTGGGCCGGTGAGCTGGTCGTGGCCATCCTCGGCGGTCCGAGCGGGTCCGGGCTCGAGCACCCCGAGTCGCTTCAGCAGCTCGCCCAGCAGCTGGGCGTCACCCCCCAGGTGCGCTTCGTCAAGCCGGTGCCGCGCCCGGAGCTGGCGCAGTGGTACCGGGCGGCGGACCTCGTGGCGGTCCCCTCGCACTCGGAGTCGTTCGGCCTGGTGGCGGTCGAGGCCCAGGCCTGCGGCACGCCCGTGGTCGCCGCCGACGTCGGCGGCCTGCCGACCGCCGTGGGCGACGCAGGCGTGCTCGTCGACGGGCACGCCGTCCCCAAGTGGGCCGACGCGCTCGAGTCGCTCCTGCTCGACCCCGACCGGCGGAACTCGTTGTCCCGCAAGGCTGTCGAGCACGCCGCCCTGTTCGGGTGGGACCGCACGACAGAGCGGCTCTACGAGGTCTACGTCGAGGCGAGCCGTGCCCGTCGCGCCGGCCTCGCCGGTCAGCAGGCCGGCACGGCGCCGAGTGCGCCGCCCGCGGTCGAGCCGGGCAGCAGCCAGCCCCTCGACGGGATGGCGCCGGCGGTGGTCCCGTGAACCCGGTGCGGACCTCGGCCGTGGACGCCATCGAGGAGTTCCTGGCGGATGCCGAGCTGCAGTGGGAGGAGGGCGCTCGCACGGGCGAGTACGTCGTCACCCTCCCCGGCGAGAAGAAGCTCAAGACCGTGCTGTCGCTGATCGTCCGCGAGGACTCGCTCTCGGTCTCGGCGTTCGTCATCCGCAACCCCGACGAGAACCACCAGGAGTTCTACCGGTACCTGCTGCGGCACAACCTGCGCCTGCCCGGCCTCGCGTACGCCATCGACCGAGCCGGCGACGTCTACGTCACCGGGCGCGTCCCGCTCGAGGGCGTCGACACGGCATACCTCGACCGGCTCCTCGGCGCCGTGCTCGAGGCGGCGGACTCGCACTTCAACGAGCTGCTCGCCATCGGGTTCCTCAGCTCGATGCGCAAGGAGTGGGAGTGGCGGGTGTCCCGCGGGGAGTCGCTGCGCAACCTCGAGGCGTTCCGGCCGATCCTGCAGCGCGACGGCGACCCCGGACCCGACGGCGACGGGACCTAGGCCCCTCGCGCGGGGCACGGCGCCCGGTGATGGTGGTGCCGTGGCCAGCACCAGCCGTCGTCCCGTCGCGCAGTGCCCCCTGCGCCCCGGCGACCCCTGCTCGCTGTGCTTCCCCGGCGCGACGGGGCCCCAGGACTGTGGACTGGTCTACCTCGCCATGGACGACCCGGAGCTGCGCGCCGCCCTGGCCGAGCAGCGGGCGGCAGTCCGGGCGGCGCGGGCCGAGCACTAGGCTGCCCCCATGGCCCTCACCCTGATCCTGCTGCGTCACGGCGAGTCCGAGTGGAACTCCAAGAACCTCTTCACCGGTTGGGTCGACGTCGACCTCAACGACAAGGGGCGCGCCGAGGCGGTCAACGGCGGGAACCTGTTGAAGGACAACGGGATCCTGCCCACGGTGGTGCACACCTCGGTGCTGCGCCGTGCGATCAACACCGCCAACACGGCGCTCGACACCGCCGACCGCCACTGGATACCGGTGCGGCGCAGCTGGCGGCTCAACGAGCGCCACTACGGCGCGCTCCAGGGGCTGGACAAGGCCGCGACCCGGGAGAAGTACGGCGACGAGCAGTTCATGCTGTGGCGCCGCTCGTTCGACGTCCCGCCGCCGCCCATCGAGGTCGGTTCCGAGTTCGACCAGAGCTCGGACCCGCGCTACGACGGGGTGGAGGTGCCCCGCACCGAGTGCCTCAAGGACGTCATCGCGCGGATGATGCCGTACTGGGAGGGCGCGATCCGCGACGACCTGGCAGCGGGTGAGACCGTGCTCGTCACGGCCCACGGCAACTCCCTGCGCGCCCTGGTCAAGCACCTCGACGGCATCAGCGACGAGGACATCGCGGGCCTGAACATCCCCACCGGCCAGCCGCTGGTCTACACGCTCGGCGAGGACTTCATGCCGTCCGAGCCGGCGCGCTACCTCGACCCCGAGGCCGCCGCCGAGGCCGCCGCGGCCGTCGCCAACCAGGGCCGCCGCTGACCGTCGGTGCTCACGGCCTGACGTCGTAGGGGTCGTCGGTGTTCGTGCTGCGCAGCGGCCAGAGCCCGGTCTCCCGGCCGGAGGCGTCGTAGGTCGCGACGCGCAGGTGGTCGGTGCCGCCGGTGCCCGACAGCCGGAAGGACGCCGACCCGTCGGCCACGGCCTTCGGGGCCGCCCCGGGGAAGACCGTGGGGGCGTCGGAGACCAGCGCCACCCGCGCGGCAGCGGGTGCGAACACCTCGATCATCGTGTCGGAGCCCTTGAGGTCGGGCCCGGAGATGACGACCGGCCGCTGGTCGGCCGTGGCCGCCTCGACCGGGACGCCGTTCTCCAGCTCGGTGGTCTGCGCCGAGCTGCCGTCCTTGGCCGAGGTGACGAGGAGCGCAGTGCGCAGCACCCCGCCCTCGGGCAGCTCGGACGTCGCGACGTAGAGCAGGGCGTCGAACCCCCCACCGCGGATGTCGGTGGGCCCGGCCGCGGCCGCCACCTCGAGGTCGACCGGGCCGGCATACACCTCGTGGGTGGTGATGCGGGCGGGGTCGATCCCGAGCGACAGCCCGATGGTGCCGCTGATGGCGCGGGGCGCCTTGGCGCGCAGCTCGTCCACGGGGCAGTTGAGGCAGATGCTCGACGCCGGGTCGGCCGCCTGCGGCTCGCCGGGGTCGGTCAGGGTGGGGGCTCCGTCGGAGCCCGCGATCCGCACCCGCGTCGCGTAGGGAGCAACCGTGGGCAGCGACACCTTCGCGGTCCCGTCCCGGTCGAGCGCCGCGGTCGACCAGGTGCGGGTCACCGTCGCGTCGGGCTCGATCCGCACGGTGGGGGAGACCTCCACCGACCTCTGCAGCGGCGTGGCCAGCGCGACCAGGGTCGCACCTGTGCGCTGCCCGGCGAGGACGGTCACGACGGTCGCTGCCGATGGCGGCGCCTCGGCGACCTGGGCCAGCTGGTCGACGGCGGTGTCGCGCGGGCCGCTGAGCAGGTACGTCGTCCCCAGCCCGGACCCGGTGTCCTGGTCGTTCCACGTGACGACCACGCGGCGCTCGCCGACGTCCCCCGCGTAGAGGACGTGGGCGCCCGTGCGCTGCTCCACGGCCAGGAGGAAGGCGGCGTCGCCGGACAGCGAGCCGCGAGTCGGCCACGTGGACAGCGCCCCCCACCGCGGGTCCTGGGGGCCGGGGACGACGGGTGCCGTGTGCGTGGCCGGGGTGGTCGTGCGGTCCGTGCCGGGACGGAGCAGCCCGGGGACCACCACCGCCAGGGCGACGACCCCCGCCATGACGCCCGCGTATGCCGTGCGGCGGCGCCGCTGGGACGTCCGGATCGCGCCGTCCACCTTCGACCACGGGTCGTCGACCGCAGGGGACACCTCGTCGGCGCGGGCGGCCAGCGCCTCGCGCAGCTGGGTCTCGATGCTCATGCCAGGCTCCTCTCGCCCGTTGCGTCGTCCTGCACCTGCATCACCGCGCGGAGCCGCTCGAGCCCGCGCGAGGCCTGGCTCTTGACCGAGCCCCCGGACATGCCGAGCGCAGCGGCGGTGTCCGCCTCGGACAGGTCCTCGAAGTAGCGCAGGACGATGACCGCGCGCATCCGCGGCGGCAGCTGCAGCACCGCCCGGGCGAGCTCGTCGCGGGCGTCCACGGCGGCATACGCGTCACCGGGGGAGCGGTCCGCATGCGCCGGGACGTCGCCCAGCGACTCGGCCACCCGGCGCCGGCGCCACCACGAGGCGGACTCGTTGGCCAGGGCGGCGCGCGTGTACGCGTACGGCGACTCCGCCGCGACGTGCGCCCAGCGCCGGTGGACCTTGACGAGGGTCGTCTGCACGAGGTCCTCGGCGCGCCCCCGGTCGCCGGTGAGGAGGTATGCCGTGCGGACCAGGTGGTCCCACCGGGTGCGGACGAAGCGCGCGAAGTCCTCCTCCGTGCCGTCCACGGCGACCCCCCTCTCGGCCAGTGCGGTGCTCATGCCCCCTAGACGCGAGTCAGTGTGGCCGGGGTTGAGAGCGCAGGTGAGGTTTTCGCCGGGCTCGGCGAGCCGGGGGCGTCACGGTGCCGTGCCGCAGGCAGCGCGAAGGGCCCGGACGCCGCCCCCGCGGCGGTCCGGGCCCTTCGGGGAACAGGGGTCACCGCAGCCCGTCGGCGCGGTCCTCCTGCTCCTCGTGGTCCTCGGCGACATCCCATTCACCGGTGACCAGGTACACAACGCGGTGCGCGACCGACACGGCGTGGTCGGCGAAGCGCTCGTAGTAGCGACCCACGAGGGTCATGTCGACGGCGGCCTCGGTGCCGTGCTGCCACGAGCCGTCGATGAGGTGGCTGAACAGCTCGCGGTGCAGCTCGTCCATCGCGTCGTCGTCGCGCTCGAGGGTCTTGGCCCCCTCGACGTCCTTGCCCGCGATGACCTGGCCGGCCTTGGCGACGATGCGCTCGGCGACCTGGCCCATCTGCAGGATGGTCGCGCGGATGTCGGCCGGCACCGCCGAGTCGGGGTAGCGCAGGCGGGCGACCTTGGCGACGTGGCGGGCGAGGTCGCCCATCCGCTCGAGGTCGGCACTCATCCGCATCGAGGTGACGACCATGCGCAGGTCGGTGGCGACCGGCTGCTGGCGGGCCAGCAGGTCGATGGACCGGGCGTCGAGGTCCTCGCGCAGGGTGTCGAGCTCCTTGTCGGCCTCGATGACCGACTCGGCGAGCTGGATGTCCGCGTCGAGCAGGGCCGTGGTGGCCCGGGCCATCGCGGAACCGGCCAGGCGCGTCATCTCGACGAGCTGGTCGGAGATGAGGTCGAGGTCCTCGTGAAAGGCGTTGCGCATTGCGTCCCTTGGGTGTCGGCACGGGGCGTGCGTGGTCAGCGTTCCGACCGAGGCTCCCACGAAGCAGTGAACGGTCGGGTGAACTCAGGTGAACATCTGGGGACGCGCCCGCGGGAGGAGGCGGCGACCGACCGGAGCGGTCCCGGGTGCACCGTATCTTTGAGACGTGGATGCGACGACTGCTGCGCTGCTGGCGGGGTTCGCCGGTCTCCTCACCGGCGCCGTCGCCGTCGTCGCCGTCCGCTACTCCGAGCGCCAGCAGACGAGCGTCCCCCCGTCCGAGGCCTCGGTCACGGCCCTGCCGGCCGGTGTCGCGGACGTCCTGGCCGTCCTGCGCAGCGGGGCGATCGTCGTCGACTCCGCGGACGAGGTCATCAACAACTCGCCGTCGGCCGTCGCCTACGGGCTGGTGCGGGGTCGTGACCTCGTGCACGCCGAGCTGCGGCACCTCGCGAGGCAGGTGCGGCGCGACGGCGTCATCCGGGAGGCGGAGCTCGCGCTCGCGCGGGGACCGCTGGGGCAGGCCCAGTCGATCATGCACGCGCGCGTCGCACCCCTGGGCAGCAACCACGTCCTGCTCCTCGTCGAGGACCACACGCAGGCGCGCCGGGTCGAGGAGGTCCGCCGCGACTTCGTGGCCAACGTCAGCCACGAGCTCAAGACGCCCGTGGGCGGGATCGGCCTGCTGGCCGAGGCGATCCTCGACGCCAAGGACGACCCGGAGGCGGTCGCACGGTTCGCCACCCGGATGCAGGTCGAGAGCGCGCGGCTGACGCAGCTGGTCAAGGAGATCGTCGACCTGTCCCGCCTGCAGGTGGCCGACACGCTCCACGAGCCCAGGCTGGTCGACGTCACGGCGGCCGTGCACGAGGCCATCGACTACTCGCGCGTGGGAGCCGACGCCAAGCAGATCGAGATCGTCGAGGCCTGCGCCCCGGACCTCAAGGTGTTCGGCGACGAGGACCTGCTCGTGACCGCCGTGCGCAACCTCGTCGGCAACGCGGTCGCGTACTCCGAGCCCGGATCGCGCGTCGCCGTCGGCGGCCGGGTGCACGACGAGATGGTCGAGATCACCGTCACCGACCAGGGCCTCGGCATCCCCGAGTCCGAGCAGGAGCGCATCTTCGAGCGGTTCTACCGCGTCGACGCCGCCCGCTCGCGGGCCACCGGTGGCACCGGCCTCGGCCTGGCCATCGTCAAGCACATCTGCGCGAACCACGGCGGCGACGTCGCCGTGTGGAGCGAGGAGGGTCGCGGCTCGACCTTCACCATCCGCCTGCCCGCCGCGGCCGACCGGACCGGTGGCCGGACCACCGCCCGACCCGCCGACCCCGACTCCGCCCCCCGGGCCCTGCAGCAAGGAGAAGCCCCCGCATGACCCGCATCCTGGTCGTCGAGGACGAGGTCTCGTTCTCGGACCCGCTGTCCTACCTCCTGCGCAAGGAGGGGTACGAGGTGGCGGTCGCCGAGACCGGTCCCGAGGCGCTCGACGACTTCGACCGGCAGGGGGCGGACCTCGTGCTGCTCGACCTCATGCTGCCGGGCCTGTCCGGCACCGAGGTGTGCCGCGCGCTGCGCCAGCGCTCGACCGTCCCGGTCATCATGCTCACCGCCAAGGACAGCGAGATCGACAAGGTCGTGGGCCTCGAGATCGGTGCCGACGACTACGTCACGAAGCCGTACTCCTCGCGCGAGCTGCTGGCCCGCATCAAGGCGGTCCTGCGCCGCGGCCAGGAGCCGGAGGACCTGCTGCCGGCGACCATCGAGGCCGGCCCGGTCCGGATGGACGTCGAGCGCCACACCGTGACGGTGGGCGGGCAGCCGACGCCGTTGCCGCTCAAGGAGTTCGAGCTCCTCGAGATGCTGCTGCGCAACACCGGTCGCGTGCTCACCCGCATGCAGCTGATCGACCGCGTGTGGGGCAGCGACTACGTGGGCGACACCAAGACGCTCGACGTCCACGTGAAGCGGCTGCGCGCCAAGATCGAGCCGGACCCGGCCGAGCCGCGGTTCATCGTCACGGTCCGGGGGCTGGGCTACAAGTTCGAGAGCGACTGACCCGTCAGGGGGTCGAGGTCGTGGTCGGCGACGCCGTGGTGCTCGCCGACGAACCGCTGGTCGCGCTCGTGCCCGAGCTGGTGGGTGCGCTGGTGGGGGACATCGTCGAGTAGTAGTTGTCCGGCGGGACGACCGGCACCGTGACGACCACGGAGCGGGCGCCGGCGGACTGGACGTTGAGCTGCACCACGTCACCCGGGTCGACGGGCACCTGGGACAGCTGGACCTGGTTGCCGTCGGACAGCGGCTGCGAGCTGTTCGCAGGGGCCGTCGCGTAGACGGGCGAGGAGTTCGGCAGCGCGAACGCGACCCGCTCCGCCTGGCCACCGTCGTTGCTCACCGCGGCGCTCAGCACACCCGGCTTGCCCTTGCCGGTGCCGATGACGACGAGGTCGCGCAGCTGGACCGCACCGAGGTCGACTGGGACGCCGTCGGCCGCGTTGTACATCACGTCGGTCTGCACCGGCGACTGCGTCTGGCAGGCCGACAGGGCCAGCGCTGCGCCGAGGACGGCCACCGGCACGAGGCGGCGGACGACGGTGCGGCGGCCGGTGGACGAGGTGGCGAAGGGGCGTCGGCGAGTCACGCGGGACAGCCTACCGGGCCCTTCCGGACTCGCACGCACCCCCGCGCGTTGCATGAGCCACACCCTTCTGTCAAGACCGAAATCGTTGTCGCCCAAGGCCTTTGCAAGCCCCTGACCAGCGAAAACGCGATCGCTCCGGCTTTCCCGTGGTCGGCGTGTCGTGATATTCTTGAGGTCGCGAAAGGGGAAAACAGCACATGGTTTTCAAGGTCGGCGAGACGGTCGTGTACCCCCACCACGGGGCTGCTCTGATCGAAGAAATCAACACCCGCACGATCAAGGGCGAGGAGAAGATCTACCTCAAGCTCAAGGTGGCCCAGGGCGACCTGACGATCGAGGTGCCCGCGGAGAACTGCGAGGACATCGGCGTCCGCGACGTCGTCGGCCAGGACGGTCTGGACAAGGTCTTCGCGGTCCTGCGCGCCCCCCACACCGAGGAGCCGACCAACTGGTCGCGCCGGTACAAGGCGAACCTCGAGAAGCTGGCGTCCGGTGACGTCATCAAGGTGGCCGAGGTCGTCCGCGACCTGTGGCGCCGCGACAAGGACCGTGGACTGTCGGCCGGCGAGAAGCGCATGCTCGCCAAGGCCCGTCAGATCCTCGTCTCCGAGCTGGCCCTGGCCGAGAAGACCAACGAGGACAAGGCCGAGGCCATCCTCGACGAGGTGCTCGCCTCCTGAGCGTTGCGGTCGTCCTCGTCGCCGGGGGACAGGGCACCCGTCTCGGGGCCGCCCAGCCCAAGGCGTTCGTGCCACTGGCCGGTGTGACGGTCCTCGAACACGCCGTCACCCGTGCCCTGCGGGCACCCGAGGTCACCCACGTCATCGTCGTCGCGCCCGTCTCCCACATCGGGGAGGCGGGCGCGATCGCGTCCCGGAGCGGCCGTCCGCGCGACGTCGACGTCGTCACCGGCGGCGCCGAGCGCACCGACTCGGTCGCTGCCGGGCTGGCCGCGCTGAGGCCTACGGACGAGGTCGTCCTGGTGCACGACGCCGCCCGCGCCCTCGCGCCGCCGAGCCTGTTCAGCAGGCTGGTCCGCGAGGTGCGGGCGGGACACGACGCCGTCGTCCCGGGACTGCCCGTGGCCGACACCATCAAGCAGGTCGACGCGGCCGGCCGGGTCGTCGGGACTCCCGACCGCTCGGCCCTGCGCGCGATCCAGACCCCGCAGGCGTTCCGCCGGACGGTCCTCGAGCAGGCCCACGCCTCCGGGGCGGCCGCGACGGACGACGCCGCCCTGGTGGAGCGCGAGGGCGGGACCGTGCACGTCGTCGAGGGCGACCGGCTCGCCTTCAAGATCACGACGCCCGACGACCTCGCGGTCGCCGAGCGTCACCTCGCCGACCTCTGACCGCAGGCGGCCACGCGGCGGGCGCCGGCTCAGCGGGTCAGGGCCGCCACCACGTCCCCCCACGGGACCACGGGCTCGGCCGACGCCGGCGCGCGCAGGGTGCTGATCCACCCGTCGACCAGCCGACCGCGCTCGACGAGCAGGTCCGGCACGGACACCGGCACGGGGAACCCTGCGCGCCACACGGCCTTCGCGCTGCCCCAGTTGCCGGCGTGCGCCTGCCACCGCACGGCCGTCCAGCCCAGCGTGCCGAACGCGTGCCCCACGGCCAGCCGGACGGCTGCCGACATGACGCCGCGACCGCGGAAGGCCGGGTGGGTCACGAACCCCAGGTCGCCCGCCCCCTCGTCGACCGGCATGCGCCGCAGGTCGATCGTCCCGGCATACGCACCCTCGACCTCGATCGCCCACGAGACCACCGACGCGGACGGCTCGAGCAGCCCGGTGAGGTACTCCTTCGCCATCTCGCGGGTGTACTCGAGCGGGATGGTCGTGTAGCGCCGCGTGTCCTCGTCGAGGCAGCGCTCGAGCACCGGCTCGAGGTCGTCCTCGCGGTGCGGGCGCAGGGTGACGAGGTCGTCGGAGAGGGTGGGCACGGGCATCGGGGCGTCCATGCGGCGCAACCGTAGCCGGGGCGTGGGCGCCGGCTCACCCGGGTTTCCTCCGCCGGTGGTTGGATGGCGCCATGGTTGCTCCCGGTATGCCGCGCACGGGCATCGGCGTCGACGTGCACGCCTTCGGCGGGGGACCCGAGCGCGAGCTGCGCATGGCGGGGCTCGGCTGGCCCGGGGAACCCGCGCTGGAGGGCCACTCGGACGCCGACGTGGCCTGCCACGCAGCGTGTGACGCGCTCTTCTCGGCGGCCGGCATCGGCGACCTCGGGGAGCACTTCGGCACGGCCCGGCCCGAGCTCGCGGGTGCCTCGGGGCTGACGCTGCTGGCGGAGGCGGCTCGGCTGGTGCGCGAGGCGGGGTTCGAGGTGGGCAACGTGGCCGTGCAGGTCATCGGCAACCGGCCCAGGGTCGGCACCCGCCGGGCGGAGGCCCAGGCCGCGATGTCGCGGGCCGCGGGCGCCCCGGTCTCGGTGAGCGGCACGACGACCGACCGCCTGGGGCTCACGGGTCGCGGTGAGGGCGTCGCGGCGATCGCCACCGCCCTGGTCGTCCCCCGGGACTGACCACCGCGGCCGACCGCCCGGGCGGGCCGCGCGCACGCACCCGGCATAGGGTCGGTGCGACAGGAGCCACCCCCGAAGGAGGACCCATGCCGCAGACCGTCAAGGGCGTCGTCGCCAGGAGCAAGGGCGCGCCCGTCGAGCTCGTCGACATCGTCGTGCCCGACCCTGGTCCGGGCGAGGCGGTCGTCGCGGTGCAGTCGTGCGGGGTGTGCCACACCGACCTGCACTACCGGGAGGGCGGCATCAACGACGAGTTCCCGTTCCTGCTCGGGCACGAGGCGGCCGGCGTCGTCGAGGCGGTCGGCGAGGGCGTGACCGAGGTGGCGCCGGGCGACTTCGTCGTCCTGAACTGGCGGGCCGTCTGCGGCCAGTGCCGGGCCTGCCTCAAGGGCAAGCCGTGGTACTGCTTCGCCACCCACAACGCCCGCCAGAAGATGACCCTGGAGGACGGCACGGAGCTCACGCCGGCGCTGGGGATCGGCGCCTTCGCCGAGAAGACCCTCGTCGCGGCCGGCCAGTGCACGAAGGTCGACCCGGAGGCCGACGCGGCCGCGGTGGGCCTGCTGGGCTGTGGCGTCATGGCCGGCTTCGGCGCGGCGGTCAACACCGGGGGCGTGGGCCGCGGCGACTCGGTCGCGGTGATCGGCTGCGGTGGCGTGGGGAACGCCGCCATCGCCGGGGCCCAGGTCGCCGGGGCGACGACGATCGTCGCCGTCGACGTCGACGACCGGAAGCTGGAGCAGGCGAAGCGGTTCGGTGCGACCCACACCGTCAACGGGCGGACCGAGGACGTCGTCGAGCGGGTGCGCGAGCTGACCGGCGGCTTCGGGGCGGACGTCGTCGTCGAGGCGGTCGGCCGGCCCGAGACGTACGAGCAGGCCTTCTACGCGCGCGACCTCGCCGGGACGGTCGTGCTCGTGGGCGTGCCGACGCCGGACAAGCAGGTGACCCTGCCGATGATCGAGATCTTCGGGCGGGGCGGGGCGCTGAAGTCGAGCTGGTACGGCGACTGCCTGCCCAGCCGGGACTTCCCGATGCTCGTCGACCTCTACCGGCAGGGACGGTTCGACCTCGACGCCTTCGTCAGCGAGCGGGTCGGCCTCGACGACGTCGAGGCGGCTTTCGAGAAGATGGAGAAGGGCGACGTGCTGCGCTCGGTCGTGGTGCTGCGATGACTGCCGAGCTGCTGGCCGACATCGGCCCGACGGCCGGCGGGGTCCGCGTCGAGCGCGTCGTGACGTCGGGGACCTTCGAGCTCGACGGAGGGTCGTGGGAGGTCGACAACAACGTCTGGGTCGTCGGCGACGACAAGGAGTGCGTCGTCATCGACGCTGCCCACGACGGCCGGGCGATCGTGAAGTCGATCCCGCACGCGCGCCGCGTCACGGGGCTGCTGCTGACCCACGGCCACAACGACCACATCAACGCCGCCGGCGAGGTCTGCGACTCGACCCGCGCTCCGTCGTACCTGCACCCGGACGACCGGATGCTGTGGGACGAGCTCTACCCCGTGACCCCGGACCGCGAGCTGGCCGACGGCGACGTCCTGCACGTCGGCGACGCCGACCTGCACGTCATCCACACGCCGGGGCACACGCCGGGTGCCTGCAGCTTCTACGTGCCGCAGCTCGGGGTCGTCTTCACCGGCGACACGCTGTTCCAGGGCGGCCCCGGTGCGACCGGGCGCTCGTTCAGCGACTTCCCGACGATCGTCGCCTCGATCCGCGACCGCCTGCTGACCCTGCCGGACGAGACGGTCGTCCTCACCGGTCACGGCGACAGCACGGTGATCGCGGCGGAGGCCCCGCACCTGCAGGAGTGGCTCGACCGCGGCCACTGAGGCAAGCCACCTGCCGCAGGTGGCTGGACCGCGGCCACCGAGCCGGGTGTGAGCCCGGCCGGGGGGTGACCCGGCGGGCGCCGCGCGGCAGGGGAGACCGGGGCGCCCACCGGGTCGGTCTAGGTGGCGCGGGCGCGCCCCAGCAGGGGCACGCGCGCCTCGATCCGTGGCCACGGGAGGGCCCGGGACACCAGGACGGCGACCCCTCCGGCGAGGATTCCCACGGCGTACCCGGCGGCGACGTCGGGCACGTGGTGCAAGCCGGCCAGGACGCGCGAGGCGCCGAGCACCGCTGCGAGGAGGAGCAGGAGCACGCCCGTGCGCCGGTGCCACGCGAGGACGACGAGGGCGATGGCGGCGGCCAGCGCGGTGTGGTCCGAGGGGAAGCCGTTGTCGACCGAGTGCGCGATCAGGGGGGTGGAGTGGTCGACGACGAAGGGTCGCGGGTCGGTCCAGGCGGTGCCGGCGACCTTGACGAGGACACCCACGAGGCCGGCGGCGAGGACGGCGGCGACGGCATACGGCGCCTTGGCCCGCCGGGGGGACCGCAGCCACGACACCGCCGCCACGAGGGCGACGGCGTACAGGGCGTAGGTCGCCGTGAGGCGGATCAGGGTGTCCACGCGGTACACCGTGGTCCACCCCGCTGGACGGTTCCTTGGAGGTTCCTGTGTGCGGGGTCAAGCCCTCAGCGGCGGGTCAGGCGGGCGGCGGGTACCCGGGTTGCGCCTCCGCGCCCGCGGCGGTCGGCGACGCCGCCGAGGCCCTCGACCGCCCGGCGAGGACCGCCGCGAGCAGCACTCCGAGTCCGGCCGTGCCGATGAGGGAGACCGCCCCGTTGAGCAGCTCGAGGGTGCGGACCCGCTCGTAGACCGGCGAGGCGTCGCTCCGGACGAGCCACTGGAGCACGAGGAGGTTCGCCAGCCGCGTCAGGGCCAGCAGGGCGAAACCCGTGCCGCCCAGGACGGACCAGGGGGCTGCGCGACCCCGTGCGAGGACGACGCCGGCGGCCACGACCAGCGCCACCATCGTCGCCGCGTCGAGGACGTTGACACTGCGGACGTCGAACGGGTTCACCCCGGCCCCCCTGAGCTCGGTCGTGCGAAGTGCGCACACCGTAGCGTTTCGGTGGGTGGGTGCGCCCGCAGGTAGCCTTGCGCGCGTGAGTCTTCGCCTGTTCGACACCGCCGCGCGTGAGCTGCGCGACTTCACCCCGCTGGAGCCCGGCAGGGTGGGGATCTACATCTGCGGACTCACCACCCAGGCAGAGCCGCACATCGGGCACGTCCGGTTCGCCGTGGCGTTCGACGTGCTGCGGCGCTGGCTCGTCGGCCGGTACGGCTACGACGTCACCCTGGTGCGCAACGTCACCGACATCGACGACAAGATCCTCGCGAAGTCGGCCGCGGCCGGTGAGCCGTGGTTCGCCCTGTCCTACCGCAACGAGCTGGCCACGACGGCCGCGCTCGACGCCCTCGGGGTGCTCCCGCCGACGTACGAGCCGCGGGCGACCGGACACGTCCCGGAGATGGTCGCCCTGATGGAGACCCTCGTCGAGAAGGGCCACGCCTACCCCGCGCCGGACGACAGCGGCGACGTCTACTTCGACGTGCAGAGCTTCCCGGAGTACGGCGCGCTCACCCACCAGCGGATCGAGGACATGGAGGCGGCGCAGGACGCCGACCCGCGGGGCAAGCGCGACCCCCGCGACTTCGCGCTGTGGAAGGGCCGCAAGGAGTCCGAGCCGGAGACGGCCTCGTGGCCCACGCCGTTCGGGGTGGGCCGCCCGGGCTGGCACCTCGAGTGCTCGGCCATGGCCCGCAAGTACCTCGGCGACAGCTTCGACATCCACGGCGGCGGCGTCGACCTTCGCTTCCCCCACCACGAGAACGAGCAGGCGCAGTCGCACGCGGCCGGCCTCGGGTTCGCCAACTACTGGCTGCACAACGCCTGGGTCACCGTCGGCGGCGAGAAGATGAGCAAGTCGCTCGGCAACTCCCTCATCGTGTCCGAGGTCGTCAAGGTCGCCCGGCCGCTGGCGATCCGCTACTACCTCACCGCGGCCCACTACCGCTCGACGATCGAGTACCACGAGGGCTCGCTGGCCGAGGCCGAGGCCGCGGTCGAGCGGGTCGAGGGCTTCCTCACCCGTGCGCTGCGCGCGCTGCCGGACGGCACGTCCACGACGCCGGACCCCACCCGGGTGCCCGAGGCGTATGCCGCGGCGATGGACGACGACCTCAACGTGAGCGGTGCGCTCGCGGTGGTCCACGACACCGTCCGCGCCGGCAACACGGCCATGGACGACGGCGACACGGTCGTGCTGGAGCAGGCGTTCGCCTCGGTGCTGGCGATGACCGACCTGCTCGGCGTCAACCCGCTCGACCCGCGCTGGGGCGGCGGCCGCGACTCCGGCGGGGGCGAGGCGCAGGCAGCGCTCGACGCGCTCATCGGCGCCCAGCTGGAGGCCCGTGCCGCTGCCCGGGCCGCCCGCGACTTCGCCACCGCGGACGCGATCCGCGACCAGCTCTCGGCGGCCGGCGTGGCCATCGAGGACACCGCCTCGGGGGCCAACTGGTCGCTCGCGCGCAGAGACTCCACGAAGGACGGTTCCTGATGGCCGGCAACTCCCAGCGCCGCGGCGCGATCCGCAAGGGCGGCAAGAAGGGCCCGACCGTGGGCTCGGGCGGCCAGCGCCGCCGCGGCCTCGAGGGCAAGGGGCCGACGCCGCGGGCCGAGGACCGCCCTGCCCACAAGGCGCACAAGATGGCCAAGGCCGCTGCCAAGCACGGGGGCACCGGCGCGGCGCGCACCGGTGGATCCGGTCGCGGCAGCACGCGGCGCAGCGGCGGCAAGGCGTCCAGCGAGGTCGTGGCCGGCCGCAACGCCGTCGTCGAGGCGCTGCGCGCCGAGGTGCCGGTGACGACGATGTACGTCGCCGGCCGCATCGACGCCGACGACCGTGTGCGTGAGGCGCTCAAGGCGGCGACGGCCCGCGGCATCCCCGTCCTGGAGACCCCGCGCGGCGAGCTGGACCGCCTGACCGACGGCGCCGTGCACCAGGGCCTCGCGCTGCAGGTCCCGCCCTACGAGTACGCCCACCCGCGCGACTTCATCGACCCCGAGGCGCCGGGCGTGCCGCTCGTCGTGGCCCTCGATGGCATCACCGACCCGCGCAACCTCGGCGCGATCGTGCGGTCGGTCGCCGCCTTCGGCGGGCACGGCGTCGTCGTGCCGGAGCGCCGCTCGGTCGGGATGACGGCGAGTGCCTGGAAGACCTCGGCCGGTGCCGCGGCGCGGGTGCCGGTGGCCATGGCGTCCAACCTGACCCGCGCGCTGGAGGACTACCGCAAGGCCGGGTTCTTCGTCCTCGGCCTCGACATGGACGGCGACGTCGAGCTGCCCGAGCTCGAGCTGGCGACCGAGCCGATCGTGATCGTGACCGGCTCGGAGGGCAAGGGCCTGTCGCGGCTCGTGCGCGAGACGTGCGACCAGGTCGTCTCGATCCCGATGTCGTCGGCCGTCGAGTCCCTCAACGCCGGTGTGGCGACAGGCGTGGCGCTGTACGAGGTGGCGCGGCGGCGACGCACCGCGACGCAGTGACGGAGTTCGGCCACCCGGTTCGTCCTTTCCGATAGGTTCTGCGCAGTCGCGACCAAGGGGGAAGCGGCGCCGAAACCGAAGGGAACGACATGTCTGACAACACCACCCCTCCGCCTCCGCCGCCGCCCGGCTCGGGCCAGGGGGGCGGTTACGGTGCGCCGCCGCCGCCCGGACAGGGTGGTGGGTACGGTGCGCCCCCGCCGGCGCCCAGCTACGAGACGCCCGGTGTTGCGGGGACCCCTCCGCCGAACTACCTCGTGTGGGCGATCCTGTCGACCATCTTCTGCTGCCTCCCGTTCGGCATCGCGTCGATCGTGTTCGCCGCGCAGGTCAACGGCAAGTGGAACTCCGGTGACCGCGCCGGGGCGCAGGACAGCTCGGCCAAGGCGAAGCGCTTCGCGATCATCGCGGCCGTCGTGGGTGTCGTCGTGAACGGCGCCTACGCCGCGTTCGTCCTCCCCAACCTGGGCAACAGCTGACACTGGTCGCATGACCACCTCACTGGCGCAGCGCCCCGTCGCCGCCGAGCCCCGTGCTCGTCGGTACGGGGCGCTGCGCCTGCCCCTGCTGGCCGCGGGCACTGCCGCGGCGGTCCTCGCCACCGTCGGTGCCGTCGACCCGAACCAGCCGGGGCACTACCCCACCTGCCCGTTCCTCGCGGTGACCGGCTACTGGTGCCCGGGCTGCGGGTCGTTGCGGGCGCTGCACGCGCTGGCGCACGGCGACGTCGCGACGGCTGTGGCCCGCAACCCGCTCACCGTGCTCGCGACGGTGGGGCTGCTCGTCGCCTACGTCGTGTGGGTGCGCCGGCTCTGGCAGGGCCGTCCCCGGTCGTGGGTCGCGCCGGCGTGGCTGCTGTACGGCCTGCTCGCCCTCGTCCTGGTCTTCTGGGTCGTGCGCAACCTGCCCGGCATGACCTGGCTCTCCCCGGTCTGATCCGGTTCAGGACTTCGGGACCTCGACCACGACCGTGGACAGGATCTTGTCCGCGAACGTCTGCCGCTTGGGGTCCCACAGCGGCCAGAGGTAGCCGAGGTAGAAGAACTGGTCGAGCGTGTGCGCGATCTCGCGCACGAAGCACATCCCCGCCCCCATCGGCCGGCCGGTGTGCTCCTCGACCAGGCGGATCCCCATGACCTTCTTGCCGATGCTCTGGCCCGTGCGGCCCATCCGGAAGACACGGTTCCACAGCTGGATCGCGATGATGACGACGGCGCCGAGCCCGACGAACGCGATGCCGAGGACCATCAGCCCGGTGTTGGCCGGCTCGGTGCTGGCGTAGGTGCCGGTGGTCGAGTCGAACGAGCTGTCCGGGGCGGCGGCGACGATCAGCGGGATGCCGACCGCGTAGAGCACCAGCCCGGTCATCGACAGCAGCGCGTCGAGCAGCGACGCGGCGACCCGCGTCCCCCAGTTCGCGAGGGGCCCCCACGGCTCGGAGGGCACGGCATACGCGGGGTAGGGCGCAGGCGCCTGGGCGGGCTGGTCGGTCACGGGATCCCCCTGGTCGTCGGACGTCGCGCGCCAGCCTAGCGACCGCCAGGGCCGCTCAGGGGCGGCTCAGGACGGGCTGGGCCGCTCGTCGTCGAACATCGCGAGCACCGGCATCTCGACGGTGTCCACGCCGACGACCGTCGCCTCGTCCGGCTTGCCGGGCAGCACCGTCGCGACGTAGTCGGCGAGGGCGTCCTCGATCGGCACGTCGTGACCGGCGCGCTCGGACATGTACCAGCGGTGCTCGAGAACCTCGTGGAACAGCTCCGCCGGTTCGAGCTTGCCGGCGAGGTCGCGCGGCACCCTGCGGGTGACGGGCTCGTAGATCCTCGCCAGCCAGTCGTGGGCGACGATCTCCTCGTCGTCGTTCTGGCGGTCCGTGCCGGCCCGGTAGGAGTCGAGGTCGTTGAGCAGCCGGCGCGCCTGGTTCTCCTCGACGTCGAGGCCGGTGAGCCGCAGCAGGCGTCGCGAGTGGTGGCCGGCGTCGACGACCTTGGGCTGGATCTGGATGTGCGTGCCGTCGAAGTCGGTCGAGATCGCGAGCTCGTCGACGTCGAAGCCGAGCTCGTTGAGCCGGCGGATGCGCTCGTCCACGCGCCAGCGGTCGCCGCGCTCGAACCGCTCCTGGCCCGTGAGCTCGGCCCACAGCTCGGTGTACCGGGTGACGATCTGGTTGGACGTGTCGACCGGGTCCGCGCCCTCGGGCAGCATGCCGCCGGCCTCGAGGTCCATGAGCTCTCCGGCGATGTTGACGCGCGCGATGTCGAGGTCGTGCTCGCGCTGCCCGTCGGTGAGCGACTGGTGCAGCTCACCGGTCTCCGCGTCGACGAGGTATGCCGCGAACGCCCCGGCGTCGCGCCGGAACAGCGTGTTCGACAGGGACACGTCGCCCCACCAGAACCCGGTCAGGTGCAGGCGGACCAGGAGCACCGCGAGGGCGTCGATGAGGCGGGTCGAGGTGTCCGCACGCAGCGACTGGCTGAACAGCGCGCGGTACGGCAGGGAGAACTGCAGGTGCCGCGTCACCAGGCACGCGTCGAGCGGCTCACCGTCGCGACCCACGCGGCCGCTGACGACGCCGAACGGCTCGACGGTGGGCAGGTCCAGCCGGTCGAGCATCCGGAGCATCTGGTACTCGCGCGTGGCCAGCTCGGTCTTGATCTCCTTGACGGCGAGCACGCGTCCGGAGAGCTTCACGAAGCGGACCACGTGGCGGGAGATGCCGCGGGGGAGTGCGGCGAGGTACTCCTCGGGCCAGGTCTCGAGCGGCAGCTCCCAGGGGAGGTCGAGCAGGGCCGGGTCAGGGCGCGAGGTGGTGATGGACAGGGCCATGGGTGGTCAACCTCCAGGCACGACGCGTGTGGCCGGCCCCCGGGACGGGAGCCGGCCACACGGCATACGGGATCGGGCGGTCAGTCGCCGAGGCGCTCGCCGCTGCTGGCGTCGAACAGGTGCACGTGGCCCGGCTTCGGGGCCAGGAACACGGTCTCGCCCTTGGCCGGGGGGCGGCGGCCGTCGACGCGCGCGATGAACGGGCGCTCGGGCACCTCCGCTCCCGACTCGTCGAAGTCGGCGTGCTGCTTGGCCTTGGTGGAGCCGTAGATGTAGGCGTCGGCACCGAGCTCCTCGACGACGTCGACCGTCACGGGGATGCCCTGGCCCTCAGTCGTCAGCTCGAGGTCCTCGGGCCGGACGCCGAGGGTCACCTGCTTGCCGCTGGAGGAGTCGAGGCGCTCGCGCTCGACCGGGATCTTCGACCCGCCCACCTGGACGCCACCGTCGGTCACGTCGACGTCGAGCAGGTTCATGGCGGGAGACCCGATGAAGCCGGCGACGAAGACGTTGTTGGGGTGGTCGTACATGTGGCGCGGGGTGTCGCACTGCATGAGCAGGCCGTCCTTGAGGACCGCCACGCGGTCGCCCATCGTCATGGCCTCGACCTGGTCGTGGGTGACGTAGACGGTGGTGACGCCGAGGCGGCGCTGCAGCGAGGCAATCTGGGTGCGGGTCTGGACGCGGAGCTTGGCGTCGAGGTTCGACAGCGGCTCGTCCATGAGGAAGACCTGCGGGGACCGGACGATGGCGCGGCCCATGGCCACGCGCTGGCGCTGGCCACCGGAGAGGGCCTTCGGCTTGCGCTCGAGGTACTGCTCGAGGTCGAGGATCTTGGCGGCCTCCTCGACGCGCTTGCGGATCTCGGCCTTGTCGACGCCGGCGATCTTGAGCGCGAAGCCCATGTTGTCGGCCACCGTCATGTGCGGGTAGAGCGCGTAGTTCTGGAACACCATCGCGACGTCGCGGTCCTTGGGGGACATGTTGGTGACGTCGCGGTCGCCGATCCAGATCTTGCCGGCGTTGACCTCCTCGAGACCCGCGAGCATGCGCAGGGAGGTGGACTTGCCGCAGCCGGACGGGCCGACGAGGACGAGGAACTCGCCGTCCTCGATGTCGATGTTGAGCCGGTCGACCGAGGGCTTGTCGTTGCCCGGGTAGAGGCGGGTGGCCTCGTCGAACTTCACAGTTGCCATGGCGTCTTTGCCTTCCTTCACCGGCAGGAACGTGCCGGACGATCCGTTGTAAAGGTGGAGCTCCCGCGGACGTCGGTGTGCGCGGGTGGGCTCAGTCTGACCGACGGCGGCCGTTTTGACCACCGTGCGATCCCGGCGGTCCCGCATGGTGGAAACGTTTACGCACCACGGCGAGCGTCCGTGGGCCGGACGCTTTGCCCGTGTCCCTGAAATTTCTTGCACGGGCTTGCTAGGTTTTGCGCATGAAGGCGAGGTTGGCCGACATCGCGGCACACGCGGAGGTCAGCGAGGCGACGGTCAGCCGGGTGCTCAACGGCAAGCCCGGTGTCAGCGAGACGACCCGCGAGGCGGTGCTCACCTCCCTGGACATCCTCGGCTACGACCGGCCGTCCCGGCTGCGGCGCAAGACCGCCGACCTCGTCGGCCTGGTGGTCCCGGAGCTGACCAACCCGATCTTCCCGGCGTTCGCCCAGATCATCGAGACGGCCCTGGCCCGTCACCAGTTCACCCCGGTCCTGTGCACCCAGACGCCCGGCGGCGTGCACGAGGACGAGTACGTGCAGATGCTCCTCGACCGCGGCGTCGCCGGCATCATCTACGTCTCGGGCCAGCACGCGGACGTGACCACCGACCCCGAGCGCTACACCGCGCTGCGGGAGCGCGGGCTGCCCATCGTGCTGGTCAACGGCTACCACGAGGGGATCGACGCACCGTTCATCTCCAACGACGACGTGGCCTCGATGGACCTCGCGCTGTCCCACCTCGTCCAGCTCGGGCACACGCAGATCGGCCTCGCGGTCGGCCCGGACCGGTTCGTGCCGGTCATCCGCAAGATCGAGGGCTTCCGCCGCTCCATGCGCTCGCTGCTCGGCCGCGACGACGTCGAGGAGCTCATCGAGCGCACGCTGTTCTCCGTCGAGGGCGGCGACACCGCTGCTGCCCGGCTCATGGAGCGGGGGTGCACGGCGGTCGTCTGCGGGTCCGACCTCATGGCCCTCGGTGCGATCCGTGCCGCGCGCCGGGCCGGTCGGCGGGTGCCCGAGGACTTCTCGGTCGTGGGCTACGACGACAGCCCGCTCATCCCGTTCACCGACCCGCCGCTGACGACCGTGCGCCAGAGCGTGCAGGCCATGTCGGAGGCCGCCGTGCGGGCGCTGCTCGACGAGATCGCGGGGGAGCCGGCGCCGCGCGCGGAGTACGTCTTCCGGCCCGAGCTCGTCGTCCGCGGCTCCACGGGGGCAGCGCCCGGCCGCTGAGCGAGGTTCGCCGCGGCCGCCGGGCGGAGGGACCTGTGCGCTCGAGGCATAGGGCCCAGCGCTAGCGGTGGGGGCGCCTCAGCGGGAGCGGCGCAGGTCCGCCAGCATGGCCAGGGCGTCCGCGACGTCCTGGGGTTCCTCGACCCGCCAGCCGGCGGCCGTGTCGCCGTCCCCGACCTTGACGCCCACGTCGCCGTCGGCCAGGCGGGTGAACACGTCCTCGTCGGTGACGTCGTCGCCGAAGTAGACGAGGGCGTCCGCGCCGACGCGGTCCCGGAGGCCGGTGAGGGCGGTCCCCTTGTCGGCGTCGTGCACGCTCATCTCCACGACGTGCTTGCCCTGCATCACGCGGACCCCGTCGTGGCGGGCGGCGACCTCGAGGACCGACTGCTCGGCCGCGGCTGCCGCGTCCGCGTCCATGCCCCGGGTGTGGGCGACGACGGCGCTGGGCTTGGTCTCCAGGCGCACGTCCGGCAGCTGGGCGCGCAGCTGCTCGAGGTCGGCGGTGAGCCGCTCGAGCGTCTCGCGCTCCTCCTCGTCGAGCCCGCCGTCCGCGGCCTCGGCGCTGGACTCGGCGCCGTGGCTGCCGATGAGCGTCACGGCGCCGTCCTCGATCCCGGTCAGCGCGGCGAGGGTGGCGAGGTCGCGCCCGCTCACCACCGCGGCATACGTGTCGGGCGTCCCGGCCAGCACGCGCAGGGACTCCACCGTGCCGGGCAGCGGACGCGAGGTCGACGGGTCGAGGACCAGCGGCGCGAGGACACCGTCGAAGTCGGTGGCGACGACCAGCGAGCCTGCCCGCGCGGCGGCGGTCAGGGCGTCGGCGACAGCAGGGGGGAGGGCCATCAGCGGGCAGCCGAGGGCCGGGTGGCGTTGTGCCGCTCGCGCGCGGTGCGGTCGGCAGCGGCGTGGGCGTCGTCGGCGTGCTGCTCGCGTGCCGTCCGCTGAGGGCGCTCGGGGGCGTTCTCGAGGTTCTCGAGGAAGCGCGCCGCCCAGCGCTGCACGTCGTGGTCGGCCACCCGGCGGCGCATGGCCCGCATGAGCCGGCGCTTCTCCTTGTCGGGCGTCTCGATGGCCCGCATGATCGTCTGCTTGAGCCCGGCGATGTCGTGCGGGTTGACCACGAACGCCTGGTGCAGCTCGTGGAACGCGCCGGTGAACTCGGACAGCACCAGCGCGCCGCCCTCGTCGTACCGGCACGTGACGTACTCCTTGGCCACGAGGTTCATCCCGTCGCGCAGCGGAGTCACGAGGAGGACGTCGGCGGCGAGGTAGAGGGCGGCCATCTCCTCGCGCGGGTAGGAGTGGTGCAGGTAGTGCACCGCCGGGGCCCCGATGCGGCTGAACTCGCCGTTGAGCCGCCCGACCTCGCCCTCGATCTCCTGGCGGAGGGTCTGGTACGCCTCGACGCGCTCGCGGCTCGGCGTGGCCACCTGGACGAAGACCTCGTCCGGGGGTGCGACCTTGTCCTCGGCCAGCAGCTCGCCGTAGGCCTTGATCCGGTGGCCGATGCCCTTGGTGTAGTCGAGCCGGTCGACGCCGAGGATCAGGGTCTTGGGGTTGCCCAGCGACTCGCGGATCTCCTTGGCGCGCACGGCGGTCTCGGGACGCTTGGCGTTCTCCTCCAGGCCGGCGAAGTCGATGGAGATCGGCACGGCGCTCGCCCGCACGCGGCGGGCGTCCTCGGCGCGCGAGACGGCGACGACGTCGCCCTTCGTGGGCAGCCCGAGCAGCTGGCGGCAGGCCCGGACGAAGTTCTGCGCGTCCGCGACCCGCTGGAAGCCGAGGTAGTCCGCGCCCAGCAGGCCCTCGAGGACGGCCTTGCGCCAGGGCAGCTGGGCGAACAGCTCGACCGGCGGGAAGGGGATGTGGTCGAACCAGCCGATGCGGACGTCGGGCCGCAGCTCGCGCACCATCGCCGGCACCAGCTGCAGCTGGTAGTCGTGCACCCACACGGTCGCGCCCTGCTCGGCGACCTCGGCGATCGCCTCGGCGAACCGTCGGTTCACACGCTCGTACGCGGCATACCACTGGCGGTGGAAGGACGCCGGGACGATGACGTCGTGGTAGATCGGCCACAGGGTGTCGTTGCTGAAGCCCTCGTAGTACTCGGCGACCTCCTCCGCGGACAGCGGGACGGGGCGCAGGTACATGCCGTGCTCGGTGAACGGCTCCGGGGCGTCACCGGCCTCGCCGGCCCAGCCGACCCAGGCGCCGTCGCGACCCTTCATGACCGACTCCATCGCGGTCACCAGGCCGCCGGGGCTGGTCCGCCAGGAGGAGGTGCCGTCGGGCTCCACGACCCGGTCCACGGGCAGTCGGTTGGCAGCGACCACCAGGTCGAAGGTCTTGCGGCTGCGGGGCACGGCACTCAACTCCACGGGGTCGTCATCGGCTGCGTCCACCCTATGCGGCTTCCCCTAGCGGTCGCTCGTGGCGCAGGGCTACCGTCTGGGCATGAGGATCTCGGATGTGGTGCGCCGCAAGGGTGACGATGTCGTCACCATCCGTCCCGACGAGACCGTGGAGCGGCTCCTGCAGCTCCTCGCCGACCACCGCATCGGTGCCGTCGTCGTGAGCGAGGACGGCGAGAGCGTCGCCGGCATCGTGAGCGAGCGTGACGTGGTGCGGCACCTGCACAGCGACGGCCCGGACGTGGTCAGGTCCGCGATCTCCGCGATCATGACGGCCGACGTCACCACCTGCGACCCTGACACCCCCATCGAGGACCTCGCCCGCACGATGACCGACAAGCGCATCCGGCACGTCCCCGTGGTCGTCGACGGCCGGCTGCACGCGATCGTGAGCATCGGCGACATCGTCAAGAACCGGATCGACGAGCTGCAGGCCGAGCGAGACCAGCTCGTCGGGTACATCCAGCAGTAGCCCGCCCCCGCACAGCGGGGTCGGCAGCGTCCGGCGGTGCCGGCGCCCAGCCGCAGCCTCACGGAAACCTCCGGCCCGGTCCCTTACCGTAGGGAGGTGACCACCGAGGCCATCCAGGGGAGCGACGGCGGCCGCGGGCTGCCCGACCAGACCCGCATCGGCCCCTACCGCGTCATCTCCCAGCTCGGCGAGGGCGGCATGGGCGTCGTGCACCTCGCGCTGGACCCCCACGGCAGGGCGGTGGCCCTCAAGCTGCTGCGCCCCCACGTCGCGCACGATCGCGACGCGCGGGCCCGGCTGGCTCGAGAGGTCGACGTGCTGCGGCGGATCGAGGACCCGCGGGTGGCGACCGTCATCGACGCCGACCTCGACGGCGAGCGGCCGTTCCTCGTCACCCGCTACGTGCCCGGGCCCCCACTCGACGAGGTCGTCCGCGACCACGGGCCGGTGCAGGGCGAGCAGCTGCTGCAGCTCGGGCGGGGTCTGGCCGAGGCGCTCGACGCGATCCACTCGGCCGACGTCATCCACCGCGACCTCAAGCCCGGCAACGTCCTCATGCTCGACGACGAGCCGGTCCTCATCGACTTCGGGATCGCCCACGTGGCCGACGACGTCCGCATCACGATGACCGGACTCGTCATGGGCACGCCCGGCTACCTGTCGCCCGAGGTCGTCGAGGGCGCCCCGGTCACCGAGGCGACCGACTGGTGGGGCTGGGCGGCGACCCTCGCGTTCGCCGCCAGTGGCGCACCGCCGTTCGGCCGCGGGCCGATGGACCTCGTCCTGTCGCGGGTGAGCCGGGGCGAGGCCGACCTCTCCGGCGTGGGCCCGCGGCTGGCGCCGCTGCTGCACGCCGCGCTGTCGCCGGTGCCGCGCGAGCGCCCCGACATCGATGAGGTCCTCGACGCACTCGAGCGGTACGCCTCCGGCCAGCCGGTCACCGAGGCGCTGCCCGAGCCGGTCCGCGGGACCCAGGTGCTCGAGCAGCGCCCGACGTCGCGCTGGGAGCGCCCCGAGGTCGCGCCGGGTGCAGCCCTGCCTGGTGCCGCGGCCGGTCACACGGGCGAGCCGGTGGCCGCTCCGCGCTTCCAGCCCCCGGCGCAGCCGACGGGGCAGTGGTACCAGGGGAACGTCGACCCGCAGCAGCAGGCCTGGGACGAGCCGGCCGACCTCGTGCCGTGGGGCGAGGACCAGGAGGTCTCCGACTGGCAGGCCGCCTGGCAGGGCGGCCCGGGTGAGCCCGACCCGCGCATCGACCGTCCCCAGCGGACCGGCACGCTCCTCGCCATGCTCGTGGCCGTCGTCGCCGCGACCGCGGTCTTCCCCGTCGTCGCCGGCGTCGTCGCGATCCTCTGGTCCTGGGCCGCCCGCACCGCCGACCGGTCCGTCACCTCGCTCGTCGTGCGCCGCTACCACCATGGCCGCCGGCGCTCCGACGTGCCGCTCGCGGTCGTGGCGAGCCCGTGGCACGTCGTCGTCGGCGCCGTGGCGACCATGGTCAGCGCCCTGCTACCGCTCGTCGTGGGGGTGTGCGCGGTCTTCAGCGCCGCGCTGGCGACGGTCGCCGTCGTCGGCGGCTCACCCCAGCCGGAGTCGGCCCTGCCCCTCGCGGTCGGCGGTGCGCTCGCGGCCCTGATGGCGTGGTGGGGTCCCGGCGGGTCGGGCCTGCGCCGCGGCTCCCGCAGCATCGTCCGCGGTGTCAGCCGTGGCCCCCGGGCCACCCAGGTGGTCGTCGCCCTGTCGCTCGTCGTCGCGGCCGGGTGCGCGCTGTGGAGCCTGCAGCACGCGGGCCAGCCCGACTGGTGGCCCACGCAGTCGCCGACCGGGCTGCTGCCGAGCGGGGTCGCGCTCCGCTGATGACCGACGGGACACGTCCGGCGCGCCCGCGCCGGCCCGCGTTGCGGCACAGCCGGATCTGGCGGGGCGAGGAGGTCACCGAGACCATCTCGATGGTCGACTCGCTGCGCCACACGCCCTACCGCAACGCCCGGGTGCGCCAGGCGGTCGCCGAGGAGCGCGAGGCCCGCGCGTCGCTCGACCTGGCCCTGCGGGTCGGCGAGCTGATGCTGCGGTGCGGTGCCGGGGCGCCCCAGGTGGAGGCGTCGGTCGTGGCGGTCGCGGCGGCGGCCGGGCTCGACAACCTCGAGGTCGACATCACCCTGCAGTCGCTCCTGGTGCAGTGCACCTCGCCGTCCGGGGTGCCGCTGACGATGCTGCGCGTGGTCCGCTCCTCGACCCGCGACTTCGCCCGGCTGGCCGCGGTGCACGAGTTCGTGGAGAACCTCGTCGCCGGCAGCTACGACCGGGAGGCCGCAGCCGCGCGGCTGCGCGAGATCCGCCGGGCCCCGCGCTTCTGGCCGCGGTGGGCCGTGCGCGGCGCCCTCGGCGTGCTGGCCGCCGCCATCGCCGTGATGCTCGGTGCCGGGCCGATGGCCGCCGTCGTCGCCGGGGGTGCGGGCCTGCTCGTCGGGTATGCCGCGCGCTCGCTGGCGCACGCCGGCCTCCCGGACTTCTACCAGTGCGCGGTCGGCGGGTTCCTGGCGACCGCCGTGGCGTGGGGGGCCTTCAGCCTGGGTGCGGTCGGCTGGGTGCCGGTGTCGTCGACCGAGTTCGCGTACGTCGTCGCGGGCGGGATCACCGTCCTCCTGCCGGGGCGGACGGTGGCCTCGGCGTTCGAGGACGCCATCTCCGGGTACTCGGTGACCGGTGCCGGCCGCATGTTCGGCGTCTTCCTCACGACCGCCGGCATCATCCTCGGGGTGGCCACCGGACTGGCCGTGACGCTGGCGATCACGCACGCCCTCGACCTGCGGCTGGTCAACCCCTCCATCGTCTCCACCCGGCAGTACTCCGCCCCCGTCGTCACCGCGGTGGCCGGCGCCTTCGTGGTCGGGCTCTCCGGGGCGCTGTCGCTGCGCAGCCGCCGGGGCCTGGTCGCCTGGGCCGGTGTGCTGTGCGCGGTGGCCGGGATCGTCTCGCTGCTCGTCAGCAAGGTCGACGGACTGGGGCAGCTGGCCGCGGCGGGCGCGGCCGCGACGGTCCTGGGTGCGCTCGGCCGGCTGCTGGGGCAGTGGCTTGGCGCGCCCGCGATGGTGCTGGTCGTGCCGGCGTCGTACGGCCTGCTGCCCGGCCTGGCGATCTTCCGCGGGCTCTACGAGATGGTGAACGGCTCCAAGGTCGACTCCGGCACGCTGTCGCTGCAGGGAGGCCTCACCACGCTGCTCGGGGCGATGGCCGTGCTGCTCGCGATCGCCGCCGGGAGCGTCCTCGGGGACTACCTGGGCGCCCCGTTCGACCGGCGAATCGTCCAGAAAAGGCGTGTCCGGTCCAGATAAGTCATCAGCCGTTCGGCTGATATGCCGCCATCGGCTTGTGACCGTCCCGTGACCTATCTACCTTGGACGAGTGCGCCTCCCGGCGCCCGCCACAACTGCACACGGCATACCCACACAGCAACCGCACCCCCACCGCGCCGAACCTCGTCAGGTGGGGGTCCCGCCGGGCACCAGCCCGGGCACGACGAGGGCGGGGGAACCACCTCGGTCGTCACGGCGGCCTCGGGGTGAAGCCGGCTCCGGCCGGCCGGGCACCTGACGGCCCGAACCCGACAGCTCACCTCGAAGGCGCAGGTCAGGAAGGACCCCCCGCCACGATGTTCTACGCCCCGAAGCACTCTGCCCGTAAGCCCAAGCCGATCCGCCGCCGCGTCGCCGGTGTCGCCGTCGCCGGTGCCGCCACCGTCGCCGGTGGTGTCGCGACCGCGGGTTCCTCCTCCGCTGCCGGTTCCGTCTGGGACCGCGTCGCCGCCTGTGAGAGCGGTGGCAACTGGCACATCAACACCGGCAACGGCTACTACGGTGGCCTGCAGTTCTCCTCCGGCACCTGGAGCGCCTACGGCGGCGGCCGGTACGCCTCGCGCGCCGACCTCGCCAGCAAGAGCGAGCAGATCACCGTCGCCCAGCGCGTCCTCGCCTCCCAGGGCCCCGGCGCCTGGCCCACCTGCGGCGCGCGTGCCGGCCTGACCCGCGCCAACGGTGGCGCGGTCACCGCGGGCTCGACGTCGTCGTCCGACCGGACGGTGTCCCGGTCCGCGGTGCGCACCGCCCCGGCCCGCCACGCAGCCCCGGCCGGCAAGCTCGCCGTCGACGGCATCCGCGGCCCGAAGACCAACGCCGCCATCGAGCGCTGGGTGGGTGCCCGGGTCGACGGCAACCTCGACCGCGCCGACGCCCGCGCCCTGCAGCGCAAGGTCGGCTCGGCCCCCGACGGCGTGATCGGCCCGAAGACGGTCCGCGCGCTGCAGACCAAGATCGGTGCCCGCCACAACGGCTCGCACACGCTGGACCGCGCCACGGTCCGCGCGCTGCAGACGTACCTCAACAACCACTGAGCCGCGGTCCCGCCTGGGGGTGGGACGGCCGTGCAGTGCCCACCAGAGGGCCCGCGCCTCGTGCGCGGGCCCTCTGGCACGTGCAGAGGGTGTGCCGTGCCGCCGGTACGATCGTCGCCGTCCGCCTCGCGGGCACGCCGGTGTGGCGCAATCGGTAGCGCACCTGTCTTGTAAACAGGGGGTTGTGGGTTCGAGTCCCATCGCCGGCTCTCTGACCAGCACAAACACCTCAGGCCCCCTCACCTGAGGCCGCAGATCCATCACTTTGCCCCACGCTTTGAGGTTCGCGGTGGGGGTCGGCCGCCTCGAGCGCCGCTACGACGCGGGGGTCTACGGCGCCCCGCCCGAGGTAGACGTCCTGGGTCATCGAGACCCGCGAGTGACCCAACTGGTCGGCGATCATCCGGGCCGTGATGCCCGATCCGTCGAGCACGCTGGCCGTGGTCTTGCGCCAGGTGTGGGTCGTGACCCACTCCATCCCGTTCGCCTCGCGGACCTGGAAGAGCCACCGGCTGACGGTTCGGGGCTCGCGGAATCCGCCGTCGATCGTGCCGAAGACCGGCTCCTCCGGACCCACTCCGATCGCCGCCCGGCGTCGGAGCATCGCCACGCACCACGTCGGCAGAACGAGGACCCGCTGGCCGGCATCCGTCTTCGTCGGCTTGCGGATCAACCCCCGGCCGGTCACGCGGAGCAGGGTGGAGGTGACCTCGACGGTCCCGTGGAGCAGGTTGACCTCCGACCACACGACGGCCAGCACCTCCCCAATGCGCAGACCCGTCGCGAGCATGAACGCGCACAGGTCCGGCAGGTCCCGGCTCGCTGCCTTCGGGTCCCGAGCGATTGCCAGGAACCATGCCGCCCGCTCCTCTTCCGTCAGTGCCCGAGGACGGCGGCGAGGCGTCGACTTGAGCCGGCGCACCTCCCGCGTCGGGTTGAACCGGATCGCACCTTCACGAACCGCTCGACCCATGGCCCCTGAGATGACCGCGCGTGCCGTGCGAGCCGTCGCCGCCCCCACCCGTTCGTGCAGATCGACGAGGAAGCGGTCTACGACGGGAGTGGTCACCTGGGTCAGCCGCAGCGCGCCAAGGCCGGGGGAGACGTGCCCTTCCCACTGGCGACGGTAGGTCTGCAGTGTCCCCGGGGACCGCTGGCCCATCCGCTCCAGCTGCTCGAGGTCGGCCATCCACTGACGGATCGCCTCGTCGAGCGTGTCGCGGCCGGTCAGGGCGGAGGTCGCCGTGGCAGTCAGCTCGTCCAGCGCCATGGACACGGCCCGCTGCGCTGCGGCGCTGGACGAACCCCAGCGTTCGACCTGCCGCAGCCGACCATCGGTCCCGCGGTACCGAACCCGGCTCCGGAAGCGCACCGCGCCATCCGCCTCGACCCGCACGGTCGAGACCGACCCCCACTCACCCGGTTCCAGAGCCCTGCGGACCATGGCTCAGGCCGCCGTCTTGCTGTCGAGCCACGCGAACACGTCGCTCTCTCGGAACCGCAAGTGCCGGCCGATCCGGTAGGCCGGCGGGCCCTCGTGCTTCCAGCGCCAGTCGTAGATCGTCTGCACGGGCACCGACAGGTACGCCGCGACGTCCTTCACCGTCCACAACGGGTCAAGTCTGTGACACATCTCCAACGTCCTTCCTCGAGTCCAATCGTCTTGCTGCTGCTCGCTCCTGGTCGTGTGCGCGGGCTGCTGCGGCGGCGGCTTTGGCGAGGGCTGCGTCGCCGGGGGTGTCCCAGCCGGTGTGGGTGTAGGTCCACGATCCGATGACGAGGGTGGTGGTGTGGTCGTCGTCCACAGCCATCAGCTGGGCTTCCATGGAGGCGAGGTCGATGGCCTCGCCGCGGCGGTTGGCGTCGGCGACGAGCTGTTGGGCTCGACGTCTGGCTCGGCGGAGCTGGCCGAGGGTGACGGAGTAGCGGCGGGACTTGGTGGCGAA
The DNA here is from genome assembly GCF_031456495.1 of Phycicoccus sp. 3266. Lineage (NCBI taxonomy): Bacteria > Bacillati > Actinomycetota > Actinomycetes > Micrococcales > Intrasporangiaceae > Phycicoccus > Phycicoccus sp. 3266. The sequence goes on along the minus strand of NZ_JAVDUW010000001.1, from coordinate 1,281,005 downwards.
GTGGCCGCGGAACCCCAGCTCGTGCGCCCACTTGCCGAGCAGCCCGTACGGCAGGTCTGCGAGGGGTCCTTGGCGGCCAGTGGCGACCCAGTCGCCCTCGACCCTGCGCCCCAGCTGCTCGGCGGTGTGCTGGATGCGGCGCAGGTGGGGGTTCGAATGGTCGGTGGTGTCGGCGGCGGCCTTGGTGGCGTACTTGGCCAGGTACCCGGCCACCTGCTCGGGCGACAACGCCGTGCCGGGGTCGTCGGTGCGGCGGGCGGTGGTGACCGGGCGTGCGTCGACCTGCCTCCCGAACGCGAGCACCCGAGGCGCGTCGTGGTCGTCGACGGGTGGGGCGGTGAACCTCACCGCGGCCACGGCGTCCCGGACGAGGCGGGCGAGGATGGTCGGGGTGACTTTTCGCGGTGCCGGCGCGAATCCACCCTCGACGTCTCGCGGGCCGTCGAGGCGGATGAGGGCGTGGAAGTGGACCAGGCCCCGGCGTTGGTACTCGGCGACCTTGGCGTACTGCACCGTCACCACCTCGTGCAGCCTCGTGGCGGGGATGCCGAGGTGGTGGGCGAGGCTGCGGCGCAGGGTGATCGTGAACCGGCGCCACAGTTCAGGGGCCCACCACTGCCACACCACGGGCGAGGCGTAGTCGTAGCAGTCGGAGCACAGGGGCTGCCCCAACAGGGCGTCGCTGTCGGTGTGCACGGTCATGCACCTCGTCGACCGGCCGTGTTGGCAGCGGGGCTGGCCGTGCGCGTGGGGCCGGCAGCGGCGGCCGTTGTCCCTCACTCCGTGCACAGGGCCCAGGGAGGGGGCGGTGAGGGTAGCGAACACGAGAGGGTTGTCCGCCACCTCGGTCGGGACGGTCTTGCCGCCCCGGACGCCGGCCCGGATCAGCTGGAACATGTCCGCCGCATACAACCGCGAGCAGGACGGGCACGCGGACTCGCGCCGATTGCCGCACCGCACCACCGTCGACCCCAACGACTCGTCCGCGGAGGAGTACGACGCCAGGACCTCCCCAGTGGTGGCGTCGATCGTGGTGGACGACCCGACCAGGTGCACAGGGTTCGAGCAGTACCCCACCCGGGACGCAGCCATCGACCAGGCGTCCAGGTCCTCCGACACCAGCCGCGCCACGATCGCCTTCGACTGGTGCTTGTCGTACCCGGGCAGGTGCAGCACGTTGTTTTCGTCGAACCTGGGACGGGGCAGCGCCGCCCACAACGCGTTGACTGTCTCCAGCGACATGGCGGCCACCCCCTCCCTGGTAAGGGTGTGCCGTGCGGCCACTGCGCTGACCTCGCGCCGCACGGCACACCCAGTCCAAGGGCGGCCCCACTACGTGTCGGAGGAAGCCGGACGGTGCGAGGTCGGCAGCCGCACCGGCTCTGGGGTGGAACGGTTGGCCGCCCCCACCAAGCCCCGTTCAGGCACGCTCGGTGGGTGGGCCGGTAAGCGCCACAACCAACCACCAACAACCAGCACCAGTCGCAACAACCGTACTAACCGTGGCAACCTTAAAACGTTGTGACGCAACACGATTCGGATCCTTGTGACCCGGCCACCCCTTTCGGAGCGACACCACTCACCGTCCCCGCGGAACACCGCCGAGTCCACTGATTGTCGGTTTGCGCAACGAGAATTGACCCAGCCTTTACTCCTTGAGCGTCGTTGCCCGCTGAGCCTGCTCGCCAGAGCCCCGGAGGTGTCAGACGCCGCTCATCGCACTGGAAGGGCGAGTAGGGACATGGAAAGCCTCGCACCGAATCCCCTGTGAGCACAGAAGTCGTGACGGGATAGGTCTTGACACGTCGCGCCTCGACCGCTTCACTTCCACGTTAGTAACACGAGTTACTAACACTGAGGAGTGGACAATGGCGTCATCTCGCACATGGCTGGTCGCGGCGGTCGCGACATCAGCCCTTGCTTTGGCTGGGTGTGGTGGATCGGGTGGCTCGAGCAGTGCGGGCGCCGCCTCGAAGGGCGGAGGCACGATCACTGTCTGGCACTACTGGGACGGCGGCAACGCCGACGCGTTCACCGCGATGGCCAAGCAGTACCAGTCCGCGCACGCCGGCACCACGATCAAGCTGGTCAACGTGCCAGGGACCGACCTGCTGACGAAGCTCCAGGCCGCAGCGCAGTCCCGCACGCTGCCCGACGTCGTGATCGGTGATTTGGTGACTGTGCCGCGGATGGCCAAGACCGGTGCAGCCGTCGACCTCAAGAAGCTCATCCCCGACACCGTCTGGAACGACGTGTACCCGGAGATGCTGAAGTTCGGCGCCCAGGACGGCAAGCAGGTGTCGGTGCCGGTGTCGTCCAACACGATGGCGTGGATGTTCGACAAGGACGCGTTCACCAAGGCCGGCCTCGACCCGGCCAACCCGCCCCAGACGTGGGAGCAGCTGAAGAGTGCGTGCTCCACGATCAAGGCCAAGACGGGCAAGCCCGGGTTCGAGCTGTTCACCCAGCCGGGAACGGACGGTGAGGGCGTGACGTGGAACTTCCAGGTGTCGCTGTGGCAGGCCGGCGGGCAGTTCCTGTCCGAGGACAACTCCAAGGCCGCGTTCAACTCCGACGCCGGGAAGAAGGCGCTGCAGTTCTGGGTGGACCTGGTCAAGTCGGGTTGCAGCCCGCTCGGCCCGTGGGGCGAGTTCGAGAAGGGCAAGGCAGCCTCTGCCCAGGAGGGCTCGTGGATGGTGGGCATCTGGAAGCCCAAGCCTCCGTTCAACTTCGGCACTGCTCAGATTCCTCACCCGGAGGGCGGCCAGCCGGCCACCAACATGGGTGGCGAGCAGGCTGTGGTCTTCGCACGCGAGGCCGCCGCGCAGAAGACCGCAGCGGACTTCCTGACGTGGTTCGACTCCCCGGCCCAGTCGACCGCGTGGAGCGAGAAGACGGGATTCCTCCCGGTCCTGAAGTCGGTCGCCGACTCCCCGGAATACAAGGACTACGTCAAGACGAACCTCCCCGAGGTGCAGCCCTTCGTCGACGCGCTGCCCACCGCGCACGCCCGTCCGGCAACGCCGCTGTACCCGCAGGTGTCGCTGGCCTTCGCCAAGCAGGTCGAGCAGGCACTGCACGGCAAGCCGGTTGACAAGACGCTCGCCGACGCCGAGGCGCAGGTCAACCAGATCCTGTCGGCGAAGTGATGACTGGCGTGGCGGACTCGATGACCAGACCAGGCAGGACCATGCCTGAGGCCGAGTCCGCCACGCCCACCACCCCGGTGACCCGCGCCAGGTGCCGCCGACACCGAGGTGACTCGGTGGCGGCGGTGCTGTGCCTGGCGCCCGCGCTGGTGGTCATCGGGCTCTTCGTGGTCTATCCACTGGTCTCGACCGGGCTCATGTCCCTCACCTCCTGGGACGGCATCAGCCCGGAGCGGCCGTTCGTCGGACTGGCGAACTACGCCAAGCTGGTCCACGACCACGACTTCCGAAACTCCATGGTCGTGACACTCCTGTATGCCGCGGGGGTGTGTGCCCTCTCTGTCGCCACCGGGCTGGGTGCGGCCTCACTGCTCAACGGTGCCCTGCGCGGGCGGGGCATCTACCGGACCGCGTTCTTCATGCCCGTGGTCACCTCCTCCATCGCGGCAGCGGCCGTGTGGAAGTACCTCTTCGACCAGACCGGACCCGTCAACGCGGCCCTGACCGCGCTGCACCTGGGCGCACCCAACTGGCTGGGCCAGCCACACCTGGCCCTGATCAGCCTGACCCTGCTGACCGTCTGGAAGCAGCTGGGCCTGAACACGGTGCTCTACCTCACCGCACTGCAGACCATCCCGGTACACGTGTACGAGGCCGCCGCCCTCGACGGGGCGACAGGTTGGCAGAAGCTGCGCAGGATCACCATGCCGCTGCTGCGCCCGATGACCTTCTTCGTCGTGGTGCAGGCCCTCGTCACGACGTTCCAGTCCTTCGACCTCGTCTACCAGCTCACCCAGGGTGGCCCGCTGGGTGGCACGGAGGTCGTCGGGTTCCTTGTCTACCGGACCGCTTTCGTGACAGGGCAGTTCGGGTACGGCGCGACCATCGCGTACGCCGGCTTCGCGATCGTCTTCGTGTTCACGTGGCTGCAGTGGCGGTACGGCGGGAGGGAGGACGCATGACCTCGACGCCCCGGCTGATCGGCCGCCACCTCCTGCTGGCAGTGCTGTCGCTGCTGACGCTCGCCCCCTTCGCGTGGATGCTCACCACTAGCCTCAAGTCGATCGACCAGGTGAACAAGGCGCCGTACCTGCTGCCTCGCCAGTTCGAGGTGGGCAACTACAGCAAGGCGCTGACCGCGGCGCCGTTTGCCCACTACTACCTCAACTCCGTCGTCATGACGGCCGGCATCGTGGTCGGCCACCTGGTGTGCGACACACTCGCCGCGTATGCCCTGGCACGGCTCCGCTTCCCCGGCCGGGACGCGATCTTCCTCGGGCTCGTGGCGACGATGCTCGTGCCGGCGTTCCTGACCGTGCTGCCCGCCTTCGACCTGGTCATCCGGTTCGGGTGGTACAACTCCTACGCCGCGCTCATCCTCCCCCGTCTGGCGGACGTCTTCGGCATCGTGGTCCTGCGCGGCTTCATGAAGTCGCTCCCGCAGGAGCTCGACGAAGCCGCACGGATCGACGGTGCCAACCGCATGCAAATCCTCACCCGGATCCTGCTGCCGCTGTGCAAACCGGCCCTCGCGAGCGTCGCCGTCTTCAGCTTCCTGTTCGCGTGGAACGACTTCCTGTGGCCGCTGCTGGTGACCAACGACGACCAGTACCGCACCGTGCAGATCGGGCTGTCGGTCTTCACCAACAAGTACGGTCCATGGCCGAACTACCTCATGGCCGGCACTGTCATCGCCGCCGCCCCGGCGATCGCCCTGTTCCTCTACCTGCAACGCGGAATCGTCCGCGGCCTCGCCTCGACAGGAGTCAAGGAATGACCGACACCGCACTGCCCGGCCCGGACTGGGTGCGCGACGCCGTCTTCTACCAGATCTTCCCCGAGCGGTTCGACAACGCCGACCCCTCGACCGACCCGCCCGGGGTGCAGCCATGGGGGAGTGCGCCGACCCGCGACAACTTCATGGGCGGTGACCTCCCCGGAATCACCCGCCGTCTGCCGCACCTGGTCGACTTGGGCATCAACTCCCTGTACCTCACGCCGATCTTCGCCGCAGCCACCAATCACAGATACGACGCCGTCGACTACACCCGCATCGACCCCATCCTCGGAGGACGAGCGGCATACGACACGTTCCTCGGCTCGGCACACGACGCGGGCATCCGGGTAGTCCTGGACGCCGTGTTCCACCACTGCGGCGACCAGCACCCTTACTTTCGCGACGTCGTCGCCCGTGAAGCCGAGTCGGAGTACGTCAACTGGTTCTCCGTCGCGGGCTTCCCCGTCCAACCGCACCCCGTCCCGAACTACCTGACCTGCAGCGGCTGCTACTACCTGCCCAAGCTGAACGTCTACAACCCCGCCGTGCGCCAGCACCTGTTCGAGGTCACCCGGCAGTGGTTGGACACCGGTATCGACGGGTGGCGGCTCGACGTCCCGTACATGCTCGAGAACCCCTCGTTCTGGCGGCAGTTCCGCGACGTCGTCAAGGGCCACGACCCGAACCTGTACATCTGCGCTGAGGTGTGGGAGTCGGCCTCCGAGTGGACCGACGGCACCACCAGCGACGGCGCGATGAACTACCGACTCCGCGACGCGGTCCTCGGCTTCGTCAGCGAGTGGCGCGGCGGTGGTGAGACCTTCGCGGCCGAGCTCGAGCGCATCGACCAGGAGGTCCCAGCCGCTGCCAAGGGCCTCATGATGAACCTGCTCGGCAGCCACGACACCGAGCGCGTGCTGACCCATTGTGGTGGCGATGTCGCAGCGACGAAGCTGGCGTACGCGTTGCTGCTGACAGCCGAGGGTGCGCCGATGATCTACTACGGCGACGAGGTCGGGCTCGAGGGCTTCAACGACCCTGACTGCCGCCGCTGCATGCCGTGGGACCAGGACATGTGGAACGTGGACATCCACACGTGGCTCAAGCGGCTCATCAGCGTCCGCAAGGACAACATCGCCCTGCGGCGCGGCTCCGAGGCCACCCTGAGCGCCGACGAGAACACCATCGTCCGCCTGCGCGAGCACCCCGAGCAGAGCATCATCGTCGCTGCGAACCGGTCACTGCTTCCTCGTGAGGTGCCGGCGCCCACCAGCCACGCCGAAAAGGGTGTCGACATCCTCACGGGCGAAGCCATCGCGCTCGACCAGTTGACCGTGCCCGCAAAGGGGATCCGCATTGTCGAACTCATCCGCTGACCGCAGGGCCGGGGCGTCCCGCACCACCAGCGCCGACGTGGCCAAGGCTGCCGGCGTCTCCCGGACAGCTGTCTCCTTCGCCTTCAACGATCCCGCCCGCCTGTCCGACGGCACCCGGGAACGAATCCTGCAAGCGGCCGCCGAACTCGGGTACAGCCCGGATCCCCTGGCCCGCATGCTCAAGAGCGGTCGCACCGGAACCCTCGGGTTGCTGCTGCCGCAGGATATCTCCCAGGTCATGCAGAACCCCTACTACGCCCAGTTCCTCACCGGCGTGGGCCAGGTATGCCAGCAGGAGGGCATGACCCTGCTGCTCTGCCCTCCGCTGCGCAGCTCCATGCTCAAGGCGATCCCGTACGCAGCCGTCGACGGGTTCATCGTCACCGGGCTTGAATCCGACCGCGGAGAGGTTGCCGAGCTCCAGCGCCGCGGAGTCCCGTTCGTCCTCGTGGACTCCGACGCCGGTCTCGACGTCCCAACCATCACCGCCGACGACCAACAGGGCGCCTACGAACTCGTCCGCCACCTGACGCAGCTCGGGCACACCCGGATCGCGTTCCTGTTGTTCGACTCCGGACCCACGCGGACCGAAGAGGGCTACCGCGGCCCTCTGCGCCGACGCCTCGACGGCGCAGCCACCGCACTGGCCGAGGTCGGGCTCTCCCTCGAGAGTCCCGAGGTGATGATCGTCGAGGCACCCTGCACCCGATCCGGTGGCTACACCGCGGCGCTGGACATCATGAACCGCGATGACCCGCCCACTGCGGTTGTCGCCTTCAGCGACATTCTGGCCATCGGTGCCCTCGACGCCATGGCAAGCCTCGGCCTCAACGTCCCCGGCGACGTCTCTGTCGCCGGCTACGACGACCAACCCGAGGCCGAGTGGGCCAACCCCCGGCTCACCACCGTGCGGCAGCCGATCGAGGCCAAGGGGCGGCTCGCCGGCGACTACCTGGTCGCGGCGATCCGCGGCGAGGACCAGCGCCCACACCAACAACTGCAAGGAACCCTTGTCGTGCGCGACTCCACTGGGCCCGCACCCACAACGCGGGGGCCTGCATCCCATGAGGTCACCAACGTCTGACGGGCCAAATGCTCTACGGCGGTTTACAGGAGTTCTTGGATGCCTGACGCTGAGCGCCGCGCACAGATCTGGCGATCGCGGCGCTCCAACCGATCTCGGGGCCAAGGGATTGCTATGAGAGCGGCACCAGGTAGCCCGCAGCAGCTGAAGACGCACGCCCGCAGGCGGCAGATGAGGACCTCCGGTGCTTATCCATCACCGTCAGTTCGACGCTTAGTGCCGTCTCTTCGATTCGTTCACACCACCCCGCATCAAAGCGTCGTGACTCGCTGCGGCTTGCCGTTACGGTGACGGGCGTGGTGGGTGTCTCGATCATTCGCAACGGCCCATACTCGTGGGAGGCGGCGTGGATCCGTGTCGCGCGGTCGGTGGGCAGGTTACGTCGCGTCTATTCAGTGGATGATCCCATGGGCAACCTCGACGTCGAGGCTGTGGTCGATGGGTGCCTCATCTTCCTCCATCACATGTGGGACGCGTTCCTCAACGACGAGACTTTGGCGCACATCGGTAAGGCCGAGGTCGACGCTGCGATGGAGGACCCGATGCTCGCACTCTGTCGGGATTACTCGAACACGGCCAAGCACCTGCGCCGACGCGGTGACCAGCAGCGGACGGCACTTGTGGTGGAGAACCGCAGCGACCGTGGAGGCAAGTCCGTGCTCATCGGATATGGGCCTATTGACGACCTTCGGGCCCAGACTATTGACGGGCTGCGACTGGCAGAGGGCGGCTTTGCAGCGTGGGTCGCATGGATGGAGCAGAACGGTGTTGCGTTCTCCAATCCGGCCATGATTGAGGACTTGATTCGGGCCGACTTCGTGTGAGAGCCCAACTGAGGGTTACCGGATGTTGTTCAAGCTCTCGACGAGAAGGTCGACATCAGCTAGCGACCTCCGCAATGCCTGACAGCGGCATGAGCGAGCACGGCTTGCTTGGATTGTTCTGCTAGGGCCTCTCAGGCGTCGTCGATCCTTGGGTGGAACGGCGCTGACGGGTGAAGCCGCGAGATGAGGCACTGCCCGTGGCAGTAGAGCCCTTGTGTTTCGCCGGGCAACCGCAGTGCGGTGATTGTCATGTTCGTTGCCCAGACCTCATCAAGCCCCTCACCGCAGAAGCAACACATCACGGTCACGCAGCAATCCAGTCAGTTGATCGTTCTGGTGTCTCGGCACCCAGAAGGGGCCCAACGGATCTCGGCATGACGGGAATGTCACCAACACGGGCCAGCAGACGGCGAAGGGACGCGCGTGGGCATCTCAGCGACCCTGGGGGCTTAGTTCGCGCGATCTGCGGTGCTTCGGTGAGGAGTTTCTTTACTGGTTCAAGGCCGCGGCTCCGCCGCGGCGGCGTGGGACCCCGCGATGGGGCCCCGCGCTGCGGGCGGCGCTGGCGCGCCGTCCTCGCGCACCCCACCGCACCCCACGCCAACGAGAAAGAGAGCAGCGCCCCGGACCAGTACCAGGACGCTGCTCTCAGCTCGGGCGACGATCACCCTTTACTGCGCTGGTGACGGCAGGGGCCGGCGCGTGCCTGGCTGCCGCAAGCCCCAGCCCTCACCTCGGCCGCGCACCTGGTTCGCAGACCCGTTCGGCCAGCTCCCGCACCGGCATCGCAGCCGGACACCTCCCAGCCGCCTGGGCTCGAGGTCACTGCGCAAACCCGCGTGGTTGCCAAGCACCGCAACCCATCACTTTGCCCCACGCTTTGAGCCCGAGACCGACCGAGACGTCTACGTCCTGCCGCAACAAGCTGGACTGATTTCGTGCTCAGAAGCATGACCAGCGCCACGATCCGAAGCCGCCAGAACCCCCGGGCAGACAAACAGGGGGTTGTGGGTTCGAGTCCCATCGCCGGCTCTTCGACAGCGCGCACCCCCGGGCTGCTCGGCTGACGGGGAGGGCCGTGGGTCAGGAGGTCTCCACGGCTGTGGTGGCCGCTCGTACGTCCCGCGTGGGTGCCGGTCGGTCAGGCCTTGGACAGGAGGGCCGACAGCGACTCGAGAGCCTCGGGCCGGATCCAGTAGTAGACGAAGGTGCCACGGCGCTCGCAGTCGACCAGCCCGGCCTGGCGCAGCGTCCTCAGGTGGTGCGAGATCGTCCCCGACGACAGGTCGAAGGCCGGCGTGATCTCGCAGACGCACAGCTCGGGGCTCGCCGCGATCATCGACACCATCTGGAGCCGGACAGGGTCGCCGAGGGCCTTGAACATCGGAGCCAGGCGCTCGGCATCCGCCACCGTCACGGGCGAGGTGGCCATGCCGCAGCAGCTGGCCTCACGGACCTTCGGCTCTGACTCGACAACGGCCATGCCACTATCTTGACAGATGTCGAATCAAAGGACCATGCTGACGCTGATTCGACAATCATCAAACCAAGGAGCGCGCCATGGCACTGCAGGAGAGGGCACCCGAGCAGATGGACGACGAGCAGGTCCGTGAGGCGGTGCGGGAGCGGTATGCCGCGTCGGCGACGAGCCTGCTCACCGGCCAGCCGGAGTCGGTGTGCTGCGGTGGGGGCGGCTGCTGCGGGTCCACCGCGACGGCGGTCGACCCGATCAGCTCCAACCTGTACGAGGGCACGCAGACCCCGTCCGAGACGGCCCTGGCCGCCTCCCTGGGGTGCGGCAACCCGACCGCCCTGGCCGAGCTGAACCCCGGCGAGGACGTCCTCGACCTCGGGTCCGGCGGAGGGCTCGACGTCCTGCTGTCCGCCCGCCGCGTGGCCCCGGGCGGCACGGCATACGGGCTCGACATGACCGACGAGATGCTGGAGCTGGCGCGCCGCAACCAGGCCGAGGCGGGGGTCGAGAACGCCCGGTTCGTCAAGGGCACCATCGAGGACGTGCCGCTGCCGGACGCCTCGGTCGACGTCGTCATCTCCAACTGCGTCATCAACCTCTCCCCGGACAAGGACACGGCCCTGCGCGAGGCCTACCGGGTGCTGCGGCCGCAGGGGCGGTTCGCGGTGTCCGACATCGTCCTGCTGCGCGACATCCCGCAGGAGCTGCGCGGCGTGGTGCGGTTGTGGACGGGGTGCATCTCCGGTGCCCTGCGCGACCACGAGTTCGTCGAGAAGCTCACCGCCGCCGGCTTCGAGGACGCCTCGGTCGAGGTGACCCGGGAGTACTCCCGCGACGACCTCGAGGCGATGGCCGAGGTGACCGACGTGGCCGAGCTGCCGGACGGGATGGCGCTCCCCGAGCTGGTCGCCGCGCTGGACGGCGCGTTCGCCAGTGCGTTCGTGCGGGCGCGCAAGCCGTGACCGCACCCACGCCCACCACCAGCCGCCCGCAGTCGGCGGTCGCGGCGCGGCTCTCCACGCTCGACCGCTTCCTGCCGGTGTGGATCCTGGCCGCGATGGCCGCCGGCCTGGCCCTGGGGCGCCTGGTCCCTGGGCTGGCTGGCGCGCTGTCGGCGGTGCAGGTCGACGGCGTCTCGCTGCCGATCGCGGTCGGGCTGCTCGTGATGATGTACCCGGTGCTGGCGAAGGTCCGCTACGACCGGCTCGACACCGTGACCGCAGACCGGCGCATGCTCGTCTCCAGCCTCGTCCTGAACTGGCTGGTCGGCCCGGCGCTCATGTTCACCCTCGCGTGGCTGCTGCTGCCGGACCTGCCGGAGTACCGCACCGGCCTGATCATCGTCGGTCTCGCCCGGTGCATCGCGATGGTCATCATCTGGAACGACCTGGCGTGCGGCGACCGTGAGGCCGCGGCGGTGCTCGTCGCCCTCAACTCGCTGTTCCAGGTCGTCGCGTTCGCTGCGCTGGGGTGGTTCTACCTGTCCGTGCTCCCGGGGTGGCTCGGGCTGGACCAGTCGAGCCTGGACGTCTCGCCGTGGCAGATCGCCAAGAGCGTCCTGGTCTTCCTGGGCATCCCGCTGCTCGCCGGCTACCTCAGCCGTCGCCTGGGGGAGCGACGCGTCGGGCGCGACCGCTACGAGCACTCGTTCCTTCCTCGCGTCGGCCCCTGGGCGCTCTACGGACTGCTCTTCACCATCGTCATCCTCTTCGCGCTCCAGGGCGAGCAGATCACCAGCCGACCGCTCGACGTGGCCCGGATCGCCCTGCCCCTGCTGGCGTACTTCGCCCTGATGTGGGGTGGCGGCTACCTGCTGGGCAGGGCCCTGGGCCTCACCTACGAGCGAACCACCACGTTGGCGTTCACCGCTGCGGGCAACAACTTCGAGCTCGCCATCGCGGTCGCGATCGCCACCTTCGGAGTCACGTCGGGCCAGGCCCTGGCAGGGGTTGTCGGTCCGCTGATCGAGGTCCCGGTCCTGGTCGCGCTCGTCTATGTCAGCCTCGCCCTGAGGAACCGCTACCCGCACGCCACCCCCGAGGAGCCGACCCGATGAGCGACCAGCGACCGTCCGTCCTCTACGTGTGCGTCCACAACGCGGGGCGCTCGCAGATGGCCGCTGCCTACACCGCCCACCTGTCCGGCGGCCGGGTGGAGGTGCGCTCGGCCGGCTCGGCGCCTGCCGACAGCATCAACCCGGCCGTGCGCGAGGCCATGCTCGAGGAGGGCATCGACCTCGCCGGCGAGACCCCGAAGCTCCTGACGCCGGAGGCGGTGCAGGCCTCGGACGTCGTGATCACCATGGGGTGCGGGGACGCCTGCCCGTTCTACCCGGGCAAGCGCTACCTCGACTGGGAGCTCGACGACCCCGCGGGGCAGGGCGTCGACGCCGTGCGCCCGATACGGGACGAGATCAGGGCGCGCGTCACCACGTTGCTGGGCGAGCTCGGCATACCGGTGGCGCGCACGAGCTGACCCGACGGCTGCCCAGCGGCGCGTCCGGGGCGGCTGGTCCAGCGGCGCGTCCGGGGAGCTGGCCCAGCGGCGCGTCCGGACGGCGCCCACCGGGGGCGTCCGCGGGGTGGGTCTCTCAGTCCGGGGTCGCGTCGAGGGTCAGCTGGGCCCGGTGGTGGCGGTAGTGCTTCGGCGCCCACTCCAGCACGTCCAGGCGGCTCATCCACGGGATGAAGTACGGGTCCCACGAGACCGGCACCGTCATCCCGCGCGCCAGCTCCTCGGCGGACGCCCTGTCACCCCAGCCCACCAGCCAGTCGGTGTCCTGGTGCATCCACTGACGGACGCGACGCAGCGGCACGACCCTGGTGCCGGCCACCGGCGCGGCGAAGTTCACCCAGTCGTAGGGCCGGGTGAGGGCGCCCAGCAGGTGCGACCAGCCGACCGACGCCCGCGGCGGTAGCCGGGAGAAGCCGCCCAGCATCGGCACGAACGCCCGCGCGATCCGCTGTCCGAACCACATGTGGAACAGCAGCTGCTCGTTGGTCCACCGCGTGCCCTGCGTCGGGCGGCCGAGCTCGTCCACTCGTGCGCCGCCCACCAGGGCGTCGAAGTCCTCGGCGACCCAGGTGAGGGCCGCGCGCTGCTGGTCCGGGAGTGCCACCTCACCACGGTCCACCTCCGGCGCCGGCGCGTCCACCGTCCGGTCGCCCCGCTCGGCTCACCTTCGTCCGGCGCGGGCCCGTCCGGGGCCGCGTCTCGTCAGGCCTGGGGAGTGGTCACTTGCGCTTGTCCCAGGAACCGTTGGGGGACAACGCCCACCACAGTCCGCCCGAGGCGTTGACGCCCTGGCCGTTGACGTCGCCCGGCGACTTGTCGCCGGCGTACGTGTACACCGGGTAGCCGTCGACGCTGAGCTGCGTGGTGCCGTCGGGGCGGGTGATGGAGCCGAAGGTGGCCGTGATCCCGGCGACGGGGTGCTTGGGCGCGTCGCTGGCCGGGACGGGTGGCCAGTACGTGGCGCACGACCCGGTGCATCGCGACTGGCCACGCGGGTCGATGGCGAACACGTACATGGTCATCCGTTGCGCCGTCACGAGAATCCTGCCGACGCGAGAGTCGGCGGTGGTCGGCGCGCCCGACGCCGCAGCGGCGCTGCTCGAGCCCGCCGGGGGTTTGCCGTAGCGGCCGCCCGTGGCGGCGCTGCTCGATTCCGACGTGCTCGACGTCGACGCGCCGGAGCCGGCCGGGGCGTTGCCGTAGAGGCCGCCGGACGAGGACGAGCCGTTCGACCCGCAGGCGGCGAGCAGGAGGGCTCCGGTGAGTGCGGTGCCGGCGACCGCTGCGCTGGTGCGGGTGCGGGACGTGGATGACCTGGACATTGGGGTGCCTCGAGTTCTGCTGGGCTGGTACCCGTCAGGACGCAGTGGGACAGCCGGCAGTTCACGGGATGCGGTGTCCGCGCGATCAGGCGCGCGGCGGCCCAGGCTCCGGTTCCAGCCCGGCGACGACGAGGTCCGCGACCTCGCCGGGGTGGGTGAACAGGTTGTTGTGCGACCCGGGCAGCACGACCACCCGCCTGCGGGGCGCTGCGGTCGCCCTGTCGTGCAGGTGCTCGAGCCAGTGCCACGGGGCCATGGCGTCCGCGGTACCGGCGGTCAGGACCAGTGGCGTGGTCACACCGGCGACGAGGTCCTCCGGTCGCAGGTGAACTGCCGAGCGGACGAGCGATGCCGTCCGGCCTGCGTGCCGGAGCAGCCGCAGCGCGGCCGGCACTTCCCGCGGCGACTCGCGCCGGTATGCCGTCGGTGCGGCCAGCGCCAGCCTCGACAGCCGGCGGTGGGCCGGCACGAAGACTGGTCCCGCGAGGACGAGCAGACTGGGCGGTGTCGTGGTCGTCGTGGCGGCGGCCAGGGCCGCGAGCGCTCCGGTCGAGTGCCCCATCAGCACCAGCGGCAGGTCGACCGGCCGGGTCCGGAGCCAAGCGGCGGCCCACTCGCCCGCACGGGCGGGGTGAGCCTCGGTCACGCGGGCCGGACGCGCCAGGCCGGGGAGGTCGAGCACCGCGCAGTGCAGGCCCCGGACGGCCAGGGCGCGGGCGGTCGGGGCGACGTAGTCGGTGAGGCTGAGCCCGGGCAGGAGGCAGACGAGCGCGCGGGACTGCCCCCGGGGCGCGTACTCCACGGCGCGCACGGCCCCCTCGTCGACGACCGTCCACGTCGTGACGGCTGCCGGCTGGTCGTCGGGCGCGGGGGCTCGCCTTCGAAGGCTGGCGCGACGCGGTGCTGCCACGGTCGGTCCTCCTGGCGGGCTCGGTCGGCCCGCGCCGGCCCTCGGCCGCGCGGTGCCATCGGTCTGCGGCCTGGGTTCGACCGCCTTCGACTCTAGGCGAGGGGCGCTGGGGTCGTGTTCCAGTTGACAGAACCGGACAAAGGGGTCAACCATCTATTGGCTTCAAGCAGTCGGGGCCCCAGACATCGTCGTCACCCCAGGAGCCCCCCGTGACCGATTTTCTCGAGCCGTCGGTCGTCGGCACGCCGCCTCCCGACGCGAAGCCGTCGACAGACCCCGCCTCGTGGACCGTCCGCCAGCTCGTCGCGGCGCTCGCCGAGCTGGAGGACGCGCTCCGAGACCGGCACGAGCTGACCGGTTCCTCCGTGCCGCCGTACCTGCAGGCGGCCATCGACCGTGAGCAGGCCATCCTGGCCGAGCTGCACCGCAGGTCGCCGGCCCCCGTCCCGGACGACGTGGTGGGCGCTGTGACGTCCGTCGACCCCACCGCGGACGCGGAGCCGACTCCGGCCTGAGCAGACCTGCGTGCCGCCATCGCAGCCGGTGCTCGCTGCGGTCATCCGCCGTACACGGCCACCTCGCTGGCCTTCACCGTCAGCACGACCTCGTCACCGGGCGCGATACCGAGCTCGGCGAGCGCTGCCGGCGTGATGTCGGCCGCCAGGTGGGGCGTGTGCACGCGCACCTGGTGGCCGTGCGGCTCCAGGTCGGTGACGATGGCGCGGACGACGTTGCGGGGGGAGCCGTGCGGGGCCTGCCGGTAGACGCCCACCGCCGAGGGGCTGAAGACCGCGACGGACGGCTCCCCGTCACCCGGCGGCTGCTCCGACATCCCCGCGAGGTGCAGGCCGTCGGGCCCGTCGACCCCGCCGTCGCGGGCGGTGCCCCGGACGAGGTTGAGACCGGCGACCCGCGCGGCGAAGGCACTGGTGGGCCGGGTGAGGACCTGGGCGGTCGGTCCCTGTTCCACCACACGGCCGCCGTCGAGGACGACGACCTCGTCGGCGAGCAGGACCGCATCGAGCACGTCGTGCGTGACCAGGACCGTGGTACGGCCGGCCAGCACCCGGCGCAGGAGCTGGCGCAGTGCCGGCGCCGCCTCGACGTCGAGGGCGGACAGCGGCTCGTCGAGGAGCAGGAGGGCGGGCTCGGTGGCCAGGGCCCGGGCGACGGCGACTCGCTGCGCCTGCCCGCCTGACAGCTGGGCCGGCCTGCGGTCGGCGAGGTCGCCGGCCTCCACCTCGGCCAACCAGTGCGCGGCGCGGGCGCGAGCCCGGCTGCGCGGCATACCGGCACTGCGCGGGCCGAAGGCGACGTTGTCGGCCACCGAGAGGTGCGGGAAGAGCCGCGCCTCCTGGGCCAGCAGCGCGACGCCGCGCGCGTGCGGCGGCACCTCCCGGTGGGATCCGTTGCGGGAGAACAGGATCCGGTCGTCGAGCAGCACCTCCCCGTCGTCCGGCCGCAGGAGCCCGGACAGGGCCGCTAGCGTGGTCGACTTGCCGGCGCCGTTGGGTCCGAGGAGGGCGACGGTGTGCCCGCTGGGGACGTCGAGGGCGACGTCGACGTCGCGCTCGCGGACCCGCAGGGATGCGTGCAGGCTCACGGGGCGCTCCGCGAGCGGCGGGTGAGCGTGATGACGATGGTGGCCACCGCGACGAGGACCAGGGAGAGCGCGACGGCGGCCTGCGGGTCGGTCTCGCGCTGCAGGTAGATCTCGAGCGGCAGGGTCCGCGTCACGCCTTGGAGGGACCCGGCGAAGGTGATGGTGGCGCCGAACTCGCCCAGCGCGCGGGCGAACGCGAGCACCGCTCCGGAGGCCAGTCCCGGGAGGACGAGCGGCAGCGTGACCCGCAGGAAGACCGTCGTGGGGCGTGCGCCGAGGGTCGCGGCGACCTCCTCGTACCGCTGCCCCGAGGAGCGCAGCGCACCCTCGAGGCTGACCACGAGGAACGGCAGGGCGACGAAGGTCTGGGCCATGACCACGGCCGTCGTCGAGAAGGCGACCTGCCAACCGAGGACGTCGAGCGTGTGACCCAGCAGCCCGCGCCGCCCGAAGGTGTGCAGCAGGGCGATGCCACCGACGACGGGCGGCAGGACCAGCGGTAGCAGCACCAGTGACCGCACGAACGCCTGGCCCGGGAAGCGGGTCCGCGCCAGCACGATCGCCATCGGGACGCCGAACAGGATGCACAGCACCGTGCTCGCGACGGAGGTGCGCAGGCTGAGCCAGAGGGCTGCCTGCGAGGAGTCCGAGGTCACGAGCGCCCCGAACCGAGACCACCGGACCTGCGTGAGCATGGCGACCAGCGGCAGGGCGACGAACGCCGCGCCGGCGACGGCGGGCACGAAGAGCCAGGCGGGCAGCCCGAGCCGGCGGTCGCGCACGTCAGGGCCTGCCGAACCCGGCGGCTGCCAGGGCCGCCTGCCCCTGCTCGCCGGTCACGGCCTGCACGAACGCGGCGGCCAGGGCCGGGTTGCGGCTGCCCTTGAGGGCGGCGACCGGGTAGGTGTTGACCGCCGCGGACGCCTCGGGGAACGGCACGCCCTGCACCGACCCGCCTGCGCCCTCGACGTCGGTCACGTAGACCAGGCCGGCATCCGCCTCGCCGGCGGAGACCTTGCCCAGGACGTCGGTGACCGACTGCTCCTCGCTCACCGGCTTGAGGTCGACCTTCGCGGCAGCCTCGACCTTCGCCGCCGCCCCGCCGCACGGGACGGCAGGTGCGCACACGACGACCTTGAGCCCGGGCCGGGCCAGGTCCCGGAGCGAGGCGACCCGGCCGGGGTTGCCGGGCGGGACGGCGATCTCGAGGGTGTTCGTGGCGAAGGCGACGGGGGCGCCGGAGGTGAGGGAGTCTGCCGTCGCCTTGGCCATGTTCCGTTCGTCGGCCGAGGCGAACACGTCGGCCGGGGCACCTTGCTGGATCTGCGCGACGAGGTCGGAGGAGCCGGCGAAGCTGAAGGTGACCGTGGTCCCGGGGTGGGCCTTCTCGAACTGGGTGCCGATCTGCGTGAACGGCTTCTTCAACGAGGCCGCGGCGAAGACGGTGAGCGTGCCTGACAGCCGGCCGCCGGACGCGCCCCCGGCCGACCCGTCCCCGGCAGCGCCCCCCTGCGCCGCCCCGGACCCGCAGGCGGCGGTCGACGCGGCCAGGGCGACCACGACCGGCAGGACGAGCCGGCGCGTGACGGTCCTCATGAGGCACCCCCGGGGGTCTCGACGATGACGTTCGTGGACTTCACGACCGCGATGGCGACCGACCCCAGCTCGAGCCCGAGGTCGTCGACGGCCTCGCTGCTCATGAGCGAGACGACCCGGAAGGGCCCGCACTGCAGCTCGACCTGCGCCATGACGGTGTCGCGCCGGATGTCGGTGACGAGGCCGACGAACCGGTTCCGCGCCGAGCGCCCGACCCCGGACGGGTCGTCGACGGCCCGGGCGTGCTCCCGGGCGAGGAGTGCGACGCGGTAGCTGTCGACGACCTTGCGCCCGGACTCGTCCGTCTCGGCGGGCAGGGCGCCTCCGTCGACCCAGCGGCGGACGGTGTCGTCGCTGACGCCGAGGAAGGCGGCGGCATCGCGGATCCTCATGAGCGGCACGAATGCCACTTTATTGCCGCAGGTGCGGTGGCATCCAGCGCTCGTCGGTGCGCCTGCGTCGGAGGCCGGCCCGGGCCCGCGACGGACCGTGCGGTCAGCAAACCAGCGAGGTCCACCGACCAGCGAGGTCCGCCGGCCAGCGAGGTCGGCCGACCGGCGGCAGACTGCACGGGTGCGCACGGTGGGGGTGGAGGAGGAGCTGCTGCTGGTCGACCCAGGGGCCGGTCGTGCGGTCGCCGTGGCGTCACGGGTGCTCGACGACGCGCGTGCGGGGCGCTCGGTCGACCTTCGCGAGCGGGTCGAGGGCGAGCTGCAGGAGCAGCAGCTGGAGACCAACTCCCGCCCGCAGACCGAGCTCGGAGAGCTCCTCGCCGACCTCACCGACCTGCGCCGGCGCGCGGATCTGCTGGCGCGGACCGTCGGGGCCCGGACCGCCGCCCTCGGGACCGCGCCCACCCCGACGACGCCCGTCACCACCCCCAAGGAGCGCTACCGGCGGATGGCGCGGGTGTACGGCCCGGTCCAGGACGTGCAGCTCGTCTGCGGCTGCCACGTGCACGTGGGCATCGACTCGCCCGAGGAGGGCGTCGCGGTCCTCGACCGCATCCGCACCCGGCTTCCGGTCGTGGCGGCGCTCGCCGCCAACTCGCCCTTCTGGGACGGCGCCGACACCGGCTACGCCAGCTTCCGCCACCAGCTCTGGTCCCGGTGGCCGAGCGCCGGTCCGATCGAGCCGCTGGGCAGCCACGCGGCGTACGAGGAGCTGGTCGCGTCCCTGCTCGGCACCGGTGCCGCCATGGACGACGGGATGCTCTACTTCGACGCCCGGCTCTCGGCGGCCTACCCGACGGTGGAGGTGCGGGTCGCCGACGTCTGCCTCGACGTCCGCGACACGGTGACCGTCGCCGGGCTCGTGCGCGCGCTGGTCGACACCGCGGCCACCGAGTGGCGGGACCAGCACCCGGACCCCACGCCGGCTGCGGTCGTCCGCGCCGGTGCCTGGCGGGCCTCGCGCTACGGCGTCAGGGACCACCTGGTCGACCCGGTCGACCGCGCGCTGGCACCGGCGGCCGACGTCGTCTGGGCGCTGTTCGAGCAGGTGGGGCCGGCCCTGGAGCGGGCCGGTGACAGCGACGTCGTCCGCGAGGGCCTGGCGCGCATCCTCGCCGAGGGGACCGGGGCCGACCGGCAGAGGGCCGCGGCCGTGGCTGCCGGAGGCGACCTCGCGGCCGTGGTGGGCGCCGCCGCCGAGGTCACCAACCGCGACCCCGCGGCTTAGGCCACCGCGCGCGTCCCGCGCCCGGCGGCCTAGGAGTCCTCGGGCTCCGGCGGGGCCGGCGCCCCGTCGCGCTCGTCGCGTTCCGCCCACTCCAGCAGCGGGTCGATCTCGAACACGGCCTCGTCGATGCCGGCGTGCAGGTCGCCCTTCTCGGCATACCGGGCGGGGACGGTGGCGATCGTGAAGTCATCGGGCTCGACGTCGTCCACCTCGTCCCAGCCGATCGGCGTCGAGACCGTGCCGATCGGGTTGCCGCGCACGGAGTACGCCGCGGCGATGGTGTGGTCGCGCGCGTTCTGGTTGTAGTCGACGAACAGGTCGGCCGGGTCGCGGTCCTTGCGCCACCACGTCGTCGTCACGTCGTCGGGGGCGCGCCGCTCGACCTCGCGCGCGAACGCCAGCGCGGCCCGACGGACGTCCTTGAACCCCCACTCCGGCTTGATCCGGACGTAGACGTGCATGCCGGAGCCGCCGCTCGTCTTCGGCCACCCGACCGCGCCCAGCTCGTCGAGCACCTCGTCCGCCACGTGGGCGACGCGCTGCACCCGCTCCCACGGGCAGTCCGGCCCGGGGTCGAGGTCGATCCGCCACTCGTCCGGCTTCTCCACGTCGGCACGACGGCTGTTCCACGGGTGGAACTCGACCGTGCTCATCTGCACCGCCCAGATGACGTGGGCGAGCTCGGTGACGCACAGCTCGTCGGCGGTGCGGTTGTACCGCGGGAACTTCACCCGCACGGTCTCCAGCCACGGTGGTGCGCCGTTCGGCACCCGCTTCTGGTGCACCTTCTCGCCGCTGACGCCCTCGGGGAACCGGTGCAGCATGCAGGGCCGCTCGCGCAGGGCGTTGACGATCCCGTCGCCGACCGACAGGTAGTAGTTGACGAGGTCGAGCTTGGTCTCGCCACGGGCCGGGAAGTACACGCGGTCGGGGTTGCTGATCCGCACCTCGCGGTCGCCCACCTCGACCTCGACGGCGGGGGAGCTCGCCTTGGCTGCCATGCGCCCACGCTAGAGGAGGTATGCCGCGGGGGCATGCACGCGGCATACCGCACCATTGCGGGCGCCCGGCCGCCGGAGGCGCGGCGTCGTGCCCGCCACCCCTGTCAGGGCCTCGGGAGGCGGGCCTATGCTCGGCCCATGCTCGAGCAGAAGCGCGTCCTCGCCACGTCGATCCCCGGCCCGAAGAGCCAGGCCCTCCAGCAGCGCAAGACGGCCGCGGTGTCGGCCGGCGTCGGCACCGGCCTGCCGGTCTACGTCGAGCAGGCCAGCGGCGGCATCCTGCGTGACGTCGACGGCAACCAGCTCATCGACTTCGGCTCGGGCATCGCGGTCACCACCGTCGGCAACGGCAACCCGCGGGTCGTCGAGGCGGTGCAGAAGCAGATCGCCGACTTCACCCACACGTGCTTCATGGTCACGCCGTACGAGGAGTACGTCCTCGTCGCGGAGGCGCTGGCCGAGCTCACCCCCGGCGACCACGAGAAGCGGTCGGCCCTCTTCAACTCCGGCTCCGAGGCCGTCGAGAACGCCGTCAAGGTGGCCCGCCACTTCACCGGCCGGCAGGCGGTCGTCGCGTTCGACCACGCGTACCACGGCCGCACCAACCTGACGATGGCGCTGACCGCGAAGAGCATGCCGTACAAGCACCGCTTCGGGCCGTTCGCGTCCGAGGTCTACCGCGTGCCGATGGCCTACCCGTACCGCTGGCCCACCGGCCCGGAGGCGTGTGCGGAGGAGGCCTTCGAGACGTTCACGTCGATGGTCCACGCGCAGGTCGGTGAGTCGAACACCGCCGCCGTCATCCTCGAGCCGATCCAGGGCGAGGGCGGGTTCATCGTGCCGGCGCCGGGATTCGTGAAGATGGTCGCCGACTGGTGCCGTGACAACGAGATCCTCTTCATCGCCGACGAGGTGCAGTCCGGCTTCTGCCGCACCGGCGACTGGTTCGCCTCCGACCACGAGGGCGTGGTGCCGGACCTCGTCACCACCGCCAAGGGCATCGCGGGCGGTATGCCGCTGGCGGCCCTCACCGGGCGCGCGGACGTCATGGACGCCATCCACACCGGCGGACTCGGCGGCACCTACGGTGGCAACCCGGTCGCCTGCGCCGCGGCGCTCGCCTCGATCGAGACGATGAAGGCCGACGACCTGTGCGGCCGCGCCCGCGAGGTCGAGGCGCTCTTCCGCCCGCGGCTCGAGGCGCTCGCCAACAAGCACGGCGTGATCGGTGACATCCGCGGCCGTGGCGCGATGCTCGCGATCGAGCTCGTCTCCGACCTGGAGAAGAAGACTCCCGACGCCGACCTCGCCGGCCGCGTCAACAAGGCCTGCCACGAGCGCGGCCTGGTCACGCTGACCTGCGGCACCTTCGGCAACGTGTTCCGGTTCCTGCCGCCGCTGTCGTCCTCGGACGAGCTGCTGTCCGAGGGCCTGGACGTGCTCGAGGAGGCGTTCGCCGCATCGGTCTGACCCGCCCCCGCCGCTCGGCGGGCTCCGGCCCGCCCCAGATGGTGCCCCTTCCGCTGCGCCGCACGGCGGGGGTCGCGGTGCTTGGATGGAGCGATGGCTGAGCTGGTCGAGCCCGACACGCGGTTCCACACCTCGTTCCTGCGGGCGATGGCTGCCTTCGCCGCGGAGGGCCGCGGGTCGGGCGACGACGACTCGATGATCGGGCGCGACCTGCGCACCTGGGCTGCCTCCTGGGCGGACCCGGAGGGCTTCGCGGCCTACGTCGACGAGCTGCGCGCCCAGGCGCTCGTGGACACCCCGCGCCCGGCGTACATGGTCCCCTCGACCACCTTGTGGTGGGTCGAGGGCGCGGAGTGGCTGGGGCGCATCCAGCTCAGGCAACGGCTCAACGAACGGCTGCTCGCCAGTGGCGGCCACATCGGCTACGACGTGGCGCCGGAGCACCGCCGGCGTGGGCATGCAACGGCGATGCTCCGGGAGATGCTGGCGATCGCCCGGACGCGGCACGGAATCGCCTCGGCGCTGGTCACCTGCGACCCGGACAACGTCGCGTCCCGCCGGGTCGTCGAGGCGTGCGGCGGCGTCCTCGAGGACGAGCGGGACGGCAAGCTCCGCTTCTGGGTGCCTACAGGGCAGTGACGGCCCAGCGGTGACCGTGCCGGGCGGCGGCCCAGCAGTGGCGGCGGAGCCGGCACGTCAGCGCGAGGGCGCGGACGAGAGGTTCGTCGCCCGTTCACGCTCAGGACGCGTGTCGGATTCGGAACCGGCCCCGCGCTCCTGTTACAAAAGGTGAGACCCGGCCAAGTATGAGTTGGCCGGGTCTCGTGTCCCCCGAGGGGGACTGGCCTCCCGGAGGAGGTCCGCCGATCGTGCACCCTGCCGGCTCCCCGGCGCAAGGGCCCGGCGTCATTCACACCTTCCCCGCCGCGATTGGGGGCGCGACCGCGCGGTTTCCCGAGCGCTGCAGCCCCCAAGACCGTGGCGAGGCGGGTGTGAGCGGCGTCAGCGCGGGGGCATCCGCAGGGCGCCGTCGAGGCGGATGACCTCGCCGTTGAGCATGGGGTTGTCGACGACGTGCCGCACGAGGCTGGCGTACTCCGCGGGCCGGCCGAGCCGCGACGGGTGCGGCACCTGCGCCTCGAGGACCGCCGTCGCCTCCTCGGGCAGCCCGGCGAGCATCGGCGTCATGAACGTCCCGGGGGCGATGGTCATGACCCGGATCGCCTTGTCCGCCAGGTCGCGGGCGGCGCTCAGGGTGAGGCCGACGACGCCGCCCTTGCTCGCGGCATACGCGGCCTGGCCGATCTGGCCGTCGTAGGCGGCGATCGACGCGGTCATGACGACGACACCGCGGTCTCGGTCGACCGGCTCGTTGTCGAGCATCGAGGCGGCGGCGAGGCGCAGGACGTTGAACGTGCCGACGAGGTTGATGGACACGACGTCGGCGAAGGTCTGCAGCGGCAGCGGGCCCTTGCGGCCGACGACGCGGCCGGGCGTCCCGACGCCGGCGCAGTTGACGACGACCCGCAGGGTGCCCAGCTCGCGCGCGGTGTCGACGGCTGCCTGCACCTGCGCCTCGTCGCGGACGTCGGCGGCGGCGAACCGCGCGCGGTCGCCGAGCTCGGCGGCCAGCGCCTCGCCGTTCGAGGAGGGGAGGTCGACGACGACGACCGCGGCGCCGTCGGCGTACAGCCGGCGGACGGTGGCCTCGCCGAGGCCGGAGGCGCCACCGGTGACGAGGGCGACGGTGTTCTCGGTGATCTGCAAGGGCTCTCAGCCTCTCTTGGACGTGTTCTGGAGCAGCTGGCGGCTGATGACGAGCCGCTGGATCTGGTTGGTGCCCTCGAAGATCTGGGTCACCTTGGCCTCGCGCATGTAGCGCTCGAGCGGGAAGTCCTGCGTGTAGCCGGCGCCGCCGAGGACCTGCACCGCGTCGGTCGTGACGCGCATGGCGTTGTCGGTGGCGACGAGCTTGGCGACGGCCGCCTCCTTGGAGAACGCGCGGCCCGCGTCACGCAGCCGGGCGGCGTGCAGGTAGGCCGCGCGCGCGCTCGTCACCGCGGCCTCCATGTCGGCGAGCAGGAACGCCAGCCCCTGGAAGTCGCCGATCGGGTGGCCGAACTGCTCGCGCTCCTTCGCGTACGCGACCGCGTGGTCGAGTGCCGCCTGCGCGAGACCCGTTGCGGCAGCAGCGATCCCGAGCCGCCCGGAGTCGAGGGCCGACAGCGCGATGGCCATGCCCTGGCCCGGCTCGCCGACGAGCCGGTCGGCGGCG
This sequence comes from Phycicoccus sp. 3266, assembly GCF_031456495.1. NCBI lineage: Bacteria > Bacillati > Actinomycetota > Actinomycetes > Micrococcales > Intrasporangiaceae > Phycicoccus > Phycicoccus sp. 3266. The sequence continues at coordinate 1,256,950 of NZ_JAVDUW010000001.1, read as the reverse complement.
ACCTCGACCCCGTCGAAGTGCACCTCGCTGACCGGGTCGCAGTGCAGGCCCATCTTCTTCTCGGGGGTGCCGAACGACAGGCCGTCCGCGTCCCCGGGGACGACGAGGCAGGAGAGCCCGCGGCCGCCGTCGTCCGACGTGCGGGCGAACGTCGTGTAGAAGTCCGCGTGCCCCGCGTGGCTGATCCACGCCTTGGTGCCCTTGAGCCGGTATGCCGACGGGCTGGCCGGGTCGTCGGGCGTCGCCCGGGTGGTCATCGAGCCGACGTCGGAGCCGGCCGACCGCTCGGACAGGCAGTAGGCGCCGAGCTGGTCGCCCGAGAGCATCCCGGGCAGCAGGCGCTCGCGCTGCTCGTCGGTGCCGAACTGCGCCAGCGGGTAGCAGGTGAGCGCGTGGACGCTGACGCCCACGGCCACCGACATCCAGACCGAGGCGATCTCCTCGACGACCTGGAGGTACACCTCGTAGGGCTGGCCCCCGCCGCCCCGCTCCTCGGCATACGGCAGGGAGAGGAGGCCGGCGCGGCCGAGCACCCGGAAGGCGTCCACGGGCAGCTCGGGCGCGGTGGCGGCGCGGCGCTCGGCCTCGGCCACCCGCGGGAGCAGCTCCTTGGTGCAGATCTCCCGGGTGAGGTCGATGAGGTCCTGGCCCTCCTCGGTGGGCATCAGGCGCGTGGCAGGCATGGAAGGAAGGGTAGTAGTAGGACGTCCAACTAAATGAATCGCGCAGGTCGGGCCCCCTCGGGACCGCCCGTGCCGCCCCGTCGGCACCAACCTCTGCTGGCCGAGGCTGCTGCCCCGTCGGCACCAACCTCTGCTAGCAGACCTTCCTGCGCCCAGCGCAGGTTCCACCCTGTGCTGGGCGCGCCAACCTCTGCTAGCAGAGGTTCGTGCCGAGGTCGACGGGCCGGGCGGGGTCGACACGGGCCGGGCGGGGTCGACGCGGGTCAGGCGGGGTCGACGCGGGTCAGGCGGGGTCGACCGGGCGGAGCTGCGGGCGCTTGGCCGTGACGGTGTCGCCGGAGGACTCCCCGCGCAGCCGGCGCTGGACCCAGGGAGCGAGGTGGGTGCGGGCCCAGTCGGCGTTGGCGGCGACGGCCTCGCGCCGGCCGACCGGCTCGGGCGGGGGCAGCGGCGTCGACCAGTCCTCGCGGTCGGTCTCGTGCCCGAGCGCGGAGAGGGCGTTGAGGGCGACGCGGCGGTGCCCCTCGGCCGTCATGTGGATGCGGTCCTCGGACCACAGGCGCCAGTCCTGCAGCGCGCGCATGCCCCACTGGTTGATGACGTAGCAGCCGTGCTGCTGGGCGATGCTGAAGACGTTCGCCGAGTGGATGGCGTGCCGGCCGCGCAGGTGCTTGAGCACGGGGGCGCCGACCGGGTCGGTGGGGGTGGCGAGCAGGACGTCGGCGCCGGTCGCCCGGATGCGCACGACCGCGGCCTCGAGCTGGCCGGCGATGTCGTCGAGGTCGGCCTTGGGGCGCAGGATGTCGTTGCCGCCGCCGACCATCGAGACGAGGTCGGGGCCGAGGGCCAGCGCCGCGTCGAGCTGCGGCCCGACGACGTCGGCGAGCAGGCGGCCGCGCACGGCGAGGTTGGCGTAGGTGAGGTCGCCGTCCGCCAGCGCGGACAGGTGACGGGCGAGGCGGTCGGCCCAGCCGACGTACCGGTCGGGGTGCTGGGGGTCCTCGTCGCTCATGCCCTCGGTGAACGAGTCGCCGATCGCGACGTAGCGGTGCCACACCTTGCCGCGCTCGGGGAGGTGGGTCTGGTCGGCGCGGTCGATGGCGTCGTCGCTCACGGGAGGCTCCAGTCGATCGGGTCGGCGCCCTGCCGGGTCAGCAGCTCGTTGGCCCGGCTGAACGGGCGCGAGCCGAAGAACCCGGAGTGGGCCGACAGCGGTGAGGGGTGGGCACTCTCGACGCACGGGGTGCCGCCGAGGTGCGGGACGAGGTTGCGGGCGTCGCGGCCCCACAGGATCGCGACGAGGGGGCCGCCACGCTGGACGAGCGCGGTGATGGCGGCTGCGGTCACGGCCTCCCAGCCCTTGCCTCGGTGGCTGGCGGGCTTGCCGGGCCGGACGGTGAGGACGCGGTTGAGCAGCAGCACGCCGCGGTCGGCCCACGGGGACAGGTCGCCGGTCGTGGGCGCCGGGACGCCGAGGTCGGCCTGCAGCTCCTTGTAGATGTTGACCAGCGACCGGGGGATGGGCTGGACGTCGGGGGCGACCGAGAACGACAGCCCCACGGCGTGCCCGGGTGTCGGGTACGGGTCCTGCCCCACGATGAGCACCCGGACCGAGTCCAGCGGCTGCTCGAACGCCCGCAGCACGTGCCCACCGGCCGGCAGGTACCCGTGCCCCGCGGCGACCTCCTGGCGCAGGAACTCGCCGAGCTCACCGACGGTCCCGGCAACGGGCTCCAGCGCCGCCGCCCACGAGGGGTGGACGAGCTCGGTGAGGGGAGCGGGCGGCATACCGGCAACCTAGCCCGGTGCGCCGATCGGCACGCACCGGCCCCCGGTCGGCGGGCGGGCACCCGGCGGGCGTGGGGTGGGCGTCCGGTATGCCGTGCCTCCGGCGTGCGGGCCCCGGCGGGCGTGGGGTGGGCGTCCGGTATGCCGTGCCTCCGGCGTACGGCCCCGGGCGTCAGTGGAAGATCGCGGCGAGGTCGTGGAGCCGGCCGGGCACCAGGTGGAACCAGGCCCACGCGCCACGGCGCTCGCGGCTGAGCAGCCCGGCCTCGGTGAGCACCCGGAGGTGGTGGCTGACCGTGGGCTGGCTGAGGCCGACGGCGGGCACGAGGTCGCGCACGCACGCCTCCTGGTCCTTGGCGGCGCGGATGATCGACAGCAGCCGCAGCCTGGCCGGGTCGGCCACGGCCTTGAGCAGCCGGGCGGTCTGCTCCGCCTCGGCGGCGTCCCAGGGCTCGCCGGTCGCGAGGGATCCGCTCACGGCATCGATGCTAGTCGATGAGGGCTGCGAGCTGGTCCCGCTCACGCGGTGTCGGCCGAGGACCGGGAGCGCACGCGGCGCGCCAGGCGTGCCCGACGCCGGCTCACCCGCGACCAGACGACCTGCTGCAGGGCGAGGGCGACCCACCCCGCGAGGGCCATGCCGGTGAGGTTGACGACGAGCTGCAGCGCACTGCCCCGGACCTCGTGCCACGCGCCGAACGCGAGCCCGAGGCCGATGTTGCCCGCGGCCGGGATGGTCGTCACGGACACGAACACGCCCGTCAGCCCCCCGACGCGGGACGACGTCATCGACAGCACGCCGGCCGCGGCCGCGACGACCGCCACGAAGAACGACCACTGGTCCGGCCGGTAGATGAACGCCGTGGCGGGCCGCGACCCGGTGAGGTCGGAGGCCGTCACCCACCCGAGGGACCCGGCCGCGAGCCCGGCGAGGAAGGTCGCCGCGATGGCCGTCGCGAAGCCGAGCACGAGGGCCCGGACGGCACGGCGGAACAGCCCGTAGCGCCGACGCACGAGCGCGAGCCCGAGCGCGGCGATGGGCCCGAACTCGGGGCCGAGGATCATCGCCCCCACGACGAGCACGGGGGAGTCGAGCACGATGGCGACCCCGGCGATGAGGGTCGCGAGCACCATGAAGGACATGAACGTCCAGTTCGTCTCGGAGTCCTCGATGGCGCGCTGGGTCACCTGGAGCCAGACGACCGAGTCGGCGCCGCTGCCGGGGGCCAGCCGCTCGGCCTCGAGGCCGGGCCGGGACAGCCACGACGTCACGGGCTCGACGTGGATGGTGCCGTCGTCCTGCACGCCGAGGGCGCGGAGCCGGTCGATGACGTCGTTGGCAGCCTCGCGCGCGACGTCGGCGAACAGGAGGTCGCCGGCCGGCTTGATCGACGCGCCGCGGACCGCCGCCACGCTGCTCACGGCCGGGTCGTCCGCCAGCACCTGCAGGACGTCGTCGGCCAGCTCGGTCCTGACCGAGATCCGCAGCTGCAGCATGGCGTCAGTGTGCCGCAGCCTAGGCTCGGGCTCGTGACTCCGCGCTGGCCCGTCGTCCTGTTCGACTTCGACGGCACCCTGGCCGACACCATCCCGCTCATCGTGGCGAGCTACCACCACGCGATCGGGACGCTCGGCGAGGTCGCCGACGAGGCCGAGGTGCTGTCGTGGATCGGGCGCCCGCTCCAGCCGGTGCTCGAGGAGCGCTACCCCGGCCGCGGCGCCGAGCTCACGGACGTCTACCGCCGCTGGAACCTCGCCCACCACGACGACCTCATCCGCAGCGTCCAGGGCATGCCCGAGCTGCTCGCGGAGCTGCACGACCGTGGCGCCCGCACGGGCGTGGTCTCCTCCAAGAAGGCCGAGACCGTGCGGCTCGGGCTGCGCGCCGTCGGCCTCGACGAGGTCATCGACGTCGTGGCGGGCCAGGACGAGACCGAGCGCCACAAGCCGCACCCCGCGCCGCTGCTGTATGCCGCGGAGCGCCTGGAGGTGACCGTGGCCGAGTGCGTCTACGTCGGCGACGCGACGGTCGACGTCCAGGCCGCCCGGGCGGCGGGCATGGGGGCGGTCGCCGTCACGTGGGGCGCCGGCGAGGAGGCCGCGCTCGCGGCCACCGGGCCGGACGCCGTCGTGGCCGACGTCGCCGGCCTGCGGGGAGCACTGCTGCACGCGGCTGGCGTCGTCGGGCGGTAGGGGCCCGGCACGGGTCCGCCCTAGACTCGCGCCGTGCACGGCTACAGCGACAAGCAGCTCGAGGACCTCGGCGACGCGATCCTCGCCTACTCGGCGGACCGCCTCAAGCTCGACCCGGTGCCGCTCGACGGCCCCCGGACCCTGGCGGAGCTCGACGCGAAGGCCGGCCAGACGATCACCAGCGAGGGCATCGGAGGCCTCGCCGCGCTGAGGCTGTTCGAGGAGGACCTCGCACCGGCGTGCATCTCCACCGACCACCCGCGCTACCTGTCCTTCATCCCGTGCGCCCCCACAGAGGCGTCCGCGATGTTCGACCTCGTCGTGGGCGCGTCGTCGATCTACGGCGGCTCGTGGCTCGAGGGTGCCGGCGCGGTGTATGCCGAGAACCAGGCGCTGCGCTGGATCGCCGACCTCGTGGGGCTTCCGCCGGAGGCCGGTGGCGTCTTCGTGCCCGGTGGCACCATCGGCAACCTGTCGGCCCTCGTCGCCGCCCGCCACACCGCGCGGATGGACGCCGCCCAGCAGGGCCGGACCGGCGCGGGCGGGCGGCCGTGGCGGGTCGCGGCCACGCACGGCGCGCACTCCTCGATCCAGTCGGCGTGCGACGTCATGGACGCCGAGCTCGTCGGCGTGGAGGTCGACGCCGCCGGCCGGCTCACCGGCGAGGCCCTGCGCGAGCAGCTGGTCGAGCACGGCCCGGAGACGTTCTTCGCCGTCGTGGCGACCGCGGGGACGACCAACTTCGGGATCGTCGACGACCTCGCGTCGGTGGCGGCCGTGTGCCGGGAGTTCGGGATCTGGTTCCACGTCGACGGCGCGTACGGCGGGGCCGGTCTCGCGGCGCCGTCGGTGCGCCACCTGTACGAGGGCATCGAGCACTGCGACTCGTTCATCGTCGACCCGCACAAGTGGCTGTTCGCGCCGTTCGACTGCTGCGCCCTCATCTACCGCCAGCCGACCGCGGCGCGGGCCGCGCACACCCAGCACGCGTCGTACCTCGACGTGCTCACCGCGGCACCCGACTGGAACCCGACCGACTACTCGGTCGGCCTGACCCGCCGGGCGCGCGGGCTGCCGTTCTGGTTCAGCCTGGCCACCCACGGCACCGACGCCTACCGCGACGCGGTGGAGCGGACGCTGGAGGTCACCCGGTTCGCCGCCGAGGAGATCGGGCGCCGCGACTACGTCGAGGTCGTGCGCGAGCCGGACCTGTCGGTCGTCGTGCTGCGGCGGATCGGATGGACGGCGGCGCAGTACCAGGAGTGGTCGGACCGGCTGCTCGCCGAGGAGTTCGCCTTCGTCGTGCCGACCTCGCACCTGGGCGAGACGCTGACCCGGTTCGCGATCGTCAACCCGAGGACGTCCGAGGAGGACATCACGGCCATCCTCGACACGATGGCCTGAGCCGGAGCCGGCGGGGACCTTGGCCCCTGCCGGCGCCGGTGGCCGGGCTGGAGCGTGGGGCCAGGAGGTCGCCGCCATGTCCGTACGCCACCGCAGTCACCTGTCCCACCGCCCCCTCACGGAACGGGTCGTCCTCGCGCTCCTGCTGTTCCTCGGCATCACGGCGTCGGCCGGTGGCGTGGCCTTCGTCCTGGCCCAGGTGCTCGGCATCGACTCGTGGTTCCCGAGGCGCTGGATCGACCAGATCCCGCTCATCGACAACTGGGTCCTGCCCGGGCTGGTGCTCGGCCTCGGGTTCGGCGTGGGCTCGCTCGTCACCCGGTGGGGCATGCGGACGCGGGTCGAGTGGGGCTGGACGGGCTGGGTCCGCCGACTGACCGGGCGGCACTGGTCGTGGCTGGCGACGGTGCTGCTCGGGCTCGGCCAGGTGGTCTGGATCGGGCTGGAGCTGGTGTGGATCGAGTTCTCGTTCTTCCACGTCGTCTACGGCGCCCTCGGGCTGGCGCTCCTGCTGCTGCCGTTCACCCCCGCGATGCGCCGCGACCTCGTGCGCGGGACGGCACTACAGCAGTCGCCCAGCCGGCGCAGGGAGGGGCTGCCGGGGCCCGTGTGACCTGTGGGTTTACCGGGACCGAGGCGGTTCGGGACTTGCCGCGAACGGAATGACAAGCGTGTGATTCGATCCGTATAGTTGTGCCCGCACGGACAGCACCACACGCCGAAGAAGGACGAGACCCGAGAGTGAACGCGGCACACGAGCAGGACCACGCGAGCGCAGCCACGGAGCTGAGCGAGCGCGACCGCGAGATCATCGCTTTCGAGCGCCAGTGGTGGAAGTACGCCGGGGCCAAGGAGCAGGCCATCCGCGACCTGTTCGACATGAGCGCCACCCGCTACTACCAGGTGCTCAACAGCCTCATCGACTCCCCGGCCGCACTCGAGGCCGACCCGATGCTCATCAAGCGGCTGCGCCGGCTGCGCGCGTCGCGCCAGCGCGCACGCAGCGCCCGGCGGCTCGGCATCCAGCTGTAGCGCCCCCTCGGCCAGCCACGCCCGTCCCTGCAAGCAGGCTGGACGGGCGTTGCTGCGTCCCGGCCGCAGTGCGTGCCGTGGGCGGGTCGGGCGTGCTTGACTGCCGTCCGTGGGTGAGGTGCGGATCCGCACGGCAGGGGCCGACGACGCGCTGGTCGTCGCCGCCCTGGCGCTGCAGTGCGCCATCCACCGCGGCGCGACGGGGGAGCCCGGCTTCCTCGACCGGTATGCCCGGGCCTGGCTCGCCGACCTGCGCCGGCTCCCCGTCTGGGTCGCCGAGGCGGGCGACGACCACGCCGGCTTCCTCCAGGCTCGGGTGGTCGAGCCGCTGCCCCTGCCCCGCGCGACAGGGGCGCCGGACCTGCTCGTCGAGACCTTCTTCGTCCGCCCGTCCCACCGTGGCATCGGAGTGGGGGAGCGGCTGCTGACCGAGGCGTCGGGCTGGGCGCGGGACGGCGGCTTCGCGGCGGTGCGGATGGCCGCCGGGGTCCACACCCGTCCGATGGTCGAGCGGGTCGGCTTCACCGCGGACGAGGCCGCCTACCGGATGGAGCTGCAGTGACCGACCCCGACAGCAGAACCACTCCCGGTCCCGACGGCGCCGCGGCGCCCGACCGCGGGCCCGGCCTGCGCATCGGCTCGATCGTCCTCAACGTGTCGGACGTGCCGGCCGCGACCGCGTTCTGGGGGCCGGCCCTCGGCTACCGGCCCAAGTACGCCCCCGAGCCCGACTGGGTCATCCTGACCGGCCCCGGTGACGGCCCGAACCTGTCCCTCAACGCCGGCGCCACCCGGCCAGACGAGGTCCCGCACGTGCACCTCGACCTCTACGCCCTCGACCAGTCCGCCGAGGTCGACCGTCTCGTCGGGCTCGGGGCCCGCCGCGTCGAGGACTGGCCCTACCCGCAGGACGAGGAGTACGACTACGTCGTCCTGGAGGACCCCGACGGCAACCGGTTCTGCGTCATCGACGCGAGCGGCGACTGATGCGGCCGGGACCGACCAACACCCTCACCGACGTCGCCGGCTTCCGGGTCGGGCACGCCACGCGCACCGGCGACGGCTGGCTCACCGGCACCTCCGTCGTGCTCTCGCCCGAGGGCGGCGCGGTCGGTGGCGTCGACGTCCGCGGCGGCGCGCCCGGCACCCGCGAGACCGACCTGCTCGACCCGCGGAACCTCGTCGACCGGGTCGACGCCGTGGTGCTCACCGGCGGCAGCGCGTTCGGCCTCGCCGCCGCGGACGGGGTCGTGCGACGGTTGTATGCCGCGGGCCGCGGCTGGCCGATGGGTGCACCCGGCCAGGTGGTCCCGATCGTGCCGGCGGCCGTGCTCTTCGACCTCGGCCGCGGTGGCGACTTCGCTGCGACGCCCACCGCCGAGGACGGTGCCTACGCCCACGACGTGGCGACGGCCGCACCGGTCGAGCTCGGCTGCGTGGGGGCCGGGACCGGCGCCAGGCTCGGTGGCCTCAAGGGCGGCATCGGCTCGGCCAGTGCCGTGCTCGACGACGAGACGATGGTGGCGGCCCTCGTCGCGGTCAACGCCCTCGGCGACGCCGTCGACCCCGCGACGGGCGAGCTGTACGCCGCCCGGTGGGCGCTCGCCGACGAGTTCACAGACCTCGTGGCACCCGGGCCGCAGGACGTGGAGGCGGCACGGGACCGGGCGGTCACGGCATACGCGGACCGCCCGATCCGCCCCGGCACCGCGACCACGATCGGGGTCATCGCGACCGACGCCACGCTCACCAAGGCGCAGTGCCAGAAGGTCAGCGGGCTCGGCCACGACGGGCTCGCCCGCGCTGTCCACCCGGTGCACACGCTGCTCGACGGCGACACCCTCTTCACGCTCGCGTCCGGGGCGCGCCCGGCGCCCGACCTCGTCCGCCTGCACGCGCTCATGGTCGCGGCCGGCGACTGCGTGACCCGGGCCGTCGGGCACGCGGTGCTCGCCGCGACGACCACGACGACCGCCGACGGGGAGCTTCGGTCCTACCGGGACGCCTTCCCGTCGGCCTTCCCCGGCACCTGACGCGGCACCTCAGGCGGCAGCCGGCCCCCACCCGGGCCGACGCCTGACGTGGCACCCACCCCGACCCCACCGACGAGGAGACTGATGCACGACGACCGGCTGCTGATCGAGGGTCGGCTGGCCCGCATGCTCGGGCGGATCGCCGAGGCGGTGTGGTCCGCGCCGGAGCCCGTGCAGCTCGCGTCCTGGGAGGCGCCCGGAGAGCCGGTGCCGGTGGCGGAGGGACTCGCCGCGGCATACGAGCCGGCGCAGGTCGGGCAGCGCTGGGGGACGCCCTGGGGCACGACCTGGTGGCGCGTGCGCGGCACCGTGCCCGCGCGGCACGCGGGCCGGGCGGTCGACCTGCGGCTGGACCTCGGCTTCAACCCCGACTGGACCGGCTTCCACGCCGAGGGCCTGGTGCACCGCGCCGACGGCACCCCGGTCAAGGGCCTGAACCCGCGCACCCAGTGGGTCCGGGTGGCGGACGAGGCGACCGGCGGCGAGGAGGTCGAGCTGTTCGTCGAGTCGGCGTCGAACCCGATGCTGCTCGGCGGCCCCGGGTTCGCGTTCCAGCCGAACCCGCTCGGCGACCCGGAGACGGCCGGCGACGAGCTCCTCTACCGGGTCGCGCGCGCCGAGCTCGCCGTCTTCGAGCAGGAGGTCTGGGAGCTGCAGCAGGACCTCGAGGTGCTCGGCCAGCTCGCGGCGGAGCTGCCGCTCGAGGACGCCCGCCGCTGGGAGCTGCTGCGGGCGCTCGACCGCGCGCTCGACCGGGTCGACGTCGCGGACGTCGCCGGCACGGCCGCCGCGGCGCGCGCCGAGCTGACCGGAGTCCTGGCCGACCCGGCGCGGGCCAGCGCGCACCGCATCTCGGCGGTGGGGCACGCCCACATCGACTCCGCGTGGCTCTGGCCGGTGCGCGAGACCGTCCGCAAGGTCGCCCGGACCTGCGCCAACGTCGTCGACCTCATGGACAGCCACCCCGACTTCGTCTACGCGATGTCCTCGGCCCAGCAGTTCGCGTGGCTCAAGGAGCACCGGCCGGCGGTCTGGGAGCGCGTCGTGGAGCGGGTGCGCGAGGGCCGGTTCGTGCCGGTCGGCGGCATGTGGGTCGAGTCCGACACCAACATGCCGGGCGGCGAGGCGCTGGTCCGCCAGCTCAACCACGGCAAGCGGTTCTTCCTCGACGAGCTCGGGGTCGAGACCCGTGAGGTGTGGCTGCCGGACTCGTTCGGCTACACGGCCGCGATGCCGCAGCTGGTGGCCCTGTCGGGCTCGCGCTGGTTCCTGACCCAGAAGATCTCGTGGAACACGACGAACCGGTTCCCGCACCACACCTTCCGCTGGGAGGGCCTCGACGGCACGAGGGTCTTCACCCACTTCCCGCCGGCCGACACGTACAACTCCGAGGTGTCCGGCGCCGAGCTCGCGCACGCCGCCCGCAACTTCGCCGACAAGGGCGCCGCCACGCGGTCGCTGCTGCCGTTCGGGTGGGGCGACGGCGGTGGCGGCCCGACCCGCGAGATGCTCGCCCGGGCGGCGCGGCTGCGCGACCTCGACGGGTCGCCGCGGGTGGAGGTCGAGCGGCCGGACGCGTTCTTCGAGGCCGCCGAGGCGGAGTACCCGCAGGCACCCGTGTGGGTCGGTGAGCTGTACCTGGAGTTCCACCGCGGCACCTACACCTCGCAGGCGCGCACCAAGCAGGGCAACCGCCGCAGCGAGCACCTCCTGCGCGAGGCCGAGCTGTGGGCGGCCACGGCCGCGGTGCGCACCGGCGCGGCATACCCGCTGGAGGACCTCGACCGGATCTGGAAGGTGGTGCTGCTCAACCAGTTCCACGACATCCTGCCCGGCTCCTCCATCGCGTGGGTGCACCGCCAGTCGGTGGAGGCGTATGCCGCGGTGGCGGCCGAGCTCGAAGGCATCATCGCCCGAGCGCAGTCGGCCCTGGCCGGCGAGGGCGACGTCGAGGTGGCGTTCAACGCGGCTCCCCACGAGCGGCAAGGGGTGGCGGCCCTCGGCGCCGCTCCGGTCGGGCAGCGGGACGGCGAGTCAGGGGTGGCCGCCGACGTGGAGGCGGGAGCTGACGGCGAGGCGCGACCTGCTGGAGTCGAGGTGCGCGCCGACGGCGACGGCTGGCTGCTCGACAACGGGCTCGTCATGGCTCGGGTCGACGCCCGCGGGCTGCTCGTGTCGGTCGTCGACGCAGCGTCCGGCCGCGAGGCCCTGGCACCGGGGTCGACGGGCAACCTGTTGCAGGTCCACCCCGACACCCCGAACAAGTGGGATGCGTGGGACGTGGACGCGTTCTACCGCAACGCCGTCCGCGACCTCGAGGACGTCGAGTCGGTGGAGGCGGTCGACGGTGGGGTGCGCGTGGTGCGCCGGTTCGGGACCTCGACGGCGACGCAGCTCGTGACCCTGCCGGTCGGGGAGCCGCGCGTCGACGTCGACACCGAGGTGGACTGGCGTGAGCGCGAGCAGATCCTCAAGGCGGCGTTCGACCTCGACGTCGCGACCGAGCGGGCGACGTCGGAGGTGCAGTTCGGGCACGTGCACCGCCCGACGCACACCAACACCTCGTGGGACGCCGCGAAGTTCGAGACCTGCGCCCACCGCTGGGTCCACGTCGGCGAGCCCGGGTACGGCGCCGCGGTCGTCAACGACTCGACCTACGGCCACGACGTGACGCGGCGTGAGCGGGTCGGCGGCGGCACGACGACCTGCGTGCGGCTGTCGCTGCTGCGCGCGCCGCAGAGCCCCGACCCGCACGCCGACCTCGGCGTGCACCGGATGCGGTACGCCCTCGTGCCGGGCGCCGGGATCGCCGACGCGGTGCGGGAGGGCTACCGCCTGAACCTGCCGCTGCGGGTCGTGCGCGGCAGCGGCGAGGCGGTCGAGCCGCTCGTGGCGGTCGACGGGGACGGCGTGCTCGTCGAGGCGGTCAAGCTGGCCGACGACGGGTCGGGCGACGTGGTCATCCGGCTCTACGAGTCGCTGGGCCGGCGGTGCTCGGTCCGGGTGCGGGCCGGGTTCGAGCACGCGGGGGCGGGTGCCGTGGACCTGCTCGAGCGACCGCTGCCCACAGAGGGCGTCGCCGACCTGGGCCCGGACGAGGGCGTCTCGCTGGCCCTGCGCCCGTTCCAGGTGATCACCCTGCGCTTCGCCCGCAGCTGAGGCGCCTGACCGGCGCGGGGCGCGGCGGGGCGCGGCGGGGCGCGGCACCGAGTCGGGCCCGCGTGGAACCGTTTCGTGGGGCGCTGGTGGGTGCGGGCTACGAGTCGGGCCCGCGCGGAACCGTTTGGTGACGGGTGCGCGGCTGCGGGCTACGAGTCGGGCCCGCGCGGAACCGTTTGGTGACGGCGCGTGGTCCCGGCGTCCCCCTCGGGACGGCCTGGGGCTCTCGACCGGGGGCGGCGTCGCCTGCCACGCTGGGGCATGGCCGCTCCCACGGAGCCCTTCGAGGGCTCGGACTTCACCGTCGACCTCGGCACGGGTGAGGAGGTCCGCTTCTCGCGCGTGGACCTGCCGGTCGCCCACGTGGACGAGGTCGCCCACCGGTCCGGCACGGACCGCAGCAACGAGGCGCGGATGCAGCCGGGCCTGGCCGGGTACTCCCGCCTCGTCCTGACGAGGGGCCTCACGACCGACCTGTCGCTGTGGACGTGGTGGAAGGCCGCCCGCGACGGCGACCCGCACGTCGACCGCGACGTGCGCGTCCGCCTCCTCGACGCGACCCGGTCCCCGGTCCTGGCCTGGCGCTTCCGCAACGCGTTCCCCGCGGCATACCGCATCTCCCCTTTGGTGGCCACGTCCAGCGAGGTGGTCACCGAGACGGTGGAGCTGGTGTTCGACTCGATGGACGTCGAAGCCACCTGACCGGCCTCGCGCACCCTCGGAGGCCGGCGCCGCGGGCGCCCTCCGCGCACGCGTCCCATCGTTTGCACTCTCCACCCGAGAGTGCCAATAATGGCGTTAGCACTCTCACTCTGAGAGTGACAATCCTGGCCAGTCAAGGTGAGGTCCGGGATGCGCGGAAGACATGAGCCGCGCGTGCCGGTCCGTCCGTCGCGGGCACCCGCTGGCCGTCACATCGATTCGCGTGGGAGGAACCACCCGAATGGCCAAGATCATCGCCTTCGATGAAGAGGCTCGTCGCGGGCTCGAGCGGGGCATGAACACCCTCGCCGACGCCGTCCGCGTCACCCTCGGCCCGAAGGGCCGCAACGTCGTGCTCGAGAAGAAGTGGGGCGCTCCCACGATCACCAACGATGGTGTGTCCATCGCCAAGGAGATCGAGCTCGACGACCCGTACGAGAAGATCGGTGCCGAGCTCGTCAAGGAGGTCGCCAAGAAGACCGACGACGTCGCGGGCGACGGCACCACCACCGCCACCGTGCTGGCCCAGGCCCTCGTCAAGGAGGGTCTGCGCAACGTCGCGGCCGGCGCCAACCCGATGGCCCTCAAGCGCGGCATCGAGAAGGCCGTCGAGGCCGTCTCGGGCCAGCTGCTCGAGATGGCCAAGGACGTCGAGACCAAGGAGCAGATCGCCTCCACCGCCTCGATCTCCGCCGCTGACCCCCAGATCGGCGAGATGATCGCCGAGGCCATGGACAAGGTCGGCAAGGAAGGCGTCATCACCGTCGAGGAGAGCAACACCTTCGGGCTCGAGCTCGAGCTCACCGAGGGCATGCGCTTCGACAAGGGCTACATCAGCCACTACTTCGTCACCGACACCGAGCGCATGGAGGCCGTGCTCGAGGACCCCTACGTCCTCGTCGTGAACTCCAAGATCTCGGGCATCAAGGACCTGCTCCCGCTGCTCGAGAAGGTCATGCAGTCCGGCAAGCCGCTGCTGATCATCTCCGAGGACGTCGAGGGCGAGGCCCTGTCGACCCTGGTGGTCAACAAGATCCGTGGCACCTTCAAGTCCGTCGCCGTCAAGGCCCCGGGCTTCGGTGACCGCCGCAAGGCCATGCTCGCCGACATCGCCATCCTCACCGGTGGCCAGGTCATCTCCGAGGAGGTCGGCCTCAAGCTCGACACCGCGGAGCTCGACCTGCTCGGCCGTGCGCGCAAGGTCGTCGTCACCAAGGACGAGACCACGATCGTCGAGGGTGCGGGCGACGCCGACCAGATCCAGGGTCGCGTCAACCAGATCCGCGCCGAGATCGAGAAGTCGGACAGCGACTACGACCGCGAGAAGCTGCAGGAGCGCCTGGCCAAGCTGGCCGGCGGTGTCGCAGTCATCAAGGCCGGCGCCGCGACCGAGGTCGAGCTCAAGGAGCGCAAGCACCGCATCGAGGACGCCGTGCGCAACGCCAAGGCTGCCGTCGAGGAGGGCATCGTCGCCGGTGGTGGCGTGGCCCTGCTCCAGGCGGGCAAGGCTGCGTTCGAGAAGCTCGAGCTCGAGGGTGACGAGGCCACCGGCGCGAACATCGTCAAGGTCGCCATCGAGGCCCCGCTCAAGCAGATCGCCATCAACGCCGGTCTCGAGGGCGGCGTCGTCGCGGAGAAGGTCTCGAACCTCCCCGCCGGCCACGGCCTCAACGCCGCCACGGGCGAGTACGTCGACCTCGTGGCCGCGGGCATCATCGACCCGGCCAAGGTGACGCGCTCCGCGCTGCAGAACGCCGCGTCGATCGCCGCGCTGTTCCTCACCACCGAGGCCGTCATCGCCGACAAGCCCGAGAAGGCTGCGCCGATGGCCCCCGGTGGCGACGAGATGGGCGGCATGGGTTTCTGAGCTAGCTCAGAACTCGCCGCACACGGCATACGCGCAAGGGCGGCTCACCTCCGGGTGGGCCGCCCTTCCGCATGTCCCGGTATGCCGCGTACCTCCCGGTCCGTCGGGGTGACTCCGGTGCCCCGGGCCGCGCGGACGTGTAGAACTGTGCGGTGACCACTGACGTGCCCGAGGGGCCCCTCGTCCTCGGACCCCTGCTGCGGTACGTCGGGGAGACCTCGGCCACGATCTGGGTGCAGACCCGCGACGCGGGCACCGTCGAGGTCGAGGCCTTCGACCGGACCTGGCAGGCGCACACCTTCGGCGCCCACGGACGGCACTACGCGCTCGTGGTCCTCGACGGGCTCGAGGCGGGCGCGAGCAGCGACTACGTCGTGCGCATCGGCGGCGAGCAGGTCTGGCCCGAGCCCGAGCCGCAGTACGCCGGGCTGCCGGCGAGCCGGGTGCGGCTGCTGCGCCGGTCCGAGCCGACCCGCCTGACCTTCGGCTCCTGCCGCACCAGCGTCCCGCACGACAAGGAGGGCAACGCCAGCAACGGCGTCGACGCCCTGCGGGCGATGGCCTACCACCTCAGCCGGCCGGAGCGGCAGGCGGGCGAGTGGCCGCACCTCGTGGCCTTCCTCGGCGACCAGGTGTATGCCGACGAGACCTCCGAGGAGATGCGCGCCTACATCGCCTCGCGGCGCAGCCTCGACGAGCCGCCGGGCGAGGAGCTCAAGGACTACGACGAGTACGCCCACCTGTACCTGCTCGCCTGGTCGGACCCGCTCAACCGGTGGCTGCTCTCGACGCTGCCCAGCGCGATGATCTTCGACGACCACGACATCCGGGACGACTGGAACACCTCGCTGTCGTGGCACCGCGAGATCAACGCGACGCCGTGGTGGCACGACCGCATCGTCGGTGGCCTCGCGTCGTACTGGGTCTACCAGCACCTGGGCAACCTCTCGCCCGACGAGCTCGCGGGCGACGAGCTGTGGCAGCTCGTCGCGGGTCACGAGGGCGACGACGAGGTCGACCTCACGGAGACGCTCGACGCCTTCGCGGACCGGGTCGACCGCCAACCGGAGACCTACCGCTGGAGCTACAGCCGCGACCTCGGCGAGTCGCGCCTCGTGGTCGTCGACTCGCGCGCTGCCCGGGTGCTCAAGCCCGGCCACCGCTCGATCCTGGACGACGACGAGATGGCGTGGCTCGACGAGCAGATGCGCGGCGACGTCGACCACCTGTTCGTCGGCACCTCGCTGCCGTTCCTCATGGCGCAGGGCATCCACGACCTCGAGGCCATCAACGAGGCGATGGCCAACGGCGCCTGGGGCCACCGGGTGGCCGTCTGGGGAGAGAAGATGCGCCGCGCCGTCGACCTCGAGCACTGGGCGGCCTTCCAGGAGGGCTTCCTGCGCGTCATGGACATGGTGACCGAGGTCGCCGGTGGCCGCCGGGGCAAGCGGCCGGGGACGATCACGTTCCTGTCCGGTGACGTGCACAACTCCTACGTCACCGAGATCACCCCGTCGAGCCTGGAGCCCGGCAGCAGCAAGGTCGTGCAGCTCGTCTGCTCGCCGATCCGGAACCCGTTGCCGCGCAAGGTCCGCATCGCCCAGGCCTTCCTCGGCAAGCGGCTGGCCAAGCCGATGGAGCTCGTCGTCCGGCACACCGACAAGGTGCCGACGGCGCCGTACCCGTGGACCGTCACGCACGGCCCGTGGTTCGACAACACCCTCGCCACGCTCGAGGTCCGCGGTCGCGGCCTGGTCGTGCGGTGGGACGCCGGCGAGGTCCGCGGTGAGCGCTACGACCAGCCGGACACGCGGCAGGTCGCCCGGGTGGCCATCTCCTGACCCCCGCTGCGACGAACCGCCCCGGTCCCCCCCGGGAACGAAGCCGGGAGGTTCGGGGTTTCCTCAGGGTGAGGTCAGGGTCGAACCCGAGGGTCCCGGGACGGCGTCGTCCCTACCGTGGAGGAGAAGGGGAAACCACTGTGAGCCGGGAGCCTGAGATGACATCCACCACCACGACCGAGACGCCTGCGGCCCGGAGCCGCCGGGACGTCCAGCCGCCTGCGGCACGGGTCGTCGACCTGACCAAGGTGTACGGGAAGGGGGAGACGGCGGTCCGCGCCCTCGACGGCGTCAGCCTCGACATCCGCCGCGGCGAGTTCACCGCGATCATGGGCCCGTCCGGGTCGGGCAAGTCGACGATGATGCACTGCGCGGCCGGTCTGGACGGTGTCACGAGCGGCCAGGTCCTCATCGGCGACGTCGACATCACGACCCTGAAGGACAAGGCCCTCACGGCCCTGCGCCGCGACCGCATCGGCTTCGTCTTCCAGGCCTTCAACCTGGTCCCCACCCTCACCGCGCAGGAGAACATCCTGCTGCCCCTGGCCATCGCCGGGCGCCGGCCGGACCCCGGGTGGTTCGACCTCGTCATCGACACCGTCGGTCTGCGGGACCGGCTCTCGCACCGGCCGAGCGAGCTCTCCGGTGGCCAGCAGCAGCGCGTGGCCTGCGCCCGGGCGCTCGTCAGCCGGCCCGAGATCGTCTTCGCCGACGAGCCGACGGGGAACCTGGACTCGACCTCCGGCGCGGAGGTGCTGGCGTTCCTGCGCCGCAGCGTCGACGAGTTCGGCCAGACGATCGTCATGGTCACGCACGACCCGGTCGCCGCCTCGCACACCGACCGCGTCGTCTTCCTCGCCGACGGCCGCTTCGTCGACGAGATGCGCGACCCCACCGCCGAGCGGATCCTCGAGCGGATGGCCGAGCTGTCGGCGCACCACGCGGTCGCCCCCAGCACCTCCTCGGAGGGCTGAGCCGTGCTGAGGGCCAGCTGGAAGAGCCTGCTCGGCCGCAAGCTGCGGCTGTTCATGAGCGCGTTCGCGATCATCCTGGGCGTCTCGTTCGTGTCGGGGTCGTTCATCTTCACCGACACGCTCGGCAAGGCGTTCGACGGCATCGTCAACACCGTCGGTGACGTCGTCGTCCGCCCCGAGGTCACGGGGAGCAGCTTCGAGCAGCGACCGACCGCCAAGACGGTGCCGGGCTCGCTGGTGCGCTCGCTCGCCGACGTCCCCGGGGTCGCGCGGGCCGACGGCAACGTCAGCGACCCCACCACGTTCGTCGTGTCCACCAAGGGCAAGCTCATCGGCGGTGGTGGCCCACCCGGGCTCGGCCTGAGCCACAACGACGCACCGACCTCGGCCGGTGACCCGCCGGCGACCCTGTCCAGCGGCCGGTGGCCGCAGGGGGAGAAGGAGGTCGTGCTCGACTCCTCGACCGCCGACCGCGCCGGCTACACGCTCGGCGACACGGTCCAGCTGGTCACCAGCAGCGCGACCCCCAGGCTGTCGGCGAAGCTCGTCGGCATCGCCGAGTTCAAGGGCGGGACGGTCGGTGCCACGCTCGCGTTCTTCGACACCAAGTCGGCCCAGCAGATCTACTACGGCGGCAAGGACCAGTACAGCGACGCCTGGGTCACCGCGAAGCCCGGCGTCTCCGCCGCGGACCTCGCGCGGGCCGTGCAGGCCAAGCTGCCGTCCGGCTACCAGGCCGTCACGGGCGACGCCGTGGCCAAGGAGTCGCAGGACTCGGTCACCAAGGCGCTGTCGTTCATCAACGTCTTCCTGCTGATCTTCGCCGGGATCGCCCTGTTCGTCGGGTCGTTCCTCATCATCAACACGTTCTCGATCCTCGTCGCCCAGCGCAGCCGCGAGCTGGCCCTGCTGCGGGCGCTCGGCGCGGGACGCCGGCAGGTGACGCGGTCGGTGCTCTTCGAGGCGCTCGTCGTCGGGCTGGTCGGGTCGACCCTCGGTCTGGGCCTGGGGTTCGTGCTGGCCATCGGGATCACGAAGCTGTTCGCGCAGTTCGGGCTGGACCTCAGCGGGTCGCCGCTCGTCTTCCGCCCCACCACCGCCCTCATCGCGTATGCCGTGGGGCTGCTCGTGACGATGCTCGCTGCCTACCTGCCCGCTCGCCGGGCCGGCAGGATGCCGCCCGTCGCCGCCATGCGCGACGACATCGCGCTGCCGGAGTCGACGATGCGCTGGCGGCTCATGGTGGGGCTGTGCCTGTTCCTGTTCGGGCTGTGGGCCACCTGGCTCGGTGCCTTCACCAGCGCCGACCACGGCTCGTACTGGGTCGGGTCGGGTGTGTTCGGCCTGGTCATGGCGGCGATCCTGACCAGCCCGGTGATCGGCCGACCGGTGATCGCGCTCCTGGGCACCCTCTACCGCCGGGTGTTCGGGGCCGTGGGCCTCATGGCCGAGCAGAACGCGGTCCGCAACCCGCGCCGCACGGCCGCCACCGCGTCGGCCCTGATGATCGGCCTGACCCTGGTGTCGATGATGTCCGTCTTCGGCGCCTCGGCCAAGGCCAGCGTCGACCGGTCCATCGGCGAGAACTTCGTCGCCGACTACGTCGTCTCGAACGCCATCGGGCAGCCGTTCTCCGCGACGATCACGCGTGAGCTCGCCACCGTCCCGGGGGTGCAGGCGGCTGCGTCCATGCGGTACACCGGCTCCACCATCGAGGGGAACCGCTCGTGGACCGGCGCCGTGGTCCCGGACGAGTTCGCCGAGGTCGTTCCGCTGCAGATGAAGGCGGGGTCGTTCCGGGGTGCCGGTGACCGCAGCGTCTTCCTCGACGAGGACAAGGCGGCCGCGCTCGACGCCCGCGTGGGCTCACGGGTCGACGTGGCGATCGCCGGCGGCAAGCCGCAGTCCCTGACGGTGGCGGGCATCTTCGCCAAGCAGGCCATCGCGCCACCGGTGCTCGTCACGCAGGCGGCTGCGACCGCCGCAGGCGTTCCCGTGCAGGACACCGCCACGTACATCCTGCGCAAGCCGGGTGCCTCGGCCGCCACGGTCGAGTCCGCCCTCGCCAAGGTCGTCGACTCCCAGCCGTCCGTGACGCTCAAGGACCAGAACGCCTTCGCCGCCGAGCAGCGCAAGCCGATCGACCAGATGCTCTACATCATCTACGCCCTGCTCGGGCTGGCCGTCGTCATCGCGGTGCTGGGCATCGTCAACACCCTGGCGCTGTCGGTGATCGAGCGGACCCGCGAGATCGGGCTGCTGCGGGCGGTGGGCCTGAGCCGGCGCCAGCTGCGCAGCATGCTGCGCCTGGAGTCGGTCGCCATCGCGCTGCTGGGCGCGGTGCTGGGCGTCCTCCTCGGCCTCGGCGCCGGCTGGGTGCTCCAGCGGAGCCTGGCCGACCAGGGGATCGACGTCCTGGCGGTCCCGGCGGCCCAGCTGGCGGTGTTCGTGGTGCTCTCGGGGCTGGTCGGCGTGCTGGCAGCCCTGTGGCCCGGACGTCGCGCCGCCCGCCTGGACGTCCTGCGCGCGATCACCACCGAGTAGCCGGCCGGTCGGGGCCGGGCGCCTCGCAGCCAGGAGCCCGCACGGCATACCCGCCTCGGAGGCCGGAGCACGGCACACCAGCCGCCCGACGTCGGCAGCCCACCACACAGCGTGGGCTGCCGACGTCGGCGCACGAGGACCCGCGGCCGTCGGCCCTCAGTCACTGGAACATGCGCACGGTCTGGGCCTCCGTCTCGGCGTACTGGGCACCGGCGGCCGCGAGGACCCCGCCGATGGAGTCGAGCGAGGCACGGACCTGCTTCTGCGTCGACTGCCACTCGCCCACGAGCGACTGGAACCGCGCCGAGGCGGTGCCGGTCCACGCGTCCTGCAGGGAGGTGAGCCGGCTCATCATCGCCGTCACCTGCCCGTCGATCTCCCCCGAGATGCGCGCGATGTCGCCCGAGGCGGCCGAGATCCTCTCGGTGTCGACCTGGAACTGTGCGGACATGACCCCTCCTGTCGTCCGGGCGCCCTGGTGGCGCCGCCTCCCAGCACGGTAGGCGCGCCGCTGCGACGCCCCGGCCGGTTGTCCACAGGCTCCGGCGCGGGCCCCGTCGGCGCGTCGGTGCCCGGCGGCCGGGGTAGCGTCGGCCCGTGACCATCTGGATCGACCCGCCGGCCTGGCCCGCGCACGGGCGCCTGTGGTCCCACCTCGTGAGCGACCGCTCCTACGACGAGCTGCACGACTTCGCTGCGGCACAGGGCATCCCGCGCCGTGCGTTCGAGGGCGACCACTACGACGTCCCCGAGGAGCGGTATGCCGCGCTGGTCGGCGCCGGCGCGCAGCCGGTGGCCGGACGCGACCTCGTGCGGATCCTGCGCGCCAGCGGGCTGCGGGTGCAGAAGCGCCGGCTCGAGCGGGTCGTGGCGTCGGTGCCGGACGCCGCCTGGCTGCCACCGGGGTCGCGGGCCGACGTGATCGCCTCCCGCCAGGCGGAGCCGCCCTCGACGACTGTCGTCGTCCGCCTCGCGCTGTGGCGCGGTGAGGAGCTGCTCGTCGTGGACCGCATCGCGGGCGGGGGTCCCGACCTGCCGTCGGCGCCCGTGGGCGCCCTCGACACCGGCGCGGTGCTGGACCACCTGCACGCGGTCGTCATGGGTGGCCCGGTGCGCGCCAGCACGACCCTGCTCGGCTACGTGCGCAACACCGTCCCGCAGCCCGACGCCGACTACCCGTGGCCGGTGCCGACGGCGGCCTTCGCCGTGTGGACCGACGAGGTCGGGGCAGGCACGCGGGCCCTCGCCGGACGCTGGGTGCTGCCGGCCGAGGTCGAGGACGAGCTGTCGACACGGCACTGGTGGCCGCTCGTGTCGGGCGGCCCGCGCCGATGACCGGTCTCGTCGGGCGCGTCCCGGGTGCCCGTTTCGCCGACGGCAGCTCCTGCGACGTCGACCTCTGGCTCGACCCGTTGCCAGTCCCGCCCGACCGCGTGTTCGCGGCCATGGTGGTGCTGCGCGACGGCGACGGCCGGTGTGCCGCCGCGTGGAGCCCGCGCCGGCAGGAGTGGGGGATCCCCGGTGGCTGGCGCGAGGACGGCGAGTCCGTGCCCGAGTGCGCGGTGCGCGAGGTGTGGGAGGAGACCGGCGTGCGCCTGCGCGCCGCGGACCTGGTGCCCGTCGGGCACGAGGACTTCCACCCCATCGGCGTCCGTGGTCGGTGGCCGACCGAGGGCGGCAGCATGCAGCTGTATGCCGCGCGGCTCGAGGGCGCGGGACCGCCCCTCGTGGCGGGCGAGCCGGACGCGGTCGACCCCCAGTGGCTGGAGCCGGAGGAGCTCGAGGCGCGCTCGGTCGGCCAGTTCTGGTGGCCGATGGTGGCCGGCGTCCTGACCGGCTGACCCGAAGTCCCGGACTTCGGGTGTCAGGGCGGCGGTTTGCCCCGAAGTCCCAGACTTCGGGTGTTCGCATCGGGGTGCAGGGCGGTCAGGAGTCCGGACGCGGCGCTCCTCAGTCGAGCGCGCGGAGCTCCCCGGCGAGGTTCTGCCGTGCGCGCTCCTCCCAGGTGTCCCGGGCGAAGGAGGTCGCGTAGACGCAGTCCCGCTCGAGGAACGGGCGCAGCACGGCGGCCCGGCCGGCGCGGAACGCCTCGTCGGGCACGGCGGCATACTCCTCGCGCACCTGCTCGGTGTACTGGGCGTACCGCTCCGGCGGTGCGGACAGGATCCACAGGTCGGCGTCGTGGAAGGCGGCAGCGAGGCCGCTGTCGGGCAGGTCGTGGGAGGTGGTGGCGACGACGAGGTCGCGCACGGTGTCGACGTCGTCCTCCGCGAGACCGAGGGCGCGCAGGTCCCGGACGGCGAGGTCGGCGCTGGCCTGCTCGTTGTCGCCGCCCGGTGTCGACGGGTCGTAGACGGCGTCGTGGAACCAGCCCACCAGCCGCCCCAGCGTGGCCTCGCGGGGCTCGAGGGCGCCCGCCTGCTCGAGGTCCTCCAGCGCCCAGAAGACCTCCACGAGGTGGCGGGTGGTGTGGTACCTGCGGTGCGGCTCGGTCCAGCGGCCCAGCAGGTCGGCGCCGATCGCCTGGACCGCGTCGGAGTGGGCCCCGGGGGCCAGGTCTGCCAGGTCGAGCTTCCACCACGTGATGAGGGCCGGCACGGCGGGCAGTCTGGCACGGGTCGGGCCGCCCGGCAGGCGATGCGGTGGTGTGGGCCCGGGTGGACGCAGGGGCTCAGGTCGTGCGACCGCGGTAGCGGCGCACCTTGGCCCGGTCGCCACACGTCGCCATGTCGCACCAGCGACGCTGCTTGTTGCGGGACCGGTCCAGGAACGGGTGGGTGCACCGGTCGTCGGCGCACCAGCGGACGACCGCACCGTCATCGCGGTCGTAGAGCTCGGTGGCGGCTCGCGCCACCGCCGCCAGGCACGCCTCCGCGGAGCCACGGCGGACGACCGAGCCGTCCGGGCCCAGCTGGGGGACGGGCGCCGGCAGGCGAGCGAGCCGGTTGAGCGCCGCACGGCCGGCCGCGGGCGGGGCGGTGCCGTCGACGAGCGCGGTCACCAGCGCGTGCAGGTGCTCGCGCAGCCGTACGGCGGCCCGCAGGTCCTCCGTGGTCACCCGCGGCGCCCGGTCGACGATCCCGGCGTCGACGAACCACTGCGCCAGCGTCGTCGGGTCGGTGAGCTCGTCAAGGTCGGTCGTGCCGCGCTCCGCGACGGTGCCGACGAGGTCGAGCGCCGGGTTGCCGGCCACGTGGACCAAGGACATGTCACCAGTTTGACAGGTGTCAGGAAGGCGAGCAAGGTCGTCGTAACCGGTCAAAGGGGTGTCATGCGACGGCGTGGTGTGGTCCTGTTCCTCGGCAGTGCGGTCCTGGTGCGCTCGATGGACGCCGGGGCCGGTGTCGGTCTCGTCCTGCTGTGCACCGACCGGGTGTCGCACCAACCGGTCCGTGTCGCCGGGATCCTCGCCGCCGCCCTCACGGCGATGCACGTCACGGGACCGCTGACCGCCCCTCTTCTCGGACGTGCCCGGGACCGCAGGTGGGTCGTGACGGGGGCGGGGGTGGTCGCGGCGGCGGCCGTGGCGGTCGGCACTGCCGGGGTCGGGTCGTGGCCGATGGCCGCCTCCGTCGTGCCGTGGGCGCTCGCCGGTGCCTGTGGCCCGATGCTCACTGGCGGCCTGAGCAGCCTGCTCCCGGTGGTCGGCGGGGACGGACGTCGGACCCGGGCGCTCGACGCCCTGACCTACGGTGCGTCGGCGACGGTGGCCCCCGCGCTGGTCGCCCTGCTCGCCACGACCTGGTCCTCCGCCGCTGCGCTGTGGGTCCTGGCCGGTTGCGGAGCGGTCGGCTCGGCGGGCGTCCTCGTCCTCCCGCGCGCGGCCGCAGCCTCGTCGGACGGACGGCAGGTGACGTCCTCGCAGGTCGCCCTGCACCTGTGGCGCGAGCCCCGGCTGCGCCGGGTGGTGGCCCTGACGTGGATGGGGGCGCTCACGGTCTCGGCGGCGCTGCTCACCGGCACGGCGCTCGCCCGCGGGCAGGGCAGCGCCGAGGCGGGATGGGTCGTCTCGGCATTCGGCCTGGGCGGGTTGGCGGCCGGCCTGTGCCTGGCGGTCCGGCCCTGGCAGGTGCCGCCCGACGCAGGGATGGTCCTGGCGACAGGCGCACTGGGAACCGTCCTGGTGGTGTGCGCCCTCGCGGGCGCGGACGCCGGGCTCCTCGCTGCAGGGTTCGGCGCCCTCGGGGGCGTGCTCGCCGTGCACACGCTCCTCAGCCTGTCGGCGCGCGGAGAGCTCTCGCCCCCGCACCTCGCAGGACCGGTGTTCGTCGCCGTCGGCGGGACCAAGGTCGCCTTCGCGTCGGCCGGGACCGCGCTCGCCGGCTTCGCCGCGACGTGGGGCGGTCAGCGCGTGCTGGCCGTGCTGGGCGCCGTGACCGTCCTGTCCGCCCTCGCCACGGCCCCGGGGGCCTGGCGCCGAGCCGGTGTCAGTCGGTCAGCTCGGCCGGGAGAGGTTGCGCGTGCACCACGGTGAGCGCGGAGACGGCACGGGTGAGGACGACGTAGAGCCGGCGCAGGCCCGTGCGGGCGTCCGGCTCGGCAGCGGCGATCTCTGCCGGTTCGACCACGACGACCCGGTCGAACTCGAGGCCCTTGGCGACGCTGGCCGGGACGATGTCGACCTGGTGGTCGATGTCGCCGTGGTCCTGGCCGAGCACCCCGTGCTCGATGCCGTTGTCCTGCAGAGCCTTCGACACGACGCCCACCGACGCATCCGGCGCGATGACACCGACCGACCCGGGCTCCGCCGACTCCGTCGCCACGACCTCGGCCACCCGTGCGGCCACGTCGCCGCTCACCGGGACGAGGTCGAGCCGGCCCGGGTTGTCACGCACGGAGACGGGCGCCCCCAGTCCCTGCGCCATGTGCGGCAGCAGGCGCGCGGCATACTCGATGACCGAAGCGGGCACACGGAAACCGCGGTCGAGCACCTCCACGTGGCTGCCCGGCTTGCCGAGGTGCTCCAGCGAGGACTCCCACGAGTCGGTGGCCCACGGGGTGGTGCCCTGGGCGATGTCGCCGAGCACGGTCGCCGCGCCGGTCGAGCAGCGCCGGCCCACGGCGCGCAGCTGCATCGGCGAGAGGTCCTGAGCCTCGTCGAGCACGACGTGGCCGAGCGAGGGCGTGCGGCTGATGTGGTCGGCCAGCTCGTCGAGCAGGACGGTGTCGGCGTGGGACCAGCGGGCTGACCCCTTGGTGCGAGCAGGCTTGTCCCACAACAGGACCCGCTGCTCGTCCTCGCTCAGCAGGCCGTCGGCGTGGCGGGCGAGGGCCTCGGCGTCGGAGAGCACGTCGAACAGCACCGCCTTGGCGTCGAGGGCCGGCCAGATCGCGTTGACGTACTTCTTCACCACGGCCGAGCGCGCCACCGAGTCCTGCACGCGGTCGTCGGGCGAGTCGCCGGCGGCCTCCATCTTGAGCAGGACCGTGTGGGCCAGGCGCTGGGGGAGCATCTGCCGCGCGGCGTCGTAGCGCACGCCCCGCGCGCGGAGCTCCTCGACGATCTCCGTGACCTCGTATGCCGGGACGCGCCACTTGCGGACCCCGCGGGGCACCACGAGCGGCTCGGTCGCGGTCCCGACTGCCGACCACACGGCGCGGCGCAGCACCTCCGCGAGCCGGGCGTCGCCCTTGAGCACGGCAGTCTCGGTCGGGTCGGTGCCGCGGACCGGCACCGAGGCCACGAGCTCCTCGATGGTGGTGTGGCCGACCGCGACCTCGCCGAGGGCCGGCAGGACGGCGCCGATGTGCTCGAGGAACGCGCGGTTCGGGCCGATGACGAGCACCCCGGACCGGGCGAGCTTGTCGCGGAACGCGTAGAGCAGCCAGGCGGCGCGGTGCAGGCCGACGGCGGTCTTGCCGGTGCCGGGCGCTCCCTGGACGCAGATGGTGCGGTCGGCGCCGGCGCGCACGATCTCGTCCTGCTCGGGCTGGATGGTGGCGACGATGTCGCGCATCGGGCCGACGCGGGGTCGCTCGATCTCCTCGGCGAGGATCTGGCTGCGGACCTCGTGCTCGCGGACGTCCTGGAGGTGCTCGTCCTCGTAGGCGGTGATGCGCCCGTGGTCGAGGCCGAACCGTCGGCGCAGCACGACGCCCATGGGGTCGGTGCGGGAGGCCCGGTAGAAGGCGGTCGACATCTGCGCGCGCCAGTCGATGACCATGGGGTCGCCGTGCTCGTCGGCCACGTGGCGCCGGCCGATGTGCCAGCTCTCGGGGCCCTGGTCGGACTGCGAGCCGTCGGTGTCCACCCGGCCGAAGAACAGGGTCGTCGAGGGGTCGTCCTCGAGGGACGCCGCGCGCAGGTGCAGGGTGCGGGCCAGGTGCTCGGCCGAGATCGGGTCGTGGGCCTGGACCTTCAGTGACAGGGTTTGCTCGCGCATCCGCGCCAGCGCCGCCCGCGCGCTCTCGAGGTGCTCCCTCTCCCGCTCGAGCTCGTCGAGGGCGGAGGCGTCAGGCACGAGCGGCGATTCTGCCACCGGAGCCGGGCTCGTCCAACTGGGTTTCACCGGTGCCGGCGCACCCCGGGGGCGGCGCGGGCGGTGGTGGCGGGGCGGGGTGACGGCGGGGCCCGCTGGTGGCGCAGACGAGGCCGCGCCCCTCGGGAAGGGGATCCGCGGGGCGCGGCACGTGCCCCGCACACAAGGGGCGGCCACCGGCTGCCGGGGGAGGACGCCCGGTGCCGGGAGGACGGTTACTGCGTCGGCTTGGCGGCGAGGGTGGTCGACAGGGTCATCTGCTTGCCGTCGCGGATCACGGTCAGGGTGACCTTGTCGCCGACGGCCCGCTCGCGGATGCTCGCCACCAGTGACTCGGACGAACCGGTCGACTGGCCGTCGACCTTGATGACCACGTCACCGGACCGCAGCCCGGCCTTGGCGGCCGGGGTGCCGGCCGAGACGTCGACGACCTGGGCGCCGGTCCGCTGGCTGGTGCCGTCGGAGGCCGTGCCGTCACGCGTCGTCACGCCGAGGAAGGAGTGCTGGGCCTTGCCCGAGTCGATGAGCTGCGTCGCGATCATCTTCGCCTCGTTGACGGGGATGGCGAAGCCGATGCCGATGCTGCCGCTCTGGCTGCCGCTGCCCGAGCCGCCGAGGCTGGCGATCGAGGAGTTGATGCCGACGAGCTGGCCGGAGGCGTTGACCAGCGCGCCACCGGAGTTGCCGGGGTTGATCGCGGCCGACGTCTGGATCGCGTTGGTCACGACCTCGGTGCTGTCGCTGCCGCCCTGCTGCTGGCCGAACGGGTTCTGGTTCTGGTTGCTGTCCTCGGCCTGGGTGGTCACCGGGCGGTCGAGGGCGCTGACGATGCCGGTCGTCACGGTGCCCGCGAGGCCGAGCGGGTTCCCGACCGCCATGACCGGGTCGCCGACCTTGAGGGCGCCGGAGTCGCCGACGGCGACCGGCTTGAGGTCGCTCGGGGCGTTCGCCAGCGTGATGACGGCCAGGTCGGTGCTGGGGTCGGTGCCGGCGACGCTCGCCTTGTAGGACCGCCCGTCGTTGAGCGTCACGGTCAGGCTGGCGCCGGAGCCGGCGCCGCTGACGACGTGGTTGTTCGTGAGGATGTGGCCCTTGGCGTCGATGATGACGCCGCTGCCCTCGGCCTCGCCCTGGCTGGAGGCCACGGTGATGGCCACGACGCTCGGGGAGACGGCGGCGGCGGTGGCGGTCCAGTTGGGGTTGCTCGCGTCCGCCTGGACGACCGGGCCCTTGTCCGTGCCGCGACCCAGGGTCGTCGAGCTCGCAGTGGAGGAGGGCTGCGAGCCGTCGACCAGCTGGGTCGCGGCCACGGTGCCGCCGCTGGCGAGCAGGGCGGCCAGCGCCGCGACGGTGGTGAGCTCCGCCAGGCGACGCCGCTTGGCCGGCTGGGCAGGCTCTGCCCCGTCCCGAGTGGGGAAGGAAGGGGGCGGCCCAGCCGGGGTCTGTGAGGAGGGGTGCTGGCCCGGGTAGCCGGACGCGCCGTACCCGGAGGCGCCGGGGCCGAAGGCGGACGTGCGCGGGATCTCCCGCGTCTGCCCGTACCAGACCGGGCCCGTCGCGTCCGACTGCGGCGCGGCGGGGGAGCCGGCGCCCGGCTGCGGCCCGGTGGGCTGGGACCCGTGCGGCGCGGCATACGCCGGCTGTGGCGCTGCCCACGGCTCCTGCTGGGGGGCCGGGCTGCCGGGCTGCTCGGGCGCCGACCCCGGATCGCGCCCGGGGTCCGCGCCCGCGCTGCCGCTGGTCGGGAACCGGGTGTCGTGCGGGGTCTGGGTCATCTCTCGATCTCCTCGGTGTGGCTGATGAGATGAGTCAACCCCGCCGACGTCAACGGCTACTGGGCGCCTGCTGGGAGTTTCCTGTGGGCAGCTCCATCACGAACGTCGCGCCGCCTCCGGGCGTCTGCGCGACGCCGATCCGGCCCCGGTGCGCCGCGACGATCGCCGCGGCGATGGCCAGCCCGAGGCCGTTGCCGCCACCACCGGTGCGGGCGCGGGAGGGGTCGGCGCGGTAGAAGCGCTCGAAGACGCGACGGGCCTTGTCGGGGTCAACGCCGGGCCCGTGGTCGCGGACCTCGACGACGGCCATGCCGTCGTGCGCACGCGACCCCACGGCCACCTCGATGGGGGTGCCGGCCGGCGTGTGGTTGAGGGCGTTGGAGAGCAGGTTCGCCACGACCTGGCGGAGCTTGGCGTCCTCGCCCTGGGCCACCGTGGGGCCGAGCGGTCCCTCGAGCCCGATGACCTCGATGCGGCGGCCGGGGTCGATGGCGCGGGCGTCCTGCGCCGCGTCGGCCGCCACCACGGTGAGGTCGACGGGGCCGAAGGCCAGGGGCCGCTGGTCGTCGAGCCGGGCGAGCACCAGGAGGTCCTCGACCAGCCCGCTCATCCGGCCGGCCTCGCCCTCGATCCGGCTCATCGCGCTCGCGACGTCGTCGGGCTCGCGCACGGCGCCCTGGCGGTACAGCTCGGCGTAGCCCCGGACGGCTGCCAGCGGCGTGCGCAGCTCGTGGGACGCGTCCGCCACGAACTGGCGCATCTTCTCCTCGGACGCCTCACGGGCCGCGAACGACTGCTCGATCTGCGCGAGCATCGCGTTGAGCGAGCGCGAGAGGGAGGTGACCTCGTCCTTGGCCGTCCGCGTCGGCACGCGCCTCGTCAGGTCGCCGTCGGCGATCGCGGCGGCGGTGTCCTCGATCTGCCGTAGCGGGCGGAAGGCGCGGTTCACGGCATACCAGCCCACGCAGCCCATGGCGACGAGGACGCCCAGGCCGATGAGCAGCTCCACGAGGATGAGCCGGCGCACGGTGTGGCTGACCGACGTCAGCGGCACCGCCACGATGAACGTCGCCGAGTTGTCGCGGAGCTTGCCCGCCACCGCGCGCCACTCGCCGTTCCCGTCGCGGGAGGTGATGGTGAACGCGTCGGTGCCCGTGACGCGCCGGTCGGTGAGCGGCAGGGTGTCGGGCACGCCGGGGCGCGCGTCGAGCCCGGTGGGGTCGATCTCGACCGCGTTCGAGCCGTCGGTGGGGTAGAAGACGACGGCGTAGCCGCTCGGCAGCCGGTTGCGCGTCGGCGCCCGCAGCGTGTCGAGAGCCTGCTGCGCCACGCTGGGGTAGGCCCGTTGGAGGTCCTGGTCGACGCGGCCCATGAGGTCGCGGCGCATCAGCGCGGCAGTCGCCCCGGCCGTCAGGGTCAGGGCGAGCAGCAGCAGGACGAGCAGCACGCTGACGAGCCGCACGCGCAGCGGCAGGTCCTCGAGGCGCTGGTGGACGCGGTCGGGCAGGTGCGGCCGGGACAGGCGGGGACCGCCGCTGCCGGGGGCACCCTTGGGGCCGGTGCCGGTGGGGTCGGTGCCCGCGGGGGCGGGGCCGATGGCGCTGGCGCCGGTCTGGCCGGTGGGCACCGCGCTGGTCTGGCCGGTGGGCACCGCGCCGGTCTGGCCGGTCGGCGTCGCGCCCCCGCCGGTCGGCGCGGGTGGCACCGGTGGCGGAGTCGCCGCCGTGGAGGGGGTCGCGGCGGGTGGCGTCGTCACTAGGCCTCCGGCGGCTTGCGCAGGACGTAGCCGACGCCGCGCTTGGTGTGGATGAGCGCGGGCAGGCCCTCGGTGTCGATCTTGCGCCGCAGGTAGGAGATGTAGGACTCGACGATGCCGGACTCGCCGCGGAAGTCGTAGTCCCAGACGTGGTCGAGGATCTGCGCCTTGGACAGCACGCGGTTGGGGTTGAGCATGAGGTAGCGCAGCAGCTTGAACTCGGTGGGCGACACGTCGATGACGCGACCGGCTCGGCGGACCTCGTGCGAGTCCTCGTCGAGCTCGAGGTCCTCGAACCGCATCGACGCGCCGTCGTCGACCTCACCGCGGGTGCGGCGCAGCACGGCGCGGATCCGGGCGACGACCTCCTCGAGGCTGAACGGCTTGGTGACGTAGTCGTCGCCGCCGACGGTGAGTCCCTTGATCTTGTCGTCGACCGAGTCGCGGGCCGTGACGAAGACGATCGGCAGCTGTCGGCCGGTGTCGCGCAGCTTGCGCGTCACCGAGAACCCGTCCATGTCCGGGAGCATCACGTCGAGCACGACCAGGTCGGGGTCGTGCGCCGTGGCGAGGTTGAGGGCGGTCGCGCCGTCACCGGCGACGTGGACCTCGAACCCTGCGAAGCGCAGGGAGGTGGCCAGGAGCTCGCGGATGTTCGGCTCGTCCTCGACGACGAGGAGCCGGGCCTCAGGCTGGGTCGTGGTGCTCACTGCACCAGTGTCTGCCCGGTCTCTGGGAGTTTCCTGTATGCCGTCTGGGCGCGTCCTCGCCGGTTCCCCCCGGCCGCGCGACACGGCGGTTGCCCGGCTTCCCGCGGGTTGTTGTCCCGCGGGTCGTCGAGCAACCGCCGTGTTGCGGAGGGCCGGTCGGCCGGCAGTCGGCCGGCAGTCGGCGGGGCCGGGTCCGTCAGAAGCGGATGAAGGTGTCGAACTGGCCGTGTGCGCCACCGACGGTGGTGGTGCGGGTGCCGTAGTGCTCCGGGTTGGCCCAGTTGTACTCCTCGACCACGAAGCTGCCGTTGGCGTTGACCTTCGCGACGTAGGCGACGTGGCCGTAGGAGCCGGCGTCGCTTTGCGCGATGTCACCGACGTGCGGGCGGCTGCTGGTCGTCACACCGGCCGCGCGGGCCGCGTCGTCCCAGTGGTTGGCATTGCCCCAGTGCTGGCCCTTGTAGGAGTTGGTGAAGCTGACGTGCTTGACGCTGCGGGCGCGCCACGCGGCGAACGAGGTGCACTGGCCCTTGTAGAAGTTCCACGGGTCGACGCCGGAGGTCTGGCCGCTGTACGGGTAGTCGTTGCCGATGATGCCGCTCGGGGTGGTGCTGCCCGTGCTGCCACCGGTGCCACACTTCGGGGCGACCCGGCCGTCGGAGCCGGTGTAGACGTAGGCGTCGGAGACGAACCGGCCGGTGCCGATCTTGTCCCAGATGTTCGACGTGCCGTAGGTGCCCCGGACGGTCGAGCCGGTCGTCTGGCAGCTGATCGTGACCTTGGTGCCCTTGGCGATGGTCCCGACGGCCGCGTAGCCGGTGCCCGGCCCCTTGCGGACGGTGAGGTTGGCGCCGGAGGTCTTGATCGTCCCGGTGGCGGCGTCGGCCGCGACCGCGATCCCGCCGGCGATGCCGAGCCCGGCGAGGGAGGCGACGGCCACGCGGACCGGCTTGGTGGCGATGGTGGTGATGCCCATGTCTGTTCGCTCCTGGTGTCGGCCGGCCCCCCTGTGGTTCCGGCTGCTGGCAGGAACGTAGGAGCGCGGGACACTGCCTGGCGATGGGGAGAGCTACCCGTCACAGCCTCCGGGCACGAGCCCAGACGTCACGGAAACGACTGTGTCGCAACGACTTCGTGCATCCGGTATGCCGTGTGCCCCGCGGCAGGGGAGCGCTCCCCTCCTCGAGGCGAGGCCCGTGCGGGGACGGTTCGGCCGGCCGTACCGGCTGTGTCAGGCGCGGCCGGCGGGCAGGTCGTCGGCGTCGACGATGCGGTACGCGTAGCCCTGCTCGGCGAGGAACCGCTGCCGGTGCGCGGCGAACTCGGCGTCGACGGTGTCACGCGCGACGACCGTGTAGAAGTGCGCGGTGCGGCCGTCGCCCTTGGGGCGCAGCACCCGGCCGAGCCGCTGGGCCTCCTCCTGCCGGGAGCCGAAGGTCCCCGACACCTGGATGGCGACCGTGGCCTCGGGCAGGTCGACCGAGAAGTTGGCGACCTTGGACACGACGAGCAGGTCGATGTCCCCGTCGCGGAAGGCCTGGAACAGCTTCTGCCGCTGGCCGACCGGCGTCTCACCGGTGATGACGTCGGCCCCGAGCCGGGTGGCCACCTCGTCGAGCTGGTCGAGGTACTGCCCGATGACGAGGGTCGGCTCACCCTTGTGGCGCTCGACGATCCGCTCGACGACCGGCAGCTTCGTCGGGCTGCACGAGGACAGCCGGTAGCGGTCCTCCGGCTCGGACACGGCATACGCCATGCGCTCGCTGTCGCCGAGCGTGACCCGCACCTCGACGCAGTCGGCGGGCGCGATGTAGCCCTGTGCCTCGATGTCCTTCCACGGCGCGTCGAACCGCTTGGGACCGATGAGGGAGAACACGTCCGCCTCGCGGCCGTCCTCGCGCACGAGGGTGGCGGTGAGGCCGAGCCGGCGACGGGCCTGCAGGTCTGCGGTCATCCGGAAGATCGGCGCCGGCAGCAGGTGCACCTCGTCGTAGACGATGAGGCCCCAGTCGCGGGCGTCGAGCAGGTCGAGGTGCGTGTAGACGCCCTTCCGCTTGGTCGTCAGCACCTGGTAGGTCGCGATGGTGACCGGCCGGATCTCCTTGCGGGCGCCGGAGTACTCGCCGATCTCCTCCTCGGTGAGCGAGGTGCGGTGCAGCAGCTCGTCGCGCCACTGCCGCGCGGACACCGTGTTGGTGACGAGGATCAGCGTGGTCGCCTTGGCCTGGGCCATCGCCCCGGCGCCGACGAGGGTCTTGCCCGCACCGCAGGGGAGGACGACGACGCCCGAGCCGCCGTGCCAGAAGCCGTCGACGGCCTGCTGCTGGTACGGGCGCAGGGACCAGTCGGCGTTGTCGAGGTCGATGCGGTGCGCCTCGCCGTCGACGTACCCGGCCTCGTCCTCGGCGGGCCAGCCGACCTTGAGCAGCTCCTGCTTGAGGTGGCCGCGCTCGGAGGGGTGGACCAGCACCGTGTCGTCGTCGACGCGCGTGCCGACGAGCGGCTTGATCTTCTTGTGCCGCAACACTTCCTCGAGCACGGGGCGGTCGGTCGTGCGCAGCACCAGGCCGTGCTCGTCGTCCTTGAGAAGCGTGAGCCGGCCGTACCGGTCCATCGTGTCGGCGACGTCGACGAGCAAGGCGTTCGGCACGGCGTAGCGGCTGTGCGTGACGAGGGCGTCGACCACCTGCTCGGCGTCGTGCCCGGCCGCCCGCGCGTTCCACAGGCCCAGCGGCGTGACGCGGTAGGTGTGCATGTGCTCGGGCGCGCGCTCGAGCTCGGCGAAGGGCGCGATGGCCCGCCGGGCCTCCTCGGCCCGGGGGTGGTCGACCTCCAGCAGGAGGGTCTTGTCGCTCTGGACGATCAGGGCGCCGTCAGGCAAGGGGTCAGTACCCTCCGCCGGTGCTGGTGCTGCTGCTGCCGACCGCGGCCAGGACGACCACGGCGATGATGGCGATGATGGCGAGCAGGATCGTGATGCCCAGCGCCCACCAGCCCCAGCGGGTGAACTTCGCCTGTTCCTGCGGCTCGTCGTTCTTCGTGGCGGCGAGGATGGCGAACACGAGGGCGACGATGCCGACGCCGCAGCCGCCGAGGGTCAGCAGGCCGGAGACGACCAGCAGGGCGATGGTGTTGCCGCTCATCGAGCGGGGAGCCGAGGCGTACGGGTTCGCGCCGTAGCCCGGTGCCGGGGTGGGGGCGGTGCCGTAGCCGGGCGGGGGACCGTAGCCGCCGCCGGGGGCAGGCGCTGCGTACGGGTTCTGCGGCGCGGCCGGCGGCTGCCCGGCATACGGGCTCTGCGGTGCGGCGTAGGGGTTCTGGGGCGGCGGGGGCGGCGTGGAGCCCGGCGCGGGAGGCGTCGAGCCCGGCGCGGGGCTCGCGTACGGGTTCTGCGGGGGCGCGGGGGGCGTCGAACCGGGCGCGGGGCTCGCGTACGGGCTCTCGGGCGTCGACGAGGAGGCCCACGGCGACTCGTGGCCGGGAGCCGGCGGGACCGGCGGCGCACTGGACGCAGCACCCTCGTCGGACCCGGGCGCCTGGGGCACCTGCTGGGTCTGCGAGGTCTCGACCGGCCGGGTGTGCTCGGGCGACGAGGCGGACTCGTCCGTCCCACTCGTCGAGTCGGCCCAGGGGTCGCTCGGCGCCGTGGGGTCGCGGAACTCGGGACTCTCGTCGTTCCGAGGGGTGTCGCTCATGGCCGTCCTTCGTCGTGGTGGTGTCACCGGTGCACAAATCTAACCCGCTCGTGCGTGCCCGGGACCGCCGGTTCCCGGGAATGGCAGGATCGACGGGTGAGCACAGCCCGCCCCGCCCTGCCCCAGCGCGAGCCCGCGACCGACCTGCCGGAGAGCGTCACGATCTACGAGGTCGGCCCGCGCGACGGACTGCAGAACGAGAAGACGGTCGTGCCGGTCGAGGTGAAGGCGGAGTTCGTCCGCCGGCTGGCGGCAGCGGGCCTGGAGACCATCGAGACGACCTCGTTCGTGCCGCCGTCGTGGGTGCCGCAGCTCGCCGACGCGCGCGAGCTCCTCGCCGACCTCGGGGACGTCGGCAGGGGTGCTCGGCGACCGGTGCTCGTGCCGAACGAGCGCGGGCTCGACGACGCGCTCGCTGCCGGTGTCGGAGCCGTGGCGGTCTTCGGGAGCGCCACCGAGACGTTCGCCCGCAAGAACCTCAACCGCACGGTCGCTGAGTCGGTCGAGATGTTCCGGCCGGTCGTGCGGCGCGCCAAGGACTCGGGGCTGTGGGTGCGCGCCTACGTCTCGATGTGCTTCGGCGACCCGTGGGAGGGGCCCGTGCCCGTCGAGCAGGTCGCCGACGTCGCCGTCCGGCTCATGGAGCTCGGCGCGGACCAGCTGTCGCTCGGCGACACCATCGGCACCGGCACGACCGGCCACGTGAGCCGGCTGCTCGACGAGCTCGACGCCCGGGGGATCGGGGCGGACCGGATCGGCGTGCACTTCCACGACACCTACGGGCAGGCCCTCGCCAACACGATGACGGCCTTGCGCCACGGCGTCCGGGTGGTCGACGCGTCGACCGGTGGCCTCGGCGGCTGCCCCTACGCCAAGAGCGCGACCGGCAACCTCGCCACCGAGGACCTCGTCTGGGCCCTCGACGGCGCCGGGGTGGCGACCGGCGTGGACCTCGCCGCCCTCGTCGAGACCAGCGTCTGGATGGCCGAGCGGCTCGGCCGCCCGTCCCCGTCCCGCGTCGTCAAGGCGCTCGCCGGCGGCGACTGAGCCGGCCGGTCAGCCCGGTGCCGCTCCGGTGACCCGGTGGATGGACAGGGTCCGCAGCGCGCCGTCGGCGGTGCCGTGCACGCGGCCGCCCTCGACCCGGTCGGGGTAGAACAGCAGGCGCCGCACCCGTCCGTCGGCGTCGGAGTACCCGAGCCAGACCGCCTGGCGGTCCGCCGCCGCGTCCCGCAGCACCGCGAGGGTGGTGGTGGGGTCGGTGCTCGGCAGCGCCGGTCCCTCGCGCCGGGCGAGCTGCTCGCGCTGGTATGCCGCGGCCTCCTCACCGGCACGCAGCGCACCGAGCAGCCGGGTCACGAGGTCGTCGTCGACGACCTGTGCGCTGACCTGGTTCGGGCGGCGGTGCACCGGCGTGCGGTGGCGCCCG
The DNA here is from genome assembly GCF_031456495.1 of Phycicoccus sp. 3266. NCBI lineage: Bacteria > Bacillati > Actinomycetota > Actinomycetes > Micrococcales > Intrasporangiaceae > Phycicoccus > Phycicoccus sp. 3266. The sequence continues at coordinate 1,220,886 of NZ_JAVDUW010000001.1, read as the reverse complement.
GCCGTCGGGACGACCACGCCTCCGTCAGGGCTCTCCGCCGCCGGGGCGTAGCCGTTGTCGCGCAGGAAGTCGAGGACGGTCTCGGCGGCGACCGGGGAGACGAGCACCGTCGGTGCCACGCTGCGCAGCTGCAGCGGCGACAGCTCGCGGTCGGCCAGCATCGCCCCGAGTGTCGTCTCGTCGTCGCACCGCACATACGCCCGCACCGAGCCGACCCGCGCCTGCCCGTGCCGCCGCGCGACGTCGCGCACGAGGTACTCCAGCGGCTGCGGCACCGGCGTGTGGCTGGCGTCGGTGAGCGTGCCGAGCACCTGGTCGACCGACCATCCCGCGTCGAGGCACCGGCGCACCGAGTCGGGCGTGAAGCGGTAGACAGTCGCGCCACCGCGGCTCTCGACGTCGGCGACGAGCCGCATGAACGTCGCCAGGCCTCCCGCGAGCGGCCCGGGCGCCACGGCGGTGAGGTCGGCCTGCAGCAGGACGTGTTCAACCGGCTCGGGCAGGTGGGGACGCACCGCGTCGGCCAGCTGGTCGTCGTCGGCGTCGGTGAGCAGGACGCGTCCCGCGCTCGAGACCGCGCCGCGGCCGGTGACCCCGAGCCACTCGGCCTCGCGCGCCACCGCGGCGACGACCGTGTCGAGGCTGGCGGGCACCCGGCGGGGGCGGTGCCACCGCAGCAGGCCCGCCCAGGACCCGGTCGTGGGGGCGAGGCCGGGCTCGGTGGCCGCGGCCAGGACGAGCAGGTCGCGACGCAGGCTGCGTGCCGGCGGCCAGTGCGCCTCGGGCCCGAGCGCGTTGACAGTGCCTGACCCGCCGGGCGGGGTGGTGCCCACGAGGTGCGGGGCGCGGGTGGTGGCGAGCCAGGCACGGGCGAGCGTGGCCCAGCGCACCTCCGCGGGCTGCTGCTGCCACTCGTCGTATGCCGGTGTGGGCGCCCACGAGGGGTCCAGGGAGCCGTCGTCGGCAACCAGCCCCGAGGCATACGCCGTCTCGGCGACGAAGGCGGCACGCTCCTGGTCCACGTCCAGCACTGTGGCCAGTCGCTTGAGGTCGCGGACCGCGAGCCCACCGGAGCGCAGGACGCGCGGCGGGCGCAGGCCCCACTCCGCCGCGAGCTCGTCGAGCAGGGACAGCAGGTCGGTGACCTGCTGTCCGGCGGCGAAGTCGACGTCCTGAGGCGGCACCTGGCGGCCCTCGAGCGCCGGTGCGGTGAGGGCGGGGTCGCGGTGGGTGCGGCCGCCACGCAGGGCGAGGGCGACCTCCCGCGGAAGCACCAGCTGGTCGGGCGTGGGCGCGGCCACGAGGTGGTGCTCGAGGAGCCAGCGGGCGCCCTCGGCGACCCGCTCCGGGGCCCCCGGGGGCAGGACGGCGACGGCCGGGCCCCAGGTGAGCCGGTCGAGGATGGCGCGTGCCGGCGCAGGAGCGGAGCCGGCCGCTTCGGCGACGGTCTGCGCGTCGGGCACGTCGGCCGAGAGGTCCGCAGCGCGCGGTCCGAGGCCAGCGGGGTGGCCCAGCACCTCGGTCACGGTGCGGACCACGCGCAGCCCCTCGGGGCTGCGCCAGAGCAGCGCGAGAGCCCACAGCTCCTCGAGCAGGGGCTCCACGTCCTCGGCAGTGGCGAGCGTCAGGGAGGTGGCGAGCTCGGCCGGGTCGACCGGGCTCGAGCCGGCGGTCGCGGCCTCGAGCACCTGCAGGTGGGCCAGGTCGAGGTTGTCGATGGCGCGCTGGACGCTGGCCCGGGTGCTGGCGCGCGCAGCCAGTGCGGCGAGGTCGGCGGGGGCGGGGCGCGCGAGGTCGTGGCGCAGGTGCAGCAGGTTCCCGAGCTGCTCGTCGGTGCGCGCGCGGATGTCGTCGGCCATCGACCGGGCGCCGGCAGCGGGCGTGGAGGAGGTCGCGGGCACCTGCCCACGGTAGTCCGCGCCGTCCTGCGCATTCACAGCGAATTCCCATTGCCGGCCCAGCACGGACCTACACACTGGTAGGGAGCTCGACAGGAGGAGCCATGACCACCCGCGAACCGAACGGTCCCGCCACACCCCACGACCCGACCGAGTCCTGGGCGTCCGCCCCCACGTCCGAGCTGCCCGCCCACCCGGCCGGGCAGCCCGTGCAGCCCGCCGGGCAGCCGGCGCCCGAGCAGGCGGCGCACCCGGCATACGCGGCGGCTGGTGCGGGAGCCCCCGCCGGTCCGCCGCCGCAGCCGGCCTACGCGAGCGCCGGTCCGGGCGGCCCCGCCGGTCCAGGTGGTTCGGGCGGTCCTGTCGGTCCGGGTGGTTCGGGCGGTCCTGTCGGTCCTGCTGGCCCGGGCGGTCCTGCCGGTCCGCCGCCGTATGCCGCAGGCCCCGGCGGCGGACGCTCGAACTTCTGGCGTCGGGCGACCTCGACGACGGGCGGCCTCGTCGCCCTCGTGGTGGCGGGGGTCCTCGTCGTCCTGCTGCTCATCGGGGCGGCCGGCGCGGCAGCCTTCGCGGTAGGCCGAGGGCTGAACCACCACGGCGAGGCCAGGGTGGGTCAGGTGCACCCCGGGCGGGGCAACGGCATGGGCCCGGGGATGCGGGGCCCGGGTGGTCTCGGACCGGGTGAGCAGCAGCGGCAGCTGGGTCCGCAGCAGCGCGGCATGGGCGGCAACGGCGGCGGCCTCGGCTCGGCGCTGGGCGGTGCGGCGGCGCTGGGCAACGTCGAGCACGGCGAGTTCACCGTCACCGGCTCCGGCGGGACGCCGACTGTGATGACGGTGCAGCGCGGGACGGTGACCGCGGCCAGCGCGACGTCGCTCTCGGTGCGCAGCACCGACGGGTTCAGCGCGACCTACGCGCTCGACTCCACGACCCGCACCCCGGCACGGACCGTGGCGAACGGCGACTCGGTGCTGGTCGTCGCGCAGAAGCAGGGCAGCAAGGCAGTGCTCGTCCGGCTGACCCGCTGACCAGCCGGCTGGCACGGTGCCTCGTGACGGCCGACGCCACCGAGTGGTGAGTTGCCGACCGGGTCCTGCCGCCGGCTGGCGCGACGGCCACCGGGCTCGGACCGGACCTCGCGCGGGACTACGGTGACGCCATGAGCGTGCACCCCTCGGGCGAGCAGTGGACGATCCGTACCGGCGGTCACGAGGTCACCGTCGTCGAGGTCGGCGGAGGTCTGCGGACCTACACGCTCGACGGCGTGGACGTCATGGCCGGGTACGGCGTGGACGAGCCGGCGTCCTCGGGGCGCGGCCAGCTGCTCATGCCGTGGCCGAACCGGATCCGGGACGGCCGCTACACCTTCGATGCCAAGGAGCAGCAGCTCCCGCTGACCGAGCCCGCGTTCCACAACGCCAGCCATGGGCTCGTCCGCTGGGTTCCGTGGCACGTCGTCGAGCAGGCCGAGGACTCCCTCACCGTCGGCACCCGGCTGCACCCCCAGCCCGGCTGGGACGGCGTGCTCGACCTGGCCGTCACGTATGCGCTGGACGACTCGGGTCTCACCGTCACCAGCCGCGCCACGAACGTCGGGCACGCCACCGTGCCGTTCGGGTACGGCGCCCACCCCTACGTCGCGATCGCGGGCACGCCGCTGGCCGAGGTGGTGCTGCAGATCCCCGCCGGGGAGGAGATCCTGGTCGACGACCGGATGCTGCCGACCGGCACCGTGCCCGTCCGACCCGAGGCGGACTTCCGGACCCCGAGGGCGCTCGGCTCGACGAGCCTCGACACCGCCTTCACCGCGCTGGAGCGGGACCCCGGCACCGACCGGTGGACGGTCACCGTGTCGGGCCTGCGGGACCGTGGCGACGTGCACCTGTGGGCGGACGGGTCCTTCGACTGGCTCCAGGTCTTCACCGTCAAGGGCGCCGACGACGCCCCGGGCGTCCGCGGGATCGCGGTCGAGCCGATGAGCTGCCCGGCCGAGGCGTTCAACTCCGGTCAGGGGCTGGTCGTGCTCACCCCGGGCGAGTCGTGGAGCGGCACCTGGGGCATCAACCCGTCCGCGTCGGCAGGCTGACCGGCCGCCGCGCCGTCGCCGCGGTCGCCGAGCCCGTTGATCGCGGGCGTGATCCGGCGCTCGAGGGCGAGCGACAGCACGACCATGAGCCCGCACCCGATGACGATCATCACCACGAACGCCGTCGACCAGTGCCGGCTCAGCATGAAGCCCGCCACGACCGGCCCGAGGATGGTCCCGGTCTGGAAGGCGCCCGCGTTGACGGCGTTGTAGCGCCCGCGCAGGTGGTCCGGGGCCATGTCGTTGGTGATGGCCGGCACCGTCGGCTGCAGCAGCGTCTCGCCGAGCGCGAACATCGCGTGGAACAGCAGCACCCCGGCCGCCGCGGCCATGGTCCCGGCCACCGCGCCGGTGAACCCGAGCACGGTCCACGCCGCCGCCCACAGCGCGACCATCACGATGAGCACGCGGGTGCGCCGGTGGCCGCTGATGCGCCGCAGCACCCAGAACTGCAGGCCGACGATGACTGCCGTGTTGACCGCGAACGCGAACCCGATGACGTCGGTCGACACCCCGCTGACCTGTCGGGCGAACGCGGGGAACCCGGCCTCCATCTGGCCGTAGCCGATGAACACCCCGAGGAAGGTCAGCCCGGTCAGCCACAGGGTCGCGGGCTGGCGCAGGATCGCGAGGTACGAGCCGCCCTCGGCGTCGTCGCCCTCGGGCTTCTCCGCCCGGCCGTGGACGTGCCGCAGCGGGCCGAGCAGCAGCGCGATCGGGATGAGCATGCAGACGGCGTCGGCCAGGAAGATCACGGTGAACGTCGTCGGCTTGTGGACGTCGGCGTAGAGGCCCCCGATGACGCCGCCGAGGCCGATGCCGAGGTTGACCAGCGCGAAGTTGATGCCGAAGTACTGCTGCCGGGCCCGGCCGCTGACGATCGCCGCCACGAGGGCGTTGAACGCCGGCCACGAGACGCCGAAGTTGAACCCGAGGAACAGGAACGCCACGGCGACGACCAGAGGCGTCGTCGCGAACGCCAGCACCACGCAGCCGACGACCTGCGCGGTCGTGCCCCACAGGAGGACGGTCCGGGCACCGAGCCGGTCGGTCAGGGCACCTGCCGGGCCGGTGACGGCCAGGGCCACGACGGCGATGAACGCCATGAGCACGCCCGCGAGGTCGAGGGAGATGCCGCGGACCTCGTGCAGGTAGATCACGGTGAACGGCAGCGTCAGGCCTCGCCCGAGGGTCTGCACCGCGACCGTGGAGAGCAACCACCGCCCGGCGCTCGGCAGCGCCGCCCAGAAGTCGCGGATGCCGTGCCCCGAGGTCGTCGTCCCACTCACCGGACAATCCTCCCGTACCGCACCGACAACGCCGAAACGGTTTTCGCCGGGGCGGCGGCAAGGCCCCTGCGCCGCGAGCACGCCAGCAGCCGCTGGCCCCCTGCGCCGCGAGCACGCCAGCAGCCGCGGGCCCGTTGCGTCCAGAGCACGCAGGAGGACGTGGGGCCCTTGCGCCCGGCGCACACGGCATACGACAAATGGATTTGGACGCGGCGGTTAGGCTTGCAGATGCGCGTGACGCGCGCTCGCGAACTTCGAGGTAAAGGGACGAACGGTGCCCACTGGCAAGGTCAAGTGGTACGACGCGGAGAAGGGCTTCGGCTTCATCTCCGAGGACAACGGTGCGGACGTGTTCCTGCACGCCAACGCGCTGCCGGACGGCGTGCAGACGCTCAAGGGCGGCACGCGCGTCGAGTTCAGCGTGGCCGAGGGGCGGCGCGGCACGCAGGCGCTCCAGGTGACCCTGCTCGAGCCCGCCCCGACCGTGTCCGCGGGCAAGCGCGAGGCGGGCCGCAAGTCGCCCGAGGACCTCGCCCCGCTCGTCGAGGACGCGATCAAGCTGCTCGACAGCGCCTCGAACACCTTCCGCCGCGGCCGCCGCCCCGAGAAGGACCACGCCACCAAGCTGGCCCAGGTGCTGCGCTTCCTCGCCGACCAGATCGAGCCCTGATGCCGGCACCCAAGCAGGACGCCGTGCTCGCCGCCGCCGTCGACCTGGCCCGCGAGGCCGCCGAGTCGATCGCCGAGACGGGCACCGTCGGCGACCACCTCGGCATGGAGATGGACGACGAGCGGCTCGCGACGCACTACTTCGCCTGCACCGCCAAGGCGTACCCTGGCTGGCGCTGGGCGATCACCGTCGCCCGCGTGCCGCGCGGCAAGGTTGCGACGGTGTGCGAGACCAACCTCGTCCCCGGTGACGGTGCGCTCCTGTCGCCCGAGTGGCTCCCGTATGCCGACCGGCTGGCGCCGGGGGACCTCGGCGCCGGCGACGTGCTCCCGTACAAGGAGGACGACCCGCTGCTCGAGCCCGGCTTCGAGGCGACCGGCGACGAGGACGTCGACGAGCTGGCGCAGTACGAGCTCGGGCTCGGCCGCAAGCGCGTGCTGTCGGCCGAGGGGCGCGAGGCCGCTGCCCAGCGCTGGTACGACGGCGAGAACGGGCCGCACTCGCCCGTGGCCGAGAAGGCGTCGGCTCCGTGCTCGAGCTGCGGCTACTTCCTCCCGATGGCAGGTGCACTCCGCTCTTTTTTCGGCGTGTGCGCCAACGCCTGGTCGCCCTCCGACGGTCGCGTCGTGAGCCTTGACCACGGCTGCGGCGCCCACTCCGAGGTCGACGTGGAGCCCGCCGAGTCCCTGGCCGCCGCCCCGGACCCCATCGTCGACGAAGAAGCCTTCGACCTGGTCTGACCGCCCCCGCGCGCGCTTTCACCCCGCAAAACGGCAGTTGCTGACATGAAACGGCAGTTCTGAACCCTCGTTTCATGCCAGCAACCGCCGTTTTGGTGGGGGCAGGTCGTCGTCCACAGAGACGTCACCCTCGCAGGCTCTGTCCACAACCGGAGTGGTATGCCGAGCCGGCTCGCGAAGTTCCGCGGCACGGTCCGTGCATGGAGTGCTCCGTGGCAGTCGTGCTGTCCGCCCACCGCGGGGTGATCTCCTCCGCGGACTTGACCCGCCTGGGTGTCGACCCTCGCCGTGTGCGGCGGTGGGTCGAGGACAGAGAGCTGGTCCGCGTCCGCCGCGGGGCGTACGTCGACCCGCGGATGTGGCAGGACGCCGACCCGGACGAGCGGTACCGGCTCACGATCAGGGCAGTCATGCGGTCGCGGCCCTGCGACGAGGCGGCCACCCACCACAGTGCGCTCGCCCTCTGGGGCCTGCCGCTGTGGCACGTCCGCCGCGACCTCGTGGTCCTCGCCTCGGACGTGCAGGAGACGACGACGAGCAACGGACTGCGGCTCATGCCCATGCGACGCTCGAGCAGCATCGAGCACCTAGGTCTGCCGGTGCTCGCTGTGCCCGATGCCGTGGTCACGACCGCGTCCATGAGCGTCGAGGCGGGCGTTGTCGCGGGTGATGCCGCGCTGCACCGCGGCCTGTGTACCGAGCAGGACCTCGACGACGCGGCCCGTCGGCTGGTGCGCACGCTCCGGGGCCGTCGGCGGCTCCGCGAGATGCTCGAGGCGGTCGACCCGGCGTCCGAGTCGGTGGGCGAGAGCCGGACGAGGTTGGTCCTTCGTGCACTCGGACTGCCGTTCGCGAGCCATGTGGACATCCGCGACCGGGCAGGGATCCTGGTCGGACGGGCCGACTTCGTCGTCGCCGGACGGGTCGTGGTCGAGTTCGACGGCGCCGTGAAGTACGACGGCGCCGAGGGTCGCGAGGCGCTGGTGGCCGAGAAGAAGCGCGAGGACCGGATCCGCGAGCTCGGCTACCAGGTGGTCCGGTTGACCTGGGCCGAGCTCGCCGACCCCCACCGGCTGCTCGCGCGGATCCGCTCCGCCCTCGCCCGGCCAGCGGCCTGACCGTCGAGGCATCGGTCGCCAGCGCTGATCCTGTCTGCCTCAAACGCGGGGCAAAACGGCAGTTGCTGGCATGAAACGGCACTTCAGAACTGCCGTTTCATGCCAGCAACTGCCGTTTTGCGGGGCAGGGGTGAGGCGGGGGGTCTGGGGAGAGAGGGCGGGGGGAGGGGTGGTCGGGTCAGAGGGTGCCGGCGGCGTTGCCTCGGCCGCGGCGCATGTAGGCGTAGCCGAGCGAGCCGAGCGCGAGGCCGGCGACGCAGCACCAGGGCCACCAGTCGCGGTCCCCCGTGTGCAGGGCGGGCACGGCCAGCGTGAGGACGAGCGCCACGGCCCACAGCACCAGGCCACCGAGCACGATCCGGGCGCTGCTCCAGGCCAGCGGCTCGAGGGGGGCGGGCTCGACGGCGGGCTCGCCTGCGGCCGCGTCGAGGGAGCCACCGGGGGAGTCGTCGAGGGAGCCACCGGGGGAGTCGCCGGAGTCGAGTGCGCGCTGCTCGGCCCCCGCCGGGCCCTCGGTGCGCTGCGACTCGGTCACGCGGTCAGCGTAGCCTTCACATCTCGGAAACACGCAGGCCCTACCCTGTGCGCCATGGCCAACCCCTCATCCGCGCCCACGACGGCGCAACGCCCCGCCCCGGCGAAGACCGGCGGCATCGACGGGTTCTTCCGAATCACCGAGCGCGGGTCGACCGTCGGTCGTGAGGTCCGCGGCGGACTCGTGACCTTCTTCACCATGGCGTACATCGTCGTGCTGAACCCGCTCATCATCGGCACGCAGGCCGACGGGACCGGCAAGTTCCTCGGGGGGCAGGACGTCCCGCACGCGATCCAGCTCGTCGCCGCGGGCACCGCGCTGGTCGCGGGCGTGATGACGATCCTCATGGGCGTGGTCGCGAACTTCCCGCTCGCGCTCGCCACCGGCCTCGGCCTCAACGCGTTCGTCACGTTCGGCATCGCCAAGCTGCCCGAGATGACCTGGGCCGACGCGATGGGCCTGATCGTCATCGAGGGCGTCATCATCACGATCCTGGTGCTGACCGGCTTCCGACAGGCCGTCTTCAAGGCCATCCCCGGTGAGCTCAAGACCGCGATCTCGGTCGGCATCGGCCTGTTCATCACCATCATCGGCCTCGTCGACGCCGGCTTCATCCGCCGCCCGGCCACCGGCCCCGTCCCGGTCGAGCTCGGCATCGGTGGCTTCCTCAACGGCTGGCCGCTGCTCGTCTTCGTCATCGGCCTGATCGCCATCGTCATCATGATGGTGAAGCACGTGAAGGGCGCGATCCTCTTCGGCATCGTCGGCGCCACGGTCCTGGCCGTCATCGTCGAGGCCATCGGCTCGATCGGCAGCCAGACCGACGCGACCGGCAAGGTCGTCAACCCGGCCGGCTGGGGCCTCAACGTCCCCGCCCTCCCCAAGCAGGTCGTCGACGTCCCCGACTTCTCGCTCCTCGGCCACTTCAACGTGCTCGGCTCGTTCGGCAAGATCGGCGTCGTCTCCGCGGTGCTGCTCGTCTTCACCCTGCTGCTGGCCGACTTCTTCGACACGATGGGCACGATGGTCGCCATCGGTGCCGAGGCCAAGCTGCTCGACAAGAACGGCAACCCCCCGAACTCGGACAAGATCCTGCTCGTCGACAGCCTCGCCGCCGTCGCCGGTGGCGCGGGCTCGGTCTCGTCGAACACGTCCTACATCGAGTCGGCCTCCGGTGTCGGCGAGGGCGCGCGCACCGGCTTGGCGTCGGTCGTCACCGGCGTGCTGTTCCTGCTCGCGACGTTCCTGGCCCCGCTCGTCAAGATCGTCCCCTACGAGGCGGCCACCCCGGCGCTGGTCGTCGTCGGCTTCCTGATGATGCAGCAGGTCCGCGGCATCGACTGGGAGGACCTCGAGATCGCGATCCCGGCGTTCCTCACGATCGTCCTCATGCCGTTCACCTACTCGATCACGGCCGGCATCGGCGCGGGCTTCGTCCTCTACACGATCATCAAGGTCGTCCGCGGCAAGGCCGGCATGATCCACCCGCTGCTGTGGGCGGTGTCGGCGCTGTTCGTCGTGTACTTCGCGATCGACCCGGTGAAGTCCCTGCTCGGCGTGGGCTGAGCGCCCAGCACCTCCGCGACACCCACGTATGCCGCGTGGCCCCCGACCGGGGCCGCGCGGCATACGTGTGTCCGGGGCCGCCCGGGCAGCTCGGGCTCCGGGGAAATACTTAGCAGAGGTAATGAGTTATGCTAAGTACCTGACCGAGGAGTAGATGCATGACGCCACCGCCCGCGCGAAAGACCCGCGCCGCCACCGGACTGTCGCCCTCCGCCGTCTCCGCCCTCGCCGGTGAGCTCCGGCTCGCCTGCATGCGCATCTCGCGCCGGGTCCGGTTCGAGAGCACCGACCTGGTCGCGCCGCACCAGTTCTCGGTGCTGTGCCGGCTCGAGGACACCCCTCGCACGCCGGGGGAGCTCGCGGAGATCGAGCGCGTGAGCGCGCCGAGCATGACCCGCACCGTCGGCGGCCTCGTCGAGCGGGGGCTCGTGGAGCGCACCGCTGACCCCGAGGACCGCCGGCAGGTGATCCTGTCGCTGACCCGTGAGGGCACCACCCTGCTCAAGGAGATCCGGCGCCGTCGCGACGCGTGGATGTCCGTGCGCGTCAGCCACCTGAGCGCCGAGGAGCAGGAGGTCCTGCAGCGGGCCGCCGCGATCCTCACGAGGGTGGCGAGCGAGTGAGCCCGACCTTCGCCTCCCTCAGCGTCCGGAACTACCGGATCTACGCCACCGGCGCGTTCGTGTCGAACATCGGCACCTGGATGGGCCGGGTCGCCCAGGACTGGCTGGTGCTCACCGAGCTCACCCGTCACTCGTCCTCCGCACTCGGCATCGTCACCGGGCTGCAGTTCCTGCCCTTCCTCCTGCTCGCGCCCTGGACCGGGGTCGTGGCCGACCGCTTCGCCAAGCGGCGGCTGCTCGCGGTGACGCAGACGGCGCTCGCGCTGTCGTCGCTGGGCCTCGGCCTCGTCACCGTCACGGGTCACGCCCAGCTGTGGATGGTCTACGTCGCTGCTCTCTGGACCGGCGTGGCCACGGCGTTCGACAACCCGGCGCGGCAGACCTTCGTCTCCGAGATGGTCCCGCGCGACCGCCTCACCAACGCGGTCTCGCTCAACAGCGCCTCGTTCAACGCCGGCCGGCTCATCGGCCCGGGCCTCGCGGGCCTGACGATCGCCGCGTTCGGCACCGGCTGGACCCTCCTCACGAACACCCTCACGTTCGTCGCGGTGCTGCTGGCCCTGGCCGCCATGCGCGGCAGCGAGCTCAAGCCGGCGCCCCGGCTGGCCCGTGGCAAGGGCGCGATCAAGGAGGGCGTGCGCTACGTGCGCAACCGGCCCGACATCCAGCTGGTGATGCTGCTGGTCTTCGTGCTGGGCACGTTCGGCATGAACTTCCAGGTGACGACGGCGCTCATGGCGACCAAGGAGTTCGGCAAGGGCCCGGAGGAGTACGGGCTGCTCGGCTCCATCATGGCCATCGGCTCGCTCACGGCGGCGCTGCTGTCGGCCCGCCGGGCCGAGGCGCGGCTGCGGACCCTGCTCATCGCCCTGGTCGGGTTCACGGTCGCCACGGCCTTCGCCTCCCTGGCACCCACGTACGTGCTGTTCGCCGTCGCCCTGGTGCCCACCGGGCTGGCCGCCCTGACCGCCCTCACCACCGCGAACGCGATGGTGCAGACGAGGGTCGATGCCGCGATGCGCGGCCGGGTCATGGCGCTGTACATGGCGATCTTCATGGGCGGCACCCCGCTCGGCGCACCGCTGATCGGCTGGATCGGCGACGCCTGGGGCCCTCGCTGGACCATCGCGATCGGGACGATCGCGGTCGGCATCACGCTCGTGGCGGTGTCGTACTGGCTCGCGAAGCACGAGAATGTGCAGGTGACCTACGAGTCGAAGGGGCGCCCGCGGCTGCGCATCCGCACCACGGCGCCCGTCTCCGAGCCGGTGCCCGAGGCGGTACGGTGACCCCGACGTTCCGCCGGCGCATGACCATCGCGGTGCTCGTCATCGTCGTAGCCGTGGCGGTCGTCGCGAGCATCCTGCACTGACGGCACGACGAAGGCCCACCACCCTCGAGGAGTGGTGGGCCTTCGCCGGTGCGCCGTGGGGGTTGTCGGCGCACCTCCAGGAGGTCAGGTGGCGGCCACCGCGCGGGTGGCCACCGACGGCGTCACTGATGCAGCACGCACAGCACCGTGATCCCGAGGGCGCCGAGCACGGGGTCGTAGCCGGTCGGGCACTTGCCGTTGGTGGGCAGGACCTGCAACGGCAGGGAGGTCGTCGAGGTGGGCGACGGGGACGGCGCGGGGCTCGAGGAGGTCGTGGTCGAGCTGGGCGTGCTGCCGGTGAGGCCACCGACCACTCCGCCGACCACACCGGTCACCCCACCGACGACCTGGCCGACCGGGCCGGACGCCGAGCTCGTGGTGGCCGGCGTCGGCACCGTGCCGCCACCAGCGCTGGTGCCGCCGGAGCCACCGGAGGAACCCGAACCGCCGGACGAGCCCTTGGCCGGCTTGCCGGACGTGCGCGACGGGGCCGGCTCGCGCACCGCGGCGGGGTCGTACTGCGCCATCGTCTGCGGGTCGCCGGACGGCAGGTACGGCGCGGCGTCCGCCTGGCCCGGCGCGAGGCCGGAGTCCGGCACGACGGTGTAGCCGTGGCGGTAGGCGTCGGCGATCGCGAGGACCTCGTTGGCGTAGGCGTCGCTGTGGTTGTAGCGCAGGACGGCGTTGCGGGCGCCCGCCGGGGTGCTGAGGTCGCCCGGGCCGGAGCACAGGTAGACGGCGGTCGCGGTGGCGGCGTCGTCGAGGTTCTGCGGGTCCTTGAGGCCGTCCTGGTTGGCGTCGACGCCGACGACCCGCCAGGTGCCGGGGATGAACTGCATCGGGCCGACCGCGCGGTCCCACGTGGTGTCGCGGTCGAACACGCCGCCGTCGGTGTCGTGGATCACCGCGGTGCCGTTGGCGCCGTTGAGCGGGATGCCGTAGATGCCGGGGCGCACGGTGCCGGTCGAGTCGGTGCCGTTGCCGCCGTAGCGGCCGTGGTCGGACTCGACCTTGCCGATGGCCCCGACGAGGGCCCAGTCGATCCGGCACTCCGAGTCCGCGGCGTCGACGATGCGTGCCGCGTGCTGGTATGTCGAGAGGGCGGCGGCCGGGATGCCCTTGACCGTCAGGCTCGGCGGCAGGCTGCCGGCCGGGGCGGTGGAGCCCCCCTCGCCGCCCAGCGGCGTGGCCTGCTGCTCCGGGGGCGCGGGGAGGATCGGCAGCGTCGGCGCCGCGGGCTGCTCGACGGGGGCCTTCGGGACGGTGACGACCGGCCCGGAGTCGCTCGCGATCTCGGTGAGGGGGTGGCCGCCGGTCAGGGCGAGGCCGATCCCGCTCCCGATGAGCGCCACGGCGGGCAGCCCTCCGGCCATCGCCCGCCACGGCAGGTGGAAGGTTCGCTGCGGATCGTGCCCTGCGCGGCTCATGTCTCGGCTCCTCGACGTCGTCGTCCCACCCCGTGTCGTGAGGTTCAACGAGTCCGAGTCGCCGAGGTTACGCGTGCTCGGGCGATCTCGCCGGTGGACAGACGCGTGCCCCGCGCACGGTGGCGCGGGGCACGGTCCTGAGGAGGTGTCGGGGAGCGTCGCGGCCGGTCAGCCCACCACGTGCTCGATGCAGGCGATGAGGGCGCTCACGTCCTCGGGGTCGACTGCGGGGAAGGTCGCGACGCGCAGCTGGTTGCGGCCGAGCTTGCGGTACGGCTCCACGTCGACCACGCCGTTGGCGCGCAGCGTCTTGGCGACTGCCGCGGCGTCCACGTCGTCGGAGAAGTCGATCGTGGCCACGACCTGCGAGCGCGCGGCCGGGTCGGCGACATAGGGGGTCGTGTAGGAGGTGCGCTCGGCCCACTCGTAGAGCCGGCCAGAGGAGTCGGCGGTGCGGGCGACGGCCCAGTCGAGGCCGCCCTGCTCGTTGAGCCAGTCGACCTGCGCGCGCAGCAGCGCGAGCGTCGACAGGGCCGGCGTGTTGTAGGTCTGGTTGAGGCGGCTGTTGGACACCGCGGTCGGCAGGCTGAAGAAGTCGGGCACCCAGCGGCCCGTCGCCTCGATCTCCTCGACGCGCGCGAGGGCGGCGGGGGAGAAGGCCGCGAGCCACAGGCCGCCGTCGGAGGCGAAGCACTTCTGCGGGCCGAAGTAGTAGACGTCCGCCTCGGCGACGTCCACCGGCAGGCCACCTGCGCCGGACGTGGCGTCGATGAGCACCAGCGCGCCCTCGTCGGCACCCTCGACCCGCCTGACCGGGGCCATGACGCCGGTCGAGGTCTCGTTGTGCGGCCAGGCGTACACGTCGACGCCCTCCTCGGCCCGCGGTGCGGCGAGCGTGCCGGGGTCAGCCTTGATCACGGTCGACTCGCCGAGGAACGGCGCCTTCTGCGTCACGGAGGCGAACTTGCTGGAGAACTCGCCGAACGACAGGTGCTGGGCGCGCTCGCGGACGAGGCCGAAGGCGGCGATGTCCCAGAACGCGGTGGAGCCGCCGTTGCCGAGGATGATCTCGTAGCCCTCGGGCAGCGAGAAGAGCTCACCGAGGCCCTCGCGGACCGCACCGACGAGGTTGCGGACGGGGGCCTGGCGGTGGGAGGTGCCCAGGAGGGTGGTGCCGAGCCCGGCGAGGTACTCCACCTGCTCGGGACGGACCTTCGAGGGGCCGGAGCCGAACCGGCCGTCCTTGGGGAGCAGGTCGGCGGGGATGGTCTGGGTGGGCGCTGCCGCGGTGTCTGTCACCCGGCCAGTGTCGCACCCTGTCCCGAGGCGTGGGACGTGAGGTCCACCACCCGGACGTCAGCCCGAGCGGTGCCGGGAGCCCCGAGCGGTGCCGGAAGTACCCGAGCCGTGCCGGGAGAAGAGGTATGCCGCGTGGCCGGCCGGCCACGCGGCATACCTCGTGCTCGTGTGGGCGCCGCGACGGCGCGGGGCGCGCTCCGGGGCTCAGCCCTTGTAGCCGGCCACGTCCTCGAGGCCGCGCGGGCCCTCGCCGACGTACCGCGCGGACGGGCGGATGAGGCGGCCGGTCTTCTTCTGCTCGAGGATGTGCGCAGCCCAGCCCGCGGTGCGGGCGGAGGCGAACAGCGGCGTCATCATGTTGCCGGGGACCTCGGCGAAGTCGAGCAGGACCGCGGCCCAGTAGTCGACGTTGGTCTCCATCTTGCGCTCGGGGTGGCGCTCGGCGAGCGCGGCGATGGCGGCCTTCTCCAGCTCGAGGGCGACCTCGTAGCGCGGGGCGCCGAGGCGCTGGCAGGTGTCGCGGAGGACGGCCGCGCGCGGGTCGTACGCCCGGTAGACCCGGTGGCCGAAGCCCATGAGCCGCTCGCCGCGGTCGAGCACGCCCTGCACGTAGGCCGTGGCGTCGCCGGTGCGCTCGACGCCCTCGATCATGTGCTGCGCGCGCGAGGGCGCACCACCGTGCAGCGGGCCCGACAGTGCTCCGATCGCCCCCGAGAGGCAGGCCGCGACGTCGGCGCCGGTCGAGGCGATGACGCGGGCGGTGAACGTCGAGGCGTTCATGCCGTGCTCGGCAGCCGAGATGAAGTACGCGTCGATCGCCTCGACGTGCTTGGGGTCCGGCTCGCCGCGCCAGCGGATCATGAACCGCTCGACGATGGTCTTGCCCTCGTCGACCCGGCTCTGCGGCACCATCGGGCTGTCCTGGCCGTGCGCGGACTGGGCGATGAACGACAGCGTCATGACCGAGGCGCGGGCGAGCTGCTCGCGCGCCTCGTCGTCGCTGACGTCGAGCAGCGGCTTGAAGCCCCACACCGGCGCGAGCTGCGCGAGCGCCGACTGCGCGTCGACCCGGATGTCGCCGGTGTGCACCGGCAGCGGGAACGGCTCGGCCGGCGGCAGGCCCGGGTCGAACTCGTTGTCGACGAGCAGCCCCCAGACCTGGCCGAAGCTGACCCGTCCGACGAGGTCCTTGATGTCGACGCCGCGGTACCGCAGCGCCCCGCCCTCCTTGTCGGGTTCGGCGATCGCGGACTCGAAGGCGATGACACCCTCGAGGCCGGGCTTGAAGTCGCTGTCGGACATCGGCGTCCTCTCGGCTCGAGACGGCCAGCGGGTGCGCTGGCCGGTTGCTGGCGGGGCCGCCCACTCGTTCGGGCGGCCCTGCTCGTTACTGGCGGGTTCATTCTGCACCGTAGCGGGGGAGGCGGCGACGTCCGCAGCACCCTGTCCGAGGGATGGTCCACGATGGCCTGATGCTGCGACCCGAAGCCGACCTCGACGGCGAGGTCCTGACCGGCGACCTCTCCGGCTCGTCCGCGGGCAACGCCCGGTTCCTCGAGTGCACCTTCCAGCGGTGCGACCTCACCGAGCTCTCCGCACCGCGGTCGCGGTTCGCCGACACGGGCCTGTATGCCGTGCACGGCGCGGGCGTCGACCTCGCCGAGTCGACGTGGCTGGACTGCGTGGTGCAGGGCGCGCGGCTGGGGGCGGTCCAGCTGTTCGGTGCGGAGCTGCGCCGGGTGCGGTTCGAGGGGTGCAAGATCGAGTTCCTCAACCTGAGGGGCGCGCGGCTGGCCGAGTGCGCGTTCCTCGACTGCCAGCTCCTCGAGCCCGACTTCGCCGAGGCGACGCTGGAGAAGGTGGACTTCGCCGGGTCGCGGCTGGTGTCACCGGACTTCGGGCGGGCGCGGATGAAGGACGTCGACGTGTCCGGTGCCGACCTCGCCGGCCCGCGGGGGCTGGCCGGGCTGCGGGGCGCGACCGTGTCGCGGCTGCAGCTGGTCGACCTCGCGCCCGCGCTCGCCGCGGAGCTGGGGATCCTGGTCGGCGACCAGTAGCCCACCCACACTCGCCCGGCACGACCGTCCCGGCTGCGGTCGCTGGGGAGCCGGACTCATGCCCGACCGCCCTCGTGGGCGCTGCCGTGAGCCCGCTCGGTGAGTCCCTGCCATTCCTCCCACTCAGCGAGCCGTCGCTCGTAGATCCCGCGCACGATGGCCGGTGCCTGGGCTCCGAACAGGACGCGCAGCGGGGGCTCGGGGGAGTCGACGACCGCCATCAGCGCCTGCGCGGCAGCGGCAGGGTCCCCGGGGGCCTGCCCGCCCCGACGGGCCGCCGCAGAGACGCGCGCCCCTTCGTAGGCCTCCAGGCCGGCGCTGTGACGGGCGGACGAGCCGGACCAGTCCGTCGCGTAGCCGCCGGGCTCCAGGATGGTCACGCGGATCCCGAACGGCGCCGTCTCGATCGCCAGCGACTCGCTGATCCCCTCCAGCGCCCACTTGGACGCGTGGTAGGCGCCGAGGTTCGCAAAGGCCCCGACCCCGCCGATCGACGACACCTGGACGATGTGCCCAGAGCCTCGGGCGCGCATGCCCGGCAGGACGGCTCGGGTGACGCGGAAGGGGCCGAAGAGGTTGGTCTCCAGCTGGTCGCGCAGCTCCTCGTCGCTGAGCTCCTCGACGGCCCCGAAGTGGCCGTAGCCGGCGTTGTTGACGACGACGTCGAGGCCGCCGGACCAGGCTTCCGCCTGGCGCACGCTCGACCCGACCGCGTCTGCGTCGGTGACGTCGAGGGCCAGCGGCAGGAGGGTGCCCGGGTGACGGCCGAGCAGGTCGTCGAGGCGGGCGGTGTCGCGGGCCGTGGCGGCGACCCTGTCGCCGCGCCCGAGGGCAGCTCGCGTGAACTCGTACCCGAGTCCGCGCGAGGCTCCGGTGATGAACCAGGTCCTGCTCCCGGGTGCTCCTCCTCGTCGCTCCCCGTCGTGGACGGCTCCGGCTGTGGTCATGGTTTCCAGGTCTTCGTGTCCCATGTCGACCACGGTGCGGCCCGGACGCGAGGTGGTGAAGGCCGCGCTGTGCCTGGGAGCGCTGCACCCTCCCTGCCCGACGGGCAGGCTCGTAGGCTGCTCGACATGCCCACCACGTCCCTCGGGGAGTACCTCCGCGCGCGTCGCGCCGAGGTGACACCTGCCGATGCCGGACTTCCCGTCCACGGGCGGCGTCGGGTCCCGGGACTGCGTCGGGAGGAGGTGGCCGTGGCCGCTGGGATGAGCGTCGACTACTACGTGCGGCTCGAGCAGGGACGTGAGAAGAGCCCGTCGGCGCAGGTGCTGGACTCCCTGTGCGACGTGCTGATGCTCGACGACGAGGCGCGGCTGCACCTGTACCGGCTTGCCGGCCTGGTCCCCGTGGACCCGCTGACCGTCGTTCCCGAGCGTGTCGACCCGGAGCTGCTGCGCCTCCTGGCCCGGTGGTCGGACACCCCGGCCATCGTGCTGGGTCGCGCCTACGACGTCCTGGCGGGCAACGACCTGGCGTTCGCCCTGTTCGACGGCTTCGAGCAGGGGGCCAACCTGCTGCACACCATCTTCCTGGACCCGGGAGCCCGCTCGTTCTACCCGGACTGGGAGCAGGTGGCCCGGTACACCGTCGCGGGGTTCCGGATCATGCAGGGGCGCAACCCCGACGACCCCCGGATCCGCGAGGTCGTCGCACGGCTCAGCAGCGAGAGTGCCGACTTCGTGGCCATGTGGGAGCGGCACGAAGCGCGTGGTCAGCGCCTGGCCTCCAAGCGGTTCCACCACCGGGAGGTCGGGGAGCTCGTCCTGGGCATCCAGGCCTTCGACGTCCGCTCGGCGCCGGGACAGGAGCTCATCGTCTACCAGGCGGAGCGCGGTTCCCGCAGTGAGGAGGCGCTGGCCCTGCTGGGCACCCTCGCCGCGACCCGGGCGCAGACGGATCGGGCCGACGGCCGCACCTGAGCCGACCTAGCGGTTCCGGCTCGAGCCGCCGCCGCCCGCCCCGCCGGCGACGCGCTTGTCCCGGACGGCCAGGGTGGGCTTGCCCTCGTCGCGCATCTCGAACAGCTCGGTGGCCTTGATGAGCGCGGTGAGCTTGGCGTACCCGTAGTTGCGCGAGTCGAAGGACGACTGGTTCGCGATGAGGTTGCCGACCGCCCCGACGGCGGCCCAGCCGTCGTCGTCGGCGGCGTTCTGGACGGCCCGCCGCAGGAGGGCGACGAGCTTCCGGTCCTGCTTCAGCTCCTGGGTGGTGGCCCGCAGGCGGGTCGTCGGGGCCTCCTCGGGGTCGGGCTCCTCCTGGGCGTCCCGGAGCTGGTCGAGGACGAGGAACCGGGTGCACGCGTTCTGGAACGGCATGGGCGTCTTGCGGTCCCCGAACCCGTACACGGCAGCACCCTTCTCGCGCAGGTGCATGACGAGCGGGGTGAAGTCGGCGTCGGAGGAGGCGATCGCGAACGCGTCCGGGGCGTCGGTGTAGAGCAGGGCCATGGCGTCGATGACCAGGGCCATGTCACTGGCGTTCTTGCCCTTGGTCTGGTCGAACTGCTGCACCGGCCGGATCGCGTTGTCGCTCAGCACCGCGGTCCAGCCCGCCAGCTCCGGCTTGGTCCAGTTGCCGTATGCGCGGCGGATGTTGGTCTCGCCGAAGTTCGACAGCTCGTTGAGGATGAGGTCGATCCGCTTGGCCGAGGCGTTGTCGGCGTCGATGAGCAGGGCGATCCGGGGTTTGGGGTCCACGCAGGCCACCGTACGGACTCGGCGCAACGGGCGCCCGGCGGGCGGCATACGCTCCATCCCGTGCCGCTGCTCCTGGACCTGACCCCGCTGCGGGCCAACCCGGCATACCGGCGCCTCTACACCGGCTTCACGCTCTCGAACGTCGGCTCCCAACTCGCGGTCGTCGCGGTGGGGCTGCAGGTCTACGACCTCACCCGCTCGACCGCCGCGGTCGGTGTCGTCGGGCTCTGCGCTCTCGTCCCGCTCGTCGTCATGGGGCTGTACGGCGGCGCGCTCATCGACCACTTCGACCGGCGCCGGGTGGGCCTCGTGGCGCAGTCCGTAGCGTTCCTGACCAGCGTGGCCTGCGCGATCCAGGCGTGGCTCGGCAACACCCACGTGAGCGTGCTCTACGCGCTCGTGGCCGTGTGGAACGGCGCCTTCGCCGTCACCTCGCCGGCACGTACCTCGATCTACCCGCGCATCCTGGACCGCGACCTGCTCCCGGCTGCCAACGCCCTGTCGGTCTTCGCCATGAACGCCTCGCTCACTGTCGGGCCGCTGCTCGCCGGGGTCCTCGTCGACTGGGGCGGCTTCCGCACGGCGTACACCGTCGACGCGGTCATCACGACGGCCGCGCTGTGGGGCCTGTCGACCCTGCCGCCGCTCCCGCCGGACCACGGCGAGGACGGTCCGCCGACGAGCAGGCCCGGCCTGCGGTCGGTGCTCGACGGGTTCGCCTTCCTCGCCACGCGGCCGAACGTGCGGATGACGTTCGTCGCGGACATCGCCGCCATGTTCCTGGCCCAGCCGCGCGTGCTGTTCCCGGCGGCCGGTGCGGTGATCTTCGGCGGTGGTGCCAAGACCGTCGGCGCGCTGTCGGCGGCGGCCGCGGTCGGCGGCATCCTCGCGATGTTCTTCTCCGGGCGGCTCGGGCACGTGCGCCGCCAGGGCGCGGCCATCCTCGTCGCCATCGTCGGGTGGGGTGCCGCGATCGCCGGTTTCGGGGTCTCCATGCTCGCCGCCGGTGGTGCGCTGTCCCGGCCTCACGCCCTGTATGCCGGGCTGGTCGCCATGGCGGTCGCCGGCGCCTCGGACTCGGTGAGCGCCGTGTTCCGCACGACGATCCTCCAGGCGGCGACGCCGGACCACCTGCGCGGACGGCTGCAGGGCGTCTTCATCGTCGTCGTGGCGGGCGGGCCGCGGCTGGGGGAGCTCGCCGGTGGTGTCGTGGCGTCGCGGATCGGCGAGGGGCGGATGGCGCTGTTCGGCGGCATCGCCTGCGTGCTGGCGATGGGCGTGCTGGCACGGCTCCAGCCGGGCTTCGTGCGGTACGACGCCCACCGACCGACGCCCTGACGCGGGGGCGGCGGGGGCGTGCCGCCGCAGCTCGGGGCGACGGGATGCCGCCACTGCGGCATGCTCGAGGTGGACCGAGCAAGTCGAGGGCGGGAGTGGGACGTGGCGACGGTGAGCCGACGGTGCAAGGCGCCCGGCAGTGTGGTGTGGCAGGTGCTGGCCGACCCGTGGATGTACCCGAGCTGGGTGGTGGGTGCCTCGCGGCTGCGCGACGTCGAGGGCTCGTGGCCACAGGCGGGCGCCCGGATCCACCACTCGGTCGGGGCCTGGCCGCTGCTGCTCGACGACCACACCGAGGTGGTCGAGTCGCACGCGCCGACCGAGCTGACGCTCCAGGCCAAGGGACGCCCGCTCGGCGAGGCGCTCGTGGTCATGCGCGTCGACGACGACGGTGACGGCTCCCTGATCACCATGGACGAGACCATCGTCCGCGGTCCCGGTGCGACGCTGCCGGACAGCGTCGTCGACCCGTTGATCGCGTGGCGGAACACCGAGGCCCTGCGCCGGCTCGGCCTGATCGCCGAGGGGCGCGCGGGCGAGCGCTAGCCCCGACCCGGCCGCCGAAGTCTGGGACCTCGGCACTGTGGGCGGCGGTTCGGCCCGAGGTCTGGGACTTCGCGGACGGGTGACGGGGTGACGACGACCCAGCGGTAGAGCCAGTGACTCAGCGGTAGAGCCAGTGCAGTGCCGCGAGCTCCAGCCGGTGCCGCGGCCTGCCCCACCAGGCCGAGTCGGTGAGGGCTGCGCGCGCGGCGAGGTAGCCGCAGGCGCCGTGCACCCCACCACCGGGATGCGCCGACGCACTGCCGAGGTAGAGGCCGTCGACCGGCGTCCGTGGGCCGCCGAGGCCCGGGACAGGCCGGAACACGAGCTGCTGGAACAGCTGGTTCGTCCCACCGGCCACGGCCCCGCCGACGAGGTTCGGGTCAGCGCCCTGCAGGTCCGACGGGAGCTGCACCCAGCGCTCGACCAGGTGCTGGCGCCACCCCGGGGCGAACGCGTCGAGCATCTCGTCCATCCGGTCCGCCAGCAGGGTCCCGCTGGCGTCGTCGCTGACGCCCCGCGGCAGGTGCGAGTACATCCAGACCGTCTCGGTGCCGGCGGGGGAGCGCGTCGGGTCGGTCGTCGTCATCTGGCCGAGTAGGGCGAACGGCTTCTCCGGCACCGTGCCGCCGGCCAGGTCCGCCTCCCAGTGCATGAGGCCCAGCCGGTCGTGGCCGACGTGGACGACCCCGGCCCCCCGGGCCGACTCCGCCGTCCACGGCAGGGGAGCCGACAGGCGAAGGTTGACCTTGACCGTGGGCAGGTCCCACTCGAAGTGCTCGAGGTCCTGCAGCAGCCGGGCGGGGACGCTGCGCGACGGCAGGAGGCTCCCGTAGAGGGCCGGAGCGGTGGTGTCCGCGATGACGGCCCGCCGGGCCCGGACGCGCCGGCCGTCGGCCGTCTCGACGCCGACGGCGCGACCGCCGGACGTCACGACGCGGCTCACGGTGACACCGGTGTCGACGCGCGCCCCGGCGGCCTCGGCCCGGCTCCGCATCGCCTCGGCCAGTCGACCGGTGCCGCCCACCGGGGACGGGAAGCCCACGTCCTGCGCGAGCATCGCCATGAGCAGGCCGAACAGCCCGCTGCCGGGGGCCTCGGACGGGATGTCGGCGTGGGCGGCGTTGCCGGCGAGCAGCATGCGGGCCTGCTCGCCCTCGAACCGCTCGACCGCGAACCGGTTCAGCGGCAGCAGGAACTCGCGTGCCAGCCGCAGGACGTCGCGCGCCCCCACGGACTGCACGAGCCTCGCCCCGGCGCGAACCGGGGGCCACCGGGTCAGCAGCGCGTCGATGAGAGGGTCCCGGATGTCGTGCCAGAAGCCGACGAGGTCGTGCCACGCCTGCTCGTCGCCCGGGTGGTCGAGCGCCAGGCCGCGGGCGGTGACAGCCGGGTCGCGGTGGATCAGCGCGCCCCTCGGGTCGTCGGGGGTGCCGGCGTGGGCGACGACCCGGTCCACCCGGCTCCAGCGCAGGCCGTGCGACTCGAGGTCGAGGCTGCGGATGACGGGCGAGATCGCGGCCAGCGGGTGGCACGAGCTGAACTCGTCCATCACCCAGCCGTCGCGCTCGACCGAGGCGACCGCGCCACCCACGGTGTCGCGGCGCTCCAGGACGAGGACGTCCCAGCCGGCGTCGGCGAGCACCGACGCGGCGACGAGGCCGTGGTGTCCCGCTCCGATGACGACTGCGTCGACGCTCTCCACAGCGCCACCCTTGCAGCGTCCGGCCGGGGGGACCAGCCGAGCCGGACTAGGACACCTGGCGCGGGTCCTCGGCGTGCATCGCCCACCGCACGACGGCGGTCGCGGCACCGCCGAGGGGTCGCCCTACGACCCGCTCGGTCACCGGCAGCCAGGGCAGCCGCAGCGGCCGGCGGGCCCAGCGCGGCAGCATGGCCACGGCTCCGGCGGCCAGGGCGGCATACCCCGGCCGGGCAGCCGGTGGCAGCGGAGGGTTCACGAGCAGGAAGCGCGCGGCCTCGCGGGCGGCGGCCGTCCCGGCGAGCTCCGGGCGGAAGTCCTCGATCGTGGCGCGCAGCCCAGCGACCGTGGTCGGCGGGTCGAGCACCCCGAGGAGCCGGGCGACGACGGCGGCCTGCTCGACGTACGTGTCGGCCTCGGCGTCGCTCAGCGGCTCGCGGGCGTAGCGCTGGAAGGAGGTCAGGAACGAGTCGGCCTCGGTCACGTGGACCCAGAGCAGCAGGTGCGGGTCGCTCGCGGCATACGGCCTGCCGTCGGGAGCCGTGCCGCGCACCCGCTCGTGGATGGAGCGGACCCGCGCGATGGCCTCCTGGGCGTGGTCGATGGTGCCGAACGTCGTCGTGGCGAGGAACTCGCTCGTGCGCTGGAGCCGGCCCCACGGGTCGCCCTTGTAGCCCGAGTGGGCGGCGACGCCGGCCATCGCCAGCGGGTGCAGCGACTGCAGCAGCAGGGCCCGGATGCCGCCGGGGAACATGGCCGCGTCGGCGTGCACCCGCCAGACCGGGTCGTCCGGACCGAACCAGCGCTCGCCCTCGGACTGCCAGATGCGGGCGGCCTTGGTCTGTGCGTCCTCCCCGGCGACGCGCGAGCGCAGCGCGCGGCCGAGCTCACGCCGCGCCCCGGAGGTGATCGGCTCGAGGAGCGTCATGGGCGCCGCCCCGCGTCCTGCCCGTGCGTCCCGCCCTGCCCGGGGGTCCCGCCCTGCCCGTGCGTCCCGCCCTGCCCGGCTGCCCCGCCGGTCGCGCGCCGGTTCCCACCCGGGCCCCGACCGCGAACCGACCGCGGGAGTGCCTTGACCCGCTCCACCGGGGTCGGCAGGTCCGCCGGACGCACCCGCGTGGAGAGGTCGCTGTGCGCGACGAGCTGGGCCAGCGGGGTGGTGGTGGCCGGGTGCGCGGCGACCGGCTCGTCACCGGTGAACACGACCCAGACAGGCTCCCCGTGGTCGGCCGCCGGGTCGAACGTCTTGAGCACCGTGCCCTCACGCAGGGTGGCGGCGTGCTCGAGCGCGCGCCGCCTGGCCCGCTGGCGGTCGAGCACGGTCTGGGCGGCCTTCATCGCCGGCTCCCTGGCCTGCTGGGCCAGGACGACGACGTGGGGGCCGTACTTGACGCCCCACTTCACGACCTGGCCGACGGCCCGACCCCTGTCCGGCATGCTGCCTCCCCGACGCGCTGCGCCCTCGTGGCCGACTGCCCCCTGGTACGGGTCGTCGGCGCTGCTCGGACTCCAGCGTAAGCCGGTCCCGACAGGTCCGCCGGTGGCGGCGGCGGGCGCGCAATACGCTGCCGCCATGGACGATGTGCGGCGCGTGGACTACGTCGGGACGGGCATCTCGGAGGACGAGGTGGCGCCGACGCCGTGGCAGCAGGCCCGGCGCTGGGTCGACGACGCGCTGACCCGCGCGGACGCCCAGGCCGACGTCCCGGAGCCCCTCGCCATCTCGGTCGCCACCGTCGACGCCGACGGCCTGCCGAACGTCCGCACCGTCCTCATGCGGTTCTTCGACGAGCGGGGCCCGGGCTTCGTCACCAACACCGAGTCGTCCAAGGGCATCGAGATCGCCGCGTCCGGGGGGATCGCCGTGGCCCTCACCTGGCCGGCG
Source organism: Phycicoccus sp. 3266 (assembly GCF_031456495.1). Lineage (NCBI taxonomy): Bacteria > Bacillati > Actinomycetota > Actinomycetes > Micrococcales > Intrasporangiaceae > Phycicoccus > Phycicoccus sp. 3266. The sequence goes on along the minus strand of NZ_JAVDUW010000001.1, from coordinate 1,196,039 downwards.
ATGTACCGCGCCATCCGCTTCCGTGGCCGGGCCGAGGTGCTCGACCGCGACGAGGTCGCCGGGTACTTCGGGTCGCGCCCGTGGGCCTCCCGCATCTCGGCGTGGGCCTCGCAGCAGTCGCGGCCCGTCGAGGGTCGCGCGGCGCTGGAGGAGGCCTACGAGCGGTGTGCCGCGCAGTGGCCCGACCACGGGAACCCCGACGACGTGCCCGTCCCCGACTTCTGGGGCGGCTACCGCGTGCTCGCCGACGAGGTCGAGTTCTGGGGCGGCCGCCGCAACCGGCTGCACGACCGGCTCGTCTTCACCCGGGTGGCCGACGGCGACCTCGACGACGCGCGCGCGTGGCGCCTCTGGCGCCGCCAGCCCTGAGCCCGCCGCCGGACAGGGGCATGGGCGGAGCCGCGGGCGGCCGCGCGCTGTCCACTCTGCGGCCCTACCCGTCCGTATGCCGGGACGCCCCTGCCCCTGACCGGGGCCCGTCCCCACACTGGTGACGCACGTCACAGCGCGAACGCCATCGTCGTCGTCCGCGGTCCGTCCCGACCGTCGACCGCCAGGAGACCCATGGCCGCCGTCCACCCCGTCGTCGCCGACGTCACCGCCCGGGTGACCGAACGCAGCCGCGCCAGCCGCACGGCATACCTGCAGCGCATCTCCCGCGCCGCCTCCGAGCTGAGCCTGCGCCCCGCACGCACCGACCTGGGCTGCTCCAACCTCGCCCACGCCGTCGCGGCCTGCGGAGGGGCAGACCGCGCCGTCCTGTCGGCCGAGACCGGGGTCGGCGTCGGGATCGTGACGTCCTACAACGACATGCTGTCGGCGCACGCGCCGTTCGAGCACTACCCGCAGGAGATCAAGGCGACCGCGCGCGAGCTCGGGGCCGTGGCGCGGGTCGCCGGAGGGGTGCCGGCGATGTGCGACGGCATCACGCAGGGACGGGCGGGCATGGAGCTCAGCCTGTTCAGCCGCGACGTCATCGCGATGTCGACGGCCGTGTCCCTGTCGCACGACGTGTTCGACGCGGCGCTGCTGCTCGGCGTCTGCGACAAGATCGTCCCCGGGCTCGTCATGGGCGCGCTGTCGTTCGGGCACCTGCCGACGGCACTCGTCCCGGCCGGCCCGATGGCCAGCGGCCGCTCGAACGCGGAGAAGGCCGAGACGCGCAAGGCGTACGCCGCCGGAGAGGCCGGCCGCGACGAGCTGCTCGCCAGCGAGGTCGCGTCCTACCACTCGCCGGGCACCTGCACGTTCTACGGCACCGCCAACTCCAACCAGATGCTCATGGACGTCATGGGCCTGCACCTTCCCGGCGCGGCCTTCGTCCACCCGGACGACCCGGTGCGCGCGGCCCTCACGGCCGCGACCACCCGCCGCGTCGTGCAGATCGCGGCGGGTGCGGACCGGTACGGCATCGGCCAGGTCGTCGACGAGAAGTCGGTCGTCAACGGCGTCGTCGCCCTGCTCGCGACCGGCGGCTCGACCAACCACACGATGCACCTCGTCGCCATGGCGGCCGCGGCCGGCATCGACCTGCGCTGGGAGGACTTCGACGACCTGTCGACGGCCGTCCCGCTGGTCGCCCGGATCTACCCGAACGGCACCGCCGACGTGAACCACTTCCACGCCGCGGGTGGCACGCCCTTCCTGGTGCGCACGCTGCTCGACGCCGGGCTGCTCCACGAGGACGTCCTCACCCTCGACGGCCCGGGCCTGCGCCGGTACACCCGTCGACCCGTCATCGGCGACGACGGGTCGCTGGAGTTCGTCGAGTCGGCCGAGGAGTCGCTCGACCGCGACGTCCTGCGCCCGGCGCACGACCCGTTCGAGCCGGACGGCGGCCTGCGCCTGCTGCGCGGCACCCTCGGGCAGGCGGTCATCAAGACGTCCGCACTCGCCGAGGAGCACCGGGTCGTCGAGGCGCCGGCCCGCGTCTTCACCGACCAGGTCGGGTTCCTCCAGGCGTTCTCGCGGCGCGAGCTCGACCGCGACGTCGTCGTCGTCCTGCGCGAGCAGGGCCCGTCGGCCAACGGGATGCCCGAGCTGCACGCCCTCACCCCCTCGCTCGGGGTGCTCCAGAAGCGCGGGTATGCCGTGGCGCTGGTCACCGACGGGCGGATGAGCGGGGCGTCGGGCTCGATCCCGGCCGCCATCCACGTCACCCCCGAGTCGGTGCACGCCGGCCCCATCGCCAAGCTGCGCGACGGCGACGTCGTGCGTGTCGACGCCGTGACCGGGCGCCTCGACGTCCTCGTCGACGAGGCCGAGTTCGCAGACCGGCTGCCCGCGCCGCGCGTCACGGAGGAGGGCGTCGGCACGGGGCGTGAGCTGTTCGGCGCGATGCGCTCGGCCGTCGGTCGCGCCGACGAGGGCGCCCACGTCTTCGGCGCCATGACCAGCGTCCCCGAACCCGTCGTCCCGCACCTGCCGCAGGAGGAGTCCCGATGACCGCCGTCACGACCAAGCCCGTCATCTCGGGGGAGGCCGACATCCTCGGCCTCGCACCCGTCATCCCGGTGGTCGTCGTCGACGAGGTCGCCCAGGCCGTGCCGCTCGCCCGGGCCCTGCTCCGCGGCGGCATCCCCGTCATCGAGCTGACGCTGCGCAGCGAGGCCGGGCTCGGCGCGATCGAGGCCGTGGCGTCCGAGGTCGAGGGCATCGTGGTCGGGGCGGGCACGGTCGTCACGCCCGCCCAGGTGCAGCAGGTCGTCGACGCCGGGGCGCAGTTCCTCGTGACCCCCGGCTCGCCGCCGCGGCTGGTCGAGGCGGCGCTCGGGTCCGGGCTGCCGCTGCTGGCCGGTGCCGGCACGCTCACCGAGATGCTGACCCTGGCCGAGGCCGGGCTCGAGGTGCAGAAGTTCTTCCCCGCGGAGGCGAGCGGCGGCCGGCCCTACCTGTCCGCCGTGGCCGGTCCCTGCCCGCAGCTGCGGTTCTGCCCGACCGGCGGGATCACGCCGCAGACGGCGGCCGACTGGCTGGCCCTGCCCAACGTCGGCTGCGTCGGCGGGTCCTGGCTGACCCCCAAGGACGCCGTGGCGCAGGGCGACTGGGCGCGCATCGAGCAGCTCGCCCGGGAGGCCGCCGCCCTGCCCCGCTGAGGCTGTCGAGGGCGTCCGGGGCGCAGGCCCCGGTCAGGTGTGGAACGGGCGCACCCTCAGGAGGTGCAGGTCCTTGTTGCTGCACGCCTCCGCCGCGTACGGCGCGTACTGGGCGGCGGTGTCGCCGGGCAGGTAGACGCGGAAGCCTGCGGCCTTGCCCAGCTGGCAGCGCGGGCCGTAGTTGCCGGCCTGGGTGACCCGGACCAGCGCGGTGGCCGAGGCGCCGGGCGCCAGGCGCACGAGCGGGGCGGTCTGCCCCGCCTCACGGTCCGCGGCCGCGCCGAGCTGGGCGCCCGAGCCCGGTGCGGTGAAGGAGACGCCCGGGAATCCCTCGAGCGTGCAGGCCGTGCGGCCGGTGTTCGTCGTGACGAGCTCGACTCCGTAGCTGCCCGCTGCGCCGCCCCCCGGTTCGGTGACCGCCCGGGTGCGGGTGGTCGCGGCCGTGCACCGGACGGTGGCCGCTGGGGTCGTGCCGCTGCTGGAGCTGGCCGACCCGGTCGAGGCGGTGCTCGAGGAGCTGGCCGGGCTGCTCGAGCTCGACGAGGTGCTCGTCGCGGTCGGGGGCGTCGCGCCGCTCGAGGTGCCCGATCCGCCCGAGGTGCCCCCACCCCCGCCGCACGCGGCCAGGGCGAGCCCTGTGGTCACGACGAGGGCGAGCCCCGCCACCTGGTGTCGAGCTGTCTTCCCCGTGGTGCGCATGACCCGCCTCCTGTCGGTCCCCTTGCTCTTGTGACGTCGGAGGCGACCTCGGGGTTGGTTCGGGCGGGAGTCCGAGGCAGCCCGGGCAGGAAACAGCCCGTGGGCCCTGCCTGCCGAGACGAGCGGCGAGGCGTGCACAGGGGACGACCTGCGCGGCCCACGGGCTGCGGTGGTACTGCTGGGATTGCGCTCTCGCGCCCTCGAAGCAGCCGAGGGTGCGCTAGCGCGCAGCCACCTCACGCGTCCTATGGGAAATCACTTCCTGGACCACCTCCTTTCCGTGTGCTCAGAACGCTATGCCGGGTGGTCGCGTCCTGCAACGGTTTTCCCGCTGGGCGAACACGGGAACAAACCCGTGATCGGGAGCGGGGCCCGGCGGCCGGCGCCGGTGCCGTCGGCCATCCGGCTGGCACGGCCGGAGCGCGGACGCTCAGGACTCCCGGTGGACCTTGTACGAGGCTGCCTGGCGGCGGGGCTTGATGACGAGCAGGTCGATGTTCACGTGCGCCGGCCGGTCGACCATCCACACGATCGCCTCCGCGACGTCCGCGGCCACGAGCGGGTCGGGCACCCCGGCATACACGGCGTCGGCACGCTCCTGGTCGCCCCCGAAGCGGGTGAGCGAGAACTCCTCGGTGCGCACCATGCCCGGGGCGATCTCGGTGACCCTGACCGGCTGGTCGACGAGCTCGAGCCGCAGCGTCTCGGTGAGGGCGGCGACCGCGTGCTTCGCGGCGGTGTAGCCGGAGCCACCCTCGTAGACCGTGCGGCCGGCGATGGACCCCACGTTGACGATCGTGCCGGCGCCCGAGGCGACCAGGGCGGGCAGCAGGGCCTGGGTGACCTGGAGGGTGCCGATGACGTTGGACTCGTACATGCCGCGCCAGTCCGAGACGTCGGTCTGGGCAGCGGGCGCCAGGCCGAGCGCCCCGCCGGCGTTGTTGACGAGGACGTCCAGCCGCGGGCCGACGGCCTCGGCAAGCCGGGCCACGTCGTCGGCGGACGACACGTCACAGGCCACGGCGCGGCCGCCGATCTTCTGCGCCAGCGCCTCGATCCGGTCGGTGCGGCGGGCGGCCACCACGACCTCGAAGCCGGCCGCGGCGAGCTGCCGCGCGGTCTCGGCGCCGATGCCGCTCGAGGCGCCGGTGACGACCGCCAGGCGCCGGCCGGTCGCCCCTCCGCCCGTCGCCGAGCCCTCGGTCGCCGCGTCCCTGCTTGCGTCCGTCATGACGCTCCTCTCCTCGTTGCCCGTGTCAGTGCTCACGTCAGCGCCCCGGCCGGCCGGACGGCCGTCGGGTCGACCGAGATCCACGTCGCCTCGGCCCGGCCCAGGACGCGCCCGTCCGGGGCGTGCAGGGACGTGCCGCTGAACGTCTTGCGGCCCTCGGCGCCACGCTGCCAGGCCATGACGACGTGCGGGACGCCGGGCTCGGGCAGCTCGTCGACGACCGCGGTCACCGTGCCCAGCACCATGGGGCGCCCGGCGAACCCGGACGACCAGCCGCCGGGGCAGTCCAGCGCCGCCCACACCGTCTCCACGTCCACGTCGTCACCGGGCGTCCACGCGGCGGCATACGCGCCGTCTCCGCCCTCGACGCGGCCAGGCCGCAGCCGCAGGCCGTCCTCGGGCTCGCGGCCGGTGCCGCACGCGAAGCAGGTGGGGAACGGGTGGTCGACGTCGCCCTCGTACCGGTCGCCGGCGGCAACCGCGACGTCGAAAGCGACCGGTGCGGGTGCGCCCTCGGCGCTCGGCCGCTCGGCGGCGAAGGCCTCGAGGACCAGGTGGTCGCCGTCGCTGACGCGGACGACGCCCCCCTCGTGGGTCACGCCCAGGGGCCGGTCCAGCGGGGGAGGCGTGCGCAGTCGGACCGTCACGGCAGGATGGTCGCTGGTCGTCGCGACGAGGCGCGCGGCGTGACCGCTCGTCCAGCCGCCGTTGCCCGACTCGGGTGGCCCGCAGAACCGGGCGGGGATGACGAAGTCCATGTGCCGAACGTACCCGCCGGCGAGCGGGCCGGAATGAGGGGTGGAATGGGGACGCCGCCGACGGGCACCGAGGCCGGCTTCCGGCTGCGCAGCATCGCCGTGCCGGCCTACGGGCCGACCGTTGTCGCCGCGGTCGGGGCGGGTGCCACGCTGCCCGTCGTGGCGCTCACCGCCCTGGAGCTGGGAGCCAGCCCGTCGGTGGCCGCGCTGACGGCCGGGGCGGCGCTGGTGGCGGAGCTGTTCTTCGCTGTGCCGGCCGGGGCGATGGTGCACCGGATCGGGGAGCGGCGGGCGCTGCTGTCTGCGGGGGCCGTCGACGCCGTCGCGTCGCTGGTCGCCCTGCTCGCCCCGAACGTCGTCGTCCTCTTCGCCGCGGTCTTCGCGATGGGCTTCACCTCCTCGATGTTCCTCGTGGCGCGGCAGGCGTACCTCATCGACGCCGTGCCGTACTCCATGCGCGCCAGGGCCATGTCGACCCTGGGCGGCGTCAACCGGATCGGCCTGTTCGTCGGGCCGTTCGTCGGGGCGCCGGTCATCGCCGCCTGGGGTGCGCAGGCGGCGTTCGGCGTGGCCGTCGTGTCCGGCCTCGCGGCCAGCCTGCTCGTCTGGCGGGCACCCGACATCACGGCCCACCACGAGGAGGCGCAGCGCGCGCAGGCGCAGACGAGCACCCGCCGGTTGCTGTGGGCCCACCGGAGCACGTATGCCACGCTCGGGCTCGGCATCCTCGTGATCGGCGCCGCGCGGTCCGCCCGGGTCGTGCTCGTGCCCCTGTGGGCCGCCCACGTGGGGCTGTCGGCGTCGGCGACGGCCGTGATCTTCGGCGTCACCGGCGGCATCGAGATGCTGCTGTTCTACCCGGCGGGATCGGTGATGGACCGGTTCGGCCGGTTCTGGGTGGCGGTGCCGTGCGCGGTGCTGCTCGGGGCGGGGGCCCTGCTGCTGCCCCTGACCCACACGGCATACACGGTCCTGGGCGCCTCCCTGCTCGCCGCGGTCGGCAACGGGATGGGCTCGGGCATCGTCATGACGCTCGGCGCCGACAACGCGCCCAGCGTGGGGCGCTCGCAGTTCCTCGGCGGCTGGCGGTTCATGTCGGTCATCGGCGGCAGCGGCGCCCCCCTGCTCATCAGCGCCGTCACCGCGCGGGTCGGGCTCGCCGCCGCATGCGTCGGGATCGGCGGGCTGACCCTGCTCGGCACGGGGTGGCTGGGGTACTGGGTGGCCCGGTTCGAGCCGGGCCGGGGCGAGGCCGGGGCACGCTGACGCCCGCAGGTGGCAGGCTTGGGCCCGTGACGGACCTGATCGACACCACCGAGATGTACCTCAAGACGATCTTCGAGCTCGAGGAAGAGGGCATCCCCCCGCTGCGCGCCCGCATCGCCGAGCGGCTCGCGCACTCGGGTCCGACCGTGTCGCAGACCGTCGCCCGCATGCAGCGCGACGGGCTCCTGACCCTCGCGGGCGACCGCCACCTCCAGCTCACCGAGGAGGGCCGTCGCCTCGCCACGCGCGTCATGCGCAAGCACCGGCTGGCCGAGCGCCTGCTCATCGACGTCATCGGCCTGGAGTGGGAGTACGTCCACGACGAGGCCTGCCGGTGGGAGCACGTCATGTCCGAGCGGGTCGAGCGCAAGATCCTGGCCCTGCTCAAGGACCACCACGACTCGCCGTACGGCAATCCGATCCCCGGGCTGGACGAGCTGGGGGAGGGCGAGCCGACGGAGGACTTCCGCTCGGGGCTGCACACCCTGACCGAGCTGGCCGGCGCCGAGCCCGAGACGGTGCTCGTGCGCCGGATCGGCGAGCCGGTGCAGGTCGACCACGAGGCCCTGAGCCTGCTGACCGTGGCCCGGCTGCTCCCCGGGGAGCGGGTGCGCGTGCACCGGGCCGACGGCCGGGTCGTGGCGGTGCGCGAGGGCGCGCCGGAGTCGACGGGCGTGTCCCTGCCCGACGACGTCGCGCAGCACGTCTTCGGCGCGCTCATCTGAGCACTGGCTGGAGGTCCGCCGGAGGGCATCTGGGGGTCTCCTGAGCACGGGTCGGGACCTGCTCTTGGCGTCGTGTGGCACTTTCTTGGACCGACCGTGACCGCAGCGTGACTTTCGCAAGAGGGTTGTGTACGGTTTCCCGAGGTTCCTCAGCCCCCCGAGGATCCGGCCCGATGTGGACACGCCTAGTCCTGCCGCCACGCACGGGTCAGCAACGAACACCGCTTGGCAGGAGCGGGGGACCCACTTGTGGGCCGTCTCCGGACGGTCCTTGGGGTGAAGCCCTCGGGAGCGCGGCCGTGAGGTCGGGCGAACGAGGGCCGGGTGATCTACCTCCACCCGAACCCGACAGCTCACCTCGTAGGCGCCGGAGGTTATTCATCGTGGCTTCTCCCACTGCTGGCCGCCATCGCGCGCCTGGTCGTTTCAACCCCGTCTCCGAGCTGTCCGGCATCGTGGCCACCGCCGCCCAGCCGGCCGTCAAGACCTCTGCCGTGATCGCGGCCTCCGGTGGTCTCGTCGCCTCGTTCGCCCTTCCCGCGTCGGCCGCCCCGGCCGCTGCGACCAAGGCTGCCGGCCAGGCCACCTCCGTGGCCCCGGTCGCCGTCAAGGCCCCTGAGGTGGCCGCCCCCGAGGCCACCGACGCGTTCGGCGTCATCGGCTTCCAGGCCACGGCCAAGCCGAAGCCCAAGCCCGCGCCGAAGCCGGTCGTCCGCGTGACGGACACCCAGACCGCGAGCCGCTCGACCACCCGCGCGCCGCTGGCGACGAAGGACTACACCAACCTCAAGCCGGCTGCCGGCGGCGTCCTCGCCATCGCCGCGCAGTACCAGGGCCTGCCGTACAAGTACGGCGGCACCAGCCCGTCGACCGGGTTCGACTGCTCCGGCTTCACCCAGTGGGTCTTCCGCCAGGTCGGCATCTCCCTGCCGCGGACCGCGGAGGAGCAGCGTCAGGCCGCGACCCCGGTGTCGTCCCCGCAGCCCGGCGACCTCGTGTTCTTCGGCTCGCCCGCCTACCACGTCGGCATCTACGCCGGGAACGGCATGATGTGGGACAGCCCGCGCACCGGCGAGACCGTGCAGAAGCGCTCCATCTGGTCCGGCAACGTGTCCTACGGCCGCCCGTGACCTGAGGCTCTCCAAGCCCCCCGACGAAGGCCCCGACCGCTCCTGCGGCCGGGGCCTTCGTCGTCGGTATGCCGGGTCCGGGCCGGTGTGCCGCTCCGGACGCCGTGTTCCAATGGGGGCATGACTGCTGTGGAGATCGACGTCTGGGCCGATGTGGTGTGCCCCTGGTGCTACATCGGCAAGCGGCGACTGGAGCAGGCGATCGCCGAGAGCACCCATCCCGCGGACGTGACGGTGACCTACCACGCGTACGAGCTCGACCCCGGCGCACCGGTCGGTGACGGGAGCCTCGTGCTGCCGTGGCTGGCCGAGCGCTACGGCACCGACCTCGAGGGGGCCCGCGAGATGGCCGAGCGCCCCGCGGTGCTCGGGCGCCCCGACGGGCTGGAGATCAACGTCGACGAACAGCGCCGGGCCAACTCCTTCGACGCCCACCGGATCGTCGCCCTCGGCCTGGCCCAAGGTGGTCACGCCCTCCAGGCGGCAGTGCTCGAGCGGCTCTACAGCGCCCACTTCGCCGAGGGCAGGCAGATCGACGACATCGAGACGCTCCAGCGGCTGGGTGCCGAAGCGGGGCTCGACGGGCGTCGCCTCTCGGCGGTGCTGGCGAGCCGTGAGTATGCCGACCAGGTGCGCCAGGACGAGCGCGCGGCCACCGAGATCGGGATCACCGGCGTCCCGTTCTTCATGGCGAACCGGAAGGTGGCGCTCTCGGGTGCGCACTCGGCCGAGGTGATCGGCCAGCTGATCGAGGCGGCGACCGACGGCTCGGCCGAGGTCATGACCCAAGGCGCCTGAGCACCGCGGACGCCGGCGCCGGCCTCAGGGGTTGACGGCGAGGAACACGAACGCGGCCAGCAGCACGAGGTGCACGCCGCCCTGCAACCGCGTCGCCCGGCCCGGGACAACGGTCAGCACGCTCACCACGACGGTCAGCGCGAGCAGGACCATCTGGGTCGCGCCCAGGCCGAGCACCAGTGGGCCCTCGAGCCAGATCGAGGCGACTGCGATCGCCGGGATGGTGAGGCCGATGCTGGCCATGGCCGACCCGAGCGCGAGGTTGAGGCTGATCTGGATCCGGTTGCGGCGGGCGGCACGCACCGCGGCCAGGGTCTCGGGCAGCAGCACGAGCAGCGCGATGACGACGCCGACGAACGACTGCGGGAAGCCGGCCGCCGCGACGCCCGACTCGATCGCGGGCGACTCGACCTTGGCCAGGCCGACGACGGCGACGAGGGAGACGAGCAGCAGCCCGAGTGAGGCGTAGGTCGCGCGGTTGGTCGGCGGGTCGGCGTGCTCGTCGTCGAGCGGCTCGCCGTCCTTGCCCACCGGCAGGAAGAAGTCGCGGTGCCGACGGGTCTGGGTCGACACGAACATCCCGTAGAGCGCCAGCGAGACGACGGCGGCGAACGCGAGCTGGCTGCTGGTGAACTCGGGCCCCGGCTGGCTGGTCGTGAACGTCGGGACGACCATCGTCATCACCGCCAGGGTCGTGACCGTGGCAAGGGCAGCGCCCGCGCCCTCGGCGTTGAACGCGATGAGCCGGTACCTCAGCGCGCCCATGAAGAGCGCGAGGCCGACGATCCCGTTGCAGGTGATCATCACGGCGGCGAAGACGGTGTCGCGGGCCAGGGTGTCGGTGTCCTTGCCCCCGCTGATCATGAGCGTGACGATGAGCGCGACCTCGATGATGGTCACGGCGACGGCCAGCACGAGCGAGCCGAACGGTTCTCCGACGCGGTGCGCCACGACCTCGGCGTGGTGCACGGCAGCGAGCACCGCGAGGCCGAGGACGACCGCGACGAGGACGACGGGGACCGCGCCGAGGTGGCGTCCCCAGGTCAGGACCAGCGCCACGAGCGCCAGGGGCGGCGCCAGACTGGTCCAGGTGAGCAGGGGACTGGTCGTTCGCGCGGCCATGGGGCATTCTCGCAGGTTTCGGACATGCGCCCGACCAGGCGACGGTCACCGGACGGCCTGCCAGATCGGCGCGCCCCGGCTAGCGTCCGGGAGGTGACCTTCTCGATCGTGGCCCAGGACGGCGACTCCTTCGGGGTGGCCGTCGCCAGCAAGTTCCCCTTCGTCGGCGCGGTCGTGCCGGACGCTCGGCTCGGCCTCGGCGCCGTCGCGACCCAGGCGATGGCTCGGGTGTCCTACCGCGACACCGCGCTCGAGGCGCTGTCCGCCGGCGCGGACGCAGCAACCGCCATCGAGGCGTGCACGGGCCCGGACGACGAGCGCGACCACCGCCAGCTCGGCGTGGTCGGGCGCGACTCGCAGGCGACCTGGACGGGACCGTCGTGCCTGCCGTGGGCCGGTGGCGTGAGCGGGCGGGACGAGTCCGGCGCCTACGCGATCCAGGGCAACATCCTCGTCGGTCCCGAGGTCGTCGAGGCGATGGAGCGGGCGTGGCTGGCGTCGGCCGGGCGGCCGTTCACCGACCGCCTCGTCGCCGCGCTGCTCGCCGGTGACGACGCCGGCGGCGACAGCCGTGGACGCCAGGGCGCGGCGCTGTATGCCGTGCGGCCGGGAGCCGGGTACGACCAGTACGGGCTGCTCGCCGACGTGCGCGTCGACGACCACCCCGATGCTCCGCGCGAGCTGGCCCGCCTCGTGGGGCTCAACGACCTGCTGTTCGGGTCACCGGAGGACGTGCAGCCGCTGGAGGGTGCGCTCGCCGACGAGGTGCTCGCCCGGCTGGAGTCGATCGGGTTCAGCGGCGGCTCGGCGGCCGAGGCGCTGGCGGCGTGGGCCTCGGAGGAGAACTACGAGACCCGGCTCAGCCCCGACGGCATCGACGCCAAGGTGCTCGGTGCCCTGCGGGCGGAGACGGACGAGGACCGGCTCGAGGGGTTCGGCGACGACGAGCACGCCGAGGACGAGGCCGAGGACCACCTCGACGAGGAGGAGTAGCCCGGACGGGGCGGTCAGGCCTCGGGGAGCGGTGCGTCGGGCTCGGACGTCGGGTCCGTGCGGGCGGCCTCGTCGCGCTTGCGCTGCAGCTCCTCCTCGCGGGCCCGGCGCGCGGCCCGCTCGCGCTCGACCGCCTCACGCTCCGCGCGCTCCCGCTCGGCGCGCTGTCGCTTGGCCTCGGCCATCTGTGCCTCGGCCCGCTCGCGGACCTTGCGCAGGAACTCGGCGTCGTCGTCCGGGTTCGTCGCCACCGCGCGTCCCGGCCGGTCGTACTCCGGGTATGCCGTGCCGCGGTTCCCCTTGTACGGCAGGCCGCCGCGCGGCGACGCCTCGGGCCGACCGGCCACCAGCCAGGCGACGGCCCCGACGACCGAGGTGATGAGCACGACGAGGATCCAGGTCCCCTTGTTCAGGTTCCTGATGCGGCTCTCGTCGGTCATGATCACGTCCAGCAGGCAGTACACCCACAGTGCCGTGCCCAGGATCCCCAACCCCAGTTCAGCGCGAATCACGCCGCGATGGTGGCACAACGGCATACGTCCGCGAGGCGAAACCGGACATCTCGCTCACACCCCCACCCGAACGACGGAGGGACGCGCGGACTCAGGCCGCAGGGAAGGCTTGGGCCAGAGTCCTGGTGACCTGGTCGATGCGGTCCTCGTCGAGCGGACCGGGTTTCTGCAGCTCGGCGGCGGCTCGTTTGGGCCACAGCACGCGCACCGCGCGGGTGGTGAAGGCGCCGCCGATGAGAGGCCAGTCCGCGTCGACGAAGCACAGCATCGCCGAGACCGGGACATCGGGATGGGGCTCGGCCAGGGAGCTGTGCACGAGCCCGACCTGCTTGAGCACGGCGTCCACGAGCTTGGTGCAGTCCCGGCGGCCGACGACGAGTCGCTCCACCCGGGGCCGCAGGATGCCGCCCTCGACCCGCAGCTCCGGGCGCCCCTGGTAGCGCTTGGCGTCGATGACGTGCACCCCAGTCGGAGTCACGACCATGTGGTCGATGTTGGCCTGGGTCCCCCGGATCCGACGGTCGTGGAGCAGTCGCAGTGTCGGGGACGCCAACGGGTCCAGGCGCCTAGCGAGCAGCTCCTCCCCGACGGCGCCCCGTGACCACGCCCTCGTCGACTGCGGGTCGTCGGTCAGGGCCAGCAGGAGGCCACCGATCCGTGGGTGGTCTTGGCGGATGCGCGTCTCACGGCGCGTGTGTCGCGCTTCATGTTCTCGCCGCGCCGAGGCGCCGGCGGTCCCGTGGACGAAGGAGGGCTCATCTAGCTGTGTGGTGTCTGCAGGCGCCGCGGACTGGACCGTCTGTTCGTCGGCAGCCCGCGCCTCCAGCATCGGCGTCGACGAGAGCCCCAGGGTCCCCGTCTGCGATGCACGGTCGGGCGGCGGACACTCGACGCAGGTGACGCTGCGGGTCGAGGGGTCATAGACAACGGTGACTCCCCGGTCGAGGCGGGTTCGACACTCCCGGCACACACCGGCATAAGGTAGTCGCAGCGTCCTGGTGCCCGGCACTGTCGCGTCGTCCCCCACCCGCAGAAGTCTGGCCACATCTTCGTCTCCGTGGTGGAGGTTCACCAGATTCCTGAAGAAGTGCCCAGACTCCGCGGACGGCGGTGGGCCAGCAGTGGTCAGGTGGTGCGGCGCAGGATGCGGGCCTCCCAGGGGCGCAGCGGCTCCACCACGGACGACGGGTCGTCGGCGAGGTTGCCCAGCAGCAGGTCGGCGCCGGACCAGCGGTCGAGCCGCGGCACGTCGTCACCGGTCACCGCGAGCTCGTCGGCCGAGAAGTTGGCCAGCACCAGCAGCTCGGTGCCCTCGAAGGTGCGCATGAACGCGTACAGCGTCCGGTGCTCGGGCGCCAGCATCGTGAAGTGGCCGTGCGCGACCGCGGGCTCGGAACGGCGCAGCTCGATGAGGCGGCGGTAGTGGTGGAACACCGACGCGTCGTCGGCGACGGCGGCCTCGGCGTTGATCTCGGGGTAGTTCGGGTTCACGCGGGCCCACGGCGTGCCGGTCGTGAAGCCGGCGTTCGCCGAGGCGTCCCACTGCATCGGTGACCGGGCGTTGTCGCGGCTGCCGAGGCGCAGGTTGTGCAGCACCCACTCGGGGTCGGCGCCGGCCTCGATCGCGGTGCGGTAGTAGTTGACCGACTCGATGTCCTGGAAGTCCTGCGGCCCGGCGAACGGCACGTTCGTCATGCCGAGCTCCTCGCCCTGGTAGACGTACGGCGTCCCGCGGTGCAGGTGCAGCACGCTGCCGAGCAGCTTCGCCGAGGCGACCCGGTGCTCGGGCGCGTCCGACCCGAACCGGGAGACTGCCCGGGGCTGGTCGTGGTTGTTCCAGTACAGCGAGTTCCAGCCGATGTCGGCGAGGTCCTCCTGCCAGCGGCCGAACGACGCCTTGAGGTCGCGCAGGTCGAGCGGCTTGCGGTCCCACTTGTGCTCACCGTGGTCGAGGTCCACGTGCTCGAACTGGAACACCATGTCCACCTCGTGCCGTGCCGGGTCGGTGAACAGCAGCGCCTCCTCGACGGTGACCATCGGCATCTCGCCGACCGTGAGGTACTTCTGCGAACGGCCGTCGAACACCTCGCGGTGCATCTCCTGCAGGAACTCGTGGATCCGCGGTCCGCAGATGTAGAACGGCGTCCCGTCGCCGAGGACGGTGCCCGCGATCGGCCGGCCGTCCTGCAGCGAGCCGTCCGGTCCGACGTGCTTGGAGATCATGTTGATGACGTCCATGCGGAAGCCGTCGACGCCCCGGTCGAGCCACCACCGCATCATCGCGTAGACGGCCTCGCGGACCTGCGGGTTCTCCCAGTTCAGGTCGGGCTGCTTGCGGCTGAACAGGTGCAGGTAGTACTCGCCCGTCGTCTCGTCGAGCTCCCAGGCGGGACCGCTGAACGACGCCTGCCAGTTCGTCGGCTCGGCCCCCGGCGTGCCCGCCTCGTGGCCGTGGCGCGCCGGCCGCCACCAGTACCAGTCGCGCTTCGGGTTGTCCCTGGAGGACCGCGACTCGACGAACCACGGGTGCTCGTCGGAGGTGTGGTTGACCACGAGGTCCATGACGATGCGTATGCCGGGGGCGTGCGCCTGCTCGATCAGCCGGTCCACGTCGGCGAGGCTGCCGAAGGTGGGGTCGACGTCCTCGTAGTCGCTGATGTCGTAGCCGTTGTCGTCCTGCGGGCTGCGGTAGATCGGTGAGAGCCAGAGCACGTCGATGCCGAGCGTGTGCAGGTAGTCGAGCCGGTCGATGATGCCGGGGACGTCGCCGATGCCGTCGCCGTCGGTGTCCTGGAAGCTGCGCGGGTAGATCTGGTAGACGACTGCCTCGCGGAACCACTGGTCATCGGTCATGGGTCGCAAGTCTCGGGCCCACCGCGGGGTCGCGGCAACATCGGGTCACCCGGTGGGCAGCACGGTGCGGCCGGCTGCCGGGCGGCCGGGGGACGGGCCGGACCGGGCGGCGGTCAGTAGCAGCCGGCCACCGTCGCGGCGAGCATGTCGATGTCCTGCTTGAGCGTCGTCGTGACCTTGAGCCCGTTGACGACGAACGCGAACGTCTTGACCCGCCCGTCGGTCCCGACGACCCACCCGGCGAGGGTCGCCGCGTCGGTGAGCGTGCCGGTCTTGGCGTGCACGAGCCCCGCCGCGCAGCTCGACGTCGGCGCGGTGAAGCGCCCGTATGCCGCTTGCAGCGTCCCGGTGCGGCCGGCGATGGGCAGTCCGGCGTCGGACCGCAGCAGCCCGAGCCGGGTGGCGTTCGCCGGCTCGAAGACGTTGCTCACGATGCGCGCGAGCTGCAGGCTCGTGAGCCGGTCGCTGCGGGACAGGCCGGAGCCGTCGTAGAGCGCCGAGATGCTCAGCCCCTCCTGCGCCATCCGGTAGGACTGGGCACTCCGGGCCGCGGACCAGGTGTTGCCGTAGCCGAGCTGGATGCCGACGAGCCGGTGCAGCGACTCGGCGTGCTCGTTGTCGGAGTTCAGCATCATCGTCGAGATGATCTGGCCGACGGTCTGGCCGGCCGAGGAGGCGAGGACCGGTGCGTTCGACGCGACCTTCCCCCGGGCGACCGAGCTGACCGTCAGCCCGTAGGTCTTGAGCTTGCCGGCGAAGAGCTTCGCGGCGTCGATGCTCGTGTCCGCGTTCTGCCGGCCGTCGACGTCGAGGGCCCGCAGCCACGTGGTGTCGGCGGGGATGTAGGTCGACCGCCACCCCGTCGCGAGGGTGGGTGCGGGGAAGAGGGAGTCGTCGGCATACACGCGCACCGTCGTGCGCCCGGCGGCCTTCATGGCGGCCGCGGTGGTCTTCGCCAGCGCGGTGAGCTGGCTGGAGGAGAACGCCGGGTCGCCGGAGCCCACGAGGTAGACCTGGTCGGCCGCGGTGCCGCGCTTGACCCGGGTGGTGAAGCGGTGGCCCGAGCCGAAGACGGCGAGCGCGTCGGTCGCCGTCACGAGCTTGGTGGTCGAGGCCGGCATGAGGCCGGTGTTGCCGTTGCGGGTCCAGACCACCTTGCCGCTCGCGGCGTCGACGACCGCGCCGCTGAAGGCGCTGCCGAACCGGCTGGTGGTGGCGCGGGCGGTGAGCAGCTGGGAGATCCGCGGGTCGGCGTTGGGCGCCTTGGTGAAGGTGCGCGCGGGCGTCGTGCCGTGCGTGGTGTCGATGGGAGCCGCGCCCGCCGCGGCCGGGACGGCTGCACCGACCGCCACGGCGACGACCCCTGCGGTGACGAGACGCAGGGCCCTGCGGCGGCTGCGGGCGGTGGCGCGGACCTGGGCGTGGCGGTCGGTCATGGCGCGGTCCTCGGAGGGGAGACTGACGTGGGTGACGCACGGAAGGTAACCCCGGAAGCGACCGGTTGTCGTCGTTTGGGTGGTATTCACAGGATTCTCGGTCCGATCGGCCGCGGTGCCGAGGGACATGGAGGTGGGCGGTGCTCGACTGGCGGCCGCGAGCGCACTTCTCGCCGGCCCGACACTGGATGAACGACCCGAACGGGCTGGTGCACCACGAGGGCACCTGGCACCTGTTCTTCCAGCACAACCCCGAGGGGTCCGATTGGGGCAACATGAGCTGGGGCCACGCCACGAGCACCGACCTCGTGCACTGGACCGAGCACCCGGTGGCCCTGGCGCACGACCTCGACGCAGGGGAGCAGGTGTTCTCCGGCTCGGTGGTGGTGGACCACGAGAACACCTCCGGTCTGCGCCGCGACGGTGACCCGTTCCCGCCGTTCGTCGCGGTGTGGACCAGCGCCCGCGACGGCCACCAGGCCCAGTGGCTGGCGTGCTCGCGCGACGCGGGTGCGACGTGGGAGCGGTGCGCCGGGCCGGTGCTCGACCGCGGCTCGGCGGACTTCCGCGACCCCAAGGTCTCGTGGTGGGAGCCGGGCGACGGCTCCGCCGGGTCCTGGCTCATGGTGGCGGTGGAAGCGGTCGAGCGGCTCGTCGTCCTCTACCGGTCCGCCGACCTCTGGCACTGGGAGCTGCTCAGCGAGTTGGGCCCGCTGCCGGAGCCGCCCGGGATCTGGGAGTGCCCCGACCTCGTGCGGCTGCCCGTCGAGGGGGAGCCGGGTGTCGAGGGGCACGTCCTGGTCCTCAGCGGCAACGACGGCACGGTGGCGGGTTGCGGCACCTGGTGTGCCGTGGGCTCCTTCGACGGGGTGCGCTTCACGCCCGACGTCCGCGGCTTCCAGCGCCTCGACCACGGGCCGGACGACTGCGCGGCCGTGACGTGGAACGACGCCCCCGACAGGCGTCGGGTGCTGCTGGGGTGGATGGCGAACTGGGCCTACGCCGGGGACCTGCCGACGACGCCGTGGCGGGGTGCCATGACCCTGCCGCGGGAGCTGTCGCTGCGGCGACGGGAGGGTGGCGAGCTCGTCCTCGTGCAGCGGCCGGTGGAGGAGGCCCGGTCGGCGCCCGGGCTGGAGTGGCACGAGGTCGAGCTCGACGTCCGGGACCGACGTTCCGCGGCGGTCGAGCTGTGGGGAGGCGGCGGCGGTGACGCGGCCCGGATCGGCTACGACCGCACCACCGGCCTGTTGTCGTTGGAGCGAGGCCCGGTGCGCGACGGCACCAGGGCCTTCCACCCGGCATACCCGTGCGTGTCCTCGGTCCCGGTCCCGGTCGGCGACGGGATGCTGCGGCTCGAGGTGGCCGTGGACTCCTGCAGCGTCGAGGTCTTCGCTGCGGACGGCGAGGTGGTGCTCACGGCGCTGGTGTTCCCAGAGGGGCCACAGACCTTCGGGCCATGCCCAGATGGCTCCGCTGGGGGGTGACGACTGGTCAGGCCCCCGTCCTACGGTGAAACGTGGGGTCGGGGCCGGAGGACATCCGGGACGAGGAGCTCGAGCGGGAGATCGTCCTGCTCGGGGAGCTGATGGCCGCCGCCGCCGGAGCCGACCGTCACCTGACGCAGGCACGGGTCGACGAGGCGCTCGGCGTGACCCACCCGGGCGAGGACCACGAGAAGCCCGCGGACGACTGATCGGGCCCGGTCCGGGTCAGTCGCGAGGACGACCGTTCGCGATGACGTCGGTGGGGTCGAGCGTGCGGTGCACGATCTCGGTGGCGACCTCGCCGAGCTTGCGGCGGTGGGAGCGGCTGTAGTCACGCAGGTGCGCGAACGCGGCGTCCATGCCGACCCCGCCCCGCTCGGCGAGCACGCCCTTCGCCTGCTCGACGACGATCCGGCTGCTGAGCGCGCTCTGCAGCTGCTCGGCGAGCAGGGCGGCGCGGTGGGTGGTCCGCTGCTGGAGGATCCCGATGGTGGCGACGTCGGCCATGGACTGGGCGATGCCCTGTTCGGCCGGGCTGAGGGGCGCGCGGGCGCCGGTGTTGAACAGGTTGAGCCCGCCGATCGTCTCGTCGCGCAACCGGAGGGGAACCGCGTGGACGGAGCGGAACCCCACGTCGGCGGCGGCGCGGGCGAACTCCGGCCAGCGCTTCTCCGTGGTGGAGATGTCGGCGATGGTCACCGGGCGGCGCTCGCGCACGCACTCCGGGCACGGCCCCTGCTCGGTCTGGATCTGCAGCAGCTCCAGCAGGCGGATCTCCTCGCTCGAGGAGGCCACGAGGCTGAGCGTGCCCTGCTGGTCGACGAGCATGAGCCCGACCTGGCTGACGTCGAGCAGCTCGACGCAGGACCGGACGAGCTGGTCGAGCAGGTCCACGACGTCGTAGTCGTCGACGAGCGTGTCGGCGAGGGACACGAAGCGCCGGGCGAGCAGGACGTAGCGCTCACTCTCCTGCGCCGGTACGGGGTCCTGGTCAGCGGAGCTCATGCGTCATCCTCCTCGGACAGCGTGCGTCGACGGGCCACGATGTCCGCGGCCAGGTCGTTGATCGAGCGTTCCTCGGCGTAGGCGGCGGCGCGGAGGCGGAGCATGGCCTCGGCCAGTCCGACGTCGAGCTGCACCATCGCCATCCCCGCGGCCTGGTGCACCACCATCCGGTAGGTCGCTCGGGGGAGCAGGTCGTCGAGCCCGTCAGGGGCGAAGGTGATCAGCAGCTCCCCGGCCAGGTCCACGGTGCGCAGCGTGTTGGCCAGCTGCCGGCTCGTCAGGGGCCCCGGGCTCGTGCGGTGCAGGTCGAGGCACCCCAGCGACAACGTGCCGACCCTGATGGGGAGCGCGAAGATGGCCGCGACCCCGGACGCCGCCAGCTCGGGACCCATGACCGGCCAACGCGCATGGTGCTCGGGCCGCAGGTCCGGGACGAGCACCGGTCTGCCCGTGCGCGCCGCGTCGATGCACGGTCCCTCACCGGTCGTGAACTGGAGGTCCTCGATGTGAGTGGCGAGCGCACTCGTCGCGTGGACGGTCTCGGGGGTGCCGTCATGGGCGAAGACGGCGAGGCCGGCGCCGTCCACACCGGCATCGTCCAGGCAGTCCACACACATGCGCCGCAGCTGGCCCCCGATCTCGGATAGGGATGCCGACTGCCCGTCCTGTCGCGTCATCACGCACCTGGGTCAGCCGCGCTCGCAGCGGCCAGCGCGGGCAGTGGCCGTGATCTGCACCCTACTCCGGTCCGCCCGGGCGAGCCCGGCTTGCAGCCGCGGGCTTCCGAGGTGGACAGTGGGGTGACAAGCGCACATTGCCCAGACCTCGCCTTGAGGCGCTCGCCGACGATCGGGATGAGGGCAATGGACGGGTCGCTGACCTGGAGCAGGGAGGCCGCGTGGTCGCCGCACCCGACCCATGTCGGGGAGGCGCGCTCGTTCGTGCTCGACTGCCTCGCCGACGGGGACCTGCTCGCTCAGGCGCATGCCGTCAGCCTCGTGGTGAGCGAGCTGGCGACCAACGTCGTGCTGCACGCGAACACGCCGTTCACCGTCGTGGTGGCGCGCCGCGACAGCTGGCTCATCCTCGAGGTTCGTGACCGGGTCGCCACCCACCTGGTCGTCCCCGCGGTGACCGAGGGTGACGGGCTCCACGGCCGCGGCCTGCAGATCGTGCGCGCGCTCAGTGAGTCCTGGGGCGTGTGGCCGCGCCGCGACGGCAAGTCCGTGTGGGCCGCCTTCGACCTCCAGGAGCGGGCCGGTGCACGAGGGCACAGCGAGACGGGGGTCGACCCTCCACCCGTGGACGGGTCCGGGCAGCCGGACGGGGCTCCAATGGACGCGCAGGAGTCGCCGCCCCTGTGGTTCCCCTAGTGGTGCGGCCCCGGCACGTCGAACGTGACCCACGCGTCCGGCGCGGCGTGCGGGTCGCCCGGCACGGGACGCAGCTCCTCACCCCAGTCGGGGTCGTGCCTCGCGGCCGTCCGGCGCCAGAACCGGACGGCCGGTGTGTTGTGTCCCTGGAAGGCGATCTCCCAGCGGCCCGGGACGGTGCGCAGCACCTCGTCGACGAGGGCTGACCCGACACCGGCGCGTCGCGCTCCCGCGACGACGAAGAAGCTGTTGAGGACCCGGGGCGACCGGTCGAGGTTGCGCACGAAGGCGAAACCTACGGGTGCCTCGCCCATGAACCCCACGAATGCCGCCCAACCACGGTCGGCGAGGGCGGAGTCCAGGCGCTCGGACCGGAACGTGCCGTCGGCCCTCGGCAGCGTCCCGGTGAGGCCGGAGAGGTCGTGGCGGAACAGCAGCCACAGGCGCTCGAGCAGCGGGCGGTCGTCGGCGGTGGCGCGGCGGACGGCGAGGGGCGAGGTGGAGCGGGCTGCGGACGGTGTCGTGGGAGAGGGCATGAAAAAAGCCTCCGCGTCGCACGAGGTGCGGACGGGAGGCCGGGCTGCAGCCACAGGATAGCAGCCGGACGGGCTGACGGCCCCGCGCGCGAGCTGCTCGTGCGCGGGGCCGTCGGCAGCTGTCAGAGCCGGACGACCATCTTCCCGGTGTTGTCACCGCGCAGGACGCCGAGGAAGGCGTCGACCGTGTTCTCGAAGCCGTCGACCGTGGTCTCCCGCAGCGACAGCGAACCGTCGGCCAGCCACTTCGCGGCCTGCGCGGCATACTCGCCCGCCAGGTCGTAGTGGTCGCCCACGAGGAAGCCCTCGATGCGGCCACGGGTCTGGATGAGGCGCGCGAGGTTGCGCGGGCCCGGTGCCGGCTCGGTGTCGTTGTAGACCGAGATCATCCCGCAGACGGCGATGCGGCCGCCGAGGCGCAGCGACCCGATCGCCGCCTCGAGGTGCTCGCCGCCGACGTTGTCGAAGTAGACGTCGATGCCGTCGGGGGCGAGCTCGCGCAGGGCCTCGGAGACCTTGCGGTCGCGGTAGGAGAAGGCCGCGTCGAAGCCGAGGTCCTCGGTGAGGTGGCGCACCTTCTCGGGGGAGCCGGCGCTGCCGATGACCGTGCTGGCGCCGAGAGCCTTGGCGATCTGGCCGACCGCGCCTCCGACGGCGCCTGCCGCACCGGAGACGAAGACGACGTCGCCCTCCTTGAGCTCGGCGATGCGCTTGAGGCCCGCGTATGCCGTGAGGCCGGTCATGCCGAGGACGCCCAGGTACGAGGAGGCGGGGGCGGCGTCGGTGTCGACGACGCGGGCGTCCTCGGCGTCGAGCACGGCGACCTCGCGCCAGCCCAGGCCGTGCAGGACGTGGCTGCCGACGGCGACGCCGTCCGCGCGCGACTCCTCGACGACGCCCACGGCGCCACCGGTCATCGCGGCACCCACCTCGTACGGCGCGGCATACGACTTGGCGGCGCTCATCCGCCCACGCATGTAGGGGTCGACCGACAGCACCTCGTTGCGCACGCGGATCTGGCCGTCGGCGAGCGCAGGAACGTCCGACTCGGCGAGCTCGAAGTTCTCGGGCGTGGGCCAGCCGGTGGGGCGCGAGGCGAGCCGCCACTCGCGGGGTGCGGTGGTGGGGGTGGTGGCGTCGGTCATGGACGACCTCCTGGGAGTGGTGAGGGGACGGTGGGGCGGCGTGGTTGCCGTCAGGGGACAACCGCGCCACCAGGTGGCAACGACGCAGGCGCCCCTCGGTATGCCGTGACCCTTCTCACCCAGCCGCCGGTGCCGGCGGCCGGGCGGCGGCGATGAGTCGGGTGAGGCCGTCGCGCAGGGTCTCCAGCTCGGAGACGTCCATGCCCAGGCGATCGAGGATCGCGGGCGGGACGCGCAGGGCCTGCTGGCGTGCGGCGGCGCCCTTCTCCGTGAGGGTGACGGCCAGGGCGCGCTCGTCGCGCGGGTCGCGCTCGCGGGTGACCATCCCGCCTGCCTCGAGCCGCTTGAGCAGCGGGGACAGCGTCGCCGGTTCGAGGCTGAGCCGTCGCGCGAGGTCGCCGACCTTGAGTGGTGACTCCTCCCAGAGCGCGAGCATGACGAGGTACTGGGGGTGGGTCAGGCCCATGGGCTCGAGCAGCGGCCGGTAGAGCGCGATGACGTTGCGCGAGGCGACGGCGAGGGCGAAACAGACCTGTCGGTCGAGGGCGAGCAGGTCGTCGCTCGGCGCCACGGAGGTGCGGTTCGAGGAGCTGGGCGGGGTCACGGTTTCAGTCTAGGGGCGACGGTCCGCTACCGTAGTGCACGAATCATTAGGGCACTAACGAATGGGACGACCATGGCGCGGACGACGGACAACGAGGGCCTCTCCATCGGCTACCGGATCCTGTGGCGGATCCGGTACCTGGGCTGGCACCTCTACGGGCCGGCCGAGCTCCAGGGTCCGAGCGACCCGCACGAGCGCCTTCGCCGGGAGCGCCGGCGCAAGGTCGAGGCGGCGCGGGCAGCCCGTCCCGCCAAGGGCTGAGCGGGTACGCGCCCTGAGACCCCTTGTGGCGGAGGGTGGCGCGTGGACCACACGCCAAGGCCCCCGACCAGGAGGTCGGAGGCCTTGACGTGGTCCGCAGGTGCGGCTGGAGTCAGCCGACAGCGGGTGCGGCTGCTGCGCCGCGACCGATGCGGACCTCCTGCTCGACCGGCACGTGGCGTTCGTGCCTCAGGCCGAGGAGGCTGAGAAGGAACAGGAAGGCCGCGCCGACGAAGCTGGCAACCGCGCCCCAGAAGGCGATGGTGCCCATGGTGCCGAAGGCGTAGGCGTTGAGGAGCAGGCCCCGCAGGGTGTTGCCCATGAAGAGCGTCTGGCGCAGCTGGCCGAGCTCGGCGACCTTGGCCTTGTCGGCGTTCGGGTTGGCCGAGAGGGCGATGAACTCGCCGCTGACCTCTTCGTAGGTCCGGCCCTGACCGGCCTTGTTCATGTGGACCAGGATGTAGTGGTCGGCGTACGCCTTCGCCTGGGCCCCGGTGGTCATCTGCTGGCCTGCGTACTGCTGCAGGTAGGGCTTGATGGCCGGGTCCTCGATGGCCTTGCCGGACGGCATTGTGATCTTCTGGTCGGCCAGCTGGCTGTGCACGTTGTCCTGCACGAAGTTGCTGGCCCACATCAGCAGTCCGCCGGCGACCAGCAGTACCGCGGTGAGGACGAAGCCACCGGTGGTGAGTAGTGCGTCAAGGGTCTTGCGTCGCATTCTGATCAACTCCCGCTGTTGCCAGGGCTGGTGGCCCTGCTTCCTTGCCTTGTTGGCAGTTCAACCATCTCGGCGGAAGCGGCTGGGGCAGAGGGACTTTCGTCCCCTGTCGTCCAGGTCACATCGGGCGTCGCCGCCAGAGCCGAACCCTCGCAGCGGCGACCCAGAGCAGGCCGCCGGCAAGAGCCGCAGCGAGACTGGTGCGTTCGAGGGTCCATCCCGGGGGGTCCCACGAGACCGTGACCGAGGAGCCCGCAGAACCTGCGGGGACGTGGACCCTCAGCAGCGCATCCCCGAGCGGTTCGGACAGCGTGCCGCCGTCCACGGCATACCCCGGCCACGCCAGCCGGCTGAACGTCAGCGTGCCCCCGGAGTGACCCACCTCGGTGACCCGCAGGCTCACCGCCCGGTCTGAACGCTGGAGCTCCTGGACGCCCAGGCCCGGCGTCGCGGCGACCACGCCACCAGCCGTGGGAACGGTCGAATCCCGTGTCCAGACAACGGTGTTGGTGCTGGTCTGCCGGACGCTCCACCCGGGCGGAGGGTGCGCCAGTTCGGTGTGCGGGAACGAGGGGCGGAAGAAGACGAGGGTGCTCACGGAGAGCAGGTCTGCCCACGGTCGCCCGGTGGTGGGCTCGGTGGCGAGGACCGACCTCAGCGCCGCGGCGCACGTGCCACCATTGAAGGCGCGGCAGAACCGCGCGCGGAAGCGGCGGAAGTTGATGGTGGTGTAGCCGTTCTGCACGGGTGCCTGCTGGAGGTACCACATCGACCCGATGAGCAGCTCGTGGGCGACCTCCTGGTCGTGGATGGCTCGGCTCTCCGCGTTGCCGAGGACCATGACGTCGCCGCGTGCCGACGCCAGTCTGCCGGCGTATGCCGTCGGGCTCGCCGGCATGTGGCGGTCGGCGGCGCCGGGGACGGGGTCGATGGCGAACTGC
Source organism: Phycicoccus sp. 3266 (assembly GCF_031456495.1). Classification (NCBI taxonomy): domain Bacteria; kingdom Bacillati; phylum Actinomycetota; class Actinomycetes; order Micrococcales; family Intrasporangiaceae; genus Phycicoccus; species Phycicoccus sp. 3266. Next base: position 1,171,351 of record NZ_JAVDUW010000001.1, on the reverse strand, counting down.
AGCGCCAACACGGCGACGGTCCAGGCGAGCACGAGCGCGGTCGTCAGCACCTCCGAGGCTCGACGGAGCGACCACGCGGTCGTGCCGAGCATCGCGACGACCAGGACCACTCCTGCGGCCGCGCCGGTGGCGAGGTGCGGGTTCCGGGCGACGAGCAGGTAGGCAGCGAGGCCGAGCCACCCGAAGGACACCAGGAGCCGGCTGCGCGACAGCCTCGGCACGAGCGAGCGGGACGCGGCCACGAACAGCAGCACGACGAGGGGGACCATGAGGGCCGGGACCACGCGCAGGGGCCACCGGAGGGGCCCGATGGTGGCGGGGCCGAGGACCCACAGTGCAAGCCCGGCTGTCGCGACGGCAGCGCCCAGCAGGTCCTTGGAGCTGCGCAGAAGCCTGGCGAGGTCGAGCCACGCCACGGCCGGCAGCATCCACAGCAGGTAGTCGCGCCGCACCGTGGGGAACATCGACGCGAGCAGCTCGTGCAGGGGTGCGGTGAGGCGGCCGGAGCCCGTGACGGCGACCGAGTCCCGCACGGTCACGGGGGAGGTCAGCACGCCGGGCAGGTAGACGGCCACGGCGACGAGACCGCTGAACAGGCAGATGCCGAGGACGGTGAGGACCTGTCGGCGTGACCGTGACACGACGGCGTCCACGAGGCAGGCGACCAGCACGGCCGCGAGGTAGAGGGCGCAGTAGACGTAGCCCACTGCGACCACCAGGTAGCTCACGACGAGGGCGCCCGCCGGGTTGTGGCCTGCCATCGCGCGCCGCGTCAGCCACCACGCCCACGGCAACAGCGCCACCCCGATCTGCCCGTTGACCCACGACGGCCAGTCGAGGAAGACGGACTCACCGGACAACCCGACGACCAGACCCCCCACCATCGCGAACGGTTCCCGCGCGCCGTAGCTGCGGACCAGGACGTACGTTCCGAGGCCGCCACACACGATGAGGGCGATCTTCAGGACGGTGACGAACACGACGAGGTCGGGGACGACCGTCGTCGCCAGGCCGATGAGGATCGTCAGCGGGCTGAACAGACCCCACTGGCCCTCCGCGACGTAGTTGCCGGCTTCCCACCGCAGCGGCTCCATCAGCGGGAGGTGGCCGTGCCGCACCTCCTGCCCGAGGTGGTACCACCAGCCGACGTACGCGATCTGCGTGTCGCCGCGGAAGTAGTAGCGGCCGATCCACAGCAGCGGAACCAGGCCGACGGCCACGAGCAGGGCGCCGAGCACAAGCGCGCCCAGCGGACGCCGCGTCCCCCGACCCCCGACCCCGCGCGGCTGGACGAACGCCGACACGGCAGCAGGATAGTGCGTTTCCGCAGGTCAGGCACCATCCCTGAGCGGCGGGCGGAGACGGCTCAGCTGCTGCTCGCCACGGCGAAGAGGCCGGCCACGCCGAGGACGTAGAGGACGAGGACGGAGAGGGAGTCGACGCCCATGCGCGCGATCCGGCGCTGCGGGCGGAAGACGAGCCCCACGGCATACACCAGGGTGAGGAGCATCCCTAGGGCGGTGAGGTAGATGTCGGTCGACTGTGCCTGTGGCAGAACGGCTTTGCCCGACAGCAGGGTGGCCAGGAGGAACAGCACCGGGAGGAACGCGTTGCCGCCGAAGATGTCGCTGACCGCGAGCTGGTAGTCCGCGTTCTTCACCGAGGTGAGGCCGGTCGAGACCTCGGGGAGCGACGTGGCCGCAGCAAGGACCGTCGCGCCGAAGAGCACCCCGGACAGGCCGATGTGGCCGGCGATGGCGTCTCCGCTGCGCTCGAGGACCACGCCCGCGAGCAGGGTGACGAGGGCCGCGACGCCGAAGATGGTGGCCGACTTCGCGGTGCTGGTGCCGCGCGTGGAGGCGTCCTGCTCGGCCTTCTGCTGGGAGTGACCCTTCGGCTTCTCCTGGTTGTCGGGGGCCTCGCCGGAGTCGGTCCAGGGGAGCGAACGTGAAGCCCGTTGCAGCAGAACGAGTCCTGCCACCCACAGAACGGCGATGAGGACGGAGGCGGGAGCCAGCCGGAACCGCTCGAGGCCCGACGGCAGCTGCGAGCCGGCGACCACGACGGCGAGGACGGCCACCACGAGGGCGGCCTCCAGGACGAGGACCAGGGACGCGGCCTGGTAGGTGAGGGGTCGTCTGCCACGGATGCCGAAGACGTCCAGCACGACGAGCACCACGGTCTGGATCGCGATGCCTCCCAGGATGTTTCCCACCGCGACGCCGACGTTGCCGGCAAGGGAGGCGCTGGCGACGATGGCTATCTCGGGCAGGTTCGTGGCCACGGCGAGCAGGATCAGGCCGCCCAGGGCAGTGCCGAGGTGCAGCCGCGTCGACAGCACGTCGGTCTGGTTGGAGAGCTGGATGCCCGCCACCCAGATGGCGGCGGCCGCGGCGGCGAAGACCAGCAGCAGGATCGGCAGGGACCAGGAGGACAAGGGGGGACTCCGTCCGGGGCGTGGGTCATCGGCAGTTCTGTCCCTTTCTGGCTACCGGCCGCCTCGGTAGCACGCAAGTTGGGCGGCGCAACGATTTGGACGTGCCGGGCGTGCCGGGCGTGCCGGGCGTGCCGGGCGTGCCGGGCGTGCGGCGGGGGCCGCCGTGGGCGAGGCTGCTGGGGAACCGGACGCTGCTGCCCGGCGACCGCGCCCCCTACGACTCCAGGAGGAACCGTGGACCCTGTCGTCTCCCTGACCACCGGACGCGTGCGAGGCCGCACGAGCGACGGTGTGAGCGCGTTCCTCGGCATCCCGTATGCCGCCGCGCCGGTCGGGCCCGCACGCTTCGAGGCGCCGCGCCCGGCGGCCGCGTGGGATGGGGTGCGCGAGGCGACCGCGCTGGGTGCGACCGCAACGCAGGGACCGTACGCGCCGCCGATCGCGGCGATCCTCGGGACGACGATCATCCCCGGCGACGACCACCTGCACGTCAACGTCTGGACGCCGGACCCGGGCGCCTCCGGGCTGCCGGTGATGGTCTGGATCCACGGTGGCGCCTTCACCCGGGGTGGGAACGCGCTCAGCATCTACGACGGGTCCGCGTTCGCCCGCGACGGCGTGGTGCTCGTGTCGGTGAACTACCGGCTCGGGGTGCCGGGCTTCGCCGCTGTCGAGGGCGCGCCGTCGAACCGGGGCCTGCGCGACCAGCTGCTGGCGCTGGCGTGGGTGCAGGAGAACGTCGCCGCGTTCGGCGGGAACCCGGCCAACGTCACGGTCTTCGGCGAGTCGGCCGGTGGCATGAGCGTGGCCTGCCTGCTGGCGTCACCTGCTGCCGAGGGGCTGTTCCGGCGAGCGGTGGTGCAGAGCGGCATGGCCACGGCGGTGGCGGACGAGGCCGACGCGCGGCGCGTCACCGAGGCGGTCGCGGAGGCGGCGGGGGTGCCGGCGACGGCGGAGGGGTTGGGCTCCACGGACCCGGAGGCGCTGCTCGAGGCGCAGAACGCGGTCGGGCTCGCCCTGGCGCAGGCGCCCGACCCGGCGCGGTGGGGTGCCAGCGTGGTCCGCAACGGCCTGGGCATCATGAGCCTCTTCCCGACCGTCGACGGCGACGTGGTGCCGGAGGTGCCGCTGGCGCGGATCGCCGCGCGCGCAGGCAGGGACGTGGAGCTGCTCGCGGGGACGACGCGCGACGAGTTCCGCTTCTTCCTCATGCCGACCGGGATCGCGGCGATGGTCAGTGACGCCGCGTTGCCGATGGTGTTGAGCCGGTACGGGATCGACCCGTCGGTGGCGCAGGTGTATGCCGCGTCGCGGCCCGGTGCGAACGCGGGGGACCTGCTCGCGGCGATCCTGACGGACGCCTCGTTCCGGCGGGAGACGGTGCGGATGGCGGACGCGCACACGGCTGCCGGTGGACGGACTCACGTGTACGAGTTCGACTGGGAGTCAAGAGTTCCCGGGCTCGGGGCGTGCCATGCGCTGGAGCTGCCGTTCGTCTTCGACACCCTCGCCGGTGGCGGGACCCTGACCGGTCCCGACGCCCCGCAGGAGCTGGCCGACGAGATGCACGCGGCGTGGGTCGCGTTCGGCACGACCGGTGACCCGGGGTGGTCGGAGTGGGACTCCTCGCGGCGACCGGTGCAGGTCTTCGACGTCCCGTCCTCGCTCGAGCTCGACCCGCGGGGGCAGGAGCTGGCGGCCCTGGGGCCGGCGCCGGAGCTGTCCTCCGGCGAGTAGTCGGCTACGACAGGACGTACAGCGAGACCGACCACGCTGTCGGCACATGGTCCGGTCGCCGCCGGACCCGCATGTCGAGCGAAGGTGGGTGGAACCGGTCAGGTGCCTTCGAGCAGGCGCTTGGCGGTCTCGAGACCGTGAACCTCGGTGTCCATCGCGCTCTGCGCCGGCCGCGCCAGGGCGAGGGCCTTGAGCCCTTTGATCTCGGCCCTCAGGTGGAAGGTGACCTCGGTTTGATTCCCCACGGACGTCAGGCGGAACTCGCCCTCCGGCCGGACGGGCCCGACCACGACACGGAACGCGTACCTGGTGGGCGGCTCGAACGCGGTCACCTCCATGTCCGAAGGGAAGTCCGTGCCGCCGGGGCCCTTGACGACCTGGTGGATGCGCGCACCCTCATGCGGTTGCCCCGAGATCTCCTTGACCTGCGTTCGCCACGAGGGGTCGTTCGACGGGGTGGTGAAGAAGGCGAACACCTCGTCGATCGGGCGGTCGATGACGACGGTGCGACTGGCTTCGGCCATGACTGGCTCCTGGGGCTGGCTCTCACTACCTCGTCCCACGGTGGCGCCAGTGCCCCCAGCCCCAGAGGGCCGTTGGTCCCTGTGACCCGGCTGTCAGGCATACCTCGTCGGCGGTCCGTACACGTCCGCGGTCGGCCGGCTGATGACGAAGTTGCGGCTGGCTTGCGCTTTGGCTCAGCCCCACCAGCTCGTCGCCCAGGTGATGCTGGCGAGCGCCGACTGTCCGGACAGGCTCGGGTGGAAGTAGTCGAGCCTGCTCACCTGGCTGCGGCTGAACTGGTAGGAGAAGACCGCGTTGCCGTCGAACTTGCAGCGCGCGTACTTCGCACACTCCTGGGCGAGCACGGTGTTGAAGTCGATGTTGCGCTGCCGGACAGCAAGGCGCTGCGACTCTGTCAGGAACGGGGAGAGCATCGACTGGCAGATGCCCGCCGCGGCCCAGACCAGCTCAGCGGTGCTGTCCGTGTAGTAGATCTGCCGCAGGTGGTAGATGTCGGGGATGCTCGCCACGAAGATGTGGGCCGTCGGGGACAGGCCGGAGTTGAGGATGCCCAACGCCTGCTGGTACTGCTGACGGAAGGTGTCCACCGACGTCATGGTCGACGGGGAGGACGTGCAGACGTCGTTGGCACCCATGAGGATCGTGACGTACTGCGCGCCTTGCGAGACGGCCGACGTCGCCTGGCGCGCAGCATCGCTCATCCGGGCGCCCGACACCGAGTCGTTGTACTCGTGACCGCTGATGGCGCCGTTCAACGCCCGGAGTCGCTCGTAGTGGCTGGTGACGCCGTCGTAGCTGGAGTAACCCGTGCTCCACGAGTTGGCGGGGTGGTTTCCGTACCAGCAACAGACGTCGACCGCCTGGCTGATCGAGTCACCGATGGCCGCCATGCTGTGCGGCACGGGTGGGGCGGCCGCACTGGCGGTCGGGACGACCCCGACGACCAGGGCGAGGGCGGCGAGGAGGGAGATCACGGCACGGCGCATGGCGGGCCACCTTTCGCGGACACTGTCCGGACTACCTCAGGCCACGATGGACCCGCGGACGAGCCGCAGCAACTCCTTCTCTGCGGCAGTACATGGTCCGGGCAGATGGGGCCTTGAACCGGCGGTGGGAGGCCGTCATGTGGCTTCCAGCTGCCGCTTTGCCTTCTCGAGCCCGGCCACCTCGCTGTCCATGGCGTTCTGGACTGACCGTGACATGAGCAGACTCTTCAGGCCGCCGAGCTCGGCGCCCAACGTGAGCGTCACCTCGGTCGCGCCCCCGAGGGATCGGAACCGGAACTCACCGGCCGGCCCCACCGGTCCGGTGACGGCCACAAAGGTGTACCTCGTCGGCGGCTCGTAGCCAGTCACCTCCACGTCCGCGGGTATGCCGCGGCCGCCGGGGCCCCTGACCACCTGGTGGATGTGCGCCCCCACTCCGGGTGGTCCGCCGTCGGAGATCTCCTTGACGTGGGAGCGCCAGGACTTGTCGTTCGAGTGTGTCGTGAAGAACGCGAACACGTCCTCGATCGGCCGGTTGATGACGACGGTGCGACTGGCTCTGACCATGGTCCGCTCCTCAGCACGGGCGCTACGCCCCGATGAGGGAATGTTGCACCCGCGGGGAGGGGTAGGACCACTGCCCGATGTTCGACCGTCCAAGCAAATGTTCTAGGAGGGAGCGGTCGTTCTGCTCTAGTGCCATTTAGCAAGGATGGTGGAGGCGCCCCGTCATGAAGGCTTCTACCGTCATGCTGCATGAGAATCACATCCGCACTCGCCGTTCCGGCCCTCGCCGGGACTCTCATCCTCCTCGGCACCTCCGCGGCCAGCGCGGGGGAGGCTCAAGGCAACAGCAGCGCAGGAAACATCAACGAGACGGGGATGCGCGGACACGCGAACTCCATCTGCGGCTTCTCCGGACAGAACCCCGAGCGCTTCCTCGACCCATCCGACCCGAACTACGAGCCGGGCCGGGTGCAGAACTGGGGCCACGTGCGGCAGCAGCTGACAGCCATGGGTGCCACGCCCGCAGAGATCAACGCCTCCGGCTTCGCGCCCGGTGACTCCTGCAACGGCCACAGCGGCTTCCTAGCCGGTGGTGGCGGCGAGCCCTGACGGACCTCGCTCCTGGCCAGCCTCGCTCCTTCCTTCGGGGCGGGGCTGGTCCTGTGTCCGTCGGTGCCCCGCCACTCGAGGCACCAGAAATGAGGAGTTGTGCCCGTGAGGGGTTTGTCGACCTGCTCGAACCGGTAAAGGGCGCACGAGGGGTTCAGAGCGTCTGACTCCAAAGACGTGGTTGTGCCCTCGGGCAGATTCGAACTGCCGACACCCGCTTTAGGAGAGCGGTGCTCTATCCCCTGAGCTACGAGGGCGGGGTGGTGGCTGGTCTCGCCAATGCCGCACCCGTGAGGGCCGGGCACGGTGGAGAACTGCCGCACGAAGGGTATCTGACCTCGCGCGCCGGACAGACATGCATACGCCGCGAGCAGGGCGGCGACGCTCACTTGCCGCCCTCGATCATCCAGTAGTGGACGAACCGGAGCTGGTCGTCCAGGACGGCGATGTCGATCTCCTCGTCGGCGCCGGGGCACCCCGGGCAGCTCACGGCATACGACACGACGTGGCCGCGCTGCAGGATGGCGCCGGTCCGGTGGTAGCGGGCGCCGTACCCGTAGAGCGTGCGGTTCACCTCGATGATGCGGTCGCGACCCTTCACCGCGGCAGCGCCCGGCCCGGGCTCCTCGAAGACCGCGTCCGGCGCGAAGTGGGACCCGAACGTCGTGAAGTCCCCGCGCCCCAACGCCGCGAGCGTGCCGTCCACGGCGGCGACCACCTTCGCCGACGCCAGCCCGGTCGGCGGCTCCTCGTGGCCGATGGCGTACCCGCCGGCCAAGCCGACCCCTCCTGCCAGCACAGCCGCGCCGGCCACGGCCACCCACCGTCGACCCCGACCCGGACTCCGCCCGAGCCTCTCCGTCATGCCCATCGCCTCCCCGGTCGCGTCCCCGTCCGGCGGTCCCTCCTGCCCGCCAGCGACACCCTGGCCGGCGCGTCCCTGCCGTGCGGTGACACCTCCAGCGTCAGCCGACCACCGCGCGCCGGGGCGTGACCTTGGGCCCCCGTCCGGACCCACCCGCAGCCGACCGCTCGCAAGGACGGGTGGGCCCACATCACCCGTTCGGTTGAAATGTCCACATCCGTGTAGGTCGGCGGCTTGTGCCCACGCATACTGGACGCGCCTCGGGCGGTCCCCTCTCGCGTTCGGGCACCCAGGACTCCGAACACCGCCCCCCGAAGGATCGCCCGATGCGCATGTCACTCCGCGCACTCGCCGCCGCCCTCGCGCCCGTCGCGCTGGTGGCCGCGGCCACGGTCGCCGCCCCGCAGGCCGCCAGCGGCGCCACGACCACGTACAAGCTCGCCTACGCCAGCCTCCCGAACGGCACCAAGCCGGTCCTGCGCTGGAACCCCTGCCAGACGGCCATCACCTGGAAGGTGAACCTCGCCTCGGTGCCCACGGCCTCCCGCACCACCGTCCTGAACGAGACCAAGTCCGCCGTCGCGCGCATCTCGACCGCCACGCGGATCGCTTTCTCCTACAAGGGAACGACGAGCGAGGTGCCGCAGCCCGGCTCCGCCTCGAGGCAGTCCGCCGAGATCATCATCGCGTGGACCACCCCGACGAAGACGGCCTACAGCCTCACCGGGGCGACCGCCGGCCAGGGCGGGTTCAGCTACGCGTGGGCCTCGCGCTGGGTCAACGGCCGGACCACCTACACGTATGCCGCGCAGCGTGGTTTCGTCGTCCTCGACACCCCGCAGGCGTTCGCGCAGCTGAACGGTGGCTTCGGGTCGGGCCTGCGGCGCACCAACCTGCTGATGCACGAGCTCGGCCACGTCATGGGGCTGCAGCACGTCAGCGACACGCGCCAGCAGATGTACCCGACGCTGCGCACCACCTCGCCGTACGCGTACGCCACCGGTGACCTCGCCGGCCTGGCCAAGGTCGGCCGCGGCGCCGGCTGCCTCAGCACCGCCGGCCTGCCGTACAAGGACCTCAGCTAGCAGGCGCCCCCGAACCCGATGCCCGTCCACCGTCGCCCGGTGGGCGGGCGTCGTGCATTCCCCTGGTGGGGCGTCCGTGGTGCTCGTCGGGAGCCGGCCCGAATCGCTACCACCGGGCTCCGCGCTTTACCATCCCTTTACCTTTACATGGGTTCGTCTTTACCTGAACGGACGAGTTGAGCGTGCCCCGAGGGCTGATGTGCCGGGACGGGGCCAGCGACCACGATGGGTATCGGCCCCTTCGGGGGAAGGGGCCGGGCCCGAGCCCCACCTCAGTCCTCCAGCTGGGGGCTCGGACCAGTGACCGACCCGGTGGCGTACGCCCCTGAGACGCCACCGGGTCCCTCTCTTCCTGCCACGAAGGAGCGCAGCGATGTCCACGACCACAGCGGTCCGCGGGGTGACGGCCGGCGTCGCCGCCGTGGTCGCCCTCGGCGTGGTCGCCGTCGTGACGTCCTCCCACCGAGCGAGCGGCTCCACCCCGACCCACACCGGCACCTTGGCGGTCGTCGCCGCGGCCGGGGGAGTCGCGGCTGCCAAGCCTGCGAAGGACGCGCCCTGGGCCGCTGCCGACGGCGTCCGCGCCCTCGCGCCGGGGGAGCTGCGCACCGTCGAGGTGACGGTGACGAACCCGGGCACCACGGCATACCGGGTGCTCCAGCTCACAGCCACGCCACGCGACGGCGGTCCGGACTGCCGGGCCGACCGTGCCCTGGTCGTGAGCTCCTACCGCTCGGACCGCACCGGCGCGCCCACCTACGTGGTGCCGCGCGGGTCCAGCATCCGCATCCCGGTGACGGTCATGCGGTTGGCGCTGCCGGGGCAGGACAGCTGCCGCGACGCGACCTTCCCGCTGACCCTCACGGGGGTGGTCAGCCCGGGACGAGCGACCACGAACACCGGTTGACGGGGGTCCCGGGAGGACGGAGGCCCTGGGCAGGGCGCAGGGCCCATGCCCAGGGTCTCTGCCACGCTCGCACCCAGGATCAATGCCACGCTCGCGCCCAGGGCCTCTGCCACGCCTGCGCCGACCGGTGAACGGCGGGCCCTTGGGCCCACGACCACTGTCCGTGCCTCCCGGCATACTGACGCGGTGCCCGAAGCCGTGCCCACGACCGCCGACCTCCACGCCGTCCAGCGGCGCACCGTCACCACGCTCGTCGGCACCCAGGTGCTCGTCGGGGTCGGCGTCTCCGCGGGTGCCGCCGTCGGCGCGCTGCTCGCGGAGCAGACCAGCGGCTCGGCCGACCTCGCGGGCCTGGGCGGCACCTTCCAGGTGCTCGGCGGCGCGCTCGTCGCGATCCCGATGGCGCACGTCATGGCCGCGCGCGGCCGGCGCTGGGGCATGCTCGCCGGCTACGGGCTGGGGATCCTCGGCGCGGTGACGATCATCGTGGCGGCGGCCGTGCGCAGCTTCCCGCTCCTGCTGCTCGGCACCACCCTCTTCGGCGGGGCCAACGCCGCCAACAGCCAGGCCCGGTACGTCGCGGCCGACCTCGCCGACGAGCACCGCCGCGGCCGCGACCTGTCGATCGTCGTGTGGGCGACGACCGTGGGGGCCGTGTTCGGGCCCAACCTCGCCGGGCCGGGGGAGCCGGTCGCCCGGGTGCTGCACGTCCCCTCGCTCGCCGGCCCGTACGTCTTCTCCCTCGCCGGGCTGCTGCTCGGCGCCGTGGTGATCCTGCTGCGCCTGCGCCCCGACCCGCTGCTGCTGGCCCGCAGGGTCGAGGCCGCCCGCGCCACCGAGCCGCTCGAGCGCCAGCACGGATCGGTCTGGCGCGGCCTGCGCACGCTCGGTGCCTACCCCGGCGCCCTGCTCGGCGTCATCACCATGGCCATCGGGCACACGGTGATGGTCAGCGTCATGGTGATGACCCCCCTCCACATGCACCACGGCGGCGCCGACCTGCAGGTCATCGGCCTGGTCATCAGCGCCCACATCCTGGGCATGTTCGCGTTCTCGCCGCTGGTCGGGTTCGCCGTCGACCGGTGGGGCGGCCGCACGAACGCGCTCGCCGGCGCGGCCATCCTCGTCGTCGCCGGCGTGCTCGCCGCGCAGGCGCCGACCGGCTGGTCGCCCGGGCTCGCGGTGGGCCTGTTCCTGCTGGGCCTCGGGTGGTCGTTCACGCTGGTCAGCGGGTCGACCCTGGTGGTCCGCGCGGTGCCGCTGAGCGAGCGCGCGGGCGCCCAGGGCGCCTCGGACCTCGCCATGGGGCTGGCCGCCGGTGGCGGGGGAGCGCTCGCCGGCGTCGTCGTCGGACAGCTCGGGTATGCCGTGCTCGGCACCCTCGCGGCGTGCCTCGCCGGGGTCGTCGGGGTGGCCGCCCTGCTCCTGCGGCCGACCGATCTGAACCGGGTCGCGGCCCCACCCGCGTTGCCCGGCGAAGTGGACAGCGAGGTTGGTTAGCCTGCAACGGTGAGCGATCCCACCGAGCAGCAGGGCCCCGAACGCCGCGATGCCGACCCCCGTGGGGAGCGGGTCGCAGCGGCGGTCCGGACGTGGCAGCGCCACCTCGTCGACCTCGGTGGCCGCAACACCCTGCTCTGGTACCGCGACCTGCCCAGCGGCACCCTCGACCTCACCACGGCCCACCCCGGCGGCCTGGCCATGCTGCTCGCCGGCCGCCCGACCCGGCTCTCCGACCTCGTCCGCGAACCGGTCGCGCTCGACGAGGCGCGTCGCCGGGCACGCACCATCCGGGCCAAGACCCTCGAGCTCGCGGAGGAGCGCGGCATCGCGGCCGGGTTCATCGCCATCGGCATGGCGTCGTGGACCGTGCGCGGGGCCAACCGGGCGCCTGCCGCGCCGGTGCTGCTCCGCTCCTGCGTGCTCAAGCCGACCGGTGCCGCGCGCGAGGACTTCGACATCGACCTCGGCCCGGACGTCGAGTTCAACCCGGTCCTGGAGCACTACCTGCGCTCGGAGCAAGGGCTCGAGCTCGACACCGGGGCGCTGGAGGACCTGGCCACGGTGGGCGATGCCTTCGACCCCTACCCGGTCTACGAGAAGCTGGGGCGCCTGTGCGCCTCGGTCCCCGACTTCTCGATCACCCCGCGGCTGGTCGTCGGCACCTTCTCCTACGCGAAGCTGCCCATGGTGGCCGACCTGGCCGCCCAGGGACCGGCCCTCGCCGACCACGACGTCGTGGCGGCGCTCGCCGGCGACCCGGGCGCGCTGCGTACCGTCCGCACGGCCGTCCCCGACTCGCCGGCCGACGCCGACCCCTCGCACGAGCTGCTCATCCTCGACGCCGACTCGACGCAGCAGGCCGCGATCGACGCCGTCCGCTCCGGCGCGCACCTCGTCATCAAGGGGCCGCCCGGCACCGGCAAGTCCCAGACGATCGCCAACCTCATCGCCTCGCTCGCGGGTGAGGGCAAGCGGGTGCTGTTCGTCGCCGAGAAGCGTGCCGCCATCGACGCGGTCCTCTCCCGGCTCGACGGGGTGGGGCTGTCCGACCTCGTCCTCGACGCCTACGACGGCGCGGTCAACAAGCGCCGGCTGGCCCGCGAGCTCGGCGACGCGCTCGAGCGCTCGACCCAGACCCGCGACCCCGACACCGCCGAGCTCGAGCGCGCGCTCGTCGACCGGCGCACCCGCCTCGTCGAGCACGCCGCCGCCCTGCACGAGGTGCGCCAGCCGTGGGGCGTCTCGGTGTACCAGGCGCAGCAGGCCATCACCGGGCTCACCGGCCGCCCGCACCCGCCGACCTCACGGGTGCGCGTCCGCGGCGACCAGCTCGCCGGCCTCTCGCGGCAGCGGGTCGACGAGCTCGGCCGGCAGCTCACCGAGGCCGCCTCGCTCGGCGCGTGGTCGACCCGCGAGGGCGAGGACCCCTGGTTCGGCGCGCGCATCGAGACCCAGGAGGACGCCGTCCGGGCGCGCGACATCACCAGCCGGCTCAGCGAGGGCGGGCTGGACGAGCTCGAGCAGACCATGCAGGAGGTCTTCGCCGAGGTGAGCCTGCCGCAGGCGCAGCGGGCGCGGGACTGGGGCGCGGTGCTCGAGTCCGTCGGCCGGGTCCGCGACACGCTGGAGGTGTTCCGGCCGGAGGTCTTCGACATCCCGCTGGGCGAGCTCGTCGCCGCCACCGGGTCCGCGCAGTACCGCCGCGACCACGACGTGGACCTCGGCGCGTGGTCGCGCTGGCGGCTGCGCCGGCAGGCGCGCGCGCTGCTGCGCCCCGGCCCGCCGCCGGCGGACCTGCACGCGGCCCTCGCCGACGCGCAGGTCCAGCGCACCGCGTGGCAGCAGATGGCCGGCGCCGGTGGGCGGCCCGAGATCCCGATCGACCTCGACCGGGCGCGGACCGCGTATGCCGCCGTGGCCGCAGACCTCACGTGGCTCGGCGAGCGGCTGGCGACGACCGCGGGCGGGGGCGACCTCCTCGACACCGACCTGGCGGCGCTGCGCGAGCGGCTGACCACCCTCGCCGCCGCGCCGGAGCGGCTCGCCGTCGTGCCCCAGGTGCTCGGGGCGCTCGACGCCCTGCGCGCCGCGGGGATGGGCCCGCTCGTCGACGACCTCGCCGCGCGCGGGGTCGAGGCCGACGACGTGGCCGCCGAGCTCGAGTTCGTCTGGTGGACCTCGCTGTCGGAGGACCTCACGGTGCGCGACCCGCGCTACGGCGCCCACGACGGTGCCCAGCTGCAACGGGTCGCCCGCGAGTACGTCGCGGCCGACCACGCCCACCTGCGCGCCAGCGCCGAGCGGGTCAAGGCCGGTGCCGGCCGCCGGCTGCGCGAGGTGCTGGCCGACCACCCGGAGCAGGAGTCGCTGGTCCGGGCCGAGGCGGGCAAGTCCCGTCGCCACCGTCCCCTGCGCGACCTGCTGCCCCGCGCCGGCGAGACCCTCACCGCGGTCAAGCCGGCCTGGGCCATGTCGCCGCTGGTCGTCGCCTCGGTGCTGCCGCCCGGGCGCTGGTTCGACGTGGTCATCTTCGACGAGGCCTCGCAGATCCCGCCCGCCCAGGCCGTCTCGGCGATCTCCCGCGCCCACCAGGTCGTCGTGGCCGGTGACGAGCGCCAGCTGCCGCCGACGTCGTTCTTCACCTCGGCCGTCGACGAGGAGGCCGCGAGCTCTCCTGAGACCGAGACGCTGACCGAGGGGTTCGAGTCGGTGCTCGACGTGCTGACCGCGGCCCTGCCGACCCGCCGCCTGGCATGGCACTACCGGTCGCTGGACGAGCGGCTCATCGCCTTCGCCAACCGCGAGATGTACGACGGGTCGCTCGTCACCTTCCCCGGCACCGGCACCGACCCGGTCGTCCGGCTCGAGGCGGTCGAGGGCGCCGGCGTCGTCACGCCCGGCGAGGAGGCGATCGAGTCGACCGAGGCCGAGGTCGACCGCGTGGTCGAGCTGGTGCTCGAGCACGCCCGCACCCGTCCGTTCGAGTCGCTCGGCGTCATCGCGCTCGGCATCAAGCACGCCGCCCGCATCGACGACGCCCTGCGCCGGGCGCTCGCCGGTGACGAGGCCAACGGGGTCGGCGACTTCTTCGACGAGGACCGGCCGGAGCGCTTCTTCGTCAAGAACCTCGAGCGCGTCCAGGGTGACGAGCGCGACGCGATCATCCTCGCCGTCGGCTACGGCAAGACCCCGCACGGCCGGGTGCTGCACCGGTTCGGGCCGCTCAACCTCGAGGGCGGCGAGCGCCGCCTCAACGTCGCGATCACCCGATCCCGCCGCCGGATGACCGTGGTCTCCTCCTTGGTCGCGGGCGACCTCGACCCGGCCCGGCTCAAGGCGCGCGGCGCCATGATGCTGCGGGACTTCCTCGCGTATGCCGCCGACGGCACCATCCCGGGTGCCGCCGCGGACGGCGCCGTCGCGGCGGCCCGGTCCGGGAACGGCACGGGTGCGGGGGCCGCCGTCGCTGCCGGGGAGCACGACCGTCCCGACGCCGTCGTCGCCGAGTTCGCCCAGCGGCTGCGCGCCAGCGGGCTCGTGGTGCACGAGCGCTACGGGGTCGCCGGCCAGCCGATCGACCTCGCCGTCGAGCACCCCGACCGCCCGGGCACCGTGCTGGTCGCGGTGGAGACCGACGGCCCCGGGTATGCCGCGATGCCCAGCACCCGGGACCGTGACCGGTTGCGGGGCGAGCAGCTCGGGCGCCTCGGCTGGATGCACGTTCGCGTCTGGTCGACCGACATCTTCCGCGACCCGGCGCGCGACGTGGCCCGCGTGCACGCCGCCGTCCAGCAGGCCGTGTCCGCGCGCGCGGAGGCCGAGGCGCAGCAGGCGAACGGCTCCGCCCCGACCAACCGGTCCGGCCGCGTGGCCCACCAGGAGACCCCCGGTCAGGAAGCGGCCGACCCCGGCGCGGGTGGCGGGCCGGCGCCGGAGGAGGATGGAGCCGTGGGAGAGACGCAGGAGCCCGAGCGCGAGCCGGAGTTCGTGCCGACCACGGATGCGGGGGCACGGACCCGCCGGGTCCGAAGTCGCAAGCGCCGCGCGCCCGAGCAGACCAAGGACGACACCGACGCCGGCTGGGGCGAGTACTCCGACCGGTCGGCACACGACCGGTGGCTCGAGGAACAACGCCCCCCGCACTGGGGCAGCGACTGACGCGCGGGCACGTGCCACGGCCAGCGGGCAGAGGGCGCTCAGGCGCTCTGCCCGGCGAGGGCCGACCGGACATGACGACGGCGCCGGACCCGTGAGGGGTCCGGCGCCGTCGCCGTTGGTTCTCGGGGAAGGTCAGATGCGGCGGGTCAGCGCGTCGCGGATCTCGCGGAGCAGCACGACCTCCTCGTCGGGAGCCGCGTCCTCCTCGGCCTTGGCGTAGCGCGCCTTGAAGGCCTCGTACGGCTTGACCACGAAGAAGTACACGACCGCGGCCATGATGAGGAACGCGACCAGGGCGGTGAGGAACGGCCCCACGGGAACGCCGCCTGGGCGGTAGGTGTCGAAGTTGGGCTGGGTGAAGATCTTGCCGATCAGCGCGATCAGCAGGTCCGTGAACGACTTGACCACTGCGGCGAAGGCGGTGGCGATGATGAAGGCAACGGCAAGCTCGATGAGGTTGCCCCGCATGATGAAGTCCTTGAAACCCTTCATGGGCCCCCGACCTTTCGCTCTGGAGTGAAAGCCTGACTTCTGCACCGTAGCGACCGAAGGGCTCGATCCTGCGGTGGAACACCGCACGATCGAGGGCGACCGAGATCGGTGGTCACGCGTCGGTGTCCCTTCAGTGCCTTCGTCAGCGACCCCTCAGCACCACCTGCAGCGCGGCCCGACCGGACGGGTCCACGGGCGCGGCGGTGATCGCGCGGGCGGTGTCCTCGTCGGCCGCCACGACGAGTCCGGGCCCATCGAGCGCGTACCCACCGGAGGACCCCTGGCCCTGGATCACCGACCCGAAGTCGGTCCGCAGCGGCCGCTCCACCCGCAGCACGAGCACGTCCCGGGCCACCACGCGGTCGGCCCCGAGCAGGTCGATCCGGTCGCCCGACGTGACCATCGACACCGCGCCGTCGTCGGCCACGGTGACGTGCACGGCGACCTCGCCGGCGGGCCGTCCCGCCAGCAGGGAGTGCGCGTTGAACCGGGACTGCGTCACGGACTCGCCGAGACCGACCGGGGAGGCGAGCGGCCGTCCCACGACCTCGGCGAGGTCCTGCGCAGCGCCCGGCGGGACCAGCCGGCGTGGCCACGCGACGAGCCGCACCGAGGCGGCCGTCACGACCTCGCCCACGGCGAGCGGCCGGGAGGCGACGACCACCGGGACGACGGGCTCGCCCGGCTGGCGGGCGATCGAGATGACGCCGACGACAGCTGCCGCGGCGCAGGCGGCTGCCACGGCCCGGCGGAGGACCCTGCGACGCCACTCGCGTCGGCGACCGGGGCCGCGCACCCACGCGGTCACGGCGGCCAGCGGCGACGTCGGCACGGCTGCGCCCTCAGCCCGGCAGGGCGAACGGCAGCTCGATGCCGTCGAGCGCGCGACGGCACGGGCAGGTCGCCTCGTGGTCGGGCTCCGGCGCCGGGAGGGCGGCCAGGGCCGAGCGCAGGACGGTCTTGAGGCCCTCGACGTTCTTCGCGAAGACGGCGAGCACCTCCTCGTGGGTGACCGCGTCGCCGCCGTCGACTCCCGCGTCGAGGTCGGTGACCAGCGCGACCGTGGTGAAGCACATGGCCAGCTCGCGGGCGATCGCGGCCTCCGGCATGGCGGTCATGCCGACGATCGACCAGCCGGCGGCCTGGTGCCAGGCGGACTCGGCCTTGGAGGAGAACCGGGGCCCGTTCACCACGACGAGGGTCCCGTCGTCGACGACCGGCATCCCGGCGCGCTCTGCCGAGTCGATGGCGACGGCCCGACCCCGCGGGCAGTAGGGGTCGGCGAAGGACACGTGGACGACCGGGCCCTCCTCGGCATACACGGTGTGGTCGCGGCCCCACGTGCGGTCCACGACCTGGTCGGGGACCACGACGGTGCCGGGGCCGTTCTCCGCCTTGAGCGAGCCGACCGCGCACGGTGCCAGCACCTGGCGCACGCCCACGGAGCGCAGCGCCCAGAGGTTCGCGCGGTAGTTGACCCGGTGCGGTGGGAAGCGGTGGCCCTGGCCGTGCCGGGCGAGGAAGGCCACCCGCCGGCCGTCGACCTCACCGATGACGACGTCGTCGCTCGGGTCGCCGAACGGCGTCGTCACGTGGACGCGCTCGGCGCCCTCGAAGAACTCGTAGAAGCCGGAGCCGCCGATGAGCCCGAGGTCGGCCGGGCCACCGTCGGGCACAGGGGAGGAAGTCATGGCGGCAGCCTACGCACGGGCCGCGAGCACCCGGCATCCGCGCAGCAGGGGCTGTGGACGGGGCACGACGACGCCCGCCCCTGTGGACAGGGACGGGCGGTGGAGTCGCGTCAGGCGGCGGAACCGTCCGCGGCAGCGCTCTTGGTCGCCGTGCTCGTCGAGGACGACGAGTCCGACTTCGAGCTGCCGGAGTCCGACGAGCTCGAGGCGGGCACGGACGAGGACGACCCGCTGCGCGAGTCGGTGCGGTAGAAGCCGCCACCCTTGAAGACGACCCCGACGGCGTTGAAGACCTTGCGGAGCTTCCCGCCGCACTCCGGGCAGACGGTCAGCGAGTCGTCGCTGAAGGACTGCACGATGTCGAAGCGGTGGTCGCACTCGGTGCAGGCGTAGGCGTACGTCGGCACTGTTCCTCCTGGACGGTCACAGGCCGCGCGCCCCCGCGCGGTCTGGCACTCGATCGGTTCGAGTGCCAACTATAAGGCCCAGAGCGCGCTACTTCTTCCCGTCGCGGTCCCGGGGGGCAACCCCGCCGCTCCGCCAACGGCCCCCGCTGACCCGCCAGCGGCTTCCCGCAGCGGGAGCGCCCGACTCCTCGCGGGCCACCGGCAGCCCGAACCGCAGCCGCGCTCGCCGGGTGCCGGCGCTGCCGGCGCCCGACTCCTGGCCCACCCGCTCGGTCCATCCGGCCAGGCGTCCGTACGTGCTCACCGCACGGACCCGCTTCTCGGCGCGCGCCCGGGTCGCGGCCGTCGCCACGATGAGCAGCTGGTCGCCGCGGCGGATCACCGTGTTCGACGCGGGCACGAAGCCCTCGCCACCGCGGACGACGAGGGTGACGTTGGCCCCCTCGGGCAGCCGCAGCTCGAACACGTCGACGCCATGGAGCTTCGACGCGGGCCCGACGGTCACCTGGATCACCTCGGCGCCGAGCTCCTCGAGCGGGGTCGCCTCCACGGCGAGGTCGAGCGTGCTGTGGTCCTCGACGATCCCGAGGCGCTGCGCCACCCAGGGCAGCGTCGGCCCCTGGACGATGGTGAAGATGACGACGAGCACGAAGACCAGCTCGAAGATCCAGTCGACGCCGCGCGCCCCCATCGTCGCCGGGACGGTGGCGAGCACGACCGGGACCGCCCCGCGCAGACCCGCCCACGACAGGAACACCTGGTCGCGCCAGCCCAGCCGGAACGGCGCGACCGACACCAGCACCGACAGCGGCCGGGCGACGAGCAGCAGGACGAGGCCGATGACGATCGCCGGCAGCACCTGGCCGCTCATGTGACCCGGGGCGGCGAGCAGGCCGAGGAGCACGAAGAGCCCGATCTGGGCGAGCCAGCCGAGCGCTGTCGAGAGCCCCTGCACGGCCGGCCGGTGGGGGAGGTGCAGGTTGCCCAGCAGCAGGGCGGCCAGGTAGCAGGCGATGAACCCGCTCGTGTGCACGCTGGCGGCCGCGGCATACGCGAGCACTGTCACGGCCACCACACCGAGGCTGAACAGGCCCGAGGAGCCGGACGCGACACGGCGCATGAACTGCGCGCCCAGCCACCCCACCGCCAGGCCGATCGCGGCACCGACGGCGAGCTCGAACACGGCGAGGCCGAGCAGGTGCCACCACGGGTCCGCGCCGGAGGGGTCGGCGCTGCGGGCCGCCAGGGCGGTGACGAGGATGACGACGGGCGCGTCGTTGAAGCCGGACTCGGCCTCGAGCATCCCGGTGACCCGGCGCGGCAGCGGCACCCGGCGCAGCACGGAGAACACCGCCGCGGCGTCGGTGGAGGACAGGATCGCGCCGACGAGCAGGGCGGTGTCCCAGTCGAGGTGCAGGACGTACCGGGCGGCCAGCGCGACCACGAACACCGAGACCAGGACGCCGACGGTCGACAGGACCGCCGCCGGGGCCACCGCCCGGCGGATGCCCTCCCACCGGGTGCTGAGGCCGCCCTCGCTGAGGATGAGGATCAGCGCCGAGTACCCGAGCACCTGCGTCAGCTCGCCGGAGTCGAACCGGATGCCGAAGCCGGCCTCCCCGATGACCAGCCCGATCCCGAGGTAGAGCAGCAGCGACGGCAGGCCCGACTTGGTCGAAAGCCGGACCGCCGCGACCGACACGAGGAGCACGACCGAGCCCACCAGGAGGGCGGGGGTGAGCTCGTGCAGCGTGAAGGCCGCGCCGGCGCTGGGCAATCCGAACGGCACGGCCTGTCCCCTCCCTTCCCCTCGTGGCGGTGCGGATAGTCTCGCAGGGTGCCGAGCCTCAAACTCATCCGCCGTGTCGCCGTCGCGCTGGCGGCCCTGCTGGTCGTCGTCATCGGCATCGTGGCGGTCCTCGCCGTGACCTGGGTCCGGCGCCCCTTCCCGGTCACCGACGGAGAGGTCCAGGTGCCGGGCCTGTCCGGCAAGGTGACCGTGGTCCGGGGCGACCACGGCATCCCGCAGATCTACGCGGACTCCTCCGAGGACCTGTTCAAGGCCGAGGGGTTCGTGCACGCGCAGGACCGTTTCTTCGAGATGGACCTGCGCCGGCACATCACGGCCGGCCGCCTCGCCGAGCTCGTCGGCGAGGGCGGCGTCGAGACCGACCGCGTCATCCGCACGCTGGGCTGGCGCCGCACCGCCGAGGCCGAGCTGCCCACCCTGAAGCCGGAGACCCGCCGCTACCTGCAGGCCTACGCCGACGGCGTCAACGCCTACATCCACCAGGCCGGCTCGCCGTCGAAGATGTCGCTCGAGTACGTCGTCCTCGGCCAGAAGGTGCCTGACTACCGCGTCGAGGACTGGACGCCGGCCGACTCGCTGGCCTGGCTCAAGGCGATGGCGTGGGACCTGCGCGGCGACTACTCGGCCGAGCTGATGCGCGCCCGGCTCGCCAGCTCCATGCCGATGAGCCAGATCGACGAGCTCTGGCCGCCGTACCAGTACGGCACCAACAAGCCGATCCTCTCGGCGCAGGACTGGTCGCCGGGCACGGCCGCCCCCTCCACCTCGAGTGCCGGGTCCGCCGTCCCCACCGTGGGTGCCAGGGCCGGGACCGTGCCGACGACGGCGCGCGCGACGTCCAGGACCACCTCCGCGACGACGAGGGCCGGCGCCACGCCGGCCGGTTCGCAGCTGCCGGGCCCGGGCGACAAGCAGGTGCAGCAGGCGTATGCCGCTGTGTCCCGCGCGCTCGCCGCGGTGCCGCAGACGCTCGGCCGGGGTGACGGCATCGGGTCGAACTCATGGGTCGTCTCGGGCAGCCGCACCACGACGGGCAAGCCGCTGCTGGCGAACGACCCGCACCTCGGCGTCAGCGTGCCGGGCATCTGGTACCAGGTCGGGCTGCACTGCCGGTCGGTCGGCCCGAGCTGCCCATTCGACGTGGCCGGCTACTCCTTCTCCGGCCTGCCCGGCGTCGTCATCGGCCACAACCAGTCGATCGCCTGGGGCTTCACCAACCTCGGGCCCGACGTCAGCGACTTCTTCCTCGAGCAGGTCAAGGGCCGCACCTACCTGCGCGACGGCAAGCAGGTGCCGCTCACGATGCGCACCGAGACGATCAAGGTCGGCGGCGGGGGAGAGCAGACGATCACCGTCCGCTCCACCGTCCACGGTCCGATCCTGTCCGACGCCATCAAGGGCGTGGACCAGGCCGGCGACTCGCCGCCGGTCAACGGGCGGCGCAGCCCCGGCGCCTACGAGGTCGCCCTCGACTGGACCGGCCTGCAGGTCGGCCAGACGGCCGACGCCATCTTCGGCCTCAACACCGCCCAGGACTTCCAGCAGTTCCGCGCGGCGGCCAAGGAGTTCGCCGTCCCAGCGCAGAACCTCGTCTACGCCGACACCAAGGGCAACATCGGCTACCAGGCGCCCGGCGCGATCCCGGTCCGCAGCCGCTACATGGACGCCGCCCCCGGGTACTGGATCCGCCCCGGCTGGGTCTCCTCGTGGGACTGGAAGGGCTGGGTTCCGTTCGACGAGATGCCGTGGACGTACAACCCGAGCGAGGGCTACATCGTCACGGCGAACCAGGCCGTCACCGCCAGCGGGACGCCGTTCCTCACCACCGAGTGGGACTACGGCTACCGGGCGCAGCGCATCCGGGACCTGCTGGCCAAGGACGACAAGGTCAGCCCGGCCGACATGGCGCGGATCCAGATGGACACCCGCAACCAGTTCGCGCCCACCCTCGTCAAGGCGCTGCTCGACATCGACCTCGGCCACGACGACTTCACCAAGCAGGCGCAGGACCTGCTGCGCGGGTGGAACTTCACCCAGCCGGCCGACGACAGCGACTCGGCCGCAGCGGCCGCGTACTACAACGCCGTCTGGGCCAAGCTGCTCGACCTCACCTTCAACGACGAGCTGCCGCGCGACCTGCGCGCCGACGGCGGTGACCAGTGGATGGCCGCGGTGTCCTCGCTGCTGTCCCAGAAGGGCACCTCGGCCTGGTGGGACGACAAGCGCACCGCCGGCATCACCGAGGGCAAGTCGGAGATCCTGCGCCGTGCCCTCGTCGAGGCGCGCCTCGACCTGACCCGGCAGTTGGGCAAGAACCCCTCGGACTGGAAGTGGGGACGGCTGCACCAGCTGACCCTGCGCCACCAGGTCCTCGGCGGCGACGACGTCCCCGGCATCGTGCGGTCGATCTTCAACCTCTCCCCGAAGGAGATGCCCGGGGGATCGGCCATCGTCGACGCCAACGGCTGGAACGCCGCGTGCACGACGTCGCAGGCACCCGACGGCTGCTTCAAGAACGGCGCGTACGACGTCGACTGGGCCCCGTCGATGCGGATGGTCGTCGACCTGTCCGACCTCGACCGGTCGCGCTGGGTCAACCAGACCGGCAACAGCGGGCACGCCTGGAACGACCACTACGACGACCAGACCGACGCGTGGGTCAAGGGCGAGCTGTTCGACTGGCCGTTCACCCGCAAGGCGGTCGACGCCGCCGGCGGCGACACCCTGACCCTCGTGCCGGCGCCGTCGTCCAACTAGGCGACCCGGCTCGGGCGGTCAGCCGGTCAGGCGGACCAGGCCCTGCTCGGCGGTGAGGGCCGCATCGACCGGGTGGTCGTGCGGCTCGGCCGGCAGCGCCTCCTCGAGCACCTCCCACGGGTGGACGAGGGCGACGGTCCGGGCAGTGGTGCGGGCCAGCGCGCGGTCGTAGCAGCCCTTGCCCCGCCCGAGCCGCGTGCCGTGCCGGTCGACCGCCTGCGCGGGCAGGAAGACCACCCGGGCGTCCGCGACCGCGTCGCGGCCGAGCAGCCGCTCGTCCCCGGCCTCGCGCCAGTCGAGGTCCCAGTCCGGCAGCGTCACCGGGACCATGACGCGGATGCCCCGCGCCGTGAGGGCCGCGATGAGGGACTGAGTGGGTGGCTCGCTCGCCAGCGACTCGTACGCCGCGACCCAGTCCCCGGGACCCAGCCCCTCGGCATACGCCACCTCGAGGGCGCCGAGCTCGAGGGACTCGGCGTCCTTGGCCCGGTCGCGCCCGGGCACCCGTTCGCGCCGCAGCGCCGCGAGGCGGCGGCGCTCGGCGTCCTTGGTCGCACCAGCCATGCCCTGATCGTCGCACTAGGGTGGCTGGCATGAGCCAATCTGGTCTGGCAGCGGCCGTGGAGCGGCTGGAGGAGCGCGGGGTCGACGAGCGCGCGATCCG
The DNA here is from genome assembly GCF_031456495.1 of Phycicoccus sp. 3266. Taxonomy (NCBI): domain Bacteria; kingdom Bacillati; phylum Actinomycetota; class Actinomycetes; order Micrococcales; family Intrasporangiaceae; genus Phycicoccus; species Phycicoccus sp. 3266. Next base: position 1,148,211 of record NZ_JAVDUW010000001.1, on the reverse strand, counting down.
CGTCTTCTCCCACTACTACGAGCAGCTCGAGCAGGGCACGAGCGGCCTGATCGCCGAGTCCGACATCGAGCCGCTGAGCGAGGTGACCTCGCTCGAGCAGCTGCAGGCGACGCAGGACGAACGGCGCGAGGCGCTGTCGCGGACGGCGGTGGTCAAGCTCAACGGCGGGCTCGGGACGAGCATGGGGCTGTCCGGCCCGAAGTCGCTGCTCGAGGTCCGCGACGGCCGCACGTTCCTCGACGTGATCGCGCGCCAGGTGCTGGCGCTGCGCGAGGAGTACGGCGTCGAGGTGCCGCTGCTGCTCATGAACTCGTTCCGCACGCGGGACGCCTCGCTCGAGGCGCTCGCGGCCTACCCGGAGCTCGAGGTCGAGGGCCTGCCGCTGGACTTCCTGCAGAACGCCGAGCCGAAGCTGCGGGCCGACGACCTCACCCCCGTGGAGTGGCCCGACGACCCCGAGCTCGAGTGGTGCCCGCCCGGCCACGGTGACGTCTACGTCGCGATGCTCGCGAGCGGAGTGCTGCAGGCGTTGCGGGACAAGGGCTTCCGCTACGTCTTCCTCTCCAACTCGGACAACCTGGGTGCGACGTGCGACCCGACCGTGCCGGTGTGGATGGCGCGCGAGGGCATCCCGTACGTGTCTGAGGTGTGCGACCGCACCGCCAACGACCGCAAGGGCGGCCACCTGGCGATCCGCCGCTCCGACGGCCGGATCGTGCTGCGCGAGCGGTCGATGGTCTCCGAGGAGGACGACCGCTTCTTCCAGGACACCGAGCGCCACCCCTTGTTCCACGCCAACAACCTGTGGGTCGACCTCGACGCGCTCGACGCCCGTCTCACCGACAGCGACGGCGTGCTCGGCCTGCCGATCATCGTCAACCGCAAGACCGTCGACCCCAGCCGCAAGGACTCGACGCCGGTGATCCAGATCGAGTCGGCGATGGGGACGGCCATCGAGGTGTTCGCCGGGTCGCGCGCGCTGCGGATCCCGCGCAGCCGGTTCCGCCCGGTGAAGACGACGAACGAGCTGCTGCTGCTGCGCTCGGACCTGTTCGCGTTCGACGAGCTGTCCCGCGTGGTGGCGCAGACCGACCGTCGCGACCCCCGCGTCGACCTCGACGACCACTACACGCTGATCGACGACTTCGACGAGCGGTTCCCGGCGGGGGCACCGTCGCTGCGCGAGTGCACCTCGCTCGTCGTGCACGGCGACGTGACGTTCGGGGCCGGCGTGCGCTGCGTGGGCGACGTCGTCGTCGAGGCGGACGAGCCGCGGACCATCGCCGACGACACCGTCCTGCACGACAGCCTCGAGGAGTCGCCGGCGGAGGTCGGCCGGTGATCTCGGTCGAGCAGCACCTGTCGCGGATCATGCGCACCGTCACAGTGATCCGCCCCTTCGAGCTCGGGGTGCTCGACGCCCAGGGGACCGTCCTGGCGGAGGACATCACCGCCCGCGGCTCGCTGCCGGGCTTCACCAACTCCGCGATGGACGGGTATGCCGTGCACGCCGCCGACGTGGCGTCCGCGACCGCCGAGGACCCGGTCGTCCTGCCCGTGGTCAACGACATCGCGGCCGGCAACACCCACGCGCTCTCGCTCGCGCAGGGCCAGACCATGCGCATCATGACCGGCGCCCCGATGCCACGCGGGGCCGACGCGGTCGTCCCCGTCGAGGCGACCGACGGCGGCGTCGTCCGCGTGCAGGTCCGCCAGCGGTCCGTGGTCGGCCAGCACGTGCGCGAGGCCGGCGAGGACGTCGAGGCGGGTGACGTCGTGCTCCGGCGCGGGACGCTGCTCGGCCCCGGCCAGATCGCCCTGCTGGCGGCGGCCGGCATCGCCCGGCTCCGGGTGGTGCCGCGACCGCGGGTGGTCGTCCTGTCGACGGGTGACGAGCTGGTGCAGGTCGGGTCGACCCCGGGCTTCGGGCAGATCGTCGACTCCAACTCCGTGATGATCTCGGCGGCGGTGACGGCCGTAGGGGCGACGCCGTTCCGCGTCGGGGGGGTGCGGGACGACGCGCGCGAGCTCATGGACACCCTCGAGGGCCAGCTGGTCCGCGCCGACGCGATCATCACGACCGGCGGGGTGTCGATGGGCGCGTTCGACACGGTCAAGGAGGTGCTGTCGCGGGTCGGCACCGTGCAGTTCGACAAGGTCGCGATGCGCCCCGGGATGCCCCAGGGGTTCGGGCTGCTCGGCGACGAGCAGGTGCCGGTGTTCACCCTGCCCGGCAACCCGGTCAGCGCCCTGGTGTCCTTCCACGTCTTCGTCGCGCCGGCGCTGCGGGCGATGGCCGGCCGGCCCGAGCCGTCCTACCCGCCGGGCTACGTGCCGGCCGTGGCGGCCGAGCCGTTCACGTCGGTCCCCGGGAAGATGGAGTTCCTGCGGGTCGTCCTCGACGGCGACTCCGCGCGCCTGGCGGGCGGGCAGGGCTCGCACATGCTCGGCGCCCTGGCCGCGGCCGACGCCCTGGCCGTCATCCCCGAGGACGTCACCTCCGTGCAGGCGGGCGAGGCGATCGAGTGCCTGCCGCTGCTCGGCCGGGAGGGGCTGTGAGCCAGGAGCCGGCCGTGTCGGGCCCCGGGCTGACGCACGTCCGCGCGGACGGGTCGGCCCACATGGTCGACGTGTCCGCCAAGGCCGTGACGGCCCGCTCGGCCAGTGCCGCGGGGCGCGTCCTGCTGTCGGCCCCTGCGGTCGCGGCCCTGCGTGACGGTGAGGTGCCCAAGGGGGACGCGCTCGCCGTGGCGCGGATCGCGGGCATCCAGGCGGTCAAGCGAACCCCCGAGCTCATCCCGCTCGCTCACCCCATCGCCGTGCACGCGGTCGAGGTGGACCTGTCCGTGGCGGACGACGGCGTCGACATCGTCGCGACGGTGCGCACCGCCGACCGCACGGGGATCGAGATGGAGGCGCTGACCGCGGTCGCCGTCGGCGCACTGGCCCTCATCGACATGGTCAAGGCCGTGGACAAGCACGCGCGGATCACCGACGTCCGGGTGACGGCCAAGTCCGGGGGTCGCTCGGGCGACTGGGTGGAGGAGGCATGAGCGAGCAGGCAGCCGAGCCGCTCGGACGGGCCGTCGTCATCACGTGCTCGACCCGAGCCGCCGGCGGCGTCTACCCGGACCGCGGTGGCCCGCTGGTCGTGGAGGCGTTGCGCCAGTGGGGGTTCGAGGTGGCAGACCCGACGGTCGTGCCCGACGGACCCGAGGTCGCCGAGGCGCTCTTGGCGGCCCTGTCGTCCGGCGCCGACGTGGTCGTCACCACCGGCGGGACGGGCCTCTCTCCGACGGACGGCACCCCGGAGGCCACGCGAGCCGTGCTCGACCGCGAGGTGCCGGGCATCGCCGAGGCCATCCGGGCAGCCGGCGTCGCCAAGGGTGTGCCCACCGCCATGCTGTCCCGCGGAGTCGCCGGGCTCGCCGGGCCGACGCTCGTCGTCAACCTGCCGGGCTCGAGCGGCGGGGTCCGCGACGCGCTCGAGGTGCTCGAGCCCGTGGTGCCGCACGCGGTGTCGCAGGTCCGGGGCGGCGACCACTGATGTCGCGCTCGGCCTGGCCCGTCGAGCTGCACGGCCAGACGCCCGGCGGCCAGGCGCTCGTGCTGGACGCCCTGCGCCGCCGGGACAAGCACGAGTGGGTCGAGGTCCGGTCCCGGAACCGTGACTGGCTGGGGCCCTGGGAGGCGACCTCGCCGGAGGCCGAGCCGCAGCGGGTCTCCTTCTCCGGGCTGGTGCGCCACTACAACGGCGAGGCCCGGGCCGGGCGCATGGTGCCGCTCACGATCCGGCTCGATGGCCGTCTCGTGGGGCAGGTGGTCCTCTTCGGGATCGCCTGGGGCTCGCTGCTCTCCGCTGCCGCGGGCTACTGGGTCGACGAGCGTGTGGCCGGGTCCGGCGTCGCGCCGACGGCACTGGCGCTCGCGGGCGACCACGCCATGCTGACCATGGGGCTGCACCGGGTCGAGGTGAACATCCGCCCGGAGAACGCCCGCAGCCTGGCCGTCGTGCGCAAGCTGGGGTTCCGCGACGAGGGGACGCGCGCGGCATACCTGCACATCTCGGGGTCCTGGCGCGACCACCGGACCTTCGCGCTGACCACCGAGGACCTCGGCGGCCACACCCTCCTCGAGCGCTACGTCGAGCGTTTTCACACTGATCACATCCGCCACATTGGCGACACACCGCCCCACCTCCCCGGAGGGGAGCCGAGCGAGACCTAACGTCTTCTCCGTGCAGCCAGGCGGTCTCAGCAGTCTCATCTTCGTGGTCATCATCGGGGTCTGGGCTGCCTACTTCATCCAGTACTGGGTGCGTCGGCGCGAGCACCTCGCGACGGCCCAGTCGGTCGACCAGTTCTCCGAGTCGATGCGTGTCCTCGAGCGCCGGAACCCGCAGCCCGTGACGGGCGCTGCCGGCGGCTCGGACGCGCCGGCCACCACGGCCACGCGGCCTACAGCCAGCTGCTCCTGCGGCGGGCGGCGACCGCCCAGGTGCCGGCGTCCTCAGGCCCCGCCGACGACGTGGCGTCAGGCCGTTCCCGCGAGGGCGAGCCTGCCGCTCGTCCCGCCACGTCCGCCCAGCGCACCCGCGGCCTGGTGATGCTCGGTGCGCTCTCCACGGCCGTCGTCACCCTTCCCCTCCTCGCGCTGTCGCTGCTGCCGCTGTGGACCCTGCTGGTCCCGGTGCTGTCGATCGCCGGCTCGTTCGCGTGGGTACGCGCCTCGGCGCGGGCCGAGCAGCGCGCCCGCCGCACCACCGGCCGTCCGCAGCGGCGCGCGGCCGACGCGTCTGTCGGCCGGTCCGCCCCCGAGCGCGTCGCTGCGCGGCGCCAGTCCGAGCCCGCCGCCGCCTGGTACGGGGAGTCCGTGGCTGCGGTCGCGGAGCCCGTCCGCCACGAGGGCGACGAGACCGTGGACGCGCCGTCGGTTGCGGTGGATGGCACCGTTGCGGCGCACGCCGACCGCAGCGACGAACACCCGGCCGCCCGCGGGTCCGAGCTGTACGACGTCCAGGCGGTCGAGGCCGCCCACACGACCCGGTCCGGCCACGCCGTCCCGGCCGCACCGCCGGTCGAGGAGCTCGTCGTCCCGGCCCGGCCGCTGGTCGACGAGGACGACATCCCGCTGACCTGGGACCCGGTGCCGGTACCGCGCCCGACCTACACGATGAAGGCCCGGGTCACCCGGCCCGCACCCACCTCGGCCGACCTCGTCGGTGACGCGGACACCGAGTACGCGCCCGTCGAGGACGAGCAGCCGGTCCGTCGCGCCGCCGGCGCCTGACGGACTGCCCGGCGCCTGACGGACTGCCCGGCGCCTGCGGTCGGCCGGCGCGTGACGCGGAGGCCGACGGCCACGTGCACGCCCGGGAGTCGCTGGCCTACCGGTTGCCCCACACGGCGCGCGCCCCGGAGTCCCCGGTGAGCGCGACGATGACGACGGTGCCGACCGCGCTGACGACCACGGCCAGTCCCATCGCCACCCGCAGCGCCGTGGAGGTGGTCGTCCTCGGCCGGCGCAGCACGAGCCACTGCAGCACCGTGGTCGCGGCGAGGGCGATCGCCCACGGCAGGACCTGGTTGCCGTAGCTCTGGTGCTGGGCGATGAACGGTGGGTTGCCGAAGTGGCGGGCGAGGTCGCGCCCGGCTCGGGTGGTCAGCGGCACGGCGAGCATGCCGACGAGGGCTCCGAGCGGCACGAGGAGACCGAGCTTGCGCTGCGCTGCCGGCCAGATGCTGACCATGACGCCGCCTGCTGCGCTGAGCGGCAGGAGCACGACGACGAGGTGGACGAGGAGGGGGTGCGCCGGCAGGCCGTTGATCTCCATGCCGGGGGAACGTGGCGCGGGACGATTCGGTTCACCGGTGAACCAGCAGTGCTCCTGTCTCGTCCTTCCCAGCGCGGGGCACCACCACGACAATCGAGGCGAGGGTGAAGGAGAGGCGGTGGAACCGGACCAGCGGGAGACCGCGCTGCAGGGCCTGCACGACCGGCACGCCGCCGAGCTGTGGCGGTTCGCGCTGCGGCTGACCCGTGACCCGCAGGTCGCCGAGGACCTCGTGCAGGAGGCCTTGCTGCGGGCCTGGCGTGACCCGGGCCTGCTCGGGCGCACCGAACCGCAGTCGCGGGCGTGGCTCTTTACCGTCGTGCGCCACCTCGTGGTGGACCGGTGGCGCAGTGCCGCCGCGCGGCACGAGCTGACCGGCGCCGACCTGCTCGACCCGGGTGAGGCCGACCGCACGGGCGAGGTGCTGGACCGCTGGCTGGTCGCCGACGGGCTCGCCCGTCTGTCCCGGGACCACCGCCAGGTCATCACGGCCGCCTACTACGAGGGAAGGAGCGTGGCGGAGATCGCCGCCGAGCTGCGGGTGCCCGAGGGCACCGTGAAGTCCCGCCTCCACTACGGGCTCCGGAGCCTGCGGCTGGTGCTGCAGGAGAAGGGGGTGACCGGCTCGTGAGCGGCCCCGACGCATACGCCGAGTGGGACGCCGCCTATGTCCTGGGCGCCCTGAGCGGTCCCGAGCGCGTGGAGTACGAGGCGCACCTGGCCGGGTGCCCGCGGTGCCAGGCCGCGGTGGCCGACCTCGCGGGGGTGCCCGGGCTGCTCGCCCAGCTGCCCCCGGGCGAGGCGCTCGCGCTGGACGAGGTCGAGAGCGGGTCGTGGCCCGAGCCGCCGCCCTCGCTCATGCCGGTCCTGCCGCGGGAGGCGGTGCCGCCCGTCGTGCGACGTCCTGGGCTGCCGCGCTCGCTGCCGAAGACCGCGCGTGCCCCGCGGTGGGTGGCGCTCGGCCTCGCCGCTGCCGTGCTGGTCGGCGCACTGGGCGGGTATGCCGTGTCCGCCGTCCTCGGGGACCGTGCGCCAGGGCCGGTGGCGACGGCGACCTCGACCGGTGGGGGCGGTGGGGCCGGCGGCGTGGGCGCCGCGCGGCTGGCCTTCTCCCCGGTGCAGCCGTCGCTCATGACGGCGGTGGTCGACGTGGTGCCGGTCGCCTCGGGCACGGAGCTGCGGGTCGAGTGCCAGTACGCGCGCTCCTCCGGGGGCTCCACCTCCGGCGGCACGGACGGCAGGTACCAGGGTGAGGACGGCGTCGCGTACGCGATCTGGGTCGTCGACCGCTCCGGCTCGGCCACCGAGCTGCACGCCTGGACCGCGCGGCCGGACCGGGTGATGCGGCCCGTGGGTCGCTCGGACCTGCCGGTCGCCAGCATCGGCGCCGTGGAGATCCGACGTGTCACGGACGGGGCCACGGTGATGCGGGCGCGGCTCAGCTGAGGGCTGGGCCGGCTGTCGTCTCTGGGGGACTGTGCGTTGTCCCGCAGGCTGGGGCAACGCACAGTCCGGCCCCCGACACACGGTCCGCGAACGCCGGCCGCGACGGTGGCGGGTCGTTTTTTCTCCGGTGCCGGGCTGGTGTTACAGTTTCGTCCGCATCAAGGGGCTGTGGCGCAGTTGGTAGCGCGTCTCGTTCGCAATGAGAAGGTCAGGGGTTCGAATCCCCTCAGCTCCACCCCGAGAGAACCCCGGCTGACCTGCGTAATCATCGTCAGGATGGACAGGGCGTCTTGTTATGTGACCCTCTGGCGTGTGCCCCCGGTGTGGCACACGCAGTCGGATGCACTCCATGCCTCTCCATGCAGCGACATGCGCGTCTAACTCTGCGTGACGGCGCCCGAACGTCCACCCTTGCCGGACTGTGCGCGCGTGCCGCAGGCGCCCTGACCAATCCGCGTTCAGACATGGGTCGGTGCGCAGGTCAGGGGCGGCATCCGAGGTCGTGTGCGACATCTCGTGCAACATGTGCTCAGTGGGACCGGCAGATATGAGGCTGAACCCGAGTGGCGCAGCGACCTGGCGGCGCTGTTGGCTGGTGCACGTTTGACCTGCTGGGTGATGAGGATCGGAGGCCGCAGAGCCTTCGTTCGACCTGCCGGAATCAGGCGGACTTCTCGGCGTACGTGCCAACGTGCTCCAGCGCCATGTTGAGGGATGCCGCCATCGGCAGGGCATTCTGCGCGGCCTGGGAGAGTAGGTAGCCGCCCTGCAGCGCAGCCATGAGGCCGGTGGCCAGACGTTCGGTGTCAGCGTCGGGTCGTAGTGCCCCGTGCACCTGCATTCGGTCCAGCGTCTAGCTGCTGTTGGGTGGTGTGCCGCAGAGACGCAGCAGGACGACCGCAGGGAGCTGCCAACATCTGTGAAGTCATAAATCCCTTGTCTCGCAGCGAGTTGTGGTCCTGCTTTGCCGGTAGACGACCGCGTGGTCGACACCTCGACGATTGCAAGCGAGGTTCGTGCTAGTCCACTACTTGTCACGACTTGTCAGGTTCTCTTGACCCGATCTTGACCCTTCGGCGGTCGTCTGGACGCTGTCCACCGCGTGCCATGGCAGGCGGGCAGCCGGCTCAGTCGATAGGACGCTCCCACCGCCGTCGGGTCGATGCACCGGCTATCGCTGCCCCGGGAGCGGCAGTGGGTGTTGATGCCCCATTCGGTGGTTTGCGCAGTAGGGAGATCGCGCATAGGTTAGGCAAGCCTAAGTAAGGCTCACCTAACATGCAGGAGCAATCGTGTCCCTCCGCCTCCGCGCGCTCGCCTCCGTGGCCGCCACCGCCCTGCTCGCCCTGACCGCCTGCTCGACGGGCCCGGCCACCGAAGCCGGCGATGACACTCCTCGCGCAGAGGCGGTCGCCGCCGACGCCTTCCCGGTCACCGTGAAGCACGCCTTCGGCGAGACGACCATCGAGGAGCGGCCCGAGCGGGTCGCCACCGTCTCGTGGGTGAACGCCGACGTCGCTCTCGCCCTCGGTGTCGTGCCGGTGGGCATGCCCAAGGACGAATGGGGCGCCAACGACAAGGCTTCCACCCCGTGGAAGGACGCAGCTCTGGAGAAGGCCGGCGCTGCGCTGGGCACCGACAAGGCGCCAGCGCAGTATTCCGAAGCCGACGGCATCAACTACACCGAGATCGCCAAGACCACGCCCGAGGTCATCCTGGCCGCCTACTCCGGCCTGACCAAGGAGGAGTACGACAAGCTCTCGAAGATCGCCCCGGTCGTGGCCTACCCCGAGGTCGCCTACGGCACGCCCTGGCAGGAGAGCACCCGCCTCATCGGCCAGGCCCTCGGCAGGAGCGACGCCGCACAGAAGCTGGTGACCGACACCGAGAAGACCATCAGCGAGCAGGCCGCGAAGTACCCGCAGATCAAGGGCAAGACCTTCATCTACGGCAACCTCGAGCCCACCCGCGGCAGCGGCATCAACATCTACACCAGCCAGGACAACCGACCCCGCTTCCTCACCCAGATCGGCATGAAGCAGGCCCCAGTCGTCAAGGAGAACACCAAGGACTTCTACCTGACGTGGTCGGAGGAGCGCGCCGACGAGCTCGAGTCCGACGTCTTCGTCACCTGGGTGCCCAGCGCGACGACCAGGGACGCGATCGTGAAGGACCCGCTGCTGGGCCAGATCCCGGCGGTCAAGCGCGGCGCCCTAGTAGCCGACCCCGACGAGACCCTGACGCTGAGCGTCTCCGCGGCCAGCCCGCTGAGTTTGCCGTGGGCCCTCGACCGCTTCCTGCCCCAGCTGGCCGCCGCGGCCGACAAGGCCTGATGGCGTCAGGTCCAAGGACGAGGCGTCGGGCGCTGCCCCCGGCGGCGGTCGTCGTCGCCGGGGCAGTACTGCTCGCCACGGCCTGCGTGCTGTCCCTCGCGGTCGGCGCCCGCCCGGTGGGGTGGTCGACGCTGTTCGACGCGTTGTCCGGTTTCGACCCGTCGCTCGGTGACCACCTTGTCGTGCAGTCGCGGGTGCCGCGCACCCTCACCGGGCTCCTCGCCGGCACCGCCCTCGGCCTTGCCGGCGCCGCCATGCAGGGAGTGACGCGCAACCCGTTGGCCGACCCCGGCATCCTGGGCGTCAACGCCGGGGCGGCGCTGGCGATCGTCGTTGCCCTGTTCCTCTTCGGCATCGCCAGCCCGGCGGGCTACCTCTGGTTCGCGTTCGCCGGCGCCGCCGCGGCGGCGGTCGTGGCGTATGCCGTGGCGAGCCTCGGGCGCGAGGGCGCCACTCCGGTGAAGCTCGCGCTGGCGGGCGCGGCGCTGAGCGCGGTGCTGGCCTCGGTGATGAACGCCCTCCTCGTGCTGAGTCAGCAGACCCTCGACCAGTTCCGCTTCTGGCAGGTCGGGTCGCTGAGCGGTGCCACGCCGGCGGAGCTGCGCACCGTCCTGCCCTTCGCGGTCGTCGGGGCACTCGTGGTGGTCGGGTCGGGCCGCTGGCTCAACGGGCTCGCCCTCGGCGACGACCTCGCTCGCGGACTCGGCCAGCGCGTCGCCCTCACCCGCGCGGTGACTGCCGCCGGCGTGGTGGTGCTGGTCGGCAGCGCTACCGCGCTGGCCGGTCCGATCGCCTTCGTCGGCCTCGTCGTCCCGCACATGGTCCGTGCGCTCGTGGGCGGCGACCACCGCTGGCTCCTGCCGCTGTCGGCTCTGCTGGCGCCGGCGCTCCTGCTGGCCGCCGACGTGGCAGGTCGGGTCGTCGCCCCACCGAGCGAGGTGCAGGCGGGCATCATGACCGCGGTCGTCGGCGCCCCGGTCTTCATCGCCCTGGTGGCCCGGCGCCGTGTGGCCGCGCTGTGAGCGTCGTGACGGTCGCAGCGCCCGTGGTGCGACAGGCGCGCATCCGGGCGCAGCGGCACACCTCTCTGGTGCTCGGAGGGCTCGCCGTCGCCGTCGTTGGGCTCTTCACGGTCAACGTGCTGTTGGGCAGCTACACCGTGACGATCCCCGACTTCCTGCGGATCGTCTCAGGTAAGACGATCCCGGGCGCCAGCTTCATCCTGCTCGAGAACAAGCTGCCGCAGGCCGTGCTCGCCGTGCTGGTGGGGGCCGCCTTCGGTGTCGCGGGGGCGGTGTTCCAGACGCTGCTGCGCAACCCACTCGCCAGCCCGGACGTCATCGGCATCAGCATGGGCGCCAGCGCCGCGGCCGTGGTGGGGATCGCCTTCTTCGGCGTGGGCGGGCTGGCGCTGCAGGGCTTCTCGATGGTGGGCTCGCTCCTGGCCGCCCTGGTGATCGTGCTGGTCTCGCGGCGCGGCGACCTGGCCGGGCACCGCCTCATCCTGGTCGGCATCGGCTTGGCTGCCGCCCTGCAGGCGCTCACGTCGTGGGTGCTGACCCGCACCGACATCCACGTCGCGGCGGAAGCGCTGGTGTGGCTCAATGGCTCGCTGAACAACGCCACCTGGGCGCGCGTGCGAACGCTCGGACTCCTGCTGATCGTGCTCCTGCCAGTGGTGGCGGTCGCCGCCCGCCGGCTGCCCGTCCTCGAGCTGGGGGAGGAGGCCGCCGTGGGCCTGGGCGTCCACCCGTGGCGCGGCAGGCTGCTCCTACTCCTGGCGGGCACGGCACTGGCCGCCGCGGGGACCGCTGCGGCGGGGCCGGTCGCCTTCGTGGCCTTCCTGTCGGGTCCGATCGCCCGGCGCCTGCTCAGGGGACGGGCGACCCTGCCGGTGGCCGCGCTCGTCGGGGCGCTGGTCGTGCTCGCCGCCGAGTTCACCGCCGTCAACGCCGTGCCTGGCAGCGCCCTGCCCGTCGGGGTGGTCACAGGGCTGCTCGGCGGCCCGTTCCTGCTGTGGCTGCTCGTCACGGCCCACCGAGTCGGCCGAGGAGGCTGAGATGGCACCGATCCCCACCGCGCCCTCACACCACGACGAAGCGGCCAGGGTGCACCACACCCTGGAGACCCGTGACCTCTCGCTCGCCTACGACGGGCGCCGGGTCGTCGACGGACTCAGCCTCGAGGTGCCCACGGGAGCCGTCACCGCCGTCGTCGGGGCGAACGCCTGCGGCAAGTCGACGTTGCTGCGCGGCCTGGCCCGGGTCCTGCAACCCGAGTCGGGGTCCGTGCTCCTCGACGGCCGGTCCATCCACGAGCGACCGACCAAGGAGGTCGCCGCGGTGCTCGGCATGCTGCCGCAGTCGCCGGTCGCGCCCGAGGGCATCACCGTCGCCGACCTCGTCGGGAGGGGTCGCTACCCGCACCAGGGCTGGTTCCGCCGGTGGACGGCGGAGGACGAGCACGCCGTCACCGAAGCGCTTGCAGTCACCGACACCACTGAGCTGGCCGAGCGCAGCGTCGACGAGCTCTCCGGCGGCCAGCGCCAGCGGGTCTGGATCGCCATGGCCCTGGCCCAGCAGACCGACCTCCTGCTGCTCGACGAGCCGACCACCTTCCTCGACGTCGCGCACCAGGTCGAGGTGCTCGACCTGCTCAGCGACCTCAACCACGCGCGGGGCACGACGGTGGTGCTCGTCCTGCACGAGCTCAACCTCGCAGCGCGCTACGCCGACCACCTCGTGGCGATGCGGGACGGCCGGGTCGTCGCTGCCGGCCCGCCCGCGGAGGTCGTCACCGAGCAGCTCGTGCGCGACGTCTTCGCCATGGACTGCCGCGTCGTGCCGGACCCCGTGGCCGGCACCCCGATGGTCGTGCCCATCGGGCGTCGCCGGTCGTACGTCGCACCCACCACCAGCCCGTCCCCGACAGGAGCCCTGCGATGACGATCACCGCCGCACCGCCGACCATGCTCGCCTTCGACGTCGAGGTCGTCGGCGTGCGGCGGCTCGGCCCGTCGATGGTCCGCGTCACCTTCGGCGGCGACTGCCTCTCGCGGTTCGGGGACGGCGGGCCACTCGGGCCGCGCGACCTGCGCGTCAAGCTCATGTTCCCCGCTCCGGGAGCAGCGCTGCCCGACCTCTCCGACCTCTCGCCCGGCTGGTACCAGCGGTGGCTGGCCTTCGACCCGTCGGTGCGCGGGTCCATGCGCACCTACACGGTGCGGGCAGCCCGCGTCGCCGCGGCAGACCCGCAGCTTGACATCGACTTCGTCCTGCACGGCGACGGTGGCCACGCTGGCCCGGGCTCCGGCTGGGCGGCCCAGGCTAAGGTCGGCCAGCGGCTGACCGTCATCGGCCCGCATGCCGGCACCACGGCATATGCCGGCATCGAGTGGCAGCCGCCGGCGCCCGGCGCCGCGGCTCCCGTGCGGGTGGTGCTGGCCGGCGACGAGACCGCGGTGCCTGCCATCGGCTCGATCCTCGATTCTCTCCCTAGGGGGTATGCCGGGCACGCCCTCCTCGAGGTGCCCTCGGCTGCCGACGTCCTCACCGTCGACGCCCCGGCCGTCGCCCGCGGTGAGGTGGAGGTGCGCTGGCTCGCCCGGGGCTGTCGTCCGCGCGGGGAGGCGCTGCGGGCGGCGCTGCTCGAGGTGATGGCAGACCACGCCGGAGCGGTCCCGCCCACCACGACCGAGCTGACCGAGGTCGATATCGACCGCGAGATCCTCTGGGAGACAGCGGAAGGCGTTCGGGCCGCCGACTGCTACGCGTGGGTTGCGGGTGAGGCCTCCGCTGTCCGCGACCTGCGTCGCCTGCTGGTGGGCGACCTGGGCGTCGACCGCACGCAAGTCGCCTTCATGGGCTACTGGCGCGAGGGGCGGGCCGAGTCCAGCTGATCCGTTTCAGCTAACCCACTCCTGGTGAACACGTGGGTGACCGAGGCGAGTGGTCGGCCACTCCTGACCTCAGTCCCCTATTTTGGCTCGCTGACCCAGGTCGCCAAGCAGTGCCTGAGCTTGGAAACGCATGCATTGCACGAGTTGGTGAGGACTTTCCTTACTGGTTCAAGCGCGGCTTCGCCGCGGGCCGGGGCCTGCGGCCCCGGCCGTGTCGGGCATGCGGCCTGGCGGCCGTTCCGGGCGCGGCCGGTTCCGCTGCCCGCCGGCCACAGCAAGAAGTGCCCCGCAACCAGTCCGAGGCACTTGTCACCACCTAGCCGCCGACCCGACTCCGCAGCATCCGGCCGGTGCCGGCGAGCCCGTCAAGGCCGCAGCCCCAGCCCGGTCACGGTGCACACTCCGTGTACCGCCACAACACCGCCCGCAATCAGGGCGACCTTGACCGACTCGACGGCCGACCTCCACTGCTCCGCCATCGGGTCGCCGGCTCTCCCTGGCCATGGCCGAACGCGTGTGCCCCCGGCGTGCCCCCAGCCTTCAGCGGGCGCACCCAAGCCGAGGTCAACCGTACGAGCCAGAGCACGAATGCCATTGCTGTTAAAGGCCTGCAGGCCTTCGCTATGAGAAGGTCAGGGGTTCGAATCCCCTCAGCTCCACTCATCGGCATCCTGTCCGACCTGCGGAAACGTCAAAGGATGGACAGGGTGTCTTGCTATGCGGTCGCCGCGTCTGAGATGTGGGAGCACAAGGGAGCACAATTCGGGGGAGTTGTTGTGCTGCTGTTGGGCGGCCTGCTCGTCGGGTCGACGTTGACGGTCGTCACCGCGGCGCGATGCTCAGGGCCCTCGACGTGACCGACGGCGCCCCTGGAGGCGGCCCATCGGGGTGGAGCGCCTTGGACTTTGCCGTGGGGCGCGGACGAGTGTTGCATTGAGCCGGGAGGGCAGTCCCATGGTTGGGATGACTTCAGCACGACGGCCGAGCACCTGATCGATACGCGGTCGGTGAGAGCCTCATACCTGCCGTTCGGTGGAGGCGCGCCACCAGCCGTTCGCGGTGGAATTTCACACGTGGTGAGCGCTCGCCGTAGCCTGTTCACATGTACTTGGGGTCGGACCTGCTCGTTGGTCTCGTCGACGCGCGCTGCCTCGCAGTGCGACCGGAACCGGCTGGCGCTCACACCCACTGAGGCGAGGCCGCGGCCCTCCACCATGTGGCGGAAGTGAACAGGGCCATCCCTGCGCGAGGATGCGCCCGGCGTCGCCGTCGGATGACCCGTCACGGCGGTGGCGTCGCCAACCGCCTGGCTGCCGATCGACGCTGCGGCGGGCCGTCTTGTTTGAGCCTCGGCCTCCGTGGGCATGGGCGGACCGTTGCGGCTCCTGGACTGCTCAGACCTTCCCGGCTGTCCGAGCCCCCGGGCCCCACCAAGAGCATGGTCACCGGCCCATGAGGGATCAGACGGGACGGCGCCCGTGAAGGGCGGCGTCGTCGTTGGCAGCTGGCGGCGGCGTTGTCAGGCCCCTGCCTGTGGCCGGCCGGACGAACGGTCGTTTGGCCAGCCCCACCACCGCGCATAAACCCGGTGCCGCCGCCCGGGTGACGGCCGTCCTGTCCCCCAGCTCCAACCTCCCCGGGCCGCGGTCCACGCAGATGCTTACCGATGCAGATTCGCCGCCGCCACCGGTGGGTACAGCGTTCTCATGGACGCCGCCTCCCGGGCTGTGCGGGCTGTCGGGGGGCAGATGCCACCGCCCCCGGGAGGCGGTTCGAGCGGAGGCTGCCCTGGTCGTGGCGTACACACGCTCGATTGAGTGGAGGGACGCGGATGGGCGAGACGTACTACCGCGGGCAGATCGAACAGAGACGACGTGAGCGCTCGCACGCCGAGGCGGACGCTCAGAGCGTGCGGGAGCTCGAGGTCAGCAAGTCCGCTGAGGCGGCTGCAGCCAAAGTTGCCGCCGAGTCCGCCCGCTCGTCCAGGGCCGCGCAGGCCCTGCTCCGTGCAGCCGCCCTCTACGAGAGGGACGCCCGAGCCGCGGCGCGAGAGGCCACCATGCGGATCGGACGGCCAAGCGGCTGCGTAGGGAGGAGCTGGGGCTGCACGGGGCGCTGGGCCGCCTGATCGCCGTCGAGGCGGAAGAGCTGAAGCGCAAGTGGTCGCGCGACGCGCGCCCCGCTGGGACCAAAGGGAGCAACAGGCCATAGCCCTCGGGCGCATGTGCTCCCGGTTTCAACGACCTCGCGGCGGGGAAAGGACAGGTCGCCACGCCCCGAGTGTGCCAACAACAGGGGGTGCACAGCCCGGGGCGTGGTCCCTCGCTGGCCAACGACCTGCCGGAGCAACCCGAGGCGATGGCTGCCTTCGGCTCCGACCGCTCGGCCGTCAGTCCGTAGAGGGTGCGGCCGAAATGGCTTCAACCAGCCGCCCAGCACTCTCCTCCGGGAGGTTCTTGGCGATGTCTGCCTGGCTGATCATCCCGACCAGGTCCTGACCGTCGATGACCGGAAGCCGACGTACCCCATGCCTGGCCATCGTGGAGAGTGCCTTCTCGATATCGTCGTCGGCGCCGACTGTGACGACTTCGTCACCGGCGTAATCCCCGACTCTCACCTGGTTGGCATTCATCCCCTCGGCGACGCAGTTCAGCACGATGTCCCGGTCCGTGATCATCCCCGTGAGCCGGTTGTCGTCGCCGCAGATTGGCAGCGCACCGACCCCGAGGTCACGCATCTTCTGTGCCGCCTGCGTCACCGTGTCGTTGATCCCGGCGCACTCGGCGCCACCCGTCATCACATCGCGTGCCGTCGTCATGATGTACCTCCCAATCGAATGTGGAGACTCTCCTTACCCACTCTGCAGAGGTTCCACACGGGACGCTCCCACCGCCACGGGGTTCGCGGTGGGGCGCCGACCGCCGCAAGTGTCAGGGGATGCCGCGGTCGGCACGAAGCTCAGCGTATGCCCCGAAACGAGGGAAACCGGCCGCTGAGCACGACCACTCAGCGCTACCCTCGTACCAGCGCGTGCTGAGATCCGGCGGGCAGAAGGAGTCGGTGAGCAACACCGCGAAGTCCTGTCATCGGCATGAGCGGACGTATGCCGCCGGCCGGCACGCGGCGGTAAGACGCAGCAGCCCGGATCGCGCCTTTAGCGTACGTTTCGCGCATTCGGTCTAGCCTGTGGCGACCCGTTTGAGGGCCAGATCGCGCGGTGTTGGGGTGCTGCGCGGCCCGTTGGGGCTGGCGTAGAGCCGAGAGTAGAGACCTACGGATGCGTCGGGGCAAGTGAATGGGTCGAGGCCGGTGGGCAGGATGGTCGGGCAGCCGGTGAATCGGCGCTGACGGGCCTGGTCTTGGCTGGTGATGATGGTGCGGGTGATGGTGGCCTTTATCGGGGTGTCTGTGACTGCGGTCGTGATCAGCTCATAGGCGGCGGCGCCGTTGGGGCAGTCCGGCATGACCAACAGTTCGATGTCCATGGCTATGGAAGGTGTCTGCCGAGCCAGCGGAGTTTGCGGCCGAGGATTCTGTTCCGGTGCCACCCTCGCCGCATCACCTGCGCGCGGAGGTTGCGGAACTGATCCCGCCCAGCTGCGGCGGGCCCGCGTTTCCCCTCGTCCTCGATCTTCCATGCCTGCTGGTGCACGAAGTGGGCACACCGCAGACAGAGGTGTACCTCTGGGTGGTCGCCGAGGTCGACCATTCGATCGGGGGCATCGGTGGAGCCGCAGCACCAGCATGCGGCGCTGCGATCGTCCTCCTGATCGACTGCGGTGATGGGTTCGGCGCTCATGTGCCCATCTTGCGCGTCCGCATGACCTCTCGGAAGGGAGGGACGGAGAAGCGCTGTCACTGGCAGGACCCTGAGGAGTGCGGCAAATCCGTAGGTCGACGAAGTGCCAGGGCGTGATGCCTGGGCAAGGCGGTTTGGATGCGGACCCCTGCCCGGATGCATCCACGCCCTCTCAGCTCATCCCCCGGCTCGGCCACAAGAACCTGAGGCCCTGTGCCACCAGCTACTCGAGGGCTTCGACGGCTCCGCCATCGTGGTCATGAGCGCAGTTCGACGGTACGACCGGCGCCGTCGGTTGGTGGTGCGTGGGCACTAGGGCGCATCATCCGCTGGGTGGAGGCGGCGGCTCATGGACTAGGAGGATGGTGGGGGCTCAGGGGTCGGTGCGTCCCAGTACGGTCAAGGCTTTGCTGAGGCGGCGGCCGCGTCGGCACGAGGGTGCCCCGGCGCGGCGTCACCGGCCCACCCCGCCACGACTGCCAAACCGCAGGCCACACAGCTCTTAGAGCGAATGGTGGCCTGCGGTGGCGGGTACGGCGCGGGTGGCTGGGGGGCTCAAACAGCCGGGTCCCTCGGTCCTACCAGCCATGCTCCAAGCTGCCCGTGGCGATGACACGGTCCGCCAGGGCGGACACCTTGATGTTCCTGTCCTGGCTGGCCTTGGCCAGGACGCCCCACGCATCGTCCAGGGAAAGCCCGCGGGTCCCCATCAGGATCCCCAGGGCGACACCGATGTGCCGACTGGTGTGCAGGGCCTTCTCCAGGTGCTCGACCTGTTCCTGGTGCCGCGCCGCACCTAGGGCAGCGACGGCGGTCGCGCCGAAGATCGCGATCATGGTCTCGTGTTCGGCCCGGAACGCGCGCGGCTCCATCGCGTACACGTTCAGCGCCCCGAGGACCTCGTCGTCGACGGGCAGCACATGGGCCAGCATGCTGCGCACCCCCAGCTCGGCCACAGCCTGGGGGCCGAACGCCGGCCACCGCGGGTCCGTGCACAGGTCGTCGACCCGAAAGGTGTCCTCTCGCCGGATGGCGTCCAGGCACGGCCCTTGACCGGTGGCGTACTGGATCTTGTCGGCCTGCTCGGGAACGGCGCTCGTGGCGGCCACCGTGACCGCTTTGCCGTAGCGCACGCTGGTGATCGAGGCATGGTCGCCCCCGATGATCTTCAAGGTCAGCCGACACAGGGTGTCGGCGACTTCGTCGGTGTCCTTCAGGCAGGCCATGGTCCTCGCCACGTCGGCGAAGTCCTCCAGCACGCGCCATCCCTCATCCAGCGCCTTGGGCACTGTCACGCTCCTCGCGCCCGTCCCTCCCAAGGTGTTGGCCGCGCTCTGACCGTCACCCCGTGAAGCAATTGTGCGTCACAGCAACCACTTCCGGAAGCCCGCATTTTCGAGCCAGTCGGCAAGGAGACGCCCCCACCGCCAGGGGCGATCGGTGGGGGCGCGGCCGCAGCCGAGAGGGTGAGGGGGTCCCCGGCTGCTGCATTTCCAACGGTACGGCTCCGGATGCGTTTGAGTGGCGATGCCCCGGCGTGAGAGACCCTCACCCGTTCGGATGAAGCCGTGGCTCGCCCAAGGCGGGGATGCTCGGGTGTGGGCCCGGACTGGCGCGTCACGGGCTCGCAGGGAGCGGCCGCACCAGGTCTTCGAGGGCCGACCCGGTGCGGCGGCTCCCGCAAACGATGGGCGCCCCCACCGAGGGGGGTCGGCGGGGGCGCGGCGCGGGAATGACTAGGAGAACCCGCATCTCCCACCGTGCTTGCGGCGCCGGAGACCGAACAGTGACCAAGGTCCCGCCACCCTCCATGGGTGCGCCCCCAACCGGGACGGGCCGGCGAGGGCGCTGCGACGAGGGGCGATGTGGCCCCAGCGCCGCTGGGGTAAGACCTTGGCAGTACGTCCCTCCTCCGAACAGGGACCAAGGACCCGCCCGCCACGGCAAGGACGAGAGACGCCCTACTTGACGAGGTGCGTGCCAGCGCGAAGGAGTCAGGCGCCGAAACCGCCGGCGTTGCCGCCCCCGCACCGGGGATTCGGTACTCCTCCGGAGCCCGCCCAGCAAGGGTGTCAGCACCCAACCCCTCGCTGCCTCGACGGCGCAGCACCAGTCCGAGAACGGCTAGGGCGGCAACAACGACCGCGATACCGATGACGAAGCTCATGTTCCCCTCCAGCCTCCGTCCCATCCGGGCCGGTCGTGGCCGCGTAGGCGCCTGCCGCCTGGTCCAGGGCCGGTTTGTCCTGAGGAGGCGAGATTGCCCCATTACTGCTGCGACAAGCACCGGGGGCTCTGCCACCAAAGCCCGCTGTCGACGCCCAGGGCGGCTAGTGGGCTGTGGGCCATGTGCGTCCCAGGCTGCGTAGCTTCCCGAGGGCGATGAAGCGGCCGATCTGAGCCGCATCCTCGCGTCTCGTGGATTGGGGTACATCAGCGGCTGAGTAGGGGCTTCCTTCGGGGGTCCGCGAGACCTCAGAGCTGGGTGTTGAGGTAGCCCTGCAGTTGGGTCACCGTCCGCGAGTTCCACGTCCGCGCGCCGTCGGTGGCGATGCCCAGGTAGAGCTGGAGTGCTCGCATGGACGCGGGACCCCACAGGCCGTCGGCGGTCGTGCCGATGCGGGTCTGCAGCGCCCGGATGGTGGTCGGGTTGAGCGCACCGGTGACGGTGACGCCGAGCCAGCGCTGCAGTGCCGAGATCGTCCGGGGGCCCAAGGATCCGTCCAGCGAGAGTCGAGCGCCGAGCAGCCCCTCGGCGGCCTTGGCGGTAAGGATCCTCATCACCGCTGCCGCTACCTTGGCCCGGAAGGCGGAGTCCGTCGCAGCACGCGCCTTCACTGCAGCCACCATCGCGGGGATGGTCGAGGCGTTGACGGTCAGGACCTCGTCCCCACCAGCGTTGATGAAGCGGACGGCGCGCTCGCCCGCGGACCAGGCGGCGACCGCCTTGGCGTTGCCGAGGTCGTCGCTGACGACGACGCCGCGGAAGCCAAGGGTGTTGCGCAGGAGGCCGGTGACGACCGTGGGCGAGAACACCGCCGGTCGCGATCCGTCGATCTTGGTGTAGATCGCCGAGGACATCATCACGACCGGGACGCCGTCCGCGACGGCGGACCTGAACGGTGTGATCGACCCGGAAGTGGTGGTCGTGACGTAGTCCTTCACGCCCGCGGTCGTGTCGGTGTTGGCGGTGACGTAGCCCAGCCCTGGGAAGTGCTTGGCCGTCATCGCGAGGTCGGCCGAACGCTCGCCGGAGAGGAAGGCGTCGCCCTTGGTCGTCACGACGCTCGGCGTGTGGCCGAACTCCCTTTGCCAGTAGCCGATCGGTGGGTTGCTCGACGCAGTCGCGGCGGGGACGGTGTCCATCACCGGTGCGAGGTTCATGTCCACACCCGAGCGGCGGAGCTGCCGGCCCCACGTCCGCGCCGACGACGTCAGAGTGGTTGTCGACCACGTCCCCATGGTCAGGGCGGTCGGCATGCGCGAGAACCCGCTGCCCTGCAGCACCTGGACGTAGCCGCCCTCCTGGTCCGTGGAGATCCACAGCGGCACACTCGCCGTCGCGGTGCCCGTCGCGAGGCGGTCGAGACGAGCGGTCAGCGCGCGGATCGGTGCGGCGCCCGCGGTGGGCCGGCCGGTGAGGATGACGTTGCCGACGTGGTAGGTCCCGATCGCGGTCGCCGCCGCGGCGGACAGGCCGGTGGCCGGCGTGCCGACCATGAACAGCTGCCCGATGCGCTGAGCGTTGCTCATACGGGTGTATGCAGCCTGAGCGAGTTCAGCTGCAGTGGCCGCCTCAGCGCGGGGCACGGCCGGGGTGCCGACCGACACACCCACCGCTGCTCCGGCGACGACGAGACCACGGATCAGACCGGAACTGGTCCGCATGGGGACCACCACCTCGGCTCGGCGGAACACTTCAACACTACGACGCCCCGCAGCCGCGGAAGGTTGGTCTCATCGAGCTGACGACCTGTTGCGTCAACGGCACCGCCCAGCTCGCCGCGGAGTGAGGCACCTGGGAGGCAGTCCTCAGCGGACCTTCAGCCGTGACGGCAGTTGTCACAGTCTCAAGGCGGTCCGTCGGACGGGGAGGGCTCCAGCGGAGCTCGCGGTCAGTTGCCTTGCCTGTTGGCCAGGGCCTCAAAGTTCTCGTAGAGCGCTGGCACCCCGTGCTTCTCACGGGACTTCAAGGCTGCTGGTCCGACCCGGGACCACATGCCTGCGACCCAGAGCCAGTCGAGCACGAGATCCGTGTCCAAGATTCCGTTCTTGGTCAGCGTTCCGATGGTCTCGCCCCAGACGAGGACCCGAGACACCAATACGTCGTCGACGGTGGCCTCCTCGGGTTCGAACTCGTCCGCCCACAACGCCTGCTGTGCTTCCTCCAGACCCATGGTCGCGCCCCATTGGGCCAGCTGCACAAGCAGTGCGGCATCTTCACGACTCGCCATCGCGATCCCTCCTTTGCCTCTCCCGATCAGGTCCCCGTCCCGGCAGGAGAAGGTGTTGCACGCTGAGCACGCCCTGCCGGGGACCCTGGCGCCAAGAGGCTGTCACCCGGGAAGGGGGCGCAGAAGCCACATTCGTACTACGACACCCACGTGTTTCGGCCACCCGAACTGTCCGGCCAGGAGGGGAGAATGCCAAATACAGGCGGTGCTGCGACCGGAACTGCCGCCGGCATCGATGATCGCCACCGCAGGAGGTGACGTCGGTCGATCTCGCGGATCGCGCGCTCTGTCATCAGCCGCAGCGGGGCCGGGGCGCCTCGACGTCGGACAGAACCCCTACGTCTAGCCTCTGGACCAACCGCCGACGCCGGGCGGGCGGCCCTCACCCGCCGTGCGACGCGCTTGGGTCTGGAAGTCGTTCGGAGGCCGCCGACTTCGCACAGGAGACCCATCTGCGCTGTTGCGGCGGGAAAGTGACCAGTGCCATCCTTCCCCGACGGGAGGTATGCCATGGCTGACGAGCACCCCTCGGTGCGTCTCGTGCGGGGCTACATCGAGGCGTCTCAACGGGCGCGGGCCTCCGGGAGCGCCCCTGACTTTGCTGCCGTTCGCCGGTATCTCGCAGACCACGTGGTCACGAGGATGGCGAGCCCGTGGACGGACGAGCCCTGGCAGGTGAAGCAGCAAGGCGCCGACGCCATGATCGAGCGCCTGCGGGCCCCCATCAACGCCGCCACCTCGCTCACCACGGAGAACGTCAACGTGCAGATGGCTGGGGACGACGTCCTCGTGGAGCAACTATCCACGATCGTCGACGGCAACGGCCGGCACGTCACCATGATCTGCCACATCTTCTCCGTGGCCGACGGTGCAATCACAGGGATACGGGCCTACCGCAACGAGCTCGGGCTTCCCCTCGGCTGAGATCCCAAGCACGACCCACCACAGCAACAATGGCCGAATGCGGCGGAAAGACGCATCGCCCGGATCGCGGTGGCTTTTCCGTGAAGACGACCTCGAGGATTACGTGCATGTCCGGCACAACCGGCGTCGGCGAAGACTCCGAGAACGCCGAACACCCGACCATACGATGGGATGCGGGTGCTTCCTCCTGGTCAGAGCAAGCGCACGCCGCGCCCCCACCGAGTGCCCTCGGTGGGCGAACTTGGTTGGGAACCGCCGCACCGGATCATCCCTCAGAGACCCGGTGCGGTGGCGTCCCCTGCAAGCCCAGGACGACGCGCTCCAGCCTCTGGACCCGCCTTCAGAGCATCCCCCCAATGCGCGAGCTACCACTTCCCCCGAACGGGTGAAGTGAGGTCACCCCAGGGCCTCAGCACTTCGGGGCAATCGCGCCCTACCGTAGAAAACGCGCAGTCAGGGGCACCCCTCACCCCCCTTGGCTGCAGCCGCACCCCACCGCAACCCCTGAGCGGTGGGGTGCGTTCTGCCTTACCTCCGGGACGTAGGTCCCTAACGCGCCGTTTCCGCAGCGGCTTATGTCGGAAGTCGGCAGCTTCAAAGGCGCATCCCCCTGCCTGCTGTCGGGCCCCGCTGGTCCATCCCGCCGGTGGGGGCGCCCATGTCGGCAGAGGGTCATAGCGTGGCCGTATGCGCTGAACCGAGCCGGCACACCACACGTTCCTGCTGCACCCGGACGCCGACGTTGAGGCGGCTATCGCGGCCTGTGCGGCGCAGGGCTGGCAGCGGGACACAGGCCGAGGCTCTGTGTATGGGATCAACAGAGTGGAGTCCCGCCTGGTGCCGATGAAGCGGCTCGGCAGGATCGTGACCCGGGATTGCGGCGCGACCCACATCAGCCCTACGACCTGCCTCCAAGCTGGCCGGCACCTAACCACCGAACCGCCTGCTCTGGAGTGAAGCCGATCCACTCGTGGTTGTGCGGCTTCTTCATGGGGACAACGTAGGGCGACGCCTCGGCGCCCCTCCGGTTGGAGAGGCGTCGCGGGCGGCGCAGGAGCGGCCGGCCCTGAGAACACCGGACTCATGGCCGTTCTTCATTCGGTGGTCCTTGGAACCATGAGGTAGCAGCGTCGGGGCGGTGACGTTGGCGCGCAGCGCTGTAGCCGCCTCCTTGTTGACGGTCGCCCGGGAGCAGTTGCGCGAGCCACGGCGTCATCTGGTCACATTGAGGAGGTTTCCGTCGGGCGAAGCCCCGCAGGCGCGCTTGAGGGACCTTTGTCCCTTCCTCCTGTATGGCCCCGACGGCACCGTGGCACCCGACGCTCCGTCGTTGGGCGTAGACGCCGCGGCCTCCGGTTGCCGCACCCATGTTGGGACGATAGGCATGAGCACACAGACAGCACAACACGCGCCCGCGACGGCTCTGCGTCGGTTCGAGCTGCGACGGCTGGACCCGATACCGGAGAGCGAAGCGCTGGCCCTGCTTGGCAGCCTCGACTTCGGCCGTTTGGTATTCACGGAGCACGCACTTCCCGCCGTGCGGCCGCTGAACCACATCCTCGAGGGCGGCGACGTCATCATCCGCACCCGGTTTGGTTCCGCAGCCGCGAGTGCGGCGATTCCGTCGGCGGTGGACGTTGTCACGTACCAGGCCGACCACGTCGATCCCCGCGACCGCACGGGGTGGAGTGTGGTGGTCACGGGCCGGGCATCCGTCGTGACCGAACCCGAGCGGCTGCGCCGGTGCGCTGAGCTTCTGCACCCGTGGGTGGAGTTGCCGATGGACCTGACCCTGGCCATTGCTCCGGAGATAATCCGGGGCTTTCGCCTGGTGCCCACAACGGACAAACCTACGCTGACGGGGTCGGGCACGAGTTGACCTGGGCAGAGTCGAGCACCCCGGGTGATTACACCGGGCGTCCCGATCCTCTCCCCGGGACACGTGGATCACCGCGGACCGGTGCCGGCTGACCCAACTATTGCCAGCGCTAGAACGGCTTCTTGGGGCGGGCTCGCGGTGCGGCAGAATATGGCTCCCAAGGTGACGGCCAGAGCGCGGCCAACACCTGCGGGATGGACGGGTACAGGAGGGTCACTGTGCCCAAGGCGCTCGATGAGACATGGCGTCTGCTGGATGACTTCGCCGACGCTGCCAGAGCGTTGGCGCACATGAAGGGCACCGAGGAGGTGCCCACGCTTTCCGTCAGCTGAGGTTGGGGATCCTCGGCGGGGACCATGTGTCGATCGCCAGCGTGCGTGAGGGCAAGGCCATCACGGTGGTCGCTACCAGCACCGTGCCGGAGGTTGCGGACACGATCCCGTACTCCACCTGCCACTGGCCGTGCCTCGACCCATCAGGCGCCACGGCACGTTCCGTGTGCAGGACCTGTCCACAGATCCGCGCTGGCGAGCCTTCGCAGCGCAGGCCGCGTCCGAACTGGGCGTGCGCAGCATGCTCGCCCACGTCCTGCCCGTTGACGGCCGGGCGCTGGGGGCGGTCAACGTGTACGCGATGGAACCGCACGCGTTTCGCCCCGAGCACGAAGCCTCGTCGCCATCATTTGGTGCGACCGCGGTGGGCGCCATGGGCGTAGTGCGTCACCAGGAGCAGGTCGAGCACCCGGAAACGGCGCTGCACACCAGCAGGCACATCGGAGTCGCCTTGGGAATCCTGATGAATGCCCGCCGGATTTCGTTGGACGAAGCGTGGGACGAACTGCGCCAGGCCAGCCAGGACAAGAACATCACGGTGTCAACCCTGGCGGAGCGTGTCATCGCCACGGACGGCTTCGACCGCGGCTGATAGGGCGCCCGGGCTCGCGCCTTGAGCCCCTAACCGATCTGTCCGTGAGCCATTCATGGCGCCTGCGTTCAGCAACACAGCAGAAGGAGAGTCCAAGTCACCGCGACACACCGGTAGGTGCCGCCGCGCCGGGCCGCCGTCACGGCCTCGTGCGAGGATCGTCGCGGGAGGGAGCCTTCAGTTTCGGGGCGCGGTGCCACTGATGGGTCGCAGCATCCTCGTCGCCCATGAAATGTCGCTTCGGCCGAAAAGGCTGGACCCCTTCGTACCTGTGGGCCACCCGAGCGGCGGCTCGTCGTCGCACGGCTGACAGCGGCGGTGGCTGGAGAACCCCCTCTGCTGCCTCGGGTGGCGCGGCCTCGCCACTGGGACCCTCTTGCTCGGTGAGGACTGCTCTGGCACGTCGGTGGTACCGATTACAGGCCGCGGTCATCCTCGTCGGGGTCGCCACCGGCACCGAGGGTGTCTTCCAGGACGCTGCTCCTGGAATCGTTCCCGCCACCGACGCCGTCCGTCCCGCCTGACGCGTCTTCACCCTTCGTGAGGTCGTACTCCGAGCGCGATGCCGCCTCCGGGGTGTCAGCCCCTGACTCGCTACTGCTCTCAGTTGGACGCTCCGTTGCCTCGGGGAGATCCTCGTCCCGGCCGGTCGCGGTCGGGTCCACCGGGTAATCACTCATAGCTTTGCTCCCTATGTTGGACGTCCCGACACGAATCACGTGTCGCGCTCTCCTTCCTAGGCCATAGTTGTGGCGGTCGCCACTGCGGCTACCAACATCAGTTGGGGCCGGCGAAGGCAGCACGAAGTGGTGGCTTGTCCCTAGTGGCCACAGTGCGTACGAAGAGCGGACCGACCGCATGCGCATTGACGTCGGCAGCATCCTGCGCCCGACGACCAGCCTGGAGGTCGGGCGCCCCTTTGACTCGACGTCGGCTCGAGCCGCTCCGTGAGCTCCGATCGCGTCATCGGGTGGCTGGTCTAGGGGCAAGCGCCCCTGCCGACGCCCTGCCCGCGCCCTGAATCTTCTGGCTCGGCTTCTTCAATGAGGCGGGGGGCCTCCTAGGAGCGGATGCGACGGCGCTGCGGCATCGGTGAACCTCCACCATGAGGCCCCGGCGCTGGGAGACCCAAACTCGGCTGGCGACTGTGACGCGGCCCACAGTGGTACGAGGACCTTGGTCCCAAGACCTCCCAGTGCCGCTGCCCGATGCTGAGGATGCCCAACCAGGGCAAGACAATCGGGGCCGCGAACCCCGTACAGCGGGAGAAGAAGCCATGCGACGCAGAACCCTAGACACCATCCTCAGCGCCGGCGGCTTCGTCGTCGCCGCAGTCCTGCTGGTCGCCGGCGGACTGCTGATGTGGGCCAGCAACTTCGTGCAGGACAACGTGCACAGCCAGCTGGCCGACCAGAAGATCACGATGCCGTCCGGCAAGGCCATCGAGGACCCGGCCATCAAGCCCTACCTGCAGCAGTACGCAGGCCAGCAGATGACCACCGGGGCCCAGGCGAAGGCGTACGCCGACCACTACATCCTGGTCCACATGAACAAGGCCGGTCAGGGCCGGACCTACGAAGAGGTCAGCGGCGAGTTCATCGCCCTCTCGGCCAACCCGAACGCCGACAAGGCCAAGGTCGCCGAGCTCGGCCAGCTGCGCCAGACGCTCTTCATGGGCAACACCCTGCGGGGCCTGCTCCTCAACGCCTACGCCTTCGGCACCATGGGCACCATCGCCCTCTGGGGCGCGATCGCCAGCTTCGTCGGCGCGGCACTCATGTTCCTCCTCAGCCTCCTCGGCCTCAGGCACCGTCGCAACGTGCCGGCCGAGCAGGAAGTTCGCATCGGAGCCGGTCGCACAACCGTTCCTGCTCCCGCTGTCGGCTGAACCGGCCAGCACCTGCGGACACACAGCAAGCCCCCGACCGACGGGTCGGGGGCTTCGCTGCACCCCCGAAGCATGGCCGCGCCCCCATGGGGTCGACGGCGGTGGCTCGGTTATCCCTCGATGCACGGTGACGCCGGCTGCGGATCCGCTTCCCTCCTGGCGTTTGGCAGGAGAGCAGATGTTGCACATGGAGCGGATCCCACCTCACTGGTCGCCGGGGGTCCAGCTCAGCGCGCGCCGATCTATCCATGTGAGGGTCTTCTTCAACCGATGCCCTAGCCGCGCACGGAAGCGCGGACTAGGTCCGCCGTGTGAGCGGAGCAGCGGCGCATGCCAACTGCACCCCCGTCGTGCAAGCCGTCCGGGGGTCCTCCATCACGGGGCGGCGCGCTGAAGGGGCGGGTGTGGCCCGGTGGACGCCGAGCCACGGTCCTCGTAGCCGTGGCTCAGGGCCTATTCGAGCCCGGGCACTGCAGGTGACCACTCGACTGCAGGGGCGAATCGTTCGACTGAGTCGCCGCTTCGCGCCAGAGACGCTGGCGGCCTCGACGCGGCGGAAAGAGTCACGCCCGGATCGCGGCAGAAGTGGGCGTCCGAGAACGGGAAGTCTTCAGGGGAGCCTTCGCCGAGCCGGCGACCGGCTGCCCACGCGGAATGTCCCCGTGGCCTCTGTCTGATGCGTACTGTTCGGGCGCGCTCCGATCCTGCCGCGTGCACAGGACCGGAGCGATCAGAATCGACCGGATGGAAGATCGACGACCTACCCGCAGGTGAGACTGGGCTTCTCGAATGAGACGGTCACCTGACCGTTGGCCGCAAGGGTGAAGTGGTCCACCTCGCGGTACTTGACGACGGTCCCGTCGGAGCCGGTCAGGGTGATGGACCCGGTGAACGTCGAGTTGCTGTTGCGCTCGTTCAGGTTGAAGTTGCCCCAGAAGGTGGCGTGGCCGGTGTACGTGACCCCGGTCGCCGGATCGGTCGCGGCGACCTTGTCTTCCTCGGTGAACGTTGCCCATACCTCATCGCCGTCGGGGAAGTAGGTGATGTGGTCAACGACGTTGGAGGTCGTGTTGATGTTCAGGAGATCGCCCGTGCAGGGGTTGAAGTCCTGGAACGACAGCGTGCCGTGGAAGTTGTCGGTTGACGTCACGGTGTGGCCCGTGCCGCCAGTGGCGGCGTAGGCGGGTACGGCGGCGCTGGTCAAGCCGAGCGACGCGACTGCCGATACCAGCAGACCGACGCGCCGACGCGATGCGGTGGACATGTTGCTGCTCCTCTACTTACTGATGACCGGATGTATGCCCTGCTCCTCTACAAACTGATGATGGGACTTGTGCTCCGCGGTGGCTTCGCACAGTTCTCACTTGTACTCGGCGTGGTCGCACGACGGGACCCCCCGAAGACGTATGCCGCGACCTACTGTCCCTCTTTTGAGGATGACGACGCGCGAGCGCCGGGCGGAGCTCTTGGACTCGTAGCCTGCTCGCGGAGCCCGGACTCGTTGGCTCGGGCCGGCGCTCTGTCATCGACAGTTCCGGTAAACCCTGCCCCGCCCCGCGTGGCCGGCTCGCGGCGATCCGACCAGCCCCAGATGATGCCGTCGGCTGGGAGCCGGGTTCACACGCCCGCGACGTACGCGGTGAGGAAGTGGACGGCGTGACGGTCGCGGTTGCCTTTGGCTCGGTCGTAGTGCTCGGTTCTGGGGTCGGCGTGACGGGCGGTGGCCGGCTTGTTGCCCTTGCCGACGAGGTGCAGCACGCGGTATCCGCGCATGGTGTCGGAGTAGTCCTCGATCCGAACCGCTGCTGCCTCGGATGCGCGTAGGGCGTTGATGCCGAGCAGGAACGCGAGTGCCCCGTGGTGGACGGTGATGTTCTGCGACACCTGGAGGAACCGGATCAACTCGAGCCGGTCCAGCCCGTGCGTGCGTGACTCGTCCCTGTGCACCTCGGGTAGCCGGGCGTACACCGCCGGGTCAGACCCGATCAGGCCATCGATGTAGGCGAACCGGAAGAACCCGCGAACCCCGTGCATCATCGTCACCACGGACGAGTCCATCAGCCCACGCTCACTGAGCCCCCGGATGTACAGCTCGACGTGGGCTCGCTGAACACCGACCAGCGGGTCGAGTCCGTGCACCTCGCACCAGGTGAACCACTCCCTGAGCTGGAAGGCGTACAGAGCGTGGGTGGGCCCGGAGTAGCGGGCCAGAAAGGAGACCGCGGCGAGCTGGGCGGTCGACATCGAGTCGGGCTGAAACGGAAGCAGGACCGTCGTATCGGACATGGCGTCACCTCTTGCGGCGACACGACACAGGCCCAAACCCCGGCGCCGCCCCCGCGGCCAGGCACCCGGACACTCCGACAATAGACCCGGGGGTGAGCTGCGGCGTTCAGCACCACCCCGACCCCGGGAATCCGGCAAACCATGCGTCCGCGGCTCCTGCAGAACGTACGGTTCCGGCGTGGACGGGGGACGGGGCGAGAAGGTCATGCGGCTGCGGTACGCCGGCACCTGCTGGGTTTGTGGTGCAGGGATCGCAGCGAACACTCAGGCCGTCTACGAACGGCAGACCAAGACGGTTCGTTGCATCCACCATGACATGACCACGCCATGTCCATCCAACCCCGCTGCCGGTCTGGACGCGGGGCCATCCACTCTCGCAGCCGTGGCGGACGCGGGACCCGTCGCCCTCGAGACGGTCGAGCCTGGCACCGCCGGAGCATCAGCGCGGCGCGAGTTCGAGCGCCGCAAAACCAAGCGTGAGCAACGCATCCGAACCCAGCATCCACGGATCGGGGGCTTCCTCCTGACCATTTCCGAGGAGGGGCAGTCCACCACCGCCTGGGACACCGGCGCCCTCGGTGGAGAACGCCTCGGCAAAGGCTTGGACCGATTGGCCTGCAACACCATCAAGCTGCTGCCCGACCGACGCATTCCGAGGTCCGAGGCGAACATCGACCACATCGCCGTAGCGGCCAACGGCGCCTACGTCATCGACGCCAAGAAGTACCGCGGCCGACCTCACCTCAAGATCGAAGGCGGCATCCTGCGCCCCCGCGTCGAACGGTTGCTCGTCGGATCACGCGACTGCACCAAGCTAGTAGACGGCGTGCTGAAACAGGTCGACGTGGTCCGATCAGCGCTCGCCGACGACGCCCCAATCCGCGGCGTGCTCTGCTTCATCGAAGCGGACTGGCCATTGATCGGAGGCAGCTTCACGACGCGCGACGTGCAAGCCCTTTGGCCCAAGGAGCTGTATCCCCAACTCCAGGCGCAAGGGCCACTATCCGCCGAAGCCATCGCCGACATCCACCGATGCCTGGCCAACGCCCTGCCTACCGCCTGACAGATGCCTAGTCGCGCCGATATGACGCGGGTCGATACGACGCTCATCCTGCGGATGTGGCGATCCCCGTCGGCGGCGCCCAAATTCGCCGCAGCCTTACGTCAGGTCTCATCAGGTCCGTCCACGTTGAATACCGCCTCACCGCTTCCGGCCCTGACGACGATCACCGTGGCCTCCGCCGATGCCGGATTCCCCTCGCGGTGCACCGTGTAAGGGGGGACGAAGACAAAGTCGCCGGGCTGGGCATCGACGACGTCGCGGCCCCCAGGTCCGGACTCCATGCGCAACAGTCCCGAGACCACGTAGATGTGGCTCTCGTAATCTCCGTGATGGTGCCAGCCGGAGACCATCCCCGCCTCGGTCGTCACGTGGCCTGCCCAGCTGCGATCCGTGCTGACGGCCTGTTCGCGGCGCATGCCCGGTGTCATCTGACCCTCCGAGCGATCGACCGGTCGCACCAACTTCACTTCTCTCTCGTCGTCCACCGCGACCTCCTGCTGCCAGCGACCTGGTTGCTCCTTGGACGCTGCTCGCGACAAGTCGGAATGTCAAGACTCGAATGAGCCCAGCGACAAAGCCTGCCGATCTGTCCGCAATCAGGAGGGTCGGCAGCGGCAGAATGGACAGGCAAGCATCGACCCCTATTGGTGGATCAGTTCCTCATCCATCTCTCCGGTTTGTACTGGTGCCTGAGAACAAGGTGGTCTGTAGTCGCTAGCGGTGACGAGCCGGCCATTCGGCATGTTCGAGGACGATCTACGCCGGCGCGGAGGCCGGCGGGACCAAGCCGCCCCGGGGCGACGGCGCCCCTCACCCACAACTCGTGGCGTGGGCTGGGGCGCAGAACCTGGCGGGAGGGTATCCGCGAGGCGCTGGCCGTCAAGTGTGGCTACGGAGCTGACGCCAGGTTCCTTTGCCTCCCGGGGATATCGGACCACCGGCATCTCGCGGCGAAGTGACGGTGCGCTCCCACTGAAGTCCTGGTTGCCCCGACTCAGCTTTGTCCCTTTTCGTAGCGCCCTAGCGGGTGGCGGTCTTGGAGGGGCTCATGACCGAGTCGGGCGCGGAAGCTGCGCTCAAGGTTCTGCCGGGCGTCCCGTGCGACGCCTGCGAGCTGGGTGCACTGGTCAAGGTCCCCGGACGCAGCAGCCTGAACCATGTCGTCCAGCACGGCCCGTAAGCTGCGTAGTTCCAGCCACATGGGACGGTCGGCGTCGAGAGCGAGTCGGTGGTACACATCGATGAACTCGTCATGCGCCTTGCTAGCG
The DNA here is from genome assembly GCF_031456495.1 of Phycicoccus sp. 3266. Taxonomy (NCBI): domain Bacteria; kingdom Bacillati; phylum Actinomycetota; class Actinomycetes; order Micrococcales; family Intrasporangiaceae; genus Phycicoccus; species Phycicoccus sp. 3266. The sequence goes on along the minus strand of NZ_JAVDUW010000001.1, from coordinate 1,116,216 downwards.
GCGGCGCCCGCTTCGATCCGCGAGATATCGCCGGATTCGGCAAGGGCCTTCGATGCTTCGCGCGAACGACGTTGCGCCACCAACAGTTCGGTGTAGGACTCCCTGAGGGCGGCCCGAGACTGAAACTCATGGTCTCGGGCCTGCTGCCGCTCATCGTGCTCCTTGTCCAGCTGGCGACGTAGGTCGGCTCGCTCCGTCTCCGCCTTCGTGAGGGCATCCGCACGTTGCTGGTCGGCGAGCAGGAGCGCGGCTGCACGCTCCTGGTCCGCTTTGGCCAGCGCGTCGGCGCGCGCCTCATCTGCCTTGCGCATCGATTCCTGACGACTGTTCTCCGCGTCGAGCCGGCTCCTGGCTTGTCGATCCTCCACCGTCCTGACGAGCACACCGGCCCCGAGGGTCACAAAGAGTGCCGTGAACAGGGCACCAAGGGCGTTGGACCACAACGTCTGGCTGAAGGTCAGATCTGCGGGCATCACAGCGGGCATCGCGGCACCTCCACCAACCTCGTTCTGGGTCCGAGCCGGCAGTCCACACGTCAGGGCGTGGCGGAACTTGGACCGAAGATTGTGCTGTTCGCATCGACCAGCGACGCGCCCCTCGTTGAGTCAGAAGCTGGATGGCGCTTGCATGCTGTTGCCTTCTCTTGCCGATATTTTGCCGCCTCACGGCCCACTTGGACTCAGGCGTTTGCCGTATGCCGGCATGCCCTCAGGCGTGGCCGCTGCGTCAGTGATCGGCACCCGGCACGCGCATCGCACCGGCTCTGGCAGTGTTGACGCGATCTTCGTCTCCGCCGGAGGAAAGAAGCGACGCCAGGATCGCGGCATCAGGGGACGTTCACCGTGTTCCGCCGGGTTCGCGCGGGGCTCCCGGCGTGACGTCTGACGTAACCGGGGGAGCAGATCCGGCTGCCATTCGGAGAAAGCTTTGGCGGACGGGGGTCGTAGGGCGCCGTTGGGCGGATGATCGTGGGATGGGTGGGCCGGCGACCATGATCGGTCGGGAGTCTGAACGCGCGACGGTGAGGGCTGTCGTCGAGGGGGCCGCCCTCGGAGAGCCGGGGCTCCTGCTGGTGCACGGGGAGCCGGGCATCGGCAAGACCACGCTGGTTCGCGAGGCTGCGCTCGCAGCCGAACGCGGCGACACCAACGTGCTGTTCGGTCAGTGCCTTCGATTCGGGGCGAACGTCACGAGCTACGTCGTCTTCACCCAAGCCTTGACTCATTGGCTGCACACCACCACGAGCGAAAGCCGGGACAGCTTGGCTCCCGGGGGTCGCCTGGACGACCTCGTGCCAGCAATCAACGACGCGTCAACAGGGGTTGCCCTGCTTCAGATCGGGGAAGTCGTCGACGCCCTTCAAGCGGACCGGCCCACTTTGGTGGTGCTTGACGACCTCCAGTGGTGCGACCCCAGTTCGTTGGACGTCCTGTCCTACCTGGTCGCAGGATTTCTGCCCGGCCAACGGCTCGGAATCTTGGCCACCTACCGCGACACCGACCTCGTGGAGGGTCACCGGCTGCACGGCTGGTTGGCGGACGCGCTCCGGATGCCACGGGTCGCCCAGCTGGAGCTGAGCCGGCTGGGTGCGTGGGACGTCGAGGAGATGGTGCTGGCCCGAGGCGCCGCTGTGTCCCGTCCTGGGCTGGTTGAGGAGGTCTTCCGCCGCTCGGGAGGGAACCCCTACCTGGCCGACCTCCTCATACAGAACGCCAGCTCAGTGGTGCATGGCGGAGACCCGGTGAACAACCGGCTTGGGGACGCACTGTTGGCAGCGTGGCACCGACTGTCGGGCGGCGGTCGGACAGTGACCCAGCTCCTCGCCGTGGCCGGCGGCCCGGTCGCCTTCCCAGTGCTGAGGGACTTCGCGGCTCGTCACGCGGTCGCGCCAGAAGACGTGTCCCACGCGTTGACCGAGGCGGCGAGGGAGGGAATCACGGTCGAGACCGCGAGCGGGGCCATCTGGTTTAGGCATCCGCTGCTGGCCGAGACCATCGCGGGGACCATGAAGAGCTGGGAGCGTTCCGAGCTACACAGCGAACTCGCCGAAATTTGGCAGGCGGCAGTACAGGTGGACGAACGTGATCGCGCGAACTCCCTCGCGCTGCACTACGTGGCGGCTGGTGACATCGATCAGGGGTTCGTCTGGTCGGTGCGGGCCGCCAACCGCGCCGACGCGGTGCGGGGTAGGGACGAGGAGGCCAGCCATCTGTCCACTGCGGTGTCGCTCGTCGACCTCCTGCCGGACGAGGGCGCGGCGCAGGTCGACACTGTGGCTCTGCTGATCCGGGCGGGGCGTGCCTGCAGGGGCGCGGGTGACGACCGCGGGGCAGCGGCGCACTACGAGAATGCGCTGGCGCGGGTAGCCCGTTCAGGCGACAGTCCTCTCCTGGCGTCACGGATCCTGCTCGAGCTGCAGATGCTGCGCAAGAGAGCAGCAGACGACGCGGCGCCCATGTCCGTGTCGGAGCCGCGCGAGGTACTCGCTTTGACCGAACGGATTCCCGACTCGCCCGAGCGGGCCCAAGCCTTTGGCCAGCTCGCTTTTGCCGAAGTGTTCAACGGCATCGCGGAGGCGCACCAGCACGCTGAGAGCGCTGTCCGGCTCGCCGAGAGAGCGGGGACCGCGGCCGCCCTGGTCTGGGGCCACGGCGCCAGGGCGCATACCCTCGGGGGAACCGTTGCGGGCATCGCGGACGCCGAACGAGCATTCAGTTTGGCGGCGGAGAGCAAGGACCCGCAGCTCGTCCGCTGGGCCGGTCTCTTCCTGAGCAACGCCTACGAAAGCGTTGGCCGGTATGCGGACGCGGCCACCATCACGGGCAACGCGTACCGCACCCTTCGAGACGAGGGCCAGTTCGACTACGCCGCCACGATCGGCGCCATGGCGGCCCGGTGGAACTTCGTGCTCGGCCGCTGGACTCAGGCTCGGGGCCTGGTTCGTGAGCTGCTGACCATTGCACGCAGCCACAACGCCGCCGCGACCTCACGCTGCGTCGCATCCTTGCTGGCCGCCCACGAGGGCAACCGGGCCGCGGCCGTCATGCACCTGCGGCGGGCAGAAGACCTCATGTTGAACCCCGCACCCGTTGGTGACGTCCTGGCCGAGACACAGATCCAAGTCAGCATCGCCCTGGGCGACCCCATGGGCGCCCTGGACAGGATCGGCGAACACATGGCCGAAGTGGTGCACGCCAGCCCCCGGACCGCTGACGAGTGGCTGAAGTATGCATCCCAAGCGGCGGCGCAGCTCACCCAACGCTCAACGGACCAGGAGGCGCGACGGGCAGCGCTTCATCGGCTCGAGGACATCGAGGCAAACCGAGGCACGCAACCCGCCGCCTTCGAGGCCGCGGGCCCCCTGGACTTCGTCCATCCGGCGCTTGGAGCCCTTCATGCAGCGCAGCGCGCCCAGGGTGCGGTGGACACGCAAGCACTCGAACAGCTCTGGGATGCGGCATGTGAGGCCACCCTGAAGGCCGACATGCGATATGAGCACGCTCGGGCTCTCGTCGGGCTTGCCGATCACCTGCTCACGCACCGCCACCACAGGAGCAGAGCCGCGACGGCCCTGGCGGACGCCCTGCGCATCAGCATCCAGCTGGGGGCCCCACCACTGACTGCGGTGATCAACCGTCTGGTGTCACAATCCCATCTCCACATTCCGATGCCCGATACCGGCGGGTCGAAACACCCTGTATCCGTTCTCGCGTTGCCGGGTACCGCGGCCCTGACGACCCGGGAGCGAGAAGTCCTCGACCCCTTGCTGTCGGGAGCGACGTACGCGCAGATCGCCCGGCAACTGTTCATCAGCGAGAAGACGGTGAGCAGCCACGTGTCGAACGTTCTGAGGAAGACCGGCACGACGAGCCGGATCGAGTTGGCCGCCCTGGTCAGCCGCGACCACAGCACGACTGAACAGTGAGAAGGTCTATCCCTCGATCGTCAGCGGCCCCCGGGGACGCTCCCTGCCACCCGCCGTGAGGGGCTGGGTCGTGGGCCACCCTTCGGATACGGGTTGGTCCGCGCTCACCGCAGCGGATCGTGCTCGAGCTGCCGCGCCTGCTCAGCCGAGGCCGGCCGAGCCGGGGTGCTGGGGTCGCACGTGCTGACAGAGGGCAAGGTGAGCGGCGCAGTCACCTCGGCCCCACCGAGGTTGCCCTCGCCGGTGTCGCAGCGGACGACTTGGCGTCCCATGCGTGCAACCGTCACCGGCGCAGCATGCCACTCGGAGCTCACGTGCGTACCGATTCCCGGGCCTTGCTGCGCCGACACTGGCGTCGCCCCCGCGCAGGCCATGCCCAATGACGCCAGGGCCGCAGCGGTCACCACAGCTGGAGTGGTGCGGCCGATCGGACGGCGCCAACCGAGAACGTCCCGCGTCCGAACGCCGGCGATGCGGCTGGAACGCTGCTGTCTGTGCGTAGTAGCGAGCAGGTTGGCGTGCTTCCGTTGCTTGTTCGTTCGGCGGCTCATGTCTGGCTCCTTGACCTTGGGTGCTGATCGGATTGACTCCGCTCCCGACGCTCCCGCTGGGTGGTCGTCCCGGACATCCGGCATGAAGCCTCAGATCGCGCCGCCGAGCCCCTCAGATCCCTGCACACCAGCCCGGCCCACGGGCCCCGAGGGGTGCGAAGTGTCCACCCCCTGCCGCTGGGCGTGTGGAGAACCTACGCGCACTCCCGTCCCGCTTCGGCGCCGAGTCGCCGGACACCGACGCGCTCACTGCCGTCTGGCGGCAGCGCCCGGACATCGGTGGAGCCGGTAGACCGCGAAGGCCGGCACGCGGCGCTAAGACACACCTTTCGGATCGCGGCAGAAGGGGCGCATTCGGGTATGCCGGTGGTCCTGGGGGCTTAGCGCGGCGGACGTATCCGGCCACACTCCGGTCGCCTCGAACACTCTCCCGAGGCGTCTACGCCTTCTGCCGGAGGCGCCGACCGACGGAGTGGAGGACCGTGAGTAGTTGGCCCGCCTCTCGGCACAGAAGGAGGGTCGTATGTACGCGCCTTCACGATGGCCCAAGCCGATCGCACCGCACCATTTTGGGGTCTGGTGTTCATGACTTCGCCGAGTTGCGATTGAAGCCCACACGACCGCTTTGGCACCAGGTCCTTTCAGGACAAAAATCCGTGAACGCGCTGGACACGCGCTTCCCCGGGGCGCGGCCCGGGCATTTTGGGCACGCTTGGCCGACCTCCTTGCTGAGCGCAGCACCTACCAGATCGGGGCTTAACATGACACGTTCACCGCAAGAGACGTTTGCTGCGCACTTCGAAGCACTCACAGGTGGGGATCTGAAACGGTTACTGGAGGACTACTCCGAAGATGCAGTGATCGTCACCGACCAGGGCGTTCTGACCGGGCACGCCGGGATTGAGGGGTTCTACATGAATGCCCTGCAGTTGCTTCCCGAGCCACGGTTCGCAGTCACCAATGCGGTGTACGCGGACGACGCCGCGTTGGTGCGTTGGACAGCACAGTCAGCTGGCGGCCGAGTCGATGATGGCGTCGACACATTCGTCTTCTTGGACGGCAGAGTTCGGATCCATACGACCCACTTCACGCTTCAGCCAGCTTGAGCGTTTGGGAGTCAGTCTGGGCGATGTCACTCACATATTCGGGTGGCGGATGGACGTACCGCGGGGGCCCACGAGGATCCTCGGGAGGAGAGGACTCGCGGCACCCCAGGCCTGTCCGAGAAGGGCCGGCCATCGCTGGCTAGCTTCGAGAATCTGTGGCCAATTCGCGGCGAAGCTCGGTAGTGACGCGCGAAGCCGCTGGTGATCGGGCGGCATACGGCGATCTGTAAATCCGTCGCCTCTGCGCATCGCAAGACGGTCCAGCGCGACCCGCCTGGCGAGCCGCCTGCTTGTGCCCCCTTTGTGCTCCCGGAGATTCACGCCGTGCATTCACTGCACGCGGCGGACTGTCTCTCGAGCACAGGGGCAGGGGATGCGGAGAATCACTGAGGACTTCGCAATGAGAAGGTCAGGGGTTCGAATCCCCTCAGCTCCACAGAACGAAGAAGGACTGGACACGTTTTTCGTCCGGTCCTTCTTCGTTCTTCGAATGTGTATGGGGGGGTCGCTCACGCAGGCCAGTGAGCCGTCAGCGGGCCAGGTGGCCGGGGCGGAACGGCGCACCGTGGCCCGGCACGATCAGCGCCGGGTCGAGGGCCAGGAGCGCGGCCCGCGACCGCTCCAGCGTCGCCTGGTCCTCTGCCAGCGGGTCGACTGCCGGACCGTCCTGCGACCACCAGAGGTGGGTGCACGCGACGAGGCCTTCGGCGGTGTCGACCAGGGTGGTGATGTCCTGGGCGGTGTGTCCCGGCGTGGCCATCAGGCGCACCGATGGCGACAGCTCGAAACCGTCGGCGGGCCGGTCGACCCAGGTGTCGTCCCGGTAGATCGCCCAGAAGTCGTGGAACCGCGCTTCAGGGAAGAGGGCGGCGTTGAGGGTGTGGTCCGGGTGGTGGTGGCTGAAGACCACATCGGCGACGTCCCTCGGGTCGACACCCATGGCTGTCAGGGGGTCGAGGATGGTCGCGCGGTTCGCCACCATGCCCGGGTCGACGACGACGGTGTGCCCGGGCTCGCGGACCAGGACGACGGTGCTGGCGACCCGATCTCCTGCGTAGCCCGCCGTCAGCACGGTCAGCTCTGCGCTCATGCGCTCATCGTGGCACCACACGGGTAGACCGGAAACCGCGCGCCCGTGTGTCACGAACCGTTGACGACGGCTCCCCTCATCACCATCGAGTCGGGCCGCCTCGCTCCTACGGGGCGATGCCGACGTAGGTGGTCTCGAGGTACTCCTCGATGCCTTCGAACCCGCCTTCGCGGCCGAAGCCGGAGGCCTTGACGCCGCCGAAGGGGGCGGCGGGGTTGGAGATGATGCCCTGGTTGACGCCGATCATGCCGTACTGCAGTGCCTCGGCCACCCGGATCATGCGGCCGAGGTCGTTGGTGAAGACGTAGGACGCGAGGCCGTACTCGGTGTCGTTGGCCAGGGCGACGGCCTCGGCCTCGGTGCGGAAGGAGGCGATCGGGGCGACGGGGCCGAAGATCTCCTCGGTCATCATCCGGGCGTCCTTGGCGACCCCGGTGATCACGGTCGGCTCGTAGAAGTACCCGCGGCCGGGCACGGGTCTCCCGCCGGTGACGACGGTGGCGCCCTGGGCGCGGGCGTGCTCGACCAGCTCGGCGACCCCGTCGCGGGCCTTGGCGTCGATGAGCGGGCCGACGTCGACCCCCTTCTTGGTGCCCTTGCCCAGGGTCAGGGCACCCATCCGCTTGGCAAGCCGCTCGGCGAACTCGTCCACCACGTCCTCGTGGGCGTAGAACCGGTTCGCGGCGGTGCACGCCTCACCGATGTTGCGCATCTTGGCCAGCATCGCCCCCTCCACGGCCCGGTCCAGGTCCGCGTCGTCGAAGACCAGGAAGGGGGCGTTGCCACCCAGCTCCATCGACACCCGCAGCAGCTGCTGCGCGGACTGCTCGACCAGCCGGCGGCCCACGGCCGTGGAACCGGTGAAGGTCAGCTTGCGCAGCCGGGGGTCGCGGATGATCGGCTCGACCACGTCACCGGTGCGGGTGGTGGTGATGACGTTCAGGACCCCGTCGGGCAGCCCGCACTCGGCCAGCACCTGCGCCAGCGCCAGCATCGTCAACGGGGTCTGGGAGGCCGGCTTGACCACCATCGTGCACCCCGCCGCGATCGCCGGACCGACCTTGCGGGTCCCCATCGCCAGCGGGAAGTTCCACGGCGTGATCATCAACGTCGGCCCGACCGGCTTCTTCATCGTCAACAACCGGGTCGCGCCGTTCGGGGCCGTCGACCAGCGCCCACTGATCCGCACCGCCTCCTCGGAGAACCACCGGAAGAACTCAGCCCCGTACGTCACCTCACCGCGCGACTCGGCCAGCGTCTTGCCCATCTCCAGCGACATCAACGTGGCGAACTCCTCCGCCCGCTTCGTGATCGCCTCGAACGCCGACCGCAGGATCTCCCCACGATCCCGCGGCGCCGTCGCCGCCCACTCCGCCTGCGCCGCAACAGCCGCGTCCAACGCCGCCCGACCGTCAGCCACCGTCGCATCCGCCACCTGCGTGATCGTCGACCCGCTCGACGGGTCCTCCACCGCGATCGTCCGACCATCGCCGCCCTCACGCCACTTCCCACCGATGAGCAGGCCCTTGGGGACGGACTCGATCAGGGACTTCTGGTTCACGCGGTGACCTCGGTGTCGGACGTGGTGCTCGACGTGGTGCTCGTCGGCGTGAGCTCGGGGATGATCCGCTCGGCCCGGAGCTCGGCGAACAGGTCCCGGAACGACTGTGCCGAGTCCTGGTAGTCGAGGAAGCCGAGTGAACGGCTCTTGCCCATGTCCGCGAAGGTCTCGACCGTGCGCCCCAGGTCGGCGTCGGTGTGCCACCAGGACGCGAGGTCCGAGGCGGCGTAGTCCTGCAGGCCGTGCTCTGAGACCAGTCGCGCCCACACCTCGTCGGCGTGACCCATCCGGTCCTGCAGCGGCGTGGGGTGCCCGGGGTAGGGCGCAGCCTCCACGCCCAGGGCAGCAGCCACGCGCGGCCACATCTGTCGCCAGCGGAACACGTCGCCGTTGACGGTGTTGAAGGCCTCGTTCCGTCCGGCCGCCTGCGACGTCGACCAGGCCACGTGACGGCCCAGGAGCCTCGCGTCGGTGAGGTCCGTGACACCGTTCCACTGCTCGGGGCTGCCGGGGAACACGAAGGGCTCACCGGTCTCGCGACAGATGGAGCCGTAGATCGCGAGCGTCACGCCCATGTTCATGGCGTTGCCGAGCGCGTATCCGATGAGGGTGTGGGGACGGTGCACCGACCAGGTGAAGGAGTGCCGGTCGGCTGCCTCGAACAGGATGTCCTCCTGCTCGTAGTAGAAGTTCTGGAACGGCAGGCGCCCCTGCTCCTCGCGGAAGGGGGTGTCGGCCGGCGCGCTGGCGTAGGCCTCGAAGGGGCCGAGGTAGTGCTTGAGGCCGGTCACGAGCGTGGCGTGGGTGAGCTGGTTGCTCGCGCAGACCACGTCCAGGGTGTTCTGCAGCATTGCACCATTGACCCTGCAGTTCTCCGCCTCGGTGGCCTGCCGCTGCCAGGTGGTGAACACCAGGTCGGTGATCTCGCGCCCCTCGAGGGCGGCGCGCAGCGACTCCGGTTCGAGCACGTCGGCATACACGTGGTCCACTCCGGGGAGCTCGTACCGCCGGGAACGCGCCAAGCCGATGACGCTGAATCCCTTGTCGCGCAAGGCGATCGCTGAGTGGTACCCAGCCATTCCGGTCACTCCGACCACCAGTGCGGTGCGGTTCATGGGCGTCTCCTGTCAGGGTGGGGGCGCATCCGCGCGGCCCGGGACGGCCGACGGGCGCGGGCTCGTCGTCATGGTGCCGGGCACTGGACGCTAGCGTCAAGTGTCAGTTAACATCCGCACGTCGACCACTGCACCACGGAAGGAGCGCGCCATGACAGGTCGCCTCGAGGGAGTCCGCGTCGCGATCACGGGCAGCGCCAGCGGCATGGGGAAGGCCTTCGCGCTCGGCTTCGCCCGCGAGGGTGCACGGGTGGGGGTGCTCGACCGCGACGTCCAGGGTGCCAAGGCCGTGGCGGACGCGATCACGGACGCCGGCGGGACCGCTGTCGGCGTCGGGGTCGACGTCACCGTCCGCGGTGAGGTCGCCGCGGCGCTGGACGAGGTCGTGTCGCGCTGGGGCGGCCTCGACGTGATGTTCAACCTCGCCGGCCTCAACGTGCCGATGCGCCTCCTCGACGTCACCGAGGAGAACTGGCGGACGATCATGGACGTCAACGCCCTCGGCACGCTGATCTGCATCCAGGAGGCGGCCCGGCGGATGATCCCCGGGGGAGCAGGAAAGATCGTGAACACCTCGTCCATCGCCGGCCGCCAGGGATATCCCAGCTTCGCGCCGTACTCCGCGAGCAAGTTCGCCGTCAACGCGCTCACGCAGGCGGCCGCCCGGGGCCTGGCCGAGCACAACATCACCTGCAACGCCTTCGCACCCGGCGTCGTCGTCACGCCCCTCTGGGAGCGCCTGGACGAGGACCTCGTGGCGATCGGCGACGCCGAGCGACCGGGCGACGCGATGGCGGCCTACTCCGCCGACATCCTGCGCGGCCGACCCGCGCAGCCCGACGACCTGCTGGGCGCGGCGCTCTTCCTGGCCTCGTCCGACTCCGACTACCTCACGGGCCAGGTCCTCATGGCCGACGGTGGGATGGTGCTGGTCTGATGCGCACCGTGGGGAGTGGCGTCGGCGCCGGACGGTGCGACCGTGCGGGTACGGTGACGGCGTGAGCGAAGGGGCGGTGTCGATGCCGATGAGCCAGCTGGGGCCGCGGTTGCGCGAGGCGCGGACGAGGGCCGGACTGTCCCTGCGTGCCGCCGCCCGCGAGCTCGGGGTGTCCCCGTCGTTCGTGTCGCAGATGGAGAACGGCAAGTCGCAGCCGTCGGTGGCCACGCTCTACTCGCTGGCCCAGCTGCTGGGTGTCTCGGTGGACGAGCTCTTCGCGGCAGAGGCCCCTGATCCGGGTGCCGCGTCCGCGCCGGCGGACGACCATGCCGCCGAGACCGTGGAGCACGGGACGCACCACGGGGCGGACCCGTCGGACCGCCCGGCCGCCCGCTCCGACTTCGGGTCACCGGTCACCGCCTTCCCTCGCCAGGGGAACGGCAGGGTCTCGGTGACGCGCCCGGGGGAGCGAGCGCGCTTGGAGATGAACACCGGCGTGGTCTGGGAGAGGCTGGCCGCGAACACCGGGCCCGACTTCGACTTCATGGAGATCGTGTACCCGCCGCACAGCAGCTCCACCTCGGACGGCACCATGCTCCAGCACGCGGGGTACGAGTTCGGCTACCTGCTCGAGGGCGAGCTCGAGATCACCGCCGGGTTCGACGTCTTCACCATCCGCGCCGGCGAGGCGATGGGCATGGACTCCTCGTTGCCGCACCTGCTGACCAACCCCGGCGACGTCCCCGCCCGCGGCATCTGGTTCGTCGCGCACCCCCGCTGACCCGACCCGCGCCGCCGGGCGCGGGAACCGTCGGGAGGCCGCAGCGGCCGGACGGCTCGGCACGCCGCCGCCCCACCGGCGCTGCCCCACCGGCGCTGCCCCACCGGCGCCGCCCCACTGGCCGGCCCTCACCGTCCGGGGCTCACCGTCCTACCGGTGGACACCGTGGCTTGACGATCCGGCATCCCCGTAGTTAAGTGACCGTGAACATAGGCCGGTCCTGGCGCCGGTCCTGACAGCGACGTCAGCCCCGAAGAGGTGTCCATGAAAGCCCTGCAGTTCACCGGTCCCTCCGCCTACGCGGTCAACGAGCTCGACATCCCCCGGATCGCCGAGGACGAGGTCCTGCTCGCCAGCCGGTCCGTGGGCGTCTGCCACTCCGACATCGAGCTGCTCGAGGGGCGCTACATCATCCCCTTCGAGTACCCGGTCATCCCGGGGCACGAGTGGGCGGCCGAGGTCGTGCAGGTGGGCTCGCAGGTGGACGGCTTCCGCCCGGGTGACCGGGTGGTGGGGGAGTGCGTCATCGGCAACGACCACTTCGGCTTCAGCATCAGCGGCGCCGCGGCGGAGTTCTTCGTCGCCAAGGCCGCCTGGCTGCACCACCTCCCCGACGAGCTGAGCTGGACGCAGGGTGCGCTCGTCGAGCCCTTCAGCTGTGGGTACTACGCATCCGTCCGGGCCGACAACCTCGACGCCAGCGACACGGTGCTCGTGTACGGGGCGGGGCCGATCGGCCTCGGAGTCGTCGCGGCCTGCGTCGGCCGGAACGCCAGGGTCCTGGTCGCCGAGCCGACCGAGGCGCGCGGGCAGCTGGCCCGCACGCTAGGCGCCGAGGTGGTGCTGGACCCGACGGCCGAGGGGTTCGCCGAGGAGGTCAAGGAGCAGACGGCCGGCCAGGGCCCGTCCGTCGTCATCGAGGCGAGCGGGCAGCCGCAGGCCATGGCCTCCGCGCTCCAGGTGGCCGCCTTCCGCGCCCGCCTCGTCTACGTCGGGATCGACGTCGGGCGGTCCGTCCCCGCGCAGCTCGGACTCTTCCAGTCCAAGGAGCTGCAGGCGCGGGGCATCATCGGCTCCCCGGGCGTCTGGCCGCAGACGCTGCGGTTCCTGGCCCGCGCGGGCGTCGACCTGAGCCCCCTCGTCACGGCGCAGGTGCCGCTGACGGAGGCCGACCGCGGCATACGCACCGTGCTCGAGGACAAGACCCAGGTCAAGGTGCACCTGACCTCTGACGCGGCCCTCTGAGCCGGACCACGACGAGGAGACGACGATGCGCGCAGGAGTCCTGTACTCGGCCGGCGACCTGAGGGTCGAGGACGTTCCCGACCCCGTCCCCGCCGAGGGCGAGGTTCTGGTGGAGGTGTCGTACAACGGGTTGTGCGGCACGGATGCGACCGAGTACTCCAAGGGGCCGATGATGGTCCCGCTGACGACCCGTCATCCCGGCAGCGGCCACCTGGGTCCGACCATCCTCGGCCACGAGTTCGTGGGCCGCGTGGTGTCGGCCGGTGCCGGGGCGCAGGAGTGGGTCGGCAAGCGCGTCGCCAGCGGCGCGGGAGTCTCCTGCGGCACCTGCGCCTGGTGCCTGCGCGGACGCACCAACCTGTGCCAGTCGTACTACACGCTCGGGCTGTCGACGCACGGCGGCCTCGCGGAGCGCGTCTGCGCCCCGGCCTCGACGCTCACCGAGATCCCGTCGGACCTGCCCGACGTCGAGGCCGCGCTCGCGCAACCGCTCGCCGTCGGCCTGCACGCGGTCACGCGGTCGGGGGCCGCGCCCGGGGAGACCGTCGTCGTGATGGGGGCGGGCGCCATCGGCTCGTTCATCCTCGCCGGCCTCAGCGGGCACGACGGCGAGGTCGTCGTCGCCGACATCGACCCCGCCCGCCTCGCGGCGGCCGAGGAGCTGGGCGCCACCCGCACCATCCAGATCGAGCCAGGTACGTCGGGTGCCGAGCTGGGGAGCCAGGTCGGCCGCCCGGTCGACCTCGTCATCGAGAGCGCGGGGGCTCCCGGCTCCGCCGCGAGGGTGCTCGACCTCGTGGCGCGCGGCGGACGCGTGCTGCTCGTGGGCCTCTCCAAGGAGCCCCAGGAGCTCGCCCTCGCCGGCGTCGTGCTGCGCGAGGTGGACATCGCGACGACGGTGGCGCACGTCTGCGCCACCGACCTCCCACGAGCCCTCGACCTGCTCCGCGATCGGCCCCTCGGCCGCCTCCTCGGGGTCACCGAGGTGCCGCTGGACGCCGTGGTCGAGCAGGGGCTCCGCCCGCTGGCTGCCGGCACGGCCGGGGGCAAGATCCTCGTGGCGCCCAGCCGTGGCTAGGGTCGCCGTCCTCGGGGCCGGCCGCATGGGTGCGGCCATGGCCGTCCGGCTGGTCGACCAGGGACACTCGGTCGTCCTCTGGAACCGCACCCGCGCCAGGGCCGACACGGTGGCCGAGTCGAACCCGCTCGTGGCCGTCGAGGACCGGGCCGAGGACGCCGTGCGCGGCTGCGAGGTGGTCCTGTCCATCCTGGCGGACGGCAGGGCGACCCGGGAGGTGCTGCTCAACCCGGCGGTCCTGGACGCCCTCGACCCCGCGTGCGTCGTCGTCGACCACGCCACGAGCGGTCCGGACGCCGCCCGCGTCCTCGCGACGGGACTGTCCGAACGGCACATCGGCTTCCTCGACGCCCCGGTCTCCGGGAGCATCCCCGCAGTCCAGGCCGGCACCCTGCTCGTCATGGCGAGCGGTGCGGCTGGGGACGTCGAACGTGCCCGACCCGTGCTGGAGGCGTTGGCGCGCAAGGTCGTCCGTGTCGGCGACGCCGGAGCCGGACAGGTGATGAAGCTGGCGGTCAACCTCGTCCTGCACGACCTCAACGCCGCGATGGCGGAGGCCCTCCAGCTCGCCGAGGCCGCGGACATCGCGAGGGACGACGCGTACACCGTCTTCCAGGAGAGCGTGGTCGGGGCGCCCTACGTGCAGTACAAGCGCGCGGCGTTCCTCGACCCCGGGACCCCCGTCGCCATGAGCCTGGCCCTCGTCGAGAAGGACCTGGGGCTCGTGACCGAGCAGGCGCGTGCGCTGGGGCGGCCGGCCCCCGTCACCGAGGCGGTGCTGCAAGCGGTGCGGGCCGCGGTCGGGGCCGGGCTCGGAGCGCGCGACATGGCCGACCTGAGCCGGTACGACGGCCGGGCGCCGGGCGCCACCTCGCGCTGAGTCCACCCCTTGATCTCATTGGTGTGAACCTCTTGTGAACACGTTGCAGGACTTGTAAAGTCACACGCAACGCCGCAGGAGCCCCGGCTCCCACCGCGGCTCGGCACCTCAACGACGAGGAGGTACTCATGGCCACCACCGAGGACCAGCGCACGACAGGGCGAGGCCACCAGCGGCTCTCCCTCTCCCGCGGGCTCGCGACGGTGCTGGGCGCCCTCGTCCTGCTGTTCGCGGTGTCGGTCGTGCTCGCCCCCAGCAGCGTCAGCACGGGCGCGCTGCAGAGCATGCTGCCGTTCGCCTCGGTCCTGGCGATCCTGGCGATCGGGCAGACCCTCGTGGTCATGCAGGGCGGCTTCGACCTGTCGGTGCCGGGCTCGGTGTCGCTCGTCGTCGTGGTGGTGACCCACCAGGCATACGGGGACAACGCGAAGGTGCTCCCCGCGGCCCTGACGGCGCTCGCACTCGTCCTGGTCGCCGGGGCGGTCAACGGCTTGCTCATCGGTCGCCTCGGCCTCAACGCGATCGTCGCGACACTGGGCGTCAACGCGCTGCTGTATGCCGGCGTGCTGGGAGTGTCCGGCGGCACGCCCCGCCAGACGACCGACCTGCTGGCCAGCCTCGCGGGCGGAACCGTGCTCGGCGTGCCGAACGCACTGCTCGTCGCGGTCCTGACGACCGTGGTCACCACCGTGCTCGTGAAGCGGACGGTGGCCGGTCGCCGGTTCGAGGCGGTCGGTGCCAGCGGCCGCGCGGCCTGGGCCACCGGGCTGCGGGTGCAGCGGCACCGGGCCGGCGGCTACGTCGCCGCCCAGGTGCACTACTGGCTCGGAGGCCTGCTTCTCGCCGGCATCCTCAACAAGCCCACGGCCTACCAGGGCGACCGCTACCTGCTCCCCACCGTCGCCGCGGTGGTCCTGGGTGGCACCTCGCTCCTGGGCGGTCGCGGGAACATCGTGGCCACCGCACTGGCCGCGCTGTTCCTCACCCAGCTCGACCAGTTCGTCCTCGCGATCGGGGTGAACTACGCCGTCGAGACCCTCGTCCAGTCGATCGCGTTCGCAGTCGGTGTGGCTCTCTACACCATCGACTGGCGCCGCCTGCGCGCCAGGTTCGGGCGTCCACCACGCACGGCCGTCTCACCCGGCTGACCGACACCCGCGCGGTCCCACCCCCACGGCACCGCCGACCCCACCCACCCGACCGCACGGTCATCCCAACCACCCCTGCTCTGCGGCCCAAGGAAGGTCACACCATGAACTCGAGGACGACCACGAACCGCATGCGGATGCTCGCATCCTGCGGCCTCATCGCTGCCACCCTCACCGCCTGCAGCCAGACCGGTGGCGCAAACACCGCGGACGCACAGTCCAGCGGCGGCGCCACGGTCGCCGGCGCACCCTCGTGGTGCGGGACGAAAAAGGTCACGCTGGGCCTCACCGACGGCTTCGGTGGCAACAGCTGGCGCCTCGTGACGACGGCAGCGGCCAAGGACGAGATCGCCAAGTGCCCCAGCGTCACCAACTTCTCGTACGCCGACGGCCAGGGCGACACCCAGAAGGCCATCTCCGACATCCAGGGCATGGTGGCCAAGGGCGTCAACGCCCTGGTCGTCTTCCCCGACGCCGGGAACGCCGTCCTGCCCGCCCTGCGCAGCGCCTACAAGGCCGGCGTGGTCACCGTGCCGTACCGGGTCAACCCGGGCGGTGAGGCGAAGAAGGACTACAGCGTCTGGGTCGGAGCCGACTTCGTCACCGACGGCATGCACTGGGCCGAGTGGCTCCAGAAGAACCTCCCCAACGGCGGCAACGTGCTCTTCCTGTCCGGGCCTCCCGGCAACAGCCAGGGCCTCGACGAGCTCAAGGGGATGAAGTCGGTGCTCGACGCCGGCAAGTACAAGTTCATCGGCCAGCAGCCCTTCGAGGTCACCAACTGGGACCCCTCGAAGACCCAGCAGGTCCTCAGCGCGGCGATCGCGAAGAACCCCAAGATCGACGCCATCGTCTCGGACTTCGGCCCCTCGCTGGTCGGCGCGCTGCCGGAGTTCGAGAAGTCGGGGCGCTCCATCCCGATGATCGCCACCTCCGACGGGAACGTCCTGTCCTGCTTCTACGACCAGCACAAGGCGAAGAACCCGAACTTCAAGCTGATGACGGTCGCGACGGGCAACGACAACGCGCGCCTCGCGGTGCAGTGGGCCGTCGCCCTGGCCACCGGCGGCAAGACCCCCTCGGACCAGACCTTCAAGGCCCCGATCTTCGAGGACTCGGTGAGCAGCCAGCCGCACCCCGTCACCTGCGAGAAGAGCCTGCCCGGTGACGTGTACCTCTCGGCCGAGATGGCCGGCCAGGACCAGGCGAAGCTCCTCAAGTGAGCCCGATCGAGGCGTTCCCCGTGCCCGCCCGACCCCCAGACGTCCAGGACGGACCCATGACGGACCAGCGAGAGATCCCGGACCCGCGCCCGGCGGCGCAGGATGACGCAGTCGCCCTGGTGCTGAGCGGCATCAGCAAGCACTACGACGGCGTCGCGGCACTCACCGACGTGTCCCTCGAGGTGCGGGCCGGGGAGGTGCACGCGCTCCTCGGGGAGAACGGCGCCGGCAAGTCGACGCTCATGGGCGTCGCCACCGGCTCGGTCGTCCCCGACGCGGGATCGATCGAGGTCCGGGGCGAGGCGGTCCCGGTGCTCACGCCGCCGCTGGCGACCTCGCTGGGGATCGCCATCGTCCACCAGCACCCGGCCGTGATGCCCGACATGACGGTGGCGGAGAACATCCGCGTCGCCGTGCCGGCCAGCCAGCTGGCCGGCACGGAGGGGGCGGAGGCGACGATGCGCCAGGTGCTCGAGGACGTGGGGTCCACCGCGCACCTCGAGGACAGGGTCGGCAACCTCAGCGTCGCGCAGCGGCACCTGCTCGAGCTGGCCAAGGCGATCCTGATCAAGCCGTCGATCCTCATCCTCGACGAGCCCACGGCACCCCTCGGCCCCGAGTCGGTCGACCGGCTCTTCGCCTGGGTGCGACGGGCGGCCGAGCGTGGGACGGCAGTCGTCTACATCACGCACCGCCTGGCGGAGGTGCGTGAGCTCGCCCAGCGCGTCACCGTGCTCCGTGACGGCAAGGTGCGCGGCACCGCCGACGTGGCATCCGTGACGGACGACGAGCTGCTCGCACTGATCGTCGGCCGGCAGCTGGAGTACACCTTCCCCCCGAAGCTTCAGGGCGAGGGTGACGGGACCGACTTCCTCACCGTCGAGAACCTCTCCGGCCCCGGCTTCGACGACGTCTCGTTCACCGCGCGACGCGGCGAGATCGTCGGCATCTCGGGCATCGTGGGCAACGGCCAGAGCAACCTGCTGCGGGCGCTCACCGGCCTGGAGCCGTTCTCCGGCACGGTGCGGATCGGGTCCACCGGCTACAGCGACAAGCAGCTGGTCGACGCCACCGCCTACCTGCCCGCGGACCGGCACGTCGAGGGCCTGATGATGACCCTCTCGGTCCGCGAGAACGCCGCGGTCTCCGCCCTGACCCGGTTCCGCAAGGGCCGCCTGCTGGACCGGCGCGCCGAGGTCGAGAGCGTCGAGGCGGAGCTGCGCGGGCTCGCCGTGAAGACGGCCTCCCAGGAGACCGAGGTCTCGGCCCTGTCCGGCGGCAACCAGCAGAAGGTGGTCCTGGCCCGGGCGCTGCTGTCCAAGCCGAAGCTGCTCGTCGCGGACGAGCCCACCCAGGGCGTCGATGTGGGTGCCCGTGCGGAGATCTACCGCATCCTGCGCGAGGTCTCCCAGAGCGGGGTCCCCGTCGTCGTGGCCTCCTCGGACGCCAAGGAGCTCGAGGGCCTGTGCGACCGCGTGGTCGTGATGTCCCGCGGCTCCGCGGTGGCCTCGTTCGAGGGGGAGGAGGTGAGCGAGAACCGGCTCATCGACGCCGCGGTCCGGGCCACCGGGCACGTCAAGGCCAAGCAGGAGCGACAGCGCTCGCTCGCGGCCTCCACCCGTTTCAGCCGGTTCCTCCAGGGCGACTACGCCCCGGTCGTGGTGCTGGCCCTGGTCATGGTCGCCCTCGGCGCGTACATCTACGCCCAGAACCCGCGCTACCTCTCGGCCTTCAACATCACCTCGGTGACGATGTCCTGCGCCGCGCTCGGCTTCATCGCCCTCGGCCAGACGATCGCGCTGATGACCGGCGGGATCGACCTGTCCGTCGGTCCACTGGCCGGCTTCCTCGTGATCATCGGGTCGTTCTTCCTCGTCGACGGCAAGCCCCTCCCGGTGATGCTGCTCGGCGTGCTGCTCATGGCGCTCGCCGCGGCCGGGACCGGTGCGGTCAACGGCTCGCTCATCAGGTTCGCCAAGTTCACCCCCGTGGCGGCGACGCTCGCGGCATACATCGGCCTGCAGGGGCTCAGCCTGCTGCTGCGCAGCGCGCCCGGCGGCAACATCGCCGAGAGCGTCACCGGCTTCCTCCAGCTGGGGGTCGGCCCGGTCCCGAACGTCTTCATCCTGCTCGTGGTCGCCAGCGTCGTGATGGAGTACCTGCTGCGCTACCGCGGCTGGGGGCGCAGGCTCCGTGCGGTCGGCTCGGACGAGGAGTCCGCACGCCGGGTCGGGGTGAAGGTCAACCGGACCGTCGTCCTCGGGTACGTCAGCTCGTCGCTGTTCGTCTTCCTCGGGTCGATGGTGCTCCTCGCCCAGCTCGGCATCGGCGACCCCAACCAGGGCATCGGCTACACCCTGAGCAGCATCACGGCCGTGGTGCTGGGCGGCACGAGCCTGCTCGGCGGCCGCGGCACCTTCATCGGCACGCTCCTCGGGGCCGGCCTCATCGTCGAGCTGCTCAACGCCACGGTGTTCCTCAACCTCAGCCAGACCTGGCAGTACCTCTTCCAGGGCGCGCTCATCGTGGCCGCCGCCGTGATCTACGGCCGGGCCCGCGGCGCCCGCGCCACCCTCTGAACCAGGAGACCCCCATGCGTGCAGCACGCTTCCACGGCAAGTCCGACATCAGGGTCGAGGACGTCGAGACCCCGAAGATCAAGGAGCGCGACGAGGTCCTCGTCGAGGTCCTGTGGTGCGGCATCTGCGGCACGGACCTGCACGAGTACATGGTCGGCCCGATCGTCACCCCGGTGGACCCCCACCCGCTGACGGGCGCCACGCTCCCGCAGACCCTCGGCCACGAGTTCTCCGCGCGGGTCGTGGAGGTCGGGCCGGACGTCGAGGACGTCTCGGTCGGCGACCGCGTCGCGATCATGCCGGCCATCGTCTGCGGCCGGTGCCGCTTCTGCCGCGAGGGCCTGGGCCACCTGTGCGTCCGCTTCGCGTGCACCGGCCTCTCCGCCGAGACCGGCGGGCTGGCGCAGTATGCCGTGCTGAAGGAGTACCAGGTCGCCGTGCTCCCCGACAGCGTGAGCGACGTGGAGGGCGCGGTGGTCGAGCCGGCGAGCGTCGCGGCATACGGCATCGACCGCGTGGGCATCCACGGCGGTGACGTCGTGCTCGTCACGGGTGCCGGGCCGATCGGGGTCCTCTCGGCGCTGTATGCCGACGCGCTGGGTGCCACCACGGTCGTGATCGCCGAGCCGAACCCCAACCGGGCGGCGCTCGCCCGCGCTGTCGACGTGGGGCCGGTGCTCGACCCCACCGACGCCGGCTTCGCCGACGCCCTCGCCGACCTCACCCAGGGCCGGGGCGCGGACGTCGTCGCGGAGTGCTCGGGCTCGACCCCCGGGCTCACGACCGCCATGGACAGCGTCCGGACGCGGGGCAAGATCGTCCAGACCGGCCTGCACACCAAGCCGGCCACCCTCGACGCGATGCGGCTGTCCGAGCGCGACATCAGCTACGTCGGCAGCTGGTGCTACCTCATCACCGACTGGCCGCGCATCATCCGGATGATCGCCTCGGGCAAGTACCCCGTGGCCAAGGCGGTCACGACGCAGATCGGCCTCGAGGACGTCGTGACCAAGGGCTTCGACGTGCTCGTCAACCCCACGGGCGACCAGCTCAAGGTGTTGGTCTCCCCGACGGCCGGCCGGGCCTGACGGAGCGCCGGACATGACCACCGCCGTCACCGCCATCCACCACGTGGGGCTCGTCGTCGAGGACCTCGACCGGTCGATCGCGTTCTACCACGACCTCCTCGGACTGCCGCTGGCCAGTGGACCCACCCCCTGGTTCGAGGGCGACGAGCTCGCGCGTGGTGTCGGGGTGCCGGGTGCCCGGCTGCGGCTCGCGACGCTCCGGGCGGGGGAGACCGTGGTCGAGCTGCTGCAGTACCACGAGCACCCCGCCACGGGTCCGCAGCCGCCGCCGAACAACAGCCTGGGTGCGGCGCACGTCTGCTTCCGGGTCGACGACATCCGGGCGAGCAAGGCCGAGCTCGAGGCGCAGGGCGTGCGCTTCTACTCCGACATCACCGTCGTCGACGACGGCCCGCTCGCCGGGTGGCGCTGGGTCTACCTCAGCGACCCGGACGGGTTGACCCTCGAGCTGGTCGAGATCGCCTACGACGAGCAGGGGGAGCTGCGCGAGCGGGAGACGCAGGAGTACCTGCGCGCCCGCGCCGGCGTCCACCTCGCCCACCCGCACTGACCAGCCTGCCCACCCACCCCCAGCACGCACCCCGAGCACGAACCCCGAACACGCACTCCAGCACCCCCGCTGCGCGCCGAACCGGTGCGCGGTGTGGGCCGGGCTGCACCCCCACCTGCGACGCGGTCGCACCGAGACGAGGAGATCGCAATGGTTTCACCGACCTATGGCACCAACGCCGTCGACTGGGAGAGCCGCCTGGACATGGGCCGCCTCCGCGCCGAGCGGCTGGACCGGCTCAAGGCCGAGCTCGAGGCGTCGGACCTCGGGGCGCTGCTGACGTTCGACTTCCACAACATCCGGTACATGACCGGGACCCACATCGGCACGTGGGCCATGGACAAGATGATCCGCTTCGCCCTCCTGCCCCGCGGCGGCGACCCGGTGCTGTGGGACTTCGGCTCGGCCGCGGCCCACCACAGGCTCTACGCGCAGTGGCTGGACGAGTCGCACCGCGCCGCCGGGCGCGGCGAGCACTACGGCAACCGGGCGGGCATCTCCACCCTGCGCGGCGCCATCTCCCCGGGTGCCGGCCGCGCGGAGGACGTGGCGCGCAAGGTGGCCGAGGTGATGCGCGACTTCGGGCTGGAGGGGCAGCCGGTGGGGGTCGACATCGTCGAGCCGCCCGTCGCCGCCGCGCTGAAGGCCGCCGGACACGAGGTGGTCGACGGGCAGCAGGTCTACCTCGAGGCCCGCAAGATCAAGACCCCCGACGAGATCGGCCTGCTGACGCAGGCCGCGTCGATGGTGGACGCCGCGTACGAGGAGCTGTACGAGTTCCTGCGGCCCGGTGTCCGTGAGAACGAGTGCGTCGGCCTCGTGAACAAGGTCCTGTACGACCTGGGCTCCGAGCACGTCGAGGGCGTCAACGCGATCTCGGGAGAGCGGTGCTCGCCCCACCCGCACGTCTTCAGCGACCGGCTCATCCGGCCCGGCGACCCGGCCTTCTTCGACATCCTGCACAGCTTCGTCGGCTACCGGACGTGCTACTACCGCACCTTCGCGGTGGGGAGCGCCTCGCGGGCCCAGCGCGACGCGTACACGATCTGCCGCGAGCTCATGGACCGCGCGATCGAGCTGGTGAAGCCCGGTGCGACGACCGCCGACATCGTGTCGGTCTGGCCGACGGCGCAGGAGTTCGGGTTCGCGGACGAGGAGGCCGCCTTCGCCCTGCAGTACGGGCACGGCGTCGGGCTGTCGATCTGGGAGCGGCCGATCTTCAGCCGCATGACCTCCCTCGAGCACCCGGAGACGCTGGAGGAGGGGATGGTCTTCGCCCTGGAGACGTACTGGCCGGCGGCGGACGGCCTCGGTGCCGCGCGGATCGAGGAGGAGATGGTCGTCACCAAGGACGGCTGCGAGGTCATCACGAAGTTCCCGGCCGAGGAGCTGCTCGTCGCGGGCAAGCGCTACTACACGACCGGCGGCCACCTCCCGACGCTGCGCGACAGCCAGTCCCACCTCAACACGGCTGCGGCCGAGCGCCAGCCCGCCATCGCCGAGTGAAGGAAGCACCATGAGAGCACCGCTGCAGGACCACCCCTACGGACAGCACCCGGTCGTGCGGCCGCCGGACGACCCCACGCGCCACGACGGTGCCGACATCGAGCTCGCGACCCGCCGGGACATGTACCGGAGCATGCGCGAGATGCGGCTGTTCGAGAAGCGCGCCTACGACCTGTTCATGAAGCAGCTCGTCAAGGGCACGAGCCACCTCTCGCTCGGCATGGAGGCGATCGCCGCCGGGTTCGGGCGGGCGATGCGCCAGGACGACTACACGTTCGCGACGTACCGCGGGCACGCGCACACCCTCGCCCGCGGGGTGCCCATGACGCCGGTCCTGGCCGAGCTGCTCGGTCGCGCCAACGGACTGCTCGGGGGCAAGGGCGGCTCCATGCACCTCACGAGCGTCGAGCACGGGATGATGGGCTCCTACGCCATCATCGGCGCCCACCTGACGATCGCCAACGGCGCCGCGTGGTCGGCCCAGCTGCGTGGCTCGGGCCAGGTCGCCGTGTGCTTCTTCGGTGACGGCACGACCAACATCGGCGCCTTCCACGAGGCCCTCAACTACGCGGCCGTGTACAAGCTGCCCGTCGTCTTCGTATGCGAGAACAACATGTACATGGAGTACACGTCGATCTACGACATCACCGCGGTGCGCAACCCCGCGGCGGACCGGGCCGCGGCATACGGCCTCGAGCCGGTGGTGATCGACGGCAACGACGTCGACGAGGTCTACCTGACGGCACGCGCCGCGCTGGAGCGCGCGAGGTCGGGCGAGGGGCCGTCGCTCATCGAGGCGCTGACGTACCGCCACGGCGGCCACTCCCGGGCCGACCCGGGCAAGTACCGGCCCAGCGAGGAGGTCGACGCGTGGAAGGCGTACGACCCGCTGGACGTGTACCGGGCGCGGCTGACGCGTCTCGGCGTGGACGAGGGCGAGCTCGACGCCATCGACGCCGAGGCCCTGGCCGCCGTCGACAAGGCCACCGAGGAAGCGAAGGCGGGCGAGCTCCCGCCGCCGGAGAGCGCGTTCACCGACGTGTGGGCAGATGGAGGATGGTCATGGCGGAACTGACGTACCGGGACGCGGTGGCCCGCGGAATCGCCCAGGAGATGCGGCGCGACGAGCGCGTCGTGCTCGTCGGCGAGGACGTGGCCGGGGCCGGGGGCGTCTTCAAGACGACGGTGGGCCTGCTCGACGAGTTCGGGCCCGCGCGGGTCGTCGACACCCCCATCTCGGAGCAGGCCATCCTCGGCGCGACCATGGGCGCCGCGATGACGGGGATGCGCCCGGTCGCGGAGATCATGTTCTCGGACTTCTTCGCCGTGTGCTGGGACATCGTGGTCAACCAGATCGCCAAGACCCGCTACATGACGGCTGGGCAGGTCACGCTGCCCCTGGTCATCAAGACCGGCAACGGCGGGGGCCTGCGCTTCGGCGCCCAGCACTCGCAGTCGATCGAGAACTGGGCGATGGCGGTGCCCGGCCTCAAGGTCGTCACCCCCTCCACCCCGGAGGACGTCGTCGGGCTCATGGCCGCGGCGATCCGTGACGACGACCCGGTCATCTTCTGCGAGCACAAGGGTCTCTACGCGTCCAAGGGGGAGGTGCCGGACGGCGACATCGTCGACTCCCTCGGCACGGCGAAGGTCCGCCGTCCCGGGAAGGACGCCACCATCGTCGCCCTCGGCATGATGGTCCCGAGGGCACTGGCCGCGGCGGAAAGCCTTGCGGCACAGGGAATCGACGCCGAGGTGATCGACGTCAGGTCACTCGTGCCGCTCGACACCCAGACGATCCTGGGGTCGGTCTCCCGCACCGGACGGCTGTTCACCGTGGAGGAGAACCCGCAGGTCCTGGGCTGGGGCGCCGAGATCGCCTCGCTCGCCGCCGACGAGTGCTTCTGGGACCTCGACGGCCCGGTCCAGCGCATCACGACGCCCCACATCCCGCTCCCCTCGGCGGACTCGCTCGAGGACCTGGTGATGCCGTCCGAGGAGAGCATCGCCCGGACCGTGGAGAAGGCGCTGCAGCAGTGAGCCCGGCACCCGACGACACCGTTGCCGTGACGATGCCCCAGCTCGGGGAGACCGTGGCGGAGGGCACCGTGCTGAGGTGGCTCAAGCAGGTCGGCGACACGGTCGACGACCAGGAACCGCTGCTCGAGATCGCGACCGACAAGGTCGACACCGAGGTGCCCTCGCCCGGCGCGGGGGTGCTGGTCGAGATCGTCGTCGGTGAGGACACGACCGTCGCGGTCGGCACCGTGCTCGCCCACCTCGGACGCGACCGCGGTGCCGCCGAGCAGCCCGCGCCCGCAAGCGAACCCGTCACCGGCGTCGGGGCCGCCGCAGCACCGGCTCCTCCTGCCCAGGCGTCGGCCCCAGAGGCGGGGTCCGGCCCACGGCACCGGCACTCCCCGCGGGTGCGACGGCTGGCGCGAGAGGCGGGCCTCGACCCGGACACGCTCGACGGTACGGGACCGCGTGGCCGGGTCACCCCCGAGGACGTCGCTCGTGCGGCGGAGGGCGGCGAGGCAGCCCAGCCGGCCATCCAGGCGGCCCAGCCGAGCACCTCCTCACCCAGACCGGCTCCGCCCGCGGCTGCCACCGGGCCCGCGGGCGGGGCTCCCCAGCCCGCGGCCGCCGGCGTGGGCCAGGGAGACGCCGCCGTGGCCGGCGCGGTGCGCTCCGTGCGCACCGTCACCGCGACCGTCGACCTCACGTCCCTGCTCCGGACCGCTGCGGGGGTGGGCAGCGGGGCCACAGCGGACGACCGCTTCGTCGCCGTCGCCACGACGCAGGCCGTCGCGGCCCTGCGGGCGTGCCCGGCGCTGCTGGGCTCGGGAGCGGGCTCCGACCACGTCGCGGTGACGGTCCGGCGCACCGCTGCCGACGGTGCACGGGTCGCCCTGGTGGACCACGCGGAGGAGCTGAACGCGGACGGCATACTGCGCCGCCTGCGTGAGGCCCCCACGGCGTCGTCCCCCTCCGCGGGCACCTCTGGTACCGCCCACGCGACGCTGGAGTTCGCCGGCGAGGACCACGTCGTCGTCGACGTCGAGGACCCTTGGCCGGGGCAGGTGGTGAGCATCGGGTTCAGCCGTCCGTCCCCCCACGTGGTCGTCGTCGACCAGGACGGTGCCGCCGGCATCGGGATCCGGCACACGGCATACGTCTCGGTCTGCTTCGACCAGGCCCAGGCGGACGCACCCCTCGTGCGGACGTTCCTGCGCGACCTCGTCGCGCGGCTCGCCTGCGCCTGACCTGCACCACGTCGTCGACGACCACCACGACACCCCGAACACACGACACCCTGGAGACGCCACCCATGACCCGGAACGGCCGGACCGAACACCTCGCCTACTCGACGCTGGTGCACGCAGGCGACACGTGGGAGGAGATGCGAGAGAGCCTGGAGACCTTCGCGCCGCAGGTGAAGGCGCGGGTGTCACCCGACGACCCGTATGCCGTGTCGCTGCGCATCTCGGGTGCATCGGCGCAGACGCTGACCGACGACGCCGAGGAGCGCGCCCGGCTGCGGCGCTGGCTCGACGAGCACGACATGTACGTCTACACGGTCAACGCGTTCCCCTACGGACCGTTCAAGGGGCGCACCGTGATGGAGGACGTGTACGAGCCGGACTGGAGCACCGAGGAGCGAGTCACCTACACCTGCCAGGTCGCGGACATCCTGGCCGAAGTCGCCCCGGACGACGTGTCGCCGTCGATCCAGACGGCACCGCTGGCCTTCCGGCCGAAGGTACGCACGGAGGACGACGTCCTGCACCTCACCGAGAACCTCCTGCGGGTCGTCGCGCACCTCGTCAACCTCGAGGCACGAACCGGCCGGCGCGTGAAGCTCGCGCTCGAGCCGGAGCCGTACTGCTACCTGGAGACCACGGCCGAGACCATCACCTACTTCCAGGAGCGGGTCTGGTCGGCGGCGGGCCTCGCCACGTTCAGCCGGCTGAGCGGGCTGCCGGTCAGCGAGGCGATCGGCGCCCTGAGGCGCCACCTCGGTGTGGTCTTCGACATCTGCCACCAGTCGGTAGAGTTCGAGGACATCACCGGCTCGCTGCGCGCCCTCGTCGATGCGGGGGTGCCCGTCTTCAAGCTGCAGGCGGCTGCCGCACTGCGGATGCCCGACGTCACGGCGCAGACCGTGGCCGCCCTGGAGCCGTTCACCGACACCATCTACCTGAGCCAGACCACCGAGCGCCGCGACGGCGAGCTCACCCGGCTGCTCAACCTGTCGGACGCGATCGAGGAGTGGCGGCGCGACCCCGAGCCGAAGCGGGAGTGGCGCACGCACTTCCACGTACCCGTCTTCCTCGACGACCTCGGGGCCTTCAGCACCACGCGGAGCGGCATCGAGCAGGCGCTCGCGGTGCAGGCGGAGCTCGACCTGTCCGACCACCTCGAGATCGAGACCTACACGTGGGACGTGCTGCCGGCGCACCTCAAGACCGGCGACATCGTGGAGTACGTGTCGCGTGAGCTCGAGTGGCTCTCCGGCACCCTGGCTGCCTGCCGCGAACGCTCCTGACAACGGCGCCGACGTCGACGCCTCACCCGTCGTGGACACGGGCCCTGCCCTTGGGAGCTAGTGCGTGCTGCCGTAGTTGGTGACGACGGTCGCCGTGGTCGACCTGCCGTCACCGAGCCCCGTCCACTTCTCCTTCAGGCACCTGGAGCAGCGGGTGTAGGTGGCGCCGTCGGTGGTCGTGGCCTGCTCCCACCGGTGCCACAAGCCGGTGCGGCACAGGAACGGCTTGCGTGACCTGGCCATCGTTCCTCCTCGCCCGACAACCACCGCGACATCGTGTGTGTGACGGCACCGGTCACGATGCCGCCTGCGCGCGGCGCCGTACCGGGTCCAACGTCCCGACGGCTCACCGGTGTGCGGTCGTACCGGACACGGATGGGATGCCGGTTGGCAGCGCCGGTGGCGCCGGGCGCGGTCACGCGCCGGGCGTGTCGCCCTCCGGTCGTGCCACAGCGCCCTGAGCGGTGTCCGAGCTGACCAGGCCGAGGCGCAGGTCGGCCCGGGTAGGAGCGCGGCCGACCTTGTCGTTGAGGGTCCGCCACTCCTGGCCCGCCAGGAGGCTGCCCAGCACGTCGCCCATGATGAGCTGCGTCTCCTGCAGCGCCTCGCCCGGCGTGGTGAAGACACGCAGCGAGCGGTAGCACTCGTGGTCGGCGATCTTCACGCTGCCGACGAAGCCCCAGCCGTCCGAGGCCGGGGAGTACCCGATGGTGATGTGGAGCTCGTCGGAGGAAGACATGACCCGTCCCTAACCGGCGGTCGCGAGCGCCCGCCTTGCGTCCTGGAGGGATTGCCAGGTGTCACCAGCATGCCGTCTCGGCCCGAGCCGCCGCCATGACGTTTGTGACGCGATCGCTCAGTTCGTGACGCGATCGCTCAGCGGTGTCCTCTCGGCCGAGGGTGTCCCGGCCCTCAGGCCCCTTGCTCGGCAGCCTCGTCGTCGGTGCCGAACAGGATCCGCAGGGCGATCTGCCGGTTGACGCGAACATGCTGCAGGGCGAGCGTGGCCGCGTGCTCGGGGTCGCGCGACGTCATCGCCGTGAACAGGCCCTCGTGCTCGTGCAACAGCTCGGCGGCGTCCTCGTTCTGGCGGAACAGCCAGTGCAGCCGCCCCTGGAGTGGCTCGAGCAGGCCGGCGAGCAGGTCGTTGTGGGCAAACCGGACGATCGCGTCGTGGAAGGCCTCGTTGGACTCCTGCGCCCCGGCGGCGTCACCCCGGGCAAGGGCCTCCTCACCCTCGGCGAGGACGTGACGCAGGGCCGCGAGCTCCTCGTTGGTCGCCTTCTCGGTCGCCAGCCGCGTGGCCAGGAACTCCAACGCCTCGCGAACGTCGAAGAGCTCCTCCACGTCGCGGCGGGACAGGTGCCGGACCACCACACCCTTGCGCGGGACGACCTGGACGAAGCCCTCGGTCTCGAGCGTCCGGAGCGCCTCACGGACGGGTACGCGGGAGACCCCGAACTCCTCGGCGAGCTCGCGCTCGACCATCTTGCTGCCGGGTTGCAGCCGGCCGTCAGCGATCCGGCGCCGCAGCTCGTCACGCACCTGGTCACGCAGGGGGATGTGGAGCATCCCCAGCGGCGCTCGCTCGGCTGGACTGGGCATTCGGCTCTACCTCCGGTGGTGGGGTCCGGCCACCCGCCTCACCGAGGTGACGGCTTGGCGGGCGGCCGGCGGTGCGTCGGGTCAGCGTCCGACGCAGTCTGGTCGTTCCGGCTGCGCGAAGGGGAATCGCTGCCGGAAGTCGGCGGCTGCGGTGTCGAAGGTGGTGAAGGTGACCCCTTCGTGTGAGCGCCAGTACTCGATCAACCGCTCGAGCATGAGCAGGACCTGCGGTCGGCCCGAGACGTCCGGGTGCAGCGTGACCGGGAACACCGCGTAGTCCAGCTCTCGGTACACCCAGTCGAACTGGTCGTTCCACAGGCGCTCGATGTCGTGCGGGCTCACGTACCCATGGCTGTTGCTGGCGTGCTTGTTGAACATCATCGGAGGCAGGTCGTCGACGTACCAGTTGCCGCAGAACTCGACGAGGTCCACCTCCCTGCCGTGCCCCATCGGCTTCATCCAGGCGTCTGCCTTCGCGGAGAAGTCGATCTTGGTCCAGTCGTCGCCGACCCGTGCGTAGAAGGGGACGAAGTCGTTGTAGTTCTGCGAGTGGTCGTACGTGAAGCCGTTCTCGAGGAGCAGTGCCGCCGTGTGCTCGCTCATCTCCCACCACGGCGCGACGTACCCGCGGGGCGCCTGGCCTGACAGCTTGTGCACGAGCTCGATGCTGTGGAGCAGGACCTCCCGCTCCTGCTCGAGGGTCATGGCCACCGGGTTCTCGTGGCAGTAGCCGTGGGCCCCGATCTCGTGCCCCGCATCGGCCACTGCCTGCATCTGCGCCGGGAAGGACTCGATGGAGTGGCCGGGGATGAACCACGTGGTCTGCAGGTCGTACCGGTCGAAGAGCTTCAGCAGCCTGGGGGAGCCGACCTCGCCCGCGAAGACCCCGCGCTGGATGTCGTTCGGCGAGTCCTGCCCCCCGTAGGAGCCCAGCCAGCCGGCGACGGCGTCGACGTCCACGCCGAGACAGATCTTGATGTCCTTGCTCATGAGTTGTCCTTCGTTCAGTCGAGCGCGTCGACGGTCTGCGGGGCCACGACCCTCGCCACCGAGGTCTGCCTGCTCGAGGCGGCCGCGCGGCGCATGGCCCAGCGGTAGGCGACCCCGGAGAGCACGACGCCGATGGGCCAGGAGAAGGGTGCGGCCGAGGAGAAGGCCGGCACGAGGGCGATGATCGCCGAGACCACGGCGGTCGGCACGAAGACCGCGATGGCGGTCCGGTTGACGCCCCGGGAGTAGTGGTACGCACCGCCCTCGTCGACCCGGTACAGGTCGTCGAGGACGACGTGACCGCGACGGACGAGGAAGTAGTCGACGGCCAGGATGCCGAAGAGCGGCCCCAGGAGAGCTCCGAGCCCACCGAGGAAGTAGTTGACGACCACCGGGCTGGAGTAGAGCTTCCACGGCATGACGACGAGGGCCAGCACGGCGCTGATGAGGCCGCCCCGCTTGAAGGTGATCTTCTTGGGCCAGATGTTGGCCAGGTCGTAGGCCGGGGAGACGAAGTTCAGGACGACGTTGACGCCCACGGTCGCGATGATGAACATGATGGCGCCGACGACGAGGACACCGGTGTTCGGCACCTTGGCGATGATGAGCGCGGGGTCCGTGATGGTCTCGCCGAACACCGTCAGGGCACCCACCGTCGTGGCCACGCTGACTGCGGCGAAGGCGACGAAGTTGACCGGGATCCCCCAGAAGGTCCCGAAGCGAACGGCCTTCTTGTCCTTGCCGAACCGAGTGAAGTCGCAGTAGTTGAGCATCATCGTCGCGTAGGTCGCGACCAGGAGGAACGCCCCACCGATCACTGCCAGGGGCGCCCCGCCTTTGACCGGCTGCACGGACCGGTTCATCGGCAGGTGCCAGTTCGCCTGCGAGAAGAGCCAGACCGCCATGCCCAGCATGACCACCCAGATGAGGGGACCGGCCCAGTCCTGGAACCTGCGCACCGCCTCCATCCCCCGAGTCACGACGAACATCTGGAGCAGCCACAGCAGCAGGAAGCACGCCCAGCCGAGCAGGGAGAGACCGAGGAACGAGCGGTTCTGCCACGAGCTCAGCCCGGGGTCGATCCGCAGCAGCAGCACGACGACCGCCAGCGACGCCAGGTAGGTCTGGATGCCGTACCAGGCGATGGCGATGACAGCCCGGACCAGGGCCGGCAGGTTCGCCCCCCAGATGCCGAAGCTGAGCCGTGCCATCACGGGGAACGGGACGCCCGTCTCGACACCCATACGGCCGGCCAGCAGGAGTCCGAAGTACAGGACCGTGATGCCGATGGCGAGGGAGAGGAGCACCTGCCACGCGGTCAGGCCGAGGGCGAACATCCCGGCCACGAAGGTGTAGGTGCCGATGTTGTGGATGGCGGACATCCACACGGCGAAGTAGTTGTACGAATGCCAGTGCCGTTCAGTCGACGGCGCCAGGTCCTCGTTGTAGAGGCGACCTTCGGGGTCGAGCGCCGCCAGGTGGGGGTGAGGGACGTTCGGCATGGGAACTCCAGAGGTGGATCACTGCGGGGTGCTGACTGATCCGGTCCCGGCGGGGTGGGCGAGACACTGGTATGCGGTATACCAAGAGTGCGGAGGGTGCTGCCCCTTGTCAAGACCCCGAGGCCGATCAGCCCGTCAGTCCCTGGGCGCGTGACGGGTGAGGGGCGCCGGCACTGCGCGTTCCTCGCTACGACGTCCCTGCGGGTTGGGAGTGCAGCAGCCGTCGGAACAGGCCCCGCCTGGCGCCGAGCCGGTGGCTGGGACGCCCTCCACGGCATACTCCTCGCCCCCTGCTACGCCGAGGACCGGGGCGCAGCAGTCGTCCCCCTGCCAGTTCTGCCGTCCCTCACGGGCGGCGACGGCCGCGATGACGAGTGCCGCGACCGGGTCCGCCCACGACCAGCCGAGAGTGGCGTTGAGGACCAGGCCGGCGAGCAGGACCGCGGACAGGTACGTGCACAACAGCGTCTGGGTGCCGTCGCCCTCGACGGCCGCGGACCCGAGCTCGCGTCCGGTGCGACGCTGCCACCACGACAGGACCGGCATGATCGCCAGCGACGCGATCGCGAGGGCGATGCCGACCGTGCTGTGGTCGGGCTCGGCGCCGGTGAGCAGGGCGTGCCCGGCGTCGAGGAGCAGGTACGCGGCCAGGGCAAAGAAGGAGACCGCGATGAGGCGGCGCGCGGTCTGCTCCCGGGACTCGGGCATCCGGTGGCGGAACTGCCAGAGGATGACCAGGCCCGACGACACCTCGACGACGGAGTCGAGCCCGAACCCGACGAGCGCGGCCGACCCGGCCACGGTCCCGGCGCTGACGGCGACGACGGCCTCGACGACGTTGTAGCCGACCGATGCTGCGGCCAGCACCTGCGCCCGCCGGGACAGCGTGGCCCGGCGGCCGGGTGAGAGGGTCGTCCAGGTGGTGCTCACCACGCGACCTCCCTGCACCCGGTGTGCGTGTCGGGCTCGACCTGGAGGGTGGCGTGCTCGACGCCGAACCGGGTCCGCATGACGTGGCTGGCCTGGTCGAGGACGGTGTGCGGGTCGGCGGTGGCGTCAGTCATGAGGTGGGCGGTCGCGACGTTCATGCCGGAGGTCAGGGTCCACAAGTGCAGGTCGTGGACGTCGGTCACGCCCGGCACGCCGGCCAGGGCCTCGGCGACGGTCTCCGGCGGGGTGTCCGAGGGAGCGTGCTGGCCCAGGACGAGCAGCACCTCCCGGCCGAGCATCACGGCGCGCACGGCGACGAAGACCGCGATGGCCAGGGCGATCCCGGTGTCCCACCACGGGTTCCCGGTGGTGCGGACGAGCGTTCCGGCGACGATGACGCCGATCGAGCCGACCGTGTCCGCGACGACCTCGAGGTAGGCGCCCTTGACGTTGAGCGACTCGCTCGCGCCCCCGCGCAGCAGCAGCAGCGCCGCCACGTTCACCACGAGCCCGATGGCGCCCACGACCAGCATGGCGCCGGACGCGATCTCCGGCGTCGACCCGATGCGTCCGATCGCCTCGACGGCGATGTACACCGACACCCCGATCATGAGCAGGACCGCGAGACCGGAGGCGAAGACCTCGGCCCGGTAGGAGCCGAAGGTGCGCCGGCCCGTGCTGTCCGGTCTGGTGGCGATCCGGGTGGCCACCAGCGCTGCGCCGAGCGCCACGACGTCCGCGGCCATGTGTCCGGCGTCGGAGAGCAGGGCCAGCGAGCCGGATGCCAGGGCCGTGACGAGCTCGACGACGAAGAAGGCGGCGACCAGGACGAACGCGAGCTGCAGCCGCCACCGGTGGGTGGTGCCGGGGTGCCCGTGGCTGTGCCCGTGCGAGTGCCCGCTCATCGCGCACGCTCGTGGTCGACGTGCTCGCGGGTGAGGTCCAGGAGCATCCGCACGTGCGCGTCGGCGAGCCGGTAGTACACCAGTCGTCCCTGGCGCCGCCCCGACACGACGCCGGACGCCCGCAGCATCCGCAGCGACTGCGACACGGTGGTCTCCTGCTGGTCGGTGGCGGCAGCGAGGTCGCTCACGCAGAGCTCGCCGGCCTCCAGCAGGGCGTAGAGCAGCCGCGCTCGCGTGGGGTCGCCCAGGAGCTTGAACAACGACGCGGACCGGGTCAGCGCCTCGGACGACAGCGCCGCGCGACGCACCATCTCGACCTTGTCCGGGTGGACGCACCGGTCGGCGCAGGCCTCGAGCGCGACCACCTTCTCATCTGAACGCATGCTCAGATGATGGGGGCGAGACGAGGACGTGTCCAGTCCGTGTCCAGTCGTGGACACGGACTGGACACGCGCGCCCGGTCAGGCGGAGGTGCTGCGCTGGTCCAGCCAGTTCTTGGCGAGGCTGGCCAGGGCGGCCGTCACCAGCACCACGACGATGAAGCCGAGCGAGGTGAGGATGCCGATCTGGGGCAAGGGGATCGAGCCGAGGTGGTCGATGTGCGAGCCGTGCAGCGCCTCGATGATGAGCTTGGCACCGATGAACGCGAGGATCGCCGAGAGGCCGATGTTCAGGTAGATCAGCCGCTCGAGCAGTCCGCCGACGAGGAAGTACAGCTGGCGCAGCCCCATGAGGGCGAAGGCGTTCGCCGCCACGATCACGAACGCGTCCTGGGTGAGTCCGAAGATCGCGGGGATCGAGTCGAGGGCGAAGACGACGTTCGCGAGCCCGATGGCGCTGATCGCGATGACCAGCGGGGTCCAGTGGCGCCGTCCCTCGTGGTGCACCGCTAGCCGGTCGCCGTGGTAGTGCGGCGTCATGGGCAGCACCCGGCGCAGGGCGCGCAGGACGCGGTACTCCTGGAAGTCCGGCTCGTCGTCCTCGCGCAGCAGGGTGACGGCCGTGTAGATGAGCAGCAGCCCGAAGAGGTAGAACGTCCACGACGCCGCCGCGATGAGGGCGGCTCCCGCGAAGATGAACACGGCGCGCATGAGCATCGACAGGACGATGCCGAGGTAGAGCACCTTGTCCTGGGCGGCCCTGGGCACCGCGAACCTCGTCATGATGATGACGAAGACGAAGAGGTTGTCCACGGAGAGGCTGTACTCCGTGATGTAGCCGGAGAAGAACTCGGCGCCCGTGCGCCCGCCGACCGTCAGGGCCACGACCGCCCCGAAGGCCACGGCCAGGGCGACGTAGAAGGTGACCCAGCGGACCGCCTGGGCCATGCCTACCTCGCCGCCGCGTCGGGCGATCACGCGCAGGTCGACCACGACGACCAGGGCGAGGAGCGCGAGGGTGAACGCCCAGGCATACGCGGGCACAGTGCTGACCATGACGAAACCTCCGGAGGCACAACGGATCTCCGGAGGTCTCCTCCGCCGCGGTTCGCGGCCCCGGACACCGGGCCAGCAGGGCTGTCCGTGTTGACGACGTCCGGGTCAGGGAGTACTCCCCTCCACCGCCGCGGACGCTATCGCACGTGCGGGGGCTCACGGCGGCATACCCGCATGTCGGTATGCCGCGTGGTCACGCCGGTCAGCGCAGGACCAGGGCGAGTGCGGAGACCACCGTCGCGGCGAGCACCGCCTGGTCGAACCGCGCCTGGCTCAGCCGGCGTGCGGAGTGCAGCCCGGCCCACGCGCCGAGCACGACGACCGGTGCGAGCAGCGCGGTGCGCCCCAGGGTCGCTGCCGAGAACAGGCCGAGCCCGGCGCTGAAGGGCACCTTGCACAGGTTGACCCCGAAGAAGAAGACGGCGCTGGTGCCGAGGAAGCGCTGCTTCTCCACACCACGCGCCACGAGGAAGAGGGTCATCACGGCGCCGGCGGCGTTGGCGGTCATGGTCACGAAGCCGGCGGCCAGGCCGGTGCCGAGGCCGGCAGCCGTGGAGTGCCCGATGGGCGGCGCGGCCGAGGAGCGTCGCGCGAGCACCAGCTGCATGGCCGCGAGGAGGAGCAGCAGCACACCGATGCTCCGGCGCAGCACCGTGTCGTCGACGACGGCGAGGAACACCGCCCCGAGGGCGAGCCCCGGCAGCACGGCCGGGATGAGCCGGCGCAGGAGGCCGAGGTCGGCGTCGCGGTGGTAGTGCCACACCGCCACCACGTCGCCGACGAGGAGCAGCACCAGGATCGCGGCCGTGGACTCGCGAGCGGGCATGAGGCTGGCGAAGATCGCGACCGCGACGCTGCCCAGGCCGCCGATCGCCGTCTTCGCGAAGCCCACGAGCAGTGCTGCCACGACGAAGAGCAGCACGGCGAGCACGCCCGGACTCTAGCCCCGCGCCGGGCAGCCCCCGCCCGCCCGTCCACGGTCCGCGCGGTGCATCGGGTGCTCAGGCCACCAGGTGGGCGAACGCGACGATGTTGTCCACGTAGTGGCCGGTGCTCCGGTCGAACGCCCCACCGCAGGTGATGAGCCGCAGCTCGGCTCGGCCCTTGGTGTCGCCGTAGACGACAGCCGTGGGGAAGTCGCTCTTCGCGTAGCGGGCGACCTTGTCCACGACGAACCGCGCGACCGTGCCGTCCTTGCGCGTCACGACCACGGAGGCTCCCTGGTGCAGGGCGCCGAGGCGGTAGAACACGGCAGGTCCGTCCTTGCTGTCGACGTGGGCGCCGATGACCGCGGGCCCGAACTCGCCCGGGGTGGGGCCATCGGCATACCAACCGGCACGGTCGAAGTCCGTGGGCGCCTCGAGCGCCCCGTGGGGGTCGAGGTGCAGGTCCACGATGCCGTGGGTCCGGACCCCGATGGAGGGGATCGACAGCGACACCGGCGGGCTGGGGCGCAGGATGGGCCCGAGAGAGCCGTCCTGCGGTGAGGCCGTGCCACCGCTGCCCGGTGCCGTGGCCTCACTGCCGGGGCCCGCCGAGGGGACGCTCGCCGAGGGTGTGCTCGCCGAGGACGTCGCAGTGGACGCCGCAGCGGCGGCGCGGCTCGGTTGGGGCGGGGGGCCCGGAGCGGTCAGCCCCCGCAGGACGAACGCCACGCCGGCCAGGGCAAGCAGCGCGGTGACCACCACGACCCGACGGCCGTGGTGGTCACCGATCCTGCGCACGCGGGGCATCAGGCGCGGTTGCGGACCTTGCGGGCGGCCAGCGTGCCGGTGCCGGCTGCCGCGAGCAGGAACCCGCCACCGAGGAGCATCAGCTCGTCGTTGGTCGACCCGGAGGTGCCACCGGCGCCGGTCTGCATGCCGCCGGCGGGCGCAGCCCGCAGGGCGCCGCAGATGGCCGGGTCCGTGGCCTCCGTCGGCAGGCTGGGGTCGAGGTCGCTCTTGGTGTTGCCGTCGTACTTGCCGTCCTTGTTGTAGTCGACGCCGTGCACGACCACCACGGCCTTGCCGTCGACGATGGCCTGGGCCACGGCAGGGGAGACGTTGATCGAGCCGCGCTCGTAGCTGAGGTTGCCGCCGGGCGCGGTGTCGTAGCGGTCGACGGCCAAGGTGCTCTTGGGCGACGTGTCGCCCGTCTTGGTCAGGGACACCACGACGGG
Organism: Phycicoccus sp. 3266; assembly: GCF_031456495.1. NCBI lineage: Bacteria > Bacillati > Actinomycetota > Actinomycetes > Micrococcales > Intrasporangiaceae > Phycicoccus > Phycicoccus sp. 3266. The sequence continues at coordinate 1,079,775 of NZ_JAVDUW010000001.1, read as the reverse complement.
TCCGTATGCCGGGCCGCCCTCGGTGGTGTTCAGGTGCCCGTCCTTGTTGCTGTCGTCGGAGGCGACCGGGCACTCGTGGCGCGCATCGGCACCGAAGTGGATGTGGGCCGCGTGCGGGTTGTCGGGGAGGAGTCCGTTCGCCCGCATGGTGACGTCGATCCGGGTGCCGGTGACGGTGACCATGGCGGTGCCGCTGCCCTGGACGCCGTTGAGGGCGACCGGCCTCAGCGTGGCCGTGGTGGTGCCGTCGGCGGCGTGGGCGACGCCCGCGCCGAGGAAGGGGACGAGGGCGGCTGCGCCGAACGCGATGCCGGCCAACTTCGAGGTGGTGCGCATGCAGGACTCCTTTGTCGGATGCGGCCGTCCACGACCGCGCATCGAATGTGCTCGTTGCGCAAGGGGATTCGTTTTCCTTCTGCAACCGGATTGGGTGCTGCACCAAACCATCGGCGCGAAGGCCCGCGCGGTGGAACCGCTCTGCCGCCCTTCGCGCGGTGTTCGCCTCGACGTCACCCGGACGTTGCAACCGCCCGGTTGGGTCCTCTCGTCGCCCCTTTCGGGGCCCAGCAAACCGGAGGACTTCATGAAGACCATCACCAAGGCATGCACCGCCGCGGTCGCGGGCACCGCCCTCGTCGGCGCCGTCCTCGCCCTCGGGTCCGGCTCGGCCACCGCCGAGTCGTCGACCTGGGTCGGCGGCGACGTGCCCGCGCCCAACGCGCGCGTCGGCGTCCAGAACAACGTCCTGGCCCCCGGGCTGCGGACCACGCCGGTCGCCTGGGGCGCCCTCGGCCTGACCAACGCCGACACCGCTGCCGGGATCACCCACTACGGCTACGACACGGCGAACGGCGGCCCCCTCACGCAGGACCAGAAGGAGGCGTTCAAGACCGAGCCCGACAAGAACGTCTACCTGACCTTCGCCGGTCACCACTACCTGTACCAGGGCCACGAGGGTGGTCCCCGCGGCTACGTCACCCGCATCGACCTCGACCAGGCCGACCCTGCCAAGCGGGTCACGCTGATGAGCGACTCCGACACGTCCGGTGGCACGCTGCCCACGTTCGACGGCATCACCTGGAACCCGTTCACGCACCAGCTGATGCTCACCGCGGAGGCCAAGGCGCCGAACGGCGGTGTCTGGGCGCTGTCCCTGGACGCCGACGGTAACCCCGTGACGGGCAAGGCCGTCGGGCTCCCGGCGCTCGGGTCCGGCGGTTACGAGGGCATCCAGAACGACTCGGCCGGCAACGTCTGGCTGGTGGAGGACATCGGCGGCGCGTCGGCGTCCGGTGGCAAGAAGCCCAACAGCTTCGTCTACCGCTTCGTGCCGACCGACAAGGCTGACCTGACCGCCGGCGGCACCCTGCAGGCCCTCCAGGTGCACCGCAGGGACGGCTCGCCGATCACCGCCTCGCAGCTCGCTGCCGACCCGTCCTCGAGCGACATCGCGGCCCTTCACGACCCGCGCCGCTCGTTCGCCACGAAGTGGGTCGACGTCCACAGCGGGACCGCTGCCTTCGACGCGACCGCGTCGGCCGCGGCGGCGGACGCCACGCCGTTCAAGCGACCCGAGAACGGCGTCTTCCGTCCCGGCACCGGCTTCGGCGAGTTCTACTTCACGGAGACGGGCGACACGAGCACCAGCAGCACCCTGCCCGGTGCCTACGGCGGCGTCTTCCGCATCTCACAGTCCTCGCCGTCGGCCGACACGGGCCGGGTGTCCATCGTGGCTGTCGGCGACAAGGCCCACAGCGGCCTGGACAACATCGCCTTCGCCGGCCGCGACGACCTGCTCGTCGTCGAGGACGCCGGTGACGGGCTGCACCAGCAGCGCAACGCCTTGGACTCCGGCTACCGCGTCGACCTGCGCCGCGCGGCCGAGGGCGACAAGAAGGGTGCACGCATGACCCGCTGGCTGGCCGAGGGGCGCGACGCCTCCGCCCTGTACGACGCGACCACCTCGCCCGGCTACAACGACGGTGACAACGAGATCACCGGCATCCACGTCTCCGACGGCGACCCCACCGTCGGTGGCCTGCTCGGCGCCAAGCTGCCGCACCCGTTCGACGGCAGGTGGCGGGTCTTCTGGACCCAGCAGCACGGCGACAACGTCACCTGGGAGGTGACCGGCGGCGCCGAGCGGCGCTGACCGCGGGACCACCCGGCGGCGCGGCCTCGACCCCGATGGGGTCGGGGCCGCGTCCGTGTCCGTGCCGGTTCCTCGCGGTGGCCGTTCATCCGGGACGTATGCCGTGCCGGCACCGCGCGGCACCGAGCCGGCGTGGCGATCCGGCGCGGGCGGCGGGACGATGAACCATGGGCGGCAGCAGGCACCGGGAGGTCGAGCGGAAGTACGTCGTCGACGACCGGGCGGCCGTCCCGGTGGACGACGCACCCAGCGGGAGCCGGTGGACCGGTCCGCAGGAGGTGCGACTCGAGGCGGTCTACTTCGACACCCCGGACCTCGACCTGCTCCGGCGCGGTGTGACGCTGCGCCGCCGCACCGGCGGCACGGACGAGGGGTGGCACGTCAAGGTGCCGCGCGCCGACGGCGAGCGGACCGAGCTGAGGCACCCGCTCGGGCGTGCGGTCCGGGCCGTGCCGGCGGCGGTCGTCGACGAGGTGCGCGCCATCGTCCGCGACCGCACCCTCGCCCCGGTCGCGACGGTCACCACGCACCGGACCGAGTACACGCTGGCCACGGACATCGCGACCCTGGCCACGCTCTGCGACGACCGCGTGACGGCCGACTCCGCCCTCGGCGAGGGCGGACGCACGACCTGGCGCGAGTGGGAGCTCGAGGTCGCCGAGGACGCCCTCGAGCCGGCGACGGTGCTCGCCTCGCTCCACCCCACCCTGCGGGCCGCGGGTGCCCGGAGGTCGCCGGACTTCTCCAAGGTCCACCGGGCGCTCGGACTGTCGCCCGACCTCGGACCATCGCACGTCGTGGGGTCGTCGACGAATCGGGCCCGGACCGAGCGGGCCCGGACCAAGCGTCCCCGGACGACACGCGACGTGGTCCGGGACCGGCTCGCGCACCAGGTCGCGGTGCTCCACCGGCAGGACGCCGCGCTGCGGGCCGGCGACCCGGCCGCGGTGCACCGCCTGCGCATCGCCGCACGACGGATCCGTGCAGCACTGACGACGTGCGAGCCGGTCCTGGCGGAGTCGGTGGACGACGTCCGCGACGAGCTGCGGTGGCTCGGCCAGGTGCTCGGCCCCGCGCGCGACGCCCAGGTCCAGCGCGAACGGCTCGGCGCCTCGCTGGACACCGTCCCGCCCGACCTCGTCCTGGGGCCGGTCCGTCGTCGCCTCGACCTGGAGCTGCGCCGGCAGGAGCGGGACGCCCTGGCCGCGGCCCGCCTCGCGCTGCGTTCCGAGCGGTACTACCGCCTGCTCGACCACCTCGACGCGCTGGTCGCGGACGTGCCGCTCTCGCCGGGTGGCGAGGGGCCGGCGCGTCGGGTGCTGCCGGGCCTGGTGCGCCGGGATGCCCGCAGGCTGCGGCGGGCCGTGCGCGCGGTGGACGGTGCTGCTGCGGGCGAGCGCGACGCTGCGCTGCACGAGGCGCGCAAGAAGGCCAAGCGGCTGCGCTACGCGGCTGAGCTGGCCCGGCCGGTCGGGTCGGCGAGGGCGCGGAAGCTGGCCCGACGGGCCAAGCGGGTGCAGGAGGAGCTGGGCCGGCACCAGGACTCCGTGATGGCCCGGGAGGTGCTGCGCCGGCTCGGGGCGCAGGCGTTCCTCGAGGGCGAGAACGGCTTCACGTTCGGGTTGCTGCACGGGCTCGAGCGGCTCGCGGCCGCCGACTCGCAGGCCCGGTTCCGCCGGGCTTGGACCGCGGTCCCGAGCCCTCGGGACGCCGAGTCCTGGGTCGCGCGAGGCAGGTAGCAGCGGCTCACCGCTCCGCTGGTCCGGTGGGTGAGCCCGCCTCAGGCTGGGGCGGCCGGTGGGGTGCCCGCGGTCGCGGGAGGTGCGGCCTGGCCGGTGCGCACCGCGCGCGCAGCCGTGGCGACCTGCGCCACCCCGAGGATCACGAGGATCCACCCCCCGACCCGGGTGAGCGTGAGCAGTGCCAGGGCCGGCCAGAAGAGGATCACGAGCGCCCCGACCACCGAGAGCGCGCCGCCGACGGCCAGCAGCGCGCGCTGGCCGGGCTCCCGGCCGCCGGAGAAGGCGCTCACCAGGTCACCTGCGCCGTCGAGCAGCCAGCTGACACTGACCAGGACCACGATGACGGCCAGGGACGTGAACGGGTTGCGCATGCAGATGAGGCCGGCGACCGTCACCATCACACCGAGGACGACGAGCAGCGCCCGGACCCAGGTCTCGAGGCCGGGGGCTGCGAGCCCGAGCAGGGTCCGCCGGATCCCGGTGACGAGCAGCTGGGCCCCGAACAGCACCGCCACCACGACGAGGGTCACCCCTGGCCAGGCGAGGGCCGCGATCCCCAGGACGACGCTGCACGCCCCGACGACGACCCCGGACCAGCCCAGCCGCCGGCGGAGCTCGGGGGTGAGGCCGGGCATCGTCCCGGACGAGGTGGACACGGAGGACTCGGACATGGTTGCCCCTTCCAGCAGCATCATGACCGGCGTCCCTCTGCGCCTCACGACAGCGTGCGCGCGTGCGGACGACGTCGTCAATCCCTGTGCCGGGAAAGCCTCGGCGAACGAGGCGCTACCGGTGCGACCGTGCCCCGGGCTTGCGCCAGACGTGGAACGCGGCCGCGAGGACGAGGGTCCACGTGAGGCCGACGGCATACCCGGCCACGACGTCGGAGACGAAGTGGGCCGCCAGGGCCACCCGCGAGAAGCCGATGAGCAGCGTCAGGAGGACGGCGACACCGACGGCCAGCCGTCGCCGCCACCCCGTGCCGAGGTATGGCCACAGCACGAACAGCAGGACCGTGAAGCCGGTCGCCGCCGCCTGGGCGTGGCCGCTGGGGAAGCTCTGCCCCGGCGGGTGGATGAAGGGGTGCGACACGACGGGCCGGTGGCGGTGGACGACGTCCTTGATGGCCGTGTTGAGCAGCGAGGACCCGGCGTTCGCGACGAGGACGAACACCGCCACCCGCACCCGGCGCCGCCACAGCAGCCACGCCACGAGCACGACCGAGACGACCTGCCACCCCAGCCCGCCCGCGACGGCGCTGACGAACTCCATGACGCTCGTGAATGCCTGGTGCCCCAGGGCGAACCGGTGCAGCCCGTCCCTCGCCCCGTCGTCCAGCTCCAGCAGCGGGGTCCACTTGGTCTCGACCCACAGCAGCAGGAGCAGGACGGGTAGCGAGCCGACCGCGACGGAGAGCCCGGCGGTCGCCACGCGCAGCGCGAGCTGCCGGTCGACGGGGTCCCTGGCCCCGCCACGACTCGTCTCCCGTGGCTTGGCTGCGCCGCTCACGCCGGCTCCGTGGGCTCCTGCCGGGACTCGCCACGGCGCTTGCGCACGACGTGCACGGCGTATGCCGCGAGCGCCAGGGCCAGCACGACGAGGGCGCCGTCCTTGCCCATGGCCGACTCCACCTTGGCGTAGGACGCCCCGGCGAGGTACCCCGCCAGGACCACCGCGACACCCCAGGCGAGGCCCCCGGCGGCGTTGAAGAGGAGGAAGCGGCGGTACGGCATACGGGCTGTGCCGGCGAGCGCCGGCATCACGGCCCGGAAGAACGCCACCCAGCGGCCCAGGAACACGGCTGCCCCGCCGCGCCGGGCGAGGAAGTCCTGCGCGTCGTCGAGGCGCCCGCGGCGCTTGTCGAGCACCGACCAGCGCAGGATGCGGGGCCCGACCTGCCGACCGACCTCGTAGCCGACGCTGTCACCCACGATCGCGGCCAGCACGACGGCCACCACGACGGCGGCCAGCGGCGCGTGGCCCAGGCGGGCGGCCACACCGGCGAGCACGGCGGCCGTCTCCCCGGGGAGCACGAACCCGACGAACAGCGCGTCCTCGGCGAACACCACGGCGCCGGCGATCGCCAGCACCACCCAGGTCGGGGCGTCCAGGATGTGGTGGACGAAGCCCCCCATCAGCGCACCCGGTCTGCGGTGGCGCTGCCTGTCGTCGCGGCGTCGCGACGCCCGAGAGCCTCGGCGGCAGGGGGCGCGGGGTCGACAGGCTGGGGGAGCTCGTGCACGTGGGACCTCCTGGGGGAGCCTGCCCGCGCGGTCGGAGCGAAGCCGTCTGACCAGCCGCGACCGGTGCGCTGCCTTCCTTCGTCGTGCCTGTTCTGCGGCACCCCGGACGCGGGTGCGACCGGAATGGTCGCCACCCTCATTGTGGGGCGGTCGGAACGGGGTCGCACGTCCGTCGACCCAGCGCGTGGAGGCGTTGGGTGCGATGGACGCCCGGTCCGGTACGCCCCAAGGCTCAGCCGACCGTGGCGGCACCCACCCGGTCGAGGTGCCGGAGCGCGGCGGCGTAGGAGCTCGCGGCGGAGCACTCGAGGTAGGGGATGCCGTGGTCCTCGCAGTACTGCCTGACGACGGGCTGGGCGCGGCGCAGGTTCGCCCGGGGCATGCTCGGGAACAGGTGGTGCTCGATCTGGTAGTTGAGGCCGCCGAGCAGCGCGTCGGTGAACGGGCCACCGCGGATGTTGCGGGACGTGAGCACCTGCCGCAGCAGGGGGTCGGCGGCCTGCTCGGGCCCCAGCACCGGCATCCCCTTGTGGTTCGGGGCGAAGGCGCAGCCCAGGTACAGGCCCTGGACGGCCTTGTGCACCGCGACGAACGCAATGGCCTGGGGCCACGTGAGCGTGGTTGCCAGCAGCGTGCCGTAGGCGAGGAAGTGCGTCGCGAGGAGAACGCGTTCGGTGGTCCGTGACCGCGTCCCGCCACTCCACGACCACCGGATGCTGGCCACGTGCAGGTTGACGGCCTCACCCAGCAGCAGCGGGAAAAACAGTGCGGCCTGGTGCCGCGTGGTCCACGCCGCGAGCCCGCGCCGCACCCTCGCCTGGCTCGAGTCGAAGACCAGCACGCCCGTCCGGACGTCGGGGTCCTTCGTCAGGTCGTTGGGGTGCGCGTGGTGCGCGTTGTGCTTCGCGATCCACCAGCCGTAGCTCAGCCCACCCATGAGGTTGGCGGTCGCCAGCCCGAGGCGCCGGCTGGAGCGGCGGTTGCGGGTCACCTGCTGGTGGCTCACGTCGTGGCCGAGGAACCCGAGCTGGGTGGAGGTGACGGCCAGCACGACGGCCCCGAGCAGCAGCCACCACGAGTGGCGCCAGACGACCATCCCCGCGACGACGCCGGACAGCACGACCAGCACGCCGACCGCCTGCAGCACGTAGGACGACGTCCGGGTCTCCAGCAGCCCGCGCTCCCGCACGAGGGCGGTCAGCTCGGCATACCGCGCCGTCGAGGGGGTGGTGACGCCGACGACCGGCGCGCTCATCTGGCCTGGTCCCGCGGCCCCACCACGTCGTCGGCCGTCACCTCGCCGAGGAGCCGGGCTGCGTCGGTCGCCGGTGTCGCCGGCGGGATGACGGTGATGCGGCAGCGGCTGGCGTCCAGCATCGACAGGACGAGACGGTGGGTGTCGTCGCTGGCGAAGTGCCCGGTCTTCATGCGCTTGCCGTGCACGGGCACCCACCTCGGGAGGTCCTCCCAGTCGGGGGCCGAGTAGAGGACGCGGACGATGGCACCCCTGGACGCGGGCCACTCGTCGAACAGCTCGGTCAGCTCGTGCCCGAGCGTTCGGCTGCGGGGCCACCACGCCCCGTCGGGGAGGGCGTCGTCGTGCTCCGCGCGGAGGGCGAGCCGTGGATCGTGGGTCTGAGTGGCCATGACGCCACCACCTTCGGTGGATGCTGCCCCAGACTCAGTCGACCCGGCGGACTCGGACCCTGAGTCCTGGTGTGTGACCTGACACTCGCACTACGACGACTGTACGCCTGTTCGACCGGTCGCGCCGGTCGCGAGGGCAGAGCCGGGAGGGCTGCCCGGTGCGAGGGACAGAACCCACCCCCACCTCACGGCTGAAGCGAGATGGGGGCCGGGTCGGCCTCCGACGGGACGGAAGGAGGTCGTTGCCGTTGCCAACGCTAGTGCGGCCGGTGGGATCGCGCCGATCGGGCGCCCACCCGGACGCCGGCATCGGGCTCGGGAGGACGACGGGGCGGCGCGACCGGCCTGCTCACGCTCGCCGGGCGGACGCCACGCCGCCGGAGAGCAATCCTCGAATCCGGCGGCGTGGCCGGCTGCGACCGCCGGGATACCGTGCTGGCCGTGTCCGCGCCGGGAAGCCCGTGCGCATCAGGCCTGCTGCGACCGCCTCAGGCGTCCTGGTCCCTGCCCGCACCCGCACCCGACACGTCGGCGTCAGCAGCGGTCATGGTGAGGTCGGACAGGATGCCTTCCTCGCCGAGTGGGTCGACGTAGCCGGGAGGGGGCGGGGGGTCGTGGGGCAGGGGCAGGCGGTCGGGCGGCACCGAACCCGCAGGGGGCCGTGTCTCGTGGCGTTCACTCATGGGACGTCACCTCGGCTCCCGCCCGGGTGCGCCGGGCGGCCACGACTGCGTCCGGCCTCCCGACGCCGAAGGGTCCTTGAGCGCCCACTCCTCCAGCAGCTGCAGGGCATACAGGAGGACCAGGACGGCGAGGGGGAGGCAGAGGGTCGCAAGCATCATCGAGGCACCACCGGAGGACTGGCCGGGCGCGGGTAGGACCTGAGCCGACCGGGACGGACGCGGGGGGAGGGACCCGGTTGCCCGGGGAACCAGGAGCAGGAATGGGGGAGGACAGGCGCCGCGTGAGGGGAGACGGCGCCTGTCCGGCCGGACGCCACGGCCCGCCCGCCCCCCGGCAGGAGCGGACCGTGGCGCAGCTCGGGCACCGGCTCAGAGACCCAGGCCGGTAAGTGGCCGGACACCGGCCAGAAGCATGGCGGTCCCTGTCCCGACGAGCTTGGTTCGTAGCATCATTCGATCTCAACTCCTCCTGCGGGGAAGCCCATCGTGTGGGCCTTACGGAGGTGATGAGTCCGTGGCGGCCCCCGCATGACGCGGACTGCCCGGTACCGCCCAGGCGCCGGTCGCGGGGCCTCGAGGGCGATCCACCCCGCCCCCCGGCGTCATGCCGTCGGGGGATAGGCGTCCGGGGTGTCGGCGTCCCGGCGGTCGGCGTGCTCGGGGCGCTCCGGGTGAGGGTTCGGCCTGCGGGCGCGCTGCACGAGGTCCACCGTGGCCAGCACCTCGAGCAGGAACTCCGACGCCGCGGTGGCGATGCTGCGCAGGTCCTCCCCGGGCGACTGCTCGAGCACCTCGGTCAGCACCTCGTGGTGGACGTGCGCCAGGTCGAGCACGCTGACCCCGTCCTCGACCGCGCGGTGGCCGAGCTCGTAGCCCGCCGCGAGGGCCGCCTCGCTGCGCCGCGGCAGGTAGCGCAGGAAGGCCGCGCGGTAGTCGCGGGCCAGCGACTCGGCATACACCGCGCTCACGCCCCGTCGTCGCGCACGGCGGTGGGGACCGGCCGCCCGGTGGCCTCGGCGAGGTAGGCCAGGCCCTCCTCGAGGTCGAGGGCGGTCGGGACGTTGCCCGTCCCCATGCCGAGCTGGACCATCGCGAACGCCACCTCGGGCTGGATCCCGACGATGACGGTGACCGCGCCGCGCAGGCGCGCCATCTCCGCGATCGTGCGCAGGGTGCGGGCGCCGAAGCTGTCGAGCACGTCCAGGGCGGCCACGTCGATGATGACGCCGCGGGACCGGTGCTCCCCGATCGCGGCGATGAGTTCGGACCGGAACCGGAGCATCTCGGTGTCGTCCAGGGCAGTGTGGATCGACGCGACCAGGGTGTGTCCCTGTCGCAGGATCGAGACGAGTGCCGGTCCGGAGCTCACGAGCCCGTTGCCACGTCCTTCCGCGTCACGGAGTACCCGAGCAGCCGCTCGGCCTCCTCGAGGCCTCCCTGCAGGTCACCGATGGTGTTCATCTTGCTGAGGTCCACGCCGAGCGTCACGAGCGTCTGCGCGATCGTCGGCGACAGCCCCGTGATGATGACGCTGGCGCCCATGAGCCGTGACGCGTCGACCGTCTGCACGAGGTGGTTCGCGACCGTGTGGTCCACGTCCGGGGCGCCGGTGATGTCGATGACGACGACTTTGGCGCGGTGGGTGCGTATGCCGGCGAGCAGCTGCTCGGTGAGCTGCCGGGCCCGCTGCTGGTCCAGGACCCCGATGATGGGCAGGATCAGCAGCCGCTCGCGGACGGGGAGCACGGGGGTCGACAGCTCGCGGATGGCGTCCTGCTGCTGTCGGATGACGCGCTCGCGCTCCTCCACGAAGCTCACGGCGACCGTGTTGGCGATGCGGTTCGCGGCCGGCTCGTACGCGTCGAGGACCTGGTTGAGCAGGCCGAAGTCACGCTGGTACTTCTCGAACAGCGACCGGGCCAGCACGTCGCGCAGCAGCAGCACGATGCCGACGACCTCGTGCGTCTCCACCCCGCGCGGGATGATCCGCTCCGACAGGTCGCGGGCGTAGTGCTGCAGGGCCTCGACGCTGCCCGTCTCGAGCACCTCGACGTAGTTGTCGTAGACCGATGTGGTCTCGGCCGCCATCTCCTGCGGGGTCATGGCCTCCAGGAGGTGGGCGTCGTGGATGCGGGAGGCCCACTCGTCCCGGAGCTTGGCCCGGTGCTCGCGCAGGTGCGCCACGAGCTGCGGCAGCAGCTGGGTGCCGTCCAGGCGGTGCAGGTCCGCTCCCGCGTGGCCGCCCTCCGCAGACCGGCCGGTGTCGTTCTCGGTGCCCATGGTCATCCTCTCTCGAACCACTTGGTCATGCTCACGGTCGTGCCCCGCCCCGGCTCGCTGGCGATGCTGAACTCGTCCATCAGCCGGCGCGCCCCCGGCAGCCCCAGGCCGAGGCCGTCGTACGTGCTGTAGCCGTCGGCCAGGGCCTGCTCGACGTCGGGGATGCCCGGACCGGTGTCGCGGGCCACGACGCGGATGCCGCGCCGGGGCTGCTCGAGCAGCTCGACGACGATCTCGCCGCCGTCGGTGAACCGCACGATGTTGCGGGCGATCTCCGAGACCGCCGTGGCGAGCACGGTGAGGTCGGACCCCGTGACGCCGGCCCGGGCGGCGAGCTCGCGCGCTGCCTGCCGTGCCGCGACGACGTCGGGGTCGGCCCCGATGGGCACGCGCACCTCGTCGTCGCGGGCCGGTCCCCGCCCGAGCAGGGGCTGGCTGAGCCGGGCGCACAGGTCGCACTCCAGCAGGTGCCGCGCCGCGTCGACCTCCCGCTGCCGGCGTCGGTCGGCGCCCGACAGGGCGAGCAGGACGGGGCGGCACTGCTCGGTCGGCGGCTCGACGTGGTCGAGCGCCAGCAGGTACTCGACCCGCAGCCGGGCACGCGTGCGCTTCAGCTGCGCAGCCACCGCGCCGGCGGTCGAGCCGGCCTCCTCGGCCAGGCTGTGCGTGTCCTGGCCCGAGACCTCGTGGGCGAGGAGCACCTGGCGCTCGCGCGCGCTGAGCCGCTCCAGCGCGACGCTGACGGCCTCCTGCTCCTCGGAGGCGACGACGAGCTCGTCCGGGGCGTCGGGCTCGGTGGGGTCGTGCACGCGGTGCCGGTTGCGGGCGGCCCGGTCGTCCTGGCGCCACATCGACGCGACCACGTTCCGCGCGGTGGCGATGGCGTAGGGCTCGAGCATCCCCGGCTCGATCCGGTCCTCGGCGGCCAGGACGCGGACGAGGACCTCCTGGACGAGGTCGTCCGCCTGGGGGTGCGCGCCCACCCTGGCCCGGACGATCCGGCGCACCATCGGGATGAGGCCCGCGACGTCGCCCGCGCCCCCCTCGTCCTGCGGCGGTGGTGCCGCCTCGGCCGTGGCCACGTGGCGACCCTACGCTCCTGCGGGGAATTCGCACGCCCGCTGACCTGCGGTTTCTCGGCCCGTCGACGGGCGCCGACCCCGGTCGCGCGTCGACCTTCAGCCGAGGAGGCTGCCTTCGCTGATCGCCTCGGCGTCGGCCCGCAGGCTGCGCTCGTCGACGACGAAGCCCTCGGCCTCGCGGGCGGCGATGCCCGCCCGCAACGCGGCATACACGGCCTCGGCGGGCTCGCCCGCCATGGTGTCGCGCACCTCGCGCAGGACGGCGCGCAGCGTCGCGTTGGCAGCGTCGAGCCGGGCGACGTCCTCGTCCTCGAGCATCATCGGCGCGCTGCCGGGGGCGAACTCGAAGCGCGTCACGGTCGGCCGCTCAGACCCAGCTCGGGAACCACATGCGCAGCGACCACTGGCTCTGCGGGATGACCTGCGCGGTGTAGATCGGCCAGAAGAACGCGAACAGCGCCAGCGTCAGCAGGCAGTAGGCGCCCACGACGTAGAGGCCGACCTCGCGGCGGCGCCAGGAGTCGGTGCGCCGACCCAGGACGAGCCCGAGGACGAACACCACGCCGAAGATGATCCACGGCTCGAAGGCCACGGTGTAGAAGGAGTAGATGGTCCGCTCCTCGAGGCCGAACCACGGCAGGTACCCGCCCGCGAGCCCGGCCAGGACGGCGCCCGCCCGCCAGTCGCGGTGGAACAGCCAGTAGAAGAGCAGGACCACGATCGCGACGGCACCGAGCCACCAGACCGACACGGTCCCGATCGAGGTGATCGCCTTGCTGCACTGGGCGACCACGCAGCCGTCCTGGCCCTGCTTCGGCCCCTCGTAGAAGAACGAGGTCGGCCGGCCCTGGACGACCCACGACCACGGGTTGGTCTTGTACGGGTGGTTGTCGTGCAGGTTGACGTGGAAGGTGTAGATCTCCTGGTGGTACTGCCACAGCGAGCGCAGCGCCGGCGGCATCCACTGCACGCCCTGACCCGGGTTCTGCACGGCCCACTGCCGGTCGTAGCCGCCCGAGGACCGGAACCAGCCGACCCAGGAGACGAGGTAGGTCGCCAGCGCGGTCCCGCACATCACGACCGCGGCGTACAGGCCGTCGCGCACGACCGCGCCGCTGAACCAGTGCCGCACCCCGGCAGCCCGACGGGCGCCCAGGTCCCAGAACACCGTCATCAGCCCGAAGGCGACGAGGAAGAACAGGCCGGACCACTTGGTGCCGGCGCACAGGCCCAGGCTGACGCCGGCGACCCAGCGCCACGGCCGCCATCCGAGCCAGGGCCCCTGCCCCGTCGCCAGCTCGCGCACCGACATGCCTGCGACCTTCTCGGCGAGGATCGCGCGGGTTCGGTCCCGGTCGATGAGCAGCGCGCAGAACGCCGCCAGCGCCCAGAACATGACGATGAGGTCGAGCAGCCCGGTGCGGGACTGGACGAAGTGGTGCCCCTCGAAGGCCACGAGGAACGCCGCGATGGTCCCCAGCAGCGAGGACCCGAACAGCCGCCGCGCCGCCCGCCCGACCATGAGGATCGACAGCGTCCCCAGCACGCACACCGAGAACCGCCAGCCCCACGACGAGGTCTGGCCGAACAGCTGCTCGCCCACCGCGATGACCCACTTGCCGACCGGCGGGTGGACGACGAGGTCCCCCTGGCTGCCGAAGACGTCGGGCGTGCCGTTGGTGAAGAGCTCGTCCGGCTTCTTGATCGTGTCCGGCACGCGCATCTCGACGCCGTAGTCGAGCATCGAGACGCCCTGCTTGACGTAGTACGTCTCGTCGAAGACCAGCTGGTGCGGCCGGTCGAGCGACCAGAACCGCAGGATGCCGCCCACGACGGCGAAGAACAGCGGCCCGAGCCACCCCCAGAGTGTGTCGGTGGGCCGGAACCCGAGCAGGCGGGATCGCAGTTGGTCCACCCGGGTCATGCGCGTCATCGTATGCAACGGCCCCGGGCTCGCCCTGACAGGATGGCCGGGTGAGCCCCGACCCCGGCGTCCTCGTCCTCGCCGCCACCCCGATCGGCGACCCCCGGGACGCCGCACCGCGGCTGGCCCAGGAGCTGACGGGCGCCGACGTCGTCGCCGCGGAGGACACCCGCCGGCTGCGGCGGCTGTGCGCCGAGCTGGGCGTGTCGCCCGCCGGGACGGTGCTGAGCTACCACGAGCACAACGAGGCGTCCCGGACGCCGGAGCTGGTCGAGCGGCTCGTGGCCGGCGAGCGGGTGGTCGTCGTGACCGACGCCGGTATGCCGTCCGTGTCCGACCCCGGGTACCGGCTCGTGGGCGCCGCGGTGGCCGCCGGGGTACGGGTCACCTGCGTGCCGGGGCCTAGCGCGGTGCTCATGGCGCTCGCGGTGTCCGGGCTGCCGGTCGACCGGTTCTGCTTCGAGGGGTTCCTGCCGCGCAAGGCGGGGGAGCGCGGCCGCGCGCTCGCGGGCCTCGTCGACGAGCGGCGCACGATGGTGTTCTTCGAGGCGCCGCACCGGATCGACGCGACGCTGGCGGCGATGGCCGAGGCGTTCGGTGCCGACCGGCCGGCCGCGGTCTGCCGCGAGCTGACCAAGACCTACGAGGAGGTCCGCCGCGGTGGCCTCGCCGAGCTCGCCGAGTGGGCGGCCGACGGCGTCCGCGGCGAGATCACCGTCGTCGTCGGCGGTGCGACCGCGAAGGCGACGAGCGTCGAGGAGGCGCTGCCCGGCATACGGTCCCGCGTGGAGGCGGGCGAACGGCTCAAGGACGTCTGTGCCGAGGTGGCCGCGGCCACCGGCCTGTCGAAGAAGGCGCTGTACGACGCCGCCGTCAGGTGAGGAAGCCCAGGTGGTCCTTCAGCAGGGCGTAGCCGACGAACGCGACCACGTCGAGCAGGGTGTGCGCGACGACGAGCGGACCGACCCGCCGGGTGCGGGCGTAGACCCAGCCGAACAGCAGCCCCATGACGAGGTTGCCGACGAAGCCGCCGAAGCCCTGGTACAGGTGGTACGACCCGCGCACCACGGCTGACACCAGCATCACCGCCGGTAGCGACCACCCGGCCCGCAACCACCTCGTGTAGAGGTAGCCGATCATGACGACCTCCTCGAGCACCGCGTTCTGCACGGCGGCGAGGACGAGCACGGGGACCGTCCACCAGTGGTCCGACAGGTTCGCGGCCGCCACGGTGGTGTTGAAGCCCAGCGCCTTCGCCGCGGCATACAGGCCGAGACCCGGTATGCCGACGACGGCGGCGAGCGCCGCGCCGCGCCACAGGTCCCGGGCGGGCTGTCGCAGGTCGAAGCCGATGGCGTACCGGGCGTCGTCGCGGTCGCGGGTGAGCAGGTGCAGGGCGAGGACGACGGGCACGAGCGCGACGACGATGCCGACGAGCTGGTAGGCCAGGTCGAGCCACGGCCGGTCCGGGGTCACCGAGGAGTTCATGGCGGTCGTCTGCTGGTTGAGCGCCTTGTGCTGGGTCAGCTTGTCGACGAGCGACAGCAGCGACCACACCGCCGAGGCGCCGAGGCTGACACCCAGGACGAGCACGGTCTCGGTGACGAGCGTCCGCGGCCTCGCGCGGGTCCCTGCAGCGTCCACGGTCACAGCGGGAGGGTAACCCGGGGAAATCCGCTGGACCCGGGCGCGGCCGGCTGTCTACCGTTGCCGCCGTGGACCTCTCCTGAGCAGCCGAGCCCCTGACCCCCGCGCGGGGTCCCTCCTCGACCCCGGGATGTGCATGTCCACCACCCTCACCGTCCACGACCTCGACGTGGCCTTCGGCGCCCGCCCACTCTTCTCCGGCGTCGACCTCGTCGTCGCCGACGGGGACGTCACCGCCGTCGTCGGCCCCAACGGCTCCGGCAAGTCGACCCTGCTGCGCGTGCTCGTCGGCGAGCTGCCGGTCGAGCGCGGCAGCGTCCGCCTCGCGCCCGGCGACGCGACGATCGCCTGGCTGCCGCAGGTGCTGCCCGACGCCACCGAGACGCTCCTGGCGTACGCGCGCCGCCGCACCGGTGTCGCCGACGCGGACCGCGAGCTCCAGGAGGCGGCCGCCGCCATGGCGGCCGGTTCCCCGGGGGCGGACGACCGGTATGCCGCGGCGCTCGAGCGCTGGCTGTCCCTCGGGGCCGCGGACCTCGACGAGCGCCTGCCGGAGGTCGCCGAGCGCGTCGGCCTCGCCGTCGAGCCGGGGCGCGCCCTCGGCAGCCTGTCCGGCGGGCAGGCGGCCCGGGCCTCACTGGTGGCCGTGCTGCTCAGCCGGTACGACGTGCTGCTGCTCGACGAGCCGACCAACAACCTCGACCGGCGAGGTAGCGAGCTGGTGACCGACTTCGTCCTGGGCCACGACGGTCCGGTGCTGGTCGCCAGCCACGACCGCGCCTTCCTCGACGACGTCGCCACCGACGTCCTCGAGCTCGACCTGCACCAGCAGCGGGTCAACCGGTACGCCGGTGGCTGGAGCGACTACGTGCGCCAGCGAGACATCGCCCGACGGCAGGCCTGGCAGGAGTACGAGGAGTACGCGGGCGCCCGCGACGGGCTGCTCGCCCAGGCGCGGCAGCGACAGGGCTGGGCCGACCGGGGTCGCGCCGCGGTCACCCGGGCCACGGTGACGCGCAGCGAGGCGGACAAGTTCATCCGCGAGAAGCACCGCGCCCGGGCCGACCGACAGCTGGCCAAGGCGGCCCGGTCCACCCGGGCGGTCGAGCGGCTCGACGTGGTGGAGCAGCCACGCAAGGAGTGGCAGCTGCGCTACGCGCTCACCGAGGGCCCGCCGTCGTCGGACGTGGTCGCGAGCCTGACCGGCGCGGTGGTCGAGCGCGACGGCTTCCGGCTCGGGCCGGTCGACCTGTCGCTCGGGCGGGGTGACCGGGTCGCCGTCCTCGGTGACAACGGCAGCGGCAAGACCACGCTGCTGTCGGCGCTGTTCGGGGAGTTCCCGCTCACGGCGGGACGGCAGGCGCTCGGCGCGCGCGTACAGCTGGGCGTGCTCGACCAGACCCGGTCGCTGCTCGACAGCGACGCCGGCGTGGTCGACGTGGTGCGGGCCGCCCTCGGTTCCGACCCGCGCACCGGCCGCGAGTGGGAGCCGGGCGAGGTCCGGACGCTGCTCGCGAAGTTCGGGCTGGGGCCGCAGCACGTCGGGCGGCCCTCGCGCAGCCTGTCGATGGGGGAGCGGACGCGGGCCCTGATGGCGGTCTTCCAGGGCCGCGAGGTCAACACCGTGGTGCTCGACGAGCCGACGAACCACCTCGACGTGGTCGCGATCGAGCAGCTGCAGGAGGCGCTGGCGGCGTTCACGGGGACGCTCGTCGTGGTCAGCCACGACGTCGAGCTGGTCGAGTCGCTGGAGCCGACCCACCGGTGGGTGCTCGCCGGCGGGAGGGTGGAGGTCGAGGCGCTCTGACCGGCGATCAGGAGGCGAGGGCCGGTCCGCGGCGGCGCCGTCGCCAGCGGCGGACCCGGAGCCAGAGCCAGACGAGCAGCCAGGCCAGCGCGACCAGCACCACGATGACCAGGACCGGCAGGAAGACCGCGACGAGGCTGATGCCGACCGACGCGCCGTCCTCCACGGTCGAGACGACCGGCGCACCGAAGCCCAGGGTCCCGGCGTTGATCGCCGGCCGGGCCGCCATCTTCCCGGTGTGCACCAGGCCGGAGACGAGGATGCCGAGGATGACGCCCACGAACGGGTGGTCGGCCATCCAGGTGGAGTGGTCCAGGTCGGAGGCGGCCGACGTCGCGGCGAAGACGAGCCCGCCCATGCTGGGCCGGATGAAGGTCTGCACCGCGTCGTTGACCGAGTCGACGGCCGGGACCTTGTCGAGCACCACCTCGGCGAGCAGCAGCACCGCCCCGACCCCGATGGCCCACCACGACTCGATCCAGGCGTACGACTGCGGCAGCGTGATCACGTCGGTGAAGCGGGCGACGAGGGCCACGAGCAGGAACGGGATGTAGGCGTTGAGCCCGGCGGCGGCCGACAGCCCTGCCCCGGTGAGTGCGGCGATCATGCGGAGACCTCCCGTGGGCGCGTCGCGCCCGATGCGGACATGTCTACTCGACGCGGGTCCCGGGCGCTCGGTTCCGGTGGCGGGAGCGCGCTGACACCGGAGAACGCGACCAACGCGACCTTTGCGGAGACATGCCGCGGCAAACGTCAAGAAATCGTCAAACCCGCCACCGGCCGAGGCGCTGCTCGCCATGCTGAGGGCGTCCTGACGGACCACGACCCCTGAGCGGTCCTCTGCGGGCGGCGCGCGCCGGCTCCTGCCCGATCCAGCTCGACCCGTACCACGCAGTTCGGAGGATTCGTCATGCAGTTCAGCAAGCGCGGCGTCGCAGTGGCCGCCGCAGTCGTCGTCGGCATCGGGGCGACGGGAGGCACGGCCTGGGCGGCCGGCCTCATCCCTGGCGCCGACGGCGTCATCAACGCCTGTTACAACACGACCAACGGCAACCTGCGCGTCGTCCCGCAGGGCCAGAAGTGCCGCACGCACGAGAGGGTGCTGGCCTGGAACCAGACCGGCCCGCAGGGGCCGGCCGGGCCGCAGGGCCCCGCAGGCCCCCAGGGACCGGCAGGACCCGCCGGTGCCACGGGTGCGACCGGTCCCCAGGGGCCGGCGGGCAAGGACGCGCCGAAGACGTTCGCCGGTGAGTTCCTCGGTTCGACCGGGGCGATCTGGTCCGGGACCGGCACGTTCACGGTCACCCACAACGGGCCGGGGAACTGGTCGATCACGATCCCGCCGGGAACGTTCCCGTCGGGCGCCGGCGTCGGCAACGGCTGCCCGATCCCGATGGTGCAGGCGCTGGTCCCGGGCGGCCAGATGGTCATCGACCAGAACCTGTGCGGCCCGCTCACGGGTGACGGCAGCGTCCGGCTCGACGTGCACAGCGCGGACGGCAGCGACAACCACTACGTCAGCTTCGTGGTGACCGCGGTCGGCTGACCCGCGACACGACTCGGGGCCGCGTGCACCTCGCACGCGGCCCCGAACCGTCCCCCGAACCGTCCCCGAGCAGGTCCTGCGCCTCAGGCCTCGTCCCGTGCGGTCTTGCGGGCCACGACCTGGCCGAGCACGGCATACCCGACGAGCAGGTGCGCCGCGCCGACCCAGCGGGCCACGCCCGGCCCGAAGATGCCGAGGGTCGGGACCGTGACGACCGCCCAGCTCTCGGCGACCATCGGGTAGAACCGCGACAGGCCCTTCCACCGGCCGGCGACCGCGATGCGGATGCCGATGAGGAACATGCCGAGCATCGACAGCGGCCAGAACATGTCGATCGCGAGCGACACCGGGTTGTCCAGGTTCGTGATGCCGAAGAAGTCCGACAGGGTCGAGACGATCGCGACCGACAGCGCCACCGTCTCGGCGCGCAGCACGAACCGGGCCAGCCGCCCGTCGCCGATCGCCCTCGTGCGCCACAGGACCCGGAGCAGGGACAGCACGCCGAGCTGGAAGAGGAAGGCGCCGGCGTTGTGGCCGTACTGGCCGCCGGGCCCCTCGTTGTCGAAGCCGAACGCGGCGATCATGCCGGCCCACGCGAGGGCGCCGACGGTGAGGACCGTGCCGTGCCGCAGGTAGGGCCGGTGGGCAGGCTGCGGTGTGGTGCCGGCCTGGCCGGGGTGGACGTCGGACCGGGCCGGGGCCGGGGTCTGGGTGAGTGCCATGACGATTTCCTTCGGTGGTGGTTGGCACCCCTGTGGTGCCGTTGCCGGAACTCTCCGGCGCCCGGCGACCCGGGCGGCAGGGCGCGGTGTCCCGACCTGCGTCCCGTTCCGGTGTCCCGTGTGGACGGGACACCGATCCCCTGACACCGGGACACCCCCGCGGGCACACTGGCGCCGTGACCGCCCACGCCGTCAGCCCGCCCGCGCCCGCGCTGCGCCGCAGCGCGCTCGCGGTGCCGGTGCTGCTGGTAGTCGTGCTCGCGGGGGTGGTCGTCGTCACGGGTCTGCTCGACGCCGCTGTCACCGACGCCGACCGCGCGCGGTACGTCTCCGACCGTGGCCTCGGCTCCGGTCTCGTCGGCGCGCTGGTGGGCCTGTGCGGCGCCGTCATCGTCGCGCAGCGGCCGCGGCACCGCGTGGGCATCGGGCTCGCGGCGACCGGGGTCTTCTGGGCGGTCGACGGGCTGTGCTCCGCGTATGCCGTGTGGGGCCTGGGCCGGGACCCCGTGCCGCCCCTCGTGGGGCCGGCGTACTGGTTCGTGTCGGAGGCCGGCTCCCTGCTGCTGGTGGCGCTGCCCGTGCTGCTCGTGCTCTACCCGACCGGGCGGCTGCCAGAGGGGCGCTGGCGGCCGGTGGCCGTCGGGGCGGTCGGCATGTCACTCGTCCTGCCCCTGGTGCTCATGCTGGCCCCCGACCCTGCCGTCTACGAGGACCGGCTGCCCGCCGAGGTCGTCCGCCTGCTGCCGCAGCTGGCGTTACCCGTGTCCGTCGAGGTCGCGCAGGCGGCGCTGCGGGTGGCGCAGGTCGTCACCCTCCTCGCCCTGCCGCTGTCCGCGGCGGTCGTGTTCGCCCGCCACTCCCGCGCGCAGGGCATCGAGCGCACGCAGCTGCGCTGGCTGCTCTGGGCGGCGCTCGTCTGCCTGCTGGCCGGCGGTGTCACGCTGCTGGACGTCGGGGGCCCGGCGGGGCTGGCGGCACTCGTCACGGCGCTCGTCGTCACCAGTGCCTCGGTCGTGATCGGGGTGGTGCGACCCCAGACCGGCGACGTCGACGCCCTCGTCGGCGGGACCCTCGTCTACGGCGGCATCGCGGTCGCGTTCGTCGCGCTCGACCTGCTCGTCCTGGCCGGCGCGAGCGCGCTGCTGGGGGACCGGTTCCAGGAGCGGCAGGTGACGCTGCTCGTCCTCGTGCTGGCCGTCGCGGCATACGGACCGCTCCGGTCCTGGCTCACCGGGCAGGTGCGGCGCCGGCTCCTCGGCCGCCGCGGGGAGCGGTACGAGGTGGTGTCGGCGCTCGCGGAGCGGCTCGAGGAGTCCGGCGGCCTCGAGGAGCAGCTGCCGACGCTGGCCGAGGCGGTGGCCGAGGCGTTCCGCGTGGCGTACGTGCGAGTCGAGGTGCTCGGCCGCGGCGGCGAGGGTCTGGCCGCCACCCACGGGACGAGGCCGACGCAGACCAGGAGCTTCCCGATCTCCTACCGCGGCGAGCGGATCGGCACCCTCGAGCTGCCCGACGGCGGCATCCGCGGGATGCTCTCGCGCCGCGACCAGGCCCTGCTGCTCGACGTGGTGCGCCAGGCGGCGACCGCCGTGCGGGCGAGCCTGCTGGCCCGGGAGCTGCAGGAGTCGCGCGAGCAGCTCGTGCTCGCGCGCGAGGAGGACCGACGGCGCATCCGGCGGGACCTGCACGACGGCCTCGGTCCGGTGCTCGGCGGCGTGGCGATGCGGCTGGACGCCGCGGGCAACGCCGTGGCCACCGACCCGCAGACCGCGCACCGGCTCGTGGTGCAGTCGCGGGCGGAGATCACCGAGGCGCTCGCCGACGTGCGGCGGCTCGTGCACGGCCTCCGGCCGCCCGCCCTCGACGACCTGGGGCTGTTGGCGGCGGTGCAGCAGCAGGCGGAGCGCGCGCGCTCGGGCGGCCTCGACGTCGTCGTCGACGCCGACCCCGCGGCCCTCGGGGACCTGCCCGCGGCCGTGGAGGTCGCGGCATACCGGATCGTCTCGGAGGCGCTGGCCAACGTCGCCCGCCACGCGGGCGCGGACTCGGCCACGGTGCGGCTCGCCACGGGCCCGGCGGACCTGGCGGTCGAGGTCGCCGACGACGGGTGCGGGATCGCCGAGGACGTCGTGGCGGGCGTCGGGCTGCGGTCGCTGCGCGAGCGGGTGGACGAGCTCGGCGGTCGGTACGAGGTGGTGTGCCCGCCCGGCGGAGGCACCACGGTGCGGGCCTGGCTGCCCGTCGGACAGGGGGCGGCATGACCGGGGACGGCGCGGCAGTGAGCGGCGGCGGGGCGGGGACTCGGATCCGGGTGCTCATCGCGGACGACCACCCCGTGTTCCGGGACGGGCTCGCGACCCTGCTCGAGCCCCACCCCGACATCGAGGTCGTGGCCCGGGCCGCCGACGGTGCGCAGGCGGTGGCGCTCGCGGCCGAGCACCGGCCCGACGTCGTCGTTATGGACATCCAGATGCCCGAGGTGAACGGCATCGAGGCGACCCGGCGGGTGCTCGCCGCCGACCCCTCTGTGGGGGTGCTCGTGTTCACGATGGGCGAGGACGACGGGACGCTGCTGTCGGCGATGCGGGCCGGGGCCCGCGGCTACCTCGTCAAGGGGGCGTCGCAGGAGGAGGTGACCCGCGCGATCACCGCGGTCCACGCGGGCGGGGTGGTCTTCGGCGCCTCGCTGGCGTCGCGGATCGGGGAGCTGCTCTCGCCCTCGCCCGCCCGGACGGCCACCGAGTTCCCGATGCTGACCGAGCGGGAGCGCGAGGTGCTCGACCTCATCGCCGCCGGGCGTTCGAACGCGCAGATCGCCGCCGAGCTGTTCCTCGCGCCGAAGACGGTCCGCAACAACGTGTCCGCGATCCTGTCCAAGCTGCAGGCCACCGACCGCGCCGAGGTCATCATCCGCGCCCGCGACGCCGGGATGGGCCAGCGCGACTGAAGGTCCGCCCGCGCGCCCCGGTGCGCCTCCGCGCGCGACTGCGTGCGGCCGCGGGCGAAAGGGTTCCGTCCGGGCTCGTTCGGCGCACTGCCGGTGGCCTCAGCGCGCCAAACGGTTCCTTCCGGGCCTGTCTCGTGGCGCCACGTCGGCGTGTGGGCGCACGCCGGTTCGGCCCGGTCCCTTCGCTGGGTGGCCTCAGCGGATGTCGGACGACCCGACGAAGAAGCGCCTCCACTCGGACCGGAGGCGACGAGGAACCGGCACGCCACGATCGTCCATGGCCGCGACGATGCGGGCGAGGACCTCGCCGGGGTTCCCGTACAGCGCGGACGAGGTGACCAGGACGAACCGCCACCCTTCGGCCTCGAGGTCCTCACGCCGCACGATGTCTCGCTCCCACTGGTCCACGACATCCACGTGCTGGCGCCCCTCGAACTCGAACGCCAGCAGGTGGTCAGGGAAGGACAGGTCCACGCGGTACCTGACGCGGCCGACCTCGTCCGAGATCTCGACGTTCACGACCGGCTCGGTCAGTCCTGCCAGGACGAACAGCAGGCGCAGCCGGCTCTCCATCGGCGAGTCCACCTTCGCCCGAACCAGACCGGCCGCCCGACGTGCGAGCCGCAGCCGGTGTCCGTCGCCGTCGGGAACCGCCGCCACGAGACGAGCAGGGGTGGTGGCTCCCACCCGGACGAGCGAGTCGCCCAATGTCACCAGCTGGACGAGGTCGCAACATTCAGCCATGTCCAGCCACGTCTGCTCGGGTGACGTGGTTCGCAGACCGTGACGAGTCACGGGCGGTGGGAGCGCCTTGACTCGGTGCGGTCGTATGCCGCGCGTCTTCTGCCGGACGTCGGCCCTGACGGTGACGTGCACCTCGCCGGAGTCGGGCGGTGCGCCTCCCCAGAGTCTGGCCGCGGTGTGATGGCTCACGACCGAACCCTTCGGGCACACCATGAGAGCTGCCAGCGCGCGGACGACCAGGGTGACCTGCACGGTCGCAGCGACGTACACCCCCAGTAGAGCTGGGTGTAGGCAGGTCCTCGCAGGTCACGGTCCGTCATGCCCGCCCTCAACGCCTGCTTGCGGGTGAACGGTGCCTTCGGGTCGAGGCGCTTCCTCCGGTTCATGTCAGCTCGGGACACCCACCCAGCGTGGCGGGCCGAACGGAGTCCACCACGACTGTCCACAGGCAGGATGTCTTGGTGGGCCCGCTCGGAACGGTTTGGCGCTGGGCTTAGGGGTCCTGGCCGCCGAACGGGCCCGCTCGGAACCCTTTGGCGCGGGGCTCAGGGGTCGTTGCCGCCGAACGGGCCCGCTCGGAACCGTTTCGCGGGGGAGGGAGGCGGCCCCTGGCCTGACGGTGCCCGGGCGCGGAGGTCGGCAGGGGGCACACCGGTGCGCCGGAACCCCGCTTGGAGCGCCGCATAGGATTCGGACCATGTCCAAGGTCCTCTCCGCCGTCGCCTGGCCGTACGCCAACGGCCCGCGGCACCTCGGCCACGTGGCCGGGTTCGCCGTGCCCTCCGACGTCTTCAGCCGGTACATGCGGATGGCGGGCCACGACGTGCTCATGGTCAGCGGCTCCGACGAGCACGGAACCCCGATCCTGGTCCAGGCCGACAAGGAGGGGATCACCGCGCGCGAGTTCGTCGACCGCAACCACGCGGTCATCGCCGGCGAGCTCACCGACCTCGGCTGCTCCTACGACCTCTACACGCGCACCACGACGGCCAACCACTACGCCGTCGCGCAGGAGCTCTTCACCCAGGTCTGGAAGAACGGCTACATGGTCGAGCAGACCACCCGTGGCGCGATCTCCCCGTCGACCGGCCGCACCCTCCCCGACCGCTACATCGAGGGCACCTGCCCGATCTGTGGCTACGCCGAGGCGCGCGGCGACCAGTGCGACAACTGTGGCAACCAGCTCGAGCCGACCGACCTGATCAACCCGAAGAGCAAGATCAACGGGGAGACGCCGGAGTTCATCGAGACCCAGCACTTCTTCCTGGACCTGCCCGCCCTGGCCGACGCGCTGCGCGAGTGGCTCGAGGGTCGTGAGGCGTCGGGCACCTGGCGCCCCAACGTCATCAAGTTCAGCCTCAACATCCTCGACGACATCCGCCCGCGGGCGATGACGCGCGACCTCGACTGGGGCATCCCCGTGCCGCTGGACGGATGGCGCGACAACCCGAGCAAGCGCCTCTACGTCTGGTTCGACGCCGTCATCGGCTACCTCTCGGCGTCGGTGGAGTGGGCGCGCCGCCTCGGCGAGCCCGAGCGCTGGCGCGAGTGGTGGAACGCCGACGGCGCGCAGGGTGAGCAGCTGTCCTACTACTTCATGGGCAAGGACAACATCACCTTCCACTCCCAGATCTGGCCGGCCGAGCTGCTCGGGTATGCCGGGAAGGGAGACAAGGGCGGGGAGCCGGGCGTCTTCGGCGAGCTCAACCTGCCGACGGAGGTCGTCTCCAGCGAGTACCTCACGATGGAGGGCAAGCAGTTCTCCACGTCGCGCAACTACGTGATCTACATCCGCGACGTCCTCGAGCGGTACGGCCCCGACGCCATCCGCTACTACATCTGCGCGGCCGGTCCCGAGAACCAGGACGCCAACTTCACCTGGGCCGAGTTCGTCCAGCGCAACAACTCCGAGCTCGTCGCCGGCTGGGGCAACCTCGTCAACCGGACGGCGTCGATGGTGGCCAAGAACTTCGGCGAGGTCCCGCAGCCGGGCGCGCTCGAGCCAGTGGACGAGTCCGTCCGGGCCCGTGTGCTCGCGGCGTTCGACACCGTCGGCGACCTGCTGGCGCGCCAGCGGATCAAGGCCGCCGTGGCCGAGGCGATGCGGGTCGTGGGCGACGTCAACAAGTACGTGACCGACACCGAGCCGTTCAAGCTCAAGGGCGAGGACCAGCGCGAGCGGCTCGCGACGGTGCTGCACACCCTCGTCCAGTGCGTGAGCGACCTCAACACGATCCTCGCCCCGTTCCTGCCGCACTCCTCCAACGCGGTGCACCGGGTGCTCGGCGGCGAGGGCGAGTTCATGCCGATGCCGCGGCTGGAGCAGGTGTCCGGTCTCGACCCCGAGGACGCGGACCGCACCTACCCGGTCATCACGGGGGAGTACACCGCCACGCCGCGCTGGGAGTCCCGCCCCGTTGTCGTGGGGGCTCCGGTCGCCAAGCCGACGCCGGTCTTCACCAAGCTCGACGACTCGGTGGTCGAGGAGGAGCTGCGCCGCCTGGCGGGCGACGAGCCGCCGGCGAGCAGTGACGACCCCGACGCGAGCGGCGACGCCACTGGCGGCGCCTCCTCCCCGACGGCCTGAGCGGCCGCGCGGATGGCACCCCAGGACGCTCCCGGACGCAGCGGCCACGGACGGGTGCCGACCACGCCCGACCCGCTCCCGATCGCGGTCGTCGACAACCACACCCACCTCGACATCGCCCGTGACGGCGAGGACGCGCCCGACGTGGCGGCGGCGGTCGCGGCCGCCACGGCGGTCGGTGTCGACCGGCTCGTCCAGATCGGCTGCGACCTGCCCGGCGCGCGGTTCACGGTCGACGTCGTAGACCGGCACCCCCAGGTGCTCGGCGGCGTGGCCCTCCACCCCAACGAGGCACCACGGCTGGCCGCGGCCGGGGCGCTCGACGCGGCATACCGGGAGATCGAGGAGCTGGCCGCGCACCCACGCATCCGGGTCGTCGGGGAGACGGGGCTCGACTACTTCCGCACCGGGCCGGAAGGCGTTGGGGTGCAACAGGACTCGTTCCGGTGGCACATCGACCTCGCCAAGCGGCTGGGCAAGGCGCTGCAGATCCACGACCGCGACGCCCACGACGACGTGCTGCGGATCCTGGAGGAGGAGGGCGCGCCCGAGCACACGGTCATGCACTGCTTCTCCGGCGACATGGCCGTGGCCCGTGCCTGCGTGGAGCGCGGCTACCACCTGTCCTTCGCCGGGACGGTGACGTTCAAGAACGCCAAGGGCCTGCGCGACGCGCTCTCGATCGTGCCGCTCGACCGCCTCCTGGTCGAGACCGACGCCCCGTACCTGACGCCGTCGCCGTGGCGCGGGGCGACCAACGCGCCGTACCTCGTCCCCCTCACCGTGCGCGCCATGGCCGGCGTCCTCGGGGTGGCCGTGCCCATCCTCTGCGAGGCGCTGAGCGCCAACTCCGAGGCGGTCTACGGGCCCTGGTGAGGCCGGCTCGCGGGTCGTCCGTGGGCGCTCCGGGACGGTGCAGCACACCGGCGAATTGCATGGCTGGAACTTGGCCGAACCCTGAACATGTCGTTATCGAAATTTGACCTTTGGCTCCGAGGGGGTCATGGTTGACGACTGTTGGCCGGGGTCGGACCACCGGACGACGCGAGCAGGGATGCCTGTCAGCCGCGAAGAAACGGCGTCACGACGAGCATCCCTCGACCCCTGTTCGAGGCCCTGACGGGCACCGGCTGGGGGCGCGACGTCGCGGACCGATGCCCGGGGAGCACGAACTCTGGAGCACTGTGATCACCCGTCCCGTTCGGCGAATCGTCCAAGCCGCGGTCGTGACGACCCTCGTCGCTGGAGCCGTTGGCGTCTCGCACCTCGACAAGTCCGTGACCCTCTCGGTCGACGGCCAGACCTCCACCGTCCACGCCTTCGGCAGCACGGTGGGTGATGTCCTGAAGAAGGAGGACATCACGATCGGCGACCACGACGTCGTCGCCCCCTCCCCGAACAGCCCCCTGTCCGACGGCGAGAAGGTCGTCGTCCGGTACGGCCGCAAGCTGACCGTCACCGTGGACGGGGCCACCCGCGAGTACTGGACCACCGCCACCACCGTCGCCGCGGCCCTCCAGGAGCTCGGCATCCGCGCCGACTCGGCCAAGCTGTCCGCCTCGCGCTCGATGCCCCTCGGCCGCCAGGGCCTGACCCTCTCGGTCACCACGCCCAAGGACGTCTCCGTCCGGGCCGACGGCAAGAACCGCACCGAGACCACCACCGCCGCCACGGTCGCCGACGTGCTCTCCGAGCTCGGCATCCGCAAGGGCGGCGAGGACCGGGTCAAGCCCGCCCTCACCACGCCCGTCACCAAGGGCATGAAGATCCAGGTGCAGCGCGTCAGCTCGACCGAGGTCAAGGACACCCAGGCGATCGCCGCCCCGGTCACCCGCAAGAGCGACTCGAGCCTCTACAAGGGCCAGACCAAGACCCTGAAGGCCGGCGCCGACGGCGCCAAGCTGGTGACCTACAAGGTCACCAAGGTCGACGGCAAGGTCGAGAGCAAGAAGGTCGTCAGCAGCACGGTGACCCAGCAGCCCGTCACCCGCGTCATCGCGGTCGGCACGAAGGCCCGGCCCACCGTGTCCGCCCCGTCCGCGGGCAACACGTCCGGCGCCGGCCTCAACCTGGCCAACGCCGCCATGTGGGACCGGATCGCCCAGTGCGAGTCCGGTGGCAACTGGCACATCAACACCGGCAACGGCTACTACGGCGGGCTGCAGTTCGACTCCGGCTCGTGGCTGGCCAACGGTGGTGGCGACTTCGCGCCGCGCGCCGACCTGGCCTCCCGCGAGGAGCAGATCACCGTGGCGAACCGGTACTACGCCAAGGCCGGCCTGAGCCCCTGGGGCTGCGCCGGCGCCGCCTGACCGGCTCCACGACCGCGCAACGCCCGGCGGCGACCAGCCGCACCGGCACAGCGCGACCCGCACCATCGACAGCACCCCGGACCCCACGGTCCGGGGTGCTGTCGCACCTGCACCCCGGGCGGGCCCTAGGCTCGGTGGCATGAGCGACCCGGAGACCAGCGGCTACCTCGGCGCCGCCCAGATCCGGGAGATCGCGGCCTCCCTCGGGGTGCGGCCCACCAAGCAGTGGGGCCAGAACTTCGTCGTCGACGCCAACACCGTCAAGCGCATCGTCCGCCTCGCCGGCATCGGCCCGCAGGACGCCGTCGTCGAGGTGGGGCCCGGTCTGGGCTCCCTGACCCTGGCGCTGCTCCCCGAGGCCGGCCACGTCACCGCGGTGGAGGTCGACCCCACCCTCGCGGCCGCCCTGCCCGACACCGTGGCCCGGCTCGCCCCGGGGCTGGCCGACCGGCTGACCCTCGTCGCGGCCGACGCGATGCAGGTGCGCGAGCTGCCCGACCCGCAGCCGACCGCCCTCGTCGCGAACCTGCCCTACAACGTCTCCGTCCCGGTCGTGCTGTCCTTCCTCGAGGCGTTCCCGACCATCCGCTGCGTGCTCGTGATGGTGCAGCTCGAGGTCGCCGAGCGGCTCGCCGCCTCCCCGGGGTCCAAGGCCTACGGGGTGCCGAGCGTCAAGGCGGCCTGGTACGCCTCGGTGCGGCTGGCGGGGACCGTGCCCCGCAGCGTGTTCTGGCCCGTCCCCAACGTGGACTCCGGGTTGGTGGCACTGGACCGCAGGGCCGAGCCGCAGGTCCCCGGGGCCACCCGGCGGGACACGTTCACCTGCATCGACGCCGCCTTCGCCCAGCGCCGCAAGACGCTGCGGGCGGCGCTGGCGGGCTGGGCCGGGTCGGCCCCCCGCGCCGAGGAGTGCCTCGTCGCCGCCGGGATCGACCCGCGGACCCGGGGTGAGCAGCTCGGGGTGGAGCAGTTCGCCGCCATCGCCGCGGCGCGGGCCGCCCTGCCCCCGAGCGGGCCACCGCAGGCCCCGGAGCCCCCCGCCTGACTCGACCACGTCCGGTCCGCCGCGTCCTACTAGGGTGGCGGCCATGACCTCAGCCATGGCGCCGCCGTCATCCGTGACGGTCCGCGTCCCGGCGAAGATCAACCTCGAGCTCGTCGTCGGCGCACCACGACCCGACGGCTACCACCCGCTGTCGACCGTGTTCCACGCCGTCTCCCTGCACGACGAGGTCACCGTCTCGCCCGCGGACGAGTGGGGCCTGACCGTCACGGGGCCGCAGTCCCTCGGGGTCCCCGAGGACGGCACCAACCTCGCGGCCCGGGCGGCCCTGTTGCTCGCCGAGTCCGCGGGCATCACCGAGCCCGTCCACATCGCCATCCGCAAGGACATCCCCGTCGCGGGCGGCATGGCCGGCGGCTCGGCCGACGCCGCCGCCGCGCTCGTGGCCTGCGACCAGCTCTGGGGCCTCGGCACACCGCGGGTCGAGCTCGAGCACGTCGCCGCCGAGGTCGGCAGCGACGTGCCCTTCCTCCTCACCGGCGGCACCGCCATGGCCTCCGGCCGTGGCGAGGTGCTCGCGCCGGTCCTCGCCCGCGGCACCTACCACTGGGTGCTCGCCGTGAGCGAGGGCGGCCTCTCCACACCGGCGGTGTATGCCGAGTGCGACCGCCTGCGCGGCGACCGCCCCGTCCCCGAGCCGACCCCGACGCCGGAGATGATGACGGCGCTGCGGTCCGGCGACCCCCGCGCGCTGGGTGCCGCGCTCGCCAACGACCTCCAGGCCGCAGCGATCTCGCTCATGCCCGCCCTCGCCGACGTCATCGACGCCGGGCTGGAGTTCGGGGCCATCGGCGGCATCGTCTCCGGCTCCGGGCCGACCGTCGCGTTCCTCGCCGAGGACAACGAGTCCGCGCTCGACCTCGCGGTGTCCCTCACCGCGTCGGGCACCGTCCAGGACGTGCGCCGGGCCACCGGACCGGCCCACGGTGCCCACGTGGTCAGCGGGGTGCGCGCCCGCTGATGGCCAACCTCATCAGCGTGGAACGGGCCTCCCTGGCCCTCGGCACGGCCCAGGTCCTCGACGAGGTCTCGCTCGGGGTCCTGGGCGGTGACCGCATCGGGGTCGTCGGGCGCAACGGCGGTGGCAAGACCACGCTGCTGCGGGTGCTCGCCGGCCAGCGCGAGGTCGACACCGGCCGCGTCACCCGTGCCGGCGTCTCCAGCATCGGCGTCCTGGCGCAGGAGGACGTCCTCGACCCGGCGTCCACCGTCCGGGAGGCCGTGCTCGGCGACCGCCCCGAGCACGAGTGGGCCGGTGACCCGCGCATCCGCGACGTCCTCACGGGGCTGCTCGGCGGCGTCGGGGCGGAGGCCGTCGGCGGCCTCGAGGCCACCGTCGGACCGCTCTCCGGTGGTGAGCGCCGTCGCCTGGCCCTCGCGCGGCTGCTGGTCGCGGACCCGACCGTCCTGATGCTCGACGAGCCCACCAACCACCTCGACGTCGAGGGCGTCGCCTGGCTGGCCGAGCACCTCGTGCGCCACCGCGCCCGCCCGGACAACGCCCTCGTCACCATCACCCACGACCGCTGGTTCCTCGACGCCGTCGCGACGTCGACGTGGGAGGTCGTCGACGGGACGGTGCAGTCCTACGAGGGCGGCTACGCGGCATACGTGCTCGCGAAGGCCGAACGCGCCCGGGTCGCGGCGGTCACGGCCGAGCGCCGGGACAACCTGCTGCGCAAGGAGCTCGCGTGGCTGCGGCGGGGCGCGCCCGCGCGCACCTCCAAGCCGAAGTTCCGCATCGAGGCGGCCAACTCGCTGATCGCCGACGAGCCGCCGCCGCGCGACGACGTCGAGCTCATGAGCTTCGCGACGACGCGGCTCGGCAAGGACGTCATCGACCTGCACGACGCGTCGGTGGTCCTCGGCGACCGGACCCTCCTCGACCGCATCACGTGGCACCTCGCGCCGGGGGAGCGGATCGGCGTCGTCGGCGTCAACGGGGCGGGCAAGTCGACCCTCCTGCGCGCGATCGCCGGAGAGGTGCCGCTGGCCTCCGGTACGCGCAAGCAGGGCGTCACCGTGCGGCTGGCGTACCTGTCCCAGGAGGTCCGCGAGCTCGAGCGCTTCGCCGACCGCCGGGTGATCGAGGCCGTCGAGGACGTCCGCAAGTACATCCGGTTGGGGCGCAAGGAGATCAGCGCCTCACAGCTGGCCCAGCGCCTCGGGTTCAGCGGCGGCCGGCAGCAGACACGCGTGTCGGACCTCTCCGGTGGCGAGCGGCGGCGGCTGCAGCTGACCCGCCTGCTCATGGACGAGCCCAACGTACTGCTCCTCGACGAGCCGACGAACGACCTCGACATCGAGACGCTGACCTCCCTGGAGGACGTCCTCGACGGCTGGGCCGGCACGCTGCTCGTCGTCTCTCACGACCGCTACCTGCTCGAGCGGGTCTGCGACCGGCAGGTCGCCCTCATGGGTGACGGGCACGTGCGCGAGCTGCCCGGAGGGGTGGAGCAGTACCTCGAGCTCCGCCATCAGGCGCTGGAAACCGTTGCGCGACAGCAGGTCTCGTCGACGCAGTCCGCATCGACGGCTGCACTGGCGGCGGCTGGCCCGACGCCGGCGGAGCTCCGCGAGGCCCGGAAGGACATGGCCCGCATCGAGCGCCAGCTCGCGCGGCTGGCCGAGCGGGAGGAGCGGATCCACCTGGCCATGGCCGAGGCTGCCACGGACTACGACCGCGTCGGCGAGCTCAACGCGCAGCTCCGCGAGGTGGCCGACGAGCGCGACGCCCTCGAGCTGGAGTGGCTCGCGGCGGCCGAGGTCGTCGGCTGACCGGACGGCCCCCGTCGCCCCACCGCCCGCTCGTCAGGCGAGCTGCTCGAGCATCCAGTCGCACCACTCCACCGCCGCCCGCCGGGTCCGGACGCCGCCCTCCAGGGTGAGCCGGCTGGCGAAGAGGGGGTGCGTGCGGTCCTGTGCGTCAGGGTCGCCGGCCAGCGCGTCGAGCTCGGTGCGGTAGGCCTCGAGCGCCGCCGCGTGCCGGGCGCGCGCCTCGCGGGCGAGCCCCCTGGCCACCTCGGGCTCGACCGTCCAGACCGACCACAGCCGCAGGGTCTCCAGGTCGCGCACCGCCTGCGGCTCGGCCTCGGTGGCGACCCACGTCCTCAGCGCCTCGAGGCCGGCGGGCGTCACGGCATACCGCTTGGTGGGCCTCGGGCCCGCGCCCTCCACCACCTCGTGCTCGACGAGGCCGGCCGACTCGAGCCGGGCGAGCTCGGGGTAGATCTGGCTGTGCTGCGCCGTCCAGAAGTAGCCGACGGGCCGCTCCATCGCCTTGGCGAGGTCGTACCCGGTCCGCGGCCGGCGGGCGAGCAGCCCGAGGACGGCGCAGCCGAGGTGGGAGGGGATGGACGTCCGAGGGGGCATATGTCAATGTTGACATATGCACAGACGTGGGGTGGGGACGCGGTCGCCGGGGCCGCTGGGAGTCGTGGTGGCGCTGGCGCTGGCCGTGGCCGGGTGCGGAGCCGGCGGGGCCGCGCCCGAGCGGACGGGCGCCACGCGCACCCCGCAGCCCCTGCCGATCGCCACCCCGACCACGGTCGCGGAGCGGTGCAAGGTGCCCTTCGAGGGTGGCGCACTGGTCGACCTCCGCGCGCCGGACGGCAGCGTGATGACGGCCGCCACCGTGGGGACCGGCCCGACCGTGGCCGTCTACCTGCACCAGACCGCGCCCTCGGGGTTCTGCGGGTGGGTGTCGTATGCCGCGTGGGCGGCCGAGCGCGGCATCCGAGGCGTGCTCGTCGACCTCTGCGGGTGGGGCAGGGCGAGGTGCACGCCGGCCCTGGCGGCCGACCCGGAGGCGCAGGTGCGGCTCGCGGTGGACTGGGCGCGGCAGCAGGGCGCAGAGCGGGTGACGGTGGTGGGTGCATCGATGGGCGGTGTCATCGCCCTGGGCGTCGGGCAGCAGGCCGGGGCGGACGCGATCGTGGACCTGTCCGGGCCGTTCGACGGGTTCGGTGTGCCGTCGGCGCAGGAGGCCGCGCCGCTGGTGACGGTGCCGCTGCTGGTCGCGATCGCGCCGGGCGACCGGACGATGGAGGCCGCCCGGACGCGGGCGGCGTTCGCGACCGCGCCCGTGCGGACCAAGCGGTTCGTGTCGACGCCCGGCGGCCACGGGTGGGGGATGCTCAACGACGGCACGGACGCCGAGCCGTCGTGGACCCCGCTGGCGACGACGGTCCTGCGCTGGGTGCGCGGCGAGCCCGCCTAGTCAGCCCCCCGCCGGGGCGGCCTCGGACTCGAACGGTGCCAGCAGGTCGCGCAGCGTCGCCGCGAGGTGGTCGCGGTCCTCGCCCGAGAGGTCGGACAGCAGCGCCCGCTCCCGCGTCAGCAGGTCGGCCATGGCTGCGTCCACGGTGTCGCGGCCCGTCGGGGTCAGCCGCACGATGACCCCACGGCGGTCGGTCGGGCTCGGGCTGCGCTCGACCAGGCCGCGGCGCTCGAGCCGGTCGACGCGGTTGGTCATCGTCCCGCTGGTGACGAGGGTCTGGCGGATGAGCTGGCCGGGGGACAGCTCGTAGGGGGCGCCGGACCGCCGCAGCGCCGACAGCACGTCGAACTCCCAGCCCTCGAGCTGGTGCTGGGCGAAGGCCTGCGCCCGGTCGAGGTCGAGCCGGCGGGCGAGCCGCGAGATGCGCGACAGCACGTGCAGCGGGGCGACGTCGAGGTCGGGGCGCTCGCGTCGCCACGCGTCGACGATCCGGTCGACGTCGTCCGCCTGGGGGGTCATGGTGGAAACTGTAGCCGTCGTCAAGTATCTTGATATCAAGATAGTTCGAGCGAGGGAGACGGCGATGGCGACGACGACCTGGGACCCCGACCAGTACGCGAGGTTCTCCGACCACCGGTCCCGGCCGTTCGGCGACCTGCTCGCCCGGGTCGGTGCGGTCGAACCGCGGCTGGTGGTGGACCTCGGCTGCGGCAACGGACCGCTGACCCTCACCCTCGCCGACCGGTGGCCGGGCGCCCGCGTGGTCGGCGTGGACTCCTCGCCCCAGATGCTCGACGCGGCGCGGTCGCTGGACCGCGACGGCCGGGTCGAGTGGGTGGAGGCCGACCTGTCCGTCTGGGACCTCGCGAGCCTGGGCGCCGCCCCCGACGTCGTCGTCAGCAACGCCACCCTGCAGTGGGTGCCGGGCCACCGCGACCTGCTGCGCGCCTGGGCCGCGGCGCTGGCCCCCGGTGGCTGGCTCGCGATGCAGGTCCCCGGCAACCTCGACGCGCCGTCGCACCGCCTCATGCGCGAGGTCGCCGCCGCCCACCCCGCGGCGGACCGCCTGCGACCCGCGCTCGAGCGGCTGGCCGTCGACGAGCCGGCCGGCTACGTCGAGCTCTTCGCCGCTGCCGGGCTGGAGGTCGACGCCTGGGAGACCACCTACCAGCACGTCCTCGACCCCGAGGGGGTGCAGGCGAGCCCGGTCCTGGAGTGGGTGCGCGGCACCGGGCTGCGGCCGGTCCTCGAGGCGCTGCCCGACGCGGGCGAGCGGGACGCCTTCCTCGGCGGGTACGACGCCCGGCTCCGCGCGGCGTACCCGCGCACCCAGGTCGGTGTGGTCTTCCCGTTCCGCCGCGTCTTCTGCGTGGGCCACTCGGCCCGTCCGGCCGCTAGCGGCGGGTGACGAGGTCCGGCTTCTTCTCCATGCCGGCCAAGCCGTTCCAGGCGAGGTTGACGAGGTGCGCGGCGACGTCCGCCTTCTTCATCTTGCGCGAGTCGAGCCACCACTGGCCGGTCAGCGCGACCATGCCGACGAGCATCTGCGCATAGAGCGGGGCGGCCTTGGGGTCGAGCTTCCGGCGCTTGAACTCTGCGGCGAGGATGTGCTCGACCTGGCTCGCGACGTCGGAGATGAGGCTCGCGAACGACCCGGTCGACTGCCCGGCAGGACTGTCCCGCACCAGGATCCGGAACCCGTCCGTCGACGTCTCGATGTAGTCGAGCAGCGCCAGCGCCGCCCGCTCGAGCGTCTCGCGGCTGCCCATCTCGGTGCTCAGGGCGCCGGTGATCGACCCCAGCAGCGCGGCGATCTCGCGGTCGACCACGACGGCATACAGCCCCTCCTTGCCACCGAAGTGCTCGTAGACGACGGGTTTGGAGACACTCGCCTTGGCGGCGATCTCCTCGACGGTCGTGCCCTCGACGCCCTTCTCGGCGAACAGCTTGCGCCCCACCTCGATGAGCTGCTCGCGTCGCTGCTTGCCGGTCATGCGCGAGCGCGCTGCGCTCGTCGCCGGTACCCCCTGGGTGTCGCTCACCTCACCATTCTGCCGGTATGCCGGGTCGCCTCGTCGCGCGGTGCGCCGCCGGCGGGCGGCCGCGGCCCGTCAGGACGAGGAGAACCGGGCCCGGATGCTGCGCGTCAGGGCGGCCGGCTCGACGGCGTCGTCGCCGACCGTGACCTCCTGCAGCTCGAGCGCCCCGTCGCCGCACGCCACCAGG
The DNA here is from genome assembly GCF_031456495.1 of Phycicoccus sp. 3266. Lineage (NCBI taxonomy): Bacteria > Bacillati > Actinomycetota > Actinomycetes > Micrococcales > Intrasporangiaceae > Phycicoccus > Phycicoccus sp. 3266. The sequence continues at coordinate 1,044,205 of NZ_JAVDUW010000001.1, read as the reverse complement.
AGCGTCGACGCCGTGCCGGGCCCCAGCACGTGGCCCGGCACGGCGAGGAAGTCGGTGCGGTCGGCCACAGCCGCCCGCCAGACCGTGACGCGCCTCCCGCCGAGGAAGCTGTAGGCGCCCGGGTAGGGACGGGACGAGGCACGCACCAGCCGGGCGACCTCCCACGCGGGGCGGCTCCAGTCGAGCAGGCCGTCCTCGGGCAGCCGCGGGTAGCAGCGCAGGCCGGCGGTGGACCCCGGGACGACGCAGGCCGCGGGGTCCTCGGCGAGGCGGTCGAGAGCCTCCCGGAACAGCTCCGGCGCGAGCTCCCGGGCGCGGGCGAGCACGTCCCCCACGTAGGTGGTCTCGTCGAGGGGGATCGGGGTGCGGGCGATGACGTCGCCGGCGTCCAGCTCGACCGCCATCCGGTGGACGTTCGCGTGGATCTCGTTCTCGCCGTTGAGGATCGACCAGTTGACGGTGGCGTTGCCCTTGTAGTCGGGGAGGTTCCCGAGATGCAGGTTGAGCAGGCCGTGGGGGAACAGGTCGAGGAACGGCCCGGGCAGCACGTACTGCCAGTTGACGCTGATGCCCGCCGCCGGGCGGTGCCGCTCGACCGCCGCGGCGACCTCCTTGGGCACACCGCCCTTCTCGACCACGAACAGCTCGCACCCGAGCCGATCCGCCAGAACCGCGAACTCCGCCGGGCCCACGTCGTACTCCGGGGACGGCGGTGCGGTGACGATGGCCGCGAACCGGTGACCCGCCGCCGCGAGGTGCTCCACGGAGTCGTGCAGCAGGCGTGACCTGCCGATCGCGACGAGCGGGTCGACGGCGGTCACAGCAGCTCGACCACCGGCACCCCGGCGTGCAGGTGCCGGCCGGTGAGCATCGCCTCGGCCGCCTTGAGCCCGCCGGCCTGGAGCCGGATCACGGGGTCGAAGCCGATGGCCGACGGCAGGACCCCCATGTGGCCGGACGGCACCTCGCGGGGGAAGTAGGCGACACCGTGGTCCTCGAGCGCGCGCACGTCGACGTCCCCGGCATACCGCAGGACGCGGGGGTGGGTCAGCGCGGCCGCGAGCGCGGCGACGTCGACGGGGCCGTCCTCGCCGATCCAGGTGCTGTCGAAGGGGTAGGCGGTGAAGACGACCGCCTCGGCGTCGCGGTACTCGTCGGGGAGGCTCACCGCGGGGAAGCCGCCGACCCAGTCCACGCCGGGCAGCCCGGCATACGCCTCGCGCTGGTCGTCGGGCGCCACGACGGCCAGGCCCGCGCTCACGGTGCCGAGGACCCGCGCGATGTAGGGACCGAAGTCGTTGTTGGTGAGCAGGACGAAGCGGTTGCGGTACGGCGTCGTGCCGGCGTCCAGGACCTGGCGCAGCGCCATGTCGCCGAGGTAGCCGAAGACGTCGACGGCCGGGTGACGCTCGTTCGTGGCGCCGACGGTCATGCCGCGGCTGCGGGCGTAGGCGAGGTCGAGGTCACCCTCACGCCACTCCCACGCCTCGAACATGAGCGGGATGACGAGGGAGTCCTTGGCGTGCCGCAGCAGCGACTCGTCGAGCGGCCGCAGCTGGCCGCTGTTGGTGATGACGTCCGCCTTCGCGACCACCTCCGGGGTGAGCTCGCTCAGGTAGGTGATGTCGCGGGCGGGCGCCACCCCCTCGCCTGCGGCGCGGGTGGCGTCGATCGCCTGGGTGGCGGTGCCGTATGCCGTGTCCCTGGCGTACGCGTACACCTCGGCCCCGGCCAGCGCGGCGAGCAGGGCGGTCACGACGTAGGGGCCGGTGGCGGCCTCGGTGAGGACGACGCGCCCGCGCAGGTCGAGGGCGAGCTCGTCGAGCACCACCCGCAGCTTGGCGCCCAGGGCGGAGCCCACGTCCGTCGTCCCTGCACCCATCGTCCTGCCACCCCCGTGAGAAGCCCTGCGTGCGGCCCACGCCCGGTGCGCGGCCCACGCCCGGCGCGCCGTCGGGCGACGGACGTGGCCGGCCGGCGGGCCGTAGCCAGCGTTCTACCAGCGGCCGGCCTCCCCGGCGTACGCCGAATGGTGGAGACGGGGACCGCGGGTGCGTCCGCGGGTCAGGCCTGCACGCGGCGGGCGTCGAGGCGCTTGGCCACCGGCCAGCGGACGTCGTACGCCCAGCCGGCCTTCTCGAAGAGGCGGATCACCCGGGCGCTGGAGTCGATCTGGCCCTTCTCCACGCCGTGGCGTGCGCACGTCGGGTCGGCGTGGTGCAGGTTGTGCCAGGACTCGCCCATGGAGAGGAACGCCAGCCACCAGACGTTGCCCGACCTGTCGCGGCTGCGGAACGGCCGCTCGCCGATGGTGTGGCAGATCGAGTTGATCGACCAGGTGACGTGGTGCAGCAGCGAGACGCGCACGAGCGAGCCCCAGAAGAACGCGGTGAGGGCGCCCTGCCAGCTCATCGACCACAGGCCGCCGACGAGCGCCGGGAGGAGCATCGAGGAGGCGACGATCCACGGGAACGCCCGGTCGACCCGCTGGATGTCGGGGTCGGCCATGAGGTCCGGGGCGTACTTGCCGCGCGGGGTCTGCTCGACGTCGAAGAGCCAGCCGGTGTGCGCCCACCACAGCCCCTTGGCCAGCGCCGGGATGGTCTCGCCGTAGCGCCACGGGCTGTGCGGGTCGCCCTCACGGTCGGAGAAGGCGTGGTGCCGGCGGTGGTCTGCGACCCAGCGGACGACGGGACCCTCGATGGCGAGGGATCCGGCGACCGCGAGCGCGACCTTGAGGCCCCGCCGGGCCTTGAACGAGCCGTGGGTGAAGTGGCGGTGGAAGCCGACGGTGATGCCGTGGCCGGCGACGGCATACGTGACGAGCGCGATGACCACGTCGTGCCAGCCGAGCCCCCAGCCCCAGGCGACCGGGATCGCGGCGAGGAGGGCGAGGAACGGGACGCCGATGAAGAGGGCGAGGGTCAGCTGCTCGCCGTTGCCCTTGCGCTCCGGGGCCGTGCCGGTGGTCGCGGGGGCGGCGGTCGCCGAGGGGGTGTCCGTGGCTGCGGGGGCGGCGGTCGAGTCGGTGGCCGAGGGGGTCACGGTCGTCATGGGGGGACCTTTCCGTGCGCGGTCGGTCGCGTCGCTGCGAACCTACGAAACCGTAACCTACGTTTTCGTAGGTTGTCACGGGCGGCTGTCGACGTGGTCGGCGCCGCCGGAGGGCCCCGATACCCTGTGACCGGCCCGGACGGGCCGTTCCCCGGTTGGTCTGCTGGCAGGGCCCGCCTGACTTTGAATCAGGACAAGCGACGTAGGTTCGATTCCTACCCGGGGAGCCGAGCGAGCGGAGCGAGCCTGCGCACCCGGGAGGAATCCGGGGAGCAGCGGCGAAGTGGGGAGCGGAGCGAGCCAGTTCGCAGACGCGGCTCCTACCCGGGGAGCCGCGCGAGCGGAGCGAGCCGGCGCACCGAGCGGGCGCGCCGGCGCCGGTCGGGCGGGGGCTGACCGACCGGTAGCATGACGGCGACCGACGCACCCGACCAGAGACCTGGAGCGTTCGCGCGTGAGCACCCCTGCAGGCGGTTCCCGCCTCGCCGCCGTCATCGTCCTCGCCGCCGGTGAGGGCACCCGGATGAAGTCCGCCACCCCCAAGGTCCTGCACCGCATCGGCGGCCGGTCCCTGCTGGGCCACGCGATCGCCGCGGCCCGCGCCGTGCAGCCGCAGCACCTCGCCGTCGTCGTGCGCCACGAACGCGACCTCGTCGCCGCCCACGTGGCCGAGGTCGACCCGAAGGCCGTCATCGCCGACCAGGACGAGGTCAAGGGCACCGGGCGCGCGACCGAGTGCGCGCTCGAGGCGCTCCCCGAGCTCGACGGCACCGTGCTCGTCACCTACGGCGACGTGCCGCTGCTCGCCGGCGAGACGCTGCACACCCTGGTGGCCGAGCACGAGCAGTCGGGCAGTGCCGTCACGGTGATCACCGCGCACCTCGCGGACCCCACCGGCTACGGCCGGATCCTGCGCGGCGAGGACGGCTCGGTCGTCGGCATCGTCGAGCAGAAGGACGCCACCGAGGAGCAGCGCGCCATCACCGAGATCAACTCGGGCATCTACGCGTTCGACGCGGCCGTCCTGCGGACCCACCTGGCGTCGGTCGGCACCGACAACGCCCAGGGCGAGAAGTACCTCACCGACGTCCTGGGCCTGGCGCGCGAGGACGGCGGGCGGGTCAGCGCCCACGTGGTCGACGACCTGTGGCAGACCGAGGGCGTCAACGACCGGGTGCAGCTCGCCCGCCTCGGCCGCGAGCTGAACCGCCGGCTCACCGAGAAGTGGATGCGCGAGGGCGTCACCATCGTCGACCCCGCGACCACGTGGATCGACGCCGACGTCACCATCGGCCGCGACACCACCCTCCTGCCGAACACCCAGCTGCTCGGCGCCACCGCCGTCGGCGCCGACGCGACGATCGGCCCCGACACCACGCTGCGCGACACCGAGGTCGGCGACGGCGCGGAGGTCAAGCGCACCGAGGCGCACCTCGCCGTGATCGGCCCGCGGGCCACCGTCGGACCGTTCTCCTACCTGCGCCCGGGCACCGACCTCGGTGCGGGCGGCAAGATCGGCGGCTTCGTCGAGACGAAGAACGCCAAGATCGGCGAGGGCGCCAAGGTGCCGCACCTGACGTATGCCGGTGACGCCACCATCGGGGAGGGCGCCAACATCGGCGCCGGGACGATCTTCGCCAACTACGACGGGGTCGCCAAGCACCACACCACGATCGGCAAGCACTCGTTCGTCGGCTCGGACACCGTGCTCATCGCGCCCGTGAACGTCGCCGACGGCGCCTACGTCGGCGCGGGGTCCGCGCTCACCGGCGACGTCGACCCCGGCCAGATCGCCGTCGCCCGGGGTCGCCAGCGCAACATCGACGGCTGGGTCGCGCGGTCGCGCGCGGGCACCCGGACGGCGGAGGCGGCCGAGGCGGCCGCCCGGCATACCGACTCCAGCAGTGAAGGGCAGGACCAGGCGTGACCGGCATCCTGAGGACCACCGAGAAGAACCTCATGGTCTTCTCGGGCCGCGCGCACCCCGAGCTGGCGCAGGAGGTGGCCAAGCTCCTCGCCACCGAGCTGGTGCCGACGAGCGCGTACGACTTCGCCAACGGCGAGACCTACGTCCGCTACGAGGAGTCGGTGCGTGGCTCGGACGCGTTCGTGATCCAGAGCCACACCACGCCGATCAACGACGCGATCATGGAGCAGCTCATCATGATCGACGCCCTGAAGCGGGCGTCGGCCAAGCGGATCACCGTGGTGCTGCCTTTCTACGGGTACGCGCGCCAGGACAAGAAGCACCGTGGCCGCGAGCCGATCTCGGCCCGGCTGGTCGCCGACCTGTTCAAGACCGCGGGCGCCAACCGGCTCATGGCGGTCGACCTGCACACCGCGCAGATCCAGGGCTTCTTCGACGGGCCGGTCGACCACCTCATGGCGCTGCCGATCCTCTCGGAGTACGTGCGCGAGAAGTACGGCCACGAGCAGCTCGCCGTCGTCTCCCCGGACGCCGGTCGCATCAAGGTCGCCGAGCAGTGGTCCGAGCGGCTCGGCGGCGCCCCCCTGGCGTTCATCCACAAGACGCGCGACATCGACCGGCCGAACGAGACCGTCGCCAACCGCGTCGTCGGTGAGGTCGAGGGCCGCGTCTGCGTGCTCGTCGACGACATGATCGACACGGCGGGCACGATCACCAAGGCGGCCGACGCGCTCATGGCCGAGGGTGCCGCGGGCGTCGTCATCGCCGCCACCCACGCGATCCTGTCCGGGCCGGCCGTGGACCGGCTCAAGGCCTGCCAGGCGCGGGAGGTCATCGTGACGAACACGCTGCCCATCCCGCCCGAGCACGAGTTCGACAAGCTGACGACGCTGTCCATCGCACCGCTCATCAGCCGGGCCATCCAGGAGGTCTTCGAGGACGGCTCCGTGACGAGCCTCTTCGACGGTCGCGCCTGAGCCCCTCTCGGTCCTCGCCGACCGGCTCCCGTCGGCTGATCCTCCTCCGCCCCCGCTGACGGCACCACCCTCTGCTGGGTCGGCACGAACCTCTGCTGGGTCGGCGCGAACCTCTGCTAGCAGAGGTTCGCGCGCTCAGCGGAGGTTCGAACCCCTGCTGGGCGCACGAAGGTCTGCTGAGCACGGCTGCGAATCACAGGAGGGTGGCGCGGCGAGCCGTGAGGCCGTGCGGTGACGGCGCCCGGGCTGCGGCCACGGGCCGGCTGCCCTCGGGGGAAGCGATGACTGCGGTCAGGCGGTTCGACGACGGCGTGCTCGGTCACGAGCCCGCTCGACCTTGGCCCGCAGCACGCTGAGGTCCTCGAGGTCGCTCCATGCGATGCGCGCGAACTCGTACCCGGCCTGTTCGAGCTCGTCCTGCCTGCGCCGTTGGGCTGCCACGGCGAACCGGGCGCGGCTGGCTGGGTCGGGTGCTGCCGCCACCCCGTTCGCGGCCATGAGGTACTTGCCCAGCCCGTCGAACTCGACGAGCACAGGCTCTGCGTCGAGGGCGAAGTCGGCGAAGTACCTGCGGCCGTCGACGCAGACCTCGAGCTGGGGGACGACCGTGTAGCCCAGGTGCCTCAGGGCGTGGGCGAGCCGCGTCTCGCCGACCGACTCGTGGCGTCCGTCGGCAGCACCCAGCAGCCGACGGACTGCGTCGATGTGTGGATGACCACCGTGGGCGTCGATCGCGACGTCCAGCTCGCTTCGGGTGACCAGCTGCGCAGCCAACGCGCCGTCGGCGGCGACCAGGCTCTCCATCGCCGAGGGCCTGCCGTCCACCGACGGCACGAGCCCCACCTGGACGACCGCCCACGCCACCGGCACCGTGGCCACCCCGGATGTCGTCAGCATCGGAGGTTGCCCGGTCGAGGGGTGGATCACCGCCCCGCGACGGTGCCGCGAGTGGTCGTCGACCACGCGGGCCACGTGCGCGGTGGACAGGTCGGATCGCCAGAGCCGCCCTCCGTGCAGCACCACGGCGGACGCGTGGCTGGCAGCCACCCGACCGTCGAAGGACCGGACGAGCGCCGTCGCCACCAGGGCGTGGCGGAGCGTCGCGGTCTCGAAGCGGTCGGCTCCGTCCCACGGCGCACGGGCGCTCCCGGGCTGCCGAACGGCATACCAACCGCGCACCAGGGGCAGGAGCTCGTGCTGCCGGACCCGGTGGCGGATCGCGCTCGGGCCGATGCCGATCGAGCGCAGGGAGGCGGTGCTGATGACGCCGTGGTCGGCCAGGTCGGCGGGCTGCACCGGTTCAGCCTCGACCCGGGGCGGCAGAGGCACGACGCGCCTGCCCGGACCTGTGGACACCTCCGGGCGCCATCCTCGGCTGTGGACGGCGTAGCCACCTTGTCTCAGCAGACATTGCTCGGCTCAGCAGATGCAGCATCCTGCGCTGACTGCACGAACCTCTGCTAGCAGAGGTTCGTGCAGTCTCAGCAGGGGTTCGTGCGGAGGGCTGGCGGTGCGGGAGCGCGCGGGGGCGCGTCAGGCGGTGCCGGCGCGGCGGGCGCGGTATGCCGCGACGTTGGCGCGGTTGCCGCACGTCCCGTCGCAGTAGCGCTTGGACCGGTTGCGGCTGAGGTCGACGACCACGTCCTCGCAGTCGTCGGCGGCGCAGACCCGCAGCCGGTCGAGCTCGTCGGCGCGGATGACGTCGACCATCGCCATCGCCGCCTCGACGGCCATGCGGGTGGCCAGCGGGGCCTCGGGCGGGGTGGCGTGCAGGTGCCAGGACCACTCGTCGTGACGGACCAGCTGGGGGAGGGCCCCGGCCTCGGCGAGCAGCTCGTTGACGATGGTCACGGCCTCGTCGGTGTCGACGGTCCACAGCGCCCGCAGCCGCGGCCGCAGCGCCCGCACGTCGTCGAGCTCGCCGCGGTCGCCCGCGCGGGAACCGGTCCAGCCCCACTCGCGGACGAAGGCGTCGAGGTCGTCCACCGTGGTGAGGTCGTCGTGGTCGGTCGGCAGGGTGGCCGCCGTGTTGACCAGTGCCGCCGCCCCGCGAAGCGCGACCTCGGTGTCATGGGCGAAAAGCATCTTGACTCCTGACGAGCGGGCTCGCTAGCGTCATGAGCATACGACGTTTTGACCCCTGACAGGAGCGAACCGATGAGCCAGCGCGCACCCGGCACCGGCGTGGGGCTGTGGTTCGCCCTCGCCTCGGCCGCGACCTTCGGCACCAGCGGGCCGTTCGCCAAGTCGCTGCTCGTCGAGGGCTGGAGCTCCGGTGCCGTCGTGCTGCTCCGCGTGGCGGGAGCCGCCCTCGCGCTGGCCGTCCCCACGGCGCTCGCGATGCGCGGCCGCTGGCACCTGCTGCGCCGCAACGCCGGGGCCGTCCTCGCCTACGGGGCGGTGGCCGTTGCCGGTTGCCAGGTGACCTACTTCTATGCCGTGCAGCGGCTCGACGTGGGGGTCGCGCTCCTGCTCGAGTACCTCGGCGTCGTCCTCGTGGTGCTCTGGGTCTGGCTGCGGACGCGCCGCGCCCCCGGTGCACTGACCGGGGCCGGCGTGGTGCTCGCCGTGCTGGGCCTGGCGCTCGTGCTCGACCTGTCGGGACAGAGCCGTCCCGACCTCGTGGGTGTCGTCTGGGGCCTGCTCGCGGCCACCGGCCTCGCCACCTACTTCGTCCTCGCGGCCCACGACTCCGGCCTGCCGCCCGTCGCCCTCGCCGGCCTCGGCATGGTCGCCGGCGCGGTGGTGCTGGGCGTGCTGGGGCTGGTCGGCGTGCTGCCGATGCGCTTCGTCGCCTCCGACGTGGTGCTGCGCGGCAGCGAGCTCCCCTGGTGGGTCGCCATCGGCGAGCTGGCGCTCGTGGCGGCGGCCGCGGCATACCTGCTCGGCATCGTCGCGGCCCGCAGCCTGGGGTCCACGGTCGCGTCCTTCGTGGGCCTGACGGAGGTACTCTTCGCGGTGCTGTTCGCCTGGGTGCTGCTGGCCGAGCTCCCGGGGGCCATGCAGCTCGGCGGCGGGGTGCTCATCCTGCTCGGGGTGGTGGCGGTCCGTGCCGGCGAGGTCCGCCGGGCGCAGCGGCGTGCGGCCGTCGCAGCCGACGCGGAGGCGGATTTCCCTCTCCCCACGGGCGTCGCCTAGACTCTCCGGGTTGCCTCGGCGAGGGACACAGCACGGCCGGTCCAGGGTGGCCCGCCGTCGCCGTCCGTGATCGACGCGGTGGAGCCTCCGTGCTGCGCCCCGCGTCGAGGCCCACCGCATCCGCGAGTCCCCGATCCACAGGAGTTCCCCGTGTCCCAGATCAGCAAGCTCGTCGCCGAGAAGCGCACGCAGTTCGGCAAGGGCGCCGCCCGCAAGATCCGCCGCGACCACAAGATCCCCGCGGTCATGTACGGCCACGGTGCCGAGCCGGTGCACATCACCCTCCCCGGCCACGACACCATGCTGGCCCTCAAGGTCGCCAACGCGGTGCTGACCATCGTCATCGACGGCGAGGAGCAGCTGGCCCTGGCCAAGGACGTCCAGCGCGACGCCATCAAGCCGGTCATCGAGCACGTCGACCTCGTCATCGTCCGCCGTGGTGAGAAGGTCGTCGTCGACGTCCCCGTCCACGTCGAGGGCGAGGCCGCCCCGGAGACCGTCGTCACCGTCGACGCCCAGACCCTGCAGCTCGAGGTCGAGGCGACCCACATCCCCGAGAACGTCGTCGTCTCGGTCGAGGGCCTCGAGGCCGGCACCCAGGTCAAGGCCTCCGAGGTCCCGCTGCCCGAGGGTGCGACCCTCGCGGTCGACGGCGAGACCCTGGTCGTCAACGTGACCCAGCAGGTCTCCGCCGAGGCCCTCGAGGCCGAGCTCGCCGAGGCCGAGGCCGAGGCCGGCATCGAGCACGAGGAGGCCGGCGAGGCTGCCGAGGCCGCCGAGGGCGAGGGCGAGGCTGCCGAGGGCGGCGCCGCCGAGGCCGAGGGCGAGTCCACCGAGGGCTGACGCTCCCACAGCACCACCGGAAGGCCGGGTCCCCACCACGGGGGCCCGGCCTTCCGTCGTACCGGGTGTCCGGCATACTTGCGGCCCGTGGGTGACGACGACGTGTGGCTGGTGGTGGGCCTCGGGAACCCCGGGCCGCGGTATGCCGGCAACCGGCACAACGTCGGCGCGATGGTGGTCGACGAGCTGGCGTCGCGCGGGTCGTCCCGGCTCACGAGCCACAAGGCGCGGGCCTCGGCGACGACGGTGCGCGTCGGCACGCTGGCGGGCGGGGCTCCCGGCCCGCGAGCGGTCATCGCGGTGCCGTCCTCGTACATGAACGAGTCCGGCGGCCCGGTCAAGGCGCTGATGAAGTTCTTCTCGGTCGAGCCGGACCACCTCGTCGTCGTGCACGACGAGCTCGACATCCCGGCCGGCGACGTCCGGCTCAAGCAGGGCGGCGGCGAGGGCGGCCACAACGGGCTGCGGTCGATCTCCTCCGCCCTCGGCACCAAGGACTACCTGCGGGTGCGGGTCGGCATCGGCCGGCCGCCGGGCCGGATGGACCCGGCCGACTTCGTGCTGCGCGACTTCTCGGCGACCGAGCGCAAGGAGCTGCCGTTCCTCGTGGGCGACGCGGCGGATGCCGTCGAGCTGCTCGTGACCCAGGGCCTCGTGGTCGCCCAGCAGAAGTTCCACAGCCCCGCCTGAGCCGTCCCGGTCGGCGTCGAGTGTGCCGATTTCGGCGCCCGACCATGGTCAGTGACTAGTCAGTGACCATTTTTCCGACGTGGTCACGAGCCTGCGCCGGGAGACCCTGCCGAGCCGCCGGGGGACCGTTCCCTGCGTTTGGTGGTGCTGCTCCCCGGTTGCGTCGTCCCGTCGTCCCGCGTCTCCACCACACGGCTGAGACGGGTCCGCCGAGTGGTGTAGTCGAGAGGTCCACTCCGTCATCGGGTCCGGGGAGTAGTTCCCGAATTCCATTGCGACATAACCTTTTCCAGCACGACGAATGACCGTCGTCGAGGGGTGTCCGGCACGTCGTGCCGGGGCTAGCGTGCGACGCACTTCAGTGTCGTGGGGGAGCAGGAGATGGCAGAGATCGCAGGGACGGGCCGAGCAGAGGGACGGTTCTCCGCTCAGGCCTACGTCGGGACCCACCGGGCCCGCGCGCACTCGGGCGAGGCGGCGGAGCGCACGCGGCGCCGCATCCTCGCCGGGCTCACGTCGCCGGCACGGGTCGGGGAGAGCACCCGGACGGCAGCGAGGCGGCGTGCCACGTGGGCCGACGCGTACCGTCGCCGCGCGGTGGCCGGCGACCTGGTGGTGTCCGTCCTCACGGGTGTCGTGACGGGCCTGCTCGCGTTCCCGGGGTGGTCGCTGACGCGCACCGCCGTCGCGGCGGTCGTCATGCCGCTGCTGTGGGTCGGGGCGCTCGCGCTCAGCCACGGCTACGAGGGGCGCTACGTCGGGACCGCACCCGAGGAGTACCGCGCCGTCGTGCGCACGGCCTGCTACCTCGTGGCCGCAGCAGGCCTGGTCTCCTACGGGCTGAAGCTCGACGTGCCCCGCGCCATCCCGCTGGTCGCCGCACCCATGCTGGTCGTCCTCGGCCTGACCTCGCGCCGCGTGCTGCGCAGCGACCTCGGCCGCCGTCGCCGCGCGGGCGCCGAGACGCAGGCCACCGTCATCATCGGCAACGCCCGGTCGGTGGCCCCCATGATCGCCGAGATCCAGCGCGCCCCCGAGCAGGGCCTGCGCGTCGTCGCGGCCTGCGTCTCCGGGCTCGACCTCTCCGGCGACGTCCCGTCCGAGGTCAACGGCGTGCCCGTGTTCGGGTATCCCGAGGAGGCCATGTCGGCGGTCGACCTGTTCGACGCCGAGGTGGTGGCGGTGTCCAGCGACCCGGACCTGCACGGCCCCGAGCTGCGCCGGCTCGCATGGTCCCTGGAGGAGCGCGAGGTGGACCTCGTGGTCTCGGCGGGGCTGCTCGGTGTCGCCGGCCCGCGGCTGTCCATCCGTCCGACGGCGGGTATGCCGCTGCTGCACGTCGAGCGGCCCGTCATGTCGGGTGCGCGGCGGGTCCTCAAGGGGGCCATGGAGCGCCTGCTGACGGCCTTGCTGCTGCTGGTCGCGCTGCCCGTCGGGCTCACGATCGCGCTGGCGATCCGCCTGGACTCGCCGGGCCCGATCCTGTTCCGGCAGAACAGGGTCGGCGCGAAGGGTGAGTCCTTCTCCATGCTCAAGTTCCGCACCATGTGCGTGGACGCGGAGGAGCGGCTGGCCGCCCTCCAGCGGGACGCCGGCAACGACGTCATGTTCAAGATGAAGGACGACCCACGGGTCACCCGCGTCGGCAGGCTGCTGCGCCGGTACTCCCTGGACGAGCTCCCGCAGCTGCTCAACGTCCTCGCCGGGCAGATGTCGCTCGTGGGTCCCAGGCCCGCCCTCCAGCGCGAGGTCGACGCCTACGAGCCCGACGCGGTGCGCCGGCTGAGGGTGCGTCCCGGCCTCACGGGGCTGTGGCAGGTCAGCGGTCGCAGCAACCTGTCGTGGGACGAGTCGCTGCGCCTCGACCTCTGGTACGTCGACAACTGGTCGATGGTGCTGGACCTGCAGATCCTGTTCCGCACGGCTCGGGCCGTCGTGCGCGGCACCGGGGCCTACTGATGCCCGGACCGTCGGCGGCGGCCGGTCCGCACCGTGCAGATGGTGCACCGCGGCCCTACCGCAAAGAGCCGAGGCGCGGGTCTGGCGTGACGGCGACGATTCCCGTCAGAGGGGCCGTGGGGGCCCTGCCGAGAGGGGATGTCCGATGAGCTTGCGCGTGGCCGTGGTGGGGGCGGGGTACTGGGGTCCGAACCTGGTCCGGAACTTCGGGTCCAGCCCGGACTGGGAGGTCGTCGCCCTCTGTGACCTCGACGCCCAGCGTGCGGCGGCGGTCCTCGGCCCGCGCAGCACGGTCGACATCGCGACCTCGCTCGAGGCGCTGCTCGCCCGGGACGACGTCGACGCCGTGGCCGTGGCCACGCCGGCCGACACGCACTGCGCGATCGCGCTGGCCGCGCTCGAGGCGGGCAAGCACGTCCTGGTCGAGAAGCCGATCGCGTCCAGCCGGGCCGACGCCGAGCGGATGGTCGCGCGGGCCGAGGAGCTCGGCCTGGTCCTCATGTGCGACCACACCTACTGCTACACGCCCGCGGTCCAGCACCTGCGGGCGCTCGTGCAGGGCGGCGAGCTGGGCGACATCCTCTTCGTGGACTCGGTGCGGATCAACCTCGGGCTCGTGCGGTCCGACGTCGACGTCTTCTGGGACCTCGCCCCGCACGACCTGTCCATCCTCGACTTCGTCCTCCCGGGTGGCCTGTCGCCGCTGGAGGTCTCCGCGCGCGGTGCCGACCCGATCGGCAACGGCCACTCCTGCCTGGGCTACCTGACGATGCCGCTGCCCGGCGGCGCCATCGCCAACGTGCACGTGAACTGGCTCAGCCCCACCAAGATCCGGCACATGGTCATCGGCGGCAGCCGGCGCACCGTGGTCTGGGACGACCTCAACCCGCAGCAGCGGCTGTCCGTCTACGACCGCGGCGTCGACCTCGACCTCACGTCCGACGGCGCCGACACCGCCGAGAAGCGGCTCGTCAACGTCAACTACCGGCTGGGCGACATGCACGCCCCGGCGCTCCCCGAGCGGGAGGCCCTGGGGCTCATGGCGGCGGAGTTCGCGGCTGCCATCACCGAGGGCCGTGCCCCCGCAACCGACGGGTGGGCCGGCCTGCGCGTGCTGTCGGTGCTCGAGGCGGCGACGGAGAGCCAGCGCCGTGCCGGCGCCATGGCCGCGGTCGGTATGCCGTTCGGCCGGGCCGGGCTGCCCGCGCAGGGCGGCCTCGTGGCGGCCGGAGCCGGCCGATGACCGCGCTCGAGGGTGCCACGGTCCTGGTGACCGGGGGCGCGGGGACGATCGGGTCGACCATCGTCGACCAGCTGCTCGACGCGGGCGTCGCCCACGTCGACGTCCTGGACAACCTCGTCCGTGGACGAAGGGAGAACCTCGCCGACGCGCTCGGCAGCGGCCGGGTCACGCTCGTCGAGGGCGACCTGCGCGACCGCGACCTGGTCCACGACGTGACCCGCGGCAAGGACCTGGTGTTCCACCAGGCGGCGATCCGGATCACCCAGTGCGCCGAGGAGCCCCGGCTCGCCCTCGAGGTGCTCGTCGACGGCACCTTCACGGTGCTCGAGGCGTGCGCCCGCTCGAAGGTGGACAAGCTCGTGTACGCCTCGTCGGCATCGGTCTACGGACTGGCCGAGGAGTTCCCGACGGGGGAGCGGCACCACCACCACAACAACGACACCTTCTACGGCGCGGCCAAGTCCTTCAACGAGGGCATGGCCCGCAGCTTCCGGGCGATGTACGGGCTGAACCACGTGGGGCTGCGCTACTTCAACGTCTACGGCCCGCGGATGGACGTGCACGGGCTCTACACCGAGGTGCTCGTGCGCTGGATGGAGCGGATCGCCGACGGCGAGCCGCCGCTCATCTTCGGCGACGGCCGGCAGACGATGGACTTCGTCTTCACCCGCGACATCGCCCGCGCCAACCTCCTGGCCGCGAGCAGCGACGTCGTCGACGGCGTCTACAACATCGCCAGCGGCACCGAGACGAGCCTGCTCGGCCTCGCCGAGGCGCTGCTGCGCGCCATGGACTCCGAGCTGTCCGTCGAGCACGGCCCGGACCGCGCGGTCAACGGCGTCACGCGCCGCCTGGCCGACACGACCGCCGCCCGCCAGGACCTGGGTTTCACCGCCGAGGTCGGTCTCGAGGACGGGCTCCGCGAGCTCGTCGCCTGGTGGCGTCCGCAGCGCGCGGAGGTCGCCGCGGGGCGTGCCCTGAAGGCCGGGGCCTCGTGAGCCCCCACAACGTCGTCCACCACGGCTGACCACCGGTCAGCCGTCGTCCCACCCTGTCGGAAGGTCCCACCGATGAGCGCGTCGTCAGCATCCCCTGGACCCTCGGGAGGCTCTGCGGGCCGTGGCCGTCTCAGCCGCCTCGCCCTCGCCGTGGCCGTCGCGGCCGCCGCGACCATCCTCGCGCCGCTGCAGCTCGTGGGCGCCACGTCGGCGTCCGCGGCGGACCCGTGCGGGCCGCCCGTCGTCAACGCCATCGCGTGCGAGAACAGCAAGACCGGGACCCCGACCTCCGACTGGCAGATCACCGGGGTCGGCGACCCCGCGATCCAGGGATACGCGACGCAGATGAGCGTGCAGCCGGGCGACACCGTGCAGTTCAAGGTGAAGTCCGCGTACGCATACCACTTCGACATCCTGCGGATGGGCTACTACCAGGGCAACGGCGCCCGCAAGCTCGTGGCCGGGCTGGCGCCCTCCGCCGCGCAGCCGCAGAGCCAGCCGAACTGCCTCACCATCCAGGACGGCACCGGCATGTTCGACTGCGGCAACTGGGCCGTGTCGGCGTCCTGGTCGGTGCCCAGCACCGCCGTCTCCGGTGTGTACATCGCCCACCTCATCCGGGACGACGGCAAGGGATCGAGCCACGTCGTCTTCATCGTCCGCAACGACTCGAGCCACTCCGACATCCTGTTCCAGACGTCCGACGAGACGTGGCAGGCGTACAACACCTATGGCGGGACCTCGACGTCCGGTGGCAACGGCAACAGCCTGTACCAGTGCACCCTCGGCAACTGCCCGCCGGGCAGCCCGGCGGTCTACAAGGGCGCCTCGAAGGTGTCGTACAACCGGCCCTTCCACACGGCCGAGGACGACCAGGGCGGCCGGAGCTGGCTGATGTACAGCGAGTACCCGATGATCCGCTTCCTAGAGGCGAACGGGTACGACGTGTCGTACACGACCGGGGTCGACATGTCGACGACCGGCGCCCGCACCCTGATCCAGAACCACAAGGTCTTCATGTCCACCGGCCACGACGAGTACTGGTCGGGCGTCCAACGTGCCAACGTCGAGGCCGCCCGTGACGCGGGCGTGAACCTGGCGTTCTTCTCGGGCAACGAGGTGTTCTGGAAGACGCGCTTCGAGCCGAGCTACGACGGGACGAACACCCCGAGCCGGACCCTCGTCTGCTACAAGGACACCCACTACGACGGCCAGGTGGACCCGGTCGAGTGGACCGGCACCTGGGAGGACCCGCGGTTCAGCCCGCCGGCCAACGGCGGACGTCCCCAGAACGCCCTCACCGGCCAGCTGTTCCTGGTCAACTCGGGCACCACCGACATCAGGGTGCCGTCGACGTACTCCAAGCTGCGCTTCTGGCGGAACACGGACGTCGCCAACCTGACGAGCGGCCAGACCACCACCTTGGGGTCCGGGCTGGGCACCCTCGGCTACGAGTGGGACGCCGACTCCGACAACGGGTTCCGGCCGGCCGGGGCGTTCCGGCTCTCCTCCACCACGTCGACGAGCGCGGAGATCTTCACCGACTACGGCAGCAGCCTGCAGAACCCCGGGACCGCGACCCACAACATGACCCTCTACCGGGCGAGCAGCGGCGCCCTGGTCTTCGGCGCCGGCACGGTGCAGTGGTCCTGGGGGCTCGGCGACCCGACGCTGACGCCGGACCGCAACATGCGCCAGGCCACGGTCAACCTGCTGGCCGACATGGGGGCGCAGCCGTGGGCCCTGCTGACCGGCCTGGTCGCCGCGACCGCGTCGACCGACACGACGGCACCGACCTCGACCATCACCTCCCCGGCCCCCTCCACCACCGTCGGTGACGGTGGCAAGGTGACCATCAGCGGCACGGCCAGCGACACCGGTGGTGTCGTCGCGGGTGTCGAGGTGTCCACCGACAACGGCGCCACCTGGCACCCGGCGACGGGCACGACGAGCTGGTCCTACACCTGGAACGCGCACGGGAGCCCCAGCACGACGCTGCGCTCGCGGGCCGTCGACGACAGCGGCAACCTCGAGACGCCGAAGCCCGGTGTCGTCCTCAACGTCGGCTGCACGTGCTCCATCTGGGGCACCGGTGCGACGCCCACCAAGACGGACTCCGGCAGCGCCACAGCCACCGAGGTCGGCGTGCAGTTCAAGTCGGACGTGTCCGGCTACGTCACCGGCGTGCGCTTCTACAAGGCGAGCACGAACACGGGCACCCACGTCGGCAGCCTGTGGACGTCGTCGGGGACGAAGCTCGCCTCCGCCACCTTCACGAACGAGAGCTCGACCGGCTGGCAGCAGGTGACCTTCTCCTCGCCGGTCCAGGTCAATGCGAACAGCGTCTACGTGGCCTCGTACTACGCCCCCGTCGGGCACACGTCGCGCGACGACGCGTACTTCTACCCGAACCCGTCACCCAGCCCGTACACATACAGCACCGTCGACAGCCCGCCGCTGCACGCCCTGCGCAACGTCAACGGGACGCTCAACGGGCTGTCCCGCAGCGGCGCCGGCTTCCCCACGGCAGGGGCGACCGCGACCAACTACTGGGTCGACGTGATGTTCACGCCGAACACCGGTCCGGCGAACGCACCGGGCGCGCCCACGGGCGTCACGGCCACGCCGGGCAACGCCTCCGCCCAGGTGACGTGGACCATCCCGTCGGACGGTGGCAGCGCGATCACGTCCTACACCGTGACCCCGTACGTCGGCACGACCGCCCAGACCCCGACGACGGTCCCGGGCGGCTCCGCCGACGCGAGTTCCACGATCCAGGGCCTCACCAACGGCACGACGTACACGTTCACCGTCTCGGCGACGAACGCGGTCGGCACCGGACCCGCGTCCGCAGCCTCCAACGCGGTGACGCCCTCGCCCGTGGTCTGCAACCCGTGCACGATCTGGACGCCGACGACCGTGCCCAACACCCTCGACGAGGGCGACACCGGCTCGATCTCCCTCGGCACCAAGTTCACCTCCGACGTGAACGGGCAGGTCAAGGGCCTCCGGTTCTACAAGGGCCCGACCGGCACCGGCACGCACGTCGGCGGCCTCTACACCCTCTCCGGCACCAGGCTGGCCTCGGCGACCTTCACCAGCGAGACGGCGTCGGGCTGGCAGCAGGTCAACTTCTCGACGCCCGTCTCGATCACGGCGGGCACGGTCTACGTCGCCGTGCTCTTCGCCCCGGCCGGTCACTACGCCGCGGACACCGGGTACTTCGCCGCCTCCGGCGTGGACAACCCACCACTGCACGCCCTGCGTGACGGCGTCAGCGGCGGCAACGGCGTGTACATCTACAGCTCGTCGATGACCTTCCCCACCAACACGTTCAACTCCGAGGGCTACTACGTCGACCCGGTGTTCGCGACGGTCACGGCGACCGTGCCCGGGGCGCCGACCGGCGTGGGCGCCACGGCCGGGAACGGGACCGCGACGGTGTCGTGGACCGCCCCGGCGGACGGCGGCAGCCCGATCACGAGCTACACCGTCACGCCGTACGTCGGCACGACCGCGCTCACGCCCACCACCGTCAGCGGCACGCCTCCGGCGACGACGGCGACGGTGACCGGGCTCAGCAACGGGACGACGTACACGTTCAAGGTGTCGGCGACCAACGCGCTCGGAACCGGTCCGCAGTCGGCGGCCTCACCTGCCGTCACGCCCCAGCCCCCGACGGCTCCGGCGGCACCCACGAACGTCGTGGCAACGGCGGGCAACGGCTCGGCGAGCCTCACCTGGACCGCGCCGTCCGACGGCGGGAGCCAGATCACCCAGTACACGATCACGCCCTGGGTCGGCACGACGGCGCAGGCCACCACCACGGTGACCGGCACCCCGCCCGCCACCGGTGGCACGGTCTCCGGCCTGACCAACGGCACGACGTACACGTTCACGGTGACGGCCACCAACGCCGTCGGGACCGGACCGGCCTCGGCAGCGTCGGCCCCGGTGACGCCCAGCAGCAACACCGTCCCGAGCGCGCCCACGGGCGTGACGGCGACGGCGGGCAACGCCTCGGCGACCGTCAGCTGGACCGCGCCCGCGGACGGCGGCAGCGCCATCACGGCATACACCGTGACACCGCACGCGGGGAGCACCACTCTCGCGGCCACCGTGGTCACCGGCACCCCGCCGGCGACGACCGCGACGGTCACCGGGCTCACCAACGGGACCGCGTACACCTTCACGGTCACGGCGACGAACTCCGTCGGCACCAGCGCGGACTCGCTGCCCTCGAACACGGTGACCCCGGCGGCGCCGACGAGCTGCACCCCGTGCACCATCTGGCCGTCGACGACGACTCCGGCGACCGCCAGCGTCACCGACACCTCGTCGGTCGAGCTGGGCGTCAAGTTCACATCCGACGTGTCCGGCTACGTCTCCGGCGTGCGCTTCTACAAGGGCTCCGGAAACACCGGAACGCACGTCGGCTCGCTGTGGTCGTCGACGGGCACGAAGCTGGCCTCGGCCACCTTCACCGGCGAGAGCGCCTCGGGCTGGCAGCAGGTCAGCTTCTCCAGCCCCGTGGCCGTCACCGCCGGGACCGTCTACGTCGCGTCGTACTTCGCCCCCGCGGGCGGCTACGCCCTGGACGGCGGCTACTTCACGGCGGCCGTGGACAACGCACCGCTGCACGCGCTCAAGGACGGGACGAGCGGCGGGAACGGCGTGTACGCGTACGCCGGGTCGAGCACCTTCCCGTCGAACACCTACAACTCGTCGAACTACTGGGTGGACGTCGTCTTCAGCACGACGACCGCCACCAGCGCACCGTCCGCACCCACCGGTGTGACGGCGACGGCCGGTGACTCGAGCGCCACCGTGACGTGGGCGGCGCCCGCGGACGGCGGCAGCCCCATCACCTCGTACACGGTCACGCCGTACGTCGGGACCACGGCGCAGACGGCGACCACGGTGAGCGGCAGCCCGCCGCAGACGTCGGCCACGGTGAGCGGCCTGACCAACGGGACGGCATACACCTTCAAGGTCACGGCCACGAACTCCGTCGGCACGAGCCCGGCCTCGACCGCCTCGAACAGCGTGACGCCCGCGCCGGTGACGTGCAGCGCCTGCACGATCTGGTCGAGCTCCGCCACGCCGACGAACGGCGACTCGGGCGACACGTCCTCGGTCGAGCTCGGGGTGAAGTTCACGTCCGACGTGGGCGGCACCGTGACCGGCGTCCGGTTCTGGAAGAGCACCGCCAACACGGGCACCCACGTGGGCAGCCTGTGGAGCTCCACGGGGACCAGGCTGGCGTCGGCGACGTTCGCCTCCGAGACCGCCTCCGGCTGGCAGCAGGCGTACTTCTCCACGCCGGTCACGATCACCGCCGGGACCGTCTACGTGGTGTCCTACCTGGCGCCCGTCGGCCACTACGCCGCCGACTCCGGGTACTTCGGCTCGGCGGTGGACAGCCCACCGCTGCACGCCCTCAAGGACGGCACGAGCGGCGGGAACGGCGTGTACGCCTACGGCAGCACGAGCACCTTCCCGACCAACTCGTTCAACGCCTCGAACTACTGGGTCGACGCCGTCTTCAGCAACGCGGCGGCCACGGCCCCGGGTGCCCCCACGGGCGTGACGGCCACGGCCGGCAACGCGAGCGCGGTGGTGACCTGGGGTGTTCCGTCCAACGGTGGCAGCGCGATCACGAGCTACGCGGTCACGCCGTACGTGGGCACGACCGCCCAGACCCCGACCACGGTGACCGGCAACCCGCCCGCCACCACGGCCACGGTCACGGGCCTGACGAACGGCACGACGTACACGTTCACGGTCACGGCGACGAACTCGGTCGGCACCGGGCCGGCGTCGACCGCCTCGAACGCGGTCACGCCGAAGTCGGTGACCTGCACCGCCTGCACCATCTGGGCCGCCACGGCGACCCCGGGGACGGCGAGCAGCACCGACACCTCCTCGGTCGAGGTGGGCGTGAAGTTCAAGTCGGACGTGAGCGGCTTCGTCACCGGCATCCGCTTCTACAAGGGCTCCACCAACACCGGGACCCACGTCGGCAACCTGTGGAGCTCGACCGGCACGAAGCTGGCCTCCGCCACCTTCAGCGGCGAGACCGCCTCGGGGTGGCAGCAGGTGAGCTTCGCGACACCCGTCGCCGTCAGCGCGGGCACGGTGTACGTCGCGTCGTACTTCGCACCCATCGGCCGCTACGCCCAGGACAGCCAGTACTTCAACTCGGCCGGGGTGGACAACCCGCCCCTGCACGCGCTGAAGAACGGTGCGAGCGGTGGGAACGGCGTCTACGCCTACGGCTCCAGCAGTACGTTCCCGAACAACTCGTTCAAGTCGACGAACTACTGGGTCGACATCGTCTTCAGCACCGGGTGAGAGGGGACAGGGGTATGAGCTCGGTCAGCGTCGTCATCCCGTGCTACGCGTACGGCCGGTTCCTCGAGGACGCGGTGGCCAGCGTCCTCGAGGACCAGCCGGGGGTCGACGTCCGCGTCCTGATCATCGACGACGCGTCGCCGGACGACAGCGCGGAGGTCGCCGCCCGGATCGCCGCCCGCGAGCCGCGGGTCGAGGTGCTGCTGCACCGGGAGAACAAGGGCAACATCGCGACCTTCAACGAGGGCCTGATGGAGTGGGCGGACGGGGACTACTGCACGTTGCTGTCGGCCGACGACCTGGCCACGCCCGGGTCGCTGCGCCGGGCCTGCAACCTGCTGGACGCCCACCCCGAGGTCGGCTTCGTCTACGGCAGGGCGGCGTGGTTCACCGACGGTGTCCCGACGCCCCCGGCACGCACGCATCTGCGGGGCGAGTCCGTCATCCGGGGAAGGGAGTGGCTGGAGCACCGCTTCCGCCAGGCGGAGAACCCGATCGTCACCCCCGAGGTCGTGGCCCGGACCTCGCTGCAGCACCGCCTCGGCGGCTACGACCCGAACCTGCCCAAGGCCGCGGACATGGAGCTGTTCATGCGGTTCGCGGCGCACGCCGACGTCGGGTTCCTCCGCGGCGTGGACCAGGCCCTCCACCGCCGGCACGGCACCAACATGAGCACGGGCGTGGACCCGCTGGCCGACCTCGTGCAGCGCAGAGCCGTCTTCGAGCAGGTGCTGGAGCGCTACGGGCACCGGCTCTCCGGGGTGCGGAACCTGTCGACGACCGTGCACCGCCAGCTCGCCCGGGAGGCCTTGTGGACCGCCGGTCGCGAGTACGACCGGAGCGCACTCACCCGGTCGGCCCCGGGGCGGCTGTTGCTGCGCAGCACCGGGACCGGCACGGCCGAGGACCGGAACGAGCTGCTCGCGTTCGCCGCCGAGTGCTGGCCGGAGGTCAAGCGGTTCCCCCTCTACCGGACCCTGGAGGGCGGTCACCGGCTCGGGCCCCGCGACGTCGCCTTCATGGCGCGTGAGCGGGGTCGCTGGTGGGCGCGGCGCCGGGCCTGGACCTACCGCGGCTACTAGGACGGCCGCGGCCCTGACGCGGCCCCGGTCGGCGCGCAGACGCGCCCGTCCCGTCGCCCCCGGGGCTCCGAGTGACGGCCACGGCACGGACGCGCCTCATGCCGTCGGCCCCCTCCGGCCTTCAGCAAATGGCTGAGGTGTCCTGCGCGTCACGGCGGAAGGATTGCCGCGTCCACCGCTAAAGGGAGCTGGTGGGCACGGGGGACGCGGCCCGGCCGGGCCGGGCACGCCCGATGCCAGGAGAGGGGACCGGAGCATGAAGGCCGTACTGCTCGCGGCGGGGCTGGGGACCCGCCTGCGCCCGGTCACCGACGCCGTCCCCAAGTGCCTCGTCGAGGTCGGGGGCCGCACGCTCCTGGACACCTGGCTCGACGCGCTGGCGGCCGCGGGCGTCGACGAGGTGCTGGTGAACACACACCACCTCGCCGACCAGGTCGCCGACCACGTCGCGGGCCGCGCCACGGGCCCGCTGGTCCACCTCGCCCACGAGCCGGTGCTCCTCGGCAGCGCCGGCACCCTGCTGCGCAACAGGGACTTCCTCGACGGCGAGGACATGTTCCTCGTCCTCAACGCCGACAACCTCACCGACTTCGACCTGCGCGTGCTGGTGGACGCCCACCGCGAGGGGGGAGCCGTGGCGACCCTGACGGTCTTCCGGACGCCCCGGCCGTCGGAGTGCGGGATCCTCGAGGTGGTCGACGGCCGCGTGGTCGGTTTCGTGGAGAAGCCTGCGGCACCGCGCAGCGACCTCGCCAACGCGGGGATGTACGCGTTCGGTCCCGAGGTCCTGGACGAGATCCCCGACTCCCTGCCACGGGACGTGGGCTTCGACCTGCTGCCGCGGCTGGTCGGCCGTGCGCGGGCGGTCTCGATCGGGGATAGCTGGTTCCTGGACATCGGCACGCCGCAGGCGCTGGAGCGCGCGCGGGCCGAGTGGGGAGCGAGGGCGAGCGCATGATCATCACGCAGACCCCGTTGCGGGTCGGCCTCGTGGGGGGCGGCACGGACCTGCCCGACTTCTACCGCGAGCACGGCGGTCGGGTCCTCAACGCGGCCATCGACAAGTACGTCTACGTGGTCGTCAAGCAGCGGTTCGACGACGACGTCTACGTCAACTACTCGTCCAAGGAGGTCGTCTCCCGCGTCGAGGACCTCCAGCACGAGCTGGTGCGCGAGGCGATGCACATGACCGGCGTCCGGGGCGGTGTCGAGATCACCACGCTGGCCGACATCCCCTCCGCCGGCTCGGGGCTCGGCTCGTCGTCCGCGGTGACCGTGGGCCTGCTGCACGCGCTCTTCGCCTACAAGGGCCGGCAGGTGACGGCCGAGGAGCTCGCCGACCGGGCCTGCGCGATCGAGATCGACCGCTGCCGCAAGCCGATCGGCAAGCAGGACCAGTACGCCGCCGCGTACGGCGGGATCTGCGACCTGCACTTCGGCCCCGGCGACCGCGTCGTGGTGGACCAGCTCGACCTCGCGTCCCCGGTCCGCCGCCAGGTGCAGGACGAGCTGCTGCTGTTCTACACGGGCACGACCCGCAAGGCCGACAACATCCTCGGCGAGCAGAAGGCGAACATCGGCGACCGGATCACCCAGCTCGTGCAGCTGCGCGAGCTCGCGGCCGAGGCCTCCGCCGGCCTGCGCGAGGGCGACGTCGACGCGCTCGGCGTGGCGCTCAACAAGAGCTGGGCCGCCAAGCGCGAGCTCGCCTCGGGGGTGTCCAACAGCCAGATCGACGAGGCGGTCGAGTCCGCCCTCGCCGGCGGCGCGACGGGCGCCAAGGTGACCGGCGCGGGGGGTGGCGGGTTCCTGCTCGTCGTCTGCCCGCTGGAGCGCCAGCGCGCGGTGCGCGAGCGCCTGGCCGCCATGAAGGAGCTTCCCATCAAGATCGACCCGTTCGGGTCCCGCGTGGTCCTGAACGTCCACCGAGACATCTGGAGCTGAGGTGCGTACTGCATGATCCCCGTGATGAGACCGTGGCTCGACGACGCGGAGGCCAGGGCCGCCGCGGACGTCGTCGCCTCCGGCTGGCTGGCCCAGGGGCCGCGGGTCGCCGAGTTCGAGTCGGCCTTCGCCGCCAGGGTCGGCGTGGCCGAGGGTGTGGCGGTGTCGTCGTGCACGACGGCCCTCCACCTCGCCCTGCACCTGCTCGGCGTGGGGCCGGGTGACGAGGTCGTCGTGCCGTCGTTCTCCTTCATCGCCACCGCGAACTGCGTCCGCTACGTCGGCGCCGAGCCGGTGTTCGCCGACGTCGAGGCGCTCGACGGCAACCTCAGCGTCCGCACCGTCGAGGCGGTCCTGACCGACCGCACGAAGGCGGTGGTGGTCGTCGACCAGGGCGGGATGCCGGCCGACGTCCAGCCCCTGCGCGAGCTGTGCGACGCCCGGGGGATCGCCCTCGTCGAGGACGCCGCCTGCGCCGCGGGGTCGACCTACCGCGGGCAGCCCGTGGGAGTGTCCTCCGACCTGGCGGCCTGGTCGTTCCACCCGCGCAAGCTGCTCACCACGGGTGAGGGCGGCATGCTCACGACCACCGACGCCCAGCTCGCCGGGCGCGCCCGCCGGCAGCGGGAGCACGGCATGAGCGTCAGCGCCGCTGCCCGCCACGCCAGCAGGCAGCCCGTGCTCGAGCAGTACCTCGAGGTGGGCTTCAACTTCCGGATGACCGACATCCAGGCGGCGGTCGGCCTGGTCCAGCTCGGCAAGCTCGACGCCATGGTCGCCCGCCGGCGCGAGCTCGCCGAGGGCTACCGGGCGATGCTCGCCGACGTCCCCGGCCTGCGCAGCGTGTGCGACCCCGAGTGGGGCACCTCGAACTTCCAGTCGTTCTGGGTCGAGCTGGAGCCCGGTTTCCCGTTGTCCCGCAACGACCTCCTGGCCCAGCTCGCCGACCGGGGCGTCTCGGCCCGCGCCGGGATCATGGCCGCCCACCGACAGCCCGCGTACTCCGACCACCCGAGGGGGGACCTCACCGTGACCGAACGGCTCACCGACTCCACGCTCATCCTGCCGATGTTCCACACGATGACCGAGGCCGAGCAGCACCACGTCGTCGACTGCGTCCGCGGCGCGGCCGGGCTGAGGGCAGCCTGATGGGCGCCGAGCAGCGGGCCGGGGTGCCCCTGGTCGACCTGTCGGTGCAGCATGCGCAGGTGGCGGAGGAGGTCGCCCAGGGCTTCGCCGAGGTGCTCTCGACCGGCGACTTCATCGGCGGCAAGGCGGTGGGCGCCTTCGAGCGCGCGTATGCCGAGTTCACCGGCGCCCGTGCGTGCGTGGGCGTGGGGAACGGCACCGACGCCCTGGAGCTCGCGATGCGCGCGGTGGGGGTCGGCCCCGGCGACGAGGTCGTCCTGCCGGCCAACACCTTCATCGCCACGGCCGAGGCCGTGCTGCGTGCCGGTGGCACGCCCGTCTTCGCCGACGTCGACGACGACGCGCTCCTGCTCGACCCCGCCGCGGCGGAGGCGGCCCTGACCGCTCGCACCCGAGCCGTCGTGCCCGTCGACCTCTTCGGCCAGGTCGCGCCCTTCGAGCAGCTGCCCGCGGCGCTGGCGCAGCGCGGCGTACGCGTCGTCGAGGACGGTGCGCAGTCGCAGGGGGCGACGCGGCACGGGAAGGCCGCGGGGACCTTCGGCGACGTGGCCGCCACGAGCTTCTACCCCGGCAAGAACCTCGGTGCCTACGGCGACGCCGGTGCGGTGCTGACCGACGACGAGGAGGTCGCCGCGATGGTGCGGCTGCTGGGCGCCCACGGCAGCCCGGCCAAGTACGAGCACACCGTGGTCGGCTTCAACTCCCGGCTCGACACCCTCCAGGCCGTGGTCCTCTCGGCGAAGCTCGCGCGGCTGCGCGGGTGGAACGCCGAGCGGCGCGCGGCCGCCGCCGCCTACGACGAGCTGCTCGCCGACACGGACGGCGTGCGGCTGCCGACGACGCTGGCGGGCAACGAGCACGTCTGGCACCTCTACGTCGTGCGGGTCGACCGCCGGGACGACGTCCTGCGCCACCTCCAGGAGGAGGGCGTCGGCGCCGGTGTGCACTACCCGACGCCGGTGCACCTGACCCCGGCCATGGGCCACCTCGGGTACGGCCCCGGCCGGTTCCCCGTGGCCGAACGGGCAGCGCAGCAGATCCTCTCGCTGCCGCTGTTCCCGGGCATCACCCACAGCCAGCAGGAGCGGGTCGCCGACGTGCTGCGCCAGGCCATGGGTCGCCAGGGGTGATGGTGCCGGCATGACCCCGTGCGCGC
Source organism: Phycicoccus sp. 3266 (assembly GCF_031456495.1). Taxonomy (NCBI): domain Bacteria; kingdom Bacillati; phylum Actinomycetota; class Actinomycetes; order Micrococcales; family Intrasporangiaceae; genus Phycicoccus; species Phycicoccus sp. 3266. The sequence continues at coordinate 1,017,691 of NZ_JAVDUW010000001.1, read as the reverse complement.
CGGGCCCGGTGTGGCCGTGAGCGTCGAGCCGAAGACCGCGCAGGTCGGCCTGGGGCGCGCGGCCGCGTCCGGCGTGCTGTGGCTGGCGGTCCAGAAGTGGCTCGTCCGGCTCAGCGCGTTCGCGACCCTCATCGTCCTGACGCACCACGTCTCGCCCCGCGACTTCGGCGTCGTGGCCGCCGCCTCGACCTTCATCCCGATCATCTACCTGCTGTCGGACGTCGGGTTCTCGACCTACCTGCTGCAGAGCGAGGACTCCGACCGCCGCAGCCTGAGCACCGCGTTCTGGACGACGGTGGTGGCGGGTGCCGTCCTGTCCGGCGTGCTGTGGGTCGCGAGCCCGCTCGTGGGCACCGCCTTCCGGAGCGAGGCGCTGGGCGCGGTGCTGCGCGCGCTCATCCTGTCGGTGGTGCCGACGGTGCTGGCCGGTGTCCCGCTCGCCCTGCTCCGACGGGCCCTGCGCTTCCGCGCCGTGGCCGTGCAGAGCCTCGTCGCCGCGATCTCGGGGCAGGTGGTCGCGATCGTCGTGGCGGTGTCGGGCGGCGGCGTCTGGGCGCTGGTGTCGCAGGTGGTCGTGACGCAGTGGGTCATCGCCGTGCTCGCGTGGTGGAGCGTCCGTTGGCTGCCGGGCCTGGCGTTCAGCCCGCAGAAGTTCCGGCAGATGGCGGCGTTCGGTGTCCGGGTGTCCAGCGTCGACTTCGTCGGCACGGCACGCCTGTGGGCCGAGAGCCTCGTCGTGACGGTGGTGCTCGGCCCGGCCGCGATGGGGCAGCTCAACGTCGGTCAGCGCGTCGTCCAGGTCGCCCAGGACCTCGCCGCCGGCTCGCTCGTGCCCGTCTCGACCGTCGTCTTCGCCAAGGTGCGCGAGGTCCCGGAGCGCCTGGCTGCCTCGTACATCAAGGCGCTGGGCGTGGCGTACGGAGTGGTGTCCCCGCTGATGGTGCTCATCGCCGTGACGGCACCGCAGTCGATCCCACTGGTCTTCGGCAGCCAGTGGTCGGCGAGCATCGTGCCCGCGCAGGCGCTGTCCGTGGCGGCCGTCATCACCCTCGGCGCGATGGTGGACCACGGCCTGTTCTACGGCCTCGGCCGGCCGGGCACGTGGCTCGCGTATGCCGTCGTCATCGACGCCCTGACGCTGACCACCACGGTGGTGGCGGTGCACTGGGGCCTGCCCGGCGTCGCGTTCGGCTTCCTCGTCGTCGCCACCGTCGCCACCGCGGCCCGCTGGGTGCTCGTGGGCCGGCTCCTCGGCATGCGTCCCGCCCAGGTCGCGCGGCCGTTCGTCACGGCGCTCGTGCCGACCGCGGTCACCCTCGCCGTGGGCGGGCTCGTGTCCACGTGGACGTCCCGGGTCCCGTCGGTCTGGCTCGGCCTCGCCCTGCTCGGGGCCGTCACGGTGCTCGTCAACGTCCTGCTCCTGCGGCTCGTCGGGGGCCGCGTCCTGCGCGACGCGTTGGGCCTGCTGCCCGTGCCGGCCAGGGTGACCCGGCCCGTGGTGCGCCTGCTGCGCCTGCAGCCGCTGGACGGGTCCTGAGCACACGCTGACCCCGCGCTGGTCGCGCCCTGACCCGCCTGGTCCGGGAGGCCGTCCGCGGCGGCAGGCGCCTCCACCATTTGGCCTACTCCACGCTTCCGCATCGGGACGACCCGCCTCGCGCTGCTGCGCGGTTCGATGAAGTCTCCAGTGGGAGGGGAAAGCTCATGAAGGTTGCTGTCTTCGGTCTCGGCTACGTCGGCACGGTCACTGCCGCCGGCCTCGCGTCGCGGGGCCACCACGTCGTCGGGGTCGACGTCGACACCATGAAGGTCGACGCGATCGCCTCGGGGCGCAGCCCCGTCGTGGAGCCGGGCATCGACGAGCTGGTGCGCGACGCGGTTGCCGCCGGCCGGCTGCAGGCCACCACCGACGCCAGGCTCGCCGTCGAGGGAGCGGACGTCTCCCTCGTGTGCGTGGGCACGCCGTCCTCGCCGCGCGGCGACACCGACCTGACCTACATCTCGCGGGCGGTGACGGACCTGCGCGAGGCGATGGAGGTCGCCAGGCCGCCGGCATCCGGCATGCACTCCGTGGTCGTCCGCTCGACGGTCCCGCCGGGCACGGTCGCGGGGGTCGTCGCGCCGGTCTTCGACGGCGAGCTGCCGGACGGCTGGGAGGTCGGCACGGCCATGTGCCCCGAGTTCCTCCGCGAGGGCTGCGGCGTCGAGGACTTCTTCGCGCCGCCGTTCGTCGTCGTCGGCACCGCAGACACCCGGACCCGCGCCGCAATGAGCGAGCTGTTCGCGTTCCTGGGCATAGAGATCCACCACGTCGACGTCGCGTCGGCCGAGGCTCTCAAGTACGCCTGCAACGCCTTCCACGCCGTCAAGGTCACGTTCGCCAACGAGATGGGCCGCGTCTTCGCCGCCCACGGTGTCGACAGCCGTCGCGTCATGGAGATCTTCTGCGAGGACCGCAAGCTCAACATCGCCCCGTCCTACCTGCGCCCCGGCTTCGCCTTCGGCGGGTCGTGCCTGCCGAAGGACCTGCGTTCCCTGCAGAGCCTCGCCCGGGTCAGCGGCGTCGAGATCCCGATGGTCGGCTCGGCCATGGTGAGCAACGAGATCGCCGTCCGGGCCGTCGTCGACCGCGTGCTCCAGACCGGCCTGCGCAGCGTCTGCATGCTCGGCCTCAGCTTCAAGATGGACACCGACGACCTGCGCGAGAGCCCCAACCTCGAGGTGGCCGAGCGGTTCGTCGGCAAGGGCCTCGACGTGCGGATCTATGACCCGATCGTCAACCCCGACAAGCTCGTCGGCGCCAACCTGCGCCACCTGCAGAGCAAGCTGGCGCACGTCAACCGGCTGCTGGCGCAGACGCCGGAAGAGGCGCTCGAGGGCGCCGAGGTCGTGCTCGTGTCGTCCTCCGACCCGGCAGCCCTGCGGGCGCTCGCCGCGAGCCGCCCGGCGCTGGTCATCGACCTGCACGGCCGGCTCGGTGCCGACGTCGAGGCGCTGGAGTCCTACGAGGGCGTGGCCTGGTGAGCCGACGGCGCGGCAGCGGCTCGGCGCGGCCCCGCGTCCTGGTCATCGTCCAGAACCTGCCCGTGCCCTTCGACCGCCGGGTCTGGCTCGAGTGCCAGACGCTCACCGGTGCGGGCTACGACGTGACCGTCGTGTGCCCGCAGGGGCACGGGACGGGGGCATCGCAGGTCGTCGACGGAGTGCGGATCCTCGCCTACCGCCCGTACGCCCCGGGCGGGGGAGCGATGGGCTTCATCACCGAGTACGCGTACTCCTTCCTCGCCACCGCGCGGCTGGCCCTGCGCGCCCGGCGCAGCGGCGCGTTCGCCGTCGTCCAGGCCTGCAACCCCCCGGACATCTTCTGGCCGCTGGCGTGGGCCCTGCGCGTCCTCGACGGGACGCGCTTCGTCTTCGACCACCACGACCTGTGCCCCGAGCTGTTCGAGTCGCGCTTCCCGACCGGGCGGCGCGCGTTCCTGCGCGGCCTGCTCTTCCTCGAGCGGATGACGTTCCGGACCGCCGACCGGGTCACCTCCACCAACGAGTCGTATGCCGCGATCGCCACCTCACGGGGCGGCAAGCCGCCGGAGCGGGTCACCGTCGTGCGCACCGGGCCGGACCCGGAGAAGCTCCGTGCCCGCGAGCCCGAGCCGGAGCTGCGGCGCGGCCACGACCACCTGGTTGCCTACCTCGGGGTCATGGGCCCCCAGGACGGGGTCGACGTCGCCCTGCAGGCGGCCGACATCGTCGTCAACCGGCTGGGGCGCACCGACATCGGCTTCGCCCTCATGGGTGGTGGCGACTGCTGGACCGACCTCGTCGCCGAGCGCAACCGGCTGGGCCTCGAGGACCACGTCGAGATGCCCGGGAGGGTCCCGGACGACTTCGTCGTCTCCGTCTTCTCCACCGCCGAGGTCGGGCTGTCGCCTGACCCCCTCAACCCGCTCAACGACGTCTCCACGATGAACAAGACGATGGAGTACATGTCGTTCGGCCTGCCGGTCGTGGCCTTCGACCTGCACGAGACCCGCGTGTCCGCCCAGGACGCCGCGCGGTACGTGCAGCCCGGTGACGTCGAGGCATACGCCCGGGCCATCGTCGAGCTCGTCGACGACCCGGAGGCCCGTGCCGAGATGGGTCGCTACGGTCGCGAGCGGGTCGAGACCCAGCTCGCGTGGGAGCACCAGCGCGGCGGCTACCTCGCCGTGTTCGACGACCTGAGCGGGCGGACCCGGTCCGCCTCCGCCACGCCGGCGCGCTCGGCGCGGTCGACGGCTGCCGGTCGCCCGCGGGTGGGGTCGGGGGCCTAGCCGTGTGCGGTGTGGCAGGGGCGTACCAGCAGCCCGACGGCAAGGTCGTGGTCAGCACGATGGTCGAGCGCATCGACCACCGCGGTCCCGACGCGTGCGGCGTGCTCGAGCTGGTCGACCCGGAGACGTCCGTGGTGCTGGGGCACCGGAGGCTGTCGATCATCGACCTGTCGACCGCGTCGGACCAGCCGTTCGCCAAGGACGGGCTGACGCTGAGCTACAACGGCGAGGTCTACAACTACCGCGAGCTGCGGTCCGAGCTCGAGCGGCACCACGGCATCCGCTTCGCCACCGGCTCGGACACCGAGGTGGTGCTGGAGGCCTGGCGTGCCTGGGGGCCGGCGTCGCTGGCGCGGCTGCGTGGCATGTTCGCCTTCGCCGTCCACGACGCGTCGACGGGCTCGATCACCCTCGCCCGCGACCCGCTGGGCATCAAGCCGCTGTACGTCATGGAGCGCGGTGAGGGAGTCGTCTTCGCCTCCGAGCTCAAGGCGATCCTCGCCGCGGTCGGCCGGGAGCTGACCGTCGACCCGCAGGCGATGGTCGCCTCCGCCCTCTACTACTGGGTCCCGCAGGAGTTCGACTCCGTCCGCGGCGTCTCCAAGCTGCCGCCCGGGACGTGGCGCACCTACCACCGCGACGGGTCGCGGTCCGCCGGCGCCTTCTGGGACGTCGTCGAGGAGGCCGCGCGGGCCTCGCGCGGCCCGCAGGCCGACCTGCGGGAGGTGGTGGCCGAGTCCGTGAAGGCGCACCTCGTGTCCGACGCCCCGGTCGCGTCGTTCCTCAGCGGCGGGCTCGACTCCTCGATCATCACGGCCCTGGCCCACCGCCAGGACCCGTCCATCGAGGCGTACACGATCGCGTTCCGGGCCGAGGACCAGAAGCTCGAGGCCATGCCGGACGACGCGAAGTACGCCCGCATCATGGCCCGCACGCTCGGGATCCGCCTGCACGAGATCGAGATCCGGCCGGACGTCGTCAGCCTGCTGCCGCGGATGGTCGACATCCTCGACGAGCCGATCGGCGACCCGGCGGCGATCAACACGCTCCTCATGTGCGACGCGGCACGCGACGCCGGCGTCAAGGTGCTGCTGTCCGGAATGGGCGCCGACGAGCTCTTCGGCGGCTACCGCAAGCACCTCGCCACCCTCGCCACGGCCCGGTACCGCCGGCTGCCCGCGCCGTTGCGCACAGGCGTCATCGCGCCCCTCGTCCGGGCGACGCCGGTCGCGGTCGGTGGCCGCGGCATACGCACCGTCCGGTGGGCGCAGCGGTTCCTCACCTTCGCCGAGCTGCCGGAGGAGGAGGCGTTCCGGCGCAGCTACACGATGTACGACCGTGACGAGCTGGTCGACCTCGTCGACCCCGCGCTGGCCGGCACGGTCGACCGGGTCCTCGACCGGCACCGCGAGGTGTACGAGGACAACGCGCTCGAGCACCAGGTCGACCGGATGTGCCTGGCTGACGCCCGGATGTTCATGGTGGGGCTCAACCTGACCTACACCGACCGCGCCAGCATGGCCGCGTCGACCGAGGTGCGGGTGCCGTTCGTCGACATCGAGGTCTTCCGGGCCGCGTTCTCGGTGCCAGGGCCGGAGAAGATCCGCGGGCGCGTGCAGAAGGCCGCGCTCAAGGACGCCGCCCGCGCCTGGCTCCCCGACGAGGTCATCGACCGTCCCAAGGCGAGCTTCGGTGTGCCGCTGCGGGCCTGGGTCGGCAACGACCTCAGGGAGCTGGTCGACGACACGCTGCTGCGCGGCGAGCTCGTCGGCTCCGGCTTCCTGCGCCGGGACCCGTTGCAGCGGCTGGTCGACGACCAGCGCTCGGGTCGGCGCGACGAGTCCAAGCAGATCTGGCAGCTGCTGTGCCTGGAGTACTGGTACCGCAACGTGAGGGCCTCGGGGGTGGCCACCGCATGAACGGAACCGACAGCGGCCGCGACGGCAGCTGCAACAGCACCGACAGCAGGAACAGCACCGACAGCAGGAACAGCACCGACAGCGGGAACAGCACGAGCAGGGGGCAGGCGTCGTGAAGCAGGTCGCACAGAACTACCGGTCGGGCGAGCTGACGGTGCTCGACGTCCCGGTGCCGTCGTGCAAGCCGGGGGGTGTGCTGGTCCGCTCGCTGTTCTCGCTCATCTCCACGGGCACCGAGATGATGAAGGTGACCGAGGCGCGGCTGTCGCTGCTGGGCAAGGCGCGCGCCCGGCCCGACCAGGTCAAGAAGGTGCTCGACTCGATGGCCCAGCAGGGTCCGGTCGCCACCTACAAGAAGGCCATCAACACCCTCGACAGCTACACCCCGCTGGGCTACTCGCTGTGCGGGGTCGTCGTCGAGGTGGGCGCCGGCGCGGAGGAGTTCGCGGTCGGCGACCTCGTGGCCGCGGCCGGCAACGAGTTCGCGCTCCACGCCGAGCTCAACTGGGTGCCGCGCAACCTGTGCGTCCGAGTCCCCGACGGTGTCGCCCCCGAGCACGCGGCCTTCGCCACGGTCGGTGCCATCGCCATGCAGGGCGTGCGTCGCAGCGAGCCGCAGCTCGGCGAGCTCGCGTGCGTCATCGGCCTCGGCCTCATCGGCCAGCTCGTCGTCCGGCTGCTCGTCGCGTCGGGGGTCCGTGTGGTCGGTGTCGACACCGTGCCCGCACGCTGCGCCATGGCCGAGGAGGCCGGCGCCATCGCGAGCGGGACGCCCGACGGCGAGGGCGGCGTCGCGCTCGAGCGCGCGATCGCCGCCGCGACCGGCGGCCTGGGCGCCGACCACGTCTTCCTCGCCGCCGGCGGCGACAGCAACGGCCCGGTGGAGCTCGCCGCCCGGATCGCCCGCGACCGCGCGCGCGTGGTGGACATCGGCAAGACCAAGCTCGACCTGCCGTGGAACGCCTACTACGAGAAGGAGCTCGACGTCCGGTTCTCGCGCTCCTACGGACCGGGCCGCTACGACGACCGGTACGAGCTCGAGGGCGTCGACTACCCGGCCGGCTACGTCCGGTGGACCGAGCGCCGCAACCTCGAGTGCTTCCTGCAGCTCCTCGCCGCGGGCTCGGTCGACGTCGGCCCGCTGGTGTCCGGGACGCACCCGATCGCCGACGCCGAGTCGGTCTACGGACAGCTGCGCGACGGCTCGCTGAAGGGCATCGGCTTCCTCTTCGAGTACCCGGAGGCCGCCGACCAGGCGCCGGCCGCGGCGGCGCCGGCCACGGCACACACCCGCACCGTGGCTGCACCGCGGACGGCCGGCACGTCGCAGCGGACCGGCACCGGCACGGACAGCGGGACGGTGCGGCTGGGCTTCATCGGCGCGGGCGCGTACGCCAGCTCGATGCTGCTGCCGCACCTCGCGAAGCTGCCCGCCGCCACGCTCGGCACCGTGGCGACCACCCGGTCCCTGTCGGCGGTGAACGCGCAGCGCAAGTTCGGCTTCCGTGCCCTGACGACCGACGCCTCGAGCGTGCTCGAGGACCCCGCCATCGACGCCGTCTTCGTCGTCACGCGGCACCACTCGCACGCCGACTTCGTCTGCCGTGCGCTCGAGGCAGGCAAGGCGGTGTTCGTCGAGAAGCCGCTGGCGCTGACCGCCGAGCAGGTCGACCGGGTGCTGGAGACCGTCGACCGCACCGGGAACGACCGGGTCATGGTCGGCTTCAACCGCAGGTTCGCCCCACTGTTCACCGACCTGCGGCGGCGGTTCGGCCCGACGGCCGGACCGGTGAGCGTGCGCTACCTCGTCAACGCCGGCGAGCTCTCGTCGGGCAGCTGGTACCTCAACGAGGAGCAGGAAGGGTCCCGCTTCCTCGGCGAGGGCGGCCACTTCATCGACACCGTCGGTGCGTGGATCGGGTCGGCACCGGTGGAGGTGACCGCGTTCCAGACGGGCGACGGCGCAGACCTGCAGGCCACCCTGCGGTACGCCGACGGCTCGCTGGCGACCCTGACGTACGCCACGGACGGCAACGCCCGCTTCCCGAAGGAGACGATGGACGTCTCCGGGGCGGGCCGCAACGCCCGGCTCGACAACTTCACCCGCGCCACGGTCTGGAGCCGGTCCGGCAAGGACGTCAAGCGGTCCTACGCGGGCCAGGACAAGGGCCAGCGCGCCGAGGTGGCCGCGTTCGTCGAGGCGGTCCGGACCGGGGCCCCGATGCCGATCGGCCTGGACTCGCTGGTCTCCACGACCCTCGCCACGATCGCGGTCGAGGAGAGCCTGACCTCAGGGGGGCCGGTCAAGCTGTGAGCAGGTCCCTGTCCTGGTACGCCCGCCGGCTGCGCGCGATGTCGCCCGGCGAGGTCGGTGCGCGCGTCGGTGACCGCGCCCGGCAGCTCGCGTGGGCGCGTCGCCGGGTCGCCCCCGGAGCCGTCCCGCCCGGCGGTGCCGATGTCGACGGCGTCCCAGGGGTCCTCGGCCGGCGTCGGTTCACCTCGACCGTGCCGGCCGGCACGCGCGAGGACGTGCCCGCCGCCGCACGGGAGGCCGTCCTCGCTGCGGCCGAGGGCATCCTCGCCGGGCACTGGCTGGTCCTCGGCGTGCCGCGCCCGGACGTCGCCGACCCCGACTGGTTCGCCGACCCCGTGACCGGGCGGCGCGCACCGCAGGACCTGCTCGCCTTCCGCGTCGACCACAGGGACGAGTCCGTCACAGGCAACGTGAAGTCCGTGTGGGAGCTGTCGCGGCACCACCACCTCACCGTGCTCGCCGCTGCGTGGTGGCTCACCGGCGACGACCGGTATGCCGTGGCCGTGGACCGCCAGCTCCGGTCCTGGTGGGCGGCCAACCCGTTCCTGTCTGGCATCCACTGGACCAGCGGGATCGAGCTGGGCACCCGCCTCGTGAGCTGGGTGTGGGTGCGGCGGCTGCTCGACGGCTGGGCCGGTGCGCCCGCCCTGTTCGAGGACAACCCCGACGCCCTGCGGCAGCTGCGCTGGCACCAGGAGTACCTCGCCGCCTTCCGGAGCCGGGGCTCCTCCTCGAACAACCACCTCGTCGCCGAGGCGGTCGGCCGGCTCTCCGCGGCGTGCGCGTTCCCGTGGTTCGAGGAGAGCGGCCGGTGGCGCCGGTCCGCGGCCGCCAGCCTCGAGTCCTCGTTGCGGGCCAACACCTTCCCCAGCGGCGTGAACCGGGAGCAGGCCAGCGACTACCACCGCTTCGTCGCCGAGCTGGGCCTGCTGGGCCTGGTCGAGGCGGACGCGGCGGGGGAGCCGCTGGGTGCCGGCACCCGCCGTCTGCTGGCCTCCTCCCTCGACGCGGCTGCCGCGATGGTCGACAGCACCGGACGGCCCCCGCGCCAGGGAGACGGTGACGAGGGCCGCGGCCTGGTCGTCGACGACCCCGAGCGCGACCCGTGGGCCTCGCTGCTGGCGTGGGGTGCGGCGGTCGTCGGACCCCGGCCGTGGTGGCAGCCGGTGCCTGCAACCGTGGGCTCGGTGCTGCTCGGCTCGCTGGCCGGGTCGGCGCAGGAGCACCCCGTCGCCGGCCGGCCGGACCGTGCGCCCGTGCAGTTCGCCGACGCCGGCTTCCACCTGCTGCGGACGCGGGACGGCGCTCCCGAGATCTGGTGCCGCTGCGACGGGGGACCGCAGGGGTTCGGCGCGATGGCGGCCCACGGCCACGCCGACGCGCTGTCGGTCGAGGTCCGGTGCGACGGTGTGGACCTGCTCGCGGACCCCGGCACCTACTGCTACCACGGCGAGCCGCAGTGGCGGTCGTACTTCCGCTCCACGGTGGCGCACAACACGATCGAGGTCGACGGGCAGAGCCAGTCGGTCGAAGGCGGCCCGTTCCTGTGGTCGACCCGCACGGACGCGGTGGTCGACGAGTGCGACCTCGACGGCGAGGTGCAGGCCTGGTCGGCGCACCACACCGGCTACCGAAGGCTGGACCCGGCGCTGCGCCACGACCGGCAGGTCCGGCTCGACACGCGGGGGCGGCTGCTCACCGTGCGCGACACCCTGACGTCCTCGCGCCCGCACGCCGTGCGGCTCGCCTGGCACCTCGGCCCCGACGTGGAGGTTGCGCTCGACGGCCCTGTCGCCGAGCTGTCCTGGGACGGCCCCTCCGGCCGCGGAACCGCTCGGCTGCGGCTCCCCGGGGAGCTGGGCTGGACCGCCCACCGCGGCGGGACGGACCCGGTGCTCGGCTGGTACTCACCCCGGTTCGGGGAGCGGGTCCCGGCCACCACCCTGGTCGGCTCCGGCTCGCTGGACGGGGAGCTCGTCCTGACCACCACGCTCGACCTCGCAGCGACCCGCGACATCGAGGCGACGCACCAGCTGGTCGGCGCGACCGACGGCGGCACCCGGACACCCACAACGACCCGGCAGGAAGGACGGCGATGAGCGAGCAGGTGATCGACCTCCGGTCGACGTGGGCCATCCTGCGCCGCCGCGCCGGTGTCCTCGTCGCAGCAGCGGCGCTGGGTGCCGCGGGCGGTGCCGCCACCGCCTACGTGCAGCCCCCGGCATACACGAGCACGAGCATGGTGCTCCTCCCGTCCGCGGCCCCCGGGTCGAACGCTGCGGCCTCGAGCCACAGCATCGACACCCAGGTCGCCATCGCCCAGAGCCAGGCCGTCCTCGGCCCGGCGGGACAGGCGCTGTCGCCGCCCCTGCACGGCGAGCAGGTCTCGCGTCTCGTGACCGTCGAGTCGCCGACGACGGACGTGCTCACCATCACCGCGACTGGCGCGACACCGGCCCGAGCCCAGGCCCTGGCCAACGCCGTTGCCAACGCCGAGCTGCAGTACCTCAAGGACGCCGCGAACTCCCTGACCCAGGACAAGAAGAGCGCGCTGAACGAGCGGTCCACCACGCTCAAGTCGAGCCTGGACTCGGTCACGCGCGAGATCAAGGACGCGCAGACGCGCATCGGCACCGAGTCCCCGACGTCGACGGCCGGCCGGGCGGATGCCGCGGCGCTCGCCGAGCTGACGGCCCAGCAGGCCAACCTCGTGCTGCAGCTCGACCAGATCGAGAAGGAGGCCGCGGGCGCCGGCAGCGGCGACACCTCGGCGGCCCCCAGCGCGAGCGTCATCCAGCAGGCGTCGCCGGCGCAGCGGACCCCGCTCGCGCTGCGCATGGGGCTGAACGGCCTCGCGGGGGCAGGCCTGGACCTCCTCGTCGTGGCCGGGGTCATCGTGGTGCGGGGCCGTCGCGAGCGCAGCATGCGCTCCCGGGACGAGATTGCCGACGCGGTGGGCATCCCGGTCGTCGCGTCCCTGCGCAGCCGGGCCCCGAAGTCGGTGGCGGCCTGGACCACCCTGATCGGCGCCTACACGCCCGACAACGTCGAGATGTGGACGCTGCGGCAGGTCGTGCGCCTGCTCACGCCCGGGCACCCCGGGAGCCTCGTCCCGGAGCCCGACACGGGCGCCGGCCCCTCGCACGTCGTCGTCATCACCCTTGCGGGGGACATGCGGGCGCTCGCCATCGGCCCGCAGCTCGCCTCGTTCGCAGCCTCGACGGGTCTGCGGACCCGGCTCGTCACGGCGCAGACCCACGATGCGGGTGACCCGCTGTGGGCCGCCTGCGCCGGCATACCGACCGAGGCGCAGCCCCGACCCGGTCTCTCGGTGGACACACGCGCCAGCGCCCACGCCACCGGGGACCTGTCCGTGGACCTGGCGGTGATCGACCGGGTCCGGCCGCACGTGCAGCTCAAGGGCTCGGACCGGGCAGCGGTCCTGCTCGCCGTCACCGCGGGAGCGGCCACGGCCGACGAGCTCGCCCGGGCGGCGCTCGCCGCCGACGACTCGGGCCACCCCATCGACCGCATCGTCGTCGTCGACGCCGACCCGCTCGACCGCACGACGGGTCGCCTGGCGCCCGCCGAGCGGGCCCAGCACGTCGTGCTGCCCTCGCTCATGACCGGCTCTGAGGTCGCCGGTGAGGCGACCGCCCTCGACGCACGCAGGAGGCTGCGGTGATCGACGCCACCTGGCGGATCCAGGACGAGGACGGGGACGCCGACCTGACGGGTGCGCCCCGCCCCCTCATGGGCACCTGGCACTACCTGCGCAACTCCCTGCGCCGCGACTGGCGCACCTGGGCCTCGGTGTCCGCGGCCGGCGCCCTGGTCGGGCTGGCGCTCGTCGTCCTCGTGCCCCCGCCCAGCCAGGGCTCGGTGAGCCTGCTCATGGCCCACCCGGCGAACATGGAGGCGCAGTCGGCCATGTCGACGGACGTGAGCCTGCTGACGACCCGGGAGGTGTCGGCCCGGACCGTGGCCAAGCTGGACCTGCCGCTGACGCCGGAGGCCTTCCGCGCCACGATCACGGCCGAGCCGGTGACGACCGAGGTCCTCACCATCACGGTGTCGGCCCCCGACACCGAGTCGGCCGTCAAGCGTGCGGCCGCCCTCACGTCGGTGTACCTCGACTTCCGTGCCACCCAGCTGCGCTCGCTGAGCAGCGGCCTGGTGAACGGCTACCAGGCGCGCGTGGCCGCGATGGAGAAAGAGGTGTCGCAGATCAACGCGCAGTACGCCACGGCGAGCCAGGAGGGCGGCAACCAGACCCGCGCCACCGAGCTGCTGACGCGTCGCAGCCAGCTCGAGTCCCAGATCTACGACATGCAGCAGTCGATCGCCGATGCCGCCCTCACGACCGACGCGGCCGTGTCCTCGACCCACGTGATCGACGCGGCCCAGCCCGTGAAGGGCTCGCTCAAGCGCACGGCGGCCCTCGACCTCGTCTCCGGCCTCATCGGCGGCACGGCACTGGGGGTGGGGTTCGTGCTGTTCCGCGCCCTCACGTCGACCAAGGTGCGCCGCCGCGAGGACGTGGCCCTCGCGATGAACGCCCCCGTCCGGTACAGCGTCGCGTCGCACTCACGACTGGTGCGCCGCCTCCGCGGGCGCCGGCGCGCCACGAGTGACGTCGGCACCCGGCGCGGGGACCTCGACGTCCTCGTCAGGGGGCTGGAGACCCTGCTCGAGGAGTCGGCGCCTCCTGACGGCGGGCGGCTGCTCGCGGCGACCGGTCCGACGCACGGCGTCGCCCTGGCGGCCATCGGCGACCCCAGGATCGCCGCCGCGGTCGTCGACTCGCTGGACGCCAGCCTGCGCGCGCGGGGCCGGACCCCGTTCGTCGTGGACCTCAGCGCCTCCGGCGCGCTCGCGCGGCGCCGTGGCACCGGCCGGCGCGCGCCCCGGGGCCAGACGGGGTCGAGCGCACCGGGAGCGGTGGTCTTCCGTCCCACCGGGGTCCCGGCCCTCGCGACGGGACCGGCAGCCCTGCGTGGCGGACCGGTGGACCTGCCCGACGACGTGCCCTGGCGCGAGGCGTGGGAGCAGGCGGACGTCGTGCTGGCGCTCGTCGAGGTCGACCCCGGCATCGACGCCGAGCACCTGCGGTCCTGGGTCTGCCAGGTGGTCCCCCTGGTCACCGCAGGCGACTCCTCGGCCGAGCTGCTCGAGACCACCGCCGAGCTGGTGAGGGCGGCCGGGCTCGCCCTGCCGTTCGCCATGCTCGTCGGGGCCGACCGCACCGACGAGAGCTTCGGTGCGGTGGCCTTCGGTGAGGCGGTGCCGCGCAGCCTGGTCCCGCAGCCGTGAGCCTCGCCGCGCGCGCCAGGCTGCTGCCGGCCGGTGAGCGGGCAGCCACCGTCTCGCTGCGCGCGAGGGCGAGCGAGGTCCCGAGGCTCCTGATCCTGGCCTGGGGCGCCTTGCTCCTCAACGTGCTCCCGCCCTTCGGCGCCGCGTCGGTCATCCCGATCCCGCACGCGATGAACCAGGCCATCGCCCAGGGCTCGCTGCTCCTCGCCATCGTCCTCGCGCTGCTCGTCAACCCGCGCATCGTCATCCGCCCGAACCTGTTCCTGGTGCTCGTGTCGACGATGGCGGTCGTCGCGCTCATCGTCAGCATCCACAGCGAGTTCATCGTGGGCTCGACGTACCGGGCGATCCGGCTCTGCGGCTTCGTGCTCGCCCTGTGGCTGCTGACCCCGTGGTGGGGCCGTCGCGAGCTCCTGCTGCTCCGCGTGCACCGGCTGTGCCTGTGGGCGGCGGTCGGGTCGGTCGTCCTGGGCCTGGTGATCTCGCCGGGCACCGCGATGGGCGACCAGGGCCGGCTGTCCGGGACCATCTGGCCCATGCCGGCGCCGCAAGTGGCGCACTACGCCGCGGTGCTCCTCGGCACCACCGCCCTGCTGTGGATGTGCCGTGTCATCGGGGGCCGCCATGCCGCCCTGGCCATCGTCGTCAGCGTCGGCGTGCTGCTCGGCACCCACACGCGGACGGCGCTGCTCGGCTGCGTCGTTGGCCTCGCCGTGGGCTCGGCCAGCCTGTTCCTCGGGCACGCGCGGGTGCGGCGCACCTCGGTCTGGACCATCGTCACGGCGATCGTCGGAGGCACGGTGTTCGCCCCCCAGATCGTCAAGTGGCTGGCGCGGGGCCAGAGCGCCCAGGACGCCGCCGAGCTGACCGGCAGGACGAAGGTGTGGAGCGCGGCGACCGAGGGCCAGCGGCCCCTCGTCAACCAGCTGTTCGGCAACGGCCTGTCCAACAAGTCCTTCAACGGCCTGCCCGTCGACAGCAACTGGGTCGCGACCTACATCGACCTCGGCTGGTTCGGGATCGTCATGCAGGTGGCGTTCCTGCTGCTCCTGCTGCTGATGGCGGCGACGCACGTGCGGGGCCTGCGGCGGGCGACCGCCCTGTTCCTCACGGTGTACTGCATCACCTCCTCCTTCACCGAGGTCGGACCGGGGGACGCGTCGCCGTACCTGCTGGACCTGTTCGTCGCCGCCTCCCTCCTCGCGCCACAGCCCGATGCGCTGCGCGCCCGCTTCGTCCGGTCGAGACGGTCGGCGCCGTCGCCGCACGCCCAGCGGCCAGTGCGCGCCTGAGGCCTCGGCAGCCGGGGAGTGCCGCGGTATGCCGTGCGCCGCGCGCCGTGTGTCGCGGTATGCCGTGCGCCGCGCCCGCGGCTCCGGTCGTGGTTCGGGCGGCGCCCCGGAGCCGCCCGGGCTACTGCACGTGCAGTAGGGCCTCGTAGTACCGGGGACCGTGCCGCACACCCGGCCGCGGGACGACGATTCTCGAGTGCTCATCAGCCATGGCGCACCGACGTCCGCGACCGACTCCGCACGGGTCGCGGAGCGGGGACGCCGGGACGCGGCGCGAGTCGACCGAGGTGGTCGAGCCGTGCCGGTGGCTGCGGTCGCGGGGGCGACCGGTTGACGACGGCGCACGGGAGACGGACATGGTTGGTGCACAAGGCGGCCGGGGCGTGCTGCTCGACCGGGACGGGACGATCATCGTCGACAGCGGCTACGTCGGGTCGGTCAACGACGTGGTGTTCCTCGACGGCGCGATCGAGGCCATCGCCCGCCTCAACGCGGCCGGTGTCCCCGTCGCCGTCGTGACCAACCAGGCGGGGGTCGCCCGCGGGTACTACGAGCTCGAGGACGTCGAGCTGGTGCACAAGCACATGGCTGCGGAGATGGCCCGTGGTGGCGCGCACGTCGACGCGTGGTTCTCCTGTCCCTACCACCCGGACGGCACGGTGGCGCCGTTCGCCCGGGCCAGCGCCGACCGGAAGCCGGGGCCCGGCATGGCGATCGCCGCCGCCGGTGCGCTCGAGCTGGACCTCGCCCGCTCGTGGGTCGTGGGCGACAGCGCCTGCGACGTCGGCCTGGCGCGAGCCGTCGGCGCCTCCCCGCTCCTCGTCGGCAGCGGTGAGCCGGCGGAGCCCGGCGTCACGGGCGTGGCGAGCCTCGCCGACGCCGTCGAGCTGATCCTCGCCGAGCTGGCGACGCCGGTGGCACCGGCCGCGGCGAGCGCGTTCCCCGACCACGCCTACGGCGACGCCTCCTGGTTCGCCGGCGACTACGCCGGCGAGCTGACCCGCGCGCTGGCCACGGTCGAGGAGGGCCGGTTCGAGGCGGCCGCGCGGATCCTCGACGCGGCATACACGCGGGGCGCGACCGTCTTCTCCATCGGCAACGGCGGCTCGGCCTCGATCGCCAACCACTTCCAGTGCGACCACGTGAAGGGTGTGCGCATCGGCACCGACCTGCTCACCCGCGTGCAGAGCCTGAGCACCAACGTCGAGATCCTCAGCGCGATCGCCAACGACATCGGCTACGACAGCGTGTTCGAGTACCAGCTGCAGTCGCAGGCGCGTGCCGGCGACGTCGTCGTGGCCGTCAGCTCCTCGGGCCGCTCGCCGAACATCGTCCGGGCGCTGGAGTGGTGCGCCGCCAACGGCGTGGAGACCATCGCGCTCACCGGCTTCAGCGGCGGCCCGTCGCGCGAGCTGGCCACGGTGTCGATCCACGTCGACTCGCTCAACTACGGCGTCATCGAGGACAGCCACCAGGCCTGCATGCACCTGCTGGCGCAGTACGTCCGGCAGTCGCACATGGAGCCCGCGGCGGTCGAGAGCGCGGTGTTCTGAGCGATGCGTGTCGCCATCAACCTGTTGACCGACGACCCCGACCACCCCTCCGGAGCGCACTGGTTCTGGACCCGCGTCATCCCCGAGATGGCCGCCAACCTCACCGAGGACGAGGAGCTGCACCTGCTGGTCAGCCCGCGGACCCGGTCGATGCACGAGGGCTACGGCCGCGGGGTGCACTACGTCACCTTCCCGTGGTCCAACGAGCGGCGGAACCTGCGCACGCTCAGCGAGCACCTCTACGCACCGATCCGCCTGCCCCTGAAGAGGATCGACGTCTTCAACACCCTGATCGCGCCGATGGTCAAGCCGGCGCCCGGTCTCGTCGCGCACTTCAAGACGATGCACGCGTTCACGGCACCGGAGGCGATCGGCGCCGCGGCCCGGATGTACCGGCGCATCGGCTACCCGCGCACCGCGAGCGTGGCCGACGCGATCATCATCAACTCCGAGAGCCTGCGGGCCGAGGTGGAGAAGCACCTCGACGTCGACCCGGCCAAGCTGCGGCTCATCCCCGAGGCCGTGGACCACGAGGTGTTCCGGCCCGGTGACCCCGAGCAGGCGCGACGGCGCCTCGCCGAGAGGTATGCCGTGGACGGGCCGTTCGTGCTCTTCGTGTCCTCGCTGTGGCCCTACAAGAACTGCGAGGGGCTGCTGCGTGCCTTCGCCCTCGTCAAGGGCGACCTCGACGGCCACAAGCTGGTCGTCGTGGGACCCGGCCGCGACACGGCATACGTCGCGCAGCTGCACGCCCTCGCCGAGGAGCTGGGCATCGCCGAGGACGTGGTGTGGGTCGGGGGCGTGGCGCTCGAGGAGACGGTCGACTTCTACCGGGCCGCGGACGTGTTCGTGTACCCGTCGCACAACGAGACGTTCGGGCTGACCATCCTCGAGGCGATGGCCTGCGGGTGCCCGGTGGTGACGTCGGACCGCAGCGCGATGCCCGAGACGGCCGGTGGCGCAGCGGTGCTCGCCGATCCCGAGGCGCCCGAGACGATCGGCCGCGCCATCCTCGAGGCGATGGGGTCGGCAGACGGCCTGCGGGCGCGCGGGCTGGCCCGCGCCGGCGAGTTCACCTGGGCGCAGACGGCGAAGGCGACCCTCGAGGTCTACCGCGAGGTCCACGCGATGAGGAGCGGACGATGAGGATCCTGGTCACCGGAGGCGCCGGCTTCATCGGCTCGCACACCGCCGACCGCCTGGTGGAGCTGGGGCACGAGGTCGTCGTGCTGGACGCGCTCACCGCGCCGGTCCACCGGGACGGCAAGCCGAACTACCTGACGCCCGGGGCGGAGCTGTGGGTGGGCGACGTGCGCGACAAGGACCTGCTCGCGAACCTGCTGCGGCGCGTCGACGCGGTCTACCACTTCGCCGCCTACCAGGACTACCTCACCGACTTCTCGCGGTTCACCTCCACCAACGTCGTCTCCACGGCACTGATCTACGAGGTCGCGGTGGCCGAGGGGCTCGACCTGCAGAGGGTCGTCGTCGCCTCGTCGCAGTCGGCCATGGGGGAGGGCCTGTACTCCTGTCCGGTCGACGGACCGCAGGCCCCGGACATGCGCCCGGAGTCTGCTCTCGCCAGGGGGGAGTGGGACCACCGGTGTCCGCAGTGCGGCGGCCCTCTGGAGATGCTGCTCACCCCGGAGTCGTTCTCGCACCCGCAGAACGCCTACGGGATGTCGAAGTACGGCGAGGAGATGGTGGCGGTCAACCTCGGCCGCCGCTACGACATCCCGACCGTCGCCCTGCGGTACAGCATCGTCCAGGGCCCGCGGCAGTCGATCTACAACGCCTACTCGGGTGCCTGCCGCATCTTCTGCCTGCACTACCTGCTCGGCTCGGCGCCGACGCTGTACGAGGACGGCGGCATGGTCCGCGACTACGTCAACATCCACGACGTCGTCGCCGCGAACGAGCTCGCGCTCACCGACGACCGCGCGGCCGGCCGGGTGTTCAACGTCGGCGGCGGCACGGCATACACGACAGCGGAGTTCGCCGACGTCGTCCGGGCGCACTACGGGTCCGAGCTGCCGGCGCGGGTCTCGGGGGAGTACCGCTTCGGCGACACCCGGCACATCCACTCGGACATCTCCGCGCTGCGCGACCTGGGCTGGGAGCCCAAGCGGATCCCCGCCGACTCCGTCGCGGAGTATGCCGCCTGGCTCGAGGGGATGCCGGGCCTGGACGACGTGCTCGCCGATGCCGACGCGAAGATGCGCCAGCTCGGGGTCGTGCGCAGGGCGGCGACGTGACGCTGCAGCAGCCACGGGATGCCGCCGCGGCGGCGGGCCCGCTGCCGCTGGTCGTCGCGATGGTGGCGCGCGAGCGCGGCATCACCGGGGTGCACACCCACGTCCGGCAGCTGCGCCGCTACCTCGACCGCACCGGCACGCCGGCGGAGCTCGTGACCCCGCACTCGTGGGTGTCGGGCACGGGGGACGCGAGGTCGGCGGGCGCGTGGTGGCGCCGGCTCGTCCTCGCCCCGGCCTTCGGCGCCAGGGTGGTCCTCGAGCGGGTCTGGGGGCCGGGCAACGTGTGGTGGTACCGCACCTCGCACGAGGTCGTCCTGCGCAGCGCCCTGCGGCAGCGCCTCGCCGGGGCGGGTCCCTGCGTGGTCTACGCCCAGTGCCCGGTGTCCGCGCGGGCCGCCCTCGCAGCTCGGACCGGCCCGGAGCAGCGGGTGGTCCTCGCCGTCCACTTCCGGATCTCCCAGGCCGACGAGTGGGCGGACAAGGGTCAGGTCCACAAGGGCGGGCCTGTCTACCGGTGGATCCGTGCGACCGAGCGCGAGGTCGTGCCCGCGGTGGACGGGATCGTGTTCGTCTCGCGGTGGGCCCGCGACGTCCTCCGCGCCTGGCTGCCGGCGGTCGACACGGTGCCCGGCACGGTGATCCCCAACTTCGTGGACGTCACCCCCGCCGACTCGGGCGACCCCGACTCGGGCGACAGCGACCCGGGCCCCGAGTCGGCTGCGGCGGACCCGGGCGCCGCCGAACCGCTCGCGGCGCGCGATGTGGAGCCGGCCGCCGCGGGGCGCACCGCCGACCTGGTGAGCGTCGGCAACCTCGAGGCGGTCAAGAACCACCGCTACCTCCTGCGCGTCCTCGCCGCCGCTCGCGCGCTGGGCCACGACTACACCCTCGACGTCTTCGGGCAGGGGGTCGAGCGGGGGAACCTGCTCGCGCTCGCCCGCGAGCTGGGCGTCTCGGACCTGCTGCGGCTGCCGGGTTTCCAGCCCGACGTGCAGCAGCGCCTACCCGGCTACCGGGCCTACGTGCATGCCTCGTACTCGGAGTCCTCCTCGCTCGCCATCATGGAGGCGATGGCAGCTGGACTGCCCGTCGTGTCCGTGCGCGAGAACGCCCTCGGCGAGCTCTTCGTGGACCCCGACGAGGGCCGGTTCTGGCCGCTCGACGACGCGGAGGAGGCCGCGCGGGTCCTGGTCGACCTGCTCGAGGACGACGCCGAGGTCGCCCGGGCGGGCGCTGCGGCCCGGGCCGCCTTCCTTGACCGCTACGACGCGGAGGTCGTCGCCCCGCGGCTGGTGCGCTTCCTGCTCGACGGAGCTGCATCCGAGGTGGATGCCGGGCTCGAGCGCGTCGGCTGACCGGGCGCCGCGCTGCGGCGCCCCGGTCGCGGCGCGCCGCGCAGCGGCAGCAGGCTGACGCCTGTGAGGACCACGAGGGCAAGCAGGACGCCGCCGGCGACGTCGCTGGGCCAGTGCGCGGCGGAGACGAGGAGCGCCCGGGCCATCAGGGCTCCGGCCAGGACGGCGGGCGCCCAGTGCCACCAGCGCACCCGCGGGGACAGGACCATCACCGAGCCGGCGCAGCACACGAGCACCGCCACCACGTGCCCGGACGGGAAGGCGCCACCGGTGGGTGCGACCCAGCCGTGCGGGTCGGGGCGCTGCAGGGCCAGCTTGACCGCCGCCGTCAGCACGACCGCGCTCGTGGCGAGCACCGCGGCGAACAGTGCCGGCCGCCACGTCCTGCGCCACGCGCACGCGGTGGCCGTGGCGGTGGCCAGGACGAGCACCATGTGCTGGGGCGACAGGCGCGCCATCCACGGGCTCGCGGCGACCTGGGCGCCGCCCCAGGCGTCGCCCGGGCGCAGGCGGGCGGTCGTCGCGACGTCCAGGGCGTGCGTGGCGCCGGTGGCCACGAACAGGCCCAGGGCGACGAAGCAGACCGCGCAGCCGATCCCGAGCCACGCGGTGCCGGGCAGCCTGCCGAGGACGACGCGCATGGACGGGACCCCCTGGGGACGGCGACGGTGGGCCGCGGCGGCTCCGTCGTGCGCGAGCTGCCGGACCCCCATGCCCTGCACATGGGGACGTGCGACTGACGGCCGACGCTACCCGGGGGGAGGGGTGGGGACATCGGCCGGAATGCGTACGCACCGGCACGGACCACGCCATGACGGACGACCGCCGCACTCCAGTGGTGTCGCCCGGCACCGCTGCCCTGCGGAGTGCTGCGGCAGCGGTCAGCCTGTGGGCGGTGTCGCCCGGACCGCCGCCGCCGGCGCTGCGGCAGGCGGTCAGCCCTTGAGCGGTGTCGCCCGGACCGCCGCGGCCAGCGCTGCGAGGTCGGGCTGGTTGCCCTGCCGCAGCACCAGGACCAGCTGGTTCGAGCTGACCCACCCCGCGACGGACCTCGTGCCCGTGGACAGGGCCATGACCTGCGTCCCGACCTTGACGAAGCGCGGCTCGGAGGACGACTTGGAGACGGCGTTGAGCAGCTGCACGACGTACTGGTCCTGGAAGGTGGCGCTCTTCGACGAGCCGGGCTTGAGCGTGTAGACCGCCACGACTCCGGCATCCTTGCCGCCCACCCGCACGGTCGTGACCGACCGCTGGGTCGCCAGGCCGCCCGAGGCCTTGGCCACCGGGCTGAACAGCTGCATGCGACTCGCAGAGGCCTTGGCGTACGACACGTCGGCCAGCTTCGCCGGGCTCACCCGCGGGACGTCGGCGCGGGTGTCCTTGACCGTCGTCCGGGACGGCGTCGGCCCCGAGGTGCCCGAGCTCGAGCTGCCCGCCGGGGCGGCCGTCCCGTGGCTGTTCGAGCCGGACCCGGAGCCGCCGCTGCAGGCGGCGGTGCCGAGGGCCACGACGGCCACGACGCTCGTCAGGGCCAGGCGGGTCCGTGCGGTCATGGTCTCTCCCCGGTGGTCGGTCTGCCCATGCCCTTCGACGGTACGAGCGGCGGCTGGCCGGCACCCCATGCCGATGCTGTAGGCGGTCGTGGGCCGGGTGCACGACCGCCCGTGCCCGGGTGCCCTGTCCGCGGTCGCGGTTACAGTGGGAGCACCCCCACCTGCTCCTTGCGGTGGGGCGTTCGTGCTGCCCCAGGAGAGATATCCCCGTGTCGCTGGCCCCCCTGCTCGACGTCCTCGCCACCGACCCCGCGGTGGCCGGTGCCCTGACCGTCGCCCGCTCCGGCGAGCCGTCGGCCGACCTCAGCGTCGCCGCCGGCGCGCGCCCGGAGCTCATCGCGGCGATGACCCGCGAGTCGGGGCGGCCGCTGCTCGTCGTCACCGCGACCACCCGCGAGGCCGAGGACCTCGTCGACGCCCTCGGCTGCTTCCTCGAGCCGGCTCGCGTCGCCGACTTCCCGGCCTGGGAGACGCTGCCGCACGAGCGCCTCAGCCCCCGCAGCGACACCGTCGGCAAGCGGCTCGCCGTGCTCCGCCGGCTGCGCCACCCTGACCCCACCGACGCCACCTGGGGCCCGCTCGACGTCGTCGTCGCCCCGGTCCGCGCCGTCCTCCAGCCGCTCGCGCAGGGCCTCGGCGAGCTCGCCCCGGTCTCGCTCCGTGCCGGCGACGAGGCACCCCTCGAGCAGGTCGTCGAGGACCTCGCGGCCGCGGCATACACCCGCACCGACCTCGTCGAGCGGCGCGGTGAGTTCGCCGTCCGCGGTGGCATCCTCGACGTCTTCCCGCCCACCGAGGACCACCCCGTCCGCGTCGAGTTCTGGGGCGACACGGTCGAGGAGATCCGCTGGTTCAAGGTCGCCGACCAGCGCAGCCTCGAGGTGGCCGAGCACGGGCTGTGGGCGCCGCCGTGCCGCGAGGTCCTGCTCACCGACTCCGTCCGCGAGCGCGCCCGGGCCCTCATGGACCAGCTGCCAGGTGCCCTGGACCTGCTCGGCAAGCTCGCCGAGGGCATCGCCGTCGAGGGGATGGAGTCGCTGACGCCGGCCCTCGTCGACGGCATGGAGAGCATCCTCGACACCCTGCGCGAGCGCAGCGCCGTCGTCCTGTGCGACCCCGAGCGCGTGCGCACCCGCGCCCACGACCTCGTCGCCACCAGCCAGGAGTTCCTCGACGCCGGCTGGGCCAACGCCGCCGCGGGCAACGCCGTGCCGATCGACCTACAGGGCGTGCTGGGCACCGCCTCGTTCTGGACCGTCGCCGACCTGCGCTCCCACGCCGCCGAGCTCGGTATGCCGTGGTGGGACCTCTCGCCGTTCGTCGCCGACGAGGAGACGGCCGCCGACGACGCGGTCGTGGTCAACACCGGGCTCGAGGAGGCTCCGCGCTACCGGGGCAGCACCCCCGACGCCGTGGCCGACCTGCGCCGCTGGGTCACCGAAGGCTGGCGCGTCGTCGTGGTCACCGAGGGGCCCGGCATGGCCCGGCGGGTGGCCGAGGTGCTCGCCACCGAGTCCGTGCCGGCCCGCCTCGACGCCGACCTCACCGACCTGACCGACGGTGTCGTCCACCTCACGAACGGGTCGGTGGGCAGCGGGTTCCTCTGTCCCGCGAGCAGGTTCGCCGTCATCACCGAGAACGACCTGACCGGCTCGACCGGCACGGGCGGCTCGACCAAGGACATGCGCAGGATGCCGTCGCGGCGCCGCAACCAGGTCGACCCCCTCCAGCTCAAGCCCGGCGACTTCGTCGTCCACGAGCAGCACGGTGTCGGCAAGTTCGTCGAGATGGTCCAGCGCACCGTCGGCGGCGCCACCCGTGAGTACCTCGTCATCGAGTACGCCGCGTCCAAGCGCGGCCAGCCGGGCGACCGGCTGTTCGTCCCCACCGACCAGCTCGACCAGGTCACCCGGTACGTCGGCGGCGAGCAGCCGACGCTGAACCGGATGGGCGGCTCGGACTGGAAGCAGACCAAGAGCAAGGCCCGTCGCTACGTCAAGCAGATCGCGGCCGAGCTGATCCAGCTCTACTCCGCCCGCATGGCCAGCAGCGGCCACGCCTTCGGCCCGGACACCCCGTGGCAGCGCGAGCTCGAGGACGCCTTCGCCTACGTCGAGACGCCCGACCAGCTGTCGTCCATCGACGAGGTCAAGGCCGACATGGAGCGCACGGTGCCGATGGACCGCCTCATCTGCGGCGACGTCGGCTACGGCAAGACCGAGATCGCCGTCCGCGCCGCGTTCAAGGCGATCCAGGACGGCAAGCAGGTCGCCGTGCTCGTCCCGACGACCCTGCTCGTCCAGCAGCACCTGCAGACCTTCACCGAGCGCTACCAGCAGTTCCCGGTGACGGTGAAGGCCCTGTCGCGGTTCCAGTCCGACAAGGAGGCGCGCGAGACGATCGCCGGCCTGGCCGACGGCAGCGTCGACCTCGTCATCGGCACGCACCGGCTGCTGTCCAAGGACATCCGCTACAAGGACCTCGGCCTGGTCGTCATCGACGAGGAGCAGCGGTTCGGGGTCGAGCACAAGGAGCAGCTCAAGAGCCTGCGCACGTCGGTCGACGTCCTCGCCATGTCGGCGACGCCGATCCCGCGCACGCTCGAGATGGCGGTGACCGGCATCCGCGAGATGTCGACGCTGGCCACGCCCCCGGAGGAGCGGCACCCGGTCCTGACCTACGTCGGCGCCTACGACGAGAAGCAGATCGTCGCCGCGATCCGGCGCGAGCTGCTCCGCGACGGCCAGGTGTTCCTCGTCCACAACAAGGTGTCGAGCATCGAGAAGGGCGCGAGCCGCATCCGCGAGCTCGTGCCCGAGGCCCGCGTCGCGACCGCCCACGGCAAGATGGGCGAGCACAAGCTCGAGCAGGTCGTCCTCGACTTCTGGGACAAGCAGTTCGACGTCCTCGTCTGCACCACCATCGTCGAGACGGGCCTGGACATCTCCAACGCCAACACCCTCATCGTCGAGCGCGCCGACGTCCTCGGACTGAGCCAGCTGCACCAGCTGCGCGGTCGCGTCGGCCGTGGTCGCGAGCGGGCCTACTGCTACTTCCTGTACCCGCCCGAGAAGCCGATGACCGAGACGGCGCACGACCGGCTGCAGACCATGGCCAGCCACACCGACCTCGGCGCCGGCATCCAGATCGCCATGAAGGACCTCGAGATCCGCGGCGCCGGCAACCTGCTGGGCGGCGAGCAGTCCGGCCACATCGCCGGGGTCGGCTTCGACCTCTACGTCCGGCTGGTCGGCGAGGCCGTGGCCGACTTCCGCGGCGAGGGCGAGACGGCCCCGGCCGAGATCAAGATCGAGCTGCCGGTCGACGCCCACCTTCCGCACGACTACGTGCCGGGGGAGCGGCTGCGGCTCGAGGCGTACAAGAAGCTCGCCAGCGTCGTCGACGAAGCCCAGCTGGCCGAGATCGTGGCCGAGCTCGAGGACCGCTACGGCACGCCGCCGGAGCCGGTGCAGCACCTGTTCGAGGTCGCGAGGCTGCGCACCGTGGCCCGCCAGGCGGGGGTCGCGGACATCTCCGTGCAGGGCAACTACGTGCGGTTCGGGCCGGTCGAGCTGCCCGAGTCGGCGCAGCTGCGGCTGCAGCGGCTGTACCCGAAGTCGTTGGTCAAGGACGCGGTGCATACCATTCTCGTGCCGAAGCCGACCACGGCCCGGGTGGGTGGAAAACCGCTGCGCGACACGGCAGTCTTGCAGTGGGCCAGCGACCTCATCCGCGCCGTGCTGCTGGGCAGCGTCTCCGACGCGGCCCGCGTCGGTGCCGGTCAGGGAGCGGCGACCGCCCGTTGAGCACCGAGAGAGGGAACTTCGTGAACGCAACTCGCGTCCTGCGCGCGTCCGCCGCGGCCGTGCTGGCTGCCGGCGTGCTGGCCGTGTCCGGCTGTGCCACCGCCGACACCGCCGCCGTCGTCAACGGCGAGCGCATCTCCGAGACCGAGGTGCAGCAGGCGGTGACCTCCATCAAGGAGGTCGTGCCCAACGCGCAGATCGACACGGCGACCGCGCTCACGCTGCTGGTGTACGCCCCGTTCGTCACGCCGGTCGCCGACCGCGCGGGCAAGGGCGTCTCCGACAGCCAGGTGCGCGCGAGCATGGACGACAGCTCCGGCCGGCTCAACGAGGCCGCCGTGGAGCTGATCCGCACGAGCGACCTGCTCAACCCCAACAACCCCTCGGCGCTGGACCAGCAGCAGCAGAACGAGGCGATCGAGGCGCTGCACAAGGCGAAGATCACGATCAACCCCCGCTACGGCACCTTCGACCCGAAGAGGATCGCGTTCGACGCGACGTCGCCCAACTGGATCAAGCAGCAGACGCCCACGGCGACCGCCACGCCCCAGGGCTGACGCGCCGTCGTGGCCGGCCGCCTCAGCCTGCTCATGGCCAGCCCCCGGGTCGCACCGGGGCTGCTGAGCCGGTCCGCCTGGCAGGCCGTCGAGGCGGCCGACCACGTGCTGGCGCGCGGGGCCGACGAGCCGCTGGCCGCCGCCCTCGTGGAGTCCGGTGTGCCGGTGGCGTATGCCGGTGACGTGCCGCCCGCTGCCCTCGCCCGCGACCTCGTGGCCCGGGCGGGGCAGGGGCAGGTCGTCTGGGTGTCGTCGGCCGATGCCGACCCGGGCCTGACGGACGCCGTCGCCGCGGAGGTGTCGAGGCTGCCCGAGCCGCCCGAGGTCGAGGTGGTCGTCGGATCCTGGGACGTCCAGGGTGCCCGGCTGCTCGACGTCGTGGCCGTCATGGACCGGTTGCGCTCGCCGGGCGGCTGCCCGTGGGACGCCGAGCAGACCCACGAGTCGCTGGTGAAGTACCTCGTCGAGGAGTCGCACGAGGCCGCCGAGGCGATCGAGTCCGGCGACCGCGACCACATGCGAGAGGAGCTCGGCGACGTCCTCCTCCAGGTCGCCTTCCAGTCCCGGGTCGCCGAGGAGCACCCCGAGCAGCCGTTCGACATCGACGACGTCGCCGGCGGTCTCGTCGCCAAGCTCGTCCGCCGCCACCCGCACGTGTTCGCCGACGACGCGGCTGCGACGCCCGAGGAGGTCGAGCGCAATTGGGAGCTCATCAAGGCCCAGGAGCGCGCGGCCAAGGCCGAGCGCGCCGGCGGTGAGGCCGAGCACGCCGGCGGTGAGGCGGGGCACGCCGGGCTGCTCCACGGCATACCGGCGTCGCTGCCCGCGCTGCTCGCGGCGGACAAGGTCGTCGCCCGGCTCGAGCGCCGGGGCGACGCGCTGCCGGCTGCCGGGGAGGACGTGGCCTCCCAGCTGCTGGCCCTGGTCGCGCGCGCCCGCGCCGAGGGCACGGACGCCGAGGCCGAGCTGCGCCGGGCGCTGCGCCGGCTCGACCAGCAGCAGGCCTGACCCGGGCGCCGCGTCAGGTGGGCGCCGGCAGGTCCCACCGCTGGCCGGTGCTGCTGTCGACCAGGGCGACCCGGTCGGCGACCGCCCGCAGGGGCAGGATCTCGAAGGCCGTCGTGGCGGCGGTCGCGACGTCGTCGCGCCGCACGCTGGTGGCGAGGCTCGCGTGCGGGATCCACTGGCCCGGGCGGTAGTGCACGTGCAGGTCCGCGCCGGTCGCCTCGCCGGCGGCGACGACGGCGGCCTGGCGAGCGAGGAGCTCCGGGGTGGCGGCCGCGACGAGGGCCGCGCGACGCCGCCGGAACAGCGCGACCGCGTCGAAGTGCAGGGTGACCGGCTCGATGGGGGCCAGGTCGGCGACCGCCGACCTCACCCGGTCCACGTCGAAGGTGCGGTACACGGCATACGACACGTGGGGCACGTGCCGGCGGTGGGTGTGGGTGAGCAGCGTCGGTATGCCGTGCTCCTCGAGCCGGGCCCACAACCCCCGCATCGCGCGGTCGGTCGGGGTGTCGAAGAGCAGGCACACAGCCAGGGCCACGGAGCCATTGTGCGCGACGCGCCCGTGAGATGAGGTCTGTTTGGTTTCCTGAAGATGTCTTAGAGTTCCAAGCATGAGCCTGACGCAGCGCGAGCGCGAGATCGTGGACCTGCTGCGGGCCGACCCACTGCTCGACACCGCAGCCCTCGCCGAGCGCGTCGGGTCGACCAAGGCCGCGGTGTCGGTGCACCTGTCCAACCTCACCCGCAAGGGCGTCATCCTGGGCCGCGGCTACGTCGTGCGGGCGGCGGCGCACTCGGTCGTCGTGGTCGGCGGCGCCAACATGGACATCAAGGCGCACTCCCGGGCAGCGGTGGAGCTGCGCACCTCCAACCCGGGGGAGGCGTTCACGACCCCCGGTGGGGTCGGGCGCAACATCGCCGAGAACCTGGCCCGGCTCGGGACCCCGACCCACCTCGTCGCCCCCATCGGCCGCGACCCATTCGGCGACCAGGTGGTGGCGCTCACCCGCAGTGCCGGGGTCGTGGTCGACCACATGGTCCCCGTCGACGGCCCGACGGGCACCTACCTCGCCGTCCTCGACGCCACCGGCGAACTGCTCGTCGCCATCTCGAACATGACGGTCACCGACGCCCTGACCGTCCGGCAGCTCGGTGCGGCCCGCGACCTGCTCGCCCACGCCGACCTGCTCGTCGTCGACGGCAACATCCCCGCCGCGCCCACCGCCTGGCTGCTCGACTTCGCCCACGCGGTCGGGGTGCCGGTGGTCCTGGACCCGGTGAGCGTCCCCAAGGCCCGGCACCTCGCCGCCACGCTGTCGCCGGAGCGCCCCGTCCTGGCGGTCACCCCCAACTCCGACGAGCTGTCGGCCATCGTCGACGAGCCGGTCGCCGACACCAAGGCCGCCATCTCCCGGGCAGCACGTGTCCTCCACGCCCGTGGTGTCACGCACGTCTGGGTGCGCCGCGGCGTCCGCGGCAGCATCCTCAGCAGCCGGGACGACGACGGCCGCGTCATGGTGACGACGCTGGCCGCGCCCAGCGTGGAGGTCGCCGACGTCACGGGCGCCGGTGACTCCATGACCGCCGCGTTCGTCCACGCATGGCTGCGTGGCGACAGCCCGGTCGAGGCGGCGCGCTTCGGCCAGGCGGCGGCAGGCCTGACCGTGGCCAGCACCGAGACCGTCCGCCCCGACCTGACCGCCAGCCTCGTCGACGCCGAGCTGCGCCGGCACGCACCCCGACCCAGCCAGGAGAAGAAGCGATGACCACCCCGCACCCGTCCCTCGCCCTGCGCGACGAGGTCGCCGACTCGCTGGCCGCCGGCCGGCCGGTCGTCGCCCTGGAGTCGACGATCATCAGCCACGGCATGCCCTACCCGCGCAACGTGGAGATGGCCCTCGAGGTCGAGGGCATCATCCGCGCCGGCGGCGCCACACCTGCCACCATCGCAGTCCTCGACGGGGTGCCCCGGATCGGCCTGTCGCCGGACGAGCTCGAGACCCTCGCCAGCTCACCCGACGTCGCCAAGGTGAGCCTGCGCGACCTGCCGTACGTCATGGCCCGCAAGGTGCACGGCGCCACGACGGTCGCCAGCACGATGCGCCTCGCCGCGCTCGCCGGCATCCGGGTCTTCGTGACCGGCGGCCTCGGCGGCGTGCACCGTGGCGCCGAGCACAGCTTCGACGTCTCCGCCGACCTCACGGAGCTCGGCCGGACCGACGTCGCCGTGGTCTCCGCGGGCGTGAAGTCGATCCTCGACATCGGCCTGACCCTCGAGACCCTCGAGACGCTGGGCGTGCCGGTCGTGGTGCACGGCAGCGAAGAGTTCCCGTCCTTCTACTCGCGCTCCAGCGGCCACCCGGCGCCGCTGCGGGTCGACTCGCCCGAGGAGGTCGCCGCCATGATGCGGGCGAAGTGGGGCCTCGGGATAGAGGGGGCGATCTCCGTGGCCAACCCGGTGCCGGAGGCCGACGAGATCCCGGCCGCCGAGATCGGCCGGCTCATCGAGCAGGCGCTCGCCGAGTGCGACGAGCGGGGCATCACGGGCAAGGACATCACGCCGTTCCTCCTCGGCCGGATCGTCGAGCTGTCGGGCGGGCAGTCGCTCGAGACCAACATCGCCCTGGTGCGCCACAACGCCCACCTCGGCGCCGCCATCGCGGCCGCCTACCAGCGCCTGACCGCCTGACGCCGCACTCCGCGAGGTGGGTGCGCCCCTCTCGCGGACCCGGGGGAGGGCGGGATCAGGTGTGCCGCGCAGCCGGCTGTGCGGCATACGTCCCAATGGTCCGGTCCGGCGAGCGGGTCGGTCGTCGATGCCGACCCGCTCGCCCGGTAGCCTCGGGACGTACCCCTTCGGAGCACCACGATGGAGAAGTCTGTGGCCAGCATTGACGCAGTCGGCGCCCGCGAGATCCTCGACTCGCGCGGCAACCCCACGGTCGAGGTCGAGGTGGCCCTCGACGACGGCACCATCGCCCGCGCGGCGGTCCCGTCGGGTGCCTCCACGGGTGCCTTCGAGGCGGTCGAGCGCCGGGACGGCGACAAGGGCCGCTACCTCGGCAAGGGCGTCGAGGCGGCCGTGGACGCGGTGCTCGACGAGATCAACCCCAAGCTCGTCGGCTACGAGGCCAGCGAGCAGCGGCTCGTCGACCAGGTGATGCTCGACCTCGACGGCACCGACAACAAGGGCAAGCTCGGCGCGAACGCCATCCTCGGCGTCTCGCTCGCCGTCGCCAAGGCCGCGGCCGAGTCCGCCGGCCTCCCGCTCTTCCGCTACGTCGGCGGCCCCAACGCCCACGTCCTGCCGGTCCCGATGATGAACATCCTCAACGGCGGCAGCCACGCCGACTCCAACGTGGACGTCCAGGAGTTCATGATCGCGCCGATCGGCGCCGAGTCCTTCCGCGAGGCCCTGCGCTGGGGCGCGGAGGTCTACCACGCGCTCAAGTCCGTGCTCAAGGAGCGCGGCCTCGCGACCGGCCTCGGCGACGAGGGCGGCTTCGCCCCCAACCTCGAGTCCAACCGCGCGGCGCTGGACCTCATCCTCGAGGCGATCGAGAAGGCCGGCTACCAGCCGGGCACGCAGATCGCCCTCGCCCTCGACGTGGCCGCCAGCGAGTTCCACAACGAGGACGGCACCTACCAGTTCGAGGGTGTCGCCAAGAGCAGCGGCGAGCTGATCGACTACTACGCCGAGCTCGTCGAGTCCTACCCGCTGGTGTCCATCGAGGACCCGCTGGACGAGGAGGACTGGGACGGCTGGAAGGCCATGACCGAGCGCCTCGGCAGCAAGGTCCAGATCGTCGGCGACGACCTGTTCGTCACCAACCCCGAGCGCCTCGGCCGCGGCATCGCCTCGGGCACCGCCAACGCGCTGCTGGTCAAGGTCAACCAGATCGGCTCGCTCACCGAGACCCTCGACGCCGTCGACCTCGCGCACCGCAACGGCTACCGCTGCATGATGAGCCACCGCTCCGGCGAGACCGAGGACGTCACCATCGCCGACCTCGCGGTCGCCACCAACTGCGGCCAGATCAAGACCGGCGCCCCGGCGCGGTCCGAGCGCGTGGCCAAGTACAACCAGCTGCTGCGCATCGAGGAGGAGCTCGACGACGCGGCCGTGTACGCCGGCGCCGGCGCCTTCCCGCGGTTCAGCGCCGGCCGCTGACGCCACCTCAGCGCACGACACGACCGACGACACGCCACCGAGGGGACGAGGGAGGGCTCGACATGGCGGGCACCGGGCACGGCAGCGCCGGCCGCGGGCGTCCGGCACGCCGCACCCCGGCGTCGCCGGGCGGCGCGTCGGGCCGGCCTGCCTCGCCCCGCGGGTCCTCCCCGCGAGGGGCGTCGCCGCGCGGGTCAACCCCGCGCCCGTCGGCTGCTCGCGGTGCGGCCGCCCGGGGCATCTCCGCCCGGCCGGGCGCCGGGCCCGGGCGCTCGCGCGCCACTGCGTCGGGCGCCCTGCGCAGGGCGACGTCCGTCCAGGTCTCGCAGGAGCGCAAGGCCGCCCGCGGCGTCATGCGCGTGGTCGTGCTCGCCTCGATCCTCGTGCTGCTCGCCGTGACCCTCGTGCCGACCCTGCGCTCCTACCTGCGCCAGCAGGGGGAGATCGACGCGCTGCGCGGCCAGGTGGCCAGCCAGCGCGACGACGTCATCGGGCTCCAGAAGGAGCAGGCGCGCTGGAACGACAACGCCTACGTCATGCAGCAGGCGCGGGAGCGGCTCAAGTTCGTCAAGGTCGGGGAGAAGTCGTACACCGTGATCGACGGCAAGCCGGCCGCCCAGTCCGAGCCCGGCGTCGCGAAGGCGCCGGCCGGGGCGAGCGACCACCCGTGGTACGGCCAGCTGTGGGAGTCGGTCCGGGCGGCCGACGCCGGGCCGCGCGAGACGACGGCTCCCGGGAAGTGACCGATCAGCCGACCGCGGCGGACCTCGAGGCCGTAGACGCCCAGCTCGGTCGCGTGCCGCGCGGCGTCGTCGCCGTCGCCCACCGCTGCCCCTGCGGCCGTCCTGACGTGCTCACCACCGAGCCCAGGCTGCCCGACGGCACGCCGTTCCCGACGACCTTCTACGCCACCTGTCCCAAGCTGACCGGCGCCATCTCCACGCTGGAGAGCCAGGGGGTCATGCGCGAGATGACCGAGCGCCTCGGCACGGACGAGGAGCTCGCCGCCGCGTACGCCGCGGCCCACGACGACTACCTCGCCCGCCGCGCGGCGCTCGGCTCGGTCGCCGAGATCGAGGGCATCTCCGCCGGCGGCATGCCGACCCGCGTCAAGTGCCTGCACGTCCTCGTGGCGCACTCCCTCGCCGTCGGCCCGGGCGTCAACCCGCTCGGTGACGAGGCGCTGGCGATGCTGGGCGAGTGGTGGGCCGACGGCTCCTGCGTGCCCGACCAGCCGGCGGCGGACGCGTGACCCGCGTCGGGGCCGTCGACTGCGGCACCAACTCGATCCGCCTGCTGGTCGCCGACGTCGACCCCGCCACGGGCGAGCTCACCGACGTGCTGCGCCGGATGGAGGTCGTGCGCCTGGGCTACGGCGTCGACCGCACCGGCTCGATCGACCCGCAGGCGATGGCCCGCACGCTGGCCATGGCGAGCACGTATGCCGGCCAGTGCCGCGTGCTGGGCGCCGAGCAGGTGCGGTTCGTGGCCACCTCCGCCTCCCGGGACGCCTCGAACGCGGGCGAGTTCGTGGCCGGGGTGCGTGACGCCTTCGGCGACTACGATGTCGCCCCCGAGGTGGTCTCCGGTGACGAGGAGGCCGCGCTGTCCTTCCGTGGCGCGACGGGCGACCTGCGCGCCCACGGCATCCCCGGGCCCTACCTCGTCGTCGACCTCGGCGGCGGCTCGACCGAGCTCGTCCGCGGCACCGACCGGGTGGAGTCGGCCCGCTCCGTCGACATCGGCTGCGTGCGCATGACCGAGCGCCACCTCGTCTCGGACCCGCCCACGCCCGAGCAGGTCGAGGCCGCGGTGCGCGACGTCCGCGCGGCCCTCGACCTGGCCGAGGAGGTCGTCGGCCTCGACGGCGTCGCCTCGCTCGTCGGCCTCGCCGGCAGCGTCACGACGATCACGGCGAACGCCCTGCACCTGCCCGAGTACGACCCCACCCGGATCCACCTGTCGACCCTCACCCCCGACGAGGTCGTCGCCTCGTGCGAGGACCTGCTGCACCGCACGCGGGCCCAGCGCGCCGAGCTCGGCTTCATGCACCCCGGCCGGGTCGACGTCATCGGCGGCGGGGCGCTGATCTGGCGCGAGGTCGTCTCCCGGCTCGCTGCACGCGGCGTCACCCGGGTCGTGACCTCCGAGCACGACATCCTCGACGGCATCGCGCTGTCGGTCGCCGACCGCACCGCCTGACGCCCCACGCCTGACGCCCGAAGTCTGGGACTTCGGGGCTTCACCCCTGTCTGAGTGCCGAAGTCTGGGACTTCGGGGCTTCATTGGGGTCTGAGCCCCGAAGTCCGGGACTTCGGAAGCGCGCCGGAGCTGACCGGCCGTAACCCCGCGGGCCGCCCCCTCGTTGGCCCGGTGACGCACATCACGCGACGAGGGGTGGTGAGGACGGTCGACGGACGCGTGCGACCGCCGCAGGACGACCGGGCAGCCGACCCGGGAGCCCTCGATGCCGCCGTGCTGCCGACCACCCCGACGTCGCCCATCGGCCCGGCCCGAGGCTGGATCGCCCGGCTGAGCGACCGGGCGTACGGCGCGGCCTTCCTCCTCGTGGTGGGCCTCCTCATGGCCCTGTGCGTCGCCGCCTACGCCAAGGTCTTCACCCGGTCGGTCGACGTCACGCTGCTCACCGACCGCATCGGCTCGCAGCTGCAGACCTCCGCCGACGTCAAGCTGCGCGGCCTGATCGTCGGAGAGGTGCGAGGCATCTCGACCACAGGCAGAGGCGCGCGCCTGGTGCTCGCCCTCGACCCCTCGACGGTCGACCTGATCCCGGCCGACGTCTCCGCACGGCTGCTGCCCAAGACGCTGTTCGGCGAGCGGTTCGTCGACCTCGTGCCCCCCGATCACCCCTCTGGGCGCCACCTCGAGTCCGGGGACACGATCCAGCAGGACCGCACGAGCGTGGCGATCGAGCTGGAGAAGGTGTTCGACGACCTGCTGCCGCTGCTGCGGACGGTGCGTCCCGACAAGCTGGCGACGACCCTGAACGCGCTGGCGTCGGCGCTGGAGGGCAGGGGGACGCGGCTGGGCCAGAACCTTGTGCTGGTGGACGACTACTTCAAGGCTCTGAACCCGAAGATGCCGGTGATCAAGGCGGACATCAGCGGGCTGGCGGACCTGGCGAGCACGTATGCCGTGGCCGCGCCGGACCTGGTGCGCGCGGCGACGAACCTGATCACGACGAACACGACGATCGTGACGAAGAAGGACCAGCTGGCGGGCTTCCTGGCCGGGACGGCCGGCTTCGCCAACACGACGGCTGACTTCCTGGACGCGAACGGTGACCGCATCATCCGCGTCGGGCAGGTCGGTCGGCCGACCATGGAGCTGTTCGCGAAGTACTCACCGCAGTACCCCTGCTTCACCCAGGCGCTGGTCGCCTGGCAGCCGCGCATCGACGACGCGTTCCGCGACCAGCGGTTCCACATCACCGTCGAGCTCAGCTCCTCCCAGCGACCGGGGTACCGGCCGGGGGAGGAGCCGCGCTGGGGCGAGCACCGCCCCGCGGCCTGCAACCTGCTGCCGAGCCCGCACGACCGGTTCGGGCACCCGACGAGCCAGCAGTACCCCGTCCCGGGCAAGAAGTTCGACGACGGCACGTCCAACGTCGGCGGCTACAGCTCGGACCCGTCCTACTCCGCGCTGCCGCAGATGTTCGCGGGTGCCGCGGGGGCGGCGATCCCGGACCCGGACGCCGGGCTCGCGGGGACGCTGCAGGAGCAGCAGCTCGTGACGGCCCTCCTGCAGCCGCAGGCAGCCTCGCCGTCGGCGATCACCACCCTGCTCGCGGGCCCGATGCTCCGCGGCAGCACCGTCGACCAGCGCTGACCTCGGGCGCCCTCAGACCGCGTCGGGCTGCAGCGACGCCAGGCCGCCCCACAGCGCCGAGACCACCAGCTCCGTCGCCTCCGCCGCAGTCGTGCCGGGTCGCCGGGCCCGCCACACGGCAACCCGCTCGCACGCGCCGACGACCACCTCGGCATACCCCTGCAGGAGCTCGAGCGGCACCGCGTCGAGCCCGGGCGCGGACGCGAGGGTGCGGGCGATGGCCTCGGACTGCTGCTCGCGGATGCTCTCGATGAGGGGGCTCGCCTGCGAGGCCATCGCGCCCTCCTGCTGGATGAGGACGAAGGCGTTGGCGTGCTCGTCGATGAACTCGAAGAACGCGAGCACCCCCGCCCGGAACACGTCCACGAGCTCGGCGCCGGGCCCGGCAGCCTCCCAGGCGGCCTCGGTCACCGCGCGCAGCTGCGTGCGCGCCCTGACGATGCAGGCGGAGAGCAGGCCC
This sequence comes from Phycicoccus sp. 3266, assembly GCF_031456495.1. Lineage (NCBI taxonomy): Bacteria > Bacillati > Actinomycetota > Actinomycetes > Micrococcales > Intrasporangiaceae > Phycicoccus > Phycicoccus sp. 3266. Next base: position 981,973 of record NZ_JAVDUW010000001.1, on the reverse strand, counting down.
TCCTTGGACCCGAAGTACTCGTAGATGAGCGGCTTGGTGACACCCACGCGCTCGGCGACGTCCTCCATGGTCGTGGCCGAGTACCCGCGCTCGGCGAAGACCTGCTCGGCGACCACGAGGATCTGCGCCTCGCGCTCGGCGCGCGGCATCCGGCGACGGGTCGGGCGGTCCCGGGGGGCGGTGCTCACCCGGCGATCCTAGGGCCTCCCGCCCACAACTTACCCATGGTAAGTTTTGCCGCATGTCCGTCCCCCACCACTCCGTGGCGATCGTGGGCACCGGGTTCTCCGGCCTCGGCATGGCGATCCGGCTCGCCCAGCGCGGCGAGCACGACTACGTCGTCCTGGAGAAGGCCGCCGAGGTCGGCGGCACCTGGCGCGACAACCGGTACCCAGGGTGCGCGTGCGACGTGCCCTCGCGCCTGTACTCCTTCTCCTTCGAGCAGAACCCCACGTGGTCGCGCGACTACGCCACGGCCGGCGAGATCTGGGCCTACCTGCGCGACGTCGCCGACCGGTATGCCGTGCGCGAGCGCACCGTCTTCGGCGCCGACCTGCGCGCGGCCGAGTGGGACGAGCAGGGGCGCCGCTGGCACCTCACCGCCGCCGACGGACGGCAGTGGACGGCCGACGCGCTGGTCCTCGGCGTGGGTGCGCTGCACGAGCCACGCGTTCCCGACGTGCCCGGGCTCGACACCTTCTCCGGGCCGGTGCTGCACACGGCCGACTGGCCCGAGCAGGACGGCCTCGACGGCAGGCGCGTCGCGCTGGTGGGCACCGGCGCGAGCTCGGTGCAGCTCCTGCCCGAGCTGGCCCCGAGGGCCGCGCACACGACCGTGTTCCAGCGCACCCCGGCGTGGACCATGCCGAAGAAGGACCGCCCGTGGAGCCCGCGGCGCCAGCGGCTCTTCCGGCGCTACCCGGCCCTGCAGCGCGCAGTCCGGTGGCGCACCTACTGGGAGCTCGAGGCCCGCGCGCCCCTGTTCGTGCGGTTCCCGGCCATCGCCCGGCTCGTCGAGCGTCTGGCCCTGCGTGAGCTGCACAGGGCCGTCGACGACCCGCAGGTCCGTGAGCAGCTCACGCCGCGCTACCGCATCGGCTGCAAGCGCATCCTGCTCTCGAGCGACTACTGGCCCACCTTCAACCGCCCCGACGTCTCGCTCGTGACGTCTGCCATCGCCGCCGTCGAGGACGGTGCGGTCGTCGCGGCGGACGGCTCGCGCCACGAGGTCGACGCCATCGTCCTCGGCACGGGGTTCGACATCCGCGGCAGCTACGAGCGGATCGACATCCGCGGACTCGGCGGCCGCACCCTCACCCAGGCCTGGGCCGACGGGATGCGCACCAACCTCGGCGTCACGGTGGCAGGCTTCCCCGAGCTGTACGTGCTGCTCGGGCCCAACACCGGCCTCGGCCACAACTCGGTCGTGCTCATGATCGAGCTCGCCACCCGCTACGTCCTCGACTCGCTGGCCCGCGCCCGGGTGCAGGGCCCTGCCGTCACCACGCCCGCGGCGCAGGAGGCGTTCCGCCGCGAGGTGGACCGGCGTTCGCAGCACACGGTGTGGACGACCGGCTGCCACAGCTGGTACCTCGACGAGCACGGCAGGAACGCGACGCTCTGGCCCGGCTCCACGATCTCGTACTGGTGGCGCACCCGGCGCCGCCGCGACGAGGACTTCCAGCCCCTGACCACCCCGACCGCCTCGGAGGCCGACCGTGTTCTCGCGCAGTGACTTCACCCCGCAGGTCTCGATCGTCACCGGTGGCGGGTCCGGCATCGGCCTGGCGATCGCCGCCGAGCTCGTGGCCCGCGGCAGCTCGGTGGTCGTCGCCGACATCGACCCCGCCAAGGCGCAGGCCGCGGCCACGCGCCTAGGGCCCGCGGCGACCCCGGCGACGCTCGACGTGGCCGACGCCGACGCCGTCAGGGCCCTCGTCGACCGCGTCGTGGCGGAGCGGGGCCGGCTCGACGTCATGGTCAACAACGCCGGTGTCGCGATCGGGGGCCTGCTCGAGGAGCTCGACGAGCGGCACTGGGCCAAGGCCCTCGACGTGAACCTGCGCGGCGTCATCCACGGCGTCACCGCGGCATACCCGCACCTGCGCCGGCAGGGGCACGGCTCCATCCTCAACACGGCCTCGCTCGCCGGCCTCATCCCGGCGCCGGCGATGCTGCCGTACACGACGACCAAGCACGCCGTGGTCGGCCTCTCGACGGCGCTGCGCGTCGAGGCCGCCAGCCAGGGGGTGCGGGTGAGCGTGCTGTGCCCGGGCTTCGTCGACACCCCGCTGCTCGACGAGGTGTATGCCGCGCCGCCGAGCTTCGGGGGCGACAGCGTCCGCGCCCGCGTGCGCCTCATGCAGCCGTCGTTCCTGACCCCCGAGGTCGTGGCGCGCAGGGCGGTCGACGGCCTCGCTGCGAACAAGGCCGTCATCCCCGTCGGGTTCCTCGCCCACCTGACGTGGCGCACGCTGCGCTACCTGCCGCCGGTGGCCCGCGGGATGATCCAGGTGCAGGCCACCGGTCACCGCCGGCTCAACGAGCGCGCGGCACGCAGGGCGGCCGCGTCCGCCTGAGCCACGGCCCCCGGCATACTGGGCGCGCCCCCGTGGCCCAACTGGCAGAGGCAGGCGACTTAAAATCGCTCCGGGTGCGGGTTCGACTCCCGTCGGGGGCACAAACGGCACCTCGACCCGCGCGGCCCGGTCCCCGTCGGGGAAGGTCCGGTCGGGGGGCCGGAGGCGGTCAGTCGAGGGGGCAGTGCACCGCACGCGCCTGCGTCTGCGCCGCCTCGAAGGCCGCGAGCTGGCGCTGGCCGGTGTGCCAGTTCCGGCGCCACATCGAGGTCGCCTGCGCGGGCGTGATGTCCCCCATCCGCAGCATCTCCATGTCGTGGATGTGGTGCTGCCAGGTGGTGACCGCCGCGTCGGCCCGGGTGAGGGCGGTGGAGGCGCGCCCCACGTAGGTGACGCACTGGTTGAGCTGGTTCACCGGCCCGTAGGGCAGCGACGCGGCCACGTCCGGGTCCAGCGCCTGGCACTGGGAGCGGCTGTCCCGCGTGGATCCCTGCGTGCGCCGGTACTCCGCGGCGTTCTGGGCCGCCCCCACCCGCGTCTGGTCCCAGAACTGCGTGGCCACCGCGAGGCTGATCTTGCCCGCGACGAGCAGGTTCATCGCGTCGATGTGCTTGTCGAACTGCTGGAGGGACACGTCGGCCGCGCCCATGGAGGCCGCCACGCGGAGGGACGCCAGGCGACAGGTCGCCATGGCCTGCCCGAGCGGCGAGCCGGGGGACACGTCCGTCCCGACCTGGTCGGCTCCCGCGACGTCCCCGCCGCCGGTCGAGGGGGTCGAGGTCGGCCCGGCCGTCCTGGACGAGGAGGTGGGCGCCGGCGAGGCGGTCAGCCTCGCCACGCCGTTCGAGGTCGTGATGACGCTGTGGGCGGCGGTGTCCTGTGCGTCCGAGGGGGTGGCGCGGGTGAGGATCACGTACGGCCCGAGGAGGGCCAGGAGGCCGCCGAGCACGAGGGCGGCGGTGCGCCACCGCGTGCTCGGGTCGCCTGAGCTCGGTCCGACCATGGCAGTGCTCCCCTCGAGTGGCCCCGGTTGCGCACGAGTATGTGCCGGGGTCGCAGCCACCGGGTCGGCCGGGAGCATCAGGGAAAATACGCACAAAGGTGGACGTGTCCGGTTCCGGACCTGCCGTCACGGGAACTGCGCACGGGGTGCCGCACGTAGTCTGGGCAGCAGGCGGCCGACCGCAGGGCCGCCACCAGCCTCCCGAGGAGACGAACGATGGCCAGCAACCCGGTGTTCGACCGGATCGACAAGGAGTCCCGCCGCGGGTACGCCGGATTCGGCCGTGCCCCGCAGCAGCCGACGACGAGCTGGGGCGCGAACGACGCGATGTCGCAGCGACAGCTCGAGGACCTCTACAACGGCCCGTCCGCGGGCCCGGTCCAGACCGGCCGCGTCACGATCGACGACGTCATCATGAAGACGGCGAGCCTCTTCGCGATCCTGCTCGTGTTCGCCTTCGTCGGGTGGAACCTGCCCGTCCAGATGCAGATGGTCGGGCTCCTCGGCGGTATCGCCGTGACGCTGGTCCTGGGTCTGGTGATCGCCTTCAAGAAGACGATCAGCGTCCCCCTGATCCTGCTCTACGCCGTGGCCGAGGGCGTCTTCGTCGGCGTCATCAGCAACGTGTACCACGACGCCTTCCCCCTCCAGCAGGGCCAAGGAGCGCTCCAGGGCATCGTGCCGCAGGCCGTCATGGGGACGCTCGCGGTGTTCGCGGGGATGCTCGTCGCCTACAAGACCGGTGTCGTCAAGGTGACGGAGAAGTTCCGCCGCGTCGTGACCTTCGCGGTCATGGGCTACGCGATCTTCGCCCTCTTCAACTTCCTCTACGCCTGGATCGGGAACCACCCGTTCGGCCTCGGCGGCACGGGCATGCTCGGCTTCGGCATCTCGATCTTCGCGATCGGGCTGGCCTCGCTGATGCTCGCGGTCGACTTCGACTCGATCGACCGGGCCGTCGCCGCCGGCGCGCCCCAGAAGTACTCGTGGCTGCTCGCCCACGGCCTCGTCGTCACGCTGGTCTGGCTGTACCTCGAGATCCTGCGGCTCCTGGGCCGCATGCGCAGCAACTGATCCCGGGGACGGCGCACTCCGTGACACCGACCTCACCGGTGCCCCAGGAGGTGTCGACCGAGCTCGAGCGCGTGGCCCGGCGGTGGCGTGAGCTGCCGCTGGACCACGCGCTCGCTCGCGTCCCCGCGGTGCGGGCCCTCGTCGACGACCTCGCCGCGGCCGACCGTCCCGGCGCGACCGTGCCCGACCTCGGCCCGGCGGTCCTGCTCGACCAGCTCACCGTCCTGGTGTTCGACGCCTGTGCGGCAGGGAGGGGCGAGGGGCTGGACAGCCGCCTGGCCGACCTCCGCCGCACGCTGGGCTGAGGCGCGCCCCGGACGGGGCGCGCCCCCGGCGGGTCAGCTCAGGCGCTCGTAGATGATCGCCATGCCCTGGCCGCCGCCGACGCACATCGTCTCGAGGCCGAACTGGCCGTCGCGCGCCTCGAGCCCGTTGAGCAGGGTCGTCGTGATGCGCGCGCCGGTCGAGCCGAACGGGTGGCCGAGCGCGATGGCGCCGCCGTGCACGTTGAGCTTGTCGAGGTCCATGCCGAGGTCGTCGGCGCTGGGCAGCACCTGGGCCGCGAACGCCTCGTTGATCTCGTACAGGTCCATGTCGCCGATGGTCATGCCGGCGCGGGCCAGCGCCTGCTTCGACGCCTCCACCGGCCCGAGGCCCATGATCTCGGGGGAGAGGCCGGATACGCCGGTCGCGACGACGCGGGCCAGCGGCGTGAGGCCGAGCTCCTTGGCCTTGGTGTCGCTCATGACCACGACCGCGGCGGCGCCGTCGTTGAGCGGGCAGCAGTTGCCCGCCGTGATGGTGCCCTGCTCGCGGAACACCGGCTGCAGCTGCGAGACGGCCTCGAGGGTGACGCCGGCGCGCGGGCCGTCGTCCTTGCTCACGACCGTGCCGTCCGGCAGCGTCACCGGGGCGATCTCGCGCTCGAAGAAGCCGTCGGCGATGGCCTTCTCGGCGCGGTTCTGGCTCGTGACGCCCCACTCGTCCATCCGCTGGCGGGAGATGCCGCGCAGGGTGGCGACGTTCTCCGCGGTCTGCCCCATCGAGAGGTAGACGTCCGGGAGGAGCCCCTGCTCGCGCGGGTCGGTCCAGGTCTCGTTGCTCTTCGCGATCTGCTCCGAGCGCGCCTGCGCGTCGGCGAAGATCGGGTTCTGGTCGTCGCCGGCGGAGCCGCCGGCCCCGGCCCAGTTCGTGTACTGCGACACGCACTCGACGCCGCCGCTGATGAAGACGTCACCCTCGCCGGCCTTGATCGCGTGGTAGGCCATGCGGGTCGTCTGCACGGACGAGGCGCAGAACCGGTTCACGGTCGCGCCGGGCAGGTGGTCGTGGCCGGCGAGCACGGCGATGACCCGCGCCATGTTGGAGCCGTGGCGGCCGGACGGCTCGGCGCAGCCCCAGTAGAGGTCCTCGACGAGGGCGGGGTCCAGGCCCGGCACCTTGTCCAGCGCGGCCCGGATCACCTGCACGGACAGGTCGTCGGGCCGCATCTCCTTGAGCGAGCCCTTGAACGCGCGCCCGATGGGCGTGCGGGCGGTGGAGACGATGACGGCTTCGGTCACGGGGGTTCCTCCTCGTCGAGGGCCGCGCGATAAGCGGCCGCTTAGTCCGTGTCGATGGTATGCCGTGGAGCCGGTCCGGGGGATGTGGGCTTGCTCTCGCCCGAACCGGCCGGGGATGTGTCCCCAGCCCGGGTGCCCGCGTCCGTGGCCCCCACAGGGGTCGCGTCGCTCGGGTCGCCCGTCGTCGCGGTCGCCTCGGCCATCGCATCGACGCTGCGCGTCGACGGCGAGCCACCGCGCGGGCGACGCAGCAGCATCGCCCAGCGGCCGCGCGGTCCGCGGCTCTGGCCGCCGACGTCGGTCGCGCTGACCTCGGTGCCGGGGTCCATGACGGCATACTTGGCGGCCACCGCGACCGGGCCCACGCCCTCGCCGCGGCGCGAGTCCGGGGTGCGGGGCTGGCCGGAGCCGTCCGGCCACACGCCCAGGGCGGCGCAGACGCTGGGCAGCAGCGCGGCCGCAGCCCGCGCGTACCCCGCCGGGGAGGGGTGGAAGCGGTCCGCGCTGAACATCTCGTGCGGGCTCTCGGCGAACTCCGGCCCGAGCAGGTCACCCAGGGACACCGTGCGCCCGCCCGCCTCGACGACGGCGACGGTCTGGGCGGCCGCGAGGTCGCGGGAGAACCGGCGGCCGAGCAGGCGCAGGGGCTGCGGGATCGGCTGGATGGTGCCGAGGTCCGGGCAGGTGCCGACGACGACCTCGGTGCCCAGCTCGCGCAGGGCCCGCACCACCTGTTCGAGGTGGCGGACCGCCACGGCCCGGTCGATCCGGTGGGTGACGTCGTTGGCGCCGACCATGATGACCGCGACGTCGGGCCGGGGGACCACGTCGAGGGCGTTGGCGAGCTGCAGCTCGAGGTCGGCGGACTCGGCGCCGACCACCGCGGTGTTGGTGAGGCGCACCGGCCGGCCGGTCAGGGCGCTGACGCCGTTGCCGATGATCGCGCCGACGGTCTCGTGCGGGTGGTCGCAGCCCATGCCCGCGGCGGAGCTGTCGCCGAGCACCACGAGGTCGACGGGGTCCCCGGTGCCGGCGCCGTAGACGCCGTTGTCGTCGGGCGCGCCGTCGAACGGCTGGCCGACGATGCGGCGCGCCATCATGGCCTCGACCTTGAGCACGCCGTAGCCGAGCGCGCCCAGCGCACCGATCCCGGCCGCCAGCCCACCGCCACCGTAGGCGGCGGTCGCGGCGATCCTGCGTGCGCGTCGAGCCCGGCCCATCGGCACACCCCTCTCGTCGACTCTTCCACTGACGCTAACGGTCGAGGTCGTCATCCTTGTTTCCACCCCCTACCCCCTTCTCCGCATGGTGCACCCGTGACCGGGTCTGCACCTCCGCCCTGCGGCGGAGTCCCGGGGCGGGCGGCCGGATGCGCTGTCCAGCATCTGAGAGGATGACCGGGTGAAGTACGCAGAGCACATCGCCGACCTCGTCGGGAACACGCCCCTCGTCAAGCTCAACACCGTCACGGAGGGGATCGCAGCGACGGTCCTCGCCAAGGTGGAGTACCTCAACCCGGGCGGGTCGGTGAAGGACCGCATCGCCCTGAAGATGGTCGAGGCCGCGGAGGAGTCCGGGGAGCTCAAGCCCGGTGGCACCATCGTCGAGCCGACCTCGGGCAACACCGGTGTGGGCCTGGCCCTGGTCGCGCAGCGTCGCGGCTACAAGTGCGTGTTCGTCTGCCCCGACAAGGTGAGCCAGGACAAGCGCGACGTGCTCAAGGCGTACGGCGCCGAGGTCGTCGTCTGCCCGACCGCGGTCGCCCCCGACCACCCCGACTCCTACTACTCGGTCTCCGACCGGCTGGTGAAGGAGATCGACGGCGCCTGGAAGCCCAACCAGTACGCCAACCCGAACGGCCCGGCCTCGCACTACGAGTCGACCGGCCCGGAGATCTGGGCCGACACCGACGGGACGGTCACGCACTTCGTCGCGGGCGTCGGCACCGGCGGCACCATCACCGGCACCGGCCGCTACCTGCGTGACGTCTCGGCGGACCGTGAGGGCGGCCGCGTCCGCATCATCGGCGCCGACCCCGAGGGCTCGGTCTACTCCGGCGGCTCCGGCCGTCCCTACCTCGTCGAGGGCGTCGGCGAGGACTTCTGGCCGAGCGCCTACGACCCCGAGGTCGTCGACGAGGTCATCGCCGTCAGCGACGCCGACTCCTTCGCCATGACCCGGCGCCTGGCCAAGGAGGAGGGCCTGCTCGTCGGCGGCTCGTGCGGCATGGCCGTCGTGGCTGCCCTGCGCGCCGCCAAGGACCTGCCGGCCGATGCCGTCGTCGTCGTGCTGCTGCCCGACAGCGGCCGCGGCTACATGAGCAAGATCTTCAACGACGAGTGGATGAGCTCCTACGGCTTCATGCACTCCCAGTCCGAGACCACGGTCGGCGAGGTCCTGCACAAGAAGGCCGGCGACCTGCCCGCCCTGGTCCACACGCACCCGACCGAGACCGTGCGCGACGCCATCGAGATCCTGCACGAGTACTCCGTGTCGCAGATGCCCGTCGTCAAGGCCGAGCCCCCCGTCATGGCCGGTGAGGTCGCAGGCTCGGTGAGCGAGCGGGCGCTCCTGGAGGCGCTGTTCAACGGCACCGCCCACCTCACCGACCCGGTCGAGAAGCACATGGAGCAGTCCCTGCCGCTCGTCGGCGCCGGCGAGCCGGTCTCCGCCGCCCGGGCCGAGCTCGAGAAGCACGACGCGATCATGGTCGTCGAGGACGGCAAGCCGGTCGGCGTGCTGACCCGCGCCGACCTGCTCATCGCGCTCGTCGACTGAGCCAGACCAGCAGCAGCTCTCGCTTCTGCCGCAGCTGACGCGGCTACCGCAGCCGCCGCGCCATGTCCGGGCGCGGCGGCTTCGCCGCGTCCGGGTGCATGACCGCCGCGAGCGCCTCGACCCCGTCGACGAGCCGGGGCCCGGGGCGGGCGAACGACGCGTTCGCGTCCACCGCCCACACCGGTATGCCGTCCGGCAGCTCGCCGGTGTCGAGGGCCGCGCGGGCGAGGGCCGTGGACCCCTCCAGGTCGTAGCCGCACGGGGCGCACACGACGACCTCGGGCGCGCTCTCGCGCACGTCGTCCCACGTCACGCGGACGGACTTCTCACGGGCCGAGCCGAGCGCGCTGACGCCGCCGGCGGCCTCCACCATCTCCGGCACCCAGTGGCCGGGGGCGAACGGCGGGTCGGTCCACTCGAGCACCAGCGCCCGCGGGCGGGGACGGTCCCGCACGCGGCGCTCCACGGCATACAGGCGCTCGCGCAGGCCGGCCACGAGGCGGGCGGACTCGTCCTCGCGGCCGGTCGCGCTGCCGAGGGTGAGGACCGAGCCCAGCACCTCCTCGAGGCTGTGCGGGTCGATGGTGAGGACCTCCGCGGTGCAGCCGAGGTGGGCGAGGGCGTCGTCCACCTTCGAGACGTCGACGGCGCAGACGGCGCACAGGTCCTGGGTCACGACGAGGTCGGCGTCGAGGTCGGCCAGGGCGCCCGCGTCGAGGTGGTAGAGGTCCTCGCCCGCGGCCATCGCCCGCGTCACGAACGCGTCGATCCCGCTCGACGACAGCCCCTCGGGGATGGCCGTCGTCGACACGATCCGGCGCTCGCGGGCCTGCGCCGGGGTGTCGCACTCGAACGTCACGCCGACGACGTCGTCGCCCGCGCCGATCGCGAAGAGGATCTCGGTCGTGGAGGGCAGCAGGGAGACGATCCGCACCCGGGCGACCCTACGCCGCGGGTTAGGGTCGGGAGGTGGACCCCTGGGAGTCGCCGGTGGAGCGCGCGATCCGCGAGGCGCAGGAGCGCGGCGAGTTCGACAACCTGCCCGGCGCCGGGAAGCCGCTGCGCGGAATCGGGGCCTCCGACGTCGACGACCCGGACTGGTGGGTCAAGGGGCTGGTCCAGCGCGAGCAGCTGGACATGACCGGCGCGATGCCGCCCGCGATCGCCCTGCGCAAGGAGCGGCAGACCTACCCCGAGTCGCTGCTGGACCTGCGCACCGAGGAGTCGGTGCGGGCCGTGCTCGAGGACTTCAACCGGCGGGTGAAGCTGGACCGGCTGCGCCCGGCGGTGGGCCCGGTGCCGCCGCTGCTGGCGCCCACCGTCGACGTCGAGGACATGGTGGGCCAGTGGCGGCGCCTGCGGGAGGAACGGGCCGAGCAGGCGCGCCGGACGGCTGCCGCGGCGGCCGCTGTCAGCCCAGCGGCAGGTACATCACGTGCAGCCCGACGCGGCCGTGCCGCCTGGATTCGAAGGCTCCTGGGACGGTCGTGAGCACCTCGAACCCGAGGTCGTGCCACAGCCGCACGGCCGCCGTGTTCGTCTCGACCACCGCGTTGAACTGGATGCCCGCGTAGCCCTCGCGCCGGTGCCAGGCCAGCACCTCCTGCGCGAGCGCCCGTCCCACCCCGCGACCGCGGGCGGCCTCGGCCACCATGAAGCTCGCCGTCCCGACGTGCGAGCCGCGGCCCGGCCGGTTGGGGCCCATCTTCGCGCTGCCGAGAAGGGTGCCGTCGTCGTCCACCGCGACCACGGTCCGGCCGGGAGGCTGCTCGAGCCAGACCGCCCGGACAGCGTCCTCGTCGAGGCCCTCCGGGTACGCGTACGTCTCGCCGTCGTCGACCACGGCATGGAAGGTGGGCAGGAACGCCGGCACGTCCTGCGCCGTCATCTCGCGGATCAGCACGAGGGCACCGTATGCCGCCGCGCTGCGCCGCCCGGTGGTCCGGGGCGGCGCAGCGCGGGTGCTCCGACCGTTCGTGGCGCGAACGCCACGGACGGCGCTCCACGGCGGCCTCGCGGCGCCGTTCGTGGCCCCGTGGCCACGAACGTGCCCTCGGTCCTCGTCCGTTCGGCCGGAGTCCGGGCTCGAGGGGACGAATCGGCACGTGTGCCGCACCAGGCCTCAATACGGTCGGGACATGCGCCGCACCGCTGTCTCCCTCGCCCTGTCCGCCACCGTCGCCGTCGGGGTCGGCCTCGCCGTGCCGTCCACCGCGTCGGCCACGACCCCGCCGATCCGCATCGTGAAGATCCAGTACGACTCGCCGGGCTCGGACACCGGCAGCAACTCCAGCCTCAACGCCGAGTACGTCGTCCTGAAGAACACGACGAGCACCAACCGGTCGCTGACCGGCTGGACCCTGCGCGACAAGCAGGGCTACACGTACCGGTTCCCGACGTTCACGCTCAAGGCCGGGGCCTCCGTCACCATCCACACCGGCAAGGGCTCGGCCACGGCGTCGCACCGGTACTACAACCGCTCCTGGTACGTCTGGAACAACACCGGCGACACGGCATACCTGCGCGACTCCAAGGGCGTGCTCCGCGACAGCTGGGCGTTCAAGGACGCCAGCGCTGCGGCGTACTACGTCACCCGCCGCTGACGCACCGCGGGACCCGGCGTCGGACCGCCGTCAGGCGCCCGAGTCGTTGGTGCGCAGGACGCTCTCCTGCGACGGCAGCTGGTCCTGCTTGACGATGCCCACCGGGCAGGTCATGCCCTTGAACCCGTGGTTGCAGTAGCCGCCGGGGTTCTTGAAGAGGTACTGCTGGTGGTAGTCCTCGGCGTAGTAGAAGGGCCCCGCGTCCTGCGCCGACCGGACCTCGGTCGTGATGGCGCCGTACCCGTGCTCGGTGAGGACCTTCTGGAACGACTCCTTGGTGGCCTCGGCCGCGAGCCGCTGCCCCTCGGTGGTCCAGTAGATGGCCGAGCGGTATGCCGTGCCGATGTCGTTGCCCTGCCGGTTCGCCGTCGTCGGGTCGTGGTTCTCCCAGAACTCCTTGAGCAGCAGCTCGGGCGAGGTCTGCTCGGGGTCGTAGGCGACGAGCACGGTCTCGGCGTGGCCGGTGCGACCCGTGCAGGTCTCCTCGTACGTCGGGTTGGGGGTGAACCCGCCCATGTAGCCGGCAGCCGTCGCGACGACGCCGGGCTGCTGCCAGAAGATGCGCTCGGCCCCCCAGAAGCAGCCCATGGCGACGTAGAGCACCTCGGTGCCCTCGGGCCAGGGCCCCTCGACGGGGGTGTGCAGCACCAGGTGCTCCGGTGCGATCGAGAACGGCCGGGTGGGGCGGCCCTGGAGGGCCTCCTCGGCGGTGGGCATGGTCGACTTGCTGCGGCTCCCGAAGATCACGCCCTGTGCAACGCGACCGCCCCCGCGGCTGTTCCTGCCCCCGCACGGACGCCGACGTGCAGCGACGCGACGGCGGCCGTGCCTGCCTCCCCGCCCGGCAGCCACAACCCCTTTGCCGTCGCCGCGCCGGGTGCGACAGGGTGGGCGGGTGGACGGCATCGTGGCGATCGACCCCGACGGGCCGGACGAGGTGTTCCTCGCCTGGTGCGACGTGCTCCACGCGTCCGCGGTGCACGACCTCGGGGACCTGCACTCCGCCCGCACCCCTGAGGAGCGCCGGGTCCTGCTGGGCGACCCCGCCCGGCGCACCATCGCCCTCGGTGCCTGCGACGAGCGCGGTTCCCTGGTCGGTGCGGCGACCCTCGCCATGCCCCTGCACGACAACCTGCGCCTGTCGATGCTCGACCTCGCCGTCCACCCCGACCAACGGGGGCGGGGGCACGGGCGCCGGCTGCTCCAGCACGCGGAGGGCCTCGTGCGCGAGGCGGGGCGGGACCTGGTCGTCGCCGACACCCAGTGGCGCGCCGGCGCGGACGACGTCCACGGCGGGTTCGCCGGCCGGTTCGGCTACCAGGCCGCCCAGACCAACCTGCGCAGCTCGCTGGCCCTCCCGCTCGACCGCGACCGCCCCACCGGCCTGCTCGCCGACCACGACGGTGACGGGTACGTCCTGCGGACGGCGCTCGGCGGCATACCGGACGCGTGGGTCGGCGCCCGCGCGCTCCTGGCGCGGCGGATGAGCACCGACGTGCCGCTCGGCGACCTCCAGATCGAGGAGGAGGTGTGGGACGAGGAGCGGGTCCGCGCGGACTACGAGCGGATCGTGCACGCTGGGCGGACGGCCGTCGACACCTTCGCGTTCACCGCGGACGGCTCGGTCGCCGGCTACACCCAGACGACGGTCACGAGCGACCCGTCCGTCGTGTACCAGCAGGACACGCTCGTCCTGCGCGAGCACCGCGGCCACCGGCTCGGGCTGCGCATGAAGGCCGCCAACACCCTCGCCCTCATGGACCACCTGCCGGGGCCCGCGACGGTCCGGACGTGGAACGCCGAGGAGAACGCACCGATGCTCGCCGTCAACCGCGAGCTCGGGTATGCCGAGGACGCGGCCATGCGCGAGTGGCAGAAGGAGCTGCGGTGAGCCTGGTCGCAGTCGAGCCCGGGACGTCCCTCGGCGAGGTCGTCTCGATCCACGTGGCACCGGCCCGCCGCATCCCGACGCGGTCGGTGCCCGAGGTCGTCGCAGAGGCCGGGGCCGGCCTGGTCGGCGACCGGTACCACGGGTCGCGGCACCGGCACGTGACGATCCAGTCGGCCCTCGACCTCGAGGCGGCGGGCGCGGCGCTGGGGTCGGTCGTGGAGCCCGGCGCGACCCGGCGGAACCTCACGGTGTCCGGTGGCCCGGTGCCGGGGAAGCCCGGGACACGGGTGCGGGTGGGGGAGGTGCTGCTCGAGGTGGTGCGCCCCGCCGCCCCGCCGCCCCGTGCCGCCTGCTCGACGACTTGATCGCTCCCGGTGCCATGAAGGCGATGCACGCCCGGGGAGGCACGGTGTTCCGCATCCTCGAGGGCGGCCGGCTGCAGGTCGGTGACCCGGTGGTCGTCGAGGCTGCGCCGGAGGCCCCACGGGAGGACCCGGCGGGCTGAGCCGCGGGGACCGGCTGGAGGAGCCGCGGGGGGACCGGCGGGCGGCGCCGCAGGAGGACCCGGCGGTGGGCGACGGGTCCTGGGCGACGGCTAGCCTTGCCGCCATGAGCGACGACGTGCGGCAGCAGGGGTTCTCGACCAGGGCGATCCATGCCGGGCAGGAGCCCGACGCGGGGACCGGCGCGGTCATCACGCCGATCTTCCAGGTCTCGACCTACAAGCAGGACGGCATCGGCGGCTTCCGCGGCGGCTACGAGTACTCGCGCTCGGCGAACCCGACCCGCACGGCGCTCGAGGAGTGCTTCGCCGCGCTCGAGGGCGGCGTCCGCGGGTTCGCGTTCTCCTCCGGGCTGGCCGGCCAGGACACCGTGCTGCGCGCCCTGCTCGCCCCCGGTGACCACGTGGTCGTCCCCAACGACGCGTACGGCGGCACGTACCGCCTCTTCAACAAGGTCCTCACGCCCTGGGGCGTCGAGCACTCCATCGCCCCCATGGGCGACGTCGACGCGGTCCGCGCGGCCATCCGGCCCGGCACGACGAAGATCGTCTGGGTCGAGACGCCGACCAACCCGCTGCTCGGCATCGCCGACATCGAGGCGCTCGCGGCGGTGGCCCACGAGGCCGGCGCCCTGCTCGTCGTGGACAACACCTTCGCGAGCCCGTACCTCCAGCAGCCCCTGTCGCTCGGCGCCGACATCGTCACGCACTCGACCACCAAGTACTGCGGCGGCCACTCGGACGTCGTCGGCGGCGCGGTCGTCGTGGGCCACGACATCGCGGTGCCGGGGTACGCCGACGCGGCGGACCGGATCGCCTTCCACCAGAACTCGATGGGCGCGGTCGCCGGGCCGATGGACGCCTGGCTCGTGCTGCGCGGCCTCAAGACGCTCGCGGTCCGGATGGAGAAGCACAGCGACAACGCCGAGCGGGTCGTGGAGTTCCTCAGCAGCCACCCGGCCGTCAAGGCCGTGCACTACCCGGGCCTGGAGAGCCACCCCGGCCACGAGGTCGCGAAGAAGCAGATGCGCCGCTTCGGCGGGATGATCTCGTTCCAGGTCAAGGCGGGCGAGGACGTCGCGGTCAAGGTCTGCGGCGAGACCCAGCTGTGGACCCTCGGCGAGTCCCTCGGCGGCGTCGAGTCGCTCATCGAGCACCCGGCGCGCATGACGCACGCGTCCGTCGCTGGCACCGAGCTCGAGGTGCCGGCCGACCTGATCCGCCTGTCCTGCGGCATCGAGGACGTCGACGACCTCATCGCCGACCTCGGCCAGGCGCTCGACCGCCTCGGCTGAGCCGCGGGCACCGGAGCCACCGAGACACCAGCCACCACGACACCGCCACAGGCGAAGACCCTCCTGCCGCCATGCCCCTCGCGCTCGCCGTCGACTTCGGGTCGACGTTCACCAAGGCCGCCCTCGTCGACACCGGCGACGGCCGGCTCGTGGCGACGGCCTCGACGCCGACGACCATCGGCACCGACGTGCTCGACGGCTACCGCACGGTCCTCGACGAGCTCGCGGCGCACGGCACCCCCGACGAGGTCGTCGCCTGCTCCAGCGCCGGCGGCGGCCTGCGGCTGGCGGTGGTCGGGTACGAGCGCGACGTCACCGCCGAGGCCGGGCACCGGGTCGGCCTGAGCGCCGGCGCCCGGGTCGAGCACGTGGCAGCGGGACGGCTCGACGGCGCCGGGGTGACCGCGCTGCGGGCCAGCCGGCCCGACATCGTCCTGCTCGTCGGCGGCACCGACGGCGGGAACGCCGACGTCCTGCTGCACAACGCGACGCGCCTGGCCAGGGCCCGTGTCACGGCACCGGTGGTCGTCGCCGGCAACTCCGACGCCGCCGACGAGGTGGCCGCGGTCCTCGCCTCGACGGGGCGCACCTTCACCGTCACCGACAACGTCCTGCCGCGGATCGGTGTCATCGCCCCCGACGCTGCCCGGGCCGCGATCCGGGCGGCGTTCCTGCACCACGTGATCGGCGGCAAGGGCCTGTCCCGCGGCCCCGAGTTCGGCCGGCTGGTGCGCGCCGCCACTCCTGACGCCG
Organism: Phycicoccus sp. 3266; assembly: GCF_031456495.1. NCBI lineage: Bacteria > Bacillati > Actinomycetota > Actinomycetes > Micrococcales > Intrasporangiaceae > Phycicoccus > Phycicoccus sp. 3266. Next base: position 965,933 of record NZ_JAVDUW010000001.1, on the reverse strand, counting down.
TCCTCGGGGGAGTCGAGGTGCTGGCCGACGCCGTCGGCGGCGACGTGCTCGTCGTCGACATCGGCGGCGCCACGACCGACGTCTACTCCGTCATCACGCCGCAGGGCGAGGACGCCGGGCTCGCCAAGGACGTCGTCGCACCGCTCTGGCACGCGCGCACGGTCGAGGCCGACCTCGGCATGCGCTGGAACGCCGAGGGCGTCGTCGCTGCCGCCGCCCGCGAGCACCTCCCGGTGCCCGACGGCCTCGAGGCGTATGCCGCGCGGCTGGCCGCCGACCCCGGTCACCTCCCCTCGGACGACCACGAGCGCGGGCTCGACCTCGCCCTGGCCCGGACCGCCGCGGTGGTCGCCGTGCGCCGCCACGCCCGTCCGGCCGGCCCCGGGAGCAGCCCGCGCCCACTCGCGGACGTGACCGTCGTCGTGGGGTCCGGGGGCGTGCTCCGGCACTCGCCGGCGGCGGACCGCGACGCGGTGCTGACCGCCGTCGCGACGGACCACGCTGGCGGCTGGAAGGTCCCCCGGGACGCACGGGTGGTGACCGACACGGCATACCTGCTCGCGGCGGTGGGGCTGCTCCGCGAGCTGCACCCGGAGGCGGCACGGGCGCTCGCCTCGACCGTTGTCGGGGGTCGGGCCTAGCGTCGGCCCATGGCCGACGACACCGCTGTCCCGATCCCGCCCAAGCCCCTGCTCGACCTCGTCATCCTCGACTGCCCCGACGCGCTCGAGCTCGCGAGGTTCTACTCCGAGGTCCTGGGGTGGCCGCTCGAGGACGGGTCCGACCGCGACTGGTCGACCCTCGTGCCCCCGGGTGGCGGCCTCTCGCCGGACAACCCGGACGGACGCCCGGCACTGGCGTTCCAGCGCATCGACGACTACCGGGAGCCGACCTGGCCCGGGGGCTCGCACCCGCAGCAGTTCCACCTCGACCTGTGGGCCGGCGACATCGACGCCGCCGAGCCGGCGGTGCTGGCGGCTGGGGCGCGCGTGCACGACCACCAGCCCTCGGAGACCGGGACGTTCCGCGTCTACACCGACCCGGCCGGCCACCCGTTCTGCCTCATCGGCCGCGCGACCACGACCGGCTGAGACCACGACCGGTTGGGACCACGACCACTTGAGACCACGACCGAGCGCCGGGGGGACGGAGAAAATGGGTCGAACGAGCGTCGCGGACCGGCCTAGGCTCGAACGATGAGCGCGCCCGCGATCGAGGCCGAGCACCTCGTCAAGACCTTCGGCGACACCCGGGCCGTCGACGACGTCAGCTTCGTCGTGCCGGAGGGCACCGTGCTGGGGCTGCTCGGGCCCAACGGTGCGGGCAAGACCACGACCGTGCGGATGATGACGACGCTCACCGCCCCGACCGCCGGGACGGCGCGGGTCGCCGGGCACGACGTGCGCACCGACCCGGACGCCGTGCGCCGCTCCATGGGGCTGACCGGCCAGGCCGCCACGGTCGACGAGCTGCTCACCGGGCGCGAGAACCTGCGCCTCATCGGATCGCTCTACGGGCTGTCCTCCTCCTACGTGCGCAGCGCGAGCCGTGACCTGCTCGAGCGGTTCTCGCTCACCGACGCCGGCGACCGCGTCGTCAAGACGTACTCGGGCGGGATGCGACGACGGCTCGACCTGGCCGTCAGCCTCATCGCGACGCCGCCGGTGCTCTTCCTCGACGAGCCCACCACCGGGCTCGACCCGCGCAGCCGGGTGGAGCTGTGGGAGGTGCTGCGCGGGCTCGTCCGTGACGGGACGACCCTGCTGCTCACGACCCAGTACCTCGAGGAGGCCGACCAGCTCGCCGACCGCATCGTCGTCGTCGACCGGGGGCGGGTCATCGCCGAGGGGACGGCGCTCGAGCTCAAGGACCGCAGCGGCGCTGCGGCGATCGTGCTGACCGTCTCGCGGGCCGAGGAGCTGGACGCCGCCGAGGCGCTGCTGCGCGCGCACGTCAGCGAGGTGCACGTCGACCACGGCGCCCGCCAGCTGACCGCCCCGGCGGAGGGGCTGCGCGACATGACCCGCATCGCGGCAGTGTTCGAGGGCAGCGAGATCGAGCTCGACGACCTCGGCCTGAAGCGTCCGAGCCTCGACGACGTCTTCCTCAGCCTCACCGGGCACCGGGCCGAGGACGGCGAGGCACCGCACGACGAGGAGGTCGTCGCATGAGCACCGACACCGGGGTCCGCCGGACCGCGAGCGGACTGGCCAGGCCGCAGATCCAGCGCACAGGCCTGCTGCGCCAGTCCCTCGCCATCACCCGGCGCAACCTCATCCACATCAAGCGGATGCCCGAGATGCTCATGGACGTCACCATCCAGCCGGTGATGTTCGTGCTGCTGTTCGCCTACGTGTTCGGCGGCTCGATCGCCGTGCAGGGCTCGCCGGCCGGGTACCGCGAGTGGCTGATGGCCGGGATCATGGGCCAGACGATCGCGTTCGCCTCGTTCATCGTGGCCGTCGGGCTGACCGCCGACATCGACAAGGGCATCGTCGACCGCATGCGGTCGCTGCCGATCCACCCGTCGGCCGTCCTGGTGGGCCGCAGCATCTCCAGTCTCCTGCACTCGAGCATCGGCATCCTCGTCATGTCGCTGACCGGCCTGTTCGTCGGCTGGCGCATCCGCGGCGGGTTCGTCGACGCCGTCCTGGCCTACCTGCTGCTGCTCCTGTGGGGCTTCGCGATGATCTGGGTCGGCATCCTGGTCGGCTCGGCCATGCGCTCGGTCGAGTCCGTCAACGGCCTGATGTTCACGACGATGTTCCCGATCACGTTCCTCGCCAACACGTTCGCGCCCAGCGACCGGATGCCGCACTGGCTGCGCGTCATCGCCGAGTGGAACCCGATCTCCTCGCTCGTGCAGGCGGTCCGGCAGCTCTGGGGCAACGACCGCCCCGTGGCCGCGGACGCCCAGCTGCCGCTGCACCACCCCGTCGTGACGACGCTGATCTGGACGGTAGGGCTGACCCTGGTGATGGCGCCGCTGGCGATCCGGGCGTTCAACCGCAGGGTGCACGACTAGCGCCCCCGCCGGGTGGTCCGGAGGGCGTCCGGCGGGTACTAGCCTGCTCGCCATGGCACCACCGATGCTGTCCGTCTCCCTGGAGGACATCCGCGCTGCGCAGGACCTGCTCAGCGGGGTCGTCCGCCCCACGCCCCTCGAGTACAGCCGCGCCCTCACCGACCGGGTCGGCTGCGAGGTCTTCCTCAAGTGCGAGAACCTCCAGCGCGCCGGGTCCTTCAAGATCCGCGGCGCGTACACCCGGATGTCGCGGCTCTCCGACGAGGAGAAGGCGCGCGGCGTCGTCGCGGCCAGCGCCGGCAACCACGCCCAGGGCGTCGCCCTCGCCGGCCAGATGCTCGGCATCGACGTCAAGGTCTACATGCCGCACGGTGCCCCCATGCCCAAGCTGCTCGCGACCGAGGCCTACGGCGCGACGATCGAGCAGGTCGGCACGACCATCGACGAGTGCCTCGTCAAGGCACGGGAGTGGGAGGCCGAGACGGGGGCGGTGCTGATCCACCCGTTCGACCACCGCGACATCGTCGCGGGCCAGGGCACCGCCGGGCTCGAGATCCTCGACCAGTGCCCCGAGGTCAAGACCATCGTGGTCAGCACCGGCGGTGGCGGGCTGCTCGCCGGCATCTCGGTCGCGGTGAAGTCCGCCCGCCCGGACGTGCGGGTCATCGGCGTCCAGGCCGAGCAGGCGGCGGCCTACCCGCTCTCGCTCGCCGCCGGCAAGCCGGTGCCGTACGAGCGCATGCAGACCATGGCCGACGGCATCGCGGTGGGCATGCCCGGCGACGTGCCCTACGAGCTCGTCCGCGACCTCGTCGACGCCATCGAGACGGTGAGCGAGGAGGAGCTGTCGCGGGCGCTGCTGTTCGTGCTCGAGCGGGCCAAGCTGGTCGTCGAGCCGGCCGGGGCCGCTGCCGTCGCGCACCTGCTCGCCCGGGCCGGCCAGCCGGTCGACGGCCCGGTCGTCGCGGTGCTCTCCGGCGGCAACATCGACCCGCTGCTGCTCCTGCGGATCATCCGGCACGGCATGGCCTCGGCCGGCCGCTACCTGCAGTTCCGGGTGCGGGTGTCCGACACCCCCGGCCACCTCGCCCGGCTGCTGGCCGACTGCGCCGCCGTCGACGCCAACGTCCTCGAGGTCGAGCACATCCGCACCGGGACCACGATCCGCGTCGACGAGGTCGAGATCGGCCTGCAGCTGGAGACCCGCGGGCGCCAGCACTGCGAGGAGGTCCTGCGCACGCTGCGGGGCAAGGGCTACCAGCTGAAGTTCGGCTGATGGCCCAGCCCAGGGGACGGGTCACCCGGCTGGTCCGGGAGTCCGACGCCGAGGTGCTCGCCGAGCTGCTCGTCGCCAACCGCGACTTCCTCGCGCCGACCATGCCCGACCGTCCAGCCGGGTACGACACGGTGGACGGTCAGCGCGAGCTCGTCGCGAGCCTGCTCGCCGAGCACCGCGCGGGCACCCGGCTGCCGCTGGTCGTCCTCGACGAGGACGACGCGGTCGTCGGCCGGATCACGCTCAACGAGATCGTCCGCGGACCCTCCCAGTCGGCCAACGTCGGCTACTGGCTCGCCGAGCGGGCCGGCGCGCGCGGGCTGGCGACCGCCGCGCTCCGCGAGGTCGTGGACCTCGCCTTCGGCGAGCTCGGGCTGCACCGGCTCCAGGCGGGCACCCTGCTCGACAACGTGCGCTCGCAGCGCGTCCTGCTCAGGGCGGGCTTCACGGTGATCGGCGACGCACCGTCATACCTGCACATCGCGGGGCGCTGGGCGGACCACCGCCTCTTCCAGCTCGTCTCCGACCGCTGACCGGACCGGCCGCAACCGCCGGGCACGACGAAGGGGCCGCCCGGTCGCGGGCGGCCCCTTCGTTCGTGCGGGTGCTGGGGGAGGTCAGGCGCCGTAGGGCTTGGCGGCCTTGACGGTGACCTCGATGGTCTTGCCGTTGGGCGCCTCGTAGGACGCGGAGTCACCGACCTTCTTGCCGTTGATGGCCGCGCCGAGCGGGGACTTCTCGCTGTAGACCTCGAGGTCGGAGCCGTCCGCGATCTCGCGCGAGCCCAGGAGGAAGGTCATGTCGTCGCCGAACATGTCGACGGTCACGACCATGCCGGGCTCGACGATCCCGTCGTCCGCGGGCTTGGTGCCCACGACGGCGTTCTCGAGCAGCTGGGTCAGCTGGCGGATGCGGGCCTCCATCTTGCCCTGCTCCTCCTTGGCCGCGTGGTAGCCGCCGTTCTCCTTGAGGTCGCCCTCCTCGCGCGCCGCCTCGATGCGCTTGGCGATCTCGGTGCGGCCTTCCCCGGAGAGCTGGTCCAGCTCGGCCTTCAGGCGGTCGAAGGCGTCCTGGGTCAGGTAGCTCGCGGTGGGGGTCGCGGTCTCGCTCACGGTTGTACTCCTTGGCTGGGGTCCCGCCCGGCGCGGTGTCGGCCGGTGTGCGGGGTGCTACGCAATGCGGCCCGGACCCTCGCCACGCAGGTGGCAGGAGGTCCAGACCGCTCGGTGAATGGACGAGTCTAACGCGGCGCCGTCCGAACGGTCCATTTCGTGCCGTCCCGGGCGCCCGTGCCCGAGGGTATGCCGGGAGGCCCGCTCGCGTCCGGGATTTCCGCCCGTCGGGACCGCGAACCCGCTGGTCAGGAGGGGTCGCAGCTCTTGACCGTGCCGGTGACGGCGCGCGCGGCGGTCCGCACGACGACCACCTGGTGCACCGACCGCTCCGCGGACGCCGGGACGCGGACCTCGATCGTGCCGACGACGCCGAAGGACTGGTCCAGCGCGTTGACCTGGCACGTGACCGCCTCGCCCGAGGGGCGGTGGACGTCGAACTCGACTCGGACGCTGCGGTCGTCGACGACCTTGTACCCGGTGTCGACCCACGTCACCCGGCCCACCGAGTTGGCCAGCCCGAGCCAGACGGCGAGGGCCGTGGCGAGGCCGATGCCGACGATGCCGACGACCCACCAGCGGCCGGTGCCGGGCGCGGGGCGGGGGAGTGGCATGACGGAGCCTTCCGGTGCGGTGAGAGGATGAGAGCAGGTGGTGTCCGCTTGATCGCGGACACCCATTGTCCGTGATGACCCAGGAGAGGGTGACAGTGGCTGACCGGTGGCGGCTCATGGCGGTGCACGCGCACCCCGACGACGAGTCGAGCAAGGGCGCGGCGACGATGGCCAAGTACGCGGCGACGAGCGCCGACGTGCTCGTCGTGTCGTGCACGGGTGGCGAGCGCGGGGACGTGCTCAACCCCAAGCTGAAGGGGGACCCGCAGATCGAGCGCGACCTCCCGCAGGTGCGGCGGGTGGAGATGCGCAAGGCGCAGGAGATCCTCGGGGTGCAGCACACGTGGCTGGGCTTCGTGGACTCCGGCCTGCCGGAGGGCGACCCGCTGCCGCCGCTGCCCGAGGGCTGCTTCGCCCTCGAGCCGCTGGACGTGACGACCGAGGCCCTCGTCCGCGAGATCCGGCGGTTCCGCCCGCACGTCATGACGACGTACGACGAGAACGGCGGCTACCCCCACCCCGACCACATCATGACCCACACGGTCTCGATGGCGGCGTTCGCCGCGGCCGGCGACCCCGAGGCGTACCCGCACGCGGGCGAGCCGTGGCAGCCGCTGAAGATCTACTACAACGCGCACAACCGGGCCAAGTACGTCGCCTTCCACGAGGCCTTCCTCGCGGAGGGCCGGGAGAGCCCGTATGCCGAGTGGCTCGAGCGGTGGACCGAGGAGGACGCCCGGACCATCACCACCCGCATCCACTGCGCCGACTGGTTCGACCAGCGGGACCAGGCGCTGCTCGCGCACGCCACGCAGATCGACCCCGACGGTCACTTCTTCCAGGTGCCGCGCGACCTGCAGGTGCGGATCTGGCCGACCGAGGACTTCGAGGCGGCGGTGTCGTACGTGCCGGTGGAGCCGGTGGAGGACGACCTGTTCGCCGGGATCGACGACGTCGCCACGGGCGACGCCCTGGCCACGAGGTCCGGGCTCGAGGTCGCCTACGACGGCCGCGTGGCGGTGTCGGCGTGAACGGCGCGCCGTCCTCGCTGGTCTCGCCGGGCCTGTGGGGCTTCGTCGCCTTCTTCGTGCTGGCGATCGCCCTCTACCTGCTCATGCGCAACATGAACGCGCGGATGCGCCGGATGTCCTACCGGGCCGAGGAGCTGCGCAAGGAGGCCGAGTCGGGGACGGACCGCAAGGCCGCCCAGGGCTCCCCCGAGGCGGACGGCCCGGCGGCCGGCACAGCCGAGGACGGCGCAACCGGGGACGGCGCGACCGGGGACGGCACGGACACCACGACCGGTGAGGGCCCGGACGAGCACCACCGCACCGCCTGACGACGCGTCAGGCGTTGGTGCGGTACAGCGACATCGACGCCGCGATGTAGTGCACGGCGAAGGCGGCCACGGTCAGGGTGTGAAAGATCTCGTGGAACCCGAACCAGCGCGGTGAGGGGTTCGGCCGCTTGATGCCGTAGACGAGCGCCCCCACGGTGTAGAGCACGCCGCCGACCGCGATGAGCGTGACGATGGCCGGGCCGCCGAAGTGCAGCAGCGGGCCCATGTAGAACACGGCCACCCAGCCCAGGGCGACGTAGATCGGCGTGTAGAGCCAGCGCGGGGCGCCGACCCAGAACACCCGGAACAGCACGCCGGCGATGGCGCCGATCCAGACGATGAGCAGCATCTGGGTCGCCTGCGCCCGGGGGAGCAGCATCGCGAACGGCGTGTAGGTGCCGGCGATGATGAGGAAGATGTTCGAGTGGTCCATCCGCTTGAGCACGGCGGCCACGCGGGGCGACCAGTTGCCGCGGTGGTACACCGCGGAGGTGCCGAACAGCAGCCACGCGGTGACCGAGAAGACGGTGGCCGCGATGCGTGCGGGCGTGGTGGGGGCCAGGGCGATGAGGACGATGCCCGCGGCGACTGCCAGGGGCACCATGCCGGCGTGCAGCCAGCCGCGCAGACGCGGCTTGACCGCCGCCACGACGGCCTCGATCGGCCCCTGGTCGGGGGACTCCGGGCTGTGGTGGGTGGGCGTCGGGGTCATGCGGGCAAGCATAACCTACGGATACGTAGGTTACCGGCCGGTAATCTGTGAGGTCGGCCGCACGAGGAGCGACTGCGTGCTCCGCCCGACGAACCCGTGCTCGTCGAAGAGCTCCGCGGCGGCCAGCCCCACGGCGGTCCCGGCCAGCGTGGTCTCGGCCCGCAGCCCCACCCACTCGCCGTCTGGTTCGCGCACGAGGTGGGCCGTGAGCTCGGTGTTCATGAACTGCCACCGGGCGACGTCGAGGGCCGCGCTGGCGCCCGACGCCGAGTCGACGCACGCGAGCAGTCGCTCCACCGGCGTCCACGGCTCGCCCGGCACCAGCGCGGGGCGCGGGCGCATCCACACGGTGGCCGGACCGGGCTGCTCCAGCGCGCCGTCGACCCAGGACCACTCGATGGCGTCGAGGTAGCCGGGGCTCCAGCCGGGCGGCGTCGCCCGGGTCGTCCCCGAGCCCGGACCGGGCGGCACGGCCGGCGGCGGTGTGGCGGGTCCGCCCTCGACCCTGGGCCCGAACCAGCAGGCGGCCCGTGCGACGACACGGTCGGTGTCGAGGTCGGTCAGCCGGCACTCGACCAGCTCGACGCTGCGCCCCGGGCGGGCGACGGTCGCCTGCACCCGCAGCCGCCCCACCGGCACGGGGCCGAGCAGGTCGGCGGTGAACCGCATGACGACCCGTCCCGGGTCGGCCACCCGGGCGGCCTCCCGCGACATGAGCGCCATCGGCGGACCGCCGTGCTGGGCCGTCGCGGACCACGGCCCGGCGGTCTGCGACGTGGCGGTGACCACCGTTGCGTCGGGGGTGACCTCCTCGAGCACGTAGAACGACTCCTGCGCGCCGGACATGGGGTCATCCTGCCGCACCGTCGGGGTCGGACAGGGGTAGCGTGGGAGGTCGGGCGGATCCGTCGTCCCCGGACCACGTGAGGAGTCGTTGTGGCGCTGTCCGACCTCCTGTATGCGGCATACGAACGGCGCCTGAGGCGACGCCTCGACAAGGCCACGCTTCCCCGCCACGTGGGCGTGATGCTCGACGGCAACCGGCGCTGGGCCGCTGCCCGCGGGCACGGGACCAAGGAGGGGCACCAGGCCGGCGCGGACAACATCGCCAACTTCCTCGAGTGGTGCGAGGAGGCGCGGGTCGAGGTCGTCACCCTCTGGCTGCTGTCGACCGACAACCTCAACCGGCCCGAGGCAGAGGTCGTCCCGCTGCTGTCGATCATCGAGAACGCCGTCACCGACCTGGCGGCGACCCAGCGCTGGCGGATCAACCCTGTGGGGTCGCTGGACCTGCTCCCCGCCGAGACGGCGCGCAAGCTCAAGGAGGCCGCCGACGCGACGGCCGCCGTGCAGGGGATGACGGTCAACGTCGCCGTCGGGTACGGCGGTCGGCAGGAGATCACCGACGCCGTGCGCTCGATGCTGACGGCGCACGCGGCCAACGGCACGACGATCGAGGAGCTCGCCGAGACGCTCCAGGTCGAGCACATCGCCGAGCACCTCTACACGAAGGGGCAGCCGGACCCTGACCTCGTCATCCGCACATCGGGGGAGCAGCGGCTCTCCGGGTTCCTGCTGTGGCAGTCGGCGCACTCGGAGTTCTACTTCTGTGAGGCGTACTGGCCGGACTTCCGCCACGTCGACTTCCTCCGTGCGCTGCGCGCCTACTCCGAGCGCAACCGCCGCTTCGGCGGCTAGCCGCCGAACAAGGGCTCAGCGGCGGCTAGCCGCCGAACAAGGGCTCAGCGGGGGCTGGCCGCCGGCGGCTGCTGCACGAACGGTGGGGGACGGCCTCGGGCCAACGGGTTAACTCTGTGTGACACGCCGCGATCCTGCGCGTCGCGGGCCCGCGCGAGCCGTAGCGTCAGCGCTGACGCAGGGCACCCGTCCGGCGTTCGGGAGGTCCACCACATGGGGCGAACTCAGCTCCGGACGGAGGGTCGGACCCGGCCCATCCGTGGGTGGGCGTGGTCCCGGCACCTGGTTCGCGAGTAGGCGCACTGCGCCGGCCGGCGCGCTGTGCCGAGGAGAGACATTGGCCTCGAACGCTTCGACTCCCGACTCCACCCGTCGCGCCCGCTCCGCCGCGCGCGACACGGCGCCCGCCCAGGCCGACCCGAGCGCCACGAGCGCCGCGTCCCGCCGCAAACCGGCCCACCGCACGTTCGTCCTCGACACGTCGGTGCTGCTCTCCGACCCGCGCGCCATGATGCGGTTCGCCGAGCACGAGGTCGTCCTGCCGGTCGTGGTCGTCACCGAGCTCGAGGGCAAGCGGCACCACCCGGAGCTGGGCTACTTCGCCCGCCAGGCGCTGCGGCTGCTGGACGACCTGCGGGTCCGCGAGGGGCGTCTCGACGCGCCGGTGAAGGTGGGCGAGGACGGCGGCACGCTGCGCGTCGAGCTCAACCACACCGACCCGACGAGCCTGCCGGCCGGGTTCCGCCTCGGCGACAACGACACCCGCATCCTGGCGGTCGCCAAGAACCTCTCGCTCGAGGGCCACGACGTCACGGTCGTCAGCAAGGACCTGCCCATGCGGGTCAAGGCCTCCGCCGTCGGCATGCAGGCCGAGGAGTACCGCGCCGAGCTCGCCGTCGTCGACTCCGGGTGGACCGGCATGGCCGAGCTCGACGTCACCGTCGAGGAGATGGACACCCTCTACGAGCACGGCCGGCTGGAGAGCGAGGCTGCCGCCGAGCTGCCGTGCCACACCGGGCTCGTGCTGCTCTCGCCGCGGGGAAGCGGTCTGGGGCGCGTGGGTGCCGACAAGCAGGTGCGGCTGGTCCGTGGCGACCGCGACGCGTTCGGGCTGCACGGCCGCAGTGCCGAGCAGCGCATCGCCCTGGACCTCCTGCTCGACCCCGACGTCGGCATCATCAGCCTCGGCGGCCGCGCCGGCACCGGGAAGTCGGCGCTCGCGCTGTGCGCCGGGCTCGAGGCCGTGATGGAGCGCCGCCAGCAGCGCAAGGTGGTCGTCTTCCGTCCCCTGTATGCCGTGGGCGGCCAGGAGCTCGGGTACCTCCCGGGCAGCGAGCAGGAGAAGATGGGGCCCTGGGCCCAGGCCGTCTTCGACACGCTCGGCGCGCTGGTCTCGCACGAGGTGGTCGAGGAGGTCATGGACCGCGGCATGCTCGAGGTGCTGCCCCTGACCCACATCCGCGGTCGCTCGCTGCACGACGCGTTCGTCATCGTGGACGAGGCGCAGAGCCTCGAGCGCAACGTCCTGCTCACCGTGCTGTCCCGGGTCGGGCAGAACTCCCGCGTGGTGCTCACCCACGACGTCGCCCAGCGCGACAACCTGCGGGTGGGGCGTCACGACGGCGTCGCGGCCGTGATCGAGGCACTCAAGGGTCACCCGCTGTTCGCCCACGTGACGCTGACCCGCAGCGAGCGCAGCCCGATCGCGGCGCTGGTCACCGACCTGCTCGAGGGCCTGGAGGTCTGAGGGCGCACGGACGACCACCGGTGGCGCGCCGCTCCCGAGCGGTGCGCCACCAGTGCGTGCAGCACCTTCGCCACCGGTGCGTGCAGCACCTTCGCCCCCGAAGTGCCTCGGTCAAAGGGATGACTTCTTCGCCTCATTGGTCACATCCGTCCCAGAAACCTGGGGGTAGTTGGAGATCGCAGGCAAAGTTCGGTTAAAGTCTCGGTTTCATAACGCCAGGCCCCCGCGTCGGTCGGGCGGCATGTCCCCCCGACATCGATGAGGCCATCCTCCCGTGGCTTCTTGGAGGAATTCGTACATGAGTCAGCCCTACCAGGGGCGGCACCGCAACGTGCCGCGCCAAGGCAGGTCAGCCTCCCGTTCCTCCGGTCTCGTCCGGGCCGTCCGTCGCCCCGCCGTGACCTCGAGCCTGCTGCTCGCCGTCGTCGCGACCACCGCGGCCGGCTACCAGGCCACCGACGGTCGCCAGACCGGCACCGCTGCGTTCACCGTGAGCAGCGAGGCGATCGAGCAGGCCAACGAGCAGTCCGACAACCAGATCGAGGACACCGCGCGCCTCGCTGCGGACCGCAACGAGACCAACACCAGCATCGCCGCCGCGCAGGAGAAGGACCGCGTCGCCGCCCTGGCCGCGCAGGCCGCGGCCGAGAAGGCCCGTCGCGACCGCGCCGAGCAGGTGGCCCGCGACAAGGCGCGCCAGGCGCTCGAGGCCAAGAAGCAGGCGCTGCTGGCGAACGCCCAGAAGGACCCGCGGGCCGCTGCCCGTGCGCTGATGGGCGACTACGGCTTCGGTGACGGCCAGTGGAGCTGCCTGGACAACCTCTGGATGGGTGAGTCGGGCTGGCGCTGGACCGCCACGAACTCCTCGTCCGGCGCCTACGGCATCCCGCAGTCCCTCCCGGGCTCGAAGATGGCGACCGTGGCCGACGACTGGCAGACCAACCCGGTCACCCAGATCAAGTGGGGCCTGCAGTACATCAAGTCCTCCTACGGCACCCCCTGCGGCGCGTGGAGCGCCTGGCAGAGCCGCAGCCCGCACTGGTACTGAGCCACCACCCCGAACCACGACGAGGGCCGCACCCACCGGGTGCGGCCCTCGTCGTGTCCGGCAGGGGTGTGCCGAGGGTCAGCGGGGTGGGCGGGCCATGCGCAGGACGTCGAGGGCCTCGTCGAGCTGCTCCTCGGTGAGCTCGCCGCGCTCGACGTGCCCGCGCTCGACGACGATGTCGCGGATCGACCGCCGCTCGGCGATCGACTGCTTGGCCACGGCCGCTGCCGCCTCGTAGCCGATGAAGCGGTTGAGCGGCGTCACGATCGACGGCGACCCCTCGGCCAGCTCGCGCGCACGGTCCCGGTCGGCCGTGATGCCGTCGACGCACCGGTCGGCCAGCACCCGCGTGGCCGCGGCGAGCAGCGAGGCCGACTCGAGGACGGTGCGTGCCAGGACCGGCAGCATGACGTTGAGCTCGAACGCCCCCGACGCCCCGGCGATGGTGGCGGTCGTGTCGTGACCGATGACCTGGGCACAGACCATGAGGGTCGCCTCGGGCAGGACCGGGTTCACCTTGCCGGGCATGATGCTCGAGCCCGGCTGCAGGTCGGGCAGGTGGATCTCGCCGAGGCCGCTGCGCGGGCCCGAGGACATCCAGCGCAGGTCGTTGCAGATCTTGGTCAGGCTCACGGCCACGACCCGCATCGCACCGCTGAGCTCGACCACCGCGTCCTGGGCGGACTGCGCCTCGAAGTGGTCGGCCGCCTCCCGGAAGGCGACCCCGGTCTGGGCGCTGACCCGTTCGATCACGGCGGCGGCGAAGCCGGGCGCGGCGTTGAGCCCGGTGCCGGCGGCCGTCCCGCCCAGGGGGAGCTCCGCCGTGGCCTGCGCGCCGACCAGCACGCGCTCGGCACCCAGCTCGACCTGCCGCGCGTAGCCGCCGAACTCCTGGCCGAGGGTGACGGGCACGGCGTCCATGAGGTGGGTGCGGCCGGCCTTGACGACGTCCGCGAACTCCGACTCCTTGCGGCGCAGTGCCGTCGCCAGGTGGAGCAGGGCGGGGGCGAGGTCCTGCGTGGCGGCCAGTGTGGCGGCGACCCGCAGCGCACTGGGGAACGTGTCGTTGCTCGACTGGCCCGCGTTGACGTGGTCGTTGGGGTGGACGTCGAGCCCGGTGGCGAGGTGCGCCAGCCGGGCGACGACCTCGTTGACGTTCATGTTGGTCGAGGTGCCCGAGCCGGTCTGGAAGACGTCGACGGGGAACTGGTCGTCGTGCTCGCCGGCCGCCACCTCGCGGGCCGCGGCGGCGATCGCCTCGGCGCGCGGCTCGTCCAGCACGCCGAGCTCGGCGTTCACCTCGGCCGCGGCCGCCTTGAGCTGGGCCAGGGCGTGGACGACCCCGGCGGGGACGGGCTGGCCGGAGATCGGGAAGTTCTCGACCGCCCGGGCGGTCTGCGCCCCCCAGAGGGCGTCGGCCGGTACCTCGACGTCCCCCATCGAGTCGTGCTCGGTGCGGGTGCGCGGCGGGTCGGCGTCGGCAGGTGCGGTCTGGGCGCTGTCGGAAGCACTCGGCATACCCCCATCATTACCCGGCTGATCGGACCCCGCGCCCTTCGCTCAGCGGACCTTGGCGCACTCAGCACACGTTGCGCCCTGTGCTGAGTGCACGAACCTCTGCTAGCAGAGGTTCGTGCCGGCCCAGCAGGGGTTCGTGCGGCCGCCCGTGGGGGATGCCGGGTCAGAGCTTGCGCAGGCGGACGCGGCGGACGCCGTGGTCGCGGCCCTTGGCCAGCACCAGGGTGGCGCGGCTGCGCGTGGGCAGGACGTTCTCGCGCAGGTTGACCTCGTTGATCTCGGTCCAGATCCGCAGGGCCGTCGCACGCGCCTCCTCGTCGGAGAGCACGGCGTAGCGGTGGAAGTAGGAGCCGGGGTCGGCGAAGGCGGTCTGGCGGAGCCGCAGGAAGCGGTCGACGTACCACTCCCGGATGTCCTCGAGCCGGGCGTCGACGTAGACCGAGAAGTCGAAGAAGTCGCTCACGGCCAGGCCGGTGCGACCGTCCTCGTGGATGCGCGGCGCCTGCAGGACGTTGAGCCCCTCGACGATGAGCACGTCGGGCTGGCGCACCACGATCTGCTCGTCGGGGACGATGTCGTACGTCAGGTGCGAGTAGACGGGTGCGGTGACCTCGGCGCGGCCCGACTTCACCTCGGCGACGAAGCGCAGCAGGGCCCGGCGGTCGTACGACTCGGGGAAACCCTTGCGCTGCAACAGGTTCCGTCGCTCGAGCTCTGCATTGGGATAGAGGAAGCCGTCGGTCGTCACGAGCTCGACCTCCGGCGTGCCCGGCCACCGCGACAGCAGCTCCTTGAGCAGGCGGGCCGTGGTGGACTTGCCCACGGCCACCGACCCCGCGACACCGATGACGAACGGGGTCTTGGCGGGCCGCTCCCCGAGGAAGTCGGACGTGATCCGGTGCAGCCCCGCGGTGGCGCCGACGTAGAAGTTGAGCAGCCGGGACAGCGGCAGGTAGACCTCCTCGACCTCGACGAGGTCGATCCGGTCGCCGAGCCCGCGCACCCGGGCGACGTCGGCCGCCGTCAGGCTGAGCGGCTGGTTCTCGCGCAGTCGCGCCCAGGCCTCCCGGTCGAGCTCCACATAGGGGGAGGGAAGGGTGGAGGTGCCGCCTGCGGGGTGGGTCACGCGCGCCATTGTGGCCCACGGTGCCGGTGGCGTGCGGCAGGCCGGGCGGCCGTTACGCTGCTTCCCATGTGCGGAATCGTGGGATACGTCGGGCCGAACGCCGACGGCAAGGCGCTCGACGTCGTCATGGAGGGGCTGGCGCGGCTCGAGTACCGCGGCTACGACTCGGCGGGCGTCGCGCTCGTGACCGAGGGCGGCGTGGCCACGGAGAAGCGCGCGGGCAAGCTCGTGAACCTCCAGGGCGCGCTCGACGCCGACGAGCTCCCAGGAGCCACCACCGGCATCGGCCACACCCGGTGGGCCACGCACGGCGGCCCCACCGACCAGAACGCGCACCCGCACCGTGGTGGCGACGACGGCAAGCTCGCGCTCATCCACAACGGCATCATCGAGAACTTCCACGCGCTCAAGGGCGAGCTCCAGCGCGACGGCGTGACCTTCGACAGCGAGACCGACACCGAGGTCGCGGCCCACCTCGTGGCCCGCGAGTACGCCAGGACGGGCGACCTGACCGAGGCGATGCGCGGTGTCGTCAACCGGCTCGAGGGCGCGTTCACGCTCCTCGCCGTGCACGCCGACAGCCCCGGCGTCGTCGTCGGCGCCCGCCGCAACAGCCCGCTCGTCGTGGGCCTCGGCGAGGGCGAGAACTTCCTCGGCTCGGACGTCGCCGCCTTCATCGGCCACACCCGCAACGCCCTGGAGCTCGGCCAGGACCAGATCGTCACGATCACCCCTGACTCCTACGAGGTGACCAACTTCGACGGCACCCCGGCCGACGGCACCCACTACGAGGTGACCTGGGACGCCGCGGCTGCCGAGAAGGGCGGCTACCCGACCTTCATGGAGAAGGAGATCCACGAGCAGCCGCACGCCGTCGGCGACACGTTGCTCGGGCGCACCGACTCCGAGGGCCGGCTCGTGCTCGACGACATGTCGATCACCGAGGAGCAGCTCACCCAGGTCGACCGCATCATCATCGTGGCGTGCGGCACCGCGGCATACGCCGGGATGGTCGCCAAGTACGCCATCGAGCACTGGACCCGCATCCCGGTCGAGGTGTCCCTCGCGCACGAGTTCCGCTACTCCGACCCGATCGCCAGCGAGCGCACCCTCGTCGTCTCGATCAGCCAGTCCGGCGAGACCATGGACACGCTCATGGCCGTCAAGCACGCCCGCGAGCTGGGCGCGCTCACCCTGAGCATCTGCAACACCCACGGCTCGACCATCCCGCGCGAGTCCGACGCGGTGCTCTACACCCACGCCGGGCCCGAGATCGCCGTCGCGTCCACCAAGGCGTTCCTCGCCCAGATCACCGCCTGCTACGTGCTCGGCCTCTACCTCGCGCAGCTGCGCGGCGGCACCTTCGCCGACGACGCGCAGGCCGTGATGAAGGAGCTGCACGAGGTCCCGGCCAAGCTCGAGGAGCTGCTCGGCCGGATGGACCGCGTCAAGGAGATCGCCCGGTTCATGGCCGACACGCGCTCGGTCCTGTTCCTCGGCCGCAACGTCGGCTACCCGGTCGCGATGGAGGGCGCGCTCAAGCTCAAGGAGCTCGCCTACATCCACGCCGAGGGCTTCGCCGCCGGGGAGCTCAAGCACGGGCCCATCGCGCTCATCGACGCCGGCCAGCCGGTGTTCATCGTCGTCCCCGGCCCGGGCACGCCGCACGAGCTGCACAAGAAGGTCGTCTCCAACATCCAGGAGATCCGCGCCCGCGGCGCCCGCACCCTCGTCATCGCCGAGGAGGGCGACGAGGACGTGGTGCCGTTCGCCGACGAGGTGATCCGGGTGCCGCAGACGTCGCCGCTGCTCGCGCCGCTGCTGACCGTCGTGCCGCTGCAGGTCTTCGCGCTGCACCTGTCGACGGCCAAGGGCCTCGACGTCGACCAGCCCCGAAACCTCGCCAAGAGCGTCACCGTCGAGTGACCGGCATGCCCCGGCGCTCCACCCGCAGCACTGCGGGCAGCCCCTCGGGGCGCTCGCGGTGATCGTCGGCGTCGGGATCGACGTCGTCGACGTGGAGCGCTTCGGGGCGACGCTCGAGCGCACCCCGGCGCTGCGCGACCGCCTCTTCACCGAGGAGGAGTGCTCGCTGCCGCTCAACTCCCTCGCCGCCCGTTTCGCGGCCAAGGAGGCGCTCGCCAAGGCGCTCGGCGCCCCGGTCGGGCTCGAGTGGCACGACGCCACCGTGCGCCGGGGCGACGACGGCCGCCCGCACCTCGTCGTCTCCGGCACCGTTGCGGCCCGCGCAGAGGCGCTGGGCGTGCACGCGCTGCACGTGTCGTTGTCCCACGACGCGGGGATCGCGTCGGCCGTCGTCGTCGTGGAGGGCTGACCATGTTGAGGGCGTATGCCGCGGACCGCGTCCGCAGTGCCGAGGAGTCGCTCATGGCGAACCTCGGGGACGGCGAGCTCATGGGCCGGGCCGCCCTCGGCCTGGCCGAGGTCTGCCTGGCCCGGGTGCGGGAGCGCGACGGTCGCCGGGTCGTCGGCCTCGTCGGCCCCGGCAACAACGGCGGCGACGCGCTCTGGGCCCTGGCCCACCTCGCCGGTGGGGGCCTGGAGTGCGCGGCCCTCGTGGGCGACTGGCCGGTGCACGAGGCCAGCCGGGCCGCGGCGGTCGAGGCCGGCGTGCGCGTCGTCGGCCCGGGCGAGGACGCGGTGACCGCGCTGGACGGCGCCGACCTCGTGCTGGACGGAGTGCTCGGGATCGGTGGGCGTCCCGGCCTGCCCGACGCGGCCCGCGCCTGGGTCGAGGCGGTGCCGGACACGGCATACGTCGTCGCGGTGGACCTGCCCTCGGGGCACGACCCGGCCGGCCGCTCCGCCTCGGACACGGGGGTCTTCGCGGACGAGACGGTGACGTTCGGCGTGGCCAAGCCCGTGCACCTGCTGCCCGCCACCGAGCCGGCCGTCGGCGCGCTCACGCTCGTCGACATCGGGCTCTCGCTCGAGGGTGCGGCGGACGTGGAGCGCGTCGACTTCGACGACGTGCGCGACCTGTGGCCGGTGCCCGGCGCGTCCGCCGACAAGTACTCCCGCGGCGTGCTCGGCGTCGTGGCCGGTGGCGAGAGCTACACCGGCGCGCCCGTGCTCTGCTGCACCGCGGCCGTGGAGGCGGGCGTGGGCATGGTGCGCTACGTCGGCACGCCGACGCCGACCGCGCAGGTCCGCTCGGCCGTCCCGGAGGCGGTGCTCGGCGAGGGACGGGTGCAGGCCTGGGTGGTCGGCCCCGGCCTCGACACGGCGTCGCGGGCCCAGGGCAGCAAGGCCCAGCTCGACACGGCGCGGGACGCGCTCGCGTCCGACCTCCCGGTCCTCGTCGACGCCGGGGGGCTCGACCTCGTCACGGGTCCCCGCAGGGCCCCCACCCTCCTCACCCCGCACGCGGGGGAGCTCGCGCGGCTGCTGTCCCGCCTCGAGGGCGGCGAGGTGACCCGCGAGCAGGTCAGCACCGACCCCCTGGGGCACGCCCGCCGGGCCGCCGACGCGACGGGAGCGACTGTCCTGCTCAAGGGCGCCACCACGCTGGTGGTGCCGCCGAGCGATTCCGGTGTGCCGGTGCGCTCGCAGCGCGACGCCCCGCCGTGGCTCGCGACGGCAGGGGCGGGCGACGTCCTCGCCGGGATCGCGGGGACGCTGCTGGCCGCCGGCCTCGACCCCGTCGACGCCGGCAGCCTGGCCGCGCTCGTCCACGGCGTCGCCGCCGACTGCGCCAACCCCGGTGGCCCCGTGCGCGCCCTCGCCGTGGCCCGGGCCGTCCCGGGGACGGTCGCCGCCCTCCTGCGTCGCTGAGGCTCCCGCGCCCTTGCCACCCGCGGTCGGCCGGCGCCGGCGGGAGGGTGCCGGTGCACGGCATGGGGAGGCCCTGGTGGGCGCCTCAGCCGGCCCTGCGCGTGGGGAGGCTGGGGGAGAGCAGGAGCACGACGACGGCCGCCGCAGGCAGCGCCCACAGGACCGCCGGCAGCCCTCTCGCCTGCGCCAGCAGTCCCGTCCCCAGCGGTGACAGCAGCAGCGTCACGCGCAGTCCCATCCCCACGACGGTCAGCCCGGACCCCGGGCGCAGACCCGGCACGCCGTCGGCGGCCCGCAGCCCCGCCGGGATGAGGGTGCCGATCCCCAGGCCCACGACGGCGAACGCCGCGACGACTGACGCCGGGCTCGGCACGAGCAGCGCCACGGTCATCGCGGTGCCGGCGAGGACGACACCGGCGCGGGCGACGAGCCGGTCGCCGTGGGAGGTGACGAGGCGGTCGCCCACGAGCCGCCCGCCCGTCTGGGTGACCTGCAGCGCCACGAACCCGAGGCCGCCGACGGCCGCTGCGGCCCCGAGCGACTCGCGCAGGTAGAGGGCGCTCCAGGTGGCCGTGACGTCCTCTATGAGCTGGCCCATCGACGCCACGGCCGCCAGGGCGAGGAGCAGGCCCGCCCGCCGCACGTGGTGGCCGCGACGGGGCGGCGCCGTCGCGGCCGGCTCGTCCTGCGGCAGGGCCTCGTGGCCCGGGAGCATCGCGCGGCCGGCGAGCAGCGCGACCACGGCGGCGACCGCGCCGACCGCCCCGAGGTGGAGGACCACCGGGATCCGCAGGCCCGCGGCGGCGCTGCCCAGGGCACCGCCCGCCACCGCGCCGACGCTCCACATGGCGTGCATGGACCCGAGCACCGACCGTCGCAGGCTGCGCTCCACCCGCAGGCCCTGGGCGTTCTCGGCGATGTCGGTGAGGGAGTCCAGCGCCCCGGCCAGCGCCAGCGCCGTCGCGAGGAGGGCCCACGCGGGCGCGGCGCCGATGAGCAGCAGGTTGGCCGCGACCCCGATGGTCGTGGCGACGGCGAACCGGGCGGAGCCGAAGCGGCGCACCAGCGACGCGGCGAACGGCCCCGCCACGACCGCGCCCACCCCGTAGCCCGCGACCGCCGTGCCGAAGGCCGCGCTCGACAGGTGCAGGGTGCCCGTGATGTCGGGGTAGCGCGGCACGACCCCGGCGAAGAGCGCGCCGTTCGTGGCGAACATCACCGAGACCGCCCACCGGGCCCGCCGCGCCGCCAGGTCGCCGGAAAGGTCCGGTTCGCCGGGGGAGTCCGGGGTGTCGGCGGGCGGGGTCACGCGCCCAGCATGCCCGGTCGCCGTGAGCGCTGGTCGGCGGCATGGAACACTGGATCCCGATGAGCGACACCACCTCCCGCATCCCTCCCGCCCCGGCTCCGCCGGGGTTTCCCGCGTGCGCGCAGGTCGACCTGGGGGCGATCAGCGCCAACGTCACCGCCCTGCGCGAGCGCGCCGGCTCGGCCGAGGTCATGGCCGTCGTCAAGGCCGACGCGTACGGCCACGGCCTCGTGCCGGCTGCCCGGGCAGCAGTTCGCGGGGGTGCCACGTGGCTCGGCGTCGCCCAGCTGCCCGAGGCCGTCGAGCTGCGGCAGGCCGGCATCGAGGTCCCGGTGCTGTCCTGGCTGCACGTGCCGGGGCAGGACTTCACCGAGGCGGTCGCCCTGGGCATCGACCTCGGCATCGCCGCCCAGTGGTCCCTGCAGCAGGCGCTCGACGCCGCTGCCGCCACCGGCCGCACCGCCCGCATCCACGTCAAGGTCGACACCGGCCTGGGCCGCAACGGCGCGTGGGACGCCGACCTCGACACCCTCATCGGCGAGGTCGCGCGAGCGCAGGCCGACGGCGCGGTCGAGGTCGTCGGGGTCTTCTCCCACTTCGCCTACGCCGACGCGCCGCAGCACCCGACCGTGCGCGCCCAGCAGGAGCGCTTCGAGGGGCTCCTCACGCAGTTCGAGCAGGCCGGCATACGCCCCCAGGTGCGCCACCTCGCCAACTCGGCGGCCACGCTCACCAACCCGTCCGCGCACTACGACCTCGTGCGCCCCGGCGTCTCGGTCTACGGCCTGTCGCCGGTGCCCGACCTCGGCGCGCCGGAGGACTTCGGGCTGCGCGAGGCCATGCGGCTCGTGGCCCGGCTCGCGCTGGTCAAGGACTGCCCGGCGGGCCAGGGCATCTCCTACGGCCACACGTACACGACGAGCGAGCAGACGCGCCTGGGCCTCGTGCCCATGGGCTACGCCGACGGGATCCCGCGCCACGCCTCCAGCCGGGGACCGGTGCAGGTCGGCGGGAGCCGGTATGCCGTGGCCGGCCGGGTCTGCATGGACCAGTTCGTGCTCGACCTCGGCGCCGACAGCGCTGCCGAGGCGGGTGACGAGGCCGTCCTGTTCGGCGTCGGCGCCTCGGGCGAGCCGACCGCCCAGGACTGGGCCGTCGCCGCCGGGACCATCAACTACGAGGTCGTGACCCGGGTCGGGGCCCGCGTGCCGCGCGTCCACGTCGGGGGTGAGGACCTGTGAGTCCCGCCAACCGCGGGCTCGTCGGGCTCGGCGTCGGGCTGGCCGCGGCCGGCGTCGCCACGGCCGCCGGGGTGGCCGCGCGGCAGGTCCGGGGGGAGCGGCAGGCGCGGCTGTCCGTGCTCTCGCCTCACGGGACCTACACGCACACCGCCGACCGCGAGATGCAGATCCTCGCGGACGACGGCGTGAGCCTGCACGTCGAGGTCGACGACGGCAACCCGGCGGCCGCCTCGGCGGACAAGCCGACCGTCGTCTTCTCGCACGGGTACACGCTCAGCCTGCGCAGCTGGGTGCTGCAGCGGCGCGCGCTCGTCGAGGCCGGCTACCGCGTGGTGCTCTGGGACCAGCGCAGCCACGGACGGTCGGCGCTCGCCCCGGCGGAGTCCTGCACCATCGACCAGCTCGGCCGCGACCTGCACCGGGTCGTGCAGGAGACGGTCCCGGACGGCCCGCTCGTGCTCATCGGCCACTCGATGGGCGGCATGACCGTGATGTCCATGGCCGAGCAGTTCCCCGAGGTGGTGCGCGAGCGCGTCGTCGCCGCTGCCTTCGTGGCGACCAGTGCCGGCGGGGAGAACATGCTGACGCTGGGGTTCGGCCAGTTCGTCGGTCGCGTCCTGGGCCGTCTCGGACCCCGCCTGCTGTCCCGCCTCGGGACCCGCCAGACGCTCGTCGACACCGCGCGCCGCGTCGGCCGCGAGGTCGAGGACCTCATCGTCGAGCGGTACAGCTTCGCCTCCCCGGTCTCGCCGGAGACGGTGCGCTACACGGCGGACATGATCATGGGCACGCCGCTGCAGGTGATGGCCGACTTCCTGCCCTCGATCGACGTCCACGACAAGCGCAAGGCCCTCGCCCAGTTCCACGGCATCGAGACGCTCGTGCTCAACGGCGCCCAGGACCTGCTCACGCCGCCGGCGCACTCCGAGGCGATCGTGCGGCTCGTCCCCGGTGCCGAGCACGTCGTCGTCGAGGAGGCCGGGCACATCATCATGCTCGAGCACCCCGAGGTGCTCGACGAGCAGTTCCTCTCCCTCATCGAGCGGGGCATGCGCGCGGCCGAGGCCGGCGTCCCCGTCGAGAGCAAGCCCCGCGTCCGCCGCACCCTCACCGACCTGGCCAAGAAGCGCCGGGTCGCCGACGCACGACGGACGCCCGCACAGCGCCGGAGGTCCCGTCGTGCCTGAGCCGTCGTCCGCCGTCAGCCGGCAGTCCTGGTCGGTCACAAGCCCGCCCCTCGCCGCCGCCGAGGACACCCGCGCCTGGGGCGAGCGGCTCGGCCGCGTGCTGCGGGCCGGCGACCTCGTCGTACTGACCGGGGAGCTCGGTGCCGGCAAGACCACCCTCACCCAGGGACTGGCCGAAGGGCTGGGGGTGCGCGGGCCCATCACGTCGCCCACCTTCGTCATCGCGCGCGTCCACCCCTCGCTGGTCGGTGGCCCGGCCCTCGTGCACGTCGACGCGTACCGGCTCGGCGGGTTCGCCGAGCTCGACGACCTCGACCTCGACGCCTCGTTGGAGGACTCCGTGACGGTCGTCGAGTGGGGCCACGGCCTGGCCGAGGACCTCGCGGACGACCGGCTCGAGCTGGTCCTGACCGGCGAGGACACCCGTACGGTGCGGCTCGACGCGCACGGGTCCCACTGGGACACCGAGGCGCTCGCGGCCCTGGCGCAGGAGGCCTGATGCTGCTGCTCGCGATCGACACGTCGACCTCGGCGATCACCGTCGCCCTGCGCGACGACGACGGGACCCGTTCGGCCGCAACGGTCCTCGACGCCCGCGGTCACACCGAGCACGTCAGCCCGCTGGTCGAGCGCTGCCTGGCCGAGGCCGGCTGCACCCCCGCCGACGTCACCGACGTCGTGGTGGGCACCGGTCCCGGCCCCTTCACCGGACTGCGAGTGGGCATCGTGACGGGCGTGGTGTTCGGGCACGCCCGCGGCATACCCGTCCACGGGGTCTGCAGCCTCGACGTCCTCGCCGCGCAGGCGAGCGCCCTCGTCGAGGGCGACGAGCTGCTCGTGGCCACCGACGCCCGCCGCAAGGAGGTCTACACGGCCCGGTATGCCGTGGAGCCGGCCGGCGTGCGCCGGCTCACCGAGCCGCACGTCGACCGCCCGGCAGACCTTCCCGAGGACCTGCGCGCCCTGCCGACGGCCGGTCGTGGTCCCGTGCTCTACCCCGACCTGTTCCCCCGCGCGGTGGACGTCCTCGACGTCGACGCGGCGGTGCTGGCCGAGGTGGCCGCCGCCCGGATCGCGGCCGGGGAGCCGATGCCCGTCGAGCCGTTGTACCTGCGGCGGCCCGACGCCCTGACCACCGCGGAGCGGGCGCGGCGGTGAGGGACGTGCACTGGACCGACATCCCCGCGCTCGACGCCCTCGAGCAGCGGCTGTTCCCCGACGACGCGTGGTCGCAGGCCACCTGGTGGTCCGAGCTGGCCGGCCGCCCGCGCCGGTCCTACGTCGTCGAGGAGGACCCGTCGGGGGCCGTGGTCGCCTACGGCGGCCTGGACCTCGGCGGCGAGGTCGCCGACGTCATGACCATGGCCGTCGCCCCCGAGGCGCAGGGCCGTGGGCTCGGGCGCGCAGTGCTCGAGGAGCTCGTCGCGCGGGCCCGTGCGGACTGCGCCGAGCACCTCATGCTCGAGGTCAGGGCGGACAACGAGCCCGCCCGGAAGCTCTACGACAGCAACGGATTCGAGGTGCTCACGGTGCGACGCCGCTACTACCAGCCTGGTGACGTGGACGCCCTCGTGATGCGTCGCGTCCTCACCGAGGAGGTGCCGGCATGAGCGCCGACCAGCCGCTGGTGCTCGGCATCGAGACGTCCTGCGACGAGACCGGTGTCGGCATCGTCCGGGGCGAGAACCTGCTGGTGGACGCGATCGCCAGCAGCGTCGACGAGCACGCGCGCTTCGGTGGCGTCGTGCCCGAGGTCGCCAGCCGTGCCCACCTCGAGGCGATGATCCCGACGATCGAGCGCGCGACCCGCGACGCGGGCGTCCGCCTGGCCGACCTAGACGCCGTCGCGGTCACCTCCGGCCCCGGGCTCGCCGGCGCGCTCATGGTCGGCGTCGCCGCCGCCAAGTCGCTCGCGGTCGCCCTGGGCAAGCCGCTCTACGGCGTCAACCACCTCGCGTCGCACGTCGCCGTCGACATCGTCGAGCACGGCCCGCTGCCCGAGCCGACCTTGGCGATGCTCGTCTCGGGCGGCCACTCCTCGCTGCTGCTCGTCCCCGACGTCACCTCCGAGATCACCTCGCTGGGGTCGACGATCGACGACGCGGCGGGCGAGGCCTTCGACAAGGTGGCCCGCGTGCTCGGCCTGCCGTTCCCCGGCGGACCGCACATTGACCGCGCGGCCCGTGAGGGCGACCGGGTCGCGATCGACTTCCCCCGTGGCCTGACCACCGGCCGGGACCTCGAGCGCCACCGGTTCGACTTCTCGTTCTCCGGGCTCAAGACGGCCGTCGCCCGCTGGGTGCAGGCCCGCGAGGCGGCCGGTGAGCCGGTGCCGGTGGCGGACGTCGCGGCGTCCTTCCAGGAGGCCGTGACGGACGTGCTCACCCGCAAGGCGGTCGCCGCCTGCAAGGAGCACGGCGTCGAGAACCTGCAGATCGGCGGCGGCGTGGCCGCCAACTCGCGGCTGCGGGCGATGGCGCAGGAGCGTTGCGACGAGGCGGGCATCGCGCTGCGGGTGCCGCGGCCGGGCCTGTGCACCGACAACGGCGCGATGGTCGCCTCGCTCGGTGCCCAGATGGTGCTCAAGGGCCGCACGCCCTCCGACCTCGCCCTGCCGGCCGACTCCTCGATGCCGGTGACCGAGGTCCAGTCCTAGCGGTCGCGGTCAGTCGCAGCTGACGAGCTTCAGGTCGGCCTTGAGGTCGAGCACGCGTGCCGCCGCCGCGTCGACCTGCGCGGCGAACGCGGGGCTCGCCCTCCGCTTCGCGGCGATGGCGGCCAGCATCGTCGACGCCTGACCGGCCTCGGCGGTCAGCACGATGTCGCCACCGGCGGCGATGAAGCGGGTCGCCCGCTGCCCCACGGGGATCGCCGCGACGGCCTGGGCGGCACCGACGTCGTCGGTGATGACGACACCGTCGAACCCCAGCTCGCCCCGCAGCAGCCCGGTGACCACGGCCCTGGAGAACATCGCCCGGTTGTCGGGGTCGATGCGCGGGTAGCGCGCCGAGGAGATCATGACCAGCGGCGCCCCGGCCGCGATCGAGGCCCGGAAGGGTGCGAGGTAGGGGTCGTTGCGGTCGGTCGTGGAGTCGGTCGTGCCCACGGTCGTGACGTCGGTGTTGCCGGTGACGCGCCCCAGCCCGGGGAAGTGCTTGGCGGTGGGCGCGACCCCGGCGGCGAGGGAGCCACGGACGAAGGCCGCGGCATACGTCGCGTTGGTGGTGGGCGAGCCGGGGGCGAAGTCCCGGCGGTAGCGCCCGATCGGCTGGTTCGCCGCGCCGAGCGAGGTCGGGACGGTGTCGGCGACGGGGGCGAGGTTGAGGTTGACCCCGGCGCGCAGCAGCTCGCGCGACCAGGTCGTGACGTTGCGCTGCTCGGTCGCCGCCGAGGTGGTCGCCTGGGTGCGGGCGGACGGCATGCGGGTGAAGCCCGGGCCGCGCAGCTGCTGGACCTGCCCGCCCTCCTGGTCGGCGGCGACGAGCAGGTCGCCCCCGGCCGCGGCCTGCAGCCGCTCGGAGACCACCCGCACGCTTGCCGAGCCGGAGGTCCAGCCCCCGAGGTAGATCACCCCGCCCAGCCCCTGGCGCCGCACCTGGGCGGCGAGCGCCCGCGAGCTGCCGGTGGGCTGCAGCCCGACCATGAGCAGCTGGCCGGCGCGCTGCGCGGGTGTGAGCTTCGCGGCGAGGCGGGTGCCGCAGGACGGGGCGGCCGTCGTCGTGGAGGAGCTCGGTGGTGACGTACGGCTCGGCGTACCCGTGGTCGTCGTTCCCGGGGTCGTGGAGCCGGGGCTCGACGGAGCGCTCGAGGCCGTCGTGGTGCCCGAGCCGCCACCGCTCCCGCTCGTGCACCCCGCGGCCAGGACGAGGGCAAGCACTGTCGCGCCGACGGCCCGGAACGGTCGGGTCCGGCGCGTCCAGGTCATCCCACGAACCTATCCCGGCGCGGGCTGCCGACCGAACCGGCACCGACCGGACCGGCACCGACCGGACCGGCACCGACCGGACCGGCGTCCGCCGGAGCTGCTCTGGCAGGATCGCCGCATGGCTCTGCCGGTCGTGCTGGACGTGGACACGGGCGTCGACGACGCGTGCGCCCTGCTGCTCGCGGCGCAGCACCCTGCCCTCGACCTGCGGGCCGTGACCTGCGTCGGTGGCAACGCCCCGCTGGACACGGTCGTGACGAACACCCTGACGGTGCTCGACGTCGTCGGCCGCCAGGACGTCCCGGTCGCGGCCGGGGCGGCGCTGCCGCTGCTCGAGGACCCGGTCGACGCCCGGCACGTGCACGGTCGGGACGGCATGGGGGACCTCGGCTGGCCAAGGTCCACGCGCGAGCCGGACCCCCGCCACGCCGTGGAGCTGCTGCGCGACGTGCTCCTCGCGGCCGCGGCGACGCGCGACCCGGCCGAGCGCGTCACCCTCGTACCGCTGGCACCCCTGACGAACGTCGCTCTCCTGCTGCGGACCTACCCGCAGGTCGCCGCCGGCCTGCGCGAGGTCGTGTTCATGGGCGGCGCCGCGGCCGAGGGGAACGCCACCGCGTCCGCCGAGTTCAACGTCTTCCACGACCCCGAGGCGGCCGCGATCGTCCTCGACGCCTGCGCCGACCTCGGCATCCCCGTCACGATGTACGGCCTCGACGTGTTCTACGAGCCCCGTGTCTCCCGGGCGTCCGTCCAGCCGCTGCTCGACGCGGCCGCCGGGGACGGAGCGGACCTCGCGGCGCGGCTCATCGCCTTCCAGTGCGACCGTTTCGGGGGCGACTCCGCGACCATCGGCGACGCCGGTGCCGTGTGCGCCGTCATCGAGCCGGCCGGTGTCACCCGCGCCACCCTGCCCGTGCGCGTCGAGCTCGCCGGCACCTGGTCGCGCGGGCGCACGATCGTCGACCGCCGCGACTGGAGCCGCGACCTCACCCACGACCCGCACGGCCGCGCGCGGTCCACGATCGACGTCTGCCTCGAGGTCGACGGCCGGCGCTACGCCACGCTCTGGTTCGACACGGTCACCGGCGGCCTGGCCTGATGGGGCGCGTCCTCGTCCTCGGCTCCCTGAACGTCGACCTCGTCGCGTCCGTCGAGCGGCACCCACGGCCGGGGGAGACCGTGCTCGCCGACCCGGACCTGCGCCGGTTCGCCGGGGGCAAGGGCGGCAACCAGGCGGTGGCAGCGGCGGAGGCCGGTGCCTCGGTGGCGATGGCCGGCGCGGTCGGCGACGACGGCGCCGGCACGGCATACCTCGACCGCCTGCGGGAGCGGGGCGTCGACGTGGCCCAGGTGCGCGTCGTGCCGGGCGTGGCCACGGGCCAGGCCTGGGTCACGGTGGACGGCGACGGCGAGAACGCGATCGTCGTCGTCCCCGGCGCCAACTCGCGCGCCACCACGCCGGACCTCGACGGGTGGGGAGCCGGCGACGTCCTGCTGCTCCAGCTCGAGGTGCCGCTGGACGTCGTCGCGGCGACCGCGCGGGCGGCGCACGCCCGCGGTGTGCGGGTGGTCGTCAACGCCGCGCCGTATGCCGCCCTGCCGCACGACGTGGCCGCGCTCGCCGACCCGCTCGTGGTCAACGAGCACGAGGCGATGCTGCTCGCCGACGGTGACGTGCTGCCCGGGTCGCTGCTCGTGACGTTCGGGGCAGCGGGCTGCTCGTGGGACGGGGTGCGGCACGAGGGTGTCGCTGTGCCCGCGGGCGAGGTGGTGGACACCACCGGCGCGGGGGACGCCTTCTGCGGCGCCCTGGCCGCCGCGCTCGCGGGCGGGGCCGACCGGGCCGGGGCGGTGGCGCGGGCGTCCGAGGCCGGTGCCGACGCGGTGCGCCGGCTCGGTGCCCAGCCGGACCCGGGGCTCTAGGGGGCCGGGGTCAGTTCACCGAGACGTGGACGTGGTCCATGTGGTTGGCGGTGGGGCTGCCGCGGTCGGACATGGCCTTCCACGTGCCGCTGCTGGGGTACCAGATCCGCTGGTACCAGATGACGTACTTCACGTCGAGCTCGGCGGCGTGCTCCATGACGTAGGCCGCGACCGCGTCGCCCTGCGCCTTCGAGCTGATCATCGTGTCGACGGCGTTGCCGGTGCCGTGGTCCATGTCGCCGGCCCGGAAGCCGCCGTAGCTGTGGATCTCGGGGAAGTGGTCGCGGATCGCGTTGAGGACGACGAGTCCGTGCTGGGTCAGCCCCAGCTCCGGGGTCAGGCCCGTGCGCCGGATGCCACGGGAGGCGGCCTTGTCGGCGCGGTCCGCCGACGCGGCCTTCGTGGGGGAGGCGGAGGTGCCGCGACGTGGCGTCGCGGCGAAGCCGATGAGGCCGTAGGTCTGCGGCGCGGTCAGGGCGGTCTCCGGGGCCCGGACCGTGGTGGCGGCGACGGGGCGTGGGGCGTCGGCCAGGTCGAAGACGGGCGCCGCCGTCATCGGACCGGACCACGCGCTCAGGGCGCCGACCGCGGCGACCAGGCCACCGGTGGTCTTGAGCAGGCCGGCGCGGGTCGGGCGCAGGAGGGCGAACAGCAGGGGCCGCGGCAGGGGTCGGGGCGCGGCGGGCGCGCGGTGGCGGCCGGAGCGGGTGGGCTGGTCGGGCATGGGGTGGCAGTTCCTGGTTGGCGGGGGGGGACCAGCGGTCACCGTACCGAAGGCCCTGCCAGGTCACAAAGAGGTCACGGCGAGTCGCTGTGGACGTGAGGGGAACCGTGGGGGCGCCTGTGGACGGACGAGTTTGCTGCGGGTCCCGGCGGGGTCGACTCAGGCGGGGCGGACGATGAGGGCCACCTGGTTGCTGCGCACGCGGGTCAGGACGACGGTCGCCTCGGAGGAGCCCTTGGCCGGCAGGCGCAGCTGGCGGCGCAGCAGGTCCGCGTCGACGGACACGCCACGCTTCTTGACGGTCAGCCGGTCGAAGCCGTGGTCGCGCAGCCACCCGCGCAGCGCCTTGACGTTGAACGGCATCGCCTCGACGACGACGAACCGGCGGGCGAACGGCACGTCCTCAGCCCGGTCGGCGCTGACGTAGCCCACGCCCTCGTCGAGCTCGCACCCGTCGACGGCCGCTGCCACGGCACCCACGAGCCCCGCCCGCAGGACGGCCTTGTCCGGCTCGTAGAGCCACGAGCCCACCGCGCCCAACGACGCGACCCGCTCGTGCTCCGGGGCGTCGGACTCGGTCACGACGACCGGGGCTGTGCCGGGGCGCAGCAGGGCGGCCGTGCGACCCGGCGTCCGGACCAGCGGACCGAACCAGACGGCGCACTCCAGTACCTCGCCGGCGAGGGAGGTCCACTGGGCCTCGGCCCCGGCCGGCAGGGCGTGGTGGGGGAACGCGGGCGCGAGCTTCACGCCGGTCGCGGGCAGCGCACGGGCGACTTCCTGGACCTGCTCCCAGCTCGGCGACATGGCCCCGAGACCGAAGAGACGGCGGGTGCGCCCGTGCACGTCGGCGACCCCGGGCGTACGCCGCGCCGGGTCGAGCCACGCGCCCACGCCGCGGGCGCCCTCGCCCGCAGGGGGCACGAACTCCTCGACCCGGCCCTGGACGGCGGTCGAGTCGGGCCAGTGCCGCAGGTTGACCGCGGCGATGGCTGCCGTCACCTCGTCGGCGTCGATGGCCCGGACCCGCAGGTCGAGGCCGGCCATCGCCATGGCGTCGGCGCCGATGCCGCAGCCGAGGTCGTGGACGGTGGAGATGCCTGCCTGGCGGAAGCGCTGGGCGTGCCGCGCCGCGACGTCCAGCCGGGTCGCCTGCTCGAGGCCGTCGGAGGTGAAGACCATGCCCTGGGCGAACTCGCCGAACTTGTCCGCCGCCCGGGCGCGCAGACGCGACTGGTTGAGCGCCGCCGCGACGAGGTCGGCGTCGAAGCCCACACCGCGCAGCCGGTCCTGCAGCGCCAGCGCCTCCTTCTCGTCGTACGGCGGGAGCGACTGGAGCAGGCCCCACCCCTCACCGGTGGTGAGCCGTCGCAGCAGGGCCAGGTCCATGCGCGGCATTGTTCCCTACCGCGCTCGAGAGGTCGGTCAGCGGCCGCGGCGCCACTCGTAGGGGGTCGTGGTGGTGACCTTGACCAGGCCGGACTGCTCGAGGATGGGGCGGGAGAACTCGGTCGAGTCGCTGTTGACGTACCGCTTGCCGTGGCGCAGGGCCGACCGTGCGCGGGCCGACGTGAGCGCGCGGTAGATGCCGCGGCCGCGCCACTCGGGGCGGGTGGCCCCGCCCCAGATCCCCGCGAACTCGGTGCCCTCGACCGGCTCGAGCCGGCCGGCGCTCACGACCTCGCCGCCGACCTCCGCCACCCACATCTCCATGTCGTCGCGGGTCCGGAGCCGGTGGAAGACCTGCTCCTCGATCTCGGCGGCGAACTCGGGGGAGTCGCCGAACACCTCGGCCTGCATCGCCAGCATCCGCCGGACGTCGCCCTCGTCGGTCACCTGCCGGACGACCACCCCCTCCGGGAGGTCCACGTCGTAGGCGAGCAGCCGGGCCTCGCCGACCATCACCGACTCGGGCTCGTCCGGCACGAAGCCGGCGCCCACCAGGGCCTCGTGCAGGCCGGGGGCGTGGTCGTGGCCACGCGTCTTCCACTCCACCCGGGCTGTCGACGGGTCCTGCTCGTAGTGCGCCAGCGCCGCCTCGACGAGCTCGCGGACGCGCTCCTCGGTCGCGGGCTCGCCGTCGGCGTTCAGGCTCCGGTAGGTGATGAAGCCGCGGCCGCCAAGGTAGGTGGCGCAGTGCAGCGGCCCGATCCGCTCGACCCCGACGGCCGAGGCGACCTCGACGCGCAGCTGCTCGTCGTACGCGCGCAGCAGGGCGGCGGGGTCCGCAGCGGCCCCGGGGGCGTCGGCGAGAGGGGAGTGGGGCGGCGTGCTCACGGGGTCGGTCACGGCCCTGACCCTGCCCGTGGGCGGCCCGCACCGGCAACCGCATTTCGGTGTCGGCCGCGCGGTGGCCGGCCGGCCGCCGTCCGCCCTCGGCGAACGGCGCCACACAGGTTGGCACTCGAGTTGACCGAGTGCTAACACGGTGCCTAGATTTGCCGTTGGCACTCCGGTTCGCCGAGTGCTAACGCAGGAGCCAGGCCGACCCCCGCGACGGCGGCCGAACGACTGCGACGCACAGCATCCACCTGTCCACTCCGACATTCCCGAAGGGGAGGTCACCATCGTGTCGGTTTCCATCAAGCCGCTCGAAGACCGCATCGTCGTCAAGAGCGTCGAGGCCGAGCAGACCACCGCGTCCGGCCTCGTCATCCCGGACACCGCGAAGGAGAAGCCCCAGGAGGGCGAGGTCCTCGCGATCGGTCCCGGTCGCATCGACGACCACGGCAACCGCATCCCGCTCGACGTCACCGTCGGCGACCGCGTGATCTACAGCAAGTACGGCGGCACCGAGATCAAGCACGGCGGCGAGGAGTACCTCATCCTCTCCGCGCGCGACGTCCTCGCCGTCGTCGGCTGACGACGCACCACACACAGCACGCCCCGGCGGGCCCCGCTGGGGTCGCGCGCGGGGCGTGCTGCGTTGTGCGCAACGCACCCTTCCCGCCTATGCCGGCAGCTCGGCATACCGCCGAACTTCACTGAGAACGAAGGACTTTCATGGCCAAGACGCTGGAGTTCAACGACTCCGCTCGCAAGTCGCTCGAGCGCGGTGTCGACGCGCTCGCGAACGCCGTCAAGGTGACGCTCGGCCCCAAGGGCCGCAACGTCGTCATTGACAAGAAGTGGGGCGCCCCCACCATCACGAACGACGGTGTCACCATCGCCCGTGAGGTCGAGCTCGAGGACGCCTACGAGAACCTCGGCGCCCAGCTCGCCAAGGAGGTCGCCACAAAGACGAACGACGTCGCGGGTGACGGCACCACCACCGCCACCGTGCTCGCCCAGGCCATGGTCAAGGAGGGCCTGCGCAACGTCGCCGCCGGTGCCGCCCCGTCCGGCCTCAAGCGCGGTATCGACAAGGCCGTCGAGGCCGTGTCCGACCAGCTGCTCAAGGTCGCCCGCGAGATCGAGGGCAAGGACGAGATCGCCCAGGTCGCCGCGCTCTCCGCGCAGGACCAGACCATCGGGTCGACCATCGCCGACGCCTTCGACAAGGTCGGCAAGGACGGCGTCATCACCGTCGAGGAGTCCTCGACCGCGACGACCGAGCTCGAGTTCACCGAGGGCATGCAGTTCGACAAGGGCTACATCTCGCCCTACTTCATCTCCGACGCCGAGCGCATGGAGGCCGTGATCGAGGACGCCTACGTCCTCATCAACCAGGGCAAGATCTCCGCGATCGCCGACGTCCTGCCGGTCCTGGAGAAGGTCGTCAAGAGCGGCAAGCCGCTGCTGATCATCGCCGAGGACATCGACGGCGAGGCGCTGTCGACCCTGGTCGTCAACAAGATCCGCGGCACGTTCAACGTCGTGGCCGTCAAGGCGCCCGGCTTCGGCGACCGCCGCAAGGCGATGCTGCAGGACATGGCCGTCCTCACCGGTGGCCAGGTCATCTCCGAGGAGGTCGGCCTCAAGCTCGACCAGGCCGACCTCGACGTGCTGGGCCAGGCCCGCCGCGTCGTCGTCACCAAGGACACCACCACGATCATCGACGGGGCGGGCTCGGCCGACGACGTCACCGGCCGGGTCAACCAGATCAAGGCCGAGATCGAGCGCACCGACTCCGACTGGGACCGCGAGAAGCTCCAGGAGCGCCTCGCCAAGCTCGCCGGCGGCGTCTGCGTCATCAAGGTCGGCGCCCACACCGAGGTGGAGCTCAAGGAGAAGAAGCACCGCATCGAGGACGCGATCTCCGCGACCCGCGCGGCCATCGAGGAGGGCATCGTCGCCGGTGGCGGCTCCGCCCTCGTCCACGCCTCCTCGGTCATCGAGGGCCTCGGCCTCGAGGACGACGAGAAGGTCGGCGCCGCGATCGTGGCCAAGGCCGCGGCCGAGCCGCTGCGCTGGATCGCCGAGAACGCCGGCATGGAGGGCTACGTCGCCGTCTCCAAGGTGCGCGAGCTCGAGGTCGGCAACGGCCTCAACGCGGCCACCGGCGAGTACGTCGACCTGGTCAAGGCCGGCGTCATCGACCCGGTCAAGGTCACCCGCTCCGCCCTGCGCAACGCCGCCTCGATCGCGTCGATGGTCCTGACCACCGACACCCTCGTCGTGGAGAAGAAGGAAGACGAGCCCGAGGCCGCAGGCGGTCACGGACACGGCCACGGCCACTGAGCCAGCCGCCTTCCCGGTTCGCGAGGGCCCGCTCCCACCACGGTGGGGGCGGGCCCTCGCCGTGCCCGGCCCCGTCCGGCGTCCCGGGCTTCCCCTGTCCGTCCCTGCACAGCGCCCGGACCGTGTGCGACATTGGGGAGGTCGCCCGGGTGCCACGGGGTGTGCGGGCGCACCGGCTAGGTGGTCGCGATGGAGCGGTATGCGTCCGCGCCGGGCTTCGAGGAGTACGTCGAGGCCCGTGGCGTCGACCTGCTCCGCACCGCCTGGCTGCTCACCGGCAGCGACGAGGGTGCACGCCGGCTCGTGGGGGCGACGCTCGCGCGGGCCTGGCCGCGGTGGGCCCACCTGGCCGAGGTCGGTGCGGGCTCGTACGACGTCGAGCTGCGGCGGGTGCTCGTCGACCTGCACCGGCACGGCCACGGTCGGCCGGGCCGGCCAGGGCAACGGCAGCTCCCGGCCCCGCCGGCGGGGGACCGTGAGGTGCTCCAGGCGCTGATGGACCTCGCGCCCGCCGACCGCGCGCGGGTGGTCCTGGCGCTGTTCGACGGGCTCGCCGACGCCCGGCTCGCCGCGGCGCTCGACGAACCCGTGGCAGCCGCGCGCCGTCGCCGCGAGGGCGCCGTCGGTTCGCTGGCCGCGACCACCGGGCTCGACGAGCCGGCGCTCGCCGCCGCCCTGGACCGCCTCGCCCCGGCGGATCCATCCCTCGACGGGCTCACCGGGGTGCCGGTCCGGCGCCCGCCGAGGGCTCGACGGCTCGTCGGGTGGGCCGGGGCCGCCGTGGTCCTGTTGGGTGCCGCCGCCGTGGCGGCCTCCGTGGCCGCACCCAGGCTGGGGGCACCGGCACCCCCCACGTCGGCTCCCACGCCGTCCCGCACGGCGCTCGGTTCCTCGGACTGCGAGCGGCGCCAGGACGCACCTTCCGT
Source organism: Phycicoccus sp. 3266 (assembly GCF_031456495.1). Classification (NCBI taxonomy): domain Bacteria; kingdom Bacillati; phylum Actinomycetota; class Actinomycetes; order Micrococcales; family Intrasporangiaceae; genus Phycicoccus; species Phycicoccus sp. 3266. Next base: position 931,065 of record NZ_JAVDUW010000001.1, on the reverse strand, counting down.
GCCGCCCGGGTCGGGGCTCGGGGCGCCCGGCAACCCGGTGGTCGCGGTCGTGGTGTGCGCCCGGACCGACGACGACTCGGTCTGGACCGGCTACCTGCCCCCGTCGCAGCCCGTGACGGACGCCCGGGCGGTCGCGATGATCTCCATCGCGAGGCGGGATGCCGGGTCGGGCTGCGGCGACGTCCCCCAGGGACCTGCCTTCCGAGTGGTCGTCGAGTCGTCCGACGGCCACGTCGCGACCTATGCGAACGAGAGCCTGCGCTGCAACGGGTGGCCCGCCCTCGACAGCTTCTACCGCGCCGAGGCGGAGCAGGACACCGTGCGCGCCCAGTCGCGCTGGGACGACGGCTTCCTCACCTGCCCGCCGGTCTTCGACCTGCAGCCGGCCGCGTCGCCGGCCGAGCCGCTTCCGCGCGGGACGCGTTTCGACCTGGCGACCCTGTGCCTGCACCCGCTGCCGGTGAGCGGCCGGGTCCCCAGGATGCGCCCCGTCACGAGGCTGGTCCTGGCGCAGTCACAGGTGGCCCAGCTCGACGCCGAGCTCGCGACGCACGGCTCCACCCGCCGGGCGCGACCGCCGTGCCGGCCCTCCAACGGCCTGTTCGTCATCCGGGCCCGGACCACGAGCGGCCGGGTCGTGGACCTCGCGGGGGCGTGCCCGGAGCAGCTCGGCGTCGACTTCGACCGCGGAGAGTGGCTCCGGCTCGGCCCGGCGTCCGCCGCGATGGTCAGCACCGGGCTCGACGTCTCCTACCGCTAGGTGCGATGTCCAGCTAGGCGGGGCCGACCACCTGGATGGACTCCCCGGCATACTCCACGGTCTGGCCGGGACGCACCTGGGTGCCGCGGCGCAGGCAGACGGCGCCGTCGAGCAGGACCTCGCCGTTCTCGACCACCGCCCGTGCCATGGCGCCGTCCTCGACCACGCCGGCGAGCTTGAGCAGCTGGCCGAGCCGGATGGACTCGTCACGGATCGGGATCTCGAGCAGGCTCACGCCCTCGAGTCTAGGAGCGTCAGCTGGCCGCGGGGGCCGCGTGTCCGGCGTAGTGCGCCTCGCGCTCGTCCTCGGTCATCGCACCCCACACGCCGTACGGCTCGCGCACCCGCAGGGCGTGCTCGCGGCACTGGGCCAGGACCGGGCAGCCGAGGCAGACCTGCTTGGCCTCGGAGTCCCGGGACCGGCGGGCGGGCCCGCGCTCACCCTCGGGATGGAAGAAGACGTCGGGGTTGCTCTGGCGGCAGGAGCCCTGCAGCTGCCACTCCCACAGATCGGCGACGGGTCCCGGCAGCCGTGACAACTCAGCCATGTCGTCCTGCTCTCCCGCGGCACGCTGCCGCACGCTTCGGACGCTACCGCTCGGGGAGGACCCCCGGGCCGTGCGGAACGTATGGACTTGTTCAAGGCCGCGCAGGTCCCCGTCGAGGTCCCGGATGGTGGACACCGGGCCGGGACGGCCGTATGCCGTGGCTGCGCCGGCCCGCTGCCCGGGCACCATGCGCGCACGAGGGGCGTCCGCGGCCGGTTTACGATTGGGCAATGAGCCTTGGTGTCGACGACCGCCTGCCCGACCTGACCGCTCACGAGGCCGCTGCGGCCCCCGCGACCGGCGCCGCGCTCGCCGAGCCGGCCCACGACCCCTTCGCCAAGCTGGGCCTGACCTACGACGACGTCCTGCTCCTGCCGAACGAGACGGACGTCATCCCGTCCGACGTCGACACCACCGCCCGGCTGACCCGGGAGATATCGCTGCGGATCCCGCTCATCTCGGCGGCCATGGACACCGTCACCGAGTCGCGCATGGCGATCGCGATGGCCCGACAGGGCGGCATCGGCATCCTGCACCGCAACCTGTCGATCGAGGACCAGGCCTACCAGGTCGACCTCGTGAAGCGGACGCAGACGGGCATGATCAGCAACCCCGTCACCATCGGCCCCGACGCGACCCTCGAGGAGCTCGACCGCCGCTGCGGCGAGTACCGCGTCTCGGGCCTGCCCGTCGTCGACGAGGGCAACCACCTGCTCGGCATGATCACCAACCGCGACCTGCGCTTCACCCCGGTGGCGGAGTGGCAGACCACCAGGGTCCGCGACGTCATGACCCCCATGCCGCTGGTCACCGGAGGCGTCGGCATCTCGCGTGAGGACGCCACCGCCCTGCTTCGCCAGCACAAGCGCGAGCGCCTGCCACTTGTCGACGACGAGGGCCGGCTCGCCGGACTCATCACCGTCAAGGACTTCGTGAAGTCCGAGCAGTTCCCGGACGCGAGCAAGGACGACCACGGCCGGCTGCTCGTCGGTGCGGCGATCGGCTTCTTCGGCGACGCGTGGGAGCGCGCGACCCGGCTCGTCGAGGCCGGCGTCGACGTGCTCGTCGCGGACACCGCCAACGGCCACGCCCGGCTGATGCTCGAGATGGTCCGCAAGCTCAAGGCCGACCCCGCCATGAGGCACGTCCAGGTCATCGGCGGCAACGTCGCGACCCGCGCCGGTGCGCAGGCGCTGGTCGACGCGGGCGTGGACGCGGTCAAGGTCGGCGTCGGCCCCGGCTCGATCTGCACGACCCGCGTCGTCGCCGGTGTCGGCGTCCCGCAGGTCACCGCCATCTACGACGCGTCGCTCGCCTGCCGCGAAGCCGGGGTGCCGGTCATCGGCGACGGCGGCCTTCAGTACTCCGGCGACATCGCCAAGGCCATCGTCGCCGGGGCGGACACGGTCATGCTCGGCTCGCTGCTCGCGGGCTGCGAGGAGTCGCCGGGCGACCTCATCTTCGTCAACGGCAAGCAGTTCAAGTCCTACCGCGGCATGGGCTCCCTCGGCGCGATGGCCTCCCGCGGCAAGAAGTCCTACTCCAAGGACCGGTACTTCCAGGCCGACGTCAGCAGCGACGACAAGATCATCGCCGAGGGCATCGAGGGTCAGGTGGCCTACCGCGGCCCGCTGGCCAACGTCGTGCACCAGCTCGTCGGCGGGCTGGGGCAGTCGATGTTCTACGTGGGCGCCCGCACCATCCCCGAGCTCAAGGCGAGGGGCCAGTTCGTGCGGATCACCTCGGCCGGGCTCAAGGAGTCGCACCCGCACGACATCCAGATGACCGTCGAGGCGCCGAACTACGGCGGTCGCTGACTCGCCCACCTCCCGGCCGGGCACGCCGGGCCGGTCGGCGGAGGTGTCCAGGAGGGCGGGGCCGCGTCCGGCCGGACAGTCCGCGCGGGCGTCCAGACGCGTGCGGGAGGTCGCGTACGCCTTTGGGGTGATCCGCCGCCCGACCGGGCGACCGTACGCTTCCAGGACGGCCCGCCCCCCTCGGGCCGAGCAGGGGAGCACCATGGTTTCGTCGTCACCACGCTGTGCGTGGTACGGCGTCCCAGGCGTCCCGTCGTCGGCACCCCTCACCCGGCGGCGGGGCGCCGTGCATCCCGCGCATTCGGCCGGGCGGGCCGTGGCCGATAGCCTTGCGCGGTGACTGAGATCGAGATCGGACGCGGCAAGCGCGGACGCCGGGCCTACTCCTTCGACGACATCGCCGTGGTGCCCTCGCGCCGCACGCGCGACCCCGAGGAGGTCTCGGTCGGCTGGCAGATCGACGCCTACCACTTCGACATCCCGGTCATCGCGGCTCCGATGGACTCGGTGATGTCGCCCGAGTCGGCCATCGCGCTCGGCCGCCTCGGGGGGCTGCCCGTCCTCGACCTGGAGGGGTTGTGGACCCGCTACGAGGAACCGGCGCCGGTCCTGGCCGAGATCGCCACGCTCGACCCGGCCACCGCGACCGCCCGCATGCAGGAGCTGTACGCCCCGGAGATCCAGCCCGAGCTCATCGCGCAGCGCCTGCGCGAGGTCCGCGAGGCCGGTGTCACCGTGGCGGGCGCCCTGAGCCCGCAGCGCACCCAGCAGTTCTGGAAGACCGTGGTCGACGCCGGGGTCGACCTCTTCGTCATCCGCGGCACCACCGTCAGCGCCGAGCACGTGTCCGGCCGGGCCGAGCCGCTCAACCTCAAGCGCTTCATCTACGAGCTCGACGTGCCGGTCATCGTCGGCGGCGCGGCGTCGTACACCGCGGCCCTGCACCTCATGCGCACCGGCGCGGCCGGCGTCCTCGTCGGCTTCGGCGGCGGCGCGGCGCACACCACCCGCCGCACCCTCGGCATCCACGCCCCCATGGCCAGTGCCATCGCCGACGTGGCCGCCGCCCGCCGCGACTACCTCGACGAGTCCGGCGGCCGCTACGTCCACGTGATCGCCGACGGCGGCGTGGGCACGAGCGGCGACATCGTCAAGGCGATCGCCTGTGGCGCCGACGCCGTCATGCTCGGCGCGGCGCTCGCCCGGGCCACCGACGCGCCGGGTCGCGGGCTGCACTGGGGCCCGGAGGCGCACCACCAGGAGCTTCCGCGTGGCTCGCGGGTCGAGGTCGGGGCGGTCGCCTCGCTCGAGCAGATCCTCTTCGGGCCGGGTCGCGTCGCCGACGGCACGACCAACCTCGTGGGCGCCCTGCGCCGCGCCATGGCCACGACCGGGTACTCCGACGTCAAGGAGTTCCAGCGGGTCGAGGTCGTCGTCGCCCCCTACCAGCAGAGCTGACCCGCGCGGGGGTCTTCCCGACGCGTTGCCGGCAGGACGTCACCGCCGTGCGCTGATGGGCGGCTGCGTGACGACCACGTGGCAGCAAGGGGGCGTGTGGGGCAGGTCGCGTAACTGACTACTGGTAAGGAAGGCATCGCGGACCTAGGCTGACGCCATGGCTCCGGACCTTATCGCCGATCCCGAGACCGACCCCACCGCGACGTATGCCGTGGACCCGGGGCTCGTGCGCCGGCTCACCCGGCGCGTCGTGTGCGCCCCGCGGGCGGCCGAGCACCGCAGCGTCACGCCCTTGACCGGCGCGCCGCTCGCGACGCTCCCGCTCTCGACGCGCGAGGACGTCGCCGTGGCCGTCGACGCCGCCCGCGCGGCGCAGCGGGCCTGGGCACGGACGCCGATGGAGGTGCGGCAGCGCGTCTTCCTGCGCTACCACGACCTCGTGCTCGAGCGGCAGGTCCAGCTGCTCGACATCGTGCAGCTCGAGTCGGGCAAGACCCGCGCGCAGGCCTTCGAGGAGGTCGCCGACGTGGCGATCGTGGCGCGGCACTACGCCCGCTCGGCCGCGGCATACCTGCGCCCGCGGCGGCGCCCCGGTCTGTTCCCGGTGCTCACGCAGAGCACCGAGCACCACCACCCCCGCGGGGTGGTGGGTGTCGTCAGCCCGTGGAACTACCCGCTCAGCCTCGCCATCACCGACGCCATCCCCGCGCTCATGGCGGGCAACGCGGTCGTCCTGCGTCCCGACCTCCAGGCCTCGCTCACCGCGCTCCAGGCCGTGCAGCTGCTGACCGAGGCGGGGCTGCCCGAGTCGGTGCTGCAGGTCGTCCTCGGTGACGGTCCCACGGTGGGCCAGGCGGTCGTCGACCTCACCGACTACGTCTGCTACACCGGGTCGACCGCGACCGGCCGCGCCGTGGCCGAGTCCGTCGCCAGCCGGCTGGTGGGGTACTCCCTCGAGCTCGGCGGCAAGAACTCCATGTACGTCGCCGACGACGCCGACCTCGACCGCGCGGTCGACGGAGCGGTGCGGGCGTGCTTCTCCTCGGGTGGCCAGCTGTGCATCTCGGTCGAGCGGCTGCTCGTCCACGACGCGGTGGCGGAGGAGTTCACCAGCCGGTTCGTCGCGGCCGTGAAGGCGATGCGGCTCGGCGCCGACCTCGCCTACGGGCCCGACATGGGTTCGCTCGTCTCGCAGGCCCAGCTCGACCGCGTGAGCGCGCACGTCGAGGACGCCCGCGCCAAGGGTGCGCGTGTGCTGGCCGGCGGCCGGCCCCGCCCGGACCTCGGTCCGTACTTCTACGAGCCGACGGTCCTCGAGGGCGTCACGAGCGCGATGGACCTGCGTGACGGCGAGACGTTCGGGCCGGTCGTGTCGGTCTACCGGGTGGGCAGCGACGAGGAGGCCATCCGGCTCGCCAACGACACCGACTACGGCCTCAACGCCTCCGTCTGGTCGCGTGACGTCGCGCGGGCCCGGCGCGTCGCGACCGCCATCCACGCCGGCACCGTCAACGTGAACGAGGGGTATGCCGCGGCGTGGGGGAGCGTCGCCAGCCCGATGGGCGGCATGAAGCAGTCGGGCGTCGGCCGGCGGCACGGTGCCGAGGGCATCCTCAAGTACACCGAGTCCCAGAACGTCACGGTGCAGTACGGCCTGCCGATCGCGCCGGCGTTCGGCATGTCGCAGGAGACCTACGTGCGGGTGATGACCTCGGCGCTGCAGGCGCTCAAGGCGGTCGGTCGCCGGTGAGCGTGGACGGCGGCTTCGACCACGACGTGGTGGTCGTCGGGTCGGGCTTCGGTGGATCGGTGACGGCGCTGCGGCTGGCCGAGAAGGGCTACCGGGTGCACGTGCTGGAGTCCGGGCGCCGGTTCGCCGACGAGGACTTCGCCAGGACGTCGTGGGACCTGCGCCGGTACTTGTGGGCGCCGCGCCTGGGGTGCTTCGGCGTGCAGCGGGTGCACCGGCTGCCCGACGTGGTGGTGCTCGCCGGTGCGGGCGTCGGCGGCGGGTCGCTGAACTACGCGAACACTCTCTACGTGCCGCCGGCCGAGTTCTTCGCCGACCGGCAGTGGGCCGACATCACCGACTGGCAGGCCGAGCTCGGGCCGCACTACGAGACCGCGAGCACGATGCTCGGGGTCGTCGATAACCCGTGCGACGGGGTGGTCGAGCAGGTCATGCGGCTCGCCGCCCGCGAACTCGGCGTCGAGGACACCTACCGCAAGACGCCCACCGGCGTGTTCTACGGCATGCCCGGGCGCCGCGTCCCCGACCCCTACTTCGGCGGCGCGGGGCCGGAGCGCACCGGCTGCACCCAGTGCGGCAACTGCATGGTCGGCTGCCGGGTGGGTGCCAAGAACACCCTGGTCAAGAACTACCTCGCGCTCGCGGAGTCGCTCGGCGCCACGATCGAGCCGATGCGCACCGTGGTCCGGGTCGAGCCGCGCCGCGGTGGCGGGTATGCCGTGACGCACGAGCGGACAGGCGCGTGGTCCCGGCGCACCCGGGAGACCGTCACCGCCGAGCAGGTCGTGTTCGCGGCCGGCACCTGGGGCACCCAGAAGCTGCTGCACCGCATGCGGGAGGAGCGGGTCCTGCCGCGGCTGTCCGACCGGCTCGGGCACCTCACCCGGACGAACTCCGAGGCGCTCAACGGCGTCATGACCGAGCGCGTGCCGCAGGACGCCGACCTGTCGCGCGGGGTGGCGATCACGTCGTCGTTCCACCCGACCGCGGACACGCACGTCGAGAACTGCCGGTACGGCCCCGGCTCGAACGCCATGGGCCTGCTCGCGACGATCCTCGTGCCCGGCGGGCGGCTGCCCCGGCCCGTGCAGTTCCTCGTCGAGGCGGTCAAGCACCCGGTCGTCTTCGTCCGGTCGTTCTCGGTGCGGCGCTGGAGCGAGCGCACCGTCATCGGGCTCGTCATGCAGTCCAAGGACAACTCGCTGCGCGTCAGCGGCCGTCGCGGCCTGCTCGGTGGGTGGGGGCTGACCTCGCGCCAGGGGCACGGCGAGCCGAACCCGACCTTCATCCCCGAGGGGCAGGAGGCGATGCGGGTGCTGGCGCGACGGCTCGCCGAGGCGACGGGGTTGCGGGCGTTCGCCGGCAGCAGCCTGGGCGAGGTGGCCGACATCCCGCTGACGGCGCACTTCCTCGGCGGCGTGGCCATCGGCTCCAGCCCGGAGCGCGGCGTGGTCGACGGGTACCAGCGGGTGTGGGGCTACCCCGACCTGCACGTCGTCGACGGGTCGGCCGTCTCGGCGAACCTCGGCGTCAACCCGTCGCTGACGATCACGGCGCAGGCGGAGCGGGCGATGTCGTTCTGGCCGGTCAGGGGCGGTGCCGACCCGCGTCCGGCGCAGCAGGACGGGTACGCGCGCGTCGAGCCGGTGCCCGCGCCGCGGCCGGCGGTGACCCGCTACGGACCGGCGGCGCAGGAGGCGTCGGCCCTGCCCTCGACCGACACGGCGCCCAGCTTCGGCGCCTGAGCGCAGGTCGGGAGGCGCCGCCGGACCCGGCTGCCCGTTCCCTGACACGGAGGACGGTTGACGGGGCCCCCTGCCCCCCGCCAACCGTGACCGTGGGCGGTGTGGCTGGAGACGAGCCGGGGGTGGGTCTCCAGCCACACCACCCAGACAACGACGGCTCCGTCACGGGGTTACGCGCCGTCCCGGAAATTTCTTGCGAGCGTGTTCTCGGCCCGCGTCCCGCGCGTCGAGGGGTCAGGACACGCCGACGGCAGGCCGGGACCTTCGGCGTGTCCTGACCCCTCGACCGGGCGCCCGTCCTGGTGGCTGTGGACAGCCGCGAAACCGCCTCGGCGTCGGACCACAGTGGAGCCGTGGACGGAGTGTGGTTGCCGGAGTCAGTCGCCAGCTCGCCGTTCACGGTCGCGGAGGCCCGTCGCCATGAGGTGCCGATGTGGCGTCTGCGCGCACCACACCTCGTGAGCCCGACGCGGGCGGTGCGGATGCTACGGGCGCCGACCACCACGTCGCAGCGTGCGAGGGCCTTCGCCTTGGCGCTGCCAGCGGATGCGGCTTTCAGCCACCTGACCGCCGCCCACCTCTGGGGGCTCGACCTGCCGGTGCCCCACGCAGTCGACGACGTCCTTCACGTGATGCGGCCCTCCGGCAAGAGCCGGACGCGGCGAGAGGGCTGTCAAGGGCACCGCGGTCTGGAGCGCCGGAAGGTCGTGCGGGTGTCCGGGCTCCGTGTCACCGGCCTGGCGGACACGTGGCTCGACCTCGCCGAGCTCTCTGCTCCCGCGTTCGGCCTCGACGACCTCGTCGTCGCGGGAGACCAGGTCGCGACGCACCTGGTCGGGCCTCCCGAGCCGGGCACCGGCTTCGTCGATCGTGCTGCTGGTGTGCTGGCGATGGGGCGAGCGCTCGACGCGCGGGTCCGACCGCGTGGCGCGACCATGCTGCGAGAAGCCCTCGGGCTCGTCCGGGCGCCGGTGCGCTCACCGATGGAGACGAGGGCACGGCTGATGTTCCTCCGGTCCGGTTTGCCTGAGCCGGAGGTGAACGCCGCTGTCCACGGACGCGACGGGCAGTGGCTGCTCGAGGGGGACCTGGTGTGGCGCCGGCAGCGGGTGGTGGGGGAGTACCAGGGCTCGGACCACGCCTCGATCAGCCGTCGCAGCTATGACGCCCACCGGACCGCCGTGGCGGCGGACGAGGGATGGCAGGTGCTGGAGATCTACGCGGACGACGTCTACCGACCTGCGCAGCGGGCGGACTGCGTGCGACGGTTCGCGCGAGCGTTGGGCCTCGGCTGAGTAGGACGAGGGGTCAGGACACGCCGGTGGCGACCGGCGACCGTCGGCATGTCCTGACCGCTCGACAGGGCGCCGGGCCTCAGGTGGTCGTGCCCCAGGTGGTCGGGCCTCAGGTGGTCGTGCCCCGGGTGGCCGGTTCGTCGCGCCACGACGCCCAGAGGGCGGCATACGGGCCGTCCGCGGCCACGAGCTCGTGGTGCGTGCCGATCTCGCTGACCAACCCGTCCTCCACCACCGCCACCCGGTCGGCGTCGTGGGCGGTGTGCAGCCGGTGCGCGATGGCGACGACCGTGCGGCCCTCGACGACGGCGGCCAGCGAGCGCTCGAGGTGCCGGGCCGCGCGGGGGTCGAGCAGCGAGGTCGCCTCGTCGAACACCAGGGTGTGCGGGTCGGCGAGCACGAGCCGGGCGAGCGCGACCTGCTGCGACTGCGCCTCGTTGAGCACGTGGCCGCCGCTGCCGACGACCGTCGCCAGCCCCTCGGGCAGCCCCAGCGCCCACTCGTGCGCGTCGACGGCGCGCAGCGCCTCCTCGAGCTCCTGCGTGCCGGCACCGGGACGGGCGAGCAGCAGGTTGTCTGCCAGGGACCCGACGAACACGTGGTGCTCCTGCGTCACCAGCGCCACCTCGCCGCGCAGGTCGCCGAGGTCGAGGTCGACAAGCGGCACCCCGCCGACGTCGATCCGCCCCTCGCGCGGTCCGTCGATGCCGGCCATGAGGCGGCCGAGGGTCGACTTGCCCGCGCCGGACGGCCCGACGATCGCGAGCCGCTCGCCGGGCCGCAGGTCGAGCGAGACGCCGTGCAGGACGTCGTGGCCGGCGCGGTGCGCGTACCGGACGTCGTCGACCTCGATCCTCGGGCCGTCGGGGCGCGCGCCGGTGGCCACCCGGTCCGGCGGCACCTCGCCCACGCCGATGACGCGGGCGAGCGACGTGGCCCCGACCTGGATCTCGTCGAGCCAGCCGAGCAGCTCGTCGAGCGGGCCGACCATCTGCTGGATGTACAGCGTCACCGCGGTCGCCACCCCCGCCGAGATGTGACCGTTGACCGCCAGCCAGCCGCCCCACACGATCGCGCCCGCGGTCGGCACGTAGTAGCCGAAGACGACGGCCGGGAACCAGCGCAGCCGCAGACCGAGGGTGTACCGCTCCGCCCGGTAGCACTCGCGCAGCGCGTCGTGGAAGCGGCTGCGGCGCACGCCCGCCAGCGACAGGGCGTCGATGGTGCGTGCGCCGTCGACGGTCTCGGCGACGACGCCGTTGAGCGCGGCGTACGTCGCGCGCTCCCATAGGTACCCGTCGCCGGCCTTGCGCAGGTAGCGGCGCGTCGAGATCCAGTAGAACGGAACGCCGAGCAGGATCGGCAGGGTCGCCAGCGGCGAGGTGAACAGCGCCGCCACGACCGTCATCACGACGGTCATCGAGGCGACGAAGAGCGAGGGCACCCCGAACCGCACGACGTGCGACAGCGCCTCGACGTCGTTGGTCGTGCGGGCGACGAGGTCGCCCGTGCCCGCCCGCTCGACCGTCGACAGCGGCAGGTTGACCGCCCTCGCCACGAACTGCTCGCGCAGCTGGGCGAACACCGTCTCGCCGAGGAGGAACGCCGCCCGCCGGGCCGCCCACGTCAGGCCGGTCTGCACGACGACGGCGACGGCGAGCAGGATGCCGATCCGGTCGACATCGCCGGTGTGGCCGCGACCGCTGACGAGGTCGACGAGCCGACCCACCAGCCAGGGCGCGGCCAGGGCGGCCAGCGCGGCCAGCGCGTGCAGGACCAGCACCTGGGCGACGAGGCCACGGTGCTCGGCCGCGAGCGCGCGCGTGTGCCGCCAGACGGCGGCCTTGTCCGCGACGGGCAGGGTGCGCCGGGCGTGGTCGGTCATCATGCCGGCTCCTCCTCCCTGATGACGATGTGCCGGTATGCCGGGTGCTCGGGGTCCGCGAGCAGCTCGCGGTGGGTGCCGCGGGCGGTGACGAGACCGTCCTCGAGCAGGACCACCTCGTCGGCCTGCCCGAGCAGCAGCGGGCTGACCGAGGTGACGACGGTCGTGCGGCCGCGCCGGTGCTCGGCCAGCCGTTCGGCGACGCGGGCCTCGGTGTGGGCGTCGACCGCGCTCGTCGGCTCGACGAGGACGAGGACGTCGGCGTCGGTGAGGAGCGCCCGGGCGAGGGCGAGCCGTTGCCGCTGGCCGCCGGAGTAGGAGCGGCCGCGCTCCTCGACGAGGCCGTCGAGCCCGTCGGGAACCGCCTCCAGCACGTCGAGCGCGCTCGCCGTCTCGAGGGCGCGGTGCACCTCCGTGTCCGACGCCGTCCCTGGATCCGTCCCTGCCGACCTCCCGCTCCCGCCCCCGGCCGCAGCGGGCGTGGGACGGCGCGCGGCCAGCAGCTCCTCGCGCAGCACGCCGGTGAACAGGCGCGGGTCGGGCTCGCTCACCACGACCGACCGCCGCACCTGCTCGATCGGCAGGTCGTCGAGGCGCACGCCGCCCCACGTCGTCTGGTGCGGCCCGGGCCCGTGGCGGCCGAGGCGCTCGGCGACCGCCGCCGACTCCTCGGGCCGCGCCGAGACGATCGCCGTGAGCAGGCCGCCACGGACGACCGTGCCCGAGAGCGGGTCGACTAGATCGGCGCCGGGGTCGGGCAGCTCCGCGCGTGCGGGCTGGCCTGGGGCGTGGTCCGGCTCGACCGCCAGGACCCGCAGCATCTTCCCGGCTGCGATGTGCGCCCGGATGCCGCGGTCGATCACCTCGACCGCCGTCTGCAGCGGCATGGTGAGGAACGCGGTGTAGCCGTAGAACGCCACGAGCTGTCCCGGCGTGATCCGTCCCTCCACGGCCTGGCGGGCCCCGAGCCAGGTGACGAGCACGACGAAGACGCCGGGCAGCAGCACCTGCGCGGAGTCGAGCGCCGCCTGGAGCCCGGCCACCCGGAACCCCGTGGCGCGCACCCGGGCCGTCTGCGCCTCGTACCGCCGCAGGAACGTCTGCTCCCCGCCGATCCCGCGCAGCACCCGCAGCCCGGCGACCGTGTCGGCGCCGAGGGTGGTGAGCCGTCCGGCCTCCTCGCGCTGTCGGGCCTGGCGCCGCTGGAGCGGTCGCACGATCAGGGTGAGGCTGCCCAGCATGACCGGGCCGCCGAGCAGCACCAGCCAGCCGAGCGGGGGAGAGGCCGCCAGCAGGATCGCCCCCACGACGACGTAGCTGACGATCGCCCCGGCGAACCGGCCCATGACGTCGTAGAGCCCCCCGAGCCGCATCACGTCGTTCGCGAACACCGCGACCACCTCGCCCGACGGCAGCGTCCGGGTCAGGGCGGGCCCGGCCCGCTCGGCGCCGAGGGCGGTGAGCTGGGCACCGCGGTAGGACGCGAAGAGCCAGTTGTGGACCGCGAACCAGTGCCGTACCGCGGCCATCGAGGCGGCCACCGCACCCAGCCCGAGGAGCGCGAGCGCCCACCGGACCAGGCCCGCGGGGTTGCCGGGCACGATGCCCTCGTCGACGCCCTTGCCCACCGCGGCCGGGATGAGGGCGATGGCCAGCATCCAGACCGCGCCGCTGGCCATGCCGACGAGCTGGGTGGGCCACTGCCGCGCCGCGACCCACGCGAGGAACCGGACCGTGCTCCGGGTGTCGGGACGGCCCGGGTCGGGGAAGGGGATCTCGCGCATCAGGGGCACCACGGTAGGCGCGGGCACGGACACGACGACACCGGTTTTCCGGCTGCCCACGGGCCTCGTGTCCGTGCGCACAGGGACGTCACGTAGCCTCGTCGCGTGCTGCGAACCGCCCTGAAGCCGCGCTGGCTCGGCCTGTTCGCGGTCGTCCTGGTCGTGGTCGCCGGCTGCATCCAGCTCGGTCTGTGGCAGCTGCACGTGGCCCAGGACAAGGGCCTGGCCGATGCGCTGCGCAAGGCGCACGAGGCGCGGCCGGCCCTGCTCGACACCGTCATCCGGCCGCACCAGCCGTTCCCGAACCCCCAGTCCGGGCGCAGCGTCACCGCTGTGGGGACGTATGCCGCGGACGGCCAGTTCCTCGTCGGTCCCCGCCGTCTCCAGGGCCGGACCGGCTACTGGGTGGTCACACCGCTGGACGTCACCGAGAGCAGGGCCCGGATCGCCGTGGTGCGCGGCTTCGTGACGGACACGACGAGGCCGGTCCAGCCGCCGACGGGGACGGTCTCTGTGGACGGCTCGCTGGCCCCGGGTGAGTCGCCCTCCGACCCGCCGCAGGGGCTGCCGGCCTGGCCGCAGCAGGCCCGCGGCTCGGTCGACCTGGCCGTGCTCGTCAACGAGTGGCCGGGGGAGCTCTACAACGCCTTCGTCTTCGCCCAGACCGAGCGGACGGCGACCGGGTCCGGCATCCCCGCACCCACCGGGGTGCAGCGGGTGCCCCCGCCCGAGGTGGAGGGCGGCCTGAAGTGGCGCAACGCGGCATACGCCGTGCAGTGGTGGGTCTTCGCGGCGTTCGCCGTGTTCATGTGGTCCAGGATGGTGCGAGAGGATGCCCGACGTGACGACTGAGATCCGGGATGTGCAGGGCGCGCGCCGCGCGCTCGGCTGGTTCAAGGTGATGGCGATCCTCGCGGGCCTCGCGATGTTCGTGCTGATCGCCGAGATGGTCCTGAAGTACGGCTTCGACAACGCGGCGCTGTCGTGGTGGAGCCCGGTGCACGGCCTCATCTTCATGGTGTTCGTGTTCACCGTGGCGAACCTCGGCTTCAAGGTCGGCTGGTCGTTCGGGAGGATGGCGGCGATCGTCGTGGGCGCGTGCGTCCCGCTGGTCGCGTTCTGGATCGAGCGGCGGGTGGCGACGGAGGTCGAGCCGCGGCTGGCCGGTAGCCTTTCCCCGTGACCGACGCCGCAGCCAGTGACGTGACCCAGGCCCAGGACGACGACCGGGTGGAGGCGCCCGAGGGCGACCGCGTCGAGGTGCCCGCCACCCCGCTGCAGTCCCGGCCCGTGCTGGTCGTGGACTTCGGCGCGCAGTACGCCCAGCTCATCGCGCGGCGCGTCCGCGAGGCCGACATCTACAGCGAGGTCGTGCCGCACACCGCGTCCGTCGACGAGCTGCTCGCGAAGGACCCGGCGGCGATCATCCTGTCCGGCGGCCCGTCGTCGGTGTATGCCGAGGGCGCGCCCGGTCTCGACCGCGCGGTGCTCGAGGCGGGGGTCCCCGTCTTCGGCATGTGCTACGGGTTCCAGGCCATGGTGCAGGCGCTCGGTGGCACGGTCGCGCACACCGGCCTCGGCGAGTACGGCGCCACGCCCGCGCAGGTGTCCGACCCGTCCTCCACGCTCTTCAACGGCCAGCCCACCGACCAGTCGGTCTGGATGAGCCACGGCGACTCGGTGACCGCGGCGCCGGAGGGCATGCGCGTGACCGCGTCCACCGCCGGTGCGCCTGTCGCGGCCTTCGAGGACGACGAGCGCCGGCTCTACGGCGTGCAGTGGCACCCCGAGGTCATGCACTCCACCTTCGGCCAGCGGGTGCTCGAGAACTTCCTCTACAAGGGGGCCGGCCTCTCCGGCGACTGGACCGCGGCGCACGTCGTCGACGAGCTCGTCGACGCGATCCGCGAGAAGGTCGGCGAGTCCCGCGTGCTCTGCGCCCTGTCCGGTGGAGTCGACTCCTCGGTGGCGGCGGCGCTGGTGCAGAAGGCCGTCGGCGACCAGCTCACGTGCGTCTTCGTCGACCACGGGCTGCTGCGCTCGGGCGAGGCCGAGCAGGTCGAGAAGGACTTCGTCGCCGCGACCGGGGTCGACCTGGTCGTGGTGGACGCCAAGGACCGGTTCCTCGACGCGCTCGCCGGGGTGTCCGACCCCGAGGAGAAGCGCAAGATCATCGGCCGCGAGTTCATCCGCGTCTTCGAGCAGGCGGCCCGCGACGTCGTCGGCAGCCGCGGCGACGACGAGCACCCGGTCGAGTTCCTCGTCCAGGGCACGCTGTACCCCGACGTCGTCGAGTCCGGCGGCGGCACCGGTGCGGCCAACATCAAGAGCCACCACAACGTGGGCGGCCTGCCCGAGGACCTGCAGTTCAAGCTCGTCGAGCCGCTGCGCTCGTTGTTCAAGGACGAGGTGCGCCAGGTCGGTCTCGAGCTCGGCGTCCCCGAGGCGATCGTCTGGCGCCAGCCGTTCCCCGGCCCGGGCCTCGGCATCCGCATCGTCGGCGAGGTGACGGCCGAGCGCCTGGAGGTCCTGCGCGCGGCGGACGCGATCGCCCGCCACGAGCTGTCGGCCGCGGGCCTCGACCGCGACATCTGGCAGTGCCCGGTGGTCCTGCTGGCCGACGTGCGGTCGGTCGGGGTCCAGGGCGACGGCCGCACCTACGGCCACCCGGTCGTCCTGCGGCCCGTCTCCTCCGAGGACGCCATGACCGCGGACTGGACCCGCGTGCCGTACGACGTGCTCGCCAAGATCTCCACCCGCATCACCAACGAGGTGCGCGAGGTCAACCGCGTGGTCCTCGACGTGACGAGCAAGCCGCCGGGCACCATCGAGTGGGAGTGACGCGGGTGGGTCGGCCCGTCTCGCTGGCGACGCTGGAGGACTCCGCCAGCCGCTGGGTGATGCGGCACGTCCTCATCGGCCCGCCGCTGTCGCTGGCCACCCGCCTGTCGGTCGAGGGCCGCCGGAACGTCCCGCGCTCGGGCGCCCTCATCGTCGCCTCGAACCACCTGTCGTTCATCGACTCGATCGTCATCCCTCTCGCCTCCGGGCGGCAGGTGCACTTCCTCGGCAAGGCCGAGTACTTCCAGGGCCGCGGGCTGCGCGGTGGCCTGGTCCGCTGGTTCCACGCGACGGCGGGGACGATCCCGGTCGACCGGTCCGACCCCCGGGCGGCGATGAAGTCGCTCGAGCTCGGCGAGGAAGTGCTGCGCGAGGGTGGCGCGTTCGGCGTCTACCCCGAGGGCACGCGCTCGCCGGACGGCCGGCTGCACAAGGGCCGCACCGGGGTGGCGCGGATGGCGCTCGCGACCGGGGCGACCCTGCTGCCGTGCGCGGTCGTCGGCACCGACAAGGTGCAGCCGGCCGGCTCCAACGGCTTCCGCCCGGCCAAGGTCACCGTGCGGTTCGGGCCGCCGGTCGACGTCGAGGGGCTGTCGCGGCAGTACTCCAAGGGCGCGCTGCTGCGGGCCGTCACCGACGCGACCATGGACGCGATCGCCGAGCTGTCGGGCCAGGAGCGCTCCGACCAGTACGCCTCCGACGTCAAGGCCGCCCTCGCCTCTGGGAGCTGACTCCCTCCCCGAAACGGCGGTTGCTCGACGAACCGCGGGACAACATCCCGCGGGAAGCCGAGCAACCGCCGTTTCGCGGCTGTCCGGGCTCGCCGGGTCGCCGGTTCCGCCGGGGACCTTCGCCTCTGCACCCCGCTGGGTCTCCGATGGACGCTGGAGGAGTGGAAGGAGGTGTAGTGATGAGACTGACGATGAGAGACCTTGTGGCAACGGTGCTCGTGCTGGCCATCGGCATCCCCTACGTGGGGTACCTGGTCAACGGCGAGATGCCCTTCATCAAGGACCCCCGAGGGATGTCCGCACTAGGCCTGGTTCTGGGTGCTGCGGCATTCCTCACGTTCAGGGGTGCCAACGAGCACGACCGTGTCGGGACGACACAGGCAGTGGTGGCCGGCCTGGCGGCGGTGCTGGGGATCGTGACCCTGGTGCTGGCGGAGACGGCGGCCGCTGAGGTCCTGCTGGCCGTGTTCATGGGATCGATCCTGGTCGTGTGGGCGTTCGAGGTGGCCGACCACGCTGGTTGGGTCCACGCGCACGCCGCTGCGCACAGCTGACCGACCACACCGCGGGTGGGGTGACGACTCGTCACCCCACCCGTCCACGTCCAGGAGGGCGCAGGCGTATGCCGTGGAGCCCGGTGGGCGCCGCCCGGCGCGTCAGGCGGAGGTGGCAGTGCCTCGCAGGGCGCCCGCGAACGAGGCCGCCGGGCGCAGCGAGGGCAGCAGCGCGGCCTGGTAGGCGTGGTACACGTCCGGCTTGCCCTTCCACACGGTGGCCGCGGGCTGGTTGCGCTCGTCGAGCTCGTGCCGCCACGACCCGTGCTTGCGGTCGATGAAGCACGCCTCGGCGTGCGCCCACCACGCGGCACACCAGTCGGCGTAGTCGTCCTCGCCGGTCTCGCGGGAGAGGACCCAGGCGGCGCCGATGCCCTCGGCGACCACCCAGTGCAGCCGCTGGCGCACGACCGGCGTCCCGTCGAAGTCGGTCGTGTAGACGAACCCGTCGCAGTCGTCGGCGTGCCACCCGTCGGCCACCGCGCGGTCGAACAGACCCGCGGCGTCCTCGAGCAGCCAGTCCGGGGCGTCGTCCCCGAGCGCGGTGCGCAGGTGCAGGGTGAGGCGTGACCACTCCAGCAGGTGCCCGATGGTCACGCCGTAGGGGCGGAACGGGTCGGCCGGCGAGTCGCGGTTGTAGTCGGGCAGGGCCGTCCAGTCGGGGGTGAAGTGCTCGGGCAGCCGCCAGTCGGCGTCGCGCGCGAACCCGTGCACCACGCGCTCGACGACGCGGCTCGCCTGCCGCAGCGGCTCGGGGTCGCCGGTGACCTCGTGGACGGCGAGCAGCGCCTCGACGGTGTGCATGTTGGCGTTGACGCCGCGGTAGTCCTCCAGCGTCGTCCAGCCGCGGTCCCACGCCTCGACGGCCATGCCCGCCTGGTCGTCCCAGAAGTGGTCGGCGAAGACGGCCCGCGCCTCGGCGAGCAGCGCCGCACCGTCGGGGTGGCCGGCTGCTGTGGCGCTGGACGACGCGAGCAGGACGAAGGCGTGGTCGTAGCAGGCCTTGCTGGTTGACACCGGCTCGCCGGTGGCGGTGTCGACCGCCGAGAACCAGCCGCCGTGCTCGGAGTCGCGCAGCACCTCGCGCAGGGCCCGGACGCCGTGGTCGAGGACCCGCTCGGCGTCGCGGTTGCCGGCGAGGACCTCGAGGGCGGCGACGTGCGTCATCCGGCAGGTGATCCAGGCCTCGACCGGGCGGTCGAGCTCGGGACGGCCGTCGTCGTCGAGCCACGCGAACCCGCCGGCGGGGTGCACGGAGCCGCGGGCGAAGTCCCATAGCCGCGCGCGCTCGGCGGCCAGCCAGCCTGCGTCGGGGGTGAAGGGCGCGGTGGTGGGCTCCGAAGGCATGGCTGAGATCGTATGCCGCCGTGCCCGGCCGCCCGCGCGGACCCGCGCCGCGGTGCCGTGTCACCGGCACGCGGTGCCGTGTCACCGGTGCGCCGTGTCGCTGGCTAGGGTTGACCCGTGCTGAGGACGACGGCGGCGGTGGTCGCGGGCAAGGCGGCGCGGGCTGCGTCGAGGCTGCGCGGCGGCGGGTCGGCCCTGCCCGGCCTGGTGGCGGAGCGGGTCGACCCCGGGTTCCTCGCCCAGGCGCTGCGCGACGTCCGCGGCGGGATCGTGGTGGTCAGCGGCACCAACGGCAAGACGACGACGACCAAGATGCTCGTGGCGGTGCTGCGCGCGCACGGGCGCACCGTCTTCACGAACCCGACCGGCTCGAACTTCACCCGGGGCGTCATCTCCTCGATGCTCGGCGAGCTGCCGCTGAGCGGCCGCCTCGCCGCCGACATGGCGGTGCTCGAGCTCGACGAGGCGCACGCGCTGCGGTTCGCCGCCTCGGTGAAGCCGACCCACGCCCTGCTCCTCAACGTGGCCCGCGACCAGCTCGACCGGTTCGCCGAGATCGACCACACGGCGCAGCTGCTCGCCTCGCTGGCCGAGCAGACGACGACCGGCGTCGTGCTCAACATCGACGACTCGTTCATCGCCCGGATCCGTGACCGGGTCGGGGCCGGCGTGGACGTGACGTGGTTCGGCGTGGACGCGTCGATCGCCGACCGGCTGCCCGAGCTGCAGGAGCAGGACGTCCGGTTCGAGGACGACTTCACCCCGCCGGTGGCCGGTCCCGACGACGGCCTGCTCAAGCCGGCCGACGAGCGGACCTTCTCGATCCGGTTCGGGGAGAACGGCTCTGCTGCCGTCGGTCCCCTCGAGCTCCAGCAGCGCGGCCTCGCGGCGATGATCAACGCGACCGCCGCGACGACCGCCGCCCGCGCCCTGCTCGGCGACGCGTTCGACCCTGCGGTGGCCGCCGACGCCCTGCGTGCGGTGACCCCGCCGTTCGGCCGCGGCGAGGTCGTCATGGTCGACGGCCAGCCGCTCGAGCTCGTGCTCGTCAAGAACCCTGCGGGCTTCACCGTCGCACTCGGCACCTACGGCTCGACCCCGGTCGCGACGATGGTGGCGATCAACGACAACTACGCCGACGGCCGCGACGTGTCCTGGCTCTACGACGTGAGCTTCGAGAGCCTGCGCCAGCGCGGGGTCGCCCTCACCTCGGGCGTCCGGGCCTACGACATGGCGCTGCGCCTGCAGTACGACGACGTGGCCGTCGGAGCCGTCGAGGCCGACCTCGACCGGGCCCTCGACGCCTTCCTCGCCGGCCACCCCGACGAGCCCAAGCGGATCTTCTGCACCTACACGGCGATGATGGCCCTGCGACGGACCCTCGCGGCCCGGTACGACCTGCCCGACATCGGCGAGGAGGCCTCATGACCGGCGGCCAGCACCTGCACGACGAGGGGCAGCACCTGCACGACGAGGGGCCCGGTCTCCAGGGCGCCGGTCCGGACGGGATGGGCCCGATCCCCTCCGGCGACGGCACGGCATACGCGGGCGCCCACCCGGCACCGGTCGACGTGCCGATCCCCGGGGAGCCGGCCGGCTCCGCCCGGGTGCCCGACGCCGGGCGCGAGGGCAAGGGCGTGATCCACGTCGTGCACCTCTACCCGCGCGAGATGAGCATCTACGGCGACCTCGGGAACACGCGCACCATCGCCGCCCGCATCCGCCGCCACGGCTACGTCCCCGTCGTCCACCAGCACCACCCGGGAGCGCCGTTCCCGGAGGAGGCGCACCTGCTGCTCGGTGGCGGCGGCCAGGACTCCGGGCAGGTCCGGGTCGAGGACGACCTCGAGCGGCTGGGCGACCGGCTGCGCGCGATGGCGACCGACGGCGTGCCGATGCTGATGATCTGCGGGATGTACCAGCTGTTCGGCAACGCGTTCATCACCGTCGACGGCAAGCGCCTGCCCGGGCTGGGCATCCTCGACGTCACGACGCAGGGCAACGCCAAGCGGATGATCGGGCCGGTCGTGCTCGACACGGACTTCGGGCCGGTCGTGGGGTACGAGAACCACTCCGGGTCGACCACCCTCGGTGAGGGGCAGGCGGCGTTCGGCCGGGTCCGTTCCGGCATGGGCAACAACGGCACCGACGGCACCGAGGGCGCGCGCTCCGGCAACGTCATCGGCTCCTACCTGCACGGGCCGATCCTCCCCGCGAACCCCGCCCTCGCCGACGCCCTCATCGGGCTCGCGGCCGAGCGCGCCACCGGCCGCCCGTTCGAGCCGGTCCCGCAGGACGACGCGTATGCCGATGAGGCGCGGACCCGGCAGGTGCGTCGCCTCGTGCGACGGTGACGGAACACCCCGGCGGGACGGCGGCGCCCGGGACGGCGACGCCGCCCGCGTGCCCTGTGCCCGAGCGGGTCCTCGACCTCTTCGCGGTGCCCGGCGACGTGCGGTCGGTGCCGGGCGGCCAGGGGCACAGTGTCGTGGCCGGCGACCTCGTGCTGTCCCCCGGGCGCGACGCGCAGACCGCCGCGTGGCTCAACCCGGTGCTGGCGCCGCTGGCGGTCCGGCTGGACCTCGAGCGCGTCTCCGGGCGGGCAGCGGTACGGGTCGCCATGCCGATCCCGGCGCGGGACGGCTCGTGGGTGGTGGACGGCTGGGGCGCGAGCCGGTACGAGCCGGACACCACCGCGTGCCACGACCCGGCCCTGCTCGCGGCGACCGGCAGGCTGCTGCACGCCCGGTTCGACGAGGCCGTGCGCAGCCGCCCGACCGGGCTCGACGCGCGCACGGACCGGTGGGCGGTGGCCGACCGGCTGGCCTGGGGGCCTTCGGAGGAGCTGGCCGCCGCGGCCGACCGGTCCGGCTCGGCGCTGGTGCGGCTGCTCGTGCAGGAACGCGCCGACGTCGACCTCGGGCCGGACCAGCTCGTCCACGGCGACCTCGCCGGCAACGTGCTGCTCGACGCCTCCGGGACGCCGGTCGTGATCGACGTCGCGCCCTACTGGCGGCCCGCTCGGTGGGCGGAGGCCCTGTGCCTGCTCGACGCGGTGGCGTGGCACGGAGCTGACAGGTCGGTCCTCGAGCCGTGGTCGACGGGCGTCGACCGGCAGGCGTTGGTGCGGGCGGCCCTGTTCCGGCTGCTGGCCGACTGCCTCGACGGCCGCGGGGCGGAGTCGACGAGAGGGGCCTCTCGGCAGGCCGAGCGAGCCTACGGACGGGCGCTCTCGCCACTGCTCGCCTGAGGCGGTGACCTCTGGCGCACGGCATGAGCCCCCGGGGCGACCCACCCGCTGAGCCGACATCCATGTCCTGCCGTGCCCTGACTGTTCGCGCTGCCGATGCACGCGCACGGCGGAAGGGGTGGGAGCGGTTGCGCGCGTGGCGCCTACTGGCCGCTGTCCACCAGGACGCGCATGACGACCAAGGTCGGGTCGGCCGAGAAGCGACGGAAGAGCGTGGGCGCCGCGGGCGGTTCCGGCGCTGCACGCATCGCATCGAGGGCATCCCGGTCGCGCCACGTCGAGGAGATGACCCAGCTTCCCTTGCCGTCACCGAGCAGCTGCGTCCGGAGCAACCCGTCAGGCAGGCCCTCGGCCACAAGTGCCTCGAAGGCGGCGACCAGTTCTGGGGCCCGGCGCTCGTCCACCTGCGCGGACACCATGGTCACGATCCTCATGGACCCAGCGTCCTCCGATTCGCCCACAGTTCACCAGCCTCATGGGGCCGCGGCGGCACTAGAGTCCTCGAGCATGCACATGGTGAGGGGGCGGCAGATCGCCGAGGCGAACCTGACCGACTGGCGGAAACTGGCTCAGGGGCTGCACGCCCGGTACCTCATCGGCGACTTCGGTGCCGGCGTGCGGTTCCTGGCGGCGGTGGGCGAGGCCGGGGACGAGCTCGGGCACCACCCGCGCGTGGCGATGGGCGCAGGGTACGTCGACCTCGAGCTCGTCAGCGACGACGCCATCTACCGCGACGACGAGGGCACCGAGCACGTCGTCGAGTGGGTGACCCAGCAGGACGTCGAACTGGCTCGCCGGGTTGCCGACATCGCACGGGACCACGGGCTGCAGGCGGACCCCGCCTCGGTCAGCGAGATCGAGCTGGGGCTGGAGACCGGGCGGTCGGCGACAGTGGCGCCCGTGTGGGCCGCGCTGCTGACGGGCGACGCCGGGTCCCAGGGCCGGGGCACCCCGGGCGACGAGGTCCGGGACGCCACGGGACGCGTGCCGAACCTGTGGTTCGGCGACGGCGCCAGTGACAGCGACGGCGCCAGTGACAGCGACGGCGCCAGCGACAGCGGCGACGGCGACGCGGCAGGGCCGCGGGGCCAGCGCTTCCACCTCGAGGTCTACGTGGCGCCGGAGGTGGCCGAGGCGCGGATCGCCGCAGTCCTCGCAGCGGGCGCGACGGTCGCCGACGACAGCGGGGCGCCCGGCTGCACGGTGTTCGCCGACCAGGACGGCAACCGGGGAGCCCTCTGCGTCGACACCTCCGCCGCCACTACCGGCTGAGCGGCGACGCAGGCGGCGCAGCGCGACCCGCGCGGGGGCGAACGTCGGAAGGGGGCGCAGCGCGAGAAGCGCCGCCGGACGTCAGTAGTGGTCGCCGGAGCGGTCTGCCGCGCGGTCAGTCGACGAAGTCGTCGCCGGCCTCGAGCCGCAGCCGCAGCAGCTCGGCGAGGGCGATGGACTCGCCGTCCCGCGCGCCCTCACCCACCTGCAGCGGCGGGTCGCTCGGCGCCACCTCCACACCCCGGAACCGCGCGAGCGACCGTGGCGGCACCAGCAGGGAGTAGTAGCGCCCGTCGGGGTCGACCGCCACGGAACGGTCCAGCCGGAGGTACCAGCCGCGCACGCCCGTCCGGTACCGGCTCGAGCCCTTCCACGTGCGCGCCGTGAGGTCGGTGGTCGCGAGCCCGCGCTCCAGCGCCGTGCGGACGAACTCGTCGACCAGCACCTGCGCCTTGGCCGACTCCCGCGCGCGGCGCTGCTCCTGCATGCGCACGTGGTAGTCGGCGCGCTCGGCGGCGTCGTTGACGGGACGCCCGCCCTCGCGGCTCGCCTCGCCCGGTTCGCCCGTGCCGCTCACGTCGTGTGCTCCAGCGGTGCGTCGTCGACGGGCTCCTTCTTGGGGCTCAGGGTCCACGCGGCCCAGCCGAGCGCACCGAGGGGGATCTCCATGAAGTGCGTGTATGCCGAGAACAACACCGCCCCCGCGACCGCCGCGTCGGGCTGGGCGCCCCACGCGACGAGGGCCGCGGCAGTGACCGACTCGGTGATGCCCAGGCCTCCGGGTGTGACGCCGACCGCGGTGGCGAGCCGGCCGATGGCGTAGGCCGCGAACAGCTGGCCGTAGAACAGGTGCACCCCGGTGACGTGCATGCACACGAGGAAGATCGCGTAGTAGACGCCGAAGAACCCGACGAGCCCGAGCGTCATGGAGATCCAGCCGGTCCGGACGATGTCGCTGATGCGGGCGCGGAGGTCGACGACCAGGTCGCGCACGCTCATCGAGCGCCGATGCCACAGCCGGCCCCCGACCCGGTCGATGCCCTGGCCGATCGCGATGGCCGCCCGCTCCGACACGAGGACCGCGACGAACGCCCCGAACAGCAGCGTGCCCGTGAGTGCCCCGGCGAGGGCCGCGTCACCCAGGGTGCGCGGCACGTCCGGGTCGGTCCCGGCATACAGGCCCACGATCGCCAGCAACGGCAGGGCGATCCGCGCAAGGACGTTCCACACCCCGGTGACGATGGCCGACGTCGAGATCTCGCGGCGGGAGAAGCCCCACGACCGGCAGATCGTGTAGGTCGCCGCGAGCCCCACGGCCCCGCCGCCCGGCAGGAGGTTGCCGACGGCCGACCCCGCCACGTTGACGATGAGCGCCTGCCAGTGCCTGAGGCCGTGCATCGACGCGGTCAGCGTGAACGTGTAGCAGTACAGCCCCACCACCACGCCACCGAGCAGGAGGACGGCGGTGGTCCAGTGGACCCGCGTGAGCACGTCCCAGACGTGCGACCACGACGTCTTGCCGAAGTACGGGAGTCCCCAGATCAGCAGCGCGGCGGCCAGGCCGAGCCCGAGGACCGCCTGGGCGACCCGTCGCACCCGGTTGCGGCTCCTCGTCGGCTCGGTGACGACCACCGTGCTCACCCGAGCCCCTCGAACACGTCACGGCTCACCGGCGCGCCCGGCGGCCGCGCGGGGTCGACGTACCACTCGCGCCCGAACACCAGGTCGTAGAGCGGACGCGGGATCCGCAGGAACGCCGCGAGCGTGCGGTCGGCACCGTCGTCGGCCCTGGACTGCGAGGCATGGGCGCGCATGGACGCCCGCTTCTGCGCGGCATACCTCCACACGGGGATGCGGTGGGTGATCTCCGAGCGCGCGCTGAAGGCCCGGGTGAAGGACTCCTTGTCGAACTCCGGCGGGAACCGGTACACCTTCGCGGCGAGGTCGACGGCCCGGACGATCGCGTCGCGCGGCACGGTCGCCTGCAGGACCCGCGGGGTCCCGGCCAGCTCGGCCGCGCGCGCCCCCACCTCGTGCACCCGGACGTGGTCGCGGTGGCCGTAGCCGCCGTTGCGGTCGTAGGTGAGCAGCACCGCCGCCTGCTCCTCGGTCAGGACCTGGGCCAACCGCGAAGCCGCCTCCTCCAGCGGGGCGCGCACGAACCGCACGCGGCCCGGTGGGTCAGGGTGCGTCTCCGGGCCGAGGCCGCTGTCGGCGTACCCGAGGTAGACCACCCGCGAGGCGCGCAGCGCGCTCGCCGAGCGGCGCAGCTCCTCGAGCCGCCGCTCACCCAGCCGGCCGTCCGCGGCGTACTCCGACGAGGTCAGGCCGAGGTCGCCGTCGGTGGCGACCACCACGACGACCCGGTGGCCCTGCGCGGCGGCGCGCGCGAGCGTGCCGGACGTCAGCAGGGCCTCGTCGTCCGGGTGGGCGTGGAACGCCACCAGCGTGTGGGTCATCACCGCCATCCTGTCGCATGGGAGGCTCTTGATCGTGAAGGTGGCCCTCCTGACCGACTGTTACCTGCCCCGGCTGGGCGGTATCGAGGTCCAGACGCACGACCTGGCCGCCCACCTGCTCGCCCGCGGCCACGAGGTGGAGGTCTTCACCGCCACCCCCGGCCCGCGCGGCGAGCGGCACGGCGTCGTGCAGCCCGTCGACGGCGTACCCGTGCACCGGATGGCGGTGCGGCTGCCGTTCGAGCTGCCCGTGAACCCGCTCGCGCCGCCCGAGGTCCGGCGGCGGCTCGCCGGGGGCGGCTTCGACGTGGCGCACGTGCACATGGGAGTGGTGAGCCCCTTCGCGACCGACATGGTGCGGGTGGCCTCGGGCATCGGCCTGCCGACCGCGATCACCTGGCACTGCCTCATGGACCGGTCGGCGCCGCTGTTCCGGCTGCTGGGGCAGGCGCGTCGCTGGGGTGCCGCGGGTGCCGCCCTGTCGGCGGTGTCCGGCATCGCCGCCTCGAACGTGGCCGCGGTCGTCGGCCACGACGTGCCCGTGAACGTGTTCCCGAACGGCATCGACGTGGCCCACTGGCAGGCCCCGGGACCTCCCGACGGCGGTGGTGCGGGGGAGGGCCGGCCCGTGCGCGTCGTGGCCGCGATGCGCTTCGCGGCGCGCAAGCGGCCCCTGGCCGTGCTCGAGGTGGCGCACCGCGCCCGGCAGCTCGCGCCGGCCCACGTCCCGATGTCGCTCACGCTCTTCGGCGAGGGGCCCGAACGCCGCCGGCTCGAGGCGTACGTGCGCCGCCACGACCTCGCCGACTGGGTCTCGCTGCCCGGGCGCGTCAGCCGCGAGGAGCTGCGGGCCGCCTACTGGGACAGCGACGTCTACCTCACCCCGGCGCGGCTCGAGGCGTTCGGGATCGCGGCGCTCGAGGCGCGCACGGCGGGCCTGCCGGTGGTGGCCCGGCGCGACACCGGGGTCGGCGACTTCGTCGTCGACGGCGTCAACGGGCTGCTCGGGGGGGACGACGACGCCCTCGCCCGCGGCCTGGCACGGCTGGTGACCGACCCCGGGCTCCGCCGCACCATCGCCACGACGAACCGCACCGAGCCCCCGGCCCAGGGCTGGTCCGCCGTGGCCGCGCTCGCCGAGCAGGAGTACGCCCGGGCCGCCTCCGCACCCGGCCGGCGGGCCCGCGGACCTGTGGCAGGCGAGTCGGCGGCTCCGTGAGCGCACCCCACTCGGTCCCCATCACCGTCGTCGCCGCCACCGGGCCCGGCCGTGAGGTCGACCGGTTCGCGCTCGAGCACGGCGCAGACCCCGTCCGCGAGCTGGCACGCCGGGGGTGGGCGGTGCTGCGCGTCGAGTCCGCCGACGTCGTCGAGGCCGTGATGCAGCTCCGGTATGCCGTCGCGGCGGCCACCCCCGCGCCCGCGTCGCCCCGCTCGGTGCCCACCGATCCCGGACTGGTCGTGGCGGAGGGCGAGCGCCCGGAGCCGTACCAGCGCACCGCCGCCTACGGCGTCGTGACCAGCATGCGGGGCGTGCTGCTGACCGAGCTGTCCGACCGCACCGCCGCACCCGGCCGCTGGACCCTCCCCGGTGGTGGCCTCGACCCCGGCGAGTCGCCGCTCGCGGCGCTGCACCGCGAGGTGTGGGAGGAGAGCGGGCAGCGCGTCGACGCACCGCAGCTGATCGAGGTGACGACCTCGCACTGGGTCGGCCGGGCGCCGAGCGGCCGGCTCGAGGACTTCCACGCCGTGCGCGTCGTGTATGCCGCGTGGTGCCCGGAGCCGACCGACCCCGTGGTCCACGACGTGGGTGGGTCGACGGAGTCGGTCCGCTGGGTCGCCCGGGACGAGGTGCAGGGGTTGCCGCTCACGGGCTTCGCCACCTCGCTGCCGCGCTGGCTGTCGACCTGAGTCCCCTCGGTGGGCCTGAACGCTTGGCCGCGGTGGGCCCGAGCCCCGCTCACCGGGCCGCGGCCGACCCGTGCCCGATCGCGGGACGGGTCAGCGCGTGGACCGGAGCCAGTACACGGCGAGGGCACCCACCCACAGCTCGTAGCCGAGGGTGCTGAGCGCGAGCAGCGGGAACAGGGCACCGTTCACCAGCGTGGCGCTCCCGGCGAGGGCCAGCGGGACCAGGACCACACCCGTGCGCTGCAGCCACGGCGCCGAGCCGGCGGCCCGCAGGCCGAGGATCACCGCCGCGAGGAAGAACACCCGCGGCAGGGCCGAGAAGGCGAGGCTGAACGGCGCGACCGAGTCCCACCCGGCGAGGATGCGCAGGTCGGTCCCGCCCGCGGCCGTCTCGATCGCCACGTCGTGGAACAGCCCACCCAACGGCCAGATGAGGGAGAGCAGGAGGCCCGCTGCGCCCGCCACCGTGGCGAGCGTCCCGGACCGGTCCGCCCGGCGCAGGTGGGTGACGACGGCGCCGACGAAGCCCAGCAGCAGGGTGCCGGCCACCATGAAGGCGAAGTTGCCCAGTCGGTAGGCGCCCTGGGCGTCGAGCACCCGCTGCCCCCGCTCGAGCGGCGGGTCGCTGGGCGAGCCGGCGCGCGGCAGCACGAGGGTGGCCATGCCGACCATCACGGCCAGCTGGCAGGCGGCGAAGGCCACCCCGAACCGGGTGCTGAGCCGCGTCATCGGGTGGCGCCTGGGGTCGTCGTCCGGACCCGGGCTCCCGGGGGCAGGGCCGGCGGCGGGGACCAGCGACTCGGTCGTCGTGGTGGTCATGGTGGTCATGGTGGTTCCTCTCGTGGACGGTGGGGCAGGTGCGCCCTCGACGTCGACGGTAGGAACAGCCCGCCGGTGTCCACATCGACCTGCGGACTGCACCGCGGTCGGCCCGGGGGCGGGTCGTGCGGTCATCCCGCGGGGTGATGCCCGCCGGCGAGCCCACTGCCTACGCTTCGGCTCGTGGGTGTGGTCGAGCGGCTCCGGAGCACCAGGCTCGACGCTGCCCTCGCCGCGGCGCTCATCGGCGCCGCCCTCGTCCAGCTGGTCGTCGTGCCGTTCGCAGCCCCGGCCGTGGGTGTGCTCTACGTGCTCGGCTCGATGCTGCCCCTCGCGTGGCGGCGCACCTTCCCGGTCGAGTCCGCACTGGTGTCGTCGGCCCTCTGGCTCGTCCCCCTCGAGGGCTACCCGGTGCTCGGCTTCGTCGCCGTGGTCCTCCAGTTCTTCGCCCTCGGGGACCGCGGACGGCCACTCAGGGCCGTCGTGCTGACGACGGGGTGGGCCGTAGGGACGTCGGTGGTCGGCACCCTGCTCGGCCCCGAGGTGCCGGTCGCCGCGGTCGGGGCGGTCCTCGTCGTCGTGGCGCCGGTCCTGGCCGGCCGCGTCGTCCGCCGGCTCCGCGAGCAGAACGCGTCGCTCACTGCGCTCACCCGTGAGCTGCACGAGGAGCGTCGTCGGGTCGAGGAGGCCGCCGTCGGCGGTGAGCGGGCGCGGATCGCACAGGAGCTGCACGACGTGCTCGGCCACGAGCTCACGCTCATCGCGATCCAGGCGGAGGCAGCCGGCATGGCGCTGCAGGTGGACCCCGAGCGCGCGGCTGCCTCCGTCGAGACGATCCGGACGACGTCGCACCGGGCCCTGGCCGAGATCCGCGAGGTGGTCGGCGTCCTGGCCCCGGCGCCGGGTGCCGAGCGGCCCGAAGCCCCCGAGGACCTGGTGGCGTTGGCGGACCGTGCCCGGGCGGCGGGCGTCGCCAACACCCTGTCGGTGAGTGGCACGCCCGAACCCGAGCACACCGCGCTGGGGCTGGCCGTCCACCGCATCGTGCGCGAGTGCCTCACCAATGCCGGGCGCCACGCGCCGGGGCAGACCGTCACGGTGGCGGTGGACTGGGCTGCCCACGAGGTGGCTGTGGAGGCGGTCAACCCCACCGAACCCGGTGCCCGCGTCGAACCGGGTCGCGGGCTGACCGGCATACGCCACCGGGCCGAGCTGCTCGGGGGGACGTACCACGCAGGCGCGGTCGGGTCCCGGTTCGAGGTGCGGGTCGTCCTTCCCCGGGCAGGGCGGGTGGCGTCGTGACGCGGGTGCTCCTCGTCGACGACCAGGACCTCCTCCGCACCGGCCTGCGGACGATCCTCGAGCTGGCCGGGGTGGAGGTGGTGGGGGAGGCGGGCGACGGCGCCGGCGCCGTCACGGCGTGCGAGGAGCTCGACCCCGACGTCGTCCTCATGGACCTGCGTATGCCGGGGACGGACGGGGTGGAGGCGACCCGCCGGATCGTGGCCTCGGGCTCGCGCGCCCGCGTGGTGGTGCTCACGACCTTCGACCTCGACCAGCACGTCCTGGACGCGCTGCGAGCCGGTGCCGTGGGGTTCCTCCTCAAGGACGTCACCGCGCAGGCGCTCGTCGACGCCGTGCACCGCGCCGCTGCAGGGGAGCCAGTCCTCGCCCCGGCGGTGCTCGCCCGGGTCATGGACCACTGGGCGCGCCAACCGCCGCAGCCGGTCGCCCTGCCGACCACGCTGGACGACCTGAGCGAGCGTGAGCGCGAGGTGCTCGCGCTGATCGGGGCCGGCCGGACCAACGCCGAGATCGCCGAGGAGCTCGTGATCAGCATGGCGACGGTGAAGACGCACGTCCGGCACCTCTTCGCCAAGCTGGACCTGCGCGACCGCGTGCAGGCGGTGGTGCTCGCCCGGGACGCCGGTCTCCACGGGCCCGGCTCAGGCTGAGGCGGCCAGAGCGCGCCGGGACGTGACGGGGCCGGCCGGGCACCGCCCGGCCGGCTCCGTACACCGTCCCGCCCGTCAGGTGCTGGGGTGGCGGCGCGAGCCGAGCAGTCCGACCAGGCCGAGCAGCACGAGCAGGGCGCCGATCGCGACGATCCCGAGGGGCCCGACGTTGCCCCAGTCGACCTGGACGTCGGTCACCTCCTGCCAGATCGCGAGGCCGGCGATCGCGAGGCACACGATCCCGAGCAGGACGGGCGGCAGGTGCGGCCCGGTCGGACGCCTCGGCTGCTCCAGCTCGGCCGGGGCGGGTACGGGCGCCGCGTGGGTCGCGCCGCCGTGCGCCGCTGAGGCCCAGGACGGGGATGCGGCCTGAGTCGGCCCGGTCCCGGAGGCGTCCGGGTGCTCGCTGCCGAAGACGCGGGTGTGGGTGGACTCCTGCTCCTGCGTGGGCGGGTCGAGCTCGATCTCGCGGGTGGGGTCGCTGCCCGCGGACTCGGGGCGCTGGGGGTCGCCGGCAGTGCCGGGCGTGGGGGTGGTCATGGGGGTCACTCCTTGCCGATGAGGATCTGGCCGAGGCCGACGTGGGCGTCGACGACGACGTCGGGCGTGCCGGTGCCGAAGGTCTCGGTGGTGCTCACGTTGCGGCCGTCGCGCACGGTGCTCGAGCTGCCGAACAGGTCGGGTTCGGACGGGGAGCCGGGGAAGAGCTCCGGCGCCGGGTCGGTCCGCGACACGTCGCCCGCCCCGACCTCGCTCCGGACCTCCACGGTGAGGTCCTTCGGGATGCGAATGCGCAGCTCGCCGATCCCGACCCGGGCGTCGACGCGGACAGGCGTCGAGGGGGTGGTGGGCACGTTGGTCAGGTCGAGCTCGGCCGAGCCGATGCCGAGCCGGTAGCGCGGGTCGGTCTGGGTCGGGGTGGGTCGCCAGACGCGGTCGCCGATGCCGCCGCCGAGGTTGAGGTTCGGCACCACCGACGCGCTCCAGGTGCTGAAGGCCAGCACGATCGCCACGAATGCGGTGAGCCCGGCCCGGAAGCCCGCCAGCCCGAGGCCGACCAGGGCCACGCCGAAGACGGCGAGCGAGGCGGCGAGGGCGACGGTCTCGCCGCTGCCCGGCCACGAGTTCGCGTCGTGCAGCCAGAGGGTGAGCCCGTAGACCGCGAGGGCGACACCACCGACGAGCAGCGCTCCGACGAAGCCGGCGCCGCGGCGGCGCGGGGGCCGCGGAGCCCTCGGCGGACGCGGGGCGACCGGTGTCGGCGGCACGGGGCCCTGGGGCGGCCCGGCCGGGGAATCGGCGGTGGAGCCGCCGGCCCGGGCGCCCGGCTCCGTGGTCGTGGTGGACCCCGGCGCGGCGTACGTGGCAGGCGCGGCATACGCGGTCCCGCCGGCGGTCGCGCCGGCCGGCCTGGCATCGCGGTGCCTGGTCACGAGCAGGACCACGACGCCGACCAGGATCGCCGCCCACCACAGCCACACGAACCCGTTGTCGTGGCCCGCGATGCCGGGTCCGCCGATGAGCGACAGGGCGATGACGACGAGCAGGATGATGCCGAGGACGTCGCCCTGGCGGATCGCGCGCTCGGCCACGATCTCCTCGCGGTTGTTGGGGATGAACGCCCATGCGAGGAGGTAGACGGTGATGCCGATGCCGCCCATGAGGACGAGCAGCACGAGCGCGGCGCGGATGACGATGGGGTCGACGCCGAGGCGGGTGGCGATGCCGGAGCAGACCCCGGCCAGCCACTTCTCCTCGCCGTCGCGGCGGAGGTCGATGGACCGGAGCCAGTCGAAGAACCGGTCCAGCCCGGAGGCGGGTGCGGCGGTGGGGCCGGTGGCCGGCCCAGGGGTCTGCGTCATACCGACCATGCTGTCGACCGGCCCCGGGCGCTGCCATGAGGGTCGACCCTGAACGGACCCTGAAGCAGCCCCGGACGACCCTTGTTCTGCTCGGATTCGGCTCGCGCGTGCGTCAGGATGAGGACATGCCCACCCCGTACGAGCGACCTGCGTTCACGCAGGAGGCGAGGACCGCCGAGCGCCGCGCCGCCCGGCGCGTGTTCAGCCGTCCTGCCGAGGGCAAGGTCATCGCGGGCGTGGCCGCCGGGCTCGCCGAGCACCTCGGCTGGCCGGTCTGGTGGGTGCGTGCGGCGTTCGTCCTCACCAGCATCCCGACCGGTGCCGGCCTCGTCGCGTACGTCTTCCTGTGGGCGCTGTCGCCGCAGTCGCGCGGAGGCGTGGTCCGGGGTGGTCGGCGCACCATGGACCCCGCGGCCGCCCCGGTCGCGCCGGCGGTGGACCCCGAGGAGGCCCAGGCCGAGGAGGGGGAGCGCGACGCGACGAGGGTCCTCGTCGTCGGCGGGCTCGTCCTGCTCGTCGGGCTCGTCGTGGTCGCGCAGAACGCCGGCTTCAACGCGCGTCTGGGCATCCTCGTCCCGCTGCTCGTCGTCGCCGTCGGTGCGGTGATCGCGTGGTCGCAGCTCGACGAGGCGCAGCGGGGCCGGTGGCTCGGCTCGGAGTCGGGCACCCGTCGCTTCAGCGCCGCCCGGTTCGTCTTCGGCGGCGTGCTCGCGCTCGCGGGCCTGGTGATCATGGCGACCCGTGGCCGCTCGCTGTCGGCGATCTGGGACATCGGCGCAGCCGTCGTCGCCGTCCTCGCCGGGGTCGCGCTCATCGCGGCGCCCTGGGGCCTGCGCCTGTGGCAGGACCTGCGCCACGAGCAGGCGGAGGCCGCCCGCGCGACCGAGCGCGCCGACATCGCGGCCCACCTGCACGACTCGGTCCTGCAGACCCTCGCGCTGATCCAGCGCAAGGCCGACGACCCCGGGGCGGTCACCCAGCTCGCCCGCGCCCAGGAGCGCGAGCTCCGCTCGTGGCTGTATGCCGGGCCCTCCGACTCCGAGGCGACGCTGGCTGCCGCGGTGGCCGGGGCGGCGCACGAGGTCGAGGACCTGCACGGCACACCCATCGACGTCGTGTCCACCGGTGACCGGCCCCTCGACGACGGGGGACGGGCCCTGGCCCGGGCCGTGCGCGAGGCGCTGCTCAACGCCGTCCGGCACGGCGCGCCCCCGGTGTCGCTCTACCTGGAGGTGGGGCCGGCCGGGGTGGAGGCGTTCGTCCGCGACCACGGTCCCGGGTTCGAGCTCGACGACGTGCCGGAGGACCGGCTCGGCGTCCGCGGCTCGATCCTCGGCAGGATGGAGCGCCACGGCGGGACCGCCAGGGTCCGCCGGCTCGAGCAGGGCACCGAGGTGAGCTTCACGCTGCCGCCCGTGGCAGCAGACGTCCCGGAGGAGAGCAATGAACACGCCTGAGACCCGAGTGCCCGTCGTCCTCGTCGACGACCACCGGATGTTCCGGTCGGGGGTGCGGGCCGAGATCGGCGAGACGGTCGACATCGTCGGCGAGGCGCCCGACGTCGACACCGCGGTCGCCGTCATCCGCGAGACGCGACCCGCGGTCGTGCTGCTCGACGTACACCTGCCCGGCGGCAACGGCAACGGCGGCGTCGACGTCCTCCACGGCTGCCGCGGCCTCGAGACGGCCGGCGGCCAGCCGGTGCGGTTCCTCGCCCTGTCCGTCTCCGACGCTGCCGAGGACGTCATCGCCGTCATCCGCGCCGGGGCTCGCGGGTACGTCACCAAGACCATCAACGCGACCGACCTGACCCGGGCGATCCGTCGGGTGGCAGACGGGGATGCCGTGTTCTCGCCCCGGCTCGCCGGCTTCGTCCTCGACGCGTTCGGCGCGGCCGCGGGCGAGATCGCCGAGGTCGACGAGGAGCTCGACCGGCTCAGCGCGCGCGAGCGCGAGGTGATGCGGCTGATCGCCCGTGGCTACCAGTACAAGGAGGTCGCCAAGGAGCTGTTCATCTCGGTGAAGACGGTCGAGACCCACGTCTCCTCGGTGCTGCGCAAGCTCCAGCTCTCCTCGCGGCACGAGCTGACCGCCTGGGCCATGGGCCGCCGCCTGCTCTGAGCCGGTCGTCGCGTCGCCCAGGTCCGTCGCGGCCGACCCCCGTCCCGTCGAGCCGCGTCAGGGTGCCCGGGCCGCCCGGTTAGGGTGGCGCCATGAGCTTCGTCTACAACCTCCTCGTCGTCCTCCACCTGCTCGGCATGGCCGCCCTCGTCGGTGGCTGGGCGGCGTTCGCGTGGAGGGGCCACGACACCGTGGAGCTCATGGCCTGGGGTGCCCGGGCCCAGCTCGTCACCGGCCTGCTGCTCGTCGGCCTGGCCGAGTCGGTCTCCTCCCTGGGCGAGGACCTCAACCACGCCAAGATCGGCGTCAAGCTCGTCGTGGCGATCGCGGCCCTGGCCTGCATCGAGATCGCCCGTGCCCGTGGCCGTCGCGGTGGGCAGTCGACCCGCGGCCTGGTCATGGCTGCCGGCGGCCTCGGCGTCCTCAACGTGCTCGTCGCGGCGCTCTGGAGCTGACCGCTTCCCCCTGCGGCTGACGCTCCCGTCCGGGAGACGAACCCTCCGGGAGGGCCCGGGTCACCGCTCCGGCGCGACCTCCTCGGTCGCGCCGGCCGTCCCCGCACCCCGCGCGCTCGGGCCGCCG
Source organism: Phycicoccus sp. 3266 (assembly GCF_031456495.1). Lineage (NCBI taxonomy): Bacteria > Bacillati > Actinomycetota > Actinomycetes > Micrococcales > Intrasporangiaceae > Phycicoccus > Phycicoccus sp. 3266. Next base: position 896,319 of record NZ_JAVDUW010000001.1, on the reverse strand, counting down.
CGCCCGGTGCTGCGCGGGTCGGCATACCCGCCCTCCGGCGGCACCATCTCGGCCCGCACGCCGAGCAGCCGGACCGGGCGGTCGTCGTCGAGGGCGCTGAAGAGCTCGAGCGCCGTCGTCGCGATGACCTCGGGGTCGAAGGTCGGGGTGGCGAGCTTGCGCAGGCGGTTGGTCGTGAAGAACGGCGCGAACCGCACCTTGAGGCCGACGCGCTGGCAGGGCCGTCCCTCGGCGCGGATGTCCTCGACCACCTGCGCGGCGAGCGCACGGATGGCGTCCTCGACCTCCTGGGGCGCAAGGAGGTTCGACTGGAAGGTGGTCTCGCGGCCGTGCGCCCGGGCGACCCACGGGGTGTCGTCGACGCGAGCGGAGGAGACCCCGCGGCCGAGCCGGGCGTAGTGCGGTCCCATGGCCGGGCCGAACTCCCCGACGAGGACGGCCTCGTCGGCATCGGCGAGCTCCTGCACCGTCCGGTAGCCGTGGCTCGCGAGACGGGCCGCGATGCGGGTCCCCACGCCCCACAGGGCCGTCGTCGGCCGCTCGCCCATGACCTCGAACCAGTTGTCCCGGGTCAGCTCGTAGACGCCCTGCGGCTTGCCGAAGTCGGTCGCGATCTTCGCGCGGACCTTGGTGTCGCCGATCCCCACCGAGCAGTGCAGCCCCGTCGCCTCCAGCACGGCGGCGCGGATCGACTCCGCGCACGCCACGGGGTCGGCCGTCGTCACCCCCATGAACGCCTCGTCCCAGCCGAGCACCTCGACGACGGCACCCGGTACCGCCCTCAGGGTCTCCATGACCCGGGCCGACGCCTCCTCGTAGACCGGGGCGTCGACGGGGAGGAAGACCGCCTCGGGGCACTTGCGCACCGCCGTCTTGAGCGGCATCCCCGACCGGACGCCGAAGGCCCGCGCCTCGTACGAGGCGGTCGACACCACGGCTCGCTCGGTCGGGTCGCCGCGGCCGCCGACGACCACGGGCAGCCCTGCGAGCTCGGGACGCCGCAGCACCTCGACCGCCGCGAGGAACTGGTCGAGGTCGACGTGCAGCACCCACGGGCGGGCCGTCGGCGAGGTCGTCACGGCACCCATCCTGCCGTGGCGGACCGACGCCCGCCCCTGCCGCGGACCACCGGCGGTCAGGGGACGAGCAGCAGCTTGCCGGTCGTGCGCCGGCCCTCGAGGTCGTCGTACGCCTGCTTGGCGTCGTCGAAGGAGTACCGGCCGCCGATCTCGAGCTCGAGCGCGCCGGACGCCAGGTCGCCGAGGACCGACGTGCCCCGCTCGAGCAGCTCCTCGCGCGTCGCGATGTAGTGGCCGAGCGTGGGTCGGGTCAGGAAGAGCGAGCCCCCCGAGTTGAGCCGCTGGATGTCGAACGGCGGCACCTGCCCGCTCGCCCCGCCGAAGAGGACCATCATCCCGCGCGGCCGCAGCGAGGCCAGCGAGGCGTCGAACGTCGACTTGCCGACGCCGTCGTAGACGACGTCGACTCCCTTGTCCCCGTTGGCCTTCCGCACCTCGGCCGCGAGGTCGGACGACTGCGTGTAGTCGATCGTCGCGGCGGCGCCGAGGCGCCGGGCGATCTCGAGCTTGTCCTCCGACCCCGCCGTGGCGATGACGCGACCACCCTTGGCCGTGATCATCTGCACGAGCAGCTGCCCCACCCCGCCGGCCGCGGCGTGGACCAGGGCGCTCGTGCCCTCGTGCACGGCATACGTGCTCGTGACGAGGTAGTGCGCGGTCATGCCCTGGAGCATGGCCGCGGCGGCCACGTCGAGGTCGAGCCCCTCGGGGACGGGGACCAGGGAGTCCATGTCGCGGTTCGCCACGGTGGCGGCCGCGCCGAGGCCCTGCCCCCACGCCACCCGGTCGCCCACGGCGACCTCGGTCACGCCGTCCCCGAGCGCGGTCACCGTGCCGGCGCCCTCGGAGCAGGCGACGAACGGCGTCTGCAGCGGGTAGACGCCCTGGCGCTGGTAGACGTCGATGAAGTTGACGCCGACAGCGGCCACCTCGACCTGCACCTGGCCGGGCCCCGGCCTCGGCACCTCGACCTCCCGCACCTCCAGGACGGAGGAGTCGCCGGTGCGGGGGACGAGGAGCGCGCGGGCGGTCGTGGTCATACCTGCGACCCTAGGCGAGCGACTTCTGGTAGGCGAGCAGTGCCTTGACCGGGGCCCGACGGGCGAACGCCTGCGCCAGCTTGTCGGGGCTCACGAACCACACGTGGGTCATCGCGCCCGTCTCGCGCTCGGTCGTCCCGGCCGGGCAGGAACCGTTCTCCGGCTTGACCTTCGGCGTGCCGCCGCCGACGCAGAAGGTGTGCGTGTGCCACCGCAGGTACGGCTGGTAGAGCGCGGGCGGCGTCTTCCTCTCGGCCGTGAACATCACCCCGACGAGCTCGAACTTCCCCTGGGCCGTGTGCGCGTAGACCAGCGTCTCCGGCTTGGTCGGGTCGAGGATGCGGCCGTCCTTGCGGTTGGCCTTGTTGGGCACGTGGATCGCCATGACCAGGCCGTTCCTCGGCGTGTGCCCGGCGGCGGTCATCTTCGCCACCTTGCGCTCGTAGGCGGCCTGCACGTCGAAGCCCGCCTTCGTGGCGACGGCCGGGTCCCGGTATGCCGCGGTCGCGGCGATGGTGCGCTCCAGCAGGTCGCGGGCGGCGGCGGTCTGGGCTGCGGTGGCCTTCGAGGTGTCCGGCAGGTTGGGCACGTCGTGGTGGCCGTGCCCGGGGCCGCCGGCCGTGCCGGTGCCCGTGGCGTGGTCGTGGGCTCCGGTCGTGGCCGAGGCGAGGTCGGTGTGGTCGTGGGACGGGGCGGCGAGGGCCGACCCGCCGGCGAGCACGACGAGCGCCGCGACGCCCGCGGTGATGCCCGCGGCCCGGCGGGGTGCCGGCCCGGCGAGGCGCTGCCGCGTCGTGGCGGTGGCGACGACTGCCAGCGCTGCGGCCAGCACCTCGAGCACCCCGCAGACGACGTCGGCGGCACCGACCGGCTCGGCGACGCCGGCCCCCGGCCCGAACGGCAGCCCGCTGGTGCGGGACACCACCCAGAGCAGGACCAGCGCCACCGAGCCGGCAGCCCCCGCCAGGAGGATCGTGCGCGTCGCCGGCCGCGACCAGACCCACAAGGCCCAGCCGATCTGCGCGGCGGCGACGACGAGGAAGAACAGTCCCGCGGCCCACCACTCCGAGAAGTGCTGGCCGGCGACACCGACGTGGACGAGGGCCGCACCGGCAGTGAGCAGGGCGGCGCACCGGACGAGGAGAGTGCGCGTTGTCATGCCGGCAACGGTGCCGGGTCGGTGTGCGGGGAGTGTGACGGGAATGTTCGGGGAGTGTTCGGGTTCGGGCGCAGGGGGCCCTCGATCGGCGCCGACCGCCGCGTCGGCCTTGCCGCGGCCCCGGCACGTCCGCCAGCGTTGCGCCATGGGACCCCGCCGATGACCGCGACCACGGTGCTGCTCGTGGAGGACGAGCCGGCCATCGCCGAGGTCGCCCGGCTCTACCTCGAGCGCGACGGGCACGACGTCGTCCTCGTCGGCGACGGTGCCTCCGCCCTCGACCGGCTCGCAGCCGGTGGCGTCGACGTCGTGCTGCTCGACATCGGGCTGCCCGGGGCCATGGACGGGATCGAGGTGTGCCGGCGGCTCCGCGCGGCCGACGACTGGACGCCGGTCGTCTTCGTCACCGCGCGCGACGACGAGGTGGACCGGATCCTCGGTCTCGAGCTGGGCGCCGACGACTACGTCACCAAGCCGTACTCGCCCCGGGAGCTGGCCGCTCGGGTGCGCTCGCTCGTCCGCCGCCAGCAGCGGGCCCGCGACGCCGCCTCGACCCCCGCGCCCCGCCTCGCCGTCGGCGCGGTCGTGCTCGAGCCGGACACCCGGCGGGCGACCGTCGGCGGGACACCGCTGGCGCTGACCACCACCGAGTTCGACCTGCTGGCCCACCTCATGGCGCGGCCGGGCCGGGTCTACACGCGGGCCGAGCTGTTGTCGGCGGTCTGGGGCTACCCGGCGGACGACGCCTCGCGCACGGTCGACGTCCACGTGGCGCAGCTGCGCTCGAAGCTCGGTGCGGCCAGCCCCATCCGGACCGTCCGGGGCGTCGGCTACGGCGTGGAGCGTTCGTGAGGCGGCCGGGCGACCTCGTCCGCCGCACCGCGGTGGCGATGGCGGCCGTGGCGACCGTCGCCGTCGTCGTGGCTGCCCTCGTCTCCCTCGGGCTCGTGCGGTCGGCCGACCAGTCGCAGGCCCGCAAGGCGTTGCACAGCAAGGCCGACCTCGTCGCCGCAGTCCTCGACGCGAGCCGCCCCGCCGACATCGGCCCGTCGCTGCGCGTCGTCCGGCGGCAGGACACCCCCGCCGCCTGGCTCACGACGACCGGACGGCTCGTCGGCGACCCACTCGCCCGCGCGGCATACACCCGCCTGCCGCAGGGGGACCGGGACCAGGAGGTGTCCCGCACGCTGCGCATCGACGGCCGTCAGGTCCTCGTCGAGGTCCGGCCCCTGGCCTCGGGGCAGGTCGTCGTGTTCGCGCAGCGCACGGACCTGGCGATCGGGCAGACGCTACGGCTCTTCGACCGGGTGCTCCTCGCCCTCGTCGTCGGGCTGGTGGTCGCGGTCGGCGTGGCGGTGCCGTTCGCACGGCGCCTCGCCGCCCCGCTGAGGCGGACAGCGGCTGCCGCCCACCGGCTGGCCTCGGGGGAGCGGTCGGTGCGGGTCACCCCCGAGGGGCCGGCGGAGCTCGCTGAGGTCGGCGCCTCGCTCAACGTCCTCGCCGAGGCCCTCGAGCACAGCGAGCGCAGGCAGCGGCAGTTCCTCATGTCCGTCTCGCACGAGCTGCGCACGCCGCTGACCGCGATCCGCGGGTTCGGCGAGGCGCTCGCCGACGGGGTCGCCACGGGGCCGGCGGTGCCCGCCGCGGGCGCGACCATCGTGGCCGAGTCGTCGCGGCTGGAGCGGCTGGTCTCCGACCTGCTCGACCTCGCCCGGGTCGGCGCCGACGACTTCCGGTACGACGTCGGGCCGTTCGACCTCGGCGGGCTCGTGGACGACGCCGGCCAGGTGTGGCGCCGGCGGTGCGAGGCCGAGGGTCTCGCCTTCGGCCTCGACCGCCCGCCCGGCGCCGTGGTCGTGGTGGGCGACCCTGCCAGGGTCCGGCAGGCGCTCGACGGGCTGGCCGAGAACGCGCTCCGCGTGACGCCGGCCGGACAGCCGCTCGTGCTGGCCCTGCGGGTCGCGGGAGGCGAGGCGGTGCTGGAGGTACGCGACGGCGGCCCCGGGCTGACCGAGGAGGACCGGGCCGTCGCGTTCGAGCGGTCGGCCCTGCACGACCGGTACCGGGGCGTGCGCCCCGTCGGCACGGGTCTGGGCCTGGCCCTGGTGCACGAGCTGGTGACCGGCATGGGCGGCCGCGTCGAGGCGGACGTCGCCCCCGAGGGAGGCGCATGCTTCCGGGTCCGGCTGCCGCTGGCGGCCCGGGGTCAGGCGCCCGTGTCGACCCAGTAGCGGCGCTTGCCCTGGAGCTCGCCCTCGAGCACGCCGCCGCAGGATTCGATGACCCGGGCGGAGGCGACGTTGTCGACGTCGCAGGTCACCAGCAGCCGCGGGATGCCGCGCCGGGCCGCACGCGGGACGACCTGCCGCAGTCCGTCCTTGGCGATGCCGCGCCGCCTCGCCGTGGGCCGGACGCCGTAGCCGACGTGACCGCCGGTGCTGGCCAGCAGCGGGTGGGTGATGCTGTGCCGCAACGAGATCGCGCCGACGTAGCGGTCCGGTTCGTCGGGGTCCTCGAGCCACCAGTGGGTGGCGGTGGTCCAGCCGGGCGGGCGCAGGCTCCCGGGGAGCTCGTCGCCGGTCCGGTTGTCGACGAGGCGCCGGAACTGGTCGGGGTCCTCGAGCCCCTCGCGGGTGAACCGCAGGCCGGGGAAGTCCCCCTCGGGCGGCCAGTCGAGGATCCCGTCGTACTGTTGCTCCCCGGCCGCCCTGAACTCGTCCGCCGCCTCGAGGAACGAGCGGTGGAACCGGACGTGCGGGGTGGCGAGCAGGACCACCCGGGCACTATCGCAGCCGGGCGATCGCGGCGTCGAGCATCGCCTCGGTGAGCTTGCCCGTGAACGTGTTCTGCTGGCTCACGTGGTAGCAGCCGACGAGCCGCACCTCGCGACCGTCGGGCATCCCCAGCACGGCCTCGGCGCCGTGGCCGAACCGCGGCTTCGGGCGCGGCACCACCCACCCCAGCCGGCGCGCCGCGCCCAGGGCGGCGTCCCAGCCGATCGAGCCCAGCGCCATCATCGTGCGCAGCCGCGGTGCCGCCAGCTGCAGGTCGCGGTCGAGCCACGGTGCGCAGGTGGCCTTCTCGGCCGTGGTCGGCTGGTTGGCCGGCGGGGCGCAACGCACCGTCGCCACGATGCGTATGCCGTGGAGCTCCAGCCCGTCGCCCGCCGCCACCGAGGTCGGCTGGGTGGCGTACCCCGCGCGGTGCAGCGCGGCATACAGCCAGTCCCCGGAGCGGTCGCCGGTGAACATGCGCCCGGTGCGGTTGGTGCCGTTGGCGGCCGGGGCCAGCCCGACGATCATCCGCTCGGCGGCGGGGTCGCCGAAGCCGGGACCGGGGCGGCCCCAGTACGGCTGGTCGGCGAACGACGCCCGGCGCCCCGCGGTGGCGACGTCCTCGCGCCACTGCACGAGTCGGGGGCAGGCACGGCAGACGGAGATGCGGGCGTCGAGCTCGGCGACGGTGGTCGCGTCGCCCGCGAGGCGCGTGACGTCGGCAGGCCGTTGCGCCGCGGGGGTGGCTGCGGTCGCCGGGTCACCGGGCCAGCCCGTGCCTGGCGGGACGGGGGAGGGGAACAGCTGGCCGGTCAGCGGGTGCGGCGCCTCGGCGGGGTATGCCGGGGACGGGGACCGCCCGCCACCCGGGCGCCCGAGGTCCTCGACGGCTGCGTCCTGCCCGGTGTCGGCCACCCGGTCACCGTAGACGTCCCTGCCCGGCGTCGCTCCGCCTGTCGCACCGGCCCCGGCCGTGCAACCCTTCCGTGGTGGCGGACAGGAGCCGGGTGCGCGCGGGGCTGTCGGCTGCCGCGGACCGAGCGTGGCCGGGGCGGCCGACGCGCTGGCGCGACGTGCCCGCACGGCTGCGCCCGACCGTGTCCTGGGTGCTCCGGCTGACGACCGCTGCCGTCGTCGCGTGGCTCATCGCGCGCCAGGTGACCGGGATCTCCGTCGACCTCACGGCGCCGCTGACCGCGCTGCTCGTCGTGCAGGCCTCGGCGTTCTCGACTCTGCGGATGAGCCTGCTGCGGGTGGGCGCCGTCCTCACGGGCGTCCTCGTCGCAGTGGGGTTCTCGGCGCTGGCGGGGTTGTCGTGGTGGAGCCTCGCGGCGGTCATCGCCGCCTCGCTCTTCCTGGCCCGTGTGTTCCGGCTCGGCGAGCAGGCCCTCGAGGTCCCCATCAGCGCGATGCTCATCCTGGCGGTGGGGTCGCCCGACGTCGCCGCCGAGGCCCGCGTCGCCCTGACCCTCGTGGGCGCCGCCGTCGGGGTCCTGTTCAACCTCGTGCTGCCCTCGGCCGTGCCCACAGGCCGGGCCGGCGTGGCGGTGCTGCGCGTCGCGTACGCCACGGCGGACTGCCTCGACGGCGCGGCGAGGTCCATGGCCGACCAGCGCCTGCGCCGCGCCGAGGTCGAGCGGTGGGCGGACGAGACCCGCGGCGTGGCCTCGCAGGTGGCCGAGGCGTCGGCGGTCGTCACGCAGGTCAAGGAGGGCAGGCGGTTCAACCCGCGCGCCCTCACCACGGCCGACGTCGAGCCCGGGCTGCGTGAGGGCCTCGACCGGCTCGAGGCGACGGTGCTGGCGATCCGCGCCCTCTTCACGGTGATCCTCGCCGAGCTGCCGCCGGAGGAGGACGAGCACGCCGACGCCGAGGCCGACGCCGCCTTCGACGAGGACGCCCGGCTCGCGTTCTCGGTGGTGCTCGCCGACATCGCCGACTGCCTGCGCGCCTACGGCCGCCTCGTCCACGCGGAGGCGGGTGGCGCCGAGGAGCGGGCCGAGGAGGCGCTCGCGGAGAGCCTGGAGATCCTGCGGGAGACCCGGGCCATCCTCACCGAGCTGCTCACGAGCCGGCCCGAGGGGCGCCTCGAGCTGTGGCTGCTGCGCGGCTCGGTGCTCGCGGCCGTCGAGCAGGTGCTCGTCCAGCTCGACCTCGAGCGACGGGCGCGGCTGCGGTCCGCCTGGCAGCGCCCGGCCCCGATCGCCGTGGTCGCACCGCTGGTCCGCGACGCGCTGCCCCGGGCGCGGGTCCGCCGCACGGCCGGCTGGGGGGACGCGCCGGATGCCGTGTCCGCCCCGACCGGCCGCGACCACCCCCGCTGAGCCGCGGCGCGACCACCCCGGGTGGGCGCTGTACGCACGCGCTGTCCCGATGCTCACGACACCGCCCGCGCCCGCCCTGCTGGCCCGGCTCGTGGCGTTCGTGGGTGTCGTCCTCGCCACGTAGGCTTGGGGGGACATGAGCACGCTGTTCGACGACCTCTTCCCCTCCGACAAGCAGGGGCCCTCCGGCGACTCCGGCGGGCGCCCGAGCGCGGCGACGGCGCGCGCGACCGCCGTCGACGAGCGTGGCGTGCCCACGTGGGCGCAGGCCGCGGCCGAGGGCCGGCCCGGCGGCATACCCGGTGGGCCCGGCGAGGGATCGCACGCCGCGGTCGACCCCGAGGCGCTGCTCGAGGGGCTCAACCCGCAGCAGCGTGCAGCGGTGCTGCACGAGGGCAGCCCGCTGCTCATCGTCGCCGGTGCCGGCTCGGGCAAGACCCGCGTGCTCACCAACCGCATCGCCTACCTGCTCGCGGCCCGTGGGGTGCAGCCGGGCCAGGTCCTCGCGATCACCTTCACGAACAAGGCCGCCGCCGAGATGCGCGAGCGCGTCGCGGCCCTCGTCGGGCCCCGGGCCAAGGCGATGTGGGTCATGACGTTCCACAGCGCGTGCGTGCGGATCCTGCGCCGCGAGGCGGGCAAGGTCGGCCTGAAGTCCACCTTCTCCATCTACGACGCGGCCGACAGCCAGCGGCTCATGGCTCTCGTCCTGCGAGACCTCGACCTCGACCCGAAGCGCTACCCGCCGCGGTCGTTCAGCCACCAGGTGAGCAACCTCAAGAACGAGCTCGTCGACGAGGAGACCTTCTCCTCCCGGGTCACCGAGGGCACGCACCAGGAGCGCATGCTCGCCGAGGCGTACACCGAGTACCAGCGCCGCCTGCGGGCCGCGAACGCGCTGGACTTCGACGACCTCATCATGACGACGGTCAACATCCTGCAGGCCTTCCCCGACGTCGCCGAGCACTACCGACGCCGGTTCCGCCACGTCCTCGTCGACGAGTACCAGGACACCAACCACGCCCAGTACCAGCTCGTCCGCGAGCTCGTCGGCGGCTACGGCTCGGCGCCCGGGCGCTCCGACGGCCCCGTCGTCGAGCCGGCCGAGCTGGTCGTGGTCGGTGACGCCGACCAGTCGATCTACGCCTTCCGCGGCGCCACGATCCGCAACATCATCGAGTTCGAGCAGGACTACCCGGACGCCCGGACCATCCTGCTCGAGCAGAACTACCGGTCGACCCAGACGATCCTCCAGGCCGCGAACTCGGTCATCGCCCGCAACCCCGAGCGGCGCAAGAAGAACCTGTGGACCGACAGCGGCGACGGCGACCTGATCGTCGGCTACGTCGCCGACAACGAGCACGACGAGGCCGCCTTCGTCGCCAAGACGATCGACGAGCTCGCCGACAGGGCAGGCGTCAAGCCCAAGGACGTCGCGGTCTTCTACCGCACCAACGCCCAGTCCCGTGCCCTGGAGGAGGTCTTCGTCCGCGTCGGCCTGCCGTACAAGGTCGTCGGCGGCACGCGGTTCTACGAGCGCCGCGAGGTCAAGGACGCACTGGCATACCTGCGCGTGCTCTCCAACCCCGCCGACACGGTGAACCTGCGCCGCATCCTCAACGTGCCCAAGCGGGGCATCGGCGACCGCGCGGAGGCGTGCATCGCCGCCCTCGCCGAGCGCGAGCGGATCCCGTTCGTCGCCGCCCTCGGCCGTCCCGAGGACGCCCCCGGCATCGCCACGCGCTCGGTCACCGCGATCAAGGGCTTCACCTCCCTGCTCGAGGGCCTCGGCGAGGTCCACGCCGACGACGAGCGCGGCGTGGCCGAGCTGCTGGAGGCCGTGCTCGACCGGTCCGGCTACCTCGCCGAGCTCCGGGCCTCGCACGACCCCCAGGACGAGACGCGCATCGAGAACCTCGCCGAGCTCGTCGCCGTCGCCCAGGAGTTCGACGAGACGCGGGCCGAGACGGGTGAGGTCGCCAGCCTCGAGGACTTCCTCGAGCAGGTGTCGCTGGTCGCGGACGCCGACGAGATCCCCGACAACGAGGAGGCGGCCGACCAGGGCGTCGTCACCCTCATGACGCTGCACACGGCCAAGGGCCTGGAGTTCCCCGTCGTGTTCCTCACCGGCCTCGAGGACGGCACGTTCCCGCACCTGCGGGCGCTCGGCGACCCCAAGGAGCTCGAGGAGGAGCGCCGGCTCGCGTACGTCGGCATCACCCGGGCCCGGGAGCGGCTCCACCTGTCGCGGGCCGCGGTCCGCTCGGCGTGGGGTGCGCCGCAGTACAACCCACCGAGCCGGTTCCTCGACGAGATCCCGGTGCACCTGCTCGACTGGCAGCGGGCCGAGGCTGCGACGTCGACCCGCCGGCCGTCGACGCCCGCCGTGGCGACCCTGGCCGCGCGTCCGGGTGTCCGGTCGCCCGGCAACCGGCCCCTCATCGCGCTGCACGCCGGCGACAAGGTCACCCACGACTCCTACGGCCTCGGCACGGTCGTCAAGACCGAGGGCGAGGGTGACAAGACCCAGGCCCACGTCGACTTCGGCGGCGACACCGGCGTCAAGCGCTTCCTGCTGCGCTACGCCCCCCTCGAGAAGCTCTGACGCCAGCCACGGCCCACCAAGCCAGCACGACGGAGCCCCGCGACCGGGTGGTCGCGGGGCTCCGTCGTGACGGGTGCGAAGCCGGTTACTGCAGGCCGTGGGCGTGCAGCCACGGGGCCGGGTCGATGGCCGCGCCGCCGTTGGGGTGGATCTCGAGGTGCAGGTGGGGGCCGGTCGAGTGGCCGGTGTTGCCCGACAGGGCGACGACCTCACCGGGGTCGACCTTGTCGCCGACCGAGACCTGGATCGAGCTCAGGTGGGCGTACACGGAGAGGGTCCCGTCCCAGTACGTGATCTCGACCTTGTTGCCGTAGCCGCTCTCCCACCCGGCGAACGTGACCGTGCCGGTGGACATCGAGTGGACCGGCGTCCCGACCGGGGTGGCGAAGTCGTTGCCCTCGTGCATCTTGCCCCAGCGCCAGCCGAAGCCCGAGGTGAAGGCGGCCCCCGCGATGGCGGGCACCCACTTCTCGCGGGCCTTGCGGGCGGCCTCGGCCTTGCGCACCGCCGCGGCAGCGGCCTGCTTCTTGGCGATGCTGCGGCGCTCGGCGTCCCGCGCGATCCGCTGGGCCTCGGTGGCGCGGGTGGCGGCCGCGGAGGCCTGCACCTCACGCTGCTGCTCGGACTCGACGCGGTCGAACTCGGCGGCCGCGGCGTTCGCCGCCCTGGTCTTGGCCACCGACCCGGACAGGTCGAAGACGGTGGGGGCGGACTCGGCGACGGTGGCGCCGCTCGCAGTGACGACGAGTGCGGCGGCGGCTGCGCTCGGGAGGAGGAAGCCGCTCTTCAGTCCGACAGGGATGCGGGCACCACGACGGGGTGCGCGGTGGCGACCCGGGGCGCGGTGACGGCCCTCGTAGGAGGAAGAACTCACGAAGTGATGACCTGACGTGCGGGGGGACACGGGAGTCACCGAGGTTAGCGTGACCGGTTCGTTACCCAAAATCGACTCGGCGAAAACCGTCCGTTTCGTCCCGGTATTTTTTCCCGTCAGGACCCGTTCGGGTGCAGTTCCGTGACGCCCGGCGTGACCGTGTGGCCCTCGGTGTCGAGGTGGGCCAGCGTGGAGGAGATGCCGTGGACGACGCTCCCCAGGATCGGCAGCGACATGTGCCCGACCCCGTGGAGCGGGATGTTGCGCGCCGCCAGGTCGGGGTGGTCGAGGGCGCCGTGCCGCTGCGGGAAGACCATCTGGTCCAGGTCCGACCAGTAGACGACGAAGCGGGTGCGGCAGTCCTCGACGGGCTGGTCGAGCTCGCGCATGAGGCCGCTGCCGGGTCGCAGCTGGCGGGTGAGCGAGCTGTGCCAGCCGTATGCCGTGTAGGTGCCCTGGTGCGGGGTTCCGAGTGTGACGAGGGTGTGGACGCGCTCGTCCCCGCCCAGGCGGGTGACGTAGTAGCGCGCGATGAGCCCGCCCATCGAGTGGCCGACGACGTGGATCCGCTCGTAGCCGGTCTCGGCCACCAGGGCCTCGACCTCCTCCGCCAGCCGGGCTGCTGCCGTGCGGACGTCCGTGGTGAAGGGCGAGTAGTTCATGCTGGTCACGCGGCCGAACCCGCGCCGGCGCAGCCCCAGCCGCAGCAGCGTGAAGATCGACCGGTTGTCGACCATGCCGTGCACGAGCAGGATCGGGGTCCCGGCGGCCTCGACGTCGGAGATGACCAGCCCACGCTGCACCGGGGGCAGGTGCTCCACCCGGTAGCCGAGCTGGCTCTCGCGCCCGTGCCGGCCGAGCAGGCCCCAGGGGTACAGGGCCATGTGGGTGGTGAGCCAGGCGGCTTCCACGGCGGCCCCCACCACGCCGGTCGGCGTGGCGAGCGCCTTGGCGGCCCCGCCGACGATGTCGCCCGCGGCCTCGGCGGCGGACACGGCGCGTGCCGCCGCTCGTGCGAGGGGGTGGCCGGGGCGCGCGGGCGAGTGCGACGTGGCCCGCGGCGCTGCGGGACGTCGACGCGGGCGGGAGGCGCTCTGCGACATGACGTGCCGAACCTAGACGGTGTCGGCGCATCCTGCAGGCCGGACGCGCCCGCACGAGACGGCCCTGCGGGACGTGGGTCACCTCACGCCGTGTCGGGGAGGGCCCCGGGGAGTGGCTAGTCTGCGCTCATGAGTGACTCCCCCCTGCGCGTCGTCGTGGCCAAGCCCGGGCTCGACGGACATGACCGTGGCGCCAAGGTCGTCGCCCGCGCACTTCGCGACGCGGGCATGGAGGTCGTCTACACCGGCCTGCACCAGACCCCCGAGCAGATCGTCGAGGCAGCGATCCAGGAGGACGCCGACGCGGTGGGCCTGTCGGTCCTCTCCGGCGCCCACATGACCCTGTTCGCCAAGGTCATGGAGCTCCTGCGCGAGCGCGACGCGGCGGACATCGTGGTCTTCGGTGGCGGGATCATCCCCGAGGGCGACCTCCCCGAGCTGGAGAAGATCGGCGTGGCGAAGGTCTTCACCCCCGGCGCCACCACGACCGAGATCGTCGAGTGGGTCCGGGGGAACGTCACCCCCCTCTGACCCTCGCGGGCACGGATCGAGCACGACGCGGGCACGAGCCGCCCGGGCACGAAGAAGGGGCCGGGCGTCCGCCCCGGCCCCTCCCGTGCCGCGCCGTGGAGGCGCGGCCTGCTGCGGGTTACCGCAGCCATCCGTACCGGCGAACCAGGGACGTACGGGCCCAGCGCTGCCCGAAGCCCCACTCGTCACCGGCGAGGACGAGCGCCAGCGCGATCACGGTGACCGCACCGATGACGTGGTCGTCGATCACAGGGTTGTTGGCCAGCGGGAACGATGCCGCCCACATGAAGGCGTAGAGCAGCGCGCCGGTCGCTGCGGCGATCCGCATCCCGATGCCGAGGGTCAGGGCGAGCCCGATCCCGGCGAGGCCGATCATGAACAGCCAGTCCGCGTAGGCGTGCCCGGCCATGCCGGTGAAGAAGCCGTGGAACCAGTTGCCCGGGTCGACGGACTTCAGGAAGCCCGTCGTGGGGCTGCCGCCGTGGATCCACGCGGCCGGTCCGAACCGGTCCACCGCTCCGGTGGTCTGGCTGGTGCCGGTCGCCCAGCCGAGGGCGAGCAGCTTGTCGAAGAAGGCCCACAGGAAGGTGAGCCCGAAGGCGACGCGCAGCACCGCGAGCATCCTGCGGGCTGCCACATGGGTCACCACGTCATGTTCGACGAGGACGTCGAGCCTGGGGTGGCGCTGGACGGTTGTCATTGCGGTTTCCTCCTCGGTGGGCCGATGGCCCGGTTGTCTGCACCTCCATGCTTCAACCGGCCCACCGGCCCCACGAGGGCCCTAGGTCCTGCGCGGCAACGCCTTCCGTGTGACCCGGGCCACGCCCGGGCGGCGCCTCAGCCGACCGTAGGGATGGACAGCGTCGCGGGCTCCGTCGGCGAGGCGTGCACCGTCACCGGCTGCACGGCATACGCGTTCTTGTATGCCGCGTCGGTGCTGGCCAGGACGAGCCGCAGCCGGTGCCCGGCTTCCACGCGGTGGACGATCGCCGGCAGCTCGATGTGCACCGGCTGGGTGACGTCGGCGACGCGGACCGGGCTGATCAGCTTGTGCACCAGCACCTGCGTGCCGTCGGGCGCCACGTCGTAGAGCTTGGCGAAGACCTGGAGCTGGCCGCTCGGGCCGATGGCCTGCGTCCCGGCGACGACGGGCGAGTCGAACCGGACGTCGAGCGTCGGGGAGCCCACGACGGTCACCGGCGTCGCCAGGGGGGAGGTCGTCCAGGCGCCGAAGGTCCCCGGGGTGTCGTACGGCGTCGTCAGGCCGGACGGCAGCGAGACCTGGCCCTCGAGGCCGGACACCTCGGTGTACGACGCCGGGGCGCCGCCCCCGGGGTTGGACCAGGAGGTGGTGCCGGGCAGGATCGCCGACCTGGAGGACACGAGCTCGTCGCCGGCCGAGAGGTACCAGGACCGGCGGGTCCCGACCGGGTAGCTCGGCGCCGACGCGTAGGCGGGCGCGGCGCTGCCGGTGTAGGACACCCAGTCGCGGAAGTACGCGAAGCCCGGGCCGGTCGAGACGGTGCTGTCCTTGAGGTAGTGGTCGAACCAGTTCTTGATGCGCAGGCCGAGGTAGGTGTCCTCGATGTGCTGGCCGGAGAGGTCGAGCTCGCCCGGGGCCGCGCCGCTGTTGCCGTTGGCACCACCGGAGTGGCCCCACGACTGCCAGGCCATCGTCACCGGCACGCCGCGCGACCGCAGCTGTCGGTAGGTCGCGACCGCCTCCTGCAGGTTGAACAGGGTGTCGTTCTCGCCCTGGATGAGGAAGGTCGGGACGTCCACCCGGTCGGTGTAGTGGCCGACGGAGACCCGGTCGGTGAGCCGGTAGGTGTCGCTCGTCGGGTACCCGAGGGTGTCGAGGGTCGCCTTCGCCTGGCACGCCTCGAGGACGAAGTTGGGGCAGCCGACGTCGCGGGTCGGGTCGACCGTCGCGCCCTGGACGCCGTCGGCGATGCCCACCCCGAAGAACAGGTCGGTCCAGCCGAGCTTCTCCGTGCCCGGGGCCGAGTTGGCGTACGTGACGCCCTTGGTGAAGCTGGTGTTGTTCGGCGCCAGGGAGTACCGCAGGTCGTTCCACGTGATGAGCGGGACGAGGGTGTCGACGCGCGGATCCGTTGCGGCAGTGGCGAACTGGATCTGTCCGCCGTACGAGCCGCCGATCATCCCGATGCGCGGGTCGTGGGTGGCGGCGTCGTCGAGCTTCGTGAAGTCCACGGCCAGCGAGCCCGGCCCGGTCGTCGTGCCGCCCACCTCCGCCGAGTCGTATGCCGCGCTACCGCCGCCACCGAGGAACGTCACCAGCGCGCTCGCGGCCCTGCCGTCGACGCCCGGGTCGTCGAGCGAGATCTTGCAGCCGCTGTCGGGGAAGCCGAGCCCGGTGTACGACAGGACGGCGTAGCCACGCTCGGCGAAGGCCCGGCCCAGCCCGGCCTGGTCGGTCTTGCTCCCGCCGAACCCGTTCGTCGTCAGGATGGCCGGGACGCGGGACGCCGGGCCCGAGGAGTGCGGCCGGTACAGGTCGGCGTCGATGGTGCAGGTCTGCGGCTGCCCGAGGTCGTCGTTCCCGGCCGGGACGCTGAAGTGCAGGCCGGTGTAGACGTCGACCCCGTCGCCGGAGGTGGCGGCAGCGGCGCCGGTCGCGCCCGTCGCCAGCACCCCGGCGCCCGCCAGGACGACTGCGGTCAGGGCCGAGGTGGTGCGGGTGCGGCTGTGGTGCCTGGGGGAGCGGCGCGTCATCGGGCCTCCACGGTTCGGGGGCGGGCCCGCTGGCGCCGCCGGTGTGCTGACAACGAGGCGGCGGGGGAGCGGGTTACGCGCCCACATGCTGGTCGGACGGTCCGCATGCCGGAAGCCTGACCGTTCGGTCGGGTGCGGGCATGGACGGCGCTTGGCGAAAGGCGGGGGAAATCCGGGTCCGTTTTCGGTGTCGCAGAGGGGTTTCCACGCTTTTGGCAAAGTCTTCGCCAGATTCGTTGACCGGCGCTCGGGACGCGGGGTTGGGTCGGCACGGCGCCCGAGCCAGCGACCAATCCCCGCGTCGCGCCGGAGGGACCGCGGCGTCACCCCATGCAGCGCAGGAGCACACACCTGCGCCCGCTCAGAGAAGAGGAACCCGTGATCCGACTGTCCACCGGCGCCGCCCTCGGCGTCGCAGTCGCGGCGGCAGTGGCGACCCCACTGTCCGCAGCAGCAGCCGCACCGCAGTCCGCCACTCCCGCCCCCTCCGCCAGCTCGGCCGCAGCCGACCGCGACCACGACGCGCTGGGCCTCTCCAAGGACCAGACGCTGGTACCGCGGTCCGTCGTCACCGACCGCGACGGCACCCAGCACGTCCGCTACGACCGCACCTTCAAGGGACTGCGCGTGCTCGGCGGTGACCTCGTGCTCGACAAGACCTCGAGCGGTGCCCTGCGCACGGTGCGCTGGAACGCCACCGGCAAGGTCGCGGTCTCCTCCACGACCCCGACCGTCAGCGAGTCGGCGGCTGAGGCCTCGGGCTCGCGCCGGGCCGGCTACGCCCCACGGACCAACAACGGCGACCTGGTCGTCTGGGCGGGCAGCGGGTCCCCGCGCCTCGCGTGGGACGTCCTCACCGAGGGGGTCCGCGCCGACCAGACGCCGAGCCGGCTGCACACGGTCGTCGACGCGAGGACGGGTGCCGTCATCACCTCGTGGGACGAGATCGAGAACGGCAGCGGCAACTCGATGTACTCCGGCACGGTGACCCTGAACACCACGCTGTCCGGCAGCTCCTACCTGCTCAAGGACTCGGTGGGGAACTACACGACCGACCTCAACGGGGCGACGAGCGGCACCGGCACCCAGTTCACCGACGCCGACGACGTGTGGGGCAACGGCTCCACGTCCTCGCGCCAGACCGCGGCCGTGGACGCCGAGTACGGCGCCGAGAAGACCTTCGCCTACTACAAGAACGTGCTCGGCCGGAACGGGATCTGGAACAACGGGACCGGCGCCCGCAGCCGCGTCCACTACGGCAACGCGTACAACAACGCGTTCTGGGACGGCACCCAGATGACCTACGGCGACGGCGCGAACAACGCCAAGCCGCTGACCGCGATCGACGTGGCGGCGCACGAGATGAGCCACGGCGTCACCGAGAACACGGCGGGCCTCAACTACAGCGGCGACGCCGGCGGCCTCAACGAGGCGACCTCGGACATCTTCGGCACCGCCGTGGAGTGGTACGCCAACTCCTCCGCCGACCCCGGCGACTACCTCATCGGCGAGAAGATCGACATCAACGGCAACGGGACGCCGCTGCGCTACATGGACAAGCCCTCCAAGGACGGCGCCTCCAAGGACTGCTGGTCCTCCTCGCTCGGCGGCCTCGACCCGCACTACTCCTCGGGCCCGCTGAACCACTGGTTCTACCTGGCCTCCGAGGGCTCGGGCGCCAAGACCATCAACGGCGTCTCGTACAACAGCCCCACCTGCGACGGCTCCACCGTCACGGGCGCAGGCCGCACCAACATCGAGAAGGTCTGGTACCGCACGCTGTCCACCAAGCTCACCTCGGGCAGCACCTACCTGAACGCCCGTGAGGGCGCCATCACCTCGGCGATCGAGCTGTTCGGCGCGAGCAGCACCACCTGCGCCGCGGTCGAGAAGGCCTTCACCGCCATCGCGGTCCCGGCCGGCAGCGCGAGCTGCAGTGGTGGCACCACGCCGCCGCCGAGCGGCAACCTGCTGCAGAACCCGGGCTTCGAGTCGGGCGCGACGATCTGGACCGGCACGTCCGGCCCGATCACCAACGACACCGGGCGTCCGGCCCGCACCGGCTCCTGGAAGATGTGGCTCGGCGGCAACGGCACCACCGCCACCGAGACCGAGCAGCAGAGCGTCTCGATCCCCTCGACCGTGACCAGCGCGACACTGTCGTTCTACCTGCGCACGGACACCGCGGAGTCGGGCACCACGGCATACGACACGATGAAGGTGCAGGTCGTCGACGGCTCGACCACGACGACGCTGGCCACGTACTCCAACGTCGGCACCAACGCGACGTACACGCTGAAGTCCTTCAACCTCACCGCCTGGAAGGGCAAGACGGTGGCGGTGAAGTTCCTGATGAACGAGGACTCGTCTCTCCAGACGTCCTTCGTCGTCGACGACACGTCGGTCGCCACGAGCTGACGCGTCGCCCCTGAACCGGTGGGGGCGGCCCCGGGCGTCCTCCGGGCCCGGGTCCGCTCCCACCGCACCAGCGCCGCCCCCGGCGCGCCCATCTCATGGAGGAGATCGCAGTGAACCGTCTCACCACCGGTGCCGTCGCAGGCATCGCAGTCCTCGCCGCAGGAGTTCCGCTCTCCTCGGCGTCCGCGGCCCCCGCCGCAGCAGTCCGCCCCGCCCCCGGCGTGGCCGCCGAGCAGTCCCGTGTCGCCGACGCGGCCCGTGCGCTGGGCCTCGGCCCGGGGCAGGCCCTTGTCGTCCGCTCCACGGTCACCGATCCGGACGGCACCGTCCACGTCCGCTACGACCGCACCTTCGACGGCCTGCGTGTCGTCGGCGGCGACCTCGTCGTCGAGCGCTCTGCCGCGGGCGTCACCCGGTCCGTGCGCTGGAACGCCGCCAGGTCCGTCGCCGTCGCCTCGACGTCCCCCAGGCTGAGTGCGGCCCAGGCCTCGTCGCGCGCCGGCGGGGCGACCCGCTCCGACCTCGTCGTGTATGCCGCGAAGTCCGGTGGGCGCCTCGCCTGGGACACGGTCCGCGAGGGTGTCAAGGCCGACCAGACCCCGAGCCGCCTGCACACCGTCGTGGACGCCACGACCGGGGCGACGCTCGACTCCTGGGACGAGATCACTCCCGGCACCGGCAGCTCGATGTACTCGGGCACCGTCTCGCTCGGCACGACCCTGTCGGGGGGCAGCTACCTGCTCAAGGACTCGGTGGGCAACTACACGACCGACCTGAACGGCGCGACCACCGGCACCGGCACCCAGTTCACCGACGCCGACGACGCCTGGGGCAACGGCTCGGTGTCGTCGCGGCAGACCGCTGCGGTCGACGCGCACTACGGTGCCGAGAAGACGTTCGACTACTACAAGAACGTGTTGGGCCGCAACGGGATCTGGGACGATGGCACCGGCGCGCGCAGCCGGGTCCACTACGGCAACGCCTACGTGAACGCCTTCTGGGACGGCACCCAGATGACGTACGGCGACGGCGCGAACAACGCCAAGCCCCTCACCGCGATCGACGTCGCCGGCCACGAGATGAGCCACGGCGTCACCGAGAACACCGCAGGCCTCGTCTACCGCGGTGACGCCGGCGGTCTCAACGAGGCCACCTCGGACATCTTCGGCACCGCCGTGGAGTGGTACGCCAACTCCTCCGCCGACCCGGGCGACTACCTGATCGGCGAGAAGATCGACATCAACGGCAACGGCACCCCGCTGCGCTACATGGACAAGCCGAGCAGGGACGGCCGGTCGCAGGACTGCTGGACCACCAGCACCCGGAACCTCGACCCGCACTACTCGTCGGGGCCGCTGAACCACTGGTTCTTCATGGCCTCGGAGGGCTCGGGCGCCAAGACGGTCAACGGTGTCGCCTACAACAGCCCCACCTGCGGTGGTGCCCCCGCCGTCACGGGCGCGGGCCGCGCAGCCGTCGAGAAGGTCTGGTACCGCACCCTGTCCACCAAGCTGACCTCGCGCAGCGACTACAAGGCGGCCCGCGAGGGCGCCATCGCCTCGGCGAAGGAGCTGTACGGCGCCGGCTCGCCGACCTGTGTGGCGGTCAAGAGCGCGTTCGACGCGATCGCCGTCCCTGCGGGGTCGCAGACCTGCTGACCCCCGCGTGACGCACGTGGTGCGCCGTCGACCCCCAGGTCTGCGGCGCACCCGT
Source organism: Phycicoccus sp. 3266 (assembly GCF_031456495.1). NCBI lineage: Bacteria > Bacillati > Actinomycetota > Actinomycetes > Micrococcales > Intrasporangiaceae > Phycicoccus > Phycicoccus sp. 3266. The sequence goes on along the minus strand of NZ_JAVDUW010000001.1, from coordinate 875,963 downwards.
GTGCCAGCGCGCCGTTGCCGCGCGAGGGGCGACGCGACCTACCCTGAGGACATGAGGCGCGGTGCCCACCGGGCGGTCCCGGCAGCACTGGCGCTGGCCGTCGTCGCCGGTGCGGCTGCGTGCTCCGGCGGCTGCTCGGGGCCCTCGTGCGGGGGTCCGACGAAGGCGCCGACCACGACGACGGCCACCACCACGACCGCCCCGGCGGGGCCGGTGCCCCTCACCGGCGGCCCGGTCCTGGCCGTCAAGATCGACAACACCTCGGCGGCCCGGCCGCGCATCGGCCTCGACAAGGCCGACGTCGTCTACGTCGAACCGGTCGAGGGTGGGCTGACGCGCCTGCTCGCGGTGTTCAGCCGCCACCAGGCGCGCGAGGTCGGGCCGGTGCGCAGCGGCCGCGAGTCCGACGTCACGCTGCTCGCGAACTGGGGCAAGGTCGCCTTCGTCTACTCGGGCTCGTCGTCCTACACCGCCAGGATCCTGGCGCGGGGCGCGCAGGTGAACCTCAGCAACGACCAGTCCGGCCGCGGCTACCGGCGTGACCACTCCCGGCCGGCCCCGTACAACCTGATCGGTGACCCCACGGCGCTGCTGGCCCGCGCGGGAGGAAGCGTCAGGCCGCACGACATCGGGTTCCGGTACGGCCCGCCGATCGCCGGCGGGGCGGCGGCGACCTCCGTCACCGCCACGTGGCCGGCGGCGACGGTCTCGCTGCGCTGGAACGCCAAGCGGGGGCAGTACCTCGTCGTCACCGACGGCCGCCCCGACGTGAGCCCGTCGGGGACGCAGTACGGCGCGGGCACGGTGGTGGTGCAGTACGTGACGAGCAAGCCGTCGGCGAACCGCGACGTCAACGGCAGGCCCACGCCGGTGGAGCAGCTCGTGGGGTCGGGGAAGGCGATCGTGCTGCGCGGCGGCCGGGCCTGGCAGGCGACGTGGTCCCGGGCCGGCGCGACGTCGCCCACGACGTTCACCGCCTCGGGCCAGGTGGTCACCTTCGCCCCGCAGGGTCCCGTGTGGGTGCTGCTCGAGCCGACCGGACGAACCGCCACCGTGCGCTGAGCGGCGAGCGCGGCCCGTCCACGGACCGTCCGCGGTGAGATTGGTCCCACTCGCCGCACCCGGGAGCACCGTCCCGCACGCACGGGACTAGTCTCGGGCGCGAACCACACCCTTCCCCAGACGAGGACGTCAGACGTGGATCTGTTCGAGTACCAGGCCCGAGACATGTTCGAGGCGCACGGTGTGCCCGTGCTCGCCGGCAAGACCGCCACCACCCCCGCCGAGGCCCGCGCGGCCGCGGAGGAGATCGGCCCGAAGTCCGGCGGCGTGACCGTCGTCAAGGCGCAGGTGAAGACCGGTGGCCGCGGCAAGGCCGGCGGCGTCAAGGTCGCCAAGACCGCCGACGAGGCCGAGCAGCACGCGCAGGCCATCCTCGGCATGGACATCAAGGGCCACACCGTCGGCACCGTGATGATCGCCCAGGGCGCCCGGATCGCCGAGGAGTACTACTTCTCGATCCTGCTCGACCGCGCCAACCGCTCCTACCTCGCGATGTGCAGCAAGGAGGGCGGCATGGAGATCGAGCAGCTGGCGGTCGAGCGGCCGGAGGCCCTCGCGCGCATCGAGGTCGACCCCAACACCGGTGTTGACGAGGCGAAGGCCCGCGAGATCGTCGAGGCTGCCGGCTTCGACGCTGAGACCGGTGCGAAGATCGTCCCGGTCCTGCAGCGGCTGTGGGAGGTCTACCGCGACGAGGACGCGACGCTGGTCGAGGTGAACCCGCTGGTCAAGACCGAGGACGGCGACATCATCGCCCTCGACGGCAAGGTCACCCTCGACGGCAACGCCGACTTCCGCCACCCGGACCACGCCGCCCTGGAGGACAAGGCCGCGGCCGACCCGCTCGAGGCCGCCGCCAAGGAGAAGGACCTCAACTACGTCAAGCTCGACGGCTCCGTCGGCATCATCGGCAACGGCGCCGGGCTCGTCATGTCCACGCTCGACGTCGTCGCGTACGCCGGTGAGGAGTTCCCCGGCTCGCCGAAGCCCGCCAACTTCCTCGACATCGGTGGTGGCGCATCCGCCGAGGTCATGGCCAACGGCCTGCACATCATCCTCGGCGACGAGCAGGTGAAGTCGGTGTTCGTGAACGTCTTCGGCGGCATCACCGCCTGTGACGCGGTCGCGAACGGCATCGTCGGCGCCCTCAACGCGCTCGGCGACGAGGCGACCAAGCCGCTCGTCGTGCGCCTGGACGGCAACAACGTCGAGGAGGGCCGCCGGATCCTCGCCGAGGCGAACCACCCGCTGGTGACCATCGAAGCGACCATGGACGGCGCGGCCCGCAAGGCCGCCGAGCTGGCCTCGCAGGCCAACTGAGCAAGGGACAGAAGCGAAATGGCAATCTTTCTCGACGAGAACTCCAAGGTCATCGTCCAGGGCATGACCGGCTCCGAGGGCATGAAGCACACGCAGCGCATGCTCCGCTCCGGCACCGCGATCGTCGGTGGCGTGAACCCCCGCAAGGCCGGTACGACGGTCGACTTCGAGGACGGCGTGACCGTCCCGGTGTTCGGCACCGTGGCCGAGGCGATGAAGGAGACCGGCGCCAACGTGTCGGTCATCTTCGTCCCGCCGGCGTTCGCGAAGTCCGCCGTGGTCGAGGCGATCGACGCCGAGATGCCGCTGGCCGTCGTCATCACCGAGGGCATTGCGGTCAAGGACACCGCCGAGTTCTACGCGTACTCGCGTGAGAAGGGCACGACCCGCGTCGTCGGCCCGAACTGCCCCGGCCTCATCAGCCCCGGCAAGTCCAACGCCGGCATCATCCCCGCCGACATCGCGGGCTCCGGCCGCATCGGCCTCGTCTCCAAGTCGGGCACCCTGACCTACCAGATGATGTACGAGCTCAAGGAGTTCGGCTTCTCCTCCGCGGTCGGCATCGGCGGCGACCCGGTCATCGGCACCACCCACATCGACTGCCTCGAGGCGTTCGAGAAGGACCCGGAGACCGACGCCATCGTCATGATCGGCGAGATCGGCGGCGACGCGGAGGAGCGGGCCGCGGCATACATCAAGGAGCACGTGACCAAGCCGGTCGTCGGCTACGTCGCGGGCTTCACCGCCCCCGAGGGCAAGACGATGGGCCATGCCGGCGCCATCGTGTCCGGCTCGTCCGGCACCGCCGCCGCCAAGAAGGAGGCCCTCGAGGCCGCCGGCGTCAAGGTCGGCAAGACGCCGTCCGAGACCGCCGAGCTCATGCGCGAGATCATGCGGGGCCTGGGCGGCTGAGCGCGGCCAGGGCGATCGCCCGAGCCCACCGACGAAGGGCCGCCACCCCACAGGGTGGCGGCCCTTCGCGTGTCGCCGGCGAGGCGGTTCCCCTGCGACCCGCCCGCCGGCAGTCCGGTGACCTACTTCTGCCGCGCCAGGGCGAGCAGCCGGTCGAGCTCGGCGAAGCCCTGCTTCGGGTCGGCGACCTTCGTCAGGACGACCGTCGAGACGGCCCCCGGGGTCTTCTGGGCGGTGACGCCGACCCACTCCGACAACGTGGCGGTCCCGTCCTTGAAGACGGTGTCGAGCCGCCAGGTCCCTGCGGTGGGGCCGGGCGTCGCCGTCACCGTGGAGTTCGGCGTCGAGCACCCCTGACCGAACAGCTTCTTCGCCTCGGACAGCCGCGCGTCGACGTACGCCTGCTGCGGGTCCGACCCCGTGGAGTCGTCGAGCTGCACCCGCTGCCGCCCGATGTAGCCGGCCGCGCTCGTGCCGACGCGCACCGACACGACGCCCACCCGGCCGCCCACGGCGGCCTGCTGCTGGTCGGTCTCGCATGAGGCCACCGCGGTCGACCCCTCGAGGGCGCCGGGTCCGGCGTCGGTCGCGGCCCCGCCGGTGAGGGCCGCGGAGCTCCACTGCGACGCGGCGACGAACAGCGACGACGCCGGGAGGGGGCCCGGACCGACGACCGGCATCTGCTCGTCGACCGCCTTGGGGCCGCTCGTGTCCGGTGTGGACGTGGCGGTCTTCGTCGTCCCCGAGCCGTAGCGGGCCAGCCGTTGCTGTGCGACGTCCGCGAGCTCGAGCACCTGCGCGCGGGTGAAGCCGGACTTCGGGCGGTCGTTCTGGTTCAGCTGGAGGACGGCGACGTCGTGGGGGCCCGCCACGACCACCCACCAGCCGGACCCGGCGTCACCGGCGGTGAAGGAGAACAGCCGCGGGAAGGCACCCGACGACTGCGGCGTCACCGCATAACCCGGCGCGAGCTGGCAGCCTGCGATGTCCGAGGCGATGTTCTCGGCAGCCGTCTGCGGGTCCTGGCCCGTCCCGATGCGGAACCGGGTCGCACCGCCCTGGAACTCGGGCGCGCGGGTGACCTCCTCCTGCTGGACCTTGGTGCCCGGCTCGGACGACAGGCACTCGATGGGTCCGAACGGCTTCACCGGGGTGAGCCGCACGGTACCGGTCAGCTGCAGGGCCGAGGTCCACTCCGTCAGCAGCGGCAGGGCACCCGGCACGGCCAGCCTGTCGGTCGCGGTGATGGTCGTCGACGCGGGAGTGGTCGCCGCCGTCCGGGCGCTCGAGGCCGGCGTGACCGGGGTCCGCGACGAGGCGGGGCCCCACACGGCGTACCCAGCGGTGCCGGCGACCACCACGGCAGCCGCGGCTGCGGCGCTCAGCGCGAGAAACCGGTGGCGCCGACGCGCCCGCCCCCTCGCCCTGACGAACCGGACGTCGGGCAGCGGCACCGACTCGACGTCGGTGCGCAGGGTCGCCATGGCGCGGCGCACCAGGGCGTCGTCCGCCGCGGTCCACTCGTCGTGCTCAGCCATGGTCGGTCTCCTCGTGCTTCAGGGCCTGCGCGAGCAGTGCGCGACCCCGGTGCAGGCGGGCCTTGACGGTTCCTGCGGGGGTGTTGGTCTCGTGGGCGATCTGGTCGATCGACAGGTCGCCGATGTAGTGCATGGCCACGGCCTCGCGGACCGGGTCGGGCAGCTCGCGCATCGCGGCCACGACGGCGACCCGGTCCTCGCTCGGCGGTCCGGTGGTCTCGTGCGCGCCGTGCCGCTCGTACGCGCGGTCCTGGCTGGTGCGCTTGCGCCAGGCCGAGATCGCGATGCGCCGGGCGACCGTCCTGACCCAGGCGAGCGGGTCGTCGTGGTTCCGCACGGTCGACCACTGCTGCCAGGCGCGGGCGTACGCCTCCTGGGTGCTGTCCTGCGCGACGGTCAGGTCACCGGTGAACCCGTAGACGAGGTGCACGACGCGCCGTGAGGTGTCGCGGTAGAACGCGTCGAACTCGTCCTCGTCCGACCGCGGTCCCATCGACACCTCCCGGGCGTTGCCTCCTCGGGTCCCCAGTGCCATCACACCGCAGCAGACGCGGCTCGGCACGGACGGGTTGCGGCGCGTTCGGACTTTTCTCGCCCGCCCTCGGCGTTGCTCGGCGGATCGGCGCCGCCGGTCGGCGACCATGGAGCGGTCATGACTGTGATGGAGCTGCTGCGCGGGGGAACGACGACCGGCCGGGGGAGTGTCGACCCCGCCGGGCTGCGGCGGGCGGCGCTCGCCGGGGCCGGTGCGGCCGCCGTCAGCGCCTGCGTCTTCGTCCTGCCCGCCCTGCTCGTCTGGGTGGCCGCGTCGCAGTCGACCGTTCCCTGGACCTCGGCCCTCGGGACCGGTGCCAGCCTGTGGCTGCTCGGCGGAGGCGCGCACCTGCGCGTCGATGCCGCCACCGTCACCGTGGTGCCGCTGCTCTTCCTGCTGCTGGCCGTCCTCGGGGCGACGTGGTCGGCCGGGCGCGCGACGTTCGACTCCGCGCAGGAGCGCGAACCGCGCCCGCTGCGCGGCCTGGTCCACCAGCGCCTCGCCGCCGAGCTCGGGGCCTGGGCCGGCGGGTATGCCGTGTGCGCGGCCCTGTGGTGGCTGGCGGCCGCGCTGGCCGGGCCGGAACCCGTGCTGTGGACCGTGGCCCTGCCGGTGCTGGTGGTCCCGGTCCTCGCGGCCGTGCTCGCCCTGGTGCGGCACGTGCGCCGGCGGCCCGAGCTGCTCGGCGAGGCGATGCGTCGTCCCGGCTGGCTGCCCGCGGCCGTCCCGAGGGGCCTGCGCGCCGGGCTCGAGGGCGCGGCGGTCCTCGTCGCCGCGGGGATCGTCGTCTGCGTCGTGATGGTCGTCCTGCACTTCGACCGGGTGGCCCACCTGCAGTCGGAGCTGGCTCCCGGGGTCGTCGGCGGTGCTGTCCTCGTGCTCGCGCAGCTGGCCGTGCTGCCGAACCTGGCGCTGTGGGCGGTGTCGTTCCTCGCCGGGACCGGGTTCTCGGCCGTCGAGGGTGCGTCGGCGACCTGGACGGGGAGCCGGACGTCGATCCTGCCCATGGTCCCCGTGCTCGGAGCCCTGCCGGAGCCCGGTGCCTTCCCCGGCGCGCTGCCGCTCCTGGTGCTCGTGCCCGTGTCCGTCGGGGCCTTCGTGGGCTGGCGGGCGCTGCGCAGCGTCTCCCGGCTGTCGAGCCAGCGGACCAAGCTGGGTGTGGTGGCCGTCGCGGTGGTCGTGACCGCGGCCGCGGTCGGCCTGCTCGACGTGCTCGGCGGCTCGTCCCTGGGCTCGGCCAGGCTCGCGCGCATCGGCGCTCCTGCCGGGTCCATGACGCTGGCCCTGCTGGTCGAGGTCGCCCTAGGGTCGCTGGTCGCCCTCGGCCGGGACCGGTGGAAGCTCCGCCGCTGACGCGACCGACACCACGGCCGGGGGCGTGGCGACCGAGCACGAGGGCACCGCGTGGGGACGGCGGTGGGGCCGCGGACGCCGCCGCTCGCTCAGCAGGGCTGCCGCAGCGGCGCCGAGCACGAGCAGCCCCACCGCGCACAGCAGCACCCCCCGGAAGCCGGCCGCGAACCGCTCCGGGTCGTCGTACACCTCGCCGGTGAGCCCGGCGAGGGCCGGCACCGCGGCGACGGCGAGCAGGCCGCCGGTCCGGGCGACCGCGTTGTTGACACCGGAGGCGAGCCCGGCGTGCTCGGCGGGTGCCGACGACAGGGCCGTCGCGGTGAGCGGCGCGACGAGGACCGAGAGCCCGAGCCCGAAGACGACCACGCCGGGCAGCACGGTCGTCACGTAGTCCGCGTCCCGCCCGATCCGCAGCATGAGCAGCAGCCCCAGGGCGCAGACGAGCGGCCCGGTGGTCAGCTGCAGCCGTGGACCGATGCGGTCGGCCAGGGCCCCCGACCGGGCCGACAGGACGAGCATGAGCCCGGTCACCGGCAGCAGCGAGACCCCGGCGGCGATGGGCCCGTAGCCGGACACGACCTGCAGCTGGAGCACGAGGACGAGGAAGACGAGCGACAGGGCGCCGTAGACGATGAAGGTCACCACGTTCGTGGCGCTGAAGGCCCGCGAGGAGAAGATCGAGAACGGCAGCATGGGCGCGTCCGACCGTCGCTCGACGACCACGAACGCAGCCGCCGCGACCAGGGCGAGTGCCGCGCTGGCGGCCACCAGGGACGGGCTGCCCCCGCCCCCGACGGCGATCAGCGCGTAGCTCGCGGCGGCCAGGGCGACGGCTCCCAGGACCGCGCCGGGCACGTCGAGGTGGCCCCCGGCGGTCTCGTCATGCGACTCAGGGACGTGTCGCAGCGTCGCCGCCACCACGACCGCCGCGACCGGGAGGTTGACGTAGAAGACCCAGTGCCACGACACCGCGTCGACCAGCCAGCCGCCGAGGAACGGGCCTGCCGCGGTCGCGACGCCGCCGAGACCCGACCAGAGCCCGATGGCGCGAGCCCGGTCGGAGGGGGCGATGGTCGACTGGAGGATGGCCAGGCTGCCGGGGGTGAGGAGGGCGCCGCCGACGCCCTGGAGCGCCCGGCCCGCGGTCAGCAACGGCGCCGACCCGGCGGCGCCGCAGAGCAGGGAGGCCACCGCGAACCAGACGACCCCCACGACGAAGATGCGCCGCCTGCCGAACCGGTCGCCGAGGGAGCCGCCCACGAGGATGCAGGCCGCGAGCGTCAGCGCGTATGCCGTGACGACCCACTGCAGCGACGCGAACGAGGCGCCGAGCGACCTCCCGATCGCCGGCAGCGCGATGTTGACGACGGTGGCGTCGATGCCCACCACGCCCGACCCCAGCACGGTCGCAGCCACGATCCACCGGCCCTGCGCGGTGGCGAGCGGCACGGCCGGTCCACCGCTGGTGGTCGAGGTGGTCGAGGGCACCCCCGTCATGGACGCCGAGCCTACGTCGCCCCGTCCCCGTCGAGGGCTCGAACGGGTGAAGCGCGATCGGCTCTCGCCTGGCGTGCGAGGCCGCGCGGGCCGTGTGAGGTTGGGGTCATGACGCGTTTCGGGTACACCCTCATGACCGAGCAGTCCGGCCCCCGTGAGCTGGTCGGGTACGCCACCGGCGCCGAGAAGGCCGGGTTCGACTTCGCGGTGAGCAGCGACCACTACTCGCCGTGGCTGACCGAGCAGGGGCACGCGCCGTACGCCTGGACCGTCCTGGGCGCCGTGGCGCAGGCGACCGAGCGGCTCGAGCTCATGACGTACGTGACCTGCCCGACCACGCGGTACCACCCGGCGGTCGTCGCGCAGAAGGCAGCCACGCTCCAGCTGCTGTCCGAGGGGCGCTTCACCCTCGGCCTCGGCAGCGGCGAGAACCTCAACGAGCACGTCGTCGGCGAGGGCTGGCCGTCGGTCGGCGTCCGCCAGGACATGCTCGAGGAGGCCATCCACATCATCCGCGAGCTGCACACCGGCGAGCTCGTGACGTGGGAGGGCGAGTACTTCCGGGTCGACTCGGCTCGCGTCTGGGACTGCCCCGACGGCGGCGTGCCGATCGGTGTGGCCGTGTCGGGGGAGAAGTCGTACGGGCGCTTCGGGCCGCTGGCCGACCACGTGATCGCCGTGCAGCCGGAGAAGGAGCTGATCGAGGGCTTCCTCGCGTCGCGCCCGGACTCCGCCTCGAAGCCGCGGGCGATCGGCCAGATCCCGATCTCGTGGGACCCTGACCGCGACACGGCGGTCAAGCGCGCGCACGAGCAGTTCCGCTGGTTCGGGGGCGGCTGGTCGGTCAACGCGGACCTGCCGACCCCGGCCGGGTTCGCCGGGGCGTCGCAGTTCGTCCGGCCGGAGGACGTCGCGGACTCGATCCCGTGCGGCCCCGACCTCGACGGGGTCGTCGAGGCCGTGAGCGCGTACTGGGAGGCCGGCTTCACCGACATCGCACTGGTGCAGGTCGGCGACGAGGGACAGCAGCGCTTCCTCGACGAGGCCGCCGAGCCGCTCCTGGAGAAGCTGCGGGACGCGGCCCCCTCCAGCTGACTCGCCTGCTCCTGCGGCCATCGCCCCCCGTAGGTCCGGCCGGCACGTCAGCCCTGCAGCCGGTCGAGCACACCGGTCTGGGCGAGGAGGGCGAACCGGTCCGGCACGCCCCAGTGCTCGACGATGCGCCCGTCGACGACGCGCACCACGTCGATCACCGTGATCTCCACGGGGCGGCCGCTCGGCGGCCCGAAGAACGGGCCGGTGGCCGTCCCGCGCCCGGTGACGCGTGCCCACAGGGTGTCGCCGCGCTGCACGGCGTCCTCGATCGTGAACTCGATGTCCGGGATGGCCGCGTGCACCTGGGCCATCGCCTCCCGGAGGTGGTCGAGCGCCTCGGTGCCCCTGCCGGCCATGCCGAACTGGTGCTCGACGAGGTCGGGCGAGCAGAGCTCGTCGACGACGGAGCCGTCCCCCGTGGCGAAGCCCTCGTCGAACACGCGACGCAGCACCGTCAGTGCGGGCGGCTCCGGGACGGAGCCCAGGCGGGCAGTGCCGCTGGACCCCGGGGACGAGGTCGTCGTGGTGGTGGTCATGGTGCGCTCCTGTCGATCGAAATACAGTGAAGGTGCATTGAGTGCAGTAATACTGCAGTGAGTGCACTGCTACTGTCCTCCACATGGCGGACGAGGTCAAGAGGTCGCTGTCCCTCCGGGAGGAGCAGGCTGCCGCGACGAGGAGGCGGATCGCCGACGCCGCCCGGCGGCTCTTTGCCGAGCAGGGGTACTCGACGACCTCCCTCGCAGAGGTCGCGCGCGAGGCCGGGGTCGCCGCGCGGACCGTCTACACGGTGTTCGGCACCAAGCGCGAGATCCTCTCCGCGATCTGCGAGGCCTGGCTCGAGGACGCCCGCGCGAGGGAGCGCGCCCAGGAGGTGCTGGCTCTCGAGGACGCCGCCGAGAGACTGCACGGCGCGGGTGCGTGGCTCGCCGCCCTGTATGCCGCGGGCTTCGACGTCGTCCAGGTGCTCGACTCCGCGGTCGACGAGGACGGTGAGACCAGGCGGCTGCTGCGCGCCAAGCTGGCCGGGCGCAACCGGGTCATGGACGCCATGGTGGCTTCGGCGCAGGACCGCCTGGCCGCGCCGCTGCCAGAGGCGCAGGCCCTGTTCCGGGCCATGGCGGCGCCGGGGGTCTACCAGTCGCTCGTCGTGGAGGCGGGATGGGCGCCCGAGCGGTTCGGCTCGTGGCTGGGCGACCTGCTCGTCCGCGAGCTGCTCGGCGGCTGACGGACGTCGCGCCGCCGGGTGACCGGGCGCTCGCCGCTTGACCGCTGCCCGGACGCGGCGGCCGGACCCCGGGCCCGGGTCGGTATCGTTCCTCCACGTGACGACGCCCGAGCGCAGCACCGCTGAGCGGACCGGCATCGTCGTCCTCGTCTCCGGCTCGGGCACCAACCTCCAGGCGCTCATCGACGCCGCCGCCGACCCGGCATACGGGGTCCGCATCGTCGCAGTGGGCGCGGATCGTGCGGGCATCACCGGCCTGCACCGCGCCGCCGCCGCGGGCATCCCGACGTTCGTGTGCCGTGTGCAGGACCACGAGGACCGCGCCGCGTGGGACGCCGAGCTGGCGCGCCGGATCGGCGACCACGAGCCGGCGTTCGTCGTCTCGGCCGGCTTCATGAAGCTGCTCGGCCCGCAGGTCCTCTCGCGCTGGGTCGTCCTCAACACCCACCCCGCCCTGCTGCCGCTGTTCCCCGGCGCGCACGCCGTCCGCGACGCGCTCGCCGCCGGCGCGACCGAGACCGGCTGCACCGTTCACGTCGTCGACTCGGGCGTCGACACCGGGCCGGTGCTGGCGCAGGCGACCGTGCCGGTGCTGGAGGGGGACACCGAGGAGGCGCTGCACGAGCGCATCAAGGCTGTCGAGCACCCGCTGCTCGTCGAGTACGTGGGCCGCGCGGCCCGCGAGGGAATCACCGTCACCGATGGGAAGGCCAGCATTCCGTGAGCACCGTGAGCACCCCCGGGCCGAGCGAGGACGTCCGCCAGGTCCGTCGCGCCCTCGTCTCCGTCTACGACAAGACCGGGCTCGAGGAGCTCGCCCAGGGGCTGCACGCCGCCGGGGTCGAGATCGTGTCGACCGGCGGCTCGGCGTCGCTGATCGCCGGGCTCGGGATCCCGGTGATCGAGGTCGCCGACCTAACCGGCTTCCCCGAGTGCCTCGAGGGGCGGGTCAAGACGCTGCACCCGGTCGTGCACGCGGGGATCCTCGCCGACACCCGCAAGCCCGACCACGTCGAGCAGCTCACCGACCTCGGCGTCGCGCCGTTCGAGCTCGTCGTCGTGAACCTCTACCCGTTCCGCGAGACCGTCGCCTCCGGCGCGACCCCCGACGAGTGCGTCGAGCAGATCGACATCGGCGGCCCGACCATGGTCCGCGCCGCGGCCAAGAACCACCCGAGCGTCGCGATCGTCACCGACCCCGCGGCATACCCGGCGGTGCTCGACGCGATCGCGGGCGGTGGCTTCACGCTCGAGCAGCGGCGGGCGCTCGCGGCGCAGGCGTTCGCGCACACGGCGTCGTACGACGTGGCGGTCGCGTCCTGGTTCGGCACGGTGCTGTCGCCCGGCGAGGACCACTGGCCGGCCTTCACCGGTGCGACGTGGGAGAAGAAGGCGGTCCTGCGGTACGGCGAGAACCCGCACCAGGGCGCCGCGCTGTACACGCACTGGCGGCCGGGGCTGGCGCAGGCGGAGCAGCTGCACGGCAAGGAGATGTCGTACAACAACTACGTCGACGCCGACGCCGCCGTGCGCGCCGCCAACGACCACGGCGACCAGCCGACCGTCGCGATCATCAAGCACGCCAACCCCTGCGGCATCGCCGTGGGCGCCACCATCGAGGACGCGTATGCCGCGGCGCACGCGTGCGACCCGGTCTCGGCGTACGGCGGCATCATCGCGACGAACCGCCCGGTGACCGCGGCCATGGCGGCCGCTGCGAACGAGACGTTCAGCGAGGTCATCGTCGCGCCGGACTTCGACGAGGACGCGCTGGAGCTGTTGCGGCAGAAGAAGAACCGTCGCCTCCTGCGCCTGCCCGCCGACATGGTGCGGTATGCCGACCCGGTCGAGTTCCGGGCGATCAGCGGCGGGATCCTCGCGCAGACGGTCGACCGGGTCGACGCGGTCGTCGAGGGCGACGTGCCCGGCGGCGACGACGCGGAGCGCTGGCGCCTCGTGTGCGGTGAGGCCGCGGACGAGGCGACGCTGGCCGACCTGCAGTTCGCGTGGCGGGCGGTGCGCGCGGTGAAGTCCAACGCGATCCTGCTCGCCAAGGACGGGGCATCGGTCGGCATCGGCATGGGCCAGGTCAACCGGGTCGACTCCTGCCACCTCGCGGTCTCGCGGGCCAACGGCGGGGACGGCGGTGCCGAGCGGGCACGGGGTGCGGTCGCCGCGTCGGACGCGTTCTTCCCGTTCGCCGACGGCCTGCAGGTGCTGCTCGACGCCGGCGTGCGCGCGGTCGTCGCGCCCGGCGGGTCGGTCCGCGACGAGGAGGTCGTCGAGGCCGCGAAGGCCGCCGGCGTGACCATGTACTTCACCGGCACCCGCCACTTCGCCCACTAGGCCCAGCGCCCACCGACCGACCCAGACGCTTTCCGCAAAACGGCAGTTGCTGGCACGAGACGGCAGTTCTGAACCGCCGTTTCACGCCAGCAACTGCCGTTTTGCGCGGTTGGTCAGGCAGCCGACGCGAGCGGATCAGGTCAGGCGGGGCGGCGGTCAGGCGGGTTCGGGGGCGCGGTAGCCGGTCGGCTCACCGGGGCCCAGGTCGACGATCGCAGCCACGGGGCCGCCACCGTCCGGGCCCTGGTGGGCGGCCGACACCGACACGAACACCGCCGGGTCGCCGGTCACCGCGGCCGTCACGCCACCGACCGCGGCCTTGATCTGCCGGTGCCAGTGCACGTCGGAGTCGTCGAGCATCGCGTTGCGGCGACCGCGCACCTGCCCGTCCTGGCTGACCTCGCACTTGAGGAACACGTTGACCAGCCGGCCCTGCAGGTCCGAGGAGTGCGGCCGCTCGGGCAGCTCGAGCCCGGCGTCCCGGATCGCCGACCACACGCCGTCGGCGTCCAGCGCGTCCCGCATGACGGAGTGGCCGATCCGGTACCGGCCGCCCACCCCACGGGCGTTGCCCACCACGACGACCTGCGCCCGGTCGAGCTCGACGCCCGACGAGCACGACGCCACCGACGAGTAGAGCGAACGGTCGCCCAGCACGTCCTCGTCGCGCGGCATCTCGATCTCCCCGAGCGCGACGGCGATGCCGAGCGCCGTCCCGCCGTTGGAGACGTCCATCGAGGCCAGCGTGTCCTCGGTGAAGACGTCGTGCCCGCGGCTCTTGGCGTCGCGGATCGTGTCGATGGTCAGCAGTGGCGTCTTGGTCTGCACGTAGTGCACGTCGGCCGGGTCGGTGATCCCCGCGCGCTCCATGGCGACCTTCACGGCGTCGGCCACCTTGGTCACCATCGCGGTCCGGCCGATGTCCTCCGGCAGCAGCACCTCGCTCATCGCGAACCCGACCGTCAGCCGTGGTTCGTCGGTCGGCTCGGCCTCCTCCGCCGGGACGGTCGCGAAGATCGTCGCGTGCGGGCTGATGACCCCGTCCGTGCCGCCGGACCACACGATCGGCACCTCCTTGACCCGCTCGGCGTCCGCGCCCTTGGCCACCAGCGCCTCGCGGAACGCCCGGTCGGCGAGGATCCGCGTGTAGTCGTTGACACCGCCGTTGCCCTCCGTCTTGCCGATGATGGCGATGACTCGGTCCGCCTCCAGCACGCCGTCGTCGATGAGCTTGGTCAGCTCGGACGCGTCGGAGACGCTGTGGATCGGGACCTTGCGCACCTCGATGGGCTCGGGCATGGGTGTCACCTTCCGTCTCGTGGGGATTCCGTTGCAGCAGTGGGGGACTCGGTATGCCGTGTGCCTGGGGCTGTCGTGCCGCTCACCGTGGTGCCGACGGCGCCCGGGTCGGAGACGGCCTCGGTGATCCGCTCGAGCGAGGTGATCACCGACGTGCCACCCGCCCTCGCGAACCGGAGCGCCGCCTCGACCTTGGGCCCCATCGACCCCGACGCGAACTCGCCGCTCGCGGCACACCCCTCGAGCTCGGCGACCGACACGACGCCCAGCGGTCGCTCGTCCGCGGTCCCGTAGCCGACGACGGCGTGGTCGACGTCCGTCGCGATGACCAGCACGTCGCACCCGACGGCCCGGGCGAGCAGGGCGGCGGTGAGGTCCTTGTCGATGACGGCCTCGACGCCGTGCACCGAGCCGTCCTCGACGCGCACGACGGGGATGCCGCCACCGCCGGCCGCGACGACGACGTACCCCTCCTCGAGCAGCGTCAGCAGCGTCGGCGTCTCGAGCACCTCGACCGGCTCGGGGGAGGCGACCACGCGGCGCCAGCCCCGATCGCCGCGGTCCTCCCAGGTCTCGCCGTGGTTGACGAGCACCTGCGCCTGCTCGCGCGGCAGGAAGCGCCCGATGGGCTTGGTGGGCCGCTGGAAGCCCGGGTCGTCGGCGTCGACCAGGGTGCGGCTGACCAGCGCCGCCACGCGGCGCCGCACCCCGTGCCTGGCGAGGGCCGCCTCGAGCGTGTCGAGGATCGTGAAGCCGATCGTCCCCTGCGTCTGGGCGCCGCACCAGTCCAGCGGCACGGGCGGGACGACGTGCGCGGCGAGCTCGTTCTTGACGAGCAGGTTGCCGACCTGCGGGCCGTTGCCGTGCGTGAGGATGACGTCGTGCCCGGCCGCCACGACCTCGGCGACGTGCTCCATCGCGCCGGCGATCGCGTCGCGCTGGGCCTGTGGGGTGGCGCTGCCGTCGGGGCCGGTCATGGCGTTGCCGCCGAGCGCGATGAGTACGCGCATGCCACCTCCCCGCCCGACGCCCGACCTGTGCGGCGAGCCTAGGCAGGGTCCCGGCGACCTGACGTCGTCAGGTCCTGCCCAACACGGGGGCGGGCGTTGGCAGATCTGCCACCCCCAGCGCGACGAGCAGGTCGGCCACGGCGCGGGGGTCGTCCAGGGCGTCGCCGAACAGCTCGCGCAGCTGCCCCACCCGGTAGCGCACCGTCTGCGGGTGCACGAACAGCGCCTCCGCCACCGGCTCCCGCCGGCCCCGCAGGAGCAGCCACAGCCGCAGGGTCTCCTCGAGCTTCTCGCGTGCGGCGGGGGTGAGGTCGTCCAAGGGGGCGAGCGCCCGGGCGCGCAGGTCGGCCAGCGCCTGCGGGTCGGCGGCCAGCACGATCTCGGCCAGGTGCGCGTCGGTGTCGTATGCCGTGTGCTCGCCACCGCGCGCCAGGCGCCCGCGCAGGGCGCGGGTGTGCGAGGCGGCTGCCTGGCGCCACGGGACGGTCGGTCCGACCACGGCGTCGTGGCCCTCGAGCTGGCGCACCAGCCGGCGGCGGGTCGTCGGCGTGAGACCGGGGACCACGAGCGCCACCACGTCCTCGGGGGCCTCGACGCCCGGCACGTCCTCGCTCAGGACGAGGGTGCGCCCCTCGACCAGCGAGCGGACGTGGTGCGTCTCGGCGTCGGGGACGAGCAGCACGGTCACCGTCCTCGGCAGCTCCCACCCGGCGCGCTCGGCGCGACGGGTGACGACGTCCTCCGTGGTGCCGCGCAGCAGGTCGAGGGCGAGCCGCTCGAGCGTCCGCTGCTGGAGCCGCTCGGCGGAGGCGAGCTGGTCGGCGTGGCCGCTGACGCTGGCGGCGGACAGCTCGTCGATGTAGGCGAACACGAGCTCGGCGAACCGCGCCAGCGCCTCGGCGCTCATCCCCGCGCGCACCGCCTCCTCGCTCAGCCCGCGCCACGAGACGCGGGCGCCGATGCGGTACGCCGACAGCAGGGCGTCCATGCTGCGGCCGCTGCGGGCCTCGCCGCGGCCGAGGTCGTACGACGCGACGAGCGCCGGCCCGAGGGGCGTGCTCGGGTCGTCGGACCTCGCGGCGATCGACAGGAACGTCCCGAGGGCCACCTGCACGGCCGTCTCGATGTTCCCGACGAGGTACTCCCGGGCGCTGGCGTAGCTCGGGACCTCCTCGATGATGGCCTCGACGGCGTGGGTGGCCACGCCCGGCAGGGCGCCCTTGAGGCGGGACAGCACGTCGGGTGGCAGGGTGAGCCCGGCGGCACGCTCCGTGGCCGAGCCGGCCGGCGGCGCGGCGGCTCGTCCACCGCTCGAGGGGCTGGATGGGTCTTGTGGGGCCGATGCGACCATCTTTTGTCTCCTGCGAACAACAATGCGCGCCGAACTCACGCGTCTCGGTCAGGAAACTAGCCTACCCGGGCAGCCATGATGGTTCCATGACCGCAGTTCTCCCACTTCGCACCGCGTCGACGGCGCCCACGAGGCGTCCCCTGCGCACTGCCCTGTGGCGGGTCGCCGAGGCCGTCGTGCACCCCCTGCTCCCCTCCGACTACCTCGACCTCGTCGCGCCGCTGCGCGCCGGGGCCGACCTGCGCGCCCGGGTCGTCTCGGTGACCCCCGAGACCCGTGACGCCGCCACCGTGGTCCTGCGCCCCGGCCGCTCGTGGCGCGGGCACGTCCCCGGCCAGTACATCCGCATCGGCGTCGACGTCGACGGCGTCCGCAACTGGCGCGCGTACTCCCTGACCTCCCCGGTCGACGCCCCCGACGGGCTCATCTCGATCACGGTCAAGGCGATCCCCGACGGCAAGGTCAGCAACCACGTCGTCCGCGCGCTCCAGCCCGGCACCCTCGTGCACCTCGACCAGGCGACCGGCGACTTCACGCTCGGCGAGCAGGCCCCGGCCCGCGCGCTGTTCGTCACGGCCGGCTCGGGCATCACGCCGGTCATGGGCATGCTGCGCAACCACCTGTACGAGCTGCGCGACGTCGTCGTGGTGCACTCCGCCCCGACCCGTGACGACGTCGTGTTCGGCGCCCAGCTGCGGGCCTGGGCGCAGGAGGGCCGCATCCGGCTCATCGAGCGGCACACCGACACCGACGGCATCCTCGCCCCGACCGACCTCGACGAGCTCGTGCCCGACTGGCGCTTCCGCGAGGCCTGGGCGTGCGGCCCGACCGGGCTCCTCGACGCGTTCGAGGAGGCGTATGCCGGGGCCGGCCTCTCCGAGCGCCTGCACACCGAGCGCTTCCGCCCCGTCGTCATCGCCGAGGGCGAGGGCGGCACCGTGACCTTCGGCCGACAGGGGACCGTCGTCGAGGCCGACGGCGCCACCCCGATCCTCGACGCCGGCGAGGAGGCCGGCGTGCTGATGCCGTCCGGGTGCCGCATGGGCATCTGCTTCGGCTGCGTCGTGCCGCTCAAGCAGGGCGCCGTCCGCGACCTGCGCAACGGCGAGCTCACCGTCGCCAGCGAGGGCGACGGCGTCCGCATCCAGACCTGCATCTCCGCCGCCGCCGGCGAGTGCGAGATCGACCTCTGACCCTTCCGGGCGCCGCGCCACGCAGACGCAGCCGCCCCACAGACCAACGCGCCGCCGACCCGGCGCACCGAGACCCAGCTCTGAGACCCCCCACAGAACGGGAGAACCACCACTCATGACCGCCACCGCCAACAAGGCCACCGAGGACTTCGACCTCAGCATCGACGGCTCGCTCGCCGGCACGCCCCGCGCGCCGCAGCGCACGACCTCGCTCAACAGCCGGCTGTCGGCCGTCACCACCGAGCGCCGCCACGTCGCCAAGCCGTCCGGCAAGCCGGACCCGGCGGGACACCTGACCGCCGAGGAGATCGAGGCGCTCGGCGCCGAGCTCGATGCCCTGCGCCAGGAAGTCCTCGACTCGCGCGGTGCCGCCGACGCGGCATACATCCGCAAGGTCCTCAAGTGGCAGCGCGGCCTGGAGATGGGCTCGCGCGCGGTGCTGCTGTTCTCGCTCTTCCCGCCGGCGTGGTTCGTCGGGACGGCCGGCCTGTCGGTCGCGAAGATCCTCGAGAACATGGAGCTCGGGCACAACATCATGCACGGGCAGTGGGACTGGATGCGCGACCCGCGGATCCACAGCCAGGAGTGGGAGTGGGACAACGCGTCCCCGTCGGAGTTCTGGAAGCACTCGCACAACGAGCTGCACCACACGTTCACCAACGTGATCGGGCGTGACAACGACCTCGGCTACGGCATCATGCGTGTCGACGAGGACCAGCGCTGGACCCCGTCCTACCTCGGTCAGCCGGTCTACAACTTCGTCAACATGCTCTTCTTCGAGTACGGCATCGCCGCGTACGACCTCGAGGTCGGCGCGTACCTGAAGGGCCGCGGCAAGGACAAGGAGACGTTCCGCCGCGACGCCGGCAAGGTGCTGCGCAAGATCGGCCGCCAGGCCCGCAAGGACTACCTGCTGCACCCGCTGCTGTCGGGGCCCTCGTTCTTCCACACGCTCGGGGCGAACTTCGTCGCCAACACGGTCCGCAACGTGTGGACCCACTCGGTCATCATGTGCGGCCACTTCCCCGAGGGCGTCGAGACGTTCGCGAAGTCCTCGATCGACGGTGAGACCCGCGGCGAGTGGTACCTGCGCCAGATGGTGGGCTCGGCCAACATCAGCGGCAGCAAGGCCATGCACCTCATGACCGGCAACCTGTCGCACCAGATCGAGCACCACCTGTTCCCCGACCTGCCGAGCAACCGGTACGGCGAGATCGCCCCGCGCATCCAGGAGATCTGCCAGCGGTACGGCCTGTCCTACACGACCGGTCCGCTGCCCAAGCAGGTCGCCTCGGCCTGGAAGCAGGTCGTCACCCTCGCGCTCCCGAACGCGCAGCCGGGTCGGTCGCGCGTCGGCATCGCCGCCGAGGCCGTCGGCAAGAGGGTCCGCCGCAAGCTGCGCGGCGGCCGCGGCTCCGCCCGCACCGCCTGACCCCGGTCACCCTGCCGAGGCCTGACGCTCCCCGCGTCAGGCCTCGGCTGCGTCGTCCGCCGGTTCGGTGTGGGTCATGAACTCCCACACCAGCCAGTGGGCGAGCGTGACGAGCAGGACGAGCAGGATCGCCTCGGCCTGCAGCGGGGTCACGCCGAACGGCTCGGCCAGGACGGGTGCGACGCCGAGCACCGCGACGAGGGCGTAGAGCACCGCGGCAACCCCACGCGGGCGCGCGAGCGAGCCGGCCGAGCCGTTGCGGCGGGAGCGGCTGAGCAGGTGCAGGGTCGACCAGCAGCCGACCCCGGCGACGACCACGAAGGTCGTGCGCCAGACGCCCGGGTCGGTCGTGCCGCCGACCTGCGCGAACAGACCCATGAGGGCCGGCAGCAGGAACGACAGGTACACGCCTCCGGCGTCGCGTCGCCCGGCAGCGGTGTGCAACCAGCCCTCGTGCCGCTGGACGACGTTCCACCACAGGCCCACCAGGGTGAAGCAGGTCGCGGAGAACAGGGCGTAGAAGGTGGACACGTCCATACGGGCCTCCGGGTCATGCGACGGCCGACGTCGTCCCCTCGACGGTCGCAGGTCGGCGCCGTACCGGTCCAGCCCCCGGGGCATCCGTGCGCCGGTGGCCGTGGCGCGTCAGTCCAGCTCGTCGAGCCACGTCCGGACGGACTCGTCGTGCTGACCCAGCGTCGGCGGGGCGACGTGCTCTGCGCGCCCACCGGCATACGCGTTGTCGTCGAAGCGGATCGGCGGCCCGGGCAGCTCGATGGTGCCCAGGGACGGGTGGTCCACCTCGATGACGAGGCCCTGCGAGCGGGTCTGGTCCCAGTCGTAGACGCGGTCGATGGTGCGCACCTCGCCGGCGGGTATGCCGAGTGCCGCGAGCCGGGGGAGCAGCTCGGCGAGCGGGTGGTCGGCGAACGCGGCGTTGAGGGTCGCGGTGACCTGGTCGCGGTTGACGGTGCGCTCGCGGTTGGTGGCCATGCCGGGGGCCGCCGGGTCGATGCCGAACGCGGTGGCCAGCTTGACCCACAGGGACTCGCTGCCGCAGGCGACCTGGATGTCGCCGTCCTTGCAGTGGAAGAGGCCGTAGGGCGACAGGCTCGGGTGGTGGTTGCCCTGCGCGCGGCCGACGTGGCCTGCGACCGTGTAGGCCGTGCCCTGGAACGCGTGCGCGCCGACGATGGCGGCGAGCAGGCTGGTCCGCACGACGCGTCCGCGGCCGGTGCGGAACCGCTCGTGCAGGGCCGAGACCACGCCGTACGCGCCGTACATGCCGGCGAGCAGGTCGCCGATCGGCACGCCGACGCGCTGCGGGGTGTCGGCGTCGGGCCCGGTGACGGACATGAGGCCGGCCTCGCCCTGGGCGATCTGGTCGTAGCCGGGGCGTCCGCCCTGGGGGCCGTCGTGTCCGAAGCCGCTGATGGACAGGACCACCAGGCGCGGGTTGAGCTCGTGCAGCTGGTCGACGGGGAAGCCGAGGCGGTCCAGGACGCCGGGGCGGAAGTTCTCGACGAGGACGTCGGCGGCGCGCACGAGCCGGGTGAGGACGTCGCGGCCGTCGTCGGACTTGAGGTCGAGGGTGATCGACTCCTTGTTGCGGTTCGCGCTGAGGTAGTAGGTCGAGACCGGGTCGTCCTCGGGCCCGACGAAGGGCGGACCCCAGCCCCGGGTGTCGTCGCCGGCGCCGGGCGTCTCGACCTTGATGACGCGGGCTCCCATGTCGCCCAGCATCATCGCCGCGTGCGGCCCGGCGAGGGCGCGGGAGAGGTCGACGACGGTGATGTCCTCCAGCGGTGCTGTCACGGGGTCATCCTGTCAGCGCCCGGCGCCGGGCAGTACGCCATTTGGCGGTGCCGCGCGGCGTCCCGGCGGCGTGCGCTGGGGGTGCCGCCCGCGCAGGGAGGCCGGCACGGACCCACCGGCGTACCCCGCGCCGGGCGCGCGAGAGGACCAGGTCGATGGCGTCGAAGCTGCTGAGGTCGGTACTGGCCGTGACGACGGCCGTGGTGGGAGGTGTGGCCCTGCTTGCAGGTCCTGCGGCGGCCACGGTGGGGACGGGGGCCATCACCCTGCCGGGCGCGACCGGTACCGAGGGGGTCGCGGCGGCCGGTGGGACGGGCTTCTACGCCGGCGACCTGCTCACGGGTGACGTCTACCTCGGCGACATCCGCACCGGCACCGCGG
Organism: Phycicoccus sp. 3266; assembly: GCF_031456495.1. NCBI lineage: Bacteria > Bacillati > Actinomycetota > Actinomycetes > Micrococcales > Intrasporangiaceae > Phycicoccus > Phycicoccus sp. 3266. Next base: position 854,596 of record NZ_JAVDUW010000001.1, on the reverse strand, counting down.
CCAAGGTCGTGCACGCCCCCGCCGGACGGTGGGCGGTGGGGATGAAGGCCGACCTCGCCGACCACCTGCTGTTCGTCGCGGGTGGCCCCACGGGCGACGGGTACGTCTACGACACGCGATCCGGGTCGCCGGTCGCGGCCTACCACTTCGCATCGGCGCCGACGTTCGTCAACGACGTCGCCCTGGTGCCGGGCGGTGCGTGGTTCACCGACTCCTCACGGGCGACGCTGTACTTCGTCCCGGTCATCGACGGTGTCCCCGGCGCGCTGAGCACGCTCGCCCTGAGCGGTCCCGCGGCCGACACCAGCGGCGCCTTCAACAACAACGGCATCCAGGCGACGGCGGACGGGCGCTGGCTCCTCGTCGCACACACCGGCCAGGGAGCCGTCAACGTCGTCGACCCCACGACGGGGACCAGCCGTGCGCTGCCGGGGGTGTCGGTGCCGAACGTCGACGGCATCCTGCTGTCGGGCCGGACCCTCTGGGCCGTGCGGAACTTCGACAACGAGGTCGTGCAGTTCCAGCTCGCCGGGGACCTGAGCGGCGGCACGCAGACAGCGGTGCTGACCAGTCCGCTGTTCGAGGTGCCCACCACGGTGGCCAGGCTCGGCGACCGGCTCGTCGTGGCGAACGCCAAGTTCGACACCGGGCTCCCACCGACGGCACCGAGCTACGAGGCGGTCGTCATCCGCCGCTGACGGCGTGCCGGGTCGCCACCGAGGCCGTCGCCCGCGCTCGGCCGGGCTCCACGGCATACGGGGGCCTCCGGAACGAGCCGCACGCAAACTACGCAGATTGGGGGGTGTGGGGTCTACGGCGGGGGCGAAACATGGTGGCGGTTCGTGACATTTCCGCCCGAGCCGGAGCGCTGTCAACAAGGGAGCACACCATGAGCCCACGACGCGGACGCCCACGAGGACGCCGGCTGGCACTCGTCATCGCAGCAGCGGTGGCGGCGACGACCGGATTCCTGCCCATGCTCGCCTCGAGCGCGGACGCCGGCACGGCGTCCGCGGCCAACCCGACGGCCTGCGCCCAGCGGGTCAACGACACCCCGCAGAAGCTCGTCGACTGCGTGACCAGGGCAGACCTGTGGGCGCACATGGTCAGGTTCCAGCAGATCGCGGACGCCAACCCCGGTGCGGACGGCCACCCCTCCCGCAACTCGGGTGAGCCGGGCTACAAGGCGTCGGCCGACTACGTGGCCGACGTGATGAGGGCTGCCGGCTACGACGTGACGCTGCAGGAGTACACGTTCCACTACTTCAGCTTCGTGGGTACGCCGGTGCTGAAGGAGGTCTCGCCGATCCCGAGGTCGTTCGTCCTCGGCACCGACTTCAACCCGGGACCTGTCGCCGGAACGACCACCGCGAGGCTGCAGCCCGCACGGGGCATCGTCGTGCCGCCGACGCCCACGCCGAGCTCCGCGAGCGGCTGCCAGGCCGGTGACTTCGCCGGCTTCGTGCCGGGCAACATCGCGCTCATCCAGCGCGGCACCTGCACGTTCTCGCAGAAGGTCGCGAACGCCCAGGCCGCCGGAGCGACCGCTGCCGTGATCTTCAACGAGGGCAACCCCGGACGCACCGGTGTCTTCGCCGGGTCCCTGTCCGGTGGGGAGCGGATCCCGGTCATCTTCACCTCGTATGCCGTGGGCAGCCAGCTCCTGGGCCAGACCGCGGGCGGCACGGGCCCCATCCTGACGATCGACGTCAGGGCGATCGACGACCCGAACCGGTCCGACTGGAACGTCATCGCCGACTCCAGGGGTGGCGACCCGAACAACATCCTCGTCGTCGACGCGCACCTCGACGCCATCTACGGGGCAGGGATGCTCGACAACGCCTCGGGCTCGGCCGCGATCCTCGACATCGCGCAGCAGCTCAAGAACACGAACACCCGGAACAAGCTGCGCTTCATCTGGTTCGGCGGCGAGGAGCTGGGCCTGCTCGGGTCCGACTACTACGTCAACACGCTGCCGGCCGACGAGCTCGCCAAGATCAAGTACGACCTCGACGCTGACGTGCTCGCCACGCCCAACTACGTTGCCGGCGTGCTCGACCCGAAGGACGGGGTGGACCTGTTCTCGCGTGACCCCGGCACGCCGATGCCACCGAGCATCTGGGCCCCGTCGGCGATCGCCCGTGACTACGGGATCGACTACCTGAGCTCGATCGGGAAGAACCACATCCTCTTCTCGGCCGACGGCACGGACGCGTTCATGTTCCAGCTGGCGGGCATCCCGGCCAGTGGCGTCCTCACCGGCCAGGACTGCTGCAAGCTCGCGTCCGACGTCGCCCTCTTCGGCGGCCACACGGGCAACTTCGAGGGGACGGTGCCGGGCGACGACGGCGGCTGCGTCGACAACCCGTTCCGGTGGTGCGACAACCTGTCGAACAACGACCCCGACGTGCTGACCTGGATGTCGAAGACGTTCGCGAACATGGTCGGCCACATGGCCTACGACCGACAGGCGTTCACGTCCTCGCCGGCCAACGGCGGTCACGCGAAGAACCTGTCGCACCCCGTGCGGGTGGGGACCCTGAAGGGTGCCGTCGCCAGCTGAAACCCACGCGTGGTCGGTGACCTGGGACGGTCGGAACCGACGACGCGGAACCCGCAGTGTCCCGACCGGTGCACCACCGGTCGGGACACTGCGGCCGGGGCGACGGGGAGTGGCCGTCGTGGGCGGCGGGCATGGCAGAGGTCAGGTGCTGGAGGAGGAGGCCGATGAAGCTCTACATCTGCTGGGGCACCGGCGGCAGCGACCACCACGACTGCCACAAGGCGCACCAGGCGCTGGTGGACGCCGGTCACACACCCGAGGTGGTGAAGGCGCGAGGACGGGAACACCTGCCCTCGTTCCTGCAGCTCAGGGTGCGGCGGGAGGTGCATGCCCTGACCGGCTCCTACTTCGTGCCGGTCCTCGTCCTCGACGACGGCACGGCCATCAGCCGTCCTGACGACATCGTCGCCTGGGCGAAGGCGCACCCCACCCGCTGAGACCGGTCCGGCGAAGGATCCGGTTCAATGCTCGACGGCCCTCGGGCCTAGTACGACTGGCCTTTTCGCCATGCCATCTCCTGCAGCTCGAACGAGTTGCCGTCCGGGTCGGAGAAGCTCGCCCCCCTGACGCCTCCGCCGTAGTCGCGTATCTCGCTGACCTGCACGCCTCGACCGACCAGCTCGGCCCGTGCCTCGTGGAGGTCCTCGACGACCAGGTGCAGCCCCCTGATGCTCCCCGGCTCGCCTCCGTACACGTCCAGTCCGGTCCCGAAGCCGACCGAACAACCCGACCCGGGCGGGGTGCACTGGACGATCCGCACGCCCTCGCTGGGCCGCACGTCCACGTCCTTGGCAAAGCCGAGCATCCCGACGTAGAAGGCGATCGCCCGCTCCACGTCGGACACGGGCAGCGGGGTCAGCTCGAGCTTCATCTCCACGGTGCTGACCCTCCCACACCCGCATTCCTCAGCATCGCCCCAGTTGTTGCTCGCCCGCCAGTGTGGGTCCCGTAACGGTCCGGCGCCGCGTCATGCCGCGTGGTCGACTGAGTGGTCTGGAAGCCGTTCGCCGGCTCGGACCGACGCTTCTAGAGTGGTGACCGGCCACAGGGTTCGGCCGGCGCGACGGGATGTGAGGTGCGTGCGATGGCGGAAGTAGTGCTGCGGGTCCGACTCGTGAGTGGCGACCAGCTCGATGTCACGTTCGAGGATGACGGCGACGAGGCCGAGGTCCTCGAGCGGGTCGTCGGCACCCTCGCGGCGCCCTCCGGCGTGCTCCGCACGAACCATGGTGAGCGGCTCCTGGTCCTCTTTGCCAGGGGTGTGGCCGCGGTTGAGGTGGCGCCGCGCGGCGCCGTCCTCTGAGCGCAGCCGAACGGTCTCCTCCGAGCCCGAGCCCACCGCAGGCCCCTGTCGGGCGATCTGTGGGAAGGACGCGTCAGCTCGCCGCCGGGCCGGGGTGCGTTCAGAAGCTCCCGATGTGACGGCGCGCCTGCTGCGCGGCTGCTGCCACGTCCAGGCCGTAGGCCGGACGTCCCGTGGCTGCAAACTGGGCCAACCGTTCGGCGGCACGTTCGAAGAGTCGATCGGCTCCCACCTGGTTCCCACGCGCCGCGTGTGTCATGGCGACGCAGACCTGCGCGAGGCCCTGCCAGAGATCCCGCTCCTCGATCGGCCCCGCCTTCCACCGTGCCTCCAGCACCTCATGGGCGGAGAAGGGGCGGCCGGCCGCCACGAGTCCTCGCGCCGCGGCGAGCGTCTCGTTGGGCGGCAACGGGTCCTCCGATACCGGCTCGACACCGGAATCGCCGTAGGGCAGAGGTCGCCCCAGGGCATCGCGGGGCCGTGCCTGGCGAGCCCGGCCCTCGGTGTCCCGGTCGCGATCAGAGGCCGTCATAGGACCAGTCTGCCAACAAGAGCGTCCACACCGGACTTCCGGACAGGTCCTGAAGACCCGCTGGTGGGAGGGTGCGGCCAACTCCGAGGCAACCGGAACGAGTCGGGGGCAAACTACGACGATTGCATGGTGACTCGACCTGACCGGGATCGAACCATGGTGAGGGAGAGCAACGCCCGCTGCGACCGAGCAGGCAGCCGCGAGGGCCCGGGAGATCCGCTGCGGCCGCAGGTATGGGACGACGGCCAGCACGAGGCAGAGGAGATGCCGCCCATGGTCGAGGGACGGCGAGCAGGCTGGTGGTCCACCGCGCCCGGTGTCCTGACGGCGGTCGCGGCCCTGATCACGGCAGCCACGGGGCTGCTGCTGGGCCTGAACCAGGTCGGCTGGCTCAGCGCCTCGTCCACGCCGTCGACCTCAGCAGCCAGCACGAAGGCACCACCGCCCGTTGGGCTGACCGGTTCACCCTCGGTAGCCGCGGCGACCGGGTCCCTTCCGGCCTCGGGCTCGTCCGGGTCCGGCTCGACCTCCGCGTACAAGGTCTCCATCCCGTTGAAGCGCGAGTTCCGTGTCGGGGACATCTCCTACGAGGTCCTCGCAGCCACCGCCAGGCCGGACGCCGACGGCAAGCTCGCGCTGGTCATGTCGGTGCGAGGGCGCAGCTACCGTGCCTACGACGCGAACTTCTGGGACGCGAGCTTCGCCGTGACGGTCGGCGAGGACATCGTGCCGGCCTCGGGCGGACTCGATGAGCTCCTCCCGGCGAACGCCACCCAGCGGGGCGACGTGCTCTTCGTGGTTCCCGCGGACACGCGGAACGCGGTCCTGACCCTGCGGTTCCAGGGAGGGGAGACCCGGACGGTCCCCTTCCGCATCGCGCCGAGTCCCTAGCGAGGTCGTGGTGGCCGCGACCGGGAAGCCGGCATCGCGGCATACCCATCTGTGCGTCCTGGTCCTAGGGTGGCTGGGTGCTCATGAACAGGTCAGCGCCGCACGCCCGCGTCACCCCTGTGCTCACCGTGGCCGACGTCAGGGAGGCGGTCGCGTGGTACGAGGACATCTTCGGTTTCGTCGAGCACGTCCGCATCGGTGAGGGGCACCGTGCGCAGCTGGGTATGCCGGACGGGCCGGCGGCCGAGCTGGTCGTGGCCGAGGTGCGACCCGGTCGGCGGACGCCGCAGGAGATGGTCTCCCACCAGGTGATGCTCAAGGTCGCCGATGTCACGGCGGTCGTCGAGCGCGCGACCTCGCAGGGTGCAAAGGTCGTCGACCCTCCCCATGACTGGCAGTACGGCGAGCGCCAGGCCTGCGTCACGGATCCGTTCGGGCACCAGTGGGTCCTCAACCAGACGCTGCGGGACGTCGAGCCTGAGGAGTGGGGCGGGCAGACCGTGACACCACGCCCGTCGTCGCAGGTCAGTTGATGATCTCGCCGCGTTCGTCGGCGAGGACGGCAGCCAGCCGGTCGCGCCAGGCCTGGAGCGCCTCGGGCGCCAGGCGCGTCCAGTCGTCCACCCCGCCGACGACCCTGAGGGGCTCGGTGCTGCGGTAGGACCGGGTCGGGTTGCCGGGGAACTTCTTGTCGGTCACGTTCGGGTCGTTCTCGAAGGCGCCCGTCGGCTCGACGAGGTAGACCCGCGGGGCGCCGTCCCTGGCCGCCAGCTCCGCGGCGAGACCGGCACCGTCCCGCAGGGCGGTGAAGTAGATGTGGTTCATGACGACCTCGGGCCGGTAGTTCGACCGGAAGCCCGCGGTGAGGAGGTCACCCACCGCCAGGTCCGCCTTCGTGCCGTGGAAGAACGGCCCCTCGTCCAGCACGTCGGTCACCGCGACAGCGTAGGTCGTCCCAGCTTGTCGAGGTCACGGACGCAGAACCCGTGGTGCGCCCACTCCTCGTTGAGCACGGTCCCCAGGCACTGCCGCACCGTCCGCCCCGCGGCATACGGGGGCCACCGGTCGTCGTCGGGGACGGGCGCGACCTGAGCGAGCCGGTCGGGGGTGACCCCGGCCAGCCAGGCCTCGACCTCCGCACCCTGGCGGCGTCGCACGGCGAGCACCTCGTCCAGCCTCGGCTGCGCGGACGGGTCCAGGTCGTCCTCCCGCTCCATGACGTCATCGGGACCCAGTCCGAAGGCGGTGAACGGCTCGGTCAGGCCGAGCACGCACCGCCTGAACCAGGAGTCGTGCACGAAGACCAGGTGGCGCAGGGTCTGGACCATCGACCACTCGCCGTCCACGCCGCGGTGCTCGCTGCCCCCGGGCATGGCCCGGACCCGCTCGGCGGTCCTCGCCCAGTCGTCCTGGAGCCGACGCCACGCCTCGCGCAGGTCGTCCGGCCGGTCGGAGCGGATCAGCACGCGCACCGGGTGGCGGCGGTCGAGCTCGGCCTCGACGTAGGGCATGACGTCGACGCCGTTGACCACGAGGTTGGTGACCAGGCCGTCGATCTCGGCGTCCTGCATGACCACGCCGACCATCCGCACCCTGCTGAGGTCGCACTCGCGGAACTCGGCGCCGGTGAGGTCCTCGTCGTCGAAACGTCGCATGCGGTCAGGCTAGGGCGCACCGCCGACGACGACGCCGACGCCGACGCCGACGCCGACGCCGACGCCGAACCCCGACGCCGAGCCGACCCGCACCTGGCGCCAGACTCGGCTGCCCCACCGGAGGGGGCGCCTGCTCACGCCTCGGTGTCGCGCGACCCCTGCTCCTCCAGCCACCGTTGGTGCGCAGCCGCCGCGCTGGTCCAGAGCCGGTCGCGGGCCTCGGGCTCCAACCGGTCCAGCCGCAGCCCGAAGAGCTGCGCCAGCGCGTCGAACCACGCGTCCCGGTCGGTGACGGCCTCGCTGCGGGCGCCCTCCCCGATGCGGCTCATGAGCAGGCCGCGGACGACGTCGACGCCCGTGGCGTCGCGCCGCTCTGCCATGGGCACCTGGACGAAGCCCGACTCCGGAGAGGTCGAGAGCCGCTGGTGCTGCTGGGCGAAGTCGTCCAGCCCCGCCTCGGCCATGTCCCACGTCATCCCCTTGAACCCACCCCGCGGGTCGTGGACCAGGTGCCACCGCGTCCCGTCCGGGGAGCCCTCGAGCGTGAGGTCGAACGGCCGCTGCCGGTGGGTTCCCGAGACGAGCGGCAGCGGATCGTGCAGCGCGTCCCCGAGTCCGGTGTCGACGTACCAGACGCCTGTCGGGCTGGCCTCGCTCGGCGCCAGGTCGACGGTGAGCACCAAGTGGTTCCCTCGCGACGAGGGCGAGGGCCCTCGGGTCCGTGGACGCCGCCGACGTGGGCGTGGACGGCATACCCGAGCGAGGTGAGCAGCAGACCGAGCGCCCCGTTCAGGTGGTAGCAGTAGCCGCCCCGACCGTGACGGGCGATGCGCTCGGCCGACTCGACCGGGTCGATGCCCCATCCCTCCCCGGCCTGGATCCAGAGGGTCTCGTAGGGCACCCGTTCCGCGTGGCGCCGGACGAGCAGTCGCAGCGCCTGCTCGGAGGGCGCTTCCGGGGCGACGCCCAAGCGGTCCAGGTACGCCTGCCGCACGCCGGCGTCGAGGCGGGGCAGCTGCGCGAACACGTGGCGATTATGGTCCGCCGACGGCGCCGCGGGTCAGTGGATCGCCTCGTGGTTGTGGCACATCGCGACGAACTTCTCGATGCGGGCGGCTCGGGTCTCCGGCTTCTTGGCATCGTTGACCCGGTAGAGGATCGCGTAGCGGTTGGCGCCCGAGAGGGTCTCGAAGAACGCCTTCGCCTCGGGGTCGGCCGCGAGCGCGGCCGCCAGGTCGTCGGGCACGGTCGCGGACCGCTGTCCTGCGTATGCCGCCGCCCACCGGCCGTCCGCTTTCGCCGCGTCGACCTGGGCCTGGCCTCCTGGGCGCATCCGCCCGGCCTCGACCAGTGCCTCGGCCTTGTCCCGGTTGACCTGCGACCACGTGCTCCGTGGGCCTCGCGGGGTGAAGCGCTGCAGCCAGTGGCGCTCGTCGTACCCGCGCTTCTGGCCGTCGATCCAGCCGTGGCAGAGGGCGACCTCGAGCGCCTCGGCATAGGTCACGGTCTGCGCCGCGCCCGTCCGCCCGATCTTGAGCCAGATGCCGCGCTGGTTGGCGCCGTGCTCGGCGAACCATGCCTCGCAGTCCGGGACGCCCGCGAACGAGACCACCGGCAGCCCGGCCAACTCCTCGAACGGCTCCTTCTCGAGCATGCGGTCATCCTGTCCAGCGCTTGTCGACATCTCGGCCCCCTCACTGAGCAAAGTGGCTCCTAGGCCTATGGCTCTCGCCCTGCGTACGCCGCGCATCAGTGGGCTTCCCGCCAAGACTCAACTACCCGGTCCACGGTTCTGTAGTGACGAACCATTTCTCTCGTCTGCCAAACGGAGACCACGATGAAAAGGAGCGCCAAGCCTGTCGAGAATGTGAATGCGGTGCCGCCATCCCCGGCGGGCTTGGACCACGTGATCTCGGTGATGAGGGAAAGAGTGGCCGCCACCAGGCTCAGGACGAGGAGTTGGAACGCTTCATTCCCCAGGAGCAGCACGCCAGCCAACCGCCGGGTGCGACTCCGTCGAACCTCATCGATGAAGATCTCGTATTGCAGGACGTCCCGGCCGACGAGCTGTGCGATTCGGGGGCGAAGGACGGACCGGACGTACGCCCCATAGTCGGCGATATTGACCTCGTGGTCGAGCTGGCGCAGGTGAAATGTGCTGAGCAGCAGGCTTGTCACAGGAATGAGGAGCGCCACCTCTCCTTCGAACAGCCTGGGGAGCCCCTTGCTGCTGGCGTAGACCACGAGATATCCAGTGACGCTGGTGACTAGAACGAGGGCCACATTCATGTTTCGGTGCTCGAGGTCCTGGCGGTGTCGGATCGCCTCTGTGCGCGCCTTCAGCTCCTCCACCAAGACGGCCAACTGACCCTGTTTCACTGACAGTTCAGGTGCCTCACTGACCGATCCACCAGCAGAACCTGTATTTGGCGCGCGTCCGTGTACTTGGGCTCGACCGCGTGTCCAGAACCCCATGACATCCCCCACTTCTCGGCTCACCGCCACCCTGCCCGGACGCCGCCGGCTCCGGGTTCACCGGTATGCGGTGGCAACGACTCCGCCACCGAGGTCGGACTCTATCGGTGGATGCATCGACAGCGAGGGGCTGATCGTGGTGGACGTTGACTGGCGTGCTACGGGTGGCGGACCCGTGCTGGGGCCGCTGGCCTGATCGACCGAGCCCGCGAGGCCAAGGCAATCCCACATTCAGCGGGGCCTCTCCCACGGCCACAGGCTCGACCCCCTATCCGGCCTCCCTCTCAGGGTTTCGCGCGGGTCAGGGCAAGGAACTCGGCACGCGTACGGGGGTCGTCGCGCAGCGCGCCGAGCAGGCTCGAGGTGACCGTGGTCGTCCCGGGGGCCTGGACCCCGCGCAGTGTCATGCAGAGGTGCTCCGCCTCGATGACCACCCCCACCCCGGCGGCCCCCAGCCGGTCGCGCAGCCACGTGGAGACCTGCGTCGTCAGGCGTTCCTGCACTTGAGGCCGCCGGGCGAAGTGCTCCACCACCCGGGCCAGCTTGGACAGCCCCAGGATGCGGTCGCCCGGGAGGTAGCCGATGTGCGCGGTGCCGACGAAGGGCAGCATGTGGTGCTCGCACAGGGAGGTGACGGGTACGCCGCGGGCGACGATGAGCTCGTCGTAGCCGCCGTCGTTGGGGAAGGTCGTCAGCTGGAACGGCCGCGGCGTCAGCATCTCGGCCAGGGCCGAGGCCATCCGCTCGGGCGTCCTCAGCAACGACTCGGTGCCCACGTCGATGCCCAGCGCGGCGAGCATCGCCAGCGCTCCGGCGGTCGCGCCGGGCAGGTCCACCTCCTCGACCGCCCCTGTGCCGGACCAGCCGCCCGCGACGGCGATGTGTGCCGGTCCCGGCGACCGCCGGCACGGTCATGCCGCGGCCTCGCCCGGCCGCACCGGGGCGTCGGCAGCTCGCCGCAGTGGCCAGAGGACCGGTCGCGGGTCGTACCGCGTCGCGAGGCGTTGCAGGGCAACGGCGGCGAGCAGCAGGCCGAAGTCGCGGAGCGCCACGTCGTAGTAGCCGGGGATGAGCATCAGGTTGACGATGATGCCGGCGAGCCAGGCTGCGACGACCAGCCCGCCCAGCCGGGGATGGAGGAGGACGACGAGACCGGCGACCACCTCGACGACGCCCACGGCATACATCGCCTGGTGCGGTGAGACGGGCAAGGGGTTCGACAGGACGGGCGCCAGGTAGCGGTCCCAGTGGACCAGGACGTTGCTGAACTTGTCCAGGCCGAAGACGATCGGGGCGATCGTGAACGCGCCCCGGAGCACGGTGAACGCCTGCTGGCCGGCGTCGGCGCGCGCTGTGGGGGCGGCGACGCCCTGCCGCCGCTGGGTCGACCTGTGGGTGGAGGTGGTTGCCACGACGAGCTCCTCGCTGGTTGCGATGGTCCTCACCGAGGGCCGGGGCGCCGGGGTCCGAGGACCCGCTGACGCCGACGTCCTTGCGGTGGGAGGCTGACAGCGTGTTAGTCGTCGGGTCGCGAGGATGTCTTACCGACCGCGGTGCGGCCGGGTCCGCCAAGGCACTGGCCGGTAAGACGAGCCCGTCGACCGACGGCACATAAGGCATGACCACCCATCCGAGCCAGACCACGCGGAGGTGCGCGTCCCCGGGACCGCCTGTCGACGTCAGGGAGTGGCGCACGTGCCGGCTGCTCGAGGCCGGCTTCCCGAGGGAGCTCGCCACCTCGCTCGCTGCCGGTCACGTCGACCTGCACGCACTCCTCGAGCTCGTCGACGCCGGGTGCCCGCCGGAGCTCGCCGCGCGCATCCTGTCCCCGCTGGACGAGCCCGTGGGCCCCCGATGAGCGCCCCCAGCCGGGACGGCTCGGCCGAGCTGGCAAGGACCCGGTCCGGTCGGCAGGCGGACCGGGACGAGCCGGCTGACTGGGTCCAGGCCCTCGGCTGCAGCGGTCCGGAGCAGGACCGGGCGATGAGGCAGCTGCACTCCCTCATGCTCCGGGCCGCCGGGCACCAGGTCAGCCGCATGCGCAGTGCGCTGCCCGACAGTTCACCGGGTGCTGTCGACGTCATCGTCAACCAAGCCGCCGACGAGGCCATGACGGCCCTGCTCGCCAAGCTGCACACCTTCGAGGGGCGCAGCCGCTTCACGACCTGGGCGTACAAGTTCGCGATCCTGCAGGTGGCCACCGACGTGCGCCGGCTGCAGTGGCAGCACCGGGAGGTCCGGCTCCGTGACCTCGACCTCGAGTCGGCGCCCGCAGACGTGGGCCGGAGCCCCGAGTGCGTCGCCGAGGCGGGCGACCTGGCGTCCGCCTTGGCGCAGTCGATGCGTACGGTCCTCACGCCCCACCAGCGCCGCGTCGCGATCGCCCTCCTCGTCGACGGTGTGCCGATCGACGTCCTCGCCGAGCGCCTCGGGACCAGTCGGGGCGCCCTCTACAAGACCGTGCACGACGCCCGTTGCCGGCTGCGCGCCGACCTCACGAGCAGGGGCTACCTGGCTCCAGCCGCCCGTCCCGAAGTCCGACCCTCGCAACCCTTGGCAGGCACGCCGTGACCGAGAACCGATCGCACGCCGAGCGGGCACTCTCCCCGCGCGCCGTCGACGCACTCCTGCTCGACACCACGCCGTGGCTGTCCTGCGACGACTGCTTCACCCGGATGGACACCCACGTGGAGGCACTCCTGCGCACCGGCACCTCGCCGGACCCCGTCATGGACCGCCACCTGCAGGGCTGCGTCGCGTGCAGCGAGGAGGCCGAGTCAATGCTCGCGCTGCTGCGGGACGACTCCCTCTGACCTGTGCCTGCCGGGCAGGCGCGTCCGCGCCCAGCGGACGCGACAGCGCGCGGCGGGCAGTGCCCGCCGCGCGCCGTGGTCGAGCTCAGCCCGTCACGGCTCCTCGCCGCCACCGGCCAGGAAGCCCGTGTGCCCGTTGCAGGCGAAGCCCGGGGCGGGGACGGCGTCCTTGAGCCCGACCCTGACCAGCTGGCCGTAGCTCTGCACGCGCCCGCCCTCGGGGAACGGGTCGTTCGGGGTGTCGTTCTGCCCCGAGTAGGCGCAGATCGAGTTGGCGTGGGTGGCGCCCTGAGCGGGCTTGCCGTTGCCGGTGATCTCCCCGGCGCTGGCCGAGGACACCCCGACGAGGACGAGGGCCCCGGCGACTGCCGGGACCAGGATGATGCGCTTGCCGACCATGGCGCTCCTTCATGTTCAGTGACGGTCACAGCTGAACGCGCTGTGCCGTGACCCTAGGAGCGGCGCCCGGGTGGCGCCTCGGCCATGGTGGCTAGGCGAAGTGTCCAGTGCCTCCCGTGCAGGAGGGTGACGGCTGCACCGGAGCTGTCCGCGGTCCGACTACTGGCGGGGCGGCTGGTGCCCCTGGTCGCGGCCCCCTGTCGCGGGACGACTTCCCCCTGCTGCGGGACGGCTTCCCTCGGACGCGTCGACGTGCAGCGCACGGTCGATCTCGGCCTGGCACAACGGCTCCGGGGAGTCCGCCACCTTCTCGAGGAGCTCGGCCAAGAGCTCGATCTCCTGGCGCAGGGCGGTGTCGTCCAGCTCCTCCGCCGCAGGCCCCACGTCGTCCCTCTCAACCACCGTGCCCGGTTCCCTTCTCTGCCCGCTCCCGTACGTGCCCGGTACAACGAGACGGCACACCGCGCGGTCCGGCCGGGGTGCCGGATTCACCCGAACGGTCGATGCCAAAAGCCCCATGCGAGGGACAAACGGGCGTGCCAGCCACGCTCGTCCGATGAGTCCCGCCGCCCCGCGCGGTCCAATGGAGCATGAGCACTGCAGCGCACGGCGTGGGCCGGTTGGACGTCACCTTCACCGAGACCCTCTGCAAGGCCACGAGCAGCGACGACGCGTGGACCTGCGTGAAGTGGGAGCCGTCCGTCGAGTACTTCGGGACGCGGGGGAGGGTCAAGGTCCGCGGCACCATCGACTGCCGGCCGTTCACGACCTCGTTCATGGCCCTCGGCGACGGCAGCCACATGCTCCCGGTCGCAGCCACGCTGCAGAAGCAGCTCGGCAAGGGTGTCGGCGATGCCGTCGAGGTGCGGCTGGAGGAGCGCCTGGCCTGACAAGCGGTTGCGACGACCCGGAGCGGAACCCGCTGCTGCCTACGACATTTCGCGCATTTGGGTCCGTTCGAGGCCGGACGGGTATCAGTGCCTCCGGCCGCTGCTCCTTCAGGCGTACAGGCTCGTCGGGTCTGCCGTACGCAATAGGAGTCAAACCCATGTCACACGTGATCTCGGGCCGCCTCGTCGGCCTGCTCTGCGACGACTGCTGGGAACCGCTGGTGGGAGCCACCATCCGCCTCGTCGGCGCCACCGGCGACCGCGTCAGCCAGGCTGCGGCCGCGGAGCCGAAGCACACCACGACGGTGCTCGAGGAGTCCGTCGCCACCGAGCGTGCCACGTCCCTGCTCGGCGAGGGGGTCGTCGGGCAGGACGGAGCCTTCACCATCGAGCTGCGCGAGGGCTACGAGGGCGGCGCCTTCGACGTCGACGTCTACTGCGGCACCATGACCGGCCACAAGGTCCCGCCCAAGCCGCTCACCTTCACGCTGACGACGCTGGCGCCCCAGTGGCGTGAGAGCAAGGAGGGGTATGCCGCGGCGTGGTCGTACGAGATCCCGCACCGCATCTGGTGCGGCCTGCGCGGGCGGCTCGGCTGGTGGTCGATCTGCGGCCACGTCCGGGTGTGCGACACCGAGATCGGCGTGCCCGGGGCGAAGGTCAGCGCGTTCGACGTCGACTGGATCCAGGACGACGCCCTCGGAAGCGCCACGACCGACGTCAGCGGCCACTTCCGCATCGACTACACGGTGGCGGACTTCAGCCGGACGCCGTGGTCGCCGTGGATCAACATCGAGCTCGTCGCCGGTCCGGACGTCTACTTCCGGGTCGACGGCCCCACCGGTGTGCTGCTGCAGGAGCCGCGCTCCCGCGGGCGTGCGCAGGACCGCCAGAACGTCGGCCCGTGCTTCTGCGTCGACCTGTGCGTCAAGGACGTGCCGGGCGACACCGACCAGCCCTACCCGTGGTTCGACCACATCGGCGTCTACAAGACCGTCACCGGCTTCGACAGCGGGCCCGGCGGCACCGGGCGCACGTTCGGTGACGACCGCGCCTTCTACTCCGCGCTGCGGCTCAACGGAGTGCTCGGCCGGCTGCTCGGCGGCCAGCCGGCGGAGTACCGGTTCGAGTACGACGACGGCAGCAGCTGGAAGCCGGTGCTACCCGGGCAGATGGTGCCGATGCAGATCGGCACGTGGGAGCGGCTCACCGGCTCGCTACCACCCGTCGAGACCAAGGCGGTCGTCGTCCTGGGAGCCAACGGGCCCGACCAGATCGCTGTGACGCCCGACGCCCAGGGCTGGATCGCCGTGCCGCAGGACAACAGCCTCACGACCGGCCTGTTCGTGCCGAACAACAACCTGCTCGGTCTCGACAGCCGCGCCCTCTCCTCCCAGACGCACGACCTCGCGGCGGTCGTCGCCGGCCAGAGCACGGCGTCGGCGGGCCTGGCGGTCGACGAGTACGTCTCGCTGCGGATGGTCATGCGCCAGGTCGGCCAGCCGACGACCGAGGTGCAGGCCGGCATCGCCGAGCGCGTGGCCCTCGCCAACACGGCATACGACCACGTGCAGAAGCACGGCTCCTGGGTGCCGACGCGGGTGGACGGCCAGCTCGGCGCCGTGAGCATCGACATCGAGGAGCTCATCGGGCACGGGTGCGCGCGGATCCACAACAGCCTCACGGTCGACTACACGGCGGCGCACCCGAACCTGGGGAGCATGTCGCTCGGCGTCTCGGGGCCGGGCGGGCCGTACCACTACGCGCTGCCCGCGATCGCGCCGGACTTCCACGGGACCGTCAGCCAGCTGCTCGACGCGGCCGACAACCCGGTCGCCGTGTCGTCGCTGCCGAAGTGCAGCTACATCCTCACGGCGTCGATCGACCTGCTGCTCACGACCGGTGACTCCACGCCGCTGCCGATCTACGACGACATCGCGTTCACCACGCAGTAGGCGCGGTCCGGTCCGGTCGGCGCAGGCGGGGCCTCGACCGGACCGGGGGAGCGCCTCAGGCCGGCTGTCGGCGCAGCGCGAGGATCGCGACGTCGTCGTGCCGCTCGGGCCCGAGCATGCGCTCCGCGAGGGCCACCAGGAAGTCGCCGAGGGTTCCCTCCCGTGCGTCGAACCGCACGCCCTCCGCGACGACCTCCCGCAGCTCGCGCAGCCGTTCCCCGAGGTCCTCGCCCCGGCGCTCGACCAGCCCGTCGGTGAACAGCAAGAGCATGTCGCCGGGGCCGAACGAGAACGCCGACGCCGCGCGTTCCGTGGGCCCGACCCCGAGCAGGGGCGAGCGCCCGAGCTCCATGAACTCGGTCGAGCCGTCGGCGCGGACCAGCAGGGGCGGCGGGTGGCCAGCAACGGTCGCCCAGGCCTCGTCGTGGTCCTCGTCGAGCAGCAGGTATGCCGCGCTCGCCAGGGGGATGAGCGGGTCGCGTTCCATGAACGCGTCCACGGCGGTCGCGAGGGCGTCGGGGTGCGGGTCCTGCGTCATCAGGACCCGCGTGGCGGCGCGCAGCCTGGACCCGGCCACGGCCGCGTCCACCCCGCGGCCCATGACGTCGCCCATGACCACCGCGAGCCGGCCGTCCGGCAGCACGTCGACGTCGTAGAAGTCACCTCCGACCTCCGTGCGTCCGGACTGCTGGTAGAGGTCGGCGAACTCCCAGCCGCCGAGCGCGGGCAGCTCCTGCGGCGAGAGCGTTGCCTGCAGCTCGGCCGCGACGCGACGGCTCTCGGAGTACAGCTCGGCGTTGTCGATCGCCAGGGCCGCGCGGCGCCCGAGGTCCTCGGCGAAGGGGATGTCGGCCGCGGAGTACCGGCGCCCGGACTCGGCGGAGACGAAGGTGAGCACCCCGAGCACCCGCTCGTGCGCGCGCAGCGGCACGGAGAGGGCGCTGCGCAGCCCGAGCTCGCGGGCGACGCGCAGGTGCTCGGGGTCCCGGGTGCCCTCGACGAGCATCTCGTCGGTGACCTCCTCGATGAGCAGGCTCTGGCCGGTGCGGGCCACGACGGCCGACCCGCTCGGCCGCTCCGGGTCGGACGGCCAGCGGGACTGCACCTCCCGCGCCAGCGCGACCTTCGCGGGGTCGACGTGGGCGACCGTGAGGCTGCGCAGGACCCCCGCCTCCAGCACCTCGACCGCGCACCAGTCGGCGTGGAACGGCACCGCGAGGCCGGCCACCTGGGTGAGGGTCTCGTGGTAGTCGGTCGTCGAGGCGAGCACGGTCGAGGCGTCGGCCAGGAACTGCAGGCGTGCCTCCTGCTCCGCGCGCTCCGCCTCGGCGGCCAGCCGCTGCACGGTCGCGGCGCACACGTCGGCGAGCACCGACAGGACGGCCAGCTCGTCCTCGGCCAGGTCCACGCAGCGGTCGTCGAACCGGAAGGCCATCGCGCCCAGGGCGGTGGTGTCGTCGCCGCGACCCAGCAGGGGCAGCGTCACCGAGGACCGCTCCACACCGTCGTCCAGGGACGGGTAGCGCGCGACGAGGTCGGCGCGGTCGCGGATCCGGACGACGGCACCCGTGCGCACCGCCTCACCGAGCGGACCCTCGAGGTCGAGGTCGAAGACCGAGTACTGGGTGATCTGCTCCGGGGTGAGCCCGACCGTGCCGTGGGCGCGGAGCAGCCGTGGTCCCTCGCGGACGACGACGATCGCCGCATCCGCCTCGAGCACCCGGCCGGCCTCACGGGTGATGACGTCGGACATGGTGGCCAGGTCGTCGGCCTGGGCGAGCTGCGCCGTGACCGCGGACAGCGCGACGAGCCGCGACGACGCAGCCGCGTCGCCCTGCCGGGCCGCCGCTGCCCTGCTCGCCATCGGTCCTCCTCCTCGAGATGAACGCGCGACGGTGCGCGTCCGCTCCATGGAGGCCGTGGGCTCGACCGCATGCTCGATGGCCCAAGGTACCGCCCAGCGGGTGCCCTGCACCCCTATCGCTGCGAACTCAGAGCATCGTCGTGAGGACTCCGCCGTCGGCCCGCAGGGCGGCGCCGTTCGTGGCGGACGAGCGGGGGCTGGCGAGGTAGACGGCGAGGTCCGCGATCTCGGACGGCTCGAGGAAGCGCTGCACCAGCGACGTCGGGGTCGCGGCGGCGAGGTCCGACCGCAGGTCATCGACCGACCTGCCCATGCCGTGCGCGACCTGCTCGACGGCCCGGGCCACGCCGTCGGACCAGGTCGGTCCGCCCAGGATGGTGTTGACCGTGACGCCCGTGCCCCGCGTGCGCTTGGCGAGCCCGTTGGCCAGCGCGAGGGTGGCCGCCTTGGTGACTCCGTAGTGGACCATGTCGGCCGGGACGTTCACGCCGGACTCGCTGCTGACGACGATGATGCGGCCCCACCCGCGCTCGAGCATCGGTCCGAGCAGCCGCCGGGAGAGCCGGACGGCACTCATGACGTTGACGTCGACGTAGCGCTGCCAGTCTTCGTCGCCGATCTCCTCGAACGCCCTGACCTCGAACAGGCCGACGTTGTTGACCAGGATGTCGACGTCGTCCAGCGCGGCCACGAGCCGGCTCACCTGGTCGGCGTCGGCGAAGTCGGCCGCGATGCCGCCGACGGTGCTGCCCGGGTGGTCCACCTCGAGGCTCTTCACCGTCTGCCGAACCGTGTCCTCGTCGCGGCCGTTGACGACGACCGCCGCTCCCTCGGCGAGCAAGGCCCGGGCGGTGGCCAGCCCGATCCCCTTGGTCGAGCCGCTCACGAAGGCCCTCTTGCCGGTCAGTCCCAGGTCCATGCTGTCTCTCCACATCCGCGTCGTCGGCACTGCATTTACTTGACTGAGCAAGTGACCGTAGACGACGAGGAGTTTCCTGATCAAGTCAGTCCGGCCGCGGACCACCGGCCTGCTCGCGTACGCTGCCGCCATGCCGGAGCAGCCTGCGCCCACCCGCCTCACCACCGAGGCCCTCGAGACCTGGGCCTCGCTGGCCACCGTGCTGGAGTGGCTCCCCGCCGCCCTCGACGGTCAGCTGCAGCGGGACTCCGGCCTGACACACTTCGAGTACGGCGTCCTCTACGCCCTCGCCGACGCCCCCGAGCACACGCTGCGCATGAGCGTCCTCGCCGGCTACGCCAACAGCTCGCTGTCACGCCTGTCGCGCGCCGCCACGAGGCTGGAGTCGAGGGGCTGGCTGCGCCGCACCCCGGACCCGGGCGACGGGCGCTTCACGCTCGCCCAGCTCACCGACGAGGGGCTGGAGGCCTTCGAGGCGGCGACGCCCGGGCACGTGCGCACCGTGCACGACCTCGTGCTCGACCGGCTGACCGCAGCCCAGGCCAGGCAGCTCCGCGAGATCACGCGGCGGATCATGCTCGCCATCCGCGAGGAGGGCGGCTGGGCCCCCGCCGCGGACGCGAGCCCACCCGCCTGACCGACGTCGACGTGGCCCGACCCTGCGAGCGGATGTCGCCCACACGCCGGGACGCTCCCGGCGTCTAGAGGAACTGGACCGGGTCGAACTCCTCGATCGGGATGATGCGGACCCGGGGGAGCCGATCGTTGAACGCCTGCACGTCGTACTCGAGGTCGAACATCTCCAGCCCGTCCTCGGCGAGCTCGACGAAGTCCCGGTTGCGGAACTCGGTGAAGCCCACGAGCCCGACCCGGCGCCCGTCGAGCAGGTTCTCCACCTGGTCGACGAAGTCGCCGTCGTTGCTCACGAGCAGCACGTCCGCCTCGCGGCACCGCAGCTCCTCGAGGGTCCGCTGGATGGCGATGTCGACGACCTTCTGGCCGGCCGCGCCGGACAGGGCGATCGGCCGGTAGCCGATGGCGAGCAGCGCCTGCACGAACGCCATCGGCAGCTCGGTGTTGGCGGCGAGGAAGAACAGGCCGCTCGCGTCCTGGCCCCAGCGCTCGCGGGCGAACTGCAGCAGCCGCTCCCACCGAGGCCGCTCCTCGGGCCGGGGCCGCCGGCCCAGGATCGAGTTGCCGAGGGTGGCGTCGAGGTTCTCCCCGTCGACGAGGACGTAGGTCGTGCGCGCGGCCTGGGACATGACCCGAGGCTAGAGCCAGTCGACGTCGGCCGCCGCACTGCCGTCGGCGAGGCGGGCGTACCCGGGTCCGCGGTCGAAGAACGGCTGCCCGCCCGCCCCTTCCCGCTCGGCGCGCAGCCGGGCGCGCAGGGCGTCGCTCGCCGGCTCGTCGACGACCGGCTCGTCCTTGCCGCCCGACGCCACGACGCCGTATGCCGCGTGCGCGCCCTCGAAGGACACCTTCCCCCAGCGCAGGTCCTGCTCGACCTCGGCGTAAGGCCGCTCGAGCGGGTCGCCCCACCCGCCTCCGCCGGTCGTGCGGATCCGGATGACCTGTCCCGCCCGCACCGGTTCGGCGTCGGCCAGCGCGTCGACCTCCCGCTCGTCCGGCCCGCCGGGGTCGATGGTGACGCTGAACGGCATACCGGCCCTGCCTCCCTTGACCCCCCAGCAGGCGAGGATCGAGCGGTCGGCGATCGACATGAAATGGGCGTCGCGCAGCATCCGGATGTGCTTCTCGTAGCCCAGACCGCCGCGGTGCCGCCCGGCACCGCCGGAGTCGACCGCCAGCCCGAGCCGCTCGACGACGAACGGGAAGCGGGACTCGGTGAACTCGGTCGGGAGGTTCCGGCTGTCGGGAACGACGTGGATGGTGTCCTCGCCGTCGGCGTAGTAGCGCCCACCGGATCCGCCGCCGAGGACCTCGCGCATGAGGTAGTCGTTGCCGTCGCGGTCCTTGCCGTAGACGCCGGTGTAGCGGATCGTCTCCTGGTCGGCCGGCATCCGGCCGTCGACCGCCTTGGCGACGACGCCGGCGAGCACCCCGAGCAGCCGCAGGATGACGAACGTGCGGGCGTTGGTCGGGGCGGGGTAGATCGGCGTGAGCAGCGTGCCCTTGTCGGGGAAGCGCATCTCGATCAGCGGCACGACGCCCTCGTTGACGTCGAGCTCGGCCATCCGCTCAGGCGACTCGGCGAGGTTGCGCAGGATCGGCGCGAGCCACTTCTTGAGGAAGTTGCCGCCGACGTAGTCGCCGCAGTGGTTGATCGGGCCCTTGGCCTGCGGGCTCGTGCCGGTGAAGTCGATGACGAGGCGCGGTCCGGCGGGACGGCCGTTCTCGGGGTCGGCCGTGGCGTCGCTGACCTTGGTGAGGGTGATCCGCTGCGTGTGCAGCTGTGGCTCGTCGACGCCGTCGTGCTCGGCGTAGTCCTCCCAGACGTAGGTGCCGTCCGGGATCTGCGACAGGATCTCGCGCCGGTACGTCTCGGTGGTGCGGTCGAGGATCGTGTCGAACGCCGCCTCGATGTCGGCCCTCCCGTAGCGCGCGAACAGCTCACCGAGGCGCCGCGCGCCCATCAGGCAGGCGGAGCACTCGGCGTCGAGGTCGGCGGCCAGGCTGTCGGGCATGCGGCTGTTCCGGGTCATGATGCGCAGGGCGGCGCGGTTCGGGACTCCCTTGTCCCACAAACGGATCGGTGGCACCGACAGGCCCTCTTCGAAGACCGTTCTCGCGTTGCTCGGCATCGACCCCGGCACCGCGCCGCCGATGTCGTCGTGGTGCCCGAACGCCTGCACGAACGCGACGACCTCGCCCTCGTGGAAGACGGGCACGGTCACGCACAGGTCCGGCAGGTGCCCGATTCCGCCCTCGGACTCGTAGACGTCGTTGTGGAAGAACACGTCGCCCTCGGACATCTCGGCGATGGGGAAGTCGCGCACGACCGGGTGGACGAGCGCGGAGTACGAGCGCCCGGTCAGCTTGCGCAGCTGCCGGTCGTGGATGCCGGCTCGGAAGTCGTGCGCGTCGCGGATCATCGGGCTGCGGCTGGTGCGCGCGATGGCGGTCTCGACCTCCATCTCGACGCTGGCCAGGGTGCCCTGGACGATCTCGACGAGGATCGGGTCGACGTCCGTCCCCTCGGGGGTGAGCCGCTTCCCGTGCTCGTATGCCGTGGGGAGCCCGGCGTTGTTGACCATCAGTCCTCCCTGGTGACGACGAGGTTGCCGAGCTGGTCGACGCGGACCGCGAAGCCGGGGTGGACCGGCACCGTCGAGCCGAACTCCTCGACGACAGCCGGCCCGGCGAACGTGTCCCCGGCGCGGAGGTCGGGCCGCCACAGCACCGGGGTCTCGACATACCCCTCGTCGGCGTCGAAGCAGACCCGCCTGCTCGAGGTCTTTGAGCGATCCGGGCGGTCAGGGGCGCCGGGATCGCTCAAAGACTCGGGGCGGGACGGGAGGTCGCGCAGCTCGGGGCGGGACGGGAGCGCACGGAGCTCGGGACGCGCGATCGGGCCGATGCCGGTGACCCGCAGGTTGACCCACTCGACCTGCTGGGTCGGGTCGCCGGCGAAGTCGTAGCCGTAGAGCGCACGGTGCTCTGCGTGGAACGCGTCGGCGACGGCATCGGCATACGCCGCGTCGACCTGTCCCGACCCGCCACCGGGCGCGGGCACGCGCACCTCGAAGGCCTGCCCGAAGTAGCGCAGGTCGACGGTCCGGACGTACCGGTGCCGGTCGCGCGGGAAGCCCTCGGCGTCGAGCGCGGAGGCTGCGCGGTCGGTGAGCTCGTCGAACGTCTTCTGCACCGCGGCGAGGTCGAGCGACCCGTGCCGGGCGACCATCGTCTGCACGTAGTCGTTCTTCACGTCGACGGTGAGCAGCCCGAACGCGCTGACGTTGCCCGGGTCCCGCGGCACGACGACCCCGGCCAGGTCGAGGATGTCCACGAGCCGGCACGCGAGCAGCGACCCCGAGCCCCCGAACGTCGCGAGCATGAAGTCCCGGACGTCGAGCCCGCGCTTGACCGACACCTGGCGCAGCGCGTTGGCCTGGTTCCAGGCCGAGATCTCGAGGATGCCGGAGGCGCAGCGGACCGGGTCGAGGCCCAGCCGCTCGGCCAGCGCCTCGACGCCCGCCCGGGCGGCGTCGACGTCGAGCGGGATCTCGCCACCGAGCAGGTGCGGCGGGATGCGGCCGAGGACGACGTGCGCGTCGGTGATGGTCGGGTCGGTGCCGCCCTTCGCGTAGCAGAGCGGGCCGGGGTCCGCGCCCGCCGACTGGGGTCCGACCTTGAGGGTGCCCTCGGGGGAGACCCACGCGACCGAGCCGCCGCCCGCACCGACCGTGACCACGTCGATCATCGGGATCTTGCTGGGGTACGCGCCGACGGTGCCCTCGGTGGTCAGGGTCGGCTCGCCGTCGAGCACCACCGACACGTCGGTCGAGGTGCCTCCGCCGTCGCACGTGAGCACCTTGGCGAACCCGGCCCGGGCGGCGACCAGCCCGGCACCGAGCGCGCCGGCCGCTGGGCCGGACAGCACCGTGGTGATCGGCTGGTGCACCACCTCGTCGGCCGACAGGACGCCGCCGTTGGACTTCATGATCGAGAACGGGACACCGGGCGCGATCGCGTCGAGCCGCTCGTGGATGTTGGCGACGTAGCGCGACACGCTCGGCTTCACCGCGGCGTCGACGAGCGTCGTCATCGCCCGCTCGTACTCGCGGTACTCGCGCAGCACCTCGCTCGAGATCGACACGACGGCCTCGGGGTGCTCGCGCCGCAGGACCTCGCGCATGGCGACCTCGTGCCGGTCGTCGGCGTAGGAGTGCAGGAAGCAGACGCCGATCGTCGTGATGCCGCGGTCGCGGAACCAGCGGGCTGCCCCCACCGCGCCCGCCTCGTCGAACGGCCGGATCTCGTTGCCCTCGTAGTCCATCCGGCCACCGACGGTGCGGACGTGGTCAGCCGGGACGATGCGCGGCGGCTTCACCCAGAAGTAGGAGTTGCCGTACCCGTCGGGCACCGCCTGGCGCGCGATCTCGAGCAGGAACTCGTACCCCTCGGTCGTCACGAACCCGAGCCGTTCGACCTTGCCCTCGAGCAGCTTGTTGGTGGCGACGGTCGTCCCGTGGCTGACCGACGTGACGTCCGCGCCGGTCGCGTCCATGAGGCCGAGGACCTTCTCGACGCCCGTGATGAAGCCGTCAGCAGGGTTGGCAGGGGTCGAGGGCGTCTTGGTCGTGACGAGGTCGCCGGTGTCCTCGTCGAGCGCGACGACGTCGGTGAACGTCCCGCCGGTGTCGATGCCGATCCGGATCCGTCGCGCCATGCGAGCGATTCAACCCATTCGCCCCCGCACGGGCGTCGGCACATGTTGCCAACCGGGCCTAGGGGGAGAGGTAGGCCCGGTCCCCGGGTAGGACGAGCGCGAGCGGGTCCGACCCGTGCAGCGGCACCTGGTGCCAGCCCAGCCACGCGGTGCCGTCGTGGCGCGTGCGCACGAGGACCCGGTGCGGGGTCTCGACGAGCCGCAGGTCCGCCTCGAACGTCCCCTCACCCGTCCAGCCACCCGACGCGGCGACGACCAGCTCGACGTCGCCGACGGTGAGCCGCGTGTCGACCCAGCGCCCGTCCCCGACCTCGACCGTCGCCGTGGTGCCGTGCGCCTCGACCGTGAGCCGGTATGCCGCCGAGCCGCCGGTGGCCTGCCCGGCGTCTGTCGCCTCACCGGCGCCTGTCGCCTCACCGGCGGGGCCAGGGCCGTCGACCCCTTCGACGCGCACCCCGGCATACGCCTCGGGGAGCTGGCTGTCGGCGGACCGGGTCCAGGACCCCATGCCGAACCGGCCGGGGGCCGACCGTGGCGTCGGGACGGCGAGGGCGGCCATGCGCGCTGCCAGCGCGTCGTCCGCCCCCGGGTCGCCGTCGCGGTCGACCGCGGGGAGCAGGTGCTCCCAGACCAGGTCCAGGACTGCCTGCATGTCGACGGTCTCCGACGTGATGGCCAGGGCGATGTCCTGCTCGGGCAGCACGATCGCGTACTGGCCGTAGGCGCCGTCGCCGCGGTAGCCGTGGCTGGCGCCCCAGAAGGAGCAGCCGTACCCGTGCGTCCAGTCGGGGTTGGGGGCGGGCTCGCGGTTGGGCAGGCCGGTCGGGGACGTCGCCGTCGAGACCCAGTCGGGGGACAGCAGCCGGTCGCCCGCCCACGTGCCGTGGTCGAGGTAGGTCTGGGCGAGACCGAGGATCGCGTCGGTGCCGACGTGGATGCCCGAGAAGCCGAGCTCGCGGCCGGTCGCGGTGCGGTGCCAGCGCACGCGCTCGGCGCCTGCGGGGTCCAGCACGGACACGACCCGCGAGCGGACCAGGTCGAGCACGCCGCTGCCCGTCACCTCGCGGACGCACGACGCCGCCAGGTAGGTCGCCAGCTGGTTGTACGCCCAGGCGGTGCCCGGCTCGTGCTCGGGCTCGTGCGCCAGGATCGCGCCCAGCACGGGGTCGGTGCCGTCGTTCGACGGCATGGTCGCCGACAGGGCCACCCGCCCCGGCCAGGCGTCGACGTCGTGGCCGGTCGCCATGGTGAGGCAGTGGCCGAGGGTGAGCTTCCTGTACCGCTCGGACACCTCGGCTCTGGCCGGCAGCAGGCTCGCGGGCAGCACGTCGAAGACGCGGTCGTCGAGCGAGAGCCGCCCCTCGTCGACGAGCAGCCCGACCGCCGTCGCGGTGAACGACTTGCTCAGCGAGTACACGAGCTGGACGCGCTCCGCGGCATACGGCGCCCACCACCCACGTGCCACGACGTGGCCGTGCCGCGCGAGCAGGAGGCTGTGCGGGTCGTGGCCGTCGGCCTCGAGGGCGTCGACGAGGGCGAGGACGCCGCGGGCGTCGATGCCCTGGGCGGACGGGGAGCTGGTGGGCAGGACGGGGGAGGCTGCGGTCACCCTGCCGACGCTAACCCGACGACGGCCGACGCGCCCCGTCGAGTCCCGCGGTGCGTCAGCGGGTGGGCCGGACGACGTTGAGGTCCACCGGTCCGTCGACCCCGTCGACCCGCGCGCGGTTGCTCGCCTGCCACCAGACCCACGCGCCGGGCGGCCGCACGACGATGCTGCGGACCCAGCGTGGGCGGTCGCGGTTCGGCGGGTACCTCGCGTCCCAGCTGTTGAGGACGTAGTAGCGGACCGGCCGTCCCGTGCCCTTCTCCACCGCGTCGACGAAGGCGTCGAGCTCGCGCTGGACGGTCGCGCGCGGCGGCCGGGCGGAGCAGTTGCCGCTGAGCTCGAGGTCGACGACGACCGGCAGCGAGCGGGTGTCGCGGCGGCCTTCCACGCCGTCGAGGGCGCCGAGGAGGTTCACCGCCTGCTCGGCCCCGCCGCGGCAGAGCGTGAAGAAGTGGTACGCGCCGACCTCGAGCCCCGCCGCGCGGGCCTGCTGCCAGTTGCGCGCGAACGCCGGGTCGCGGAACGTCGCGCCCTCCGTCGCCTTGAGGTATGCCGCGGACACCCCGTCCGCGGCGACGGCCGGCCAGTCGATGGTGCCCTGGTGGGCGGAGACGTCGACGCCGTAGGTCTCGCCGGCCAGCAGCGCGGGGCGCCGGCCGGGCAGCCACAGCTCGATCGCCAGCACGCCCGCGAGCGTGAGCACGAGGACCGCGCCCAGGAGGACGACCACCCCCCGTCGCCGTCGCATACGGGCACCCTAACCGCGCGGCGGCGGACCGGACGACCGATCGTGGCGTCTGGGCCACGAACGGCGGCTCGCGCCCGGTCGGACGACCGTTCGTGGCCTCTGGGCCACGAACGGCGGCTCGCGCCCGGATCGGACGACCGATCGTGGCGTCTGGGCCACGAACGGCTAGTGGGGGAAGGAGGTCCGGGCCTCGCCCTCGAGCTCGGCGCGGTGCCGGCGGATCAGCTCGAGGTTGCGGTCACGGAGGTGGTCGAAGCCCTGGCCGATGTTCGAGCCCGGGGTGAGCGAGGCCAGCGCCGTGTCGGGGTCGAGCAGGGCGCTCACCCACCCCTCGTGCGAGGCGGCCTTGGCGACGATGTGGCCGACCGGCGTCACGATGTGCGAGTTGCCGAAGTAGAGGACCCCAGCCGGGTCGGTGCCGGTGGCGTTGGCCCCGACGACGAAGACGTGGTTGTCGTAGGCGCGCGCCCGCGACGTGAGCTCCCAGACGTCGGCCGAGCGCAGCAGCGCCGACGGCCGGACCATCACCTCGGCGCCGCGGACCGCCTGGATCCGGGACAGCTCGGGGTAGTCGCCGTCGAAGCAGATGATCATGCCGATCCGCCCGAGGTCGGTCTCGACCACCGTGACGTCGTGGCCCGGGGTGACCCAGCCGCCGCCGTCGACGTGCTCGGTGCAGAACGGGTGCGTCTTGCGGTAGACCCCCGCGACCTCGCCGTCGCGCCCGATGAGCACGGCCGCGTTGTAGACCACGCCTCGCTCGGGACCGCGCTCGTACGTGCCGAGGACGACGTGGACGCCGAGGTCGCGTGCCACCTGCTGCACCGGCTCGGTCACCGGACCCGGCACCTCGGAGACGAGGTCCCACAGCTCCTCGGTGGAGCAGTCCGGCGTGAACCCGGTCGTCGCGGTCTCGGGCAGGACGACCAGCTCGGCGCCGGTCGCGTCGACGCAACGGCGCACGAAGTCGACGCACTTGTCGAGGTTCTTGCGCACGGTCTCGGGCGACAGCGGCCCGGGAACCGGCGCGACCTGGATCGCGGCCGTGGTGAATGCGCGCATCAGCGTCCTCCGATCGCCCATCCCACGATAACCCCGGCCAGCGCGACCACCCCGCCCGTGAGCACGCCCCAGCCGAAGTCGCGGTTGCCGCGGCCCCCGGCGCCCATCCCGGCCTCGGCGGCAGGCACGGCCCGCCGCCCGGCATACACGGGCGCGCCGGCGGGCGCACCGGGGTGGCGGGTCAGGACGGGCTGCTCGATCGGCACGGGCCGCACGCCCGCGATGTCGTCGTCGACGGCGGTGAAGAACTGGCCGGCCATCTTGCGCGTGACGCCGGTGAGCATCCGCTGCCCGACGCCGCCGAGCATGCCGCCGACGGTGGCGTCCGCGTCGTACGCGAGGGCGGTGCCGCCCCCGTCGGCCGCGGCCAGCCGCACGACGACGTCCGCGTCGACGGTGCCCGGGCTGCCGGCGCCGCTCGCCTTGAGGGTGAAGCCCTCCGGCGGGTTCGGGTCGTGCAGCGCGACCGTGCCGTCGTAGGTCCCCTTGACCGCCGCGACCCCGGCCGTGACCGTCATGGCGTACCGGTACGGACCGATCTCGGTGAGCGACTCGCAGCCGGGCAGGCAGCGGGCGAGGACGGCGGGGTCGTGGAAGGCGTCGAACACCTGCTGCGGGTCCGCCTTGAGCTCGGCGGTGCCGGAGATCCTCATCGCTGCTCCTCGGGTCGGGTGGCGGTGTCTGGTGTGCCGTGGACGTGCCGCAGGGAGGGCCACTCGCCGCGTTCGTGCCGCCGGCGCAGCTCCCACAGCTCGACCGGCGAGATCGGCATCGAGCGGATCGGGAAGCCCTCGGCGTCCTCGATCGCCGAGGCGATGACGGCCGACACCGGGATGCAGCCCGCCTCGCCGGCTCCCTTGATGCCCAACGGGTTCAGCGGCGAGGGCGTCTCGAGGTGGTCGGTCTCGATGAACGGCACCTCGGACGCGTACGGCATGAGGAAGTCCATGAAGCTGGCGTTGAGCAGCTGGCCGCCCTCGTCGTAGACCATCCGCTCGTAGAGTGCGCCGCCGACGCCCTGCGCGACCCCGCCGTGGACCTGGCCCTCGACGACCATCGGGTTGATCATCGGCCCGCAGTCGTGGACGACGCAGTAGCGCAGGATGCGGACCTCGGCGGTGACCGGGTCGGTCTCGACGACGGCGGCGTGCATGCCGTTGGCGAACGTCGCCTGCGTGGGGGAGTAGAAGTCCTTGCCCTCCAGGCCGGGCTCCTCGTCGTCGGCGACGGGGGGCCGGTCGGGGTCGTTGCTGCCGGCGAACTGCGTGGCCGCCTTGGCCGCCTCGTCGAACGCGTAGCGCAGCGGGTTCGACATCACCGAGACCGTGCCGAGGCCCATGTGCGTGTCGGGTGCCCCCTTGACCCGGACGTCGCCGTCGACGATCTCGAGGTCGTCGGGGCTGACCTCGAGCGCGTCGGCCGCGATCCGCAGCGCCTTGGCCCGGACCTGGCGGGCCGCGAGCGCGATCGCGTTGCCGCTCATGACCGCGGCGCGCGAGGCGAACGTGCCCACGGCATACGGCATGCGCCTGGTGTCGCCGGTCGTGACGTGGACGTCCTCGAGCCGCACGCCGAGCTCGCTGGCCACCACCTGGGCGAACACGGTCTCGTGCCCCTGACCCTGCGAGGTGAGGCCGGTCGAGACGTTGACGCGGCCGCTGGTCTCGACCTGGATGTGGCCGCCCTCGTAGGGGCCGACGCCCGTGCCCTCGACGTAGCAGCCGATGCCGAGCCCGACCCTGCGCCCCTCGGCGCGCGCCTGCTCCCGGTAGGCCGCGAAGTCGTCCCAGCCGACGAGCCGCTCGAGCATGGCGAGCGTTGCCGGGAAGTCGCCGCTGTCGTAGCGCAGCGGCCGGCCGTCCTGGAAGAGCAGACCGTGGTCCCACGGCATCTCGTCGGACTGGATGAAGTTGCGACGGCGGACCTCGGTGCGGTCCAGGCCGAGGTCGTCGGCGATGGCGTCCATGGTGCGCTCCATGGCGAAGCAGCCCTGGGGTCGGCCCGCGCCGCGGTACGGCGTGACGAGGACCGTGTTGGTGTAGAGCGACCAGAACTCGACCCGGTAGGTGCCCGGCTTGTACGGACCCAGCAGCTGGGTCGAGGTGATGATCGGGACGATGATGCCGTAGGGCGTGTAGGCGCCGTTGTCGTGCCAGAACCTCACGTCGAGGGCCAGCAGCCGGCCGTCGTCGTCGAACCCGACCCGCACCCGGTGGAGCTGGCCGCGCTCGTGCGCGCTCGAGACGAAGTGCTCGCGCCGGTCCTCGGTCCACTTCACCGGACGCCCGAGAAGCCTTGCGGCCCAAGGGACCAGGACCTCCTCGGGCCACGGGTGGTTGATCTTGACGCCGAACCCGCCGCCGACGTCGGGGGCGATGCACTCGACCTTGGCCAGGGGCAGGTCGAGCTTGGCGGCGACCGCGGCCCGCACGCCC
Source organism: Phycicoccus sp. 3266 (assembly GCF_031456495.1). Classification (NCBI taxonomy): domain Bacteria; kingdom Bacillati; phylum Actinomycetota; class Actinomycetes; order Micrococcales; family Intrasporangiaceae; genus Phycicoccus; species Phycicoccus sp. 3266. Next base: position 825,130 of record NZ_JAVDUW010000001.1, on the reverse strand, counting down.
GTCGAGGTCTGCGTGGAGGAGTAGATCCGCAGCTCCTCGCGCTCGTCGTCCCAGCGCGCGTAGACGCCCCGGCCCTCCAGCGGCATGCTCGCGCTGCGCTCGATCGACAGCTCGAGCTCGAGCGTGTGCGGCGCCGACGCCATGGCGGACTCGACGTCGCCGACCTCCTGCAGCATGTGCGCCGAGACGTTGTCGGGGACGTCGTCGTGGACGAGATGCGTTGCGGCACGGGCGTTCTCGATCCCAACGACGGGAGTGAGCAGCTCGTAGTCGACGCGGATGCGCTGGCAGGCGTCCTCGGCGACGTAGCGGTCACGTGCGACGACGAGGACGACCGGCTCGCCGACGTGGTTCACCTCGTCGCGGGCCAGGGCGTACTGGGTGCGGCCGTGGGTGAGCGTCGGGTGGGGGATGAGCAGCGGCAGGGGCTCGCCGACCCGTCCGGGCAGGTCCTCGTGGGTCCAGATGCCGACGAGCCCGTCGACCTCGAGCGCGTCGGTGACGTCGATGTCGCGGATGCGGGCGTGCGCGTGCGGGCTGCGGACGAGCGCGGCGGCCAGGGCGTCGTGGCCGAGGTCGTCGAGGTAGCGGCCGCCACCGGTGAGCAGCCGCGGGTCCTCGCGCCGCTGGACGGGCGCCCCGAACATGCTGGTCGTCACGAGCCGGCCCCGGTCCCGTCACCGGCGGCCTCGCGCAGCTCGGCGGCGCGCAGGACGGACTTCACGATGTTCTGGTACCCGGTGCAGCGGCACAGGTTGCCCGAGATCGCCTCGCGCGCCTCGTCCTGCGTCGGGTGCGGGTTCTCCTCGAGGTATGCCGTGATGGTCGTGAGGAACCCCGGGGTGCAGAACCCGCACTGCAGGCCGTGGCACTCGGCGAACGCGCGCTGGACAGGCCCCATCGCCTCGCGGGTGCCCAGCCCCTCCACGGTCGTCACGGTGTGCGCCTGGGCGGTGACCGCGAAGACGAGGCACGCCCTCGCGGGCCGGCCGTCGAGCAGGACGGTGCAGGCGCCGCACACCCCGTGCTCGCAGCCCACGTGGGTGCCGGTGAGGCCGAGGTCGTGGCGCAGGAAGTCCGACAGCAGCCGCCGGGCGGGGACGCGCGCGTGGCGCGGGACGCCGTTGACGGTCACGGTGACGTCGAGCAGCTCCTCGACGACGGGGTCGCCGCTCATGCCGCACCTCTCCCGGCCCCCGGAGCGGCGGAGCGTGCCGCCTCGGCCAGCGCGATGCGGGAGAGCTCGACCGCCAGCATGCGGCGGTACTCGGCGGATGCGTGGATGTCGCCCTCCGGGGTGACCGCAGCGGCGACGAGGTCGGTCGCGCCGGACCAGTCGACCGCGGAGGGCTCGGCCCCCGCGAACGGCTCGGTCACGTCGAGGACGACCGGCACGTCGGTCACCGACACGAACGTGAGCCGCGCCCGGTCGACGGCCCCGTCGACCACCGTCACCGCTGCCCCCACGCCGGCGAGCGCGTAGTCACCGTGCCGGCGGGCGCGCTCGACGAAGGTCGTCCCCGTCCCCTGGGGAAGGCACCCGAACCGGACGGCGACTGCGAGCTCCTCGGGCGCGAGCGAGGTCTCAAGTGGGCCGAGGAAGAAGTCGTGCCAAGGGATCTCGCGCGTCCCGGAGGCACTGGCCACCTCGACGACGCCGTCGCACAGGGCCAGCACCGACGGCATCTCGCCCGCCGCGTCGGCGTGCGCGATCGATCCGACGGTGGTGCCCCGGTTGCGGATGACGGGGTGGGCCACGTGGCGCAGGGCCTGCCGCAGCAGCGGTGACGCGGCATACGCCTGCTCGTGCCGCTCGAGGTCCGCGTGCCGGACGAGCGCGCCCACCCGGACGTGGTCCGCGGTGACCTCGACCCCGTCGAGTCCGGTGACGCGGTCGAGGTCGACGAGGTGGGCCGGTGTGGCCAGGCGCATGTTGAGCATCGGCACGAGGCTCTGCCCGCCGGCGAGGACCTTGCCGTCGTGGCCCACGTCGGCGAGCACGCTCGTGGCCTCGTCCACGGTGCGTGGCGCGTGGTGCACGAACGGTGCTGGCTTCACGGGGAGAGCTCCTGCCTGCTCGGGCCTGCGGGGGAGGGGGCGTGGGCCCCCGACGCGGTCGGGGGCCCACCCGGCAGACAGGTCAGGGGTTCCCGTCTCCGGCCTGTCCCGGGAGCGACCCGGAGTGCGGGGTGCGGCCCGCGCCGGTGGCGTCGGTGCCGGCCGCCCCGGTGTGGGTGCCGGGCATGCCTGCCGAGCCGGGCGTGCCCGCCGAGCCCGTGGTGCCCGTCGTACCCGCGCGGTGCGCGCCGACGTGGCCCGCGTGGGTGTCCTGGTAGAGGTCGTCGACGTCGCTCTCGCCGTACGTGTCGCGGCCCAGGACGATGGCCGCACCGCCGGGCCGGTTGGCGCGGTCGCGCAGCTCGCGCGGGGCCACGGCCTTGGCGAGGTGGTAGCCGCCGACGGCGACGATGGTGCCCAGGGCGATGCCGCTGAGGGAGAAGTTGTCGGAGAACTTCAGCGCGACGTTGCCGATGCCCATGATGATGCCCGCGGCGAGCGGCACGAGGTTGATCGGATTGCCGAAGTCGACGCCGTTCTCCTTCCAGATCTTGGCGCCGAGAAGGCCGATCATCCCGTAGAGCACCACCGTGATCCCGCCGAGGACGCCGCCGGGGACGGAGGCCACGAGCGCGCCGAACTTGGGCGACAGGCCGAAGACGATCGCGACGACCGCGGCGACGTAGTACGCGGCGGTGGAGTAGACCCGGGTGGCCGCCATGACACCGATGTTCTCGGCGTAGGTCGTCGTCGGTGAGCCGCCGACCGACGTCGCGAGGACGGTGGCGATGCCGTCGGCCGCGATCGCACGACCCATGTAGGGGTCGAGGTCGTGGCCGGTCATCTCGGCGACGGCCTTGACGTGGCCGGTGTTCTCGGCGATGAGGGCGATGACCGCGGGCAGGACGAGCAGGATCGCTGTGACGGAGAAGGACGGCGTGTGCCAGCCGACGACCTCCTTGCCGTCCGCGGCGATGGTGGTCTGAGACGGGAAGCCGAACCAGGCGGCCTCCTTGACGGCGCCGAAGTTCGTGCGGAAGTGGTCGGTGGCCTTGGTGGCGCCGCCGAGGACGCTGTTGATCTGGCCAGCCGTCCTGTCCAGCACCCACGACAGGACCGTGCCGAAGATGAGCGCGAGGAAGACCGCGATGCGACCGATGAAGCCGCGGAACGCCACGGCGCACACGATGGTGAACACCATGACCGCCAACGCGACCCACTGGTCCTGCGGCCAGTAGATGCCGGCGACGACCGGGGCGAGGTTGAAGCCGATGAGCATGACGACCGCACCGGTCACCGACGGCGGCAGGACCTTGTGGAGCAGCCCCGAGCCGAGGAAGTGGATCAGCAGGCCCACGATCGCGAGGACGACGCCCGCGACGAGGATCGCCCCGGTGACCTCCTTGGAGTCGCCGCCCTGGGCACGTATGGCCGCGACACCACCGACGAACGACGCCGACGTGCCCAGGTAGCTCGGCACCCGGCCGGAGACGATGAGCAGGAACACGATCGTCGCGATGCCGCTCATCATGATCGCCAGCTGGGGGTTGAGGCCCATGACGATCGGGAAGACGAAGGTCGCGCCGAACATGGCGACGACGTGCTGGGCGCCGAGGCCGACGGTCTTGCCCCAGCCGAGGCGCTCGTCGGGGGCGACGACGTCGTCCGGTCCGGCGAGGTTGCCGTCGCCGTGCAGCTTCCAACCCAGGCCCAAGCTCATCCGGACTCCTTCTCGCGGACCGCGTGCCGGCAGGCACGCGGCATACGGTCCCTGCAGGTTAGGCGGCAACCTAGCGGCCGGGACAGCACCTGCGTTGGGCAATTGTTGCCATCGGAGGGGGAGGTCGTCCGGCGGAGTCAGATGCCGCGCATCTGGTGCACCTTCAGGGCCAGCGCGAGCTTGAGCCGCAGCTGCGGGTCGGTCGTGAAGGGGCCGAGCATCCGCTCGAGCTTGGCGATGCGGTAGCGCAGCGTGTTGTAGTGGAAGAACAGCAGCCGGGCGGTCTCGGCGACGTTCATGTTGGTGTCGATGAGGATGCTGAGGGTGGTGCGCAGGTCGGCGTGCTCGGGCACGTCGTCGTTCGCGAGCGGCCCCAGCGCCTCCTCGACGAACCGGCGCAGGTCGGCGCTGTCGGGCACGAGGGCGAGCAGCCGGAAGATGCCGAGCTGGTCGAAGTGCGCGACTGAGCCGTCCCCGTTGAGCTGCCGCCCGACGCTGACCGCGCTGAGCGCCTCCTCGTAGGCCCGCGGCAGGTCCGCAGGCGACTCCACCGGGCGGGAGACGCCGGTGGAGAACGTCCGTCGGCCACCGCCGCCGTCGCCGCGCACCACCCGGACGACCTCACCGACCGACCGCATCACCGTGTCGGTGTCCGCATCGGCCGCCACTGCGAACAGCGCCACGACCTCTTGGCTGAAGCCCATCACCGGCGCCCGCGGGTCGCGCACGGCCATGGCGCGGCTCCACGCCCGGGAGAACCGCTGCTGCAGGTCGGTGACCTCCTCGCTGGTGCGGCTCGTGTGCTCGTCGTCCTCGTCGGTCTCGGCGACGACGACGACCAGCGGGCGGTCGATGTCCCAGCCGAGTGCGGCCGCGTGCAGCAGCGCCTCGGCCGGCGCACCGGCGCGGCCGGCGAGCGCGTCGCGCAGGAACTCGGCGCGGTACTTGCCCTCGACGGCCGACACCGCCTGCTCCTTGGTGATGGCCAGGGCGGCCACGGTCGCCGCCCGCTCGAGCAGGTGGACGTCGTCGGCGGTGAGGCTGCGGTCCGGCACGAACGCGGCGAGCAGGCCGTGGCCCACGCCGCCGGCGACGATCCGCACCAGGGCCCGGCCGGACGACGGCGTGCCGGGCGGGCGGATGCCCACGGCCTCGCGCTCGGTCACGAGCCGGCCGGTGCGGTCGAAGCAGTCGAGGGCGTGCGCGGCTGCAAGCGCCTGCTCGGACCCCGCCTCGGCCAGCACCCGCCCGTCGGTGCTCGTCACCATCGCGGCGCCGCCCAGGAAGCCGGCCAGCCGCTCGCACAGGTCCTCCAGCCCCCCGCCGGCGAGCACGACGTCGACGAGGATCCGGTGCGCCTCGTCGACGCGCGCGAGGATCGCCGTCTGCTGGTCGAGCAGGGCGCCGAGGACCTCCGTGACGACCGCGTCCGGTTCCCCCGCGTCGAGGACCAGCATCGGTATGCCGTGCAGTGCCGCCCGCTCGCGTGTCGCCTCGAGCTCATCAGCCGCGGCGGTGGAGGCCGTCGCGGACCCGGTCACGAGGAGAGCAGCTGCCCCGGCGGCCGCCAGGGTGGCGACGACGTCGTGGTCCTGCGCCTCGTGCTGGGCCAGGACGTCCGCAGGCACGACGACCAGGTGGCCCGCACAGCCCGGCAGCGGTGCGTCCGGACCGCCGAGCCGGCTGGCCCGGGTGAGGACCGCCCCGGTGTCGGCGACGGTGGTGGCCACCCGCGCACCGGCGAGGGACGGCAGGGAGAGCAGGCGCTCGAGCGACAGGCCGGCGACGAGCTCGCGGACGGCGGGGGAGGTGGCTGCCGTCGCGGATGGCAACTCCACGTCACGCAGGTCGCGATCGTTGGCAACATTCACCATGAGGTGACTGTAATCGCACTGGATACGGTCGCAGGACCTGTCCGCGAAACCCTCGGAGGTCGGTCGGTGTCCCTGCCCGCGACGGCCTGGCCGGCGGCTGCGTCGTGCCGGTCGTCGCAGGTGCTCGACCAGCCCACCCGGCCGGCGACCGTGCTGGCGGCGTTCCCCGCCGCGCTCTACCTCGACGTCGACGGGTCCCTGCTCCCGGTCGTCACGCCCGACGGCCTACGGCCCCCGACCGCCCTGGTCCTCGGCGGCTGCCTGCCGCCGTCCGGCTGGGGCGTCGGGCCCGGCGACACCGTGGACGTCGGCGCGGGCCGGGTCCGGCTGCCCGGGGCCGTCGTCGTGGCGGTGCGCACCTGGCAGCCGCAAGGGGTGGCGCCCGCCCCCGGACCCGTCCGCGTGCCGGCGGGCTTCGACCGCGGCAGCGAGACGTGGCGGCTGGCGGCCGCCGACCTGGCCGGGCTCATGCTCGACGGAGTCGACCCCGCGCCGGCGGTGGGCGCGCTGGTGGGTGCGGGGCAGGGGCTGACGCCGGGTGGTGACGACGTGCTGTGCGGCGTGCTGCTCGGCCTGCGGCTCGCAGGCCACCTGGATGCCGTGGCGCGGCTCTGGGCCGCGGTGCGCGGCAGGCTCGGTTGCACGACCACGCTCTCGGCCGCGCTGCTCACCGAGGCCGCCGACGGGTATGCCGTGCCGCAGGTCGTGCGGCTCGCCTCCGCCCTCGCGCGCGGGGACTCCGCAGCCGCCGTCGGGGCCGCCGGTGCGGTGGCCGCGGTGGGCCACTCCTCGGGAAGGGACCTGCTCGCCGGACTCGTCGGCGCGCTCGAGGCCTGCGCGCTCGAGGCCGGCGCGCTCGAGGCCTGCGCGCTCGAGGCCGGCGCGCTGGAGGCCTGCGCGCCCGCGGCGGGCGCCCCGTCCCTCAGGGAGGCGTCGTGACCGAGCACGTGGAGGTGAGGCGCGGGGCGTACCACGACTCCGTGAGCCTCATGCAGGTCTCGCGTCAGGTCGCGACGAGTCCCGGTGTCACGGCCGCGCAGGTGGCGATGGCGACCGACCTCAACGTCGACGTGCTCCGCGGCATGGGGTTCGAGGTGCCGGCGGACGCCCGTCCCAACGACCTGCTGCTGGCCGTCCGGGGCGAGGACGATGCAGCCGTCCAGGCCGCGCTCGCGACGGCCGCGGCCGCCCTGGACGGGCTGCGCACGGCGTCGCAGCAGGCGGGAGGGTTCGGCGACGCGCCTGCACCCCGGACGCTGGGCCGGGCCGTGGACGCCGGCGGAGCGACGCTCGCCCTCGTCTCGGTGCCCGGCCCGTACGCCGTGGTCGAGGCCCTCGACGCGATCGAGCACGGCGTCTCGGTCATGGTGTTCTCCGACAACGTCCCGGTCGAGGACGAGGTCCAGCTCAAGGACCTCGCCGCCGAGCGGGACGTGCTCGTCATGGGCCCGGACTGCGGCACCGCGGTCGTGGGTGGCGTCGCCCTCGGCTTCGCGAACGTCGTCGACCGCGGCCCGGTCGGCATCGTCGCGGCGTCCGGTACCGGCGCCCAGCAGGTCATGGCCCTGCTCGACGCGGCGGGTCTCGGCGTCAGCCACTGCCTCGGCGTCGGCGGGCGCGACCTGTCCGCCGCCGTCGCCGGGCGGTCGACCCGCCAGGCGCTCGCCGCACTCGCTGCCGACGAGGGCACCGAGCGGATCGTGGTCGTCTCGAAGCCGCCGGCGCCCGAGGTGCTCGCCGACCTCGAGGCACATGCCGCGGGGCTGGCCGTGCCGGTCCACTGGGCGACGCTCGGGCCCGGCCGTCCCGACCTGACGGCCGCGGTCGAGGAGGTCGTGGCGGCGGCAGGCGGGTCGCTGGGCGAGGGCTGGCCGCCGCAGTGGCACCCGCGCCGCGACCCGGACGGCACGGCCGCCCGGCAGGAGGGCGAGTCGCTCCTCCTGGACGGGCTGGACGAGGCGCCGGAGCGCGATCTCGGCTCTCCGACCTGGGCGCTGGCTCCCGACCCCGCGGAGGGCGGCCACGACACCGCCACCGCACCCGGGACCTACCTGCGGGGACTCTTCTGCGGGGGGACCCTCGCGGACGAGGCGATGCTCGTCGCGGGCGAGGCGCTCGGCCCGATCCGCTCCAACACCCCGCTGTCGCCCGAGCTGGCCCTCGGCACGGACCTGCGCGCCGACGCCCACGTCGTCATCGACTTCGGTGACGACAGGCTCACCAGGGGCCGGGCCCACCCGATGATCGACCCGACGCTCCGGCTCGAGCGCATCGCGGCCGAGGCCGCCGACCCGACCTGCGGGGTGCTCCTGCTCGACCTGGTCCTCGGCCACGGCGCCCACCCGGACCCGGCCCCCGAGCTGGCCGCGGCCGTCACCGCGGCCCGGGCCACCGCCGCGGACGCCGGCCGCGAGCTGCCCGTCGTCGTCTCGCTGACGGGTACGCCCGGCGACCCGCAGGACCTGTCCGCCTGCGCCCGGCAGCTCACCGCCGCCGGCGCCCACGTCCACCTCTCGAACGCCGCCGCTGCCCGGCACGCGGTCGAGCTGCTCGCCCGCGAGGAGGAACGGTGACCTCACCGCTGCACGGCCTGCTCTCGGAGGACCCGGTGGTCGCGACCGCCGGCGTGGGGCTGTTCGCCGACGCCCTGCGCGACCAGGCCGTCCCGGTCACCGAGGCCGAGTGGCAGCCGCCGATGGAGGGGACGGAAGGCCACCTCGCCACCGTGCTCGCCGACCGCCGCCGGGCGGAGGCCAACGCCCTGGCCTTCGAGCGGATGACCGCCGCGGGTGCCGACCTCGTCGACGTCCGCCCGGCCCGCGAGGCGCTCGGCCTCGAGCGGGGGACCTTCCTGCACGCCGGACCGCCGATCGAGTGGGAGCGGGCCTCGGGCCCGCTGCGGGGTGCCCTCGTCGGAGCCGTCCTGTTCGAGGGACTGGCCGACACCGCGGAGGAGGCGGAGCGCCAGCTGGCGGCCGCGGCATACGACCTCGAGCCGTGCCACCACCGCGACGCGGTGGGGCCGATGGCGGGGGTGGTCTCACCGTCGATGTGGGTCTACGAGCTGCGCGACGAGGTGCACGACCACACCTCGTGGTGCTCGCTCAACGAGGGGCTCGGGAAGGTGCTGCGGTACGGCGCGTACGGCCCCGAGGTGATCGACCGGCTGCACTGGATGAACGCCGTCCTCGGGCCGCTGCTCCGGCAGGCCGTGCGGGCGCGGGGCCCGGTCGACATCAGGGCGATCCTCGCCCAGATGCTGCAGATGGGCGACGAGGGGCACAACCGCAACCGCGCGGGGAGCCTGATGCTGCTGCGCGAGCTGCTGCCGACGCTCATCACGGCCGACGGCAGCTCCGCGGACATCGCCGAGGCCGTGCGGTTCTCCGGCGCCAACGAGCACTTCTTCCTCAACCTCGGCATGCCCGCCTGCAAGCTCTCGACGCTGGCCGCGGAGGGCATCCCCGGCTCGACGGTCGTCACCACGATGGCGCGCAACGGCACCGACTTCGGCATCCGGACCGCAGGCACGGGCGACCGCTGGTTCACCGGGCCGGCCAACACCCCCGACGGCCTCTTCCTGGGCGACTACGGCCCCGACGACGCGAACCCCGACATCGGCGACTCGGCCATCACGGAGACCGCGGGCATCGGCGGCTTCGCCATGGCGGCCGCCCCGGCGATCGTGCGGTTCGTCGGCGGCGACGTCCCGATGGCGCTGCGGGCCACGCGCACGATGTACGAGATCACCGTCGGCGAGCACCCGGCGTACCAGGTGCCCATCCTGGAGTTCCGCGGCACGCCCACCGGCATCGACGTGGTGGCCGTCGCGCGGACCGGCATCCTGCCGCAGATCAACACCGGCATGGCCGGACGCGTCGCCGGGACGGGGCAGGTCGGGGCCGGTCTGGTGACGCCGCCGGCCGGGTGCTTCCCGGCGGCGCTGGCCGCGCTCGCGGACGCCGTGCCGTCCCGGGACTGAGGAGCCTCCCGTATGCCGTGCAGCCCGCCCGCGTGGGCGGCTCCGGTGGCGGCCCGGCGCCGTGGCAGGATGGGCGTCCGTGACGGCAGGCATCCTCGACGGCAAGGCGGTCCTCGCGACCATCAAGGACGAGCTCAAGGTCCGCGTCGCGGCCCTGCGTGAGCAGGGGGTCGTGCCCGGTCTGGGCACCGTCCTCGTGGGCGACGACCCGGGCAGCCGCTGGTACGTCGGCGCCAAGCACAAGGACTGCGCCGAGATCGGCATCACCTCGATCCGCCGCGACCTCCCGGCCGGGACGCCGCAGGCCGAGGTCGAGGCCGTCATCGACGAGCTCAACGCCGACCCCGAGTGCACCGGGTTCCTCGTGCAGCAGCCCACCGGGCTCGACGAGTTCGCGCTGCTGTCGCGGGTCGACCCGGTCAAGGACGTCGACGGCCTGCACCCGACCAACCTCGGCTGGCTGGTGCTCGGCAAGGCCGCGCCGCTGCCCTGCACTCCCGCGGGGTGCATCGAGCTGCTGCGCCGGTTCGACGTGCCGATCGCCGGGGCGCGGATCGCCGTGGTCGGCCGCGGCATCACCGTCGGGCGCCCGCTCGGCCTCATGCTGACCCGCCGCTCCGAGAACGCGACCGTCGTGCTCTGCCACACCGGGACCCGCGACCTCGCGGCCGAGGTGCGCCAGGCCGACATCGTCGTCGCGGCGGCCGGTGTGCCCGGTCTGGTCACGGCCGACATGGTCAAGCCCGGCGCCGCCGTGCTCGACGTCGGTGTCAGCCGGATCGAGGCCGAGGACGGCCGGTCGGTCGTCGCCGGTGACGTCGCCCCCGACGTGGCCGAGGTCGCCGGCTGGGTCAGCCCCAACCCCGGCGGTGTCGGCCCGATGACCCGCGCCATGCTGCTGTCCAACATCGTCGCCGCCGCAGAGCGCCAGGCAGCCGCCGGCGGCCGCGGTGCCGCCGCTGCGGGCTGACCCGGTCCGCACGTGACGCCGCCCAAGCTCGGCTGGTGGTGGGTCGCCACCCCGGTCCTGCTGCTCGGGCTGTACGCGTTCACCCGGGGTGAGGTCCGGCTGGCCGGCTACGTCATGGCCGCCGGTGTCGGCCTCGCCGCAGTGCTGCGGCTGGTGCTGCCCGCCGGCCGCGGGGGAGGGCTGGCGGTCCGGTCGCGGTTCGTCGACGTGGCGACGCTGGTCCTGCTGGCCCTCGGCCTCGCCGTCATCACCCACGTGCTCGACCTGCGCCCCCGCGGCTGACCCCACGGCATACGCCCGTCGCACCACGGCTCCCACGCACAACGGCGGTTGCTCGGCTTCCCGCGGGACAACAACCCGCGGTATGCCGAGCAACCGCCGTTTTGCGGTCGGGGGCCGACAGCCCCCTGGTGCGTCAGATGAGGCCGAGACCCTTGACGGCCTCGCGCTCGTCGGCCAGCTCGGCCGTCGAGGCGTCGATCCGCGCGCGGGAGAAGTCGTCGATCTCCAGGCCCTGGACGATCTCCCACTGGCCGTCCTTGACGGTCACGGGGAAGGAGGAGATCAGGCCCTCCGGGACGCCGTAGGAGCCGTCGGAGCAGACCGACATCGACACCCAGTCGCCCTCGGGGGTGCCGAGCGCCCAGTCGCGGGCGTGGTCGACGGTGGCGGAGGCGGCCGACGCCGCGGACGACGCGCCCCGGGCCTCGATGATCGCGGCGCCGCGCTTGGCGACGGTCGGGATGAAGGTGTTCTCCAGCCAGTCCTGGTCGCCCACGGCCTCGGCGGCGTTGCGGCCGCCGACCTCGGCGTGGAACAGGTCGGGGTACTGGGTGGCGGAGTGGTTGCCCCAGATCGTCATCTTGCGGATCTCGGTGACCGGCACCTGCAGCTTGGCCGCGAGCTGGGAGATCGCACGGTTGTGGTCCAGGCGGGTCAGCGCGGAGAAGCGCTCGCGGGGGATGTCGGGGGCGTTGCTCATGGCGATGAGTGCGTTGGTGTTGGCCGGGTTGCCGGTGACGGTGACGTGGATGTCGTCGGCCGCGACCTTGTTGAGGGCCTTGCCCTGCGGGGCGAAGATGCCGCCGTTCGCCTCGAGCAGGTCACCGCGCTCCATGCCCGGGCCGCGGGGGCGGGCGCCGACGAGCAGGGCGTGGTTGACGCCGTCGAAGATCTTCTCGGCGTCGTCGCCGATCTCGACCTTGGCCAGGGTCGGGAACGCGCAGTCGTCGAGCTCCATGACGACACCCTCGAGCGCCTTGAGCGCCGGGGTGATCTCGAGCAGGCGCAGCTCGACCGGGGTGTCCGGTCCGAAGAGCGAGCCGCTCGCGATGCGGAACAGGAGGCTGTAGCCGATCTGGCCGGCCGCGCCGGTGACGGCGACCTTGACGGGGGTAGTGCTCACGGTGGGGACCCTTCGCGTCGCTGGTGGGGTGTCTGCGGCCGACGCTAGCAGGATGGCCGTGCGCGCCGACCGGGTGGTTGCCGCCTCCTGCGGGGGTGCGCAGTGGCCGACCGGGTCCGGCGGATGCCGGGTGGCTAGGGTCGGTCCATGCCCGTCCCCGAGTTCATCGTGGCCCTGCGCGAACGGGTCGGCACCGACCTGCTGTGGCTCAGCGGTGTCAGTGCCGTCGTCCGCAACGACCGCGGCGAGGTGCTGCTCGTCCGGCGGGCCGACAACGGCCAGTGGGCGCTGGTCAGCGGCATCCTCGAGCCGGGCGAGCAGCCTGCCGAGGGGCTGCGCCGAGAGATCGAGGAGGAGACCGGCGTCGTCGCGACCGTCGACACCCTCACCGGCGTCTGGACCCTCCCGCCGATCGAGTACCCGAACGGTGACCGCGCGCAGTACCTCGACCTCTGCTTCCTCGCGACGCACGTCTCCGGCGAGGCCCGGGTCAACGACGACGAGTCGCTCGAGGTGGGCTGGTTCGCACCGGACTCGCTGCCCCCCATGATGGAGCGCTCGCGGGTCAGGCTCGACCGTGCGCTCGCGCACGACGGCCGCGTCTGGTTCCTCACCGGCGACGCCTCCACCGGCGATGCCCCGACCGGCGACGTCTCCACCGGTGACGTCTCCACCGGTGACGTCCCCAGCGACGGGCAGGACGGGTATGCCGGCCGGCCGGCTCGCGACGAGCCCCTCGCCACCCTGCGCGACGGGGACCGCGAGGTCCTCGTGCGCCGGGCCCACGAGGCGGACCTGGCCGCCATCGTCCACCTGCTGGCCGACGACCGGCTCGGGGTGACCCGCGAGGACGAGGGCGACCTCACGGCATACCGGCGCGGGCTCACGGCGATCGACGCCGACCCCAACCAGCTCCTCGTCGTCCTCGACGACGACGGCGACGTGGTGGGGACGCTGCAGCTGACCTTCATCCCGGGCATCTCGCACGGCGGCGCCTGGCGCGCGCAGGTCGAGGGCGTGCGCGTCGCGACCGACCGGCGGGGCAGCGGTCTCGGCGGCCAGCTCATGGAGTGGGTCGCGCAGGAGAGCCGCCGGCGCGGGTGCCGGATGGTGCAGCTGACGACGAACAAGACGCGCACCGACGCCCACCGGTTCTACGAGCGGCTCGGCTTCGTCGGCTCGCACGAGGGCTACAAGCTCGACCTGGGCGCGCGGCCCGCTGCGGTGACGGACGACGTCGCCCCCTAGGTTGGCCGCATGAGCGATGTGGGGGAGCGTGTCGTCACGCAGGGGTTCTACGTCCGGCCGAGGTACCGCAACTACCTCGTGCTGCACCCGGCCATCCTCACCGTCGCCGAGGGGCGGATGCGCCTCGTCGACCACAAGGACCGCGTGCTGCTCGACGCCCCGGCGACCGAGGTGTCGGCGCGGTTCAGCCGGTTCGGGCTGATGCACCTCACCCACGCCGGCCGGCGTCTCGCGCTCCAGCGGCAGGGGCTCAACTGGTCGCCCAACTTCACGACGCGCCAGGTCGAGCAGCTCAAGGCCGTCGGCATGCCGGTGCCGGGGCTGGCGGGCGGCATGTCCGGCGGTGGTGGCGACGGGCTGGTCGACGCCCTGGCCGGGCTCTCGGCGCTGGGGGAGGCGGCCGACGGGGTCGCGGAGCTGGCTGCCTCGGGCGGGCCGCTCCGGCGCACCTGGACGCCGATCCTCACCGCGCTCGGGTGCCGGGTCCAGACGCGCGGCTGACGACACCGGGCGGGACGGGCACGCCGGCGCCGGGAGCCGGGCGCCCGGGACCGGACGGGCCGCGCGGCGCGGTCGTCAGCGCGTGGCGGCCGCCTCGGCGGCGCGCAGCATCGCCGTGCGCATCCACGCGTACAGCGCCTGGTCGCCCGCGGCGGTGGTCAGGCCGTAGGCGAGCCCGGCCGGCCCGGACGGCGTGAACACGTGCCGCACCGTGAGCCGGCTGCGCGAGGCCGCCTCGCGGTCCACCTCGAGGTGCAGCTGCATCGTGCCGGGCAGCTTCGTCAGCGGGCTCAGGACGAGGCGCCGGTGCGGGCCCGTGGCCACGACGTCCTCGACCCGCCAGAAGTCGAGCAGGTCGCCGGCGCGCGGTGGGCGGTCGGGGCGGGTGCGACGCCGGCCGGGTCCGCCGAGCAGCCGGTCGACGCCGCAGCGGGCGGCCCACACGACCTCAGGGGTGAACCACCCGGTGTCGCCGCCGACCGAGGTCACGACCCGCCACAGCCGGTCCACCGGCACCTCGGCCGTGCCGGTGTGCGTGCCGCTCAGCAGGTCGGTCGGGTCGGGGAGGTCCACCGCTCCCACGCTAGGGCCTCGCGCGCGGACGTGCCGGGTCGGCGCCCGTCGCCGAGACTGGCCGGGTGAGGACGACGAGGGGCGGGACTGCACGATGACGCGGCGCTGGCTGTTCGCGGACCAGCTCGGCCCGCACTTCGACGTCGGCCGTGACGGGGTGCTGCTCGTCGAGAGTCGCGCCGCCTTCGGGCGCCGCACCTACCACCGGCAGAAGCTGCACCTCGTCCTGTCGGCGCTGCGCCACCGTGCCGCCGAGCTCGGCGACTCCGCGGTGCTCCTGCGCACGAGGACGTATGCCGAGGCGCTCGCCGAGGTGGGGGAGCCCGTGCGCGTCTACGAGCCGACGTCGCGGTCGGCGGAGCGGTTCGTGCAGCGCCAGGTGGAGGCCGGCACGGTCGAAGGGGTGGACCCGACGCCTGGTTTCTCGTTGCCGCGCACCGAGTTCCGGTCCTGGGCCGACGGCCGGCGCCAGCTGCGGATGGAGGACTTCTACCGGTTCCAGCGCCGCCGACTCGGGCTGCTGCTCGAGGGCGACGGCCCGGTGGGCGGGTCGTGGTCCTACGACTCGGAGAACCGCGAGCCGCCGCCGAAGGGGGCCGAGCGGCTGGACGTTCCGGCGCCGTACAAGCCTCGCGAGGACGACGTCGACGCGCAGGTCCGCGACGACCTCGACCGGTGGGAGCGCGACGAGGGACTGCGGACGGTCGGCCGCGACGGACCGCGGCTGTTCGCCGTGACCCGCAGGGAGGCGCTGGCCGCCCTCGAGCGGTTCGTCACCGAGCGGCTGGCCGCCTTCGGGCCGCACGAGGACGCGATCCTCGGGGGCGACTGGGCGATGGCGCACAGCCTGCTGTCGGTCCCGATGAACCTCGGCCTGCTCGACCCGGTCGAGGTGGCCGAGCGTGCGGTCGCCGCGTACCACGACGGCAGCGCACCGCTGGCCTCGGTGGAGGGCTTCGTGCGCCAGGTGGTCGGCTGGCGCGAGTACGTCTGGCAGCTCTACTGGCACTTCGGCCCGACCTATCGCCGGCGCAACGCGCTCGCCGCACGCCGGTCCCTGCCGGCCTGGTTCGACGAGCTCGACGCCGACGCGGTCGAGGCGGCCTGCCTGCGGGACGTCCTCGAGGGCGTGCGCGACCGCGGCTGGGTGCACCACATCCCGCGGCTGATGGTGCTGGGGAACTGGGCGGCGCAGAGGGGCTACGACCCCGCCGCCCTGACCGAGTGGTTCCAGACGCGGTTCGTCGACGGGTACGACTGGGTCATGCCGGCCAACGTCGTGGGCATGAGCCAGCACGCCGACGGCGGCGCGATGGCGACCAAGCCCTACGTCTCCGGCGGGGCCTACGTGAACCGCATGTCCGACTACTGCGGCGGCTGCCGCTACGACCCGAAGGTCCGCGTCGGGGAGCACGCCTGCCCGTTCACGGCCGGGTACTGGGCGTTCCTCGACCGGACCGCCGACCGGCTCGAGGGCAACCTGCGGATGGCGCGGCCGCTGCAGCAGCGGCACCGGCTGGCCGACCTCGACGACCTCGTGGAGCAGGAGCGCCGCCGCGGAGCCGCCGCCCCCTGACACGCGCCCCGCGACACGACTCGGGGGTGCAGGGTGACGGGTTCGTCACTCCTGCACCCCCGAGGTCGGTGCGAGGTGCGGCGGGTCGTCCCCGCCTGCAGTCAGCGCAGCTCGGCGAGCACCGCGTTGAACGTCGCGGACGGGCGCATCACGGCGGACGCCTTCTCCGGGTCGGGCCGGTAGTAGCCGCCGATGTCGGCCGGGTGGCCCTGCACGGCGAGCAGCTCCTCGTTGATCTTCTGCTCGTTCGAGGTCAGGGCCTCGGCGACCGCGGCGAACGCCTCGGCCAGGGCGGCGTCCTCGGTCTGCCTCGCCAGCTCCTGCGCCCAGTAGAGCGCGAGGTAGAAGTGGCTGCCGCGGTTGTCGATCTGGCCGACCTTGCGGGCCGGCGACTTGTTCTCCTCGAGCAGGGTGCCGGTCGCGCGGTCGAGGGTGTCGGCGAGCACCTGCGCCCGGGCGTTGCCGGTCGTGGTGGCCTCGTGGCGGAAGGACTCGGCCAGCGCGAGGAACTCACCGAGGCTGTCCCAGCGCAGGTAGTCCTCGGCCACGAGCTGCTGCACGTGCTTGGGGGCCGAGCCGCCGGCGCCGGTCTCGAAGAGGCCACCGCCGTTCATCAGCGGGACGACGGAGAGCATCTTGGCCGAGGTGCCGAGCTCGAGGATCGGGAAGAGGTCGGTGTTGTAGTCGCGCAGCACGTTGCCGGTCACCGAGATGGTGTCCTCGCCCTTGCGGATCCGCTGCACGGACAGGGTCGCCGCCTCGACCGGGGACAGGATCGAGATGTCCAGGCCCTCGGTGTCGTGCTCGGGCAGGTACGCCCTCACCTTGGCGATGAGGTTGGCGTCGTGCGCGCGGGTCTCGTCCAGCCAGAACACCGCCGGCGTCTGCGAGGCGCGGGCACGCGTCACGGCGAGCTTGACCCAGTCGCGGATCGGGGCGTCCTTGGTCTGGCACGCGCGCCAGATGTCGCCCGGCTGCACGTCGTGCGACATGAGCACGTCGCCCCCGGCGTTGACGACCTCGACGCGGCCCGCCTCGGCGATCTCGAACGTCTTGTCGTGGCTGCCGTACTCCTCGGCCTTCTGGGCCATGAGCCCGACGTTGGGCACCGAGCCCATGGTGGTCGGGTCGAAGGCGCCGTTGGCCCGGCAGTCCTCGATCACGGCCTGGTAGACGCCGGCGTAGGACGAGTCGGGGATGACGGCGAGCGTGTCGTGCTCCTGACCGTCGGCACCCCACATGTGGCCGGAGGTGCGGATCATCGCCGGCATCGAGGCGTCGACGATGACGTCGCTCGGCACGTGCAGGTTGGTGATCCCCTTGTCGGAGTTGACCATCGCGAGCTCCGGGCCGTCGGCGAGGGCGCGGTCGAAGGCGGCCTTGATCTCGGCGCCGTTGGGCAGGGCGTCGAGCCCCGCGAGGACCGCGCCGAGGCCGGCGCTTCCGTCGAGGCCAGCCGCGAGCAGGGCGTCGCCGTGCTCGGCATACACGTCGGCGAAGAAGGCGCGCACCACGTGGCCGAAGACGATCGGGTCGGAGACCTTCATCATCGTGGCCTTGAGGTGGACGGAGAACAGCACGCCCTCGGCCTTGGCCCGGGCGACCTGGTCGCGCAGGAACGCGTCGAGCGCCGCGGCGCGCATGACGGTCGCGTCGACGACCTCGCCCTCCAGCACCTTCAGGCCGTCCTTGAGGACCGTCGTGCCGCCGTCGGTGACGAGCCGGATGGTGAGCGTGTCGGCGGCCGGCATGACGACCGACTGCTCGTTGGAGCGGAAGTCGTCCTGCCCCATGGTGGCGACGTTGGTCTTCGAGTCCGGCGACCAGGCACCCATCGAGTGCGGGTGCTTGCGCGCGTAGTTCTTGACCGACTCCGGAGCTCGGCGGTCCGAGTTGCCCTCGCGCAGGACGGGGTTCACGGCGCTGCCCTTGACGCTGTCGTAGCGCGCCCGGGCGTCCTTCTCGTCGTCGGTCCTCGGCTCGTCGGGGTATGCCGGGAGGTCGTACCCCTGCGCCTGCAGCTCGGCGATCGCGGCCTTGAGCTGCGGCACGGAGGCCGAGATGTTGGGGAGCTTGATGATGTTCGCCTCGGGGGTGGTGGCGAGCTGGCCGAGCTCGGCCAGGGCGTCCCCGATGCGCTGCTCCTGCGGCAGCTTGTCGTCGAAGGCGGCGATGATGCGCCCGGCGAGGGAGATGTCACGGGTCTCGACGTCGACCCCGGCGGTGCCGGCGAAGGCCTCGATGACGGGGAGGAACGAGTAGGTCGCCAGCATCGGCGCCTCGTCGGTGAGGGTGTAGATGATCGTGGCCATGGTGCGCGTGGACGCTCCTCGCTGTGTGGTCGTTCGCTGGGTCGTGCCGATTATCTTGATGTCAAGACAAATCCTACCGGAGTCACCCGCCCCGGGGAACCCGGAGCCCGGGTCGCGGGCGCCTCAGGCGACCGGCGTGAGGTCCTCGGGGTCGACGACGCCGGTGATGTCCTCGTCACGCCGGTCGATGCCCGTGACGAGGTGGTACGTGGCGCCCGCGATGGCGGCCCCGAGCAGCGGCGCCACCCAGAACGCCCACAGCTGGGCGGGCGCCCCGTCGCCGTTGAAGAACGCCACGGCGGTCGACCGCGCCGGGTTGACCGACGTGTTGCTGATCGGGATCGAGATGAGGTGGATCAGCGTGAGGGCCAGCCCGATCGCCAGGGGTGCGAAGCCGACGGGCGCCCGCTCGTCGGTCACGCCGAGGATCACGTAGAGGAAGAACGCCGTCAGGATCGCCTCCGCGCACAGGACCGCCACCAGCGTGTAGCCGCCGGGGGAGTGGTCGCCGTAGCCGTTGGCCGCCAGGTGCCCGGTCGGGTCGAAGCCGCGGACGCCCCGGGCGACGCCCCACAGGGCGAGGCCGGCGAGCAGGCCGCCGACCAGCTGGGCGACGACGTATGCCGGCACGTCCCGCCAGGGGAACCGCCGCGCGACCGCGACGCCCAGCGTGACCGCGGGGTTGAAGTGCGCGCCGGAGACGTGCCCCACGGCATACGCCATCGTCGTCACGGTGAGCCCGAAGGCCAGCGCCACGCCGAGGAACCCGATGCCGAGCTGCACGCTCTGGCCGGCGACGACGTTGGGGGCCAAAAACTTCGCCGCGAAGACCGCGCTCCCGCAGCCCCCGAAGACCAGCCAGAACGTGCCCAGGGCCTCGGCGGCCAGGCGTGAACGCAGTGCAGGAATGCGCATGGGTGTCCCTCCCGGTGCGGCGGACCCCGCGGCGGGCCCGGTCGGGACCACTGTCCCGCACCGGGGCGCCGTGCACACCCCGGATTCCTCCCTCGTCCGAACGGATGAGGCCCGGGTCGGCGCATACGTCGGATGAATGAGGCGCAACCCGCGCGAACCGGACAGACGTCCTTACCCTTTCTTTACCAAAGCGAGGCATTCCTTTGACTAAGCCGCCACGATGGGTCCACACGAGAGGGGCCTGCGGGGGCCCCGGACAAGGGGTGGAACATGGACGAGCGACCCAGCAGGGTGGGCGCCGCCGACAACGGTCTGGTCAGCAGACGGACCGTCAACCTGGGGGCGGCGTGGTCCGTCCCCGTCGTCCTCGCGGCGGTCGCCGCCCCGGCGGCCCAGGGGTCACAGCCGCCGGTCGACCAGCGGTCGGCGTCCTTCGGGACGATCACGGCCCAGAAGGGCATCAAGGTCGGTGGGAACCGCCAGGTGATCTTCACGCTCCTGTTCACCAACGTGGTGGGGAGCAACACGGTGCAGATCACCGACATCGACACCGGCGGTCCGTGGCAGACGCTGCCCACCCCGGACGTCACGGTCACCCCGACGAGCACCAGCGCGACCTTCACCCTGCTGCGGCCGGACAACAACGCGGCCCTCCTCGGCGTGAAGGTGACCTACCTCCTGAACGGCCAGTCGTTCACGACGACGGTCGACATCAAGAACTAGGGGCTCGTGGTGGCGGGGGTGGCGTCCGTGTCGTCGGGCGGGGGCTCGACGACACGGACGGCTGCCAGCCGCAGGAGGAAGCCGGCGACGTCGGCCTCCACCTCGGCGGCGGGGACGCCCACCGCGTCGGCCACCCGCCTCGCGACCTCCTGGCTCGTCCCCGGCTCGTCCAGGGCGTGCCAGACGGCAGCCGCCGGGCCCTCCAGCACCATCGGGCGGCCGGTGGCAGGGTCCGCGAGCGGGAGCACCACGACCCGGGCACCGCGGTCCACGACCGCGACCTCGGCGCAGCGCCGCCACCGCCCCTCAGCCACGCTCGACCAGCCGGTGCTCGGTGAGCGTCGCGAGGGCCCGGGCAACCAGCTCCGCAGGGTCCTCGCCCCCGGGCGGCGTCCCGAACCGCTCCACCAGCAGTGCCACGAGCCGCTCCTCCTCGGTCCAGTCCGGGCAGGCGTCGAGCAGTGTCGTGGCCAGCGCCGAGAGGCGAACCACCTCGCGGCCCACGAGCACCACAGACTCCCCGTCGCGGTCCACGCGGTCCGCGACCGGCAGCCGGCGAGCCCTCACCGGGGCACCGCCAGCCAGCCGTCCACCAGCTCCGCGAGATCCGCGGACTCCCGATAGGTCACCAGATGCACTCCACCGAGGGACTCGACCAGCGCGGCGACGCGCTGGAGGGGCCGGTCGAGCGACGGCAGGTGCGACGCGTGGTGCGTGAGCTCCACGACCGCGTCGAGCGTGCCGAGCGTCGTCACGGCCGGGCCGCCGACGTGCGCGTCGTCGCGGCGCAGCACCGCCAGGGCAGCAGCGCGGACCGGGCCGGTGGGTGCCTGCAGGCCGGCAGCGCTCGGGGCGGTCTCGTCCTTGAAGAGGCTGCCCGGTGCGCGACGCACGGACAGGGGTTTGGGGTACGGCTCGATGCTCCCGTCGGCACGGATCACCGCGGTCTCGTCGGTGACGTACCAGCGGCCGGGGCCGAGGGTGCGCACCAGGGTCGTCTTGCCCGTGCCGCCCGGCGCGACGAAGACGGCCGCGCGGCCACTCCCCGGGTCGGCGAGGCACGCGGCGTGGAGCATGAGGTGACGGCCGGCGAGGGCGTCGATGGCCGCGACGGTGACGCGCTGGGTCAGCAGCTGCAGCAGGTCCTCGAGCTCGGCCGCGGCAACGGGCTCGGCGCGGTGGCGGACCGGGCCGCGGGCGCCGGGCGGGTCGCCGTCCGCCGCGCCGGTCGTGTCGCCACGACCGTCGAAGTGGACCGGGACGTGCGTCTCGGGCACCGCGTCGTGGGCGGCGCGGCAGTGCTCCCAGAGCTCGGGCAGCCGGGCGAGCACCTCGCCGGCCCGGGCACCGGTCACCTCGATGCCCACCACGACGCCCATGGCCGACACGGCGGTGCGCAGCGCCGCACCCCTGTCGTCGGTCACAGCTCGCAGGGTAGAGGACGCTCCACCACGAGGGGGGCGATCGCATGGAGCTGACCGACTACCTGCGCGTGGTCCGGGCCTACTGGCGCGGTGTCGCCCTGCTCGTCCTGCTGGGCATCGGCGCCGCGGCCGGGCTCAGCCTGGCCACGCCGAAGGTGTACCAGGCCGACGCGAGCGGGTTCGTCTCCGCGGGGTCCGCGACGACGACCGGTGAGGCCTCGGTCGGGGACAGCCTGGCCAAGTCGCGCGCCGCGTCCTACGTCGACCTCGCGACCTCCCGCGCGACCGCCCAGGCGGTCATCGACGACCTCCACCTCACGGCGTCGCCGGCCGCGCTCATCGGCCAGGTCAGCGTCACGCAGCCGACCGACACGGTCCTCATCAAGATCAGCGCACGTGCCGCGTCCCCGCTCGGGGCACAGCACCTGGCCGACGCGTGGGTCCGCGCGCTCAGCGAGCAGGTGCGCAAGGTCGAGGACCCGGCCGGCACGTCGCTGCAGGCCCTGCGGCTCGAGCCCGTCGAGTCCGCGTCGCTGCCCACCGCCCCGATCTCGCCCAACCTCACCCGCAACGTCGGGATGGGCTTCGCCGCCGGGCTGCTGCTGGGCCTGGGGTATGCCGTGGTCCGCAGCCAGCTCGACCGCAAGGTCCGCCGCGCGGAGGACGTGCAGCGCATGTTCGGCGTCACCGTCGCCGCCACCATCCCGCGGAGCCCGGCGATGGTCCGCAAGGACGGCGACCTCGTGCCCCTCGTGGTGGGCACCGAGCGCCGCGACGACCCCGCCCACGCGGCGGAGGCGTTCCTCAAGCTGCGCACCAACCTGCAGTTCATGGACATCGACGACCCGCCCCGGATCATCGTGGTGACCAGCCCGCTGCCCGGCGACGGCAAGTCCAGCGTCGCCGCCAACCTGGCCGCCGCCCTGTCGCTCTCCGACCGCCGGGTCGTGCTGATCGACGGCGACCTGCGCCGGCCCGTGGTGGCCGAGTCGTTCGGCCTCGTCGAGGGCGCCGGCCTCACCGACGTCCTCATCGGGCGGGTGCGGTTCGCCGACGTTGCCCAGGGCGTCGGCTCGCTGCCCAACCTCACCGTCCTCGCCGCCGGTGGCACCCCGCCCAACCCGAGCGAGCTGCTGGGGTCCAAGGCGATGGGGCGCCTGCTCCGGGGCCTGGCCGACCGCGGGTACACCGTGATCGTCGACGCCCCACCGCTGCTCCCGGTCACCGATGCCGCGGTCCTCACCGCGTCGGCCGACGGCGCCCTGGTCGTCGTCACCGCCGGCCAGACACTCGACAGCCAGCTGGGCGCCGCCCTCGGCAACCTCGACGCCGTCCAGGGACGCACCCTCGGCGTCGTCCTCAACCGGGTCGCGCCGCGGGCCACCGACAGCGGCCACTACGGCGGCTACTACGGGCGCGGGCACGCCACGGCCCCGGTGGCGCTCGCCGCCCTCGAGCCCGACGAGCTCATCCTGCCCACGCCAGGGGCGGCCGCGACCACCGACCAGCTCGTCGCGAAGTCGGCCTAGCCGCGAAGGCGCGTCCGGGCCGGACGCGCTGCCGCGAGGGCCTACCCGCGGGTGCTCGCGCGGGTCACGAACGCGGCCAGGTCCGCGCTCTGCGCCAACCGGCTCGGCTCGTGCACGTACATCATGTGACCCGCCTCGTAGTAGGCGTGCTCGATGTTGGCCCGCAGCTCCGGGGTCAGGTCCAGGTGCGCCACGGCGTCCTCGGCGGCCCAGTACGGCGTCGCGGCGTCGTGGTACCCGTAGGACACGTGCACCTGCAGGTGGGGGTTTGCCCGCATCGCCCGCGACAGCTTCCCGCTCACGTCGACCGGCTTGCCCTCGAACTCCTTGAACGACCACTCCTTGTACGCCCGTGACGAGCTGGCGGTGTAGGCGAGGTCCTGCCGGTAGCCGAGCTCCTGCCGCAGGTAGTGGTTGAGCGCTGCCGAGTACGGCCCGAGGATCGCGTCCATCGAGGGGTCGGCGTCCCAGGTGGCGGCGTTGCCGTGGTGCAGGGGGCCGGTGAACCGCGTGTCGAGGCGGCCGACGGCCAGGCCCCGGTCGCGGAGCAGCTCGGTGAGGAAGTGGACGTGCTCGATGCGCAGGTCGGCCCGGTCGACGTACTCCGGCGACAGGCCGGTCAGCTCCGAGATCCGCCGCACGTGCTCCGCGCGCTCGGCGGCGGTGAGCCGGGAGCCGCGGGCGAGCGCCCACGGGTAGTCGCGCGCGGCATACTCCTCGGCCTCGGCGAGCACGGTGCGCAGGGCCTTGCGTCCGTGCTTGCCGTGGTGGTGCGCCGTCGCGGCATACGTCGGCAGGTAGTCGACGTACGCGCGGTCGTTGCGGTACTCGAAGTCCACGGTGTCGAGGTCCAGGACCGAGCTGATCAGCATGATGCCGTTGAGGTACAGCCCGTGGGCGCTCTGCAGGTGCTCGGCCAGCGCGGCCGCGCGCACGGTGCCGTAGGACTCGCCGGCGACGAACTTCGGTGACAGCCAACGGTCCTCGCGGCTGGTCCACATGCGGATCAGCTCGCCGACGCTCTCGATGTCGCCCGTGAAGCCGTGGTAGTCCTTGGCCTTCCCGCCCTGCACGGCGCGGGAGAATCCGGTCGACACCGGGTCGATGAAGACGAGGTCCGAGACGGCCAGCAGCGACTGCGGGTTGTCCAGCAGGCCGTACGGCGGCGGCGTCAGGGCGCCCGCATCGCCGGAGTCGACGCGTCGCGGGCCGAGCAGCCCCAGGTGCAGCCACATCGAGCTCGACCCGGGGCCGCCGTTGAACGCGAAGGTCACCGGCCGGTTCGTCCCGGCCGGCGCGTCCACGACGTATGCCGTGATGCTCAGCTCCGCCTTGGCCCGCAGCCCCTTGAAGACGTCGTCCTCGAAGACCTCCTCGCGCAGCACGACCCGGCCCGTGGTGGCCGTGTAGTGCAGGCGACGCCGGCCCACCGCGAGGGTGTGGCGGGTGGTGACCAGGTCGTCCTTGGGCGGCGCCGGGGTCGTCGTCACCGTGGTGGTGTCGGTGGTGGTCGTCGTCGAGGAGCCCTCCGCCCTGGCGGTCTCGGCGGGCGTGGAGGTGGGCGCGTGTTGGGCGTCGTCGGCCATGGCTGCACCCTAGTGCGGGGAAGCCGCACGGGTCCCGGAGAATGGGCGGGTGCGTGTGATCTCGGCCAACGTCAACGGAGTTCGCGCTGCCGCTCGTCGCGGTGGCATGGAGTGGCTGGCCGAACAGCAGCCGGACGTGCTCTGCCTGCAGGAGGTGCGGGCCTCGGACGAGCAGCTCGCGCAGGCCCTGGAGACCGGCGGGATCGGCGACTGGCACGTCGCCCACACCGAGGCCGAGGCGAAGGGCCGCGCCGGCGTCGCGGTCGTGAGCCGCGACCCGCTGCTGCGCGTGGCGACGTCCGTGGGCACGCGCGACTTCGACGGGGCGGGCCGCTGGGTCGAGGCCGACGTGGCCACCCCGGCCGGCACGGTCACGCTGGCCTCGACGTACGTGCACACGGGGGAAGCCGGCACGCCGCGGCAGGAGGAGAAGTACCGCTTCCTCGACGCGGTCACCGCGCGGCTCACCGAGTGGGCGGCCGCCGGTGCGCTCGCTGTCGTGACCGGCGACCTCAACGTCGCCCACCGCGAGGACGACCTCAAGAACTGGAAGGGCAACCGCACCAAGTCCGGCTTCCTCGCCGACGAGCGCGCCTACCTCGACCGCTGGTTCGCGGACGGTGACTGGGTCGACGTCCACCGCCGGCTCCACGGACCCGGGCCGGGGCCGTACACGTGGTGGTCCTGGCGGGGGAAGGCCTTCGACAACGACGCGGGGTGGCGCATCGACTACCAGGTCGCCAGCCGCGACCTCGCCGCCAGGGCGACGGCTGCACGGGCCGGCCGCGCTGCCGCCTACGACCAGCGCTGGTCCGACCACGCCGCGGTCGTCGTCGACTACGACCTCGGCTGACCGGCGGACAGCCGCGCCTCCGGAGTCGCGGGCCGGCCCACCCGGTAGCCCCGTCCTCGGCGTTCCCGCCCCACGAGGCGCGGGGAGGTGGCACTGCCCGGCCGGGCTGGACGGCCGGCCGGGCAGGCCGTCTAGTGGTCGCGCGCGGCAGCGCCCGAGGCCGTCACGGCGAAGGCCTGCGGGGCCCGGAAGCCCTTGTCGGCGAACGCCGCCTCCACCCGCTCGGTCGTCGCGTCGACGGCGTCGGCCCGCACCAGCGCGATGGCGGACCCGCCGAAGCCGCCGCCGGTCATGCGCGCGCCGAGCGCCCCGGCCGCGACCGCGGTCTCCACGACCGTGTCGAGCTCGTCGACGGAGATCTCGAAGTCGTCGCGCATGGAGGCGTGGCTCTCCAGGAACAGGGCACCCAGCCGCTCGAAGTCGTCGTGCCGCAGGGCCTCCCGGGCGTGGACGACCCGGTCGATCTCGGTGACGACGTGCCGGGTGCGACGGCGCAGCAGGTCCGAGGAGAGCCGGCCCAGCGCGTCGTCGAGGTCCCCGACCGCCACCTCGCGCAGCGTGGGCACGCCGAGCTCGCGGGCCGCCTGCTCGCAGCTGTCGCGCCGCTCGGCGTACTGGCCGTCGACCAGCGCGTGCTCGGCCCGGGTGTCGACCACGAGCAGCGCCAGGCCGGCCTCGGCCAGGTCGAACGGCACCTGCTCGGTGTGGTGGTCACGGCAGTCGAGCAGCAGGGCGTGACCGGGCTCGGCGAGCATCGCGGCGGACTGGTCCATGCCGCCGGTGGGCGCCTGCGCGACGGTGTTCTCGGCGTCGACGCACGCGGCGGCCAGGGCAGTGCGCCCCGCCGCGTCCGCGAGCAGGCCGAGCCCGAAGAGGTCGGACGCGGCCGCGGCCACGGCGCACTCGAGCGCGGCCGAGCTCGACAGGCCGGCACCCAGGGGCACCCGGCCGTCGACGGCGACGTCGAGGCCCGACACCTCGTGCCCCGCCCGGCGGAGGGCCCACGGGACGCCGGCGACGTACGCCGCCCATCCCTCGGGCCGCCCGGGGCCGACGTCGTCGAGGGCCACCTCGACGACGTCCCCGCCCTGCGCGGACACCATGCGCAGCATCCCGTCGTCGCGTCGGCGGACCGCCGCGAACGTCCGCTGCGGCAGCCCGATCGGCAGGCAGAGGCCGCCGTTGTAGTCGGTGTGCTCGCCGATGAGGTTGACGCGGCCCGGGGCCGACCAGACGCCCTCGGGCTCGGCGGCGAAGGTGTCGCGGAAGACCGCGGAGGCCGACTCCGTGCTCATGCACCCACCTCGCGCAGCCGGGCGGCGATGTCCTCGGGGGACACGTCGTTGACCCAGCCGCCGACACCCGACTCCGACCCGGCGAGGTACTTCAGCTTGCTGGGCGAGCGCAGCACCGACATCACCTGCAGGTGCAGCCGCGAGACGTCCCGGCCCTCCTTCGCGGGGGCCTGGTGCCACCCGGCGATGTACGGCAGTCGCACGTCGCGTCCGTCCTTCTTCAGGTAGTAGCGGTCGAGCCGCTGGAGCAGCTCGAGGTAGAGCACCGCGAGCTCGTCCCGCTCGTCGTCGTCGAGCGCGGGCAGGTCGGGCACGTCGCGGTGCGGGGCGAGGTGCACCTCCACCGGCCAGCGCGCGGCATACGGCACGTATGCCGTCCAGCGCTGCCCGCTGAGGACGACCCGCCGGCCGTCGCGGCGCTCGGCCTCGAGCAGGTCCGCGCCGAGGAGCCGCCCGGTGGCGGCGTGGTGTTCGCGCGCCCGGGCGAGGATCGCGGCCGACCGCTGCGGCACGTAGGGGTAGGCGTAGATCTGGCCGTGCGGGTGGTGCAGGGTGACGCCGATCTGCTGGCCGCGGTTCTCGAAGCAGAACACCTGCTCCACCTCGGGGACGGCCCCGAGCGCGGCGGTCCGGTCGGCCCACGCGTCGATGACCGTGCGGGCGCGCTGCGGGCTCAGCTCGGCGAAGGTCGAGTCGTGGTCGCTGGTGAAGCAGACGACCTCGCAGCGGCCCAGTGCGGGGCCCGAGCGTTCCAGGTCGGAGCGGTCCTCGGGGGCGAAGTCGGACACCGGGGCGTAGGAGGGGAACCGGTTCTCGAAGACGACGACGTCGTACGAGCTCTCCGGGACCTCCGACGGGACCGTGCCGGTGCCCGTCGGGCAGAGCGGGCACTCGTCCTTCGGCGGCAGGAAGGTCCGGTTCGAGCGGTGGCCCGCGATCGCGACCCAGTCGCCGACCAGGGCGTCGTAGCGAACCTGGCCCGCGCGCGCCCGGGGACCGAGCGGGCGGCCGTCGACCGCCTCGCGCGGGGGCGCGTCCGGGCTGTCGTCGAAGTAGATGATCTCGCGGCCGTCCGCCAGGGTGCGGCTCGTGCGACGCACGCGGACGCGCTCACCGTGGGTGGTCATGCGGTGCCCTCCCGTCGGTCGGTGCGGCCGTGGTCGCGCGCCACGACGAGGGTGTCCACGACGTCGGCGATGGTCGCCCGGGCCCGCTGCGACAGCTCGTCGTCGGTGACGAGGACGTCGACCTGGTCGAGGTCCAGGAACGTGCTGAGGCCGATGACACCGAACTTCGAGTGGTCGACGAGCACGCAGGTCCGGCGCGCGCAGGCGACGAGGGCGCGGTTGGTCTCGGCCTCGACCAGGTTGGGGGTGGTGAGGCCTGCGCCGGCGTCGACGCCGTGCGCGCCGAGGAACAGCAGGTCCACGTGCAGCGAGCGCAGCGCCGCGACGGCGACCGGGCCGACCAGGGCGTCGGACGGGGTGCGGATCCCGCCGGTGAGGACGACGGTCTGCCCGGGCGTACCCGACTCGTGCAGCAGCTGGGCCACTGGCACGGAGTTGGTGACGACCGTGATGTCCGGGACGGCGCGCACCGCGCGGGCGAGCTCGTAGGTCGTGGTCCCCGCGGAGATGCCGATCGACGACCCCGGCTCGACCAGCCTGGCGGCTGCCTCGCCGATGGCCCGCTTCTGGGCCGTCATGAGTGTCGACTTCGCGCGGAAGCCCGGCTCCTCGCTCGTCGGCGTGCTCACCGCGACCGCACCGCCGTGGACGCGCTCGAGCAGGCCCTGGTCCGCCAGCTGGTCGATGTCGCGCCGGATCGTCATGTCCGAGACACCGAGCTCGGCGACGAGGTCGGACACCCGGACGGCGCCGGTCTGCTCGACGAGGTCGGCGATCCGGCTGCGGCGCTGGCTGGCGAGCACGGCTAGGACTCTCGGACCACGGCGACGCCGCCGGCCGGCAGCGTCACCTGCGGCCCGACGGCCGCCTCGCGCACCAGGTCCGTGCCGGACGCCGGGACGGTCTGCTCGCTGTCGGTGTGGTTGACGAGGAAGAGCCACGAGCCGTTTGCGCCGCTGCGCCGGACGGCCTCGACACCGGGGGGCACGGCCGCGGCGGGCTCCACGCCCGCGTCGGCCAGCACCCGGTCGAGCAGGCTGCCGAGCAGCTCGTCGTCCGGCAGGGTGCCCAGGTACCACGCGCTGCCCTCGCCCACGGTTGCCCGCGTGATGGCGGGCTTGCCGGCGAGCGGGCCCGACGCATACGCCTCGACGGTCTCGGCGCCGGCGGTGGTGAGGTCCTCGCTCCACAGGCTGCCGGTGCCGGAGCCCACGGCGACGGTCTCGCCGACCCGCAGCGGGAAGAACTCCTCGGCGCGGACCTGGAGCAGGTCGCGGAACGCGCCGGGGTAGCCGCCGAGCCGCGCGTGGTCGTGCTCGTCGCTGATCCCGGAGAAGAAGGTCACGATGACGTGGCTACCCGAGGCTGCCGCCTCCGTAACACGGCGGGCGTGCTCGTCGGTGACGGAGTAGAGCGTGGGCACCACGACGACCCGGTATGCCGAGAGGTCGGCACCGGGGTGCACGACGTCGGCCGTCACGCCCCGGTCGCGCAGCAGGCGGTGGACCGCGTGCGGGACGGCGGTCGGGTGCAGGGCACTCGATGGCATCGCGGGACCGGTCGCCGCCCAGTTCGACTGGTAGTCCCACAGGATCGCGACCTGCGCCTCGACCGTGCTGCCGACGACCTCGCCCAGGCGCGACGCGAGGGCGCCGAGCTCGGCCACCTCGCGGAAACGGGCGCTGTCACGGCCCGCGTGCGGCACGAGCGCGGAGTGGAACTTCTCGGCGCCCGCCCGCGACTGGCGGAACTGGAAGAAGCCGAGGGTGTCGGCACCTCGCGCCACGTGGACCACGCTGTTGCGGGTCATCTCGCCGGGCGCCTTGGCGGGGTTGACCGGCTGCCAGTTGACCGCGCTGGTCGAGTGCTCCATGAGCAGCCACGGCCGGCCGCCGGCGAGGCCGCGGGTCAGGTCGCCGCAGAAGGACAGCTCGGCCTGCGGGTGCTCGAGGGCGTCGACGACGTAGTGGTCGGTGCTGACGACGTCCTGCTCGGGCGCCCACTGGGAGTAGTCGAGGTGCTCGAAGTGGGCGAGGGTCATGAAGTTCGTCGTGACCGGGACGCCGGGGGAGACCTCGGTCAGGACGGCCTTCTCCGCGCGGAAGAAGTCGAGCAGCTGGTCGGACTGGAACCGGCGGTAGTCCAGCACGTGCGTCGGGTTGTGGAACGTGGTCGTCCGGCGCGGGGGGAGGACCTGGTCCCACTCGGTGTACCGCTGGCTCCAGAACGCGGTGCCCCACGAGTCGTTGAGGGCGTCGAGGCTCTCGTGCCGGCGGCGCAGCCAGACCCGGAACGCCGCGGCGCAGGTGTCGCAGTAGCAGGGGATGTTGTGGCAGGCGTACTCGTTCGAGACGTGCCACAGCGCCAGGGCCGGGTGGTCGTGGTACCGCTGCGCCAGCTGTCGGGTCAGGGCCAGGGCGTACTCGCGGTACACCGTCGAGCTCGGGCACCATGCCTGCCGGCTGCCCGGCCACAGGGTGTGGCCGTCGACGTCCACGGGGAGGATGTCGGGGTGGGCCGTGGAGAGCCACGGCGGGGGAGTGGCGGTGGCGGTGGCAAGGTCGACCGCGATGCCGTTGGCGTGCAGCAGGTCCATGACGTCGTCGAGCCAGCCGAACTCGTACTCGCCCTTGGCAGGCTCCAGCCAGGACCACGAGAAGATCCCGAGGGACACGAAGCTCACGCCGGCCTCACGCATCAGGGCCATGTCCTCGTCCCAGACCTCACGCGGCCACTGCTCGGGGTTGTAGTCGCCACCGAAGGCGATCCGGTCACTCGGCCATGAGCGCATGACGGCCAGTGTCGGGACTCGTCTGGCAAATGTCAACAGAAACCAACACGTCTCCAGACCGGCCGCGGAAGTTGGTGCCGCCGGCTGCATCGCTGCTGAAAATCGTTGGCGCCACGCACGAAGGCGGCGGGAAAGAAGTGGTGACGAATCGGTTTCAAGCCCTTGACAGAAATATGACCGCCGGTCATTCTCAGTCCGGAGCTGTTGGTTTCTGATCGAATGTGTGGCTATCGATCCGGAGCCCTCGGCGCATCGTCGTCGCGTCAAAGGAGACCGTCATGACCCGCCCCGCCACCGAGGCCGAGTACCTCGCCAGCCTTGTCCCGCCCTCCGTCCGTGGCGTGGACCGCCGGACCCTGCTGCGCGGTGCCCTGGGCGCCGGGACGCTGCTGGCCGCCCCCTCCCTGCTCGCTGCGTGTGGCGGCGGGGGGAGCACCGGCGGTGGCGGTGGCAAGGCCACCGGCACCGTCACCCTCGGCTCGAACCAGTCGGACGCCGTGCCGAAGGCTGCCGTCCAGTCCGTGATGGACGCCTTCCAGAAGGCCAACTCCGGGATCACGGTCAAGATCAACACGATCGACCACAACACGTTCCAGGAGAACATCAACAACTACCTCCAGGGCTCCCCGGACGACGTCTGGAGCTGGTTCTCTGGCTACCGCATGCGGTTCTTCGCCAGCAAGGGCCTCGCCGGTGACATCTCGGACGTGTGGAAGGACCTCTCGGGGATGTCCGACGCGCTGAAGAAGGCGTCGACCGGCGACGACGGCAAGCAGTACTTCGTGCCGTCCACCTACTACCCGTGGGCCGTCTTCTACCGCAAGAGCGTCTTCGCGGACAAGGGCTACCAGATCCCGAAGACCCTCGACGAGTTCAAGGCCCTCGGCGCGCAGATGAAGAAGGACGGCCTCGTCCCGATCGCGTTCGGCGACAAGGACGGCTGGCCCGCCATGGGCACCTTCGACCAGCTCAACCTGCGGGTCAACGGCTACGACTTCCACGTCAGCCTCATGGCCGGCAAGGAGGCCTGGAACGGCGACAAGGTGAAGAAGGTCTTCGACACCTGGGCAGGCCTGCTCGACCTGCACCAGCCCGACTCCCTCGGCCGCACCTGGCAGGAGGCCGCGCAGAGCCTGCAGCAGAAGAAGGCGGGCACCTACGTGCTCGGCGCCTTCGTGGCCCAGCAGTTCGCCAAGGGCGCCGAGCAGGACGACCTCGACTTCTTCAACTTCCCCGAGGTCGACTCCGCCATCGGTGCGGACGCCATCGAGGCGCCGATCGACGGCTACATGATGGCCAAGCGACCGAAGAACGAGGCGGCGGCCAAGAAGCTGCTGGGCTACCTCGGCTCCGCGGACGCGCAGAACCTCGCGGTCAAGGCCGACCCGTCGGTCATCGCCACGAACGACGGTGCCGACCAGGGCAGCTACACCGCGCTGCAGAAGAAGTCGGTCGAGTTCGTCAAGCAGGCCAAGTCGATCGCGCAGTTCATGGACCGCGACACCCGGCCCGACTTCGCGTCGACCGTGATGATCCCCGCGATCCAGAGCTTCATCAAGAACCCGAAGGACATCGACGGGCTCTGCAACAGCATCGAGAACCAGAAGAAGAGCATCTTCGGCTCCTGAGCCACCGGGGCCCGGGCGGAAGCTCCCGCCCGGGCCCCGTGCTCGCCCCCATCGAGGAGGTTCTCGTGGCGAGACGCAAGTACAAGGGCATCGACCACCTCAGCCCGGTCGACCGGGTAGTCGTGGCGCTGATGATCGCGGTCCCGACCGTGCTGGTGCTGTGGCTGGTGTGGGTACCGGCCGTCGGGTCGGTCCTGCTGTCCTTCACCGACTGGGACGGCATCGGCCCGATCTCGTCGGCCAAGGTGATCGGACTGAAGAACTACCACGACGTCGTGAGCATCTACCCGCCGTTCTGGCCGGCGGTGCAGCACAACCTGATCTGGCTGGCTGTCATGTTCCTCGTGGCGACGCCGTTCGGCATCTTCCTGGCGGTGCTGCTCGACCGCGAGCTCAAGGGCACGCGGATCTACCAGACCGCGATCTACCTGCCGGTCGTCCTGTCGCTGGCGCTGGTCGGCTTCATCTGGCAGCTCATCTACAGTCGCGACCAGGGCCTCATCAACCAGGTCACCGGCAGCACCATCGACTGGTACGGCGACCAGCGGTACAACCTCTGGGCCGCGCTCGTCGCCTCGAGCTGGCGGCACGTCGGCTACATCATGCTGCTGTACCTGGCCGGGCTGAAGGGCGTCGACCCCAGCCTGCGCGAGGCCGCCAAGGTCGACGGCGCCAACGAGCGGACCACCTTCTTCAAGGTCGTCTTCCCGGTGATGGCGCCGATCAACATCATCGTGCTGGTCGTGACCGTCATCGAGTCCCTGCGCGCCTTCGACCTCGTCTGGGTCATCAACAAGGGACGCAACGGCCTGGAGCTCATCTCCACGCTCGTCACCAGCAACATCGTCGGTGAGGCCAGCCGGATCGGCTTCGGCTCGGCGCTGGCGACGATGATGCTGCTCATCAGCTCGATCTTCATCGTCTTCTACCTGCGAATCGTCATGAGGGAGCAGCGATGACCGCCTCCGAGACCCCCGTCGCGGCCCCCGCGGGCGCCAACCCGCTCACCGCCAAGCGCGCCAAGCCCGCGGGTGGCGCCCGGGGCCACGTGCTCATCCAGGTGTTCCTGGCCGTGGTCGCCCTCCTGTGGATCTTCCCCGTGGCGTACGCCGTCCTGGGCAGCTTCCGGGACTACGCCTACACGTCCAAGCACGGGTACTTCTCGTTCGGCGGGTTCACCCTGCAGAACTACAAGGACGCGTGGCAGCAGGCGAACTTCTCGCACACGATGCTCAACTCGGCGATCATCACGATCCCGGCGGTGCTGCTCACGCTGTTCCTGTCGTGCTGCATCGCGTTCGTCGTGGCGCGGTTCTCGTGGAAGTTCAACCTGGCGCTGCTCGGCGTGTTCACGGCGGCGAACCTCCTGCCCCCGCAGGCACTGCTGATCCCGGTCTACCGGATGTTCCGGTCGATCGAGGTGCCGTTCTGGTTCAGCGAGTCCGGCACCCTGCTCAACAGCTACTGGGGCCTGATCGCGGTCAACGTCGCCTTCCAGACCGGCTTCTGCGCCTTCGTCCTGTCGAACTACATGAAGACGCTCCCGCGCGAGCTGTACGAGTCGGCCGTCGTCGACGGTGCCGGCGTGCTGCGCCAGTTCTTCAAGCTGACGCTGCCGCTGTGCCGGCCGCCGCTGGCCGCGCTGGCGACGCTCGAGGTCACCTGGATCTACAACGAGTTCTTCTGGGCGACCGTGCTGCTGCAGTCCGGTGACAAGTTCCCCGTGACGAGCTCGCTGAACAACCTGCGCGGCCAGTTCTTCACCGACAACAACCTGGTCGCGGCCGGGTCGGTCGTGGTCGCCCTGCCGACGTTGATCATCTTCTTCGTCCTGCAGAAGCAGTTCGTCGCCGGTCTGACGCTGGGAGCAACCAAGGGATGAGCCCCGACCTCGAGGTCCTCCGATCCGCCGGCACCCTCATGGTGCTCGACACCTCGGGGCCGGGTCTCCCGCGGGTGCTGCACTGGGGTGCCGACCTGCCGGACGGCGCGGTCGAGGCGCTGCCCCTGCTCGCGCAGGGTCCCGTGCCGCCGAACGCGCTGGACCAGCCGTGGCCGCTCACGCTGCTGCCCACCGGCAGCGACGGCTGGCTGGGGACGCCGGCGTATGCCGCGCACCGCGCTGGCGGCGCCACGGCGCCGCGGTGGCGGGCCACCACGACCCGCGAGGGCGCGGGCACGGTCCGCACGGTCGCCGAGGACGGCGGGGTCCGGGTCGAGGTCGTCCTCGAGCTCGACGACCACGGGGTCCTGCGCGTCGCCCGCTCCGTGACGAACGCGGGCTCCGACGCGACCGACGGCGGCGCGACGCTCGACCTCGCGGCGCTGCGGGCGGTGCTGCCCCTGCCGTCCCGCGCCACCGAGGTGCTCGACCTCACCGGTCGCTGGTGCCGGGAGCGTTCGCCGCAGCGCGCAGCCCTCGACGAGGGCACGCACCTGCGGGCCTCGCGCCGTGGCCGCACCGGGCACGACGCCACCTTGCTGCTGCTGGCGGGGACTCCCGGGTTCGACTTCGGCCACGGAGAGGTGTGGGCGACGCACGTCGCGTGGAGCGGCAACCACGAGCACCTCGTCGAGCGGCTGCCCGAGGGCGCCGGCATGCACGGTGCCGTGCTCGGCGGCGGTGAGCTGCTCGAGGCGGGCGAGGTGCGCCTCGCGCCCGGCGAGGCGTACACGGCTCCCGACGTCCTCTTCGTGCACGCGACCGA
Organism: Phycicoccus sp. 3266; assembly: GCF_031456495.1. Lineage (NCBI taxonomy): Bacteria > Bacillati > Actinomycetota > Actinomycetes > Micrococcales > Intrasporangiaceae > Phycicoccus > Phycicoccus sp. 3266. The sequence goes on along the minus strand of NZ_JAVDUW010000001.1, from coordinate 790,332 downwards.
CGGGCTCGACGGCATCTCGTGCCGGCTGCACCGCCGGCAGCGGGCCACCCGCACACGGGCGACCGGCCCCCGGCCGCTGGTCCTCAACACGTGGGAGGCCGTCTACTTCGACCACGACCTCGACCGGCTCAAGGGCCTGGCCGACACCGCCGCCTCGATCGGCGTCGAGCGGTTCGTCCTCGACGACGGCTGGTTCGGCGGGCGCCGCGACGACCTCCGGGGCCTCGGCGACTGGGTGGTCTCGGACGAGGCGTGGCCGACCGGGCTCGAGCCGCTCGTGCGGCACGTCAAGGACCTCGGCATGGAGTTCGGCCTGTGGTTCGAGCCGGAGATGGTCAACGAGGACTCCGACCTCGTGCGGGCACACCCCGACTGGGTGCTCGGCCCCCGCGCCGGCCGTCCCCGCGAGTCCCGCCACCAGCAGGTGCTCGACCTGGCCAACCCCGAGGCAGCGGCGCACGTCGAGCGGCAGATCAGCTCCCTGGTCGGCGACCTCGGCATCGACTTCATCAAGTGGGACCACAACCGCGACCTGCACGAGGCCGTCCGCAGCGACGACCGCGGCACCGACCGGCCGGCCGTGCACGAGCAGACGCTCGCGTTCTACGCGCTGCTCGACCGGCTGCGCGAGGCGCACCCGGACCTCGAGATCGAGTCCTGCTCCAGCGGGGGCGCGCGCGTCGACCTCGGGGTGCTGTCCCGCACCGACCGTGTCTGGACCAGCGACTGCAACGACCCGCTCGAGCGCGTCCAGATCCAGCGCTGGACCTCGCTGCTCGTGCCGGCCGAGACGATGGGCACGCACGTGGGGCCGGCGACCGCGCACACCACCCACCGCACCTTCGACCTGCCGTTCCGCATGCTCGTCGCCCTGCAGGGCCACGCGGGGCTGGAGTGGGACGTCAGCGCCTGCACGCCCGAGGAGCTCGACACCCTGCGCGCCTGGGCGGGCCTGTACCGCGAGCTGCGCGGGCTCCTGCACACCGGTGACCTCGTCCGCGACGCCGTCGACGACGGCACGCTGCTCGTGACCGGCACGCTCGCCGCGGACCGGTCGCAGGCGGCATACACGGTGCTGCGCACCGACAGCGCGCGGCGGGCCACGCCCGGCCTCGTCCGGTTGCCGGGACTCGACCCCGAGCGCAGGTATGCCGTGCGGGTGCGGCCCGAGGCCGGCTTGCCGGCTCTCGTGCAGCACGTGGCCCCGGGGTGGTGGGAGCAGGCGCTCGCCGGCGACCTCCACCTCGACGGCGCGCTGCTGTCGCAGGTCGGGCTGCCGATGCCGGTGCTCGCACCGGCCCAGGGGTTCCTGCTCCACCTGACCTGATGCCACGCCGCCCAGGCCCGGAGCCGACGGCACCGGGGCCACCCGGCGCGCGGCCCACCTGACAGAATGGCCGCCATGTCCGATGCGCCCACCCAGCAGGCGCTGCCCCGGATCCTCTCCGGCATGCAGCCCACCAGCGACTCGCTCCACCTCGGCAACTACCTCGGGGCGCTGGTCAACTGGGTGAAGCTGCAGGACGACTTCGACGCGTTCTACTTCGTCGCCGACCTGCACGCGCTGACCGTGCCGACCGACCCCGAGGTCCTGCGCCGCCGGACCCGGGTCACGGCCGCGCAGTTCATCGCCGGGGGAGTCGACCCCAAGCGCTCCGCCGTGTTCTGCCAGAGCCACGTCACCGAGCACGCCGAGCTCGGCTGGGTGATGAACTGCCTCACCGCGTTCGGCGAGGCGAGCCGGATGACGCAGTTCAAGGACAAGACCGCCAAGGGCCAGAACGCCAACGTCGGGCTGTTCACCTACCCGATGCTCATGGCGGCCGATATCCTCATGTACGACGCGGCCTACGTGCCCGTCGGCGAGGACCAGCGCCAGCACCTGGAGATCACGCGTGACCTCGCCGAGCGGTTCAACACCCGCTTCGGCGGCGGCCTCGTCGTGCCGGAGCCGTACATCGTCAAGGGCTCGGCCAAGATCCAGGACCTGCAGGACCCGACCGCGAAGATGAGCAAGACCGGCTCGTCACCCAAGGGCCTCATCGACCTCATGGAGGACCCGGCCCGGATCGCCAAGAACATCCGCTCGGCCGTCACCGACACCGAGGCCGAGGTGCGGTACGACCCGGACGCCAAGCCCGGCGTCTCGAACCTGCTCGTCATCCACTCCGTGCTCTCGGGCACGCCGGTGGAGCAGGTCGCGGACTCGTTCGCGGGCAAGGGCTACGGCGACCTCAAGAAGGAGGTCGCCGACGTCGTGGTCGCGGCGCTGACGCCGTTCCAGGAGCGCATGCGCGAGCTGCTCGACGACCCGGCCGAGCTCGACCGGATCCTCGCCGACGGCGCGGACCGGGCGCGCGAGGTGGCCCGGGGCACCATGGCCCGGGTCCGCGACCGGGTCGGCCTCCTGCCCGCAGTTCGGTAGGGTCGCTCGGGTGCCGACCATCGGTGTGTCGATCGCCATCCCCTCACCGCACGCGGAGATGCTGCAGGCGAAGAGGGCGTCCTTCGGCGACCCCCTCGCCGACTCGATCCCGACGCACGTGACCCTGTTGCCGCCCACCGAGGTGGAGCCGGAGCGGATGGACGTCGTCAACGAGCACCTGACCCAGGCCGCCGCGAGCCGCGAGCCGTTCCCGATGGTGCTGCGGGGCACGGGCACCTTCCGGCCGATCTCGCCGGTCGTCTTCGTCCAGGTCTCCGGCGGCATCGGGGAGTGCGAGCTGCTCGAGCAGGCCGTCCGGCGGGGCCCGCTCAAGCGCAAGCTCGACTTCTACTACCACCCGCACGTGACCGTGGCGCACCACGTCCCGGACGAGAGCCTGGACCGCGCGTTCAAGGAGCTCGCCGACTTCGAGTGCACCTTCGAGGTGACCGAGTTCCACCTCTACGAGCACGGTGCGGACTCCGTGTGGCGGCCGGTGACGTCGTTCCCGCTGGGCGGCTGCCCGGACGCGTCCCGACCGAGCGGAGCCTGACCGGTGCAGACCCTCAAGCAGTGGTGGGCCCGGTTCCAGACCACGTCGGCCTGGCGCGCCTGGAAGCGGTACGGCGACGCGCGGGGCAACCTGCTCGCGGGCGGCGTGGGCTACTTCGCCTTCTTCTCCGTCTTCCCGGCGGTGCTGCTCGCCTTCACGATCTTCGGGTTCGTCCTGCGTGGCCAGCCGGGCCTGCTCGAGGAGAGCAAGAACGCCATCAACGACCTGCTGCCGGGCTTCGTGCAGTCCAAGGCCAACCCGAACGGCGTCATCCGGGTCTCCATGCCGACGTCGGCGACCCTGTCGGTCAGCGGCATCATCTCCGTCGTCGGCCTGGTGCTCGCCGGGACGGGGTGGCTGAGCGCGCTGCGTGACGGCATCCGTGCCGTCTTCGGTGTCGAGGGGTCGGTGGGCAACCCGGTCGTGGCCAAGCTGCGGGACCTCGGCGTGCTCCTCGTGCTCGGGGTCGGGATCGTCCTGTCGGCCGCGGTCGGGGCCGTGGCCGGGGCCGCTGCCAGGTGGCTCGGCGGCCTCATCGGCCTCGGCGGGCAGGGCTGGGTGCTCACCCTCGTGTCGCTGCTCGTCGGCGTGGCACTCGACGGCGCGATCGTGCTCGTCATGCTGCGGCTGCTCTCCGGGGTCGACGTCCCGTGGCACGGGCTGCGCAACGCCGCGGTCTTCGGCGGCATCTCCCTGACCCTGCTCAAGAAGTTCGGGTCGGTCCTGCTGGCCAGCACCACGCACAACAAGCTCTACCTCGGCTTCGCGCTCGTCGTCGGGCTGCTCGTGTGGCTGAACTTCATGTCGCGGGTGCTGCTCATCTCCGCCGCCTGGGCCGCCAACGACCTCGACGAGAGCGCCGGCACGGCCCGACAGCTCTCGCCGGCCCAGCGGGACAAGCTGCGCGAGGGCCCCGCACCCGAGCCGCTGGACTCCGTGCGCGCCCGCACCGACGCCGGCCTGCCGACGTTCGGGCCGGTGGCCGCCGACCGCACCACCCTCGCGGCCGGCCTCGTGCTCGGCGCGGTCGGGGCGACCGCCCTCGGGACGGCCCGCCGGGGCCTGCGCGCCCTCCTGCGCCGCCACTGACCCCCCGGGGCCCACACACCCGGCATACCCCCTCGCCCCGGCACCCGGCATACCGGGCGCGCGGCTGCGTCAGGAGAGGGCGCGGTGGCGGCCCCGGACGGCGCGCTTGGCCCGCAGGCGCAGGCCGGCGACCGCCCCGACGAGGGCCGCGAGACCACCGAAGCCCAGCCACGGCGTCACGGAGGCGGCCGACCCGAGCTGGGCCGGCGGCACCGCCGCAGCGGCGGCGGTCCGCTGGGCCGGGGACCCGCCGTCGCCGGGAGCACCCGCGGCGCCGGTGGGCGGAGCTGCGAGGGGCGCGGTGACCTCGCCGGGCTCCACCAGCCGACCGACGGGACGCGCCTTGGACGCGTACCGGAACGCCCAGTCGTACATCGCCGCCTGGGGGCGCCACGAGTGGTCGAGGCCGTACATCTCGGTGAGCAGGTACGTGTGCCCGCCGCGGGTGACGGCCGAGATGAACGTGCGGTGGGCGGCCACCGTGTAGCCGTTCTTGACCCCGATCGTGCCGGGGTAGTTGTACAGCAGGGCGTTGTGGTTGTTGATCTTGTACGTCTTGCGCTTCTTGGTCCTCGGGTCGACCAGCCCGGGGAAGTCGGCCTGCTTGGTCGTGACGTAGGCCCGGAAGTCGGGCAGCTGCAGCGCAGCGCGGGCGATGAGGGCGAGGTCGTAGGCGCTCGACGTCTGGCCGGGCGCGTCGAGCCCTGACGGGTCCTTGGCGACCGTGTCGTGGGCGCCGAGGTGGGCGGCGTTGGCGTTCATCTCGGCCAGCACCTTCTCGCGGCCCCCGCCGGCCTCCGCGAGGGCGTATGCCGCGTCGTTGCCGGACGACATGAGGAGGGCTTGGAACAGCTGTCGGCCGGTGTAGCTCTGCCCGGGGACCATGCCCACGCGGGTGCCGTCCGCCGCGGCGTCGGCCGGGCTCGCCTTGACCAGCTGGTCCTTGGGCACCTGCGGGATCAGCGTCAGGGCCGTGAGCGTCTTCAGGGTGCTGGCGGGCAGCAGCCGCGCGTGCGGTGCCTTGGCCGCGACGACCTCACCGGTGTCGAGGTCGGCGAGCAGCCAGGAGACGTCCCGCAGCTTCGGCGGCGCCGGGACGCCGGGGGGCAGGTCGGTGACGACGCCGGTCGCCGCGAGCCTCGGGCCGCCCACGGACTGCAGCGGCTGCACCGTCGCCCGCGGCACGGGCAGCGTGGGGGTGGGCGCCGGCGTCGGCTTGGGGGCAGCCGCAGCGGGCGCGGTGAGGGCGGGAACGACGACGCCGCCGACCGCCAGCAGGGCGCTGGCGGTGGCGGCGGTCAGGTGTCGTCGGCTGAGCACTGGCGACAGTGTGCCCCAGAGGGGGCCGTTTCGTCAGAACCTGCTGGTCAGGAGGGCGCGCTTGACCTCCTGGATGGCCTTCGTGACCTGGATCCCGCGGGGGCAGGCCTCCGTGCAGTTGAAGGTCGTGCGGCAGCGCCACACGCCCTCCTTGTCGTTGAGGATCTCCAGGCGCTGGGCCCCGCCCTCGTCACGGCTGTCGAAGATGAACCGGTGGGCGTTGACGATCGCGGCCGGACCGAAGTACTGGCCGTCGTTCCAGAACACCGGGCAGCTCGTCGTGCACGCGGCGCACAGGATGCACTTGGTGGTGTCGTCGAAGCGGTCGCGGTCGGCCTGGCTCTGGATGCGCTCGCGAGTCGGCTCGTTGCCCGTGGTGACGAGGAACGGCATCACCTCGCGGTACGCGTCGAAGAACGGCTCCATGTCGACGATGAGGTCCTTCTCGAGCGGAAGGCCCTTGATCGGCTCGACGGTGATCGGCTTGTCCGGGTTGACGTCCTTGATGAGCGTCTTGCAGGCGAGCCGGTTCTTGCCGTTGATCCGCATGGCGTCGGAGCCGCACACCCCGTGGGCGCAGGAGCGGCGGAACGACAGCGAGCCGTCCTGCTCCCACTTGATCTGGTGCAGGGCGTCGAGCACGCGGTCGGTGGCGTGCGAGGTGACCTCGTAGGTCTCCCAGTGCGGCGCGCTGTCGACCTCGGGGTTGTACCGCTGGACCTTGAGGGTCACCGTGAAGGTCGGGACGGCCCCTGCCTTCTGCTCCTCGGTGGTCTGCTTCTCGGCAGTGGCAGTCATCAGTACTTGCGCTCCATCGGCTGGTAGCGGGTCACGGTCACGGGCTTGTAGTCGAGGCGGACCTCGTCGGCGAAGGACGGCCCCGCGCTGAGGTCGCCGTCGACCGCCGGGCGGTAGGCCATCGTGTGCCGCATGAAGTTCACGTCGTCGCGCGCGGTGTAGTCCTCGCGGAAGTGGCCGCCGCGGGACTCCTTGCGGGCGAGGGCACCGAGCGTGATGACCTCGGCCAGCTCGATGAGGAAGCCGAGCTCGACGGCCTCGAGCAGGTCGGTGTTGTACCGCTTGCCCTTGTCCTGGACCACGACGTTGGCGTAGCGCTCCTTGAGCTCGTCGATGACGCCGAGCGCCTCCTTCATCGAGGCCTCGGTGCGGAACACCTGGACGTTGCGGTCCATGGTCTCCTGCAGCTCGCGGCGCAGGTCGGCCACGCGCTCGCCGCTCTCGCGCGAGCGGATGCCCTCGACCAGACCGGTGACGAGCGACTCGGGGGCCTCGGGGAGGTCGACCCACGGGGCGTCCACGGCATACTCCGCGGCGGCGATGCCGGCGCGGCGGCCGAAGACGTTGATGTCGAGCAGGCTGTTGGTGCCCAGGCGGTTCGAGCCGTGGACGGACACGCACGCCACCTCGCCCGCGGCGTACAGGCCGGGGACGACGTCGGTGTTGTTGCGCAGCACCTCGGCCTCGACGTTGGTCGGGATGCCGCCCATGGCGTAGTGCGCCGTCGGGTAGACCGGGACCGGCTCGGTGTACGGCTCGACACCGAGGTAGGTGCGGGCGAACTCGGTGATGTCGGGGAGCTTGGCGTCGATGTGCGCCGGCTCGAGGTGGGTCAGGTCGAGCAGGACGTAGTCCTTGTTCGGCCCGGCGCCACGGCCCTCGCGGACCTCGTTCGCCATGGAGCGGGCGACGATGTCGCGCGGGGCGAGGTCCTTGATGGTGGGGGCGTAGCGCTCCATGAAGCGCTCGCCGTCGGCGTTGCGCAGGATGCCGCCCTCACCGCGGGCCGCCTCGGACAGCAGGATGCCCAGGCCGGCGAGGCCTGTCGGGTGGAACTGGAAGAACTCCATATCCTCCAGCGGGATGCCGCGGCGGAAGGCCACGCCCATGCCGTCACCGGTGAGGGTGTGGGCGTTGGAGGTGGTCTTGAATACCTTGCCGGTTCCGCCGGTGGCGAAGACGACCGACTTGGCCTGGAAGATGTGCAGCTCACCGGTGGCCAGCTCGTAGGCGACGACGCCCGCGGCGCGCTCGACTCCGTCTGCGCCGGTGTTGAGCAGCAGGTCCAGGACGTAGAACTCGTTGTAGAACTCGACGCCCTGCTTGACGCAGTTCTGGTAGAGCGTCTGCAGGATCATGTGTCCGGTGCGGTCCGCGGCGAAGCAGGACCGGCGCACGGCGGCCTCGCCGTGGTTGCGGGTGTGCCCACCGAAGCGGCGCTGGTCGATCTTGCCCTCGGGCGTGCGGTTGAACGGCAGACCCATCTTCTCGAGGTCGATGACCGCGTCGATGGCCTCACGGCACATGACCTCCGCAGCGTCCTGGTCGACGAGGTAGTCGCCGCCCTTGACGGTGTCGAAGGTGTGCCACTCCCAGTTGTCCTCCTCGACGTTGGCGAGGGCGGCGCACATGCCGCCCTGGGCCGCGCCGGTGTGGGAGCGGGTCGGGTAGAGCTTGGTGAGCACGGCGGTGCGGGTGCGCTTGCTCGACTCGAGGGCGGCGCGCATGCCGGCCCCGCCGGCGCCGACGATCACGACGTCGTACTTGTGCGTCTGCATGGGTGTCTGTGTCCTTACTGCGCGGGGTGCGGGGTCAGCGCGTGCACACGGAGAGGGTGGAGTTCGGGTCGATGCAGGGGTCGAAGGTGAAGATCACCAGCGTGCCCAGGACGACCGTGAAGAAGGTCGCCAGCACCAGCAGGCCCTTGAGGACCCAGCGCGTGTTCTCGCGCTCGGTGTAGTCGTTGATGATCGTCCGGACGCCGTTGAAGCCGTGCAGCATCGCCAGCCACAGCATGAGCATGTCCCAGACCTGCCAGAACGGGCTGGCCCACTTGCCGGCGACGAACGCGAAGTCGATCGCGTGGATGCCCTCGCCCAGCATGAGGTTGACGAACAGGTGCCCGAAGACGAGCACGAGCAGCAGGATGCCGCTGCCGCGCATGAAGACCCACGACCACAGCTCGAAGTTGCCGCGGCCGCGGCTCACCCGGCGGTAGGGGGACTGGCGGACCGGCTCGGTCGGCACAGGGGTGGTCTGGCTGGTGGCGCTCATTCTCTGCCCCTTCAGTGCGAGAAGACGTTGGTCAGGTGCCGGACCGCGAACGGTGCGAACAGCACGACGAAGCCGACGACGACGCCCCAGAACATCTGCCGCTGGTACTTCGGGCCCTTGCCCCAGAAGTCGACGGCGATGATCCGCAGGCCGTTGAGCGCGTGGAAGATGACCGCGGCCACGAGGCCCGCCTCTCCCAGCCCGACGACCGGGTTCTTGTAGGCCGACATGACCTCGTTGTAGGCGTCCGGCGAGACCCGGACGAGCGCCGTGTCGAGCACGTGCGCGAAGAGGAAGAGGAAGAGGAGTACGCCGCTGATGCGGTGGGCCACCCACGACCACATGCCCTCACGGCCGCGGTAGAGAGTCCCCGTGGTTGCCTGCGCCACTGCGCGTCCCTTTCGAGAAGGTGGAGACGGCGTCGCTCGTCCGACGAGGGCGGCGGTTGCCGTAGTTCGTCCGTCAGGTTATCTGGCCGCTCCGCGGACCCGCGCGCCGCCCGCCTGTGAGAAACAAGACAGGACTGGTTACCAGTGGGTATGCCGCGTGGTCGCGCGACGCCCGACCCCCAGTCTCCCGATTCACGCTCGTCTGCGCGCAGACCTCCGTCCCACTGCGCTCGGACCCGCTCTCTGCCCAGTGACACGCGGGTCTGTGCGCAGACCTCCGGGCCGCGGCTCAGGCGACCCGGCTCAGGCGACCCGGTGCCCCGCGGCGACGTGCTCGTAGTGGTCGACGAGCGCTCCGGTGACCGACGCCCAGCTGCGGCCGGCCACGCGCTCGAGCCCGCCCCGCCCCAGGGCCTCGCGCTTGGCGCGGTCGCCGACGAGGTGCCGGACGGCGTCGACGAGGGCCGACGGGTCGTCGGGGTCGAAGAGCAGGCCGGTGCGGCTGTGGTCGACGAGGTCGAGCGGGCCGCCGCGGGCAGGGGCGGTGACGGGCAGCCCGGTCGCCGCCGCCTCCTGCAGAGTCTGGCCGAACGTCTCCCTCGTGCCGGTGTGGACGAAGACGTCGAGCGCTGCGTACGCCCGGGCCAGGTCGTCGCCGTCGCGCCGGCCGAGGAGCGCCGGGGCCGGTGCGCCCGCGGACTCCGCGGTGCGGGTGAGGGCGGCTCCGATGCGCTGGTGGTCGGGGCCGTCCCCGACGAGCACGAGCCGGGTGCCGGGCAGCGTCGCCACCGGGAGGAGCCGGTCCAGCTCCTTCTCGGGGGCCAGCCGCCCGACGTACCCCACGACGACCTCGCCCTGCGGCGACAGGCGCCGGCGCAGCGCGCGGGTGCCGGCGTCGAGGCGCCAGTGGGGGGAGAACTGGCGGGTGTCGACACCACGCCCCCACAGCGCCGTCCGCGCGACCCCGTGGGTGTCGAGGTCGGCCAAGGCGGCGGTCGACGGTGCGAGGGTGAGGTCGGCCATGCCGTGCAGCCGCCGCAGCCAGCGCCACGCCGCGCGCGACGCACCGGCGCCCACCGCGGCGGGGGCGTGCTGCTTGAGGTAGGACGGCAGGTCGGTCTGGTAGACGGCCACGCTCGGCAGCCCGAGGCGGGACGTGGTGGCGAGCGCGCTGGCGCCGAGCACGAACGGCGAGGCGACGTGGACGACGTCGGGGCCGAACCCGCGCAGCACGTCCTCGATCTCGCGTGACGGCATCCCGAGGGGGAAGCCCCGCACGGGCACCGAGGCGACCCCGTGCACCGGGCACCCGGCATACGACTCGGGGGCCGGTCGTGGCGCCACGAGCAGGACGTCGTGACCCGCGGCGACGAGGCACTCGGTGACCCGGCACACGCTGGTCGTGACGCCGTTGAACGTCGGGAGGAAGGACTCGGTGACGATGGCGACCCGCACGTCCCCCACGGTCCTTCGCCGGGGTGTGGTGACGGCGACACCGAGGGGGGTGTCGGGTGAGCGGCAGGTGACGGGAGGGTGCGGTCGGCTAGCGTTCCGGCCATGTCGACCGAGCACTTCTGGGCCGTGATCCCGGCCGGGGGAGCGGGCACCCGCCTGTGGCCGCTGTCGCGCGCCGCCGCCCCGAAGTTCCTGCACGACCTCACCGGCAGCGGTCGCACGCTGCTCCAGGCGACCTGGGACCGCCTCCTCCCGCTGACCGGCGACCGGGTGCTCGTGGTCACGGGCGCCGCGCATGTCGACGCCGTCCGCGACCAGCTCCCCGACCTGCCCGGCGACCAGCTGCTCGCCGAGCCGGCCCCGCGCGACTCGATGGCCGCGATCGGCTGGGCGGCCGCGCTGCTCGAGGCCCGTGACCCCGAGGCGGTGCTGGGCTCGTTCGCGGCCGACCACGTGATCCGTGACGAGGACGCGTTCCGGGCGTGCGTGACGGCTGCCGTCGAGGCCGCGGCCGACGACCTCGTCGTGACGATCGGCATCGAGCCGACCCACCCGGCGACCGGGTTCGGCTACATCGAGCTGGGTGAGCAGCTGGGGGACGGCCCGGCGCACGCGGTCGCGCAGTTCGTCGAGAAGCCGGACCGCGAGCGCGCGGAGCAGTACCTCGCCACCGGCCGGTTCCGGTGGAACGCCGGCATGTTCGTCGTCAAGGCCCGCGTCCTGCTCGACCTGCTGGCGCAGTGGCACCCCGAGCTGGCCGCGGGACTGCGGGCCCTCGCGGCCGACCCGTCCCGGCTCGACGACGCGTGGCCCGGGCTGGAGAAGATCGCCATCGACCACGCGGTCGCCGAGCCCGCGGCCGCCGCCGGCCGGGTCGCGGTCGTGCCCGGCGGCTTCGGCTGGGACGACGTGGGCGACTTCGCCTCCCTGGGTGCGCTGCTCCCCGACGCCGCCGGTATGCCGGGGGTGCAGGTCCTCGGCTCCGCCGACACGGTGCGGGTGGCCGACGCCACGGGAGTGGTCGTGCCGGGGACCGGCCGCGTGGTGGCGCTCGTCGGGCTCGACGACGTCGTGGTGGTCGACACCCCGGACGCCGTCCTCGTGGTGGCCAGGGACCGCGCGCAGGAGGTCAAGGCCGTGGTCGACGCGCTGCGGGCGCAGGGGCGCACCGACCTGCTCTGAGCCGCCCGGCCGGGCTCAGGTGACGAGGTCGCGGCGGCGGAACCCGGCATACCCGAGCGCCCCCGCGGCGAGCGCCACGAGCAGCAGGCCCGTGAGGCCGACCGGGTTGGCGTCGCCGCCCGGCAGGCTGCCCAGGTGGTCGAACGGCGAGAGCCCCATCGCCCACCCGGGCAGGTCCACCAGCGGCCCGAGCTCGCCGATGAGGACGAACGCCGCGAGCAGCCCCCAGGCGGCAGCCGTCCACCGCGGCACGGTCCCGAAGAGCAGCACCGTCAGCGCCACGCACACGAGCACGGCCGGGGCGGTCGCCAGCGCGGCGGGCAGCACCTCGGCGACGCCGACGTCGCTGACCGCGCCACCGGAGAGGCCGGCGGACAGCCCCATGACGACGAGCAGCCACAGCGACCCCAGCACCGCCACGAGCACGTGGCTGGACAGCCACCGGTACCGGCCCACGTGGGTGGCGAGCGTGACCTCGGCGCGGCCCCCGCTCTCCTCCGACCGCAGCCGCAGGGCCGTGGTGATGCCGTATGCCGCGGCGCCGACGGCGAGGAACCTCACCTCGGTGCCGAAGAAGACCTCGAGCAGGGACCCCTGGCCGCCGCTCATCTTGCGGAACATCTCCTCGATGCCGGGGCTGCTGGCGATCTCGTCGACGGACCGGGCGATGCTGCCGACGACGAGGCCGAGGACGGCGTACCCGATGGTCCAGCCGAGCAGGGCCCCGCGCTGCAGCCGCCAGGCCAGGCCGAGCGGGGAGCCGAGGGAGGCCGACGCGCGCGACGCCCCGGACCGAGCGGCCCACAGGCCGGACCCGAGGTCGCGCCGCTGCAGCAGGACGTCGGCGACGACGAGCAGCCCGGCCAGCGCGGCCAGGGCCGGGAGCACGAGCCAGAGCCGGTTGTCTCCGAACGGGCTGACCCGCTCGGCCCAGCCGAGGAAGGAGGCGTACGCCAGGTCCTGGCCGTCGGTGGACGTGTCGGCCACCGCCCGGACGACGAAGGCCAGCAGCAGGATCGTCAGCGCGAGCCCGCCGGCCCCCCGTGCGGTCGTGGTCAGCTGGCAGGCGACGGCCGTGATGCCGACCATGACGAGCCCGGCCACGACCTCGACCACGCCGAGGGCCAGCGACCCGGTCGGGTCGACGCCGGTCGCCACGAGGCTGAGGGCGGAGAAGCCGCCAGTGGCGAGGACCGTCGCCGTGGCGAGCAGGACTGCCGCGGCCAGCGGCGCGCGGCGCCCGACCACGCCACCGGCCACGAGCTCGAAGCGGCCTTCCTCCTCCTCGGTGCGGGTGTGCCGCCGCACGAGCGCGAACGCGAGGAAGGCCGTGAAGACGCTGCCGAGCATGATCGTCTTGAGCACGCCGACGGCAGGTGCGGTGAGCGAGGGGAGCGGGCCGTAGAGCGCGGTGATGGAGGGGTTGTCCGCCATGACCTTCGCGCCGGCGGCCGCCTCGGCGTCGGTGGGGTAGAGGTCGAGGGTGGCCACCATCGAGGAGTAGGCCGTCACCACGAGCGCGAGCACGCTGGCGGTCACCACCCACCGGTCGCGCCGCCACGCCAGGCGCAGCAACGGCCAGGTCCCGGCGAAGGTGCTCACGCCCGGACCTCCTCGCCCCTGTCCGCGGCGGACAGGTCGTCGCGGTACTGCGAGAGGAACAGCTCCTCGAGGGTCGGCGGCTGGCAGGTGAGGGCGTCGATGCGGTAGCCGCCGAGGCGGCCGACCACGTCGCCCACGGCGCTGGACTCGACCGACATCACCAGCCGGTCGCGGTCGAGGCGCACCACGTCCACGCCCGGCCACGCCCGGACCTGCGCCAGGTCGGGCACGGTGCCCAGGGTCGCGGTGACGCTGGTCCGGGTGAGGTGCCGCAGGTCGGCGAGGGTGCCGGAGTCGACGATGCGGCCGGCCCGCACGATGCTCACCCGGTCGGCGGTGGCCTCCACCTCGGACAGGATGTGGCTGGAGAGCAGGACCGTCCGGCCCTCGGTCCTGGCCCGGGCGACCTGCGCCTCGAAGACCTTCTCCATGAGCGGGTCGAGGCCGGAGGTCGGCTCGTCGAGCACCAGCAGCGGGACGTCGCTGGCCAGCGCGGCCACGAGGGCGACCTTCTGCCGGTTGCCCTTGGAGTAGGAGCGGCCCTTCTTCGTCGGGTCGAGCTCGAAGAGGGTGAGCAGCTCGTCGCGGCGCGCCCGGTCGACGCCGCCACGCAGCCGGCCGAGCAGGTCGATGACCTCGCCGCCGGTGAGGTTGGGCCACAGGACGACGTCGCCGGGGACGTAGGCGAGCCGGCGGTGCAGCTCGGTGGCGTCCCGCCACGGGTCGCGGCCGAGGAGGGTGACCGACCCGCCGTCGGCGCGCAGCAGCCCGAGCAGGATCCGGATCGTCGTGGACTTCCCCGCGCCGTTGGGGCCGAGGAAGCCGTGGACCTCGCCGCGGCGGACCGTGAGGTCGAGGCCGTCGAGGGCGACCGTGGAGCCGAACGTCTTGCGCAGGCCGGTGGCCTCGAGCACTGCATCCATGCGGCCGAGTGTACACAGTATTCAGAAGATACTGAATGATCTAAAGTTGCTTCCATGACCACCCGCGCCGCCCGCCAGCCCGACGCCGGCACCAGGCCCGGCGAGCGCCGACCCGACGAGTGCCGACCCGACGCCGCCAGGTTCGTCGAGCGGTTCGGCTCGGCCCTCACCGAGGCCGGGATGCAGCGACTGCCGTCGCGGGTCTTCGCCGCGCTGCTGGCCGACGAGGACGGGCGGATGACGGCGGCCGAGATCGGCGAGGCGCTGTCCGTGAGCGCGGCCTCGGTGTCGGGTGCGGTGCGGCACCTGCAGCAGATGCGGATGATCCACCGCGAGCGCGAGCCGGGCACCCGGCGCGACGTCTACGTCGTGGCCGACGACGCCTGGCACGACGTCATGCTCAACACGCCCCGGATCTACGAGCCGCTCACCGCCGCCCTGCGCGAGGGCGTGGAGGAGGTCGGCGGTCGCGGGTCCGGCGCGGGGGACCGGCTCGCGCTCAGCGTCCACTTCCTCGAGTTCGTCACCGAGGAGATGCAGCAGCTCTCCGCCCGGTGGGACCGCCGACGGGCCGAGCTGGGCTACTGACCCGACGGGTGTGTCGCGGCCACACGCCCCCCGCGGGTGAGGTTGGCCACGAGCCATGAGCAGGCGGCATACCGGCTCACTATCGTGTCCGGCATGGCCGCCGACGTCCCCGACGCACGTTCCGAGTCCGACCTGCCGATCAAGGCGGTGTACGGGCCGGAGGACCTGTCCGGCTTCGACGCGGCGGCCCAGCTGGGGGAGCCGGGCGCGTTCCCGTACACCCGCGGCGTCTACCCGAACATGTACACGGGGCGGCCGTGGACGATGCGGCAGTATGCCGGGTTCGGCACCGCCAAGGAGTCCAACGAGCGGTACCACGAGCTCGTCGCGAACGGCACCGGCGGCCTGTCCGTCGCCTTCGACCTGCCCACCCAGATGGGCTACGACTCCGACGAGGCCATCGCCCACGGCGAGGTCGGCAAGGTCGGCGTCGCGATCGACTCGGTCGACGACATGCGCACGCTCTTCGGCGGCCTGCCGCTCGGCGAGCTGTCGACCTCGATGACGATCAACGCGCCAGCCTCGACCCTGCTGCTGATGTACCAGCTGGTGGCGGAGGAGATGGGCGCCGACCCGACGCGGCTGGCCGGCACGATCCAGAACGACGTGCTCAAGGAGTACATCGCGCGCGGCACCTACATCTACCCGCCGAAGGCGTCGCTGCGGCTGATCAGCGACATCTTCGCCTACTGCGCCAAGGAGCTCCCGCGCTGGAACACGATCTCCATCAGCGGCTACCACATGGCCGAGGCGGGGGCGACGCCCGCGCAGGAGATCGCGTTCACCCTCGCCAACGCCAAGGAGTACGTGCGGGCAGCGATCGCCGCCGGGCTCGACGTCGACGAGTTCGCTCCGCGGCTGTCCTTCTTCTTCGTGGCGCGCACGACGCTGCTCGAGGAGGTCGCGAAGTTCCGGGCGGCCCGCCGCATCTGGGCCAGGGTGATGCGCGACGAGTTCGGGGCGAAGAACCCCAAGAGCCAGATGCTGCGCTTCCACACGCAGACCGCGGGCGTGCAGCTCACCGCCCAGCAGCCCGAGGTCAACCTCGTCCGCGTCGCGCTCCAGGGCCTGGGTGCGGTGCTTGGCGGCACGCAGTCGCTGCACACCAACTCCTTCGACGAGGCGATCGCGCTCCCGACCCAGAAGGCCGCCCGCCTCGCGCTGCGCACCCAGCAGGTCATCGCCTACGAGACCGACGTGACCAAGACGGTCGACCCGTTCGCCGGCTCCTACGTCGTGGAGTCGATGACCGACGACGTCGAGGCCGCCGCGCTCGAGCTCATGCAGGCCGTCGAGGACCGGGGCGGCGCGGTCGCCGCGATCGAGCAGGGCTTCCAGAAGTCCGAGATCGAGCGCTCCGCGTACCGGATCGCCCTCGAGATCGACCACCGCGAGCGCACCGTCGTCGGCGTCAACCGGTTCACCCTCGACGAGGAGGAGCCGTACGAGCCGCTGCGGGTCGACCCGCAGATCGAGGTCGACCAGCGCGAGCGCCTCGCCGCCCTGCGCGCCGACCGCGACAACGCCGCCGTGGAGGCCGCGCTCGAGGCCGTCCGCGAGGCGGCCCGCGGCACCGACAACGTGCTCTACCCGATGAAGGAGGCGCTGCGGCTGCGCGCCACCGGTGGCGAGATCAGCCACGCGCTGCGCGACGTCTGGGGCCTGTACGTCCCGCGCGAGACCTTCTGACCCCCGGCTGGCCGCCGGGTGACGGGCGGGCCGGCCGCCGGGTGACGGGCGGGCCAGCCGCCGGGTGGCCGCCGCCCGACCTGCGGTCGCCACCCGTGGGGGCGCGGGTACAGTGCGCCCTGATGACCACGAACGCCCTGCTGGACGCGGTCTGCGCCAGCGTCGAGACCCTCGCCCCCCACCTGCTCGAGGTCCAGCGCGACGTCCACGCGCACCCCGAGCTGTCCCGGGGGGAGCTGCGCACCACCGCCCTCGTCGAGCGGCGGCTGCGCGAGGCGGGCATCGCCGTCACCACGCTGCCGGTCTCGGGCCTGGTCGCCGACCTCGGCGCCGAGCAGCCGGCATACCGGGTCGCGCTGCGGGCCGACCTCGACGCCCTGCCGGTCAGCGAGCGCACCGGGCTCACCTGGTCCTCCACCACCGAGGGCATCTGCCACGCCTGCGGCCACGACGTCCACGTCGCGGCAGTTCTCGGCGCGGGACTCGCCCTCAAGGAGCACGAGGACGGCCTGCGCGAACGGGGGATCGGCGTCCGGCTGCTGTTCCAGCCCGCCGAGGAGGTCATCCCCGGCGGGGCGGTCGACCTCATCGCCGCCGGCGCCCTCGACGGGGTCGACGCCGTCTTCGCGGTGCACTGCGACCCGACGATCGACGCCGGCAGCGTCGGCCTGCGCGAGGGCCCGATCACGGCCGCGGCCGACCGCGTGACCGTGCACCTCAACGGCCGGGGCGGCCACACCTCGCGCCCGCACCTCACCGAGGACCTCACCTTCGCCCTCGCCAAGGTCGTCACCGAGCTGCCCGCCGTCCTGTCGCGGCGACTCGACCCCCGCACCGCCTTCGCCCTCGTCTGGGGCGAGGTCCACGCAGGTCAGGCGGCCAACGTCATCCCGCCGAGCGGCACCGCCGCCGGCACCCTGCGGATGCTCGACGCCACGGCGTGGACCACGATCGGCCCCCTGCTGTCCGAGGCGGTCCAGCACGTCGTCGCCCCGTATGCCGTGACGGCGGTTCTCGAGCACGTCCAGGGCGTGCCGCCCGTGGTCAACGACGTCGCGGCGATCGACGTGCTGCGCCAGGCCACCGAGGGCAGTGGCATGACCGTGGTCGGTACGCCGCAGTCGCTGGGCGGGGAGGACTTCGCGTGGTACCTGCGCCGGGTGCCCGGTGCCATGGCCCGGCTCGGCACGCGCACGCCCGGCGGCCGCACCTACGACCTGCACCAGGGGGACCTCGTCGTGGACGAGACGTCCGTGGCCCACGGCGCCCGGCTGCTCGCCGGCGCTGTCGTGGCCGGGGTGGTCAAGAGTTCGGCCGAGCGCACCGTCGCGGATCGGTAACGGTTTCCGGGAATTGCAAGTTCTACGGCCAAAGGCGGTCGGAGGGCCGAGTTCTTGCGGCTATCCTGCCGCCCTAGTGGCGCACCATGGCGCCTCGTGCAGACCAAAGAACAGGAGACAGCCTTGCGTCACACGATGAAGGTTGCAGCGGTCGTGTCAGTGGCAGCACTGGCGCTGGCCGCGTGCGGTGACTCGGGCAACGGCTCGGGCGGTACCAGCTCGAGCAGCGGGGGCGCCAGCAGCTCGAGCTCGAGCGGCAAGAAGCTCAAGGTCGGCATGGCCTACGACGTGGGTGGTCGCGGTGACCAGTCGTTCAACGACGCTGCCGCAGCCGGCCTGGACAAGGCCAAGTCGGAGCTGGGTGTCGACACCAAGGAGGCCGCGGCCGTCAACGGTGAGAACGAGGCCGCCCGCGAGGAGCGCCTGCAGCAGCTCGTCGACGCCGGCTACACGCACGTGGTCGCCGTCGGCTTCGCGTACGCCGCCTCGGTCGGCAAGGCCGCCAAGGACAACCCCGAGGTCCACTTCGCCATCGTCGACGACGCCTCGGCCGACTCCAAGGGCCCGAACGTCGACCAGATCACCTTCGCCGAGAACGAGGGCTCGTTCCTCGTCGGTGCGGCGGCCGCGCTGAAGACCAAGACGAACCACATCGGCTTCGTCGGCGGCGTGAACGTCCCGCTGATCAAGAAGTTCGAGGCGGGCTACATCGCCGGCGCCAAGGCGGTCAAGCCGGACATCAAGATCGACTCCCAGTACCTCACCCAGCCGCCGGACTTCAGCGGCTTCGGTGACCCGGCCAAGGGCAAGACCGCGGCCGAGGGCATGTTCCAGAAGGGCGCGGACATCGTGTACCACGCCGCTGGTGGCTCCGGTGGCGGCGTCTTCACGGCGGCCAAGGCTGCCGGCCCGAACCACTGGGCGATCGGTGTCGACTCCGACCAGGCGCTCACCGCCCCGGCCGCGGTCCGCGACATCATCCTGACCTCGATGATCAAGAAGGTCGACGTCGCCGTGTACGACTTCATCAAGTCGGCCTCGGAGGGCAAGGAGCTCACGGGCAACAACGTCTACGACCTCAAGGCCGGCGGTGTGGACTACTCCACGACCGGCGACCACCTGTCCGACATCAAGGCCAAGCTCGACGCCTACAAGGCGGACATCATCTCCGGCAAGATCAAGGTCCCCACGACCCCCTGATCACCGGCTGAGGGTTGGTTACACGGCCCGGGCGGCGCGGTAGCGTCTGACCCGGGCCGTGTGCTTCCCCGAACCGAGCCCCTCCGCTCGCCGCGACGGCGGGCCCCAGCGCCACACTGCTCGCGACGCCGCGGGCCCGGACCAGGAGCGTGACCCATCACCGCCTCCCCACCCCTGCAGCGGACCGCAGCGCAGACGTCTCCCGCGGGCGTGCCCGCCGTCGAGCTCGAGGGCATCACGAAGCGGTTCCCCGGCGTCGTCGCCAACAGGGACATCACCTTCGCCGTCCAGCGCGGCACGGTCCACGCGATCGTCGGCGAGAACGGTGCCGGCAAGTCGACGCTGATGAAGATCCTCTACGGCGTGCAGCGCCCCGACGAGGGCACGATCAAGGTCGACGGCACGGTCGTCGACCTGCACTCGCCGTCCGACGCGATCGCCGCCGGCATCGGCATGGTGTTCCAGCACTTCATGCTGGCCGACAACCTCACCGTGCTGGAGAACGTCGTCCTCGGCGCCGAGAAGCTGCACGGCATCGGTGACGGCGCCCGCCGCGAGATCGCCCGCATCTCCCAGGCGTACAAGCTCGACGTCGACCCCGACGCCCTCGTCGCCGACCTCGGTGTCGGCTCGCGGCAGCGCATCGAGATCCTCAAGGTCCTCTACCGCGGCGCCAAGACCCTCATCCTCGACGAGCCCACCGCCGTCCTCGTGCCGCAGGAGGTCGACGAGCTCTTCGACCAGCTCGCCGAGCTCAAGGACGAGGGCCTGACCGTCCTGTTCATCTCGCACAAGCTCGACGAGGTGCTGCGGGTCGCCGACTCGATCACGGTCATCCGTCGCGGCACGACGATCGACACGGTCGACCCGTCCTCGGTCAACGCCCGCCAGCTCGCCGAGCTGATGGTCGGCTCCGAGCTGCCGTCGCCGACGACCGAGGAGTCGACCGTCACGGACCGTGTGCTGCTGCGCGTGGAGGACCTCGTCCTCGGCGACGGCACCGGCCGCCCGGTCCTCGACGACATCTCGCTGACCATCCACGCCGGCGAGGTCCTCGGCATCGCCGGGGTCGAGGGCAACGGCCAGGCCGAGCTGGTCGAGGTCATCATGGGCATGCGCGAGCCCACGTCCGGCAAGGTCTTCCTCGGCGACACCGACATCTCCGAGTGGGGAGTGCGCGAGATCCGCGAGGCCGGCGTCGGCTACATCCCCGAGGACCGCCACCGCCACGGCCTGCTGCTCGAGGCGCCGCTGTGGGAGAACCGCGTCCTCGGCCACCAGACCGAGGAGCCCAACGTCAAGGGCGCCCTCATCGACGCGGCCTCCGCCAAGGCCGACACCGAGCGCATCGTCAAGGAGTACGACGTGCGCACGCCGTCGATCTTCGTGACCGCCGGCTCGCTGTCGGGCGGCAACCAGCAGAAGCTGATCATCGGCCGCGAGATGAGCCACCACCCGAAGGTGCTCATCGCCGCCCACCCGACCCGCGGCGTCGACGTCGGCGCCCAGGCGAGCATCTGGGACCACATCCGGGCGGCGCGACGCGAGGGCCTGGCGGTGCTGCTCATCTCCGCCGACCTCGAGGAGCTCATCGGGCTCTCGGACACCATCCGCGTCATCCTGCGCGGCAGGCTCTCCGGCGACTTCGACCCCGACCACGTGACCGCAGAGGACCTCGGTGCCGCGATGACCGGCGCCGGCGAGAAGGAGCAGACCGCATGAACCGGCTCAACCCCCGCCGGGTCCTGCTGGGCCTCGCGGCACCGGTGCTGGCGCTCGTCGTGGCCTTCGTCATCACCTCGCTCATCCTCGCGCTGTTCGGCGACCCGGTCGGCGACGTCTGGAAGACGATCCTGCACGTGCCGAAGCCGCGGCAGACGGTCCAGATCGTCAACGCCGCCACCGTCTACTACCTGTCGGCCATCGCCGTGGCGGTCGGCTTCCGGATGAACCTGTTCAACATCGGCGTCGACGGCCAGTACCGCGTCGCCGTCTTCGCGGCCGCGGTCTTCGCCGGCCAGGCCTGGCTGCCCGGCTGGCTCAACATCCTCGCGGCCATCGTCGTCGCGATGGTGGCCGGCGGTCTCTGGGCCAGCATCGCGGCATACCTCAAGGTGAAGCGCGGCGTCTCCGAGGTGATCTCCACGATCATGCTCAACGCCATCGCCACCGGCGTCGTCAGCTGGCTGCTGCTCAAGGTCGCCGACCGGCAGGAGGGGAGCAACGCGGTCAACACCAAGACCATCCCCGACTCCTCCCAGCTGCAGGGCCTGAAGCTCATCCCCGGCGCGACCAACCGGGTCTACACGCTGATCGTGCTGGCGATCCTCGTCGGCCTGGCGTACTGGTTCGTGCTCGGCAAGACGCGGTTCGGCTTCGACCTGCGCGCCACAGGCAGGTCCGAGACCGCCGCGGTCGCCAGCGGGGTCAAGGTCCCGCGCATGGTGATGACGGCGATGATCGCGTCGGGCGCGCTGGCCGGGCTCATCGGCATGCCGCTGCTGTTCGGGCAGGACCACAACTACGGCACGACGTTCCAGTCCGGGCTCGGGTTCGCCGGCATCGCGATCGCCCTGCTGGGCCGCAACAACGCCGTCGGCATCGCGTTCGCCTCGGTGCTGTGGGCGTTCCTCGACATCCAGTCCAACGCCCTGCAGATCACTGCGGGCGTGGCCCAGGAGATCGTCTTCATCATCCAGGGCGTCATCCTCTTCGCGGTCGTCATCGCCTACGAGCTGATCCGCCGCACCGACAAGCGCCTCGAGCAGCAGCGCGTCGCCCGGGAGCTGAGTTCGCAGGGCAAGGTCCCCGCGACGGAAGGAGCCCCGGCATGAGCGCCGCAGGACTCGAGGTCGGCGCCAAGCCGGTGACCGACCGCGCGCCGAAGCGGCGCCGTTACGGCCTGCGCGAGTACGCCCTGATCGCGGTCGGCGTCCTCGCCGTCATCGCCGTGCTGCGCGTGGTCACCGGCGCCGACGACATCGCGTCGTCGGGTGCGCTGGCCGCCGCCATCGGCCTCGCCGTGCCGATCGGCCTCGCCGGCCTCGGCGGCCTGTGGTCCGAGCGCGCGGGCGTCGTCAACATCGGCCTCGAGGGCATGATGATCCTCGGCACGTGGGGGGCCGGGTTCTTCGGCTACCACATGGGTCCGTGGATGGGCGTCGTCGGCGCGATCCTCATGGGCGCGCTCGGCGGCCTGATCCACGCCGTCGCCACCGTGACCTTCGGCGTCGACCACATCGTCTCCGGTGTCGCCATCAACATCGTCGGCCTCGGTGTCGCGAAGTACCTCGCAGCCCGGTTCTTCAGCGGGCTGCCCGGCGGTGGCCCGACCCAGTCGCCGCCGATCAAGGACCTGCCGGCCTTCACCCTGCCCGGGGTCTCCGACGGGCTCGGGACGGTCGAGCGCAAGAACTGGTTCTTCGTCAGCGACGTCGCCGCCGTGCTGCGGGCCCTGTGCACCAACCTGTCGATCCTGACGATCATCGCGGTGCTGCTGTTCGTCGGGACCTGGTGGGTGCTGTGGCGCACGCCGTTCGGGCTGCGGCTGCGGTCCGTCGGCGAGTCGCCCGTGGCCGCGGAGTCGCTCGGCGTGCACGTGCTCCGGTACAAGTTCCTCGCGGTGCTGGTCTCCGGTGGCCTCGCCGGCCTCGGTGGCGGGTTCCTCGCCCTCGTCGCCGCGAACATCTACCGCGACGGCCAGACCGGCGGCCGCGGCTACATCGGCCTCGCGGCGATGATCTTCGGCAACTGGCGACCCGGTGGACTGCTCAGCGGCGCGGCCCTGTTCGGCTACACCGATGCGGTGCAGCTGCGTGGTGGCGCGACCGTGCACGCGTTCCTGCTGCTGTTCGCCGTCATCCTCGTGGCCGTCGGCGTGTGGCAGATCGTGCGCAACCGCCGCCTCGTGCAGGGCATCCTGGCGCTCGTCGTCGGCGTGCTCGTCGCCTGGTGGTACTTCGCCGCCGACGCCGTGCCGGCCGAGCTGACCGGCACGACGCCGTACGTCACGACGCTGCTGGTCCTCGCGTTCGCCTCGCAGCGGCTGCGGATGCCGGCCGCCGACGGCCAGATCTACCGCAAGGGCGAGGGGGCCTAGTGCCCATGCCCGAGCACGCGCCTGCCCCGGTCCACGGCAGCCCGCACGGTGCCGAGCACATCGACTGGGAGGTCCTGCGCGAGCAGGCCGTCGCGATCATGCGCAAGGCGTACGCGCCGTACTCCGGCTTCCCGGTCGGTGTCGCGGGGATCGTCGACGACGGCCGCGTCGTCGTGGGCTGCAACGTCGAGAACGCGGCATACGGCGTCGGCCTGTGCGCCGAGTGCGGCATGGTCTCCTCGCTGCACGCCAGCGGCGGTGGCCGGCTCGTCGCGGTGTCGTGCGTCGGGGGCGACGGGCAGCCGCTCATGCCGTGCGGTCGGTGCCGCCAGCTGCTGTGGGAGAACGGTGGGCCCGAGTGCCTGCTGCTCACCCCCGAGGGCGTGCTGCCGATGCGCGAGGTGCTGCCGCAGGCGTTCGGCCCCGACAACCTGACCGCCGCGGCCGCCCGGGAGACCCACCCCGCCTGACCCGCGCCGCCCGGCCTCCGGCCCAGCCACCACGGTGCCGTTCGTGACGTCGGGGCCACGAACGGTCGTGAAATGGCCCCCCGGGTCGACCGTTCGTGGCCTCGCGGTCGCGAACGTCTTCGCGTGCGCCGGGCGAGACAGGGCTCCGAGGCGTACCAGGCCTGTGGACGACGGCTGGACCCTCTGGTTTCCGGGACAGGCTCGGACCATGGAGGGGAGCAGCCTGCCGCTGGTGTTCAGCCGGTCCGAGGCCGTAGCCGCAGGTGTCAGCGTGGGCCGGTTGCGTGGCCCGGCATACCGCCAGATCTTCCACGACGTGCACTCGCGTGCGTCGGATTCCCGAGACCTGAGAGTGCGGGCCGTTGCGGCGCTGCGGGTGGCGCCTGAGGGGGCGCTCGTGGCTCGTCGGACAGCGGCAGAGCTGCTCGGCGGGGTGGTCCCGCGGAGCCGGGAGATCGAGGTCGCGCTGCCCTCGGGGCGCATGCGGGTGCGCGGGGTGCGCGCTCGGCGGCGCGTGTCAACGTCGACTGCTCGGATCGGTGGGGTGCCGGTGACCACGGCGGAGGACACGTTCGTCGACCTGGCGGGTGAGCTGGGGCTGGTGGACCTCGTGGTGCTGGGGGACTCGCTCGTCGCGCGGCGTCGCACCACTCCCGAGGCGCTCGTGGCGGCCGCCGCTGCCGTGCGGGGACGGCGTGGGGCGCTGGCTCGGCGGGCAGCCGGCCTCGTCCGCGCTGGTGTCGACTCGCCGATGGAGTCACGCCTGCGCCTGCTGCTCGTGCTGGCCGGTCTGCCGGAGCCGGTGGTCAACCACATCGAGTACGACGAGTGGGGCCGGTGGGTGCGCCGGTACGACCTGTCGTACCCCGATCTCCGGCTGGCGGTCGAGTACGACGGGCGCCAGCACGCGGAGTCGCAGCGCCAGTGGGAGCGGGACGTCGAGCGCCGCGAGGAGCTGGACGTCGAGGGCTGGCGGATCGTCGTGGTCCTCGCGAAGGGGATCTACCGCGAGCCCGAGCGCACCCTGGCCCGAGTGACCGCGGCGCTCGCCGCCCGGGGATGCCCGGCACGGGTCACGTCGGACGAGTGGCGCCTGCACTTCCCGAGCGCCTGAGCGGTGCCCTGCCTGGTGGCCGCGTATGCCGTTCGCGGCACCTGTGCCGCGAACGGTCGCCGATGTCGTGGTGAGAGTGCCGTTCGTGGCCGTGGCGCCTTGAACGGCGGCCCGAGGGTCGTGGTGGGGGCCGCAGCCGGTCTGACACGATGAGCCCATGAGTGAGTCCTTCGACGCCGTCGACGTCATCATCACCAAGCGCGGCAAGCGGGAGCTGTCCGACGCGCAGATCGACTGGGTGATCGACGCCTACACCCGCGGGGTCGTCGCGGACGAGCAGATGTCGAGCCTGGCCATGGCGATCCTGCTCAACGGCATGAACCGGCGCGAGATCTCGCGCTGGACGGCGGCGATGATCGCGTCCGGCGAGCGGATGGACTTCTCCTCGCTCTCGCGGCCCACCGCCGACAAGCACTCGACCGGCGGCGTCGGCGACAAGATCACCCTGCCGCTGGCCCCGCTCGTGGCGGCGTGCGGCGTGGCGGTGCCGCAGCTGTCGGGCCGCGGTCTCGGCCACACCGGCGGCACCCTCGACAAGCTCGAGTCGGTCCCCGGGTGGCGCGCCGCGCTCAGCAACGACGAGATGATGCGCCAGCTCGAGGACGTCGGCGCGGTCATCTGCGCCGCCGGCGCCGGGCTGGCCCCGGCCGACAAGAAGCTCTACGCGCTGCGCGACGTGACCGGCACGGTCGAGGCGATCCCGCTCATCGCCTCCTCGATCATGAGCAAGAAGATCGCCGAGGGCACGGGCGCGCTCGTCCTCGACGTCAAGGTCGGCAGCGGCGCCTTCATGAAGACGGTCGAGGACGCGCGCGAGCTCGCCCGGACCATGGTCGACCTCGGCACCGACGCAGGCGTCAACACCGTCGCTCTCCTCACGAACATGCAGGTGCCGCTCGGCCTCACCGCGGGCAACGCCCTCGAGGTCCGCGAGTCCGTCGAGGTCCTCGCCGGAGGTGGACCCGAGGACGTCGTCGAGCTCACCCTGGCGCTGGCCCGCGAGATGCTGGCTGCGGCGGGTCGCGACGACGTGGACCCGGCCGACGCGCTGGCGGACGGTCGCGCCATGGACGCCTGGAAGGCGATGATCCGCGCGCAGGGCGGCGACCCGGACGCCGAGCTGCCCGTCGCGAAGGAGACGCACGAGGTGCTCGCGCCGGCCGACGGTGTCCTCACCGAGCTCGACGCCCTCAAGGTGGGTGTTGCGGCCTGGCGCCTCGGCGCCGGCCGGGCCCGCAAGGAGGACCCGGTGCAGGCCGGAGCCGGCGTCGAGATGCACGCCAAGCCCGGCGCCGTCGTCCGCGGCGGCGAGAAGCTGCTGACGCTGCACACCGACACCCCGGAACGGTTCGAGCGCGCCCTGGAGGCGCTCGATGGCGCCTTCACGATCGCACCCGAGGGCTCGCGCCCCGACCTGCTGCCGCTCGTCATCGAGCGGATCGCCTGACCTCCTCCGCCGCGTCATCCGCGAAGCCGGCGACGCGGGCGACGACGTCCGGGTGCCACATGACCCGGTGGTGACCGAGGCGATCGGTGACCAGCAGCCGGGCGCCGTGCCACGCGGTGACCAGCTCGACCGCGCCCGCGAGCGGCGCCTCCCGGTCGTGGCGGTCGTGCACCACGAGCAGCCGGGGGAGCGAGCGCTGGCGTGAGGCGAGGTCGACGAGGTCCAGGGCCTGCATGGGCAGGCCCACGCGGCGCTCGGCGCGCTCGCGCATGACCCGCTCCGACCGCGGGCCGACGCCCAGCGACGTCGCCACCAGGCGCTGGATCGGCTCGACCGAGACCGGTGGCGCGAGCAGCGCCAGCGCCTCGACGTCGAGGCCCGCGTCGATGGCCAGCAGCGACGCCATCGCCCCGGCGGAGTGCGCGACGACGACGGCAGGACGACCGAAGTCGGCGGCGACCGCTGCCAGGGCCTCGCCCATCTCGACGAACGTGGTCGACCGGCCGCCGAAGCGACCGGCGTCCGACCCGCCGTGGCTGGGCGCGTCGAACGCCACGACGCACATCCCGCCGTCGACCAGCGGCTGGATGTGCGCGGACAGCTGCTGCCACCAGCCGCCCCAGCCGTGGACGAGGTATGCCGTGGGCAGCCCCCAGTCGCCGTAGACCCGTCCGCGGACGACGCCGCCGGCCCAGGTCGTCTCGAACGGCTCGCCGCCCGGCGGGGTCCGTCGCTCGCGCTCGGCCGCGGACGGGGGTGCGGGAAGGCGGAACCAGAGCCGCTCGGCGAGCCAGCCACCGACCGCGGGCGTGCGCTCGAGCTGGCCGAACGCCAGCCGCACCAGCGGGAAGATGGCCGGCGGCCCGGTCCGCCGTGCGCGTCGCAGCGGGGCGGCGGGCGGCGTGGCCGCGACAGGTGGCGGTGGCGACCCGACGGGCGGCGGGACCGGCGGCGACGTGGGGTCCGGCAGCGACGCGGCGGCCCCTGGGACCGGCGACGGCGCGGCCGCGAGTCCGGCGGCGGCACCCGGCATACGGAAACGATCGATCGTGCTTTTTTCTGCCGACATGGCAGCTCCTCGGGGAGGTGACCCGCAGGTCAGGCGCGGATGTGGTCGATCAGGCGGTCGAAGGCCGCCCGGGCGCGCTCGGCGGCTGCGTCGTCGCGCAGCAGCCGGGCGGAGAAGTTGTAGCCGAGGACGATCGCCAGCATGTCCTGGGCGAACGCTCCGGCATCGGTGTCCTCGGTGAACTGGCCCTCGGCGACGCCGCCGCGGACGATCGTCTCGATCGTGTCGAGGAGGTCGCGCTCGGTGGTGACGACCTTGTCCCGGACGGGCGTGTCCGGTTCGTCGTCGAACTCGCTTGCGACGGAGACGAAGATGCAGCCGCCGGGGAGGGCGTAGTCGCTGTACCCGCCCCAGCCGAGCCAGCGCTCGAACAGCATGCGCAGGCGGGGCTCGCCACGCGGCTCGCGCAGCGCGGGCCGGATGACGAGGCGCGCGAAGTGGTCCGCGGCGAACTCGAGGACCGCGGTCTGCAGCCCCTCCTTGGAGCCGAAGTGCGAGAACAGCCCGCTCTTGGACATGCCCATCGCGTCGGCGAGGCTGCCGATGGTGATGCCGCGCAGGCCGACCCGGCTGGACTGGGCCAGCGCCTCGGCCAGCACCGCCTCGCGGGTCTCCTCGCCCTTGCTCACCGACCCATAAAAGCACGACCGTTCGGATCCGGCAAGAGGGCGGAGCGCACGGACTAGGGTGGGCCCGTGCCAGAGCTGATCGCGTCCCCCACCACCATCCCCGTCCCCGGCGGCAAGGTCATCGACGAACACGTGGGCCGGGTGAACACCGGCTCCGAGGGCGTCTCGATCGCCCACATGAAGGCCCCGGCGGACTGGACCGAGCCGTTCCAGGCGCCGGCCTTCGACGAGTACACCCTCGTCCTGGCCGGTGCGGTGCTCGTCGACCACGACGGCGGCCGGCTGCGGGTCGAGGCCGGGCAGAGCGTCCTGACCCGGGCGGGCGAGCGGATCCGCTACTCCACGGGCGCTGAGGGCGCGGAGTACGTCGCGGTCTGCCTGCCGGCGTTCTCGCCCGAGACGGTCAACCGCGAGGAGGAGGGCGCGTGATCTTCGGACGCAAGGACGGCAAGGACGGTCAGGACGGTCAGGGCGCCGAGGGCGGGACCGCCGCGCTGACGACCGAGGAGCTGATCGCCCGAGCGCCCAAGGCGCTGCTGCACGACCACCTCGACGGCGGCCTGCGCCCGCAGACGATCCTCGAGATCGCCGACGAGGTCGGCTACACCGGCCTGCCGGCGGGCGACGCCGAGGCACTCGGCGACTGGTTCCGCGAGAGCGCGGACTCCGGGTCGCTGGTGCGCTACCTCGAGACGTTCGACCACACCCTGGCCGTGATGCAGACCGCCGACGGCCTGCGCCGCGTCGCGCGCGAGTGCGTCGTCGACCTGGCCGCCGACGGTGTCGTGTACGCCGAGAGCCGGTACGCGCCCGAGCAGCACCTCACGCAGGGCCTGGAGCTCGAGGACGTCGTCGAGGCGGTCAACGCCGGCTTCCGCGAGGGCGAGGAGGAGGCGGCGAAGGCAGGCAACCCCATCCGCGTCACCGCGCTGCTCACCGCCATGCGGCACGCCGCCAAGAGCACCGAGATCGCCGAGCTCGCCGTCCGCTACCGGGACCGCGGGGTCGCCGGGTTCGACATCGCCGGTGCGGAGGCAGGCTTCCCTCCCACCCGGCACCTCGACGCGTTCGAGTACCTCCGCCGCGAGAACGCCCACTTCACCATCCACGCCGGTGAGGCGTTCGGCCTGCCGAGCATCTGGGAGGCGATCCAGTGGTGCGGCGCCGACCGGCTCGGGCACGGCGTCCGCATCGTCGACGACCTCGTCGTGAAGGGCCGTCCCTTCGGCGACGACGTCGCGGCGGCGATCGCCGCGGACCCGGCCGACGTGCACCTCGGCCGGCTCGCGGCATACGTCAGGGACATGCGCATCCCGCTCGAGATGTGCCCGAGCAGCAACGTCCAGACGGGTGCAGCGGAATCCATTGCGCTGCACCCGATCTCGCTCCTCAAGCGACTGCGGTTCCGGGTCACGGTCAACACCGACAACCGGCTCATGAGCGGCACGTCGATGAGCCGCGAGATGGGGCTGCTGGTGCAGGAGGCCGGCTGGTCGCTGGAGGACCTGCGCTGGGTCACGATCAACGCGATGAAGTCGGCGTTCATCCCGTTCGACGAGCGGCTCGCCATCATCGACGACGTCGTGAAGCCGGGTTACGCCGAGCTGCTCGCCTGAGTCGGCGCGCCGCCGGAGGCAGCTCCGGGCGTCGGCGGCTGGGGGTGGACGCCGCCCACGGGGTCGGGCGGGAGGAGCCGCTCGCGCAGCCGCGCCTCGCGGGCCAGCCGGTCGGCGTCGCGGGTGCGGCGCTCGGCGAGCATCGCCATGAGGACGTACTCGGCGTGGTGGCCGGGCGGGGGCGCCGGCGCGACGTACGGGCGCGCCTCCTCGAGCAGGCGCGTGCCGAGCTGCTCGCGCACGGGCGGTGCGAAGGTGTGCGCCCGCGCGAGGAACTGGCGGACGGCGACGGCCAGCTGGTCCGGCAGCGGCGCGAGGTCCGCGGTGGCCGCCCAGCCGGCGAGCTGCTGCGGCATGGGCGTCGGTGGCGTCAGCTTGATCCGCTGGCGGTCGCGCACGACGTAGGTGCCGGCCAGCAGGTCCCCGAGCCGCTTGCCCCGGGACGACACGGCCGCACTCACGAGCGCGGGGACGCCGCTGCACCCGTACACCTCGACGACGCCGAGCATCGCCCGGGTGAGGGCCTGGCGGAAGCCGATCGGGCCCGCGTCGTCGCGCACGGTCCGCAGCCCCAGCGCCAGGTGACCGAGCGTCTTGCCGCGGGTGAGGGTCTCGAACGTCGTGGGCAGGGCGACGAGCGCAGCGATGGTCGCGAGGGTGGTCATGGCGAGGGCGATCGCCGTGTCCACGCCGCCGAAGACCGCGTCGGCGCCGATCTGCAGCGCGATGAGGACGAGCATCCCGACGACGTAGTCGATGAGGCCCGAGACGATGCGCAGGCCGATGCCCGCGCTCGGCAGGTCCAGGGCGACGGCCTCACCCGTCACCAGGTCGTCCGCACCGACCCCCACGGTGCTGCTGCTCATGTCGGCCACTGTAACGGCGGCCGGCGGTTAGGGTGGCCGATGTGGACCTGGACGCCTTCGTGGCCGCCCACCGGGGGGAATGGGAACGGCTCGACGAGCTGACCAGGCAGCGACGGCTGACCGGGGCGGACGCCGACGAGATCCTCGACCGCTACCAGCGCGTGGCGACGCACCTGTCGATGATCCGCTCGACCGCGCCCGACGCCTCGCTCGTCGGCTACCTGTCGATGCTGCTGGCCCGGGCCCGCTCGCGGTCGGCCGGCACGCGGGCGCTGTCGTGGTCGGACGCCGGGCGCTTCGCCGCCGTGTCGTTCCCCGCCGCGCTGTACCGCATGCGCTGGTGGTGGCTCACCGTCCTCGTGGTGAACGTCGTCCTCGCGTTCGTCATCGGCTGGTGGCTGCTCGACCACCCCCGCGTGGAGAGCTCGTTCGCGACCCCGCAGGAGATCGACCAGCTCGTCAACAACGACTTCGCCAGCTACTACAGCGAGTACGCCGCGACGTCGTTCGCGCTGCACGTGTGGACCAACAACTTCTGGCTCGCCGCGCTGTGCGTGGCCCTCGGCGTCTTCTGCCTGCCCGTCGTCTTCCTGCTCGTCACGAACGTGCTCAACGTCGCGGTCGTCGGCTCGATCATGGTGCGCCACGGCCGGGGCGACCTGTTCTTCGGCCTGATCCTGCCGCACGGGATGCTCGAGCTCACCTGCGTCTTCGTGGCGGCCGGGGTGGGGCTGCGGCTGTTCTGGGCGTGGGTGTCGCCGGGTCCTCGCTCGCGCGTGCGGGCGCTGGCGGAGGAGGGGCGTGCGGCCCTTGGCGTCTCGCTCGGGCTCGTCGTCCTGCTGCTCGTGTCGGGGCTGATCGAGGCGTTCGTGACACCGTCCGGCCTTCCCACCTGGGCCCGGATCGGCGTCGGCCTCCTCGCCGAGGGCGCCTTCCTGACGTACGTCTTCACCCTCGGCCGGTGGGCCCACCACCGCGGCGAGACCGGCGACCTCGCCGAGTCGGAGCGCGGCTTCGACGTACCCGTCGCCGGCTGACGCCGCGCCGGCTCGACCCGGGGCCGGCGGAGCTCGAGCGCGCCCATCCAACAGGCGCGGGCGGGTATGCCGTGGAGCTGCGCCCCGACGTGTCACCGTCCCCGACGTGTCACACGGGCTAATCCGTGGCGCCGTGGACGTGGGCGCGCTGGCCGTCTCGGTCGAAGATCATCAGCAGCTCCGCAGGTCCGTCGATCGCGACGAACGCGTGCGGGGTCATCGTGGCGAACTCAGCGGCCTCGCCCTCCTCGACGGTGATCTCGCGATCGCCGAGCAGGAGCAGGAGGCGTCCGCTGAGGACGAAGAGCCAGTCGTGGCCGGGATGGACCCGCTGGCGGGGCCGGGCCGCGACCGGCTCCACCCGCGTCTTGACTGCGACCGTGCTGCTGTCGGGTCGGCTCAGCGCCCAGGTCGTGCGTCCTTCGGCACGACTCGGCGTGGGCCGGATCACGACGTCCTCGTCGCCACTCACGTCGAGCAACACGTCCAGCCCCACCTGGAGCCCGGCGGCAAGCGGCAGCAGCACGTCCAGGCTGATGGTGCGCTTCCCGGTCTCCACGCGACTGATCGTGGAGGGACTCAGGTTGGTCCGTGCGGCAAGGTCGTCGAGGGAGAGGCCGAGCGTCGTCCGCAGGCTGCGCAACCGGGTGCGGACGACGTGTTCGATGTCGGCGAGGGCGGTCATGGTTCTCCTTGCGAATAGTGCAAGGAGTCTAGCGGTTAGTGCTAGGCGTACCTAGGGTCGTGCCATGAACAATCCGCACCAGCACACCGATCCGCACCACCACGCGGATGCCGCCACCCCGGCACTCGTACGCCACTGCGACGTCGCCGTCATCGGCGGATCGGCCGCCGGTCTCGCGGCCGCGCTGCAGCTGGGTCGTCAGCGCCGGGCGGTGATCGTCGTCGACTCCGGTGAGCCGCGCAACGCGCCCGTCGCGCACATGCACAGCTTCCTGGGCCGTGATGGCACCGACCCGGTGGAGCTGCTCGCCACGGGCCGGGCGGAGGTGCGCAGCTACGGGGGTGAGGTGCTGTCCGGCCGGGTCCTCCAGACACAGCGCGACGGCGAGCGGTTCGTCGTCGACCTCGCCACGGGGGACAGCATCGTGGCGCGCCGGATCGTGGTCGCGACCGGTCTGGTCGACGAGCTGCCCGACGTCGAAGGGCTGACCGAGCACTGGGGTGGTGCGGTCATCCACTGCCCGTTCTGCCACGGCTACGAGGTGCGGGACCAGCGGTTGGTCCAGCTGGTCACCCATCCGATGGGGATGCACGTCGTTCCGCTGCTGCGCCAGCTCACCGACCGACTGACCGTCCTGGTCCCCGACGGGGTCGGCATCGACCAGGACGAGATCGACACCCTGACCGCTGCGGGCGTTGACGTGCGCGTGAACACGACAGCGCAGCGAGTCCTCGCCGACTCCGACGGCCGGCTGACGGGGGTCGACCTGGCCGACGGGTCGCGGGTGGAGGCCGACGCGATGCTCGTGGGACCACGGTTTCGGCCGCGCACGGAGCCATTCGCCGGGCTCGGGTTGTCTGCGGCGTCGCACCCCTCGGGCCTGGGTGACGTGATCGAGGTCGACGTCACTGGTGCCACTGCTGTGGACGGGGTCTTCGCCGCCGGCAGCATCACGGACCCGGGCCAGCAGGTGCTCCCAGCCGCCGCCCACGGCAGCCGTGTCGGTGGTGCCGTGGCGGTGAGCCTTGCCGCAGAGGACGTGCAGACGGCTGCTCGGTCGTCCGGCTCGGTCGCGGACTGGGACCACCGCTACTCGGGCGACCCGGTCTGGAGCAACCCGAACGGCTCACTGGTCGCCGAAGTCACCGACCTGGCCCCCGGGCGAGCCCTGGACGTGGGCGCAGGCGAGGGCGGCGATGCGCTCTGGTTGGCCGAGCAGGGCTGGGAGGTGACCGCGACGGACATCTCCTCGCGCGCGCTCCACCGGATCCAAGCCGAGGCTGGGCGGCGCGATCTGCAGGTTGCCTGCCAGCTCGCCGACGCGAACGCGCTCGAGCCGTTCCTGCGCAGTGGGTTCGACCTCGTCACCGCTGCGTACGCGTCCATCCCGCGCACGCCCGACCTGCGCGGGGTCCACAACGTCCTGGGGGCGGTCGCCCCCGGGGGCACGCTCCTCGTCCTCAGCCACGACCTCGATGCGATGCGCGACCCGCAGCACCAGCATCGTCCCTTCGACCCCGAGGCATACCTCCACATCAACGACTTCAGGGCGGTGCTCGCTGGCACGTCGACCTGGACGATCGAGGTGGACGAGAAGCGTCCACGGCCGGCCGGATCAGCCAGCGCCGCTCACCACGCCGACGATCGCGTCCTGCGCGCGCGCCGGACGAGCTGACCCAGCCGACCCCGCAAGGTGAGCACTGGCCCGCCGGCACCCACGCCTCACTGCTGAGGGCACTCCCGTCAGAGCAGGCCGCGGGACTTCAGCAGCAGGTAGTGGTCGGCGAGGGCGACGGGCAGCTGCTCGGGATCGGCGTCGAGGACGTCCACCCCCAGCCGGCCCAGGGCGGCACCCGTGCGCTCGCGCAGCGCGATCGTGCGCGCTGCGGCAGCCGCGTCGTAGGCCGCGCGGCCGTCGTCGTGCGCCTCGACCATCGCCGTGAGCGCGGGGTCCGACACGGACGCGAGCACGACGCGGTGGCGCTGCGCGAGGACGGACAGCGGCGCCAGGAGCGACTCCTCCACGGCGGACGGCTCCAGCGGCGTCAGCAGCACCACGAGCCCGCGCTGGCGGCTCACCCGTGACACCTCCGAGACGAGCAGGGACCAGTCCGCCTCGACGAGGGCCGGCTCGAGCGGCGCCATCGCGGTGACGAGGTCCGGGAGCAGCTCGGTCCGGCTGGCCCCGACCACCTTGCGGTGCACCCGGCGGTCACCAGCAACGAGGTCCACGCGGTCGCCCGCCCGGGACGCCAGGGCCGCCAGCAGCAGCGCGGCATCCATGGCCGAGTCGAGGCGCGGGACGTCGCCGACCCTGCCCGCGGACGTCCGGGACGTGTCGAGCACGAGGATGATGTGGCGGTCCTTCTCGGGCTGCCAGGTGCGCACGACGGTGGTGCGGCGCCGGGCCGTGGCGCGCCAGTCGATGCTGCGCACGTCGTCGCCGTCGACGTAGTCGCGCAGTGAGTCGAACTCGGTGCCCTGCCCGCGGGTGCGGACCGCCGAGCGCCCGTCGAGCTGGCGCAGCCGGGCCAGTCGCGACGGCAGGTGCTTGCGGGAGTGGAACGGCGGCAGCGCGCGGACGTGGCCCGCGACGACAACCGACACCTGCCGACCCACCAGACCCAGCGGACCGAGCCGGCGGACCGTGACGCGGTCGGCGAGCCGGTCGCCGCGCCGGGTGGGCAGCAGCGACGTGGTCACCTGCCTGCGCTCGCCGGCCGGCACCGCGAGGCGGTGGCGCGTCCCGGTGGCGCCTGCCGACGGCTGCCACGCGTCGCGCAGCGAGCCACGGAACCGCCGGGTGCCCGGGTTGTCGACGAGCAGGGTCGTCAAGGTGCCCTCGCCGAGGCGCACAGGCGCCACCGGCACACGGTCGACCCGCACCGCACGCGGCGACCCGGTGAGCGCCAGGTCGAGCGCGGCCGCGACGAGGCACACCCCGACCCAGGTCCACACGGTGGTGGTGTCCGGGCGCACGAGGACGGGCACGGCTCCGAGGAGCACGAGCGCGAACAGGCGGCCGGTGACGAACACGGTCAGCGGGGCACCGGCACCGAGCCGATGGCGGCGTCGAGCACGGCCGACACGGCCACACCCTCGAGCTCGGCCTCCGGGCGCAGCGAGAGTCGGTGCGCGAGCGTCGCCTGCGCGAGCGACTTCACGTCGTCCGGCGTGACGAAGGTGCGGCCGTTGAGCCACGCCCAGGCGCGGCTCGTGGCGAGCAGCGCCGTCGCCCCGCGCGGGCTCACCCCGAGGGAGAGCGACGGTGAGCTCCGCGTCGCCCGGGCGATGTCGACGATGTATGCCGCGACCTCCGGGCTCACCTGGACGTGCCGGACCCGCGCCGCACCCGCCTCGACGTCCTCGGCGCTCGCGACCGCGCGCAGGCCCGCTCCCGCGAGGTCGCGGGGGTCGAAGCCGGCCGCGTGGCGGCTGATCACCGAGATCTCGTCCTCGCGCGGCGGCAGTGGCAGGACGGCCTTGAGCAGGAAGCGGTCGAGCTGGGCCTCGGGCAGCGGGTAGGTGCCCTCGTACTCGACGGGGTTCTGGGTGGCGGCGACGAGGAACGGGGTCGGCAGCCGGCGCGGGGTTCCGTCGACGGAGACCTGCCGCTCCTCCATCGCCTCGAGCAGGGAGGCCTGCGTCTTGGGCGGCGTCCGGTTGATCTCGTCGGCCAGCAGCAGGTTGGTGAAGACCGGTCCCTCGCGGAACGAGAACTCGGAAGTGGCGTTGTCGTAGACCAGCGACCCGGTGACGTCGCCCGGCATGAGGTCGGGGGTGAACTGCACCCGCTTGGTCTGCACGTCCAGGGCCGCGGCGACGCTGCGGACCAGCAGGGTCTTGGCCACGCCCGGCACCCCCTCGAGCAGGATGTGCCCGCGGCACAGCAGCGCGATGAGGATGCCCGCGACCGCGGCGTCCTGGCCCACGACCGCCTTGCCCACCTCGGTGCGCACCGCCATGAGGGCGGCGCGGGCGCGCTCGTCCCGCTCGTCGCGCGCACCCGACGGCGGGTGGGACGTGCCGATCGAGGTGGCACCGGTCCCGGTGGACGGGGCGGGGGTGGTCGGGTGGTCGGTCATGCGCGGCGCACATCCTTCTCGAGTTGCGACAGGTCGTGGGCGAGGTCGACCAGGGTCGACTCCGAGGTTGGGGGAGGCCCGGCCAGCGTGGCCGAGACGTGGACCGGGTTCTGGCCGGTGGCCTCGGCCGCGGCCTGGGCCACGGCCGCTGCGGACGCACCGGTGGGCAGGCCCAGCCGAGAGGCGAGGCGGCGCACGGCCCGGGCGCGGAGGGCCTCACCGGCCCGGCCGGCGTCGCCCGCCTTGCGGTAGAGCCGGCCGCGGCTCTGGGTCGTCTCGATCGCCTTCACCACGGCGGGCAGCGGCTCGGTCACCAGCGGCCCGAAGCGGCGACCCCGCCAGACCATCAGCACCAGCAGCGCCCACATCGCCAGGAACGCCAGCGGGCCGATGGCCTTCGGGACCTCCGAGGTGGCGGTGGTGTCGCGGCTCGTGATGTCGAGGAACGACGGCACGTACCAGACCACCGAGTCGCCCCGGGCGAGCAGCCGGACCGCCACCCCCGCCGCGTCGAACCGGGTGATGGAGTCGTTCCGCAGCAGGTCGGTGTCGCCGAGGACCACGACCTCGGGACGTCCGCCGGACGGCGGCAGGGCCACGAGGCCCGAGCCGTCGCCGACGGTGAAGCACGAGGTGGCTCCCGGCGCCTCGGCGGTGTACCGGTCGGCGCCGCCGGCCACCGTGTCGGTCGGCGAGAGCCCGTCCAGCGTGCACCCGGCCCGAACCACCCGCGGACCGGTGGCGGACGTGGCCGGTGCGACCGGCAGCTCGAGTTCCCGGAGCACGAACCGGCTGGGACCGACGAGGACGACGCGTCGGGCGCCGCGGGCGTGGTCGAGCAGCGAGCGGGCGGTCTCGGCGGAGAGCGCGTCCGTGCGGGTCACGACCACCGTGGTGCCGCCGTCGACCTCGGCACCGTTGAAGGCACCCTCGCTCCGGACGATGCGCACCCGCGTGCCGTGGTCGTCGACGACCCGGGCCACGGCGCGTGCGCCCTCGGGGCCGGTGTTCTGCGGGTCGAGCTCCTGGCCCTTGTGGGCCGACCGGGTGAGCCCCACCTGGACGGCGATCGCGACCAGTGCCAGCGCCGCCAGCACCGCCGCGGCCCAGAGCAGCCGCCCGCGCCAGCGTCGCCGGTCGCGGGCCGGCGGCTCGCCACCGCCGGGCGACCCCGGGGCCGCGTCCGCCGTCGCCGCGGCCGCGCGCTCCCAGACCTGCAGTGTCACGGCAGCACCACCGCACCGACGGGCTCGTGCTCCACGCGGACCGGACGGGTCGCGGACACCGCCCGCTCCAGCCGCAGCAGCTCCGCAGCCGCCTCGCGGGTCGCCGGCTGCTCGCCGTAGGCCACCGCGTCGAACAGGTCGGCCGCCTCCCGGAGTCCGGTCGCGTGCTGTGGGAAGACCGGCCCGAGCCGGGTGGCGATCTCGTGGGCGGTGAGGGACGGCGCGTCCTGCAGCAGGGTCCGCTCGACGGCACCGGCGGCGACGGCGCGCACGGCGTCGAGGACGCTCGCGGCATACCGGCCCTCCTCCAGCGCGCGGGTGGCGCGGGCGCGGTACTCGGCAGCGGTGAGCGCGTCGGTGCCCAGCACCGGCAGGGGGCTGTCGTCGGCGCGACGCGCGGTGCGGCGCACGTACCTCAGGGCGACGAGCGCGAGCACCAGCAGCAGGACCGCCACGACTCCGGCGACCACCGACGGCAGCAGGGTCGACGGCCCGTGGACCCCGCTGAGCAGGTCCGAGAGCCACCGGCCGAAGGCGTCGAGCGCACGCTGGAGGGGGTCGCGGGTGTCGCGGTAGACCGGGTCGGACAGCTCCCTGCGCAGCCACGCGCGGGCCTCGTCGTTGCCGGGGTCGAGCCGGGCGGGCAGCGCGGCGAGGGCCGACAGGGTCACAGACCCACCGGGGCGCCG
This sequence comes from Phycicoccus sp. 3266, assembly GCF_031456495.1. Taxonomy (NCBI): domain Bacteria; kingdom Bacillati; phylum Actinomycetota; class Actinomycetes; order Micrococcales; family Intrasporangiaceae; genus Phycicoccus; species Phycicoccus sp. 3266. Next base: position 752,473 of record NZ_JAVDUW010000001.1, on the reverse strand, counting down.
GAGACGGCGCGGGCCAGGGCGAGGTCGAAGCCCTCGGCCCGGATGCGCGCGTCGGTGTAGAGCAGGGCCGAGACGGCCGCCGAGAACGGCTGGGTGAGCAGGGCTGCCAGGCCGGCACCGAGCACGGACGTCCCGACGGTGACGAGCGCGACGAGCGGGCCGTTGGGGTCGCCGTGCGTGGTCGACACCAGGCCGAACCCGAGCGCCATCCCGGCGAACTGGAAGCCGAAGCCCAGCACCTGCTGGACGATCCCGACGAGCAGGCCGGTCACGATGAGCACGCCGAGGGTGCGCCAGAAGCGCCCCTCGGTCAGCTGCCACGAGCGCTTCAGCGACGCCACGACGCCGAGGTCCTCCAGCACCAAGGCCGGCGTGGACAGCACCAGCCGGATGGTCAGGTAGACGGTGAGCCCCACGGCCACGAACACCGCGAGCAGCGCCACGACCCCGCCGGCGTCCGACCCGCGGCTGAACGCGAGGACGACCAGCGCGATGAGCCCGCCGAGGACGGCGACGACGGGTATGAGCAGGAGCAGGCAGAGCCCGGTCAGCCGGGGGATCATCCGCCGGGTGTGCCGCCACACCTCGCCGGTGGTCGGCTTGCGGCCCAGGACGGCCTCGCCGACGGGGTAGGAGAGCATGCCGGTGAGGACGACGCCGGTGACCGCGCTGAGCGCGTAGAGCACGGTGAGGCCGCCGACGGCGCCCGCTGCGAGCACGGCGTCGCTGGCCGAGCCGCCGAGGGTGGTCGCGGCGAGGTAGCCCAGGGCGCCGAGGGCGCCGAGCAGGACGACGACGGCGAGGGTCACGAGCAGCGCCAGGCCGAAGAAGGTGCGCGGGTTGCGCCGCATCGCCGCGAAGCCGCCCTCGATCATGTCGCCGAGCCCGAGGGGGCGCAGCGGGATGATGCCCGGCTTGTGCGCCGTGAGGGCCGAGGACCAGTGGGCGGCCGGGAGTGCGGTGCCGGGCGCCCCGCTGCCGGCGTATGCCGGTGCCTGCGGCGGGTACTGCGCCTGCGGGTACTGCGGCGCGGGGGACTGCCACTGGGCTGGCTGCTGCGCCGACGCCGGGTACTCAGGCGGTGGGCCGGGCGTGACAGGCGACCCGGGCGGGACCGCTGCTCCGGGCGGGACCGCTGCTCCGGGCGGGACCGCTGCTCCGGGCGAGACCGGCGGCTCGGGAGGGGTGGGGGCCCCGGGCGCGGACCAGCCGGGCGTCGCGGCACTCCCGTTGCCGCCCGCGGGTTGCGTCATCCGACCTGCCCCCTCCTGGTCCACCCCGTGCGTGGTGCGAACCTACCAACTCCGCGGGCGTTACCGGAGCCGTTCGGGGAGCTCGTCAGGGAGGTCCCGCCACACCGGTGCCGTCAGGGAGGTCCCGTCAGCGGGCCAGGGCGGACAGCAGCGGCTCGAGCTCGCTGGCCCGGGCCGGGTGGGCGCCCAGGGACTCCTGGCGGGCGACGACCCGCGGCTCGTCGCGCATCAGCGCGAGACCGCGGCGCACCAGCGTCCACGGCGGCTTGCGGCGCTCGGAGAGGTCACGCGCCAGCCGGTACACGAAGGTCACGAACCGGTGGTGGTGCACGCAGTACGCGCCGGCCAGCAGCCCCCGCTCGCGCAGGTCGGCGATGATCTCCGCGGCGAAGATGCCCTCGGTCAGGACCAGGTCGTCCGGGTGCGCGGTGACGACCGTCGACCCCACGGCCCGGCTGAGCCCGATGTCGTAGACCGGGGTCGCGACGGAGCCGGTGGCCACGAGGGTGGCCAGCGCCTCCACGGCCGCCTCGCGGTTCCACGAGTCGGGGTGGTCCCAGTCGACGATGCCGAGCTCGGCCGAGCGCGGCATCGCCGGGTCGTCCTCGTCGCGGTAGAAGTCGTCGAGCCGGACGATCGGCCACCCGTGGGCGTCGTGCAGCCGGGCGGCCAGGCGCGACTTGCCGGCCCCGCTGGGGCCGGCGAGGACGACGACGCGGGCCGCGGTCAACGGCCCTTGGGGTGCCAGACCGTCTTGGTCTCGAGGAAGGCGGTGACGCGGGACAGGTCGGGCTCGCGCGTCCAGTCGGGCTCGACGGCCTCCGTGCCCTCACCGGCGGGTCGCACGACCCGCTTGAGGTTCTCGGCCGCCGCGAGCTCGAGGTCTCCCCAGCTCACGCCGTCGGCGTCGGCCGCGCCGGCGAGGTCGATCGCGTTGACGTCGCGGTGCGAGGCGACCCACGGCGCCACCTCGGCCGTGCGGCCGGTGACGAGGTTGACGACGCCACCGGGGACGTCGGAGGTCGCCAGCGCCTCGGACAGCGTGATCGCCGGCAGCGGCCGCTGCTCGCTCGTGAGCACGACGGCGGTGTTGCCGGAGACGATGACCGGGGCGAGGACCGACACCAGACCGAGCAGCGAGGAGCGTTGCGGCGCAAGGACGCCCACAACGCCCGTGGGCTCGGGGGCGGAGATGTCGAAGTACGGCCCGGCCACGGGGTTGAGCCCGCCGAGGACCTGCGCGAGCTTGTCGGCCCACCCGGCATACCAGACCCAGCGGTCGATGGACGCGCTGACGAGCGCCTCCGCGCGGCGCTCGGTGACGCCCTCGCCCGCGCGCACCTCGGCGACGAACTGGGCGCGACGCCCCTCCATCACCTCGGCGATGCGGTAGAGGACCTGACCGCGGTTGTATGCCGTGGCGCCGGCCCAGCCCGCGAACGCGCCGCGCGCCGCGACGACGGCGTCACGGGCGTCCTTGCGCGAGCCCTGCGCCGCGTTGGCGAGGAACCGGCCGCGGGAGTCGACGACCTCGTAGGAGCGGCCGGACTCCGAGCGGGGGAACTTGCCGCCGATGTAGAGCTTGTAGGTCTTGCGGACGTCCAGGCGGGTGTCCGCCGCGGCGGACCTCTGGGCGGTGGGGCTCACTTGGCGTCTCCCGTCGTGACGTAGGCGGACAGGCCGTGGCGCCCGCCCTCGCGGCCGTAGCCGGACTCCTTGTAGCCGCCGAAGGGGCTGGTCGGGTCGAACTTGTTGAAGGTGTTGGCCCACACGACACCGGCCCGGAGCTGGTCGGCCATCCAGAGGATGCGCGAGCCCTTCTCGGTCCAGATGCCGGCGGAGAGGCCGTACGGGGTGTTGTTCGCCTTGGCGACCGCCTCGTGCGGGGTGCGGAAGGTCAGCACCGACAGCACCGGCCCGAAGATCTCCTCCTGGGCGATCCGGTGCGTCTGGCTGACGCCGGTGAACACGGTCGGTCGGAACCAGAAGCCCCTGGTCGGCAGCTCGCAGCCGTTGTCCCAGCGCTCGGCACCCTCGGCCTCGCCGACGGCGGTGAGCTCGGTGATGCGGTCGAGCTGGGCGCGGGAGTTGATCGCGCCCACGTCGGTGTTCTTGTCGAGCGGGTCGCCGACGCGCAGGGTGGCGAGGCGGCGCTTGAGCCGCTTGTCGACCTCGTCGGCGATGGACTCCTGGACGAGCAGCCGGGAGCCGGCGCAGCAGACGTGGCCCTGGTTGAAGAAGATGCCGTTGACGATGCCCTCGACAGCCTGGTCGATGGGGGCGTCGTCGAAGATGATGTTCGCGGCCTTGCCGCCGAGCTCGAGGGTGGCCTTCTTGCGGGTGCCGGCGATCGAGCGGGCGATCATCTTGCCGACCCCGGTGGAGCCGGTGAACGCGAGCTTGTCGATGCCCGGGTGGTCGACGATCGCCTGGCCGGTCGCGCCGGCGCCGGTGACGATGTTGACGACACCCGGGGGGAGCTCGGCCTGCTGGAGCACCTCGGCGAAGAGCAGCGCCGACAGCGGGGTGGTCTCGGCGGGCTTGATGACGACGGTGTTGCCGGTGGCCAGGGCGGGGGCTATCTTCCACGCGAGCATGAGCAGCGGGAAGTTCCACGGGATGACCTGGCCGACGACACCGTGCGGTCGGGGGTTGGTGCCGAGGCCGGCGTAGTCGAGCTTGTCGGCCCAGCCCGCGTGGTAGAAGAAGTGCGCCGCCGCGAGCGGGACGTCGACGTCGCGGCTCTCCTTGATCGGCTTGCCGTTGTCGAGGCTCTCGAGCACCGCGAACTCGCGGGCGCGCTCCTGCAGGATCCGCGCGATGCGGAAGAGGTACTTGCCGCGGTCGGCGCCGGACATCCGGCTCCAGACGCGGTCGTACGCCCGGCGGGCGGCGGCGACCGCGCGGTCGACGTCGGCCTCGCTCGCCTCGGTGACCTCGGCGAGCACCTCCTCGGTGGCGGGGTTGGTCGACTTGAACGCCGACCCGCCCTGGGACTGCGTGAACTCGCCGTCGATGAACAGCCCGTAGGAGGGCTGGAGGTCGACGACGGCACGCGACTCGGGTGCCGGTGCGTACTCGAAGGTGGCCATCGGGTTCGTGTCCTCGGTTCGGTGCGGATGGAGGATGGACGGGCGGGGGCCGCGGCCGGTGGGCGCGGCGGGGAGGTCAGTACAGGCTGGGGGAGTCGTCGGTGACGTAGTCGGAGCCGGAGTACGCGCCGATCCGCATGCGCTGGCGCTGCAGCAGCAGGTCGTTGAGGAGGCTGGAGGCGCCGAAGCGGAACCAGTGGTTGTCGAGCCAGTCCTCGCCCGCGACCTCGTTGACGGTGACGAGGAACTTGAGCGCGTCCTTGCTGGTGCGGATGCCGCCGGCGGGCTTGACCCCGACCATCTCGCCGGTGAGGTCGCGCCAGTCGCGCACCGCCTCGAGCATGACGAGGGTGACGGGCAGGGTCGCCGCGGGCGAGACCTTGCCCGTGGAGGTCTTGATGAAGTCGCCGCCGGCCAGCATCGACAGCCAGGAGGCGCGGCGGACGTTGTCGTACGTCACGAGCTCGCCGGTCTCCATGATGACCTTGAGCCGCGCGGACCCGCAGGCCTCCTTCACTGCCGCGATCTCGCGGAACACCGTGAGGTAGTCGCCCGACAGGAACGCACCCCGGTCGATCACCATGTCGATCTCGTCGGCCCCGGCCTCGACCGCCGCGGCCGTGTCGGCGAGCTTGACGGGCATGATCGCGCGGCCGCTCGGGAAGGCGGTGGCGACAGCGGCGACCTTGACGCCGCTGTCGACGCCCAACGTCTGCTTGGCGGTGGCGACCATGTCGCCGTACACGCACACGGCCGCGGGACGCGGGGTCGTCATGTCGGTGGCGTCCGGGGTGAGGGCCTTGGACGCCAGGCCGCGGACCTTGCCGGGGGTGTCGGCGCCCTCGAGCGTCGTCAGGTCGATCATCGAGATCGCGGTGTCGATGCCCCACGCCTTCGACGTCGTCTTGATCGAGCGCGTGCCGAGGGACGCGGCGCGGGCCTCGCAGCCGACCTGGTCGACGCCGGGCAGGCCGTGCAGCCAGCTCGTCAGCGCGCTGTTGGACAGGCGCGAGACGCCGAGGAGGTCACGGGCGCGCGCCGTCGCGTCGACGACGGGGGCCGCGGCGGGGGAGGTGCTCACCGACCAATCCTAGCCGGGCCACGGGGGTGCCCCGGCCGGGTCGGCGAGCGCACCCCCGCCGGGCCGCGCGTCAGTCCGCGGGTCCGGAGCCGAGGGTCACGGTCGCGTGGTGGGCCGCCCCGGAGGAGTCGACCCAGGCGACGACGACCCGGTCGCCGGGTGAGCGCCGCGCCAGCACACCGGTGAGCCCGGTCTGGGACGAGACGGCCGTGCCGCTCACCCGGGTGATGGTGTCGCCGGCCTGCAGGCCCGCGCGCTCGGCGGCGGAGCCGCTGACGACGCCGACGACCGGCACGCCCGCGGCGGTCGACCCGGCATACGCCGTCGCGCCACCGGTCTGCACGCCGAGGAACGCCGGCAGGCCCTGGTGGTACGTCGCGTCGTCGGTGCCGGAGAGGATGGCGGCGGCGACGTCGAGCGCGTGGTCGACCGGGGTGGCGTATCCCGCGACGGTCTGGCCGCCGTAGCCGCTGGTCTCGGCGGCCGTGTCGATGCCGACGACCTTGCCCGCGCTGTCGAGGAGCGGTCCGCCGGAGTCACCGGACTGGATCGGCGCGCTCGTGCGGATGAGGCCGGTGACCGTCTCGCTCGTGCCGTCGCCGTCGCTCGCGGTGACCTGCTGGTCGAGGGCCGTGACCGTGCCGCTCGCCGCGGAGGTGCCCGGGTCGTTGCCGGCGTTGCCGACACCGGTGACCGCGTCCCCGACGGCGACCGAGGACGACGTGCCCATCGGTGCCGCGGTGAGGCCGCTGGCGCCGCGCAGGCGCAGGACGGCGAGGTCGTTGGTCGGGCTCGTGCCGACGACCGTGGCGGCGTAGCTGCGCCCCGTCGACAGCACGGTCACGGTGATGGTCGTGGCGCCGTCGACGACGTGGTTGTTCGTGAGGACCTCACCGCCCGAGGTGAGGACGATGCCGGTGCCGGCGGCCTGGGACTGCCCGTAGTCCACCGTCGTGACGATGTCGACGACGCCCCGCAGCTGCCGCGCGGTGGCCTCGGTGGTGGTGCCGGTTGCCGTCACCGTGCCGGCGCTGCCGGTGCCCCCGCTACCGCTCCCTGTGCCGCTGCCCGCGCCGCCGGTTCCCCCGCTGCCCGTGCCGCCGCCCACCGAGCCGCCGCTGCCGGCGCCCGACCACCCGTCGCCGTCCCACGTGCCCCCGGCATACCAGCGACCACCCCAGCGGGCCGGCTCGGTGCCGGCGCGCGTGCCACCCACCGCGACCGCGGTGCCGGAGGAGCGCAGGGCGCTCTCGAGCTGGTACCCGCCGTAGCCGACGGCTCCGCCGGCCAGGGCGGCGGCGGTGACGAGGGAGAGGGCGAGGGGGCGGCGGAGGGTCGGCATCGGGGTCACCTGCGGTTCGGGTCGGGGATCGATGGACCCCACGACACACCCCTCGGGTGGACCCCGGCTGTACCGAGCCTTTGTGGTCGCTGTGGGAGCGCCCGCCCGACGACCGCGCGACGACCGCGCCGGCACCGAACCTCGCGTGGCGCGCCGTCAGCGGGTCACGAGGTCCCGGACCCGGCTGACCAGCTCGCGCCCGCGGAACGGCTTGACCATGTAGTCGTCGGCCCCCGCCGTGAACGCCTGGTCGATGTCGGCCTCCTGCGCCTTGGAGGTGAGCATGAGGACGGGGACGTCCTTGGTCCGCGGGTCGTCACGCAGGGCGCGGCAGACCTCCACCCCGCTCATGCCCGGCATCATCCAGTCGAGGACCACGAGGTCGGGTGCCTGCGCCAGGGCGGTGGCAAGGCCGGTCCAGCCCTCCGCCTCGGCGACCACGGTGTGGCCGTCACGAGTGAGCAGGGTGACGACGAGGTCCTGGATGTCCAGGTCGTCCTCGACCACGAGAACCTTCATCGCTGGTCCTTCCCGAGCGCCGTCACGGCCGGGAGGGACGGCCGGAAACCTCACCCCGCACCCTATGGTGCGGCGGCCCGGATCCGGGCGGATCGGGGCGACGCGCCGCGAGGTGGCGCCCGTTGCCGTTTCCGCCCAAGTCGGGCACGCTCGCACGCGTGGACCGTGCCGAATTCATGCAGCTCCGGGAGGCGGTGACCAACAACCTGCCGCCCGCCTCCGGTGCGCCGCTGGCCGACGCCGCGGCCCGGCTGCGTCGCCGGCTCGTCGCCAGCGTCATGTTCGCCCAGGTCGAGGTGGAGGTCACCGACGACCCCGAGCGGCTGCTGGTGGCCCTGGTCCGCTACCGGCCGGGCACGCGGCCGCGGCAGGTGTCGAGCTTCCTCGAGGCGGTGTGGATCACCGAGCTGCGCCTGTCGGCCCTGGACGCCTTCAACTTCCTCGTCGAGGACGGCCAGGTGGAGCTCGAGGCCGTGACGGGGGACCAGGGGGCCGGCTACTTCGTCAGCCTGCTTCTCGTCGCCCTCGAGGGCGACGCCCAGGACTTCGACGGCGAGCCGAAGCCGGTCGACGACGCCGACGCCGCCACGCCGTCCCCCGAGCCGGCCGACGCGTCGCGGGCCAGGAAGCGGTTCTGGCGGAAGTCCTAGCCCGGCGCAGTGCCCGTCCGCCCGGGCCCAGCCCGGTCCCGGGCGGACGGCGCCCAGCCTGACGGAGGGCTCGGCCGGGCCGAAGCCTCAGGCGGCGGTGAGCGCCGCCATCGCCTCGCGCAGGCCCGAAAGACGCTCCGCGGCGACGGCCTTGGCCGCGTCCAGGGCGTCCTCGTCGGCGACCGGCTCGACCACCTCGAGGTAGACCTTGAGCTTCGGCTCGGTGCCGGACGGCCGGACGATGACCCGGCTGCCGTCCTCGAGGTGGTAGCGCAGCCCGTCGGTCGGCGGCAGCGACTCGCTGCCCTTGGCGAGGTCGTCGGCCCGGGCCACGGCGGTCCCGCCGATGTCGGCCGGGGGCTGCTCGCGCAGCCGCGCCATGACGGTGCCGATGAGCGACAGGTCCGCCACCCGCACCGAGAACGAGTCGGTGGCGTGGACGCCGTGCTTCACGGCGAGCTCGTCGAGCAGGTCCGTGAGGGTGCGCCCCTCCGCCTTGAGCGTGGCGGCCAGCTCGGCCATCAGCAGGCAGGCGCTCACGCCGTCCTTGTCGCGAACGGTCGCGGGGTCGACGCAGTAGCCCAGCGCCTCCTCGTAGCCGTAGCGCAGCCCCTCGACCCGCGAGATCCACTTGAAGCCGGTAAGCGTCTCCTCGTGGCGGATCCCGGCGTCCTTCGCCATGGCCGCGAGCAGCCGCGAGGACACGATCGAGTTGGCGAACACGGCATCCTCCGGCACGCCGCGGGCCAGCAGGTGAGCCCCGAGCAGCGCACCCACCTCGTCGCCGCGCAGCATGTGCCACTGCCCGCCGTCGGGGACGGCGACGGCGCACCGGTCGGCGTCGGGGTCGTTGGCCAGGACGATGTCGGGCCGGACCTCCTCGGCGAGGGCGAGCGCGGCGTCGATGGCGCCGGGTTCCTCCGGGTTGGGGAAGGTCACGGTCGGGAAGGCGGCGTCCGGGTGCTCCTGGCTGGCCACCGGGGTGGGCGCCGGGAAGCCGGCCCGCTCGAAGACCTGCATGAGGGTGTCGCTGCCGACGCCGTGCAGGGCGGTGTGCACGACCGACAGGTCGCGCGGGCTGTCGGGCGCGACCACGCGCGCGGTCGCGTCGAGGTAGGCCTCGAGCACGTCGTCGCCGAGGGTCTCCCAGCCGTCGTCGGCGAGCGGCACGTCGGCGACCTGCGCGACCCGGGCGATGTGCCCGGCGATCCGGCTGTCGGCCGGCGGGACGATCTGCGAGCCGTCGCCGAGGTAGACCTTGTACCCGTTGTCCTGCGGCGGGTTGTGGCTCGCGGTGACCATCACGCCGGCGTCCGCCCCGAGGTGGCGGATGGCGAAGGCCAGCACGGGGGTCGGCAGCACGTGCGGAAGGACCATGGCCCGGCCGCCGGCCCCGACGACGACCGCCGCGGTGTCGCGGGCGAAGACGTCGGACTTGGTCCGCGCGTCGTAGCCGACCACCACGAAGGGCTCGGGGTCGGTCTCCTGGAGGTATGCCGTGAGCCCGGCGGCCGCACGGATGACCACTGCGCGGTTCATCCGGTTGGGACCGGCGCCGAGGGCGCCGCGCAGCCCGGCGGTCCCGAACTCGAGCATCCCGGCGAACCGGTCCGACAGGTCGGCCAGCGCCTCCTCGTCGCCCTGCTTGGCGCGGACGAGGACCTCACCGAGCTCGACCCGGGTGTCGTGGTCGGGGTCGTCGTCGATCCAGTGCTGGGCGGCCTCGACGAGCTCGTCCTCGTGCCCGTGGGTCTCCGGCGTGGACCCGTCGCGTCCGTGGCGCGCGGCATACGTCATGGGGTGCTCCTCTCAGATCCGGCCGACGACGGCGGCGAGCAGGCGGCCGCACCGTTCCGCGGCAGCTTGGCCGGCCTCGAGGACCTCCTCGTGCGAGAGAGGCTGGTCGCTGATGCCGGCGGCGAGGTTGGTGACGAGGGAGATGCCGAGCACCTCGAGCCCGCTCTGGCGTGCCGCGATCGCCTCGAGGGTGGTCGACATGCCGACGAGGTCGCCGCCGATCACCTTGGCCATCTGCACCTCCGCCGGCGTCTCGTAGTGCGGGCCGCGGAACTGCACGTAGACGCCCTCGTCGAGGTCGGGGTCGACGGTGCGCGCGAGCTCGCGCAGGCGGGGCGAGTACAGGTCGGTCAGGTCGACGAAGTTCGCGCCCTCGATGGGGGAGTGCGCCGTGAGGTTGATGTGGTCGCGGATGAGGACCGGGGTGCCGGGGCGCCAGGCGGGGTTCAGCCCGCCGCAGCCGTTGGTCAGGACGATGGTCGAGCAGCCTGCTGCGGCAGCGGTGCGCACGGCGTGGACCACGGAGCGCACGCCGCGGCCCTCGTAGAAGTGGGTGCGGGTGCCGTAGACGAGGGCTCGCCTGCCGGTGTCGCCGATCGCGACCGAGCGCATCGTGCCCGAGTGGCCGGCGACGGCCGCCCGGCCGAAGCCGGGGACGTCCTCGTTGTCGACGGTCGCGAGCGTCTCCCCGATGAGGTCGCCGGTCTGGCCCCAGCCGGAGCCCAGGACGAGGGCTACGTCATGGCGCTCGGCGCCGGTGCGCTCGGCGATGACTGCGGCGGCGGCGCGCGCCACCTCGAAGGGATCCGTGGCCGGGTCGGACAGGTCGGGGGCGCCCGGCGACGGGCGGCTCTGCTCACTCACCCCGGAAGCGTAGCGACGGCCGGGGCCCTGCGCGCAGGCGCGTCTTGATCGACTTCCCAACTTGACCTGCGAGCATGCCCGCCGTGAACAGCGACGCAGAGCCGGTCCTGCCCGACCCCTCACCCGGGCGGACGCCGGCGCCCACGCGGCGGGCGGTGCTCGGGGCCGCGGCCGTCGCCTTCACCACCGCGGCGTGCTCGACCCCGGACCACCCGGGCGGCCAGTCCGGTTCGGGTGGCTCGTCGAGCTCTGCGTCCTCGCCCTCCACCTCGGGTGCGGCGACCACGACGGCGACCGGGTCGCCGACGGCCACGGCCGGCGGCGGCCTCGTGAAGCCGGGCATCGCCTCCCGCCCCGGCGACGACATCGTCCACGGGCCGCGCGACCGGTCCGAGGTGGCGCTGACCTTCCACGGCCAGGGGCCGGCCTCGCTCACCACGCAGGTGCTCGAGGCCTGCCGGGCAGCGGACGCCCACATCACCGTCTTCGCGGTCGGCACCTGGGTCACCGCCGCCCCGGAGCTCGCCCGCGCCGTGCTGGCTGCCGGGCACGAGGTGGGCAACCACACGTGGAGCCACCAGCAGATGAAGACCCTCGACGCCGCCACCGCCGACGCCGAGGTGGCCAAGGGCGTCTCGGCGCTGGAGAAGGCCGTCGGCACGGCCGGCTGGTGGTTCCGGCCGAGCGGCACCCTGCACAGCACGGCGCGCATCCGCGCAGCGGCCCGCCGGGCTGGTTACGCTCGCTGCGTGTCGTACGACGTCGATCCCCAGGACTTCCTCGACCCCGGTGCCGTCGCGGTCCGGCAGCGCACCCGCACCCAGGTGCGGGCCGGGTCGATCGTGAGCCTCCACCTGGGGCACGCCGGCACCGCCGAGGCTCTGCCCGGCATACTCACCGACCTGTCCCGGATGGGGCTGCGCCCGGTCGGGCTCAGCACCCTCCTGCGGGACGTCGCGTGAGGACAGTCCGACCGGCCGGCGCACGCCTGCGCCTCGGCGCGATCGCCGCCGTCGTCGCGGCCGGGTGCGCGCTGTCCGCCTGCAGCCCGTCGGTGCGCGACACGGCAGGGACGACGACGCCGTCCGGCAGCACCTCGACGACACAGTCGTCGAGCACGACCACGGCCGCGACGACGAACGTCTACGAGCACGACGGCGCGGGCATGCTCTCGCCCGAGGCGGCGAAGGCCCGTGCGCTCGTCTACGTGCCCAACACCATGGCCGACACCGTGCAGGTCATCGACCCGCGCACCTACAAGGTCATCCGCCGGTTCAGCACCGGGCGCGAGCCGCAGCACGTGGTGCCGTCGTGGGACCTCAAGACGCTCTGGGTCAACGACGACCTCGGCAACGACCTCATCCCCATCGACCCCGTCACGGGCAAGCAGGGCAAGGCCGTCCCGGTGGCCGACCCGTACAACCTCTACTTCACGCCCAACGGCAAGCACGCCCTCGTCATGGCGGAGCGGCTGCGGCGCATCGACGTCCGCGACCCGCGGACCATGAAGCTGCAGCGCTCGCTGCCGGTCCCGTGCCACGGCGTCAACCACGCCGACTTCAGCGCCGACGAGAGCTTCTTCGTCGCCAGCTGCGAGTTCTCGGGCAAGCTGCTCGTGATCGACGCGGAGGCCCGGAAGGTCCGCAAGGTCATCGACCTGAACAGGGTGAAGACCCCCGGGGCGACGTCGCCGCACGAGGCGATGAACATGCCCGGCAGCCCGAAGCAGGGCCTGATGCCCGGGGCGTCGGCCATGCCGCAGGACGTCCGGCTCACCCCGGACGGGCGCTGGTTCCTCGTCGCCGACATGCTGCGCAACGGCGTGTGGGTCATCGACGCGAAGACGCAGAAGATCTCCCGCTTCATCCACACCGCCATGGGAGCCCACGGCATCTACCCCTCGCGGGACGCCAGGCGACTGTTCGTGTCGAACCGGGACGCCGGCTCCATCACCGTCCTCGACAGCAGCACCCTGGCCAAGGTCGCCCTGTGGAAGATCCCGGGCGGCGGCTCTCCCGACATGGGCGGCGTGACCGCGCTGGGTGACGAGCTGTGGCTCGCCGGACGGTACGACCACGTCGTCTACGTGTTCGACACCACGACCGGCAAGGTCACCCACACGATCAAGGTCGACAGCGGCCCCCACGGCCTGGCCGTCTGGCCGCAGCCCGGGCGGTTCTCGCTGGGCCACACCGGCAACATGCGCTGACGGCCGACGCGGTGGCGGTCGTCGCGGCGGTCCGGCCGGCCCTGACGCGGTGGCGGGCGCCGACGGCCCCAGTGGTTGGATGGGGGCCGTGAACGCGCCCCAGCCCTCCGTCGTGATCCTCGGTGGCGGCCCCGGCGGGTACGAGGCCGCCCTCGTCGCCGCCCAGCTCGGCGCGTCCGTGACGGTCGTGGACCGCGACGGCCTCGGCGGCGCGGCGGTGCTCACCGACTGTGTCCCGTCCAAGGCGCTCATCTCCACCGCGGACTTCCGCTCCCAGTTCGAGACGGCCTCCGACCTCGGACTGCACCTCGAGGACCACGAGGGCGACGAGGTGTCCGACTCGGTCGCCGAGCTCGTCACCGTGAACCGCCGCGTCATGGCGCTCGCCGCCGCGCAGTCCCGTGACATCGGCGAGCGGCTGGCGTCCGACGGGGTCGAGGTGCTTCGGGGCACCGGTCGGCTGCTGTCGCCCTCCAGGGTCGAGGCCACGCTCGAGGACGGCTCGACCCGCACCCTGGACGCCGACGTGGTGCTCGTCGCGACCGGCGCCACCCCGCGCGTGATGGACACCGCGCGGCCCGACGGGGAGCGCATCCTCACCTGGCAGCAGATCTACGAGCTGCCCGAGCTGCCCGAGCACCTCGTCGTCGTCGGGTCCGGCGTCACCGGTGCCGAGCTGGCCCAGGCCTACCTCGGCCTGGGCGCCCGCGTGACCCTCGTGTCCTCGCGCGACCGGGTCCTGCCCGGCGAGGACGCCGACGCCGCCACGGTCATCGAGGACGTCTTCCGCAAGCGGGGCATGGAGGTCCTGGGGCGCTCGCGGATGGAGTCCGTCCGGCGCACCGACGACGGGGTCGTCGTCCGGCTCGTCGACGGCCGCGAGGTCGAGGGCTCGCACGCCCTGCTCGCCGTCGGCTCGGTCCCGCAGACCTCCGGGCTCGGCCTCGAGGAGGTCGGGGTCGCCCTGAGCGAGTCCGGTCACGTCGTCACCGACCGCGTCTCGCGGACGTCCGTGCGAGGCGTGTATGCCGCGGGCGACTGCACGGGGGTGCTGCCCCTCGCGTCCGTGGCCGCCATGCAGGGGCGGATCGCCATGGCCCACGCCCTCGGCGACGCGGTGGCCCCGCTCAACCTGCGCGGCGTCTCGGCGAACATCTTCACCGACCCCGAGATCGCCACGGTCGGCTACTCGCAGAAGGACGTCGACGAGGACACCGTCGATGCGACCTGCGTGATGCTGCCGCTCGCGACCAACCCCCGCGCCAAGATGCAGGGCATCACCGACGGCTTCGTCAAGCTCTTCGCCCGTCGCGGGGTCGGCACGGTGGTGGGTGGGGTGGTCGTGGCGCCCAAGGCGTCCGAGCTCATCTACCCCGTCACGATCGCGGTGCAGCACGGGCTGACCGTGGACCAGCTCGCGGGCACCTTCACGGTGTACCCGTCGCTGTCCGGCTCGATCGCCGAGGCCGCGCGCCAGCTCCACCCCCGGGACTGAGCCATCTCCGATCGGAGTCGGCGGCCGCCTGCACGACGGGCCGGGTGGGGCGGGCGTCGGTAGGGTCGAAGGACGGGTGCCGCCCGGTGCCCGGCACGACCCGTTCCAACCGGAGGCAGACGATGGCTGGCGAGTGGCTCGACAAGATCAAGGACTTCGCGAAGGGGAACCCCGACAAGGCCGACTCGGCGATCGACAAGGTCGAGGACCTCATCGACCAGCGCACGGGCGGCCGGTACGCCGACCAGGTGGACAAGGGTGGCGACGTCCTGCGCGACAAGCTCGGGCTGCCGCCGCAGGGCGTGCCGGCCGACCCGGACCCGGGCCAGCCGCCGACCGCACCGGCACCGGTGCCCACTCCCGAGCCCGAGCCGCTGCCGACCCCGGAGCCCGAGCCGCTGCCCACCCCCGACCCGGAACCGGGCCCCGGGTCGTCGCCGGAGCCGCCTTCGGCGTCGCAGGACAGCCCGGTGCCGGCGCCGAACCCCAGCCCGGGCACCGGTGACCCGGAGCCGGGACAGCCAGTCGACGCCGGGTCGCCGGCCGACGTCCCCACCACCCCGGAACCCAGGGACCCGGACGCCGACCCGCTGCCGCAGGGCGGCCCGACCCAGCAGGGTGAGCCGCAACCCGAGGAGCCGGCTCCCGGCGGGGAGCAGCCGGACAGCGGTGGACCGCTGCGGTCCTGACCGACCACGGACGACGAGGGGCGCCTCCCGGCCGGGAGGCGCCCCTCGTCGTGTGCGCGGGACGGGGCCGGGTGCGTCAGTCCTTGATCTCGGCCAGGACCGCGCCGTTGGTGACCGTCTGGCCGACCTCGGCCGCGAGGCCGGTGACGGTGCCGGCCTTGTGGGCGTTGATCGGCTGCTCCATCTTCATCGCCTCGAGGACCACGACGAGCTCGCCGGCCTCGACCTGCTGGCCCTCCTCGACGGCGATCTTGACGATGGTGCCCTGCATGGGGGCGGTGAGGGAGTCGCCGGATGCCGCGCCGCCGCCCTTGGCGGACGACGAGCGCCGGGGCGCCTTCTTCTTGGCGGCGGTGCCGCCACCACCGAGGGAGAGCCCGCCCGGAAGGACGACCTCGAGCCGCTTGCCGCCGACCTCGACGACCACCGTCTGGCGCTCGCCGGCCTCCTCGGGCGCGTCGGCGACGGGCCCGGCATACGGCTGGATCTGGTTGTCGAACTCGGTCTCGATCCACCGCGTGTGCACGGTGAACGGCTTGTCGCCCTCCGGCGCGAAGGCCGGGTCCTCGACGACGACGCGGTGGAAGGGCAGCACCGTGGGCATGCCCTCGATGACGAACTCGGCCAGCGCCCGGCGCGAGCGCTCGAGCGCCTGCTGGCGGTCGCGTCCGGTGACGATGAGCTTGGCCAGCATCGAGTCGAACGCCCCGGCGACGACGTCGCCCGAGACGACGCCGGAGTCCAGGCGCACGCCCGGGCCCGACGGCGGCTCGAACACCGACACGGTGCCGGGCGCGGGCAGGAAGCCGCGGCCGGCGTCCTCGCCGTTGATGCGGAACTCGATCGAGTGGCGCACCGGCTCCGGGTCGTCGTAGCCGAGCTCCTCGCCGTTGGCGATCCGGAACTGCTCGCGGACGAGGTCGATGCCGGTGACCTCCTCGGTGACCGGGTGCTCGACCTGCAGGCGGGTGTTCACCTCGAGGAAGGAGATGCGGCCGTCCTGGGCGACGAGGAACTCGCACGTGCCGGCGCCGACGTACCCGGCCTCGGACAGGATCGCCTTGGACGCGCGCCGCAGCTCGGCGTTCTGCTCGTCGGTGAGGAACGGCGCGGGCGCCTCCTCGACGAGCTTCTGGTGACGGCGCTGCAGCGAGCAGTCACGGGTGGAGACGACCACGACGTTGCCGTGCTGGTCGGCCAGGCACTGGGTCTCGACGTGGCGCGGCTTGTCGAGGTACTGCTCGACGAAGCACTCGCCGCGGCCGAAGGCGGCGACCGCCTCGCGAACCGCGGAGTCGTACAGGTGCGGGATCTCCTCGATGGTGCGGGCGACCTTGAGGCCGCGGCCGCCGCCGCCGTAGGCCGCCTTGATGGCCACGGGCAGTCCGTGCTCCTGCGCGAAGCCCACGACCTCGTCGGCGTCGGCGACCGGGTCCGCCGTGCCGGCCACGAGCGGGGCGTTGGCGCGGGCGGCGATGTGCCGGGCCTTGACCTTGTCGCCCAGGGAGTCGATGGCCTCCGGGGGCGGGCCGATCCAGGTCAGCCCGGCGTCCATGACGGCCTGGGCGAAGGAGGCGTTCTCGGAGAGGAAGCCGTAGCCGGGGTGCACCGCGTCGGCGCCCGCCTTCTTCGCGACCTCGATCAGCTTCTCCTGCACGAGGTAGGAGTCGCCGGGCGTGGTGCCGCCGAGGGCGTAGGCCTCGTCGGCCACGCGCACGTGCAGGGCGTCCCGGTCCGGCTCGGCATACACGGCCACCGACGTGAGGCCGCTGTCGGCGCAGGCACGGGCGACGCGGACGGCGATCTCGCCGCGGTTGGCAATGAGGACCTTGGAGATGGGCGCCATGTCGCGGAGCCTAGCCGTTTCCGCCACGGCACCCACGGCGACGGGGGTGTGGCATGGGTGACAGTCCTGCGGGTCAGCGCAGCGCCCCGCCGACCTTGCTCCAGCCGTACCGGCCGGCCCTGCCGTCGTAGGCGTACAGCGCCCCGTCGAGGCCGCGTCCCAGGCCGACGAAGCTCGTCGAGCTGCGTGACGTCACGGCGGGCGCGCCGCTGAGCTGACCCGACCCCATCGCGATGGCGAGCCGGCCGCGGATGTACACGGGCGTGGTGCCGTTGCGCGTCAGGACGACCCGGTCGGCACCGCCCTGGCTCGCGCCGAGGCCCGACCAGGTCTGGCGGCCCCACCGCTGCCAGCCGGTCGTCCGGCCGGCGGCGGTCCAGCTCGACCCGTAGACGAACGCGTCGGACCCGCGGACCAGCACCGCGATGGTGCCGTGGGCGCGGTCCGCGGAGGCGGCCGGGGCGGCGCTGAGGACTCCGCCGCCGCTGGTCCACGGCAGCCAGCGCGAGCCGTCCCAGCGCCGGTGGACGAGCGCGTCGCCGGTGCCACGCGCGAAGACGTCGATCGTGCCCCTGCTGAGCGAGGCGGCGGACGGTGCGCTGGTGAGGCTGCCGCCCAGGTCCTCCCACCGACGCCAGCCCGTGCCCGGGTCCCAGGTGTGCAGCAGGTGGCCGGAGGCGCTGCGGGCGAAGACGTCGACCCGCGAGCCGTCCCAGGAGACGGCGGTCGGGGCGGACGCGACGGTCCCGGGCAGCGAGCGGAACGAGGCCCAGGCGCCGCCGGCGCCGGCCTGGCTGGTGTACCAGACCCTGTCGTCGGTGCCGCGCACGAACGCCAGGACCTGCTGGCCCCGCAGCACCGTCCCGACCCCGCTGGGGGAGACGTCGGTGCCAGGGCTCCATGCGGGCGTCGCCGGAGGGACGGGGGCGACCCGGGCGAGGCGGTCGCCCGAGCCGTTGGAGGTGGTCAGCAGGAAGGCACCGCCCGGCACGGACTGCACGGTGCGCACCCGGCCGACGGTCCCGTCGAGGGCCGCGACCTGCTCGCTGCCCGTGACGCGCCCGTCCGGAGTCATCGACAGCACGCGCACGCCCGCGCCCTTGAGCTCGGCGACGGCGAGCGCCCCCTCCCAGCGGCCCCAGCTGCTGCCCTGCAGGAACGTCAGCCCGCTCGTCGCGACGGTGGGGTAGCCCGAGCTCCAGCGGGCACGGACGGCCGAGGGGAACTTCGCGGTGTCGGTCATGGGGACCGTCTGGTTGTAGCCGGGCACCGGGTCCCAGCCGTAGTTGCCGCCGCGCACGAGCGCGTTGACCTCGTCGTCGCGGTCGGGCCCGTGCTCGGCGCTCCACATCTGCGTCGTGCCCGGGCGCAGCGCCAGCCCCTGCACGTTTCGGTGGCCGTACGTGTAGACCAGCGCGGCCCGGCCACCGCGGGAGACGAACGGGTTGTCCGCCGGCGCGGTGCCGTCGGTGCGCACCCGCAGCGTCTTGCCGCCCAGCGAGGACAGGCTCTGGGGGTTGGTACCGGTGATGGCGTCACCGGTGCCGACGTGCAGCGTCCCGTCGGCGGCGAAGCGCAGCCGGCAGCCGCCGTGCTGCCCCGTCGTGATCGGTATGCCGGTGACGACCGGCGCGCCCGACCGCGCCGCCGAGGTGCCGTCGGCTGAGAGCACCCAGCGCAGGACGCGGATGTCGATCGGCGAGGCGCCGGTGCCGCGGTAGGCCTGGCAGGTGTAGTACCGACGGTTGCTCGCGAACGCCGGGTCGAGCACGACGCCCATGAGCCCGGACTCGGACCCGACGAACAGGTCGGACTGCGTGGTCGCGACCACCTGCACCGCGCCGGTGGTGCGCCGCAGCGAGGTGGTGCCGGCCTTCTGCGTGAAGAGCACGTCGCCGTTCGGCAGCTGGGCCGCGTCCCACGGCAGCGCCAGGCCGCTCGCCAGCGTCGTCAGCGTCACCCCGGGGGTCGGCGGGGCGGCGGAGACCAGCGACGGTGGTGCGGACACCGTCGAGGGCGGTGCGGACACCGTCGACGGCGGGGCGTGCCCGGGCGCGGATGCCGCGGCGGGCGCGACCTGCGCGAGCGCCGGGAGCAGCGCGGCGGCGGACACCAGCGCCACCGTGGTGGTGCGGTGCGTGGACACGTTCCCCTTGACGTGCATGTGTCGAGGGTAGGTCGGCTCGGGCGCCTCCGCCTGCGCAGACTGCCGGGCCCTATCGTGTGCCCCATGAGCTCCGCCGACGACGCCCGCGCCCTGCGCCACCTCGAGGAGACGGTCGAGCGCGACTTCTCCCGCGCGATGTCCTACGGCGACTACCTCGACCTCGACCGGCTGCTGTCGGCGCAGCACCCGCGCAGCGTCCCCGCCCAGCACGACGAGCTCCTGTTCATCATCCAGCACCAGACGTCCGAGCTGTGGCTCAAGCTCATGCTGCACGAGCTGCGCTCGGCCCGGGACCTGCTCGCCGCCGACGACCTCGCACCGGCCCTCAAGCGCCTCGCCCGGGTCAAGCACATCCAGGTGGTCCTCACGGGCCAGTGGTCGGTGCTGGCCACCCTCACCCCGAGCGAGTACGCCCTGATCCGGCCGTTCCTCGCCACCAGCTCGGGCTTCCAGTCCTGGCAGTACCGCGCGGTGGAGTTCCTCCTCGGCAACAAGAACGCCGAGATGCTCCAGGTCTTCGAGCACGACGAGGAGGCCCGCGCGATGCTCGCCGAGCTCCTCCACCAGCCGAGCCTCTACGACGAGTTCCTGCGCTACCTGTCCAGGGCTGGGTATGCCGTGCCGCAGGGCCTGCTCGAGCGCGACTGGTCCCAGCCCCACCGGGCCGACGAGGAGCTCGTCGACACCTTCGCGAAGGTGTACGCCGCGCCGCACGACCACTGGGGCGTCTACGAGACCTGCGAGGAGCTCGTCGACATCGAGGACAACTTCCAGCAGTGGCGCTTCCGCCACCTGCAGGTCGTCACGCGCACCATCGGCCACAAGCGGGGGACCGGCGGCTCGTCCGGCGTCGACTTCCTGCGCCGCGCGCTCGACCTCACCTTCTTCCCCGAGCTCTACGCCGTCCGCACCCGCGTCTAGGGACGGTGCGCTGCCCGGCGCGCCCTCTCCTCGGCGTCGAGCCGGGCGGCCTCGTCGGGAGTCGGCGCCGAGCCGCCGAGCCGTGCCGGGAGCCACCACGACCCGGGCGGCTGCTCCTGCGCCGGGTGCGCGGCGATGGCGCCCTCGAGCATCCGCCCCATCACCGCGCGCAGGTCGGCGGTGTCGGCGACCGGGTCGCTCGCGGCATACGTCCTCGGGGCGCCGACCCGGATGGTGACGGTGCGCCCACGTGCGAGGTCGCGCGGGTGGTCCTTGGTGAGCACCCGCTGGGTGCCCCACAGCACGACCGGCACGACGGGCACGCCGGCCGCCGCGGCGATGCGCACGGCGCCGGTCTTGAATTCCTTGAGCTCCATCGACCGCGAGATCGTCGCCTCCGGGAAGATGCCGACGGCCTCGCCGGCGCGCAGGTACTCGACCGCGGTCTCCAGCGACTTCCCTCCCTCGGCCCGGTCGACCTCGATGTGGTGCACGCCCCTCATGACCGGGCCGATCCACCGGTGCTCGAACAGCTCGCGCTTGGACAGGAACCGCACCAGCCGCCCCGACGGGTCGGCGGCCAGCCCGCCGTAGACGGGGTCGAGGTAGCCGACGTGGTTGAGCGCGAGCACGACGCCGCCGTGGCGCGGGACGTTCTCGGCGCCGGTCAGGTCGACCCGCTGGCCGAGCAGCCGCAGGCCGAGCTTGGCCGCGACCACGATCGGCGGGTACACCAGGTCGCGCACGTCCCCTCCTGCCCTGCCCGGGCCGGGGTTCGCCGGCCTCCCTGCCGACGGTAGCGGCCACCGGCATACTTCCGGGCATGACGCGGGTGATCCACACGGCACAGGCCCTCGTCGACGTGGTCGTGGAGGTGGACGCACTGCCGCGGCGCGGCGGGAACGCGGTGGCCCGCAGCTACGAGCGGTATGCCGGGGGAGCCGTCAACATCCTCGTCGCCGCCGCCCGCTCGGGCGCCGATGCCGTGCTCGCCGGGGCGGTGGGCGAGGGGCCGAACGGCGACCTCGTGCGCTCGGCGCTCGCGGCCGAGGGTGTCGTGGTGTCGAGCCCGGTCGTCGACGGCCTCGACACCGGGATCTGCGTCGTCATGGTCGAGCCGAGCGCCGAGCGGACGTTCGTGACGACCCAGGGTGCCGAGCGGCGGATCAGCGCGGCCAGCCTCGCGACGAGCCGTCCGGTCGCCGGGGACCTCGTCTGCGTGAGCGGGTTCTCGCTCGTGGGACGGACCCGCGACCCGCTGCTGGAGTGGCTCGACGACCTCGTGGACGGTGTGCTGGTGGTCCTCGACCCGGGTGCGGCGTTCGGGGACCTCGCGCCCTCGCTGCAGCAGCACGTGCTCGAGCGCACCGCGGTGTGGACGAGCAACGCCGAGGAGGCGGGGCAGCTGACCGGTTGCGCCGACCCGGCTGACTCCGTCGCGGCGGTCGCCGAGCGGCTCGCCGAGGGCGCGGTGGCGGTGGTGCGCGACGGCGCGCGCGGGTGCCACCTGCGGCTGGACGGCCGCACCGAGTCGCTGCCCGGGTACCCGCAGGAGGCCGTCGACACCAACGGCGCCGGGGACACCCACACGGGCGTGCTGGTCGCCGAGGTCTCGCGAGGGACCGACTGGGTGACGGCGGCACGGCGGGCCAACGCGGCCGGGGCAATCAAGGTGACGCGTCGCGGACCGGCGACGGCGCCGACCGCCCCCGAGATCGACGCCTTCCTGGCGGCCCGGCACCCCTGACCGAGCCCCGTCGAGCGGCCAGGACATGCCGGTGCCACGGCCGCGTCGTCGGCATGTCCTGACTCCTCGACGCCCCCGCAGGTGAGCGGACGCAGGGTCAGCGCACGAGGTCGAGCAGCACCCGGCCGGCCCACGCGGTCGCGGCGGCGCAGACGAGGACGAAGGACGCCGTCCAGAGCCCGCGCGGCACGCGGGTCAGCGCGGCGAGCACCGCCGGGTCACTGCCGCGCTCGCGGCTGCCGGCGACGGCCCCCAGGTGCCGCCAGGCCCCGACGAGCAGGACCACGCCGAGGGCGACGAGCACGGTCGCCTGCAGCCGGTCGTCCCGCCACCACCAGAGGGCCCCGTTCGCCGCGAGGACGAGCACCATCACCACGCCGGTGAGCGCCGACCGCACCCGCAGCAGCGCGACCACGAGGACGACCAGGCCGGCGGTGACCATCGGGGCCGACCAGCCGCGACCGGCGGCCCAGACCATGACCGCGCCGAGGACGGCCGGGGCCGGGTAGCCCGCCCACGTCGTCACCACGCGCCCGGCGCCACGCGAGGGCCCGACCGTCACCGCGTGGCCGGACATGTCGCCCCGCAGCACGAAGCCGGTGAACCGTCGGCCGACTGCGAGGCCGACCACCGCGTGGCCGAGCTCGTGCACCAGCGTCACGACGACGCGCAGGGACTGCCAGACCGGGGCGACGCCGACCACGACGAGCGCGGCGCCGAGCGCGGTGAGCGCGGCCGACGGGGCCAGCGCGATGCCGGCGGTCGGTACGACGCGTGCGCCGACCTCGTCCCAGTTCACGGCGGCGAACCTAGCCCACCGCGCTGGGCGCCCGCTGTGGCGGGACGGCTGGATGTACTCGGCCTGGAGGTTGGTGACAGGTAGGCGTTGACGGTGCGGAGCGGCGGACCACGAGATGGACAAAGCATCGGCAAGGCCGCCTCACGCTGGTGTCCGGAGGATCAGTCGCCAGCCACCAGCCGGCGGACGCTCTCGACAACTACCTCGCGACAACGCGCGCGGTTCGGTCGTCGTACGAGCGCGAGCTCTGGTGTGTGCAGGTGCCAGCTCATGCACAGGGCGCGCACTTCGGTGAGCAGCTCGAGCGCCGAGTACGTAGTCGTCAGGAGGCCGGCCTCCTGTGCCTGCTCGATCTTGGCGAGCTTGGCGTTGTTCGACTCGACGATCGCCGGCAGCCGACCGTCGGCGCGCTCGAGCTGGTACCACGTCGAGAGCCGGAGCGTGTTCGGGTAGCGCTCGTACAGGTCGAACGCCCGACCCGCGTACCCAGGCAGGTCCGTGGCGTCGAACTCGACTTGGTCGACGAACGACAGGGCGCGCGCGGCGAAGACGGCGTCGAACAGCTCCTCCTTGCTGCCGAAGTACTTGTAGATCAGCGCCTTGTTGGCTGAGGCGGTCTCGGCGATCCGATCGACGCGAGATCCAGCGATGCCGTAGCTCGCGAACTCGGCCTCGGCCGCGTCCAGGATCCGCCCTCGGGTCGCTTCTGCATCTCTCGCCATGGACGGATCCTAACAAGTAACCGGTTAGTTGCATGGAAGGAGCAGACGTGATTCACTGGAACAACCAACTTGTTAGTTACTTAGGAGGAGCCCATGTCCGTTCCCGCTCTCCGTCCCTCGACACGGAAAAGGGGCGTCGTTCTTGCCGTCATCCTCGGCTGCCAGCTGATGATGACGCTCGACGCCTCGATCGTGACGACGGCGCTGCCCCACATCAAGGACGAGCTCGAGTTCACCGACTCCTCGCTCTCCTGGATCCAGAACAGCTACGTGCTCGTGTTCGGCGGCCTGCTGCTGCTCGGTGCCCGCACCGGCGACCTCGTCGGCCGGCGCCGCGTCTTCATGGTCGGCACGGGCCTGTTCACGGCGGCATCGCTGCTGGCCGGCGTTGCCCAGTCTTCGGAGGTCCTCGTCGGTGCACGGGCCCTGCAGGGGCTCGCCGCGGCCTTCGCGATCCCCGCGACGCTGGCACTGCTCATCACCAGCTTTCCCGCCCCTGAGGAGCGCACTCGCGCGATCGCGATCTACAGCGCTGTGATCGGCGCGGGTGGCAGCGTCGGCATCATCGTCGGCGGCGTCTTCACGGAGTACCTCTCGTGGCGCTGGGGCCTGCTCGTCAACGTCCCCATCGGAATCGCGATCCTGGCGCTCTCGCCGCGCCATCTGCCCGACACCGGCCGCCAGTCCGGCCGCGTCGACGTCCTCGGGGCCATCTGCATCACCCTGGGCATGTCGGCCCTGGTCTACGGGCTCGTCGAGGCCGCCGAGGCCGGCTGGGCCAGCCCCACCACCTTGGTGCCGCTCGGGTCAGCGCTCGCGCTCATCCTCGCGTTCGTGCTGCTCGAACGCCGCCACTCCCAGCCGATCGTGCCGCTGCGCCTGTTCGCAGACGTCGAGCGCTCCGGCGCCTACCTCGGACGCGTCCTCATCGTCGGCGCCATGTTCTCCACGTTCTACTTCCTGAGCCAGTTCCTGCAGAACGTCCGCGGACTCAGCCCACTGGCCACGGGATTCGCCTACATCCCGCTGACCGGGATGTTCTTCGCGATGGTCTACGTCGTCCGCCTGCTCGCTCCACGCGCGAGCAAGGCCGTACTCCTCGTCGTGTCGCTGGCCCTCGCGACCATCGGCATGGCCTGGTTGAGCCGCATCGACGCCGGCACCGCGTTCTGGCCCGGCATCCTGCTGCCGCTTCTCGTCCTCGGGGTCGGACAGGGCATCGCCATCATCCTGTTCACTGACTTCGGGATGTCCGGGATCGAACCCCACGACGCCGGCGCCGGATCGGGCCTGGTCAACACCGCACATCAGCTCGGGGGATCCATCGGCCTGGCCCTGCTGACCGTCGTGTTCGGCTCCGCGGTGGACCACGACAACAGCCCCAGCACTGTCCTCGCCGCCCACGGCTACGCCACCGTCTTCGAGGTCGCGACCCTCTTCTACGTCCTGGCGGTCCTCGTCGGAGTCGCGATCCTCACCGCCGACCTCCGCCGCAGGGTGCAACCGGCGAACGCGACTCCGGCTTCGGTCGCGACTAGCTGAGCACCCCAGCTGCAGCGCTACTCCCCGAATCACCATCTGCATGGAATTAACGCACCCATGTCCACCCGGGCATCACCGGAGCCTCGACCGGTCTCGGCCGGCTCCTGACCGCACGAGCGCTCGAGGAAGGACACCACGTGGTCGCCGTCGGCCTCGACGTCGCTCCTCTGGCCGATTCGGCCGCCGCCCACCCCGAGAGGCTGGGCGAGCGGAGAGACGGGCAGGTTCAGCGGAGCCGGTCGAGGTCCTCGCGGCAGCGGCGCTCGAACTCGTCGAGCTCGGTGAGGGCGTCCTCGAGGTCGCGGCGGCGCTGCTCGAGGTCGGTGCGGCGCTCGTCGATCTGCCCCAGGACGTACTCGAGCTGGCTGGCCTTGCCCCGCGGCCGGTCGTAGAGGTCGATGATCGTGCGGATCTCCTCGAGCGGGAACCCGAGGCGCCGACCGCGCAGGATCAGGCCGAGGCGGGTGCGGTCGCGGCGGTGGTAGACGCGCTGGGTCCCGCGACGCTCGGGGGAGATGAGCCCGAGGTCCTCGTAGTGCCGGACCGTGCGGTGCGTGACCCCGAACTCCTCGGCCACCTCGCGGATCGTCCAGGTCCGCTGCTCGGTCACGGTGGGGCTTGGCATACCCGCGAGTATTGCTTTACGTTTACGTCAACGTCAAGCAATGACACGGATGCCGCGCGGCCGGGCGACCCCCGAAGGCGCATGCCACGAAGGAGTGAGCGATGTTCGAGCTGAGCAAGGAGCACGAGGACTTCCGCAAGGTCGTGCGGGAGTTCGCGCAGGCCGAGGTCGAGCCGCACATCGCCCAGTGGGACAAGGACCACCACTTCCCGTCCGACCTCGTGCCCAAGATGGGCGAGCTGGGGCTCTTCGGCCTCGTCGTGCCGGAGGAGTTCGGCGGCATGGGCGACGACGGCGACTTCACCTCGCTCTGCGTCGCGATCGAGGAGCTGGGCCGGGTCGACCAGTCGATCGGGATCACCCTGTCGGCCGGCGTCGGCCTGGGCATCAACCCGATCCTCACGTACGGCACGCAGGAGCAGAAGGAGCGCTTCCTGCCCGACCTCGTCGCCGGCCGCGCGCTCGCCGGCTTCGGCCTGACCGAGCCGGATGCCGGCTCCGACGCCGGCGCCACCCGCACCAGGGCCGTCCGCGAGGGCGACGAGTGGGTCGTCAACGGCGCCAAGGCGTTCATCACCAACTCCGGCACCGACATCACCTCCGTCGTGACCGTCACCGCCCGCACGGGCACGGCCGACGACGGCTCCGCCCAGATCTCGGCCATCATGATCCCTTCCGGCACAGCGGGATTCACGGTCGAGCCGGCATACGACAAGCTCGGCTGGCACGCCTCCGACACCCACGGGCTCACCTTCGAGGACTGCCGCGTCCCCGCCTCGAACCTGCTCGGCAACGAGGGCGACGGGTTCAAGCAGTTCCTCAAGACGCTCGACGACGGCCGCATCGCCATCTCGGCGCTCGCGGTCGGGATGAGCCAGCGGATGCTCGAGGAGACGACCGAGTACGCGAAGACCCGCAAGGCGTTCGGCAGGCCGATCGGGATCAACCAGGGCGTGTCGTTCCAGATCGCCGACCTCGCCGTCATGGTCGAGGCGTCGCGCCAGCTGACGTACAAGGCCGCCTGGCTCAAGGACGAGCTCGAGCGCGGACGCCGTTCGGTCAAGGAGGTCAAGCAGGCCGCAGCGATCTGCAAGCTCTACTCGACCGAGGCCGCGGTCACCGCGACCCGCATCGCCACCCAGGTCTTCGGCGGCAACGGCTTCATGGAGGAGTACCCCGTCGCGCGCTTCTACCGCGACGCCAAGATCCTGGAGATCGGCGAGGGCACCTCGGAGGTCCAGCGCATGGTCATCGCCCGCCACCTCGGCCTGCCGACCGCCTGAGCCGGCCGCGCCGCAACACCCTGCCCCACAACGCTTTCCGTCGTCCACCGAAGTTCGAGAGGGTATGCCGGTGACCTCCACCCCAGCGTCGTCCACCCGTCCCGGGTCCGCACCGTTCGCGGTCGGGGGTGACTCGGGGTCCGACCCCAAGGTGACCGACGTCCGCGAGCGGCTCGCCGCGGCACACGAGGCCTCCGCCTCGGCGCCGGAGAAGGCCCAGGCCAAGCTCGACGGCCAGGGCAAGCTCTACGTCCGCGACCGGATCGCGCTGCTGTTCGACGAGGGCTCGTTCGTCGAGGACGGCCGCTACGCCAACGCGACCGCGTCCGGCCTGCCGGCCGACGGCGTGGTCACCGGCCGCGGGACGGTCGACGGCCGCCCTGCCATCGTCATCGCCAACGACCCGACCGTGAAGGCCGGCTCCTGGGGTGCGCGCACGGTGGAGAAGATCGTCCGGGCGACCGAGATGGCGCTGCGCGAGGAGCTGCCGGTCTTCTGGTTCGTCGACTCGGCCGGCGCGCGGATCACCGACCAGGTCGAGATGTTCCCCGGCCGACGGGGGGCCGGACACATCTTCCACAACCAGGTCGCGCTGTCCGGCAAGGTGCCGCAGGTCTGCTGCCTGTTCGGGCCGAGCGCGGCGGGCGGGGCGTACATCCCCTCGTTCACCGACCTCGTGATCATGGTCGAGGGCAACGCGTCGATGTACCTCGGCAGCCCGCGCATGGCCGAGATGGTCGTGGGGGAGAAGGTGTCGCTCGAGGAGATGGGCGGCGCCCGGATGCACTGCACCGTCTCCGGCGTGGGGGACCTGCTCGTGTCGGACGACGCCGAGGCGATCGAGATGGCCCGGCTCTACTTCTCCTACCTGCCGGCGTCGTGGCGCTCGGAGCTGCCGACGTACGCGCCCGAGGAGCCCTCGCGCCCGCTGACCCGGCACACGGTGCCCGAGCGGGAGAGCCAGCCGTTCGACATCCACGAGGTGATCGACGGCCTCGTCGACGACGAGTCGTTCTTCGAGGTCAAGCCGCTGTTCGCGCCCGAGCTGGTCGTCGGGTTCGGCCGGATGGCCGGCGAGACGGTCGGCATCGTCGCCAACAACTCCGCGGTCAAGGGCGGCGTGCTGTTCACCGACAGTGCCGACAAGGCCGCCCGGTTCATCTGGCTGTGCGACGCGTACTCGATCCCGCTCGTCTACCTCGCCGACGTGCCGGGCTTCATGATCGGCTCGGAGGTGGAGCGCGGCGGCATCATCCGCCACGGCGCCAAGATGGTCTCGGCCGTCTCCTCGGCGACCGTGCCGCAGTTCTGCGTCATCGTCCGCAAGGCCTACGGCGCAGGGCTCTACGCCATGGGCGGCCCCGGGTTCGCGCCCGACGCGACGATCGCGCTGCCGACCGCCCGCATCGCGGTGATGGGTCCCGAGGCAGCCGTGAACGCGGTCTACGCCAACAGGATCGCGGCCATCGAGGCCGAGGAGGGCGCCGAGGCCAAGGACGCGTTCGTCCAGCGGATGCGGCGCGAGTACGAGGAGGACGTCGACCTCGAGCGGCTCGCCGCCGACCTCGTCCTCGACCAGGTCATCGAGGCCGACGCGCTGCGTGCCGAGCTGCTCCTGCGACTGCGGTACGCGAGGAACCGCGAGCGCCACTTCGCCACCAAGCGCCGCGACATCCCCCCGGTCTAGACCGCCCGGTCCGGGGTTGCCCCGCAGAACGGCGGTTGCGCGGCATACCGCGGGTTGTTGTCCCGCGGGTCGTCGAGCAACCGCCGTTCTGCGCGCGGGTCAGGCGCCGCGCTCGCCCTGGGCGCCGCGGAAGGCGGCGGCGCGCAGCTCGCGCCACGGCACGCCGACCTCGGCGAGCAGCTCGCGCAGCAGGGGCAGCGAGAGACCGACGACGTTGCTGGGGTCGCCCTCGATGCCGGCGACGTAGGGCGCGCCGAGCCCGTCGAGGGTGAACGCGCCGGCGACGCGCAGCGGCTCACCGGTGGCGACGTACGCCTCGACCTCCTCGGGCTCGAGGCGCGCGAAGTGGACGGTGGTCGCCGCCGTCGCGCCGAGGGTCGCGCCGGTGCCGCCCTCGTCCGCGTCGCGGGTGTCGACGACCCAGTGCCCGGTGTGCAGCACGCCGGAGCGGCCGCTCATCCGCGACCAGCGCGAGACGGCCTCGGCGGCCGACGCGGGTCTGCCGTGGATCTCGCCGTCGAGCTCCAGCACCGAGTCGCAGCCCAGCACGAGCGCGCCGTCGACCTGCGCGGCGACGTCCTCGGCCTTGGCGCGGGCGAGCAGGAGGGCGACGTCCTCGGCACCGAGCTCGTCGCCGTGGATGTGCCGGGCGTCCCGGACGGCCGCGTCCTCGTCGACCTCGCTGACGACGACGCTCGCCTCGACGCCCGCGGCGACGAGGAGCTTCTTGCGGGCGGGGGAGGCGGATGCGAGGACGAGGTGCAGGGTCACGCGCACAACCTAGCCGGTGCCGCCGGGCCGCTCAGCCGACCTGCTCGTCGACGAAGCACCAGCGCCAGGCCTCGCCCGGCTCGAAGCTGCGCATGACCGGGTGGCCGGTCTCCTCGAAGTGCTTGTTCGCGTGCTTGTTGGGCGAGGAGTCGC
This sequence comes from Phycicoccus sp. 3266, assembly GCF_031456495.1. Classification (NCBI taxonomy): domain Bacteria; kingdom Bacillati; phylum Actinomycetota; class Actinomycetes; order Micrococcales; family Intrasporangiaceae; genus Phycicoccus; species Phycicoccus sp. 3266. The sequence goes on along the minus strand of NZ_JAVDUW010000001.1, from coordinate 723,219 downwards.
AGCAGCCCACGTGCCCGCAGTCCAGGCACAGCCGCAGGTGCACCCACGTGTCGCCGAGCTCGAGGCACTCCTGGCAGCCGTGCGGCGTGAGCGGCGGCACGAACCGGTCGTGGTGGGCGGCCAGGTGCTCGCACTCGTCGACCGCCCGCTCGGGCGGCAGCAGCGGGTCCTCGCGCAGCTCGTCGGTGCGCTCCTCGATCCGGTCCAGCATCGACTCCTCGAGGTCGAGCTGGGCCAGCACGTGGACCAGGACCTCCTGGTCGACGTTGCCCGCGTCGCGGATCTTGAGCAGCTCCTCGCGCTCCGCCGTGAGCATGTGCATGCGCAGGCGCCGGTATGCCGCGCTGGGGGTCTCGCTCGCGTCCTCCCGGCCCTGCCCGAGCCGCTCCCAGACGATGTTGGTCCGGTTCTCGGCGCGACGACGCAGCTGTTCGATGGTGCCCTCGTCCGCCTCGTCGTGCTCCTCGAGCGCCTTGAGGCCCGCCGCGACGGACGCCTGGAGGATGGTGGCCTCCTGCAGGGCGTCCTCGCGCGGGTCCGGGCCGCGCACCCCGAGGCGTCGGGCCAGCCACGGCAGCGTCAGGCCCTGGAGCAGCAGGGTGCCCACGGTGACGGACATGGCGGCCAGCACGAGGACCGGCCGCTCCGGCGTCTCCTCGGGCAGCGCGAACGCGGCCGCGAGGGTCACGACGCCGCGCATCCCGGCCCAGGAGATGACGGCGCTGTTGGACGGCCGGTACTGCGGGCCCCCGCCCTTGAGCTTCGACTCGACCCACTTGAACGGGAAGACGTACAGGGGCCGCAGCACCACGACGGTGACGACCACGAGGGTGCAGATCCCGATCAGCCGCCCCAGCCCGACCCCGGAGTCGAGGGCGTCCTTGACCAGCCGGCGCATCTGCATGCCGAGCATGAGGAAGACGACGTTCTCGAGGATGAACTGGATCGTGCGCCAGTTGATCCGCTCGCTGAGGCGCGACGACGCGTTCTGCACCACGGGTGACTTGTGGCCCAGCACCAGGCCGGCGACGACGACGGCCAGCACGCCGGACCCGTGGAAGTGCTCGGCCGGCAGGTAGGCCACGTAGGGAACGATGAACGAGATCGAGGTGTCGATCACCGGGTCGGTGACCTTGCGGCGCACGAACGCCACTCCGAAGGCCACGAGTGCCCCGAAGCCGACACCGAGCACGACGGCCCGGCCGAAGTCCACGGCCGTGGAGGCGAAGGTGACGCTGCCGGCGGCGACGATCGCCGCCGACGCGGTCCGCAGCGACACCAGGGCGGTCGCGTCGTTGAGCAGCGACTCACCCTCGAGGATCGTCACGATCCGGCGGGGGAGGCCGATCCGCCGCCCGACGGCGCTCGCCGCCACGGCGTCGGGCGGGGCGACGACGGCGCCGAGGGCGAAGGCCACCACGAACGGCACGCCGAGGGCCCACCACGTCACGAGACCGACGCCGACGGCCGTGAACAGCACGAGCCCCACGGACAGCGCCAGGATCGGGCTCGCGTTCGCCCGGAAGTCCACCAGCGACGTGCGGATCGCGGCGGCATACAGCAGCGGGGGCAGCAGTCCCACGAGGACGAGCTCGGAGCTCAGCGCCGGCTCGGGGATGACCGGCACGAAGCTGATGCCGACCCCCACGACGAGCAGGGCCAGGGGAGCCAGGAACCCGAACCGCTGGGCGAGCCCGGCGACGACGACGACCGTGGCGATGATGGCGACGATCACCGTTGCTGATTCCACGGGGGGAATCCTCGCACCCGCCGGGGCACGCCGCCGACTCCCGTCTCACCACGGGCCGCGGGAGCTCGCGGGCCGCGGGAGCCCGCAGGCCGCGGGAGCCCGCCGCTGCGGCTCCGTCCCGCCAGGGCCACGGGTCGGCGCCGTGCCCCGCGACCGTGACCAAGGGCCCTGTCCGGCTTGTCCTCCTGCCGTGAGCATCGGACGCGACGGAGGTGGACATGGGACTCGACGACCGCGACCTGACACCCGTGGCCCCCCTGGGGCTCGGGCGGCTGCGAGCCGGCCCGCAGCGTGCCCAGCGGCCGGTCTACGTGGACCTGCTGCCGCCCTGCAACGCAGGGTGCCCCGCGGGGGAGAACATCCAGGGGTGGCTGGCGCTGGTGCGTGCCGGCAGGCACGAGGACGCGTGGCGCCTGCTCACCACCGACAACCCCCTGCCCGCCGTGCACGGCCGCGTCTGCTACCACCCGTGCGAGGGCGCCTGCAACCGCGTCGAGCTCGACGACGCCGTGTCCATCCACGGGGTCGAGCGGTTCCTCGGCGACCTCGCGATCGAGTCCGGCTGGCGCTTCGACCCGCCGCCGCAGCGCACCGGTCGGCGGGTGTTGGTCGTCGGCTCCGGGCCCAGCGGCCTCAGCGCGGCATACCACCTGGCCCGCCTGGGGCACGAGGTCGTGGTCAGGGACAACGGACCGGAACCCGGCGGCATGATGCGGTACGGCATCCCCTCCTACCGGCTGCCGCGGGACGTGCTCGATGCCGAGATCGCGCGGATCGCCGCGCTGGGGGTGGTCTTCGAGCAGGACCACCGGGTCACCGACCTCGCCGCCGAGATGCGCGACGGCGGGTTCGACGCGGTGTTCGCCGCGGTGGGTGCGCACCTGTCCAAGCGGGTGGACATCCCCAACGAGGACGCCAGCCGGGTGGTCGACGCCGTCTCGTTCCTGCGAGGTGTCGAGTCCGGTGAGCAGGGCTCGCTGGCAAGCCGCCACGTGGCCGTCTACGGCGGCGGCAACACCGCCATGGATGCCGCCAGGGTGGCGCGCCGGCTCGGCGCCGACGACACCGTGATCGTGTACCGGCGCACCCGCGCCCAGATGCCTGCCCACGAGGAGGAGGCGGCCGACGCCGAGCGCGAGGGCATCCGCATCAGCTGGCTGCGCACCATCAGCTCCATGAACGAGCACGAGCTCACCGTGGAGGTCCAGGCCCTCGACGAGGACGGGCGGCCCCACGGGACGGGCCAGTTCGAGAAGCTTGCCGCTGACACCGTGATCCTGGCGGTCGGCCAGGAGAGCGACACCGGGTTCCTGCGCTCCGTCCCGGGGGTCCGGCTCGACGGCGACACCGTGCAGGTGGACCCCGTCACCCTCATGACCGGCGCACCCGGGGTGTTCGCCGGTGGCGACGCCGTGCCGAGCGAGCGGACGGTGACCGTCGGTACCGGGCACGGCAAGAGGGCGGCCCGCAGCATCGACGCCTGGCTCAGCGGCCGGGAGCACGTCCCGCAGCCGAAGCACCCGCCGGCCGACTTCGGGAAGCTCAACCTCTGGTACTTCGGCGACCACAGCCGTCGGGACCAGGTCGAGCGCGACCCGGCCGAGCGGGTGCACACCTTCGTCGAGGTGACGGCGGGGCTGACCCCGCAGGAGGTCGCCTACGAGGCGGCCCGGTGCCTGTCGTGCGGCAACTGCTTCGAGTGCGACGGCTGCCTCGGGGCCTGTCCGGAGGACGCCGTCGTGAAGCTCGGCGCCGGCCACCGGTACCGCTTCGACTACACCGCCTGTACCGGCTGCGGCACGTGCTACCGACAGTGCCCGGTCCACGCCATCGAGATGGTCGCCGAACCGGTGGCGGAGGGCCAGGACGTCTTGGGCGGGGGGATCTGACGTGCGGGCGACCGTCGACGGCAACGAGGCCGCAGTCGGGGTGGCCTACCGGCTGAGTGAGCTGTGCGCCATCTACCCGATCACCCCGTCCTCGGCCATGGCCGAGCTCGCCGACGAGTGGGCGTCGCGCGACCGGCCCAACGTCTGGGGCAGCGTGCCCACCGTCATGGAGATGCAGAGCGAGGGCGGCGCCGCCGGGGCGCTCCACGGCGCGCTCCAGGGCGGGGCCCTGAGCACCACCTTCACCGCGTCGCAGGGCCTGCTGCTGATGGTGCCCAACATGTACCGGATCGCCGGCGAGCTGACCTCGACCGTCTTCCACGTGGCGGCCAGGTCCCTCGCGGCCCAGGGGCTGTCGATCTTCGGCGACCACTCCGACGTCATGGCGGTGCGCCAGACCGGCTTCGCGCTGCTGGCGTCGGCGTCGGTGCAGGAGGCGCACGACCTCGCCCTGGTGGCGCACGCGGCGACCCTGCGCTCGCGGGTGCCCTTCGTCCACTTCTTCGACGGCTTCCGCACCTCCCACGAGCTGGCCACGGTCGAGCTGCTGCCCGACGACGTGCTCCGTGCCCTCGTACCGGAGGACCTCGTCCGCCAGCACCGGCTGCGGGCCCTCAGCCCCGAGCGTCCCTTCGTGCGCGGCACCGCCCAGAACCCCGACGTCTACTTCCAGGCCCGGGAGACGGTGAACCCGTTCTACGCCCGGACGCCCGGCATCGTGCAGTCGGTCATGGACGAGCTCGCCGAGCGCTGCGGCCGGGCCTACCGGCTGGTGGAGTATGCCGGCCACCCCGAGGCCGAGCGGGTCGTGGTGGTCATGGGGTCGGCAGCGCAGACCGTCCGGGAGACGGTGGACCACCTGGTGGCGAGGGGAGAGCGCGTGGGCGTGCTGCAGGTGCGGCTGTACCGGCCCTTCCCCGCCGAGCAGGTCGTGGCGGCGCTCCCGTCCGGTGTCCGCGCGGTGGCCGTCCTCGACCGCACCAAGGAGCCGGGCTCGGCGGGGGAGCCGCTGTTCCTCGACGTCGTGGCCGCCCTGGCCGAGGCGCACCAGCGCGGCGACCGGGGGCACATGCCCGTCGTCGTCGGAGGTCGGTACGGCCTGTCCTCCAAGGAGTTCACGCCCGGCATGGTGGCAGGCGTCCTGGAGGAGCTCGCCAAGCCCGAGCCCCGGCCACGGTTCACCGTCGGCATCGTCGACGACGTCAGCGGCACCAGCCTCCCGTGGGACCCCGACCTCGACATCGAGGACCCGGCCACGGTGCGCGCGGTCTTCTTTGGGCTGGGCTCCGACGGCACCGTCGGGGCCAACAAGAACACGATCAAGATCCTCGGCGCCGACCCCGGGATGCACGCCCAGGGCTACTTCGTCTACGACTCCAAGAAGTCAGGCGGCCAGACCGTCTCGCACCTGCGCTTCGGGCCGCACCCCATCCGTGCGCCCTACCTGGTGCACCGCGCCGGCTTCGTCGGCTGCCACCACCTCGGGCTGCTCGAGAAGGTCGACGTCCTCGGCCGCGCGGCCGACGGCGCCACCCTGCTGCTCAACGCCCCGCAGCCGCCCGACGAGCTCTGGGACGCCCTGCCCGGGACCGTGCAGCAGCAGGTGATCGACAAGGGCCTTCGGCTCTTCACGATCGATGCCGACCGCGTCGCCCGCGAGTGCGGCCTGCCGGGCCGGACGAACACGGTCCTGCAGACGTGCTTCTTCGCGATCTCCGGTGTGCTGCCACGCGAGCGGGCCGTCGAGCAGGTCAAGGCCGCCATCCACCGGACCTACTGGAAGCGCGGCAGCGCAGTGGTCCGCAGGAACGAGGAGGCGGTGGACGCCGCCCTCGCCGCCCTGCACCGGGTGCCGGTGCCTGCCGTGCAGACGTCGCGGCGGGTCTCGCCGCCCGCCGTGCCGGCCTCAGCACCACAGTTCGTCCGGGAGGTGACGGGAGCGATGATGGCGGGCCGCGGCGAGGACCTCCCCGTGAGCGCGCTACCGGTGGACGGCACCTTCCCCAGCGGCACCACCGCCTACGAGAAGCGGCGCATCTCCGACCTGGTCGCCCAGTGGGACCCCGACACCTGCATCCAGTGCGGCACCTGCTCCTTCGTGTGCCCGCACAGCGTCATCCGGGCGAAGTACTACGACGAGCAGGACCTGGCCGGTGCACCCGCCGGCTTCGCGTCCGCGCCGCTCGATGCAGTGGGGCTGCCGTCGGCGCGGTACACGCTGCAGGTCTACGCGGAGGACTGCACCGGCTGCTCGCTGTGCGTCGAGGCGTGCCCTGTCAGCCCGATCGGGAGACCGGACCGCAAGGCGATCAACCTCACGGCGGCCGCCGAGCGGTTCGAGGTCGAGCGCGAGAACATCGCCTTCTTCGAGACGCTCGACGTCAACGACCGGGCCCACGTCGACTTCGGGACGGTGCGTGGGACGCAGTTCCTGCAGGCGCTGTTCGAGTTCTCGGGGGCGTGCGCGGGCTGCGGTGAGACGCCGTACCTCAAGCTCCTCACCCAGCTCTTCGGCGAGCGGGCGGTCGTGGCCAACGCGACCGGCTGCTCCTCGATCTACGGCGGCAACCTGCCGACGACGCCGTGGGCGAAGAACGCGGCCGGGCGCGGCCCGGCCTGGTCGAACTCGCTGTTCGAGGACAACGCCGAGTTCGGGCTGGGCATGCGGCTCGCCGCGGACCTGCACTCGCGGCTGGCGCGCGAGCGGCTGGTCGAGCTCCGCGACGAGGTCGGCGCGGAGCTGGTCGACGCGATCCTGGACGCCCCGCAGGTCCGCGAGCACGAGCTGGTCGCCCAGCGCGACCGGGTCGCCGAGCTGCTGCGCCGCCTGACCGACCTCGACGGGCCGGCGGTGGCGGACCTGCGCAGCGTCGCGGACCACCTCCTGCGACGCAGCCTGTGGATCGTGGGGGGAGACGGGTGGGCCTACGACATCGGCTCCGGCGGGCTCGACCACGTGCTGGCGAGCGGTCGGGACGTCAACGTCCTCGTCCTCGACACCGAGGTGTACTCCAACACCGGTGGGCAGTCCTCCAAGGCGACGCCGCTCGGCGCCGTGGCCAAGTTCGCTGCTGCGGGAAAGACCGCGGCCAAGAAGGACCTTGCACTGCAGGCGATCGCCTACGGCAACGTGTACGTGGCGCGCGTCGCGATGGGGGCCGACCCGCAGCAGACCCTCACCGCGTTTCGCGAGGCCGAGGCCTACGACGGGCCGTCACTGATCATCGCGTACAGCCACTGCATCGCCCACGGCATCGACATGAAGGACGGGCTCGACCAGCAGTACCGCGCCGTCGCCAGCGGGCACTGGCCGCTGGTGCGCTACGACCCGGTGGCGCGCGACCACGGCCGCAACCCGTTCCAGCTCGACTCGCCGAGGCCGCGGATCCCGTTGGCGGACTATGTCTATCGCGAGCTGCGCTACCGCCTGCTGCGCAACTCCGACCCGGCTGAGGCGGAGCGCCTGCTCGGGCTCGCCCAGGACGCGGTGGACCTGCGCTGGGCCACGTACGAGGAGATGGCGACCCGTGGGCCGGCAGCGTTCACCGCCGACGCCAGGAGGAGCAGGTGACCGACCTCGCGACGCGCTACCTCGGGCTGGCCCTGCGCAACCCGCTCGTCGCCTCCGCCTCCCCGCTCTCGCAGACCGCGGAGGGCGTGCGGGCCCTCGCCGACGCGGGAGTCGGCGCCGTGGTGCTTCCGTCGCTGTTCGAGGAGCAGGTCCGGCAGGAGCAGCTGCGCGACCTGCGGGTCACCGAACCGCACGACGAGTCGTTCGGGGAGGCCCTGTCGTACTTCCCCAGCCGTGCGGATTCTGCCGGCGCGGGCGCCCACTACCTGCACCTCGTCGAGCGCGCGGTCGGGGCGGCAGACGCCCTGGGGGTGCCGGTCGTCGCCAGCCTCAACGGCTCGAGCCCGGGTGGGTGGGCCGGCTTCGCCGCGTCGCTGCAGGACGCCGGGGCGGCGGCGATCGAGCTCAACGTCTACCTCGTCCCGGGTGACCCGCACGTCTCTGGCCGTGACGTCGAGGACTGGCACGTCGAGATCCTCCGGACCGTCCGCGACGTGGTGTCCGTCCCCGTGGCGGTGAAGCTGAGCCCGCACTTCAGCTCGGTCGGCGAGATGGCCCTGCGGCTGGACGGTGCGGGGGCCGCCGGACTGGTGCTGTTCAACCGGTTCCTGCCGCCGGACGTCGACCTCGAGACGGTCTCCGTGCATCCCCACGTCTCCCTGTCGGGACCCGAGGAGGCGCGGCTGCCGCGCACCTGGATCGCGATCCTGCGCAGCCGCGTGCGCGCCTCGCTGGCCGCGACGACGGGGGTGGCGACCGGCGAGGACGTGGTGAAGTACCTGCTCGCCGGAGCGGACGTCGTCATGACCGCCTCCGCCCTGCTGCGTCACGGGGAGGCGTATGCCGCAACGCTTCTCGCCGGGCTCGAGGACTGGATGGTGCGCAAGGGCTTCGCGTCGGTCGACGACGTGCGTGGTCTCCTGGCCGTACCGCCCGGCACGGACGCCACGGCATACGAACGGTCTGCGTACGTCAGCGCGCTGGACGGGGCGCGACGCACGTACGGCGACCTGCGGATGCGCGACGACGCCTGACCTGCCGGGACACCCCGCCGGGCGCCGTCCCGGGCGACCGGCGGGGTGGAGTCAGCCGAGCTCGCCGAGCACGGCCTCCCGCAGCGTGTCGAGGCCGACGCCGCCGATGTCGAGCGCCCGGCGGTGGAAGTCCTTGAGCGAGAACGACTCGCCCTCGCGCTCGCGGACCTGGTCGCGCAGCTGCATCCAGAGCCGCTCGCCGATCTTGTACGAGGGTGCCTGGCCCGGCCAGCCGAGGTAGCGGTCGAGCTCGAACCGCAGCCACGCCTCGCCCTGGTTGGCGTGCGCGGTGAGGTACTGCCACGCCTTGTCGTAGGTCCACTCGCCGCCGCCTACCTCCTCCGGCGCCTCGAACCCGCAGTGGACGCCGATGTCGATGACGACGCGGGCCGCGCGCAGCGACTGGCTGTCCAGCAGGCCCATGAGGTTGCCGGGGTCGTCCATGTACCCGAGCTCCTCCATGAGCCGCTCGGCATACAGGGCCCAGCCCTCGCCGTGGCCGGAGGTCCACGCGGCCATGCGCCGCCAGGAGTTGAGCAGCTCGGAGCGGAAGACCGTCTGGGCGACCTGGAGGTGGTGGCCCGGGACGCCCTCGTGGTAGACGGTCGTGAGCTCCTTCCAGGTGCCGAACTCGGTGACGCCCTTGGGCACCGACCACCACATGCGGCCCGGGCGGGAGAAGTCCTCCGACGGCCCGGTGTAGTAGATGCCGCCGGTCTGGGTCGGGGCGATGAGGCACTCGATGGTGCGCACCGGGTCGGGGATGTCGAAGTGGGTGCCGGCGAGGTTCGCGATGACCTCGTCGGCGCGCTCCTGCATCCACGCCTTGAGCGCGTCGGTGCCGTGCAGCTGGTACGCCGGGTCGGCGTCGAGGGCGGCGATCGCCTCCTTGACGGTGGCGCCGGGCTTGATGCGCTCGGCGACCTCCTCCATCCGGGCGGTGATCTGCGCGACCTCGGCCTGCCCCCAGCGGTAGGTCTCCTCGAGGTCGACGGTGGCACCGAGGAAGGAGCGGGACAGCAGGGAGTAGCGCTCGCGCCCGCACGCGTCGGCCTCGGGGGCGCGGTCGAGCAGGTTCTCGCGCAGCCAGGTCCCGAGCTCCCCGTATGCCGCGGACGCCGCCTGCGTCGCAGCGGCGAGGCCGGCGCGTGTGCCCTCCGAGAGGTCGCCGTCGTCCTCGCCATCGGACAGGCGCGCGTCCTTGAGCAGGGTCGCGAAGTAGCCGTCGCCCGCGGTGAGGTCGGCGCACTGCTGGATGCACGCCTCGACCTGGCGGCGCGGCGCGACGTTCCCCTTCCCCGCGGCGGCGAGCAGGCTCTGCTTCCACTGCTCGAGGGCGGCGGGCACCTTCTCCATGCGCCTGCTGATGACGCCCCAGTCCTCGTCGGTGGCCGTCGCCATGAGGTCGAAGCAGCCGCGGACCTCCTGCAGGGGGGAGGCGATGACGTTGAGCGCCATCTCGTCCAGCCCGGCCGCGTGGGTCTCCTCGGCGAGGCCCAGGCGCTCGCGCATGGCGGCCAGCGTGACCCGGTCGATGTCGTCGACGGGCGAGGCGGCCTCGAGCCGGGACAGGGTCTCCCGCCGCAGCTCGGCGTGGGCCTCGTGGCCCGCGGGGGAGAAGTCGTCGAGCTCCTCCTCGTGCCCCGGGATGCCGAGGTAGGTCGCCGTGATCGGGCTCAGGGTCACCACGGCCGAGAGGTACTCGTCGGCGATCCGGTCGATGTCGGTTGCTGGGCGCGGGGTCGTCTCGGTCGTCACAAGGGGGGAACGTACCCCAGGGTTCCGGGAGGAGGCATCGGCAATATCCGGGCGATTCCGGCGGCCGCTGCTCGTAGGGTGGCGCCATGAGCGCCTCCGTCCTGTCCCTCAACGTCGGGGCGCCGCAGCCCAACAGCGCCAAGAAGGTGGGCACCACCGGCATCGGCAAGGTCCCGGTCGAGTCCGTCGAGGTCCGCGCCCCGGGGCCCAAGCACGGTGGCCTGGGCAGCGGGCTGGTCGGCGACTTCCTCGGGGACACCCGGCACCACGGTGGCGACACCCAGGCGGTCTATGCCTTCGCCCGCGAGGAGCTCGACTGGTGGGCGGGCGAGCTCGGCCGCGACCTGCCCAGCGGGATGTTCGGCGAGAACCTCACGACCACCGGGCTGGACGTCGACGGCGCCCTCGTCGGCGAGGTGTGGGCGGTCGGCGACGAGGTCGTGCTCGAGGTGTGCGGCCCGCGGATCCCGTGCTCCACCTTCACCGCGCGCATGGGCGAGCGCGGCTGGGCCAAGCGGTTCGCCGCCCGGGGCCGCACCGGGGCATACCTCTCCGTCGTCGTGCCCGGCACGATCCGCAGCGGCGACGCCGTCGTGGTGCGCTCGCGGCCCGACCACGCCATCACGGTGCCGGTGACGTTCCGTGCGTTCATGGGCGACCTCGACGCGGCGCGGCAGGTGCTCGACTCCGGCTGCCTCGTCGAGACCGAGGCCGCCGAGCTGCGCGACATGGTCGAGCGCCGCGCCCCCGCCGGGGTCGAGCTCGACGCCTGACACGACAGTCAGCGGACGCGGCCGTAGGTGACGGCGGTGGTCCAGAGGCGGACCTTGGCGACCCGCTTACCCGGCTTGGGGGCGTGCCAGATCCAGCCGGAGCCGGCGTAGACCGCGACGTGGTAGATCGTGCTGCCGCTGTGGAAGAACACGAGGTCCCCCGGGCGGGCGCTGCTGCGGCTGATCCGGGTCGACGCGGCGTACTGCTGCTGCGCCGTCCGGGGCAGGCGCTTGCCGGCGCGTCCGTAGGCGTAGAGCGTCAGGCCGGAGCAGTCGAACCCGGTGCTGGGGCTGGTGCCGCCGTACCGGTACGGCACACCGACCTGGGCGGCGGCGACGCGGGCGGCGGACGACACGGTGCCGAGGGACACGGCGGCGTGCGCCTCCGGGGTGGCGACCGGGCTCACGACGAGCCCGAGGCCGAGCAGGAGGGCGAGGAGGTGGGCCGGCCAGGACGAGGGCAGGGCACGGCGCAGCGAGGTGGGACGGGACATGGGGAGGGGCCAATCTTCGGACCGCCTGCGAAGAGTGACCTGTCGGGTTCGGGCTACCGAACTGCCCGGCCCTGGCTGTGTGCCAGCGGCTTCACCCCGAGGAAGCGCTCGTACCGCTCCCGTCCTGCTGGGTTCTCCGTCCCCGACACTCTCGGCAAGAGTTCTCTTGCCGTCCGCACGGGTGTCGGGGCTCGGCGACCGTGCGGACCGCCCCACCCTGGCTGGCGGGGACTGGCTTCCACGGTAGGTCGGGCCCCGGCGAGGACCTAGCCGCGCGCCGGATCCCGGCCGAACGGCCCATGCGGCCTCGGGGTCGTTGGTACTAGTGCGTCAGGGTGGTGCCGGGTGGGCTATCGGGGCCAGCCCGAGGCGCGCCAGGCGCCATGGCCGGGGGTGTGCGGCCGGCGCACGGCGCGCTCCCGCGAAGCCCACCGGGACACCGGTCGGGGCGCCGGCGCTGGGTCCTCGCCGCCGGCGGCCGCGGACAGCACCGCGAGCAGTGCGGCGACCTCCTCGGGGGTCGCGTCACCCCGCACGAGGCGCAGCGGCGGGCGCTCAGCCCCCGGCTCCTCGCCGTTCACAACCTGCTCGTTCGCCTCCGCGCTCCCTCCGGGCCTCGCTCGTCCCTCGCTCGGGTCCTCGCTTCGCTGTCGGCTCACAGCGGGATGTTCCCGTGCTTCTTGGGCGGCAGGGTCTCGCGCTTGGTGCGCAGCGCCCGCAGCGCCTTGGTGACGTTCATCCGGGTGTTGCTCGGGGTGATCACCGTGTCGACGTAGCCGCGCTCGGCCGCGACGTACGGGTTCGCGAGGGTGTCCTCGTACTCGGTGATGAACCGCTGTCGGACGTCGTCGACGTTCTCGCCGGCCTCCTGCGCGGCCGCGAGCTGGCGGCGGTAGAGGATGTTGACCGCGCCCTGCGCGCCCATGACGGCGATCTGCGCGGTCGGCCAGGCGAGGTTGATGTCGGCACCGAGGTGCTTGGAGCCCATGACGTCGTACGCGCCGCCGTACGCCTTGCGGGTGATGACGGTGACGAGCGGGACGGTGGCCTCGGCATACGCATAGATGAGCTTGGCACCGCGCCGGATGATGCCGTCCCACTCCTGGTCGGTGCCCGGCAGGAAGCCCGGCACGTCGACGAAGGTGAGCACCGGGATGTTGAAGGCGTCGCAGGTGCGCACGAACCGGGCGGCCTTCTCCGAGGCGTCGATGTCGAGCGTGCCGGCGAACTGCATCGGCTGGTTGGCGACGACGCCGACCGAGCGGCCCTCGACCCGGCCGAAGCCGCAGACGATGTTCGGCGCGAACAGCGGGTGCACCTCGAGGAACTCGCCGTCGTCGAGCACGTGGTCGATGACCGTCTTCATGTCGTACGGCTGGTTCGCGCTGTCGGGGATGAGGGTGTCGAGCTCGCGGTCGTGGTCGGTGACCTCGAGGTCCGCCTCCTCCTCGAACGCGGGCGGGTCCTCGAGGTTGTTGCTCGGCAGGTAGGAGATGAGCGCCTTGACGTAGTCGATGGCGTCCTGCTCGTCGCTGCCCATGTAGTGGGCGACACCGGACCTGGTGTTGTGCGCCTTCGCGCCGCCGAGGTCCTCGAACGACACGTCCTCGCCGGTGACGGTCTTGATGACCTCGGGGCCGGTGATGAACATGTGCGAGGTCTGGTCGACCATCACGGTGAAGTCGGTGACGGCGGGGGAGTAGACGGCGCCGCCCGCGCACGGGCCCATGATCAGTGAGATCTGGGGGATGACGCCGGACGCGTGCACGTTGCGCCGGAAGATCTCGCCGTAGAGCCCGAGGCTGACCACGCCCTCCTGGATGCGGGCGCCGCCGGAGTCGTTGAGCCCGATGACGGGGCAGCCGACCTTCATGGCGAAGTCCATGACCTTGCAGATCTTCTCGCCGAAGACCTCGCCGAGGGAGCCGCCGAAGACGGTGAAGTCCTGCGCGAAGACCGCGACCGTGCGCCCGTCGACCGTGCCGTAACCCGTGACGACCCCGTCGCCGTAGGGCCGGTTCTGGTCCTGGCCGAACGCCGTCGAGCGGTGCCGGGCGTACTTGTCCATCTCGACGAACGAGCCCTCGTCGAGCAGCATCTCGAGCCGCTCGCGCGCCGTCTTCTTGCCGCGCGCGTGCTGCTTCTCGACCGCCCGCTCGGAACCGGCGTGGGCGACCTCGGCAACCCTGCGCTTGAGGTCCTTGAGCTTCCCCGCGGTGGAGTGGATGTCGATGTCGTCAGGGACGTCCGTGCCGCCCGTCGTGGTGAAGCTGTCGAGGGGATCGGTGGTCGAGGCCATGGCGGCGAGCCTAGCCTTGGAGTCATGCGCGGACCCCTTGACAGTGAGGCATTGCACGAGGCGTTGGTCACGTCGGGGACGCCGTGGACCGGCGTCGACGTCCACCCCGCCCTCGGCTCCACCAACGCGGAGGCGGCGCGGCTCGCCCGCCCGTTCCACGTCGTGGTCACCGACCACCAGCAGGCGGGCCGGGGACGGCTCGGCCGCACCTGGGAGACGCCCGCCTCGACCTCGGTGACCATGTCGGTCCTGCTGCCGGCCCCCGACGCGGGCCGCGGGTGGATGCCGCTCGTCACCGGTCTCGCCGTCCGTGACGCCGTCGCCGAGGTGACCGGCCTGCAGGCGGACCTCAAGTGGCCCAACGACGTGCTCCTGCCCGCCGACGAGGAGCGCAAGGTCTGCGGCATCCTCTGCGAGCTGCAGCCCGGCGGCGTCGTCGTGGGCCTGGGGATCAACGTCGACCAGTCGCGTGAGGAGCTGCCCGTCGACACGGCGACGTCCCTGCGCCTCGCCGGCGCCGAGGACGTGCGGCGCGAGGACCTCGTCGTGGCGGTGCTCGAGCGGCTGGCCCACTGGCACGGCCTGCTCTCCTCGGGCCCGCAGGGGCGCGCGGAGGTCCACGCGGCATACCGCAGGGCGTGCGTCACCATCGGGCGCGAGGTGGACCTGCACGTCACCGGGGGCGACGTCCGGCGCGTGCGCGCCGTCGGCGTGGACGACGACGGGCGCCTCGTGGTGGCCGGCGCGTCGGGGGAGTATGCCGTGGCGGCGGGTGACGTGGTCCACGTGCGGTCCGCCGCTGGCTAGGGTGGCGGCGTGACGGACGCCGGTCGACACCGCATCGTGCGGCCCGAGGACCTGGCGGGGCTCAGCCCCGACGACCTCGAGGCCCGCCTGCTGGGCCGACCGGCGACGATGGGGCGCCGGGACGTCAGCCGCGGCGCCGAGGTCTCGCTGCTGTCGGCCCGCAAGTTCTGGCACGCCCTCGGGTTCCCGATCGTCGAGGACGAGGACGCCATGTTCACGGAGGCGGACCTCATGGCGCTCAAGGCCGTCGCTCGGCTCGTGCGCGACCAGGAGCTCGACGAGGCGACCGCGCTGGCGATGACCCGCGCCTTCGCCCGCACCGCTGACCGGCTCGCCGTCTGGCAGACCCAGCTCATGGCCGAGGCGCTCGCCGCCCCCGACACCGAGGCCGCCCTCGACGAGGCCGACGCCCGCGCCGTGCCCGACCTGTCGGCCGCCCGGGCGTCCGCCCTCAAGCTCGCCGACATGGCGGACGAGCTCGAGCCCCTGCTCGTGTACGCGTGGCGGCGCCACCTCACCGCAGCGATCTCGCGCATGCTCGCCGACGCCGACCCGCAGTCCTCCTCCGAGGGAGTCGTGCGGGTCGTGGGCTTCGCCGACCTCGTCAACTTCACCTCCCTGGTCCGCCGGATGACCGAGCGGCAGCTCGCCGTCATGGTGCAGCGGTTCGAGGCCCTGGCCACCGACGTCGTGACGGCGCACGGGGGACGGGTCATCAAGACGGTGGGCGACGAGGTGCTGTTCGTGCACATCGAGCCCTCGCCCGCAGCCGCCATCGCGCTCGACCTGGTCGACCTGATGGGCGAGGACGAGCTGCTCCCCGACGTGCGCGTCGGCATGGCGTTCGGGCCCGTGCTCTCCCGCCTCGGCGACGTCTTCGGCACGACGGTCAACCGGGCCAGCCGGCTGACGAGCGTCGCGCCGGGTGGTGGCGTGCTCGTCGACGACGCGCTCGCGACCGCGCTCGCCAGCCTGTCCGGCTTCCAGACCACCCCGCAGCGACGTCGGACCCTGCGCGGCATCGGCCAGGTCACCCCGAGCGCCCTGCGCCGCTCCGCCGGCGGCCGGTCGGCGGTCCTCGCCGACCTCGACCTCGTCGGGACGCCGGTGGGCCTCGCCCCGCTGCCGACCGGCCCGGGAGACGGTGAGGGCGGGGCCTCGACGGACGAGGACGCCGCGGGGCTCGCGGTGACGACGTGGAACCCGACGACGAGAGGAACGACCTCATGACGACCGACCTGGTCCGGATCGAGCGCCACGGCGAGGACGGGCACGTCGCCGAGCTCGTGCTCGACCGTCCCGAGGCGATGAACGCCGTCTCCACCGAGATGGCGCACGCGCTGGGCCGCGCCACCCGCGAGGTCGCGGGCGACCCGACCGTGCGGGCCGTCGTCGTCAGCTCCACCCACCCCAAGGCGTTCTGCGTCGGCGCCGACCTCAAGGAGCGCAACTCCTTCACCGACGAGCAGCTGCGCGCCCAGCGCCCGCTGGCGCAGGCGGCATACCGGGGCGTGCTCGACCTGCCCGTCCCGGTGGTGGCGGCGGTGGACGGGTACGCGCTGGGGGGCGGCTTCGAGATCGCGCTGTCCTGCGACCTGGTGGTCTGCGGGGAGGCCGCGGTCGTCGGGCTGCCCGAGGTGTCGGTCGGGGTCATCCCCGGTGGCGGGGGCACGCAGCTCCTGACCCGGCGGGTCGGCTGGAGCCGTGCCGCGCGGATGGTCTTCACCGCCCAGCGGTTCACGGCACAGGAGGCCCACGACCTCGGCGCCGTCGACGAGGTCGTGCCGGCCGGTACCGCGCGGGAGCGTGCGCTCGAGCTGGCGACCGTCGTCGCGGGCAACTCGCCGGTCGGCGTGCGCAACGCCAAGGCGGCGATGCGCCGCGGCTTCGACACCGACCTGGCCGCCGGGCTGCGCATCGAGGACGAGATGTGGGCGGCCACGGCGTTCTCCGCGGACCGTGCCGAAGGGGTTGCCGCGTTCAACGAGAAACGCCGACCACAGTGGCCCGGTCGCTGAGAACGCGTCGCTTTGCCTACGATTCCCCCCATGACCCGAGTGCTCCTCGCTGAGGACGACCCCGCCATCTCCGAGCCGCTGGCCCGCGCGCTGCGCCGGGAGGGCTACGACGTCGACGTGCGCGCCGACGGACGGGCAGCGCTCGAGGCCTCCGCGGAGAACCCCGACCTGGTCGTGCTCGACCTCGGACTCCCGTACGTCGACGGCCTCGAGGTCTGCCGCCGGATCCGTGCCGAGGGCCGCACCGTCCCGGTCCTCATCCTCACCGCGAGGGCCGACGAGGTGGACACCGTCGTCGGTCTCGACGCCGGTGCGGACGACTACGTCACCAAGCCGTTCCGGCTGGCAGAGCTGCTGGCGCGCGTCCGGGCGCTCATGCGCCGCAACCCGTCCGACGCCCCGGCCGCCCACGAGCTCGTGCGCATCGACCCCGAGGGCCGGCGGGCGTGGTTCAAGGACGAGGAGCTGCAGCTCACCGCCAAGGAGTTCGACCTGCTGCGGGTGCTCGTGCGCGAGCAGGGCAAGGTCGTCTCGCGGGAGCAGCTCATGCGCGAGATCTGGGAGACCGCGTGGTTCGGGTCGACCAAGACCCTCGACATGCACATCTCCGTCCTGCGCCGCAAGCTCGGCGACGACGCCGCGCAGCCGCGCTACATCGCCACCGTCCGCGGTGTCGGCTTCAGGTTCGAGCGCGACGACGTCTGACCCGGACCCATGCGTCAGCAGCTGATCCGTTCGACGGTGCTCGCGGTCGGCCTCGCCATCGTCATCACGATGGCGCCGGTCGGCTTCGCGATCTGGAACGCGAGCGTCGGCGACGGGCGGGGGGTCGTCGGCCGCTGGCTGGCGGACGGGACGCCGTCCCAGACGTCGATGCGGCTCGTCGGTGTCGTGGTCGCGCTGGCGGTCCTCGCCCTGGCGGCGGGGGTCTTCGTGGCCATCCGGCAGGCGCACATGATGTCCCAGCCCATGCGGGCGCTGGCCGACCGGGCCGAACGGCTCGGCGCGGGTGAGTCCCGCATCCAGCCGCTGCACTCCGGGATCGCCGAGCTCGACCAGGTCTCCGAGGTGCTGTCGCGCAGCGCGCAGCGGCTGACCAAGTCGCTGGCGTCCGAGCGCGACTTCGCCGCCGACGCGTCGCACCAGCTGCGCACGCCCCTCACGGCGCTGCTCATGCGGCTCGAGGAGATCTCGGTGACCGACGACCTCGACGTCGTGCAGGAGGAGGCCACGATCGCCATCGCGCAGGTCGAGCGCCTCACCCGGGTCGTCGACGACCTCATGGCGCGCACCCGGCGCGGCGGCGACGAGCCCAAGGCGACGGTCTCGCTCGACTCGGTCATCGCCGCGCTGCAGAGGGAGTGGCAGCCGGCCTTCGAGCAGGCGCGCCGCAGCGTGCACGTGCACGGCGAGCGCGGCCTCGTGGTGCAGGCGAAGCCGGTGGACCTGTCGCAGGTGCTGTCCACGCTGCTGGAGAACGCGCTGGCACACGGCCGCGGGACGGTCGACGTCCACGCCCGGCGCAGCGGTCCGTCGGTCGTGGTCGAGGTCAGCGACCAGGGCGAGGGCGTCCCCTCGACCATCGCGCCGCACATCTTCGAGCGGTCGGTCACCACCACGGGCACCGGTCTCGGCCTCGCCCTGGCGCGCGACCTGGCCGAGTCCAACGGCGGCCGGCTCGAGCTGATCCAGGCCCAGCCGGCGATCTTCGCCCTCTTCCTCAGCGAGTCCGACGCCGCCTGACCGGCCACGCCCACCCGCTGCGAACCGCCGGCTGCCCGGCACACCCGCACCCCGGCATACCCGCGCGCCTCCGGGTCGTCCCCGCAACACGGCAGTTGCTGGCGTGAAACGGCACCTCAAAGGTGCCGTTTCATGGCCGCAACTGCCGTTTTGCCGGAAGGGCGCTCGGCCCGAGGGGTCAGTGGTGCTCGGAGATGGGGGAGGTGTCGACCAGGGGCTCGCGGCGGAAGACGAACTGGCGGTAGGCCCAGAACCGGAAGAGCGTGCCGAGGGCGATGCCGACGACGTTCGCGATGTTGTCGGCGGTCAGCGACTTCAGGCCGAACCCGTAGTGCGACAGCGCGATGCAGCCGGCACCGATCAGCAGCGCGATGCCGTTCGTGAGGAAGAACAGGCCGGCCTCGTGGTGCGCGGGACGGTTGCGCCGGTGCCGGAAGGTCCACGCGCGGTTGCCGATCCACGCGATGGCGGTCGCGACCGAGGCCGAGACGACCTTGGCGCCCGTGGGCTTGTCCTCCATCACGGTGTGCCGCAGCACGTTCATGAGGCCGACGTCGACGACGAACGAGACCGCACCGACGACGCCGAACTTGATCATCTCGCGGTAGAGGACCCCGACGGCACCGCGGGCGCGGTCGAGGACGGAGGTGGGGGCCACCGCTGGAGCGTACCGGGGCAGCCTGTGCCCGGATGCCACCACGACCGGGTGCCGGACGAACGGGACCGGGTGCCGGACGAACGGTGGGCCCCGCCCGTCGCTATCCTCGCGGCGTGACCTCCCCGCAGCGCGCCCCCGGCGGCTTCCCCGTGGTCGGTGTCATCGGTGGCGGCCAGCTGGCCCGCATGTGCGCGGGCCCGGCCGCCGAGCTCGCCGTCTCCCTGTCGGTCCTCGCCGAGGCGCCCGACTCGGCGGCGGCGCAGGTGATCCCCTCCGCCCCGGTGGGGTCGCACACCGACGTCGACGCGGTGCTCGCCTTCGCGGCCGAGTGCGACGTCGTCACCTTCGACCACGAGCACGTGCCGCCGGAGGTGCTCGCGGCGCTGGAGGAGCGCGGCGTCGCCCTGCACCCCAGCCCCGCCGCGCTGGTCTTCGCCCAGGACAAGCTGGCGATGCGCCACCGCCTCACCGAGATCGACGTCGCCTGCCCGGCGTGGGCCCAGGCCCGGACCGCCGCGGACGTCGAGACGTTCGCCGAGCAGGTCGGGTGGCCCATCGTCGCCAAGACGCCACGGGGCGGGTACGACGGCAAGGGCGTACGGGTGGTCGGCTCCGTCGAGGAGCTCGCGGACTGGCTGGAGCAGGCCGACAGCGATGCCGCGCAGGGCAGCGGACCGCTGCGCGACGGCCTCCTGCTGGAGGAGAAGGTCGACTTCGTCCGCGAGCTGGCCGTCCTGGTGGCGCGCAGCCCGTCGGACCAGGCCGCCGCGTGGCCGGTCGTCGAGACCGTGCAGACCGACGGCATCTGCACCGAGGTGCTCGCCCCGGCCCCCGACCTCGACCCGCACCTGGCGGCCGTGGCCACCGAGGCCGCGCTGCGCATCGCCGAGGACCTCGGCGTCACCGGCGTCTTCGCCGTGGAGATGTTCGAGGTGCGCGACCCCGAGACGGGCGCGCCCGAGTACGTCGTCAACGAGCTGGCCATGCGCCCGCACAACTCCGGCCACTGGTCTATGGACGGCGCCGTCACCGGGCAGTTCGAGCAGCACCTGCGTGCGGTCCTCGACCTCCCGCTCGGCTCGCCCGCAGCGCGGGCGCCGTGGACCGTGATGGCCAACGTGCTCGGCGGCGACTACCCGGAGCTCTACCCGGCATACCGGCACGTCATGGCGCGCGACCCCGGGCTCAAGGTGCACCTGTACGGCAAGTCCGTCCGTCCCGGTCGCAAGATCGGCCACGTCAACGTCAGCGGCACCGACCTCGCCGACCTGCGCGAGCGTGCCCAGCACGCCGCCGACTACCTCACGGGAGTGGTGACGGAATGAGCGACACCGAGGCGACGCAGCCCCTCGTCGGGCTGGTCATGGGCAGCGACAGCGACTGGCCGGTCATGGAGCAGGCGGCGCTGGCGCTGGAGGAGTTCGGGGTGCCCTACGAGGCGGACGTCGTCTCCGCGCACCGCATGCCCGACGAGATGGTCGCCTACGGGCAGCAGGCTGCCGGCCGCGGTCTGCGCGTCGTCATCGCCGGGGCCGGGGGAGCCGCCCACCTGCCCGGGATGCTCGCCGCCGTCACGCCGCTGCCGGTCATCGGCGTGCCGGTGCCGCTCAAGCACCTCGACGGCATGGACTCGCTGCTGTCGATCGTCCAGATGCCCGCGGGCGTGCCCGTCGCGACCGTGTCGATCGGCGGGGCGCGCAACGCGGGCCTGCTCGCCGTGCGCGTGCTGGCTGCCGGCGAGGGTGCGTATGCCGAGGGGCTGCGCGAGCGGATGACCGCCTTCCAGGCGTCGCTGCGCGACGCCGCCCACGCCAAGGGCGCCGCGCTGCGGGAGCGCACCGCCCGCTGAGGCATCCGCGTCGACCGGCGGGCGACACGTGGGGTTTTGTCCGTTTCGGGCCCGCGGCGGGGTGCGGCGGGCTAACCTCAGGCGTCACATCTCCCGCGGGCCGCACCTCCCGCGCGTACGGAAAGACGCCACCGCATGAACCGTCTTCGTCTGGTGCTGCCCGTCGTGGCAGCCGTCACCCTCGTCGCGGGGAGCACCACCGCCCTCGCCGCCCCCAGTGCCGCGCCGGGCGCCGCCCCCGCGACCGCCACGGCCCTCACGGCCCTCACGACGGGCCGCCTCGCCGGCTCCGACCGCTACAAGACCGCCGTCGCGATCTCCAAGGCGAACTTCGTCGCCCCCCAGGACTCCGTGGTCGTCGCGTCCGGGCAGTCGTTCCCGGACGCCCTCGGCGCCGGCCCGATGGGTGCGTTCCTCAACGCGCCCCTCCTGCTCGTGCCCACCTCCGGCACCCTGCCCTCATCGGTCGCGGCGGAGCTCGACCGGCTCCAGACGCAGCAGATCATCGTGGTCGGTGGCCCGGCCGCGGTGAGCAACTCGATGGTCGCCCAGCTGGCCAAGCACGCGCCGGCCAACGCGACGTTCACCATCGACGGCCTCAACCGCTACGACACGGCGGCGCAGACCTCGGACGGTTTCCAGCCGCCGATCACCGGCGTCCCCGTCTACCTCGCGAGCGGCACGACCTTCCCCGACGCCCTCGGCGGCGGCGCGGCGGCCGCGATCGCCGGCGGCACGCTGCTGCTGACCACGCCCACCAAGCTCCCCAGCGAGACGGTCACCGCCCTGAAGCGGATCAAGCCCAGCAAGGTCGTCGTCCTCGGTGGCACCGGGGCGATCTCCGACACCGTCCTCGGCCAGGTGAGGTCGACGGTCGGCAGCGCCGTCCCGGTGACCCGGGTCGGTGGCGCGAACCGCTTCGAGACGGCGGCCAAGGTCTCCGCGGCCACGGTGCCCTCGGCCCAGGAGGTGTTCCTCGCCAACGGCATGAACTACCCGGACGCCCTGGCGGGTGCGCCCGTGTCCATCTACGGCCCGGGTGACACCTTCCGGCCGCTGCTGCTCACCCAGGCGAACTGCGTCCCGAAGGCCACGCTGGCCGAGATCACCCGGCTGGGGGCCACGAAGGTCACCGCGCTCGGTGGCACCGCGGCCGTGTCCGACGCGGCCCTGGCGCTCAAGCCCTGCTGACGCCGCCGGCCGCCGCCTGACCCCTCGGGGCCGGGTGGCGGCGGAGGTGTCCCGCACACCGGCCGGGGTGGTCCTGAGTGACCGCCCCGGCCGTGCCATGTGTCAGCGGGCCATGCCGGCGGAGCGCACGGTCCGCCACTCGATCCGGGGACAGGTGTCCATGACCACCGCCAGGCCCGCCTCCCGGGCCCGGTGCGCAGCCGCCTCGTCGACGACGTCGAGCTGCATCCACACGGCGTCGATCTGCAGGCGGTCGCGGTGCTCGATGGCCTCGTCCACGACGGCGCCGACGTGCTCGGAGTTGACGAAGCAGTCGACCACCTTGAGGTCGGTGCCGTCGGGGATCGCGGCGAGCGAGGCGTACGCGGGGGAGTCGTGCACCTCCTGCGCCGAGGGGTGGACCGCGATGAGGCCCTTGCCGAGCTCCATCTTCAGCCAGCGGGCGACGTCGTAGGCCGGGCGGTCCCGGTTGGGGGACAGGCCCACGACGGCCCAGATCCCGGGGTCGACGAGCAGCTCGCGGATGAGGTCCGGGTCGTTCTGGTGCTTCAACGTCACCCTCCCAGCATCACACGTGGCGCCGAGCACGCAAGGCGCACCCGGTGCGTCACCCGTGCATCCCCCGCGCATGCCCGTTGCACCCTCGGGGCCCGAGGTGCGCGGACGGACCACCTGCTGGGACCCTCTAGGATCGACCGGGATCCCCAACGTGAAGGAACACCGTGAAGATCACAGTCGTCGGGCTGGGCAAGATCGGCCTGCCCCTCGCCGTCCAGTTCGCCAAGTCGGGCCACGAGGTCCTCGGAGCAGACGTCAACGCAGGCGTCGTGGAGCAGGTCAACGCCGGCACCGAGCCGTTCCCGGGTGAGGCGCACCTCGCGGAGTACCTCGCCGAGGTCGTCCCCGCGGGCAACCTGCGGGCCACCACCGACACCGCCGCCGCGGTCGCCGAGAGCGACGCCGTCGTCGTGGTCGTGCCGCTGTTCGTCGACGAGGAGGCCCGCCCCGACTTCGGGTGGATGGACTCCGCGACCGACGACATCGCCCGCGGCCTCAAGCCGGGCACCCTGGTCGTCTACGAGACCACCCTCCCCGTCGGTACCACCCGCACCCGGTGGAAGCCGAAGCTGGAGCAGGGCAGCGGCCTCACCGAGGGCACCGACTTCCACCTGGTCTTCTCCCCGGAGCGCGTGCTCACCGGCCGCGTCTTCGAGGACCTGCGCAAGTACCCCAAGCTGCTCGGCGGCCTGTCCGACGAGGGCGCCAAGCGCGCGGTCGAGTTCTACGAGCAGGTGCTGCAGTTCGACGAGCGCCCCGACCTCGCCCGCCCGAACGGCGTCTGGGACCTCGGGTCCGCCGAGGCGGCCGAGATGGCCAAGCTCGCCGAGACCACCTACCGCGACGTCAACATCGGCCTTGCCAACCAGTTCGGCGCCTTCGCCGCCAAGAACGGCATCGACGTCTTCCAGGTCATCGAGGCCAGCAACTCCCAGCCGTACAGCCACATCCACCGTCCCGGCATCGCCGTCGGCGGGCACTGCATCCCGGTCTACCCGCGGCTCTACCTGTGGAACGACCCGGACGCCACGGTCGTCCGTGCCGCCCGCGAGGCCAACGCGGCCATGCCGGCATACACCGTCGGGCTCACGGTCGGCGCCGCCGGCGGCTCGCTCGAAGGCAAGACGGTCGCCGTGCTCGGCGCCTCCTACCGCGGCGGGGTCAAGGAGACCGCGTTCTCCGGTGTGTTCGCGACCGTGGACGCCCTGCGCGAGGCCGGCGCCTCCGTCGTGGTCCACGACCCGATGTATGCCGCGGACGAGCTCGCGAAGTTCGGCTGGGACGCGTACTCCGTCGGTGAGCCGGTGGACGTCGTCGTCGTCCAGGCCGACCACGCCGAGTACCGCGACCTGTCCGCCGCCGACTTCCCGGGCGTCCAGGTCGTCGTCGACGGCCGTCGGGTCCTGGACCCGGCCCGCTTCGACGGGGTGCGCTTCCTCGTCGTGGGCCAGGCCGAGAAGGTCGGCTGAGCGTGACCGCCCGCATCGTCGACTCGGCCGACGTCTCCCCGGAGGCGACCGTCGGTGACGGCAGCTCGATCTGGCACCTCGCGCAGGTGCGCGAGGGCGCGACGCTGGGCAGCAACTGCGTCGTCGGCCGCGGTGCCTACGTCGGACCCGGCGTGACGCTCGGCGACAACTGCAAGCTGCAGAACTACGCCCTCGTCTACGAGCCGGCCGTCCTCGAGGACGGCGTCTTCGTGGGCCCGGCCGTCGTCTTCACCAACGACTTCTACCCCCGCGCGGTCAACCCGGACGGCACGCTCAAGAGCGGCGCCGACTGGGAGGCCGTGGGGGTCACCTGCCGCACCGGCGCGTCCATCGGCGCCCGGTCCGTCTGCGTCGCCCCCGTGACCATCGGCCGCTGGGCGCTCGTCGCGGCCGGCTCGGTCGTCACCAAGGACGTCCCCGACTTCGCGCTCGTGGCCGGTGTGCCGGCCAGGCGCATCCGCTGGGTCGGCAAGGCCGGCACCCCGCTGGAGCCCGGCAGCGAGCCGGGCACGTGGGTGTGCCCCACGACCGGCGACACCTACCTCGAGAACAACGACACCCTCACGGAGGCCTGACCGCCATGTCCCAGACCACCAGCACGGCGACCGGCGAGTTCATCCCGCCCGCCAAGCCGCTCATCGGCGACGAGGAGCGCGAGGCGGTCGACCGCGTCCTGCGCTCCGGGATGCTCGCGCAGGGCCCGGAGGTCAAGGCGTTCGAGGAGGAGTTCGGCGCCCACTTCGGCCTCGGCCGCGCCTGCGTCGCCGTCAACTCCGGCACCTCGGGCCTGCACCTCGGCCTGCTGTCCTCCGGCGTCGGCCCCGGCGCCGAGGTCATCGTCCCGTCGTTCACCTTCGCGGCGACCTGCAACTCGGTCGCGCTGACCGGTGCGACCCCGGTCTTCGCCGACATCAGCGCCGACGACTTCTGCCTCGACCCGGCCGCCGTCGAGGCTGCCATCACGGACAAGACCGTCGGCATCATGCCGGTGCACCTGTACGGCCACCCGGCCAAGATGCCGCAGCTGCAGGAGGTCGCCGACAAGCACGGCCTCAAGGTGTTCGAGGACGCCGCGCAGGCCCACGGCGCCTCGCTCGGCGGCACGCCGGTCGGCGCGTTCGGCCAGTTCGCGATGTTCTCGCTCTACCCGACGAAGAACATGACCGCCGGTGAGGGCGGCATGGTCTCCGTCGCCGACGACGAGACCGAGCGGCTCATGCGGCTCTACCGCAACCAGGGCATGCTGCAGCAGTACCACAACGAGGTCGTCGGCCTGAACAACCGCATGACCGACATCCACGCCGCCATCGGCCGGGTCCAGCTGACCAAGGTCGACGGCTGGACCAAGCAGCGCCAGGACAACGCCGCGTTCCTCTCCGCGAACCTCGAGGGCGTCACGCCCCCGCCCGTCGCCGAGGGTGCCGTGCACGTCTACCACCAGTACACGGTCCGCGTGCCCCAGGACCGGGACGGCTTCGCCAAGGCGCTGCGCGAGGAGTTCAACGTCGGCTCGGGCATGTTCTACCCGGTGCCGAACCACCAGCTGAAGCCGTTCGCCGGCACCACGTCGGACTCCGACCTGCCGGAGACGATGAAGGCCGCCGCCGAGTGCCTGTCGCTGCCGGTCCACCCCTCGCTGAGCCAAAGCGACCTCGAGCGCATCGTGACCGCGGTGAACACCCTCGCGAAGGCGGGTGCCTGACGATGGCGAACCTGCGCGCGGGCCTCATCGGCCTCGGCATGATGGGGCGCCACCACGCCCGTGTCCTCGGCTCGCTCGAGGGCGTCGACCTCGTCGCCGTGGCGGACCCGGGTGGTGACGTCCACGGTGTCGCCGGCGGCCGTCCCGTCCTCGAGACGGTCGAGCAGCTGATCGAGACCGGCATCGACTACTGCATGGTCGCGGTCCCGACCGCGTTCCACGAGCAGGTCGGTCTCGCCCTGGCCGAGGCCGGGGTGCACGCGATCATCGAGAAGCCGCTCGCCCAGGACACCCCCTCGGCCACGCGGCTCGCGGAGGCGTTCGCGGCCAAGGGCCTCGTCGGCGCCGTCGGGCACATCGAGCGGTACAACCCCGCCCTCCAGCAGGCGCGGGCGCGGCTCGAGGCCGGCGAGCTCGGCGACGTCTACCAGGTGACCACGCGGCGCCAGGGCCCGTTCCCGGCCCGCATCGCCGACGTCGGCGTGGTCAAGGACCTCGGCACCCACGACATCGACCTCACCGCCTGGGTGACCCAGCAGGAGTACACCTCGGTCGCGGCGCGCACGGCATACAAGTCGGGGCGCGAGCACGAGGACCTCGTGGCGGTCGTGGGCCAGCTGGCCAGCGGCACGGTGACCAACCACCTCGTCAACTGGCTGTCGCCGCTCAAGGAGCGGGTCACGGTCATCACCGGCGAGCGGGGCACGTTCATCGCGGACACCCTCACCGCCGACCTCACGTTCTACGCCAACGGCGAGATCCAGACCACGTGGTCTGGCCTCGCGCAGTTCCGCGGCGTGTCCGAGGGCGACGTGGTGCGGTACGCCATCGCCAAGCCCGAGCCGCTGCGCGTGGAGCACGAGAACTTCCGCGACGCGGTCCTGGGCAAGGACGCCGACATCGTCACGATGGAGCAGGGCCTGAGCACCGTGCGGGTCGCGGAGGCGTGCATCGAGTCCGCGAAGACCGGGCGCTCGATCGACCTCACCGCGGCGGCGCTCGACTCCACCTCCTGACCGTGGGCGCGCCGCTCGTCCGCATCACGGCGCGGCTGTTCGCACCCGAGGTGGCCGCGGCGGCGTTCCGCCTGCGGACCCTCGGGCAGGCGTTCGCCGACACGGGGTGCCGGGTCGAGGTGCTCACCACCCGGCCCCCGGCCGGCTCGGCCCCGGCGGACGACGGCGCCCTGCGGGTGTCGCGCTGGCCGGCCCTGCGGGACGAGAACGGCAACATCCGCGGGTACGTCCAGTACCTCAGCTACGACCTGCCGCTGGTGCTGCGGGCGCTGCTGCGCCCCCGCCCGGACCTGTACGTCGTCGAGCCGCCGCCGACCACCGGCGCGGTGATGCGGGTCGTCGCCGCGCTGCAGCGACGGCCGTACGTCTGGTTCGCCGCCGACATCTGGAGCGAGGCGTCCTCGGCGGCCGGCGCACCGGGCTGGGTCAGCCGGGCGCTGCGGTTCGTCGAGTCGCGGGTGCTGCGCGGGGCACGGGCGGTGCTGTCGATCTCCGACGGCGTCACCGAGAAGGTCGAGGCCCTGGGCGTGCCCGCCGAGCGGGTCGTCACCGTGGGCAACGGCGTCGACACCAGCGTCTTCCGCCCCGACGGGCCGCGCACCGAGGCCGCGGAGCCGTACTTCGTCTACACCGGCACCATGTCGGAGTGGCAGGGCGCCACCGTCTTCGTCGAGGCCCTCGCCGAGCACCGGCGGCGCGGCGGCCGCAGCCGGCTCGTCTTCGTCGGCCAGGGCAGCGAGCTGCCGCACCTGCGCGAGCTCGCCGAGCGGCTCGTGCCCGGCGCGGTGGACTTCCCCGGGGTGGTCGCGCCCCCCGAGGCCGCGACCTGGCTGCGCGGGGCGCAGGCGGCCCTGGTGTCGATCCGCCCCGGCCTGGGCTACGACTTCGCCAAGCCGACCAAGATCTACGCGGCCACGGGCTGCGGCACGCCCGTGGTGTTCGCCGGGGTGGGGGCCAGCCGCCAGCTCGTCCACGACGAGGGCCTCGGCTGGGCGGTGGACCACGACCCGGTGGCCGTCGCCGACGCCATGGACGCCGCCACCACGGGAACGGTCCCGGCGGCGGACCACCTCGTCACCTGGACCGCCGCGAACGCCTCGCTCGACGCCGCCTGCCGCGCCGCCGCCGCGGCCGTGCTGGAGCGGGTCGGACAGGTCCCGGCACGGTGAGCGGGTCCGGCGCGGTGAGCGGACCCGGCGTCGTGAGGGGGCCCGGCGCCAGGCCGCGCGTCGCCGTCGTCCACGGGACGCTGCGGGTGCCGCCGACGTACTTCACCCTCGAGCAGGCGCTGCCGCTGCGGGACCGGTTCGAGATCGAGTTCCACGCCCTCGCGACGCAGATCGCCGAGCCGCTGCCCCTGCCCGTCCACGACGCGCTCGGCCTGCACCGGGTGCCGTTCCGCCGGCGCGAGTTCCTGCTGCCGCTGGTCCTCGGCCGCCTCTCGCGGGAGCTGCGGCGGTCCGGGCCGGACCTGCTGCACCAGCAGTTCGGCACGTGGTCCAGCCCGGCGCGCCACGCCGCGGCCGCGCTGCGGGCGCCTCTGCTCGCCACCCTGCACGGCTCCGACGTCTTCACGACCTCGTATGCCGGGCGCGACCCCCGCTACGCCTGGCACCGCCGCAACGTGCTCGGCGTGCTCCACGAGGCCGACCGCGTGTTGTGCGTGAGCCGGTTCCTGGCCGACGCCGCCGTGGCCGCCGGCGCCGACCCCGGCCGCGTCGAGGTGCACCACCAGGGCGTCGACACCGACTTCCTCACGCCGGGGGAGGGGCCGGACGCCGCTGCCGGGGCGGGACCGCCACGGGTGCTGTTCGTCGGACGGCTCGCGGCGTACAAGGGCGTCCCCGACCTGGTCGAGGCCTCGCTCGACCTCGCGCGGCGCGGCGTCGAGCACGAGCTGGTCCTCGTCGGGGACGGCCCGCTGCGGCCGGTCCTGGAGGAGCAGGCCCGCAGAAACCCCCATCTCACGGTGGCGGGCCCGCGGGACCGGGAGGGGG
Source organism: Phycicoccus sp. 3266 (assembly GCF_031456495.1). Lineage (NCBI taxonomy): Bacteria > Bacillati > Actinomycetota > Actinomycetes > Micrococcales > Intrasporangiaceae > Phycicoccus > Phycicoccus sp. 3266. Next base: position 694,622 of record NZ_JAVDUW010000001.1, on the reverse strand, counting down.
TCCGCGACGCGCTGCGCGGGGGGCACGTCCTGGTCCTGCCGAGCACGCCCCGTGAGGCTGCCGGTCTCGTCCTGCTCGAGGCGCAGGCGTGCGGCGTGCCGGTGGTCGCGTACGCCAGCGGTGGCAAGCCCGAGATGCTCGAACCGGACCGCACGGGCTCCCTGGTGCCCCACGGCGACGTGACGGCCCTCGCCGACGCCGTCGCCGGCATACTCGGCCTCGACCCGGCCGAGCACGCGGCCATGGCGGCGCGGGCCCGCGAGTTCGTCGTGACGCAGCGCAGCATGCCGGTCAGCGCCGCCGCCCTCGGCGAGCACTACGAGGCGCTGCTGGGCTGAGGCGCGTCAGCGACGGCGCAGCCGCTGCAGGCGGCCGCCCACGAGGGTGCGCACCTCGCCACGGCCGGCGACCAGCCACGCCGCGAGGAAGAGCACGGCGGTGCCGAGCTGCGCGACCGCTCCCCACTGCTGCTGCCAACCGACGACGCACGCCGCCCCCACGGCGACGACCGCGACGAGCAGCCTCAGCACCAGGCCGGCCCACTCGTGGCCGTACCGGCGCCAGGTGGCCACGAACGGCACCCCGGCGATGATCGTCGTCCCGGCGAGGTACCCCAGGGCCACGCCCATCGGGCCCATCGACGGCACGAGCAGCAGCCAGGCGACGACGCCCACGAGCATCCCGGCCAGGCTGGCGAGGGTGGTCAGCAGCATCCCGCGACGCTCACCGGTGGTGATGGCGTTGACGCTCGCGACGCCGAGGGTCGTGGCCAGCACCGCGGCCAGGAGCACCGGCAGCAGGCGCCCCGTCTCGACGTAGGCCGAGCCCCAGATGAGGGCGACGACGAGCCGGCCGCACAGCGCGAGGGTCCCGAAGACGGCGACCATCGTGACGAAGAGCGCGCGCGTCGCCTGGTCGGTCTGGCGCCGGAAGCCCTCGACGTCCGCACGCCCCCACGCCTCGGCCATGGACGGGAACAGCACGAGGCTGAGCGAACCGGCGAGCAGGGAGGCCGGGGTGGCCAAGGTCATGGCGGCGGCGTAGTGCCCGGCCTCCGCCTTGTCCGAGACGGCCTTGACGACCAGCATCGACAGCTGGAGGAAGCCGGCGCTGGCGATCGAGCCGGCCGCGCCGAGCGCGACGAACGAGTCGATCTCGCGGCGCAGGTCGCGGTCGAGGGTGCCACGGGAGCCGTGCGGCCAGCCGGCGAACGTGTAGAGGCCGTACGTGCACGCCAGCGGCAGCAGCAGCGCCGGCCCGCGCACCCCGGCGGCGAGGGCGATGCCGGTCGCCACCAGGCCCAGGCTCGAGGTCATGACGTCCCAGACGGTGCCGCGCCACACCTCACCCACGCCGTACTGCACGCCCCGGCTGAACGCGTACCCGCTGTAACCGAGCACGAGAAGCACCACGCACAGGGCGCCCGGCACGCTGACGTCCTCGCCGGAGGTGAACCACCACAGCGGCGCGGCGGCCACCCCGAGCAGCAGACCGGCCTGGACGGTCCGCCGGGACAGGTGCGCGGCCACGGCCCGGGCCTGCTCGGGGTCCTGGGCGCCACGGGCCCGCGCCAGGAACTTGGCAGCGGCCGATCCGGTGGTCGTCGGCCACAGCAGCGACAGCAGCATGGCCAGGGAGATCGCGCCCTGGAACGCGCCGAGCACGGCCGGCCCGGCGAGGCGACCGACGAGGGCGTTGGAGAGGAACCGCAGCGCCCCCTGCGAGCCGGTGCCCATGAGGCCGAGCAGCCCCCGCGTGGCCATCGACGTCGTCACCGGCCGGTCGAGCCGGACCGGCCGGAAGAGGACGGCGCGACCCGACGCGGGCTGGTCGGACGGAGTGGTCACGTCAGCGGCCGAGCAGCCGGGTCACGAGCGCGTGCGAGGTGGCCACGTCGGTGGCGCTGCTCAGCTCGTGCGCGTGGCGGTCGGACGCCGCCTTGTATGCCGTGACGGACTCGGGCGTGAGGGTGCGCAGGGCCTCGACGAAGGACTCGCCCGAGTAGTCGGCGCTGACGACCCCGAGGCCGTGCTCCCGGACGAACCGCGCCATCTCCGGCGACGGGCTGACGGCGAACGCGAGCCGGGCCTGCAGGAAGTCGAACAGCTTGTTCGGCAGGCAGTTCTCCATGTTGAAGTTGTCCGGCGGCAGCGAGAACACGCCGACGTCGTAGGCGTTGAGGGTGCGCGGCAGCTCCGACGGCGGCACCGGGTCGTGGATCGTGACGCGCTCGCTGCCGCCGGCCCGCTCCTGCAGGGTGCGCAGGTACCTGCCGCCGTCGCCGGCCGGGACGAGGTAGAGGTCGAGCGTCAGGTGGGGGAGGGCGAGGGCCGCGTCGACCAGCATGGTCAGGTTGCGGTTCGGCTCGGCCCCGCCGCTGTGCACGAGCCGCAGCGTGCCGTCCTCGGGCACCGGCTGCGGGGTCAGGGCCTCGAACGGCCGGGCGTTGCGGACGAGCTCGGGGGTGACGCCATAGACCCGGGCGTACTCCTCGACGAGGCTCTGGGCGACCGTCGTCACCGCGGCGCAGCGCGGCAGGTAGGTGCGGCACATGTGGTCCATCAGCGGCGCGACCATGTGCCGCCAGACGAAGTACTGGTCGCGCTGGCCGGGCGCCCACTCGTGCATGTCGCCCCAGACCGGGGCGCCGCCGGCGACCTCGAACGCGAACGCCAGGGCCCGCGCGTCGTTGGCGACGACGAGGTCGAACGACTGGCCGGCGAGCGCGCCGAGTGCGTACTTCACGGCGGGGGCGTCGAGCTCGGCGCTGCGCAGCCGGTGCAGCGCCAGCTTCACCACGCCGACCGGCGTCTGCGGCAGCGTGAGCGCCGAGTCGGGGACCTGGACGTGGGAGGTCGCGTGGGCCGGGGTCGGCCCGTAGCCCACCGTGGTCACCTCACCGTGCTCGGCGAGCACCGCGAGCTGCCGGAGGACCCGTGCGTCCCGGTGGATCGGGGACAGGGAGATGCACAGGATCCGGGGGCTCGGCACGTCGGAATCCTATGCGAGCGCGACGTCCCGGCCCGCGTGCGCCTCGACCAGGGCGGCGACGGCCCGGTCGGCGGCGTCGCCGGTGCCGTACGGCGCGGCGTCCGTCGGGGAGGGGGCCGGGCGCGCGACGGCGACGGCCAGGGTCGACGGGTCCGGCACCAGGACGTTCCAGCCCAGGTCCACCGTCTCGGTCCACTCGGTCTCGGTGCGGATCGTGGTGCAGGGCACCCGCAGCAGGAAGGCCTCCTTCTGCAGCCCGCCGGAGTCGGTGACGACACCCACGCTCGACATGACCGCGCGGATGAGTGCCGGGTAGGGGAGCGGGTCGGCCACCGTCAGGGCCCCACCGGCGAGGTCGAGTCCCATCTCCGCGGCCTTGGCCCGCAGCCGCGGGTGGGCCAGGAGCAGGACCGGCTCGTCGAGGCCGGCCAGCGCCTGCACGATGGCCCGCAGGCGCTGCGGGTCGTCGGTGTTCTCGGCCCGGTGCAGGGTCGCGACGCGGTACGGCGCGCCCTCGTCCAGGCCCGGGGGCAGCTCGGGCTCGCGGTCGGCGACGGCGTCGCGGACGGTGAGCAGCACGTCGGTCATGACGTCACCGACCATGACGCTGCGCGCGGCCAGGCCCTCGTCGGCGAGGTGTCGCATGGCCACGTCGGTGGGGGCGAGGCACAGGTCGGCGGCGTGGTCGGTCAGCACGCGGTTGTGCTCCTCGGGCATGCGCCGGTTGAACGAGCGCAGACCGGCCTCGAGGTGGGCGAGCGGGATGTGCATCTTCACCGCGGCGAGGGCGCCGGCGACGGTCGAGTTCGTGTCGCCGTAGACGAGGACCCAGTCCGGTCGGTGCGTCTCCAGCACCTCGTCCATGGCGGCGAGCATGGCCCCGGTCTGGCGGCCGTGGGTGCCCGAGCCGACCGCGAGGTGCACGTCCGGCTGCGGGATGCCGAGGTCGCGGAAGAAGACGTCGGACATCCCGGCGTCGTAGTGCTGCCCGGTGTGCACGATCACGTGCTCGCTGCCGGCCCGCTCCAGGGCCGAGGCAACGGGTGCGAGCTTGACGAACTGCGGGCGCGCGCCGACGACGCTGAGGACCTTCACGAGCGGAACCCTACTGGCCCGGGGACCGGGACCAGACGCCGCGCCGGGGCCGTCGGTTGGGGTCCGGGGCGCCTCCTGGCCTATCCTCGACGGCGGCCCGGTGATCCCGGGCCCGTGGACGCGAGCACAGGACGACGAGGAGAGCGCGGCATGGCCGGACGGTCCCCGTCGGGCTTCCGCGCCGACGTCCAGGCCCTGCGGGCGCTCGCGGTCACCGGCGTCGTGCTCAACCACCTCTGGCCGAACCGGCTGACCGGCGGCTACGTCGGCGTCGACGTCTTCTTCGTCATCTCGGGCTACCTCATCAGCCTGCACCTTCTGCGCGAGCTGACCACGACCGGCTCGGTCGACCTGCTCGCCTTCTACGCCCGCCGGGCCCGCCGCCTGCTCCCGGCCGCGCTGCTCGTCGTCACCGTCACCCTGCTCGCCATGCTCCTGGTCGTGCCCGTGACGGTGTGGGACCGGAACATCGGCGAGGCGGTCGCGTCGACCCTCTACGTCGAGAACTTCCAGCTCGTCCGGCTGTCGGTCGACTACATGGCCCACGACCAGGCGGCGAGCGCGTTCCAGCACTACTGGTCGCTGAGCGTCGAGGAGCAGTTCTACCTGCTGTGGCCGGGCCTCCTGCTGGCCGCGGTCGCGCTCGGCCGCCGCTGGGCGGCGAGCCGCGCCGAACGGGATCCCGCCCCCGTGCTGCGGTCCGTGGCCACCGGGGTGTCGGCCGTCGTGCTCACCTCGCTGGTCCTCAGCGCCCTGCAGACCGCCCACAACCCCACGGGCGCGTACTTCCTCACCTGGACCCGCGCCTGGGAGTTCGGGGTCGGGGCCCTCGTGGGCGTCCTCGCCACGGCACGTCTCGGGCGCGTGGCCGAGGGCCGGCAGCGGCCCCGGCCCCTCGTGCCCGCCACCGTCGCGGGCGGCCTCGCGGTCGCGGGGTGGGCGGCCATGGGCGTCGCCATGGTGGTGTTCGACGCGAGCACGCCGATCCCCGGCACGTGGGCCCTGCTGCCGGTCCTCGGTGCCGCAGCCGTGATCGCCGGGGGCGAGGGCCGGGCCCGGGCGCCGCTCGCGCCGCTGACCGGCCTGCGGCCCGTGCAGCTGCTCGGTGACGTGTCGTACTCGGTCTACCTGTGGCACTGGCCCCTCATCGTGGTGCTGCCCTACGTGACCGGGGAGGACGGCAGGCTGACCCGCGCCCTCGTGCTCGCCCTCACCGTCGTGCTCGCGTGGTCGACCCGCCGGTACGTCGAGCTAGCGGGCCAGCGCTGGGCCCCGCTCAAGGCGACCCGCCGGCGCGCCTTCGTCGCCACCGCCGCAGGGATGGCCACCGTCCTGGCCCTCTCCGGCGGTCTGGTCCTGGTGGGCGACGCCCGGACCGCGGCGGCGGCCGACCGGCTCGCCGCCGCACGCACGGGGAGGTGCTTCGGCGCCGCGGCCCTCGACCCCGCCTGCGGGGACCCGTACCGCATGCCGCTCGTCGGTCCCGTGTCCGCCGCCGACAAGGACTTCCACCCGGCAGCACCGTGCGCCGAGGACCCGGACACCACCGTGGCGGACTGGAAGCCGCGGACCGACTGCGACTTCTCCGGTGGGGACGACGCGGCCCTGTCGGTCTTCCTCGTCGGCGACTCGCACGCCCAGATGTACCTGCCGGCGCTGGCGCGGGCCGCCCGGCAGGAGGGCTGGCGCGCCACCGGCATGGCGATCGGCGGCTGCCTGCCGTTCAGCGTCCCGCAGTCGCCACGCGGCATACCGGGACGCGCGGCGAAGGTGTGCCCGGGCTTCGGGCCGGCCATCGACCGGGCGATCGCGCAGGACCACCCCGACGTGGTCGTCGTCTCGGTCGCGAGCACCCGCGAGTGGCTCCAGGACGGCTCCGGCCGCGGCCAGGACGAGCAGTACCGCGACGCCATGGCGGCCGCCTTCGGCCGGTGGCGGCAGCAGGGTGCCGTCGTCCTGGGGCTGGTGGACGTGCCGAACAAGCCCGGCGTCCTCGACCCGGGGTGCACCAACCAGCACCTCGACGACCTGTCGGCCTGCTCGGTGGAGCGCTCGTCGGTCGCCCGTCCGGGCCCGTTCGAGAACGCGATGCGGCAGCTGTCGCGCGGCACCGGCGCGGTGGCGCTGGTCGACCTCACCGACCACGTCTGCGACCCCCGGACGTGCCGCAGCGTCGTCGGCGGTGCCAACGTCCTGCACGACACCAACCACCTCAGCGCCACCTACTCGGCCACCCTCGGGCCGTACCTCGCCCGGGCGGTCCGCGAGCACGCGCCCGACGACGGCTCCTGAGCCCGCGCGGCGTGCGCCCGGCGGCACACCTAGGGTGAGGGTCGTACGCCGCAGGCACGCGACCCGAGGAGCGCCATGAAGTTCGGACTGTTCATCCCGCAGGGCTGGAAGATGGACCTCGTCGGGATCGACCCGAGCCAGCACTGGGGCGTGATGGCCGGTCTCGCGCGCCGTGCCGACGCCAACGAGGACTGGGCGTCGATCTGGGTGTACGACCACTTCCACACCGTGCCGGTCCCCACCGAGGAGGCCACCCACGAGGCGTGGACCCTCATGGCCGCCTTCGCCGGTGTCACCGGCCGGGTGCGGCTCGGGCAGATGTGCACCTGCATGAGCTACCGGAACCCGGCCTACCTGGCGAAGGTCGCGGCCACCGTCGACGTCGTGTCCGAGGGCCGGCTCGAGATGGGCATCGGCGCCGGCTGGTACGAGCACGAGTGGAAGGCCTACGGCTACGGCTTCCCCGGGGCGGGCGAGCGGCTCGCGCGCCTCGACGAGGGCGTGCAGATCTTCCGCCAGATGTGGACCGAGGGGACGTCCACCTTCTCCGGCAAGCACTGGACCACCGACGGCGCGCTGTGCCGCCCGCTGCCCCTGCAGGGGACCGCCCAGCCGGGTTCGAAGGCCAACAACATCCCCATGTGGGTCGCCGGCGGCGGCGAGAAGGTCACCCTGCGGATCGCCGCGCAGTACGCCGACTACACCAACTTCGGCTCCGGCGTCCCCGAGGACTTCCAGCACAAGTCCGAGGTGCTGCGGCAGCGGTGCCAGGACGTGGGTCGCGACTTCTCCGAGATCACCCGCACCACCAACCTCGACATCGTCATCGGCGCGGACGAGCGGGAGATCGCGGACCGCCTGGCCTGGCTCGACGACCACATGAAGGGCGCCGGTGTCCCGGACGCCCAGCGCGAGCGCCGGATGGAGGAGCTGCGCCGGTCGCCCGGCGTCGGCACCGCCGAGCAGCTGGTCGAGCGGCTGCGTGAGCTCGAGGGCCTCGGGATGCGGTACCTCATCACCTACTTCTTCGAGGCGGCGTACGACACCACCGGCATCGCGATGTTCGAGCGCGACGTCATGCCAGAGCTGCTCGACCGCGAGGAGCACGGCCACCTCTGGCACCTCCGCCAGGAGATCTGAGGCCCGTGCCCACCCGCTCCGGCCCGCGCCCCACCGCGGTGCCGCGGGCGTGGTGGGCACCACAGCCGGGAGCGGTGCCGCCACGGCGTACCAGCGGGTAACCTGACCCCCTGTGAGCGGTAACCCTGACTTCGACCTCTTCCGGATCTCCGAGGACCACGAGGCGCTGCGCGAGGCCGTGCGCGCCGTGGCGCAGGACAAGATCGCCCCGTATGCCGCGGCGGTCGACGAGGAGGCGCGCTACCCGCAGGAGGCGCACGACGCCCTCGTCGCGAGCGACTTCTTCGCCCCGCACATCGGCGAGGAGTACGGCGGCGTCGGCGCCGACGCGCTCGCGACCTGCATCGTCATCGAGGAGGTCGCCCGGGTCGACGCGTCGGCGTCCCTGATCCCGGCGGTCAACAAGCTCGGCACGATGCCGCTCATCCTCGCGGCGAGCGAGGACGTCAAGCAGCGCTACCTGCCGCCGGTCGCCGAGGGCCGGTCCACGTTCTCCTACGGCCTGTCCGAGCGCGAGGCCGGCTCCGACACCGCATCGATGAAGACCCGTGCGCGGCAGGACGGCGACGGCTGGGTCTTGAGCGGCCAGAAGTCGTGGATCACCAACGCCGGCGTCTCCGACTACTACACGGTCCTCGCGGTCACCGACCCCGAGGGCCGCCGCGGCGCCAACGTCACCGCGTTCGTCGTCGAGAAGTCCGACGAGGGCTTCTCCTTCGGCGAGAAGGAGCGCAAGCTCGGCATCAAGGGCAGCCCCACCCGCGAGCTGCACTTCGACAACGTCCGCATCCCCGGCGACCGGGTCGTCGGCGAGGTCGGCAGCGGCCTGAAGATCGCCCTCGAGACCCTCGACCACACCCGCGTCACCATCGGCGCGCAGGCGGTCGGCATCGCCCAGGGTGCGCTCGACCACGCCGTCGCGTACGTCAAGGAGCGCAAGCAGTTCGGCAAGCACCTCGCCGAGTTCCAGGGCCTGCAGTTCATGCTCGCTGACATGGCGATGAAGGTCGAGGCCGCCCGCCAGATGGTGTATGCCGCGGCCGCCAGGTCCGAGCGCGGCGACAAGGACCTCACCTTCTTCGGTGCCGCCGCCAAGTGCTACGCCTCGGACGTCGCGATGGAGGTCACGACCGACGCGGTGCAGCTGCTCGGTGGCGCGGGGTACGTCCGCGACTTCCCGGTGGAGCGGATGATGCGCGACGCCAAGATCACCCAGATCTACGAGGGCACGAACCAGATCCAGCGCGTCGTGATGGCCCGCCAGATCCTGAGGTAGGGCGCCCGCCCGGGTCCGACACCGGCGGGACCGGGCGGTTTGGCCCGGTCTGGGCCCTCCCGTCCGTTACGGTGTGCGTCATGCGGGGGAGAGGGATGCGGGCCGCGCTGTGCCTGACCGCCCTCGCCTCGGTCCTCGCGGTCTCCCTCGTCCACCCTCCGGCGGCTCACGCCGACGACCGCAACCGTGAGCCCGCGCGGCTCGCCGCAGCTGCGACGCGCGGCGGCCTCGTGACGTCGACGTCCGCGGCACCCGTCTCCACGAGGGTGCTGGGCGGACCTGCCGTGGTGCCCGACGCCGTGCTGGGCCGTGCCGACCTCGTGTCGGGCACCGCCTCCCGGCTGGCCGGCCCCGACCGGTACTCGACCTCGGTGGCGGTCTCCCGGTCCGTCGCGCCGTCCGGTGCGACCGAGGTCGTGCTGGCGTCGGGCGACGACTTCCCGGACGCCCTCTCGGCGACACCGCTCGCCGCACGGCTGCACGCCCCGCTCCTGCTCACGACGAGGACCCGCCTCCCGGCCTCGGTCGCCGCGGAGCTGCGTCGCCTCGCCCCGCGCCGGATCACGGTGGTGGGCGGCTCGGGAGCGGTGGCCGACGCGGCGGCCTCGGCGGCGCGGTCGGCGGCAGGCGGCACCAGGGTCGCGCTGCGACGCCTGGCCGGCTCCGACCGGTACGCGACGTCCGCCCGCGTCGCCGCGGAGTACGCCGGCGGTGTCGGCGGCGTGGTCCTCGCCTCCGGCGCCACCTTCCCCGACGGGGTCTCGGCCGGCCCGGTGGCCGCCGGCCTCGGAGGCCCGGTGCTCCTCACCGCACCCACGCTGCTCCCGCCGTCCGTCCGGACCCAGCTCCTGCGGCTCGCCCCCAAGCGGCTCGTCATCGCCGGCGGGTCGGGTGCCGTCGGCACCGGACCGGAGGGCGCGGCGAGGACGGCCACGGGCCGGACCCCCGAGCGGGCCGCCGGAGCCGACCGGTATGCCACGTCCTCCGCCCTCGCGCGCCTCCTCGCCACCGTGCGGGACGCCCAGGGGGCGGCCGTTGCCACCGGGGCCGCGTTCCCCGACGCGCTGGTGGGCGGCGTCGCGGCCGCCGCGAAGGGGGGTCCCGTGCTCCTGTCCGGACCCCAGCGTGGGTCCGTCGCGACCCTCGCGGCCGACCTCGGCCGCGTCCGGCGGGTCGGGGACTGGCTGCAGATGTCCCTGGACCTGCTCGCCCGGCAGCAGTCCCTGTCGGCCGGCGCCTATGTCGCGTACGACGCGGCATACCAGGCGGCCTCCATCGCCACCCTCTACGGCTGGGACGACCCGGAGGCGCTGGCCCAGCTCGCGCGCCTGCGCTCGGTCCGCAAGCCCGACGGCGGCTACGGCATGGAGCGGTCGTGGGACGCCTTCGGCGACGGCACCGTGAACCCCGCCTCGACGAGCTACCTCATCAGCGTCACCGACCACGCGGGCGTCGGCCTGCTGGCGGGGCTGCGCGCCGGTGCGGTGCCACCCGCCGAGGTGGGCGCCCTCGTCGACCTCGTGCTGGCGTGGCCACGCGTGACCGGCGACGACGACTGCCTCGCGTACTCGACCGCGCTGTGGGACCGCCGCACGTGCGTCTACAACGTCAACTCGTCCGCGGCGTGGTTCCTGCAGTCCGCCTGGGACGCGGGCGTGCAGCGGCCCGGGCAGCAGGAGCTGGCGCAGCGGCTGTACCAGCACGACGTGGCGCTCGAGTACGGCGGCTGGTGGCCGTACAGCGCGCTCACCCCGACCCGGCGCCAGGACTGGAACCACAACGCCGCGAGCATCGACTTCCAGTTCCAGCTCGACGCGCCCGCGGGCCAGGCGTCGCTCGACGACGTCATGCCCGGCGGCTGGCTGCACCCCGACCCGGCGTCGCGCACGGCGGCGGACGTCATGGGCTACCTGCGGCTGCTGCCCTATGCCTGCGGGTACCGCGACGGCGTGCCCGACGCGGCCCGGTCCCTCGCGGCGTCCCAGCGCAGTGCCAGCGAGGTCGGCCAGGTGACCCTGTGGTCCGTGCGCACCACCGCGTCCTGCGGCGGGGCGTGAGACCGGAGCCCGGGAGGCGGGTCAGCCGGCGGAGGGCTTCCCGTCGGTGCCGGCCGGTGGCGTCTCGAGCGGCTTGTCCTCGCGCAGGTCGGCGAACAGCGCCCGGGCCCGCGCGGTGTTCCACTTGACCGACGACCCGGCGCTGGTCTGGTAGTTCAGGCTCTGGATCGGCACGACGAGGCTCAGGCCCTGGTCCTGCGACACGGCCCGCATCGCCAGCAGCACGCGGCTCGCGTCGCGCATCGACGTGTCGTCGCCGACGATGAGGCCGCGGGCGGCGGCGTGGGTGAAGTCCCAGTAGCGCGTCGGCACGAGCACGGTGGACGGCGTCGCCGCCTTCTTCATGATGGCGCCGAGGAACTGGCGCTGGCGCTCGGCGCGGCCGATGTCCCCGCGCGGGTCGGAGTACCGCGCCCGGACGTACCCGAGGGCGTTGCGACCGTCGAGGAGCTGGCAGCCCTTCTGCAGGTTGATGCCGGCCTTCTTGTCGTTCATGTGGAACGGCACGCAGATGTTGACGCCGCCGACGCTGTCCACGACACCGGCGAACCCGGCGAACCCGATCTCGACATAGCCGTCGATGCGCAGGTCGGTGACCTTCTCCACGGTCTCGACGAGCAGCTTGGGGCCGCCGAAGGCGAAGGCGGCGTTGATCTTGTTGCTGCCGTGGCCGGGGATCGGCACGTAGGAGTCGCGCGGGATCGAGATGAGCACCGGCTTGCCGCCGCTCTGGGAGGTGTGCACCAGGATGATCGAGTCGGTGCGGCGCCCGACCGCGTTGCCGGTCGAGTACGCCTTCTTCTGGGCCTTCGTCAGGCCCTCGCGGCTATCGGAGCCGACGAGCAGGTAGTTGTAGCCCTTCCCGGCGGCCGGCCGCTGTCCAGCGGGAGTCGTGTCCTCCTTGTGCACCGAGTTCCACGCGGAGATCGGGGTGTAGACCATGAACGCCAGCCACGCCGCCACGAGCAGCAGGACGAGGCGCACGACCGGCACCCGGCGGCGGCGCCGCGGGGCGTCGTCCTCCCAGTCGCCGTCCACGGGCGGTGCGGGCCGGCGCCCGCCCGCCGCGGGCCGTGCCGCTGCTGCGGCGACGCCGTCACGGCCGGCGCCGCCACGTCCGGCCCCTCCGGCGGGCCGGGAGCCCGTCCGCCGGCGCCCCCGCACGTCGACGGTGTAGACCTCGCCGGCGTCGTCGGGGTCGCCCGAGGCGCCACGCTGGGGGATGGCGCGGGCGTCGTCGGGGCCGGCAGCGCGTGAGGACATGCCGACCAGTGTCGGGGGAGTGGCTGGGAGTGGCAAAACGCGGCGGGGACCCGGCGCACGGGGAAGCGGACGAAGCGGTCACCCGTACCACGACGCGCCGACACTCGGAACATCACTCACGTCACAGAAATCACAGGAGTCACGCGGATACTGGTCCACCATGAGCCGGACCCTCGTCGCGCCGCCGGACGCCGACCCCGACGTCCACCTCTCCGGGCGACGCGACCGCAGCCTGGCGGACGCCGACGTCCTCGGTCCGCGCATGCACCGCCGCCGCGCCTTCACCCTCGTCCTGCTCACCCTGCTCGTGCCGGGGAGCGCCCAGCTCGTCGCCGGCAACCGCCGCGTGGGCCGGGCCGCCCTGCGGCTGTGGCTCGTCGCCGTCGCCCTGCTCGCGGGGCTCGGCCTGCTCTTCGTCGCCAGCCGGTCGACGGCCATCACCCTGCTCGGCCACAGCTGGGTGCTCACGGCCCTGCAGGCCCTGCTCACGGCATACGCCGTCGGGTGGGCGCTGCTCTTCGTGGACGCCTGGCGCCTCGGGCGCCCCAGCTCGATGGTGATGCGCGGCCGCCGCTGGCTCACGCTGGTCACCGCGGCGCTGCTCGTGGTCACCTCCGGTGGCCTCGTGTATGCCGCCAACACCGTGGGTGCCGGGCGCGACGCCATGAACTCGCTGTTCACGGGCAAGGACGCGGTGCCCCCGTCGAAGGGGCGCTACAACATCCTGCTGCTCGGGGCCGACAGCGGCGGGGACCGGGTCGGCACCCGGCCCGACAGCATCCAGCTCGTCAGCGTCGACGCCAGGACCGGGCGCGCGGTGACCTTCGGCTTCGCCCGGGACACCGAGAACATCGACTTCCGGCCCGGGTCGACCATGGCCCGGCTCATGCCGCAGGGGTGGAACTGCGGTGACCAGTGCCTGCTCAACGGCCTGTACACGTGGGGCCAGCAGCACCGGGCGGAGTTCCCCGCGGGCACCAGGGACGCCGGCCTCGTCGCGACCCGCGAGGCGGTCGAGGCGCTCAGCGGCCTGGACATCCAGTACTACGTCATGGTCGACCTTCAGGGCTTCAGCAAGATGGTCAACGCCGTGGGCGGTCTGGACGTCAACGTCAAGTACCGCACCCCCATCGGTGGCGGGACCTCGCCGATCGTCGGGTGGATCGAGCCCGGCCACCGGCACCTCGACGGCTGGCACGCCCTCTGGTACGCCCGGTCGCGGCAGGGGTCGACGAACTACGAGCGGATGGCCCGCCAGCGCTGCGTCATGACCGCGATGGTCGACCAGCTCGACCCCCAGACCGTGCTCACCCGGTTCCAGAAGATCGCGGCGGCCAGCTCGGGCCTCATCTCGACCGACCTGCCCGCCTCCGAGCTCGGGAAGTTCGCCGACCTCGCCCTGCAGACGCGGGCGCAGAAGATCCGCAGCGTGAACTTCGTCCCGCCCCTGATCAAGCCGTGGGACTACGACCCGACCGTGGTGACCAGGACGGTGGCCTCCGCCATCTCGGCCTCGGAGAAGGCCTCGAGCGCGAGCGCCCGTGCCCGGCCCGCCACGGCGCACCGGCCGGCGAGCACCCGCGGCGGCACCTCCTCCGGCTCGTCGTCGGCCACCCGGCCGGCGCGCGGCGCCGTCACCGACCCGGCGAAGGCTGCGGGCAACGCGGCGGAGAGCGACCTCTCCTCCGTATGCTCGGCAGCCTCATGAGCAGCACACCCCCCGGAACGACTCCCGACGGACCCCTCCCTCCCGACCCCCGTGTCGGCGTGGTCATGCCGATCCTCGACGAGGAGCGGCACCTGCGTGAGGCGGTCGACGCCGTGCTCGGCCAGGACTACCCCGGCCCGGTCCACCTCGTCCTGGCGCTCGGGCCGAGCCACGACCGCACGGACGAGATCGCCGCGTCCCTCGCAGCGGCCGACCCCCGGGTCCGGACCGTCGCCAACCCCTCGGGGCGGACCCCCGAGGCGCTGAACGCGGCGATCGGGGCGCTCGACGACGTGGACGTCGTGGTGCGGGTCGACGGCCACGGCGTGCTCGACCGCGACTACGTGCGCACGGCGGTCGAGCTGCTCGCGCAGACCGGTGCCGCGAACGTGGGCGGGCTCATGGACGCCGAGGGCGTCACGTCCTTCGAGCGGGCCGTGGCTGCCGCGATGACCTCACGGCTGGGGGTGGGGGCGTCCCGCTTCCACACCGGGGGCGACGCCGGTCCGGCCGACACGGTCTACCTCGGGGTCTTCCGCCGCGAGTGGCTGCGACGGATGGGCGGGTACGACCCGCGCTTCACCCGCGCCCAGGACTGGGAGCTCAACCACCGCATCCGGGAGGCCGGCGGGCTGGTGTGGTTCTCGCCCCGGCTCCGCGTGGCCTACCGCCCGCGGCCGACCCTCGCCGCGCTCGCCCGGCAGTACCGCGACTACGGGCGGTGGCGGCGGGTGGTGGCGCGCACCCACGCCGGCACGATCAACGCCCGGTACCTCGCGCCCCCGGCCGCCCTGGTCGGCGTCGTCGTCGGGGTGGTCGGCGGCTTCGCCTGGTGGCCCCTGTGGCTCGTGCCGGCGGCATACCTCGTCCTCACGACGGTCGGCGGGCTCACGGTGCGCGACGCCCGCCTCGAGCCGCGGGACCGCTGGTGGCTCCCGCTGGTGCTGCCCACCATGCACCTCGCGTGGGGGTGGGGCTTCCTCACCAGCCGCGTGCGCATCGCGGCCGTGCCCCCCGGCACGCAGCAGGACGTGACCACCGGGACGGCGGACGACGCGCCGTCGAGTTGACCACCGCGCGGCGCGCACCCGTACCCTCGGGGCCACACCGACGACAGCAAGTGGAGGAGCCGCACCATGACGCCCGAGCCGGACCACAGCCAGCCGACCACTGCCGGGAGCAGCCCACGGACGACCTCGGTCACGGAGGAGCCGGCGGCAGGGGCCGCGGCCCCTGCCGTCGCCGGCGACAGCGTCCTGCAGACGGTCTCGCTGGAGTCGCTCTCGGAGGCGCAGCGCTACCACTCCTGGCTCACGGACCTGGCCTTCCCGCACCTGGGTGACTCCCCCGTCGAGATCGGCAGCGGCCTGGGCGGCTATGCGCGCACGTGGCTCGAGGCCGGTCTGCCCTCCATCACGGTGACCGAGCGCGACCCGAGCCGGCTGCAGGTGCTGCACGACACGTTCGGGGAGGACCCCCGCGTCTCCGTCAGCGACCTCGACGTCTTCGCGCCCCCGGCCGGTGAGCACTCGGCCATGGTGGCGATGAACGTCCTGGAGCACATCGAGGACCACGTCGGCGCCCTGCGGGCCGCGCACACGCTGCTGCGCCCCGGCGGCAGGGTCATCATGTTCGTCCCCGCGTTCCAGTTCGCCATGAGCCGCTTCGACCGGGCGATCGGCCACTACCGCCGCTACACCGTGCCCTCCCTGCGCGGTGTGTACGAGGCGGCCGGCCTCGAGGTCGAGTCGATCCAC
The DNA here is from genome assembly GCF_031456495.1 of Phycicoccus sp. 3266. NCBI lineage: Bacteria > Bacillati > Actinomycetota > Actinomycetes > Micrococcales > Intrasporangiaceae > Phycicoccus > Phycicoccus sp. 3266. The sequence continues at coordinate 679,043 of NZ_JAVDUW010000001.1, read as the reverse complement.
TACGTCAACGCGCCGGGCCTGCTCGCCTGGTTCACCGGGATGCGGCTGCTGCGGATGACGCCGAAGTACGGGCCGACGGTCAAGGTCTGGGACTCCGCGGTCGTGCCGGTGGCCCGGGCGGTCGAGACCCGGGTGCGGCCGCCGTTCGGCCAGTCGGTGTTCGCCGTCGGGCGGGTGCCTGCCTGAGGCGCCACGCCGCCACACGCGCCCGCCGGGGTCGCGCCCGTACACTGCGTCGTCACCCGTCCGCGCCCAGGAGTCGTCCACTTCATGCCCCAGACCCGGAACATCGCCGCCGTCGTCCCGTGCCACAACGAGGAGGCCGCGATCGGCACCGTGGTGCGTGACCTCAGGGCCGCCCTGCCCGACGCCGTGATCTACGTGTACGACAACGCCTCCACCGACCGCACCGTCGAGGTGGCGCGCGAGGCCGGCGCGGTGATCCGGCACGAGCCGCGCAAGGGCAAGGGCAACGTCATCCGGCGCGCCTTCGCCGACGTCGACGCCGACGCCGTGCTCATCATCGACGGGGACGACACCTACGACGCGTCCCGCGCCGGCGAGCTCGTCGACCTGCTGTTCGAGGGCCCGTACGACCAGGTCCTCGGCGCCCGCGAGGAGGTGTCGAGCGAGGCGTACCGGCCCGGCCACGCCATCGGCAACAGGATGCTGACCGGCGCCGTGGCCGCGCTGTTCGGCCGCGAGGTGACCGACATGCTCAGCGGCTACCGCGTCTTCTCCCGGCGGTTCGTGAAGTCGTTCCCGGCGCTGTCCTCGGAGTTCGAGACCGAGACCGAGATGACCGTCCACGCGCTGCACCTGCGGCTGCCCAGCGTCGAGGTCAAGACGGCGTTCAAGGACCGGCCGGCCGGCTCCGAGAGCAAGCTGCGCACCTACCGCGACGGCTGGCGCATCCTGCGGCTCATCGCCAGCCTGGCCCGCCGGGAGCGGCCGGCCCTGTTCCACGCGATCCTGGCCGGGGTGCTCGCGCTCGTGGGCCTGGTCCTCGGCGTGCCCGTCGTCGCGGAGTACCTGCGGACCGGGCTGGTGCAGCGCTTCCCGACGGCGATCCTCGCGGCGGCCGTCATGATCATCGCCGCGGTCGTCCTCATGGTCGGCTACGTCCTCGAGGCGACGGCCCACCAGCGGCAGGAGGCGGCGCGGCTCGCCTACCTGCAGTACCCGGCTCCCGCGGTCCCGCCGGAGGTCGGCCGGGCGGCCACCTCACCGGCCGGTGCTTCTGCGGGCGAGGCTTCGCCGGCGGGCGAGGGCTCGCTGGCGGGGGAGCCCGGCTCGGCCTGACGAGTCGTCAGGTGCCCGCGCCGCGGAGAGCCCGGCTCCACCGGACGAGCGGTCAGCTGCCGGCGCAGCGGGTGAGCCGGTAGAGCGTGTATGGCCCGGCGGTGGCCACCTTCGTGAACGCGGGGGACGTGCCGACCCCGTCGATGCCGCGGTAGAGGGCGACCCGTGCCGCGCCGGCCCAGGCGAACGGCCGGCCGCCGACGATGGCGTATGCCACGTGCTGGCGCCGGGCGGCCGCGCACACCTCCGGGGACGTGCCGGCCTGGTCGAGCCGCTCGGCCAGCAGGGTGCGGTCACCGGCGAACAGCGCCTTCTCGGTGGGCACGAGCAGCGGGCGGCCACTGACGACGTACAGGTAGGTGCCGCCGTTCCAGGCGTTGGCCGCCGTGACCGCGCCCGGGGGGATGTGCCCGGACAGGGTGCGCAGGGCGCGCAGCTCGGTGTCGCTGGCCCAGGAGTGGGCGCTGTCCGGGTGGTAGTAGGAGTCGAGGAAGTCGCGGTGGACCCGGGCGTAGCCGGCCGTGCCGACGACGAACAGGCCGACGACCAGCAGCGTGCCGAGCAGCGGCGTCGCCGTGAGGCGGCCGCGGCCCGGGACCCGGCCTCTCGCCGGCAGCCGGTCCGGCTCCCGGTCCTCGGCGGGCGCGGGGTCGTCGGGCAGCGCGTCCCGCCGGCCACCGGTCAGGCGCCTCAGCCCGGCCGTGAGGGCCGTCCCGATCGCGACGAAGCCGGCCGCCGCGCACAGCACCGCCGGCAGCGAGCCGGCGACCGCGAGCCGGATGGCGTTGTTGTACCAGGGCCAGGTCAGGTACCGGGTCGCGTCGTCGTCGACGACGACGTTGAGGAGGTACAGGCCGGCGAAGAACGCGCCGGCCACGGGCACCCAGCCGGCGCCCCGGTGCCGCCACCACAGCCAGAGGCCGCCGACGAGAACGACGAGGCTCAGGGCGTGCAGCTGCTCCGCGTCCCGGGGGCCGAAGAAGACGGTGTCGACCAGCGCGCCGCGCAGGGGCTTCTCGCCCCCGGGCGCCCCGGTGGCGACCATGGACGGGCTGCGGACGGCCACGGACGCGGCTGCGGTGGCGGCCACGAGCGCCGCCACGCCCACGACCAGCGCGCCCGCACGTGCCGGGCGCCGCCGCGACTCCCACGCCCCCCGCAGGCCCGCGGCCACCACGACGAACAGCCCGAGCACGAGGAAGGTGACGAGGGCGTTCGGGTGGGCCGTGGTGAGCCCGGGCACCGCGGCGACCGTGACGAGGGCGGCCGGGACGGTCGGTCCCACCGGGGCGCGGTGGGGCACGACCCGGGCGACGGCCGCGAGGGCAGTGGCTACCACACCCGGCAGCAGCGCCTGGCCGAACAGGTTCGGCCAGAGCACGCCGAACCCCATGATCGTGTACGGGAAGGCGGTGAACAGGACGCTGGCGACAGCAGCGCTGCCGACCACCTCGGGCCGCGGGCCGAGCAGGGCGCGGGCGAGCAGGACGACCCCCGCCGGCCAGACGACGCCGGCCATGACGAGCACCGCGGCCTGCGTCGCCACCACGATGTTGGCGCCGCTCAGCATGCTCGTGGTCGCCGTGACGAGGTGGAACGCCGCCGGGTAGAGCGAGGTGCGACCGGCCTGCATGAACCCGTAGGCGTGCAGCAGCGACACGTCGCGGTGCTGGGTCATCCAGAGCGCGTCGCCGAGGTGGAAGATCGTGTCGGGGTGCTGGGGGAAGTGGTCCGGGGTCCGGGTGACGGCGACGAGGACCACCGCGACCGAGGCGAAGGCGAACGCGATCCCGGCCAGCGCGGCGAGCGCGGACAGTCGATCCTGCGACCGGTGGGGGCCGCCCCTCGGGACCCGTGACCAGCGCCGCAGCGGCAGCCCGACCAGGGCGGCGACGACCCAGCCGGCGAGGGTGGTGACGAGCACCGGCCCGAGGCCCCAGGGGATCCCGGCAGCGCCGCACGCCACGCCGGCCCCGACGAACAGGCTCGTGCCGACGGCGGGCCCCACGCCCACCGCCGCCCACCAGCGGAGGCCGAGCAGGCGTACCGCAACGGGCCCGGGGAGGAGCAGCAGGACGGCGGCGACGGCCACCGCCGGGACGGCTTCGAGCCACGTCGTCGCGCCGGGGGTCACGCCGTGCACAGTACCGGTCGCGCCCGAGGGCCCGGCAGCCACGGCGTCCGCCGGCCACGGACCCGGGGGCGCCGGGCGGTTAGCATCGTGGGGCCGCCGTGCGGCACGACGCACCCGAGGACGAACGGACACCACCCCTGCGATGGGTACCACCGCCAAGCTGACCAGCCTCGCCCGCCGGGCCACCGACCCCAAGCGCTGGCTGCGGGTCGCCCGCAAGACCGTGAAGTCGGCCCCGGTCGAGTGGCGGGCCCAGGTGCGGCGGATGCCCGTCCGGCCCGAGCTGGTCGTCTACGAGTCGTTCGCGGGCAACGGGATGCTCTGCAACCCCGAGGCCATCTTCCGCACGCTGCTGGCGGATCCGGAGCGGCAGCACCTGCGCCACGTCTGGGTCCTCACCGACCCCAAGGCGTTCCCCGAGACCGTGGCCGAGTTCGCCGGCGACAAGCGCGTCCGGTTCGTCAAGCGGCGCTCGTTCGCGTACTGGAAGGCGCTCGCGACGGCGGGCCACCTGTTCAACAACGCGACCTTCCCGCCGGAGTTCGGCAAGCGCGAGGGGCAGGTCTACGTCAACACGTGGCACGGCACGCCGCTCAAGGCGATGGGCTACGACGAGCCGGGCGGGGCGGTCGGCGCCCGCAACGTCATCCGCAACTTCATGATGGCGGACTTCCTGCTGTCCACGAGCCCGTTCATGTCCGAGCAGATGTACGAGAAGGCCTACCGGCTGACGAACGTCGCTCCGGGCCGCATCGTCGAGGTGGGGCACCCGCGCACCGACCGCCAGCACCTCACGGCAGCGGAGCGCGAGCGCCTGCTGGGGTCCCTGCGGGCGTCCGGCGTGCGCCTGGGCGACGGAGAGACCGTCGTGCTCTACGCGCCGACCTGGAAGGGCGAGTCGTTCCACACGCCGCTCGACGAGTCGGCCGAGCTGGGGGAGCGGGTCCGCGAGCTGGCCTCGCGGCTCCCCGCCGGCCACCGGGTGCTGCTCAAGGTCCACCAGCAGGTCTACGAGCAGGCGCGCCGCCGCCCCGAGCTCGCGCCGCTGCTCGTGCCGAACCACCTGGCGACGAACGCCGTCCTCGGCCTCACCGACGTCCTCGTCACCGACTACTCGAGCATCTTCTTCGACTTCCTCTCCACCGGCCGCCCGGTCGTCTTCTTCACGCCGGACCTCGCCGAGTACGACGGCTACCGCGGCCTCTACCTCGACCCGGACGACCTCCCCGGTCCCCGCGTGGCCACCGCCGCCGAGCTCGCCGACGTCGTGTCGGCCGTCGGCACCGGCACCACTCCCGACCCGCTCGTCACCCATGCCGAGGCGTATGCCGCCGCTCGCGACCGGTTCGCGCCGCTCGACGACGGCGAGGCGACGCAGCGCGTGGTCGAGGTCGTCCTCGACGGGCGCGTCGAGGGCCGGGTCGTCCGGCAGCCGGCCCGGGACGGGCGGCAGACCCTGCTGGTCTACCTCGGCGGGATGAAGCCGAACGGCATCACCGCGTCCGGCCTGAACCTGCTTCACCACATCGACCACGACCGGTTCGACGTCTCCGCGCTCTACGGCCACGCGACGGACCCCGCCCGCGCGTCCGGCGTCCGGGCCATCGACCCGCGGGTGCGGCACTTCCCGCGGGTGGGTGGCTTCGCCCCGAGCAAGTCCCAGCGCCGCCGCCGGCGCGCGCTGCAGACGCGCGGCACGGCCATCCCCGCGACCGACCTGGCCATCATGGACGGGCTGCTGCGCGAGGAGTGGCGCCGGTGCGTCGGCGACGCCCGCTTCGACCACATCATCGACTGGAGCGGGTACTCCTCGTTCTGGGCGTTCCTGCTGACCGCTGCTCCCGCGGGGTCGCACTCGATCTGGCTGCACAACGACCTGCGCGCCGACCAGCTGCGCGAGGTGGACGGGCGACGCCCGCACTTCCACAACCTGCAGGCGACGTTCTCGGCATACGGCCGCTTCCAGCACCTCGTGTCGGTGTCGCCGGCGCTGCGCGACGTCAACGCCGAGAAGCTCGCCGAGTTCGCCCCTGCGGAGAAGTTCGTGGCGGCGCGCAACACCATCAACCACGAGCGCGTGCTGCTCAAGGCGAACGGGCTGCCGGGGGCCGCGGAGGCGCTCGACGCCGCCTGGCCGGGTGACCACGTCCTGGCCGTCGCCGCGACGGACGTCCTCGAGGCCGTCGAGTCGATCGTGGCCGAGCACGGGCTGCAGGAGCACTACGACGAGGTCGAGCGCCGGGTCGCGGTGTCCTCGGTGGCGCCGCCCGAGCCGGGCGTGCGGACCTTCGTGACCGTGGGCCGTCTCTCCCCGGAGAAGAACCACAAGCGGCTCGTGAAGGCCTTCGCGGCGGTCCACGGCGAGGACCCGCTCACCCGGCTGGTCATCATCGGCGGCGGCCCGCTGCTGCCGGCCCTCACCAAGCAGGTGCGCAAGCTCGGGCTCGAGGACAGCGTCGTGCTGGCGGGCCCGCAGCCGAACCCCTGGGTGATCATGCGCGAGTGCGACGTCTTCGTGCTGTCCAGCGACTACGAGGGCCAGCCCATGGTGATCCTCGAGGCGCGGACGCTCGGGCTGCCCGTCGTGTCGACGGCGTTCTCCTCCGTCGCCTCGGCCCTCGGCCCCGGGGAGGGGCTGGTCGTCGACCGCAAGGTCGACGCGCTCGCCGACGGCATGCGCAAGGCGCTCGCCGGCGGCGTGCCCAACGCCCCGTTCGACCCCGTGTCGTACAACGACGCGGTGCTGCGTGAGTTCTACGCTGCCATCGGTGCCGATGCCTGAGCCGCAGACCGAGCCGAACCGCGTCCAGGACGCCCCGGCGGGGCAGGAGCGCGTCCAGGACGCCGAGTCGGAGCAGGAGCGCCCCGTGCCGACCCCCGGTCGCCGACTCGCACGCGTCGCCTCCGGGCGCGGCTGGACCGTCCTGCTCGGCGTGGCGGCCGTGGTGCTCGCCCTCCTCGGCGTGGCCACGTTCGCCCCGGGGTTCATGAGCAACGACACCCTCTACCAGCTGCGGCAGGCCCGCGGTGTCGACCCGCTCACCGACTGGCACCCGCCGGTGATGAGCCTGCTCTGGCGGCTGCTCATCTCGCTGACGGGCACGTACGCCAGCATGGCCGTCGTCCAGCAGCTGGTGGTGTGGGCTGCCCTGTTCGGGATCGCCGCGGTGGTGCACCGTGCCACCGGCTCACGGGGCTGGTCGCTCGCCTTCCTCGCCATCGGGCTCGCACCGCACGTCGTCACCTTCTCCGGCGTCGTCTGGAAGGACGTCCAGATGGCGCAGGCCATGCTGGCCGCCACGGCGGTCGTCATGCTCGGCATGGTGTGGCGCCGGCCGCCGGCGTGGGCGCGGTGGGTGCTCGTCCCGCTGGCCGTGCTCCTGCTCGCCTACGCCCTGCTCGTGCGCAAGAACGCGGTCGTGGCGATGCTGCCGATGCTCTACCTGCTCTACCGCGCCTGGTTCCCCGTCCGGTCCCGCCGGGCGCTCGCCGCGGTGGTGGTCGGCTTCGTAGCCGTCTCCGTCGTCGCGTCCGGCCTCATCACCGTGCTGGCGAAGCCGCAGGGCACGGCGCAGCTGTCCGCGATCGCGATCGACGACGTCATCCACGTGGTGCCGCGCCGCGCCATCGAGAGCTCGGACCTGCCCCCGCGGCTGAAGGACAAGCTGGTCGCCGCCCAGGCCAACTGCCTGAAGCGGAACTCGCTCATGAACAACTACTGGACCTGCTACGGCCGGGGCGAGCACGGTGCCTTCACCCCGATCGCCGACCACGCCGAGCTCACCGCGGCGTGGCCGCGGCTGATGCTGGAGCGGCCCGTCGGCTACCTGCAGTACCGCACGCAGGTGTACACCCAGTTCCTCTTCGACAACCGCGACCTCTGGCAGGAGGGCGTGCTGGCGAACAACCAGGGCATCACCGTCGACAACCCCCGGCTCGTGGCGTCCCTGCGCAGCTACGTCCTCGACCTCGGCAACCGCAACCTGCCCTGGCTGTTCGGCGCCTGGTTCTGGCTGGTCGTCGCGGCCGTGCAGTCGACGCGCTGGCGGGCGTCGCGCCGCTCGACCTTCGGGGTGCTCGTGCCGTGCCTGGGGCTGTCCTCGCTGCTCTACATCGCCGCGTACTTCCCGACGGCCCCGGCGACCGACTTCCGGTACGTCTACTGGCCGGCGGTGGCCGGGACGTTGGGCCTGCTGGTCATGGCCCTCGACCGGTTCGGCCCGCGACGCTCAGCGCATGGTGCGGGCGATGAGGTCCTCCCAGCGGTCCATCACCCGGTCGACGGAGAAGCGCGAGGCTGACTCGCGGGCGGCCTGCGCCATCCGGCCCCGGCGCTCGTCGTCGCCCATGAGCTCACGCAGGGCGCCCACCAGGCCGCTGACGTGGTTCTGGGCCACGACCCTGCCGCTCTCGCCGTCGGTGACGATGGCGCGCACGCCGGGGGAGCAGTCGTACGTCACCGCCGGCACCCCACACGCCATCGACTCGGCGAGGGTCATCGGCAGGCCCTCGTACCGTGAGCACAGCACGGACAGGCTCGACCCCAGCAGCACGCCCTCGACGTCGTCGGTGACGCCCATCAGCTCGGCCGTGTCGCCGATGCCGAGCTCGTCGATGACGCCCTGCAGTCGCGCCCGGTCGGGCCCCTCGCCGTACAGCTCGAACCGCCAGTCGGGGAAGTCCGGGCTGACCCGGGACCAGGCGGTCAGGGCGTGGTCGAGCTGCTTCAGCTCGTCGTAGCGCGCCACCGCGACGATCCGCTTCTGGCGGGGGGTGTCGACCGAGGCGGGGAAGAACGAGAGCGGGTTGGGCATCCAGCCGGTGTTGTTGAAGTTGTGCCGGCAGAACGCATCGGCGTCCTGCGGCGTGAGCAGGAGGAACTTGTCGATCCGGCGGTAGACCCGGCCGATCCGGTCGAAGTCCTTGGTGGTGTGGGCCGCCTCGTACGACGAGTGGTACATGCCGATCATCCGCGGGCCCGACGCGATGACGTCGTCGAACCCGACCTCGGCGACGTGCTCGGCGACGAACACCTGCATGCAGATGAGCAGGTCGTCCCGGTACTCAGCGAGGGTGGTCCGCAGCGTGTCGACGGCCTCCGCCCGCATCGCCCGGCGGGTCACCCACGGCCACGGCTTCTCGCCCGGGGGCTTCTCCGCCACCGGCGACATGAAGCCGGTCGTGTAGCTCGGGTCCGTCATCGGCATCGCGTGCTCGGCGGTCGGCCTGATGCCGCGCAGGGCCACGTCGTAGCCGCGTGCCGCGAGCCCGGCGGCCACGCCGTGGGAGACCCGCTCGGCACCGCCGAGGCCGTCGATGTGGTTGGCCATGATGAGGATCCGGGGCCGGCTCACCGGGCACCTCCAGCGTCGCCGAGCAGGGCCCGGACGGCGCGCTCGGACGCGTGGCCGTCCTCCTGCCCGCAGTAGTCGGTGAGGAACTTCTCGTAGCGCCCGGCCCACGGGCTCGGGTCGGCCAGCACGCCCGCGACGGCGTCGACGAGCTGTTCGGTGGTGGTGGCCATCGGGCCCGGTGCGGCCTCGACGAGGTCGAAGTAGGTGCCGCGGCCGGCGAGGTACTCGGTGTAGTCGTAGGTGTAGAGGACGACCGGCCGTCGCAGCAGCGCGTAGTCGAACATGACGGAGGAGTAGTCGGTGACCAGGACGTCAGCCGCGTGGTACAGCACGTTGACGTCCTCGACCTTGGACACGTCGAGGGTGTTGTGGCGCCGTGACACCGGGACCTTGATCCGGTTGAGGTAGTGCGGGCGCAGCAGGACGTACGCGTTCTCGCCCAGCCCCTCGAGCAGCGCCTCGACGTCGAACGGCACGGTGACGGCCACCTCGCGGTTGGCGTTGTCCTCGCGGAACGTCGGGGCGTACAGGACCACCGTCGCGTCCGGCGGCAGGTCGAGCGCGCGGCGGGCGTCCTCGCGGGTCATGCTGCCGTCGACGAGGGGGTCGTTGCGCGGGGTGCCGTACCGCACCAGCCCCTGCCCGTACTCGAAGGCGGGGACGAACGTCTGCTCGAAGTACGGGTTGGGCACGACCAGCTCGTCCCACGCACCGGTGCCACGGTCCGGGAGCTGCTTCGGCAGCCGGACGCCGATCTTGTCCTTGCCCATCTTCTTCAGCGGGATGCCGTGCCAGGTCTGCAGGTACCGCTGGCCGGGGCGCTTGCGGACGTACCGGGGGAAGGTCTGGTTGTCGACCCAGTACGCGGCCCGGGCCAGGGCGCGCATGTACGCCAGCGTGCCCCGCTGCACGACGTCCACGTCGGGGTGGGGTGGGCGGTGCCCCTTGGGCAGCACCCACACGGCCTTCTTCTCCGGGTGCAGGCGGCGCATCGCCTCGTGGACGTACTTGGGGCTGTCGCCGTAGATGGTGCCGAGGTTGGCCTCGTACACGACCAGGTCGTGGTCGAGCGGCAGGTGGCGCCAGCCGGAGTAGAGGCGGCGCAGGACCCGGCCCTTCTCGACCTCGTCCCACCGGGTGCGGACGCGCTCCTCGTAGACGGGCAGGTAGCGCTTGACCATCCGGTTGGTCACCTTGCGGCGCAGCCCGGGTGCCGAGGACAGCGTCACCTGCGCGGTCCCCGCCTCGCCCGGCCCGAAGCGCCCCTTGGCCGCGAGGGCCACCGCGGAGGTCGGGGGCACGGGCATGGCGATGGGCCGGACCCCGGGGTGCCAGATGAGCGGCGTCTTCGACACGTGCTCGCGGATGCGCGTGCGGACCCACAGGCTCCACGTCACCTCGGTGTCGACCGGGGTCAGGGCGTGTGTCGAGCGCAGGACGGCGTGCCAGTGCACGTCGTGCGGGCCGACCCGGTCGACCGTGATCTCGAACGGCACGCGTTCCTTGGTGATCGGGCGCTGGGCGAGGAGCGAGAGGCCCCAGTCGCCGGCCGCCTGCAGCTTGCCGAGGGTGTCGTACGTGCGGCCGGTGATCTCGACGCGGCCGCCCAGCCGGGTGCGCACCCCCGTGAGCTCGTGCATGAGGTGGTAGGTGCCGACGGGCGCCCGGAGGACGGGGTCGCCGGTGGCCTCGAGGAACGTGTTCTCCGGGGCGTCGAGCGGGTGGTCCGGGTCGGGTCCCGGCGGCCGCTCGGCGTTGGACAGGTATGCCGCGCCGTCCTGCTCGCTCACGCGCGGCGCCAGGATGTTGCGCCGGTCGAAGAGCATGAGCTGGCGCAGGCCCTCGAGGTCGTGCCGCAGGGCCATGCCGTAGGCGCCGCGCAGGGCCAGGGGCAGCGCGCGGTACCGGTCCTCGGGGATGGCCCGCAGGTACTCCTCGCCCTCGCGCAGGACCTCTGCGGTGACCGTGCCGTCCCCGTCGATGATGTCGGCGAGGTAGAGCCGCATGTCGTTCTGGAGGAACTTGAGGTCCTTGGCCCGCTGGAGCTCGGGCGTGCCGTGCTCGGCGATGTACGCGTCGAGCCTGCGGTGCACCTCTAGCCGGTCGTGGAAGTTCGTGATCTGGTTGCGCTGCTGGGTGATCGAGCCCTCGGTCCGGACCGGGAAGATCCGCCAGAGGTAGACGTTCTCCGGGATCACCGCGATGCGGCGCGCCGAGTTGTACGCCATGAGGCTGAACAGCTGGTCCTCGTAGTGGACGTCCTCGGGGAAGGCCAGGCCGTGCTCGGCGAGGAAGGAGCGCCGGTAGAGCTTGTTGACCGACAGGACGTCCTGGATGAGGTCCGGCTCCTCGGCCAGGCCCGCCACGACCCGACGCTCCTCGAACAGCGCCGGGTACCACTTCGTCTGGCGCCCGGTGGCGACGTACTGGCGCCGCACCAGCCCCATCGCGAAGTCCGCGCCCGAGTCCTCGAGCGCCTCGAGGAGGTTCTTGCAGGCGTGCCGCTCGAGCCGGTCGTCGCTGTCGAGGAACATGACGTTCTGCCCCGCGGCGTGCTCCACGCCCACGTTGCGCGGCCGTCCGCAGCCGCCGGAGTTCTGCGGCAGCCGCACGTAGCGGACGCGCGGGTCCTCGGCCTGCAGGGCTGCCGCGACCTCGGGCGTCTCGTCGGTCGAGGCGTCGTCGGCGATGACGACCTCGACGTTGCGCAGCGTCTGGTTCAGGACGGAGCGGACCGCAGTCGGCAGCCGGCGGGCGTCGTTGAAGACGATGACGACCACGCTCACATCGGGGCCCGGGGCCGGGATGGGGGGCTGCGTCACCGGGTCACTCCTCGGGGCCGTCGGGTGGTCGGTCAGGATAGCGTGGCGCCCGGGCGCCGCCGGGGACGGGCGGCGCGGGTGCACGCAATACAATTCCCCGTCACGTGCACATCCGCTCGGCAGACAGGTAGGTCGCCCGCATCATGATCCTGGCCCCCCAAGTCCGGGGGATCGTGGCCAAGCGCCGCATCCTGCGGACACTCGTGGTCCGCGACCTGCGCGTCCGGTACGCCGGGTCGGCCCTCGGCTACCTCTGGACCATCATCGACCCGCTGGCGATGGCGGCGATCTACTTCGTCGTCTTCACGGTGATCTTCAAGTCCCGGCACATCGGCTACCAGCCGTACGTGCTGTTCCTGATCATCGGGCTGCTCGCCTGGCAGTGGTTCTCCAACTCGCTCACCGACACCTCCCGGGCGCTGCTGGCCGAGTCGCGGCTGGTGCGCTCGACCAACCTGCCGCGCGAGCTGTGGGTCGTGCGGGTGGTCATCGCCAAGATGATCGAGTTCCTGCTGTCGGTGCCGGTGCTGGCCGGGTTCACGATCTTCTACCTGTTCAAGGGCCAGGCGCACCTGAACTTCCGGCTGGTCTACATCCCGCTCGGGCTGTTCCTGCAGTTCGTCCTGCTCGTCGGCATCGGCCTGCTCCTCGCGCCGATCACGACGCTGGTCACCGACACCGCCCGCGTCGTGCGGATCCTGCTGCGCATGGGCTTCTACTCGACGCCGATCATCTACGGGGTGCACGCGGCGCCCAAGGGCATCCGGGACGTCCTGCTGTTCAACCCCATGACCGGCATCCTCGAGTGCTACCGGGCCGGCTTCTTCCATGCCGACCTCAACCACAAGTCGGTGGTGTTCTCCGCCGTGATCTCGTTCCTCGTGCTCATCGCGGGCACGCTCGTCTTCGAGCGGCTCGAGCCGAGCGTGCTCAAGGAGATCTGATGGCCAAGCCCGTGATCGAGACCGAGAACCTCGGGATCGAGTTCTTCCGCAACCGCCGGCGCAAGATGTCGCTGCGCGAGATGCTCTTCAAGGGCGGCAGCTCCCACGACAAGGAGAAGTTCGCCGCCCTGCAGGACGTCAGCTTCAAGGTCATGCCGGGCGAGGCCGTCGGCCTCATCGGCGGCAACGGCAGCGGCAAGTCGACGCTGCTCAAGATGATCGCCGGCGTGCTGCTGCCCGACCAGGGCAAGGTGCGCGTGCGCGGGGGAGTGGCCCCGCTCATCGAGCTCACCGGCGGTTTCGTGGGCGAGCTGTCGGCCCGGGAGAACGTCTACCTCGCCGGCGAGCTGCACGGCCTCACCAAGCGCCAGATCGACGAGCGCTTCGACGAGGTGGTCGACTTCGCCGGCCAGCAGGTCAAGGACGCGCTCGACACGCCGTTCCGGCACTTCTCCTCCGGCATGCAGGTGCGGCTCGGCTTCGCGGTGATCACCACCCTCGACGAGCCGATCGTGCTCGTCGACGAGGTGCTCGCCGTCGGCGACCGTGCGTTCCGCGAGCAGTGCTACGTCCGGATGGAGCAGATGCTCAGCGGCGGCAAGACGCTCTTCCTGGTCTCGCACAGCGAGTCCGACCTGCAGCGCTTCGCCGAGCGCGGCCTCTACCTCAAGCAGGGCCGGCTCGTCGGCGACGGACCCGTCCAGGAGGTCATCGACCAGTACAACGCCGACGTGGACTCCGGGAAGTGAGCCTGACCGCGACGCCGTTCGTGGGGACGGCGTCGGCCCGTGCCGTGCACGGGTACTCGGCAGGTGCGACCGCCGTGCTCGTCCCCGGGCCGGTCGCCGGCCCGCGGGACGGCGAGCCTCCGGGCCCGCCGGCAGCCGTCGGCGCGCAGGACGTCGCCGAGGCCCTCGTCGAGCTGGGGCTGGTGCCGCACGTGCTGCCGGGCGTGGTCCCCGCAGCAACGCTGACCTCCCTGGCCGAGCAGGCCGAGGCGCTCGTGGAGGCCTCTGCCCGGCAGCCGCTGGCCGTCGTCTCGGCGGACCTGCGTGTGTCGGCGGTGGCCCTGCTCGACCTGTTCGACCGTCCGCGCGCCCGCACGTCGGTGGCGACGCTCGAGCCCGACGTCGTCCCCGGCGACCCCCGGGGCTTCACGACGGTCCGGGTCGAGCGCGACCAGGGGCTCGTCCACTCCGCCGGCTCAGCCCGCCACGTCGTGACCGCGCCCACCGGCCTCGCCGCCGGCGCCCTCCTCGTCGCTCCCGGCGACCTCGCCGCAGCCGCCCGGGTGTGGCGGGACGCAGCGGCGTGCAGGGTGTCCGCGGACACCGCCGTCGACGCGTTCGACCTCGCCCTCGTCGCGCTCGTGCGCGGTGGGGTCGACGTGGCCGCCCTCCCCATGGGGCCCTTCCTCGTCGGGCGCGGTCCGAGCGCCGCCGTCGGTGCGGCCGGCTCCCCGTGGCAGCAGCGGCTGCGCGGCGCCTCGCGCGGCGGTGACGGCTTCTTCTCCACCTTCGCCGTGCGGCCCCTGTCGCGACGGCTGACCGGCTTCGGCCTGGCCCACGGCTGGACCCCCAACGTCGTCACCGTGACCAGCCTGCTCATGGGGGTCCTCGCCGCCGCGCTCGCGGCCGTCGACACGCGCCCCACGTGGGCCCTGGCCGCCGTGCTGCTGCTGCTCGCGCTCGTCGTCGACTGCGTCGACGGCGAGATCGCCCGGTTCACGCGCCGGTTCAGCGCGCTCGGCGCCTGGCTCGACGCGGTGGGGGACCGCGTCAAGGAGTACGCCCTGCTCGCCGCCGTGGCGTGGGTGTCGGTACGCCGCGGCGAGCCGCTCTGGCTGCTCGCCTGTGTGGCCCTGGCGCTGGTCACCGTGCGCCACCTGGAGGACTACGCGTATGCCGACCGGGGCCGCGGGTCACGCGCCGGCATCCACCCGGACCGGCTGGGACTCGACGAGGAGCGCGACCTGGGGCCGCAGGGCGCCCGGGTCGACCTCCCCGCCCCGCAGACGCGGCGCCAGCGCTCGGTCCACTGGGCCAAGAAGGTCGTGCACATGCCCATCGCGGAGCGCTACCTGCTCCTCGCGCTGGGCCTGCTCACCTTCAGCACGCACGTCGTGCTCTGGGCCCTCACCGTGGCCGTGGCCGTCGCCCTCGCGTGGACCGCGGGGGGACGCACCGTCAAGGCACTCCTCGGCACCGACGGCTTCCGTCGCGACGAGCGCCTGTCGGCCGGTGACTCCGGACACCTCGACCACCAGCTCGACCTCGGCCCCCTCGCCCGGGCCTGCGGCCGGCTGGTGGCCCTGCCCTTCCCGGCCGCGGTGGCGGGCGTCGCGCTCGTCGTCGTCGCGGCGGCCACCGCCCTCGTCGCCGGGTCCGTGGGCTGGCTGCCCGTCGTGCTGGTCGTCGCCGGTGTCGTGCTCGTAGGGGCCGGCTGTCGGCCGCCGCTGCAGCACCCCCTGGGCTGGCAGGCCTCCGCGCTGCTGTGGGGTGCCGAGGCGGTCCTCGTCCTCGCGGTCGCCGCCCCGCTGGCCGGCGCCTCGCAGTGGTGCGCATACGCCTACCTCGCTGCCGTCGCCTGGCACCGCTACGACGTGGTCTACCGACTGCGCGACACCGGTGAGCCCGCAGCGGCCTGGGTCACCACGGTGACCCTCGGCGTCGACGGACGCCTGGTCGCGCTGGCGGTCCTCGCCGCCCTGGACGCGCCCATGGCGCCGGTGCTGGCCTGGGCCGCGCTCGCGCTCATCGTCGTCTACGGCGCCGAGTCCGGCCGCGGCTGGCGCGAGTGGCTGCGCGCGCAGTCCGCCCGTGAGGCCTCCCGCACCGACGGCGCGGAGGTGGCGGCATGAGCGCGCCGGCGCACGACCCCACCGAGGACCGCCCGAGCCTGGCCGAGCTGCGCGCGGTCGCGCAGCCGCCGGAGCACATCGCGCGGTACAACTCCGAGCACTGGGCGGGCGCGCTCTACATCCGGCACGTGTCGATCCACGCGACCCGCGCCCTGCTGCCCACCGGCATCACCCCCAACGGCGTGACCTGGCTGATGGTCGCGGTCGGCGTGCTGGGGGCGTCCGCGCTGCCGCTGCCCGGGCTCGTGGGGCCGCTGCTGTGCGTGCTCGCGATGCAGCTGCAGATCCTGCTCGACTGCAGCGACGGCGAGGTCGCCCGGTGGCGCCAGCGGTTCTCGCCCGCGGGCATCTACCTCGACCGGGTCGGGCACTACCTGACCGAGGCGGCGATCCCCGCGTTCCTCGGCCTGCGGGCCGACGGGTGGACGCTCGCCCACCCCGGGCGCGTCGGCGGCTGGACCGTGCTGGGGCTGCTCGTCGCCGTCGTCGTGCTCCTGAACAAGGCCTTCACCGACCTCGTGCACGTGGCCCGCGCCAAGACCGGCCGCCCCCCGCTGGAGGACGTGGCCGACACGGCGCGCTCGCGGGTGTCGGGGCTGGCGGCGGTCCGCCGGGCGGTCGGCTACCTGCCCTTCTTCCGCGCCTTCGTCGCCATCGAGGCCTCCCTCCTCGCGCTCCTGGCCGGCGTCGTCGACGTCGCGCACGGCGACCTCCTGGGCACCCAGGTCCTCGTGGTCGTCCTCGTGCCGCTCGCGGTCGTCACGGCCGGGGGGCACCTGCTCGGCGTCCTCACGAGCTCGAGGCTGCGATGAGGGTCGTGCAGTGGGCCCAGGAGCACGGTGAGGTCGGGGGCGTGATGAACGCCCACAGCGAGCTCACCCGCCTGCTGCGCGGGGAGGGCCACGAGGTCCGCTACGTCGACACCGGGTCCGCGAGGCGCGCACTGGCTGCTGCGCCCGGGCTGTGGCGGCGGAGCCTGCACGTCTTCCACATCACGCGGCTGTGGCGGGCCGTCGTCATGGCGCCCCTCTTCGCGGTGCTCCCCGGCCACAGCATCCTGGTGCTGCACTCGGGCTCCACGCACCTGCAGCTGCAGCGCCAGTCCGCCCTGCTGCGAGCGGTGACCCGCCTGTCCCTCCGGGCGTACGACGAGGTCTGGGCGGTCAGCGGCCAGATCCGCGAGGCGCTGCCGCCCGGGCTGCGGGACCGCGTGTCCGTCGTCCGGTTTCCGGTGGTCGTCGGCCCGGCCGCCGCGTCCGCCGAGGACGCCGGCGCGACCGGCCCCGCACCTGCCGCCAGCCGCGACCCGCACGCCGTCTCCGTGGCCACGAACGCCGGCCAGTGGTACTACCACGCCGACCTCGCGGTCGAGGCCGTGCAGCAGGTGCGGCAGGAGTGGCCCGACGCGACGCTGCGGATCCTCGCCTACGGCGACGACGGGGCCGACATGGCACGGCTGCGCGAGCTCGTCGGCGGCCTGCCGTGGGTGACCCTGTCCTTCGACGCCGGTCCGCAGGAGGTGGCGTCGGTGCTCGAGCGGTCGGGCGTCTTCCTGCGCCCGACGGCCTGGGACGGCGACTCGCTCATCGTCCGGGAGGCCCAGGGGGCCGGCGCCCGGGTCGTGGCCAGCGACACCTGCCCGCGCGCGGCGGGCGTCGAGCTGAGCGCCCTCACCGCCCCCGCCCTCGCCGAGGCGATCCTGCGCGGAGGCGAGGTCAGCGACGGTGCCGGTCTCGCGGAGACCACGATGGAGCAAGCGGCCCTGCGGGCCGTCGCCGCGCTCGGCGACCGCCGCCGCTGACGGGCCCGCCGCCGGTGGCCGCCGTCCCCGGACGGTAGCCTTCGCCAATCGTCCGCGACCCCGCAGCGGACGCGCCGGCACCGCCGGCCACCCGGCATACGAGGAGCACCTGGTGAGCAGTCGCACCGTCATCACGTTCGGCACGTTCGACGTGCTGCACGTCGGGCACGTCCGCGTGCTCAAGCGGGCCGCGGAGTTCGGCGACCGGCTCGTGGTGGGCATCTCCTCCGACGAGCTCAACATGGCCAAGAAGGGCCGTGCGCCGGTCTTCGACCAGGACGAGCGGCTCGAGATCGTCAGCTCGCTCGCGGTCGTCGACGAGGTGTTCGTCGAGGAGTCGCTGGAGAAGAAGCGGGACTACATCGTCGAACACGGTGCCGACGTCCTCGTCATGGGCGACGACTGGACCGGCAAGTTCGACTGGGTGTCCGACGTGTGCGAGGTGGTCTACCTGCCCCGCACGCCGTCAGTCTCCACCACCGGGCTCATCGAGCACATCGCCAAGATCGCCCCCTGAGGCGGACGGCGGCCGGGTCATGGCCGCCTCGTCGAGCGCGAGCCGGCGGGCCAGCTTGGTGTAGCGGGTCTCGAGCTCGCGGAATCGCAGGTAGGTCGTCACCGTGAACGACAGGAACGCCACCACCAGGGCGTAGAGCACCATGTCGGTGCCCCGGCCGACCCCCACGACGTGGGCGATGCGGTTCCACACCTCGGGGAAGAGGATCGACACCACGGCGAACGCGGCGAACAGCACCAGGCCGAGCCGCCGGATCGCCTGGGCGCGGGCGCCGCGCGAGCGGAACAGCCGTGCCACGACGACGATGACGACGGCGATCAGGAGGATCTGGATCAGCACGAGCTTCATCGCAGCATCAGCTCCACGAGGATGTTGACGGCGTTCCACAGGGACTGGCCCTTGGAGCGCGAGTAGTCGGTGTACAGCACGTGCACGGGGCTCTCGCCGTAGCGGACGTCGAGGGCGCCGATCTGCGCGACCAGCTCGGACGCGTGGGCCATGCGGTTCTGGGTGATGTTGACGCGGGACACCACGTCGCGGGAGATGACCCGCAGCCCGTTGTGCGCGTCGGTGAGCTTCGTGCTCGTCGTGAGGTTGGTGTAGGCGACGGCAGCGCGCAGGACCAGCTTCTTCAGCACGCCGGCCTCGGTCCGGTCGTCGAGGAACCTCGAGCCGAAGACGACGTCGAGCTGCTCGGTACGCGCCTTGTCGAGCATGGCGACGACGTCCTGCACCTGGTGCTGCCCGTCGGCGTCGAACGTCACCACCCAGCGCATGCCGGGCACGGCGAGGGCGTACTCGAACCCGGTCTGCAGGGCCGCGCCCTGGCCCAGGTTGACCGGGTGGCGCACGACGACGGCCCCGGCCCGCTCCGCCTCCTGGGCGCTGTCGTCGCCGGAGCCGTCGTCGACGCACACCACGTTCGGGAAGACCGCCCGCGCCTGGCGGACGACCTCACCGATCACGGCGGCCTCGTTGTACAGCGGGACGACCAGCCACACTTCCTCGTTCATCGGGGGGAAGCCTAGTGAGGTGCAGGGCCGGTCCGGGACGCGCCGTGCTGGCAGCGCGGGGACACCGTGCCAATCCATCACAATTCGGCCACGGGTCGGGATGACGGTTGGGACGCATGTGACTGCTGTGTGACTCTGGACGGGCTGCCTGCCTGCCGAGACCACCGTCTGGACCTCTCCATGAGACTGCCGCTGCGCCTGCGTGCCCTGTCCGTCACGACCCTCACGACCAGCCTCGTCCTCACCGGGGCCGTGCTGAGCACCCGGCCGCCGTCGGCCCAGGCGGTGCCGCACCCGGTGGCGAGCCAGGACCGCCAGGTGGGCCTCGCGCCGATGAGCGCAGCGGGGGTCCGCGACGCCGCGGGCACCCCGCAGGTCGACGACCAGGGACACCGGACCCGCCGGTCCACCGCCCCCAGGGCAGGGCTCGAGACGGCCGCCCAGCCGACTCGCGGCCGGCTGCACGTCGTCGGCGTCACCTGGCCCGAGGGCTCCGTGCGCCCAGGGGACCAGGTGGAGTACCGCGTCCAGGACCACGGTCGCTGGGGCCAGTGGACGACCATGGTGAGCGATGCCGACCACGGCCCCGACCCGGACACCGCCGAGGGGCGCCGCCAGCGCGGCGGCACCGACCCGTACGTCGTGACCTCGGACGCCGTGCAGGTGCGCGTGCTCACCGGCGCCACCCGCGCACCCCGGGACGTGCGCCTCGACGTCATCGATCCTTCGACGTCGGCCGCGGACCAGCCCCCGTCCACCGGTGGGGCCGCGCAGGCTGCCGGCACCCGGCCCACGATCTACACCCGGGCCCAGTGGGGCGCCGACGAGAGCAAGCGGACCGGCGTGCCCGAGTACGGCACGATCAAGGCCGGCTTCGTCCACCACACGGTCAACGCCAACAACTACACCGCGGCCCAGGTGCCGGCGATCATCCGCGGCATCTACGCCTTCCACACCGGCTCCCGGGGCTGGAGCGACATCGGCTACAACTTCCTCATCGACCGCTTCGGCCGCACGTGGGAGGGCCGGGCCGGGGGAGTCGACCTGCCGGTCATCGGCGCGCACACCGGCGGGTACAACTCCCAGCTGTTCGGCGCGGCCGCCATCGGCACCTTCAACACCGCGACGCCGTCCTCGGCCATGATGGCCGCGTTCAACCGGCTCTTCGCCTGGAAGCTCAGCCTCGCCCACGTGAACCCGGCGGCCACGGTGACCCTCACCGGCATGAGCCGCGCGATCTCCACGGTCTCGGGGCACCGCGACGCCGACGGCGCCCCCAACGACACCGAGTGCCCGGGCAACGCCCTCTACGCCCGGCTGGGGTCGATCCGCACCGCGGGGGTCTCCCTCATGGGCGCCGCGTTCTTCAACCCGCGGATCGACGTCACGCAGTGGAGCTACGGCCAACCCGTCACCACGACCGTGCGCGCCACCCCGAACCGCAGCATGACCTGGACCCTGCAGGTGCGCAGCGTGTGCCGGACCGACGTCCTGGCCACGGCCCGCGGCTCGGCCACCACGGCCGGCCTGAGCGCCTCGTGGGACGGCAGGCTCGCCGGCGGCGCGTTCGCCCCACCCGGCGACTACGACGTCAGCGTCTCGGCGAGCGCCGGCACCGGCACCATCAACTCGGTGCCGCCCTACACGGCCCGGGTGCGCGTGCTCGCGACGCCGGGGTCGCCTCCCGGCTACTGCCCGCCGCGCATCGGCGGCTCCGACCGGTACGAGACTGCGGTGCTCGTGGCCCGCGCGGCCAACCCGACGAGCCGCAGCGTCGTCCTCGCGAGCGGCGACGACGCGAGCATGGCCGACGCCCTCGTGTCGGCGCCCCTCGCGTCCGCCAAGGGTGCGGCGATGCTCCTCACCGCCCAGGGCTCGCTGCCCTCGGTCGTCTCCTCCGACCTCCGCCGCCGGGGCGCCACGACGGCATACATCGTCGGCGGGACCGGGGTCATCTCGACCACGGTCGAGACGCAGCTGCGATCGCTGGGCGTCACCACCATCGACCGGGTGGCGGGGCGCAACCGCTTCGACACCGCGGCGGGCGTCGCGTCGCGGATCGGCCCCAGCCCCGACGTGCTCGTGGCGTCGGGGAACCAGCCGTCGATGGCCGACGGGCTCGTGCTCTCCGGCCCCGGAGCCGCGCTGAAGCGTCCCGTCCTGCTCGTGTCGGCCACGACGGTCCCCGCCGAGACCCGGTGGGCGCTCACCCGCGTGGGCGCCAAGCGCTCGGTCGTAGCCGGTGGGTCGGGCGTGGTCCCCGACTCGGTCCTGCGGGCGCTGCCCGGACCGCGCCGCGTCGCCGGCGCCGACCGGTATGCCACGGGCACCGCCGTCGCGTCGTGGGCCCGGGGGCTCGTCCCCGCATCCTCCGTCCTGCTGTCCTCGGGCCAGCCGGCCGCACTGGTCGACACGCTGTCCGGCGGCCAGTTCGGCCGGATCACGCTGTACGCCATGGCGACGACCATGCCCTCGACGACGGCTGCCTGGCTCGACGCGGCCCCCGACCTCACCTCGGTCACCGTGCTCGGCGGCACCGGAGTGCTGAACGACCTCGTGGCGGGTCGCGCCCAGCGCGCGGTCCTGCAGTGAGACCCTGACCTCCGCACCCGGCTCCCGCCGGTCCCCGAAAGGAAGTACTGCCGTGCGACGAACCTCCGTCGTCCCGCCACGCCCCCGGCGTCGTGGCGGCTCCACCCGGCGCGCCCTGCGCTCGGGCCTGGTCGCCGCCGTGGCCGTCGGGCTGGTCGGGATCGCGGTCCCGTCCGGTGCCTTCGCCGCCGGTGGGACCCCTGGTCCCGAGTGGGGCGCCGACCAGGCCCGCCCGGTCGGTCCCCCCGGCGGGGCCTCGGCCGTCCCCGACGGCACCGGCCAGGCCGTGCCGCGGGGCACGACCAGCCTGTCGCCGATGACGTCGTCGCGGACCGCGACCGACAGCACCACCACGGCAACGGCCAGCGCCGCCGCGACCCCCGGGTGGGTGCTGCACGGCGCCGGCTGGGGCCACGGCATCGGCATGAGCCAGTACGGCGCCTACGAGATGGCCAAGGACGGCTACAAGGCCGCGCAGATCCTGAACCACTACTACACCGGCACGTCCTACTCCGCGGTCCCCGACGACATGTGGGTCAACGTCAACATCGTCTACGGCGCCACCAACGCCAGCGCGACGACCAGTCCCGTCACGTCCGGGAACGGAGGAGGCGGGTTCACCCTGACCCTCGGGGGCGGGACGATGACGTCGGCCACTCCCACCACCGTCGCCTTCTCGGTGGCGGGCGGTGTCGTCAAGGCGACCTGCTCGACCTGCGCGGTGACCTCCCTGACCGGTGCGCAGGCGGTCCTCAACTGGGACCACGCGCCGTACACGGGCGACAAGACCCTCGTGAAGATCGGCGGCGGGCAGTACCGCGACGGCGCCCTCATCATCACCCCGAAGTCGTCGACGACGATGAACGTGGTGAACCAGGTGATCGTGCACGACGAGTACCTCGACTACATCGCCGAGAGCCCGTGGTCCTGGAACGTGGAGGCCCTCAAGGCGCAGGCCGCGGCGGCTCGTGGATACGTCCTGGCCAAGTACAACCGGCTCGGCGGCAAGGTGCAGTCGTCCTGCAACTGCCACGTCTTCGACACCACGATGGACCAGGTGTACGGCGGGTACTCGACCGTCCTGAGCAACGGCAACGCCCCGTACTGGCAGAACTGGAAGAACGCCGTCCGCGCCAGCGGCTCGACCACGACCGGCTACGTCGCCACGTACGGCGGCAGCATCATCCAGGCCTTCTTCTCCTCCTCGTCCGGCGGTCGCACCGAGAACAACGAGGACGTCTGGGGCGGGACACCGCTGCCCTACCTGCGCGGCGTGTCCGACCCGTGGAGCCTGCGTCCCTCGAACCCGCTCCGGGCGTGGAAGCAGACCACGAACGGCTCCTCCATGGCCGCTGCCTTCGGGCTGCCGGACGTCCAGCGGCTCGACCTGCGCGACCGGACCGTCAACGGCGGCGTCCACACCGCCGTGGCCACCTCGAGCACGGGCCAGACCAGCACGATCACCGGCGACCGCATGCGCGGCATCGCAGCAAGCGGCTCGGCGTACTCCAGTGCGCTCAACTCCACGATGATCCGTCACCTCACCGGGCGGCTCGCCGGCTCGGACCGGTACGCCTCCGCGACCGCGGTCGCCTCGCGGGTGCCCCTCTCGGCCCCGGCCGTCGTCATCGCCGGTGGGGACACCACCCTCTCCGACGCCTCCGTCTCCGGCCCGCTGGCCACGACGGTCGGCGGCCCGCTGCTGCTCACCCAGCAGGGGCAGCTGCCCGCAGCCACCGTCGCCGAGCTGAACCGGCGCGGCTCGGCCGTCAAGACGGCATACATCGTCGGTGGGACGGGCGTCGTCTCCTCGGCCGTGGAGACCCAGCTGCGCAACCGCGGGCTGGCCGTCACACGCCTCGGTGGCCGCGACCGGTACGAGACCTCGGCCCTGGTGGCCAAGGCGATCCGCGCCAAGCGGTCGACGCCGACCGTGGTCGTCGCTGGCGGCGACGGCCTCGTCGACGCCCTCGGTGCCTCAGGCCCGGCCTCCGCGCTCAAGGAGCCGATCCTGCTCACCCAGGCGAACACCCTCACCCCGTCGACGAGCGCGGCCATCACCGCGATCGGGGCCACGCAGTCCCGGATCGTCGGCGGCACGGCGGTCGTCTCCTCGACGGTGCAGAGCCAGCTGGCGGCCATGGGGGTCAAGCCGATCCGGCTCGCCGGCGCGGACCGCTACGGCTCCTCGGCCGCGGTGGCGTCGTTCTACCGGCCGTACATGCCGACGCGGTCCGAGGTCGTGCTGACGTCCGGCGCCGACACGTCCCTCGTGGACTCGCTGGTGGCAGGGACGCTGCAGCGGCTCATCGTGCTCACGGCGAAGTACTCGCTGGTGGAGGCGGCGGCGCAGACGCTGGAGACGACCCCGGCCCTCGAGACGGTCACCGCCGTCGGCGGCACCGGATCGCTCGCCGCGTCGGCCCTCACGGCGGCAGCCAACAGCTGACCCGACGACGAAGGGGCCCGGACGCAGCGTCCGGGCCCCTTCGTCGTCGGGTCAGCACCGGCCGGGCCGGGTCACCGCTGGAGTGGGCTACTGCGTGAGGTCCGTCCTACTGCGTGAGGTCCACGGCGAACGTGGGCTCGGTCCGCTCGCGCACCTCGTCCTCGGTGACCCCCTCGGCGAGCTCGCGCAGGACGAGGCCGTCGTCGGTGACGTCGAAGACGCACAGGTCGGTGATGATCCGCTGGACGACGCCGCGGCCGGTGTAGGGCAGCGAGCACTCGTCGACGATCTTGTACGAGCCGTCCTTGGCGTTGTGCTCCATCAGGACGATGACCTTCTTGGCGCCGTGGACCAGGTCCATCGCGCCGCCCATGCCCTTGACCATCTTGCCGGGGATCATCCAGTTGGCGATGTCGCCCTTGGCGGACACCTGCATGGCGCCGAGGATGGCCGCGTCGACCTTGCCACCGCGGATCATCCCGAAGGACGTGGCGGAGTCGAAGAACGAGGACCCGCGCCGCAGGGTGACGGTCTCCTTGCCGGCGTTGATGAGGTCGGGGTCCTCCTCCCCCTCCACCGGGTAGGCGCCGACGCCGAGGATGCCGTTCTCGGACTGCAGGACGATCTCGACGTCGTCGGGGACGTAGTTCGGCACGAGGGTCGGCAGGCCGATGCCGAGGTTGACGTACGAGCCGTCGGACAGCTCGCGGGCGGCGCGGGCCGCCATCTGCTCACGGGTGAGTGCCATGTCAGGCCTCCTGCTTGGGTCGGACGGTGCGGCGCTCGATCCGCTTCTCGGCGGCCTGCTCCGGGGTCAGCGGCAGCACGCGGTGCACGTAGATGCCGGGCAGGTGGATCGTGTCGGGGTCCAGCTCGCCGGGCTCGACGAGCTCCTCGACCTCGGCGACCGTGACCCGGCCGGCCATCGCGGCGAGGGGGTTGAAGTTGCGGGCGGACTTGTTGAAGACGAGGTTGCCGTGCCGGTCGCCCTTCCACGCGCGGACCAGGCCGAAGTCGGCGACGATCGCGTGCTCGAGGACGAACTCCTTGTCCTCGCCGTCGACCGTGAAGACCTTGGTCTCCTTGCGCGGCGACTGCGTGACGACGTTGCCCTCGGCGTCGTACTTCCACGGCAGGCCGCCCTCGGCGACCTGGGTGCCGGCACCGGTCACGGTGTAGAACGCCGGGATGCCGGAGCCGCCGGCCCGCAGCCGCTCGGCCAGGGTGCCCTGGGGCGTGAGCTCGACCTCGAGCTCGCCGTGGAGGTACTGGCGCTCGAACTCCTTGTTCTCCCCGACGTAGGAGGAGACCATCCGGCGGATCCGCTTGTCCTTGAGCAGGATCCCGAGCCCCCAGTCGTCGACGCCACAGTTGTTGCTGATCGCCTCGAGGTCGCTCACCCCCGCATCGTGGATCGCCGCGATGAGCACGCTCGGGATGCCGCAGAGCCCGAAACCGCCCACCGACAGGGAGGAGCCGTCGACGATCCCGTCGATGGCCTCGGCAGCAGTGGAGACGACTTTGTCCATGGCGTGGACTCTAGTGGGCCGGTGCGGGGCGTCCTGCGTGGCGCCTCCCCACCGTCCGGCCGGAAGCGCGTGGCCCGGCCACACCCCGCAGCAGCGACCGGTCGAGCGCCGGGCTGCATCGTCCGAACGGCTGATGAAAGGAGGAGTTCCACGTCTGTAGTTCGCACGACGGGCTTGTGACGGCTGTGAACTGCTGGGACAAATGTCTGGCCCGGTTGCACGACACAACCGGGTGCCCCCGTCAGACCCGCCGCACCATCCCTGCGGCACGAGCCTCCCGGAGCGTCAGCCAGTGCGAGCGTCCTACGCGGTCCGCGCCATCGGTGCGGTCACCATCCCCGCCGTCACCCTCCCGCTCGCCGCGGCGTCGGTGAGCGCGTCGGTGCTGCCGGCTGCGACCGTGACGATCCCGCCGCCCCCGAGCAAGGCCCTCCCGTCGGCCCTCGACATCGCCGAGCCGTACGTCGGCCAGACCACCTGCGACCCGACCGCGAAGCCCTACGTCGTGAAGTTCGGCGACCTGCTCAAGAGCCACTACGCCTCGGTGACCACCACCTCGTACGGCATCGGCCGCAACTGCAACAGCGGGGTCACCGAGCACTCCGAGGGCCGCGCGCTCGACTGGATGCTCAGCGTCAACAACCCCACCCAGAAGGCCGTGGCCGACTCGGTGACCCAGTGGCTGTCCGCGCCGGACGCCCAGGGCCGTCCCGGGGCCATGGCCCGCCGCTTCGGGATCATGTACATCATCTGGAACCGCAAGATGTGGCGCGCCTACGACCCGGGCCGCGGCTGGGCGCCCTACACCGGCTCCGCCCCGCACACCGACCACATCCACTTCTCGTTCTCCTGGGACGGCGCCTACGGCCGTACCTCCTGGTGGACCGGCAAGGCGCTCACCGTCGCCGGCACCCGCAGCGGCACGCCCCTGTCGACGACGCCGACCACGCCGCCCCCGACGACGGGGCAGGGGACGGTCTACGGCGTCCTGTCCCAGGGCGCGACCGGGCCCGACGTCGCCCTCGCCCAGAAGGCGCTCAAGGTCACCGCCGACGGGGTCTTCGGGCCCAAGACCCTGGCCGCCCTCACCGCCTGGCAGAAGGCGCAGAAGCTCCCCGTCACCGGCGTCCTGGACGCGGCCACGTGGACGCGGATGATCGCCCTCAAGCTGGTGCCCGCCCGCCCGGTCGCGAGCAGCCCGGTCCCGCCCTCCACCGAGGGGTCGCCCGCCACCGGCGGGACCACCCCACCCGTCACCGGCGGGGCGACCTCCTCGCCGAGCAGCACCCGGGTACCCCTGATGCGGACGGTCGTGAACCCGTCGGCCGCGACGGCATACACCCCCTACCTCGGCACCGTGCTCCGGTCCGGCTCGCGCGGCGAGGCGGTCAAGGCGCTGCAGCGGGCGCTCGGCGGCCTCGCGGTGGACGGGGACTACGGGGCTCGCACGGCCAGCGCCGTCTCGACCTTCCAGAAGTCGGCCCGGCTCAAGGCCACCGGCGTCGCGGACCCGGCCGTCTGGACCGCGCTCGAGACGCGCGACTACCCGTTCAAGGCCTACTACGGCCGCGTCCTGCGGCTCGGCTCGACGGGGCCTGCGGTGACCGCCCTCCAGCGGGCGCTGCGGATCCCGGCCTCGGGGTCCTACGACCTGTCGGTGGTCTCCGCGGTCAAGGCGCTGCAGGGTCGCTCCAAGCTCGCGCGCACGGGGTCGGTCGGGACGCTGACCTGGCAGGCGCTCGAGGCCGAGCTGCGCTCCCGGTAGGACGCAGCCGGGAGTCGGCTAGGCGCCGGCGAGGTCGAGGGTGACGCCCTCGGACTCCAGTCGGGCGGCCCGCCCGGCGGCGCCCCCGGGTCCCCGTGACAGGACGACGGAGCCGTCGACCGCCCACGCGGCCAGCGCCACCTCGAGCAGCTCGGCGAGGTCGTCGCCGGCCACGTGCACGCGGACCTGCGCCGGCCAGTCGCGCCGGGGCACGACGTCCTCGTACGCCGTGGTGCCGGCGGCCGTCCGCACCGCCGGGTCCTGCTCCCCGGCCTCGTCCCAGGCCGCGAACTGGTCGCCGTAGGTCGACAGCTCCCTGGCCTCGTCCATGGCGTCGGCGGGTACGGGCTCCCCGGACTGCCGGGCGAGCGCCGCCAGGGTCACGAGGACGGCCGGGCCGTCCGCCGCCGCGGCTGCCTCCGCGTCGTCGGTGACGAGGAGGTCGACGGGCGTCGCACCCGCGTCGGCCGGTGAGCCGGCACCGGCCCCGGCCCCGAGGACCACGGTGGCGCCGACCGACCACGTGGCCAGGGCCCAGTAGAGGGAGCGCCAGTGCGCCGGCAGGTCGAGGCGCACGGTCGAGCCGACCCCGAGGTCCCACTCCTCCTGCAGCGCGTTGGCTGCCTTGCTCACCCAGTTGCCCAGCACCTTGGCGCTCAGCTCGATCCGCTCACCGGCG
This sequence comes from Phycicoccus sp. 3266, assembly GCF_031456495.1. NCBI lineage: Bacteria > Bacillati > Actinomycetota > Actinomycetes > Micrococcales > Intrasporangiaceae > Phycicoccus > Phycicoccus sp. 3266. Next base: position 651,282 of record NZ_JAVDUW010000001.1, on the reverse strand, counting down.
GTCGGGCCGGGGGTGTCGTCGTAGCAGGTGATGCGTGGGCGGCCGGGGTCCGTGCGGAGCATCGTGGCCAGGACGTCGGACGGGGTCGGCATGCTGCCACCCTAGGGGCGCTAGCGTTGCGGGTTGTGAGCAGCCGCGCGCCCCGCAGCTACCCGTACACCCCCGACCCCGGCGACCTGCCCCTGCTGCGGGGTGAGGCGTGGGGCGGCCTGCTCGTCTCCCGCATCGTGGTCGGGGTCGCCTCGTGGCTCGTCCTCGGCGCGGTCGCCGCCGGTGTCCTCGCCCTGCTCGGGTGGTGGCAGCCGTGGGTGGCCGGACTCGTCCTGCTCGTCCTGCTCGCCGTGGCGGCTCGGGTCGCCGCGATGGTCCCGGCCCGCCCGCTGCCCGTGTGGTCAACGGCGCTGCTGCTGCTCGTGTGCGTGGGCGCGACCGTGTGGGCCGGCTCGACGCACTCCGAGCAGGTGCTGCCCCGCCGGGACTCCGGCTCCTACCTGCAGTCCGCGATCCAGCTGGCGGCCGGGCACGCCCGTCCCATCGACGTGCCGGCCCGGTCCGTCGGTGGTGCCGGCGTCCTGCGGCTGCCCGGCGTCACGCTGGCGAGCCCCGCCTTCTACTCCGTGGGGTCGCCGACCTCACCGACGATCCAGCCGCAGTTCCCGATCGGCCCCAGCGCCTGGTACTCCGTCGCCTGGTGGCTGGGCGGCGCGGACGCGGCGTTCTGGCTCGCGGCGGCGTTGTTCGGGGTGACCGTGCTCGCGGTCGGGCTGCTGGGCTCGCTGCTCGTCGGCCCGCGGTGGGGACCGCTCGCCGCGCTCGCCACCACCCTGCTCTTCCCGCTCCTGCACGTCGCGCGGTCGACCTACTCCGAGCCGGTCGCGCTGCCGGCCCTCGGCGCCGCGCTCGTGGCGCTCACCATGGCGGCGCGGTCGGGCACTGCGGGGGACGCAGCCGCGTCGCGACGTGCCGCCGTCGTCGCGGGCGTGCTGCTCGGTGGCAGCATCGTCGTGCGCGTGGACGCCCTGCGCGAGGTGGTCCTGCTCGTCGTCGTGGCCGCGCTCGCCGGCGCCCAGCGGCAGGTGTGGGCCCGGGCCCTCGTCGTGAGCGCGCTCGCCGCCTCGGCCGTCGCGTTCGGCCTGACGTGGCTGACGTCGTCCGAGTACCTCGGCAGCATCGCCGGCTCGCTCCTCCCGCTGGTCGCCCTGGCCATGGTCGTCGGGGTCGCGGGTGCCGTGCTCGTCGCCGGCGCGCGCCGCGGCTGGTCCCTCGGCACCCTCGTGACCGCGTGGCTGCCCCGGGCGCTGACCGGCGCCTTCCTGCTCGTCGGGGCCTTCCTCGCCTCGCGGCCCCTGTGGCAGACGGTGCGGCAGTCCGCCGCCGACCCCGGGTCACGGGTGGTCGCCGGCCTCCAGGCGCGCCAGGGGCTCCCCGTCGACGGGGGCCGCACCTACGCGGAGCAGTCGGTCGTCTGGATGTCGTGGTGGCTCGGGCCCGTGGCCCTGGTGCTGGCCCTGGTCGCCACCGCCGTCCTCGCCCACCGGGCCGCGTCGTCCTGGGTGGACGGGCGCGAGCTGCCGGCATGGACCGGTCCGGCCGTGGTGGGGGTGGGGTCCACGCTCCTCACCCTCTACCGGCCGGGCATCACCCCCGACCACCCGTGGGCCGACCGGCGCCTCGTGATCGCGCTCCCGACGGTCGTGCTGCTCACCGTGGCGTGCGCCGCGGTGGTGTCGCGGTGGTCCACCCGGCGCCTGCCGTATGCCGTGAACGTCGCCACCAGCCTGCTCGTGGCGGTGGCGCTCGTCGTCCCGGCGGCCCTGGCGACCTGGCCGCACCGCGACGAGCAGGTCGAGCAGGGGGAGCTGACCGCGGTCGACGCGGTGTGCTCGGCGATGCAGCCCGGCGACGTGGCGATCATGGTCGACTCCCGCGCGGCCAACGAGTGGCCGCAGGTGCTGCGCGGCTACTGCGGGGTGCCGGCCCTGTCGATGACGACCGCCCTGCGCCAGGACCCGCCACGGCTGCGCTCGACCCTGTCGCAGGTCGCGTCAGCGGTGCGGGCCCGCGGTGGCCGCCTGGTCCTCGTGGCCGCCGACGGCCCGAAGGCCCTCACGGACCTCGGGCTGACGACCGGGACCAAGGCGGTGGACACCACGGTCCGCGAGGACGCGCGGCTGCTGGAGCGCCGGCCCGACGACCTGGTCGACCTGCCGCTGCTGGTCTGGCTCGTCCGGCTCGACGGCTGAGCCCGCAGACGGCGACGGCCGCCCCCGCGGGTGCGGGGACGGCCGTCGGCCTCTCGGGCTCGCAGGTCAGCGCACGGTGCTCCGCGGGTCGAACTGCGGGCGGACCTGGTCCGCGCCCAGCCGCGACGTCCCCAGCCGGGAGGAGCCGACCTTGCCCGGCTTGGCCTGCAGGCTCCGTGCTGCCGCCGAGGTGGCCGGGTAGTACGGGTTGTCGTCCCAGGCGGTGTCCGGGCCCCAGACGGCGGTCTGGGTGCCGGCCGCGGTCGCCAGCGCGCCCCGCACCGCGTCGGACACGACGGCCGAGCCGCCGAAGGTGAGGACCTCGTCGGTGGTCGGGCGGTACAGGTTCGCCATGCTCGACACCGGCGCCGGGGTGCTGCCGGCCTGGACCAGCATCAGCGGCTCCCACATCGCGCTCATCAGCGCGCCACCGGTGAGGGCGTCGGGGAAGGTCATCCCGTTCGCGTAGCCCACCGTGAGCGCGTCCGCGAAGAACCGCTGGGCCACCTTGGCGCTGGTGTCGAACCGGTCCTTGCCGACGATTCGCTCACCGGCACGACCACCGAAGACCCCGACGGCCTTGGCGGCGTTCCCGCCGATGGCGTGGACGGTGCGGATGTTCGTGCGACCGTTGACGTAGCTCTTCACCGACGTGGGGACCGAGGTCTTGTTGGTGAGCAGGACCGGGCCGTAGAACTGCGTGGCGACAGGACCCGCCGACAGCGCGTCGGGGAAGTTCATCCCGTCGGCGAGCACGGCCGTCGTGCGCGGGCTGGTGCTGCCGGAGTACCCGTCGTCGAGGTTCCTTGCCACCGCGACGCTGGTCTCGAAGCGGTCGCGCCCGGCGAGGCGGACGACCTGGAACCCGTTGGCCTCCAACGTCTTCCGGACGGCGTCGGACACCGAACCGGTGCCGCCGACGATGAAGACGAACCGGCTGTTCGCCGTGGGCATGAGCCGCTTGAGCTCGGCCAGCACGCGGCTGTCCAGCGACGACTTGCCGGTGACAAGCAGCGGGTAGCCCGCGGCGCCGGAGAGCGGACCCGCGACGAGCGCGTCCGGGAACGACTCGGCGCTGGCGATGATCGCGCCGTCGGTGCCCGTCGGGTAGCCGTGCTGCGAGACGGCGATGCCGGTCGCGATGCGGTCGCGCCCACCGAGGCGCGTGTTGGCGGCCTTCGGGGTCTTCGCGCGCCACGAGGCGTTGGCGAAGTGGTGGGTGACGGTGGTCGTGTCCAGCGCGGTGCTGGCGACGACGGTGGCGTCGGTCCCGCCGACGAAGGAGTTGCCGGCCTTGTCCAGGACGTGCAGCACGCTGGCCGTGCAGCCGCCGGACGACGCCACGTACGCCAGCGACTTGCCGCTGGGGGCGAAGGCCGGACGCTGCGTTCCGGCGCAGTCCTCGCCGAGCTGGGCGACGGCGACTGCACCCTTGCCCTCGTCCACGAAGACGGCGGGTCCGTCGGTGCTGGTGCCGACGAACGCGAGCGTCCCGTCATTGGAGACCACCGGGTCGTGCGGGGCGAGGGAGGCGTAGCCGAGCGCCGTGGGTGCGGCGGACGGCCGGTTGTTGGCGGCGTTGCCCTGGCGCGGGAAGCCGGTGACGACGACGCCGAGGTCGGTGTTGCCGCCCGAGTCCTTCATGACCACGACGGTGCGGTTGCCCAGCGGTCCCACGGCGCCGGCGCCGGGGCTGGTCGCCTGGGTGGGGGTGAGCGCGTCGCTGGTGTTGCGGGCGACCCACTGCGCCCGGGCCTGGTACGACCCGGCGCTCCCGGTCGCCCCGACCGTGCTGTCGCCGTAGGGCGACCACAGGCTCGGGGTGGGCCGGCTGATCTGGGAGACCCGCTCCAGCGGCGTCGGAGAGATGGTCGTCGTGGTGAAGCCGCCCGCCGGGACGGTGAGCAGCTGGTCGCCGGCGGGACCCCAGGCGAGGTCCTTGGCGTTGAACCGCGAGGCGTACTGCACGGCGCTGCCGCCACGCGTGTAGGAGACGACCTCGGAGTTCTTGGCGTCGGCGTTGTCGACCAGCGCGAAGGAGATCTCCCCGTCGGTGCTGGTGGCCGGCGTCCACGGCAGCGCGACGCTGGTGATGTCCCAGATGCCGTCGGCCGCCTGGGCCGGGCCGCCGGTGGCGACGGTGAGCCCGAGGGCGGTGGTGAGGGCGACGACCGCCCCCGTGGTGGTGGCTGTCCTTCGACGCGACGACGGCGCGCACAGTCCAGTGGTCCTGGTCATGGTCTCCCCTGAAGATGCTGCCCCCCGTGGGCAGAGCGTGCTCATGCTAGGGGCGGCCACGAGAGGTTCGTGCCGTTGTGCGGCATTCCGCTAACGGCGGATCTCCGCCACCGAGGCGCCGGGCCCGTGCGGTCAGCCGCGGCGCGCGAAGGCGTCCGCGGCGAGCCGGCGCACGGCGGCATACGTGCCCCGGTCGGCGGCCACGATGATGCCGGGGGTCATGGCGGAGGGGGAGTAGGGCGTGCCGTCGGGGTGACCCACGGTGCCGCCGGCCTCGCGCACCATGAGCGAGCCGGGGGAGTGGTCCCAGGGGCTGTTGCGCGCATAGAGGATGTAGTCGGTCGCGCCCTCGATGAGGCGCGGGTAGTCCACGCCGCAGCAGACCCACGACCCGGTGAGGGCGGGCAGGTCGCCCAGGCTGTGCCCGCGCAGCGGCCAGATCGAGGTGACGCCGTGGGGGGCGACGTCGTCGGCGACCGGCTCGCGGGTGACGCGGCGGCCGTTGCGGTAGACGCCGGCGCCCTTCTCGGCGACCCAGCCGACCTCGTGCTCGGGCTGCCAGATCCAGCCGCGCACGGTCTCGCCGCCCTTGACCTCACTGACCATCACCGCGTGGTCGGGGGAGCCGTGGACGAAGTTCTTGGTGCCGTCGACCGGGTCGACGGTGAAGGCGTGGTCGGCTGCGACGAACCGGCTGATCGCCGTGGGGTCGGTGGCCGTCCGCTCCTCGCCGAGGACGAAGGCGTCCGGGTATGCCGCGGAGAGCTCGCGCGTGAGGATCGCCTCGGACTCCTGGTCGGCGACCGTGACGAGGTCGCCCGGGTTCTTCTCCATCACCTCGCCGTCGGCCAGCGACCGGAAGCGGGGGGTGATGACCTCGGCGGCCACGGTCTTGAGCAGGTCCAGCACCTCGTCGGTGTCCACGGACCCACCGTTCCACACCGCGCCGCGCCGCACGAACTCGGGGCGGGCCCCGGCCGGTAGGCTCGCGGACGAGATGAGCGAACCTACCCAGACCTTCCCGGTGCCCGAGAGCCCGGCGACCGAGGTCATCAGCACCGGCCTGTCCGACCCGTCGACGACGACCCCGGCCGCCCCGGCACACGGTGACGTGCCGGTGCACCCGGCCGACGCGGCATACCTGCCGGCCACGGAGGTGGCCACCCGCGCGCCCGGCGACGACGCGGCGAGGCCGTACGTCACCATCGTGCTGCCCTGCTACAACGAGGGCCGGCACGTCATGCGCGAGATCGAGCGGATCACCGCGGCGATGGACGTCAGCGAGCTGACGTACGAGCTGCTGTGCATCGATGACGCGTCGACCGACGACACCCTCGAGGTGCTGCACCGGGCGGCCGCCGAGTACCCCAACATCCGGGTGATGCCGTTCCGTCGCAACGGCGGCAGCGGGACGGCCCGGCGGATCGGCACCCAGCAGGCGTACGGCGAGATCGTGGTCTGGACCGACGCCGACATGACCTACGAGAACGAGCGCATCCCCGAGCTCGTGCGGATCCTGCGCGACGACCCGACCTACGACCAGGTCGTCGGCGCCCGCACCACCGAGGAGGGCACGCACAAGTGGGCCCGCGTCCCGGCGAAGTGGCTCATCCGCAAGATCGCGGAGAAGCTCACGAACCAGACGATCCCCGACCTGAACTCCGGCCTGCGCGCGTTCCGGCGCGAGGTGTCGCTGCCGTACCTGCGGCTGCTGCCGCCCGGGTTCAGCTGCGTCACGACGATCACCCTGGCGTTCCTGTCCAACCAGCACGACATCAAGTACGTGCCGACGAGCTACGCCAAGCGGGCGGGCGAGAGCAAGTTCCACTTCGTGCGCGACGCCTACCGCTACATCCTGCAGGTCCTGCGCATGGTCATGTACTTCGACCCGCTCAAGGTCCTCATGCCGCCGGCGCTGTGGATGCTGGTGATCGGCGTCGTCAAGGCCGTGGTCGACATGGTCCGGCACCCGTTCTACTTCCCGGCGAGCACCGTGCTGCTGATCGTCAGCGGCATCATGATCGGGTCGCTGGCGCTGCTGTCCGACCTGGTCGTGCGCTCGCGGGCGGGTGTGTGAGCACGGCGTCGCTCAAGGTCGCGGTCGTCGGTCCGACCCACCCGTACAAGGGCGGGGTCGCCGCCCACACGACGAGCCTCGCGCACGAGCTCGCTGACGCCGGGCACGACGTCACCCTGGTCTCGTGGTCGCACCTGTACCCCAGCCGGCTCTACCCCGGTGAGCAGGCTGTCCCCGGCGGCGCCCCCGACGTGGAGCCGTTCCCGCGCACCGTCCGCGCCCTGAGCTGGGCGCGCCCCGACACGTGGGTGCGCACCGGACGCCGGCTGCGCTCGTTCGACGTCGTGCTCGTCGTGCACGTCATCCCGGCCGTCGTCCCGGCACACCTGGCGCTGCTGCGCGCCGCCGGCGTCGGTCGCCGCCGGGCCCCCCGTGGTCCCGGCCGTGGTCCCGGGCACCCTCGCACCGTGGTGATCGCGCACAACGTCCTGCCGCACGAGCCCCACGTCGGCGACCGGGAGCTCATGCAGCAGTTCCTCGAGCGGGTCGACGCGGTGCTGGTGCACAGCGAGGACCAGGCCCGCCTGGCCCGCGAGCTGCACGCCCCGCACGTCAGCGTCGCCGAGCTGCCGCCGCACCTGCCCGGCGGCCCGCCCGTCGACCGGCCCGAGCACGACGGCCCGCCACGCCTGCTCGCCCTCGGGCTGGTGCGCGAGTACAAGGGCGTCGACCTCCTCCTCGAGGCGCTCGCCGAGGTCCCGGGCCCCACCCTCACCGTCGCCGGGGAGATGTGGGGCGCCGCCGGTGACCGGGTCAAGCAGCTCGCCGCCGACCCGCGGCTGCGCGGCCGGGTCGAGGTCCACGGCGGCTACGTGCCCGCCGAGCGGCTCGCGCCGCTGCTGGCCGGCCACGACGTCCTCACCCTGACCTACCGCAGCGCCACCGCGTCGCAGAACGCCCTGCTCGGCCAGCGGCACGGCCTGCCCGTGCTCGCCACCGACGTGGCCGGCTTCGGCCGCCAGGTGCGCGACGGGGTCGACGGGCTCGTCGTGCCCCCCAACGACCGCGAGGCCCTCGTCGGCGCGCTGCGCCGCCTCGCCGAGCCCGGGTATGCCGAGCAGCTCCGGTCGGCCGTGCGGCCGCCGGACCTGTCCGGGCCCTGGGCGCGCTACCTCGGTGCCATCGAGGCGCTCGCGAGCGTCGAGCCGGCAGCCGAGCCCGACTCCACGGACGAGGACGAGCCGCGCGAGACCGGCGCCGCCGCGGTCGCCGGCCGGCTCGGCCGACGGCTCGCGACCGGGGTCCGCGGGCTCGTGGCCGCAGCCCGGCCCGACGTCGAGGTCGGCCCCACCGACCTGCCCGACTGGATCCGCCCCTCCGACGTCCTCGCCGACGCCCAGGACGCCGACGACGCCAAGGCCTTCGCCCGCGCGCTCGGCCTGCCGCGGTGCTCCGACGGCATCGCCGCGTGGGCGGCCCTCGGCACACTCGCCGCGATCGTGCGCGTGCGCGACGACGGCCGGCGCAGCGCGGTCATCGTCGACGAGAGCGGCAGCCGCTCGCCCCTGTCCCGCTGGGCCCGGGCGATCGGCTTCGCGCCGGTGGAGCTCGAGCTCACCGGACCGCGCTCCAGCGTCGAGGTGCTCGACGTCGACACCGCCTCGCTCGACGTCATCGTGCGGCTCCACCCCGGCGGCTGCGACGCCGACGACGTCGACGAGGCCATGAGCCAGGCGTCGTGGGCGCTGCGCTCCGGCGGCCTGCTCTGCCTCACCCTGCCGATCGGCCACCCGGGCGCCGACGGGGCGCTCGGCCCGGCCGACGTCCGCGGTGTCCTGGCCCGCGCGCACGACCTCGGCTTCGTCCTCGTGGGCGACCTCGACGGCGACATCACCGAGCGCATGCGGCGAGCCAGCGGCACCTCGCGGCGCACCGACGCGGCATACAGCCTGCTGCGCCTGACCCTGAGGCGGCGCTGATGACGCGCGCCCGGGTGTTCACCGTCCTGCGGATCGCCCTCGCCCTGCTGGTGGTCGCGGCCGTCTCGCTCGCCGTCGCCCGCAACTGGGCCGAGGTGTCGGAGGACATCGACCGCATCGACGGCGGCACGTTCGCGCTCGCTGCCCTGCTCGTCTGCATCCCCCCGGTCCTGACCATGCTGGGGTGGCGGGTGCTGCTCGCCGACCTCGGCACCCCCCTGCACGTGGCGCCGGCCGGCGGCGTGTTCTTCGTCGGCCAGCTCGGCAAGTACCTGCCCGGCGCCGTCTGGAGCATCGTCGCGCAGGCCGAGATGGGCGCGCGGCTGGAGATCCCGCGGCGCCGCTCGGCCGTGGTCGCGTTCGTCAGCGTCGCACTCGCCGCGATCTGCGGGCTCATCGTCGGGCTCCCCGCGCTGCCGCTGCTCCTCGGCCTCGGCGGGGGAGCGGCGACCACCGGCTGGTTCCTCCTGCTCGTCGTGCCGCTGCTCGCCGTCGTGCTCTACCCGCGGCTGCTCAACTGGGGCATCGCCCTGGTGCTGCGCGTCCTGCGCCGCGAGCCGCTCGAGCACACCCTGTCCGGCCGCGCCGTCCTCACCTCCAGCGCCCTGTTCATCGGCGCGTGGGTCGCCTCCGGATCCCACGTCCTGGTGCTGGCGCGGGCCACGAGCAGCGGGTACGACGGCGGCAAGCTCCTGCTCGGGACCCTCAGCGGCTTCGCCCTGGCGTCCTCGCTCGCGATGTTCAGCGTCCTGCTGCCCGCGGGTGTCGGGGTCCGCGAGGGGCTGCTCGTGCTCATCCTCGGACCCGTCACCTCGACCTCGGCCGCGACGGCAGTGGTCGTGATCTCGCGGTTCCTCACCGTGATGGCCGACGTCCTCTTCGCACTCGTCGGCTGGGCGTACGCCCGCTCGCACCACCTGCTGACCTCGCGCGAGGAGCGGGTGGCGGAGCACGTCGTCGTGCCCGAGGACCGGGAACGATAGGTTGCGCCAATGACGACTCCAGACGAGGCCGCCGCCTCGGGCCAGGTCGCCGCGCCGCCCGGGGGACCCCTGCTCGCCGTCGCCAAGCGGGCCGCCGAGCACGTCCTGTGGGCGCGTGTCGCCGTCCAGCGCCGGGCAGAGGCCCGGCGCGGGTATGCCGCCAACCGCCCCGTCCCGCGGTCGGTCCCCCCGACCGCGGTCCTGCGGACCGCCGCCGACTGGGAGCGCGCCGTGGCCGAGGGCAGGCACCTGCGGCTGCCGCTGCACCGCGACGCCCCGAAGAACTGGGACGCCCTGGGTGCGGTGGGCGCCGTCCTCACCCTGGCCGACGACGGCTCGCGCACGGCGCGGGTCATGGACGCCGGGAGCGCGCGCTACTCGCCCGTCCTGCCGTGGCTGCGGCTCTACGGGCTGGGCGACGCCCCCGACTCGCTCCTCGGCATCAACCTCGAGTTCGGCGACGAGGTGCGCCGCGACGGCGTGGTGTTCCGGCACGGCGACGTCACCGCGACGGGCCTGCCGGACGGCTCGCTCGACGCCATCACCTGCATGTCCGTCATCGAGCACGGCGTGCCGCTGGAGGGCTTCCTGCGCGAGAGCGCGCGGGTGCTGCGTCCCGGCGGGGTGCTCTGCGTCTCGACCGACTACGACCAGGACCCGCCCGACACCACCGGCCGCACGGCATACGGCACGCCGGTGAAGATCTTCGGACCGGCGGACATCAGCGCCCTCGTCTCGATGGCCGACGCCGCCGGCCTCGAGCTGGTCGGCGACCTGTCGACGTCGGACGCGCTGTCGCACGCCGAGCGGCCCGTCCACTGGGACCGGGTCGACCTGGACTACACCTTCATCCTGCTGACCTTCCGCCGGCGCCAGGCCCGCTGACGCACGAGGGCCGCCCGCGGGTTGCGGGCGGCCCTCGTGTCGGTCGTGGTGCGGCTCTCGCGCCGGGTGGCGCGGGGCCGGCGTCACGCCGTGCCGGGCGGCGTCAGGCCGCGCCGGGCTCTTGGGTGTTGTCCTTCGGGTACTTGGTGATGAAGTCCATCACGGCCTTGCCGGACAGGTCGCCGCACATCTGGCGGTGACCGGCGTCGGAGGCCCAGTGCGACAGGGCGTACGGCGTGCCGGCCGGGAACGCGCCGCGGCTGGCGTCCCACTCGACCACCTTGAACTTGCCGGAGGCCTCGGGCTGCTTGTCCGCCTTGTCGGCGATCTCCTTGAGCAGCTTGGTGTCCTTCACCTTCGTGCCGTCGTACCAGAGGATCGTGTAGCCGTGCTCGAGGTTGTGCACCAGCACCTCGAGCGGCGGCCGGTCGGCGGCGGTGTAGAAGTCGCGGCCGCTGACGTCCGGGGTGGCGAAGTGGGGGCCGTGGCTCGGCGGGACCGTGTCGTACTTCACCGACGTCTCGTCCGGCTTGTTGGTGCCGGGGCCGACGTGCTCGCCGCTGCCGGTGTTCGGGTCGGTGGTGATCGGCTGGCACTTGGCGGCCGCGAGGGAGGCCCCGAGGTTCGGCAGCTGGCCCGCCTTGGCGTCGTTGACCGCGAACAGCACGACGCCACCGAGGGCGGCCAGCAGCACGAGGCAGCCGACGATGATCATCCCGGCGACCCTGCGCTCCTTGGCCTTCTGCTGCTGTTGGATCTCGGCCAGTCGGGCCTTGCGGTCCTGGCTCGCTCGCTTGTTGCTCACGGGTTCCTCGGGGAGTCGGGGGCGGTTCGCGCAGAGTCTACGGTCCCTGCCCGGTGGCCCGGTCGGAGTCCGGCGAGCTGCCGGGCGACCGGTGGTCTGTCGGGGCAACGCGCGAGAATGGCCGGGTGTCCCCGTCCGCCGAGTCGACCCGCGTGTGGCGGCCCGGTCGCCCGACGGCGGTCGGGCTCGTCGTGGCGGCGTTCCGCCGTGGCGCCGGCGACCCGACGTTCCAGTCCGACCGGGGCGACGGCTGGTGGCTGGGGCTGCCGACGCCTGCCGGTCCGGCGACGCTGCGGCTGGTGCAGCGCTCGGACCTCGCGGAGGTCCACGCCACGGCCTGGGGCCCCGGAGCAGCGTGGGCGCTCGAGCAGGTGCCGTCCCTGCTCGGGGCCGAGGACGACGACAGCGACTTCGTGGCGCACCACCCGCAGGTGGCACAGGCGCACCGGCGGTATGCCGCGTGGCACGTCCCGCGGTCGGGCCTGGTCCTGCACGCCCTCGTGCCTGCCGCCATCGAGCAGAAGGTGACCGGGCAGGAGGCGTTCGGCGGGTACCGCGTGCTCGTGCGGCGGTTCGGGTCGCGCGCGCCCGGGCCCGGGGCCGACCGGCGGCTGTGGGTCGCGCCGGACGCCGCGGGCTGGACGGCCATCCCGTCGTGGGAGTGGCTGCGGGCCTCGGTCGACGGCGCCCGGTCGGGCACGGCCGTGCGGGCCGCCAAGGTCGCCGGCCGGCTGGAGCAGGCCACCGCGATGACGACGACGGAGGCCTCGCGGCGGCTGCGGGCGGTGCCCGGCATCGGGGTGTGGACGGCGGCGGAGACGGCCCAGCGCGCGTTCGGTGACGCCGACGCGGTGAGCTTCGGCGACTACCACGTGGCCAAGAACGTCACGTGGGCGCTGACCGGCGAGGCGCTCGGCGACGAGGAGATGGCCGAGGTGCTCGAGCCGTACCGCGGGCACCGGTTCCGGGTGCAGCGCCTGCTCGAGCTGAGCGGCGCCATGCGTCCCCGGCGCGGGCCCCGGATGGCGCCCCGGACCCACCTGCCCAACCGCCAGCGCTGACGCGGCCCTCCCCCCGGGCCCTAGGGCGTGGGGAGGTGCAGGACCGCCTCGAGCCCGGTCGGCTCCGCGGGCTCGGGCACCTCGACGCCCTCGCCCCACAGGGCCGTCCGGAGCCGGCTGACGGCCACCCCGAGCTGGTAGCCCGAGTCGGCCTGGACGCGCAGGTGGCCGGGACCGACGTCGACGGCGGCGTCCGGGCAGCCGCGCAGCGCCACCCGCACGGCCCGGGCCACGCGCTCGGCCACGACCTCGGGGGCGACGGAGGCGATGCCGTCCTCGAGGGCGGCGGGGGAGCCCGGTGGGACGCCCAGCGCGGACCGCACCGCCTCGACCCGGCCGAGGCCGAACCAGTCCTCGCGACCCGTCCGGACCAGGGAGCGCGCGCCCGCCCCGACGACCTCGGTGGCCCAGCCGGAGCCGCGGACCACGGCGGCAGGGACGTGCGAGACCTTGCCCTTGACCAGGTCCGCGGCGGCGGCGAGCTCGTCGGCCACGGCCCGGCTCGTCACGCTCAGGGCGGCGCCGTCGGCGTCCGCCGCACCGCGCAGGTCGTCGGTGACCTGCACCCCGGCGGAGCCGAGGGCGAAGTCGGTCTGGCCCACCCGCCACGGGCGGCCGGCGGTGTCGCTCACGACCACGCCGAGCCGGGTCAGCCCGGTGAGCACGAGCAGCCGCTCGCGCAGCCGCGCGGCCTCGGCGTCGGGGTCGTCGGGCAGGAGCAGCAGGCCGTCGACCCCGCCGGTGTTCGAGGCGTCGACCCCGGCCGCGGCCATGACGGGGCCGCTCGTGGCCTGCACGATCCGGGTCACGCGGTCGCCTGCCATCCGCTCGGCGACCACGCGCACGGTCTGGCCCACCACGGCGGCGGTCCGGTCGCGGGCGTCGGCCCAGAGGCCGAGCGACTTCGACACCACCTTGCTCGACACGACGACCACGTCGCCGTCCACGAGGTCCAGGGGCATCGCCGCGCAGGCGGCGACGAGGAGGCCGGCGAGGTCGTCGTCGGCACGGACCTCCGGGACCCCCTCGACCCCGACGACCTCGAGCCGCACCTCAGCGCGCCCGGAGCTCGAGCGCGAGGTCGAGGGCGGCGCCGGCGATGTCGGCTGCCGCCTCGCGGTCGGTCATGAGCAGGGGGCGCCCGAGCACGGTGGCCCGGGAGAGCTTCACCGCGTCGACGTCGTCGGGGGCGACGAGCCAGCCGTCGAGGAAGTCCTCGTACAGACCGGCCACCGCGCCCGCGGTGGACTCGACCCCGATGGCGGACAGGCAGGCGTCCGCGTGCCCGCGCACCGGCATACCGCCGATGAGCGGTGACACGCCCACGACCGGCGCACGGCTGCCGCGCAGGGCGTCGCGCACCCCGGGGACCCCGAGGACGATGCCGATGGAGACGACCGGGTTGCTCGGGGGCAGCAGGACGACGTCGGCCTCACGGATCGCCTCGAGCACGCCGGGCGCAGGCGTGGCCCGGTCCATGCCCACGGCGAGGAACTGCTCCGCCGGTACCCCGGCCTGCATCCGCACCCACCACTCCTGGAAGTGGACCGCGCGCCGCCCCTCGTCGTCCTCGACGACGACGTGGGTCTCGACGGGGGAGTCGGTCATGGGCAGCAGCGTGATCCCCTTGGCCGGCAGGCCCCACCGGTCGGCCAGGCGCGCGGTGACCTCCGACAGGGTCAGGCCCTGGCCGAGCCACTGGCTGCGGACCACGTGGGTGCCGAAGTCGAGGTCGCCGAGGGCGAACCACTGGGGCTCCGCGCCGTATGCCGCGAGCTCACCCTGGAGCCGGTGGCTCTCGTCCGCGCGGCCCCACCCCTGGCCCTCGTGGACGCCGCCGCCGAGGGTGTAGAGCAGCGTGTCGAGGTCGGGGCAGACCCGCAGGCCGAACAGCGTGATGTCGTCGCCGGTGTTGCCGACGACGGTCAGGGTCGCGTCCGCGAGGTCGGGGGTGCGGTCGAGGTGGTCGCGCAGCCCGCGCAGGAAGCGGGCGCCGCCGACGCCACCGGCCAGTGCCGTGATGCGCATGCCACGCAGTCTGTCAGTGCACCTCGACGGGCTGCTCACGAGGGCGGGAGAGAACCCCCATGGCTGCCACAGCAACCACACAGGGAGCGACTCCACGGTGGGGACATGGACAGGACCCTCGACCGGGGAAGGACCCAGCGATGACCCGCCGCACCCACCCGCTGACCACCGCACGACGGTGGACCACCGGGGCCATGCTCTCGGCCACCGCCATCAGCGCCGCGCTCGGCCTCCACCTCGCCGAGGACCACGGCAAGGCCACCGCGGCGGGCAGCAGCACCGGCAGCAGCTCCACGACCGGCTCGGCCTCGAGCTCCTCGACCCCGTCGTCGAGCACCTCGAGCTCGTCGACGACGTCGGCCGCGAAGGCCAAGGCCAAGGCCAAGGCCAAGGCCGCGGCGAAGGCGTCGACCTCGTCCTCGTCGTCGTCCTCGAGCAGCTTCGGCTCGGTCGGGTCGGTCGGCTCGGGGACCGGGTCCTCCCAGGCGACCTCGAGCGGGTCATGACCACCCGCCACGACGCCCGCGGCGCCTTCACCGCGGCCGCGACCTTCCGCGCCATCGGGACCACCCACCGCATCGTGGTGACCCGCCCGGAGGTCCTCGGCGACGCCATCGTCACCGCCCGCACCCACCTCGCCGAGCTCGACCGGGCGGCCTCGCGCTTCCGCGCCGACTCCGAGGTCAGCGCTCTCGCCCGCCGGGCCGAGCGCGGCCCCGCCACCGCGCTGGTGTCCGAGGTCCTGGCGGACGCCCTCGACGCCGCGCTCGCGGCCGCCCGGCTGACCGACGGCCTCGTCGACCCGACCGTGGGGGCGGCCGTCGTGGCCAGCGGCTACGACGACGACCTCGAGGTCGTGCGGGCGGGCGACCGCCCGCTGCGGACAGCCCACCCCCTGGCCGGCGCCTGGTGGCAGGTGCGGCTCGACCGCGAGCTGGGCCTGGTCGGCGTGCCGCAGGGTGTCCTGCTGGACCTGGGCGCCAGCGCCAAGGCGCACGCCGCGGACGTCATCGCCGCCAGGCTCGCCGCCGCCCTGCCCGGCGGGTTCCTCGTCGGGCTCGGCGGCGACATCGCCGTCTCCGGCGAGCTGCCGCCCGGCGGGTGGCAGATCGGCATCGAGGGCACGGCCGGCGAGGAGCGCCAGGTGGTGACCGGGACGGGGCAGGCGTTCGCCACCTCCTCGACCACCCGGCGCACCTGGACCCAGGGCGGCCAGCCCCGCCACCACATCGTCGACCCCCGCACCGGGCGCACCGCCTCCAGCCACTGGGAGCAGGTCACCTGCGCCGGCGCGACGGCTGTCGAGGCCAACGCGGCCTCCACCGCGGCCGTCGTCCTCGGGCCCGACGCGCCCGCCTGGCTGGCCCGGCACGGCATACCGGCCCGGCTCGACCGCGCCACGGACGGCGCCGTCACGACCACGCCCGGCTGGCCGGACCCGGCCCGCCACGACCTCACCGGGAGTGCGGCATGAACGAGCTGCTCTGGTACACCTCACGCGCCACCGGCGTCGTCAGCCTCGCGCTGCTGACCGCGGTGCTCGTCCTCGGGGCGCTCACCGCCGGCCGCCGCGCACCGCACCGCGTGTCGCCCGCCGTCGTGATGGGCCTGCACCGCTCGCTGGCCCTCGGGACGACGACGTTCCTGCTCGCGCACATCGCGACTGCCGTGGGGGAGACCTACGTCAACATCGACCTCGTCTCGGCGTTCCTGCCGTTCACCTCCGGCTACGAGCCGCTGTGGGTCGGGTTCGGGACCATCGCGTTCGACCTCGTCCTCGCGCTCGTCGTCACCTCCCTGCTGCGCCACCGCCTGCCGGAGCGGCTCTGGAAGGCGGTGCACGTCCTCGCCTTCGCGCTGTGGCCCTCCGCCGTCGTCCACGGCTGGGCGATGGGCACGGCCAACCAGCCCCTGCTGCGGGGAGCCACCCTCGCCTGCGCCGCCATCGGGCTCGCCGCCCTCGGGTGGCGCGTCGTCAGCACCCACCACGACCGCGACCGCCGTCGTGCCGTCGCCCTCCAGGAGTGGTCATGAACCTTCTCGCCCAGCTCGACTCCGCCGGCCTGACCGGGCGCGGTGGATCCGCCTTCCCGACGGCCACCAAGATCCGCTCCGCGCACCAGCACCGCGCGTCGCTCATCGTCAACGCCTGTGACGGCGAGCTCGGGGCGGCCAAGGACGCCTTCGTCGTCGAGCACCACCTCGACGAGCTCGTCCGCGGCGCGCGTGCCGTCGCCGGCAAGCGGGTCCGCTTCGCCGCCCACCGCGACTCGGCCACGGCGGCGCGTCTGCACGCGGCCCGCCTGCCCGTGCTCGAGGTGCCCCACCGCTACGTCTCCTCCGAGGAGTCCTCGCTGATCTCCCTGGCCCAGGGCGGCCTCGCGAGGCCGATGACCAAGCGGGCGCCGTTCGTCGTCGGCGGCTCGGACTCCACCGGGCGCCGGATCGCGCCCACCGTGGTGCTCAACGCCGAGACCGTGTGGCGGGTCGCCCAGGTGCTCGAGCACGGGCCGGAGTGGTTCCGCCTGCACGGCACGGCCGCCGAGCCGGGCCCGCGCCTGGTGACCGTGAGCGGTGCCGTGAGCCGGCCGGGCGTGGTCGAGACCGCTGCCGGGGCCCGCCTGGCCGACCTCGTCGAGGCTGCCGGTGGCCCGCTGCCCGAGGGGCCCGTCGTCGTCGGCGGCCTCGGCGGGGTGCTGCTGTCCGCCGAGGAGGCCCGGACCCTGCGGTGGTCGCGGGAGGACCTGGCGGCGTACGGCACGAGCACCGGTCCCGGCGTGGTCCACGTGCTGGACCCGGCCGTGTGCCCGGTCGAGGAGGTCGCGCGGTGGCTGCGGTATGCCGCGGGCGAGAGCGCGGGGCAGTGCGGCCCGTGCATGTTCGGGGTGCCCGCGCTCGCCGAGGACTGGGAGCTGCTGGCCGGTGGAGCGGTGTCGCGCAGCTGGGACGCAGCCCTGGACCGGATCGGCCGACGGGCCGAGCTGCTGCAGGGGCGTGGGGCGTGCCGCTTCCCCGACGGGGTCGCGGGCTTCGCGACCTCGGCCGTGCGGGTGCTCGCCGAACACCTCGGGGAGCACGCGTCCGGCCGCTGCTCGACCACCTCGGGGGTGGCCGCATGAGCGCCGGGGCGAGCCCAGGGGTCGGCACGGCGCACGCCGGTGCCGCCGAGCTGAGGGTGGACCGGGTGGCCTGCAGCGGCCACGGGATCTGTGCGAGCCTGCTGCCCCGGACCGTCGAGCTCGACGAGTGGGGCTACCCGGTGCTCGCGCCCGGCGGCGGGCACGACGACCCGGCCGACGTCGAGGCCGCCGTGCGCCTGTGCCCCGCCCGCGCGCTCTACCTCATGGACCGCGGCTGAGGGCACCCGGGTCCGCCCACCTCCTCCGATCGGGCGGATATCAGAGTTCGGCTTGACGAACCACGTATGACACGCGTGTAATTCCAGTGTTGTGACGAACCGGTCACGACGACGGCGGCACCGGGTCGAGGAGGAAGCCGTGCAGGAACTTCAGTTGATCGCCCTCGACGGGGGCGACGAGGGTGAGCTGTCCTGGCAGGAGCGCTCGCTGTGCGCCCAGACGGACCCCGAGGCGTTCTTCCCCGAGAAGGGCGGGTCGACCCGCGAGGCCAAGAAGGTCTGCGTGGGGTGCGAGGTCCGGTCCGAGTGCCTCGAGTACGCGCTGGCCAACGACGAGCGGTTCGGCATCTGGGGTGGGCTGTCCGAGCGCGAGCGTCGCAAGCTCAAGAAGCGTGCGGTCTAGCCGCCCGCGCGGCGGCCCCCTCGTGACGAGCGCATGACGCTTGCCCCACCCCAGCACGGCCTGACCGACCCCCCGGGTGGGTCCCTCGCCGACGCCGTGGTCACCGCGGTGCTCGTGCTCCGGGGGCCGGCATCGGCCCTCGACCAGACCCTCGACTCCCTCGCGCGGCAGACCCGCCGCCCCGACCGCCTCGTCGTCGTCGACGCGGGCCTGGACGGCAACGCCGTCGAGCAGGTGCGAGCCCACGACGGCGTCGCCTCGGCCGTCCCCGACATCCTCTACGTCACCATCCCGCGCCTCCGCTCGGTGTCCGCCGCCGTCCGCACCGCCCTGGCGGAAACCTCCCACCGACCACTGACAGCCGGGACCGCGAACGGGTCCGACGACGTCGTGCGCCACGTCTGGGTGCTGACCTCGGACAGCGTCGCGGCCCCCATGGCCCTGGCCCGGCTGCTCGACGCGGTCCGACGCAGCCCCTCCGTCGGCGTGGCCGGTCCCAAGCTCCTCGACTGGGAGCGCCCCGGCGCGCTGCACTCGGTCGGCGTGCAGCTCACGCGCTCGGGACGGGTCATCCCGGCGCCCGCGCCCGGTGAGCCCGACCAGGGCCAGTACGACCGGCGCACCGACGTCCTGGCGGTCCCCTCGACCGGCATGCTCGTGGAGCAGGACCTCTTCGAGCACCTCGGTGGCCCCGACCGGGCACTCGGCGACTTCGGCGGCGACGTCGACCTCGCGTGGCGCGCCCACCAGTCCGGCCGCCGGGTCGTCGTCGTGCCGCGCGCCACCGTCCGCACGGGCGCCCCGGTCCTCGAGGGCGACGCCGCCCCGCCGCCCGACCTCCCCTCCCGACGCCGCCGCGAGGCCCGGCGGGTCGCGCTCGCCCGGTGCGCCACCTGGGCCGTGCCCTTCCTCGCCGCCTGGGTCGTCCTGACCAGCCTCGCCGCCGCCGCCGCGCTCCTGCTGGCCAAGCGCCCGCGCGCCGCCTGGACCGAGCTCTCGGACGTGGGGGCGGTGCTCACGCCCGGCCGCGTCCTCGGCGCCCGGTGGCGCTCGCGCGGCACCCGCCGCGTCCGGCGTCGCGACCTGCACGGGCTGTTCGTCCCGCCCCGGACGGTCCTGCGCCACACCACCGACCTCATCCACGACCAGGTCGGCGTCGACGACACCGACGACCCCCGCGTCGACGGGGCGGAGTCCGGCCCCGTCGCGGACGAGGCGCAGGACCTGCACGTCCTCGGCTCGACCTGGGCCTCCCGCGCCGCCCGGAACCCCGGCCTGCTCGCCGTGGTGCTCATGGCGGTCGTCGCCGTGGTCGGCACCCGCCACCTCGGCGGCAGCTGGGTCGACCGGCTCGGCTCGGGGATGAGCGGCGGCGAGCTGCTGGGGGTTCGCGCCACGTCGTCCTCGCTCCTGCACGCCTGGCTCGACGGGTGGCACGGTGCCGGTCTGGGTGGGTCCGGCGAGGTCGGCCCCCACCTCGTCGTGCTGGCCGGCCTGGCCTGGGTCGTCTCCCACGTGCCGTTCCTGTCCGCCCCGGACTCTCCCGCCGGTGCCGCCGTCGCGCTGCTCGTCACGCTCGCCCTCCCGCTGGCCACGACCGTTGCATACCTCGCCGGCCGGGTGGTCACCCACTCGCGCTGGCCGCGCGCCCTGGCCGCCCTCGTCTGGTCCACCACGTCGGTGCTGACGTCGGCCGTCGCCGGCGGCCGGCTCGGCGGCGTGGTCGCCGCCGTCCTCCTGCCGCTCGTGGCCGCCGGGGTCGTGCTGGCGGCCCGCCGCTCGGGCACCGCGACCGCGACGGCCGCCACGGTGCTGGCGGCCGCGGCGCTCGGCTCCTTCGCGCCGGCCCTGCTCGTGCCCGTGCTCGTGGCCGGCCTCGTGCTCCTCGTCGCCGGGCCCGGGGGCCGGCGCTGGCGCGGCCTGGCCCTCCTCGGCGGACCGCTCGCCCTCCTCGGACCCTTCGTGGGCGCCGTCCTCGACCGGCCCGCCCTGATCGTCACCGGCCCCGGCCTGGCCGTGTGGGGGACCGCCCAGGCCGCCCCGTGGCAGCTCGCGCTGCTCCACCCCGGCGGTCCCGGCTCGTTCCCGGTCCTGCTCTCCGCCCCCGTGGTCGCAGCCGGGCTGCTGGCCCAGCTGCGCGCCGGGCGCAGGGGAGCTGCCGCCGGCGCCGTCGCGCTGCTCGGCCTCGCCGGGCTCTCGTATGCCGTCGTGGCGCCCCGCCTCGTCGTCGGCACCGTCCCCGACGGCCTGCCGCACGCCGGGCAGCCCGTCACCGTGTGGGCCGGGACCGGCCTGCTGCTGTGGGCCCTCGGCCTGGTGGCAGCCGCACTCCTGGGGGCCGACGGCCTGCCCGTGAGCCGCGCCCGGGGCGGGTGGCTCGCGCTGCTGCGCTGGCCGGTCGGGGTCGCACTCGTCGCGGGCGTCCTGCTCAGCGCGGGGTGGACCACGTGGCGCACCGTCGGGTCCACGCTGGGGGCCTGGTCCGACCCGCGCCCGGCCGTCGCCGTCGACCAGGCCGAGAGCGGCATCTCCAACCGCATGGTCCTCATCGCGCCCGCGGGCGACGGCCTGTCCTACCGGCTCGTCGGTCGCGAGCCCGGCGACGTCGCCCGCTCCCTGCCGGTGCCGACCGAGCGCCCGGACACCCGGGCCCTGTCCATCGCAGTCACGACCCTCTTCCAGGAGGGGGACGCACCCACGACGAGCCCCACGGCGACCCTGTCGGACCTCGCCGTCGGCTTCGTCGGGCTGCAGGCCGACTCCGACGACCCGCGGGTGCGCGCGCTCGACGCGACCGCGGGCCTGAGCCGCCTCGGCGAGCACGACGGCACGATCTTCTGGCGGGTGCTGCCCGGTGGCGGTTCGGCGGCCGACGACAGCCTCGCCCCCGCCCGCGCACGGCTGGTCACGAAGTCCTCCGAGCAGGTGGTCCCCACCGCCGGCGACCACGCGCGACTCGACGCGCAGGTCGTGGCCCCGCAGGGGACGACCCTCGTGCTGGCCGAGCCGCAGGCGTGGACCCGGCACGCCCGGGTCACCAGCGACGGGCAGGTGCTGGCGCCGGTCGGCGACGCCGCGGCATACAAGGTCCCGGCCGGCTCGCACCGGCTCGAGGTGACAGTCCTGCCCAGCGACACGTACTGGCGCTACCTGCAGGGCCTGGCCCTGCTCGTGGCGGCGTTCCTGGCCATCCCGTTCGGCAACCGCGCGTCCCGGAGGCGTCGATGACCGTCCCCGTCGCCGCCCTCGTCCGCACCGCCCTCGTCGCCGCAGCCGGCGCCGGGGTCGTCCTGGCCGCCACCCAGCACGACGGCGCGTTCGCCATCGGCTCCGCCGCCCGCGCCACCCCACCCGCACCGGCCAGCGCCGCGGTGCGCGATGCCTCGTTGCTGTGTCCCGGACCGGAGCTGCGGGGCGTACCCGGCCTCGATGACGAGTCCGTCCCCGTCGGGGTGGCCGCGGTGACCGCTCCGGACCGCGTGCTCGGCAGCACGCGGCCGCTGGGGACCGGGGGCCGGGTCACGCTGCGCACGATGCCCGGGGGCGCAGCCCAGGGGTCGCCGGCGACCCAGCGCGGGGGGAGCACCTCCACCACCGTGGGCGCCTCCGCGGGCGTGCAGGTCCGCGCCACCCAGGACCTCGCCCCAGGCCTCGCCGCCGCGCAGTCGTGGCTGGAGCCGTCCGGTGACCGCCGCGCCCTGTCGGTGACGGCCTGCGGCGACCCCGGCTCGGACCTGTGGCTGCTCGCCGGCGGTGGCGCGCCCGGCCGCCAGGAGCGGCTCGTGCTCACCAACCCCGGCGGCAACCCCGTCTCCGTGGACGTCACCCTGCACGGCGCCAAGGGACCCGTCGCCTCGCCCGGTGGCTCCGGCCTCGTGGTGCCCGCGCACGGGCGCACCGCCTTCCTGCTCGACTCGATCTCCTCCGACCTGGCCAACCCGGCGGTCCACGTCGTCGCCCACGGCGGCGTCGTCGGCGCCGTCGTGGCGGACACCTGGCTCGACGGCACCCGCCCCGCCGGCTCGGACGACGCGGTGCCGAGCGCGTCGCCGTCCCGCGAGCAGGTCGTCCCCGCCGTGTCGGTCAACGGGCACGCCACCCTGCGCGTGGTCGTCCCCGGCCGCGACGAGGCCGTCGTCCAGGCCCGCGTGCTCACGAGCAACGGACCCCGAGCCCTGCCCGCCGGCGGCGTCGTCCGCGTCGACGGCGGCGCGGTCCACGACATCGACCTGTCGGGGCTCCCGGGCGGGTCGTTCGCCCTGCAGGTGCGCGCCGACCACCCGGTCGTCGCGGCCGCCATGGTGGTCCGCGACGGCCCCGGCAAGCCGGGCGACCTCGCGTGGACCTCGTCCACGCCCGCCATCGCCGGGGTGGCCGGTATGCCGCTCACGAAGCCGGCAGGGACGCCGGACGGCTTCGCCCTGCGCCGCACCCTGCTGCTGACCGCCACGGGCGCG
The DNA here is from genome assembly GCF_031456495.1 of Phycicoccus sp. 3266. Taxonomy (NCBI): domain Bacteria; kingdom Bacillati; phylum Actinomycetota; class Actinomycetes; order Micrococcales; family Intrasporangiaceae; genus Phycicoccus; species Phycicoccus sp. 3266. The sequence goes on along the minus strand of NZ_JAVDUW010000001.1, from coordinate 628,825 downwards.
CCCGCCGGGGTCGAGGTCGTCACCGTCGACGCGTCCGGCGCCGCCTCGTCCAACCGTGTGTCGGTCGCCGCCGACAGCACCACCACGGTTGACGTCTCGGCGGCGTCGTCGGTGTGGGTGCACCGGGTCTCGGGCTCGGGCGCCCTGCGCGCCGGGGTCGTCTCGTGGGGCAACGACTCGTCCGGGACGCTCATCTCGAGCACGCCGCTGCGGGACACGACCCTGCGCTCGACGACCGTGGCCGTGCGCGAGGCCCCCCAGGGCTGACCGGCAGGCGCCGTGGCCGGGACGGTGCCCGCTGCCACGATGGTGCCCGCGGTCGGCTGCCGCGTGGTCGGCGGGCCGCAGGGCTACCCGTCGAGCCGGTGACGTGCCGAACCTGCAGGCCGCCGAGTGGGATCGCGTCGAGCCGGCTACTCGTCGTCGTAGCGGGGGTCGAGCTCCTCGGGGTTCAGCCCGAACAGGGCCGCCACCTGCTCGACGACGACGTCCTGGACGACGGCCGTGAGCTCGCGCGAGCTCTCCGCCCGGTTCTCGACCGGGCGCCGGTAGACGACGACCCGGGCCGGCTGCCGTCCGTGCGCGGGGAAGGTGCGCCCCAACGGGACGCCGTCGCGCTCCCACGGCGCAGGGTCGGAGGGTGGGACGTCCTCGACGGCGAACTCGACGTCGCGGATCCGGGGCCCGACGCGGCCCTCGAGCCGGGCCGCGCTGTCGAGCACGAGGTCGTCGAACTGCTCGCGCCGCGTCGCCATCGCCGGCACCGCGGGCCACGCCAGGGGGCCCCTCAGGCCGCGGCCGCGGCGGTCGCGGGTGCGCCCGCGCCCCTGCCCGGACGCCCCTCGGGTCGAACTCACGCAGCCACCCTACGGCGTGCCGGGGCGGCGCTGTCGGAGCCGTGGCATACAGTCCTCGCGTGAGTCTGTCGAGAAGGTGCTCCCGCACCGCGTGCCCCAAGGCAGCCATCGCCACGCTCACCTACGTCTACGGCGACCAGACCGCGGTCGTCGGGCCCCTGGCCACCTACGCCGAGCCGCACACCTACGACCTGTGCGCCGACCACGCCGACCGGCTCACCGCCCCGCGCGGGTGGGAGATCGTGCGGCTGTCCGGCGAGTACGTCGAGCCCGAGCCCTCGCACGACGACCTGCTGGCCCTCGCCAACGCGGTCCGCGAGGCCGGCCGCCCCAAGCTCGGCGAGCCGCCGGCTCCCTCCCGCGTCGTCGGCCAGGCCGACGAGGGGTCCTCGGGCGCCGTCGAGACCAGCCGTCGCGGCCACCTGCGCGTCCTGCGGGACCTCTGAGCCTGCGACCGCCGTGCCCGGCGGCCCCGCTAGGGTCTGTGCCGTGCCCGTTCCCGTGCTGACCGACTTCGTCAAGGCCTACGACGTCCGTGGTGTCGTCCCCGAGCAGCTCAACGTCGACGTGGCGTGGGCGATCGGTGCGGCCTTCGCCCGGCTCGTCGCCGCGGACGGGGCCACCGGCGTCGTCATCGGTCACGACATGCGGCCCTCCTCGCCCGAGCTGTCGCGCGCGTTCGCGGACGGCGTGACGGCGCACGGCCTGGACGCGACGCTGATCGGCCTGTGCAGCACCGACGGCCTGTACTACGCGAGCGGTGCGCTCGACCTGCCCGGCGCCATGTTCACCGCCTCGCACAACCCGGCCCGGTACAACGGCATCAAGCTGTGCCGCGCCGGCGCCCGACCCGTCGGCCAGGACTCCGGCCTGGCCACCGTGCGCGACACCGCGCAGGCGCTGCTGGACTCCGGGACCTCCGCGGGACCGACGGACGTCGAGCCGGGGACGCTGCACGAGCGCGACGTCCTCGCCGACTACGCCGCGTTCCTGCGCGGCCTCGTCGACCTGTCCGGCGGACGCCCGCTCAAGGTCGTCGTCGACGCGGGCAACGGCATGGGCGGCCACACCGTCCCGGCGGTCCTCGGCACCGGCGCCGGCCTGCCCGAGCTGCCGCTGGACGTCGTCCCGCTCTACTTCGAGCTGGACGGCACCTTCCCCAACCACGAGGCCAACCCGCTCGAGCCCGAGAACCTGCGCGACCTCCAGGCGGCCGTCGTCCGCGAGGGGGCCGACATCGGGCTGGCCTTCGACGGCGACGCCGACCGGTGCTTCGTCGTCGACGAGCGCGGGGAGCCCGTCAGCCCGAGCGCCGTGACGGCCCTGGTCGCCTCCCGCGAGGTCGCCCGCGAGGTCGCCGCCGGGCGCGACGCGGCCGAGGTCGGCATCGTCTACAACGTCATCTCCTCGGCCGCCGTCCCCGAGATCATCGGCGAGCAGGGCGCCCGCGGCATCCGCACCCGCGTGGGCCACTCGTTCATCAAGGCCGAGATGGCGCGCGAGGACGCGGTGTTCGGCGGGGAGCACAGCGCGCACTACTACTTCCGCGACTTCTGGTTCGCCGACACCGGGATGCTCGCGGCCATGCACGTCCTCGCCGCCCTCGGCGAGCAGGACGAGCCGCTCAGCCGGCTCACCGCGGCATACAGCCGGTATGCCGCGTCCGGCGAGATCAACTCGACGGTCACCGACGCGGGTGCCGCGACGGGCCGCGTGCGCGAGTGGGCGGCCGGGCAGGGTGCCGAGTTCGACGAGCTGGACGGCCTCACGGCGACCCACGCGGGTGGCAACGGCGACCCGATGTGGTGGCTCAACCTCCGCGCCTCGAACACCGAGCCGCTGCTGCGGCTCAACGTCGAGGCGGCGGATGCAGACACGATGGCACGGGTGCGGGACGATGTCCTCGCCCTGGTGAGAGGAGAACAGTGATGGCGCACGACACGGGGGCGACCGCCTCCATCGAGCCGTGGCTGCGCGAGATCCTGCGCTGCCCCGCCTGCCGGTCCGAGCTGGCCGACGCGCAGGGTGAGACCGGCGCCGAGCTGCACTGCACCAACACCTCGTGCGGCCTGCAGTACCGCATCGACGAGGGCGTCCCGGTGCTCCTGGTCGACGAAGCCCGCAAGCCCGCCTGAGCCGAGGGCGACATGGCGCCGTTCCTCGACGAGGCTCGCATGGACAGCGAGGAGGCGGTCGCCGCCCTCGACTCACGGCAGACCCTGCGCGGGCTCGCGACGGCCGGCGCCCAGGTGCGCGAGGCGGTGGCGCTCGCCACGGAGGGCGGTATCGACCGCGTCGCCGGGGGAGAGCGGCCGAGGTCGGTGCTCGTGGCGTCGCTGGGTGGTTCCGCGGTGGTGTGCGACGTGCTCGACCTGCTGGCCGAGCCGGGGTCGCCGGTGCCGGTGTCGACCCGGCGCAACGTGCCGCTGCCCGGGTGGGTGGGGCCGCTCGACCTCGTCATCGCGGTGTCGCTGTCCGGGCGGGCGGCGGGTCCGCTGGCGCTGGCGGCGGAGGCCGCCCGGCGCGGTGCCGCACTGCTGACGGTGGGGGCCTCGGACTCGCCGCTCGCGGACGTCTGCGCGCGGGCGCGCGGGGTGCACATCGACATCGGCCGGGAGCGGGCGTCGTCGCGCACGGCCCTGTGGTCGCTGCTCGCGCCGGTGCTGCTGGGCGCAGGGCGGCTGGGGCTCGTCCACGTCGACGAGCGCGTGCTGTACGACACCGCGGACCGGCTCGACGAGGTGGCCGAGGCCTGCCGGCCGTCGTCGGAGTCGTTCGTCAACCCGGCCAAGGTGCTGGCCACCGACCTCGCCGACGGCGTGCCCGTGATCCTCGGCGACGGGCCGCTGGCCGGTGTCGCCGCCCTGCGCGCCGCCTCGATGCTGGCGCGGACGGCTCGTGTGCCCGCGACGACGGGTGAGCTCCCGGACGACGCGGCCCAGGTGGTCTCGTGCCTCGACGGCCCGTTCACGACGGCCTTCTCCGGGGTGGGCGGACCCAGCGGCTCCGGTGGCCTGAGCGGGTCCGGTGGGTCCGGCGGGCCAGGTCGAGGGTCGGGTGAGGTGGACATCTTCGCGGACCCCTACCTCGACGGCCCGGCCCCACCCCGGCTGTCGCTGCTCATGCTGCGCGACGCGCCGGTCGAGCCGCCGACGCGGGAGTCGGACGAGGCGTTGCGGCTGGCCGACACCGTGGCCGACGCTGCCCGGGAGGCCGGGGCGCGCGTGACCGAGGTCGTGGCCCAGCCGGGGGAGCCGGTGACGAGGCTGGCCGGGCTGATGGCCACGACCGACTTCGCGTCCACTTACCTTGCTCTGGGGCTGGGGCTCGACCCCGGCGTCTCCCCGCACGTCGCCGACCTCGCCGACCGCACCGGCCGGGGCTGACGCGCCTGAGTGGCTGATCCGCGCCCCGGGGCTGGCGCGCGAACGGCAGAGCTGACAGGCGCCCCGGGCCGAGCGGGGAAGGACAGGGGCCCCGGGCCGAGCGGGGAAGCCAGAGCGCGCCCGGGAGGGCCAGTGGTCAGAGGGACAGCTGCAGGACCTCGGCCGTGGGCAGGGCGGCGAGCTCGGTGGCGGCCACGAGCAGCTTGCTCGCGCGGATGCCGCTGCCGATGACGACCGTCCCGGCGGCCATGACTCCCTCGTCGACCAGGACCGGCCAGTCGCCGGGCAGACCGACCGGCGTGATGCCGCCGTACTCCATCTCGGTCAGCGCCACCGCCTCGTCCATCGGCGCGAAGCTGATCTTCCGCACGTCGAGGTGACGCCGGACGACCCCGTTGATGTCGGCCCGGTCCGTGGCCAGCACCAGGACCGCGGCCCGCCGGACCTCGCCGCCGCGCTTGCCGGCCACCACGACGCAGTTGGCCGAGTGCGCCGGGTCGCTGTCGTACGCCTCGCAGAAGGCGGCCGTGTCCGCCAGCGTCGGGTCGATCGGCGCGACGCGGGCGGAGGGGGCGTGGCCCAGGGCGGCGGCGACGGGCGGTGCGAGGAGGTGCGGGTGCTCGGTGGCGGGCGCCCAGGAGAGGGTGCCTTCGGGGGTGGCCATGCTGTGCAGGCTACCGAGGCGTCCCCGGCTCGAGCAGCACGTACCCGGCGTCCTCGCCCAGGACCTGCCAGCCCCGGGAGCGCAGGGCGTCCACGACGGGAAGGCCCTTCTCCAGGATGGCCGCGCGGGGGGCGAAGTGGTCGAGGTCCTGCTCCCACCCGGGTCGGGCGGCCATGACGTCGAGGTAGGAGCGCACGAGGACGGGACCGTAGAGCTCGGCCCTCGTGTCCGCCGTGTGCACGAGCCCGGGGTGGCTGTACATGAGCCAGCCGCCCAGCAGGTCCGTGTTGTAGACGACGGTCCCGGCAGGCATCGCCCGCAGGCGTGGGTCGAAGGCGTGGGGCACGCCGGCGGGAGTGCTGGGCCCGGCTGCGGCCAGCAGGCCGGACAGGGCGACCGCCGCCAGGATGGACGCCCCCACGACGACGCGCTCGCCACGCTCCACCCGGTTGCGCTCCCGGCCGAGGAGGGTGGCGAGGGCCTCGGCCGCGAGGGGCGCCGCGATGATGGCCCCCACGGCGACCGTGCGCATGCTGCTCGCGCCCCACGCCACCGCCAGGAGCCACAGGACGACGCGGGTCCAGGCGACCTGCCGCCGCCGCAGGACCCACACGAGGGGCACGAGCAGCAGCAGGGCCGCAGTCACCAGCACGGAGGGGGTGGGAGTCGTGGGGACTCGCCACTCCTGGATGTACGGGCTCACCGCCCGCACCGCCGAGAACGAGGTGAGCAGGCTCGGCCCGACGGGCGTCACCAGGGCCACGAGCCCGGACGCGACGGGGACCGCGGCCAGCCGAAGGAGCTGCCCGTCGCGAAGCCGCACCCGTCGGTCGAGGAGCAGGCCCACGACCACTGCAACGCCGACCGTGACCCCGACGACCCACGTCCCGTGGGAGCACGCCCAGAGGTAGGCGACGGGGACGAGCCACCAGCGTGGCCGCAGGTCGGACGCGGTGCGCAGCCAGGCGTCGACCGTCAGCACCAAGAGGGCGAAGCCCACGAGCTGGGGGCGCGGACTGAGGCTGTCCGCGGTGCCGAGGACGGCAGCCCCGGCGACGAACGCCGCCGGGAGGCTGCCGGCCCGACGGCGGCACGCGGCATACAGCAGGACGCACACGGCGAGCCGCGCGAGCTGGGCCAACCAGGCGACGGCGGCCAGGCCACCGACGCGGTCGGCGCCGGCCATGACGAGCTCGGGCAGCCACTGGTTGAGCACCCAGGGGCCCCTCGTGAACATCGAGTACGGGTCGGGCCCGTGGAACTGCCAGGTGTCCCACAGGTGGCGTCCGGCCAGCACGTGCCAAGGCGTGTCCGGGTCGGTGATGCCGGTGCCGGCGTTGCGCGACAGGCCCAGCAGCAGCAACCCGAACGCGACCACCGGTCCGAGCACGAGCAGTGCGGGCGGCCGGCTCGGGGCGGCCCGACTGCGAGCGGGGTCTGTCGCGCCCTTCACCTCGGTCATGCCGGCAGCCGAGGGCCCATCGAGCGGCATCGAGCTTGATGGGCGCATCCGGGCAGTATGGAGCGGTTGGCGGTCGGAGTCCTCACGACTGCGAGAGGTGGGTCCGAAGGGACGACCCCGCTCACGCAGTGGCCGCCCGGCGGCGCCGCACGGAGTGCACGGCGTGGGCGGCTGCCACGACAAGCGCACCGACCGCCAGGCCGAGGATGGCCGAGCCCACGGTGTTGGTGACCCAGCCGAGCACGCCGCCGAGGGGACCGGTGGCGTCGTGGACGGCTTCCTCCGCGTAGTGCACCCAGGAGTACGGGGCGTGGAGCCCGAGGTCGTCGAGACCGACGAGGAGGATGTGACCCCCGACCCAGATCATCGCGGCGACGCCCACCACGGACAGGGTCGACAGCAGGCGGGGCATGCCGTGGACGAGTCCCCGCCCCAGGGACCGGGTCGCGCCGGACCCCGTCTCCGACAGGTGGAGGCCGACGTCGTCCATCTTCACGATGAGGGCGACCACGCCGTAGACGAGGAGCGTGATGAGCAGCGCGACGATGACGAGGATGACCGCGCGGCTGAGGAGGGGCTCGCTCGCCACCTCGTTGAGCGAGATCACCATGATCTCGGCGCTGAGGATGAAGTCGGTCCGGATGGCGCTGCGGGTGATCTCGTCCTCGTCGGCCGCGGCGCCGTCGTCGCCCGAGGCGCCCTCGCCGCCGTGCCCGCTGAGGCGCTCCCAGATCTTCTCGGCGCCTTCGAAGCACAGGTAGGTGCCACCGAGCATGAGCAGCGGTGTGAGGGCGACGGGCAGGAACTGGCTCAACAGCAGGGCCGCCGGCAGGATGAGCAGGATCTTGTTGCGGAGGGAGCCGACCGCGATCTTGCGGATGATGGGCAGCTCGCGCGCGGGTTCGATGCCCTCGACGTAGCGCGGCGTGACGGCTGTGTCGTCGACGATCACGCCGGTCGCCTTGACGCTGGCGCGCCCGGCGGCGGCCCCGACGTCGTCGATCGACGCAGCGGCCGCCTTGGCCAGGACGGCCACGTCGTCGAGCAGGGCGAACAGTCCACCGGCCATCAGCAGGCCACCGTGGCGGACTCGTCCCGGGTGCGGACCAGGATGAGTGCAGGGGTCACCCGGTCAGCCTAGTTGGTGGCCGCCGGGGTCACCGGCGCTCGACCGGTGTCAGGACGGACCGGGTGCGCCGACGTTCTCCTCGTCGTCGTCGTCCTCGTCGCCGGGTGCGACCCGCTCCTCCTGGCTGTTGGGCACGGGCTCCCCGCCGGGGTTCACCTGGTAGTCGCCCTTGACCTTGTCCCAGGCCTCGAGCTTCTCCTCGTCGACGTCCAGCTCCACCCGCTCCGGCTGGTCCCCCCGCTCGGACTGGGGCTGCTCGACCTCGGCATCGGCGATCTCGCTCGGGACGCCGCTGCTCGGCTCACTCATCGCTGCTCCTGTGCTGGTTGTCGGAAGGGCGGCCGGAGCGGCCCGGACGACTCCCTGTCTACCCGTGCCGCGTGCCGGTCGCGAGCCGAGGAGCGTGTGACGCAGGGTCCCGGTTCGTCGCGTCCCCGGTTCACCGGGCGTCGTTCCCGGCCATTGCTCGCGGTGCCAGGTCCGAGCCGGCAGGCCCCGTCCTCGCCTCGGCCGAACGGACGATGTGGTGGGCGAGATTGGCCAGAGATGTCTGACTTCTCTGGGCGGCGCCGCCCCGGCCCACCAGACTGCCCGCGGCGGACCTGCAGGGGACGGTCTGCGCCTCGACCTGAAGGAAGACCAGATGCACTCACGACTCGTCACCGCGGCTGCGCTCGCGGGCGTCCTGCTGGCCGGGGGACTGGCCGCAGCACCGTCCGCCTCCGCGGCTCCGCCGGCTCCGGTACTCACGTCCGTGGCGGGGGGTGCATCGAACCCCGTGCTGTCGTGGGCTGCGTCCACCGGCGCGGTCAAGTACTCCGTCGACGTGGCCAGCCAGTCGGACTTCGCGTCGGGGACCGTCCGGTACAGCATCACGACGGGCAACACGGCGGCGACGCCGCCGAACGACCTGGCACTGGGCACCTACTGGTGGCGCGTGCGCGCGCAGGACAGCGCCGGAGCCTGGGGCTCGTATGCCGTGGGCAGCTTCGCCAAGACGGCGAGCACCGTCCCCGCCCTCGCGACCCCCGCCGACGGCCAGGTGCTGAACTACCCGGACAACCCCCTCGTCCTGTCGTGGGCGGCGCTTCCCGGCGCGAAGACCTACGAGGTCCAGGTCGACGACGACGCCGCCTTCGTCGGCGCACCGGCCCCGGTGTCGACCACGAACACCGCGTACACGCCCGACAACCCCTCGTTCAACACGGACGTGTTCTGGCGCGTGCGGGCCAAGTCCGCCCAGGGCGTGGCCACCGACTGGTCGGCCGTGCGCTCCTACCGCATGACCTGGCCGACGACGCAGGTGCCGACGCTCGTCTCCCCGGCGGACCTCGCCAATGTCGAGGAGGTGACGCTCGACTGGGCGCCGCTCAAGGGTGCCAACTCCTACGAGCTCCAAATCAGCCCCGACCAGTTCTTCAACAACCCCATCGGTGGGACTGAGACGGTGAACTCGACGTCCTTCTCGCCGAGCCCGACGCTGGCTGCCGGCTCGTACTACTGGCGCGTGCGTGGCCTGAGCGCCGTCCTGAACTCGGCACAGACCCCGGAGCCGAGCCAGTGGTCCGCGGTGCGCACCTTCACCCGGGCCTGGCCCTCGACCGGCTCGCTGCCGCGCGGCACCGACCCCGCCGCGAGCACGACCTCGAGCCAGGTCAAGGCCGCCTCGGGCCTCCCGCAGGTAACGCTCGTGTCGCCGGCCAACGGTGACTACTCCGGCCCCCGGGAGCCCACCTTCGTGTGGAACCCCCAGCGCGAGGCCTCGAACTACGAGATCCAGATCGGCAGCGACCCCAACTTCTCGCCGAGCACCTACAACTCGTGCGTCACCGACCACACGGTGTTCACCCCGTACAACAGCTACAAGCCGTTCACGCTCTCTGGGCAGGGTCCCTCCTGCAATCCAGTCGGCCCCAACAAACCTAGCCCCGGGGCGGTGAGGTACTGGCGTGTCCGGGCGCTCGACGGTCCGGCCACCAACCCCGTCGTGTACGGCGCGTGGAGCGACACCCGCAGCATGCAGTACAACCCCAGCGCCCTCGTCCAGAGCAGCAACACCAGTGACACCGCCCCGGTCCTGAGCTGGACGCCGGTGCCGAACATCAGCCGGTACAAGGTCACCATCGCTCCCGCCTCGGGCAACACGAACACCAAGTGCACGGTGGTGACGGCGTTCACCTACAACACGTCCTACGTCCCGGAAGGGCTGGACCCCGCCTGCTCCGGGCAGCTGGCGTGGACCGTCCAGACGGCCGAGTCGGACAACGACCTGGGCAAACTGGCCTACCAGCCGTCGTGGCCCACGTTCTACCTCGTGACGCCCACCCCCCAGTCCTCCATGGGCACGGTCCGCACCATACCGAGCGATGGCCTGAAGCCGCCGACGATGCTGTGGGACGGGCTCACCAACGCCACGAAGTACAAGATCTGGTACTCCCTCGCGGGCGCCAACTCCTACTCCCTCGCTGGCATGTCGACGCTGCCCGGCAACGCGTACACCGGCACGGTGTCCGGCGGTGGCTGGCCGGCGACCCTGGCGGCAGGGAACTACACGTTCTACGTCGAGGCCTACGACAAGAGCTCGGTCCTCATCGGGAACACCCAGATCGGGTCCTTCTCGATCGCCAGCACCTGGCCGTCCGTGACTCTGAACGGTCCCTGCGTGGGCGTCGGGAACTGTGAGCTGGCTGACACCCCCACGTTCTCGTGGACGCCGGTGCCCGGGATCGGGATCTACCACGTGTACGTCGCCACCGACCCGAACTTCACCAACACGGTGTGGGACTGGGGAACGAACTTCTCCACGGTGACGCCGATCATGTCCCTGCCGGACTCCCAGGCCGGGCAGGCCTACTACTGGTACGTCCGGCCGTGCACCACGGACACGTCGTGCGCGCCGTTCGACTCCAGCGTCTTCGGCCGGGCCGGCAGCTTCCGCAAGGTGTCCAAGCCCGTGGAGGCCCTCTCGCCGACCGCGCAGTCAGCTGCCCCGGCCGACGAGGTCACCTTCACCTGGCGGGACTATCTCGCGACCAACTACGCGGACACGGTGCAGCGCACCAACACCTCCGACCAGTACAACCAGAAGGTCAACCAGGAGGCCGCGTCCTACCAGGTGCAGGTCTCGACCACCGCAGAGTTCACGAACATCATCGAGACCAGCCCCCTGGTGGACCAGACGACGTACACGCCGCAGACCGTCACCTATCCGGACGGGCCGCTCTACTGGCGGGTGCGTGCGTTCGACAAGACGGGTAACCCGCTGACGTACAGCTGTGCGCCGGTGGCGACCTCGTCCCAGCCCGCGTGCTCCACCTTCGGGTTCCAGAAGAAGTCGGCCGCGCCGACGCTGGACAAGCCCACTGCCGGCGCGACGGTCCCGAGCGCCCCTGCCCTGCAGTGGCTGCCGATGCCGTACGCCAAGTCCTACGACGTGGAGGTCTACACCGGCAGCTCGGTGAACCCGGCCAGCCGGGTGGTCGCCCTCTCCACCAAGGGGACGTCGGTGATCGCGCGCACGCCGTTGGCCAAGGGGACGTACGGCTGGCGCGTGCGCCGGGTCGACGCCCGCGGCATCGCCGGCAGCTGGACCAGCGAGTTCGCCCTGCGCACGTTCGTCGTGTCGGGCAACCCGGTCACCCTCTACCTGCCCGGCAACGGGGCGACGACGCCCGACAACCGGGTCGTCCTCCAGTGGCTCCCCGTGGCGGGTGCCTCGCGGTACAAGGTCGAGGCCAGCGTGGACTCGGGCTTCGGGACGCTGCTGGAGTCCATGACGACCGACATGACGTCCTGGGCCCCGAGCCTGGTCGGGCCGAAGTGGCCGACCGGTCGCATCTACTGGCGCGTCACCTCACTCGACGCCAACAACTCCGCGCTCGCCACCTCGGCCACGTGGTCGCTGGTGCGCGGGTCCGGCACCACGCCTCCGCCTCCCACGGGAGGGACCGGCGGGATCGTCCGGTACGCCGGCAGCGACCGCTACGGCACGGCCGTCGCGGTGTCCAAGGCGACGTTCCCCAGTGGTGGGGTCCCTGTGGCCTACATCGCCACCGGCACCAACTTCGCCGACGCACTGTCCGGCGGCCCGGCGGCCAGCCGTCAGGGTGGTCCCGTCCTCCTGGTCACCCCGACGGCCATCCCGAGCGCGGTGGGCACCGAGCTGTCCCGGCTCAAGCCGGCCAAGATCGTCATCCTGGGTGGCACGGGCGCGGTCTCCGCGGGGGTTGCCACGAAGCTCGACGCCTTCACCACGGGTCCGGTCGTCCGGCTCGCCGGGTCGAACCGCTTCGACACCGCCGGCAAGGTCGCGCGCTACGCCTTCGGCACCTCGAGCAAGGCGTACGTCGCCAGCGGTGAGAACTACCCTGACGCGCTGGCCGGCGCCGTCGCGGCCGCGGTCAAGGGTCAGCCGCTGCTCCTCGTGACGCAGAAGGCGGTCCCCGCGCCGACCAGCACCACGCTCCAGGCGATGGGGGTCACCTCGACCACCGTCCTCGGTGGCACCGGTGCGGTCAGCGACGCCGTGATGCGCAGCGTGAAGGGGACCGTGCGGCTCTCCGGCAGCGACCGGTACGCGACCGCCGCGGCGATCTCCAGGGCGACGTTCGCCACGGCTGCGGGGGTCTTCCTCGCCACCGGGCGCAACTTCCCCGACGCCCTGTCGGGCACGCCTGGCGCGGCTGCGAAGAAGGCACCGCTGCTGCTCGCCAACGGTGGCTGCCTCACCGCTGCGACCGCCGCGGAGATCAAGCGGCTCGGCGCGAAGACGGTCTACGTCCTCGGCGGCACCGGGGCGGTCCCGCAGTCGGCGGCCCAGCAGACGATCTGCTGACAGAGCAGTACCGGAGGGGGTGGTGCGCCGAGGGGCGCACCACCCCCTCCGTGCGTCGCGCAGCGGCTGCCGGTCCGTGCCGTCAGGTGCGTTGCCGGCGTGTGGGCCGCGGGTGCTCCGCGTCCCCCTCCGGGCTGTGGTGGGCCGCGGGGACGGCGGGCCCCAGGAGCTGGGGGATGGCGGCGAGGAGGGCGAACGAGCCCATGCCCACCACAGGGGTGCTGAGCAGCATGACCGGGGCGAGCACCCACGGCCGGTTCCTCCTGGCCCCCCACACGAGCACCGCCAGCGCCGCCGGGAGCCGCACCCACAGGGGTGGCACGAACCCGAGGCTGGCGGCACCGGTGTCACCGCCGTGCTCGGTGAGGAAGGCGACCCACTGCCGCCACAGCTCCGGTGTCATGGCGACCGACAGCGCGGTCACCGCGACCAGTGCCCCGCCGAAGGCCCAGAACCGCCGCCACTCGCCGCGCAGGAGGAACCAGAGCGGGCCCGGAGTGGGAAGCACCTTGGTCAGTGCGGGCAGCACCCAGGGGTACCCGCGTCGCACACCGACGACGGCGACGACGGCGAGGAGCCAGTAGATGTTGCCGGAGAGGATCTCGGGCGTGAACGCGAACCACAGGGGGATGCCGACAGACCGGCGCAGCGGGCGCAGGAGCCACGCGGTGCCCAGCGCGGCCGCGGCGACGAACAGTCCGCAGAACACCGGCCAGGGGAGCTGGACCAGCGGCCAGATGGCCTGGGCGAAGGCGGGGCTGTAGTTGTACGCATCGACCCTCCCGGGCGGGATGTCGTACAGCGAACCCGGCCAGGCCAGGAAGTAGGCGTGGGCGTCCCAGCCCAGGCCGTGGCGCAGAGCGCCACGCACGGCGACGTAGGTGTCAGCCGCACCGACGACGACGGCGAGGTCTCGCGGCAACCGGTCACGTACGGACACCGTCCCCATGGCGCGCACCGTAGCGGAACCGGTGGCCCGATCGGGCGCCCCGCGCCCCGGGGCGTGACCAGGGCTGGGCGCCGAGCGCCCGCAGCGGCCCGTTGGGTTGGGGCCCTCGAGGCCTGCTCCGGTAGAGTGGGAGGTCGCCGGCGCGGGTGATACCCCGCTCTCGTGAACGCCCAGATGGGCTGCGCCGGGTCCGCACATCGTGAAGTCAACAACAGGAGATGTCTCATGCCTTTTGACTACAAGGTTGCCGACCTGGGCCTCGCCGAGGCCGGCCGTCACCAGATCCGCCTGGCCGAGCACGAGATGCCCGGCCTGATGGCGCTGCGCGAGGAGTTCGGCGAGAGCCAGCCCCTCAAGGGCGCCAAGATCGCTGGCTCGCTGCACATGACCGTGCAGACCGCCGTCCTCATCGAGACGCTCACCGCGCTCGGTGCCGAGGTCCGCTGGGCCTCGTGCAACATCTACTCCACCCAGGACGAGGCCGCTGCTGCCGTCGTCGTGGGGCTGCACGGTTCTCCCGAGGACCCCCAGGGCGTCCCGGTCTTCGCCTGGAAGGGCGAGACCCTCGAGGAGTACTGGGACTGCACGGAGCAGATCCTCACCTGGCCCGGTAGCGAGGGTCCGAACATGATCCTCGACGACGGCGGCGACGCGACCATGCTGGTCCACAAGGGCCGTGACTGGGAGGCCGCCGGCCAGGTCCCGGCGACCGACGAGCAGGACTCCGAGGAGTTCGGCGTCTTCAAGGCGCTCGTCCGCCGCACCATCGCCGAGGACCCGAAGAAGTGGACCACGGTCGCGGCTGGCATCAAGGGCGTCACCGAGGAGACCACGACCGGCGTGCACCGCCTGTACGAGCTCGCCCAGACCGGCGACCTGCTCTTCCCGGCGATCAACGTCAACGACTCGGTCACCAAGTCCAAGTTCGACAACAAGTACGGCTGCCGCCACAGCGTCATCGACGGCCTCAACCGTGCGACCGACGTCCTCATCGGCGGCAAGGTCGCCGTCGTCGCCGGCTTCGGTGACGTGGGCAAGGGCGTCGCCTCGGCGCTGGCCGGGCAGGGTGCTCGCGTCGTCGTCACCGAGATCGACCCCATCTGCGCGCTGCAGGCCGCGATGGAGGGCTACCAGGTGGCCCGCCTCGAGGACGTCCTCGACATCGCCGACATCTACGTGACCACGACCGGCAACTTCAACATCATCACTGCCGAGCACATGCAGAAGATGAAGAACAAGGCGATCGTGTCCAACATCGGCCACTTCGACAACGAGATCGACATGGCCGGCCTGGCCCGCATCCCGGGCGTGACCAAGACGCAGATCAAGCCGCAGGTCCACGAGTGGACCTTCACCAACGGCAACTCGATCATCGTCCTGTCCGAGGGTCGCCTCATGAACCTCGGCAACGCCACCGGCCACCCGAGCTTCGTCATGTCGAACTCCTTCGCGAACCAGACGATCGCCCAGATCGAGCTGTTCACCAAGAACGACGAGTACGACAAGCAGGTCTACGTGCTCCCGAAGCACCTGGACGAGAAGGTCGCCCGCCTGCACCTCGACGCCCTCGGCGCCAAGCTCACCGAGCTCACCAAGGAGCAGGCCGAGTACATCGGCGTCGACGTCGCCGGCCCGTACAAGCCGGAGCACTACCGCTACTGAGGCACCGCACGGCACCCCAGCACCACCCGGTATGCCGCCCGCTCACCGCCCACGCAGAGCGTGGGACCCAGAGCGGGCGGCATACCTGTCTGCGGCCGCTCCGCCGAACGGACGCATCCGGCTCGTCCGTCCGTCCGGGCGGCGGCGTGGGGCGCCGGTGGTCCGGGCCCCGTCCGGTTGACTGTCCCCAGCAGCAGGCACCGTCGAGGAAGGGCGCGCACCCCGTGAGCCACACCAGCCGGACAGCGCTGCGTGCTGCCCCCGGGTCGCGAGTGCTGCCCCGGACCGCGTGGTCCGTGGTCCTCGTCGGTGTCGTGGTCGCGCTGTTGCAGCGCTGGACCACCCTCGGACCGTGGCACCCCCTGGACCTCGACGTCTACGTCGCCGGTGGTCGGGCGGTGCTCGACGGGTCGGACCTCTACGGGGTGGTCGTGCGCAACGGTGTCGACGGGATCCTCCGCTTCACCTACCCGCCCTTCGCGGCCCTGCTGTTCGTACCCCTTGCGGTGCTGGGGCCCGCCGCAGACGTGGCGTTCACCCTGGTCTCGTCCCTCGCCTACCTCGTGGTCGTCCTGGTGAGCGCCCGTGCGGCGCGCCTCGGCCGTCTCCAGGCCTTGGTCGTCCTGGTCCTCGGCCTGGCGCTCGAACCGGTCCAGCGGACCCTGCTCTTCGGCCAGGTCAACCTCGTGCTGCTGGCGCTCGTGCTGGTCGACGCCTTCGAGGTCCGCGGGAGGTGGCGAGGGGTGCTCGTCGGGGTCGCGGCCGGCATCAAGCTCACGCCCGCTGTGCTCATCGTCTGGTTCCTGCTCCGGCGTGAGTACCGCGCAGCCGCGACGGCTGTGGTGACCTCCGCCGCGACGGTCGCCCTCGCCTGGGTCCTGCTGCCCCGGGACTCCTCCACCTTCTGGTTCCACGCCCTCGGCGCCAAGGACCGGTTCGGCCCGGAGGTGCGACTGTGGGGCAACCAGGCCATCGGGGCCGTGGTGGACCGGGCCACCCAGCTCCACGGGCTGCCTCCACTGGCGGTCACGGCGGCCACCGTCGTGCTCTCGGCCCTCGCCGCCGGCCTCGCGCTGCTTGCCGCCCGCCGTGCCCACCGCGCGGCCAACGACCTCGCAGCGCTGGTCGCGGTGGCCCTCGGCGGCCTCCTGGTCGCACCGGTCACCTGGACCCATCACTACGTCTGGGTCGTCCCCGTCCTCGTCGTCCTCCTCACGGCCAGGGCGTGGCTGGTCGCGGGCGCCACAGCCGTCGTGTTCTTCCTGCCGCCCATGTGGGCCCTCGCGGGACGCGCCAACGACGCCCTGGGCTACAGCGTCCCGGAGGTGCTCCTGTCCGCTGCGTGGGCGCTCTGGGCGGTGGTGATCCTGGGGTGGGTCCTGCTCGCCCGGTCGGTGGACACGCGGCGCGGGGTCAGCGAGGGTGACCGCGTGCCCAGCACCCGTGTGTGAGAATTCTGGAGAATCTCTTGACCAACTGTTGGGGAAAGGGCTGACGCGTGAACGGTCGCGTGCTCATCGTCGACGACGACCTGGCGCTCGCCGAGATGCTGGGGATCGTCCTGCGCAACGAAGGCCTCGAGGTCACGCACGTGGCCGACGGGGCCGGGGCCGTCGGCGCGTTCCGGGACTCCAAGCCCGACCTGGTGCTGCTCGACGTCATGCTCCCCGGGCTGGACGGCATGGAGGTGTGTCGGCGGATCCGTGCCGAGTCCGGCGTGCCGATCGTCATGCTCACCGCCCGGACCGACACGGTCGACGTCGTCGTGGGGCTGGAGTCCGGCGCGGACGACTACGTGGTCAAGCCGTTCAAGCCGCAGGAGCTCATCGCACGGATCCGTGCCCGGCTGCGCCGCGGTGAGGAGCCGGAGCCCGAGCGCCTCGAGATCGGCGACCTGAGCATCGACGTCGCCGGTCACTCGGTGCGGCGCGACGGCCAGCCGCTGTCCCTCACGCCGCTCGAGTTCGACCTGCTCGTCGCCCTCGCGCGCAAGCCCTGGCAGGTCTTCACGCGCGAGGTGCTCCTGGAGCAGGTCTGGGGCTACCGCCACGCCGGTGACACCCGCCTGGTCAACGTCCACGTCCAGCGCCTGCGCTCCAAGATCGAGAAGGACCCCGAGCACCCCGAGATCGTCGTGACGGTCCGTGGGGTCGGGTACAAGGCGGGGCCCGGCTAGTCGTGTCGCTCTCGCCCGGCCCATCGCCCGTGAGGTCGCCGGAGGGACCGGCGGGCTCCCCGGGCGCCGGTACGCCGTTCCTCGCCCGCGGGCGCGGGCTTCTCGACCGCACGCGGCCGGTCGTCCGGCGCTGGCTGCGCCGACTCGTGCACGCGTGGCGCCGGTCGCTGCAGTTCCGGGTCGTGACGAGCACCATGTTGCTCGGGCTCGTCGTCGTCATGCTCCTCGGGTCGTGGCTCTACTCCTCGATCTCCGACGGCCTCGAGCAGGACCGGATCGACACCGCGCAGGTCGAGGCGGCCCGGCTGAGCAGCGACATCCAGCGCCAGTTCGACAGCACCGACCGCACCGGCAGCGCAGGGCAGCTCAACCTGTTCGCCCAGGACCTCATCCAGAAGACGGCGGCCCAGTCCGGCGACAGCGAGCGGTACCTCGTCTTCACGCGCACCCTCGGGAACTCGCGCCCCACCTACGTGCAGACGGTCGAGTCCGGCGCGGTCGGACTCGCGGATCTGCCCGACGACGTGCGGGCCGCCGTCCGCGCGGACCCACGGAGGCAGCAGGTCCGCCTCATCGGCATCACCGATCCTGCTACGAGACAACGGGTTCCGGCGGTGGTCGTCGGCTCGCAGGTCGAGGTCCCGGTCGCCGGCGCGTACGACCTGTACGCGATCTACCCGATGCAGCGCGAGGAGGCGACCCTCGGCCTCATCACCCGCACCTTCGCCATCGGCGGGGTGGCGCTGGTGCTGCTGGTCGGTGCCATCGCCTGGGTCGTCACCCGGCAGGTCGTGCTGCCCGTGCGGCGCGCGGCCGTGGTGGCCGAGCGGCTGTCGTCCGGCCGGCTGAACGAGCGGATGCGTGCCCGGGGGGAGGACGACCTGGCGCTGCTGGCCAAGTCCTTCAACGAGATGGCCGACAGCCTGCAGGCGCAGATCCGCCAGCTCGAGGGGCTGTCGCGCGTCCAGCAGCGGTTCGTCTCGGACGTCTCGCACGAGCTGCGCACGCCGCTGACCACCATCCGGATGGCCGCCGACCTCATCCACGACTCGCGCCGGGAGTTCGAGCCGGCGGTCGGGCGCTCGGCCGAGCTGCTGCACGCCGAGCTCGACCGCTTCGAGGAGCTGCTCGCCGACCTGCTCGAGATCAGCAGGTTCGACGCCGGTGCCGCGGCACTCGAGGCCGAGGACGTCGACCTGCGGGACGTCGTCGCCCGGGCGGTCGACTCCGCGCGAGCCCTCGCCGAGCGCTGGGGCACCGTCATCACCGTGACCGTGGGGGAGGGGCGGATGTCGGCCGAGGTCGACGCCCGCCGCGTCGAGCGGATCCTGCGCAACCTGCTCGTCAACGCCGTCGAGCACGGCGAGGGCAAGCCCGTGGACGTCGCGATCGCGAGCAACGCCACTGCCGTCGCCGTGACCGTCCGCGACCACGGCGTCGGCCTTCGCCCGGGCGAGGCTGCCCTCGTGTTCAACCGTTTCTGGCGGGCCGACCCGGCGCGGGCGCGCACCACCGGGGGGACGGGCCTCGGCCTCGCGATCTCCCTGGAGGACGCCCGGCTGCACGAGGGATGGCTGCAGGCCTGGGGCGAGCCGGGCAACGGCTCCTGCTTCCGCCTCACGCTGCCGCGCCGTCAGCACGTGCCCGTCAACGAGTCGCCCTTGCCGCTCAAGCCGGACGACGGACGCTCCCGCCCGCCCGGTGGCACGCCGCTCGTCGCCGGACGGGCAGGCAGCCTCCCGGCCCGGGCGCGCACCGGTCCGCCGCTCGCACGGAGCCCCGAGTGAGGGCGGGACGGCTCGCCGCCGTGGCGTGTGCCGCCGCCCTGGCCCTGTCAGCGTGCGGGGGCCTGGCGACCAGCTCGCCGGTCCGCCCGGGGCTCGAGGTGGGCGACGTGCAGGCCAACGAGGTGAGGGTCCTACCGGCCGGTCCGAGCGACGGGTCCACCCCAGTCGACGTCGTGACCGGCTTCATCCGCGCGGGCGCGGCGACCGACGACGACTACCAGGTCGCCCGCTCCTACCTCGCCCCGTCTCCGGAGTCCACGTGGCGCCCGGACGGCTCGGTGATGGTCTTCACCGACGAGTCGTCGCTGACCATCGCGCAGGTGCGGCCCGGGGTCGTGCGCGCGACGGCGAAGGTCACGGGCGCCATCGACGCCTCCGGGCGGTATGCCGAGCGAGACCCGGGTTCGGTCGTGCAGGCCGACTTCGGCCTGCGCCAGGTCGGCGGCCAGTGGCGCATCGACCGGGTGCCCGACAGCTTCGGCACGTGGTTGAGCGAGTCCGACACCGACCGCCTCTACGACCCCTTCCGGGTCTACTTCGAGTCGGCCACGGCACGCCAGCTCGTCCCGGACATCCGCTACTTCCGGCTCGCCAGCGGCCTCGCGACCCGGCTCGCGAGGGCGCTGCTCGGCGGCGTCCCGGCATACCTCGCGGGGGCTGTGCGCACCGAGCTGCCGGCGGGCGCGCGCCTGGCCGTGGACGCCGTCCCCATCGACAGCGGCACGGCGACCGTCGACCTCGCCGCCACCAACCCCGTGGCCGACCCCGCGCAGCGGCAGGCCCTCGCCGCCCAGGTGCTCGCGACGGTCACGCAGGCGCCCGGGGTCGACAAGGTCGTGCTCCAGGTGGACGGCACGACGCTCCAGGTGCCCGGGGCGCCGACGAGCCTGGACTCCCTGAGCGCACTGGGGTTCCTCACCGACACCCCGCCCGCGGTCAAGCCGATCCTGCGCACGGGGACCTCGCTGGTGCGGGTCGACCCCGAGCAGGTGGGGGACCCGGCACGCAACGCGCCCCGGCCGTCCGGCTCCAACCTGCCCGACGTGCCGGAGGGGTGGGCCTACCTCGCGCTGTCACGCACGGGGCAGGAGATCGCAGCGGTGAGCGGCGACCGGCGGCAGCTGTCGCGGTGGCGGGGGACGACCCAGCTCACCGTCTCGGAGGTCGACGGCGACCACCTCACCACCCCGACCTACGACGTCCGCGACGTCCTGTGGGTCGGCGGCCACGCGCCGGGTGAAGGTCGCATCTGGGTGCTGAACACCTCGGCCCAGACGGCGGACCGTTCGCCCGGACCCCCGTCGGCCGTGTCGACCCCGTGGCTGGGCAACCGGATGGTCGTCAGCCTGCGGGTGTCCGACGACGGGCAGCGGGTGGCGGTCATCAGCACGAACCCCTCCGGCCAGGACCCGCGGCTCGACGTCGCGGGGGTCCGGCGCCAACCGGACGGCACACCCACCGCCCTGTCGACCCCCCTCACGCTCGCGCCGTCGCTCACCCTGATGCGGGACGCGGTCTGGGTCGACGACTCCACGCTCGCCGTGCTGGGCCGCAAGTCGGCGAACCAGGTAATCCGACCGTGGTTCGTCCCGCTGGGCGGCCCGATCACGGCAGGTCCGGGACTCGCCGGCGCGGTCGCCATCACCACCGTCAGCGGTGAGCGGCAGCTGGTCGTCACCACAGACGGCGGAGAGGTCTACATCCGCGCGGGCAACAACTGGCAGAGCGTGGGCAAGGGCAGCGCCTTCCTGGTCGCAGCCCGCTGACGGGGGTCGCCACCCCTCCCGGGGACGTCCGCTCCGCGCGGCGCGGGTCAGGGCATCGCAAACCGTTCCGACGCAGGGCCGACGACGAGGAAGTGGCGGATCCAGTACCACTGCAGGGCGATCCCGAGCAGGGCGAGCACGGCCACGGTGACCTTCTGCGCGGCCGGCGTGGGCTGTCGCTGCGGCAGCACCCAGAAGAGCGGGAAGCCCAGGAGCATGAGGCGGACGAGGCTGGTGGCGGCGGGGGCGACCGCGAGGAGGTAGGTGGGGTACGCCGCCGCCCAGGCGCGGACCTCCGGCCCCCAGCTCGGCGAGTCCCTCCGCAGCACCAGCCAGAGGATCACCAGCGACACCAGCGCGACCGCGAGAGCACCCGTGACCCCGGACTGTTCGTAGAAGGCGCTGTAGAGGCCGAAGGGTCCGGTCGTCGCCGGGTGGTGCCGCCACGCACGCTGCGTGTCGGTGAAGGCCGTGGCGCGCCCCGTCGCGACGGCGGCGACGACAGGCCACGCGGCGGTGGTGAGGGCGCCCGCGACAACGGTTGCGAGGGCCCTGGGGTCCCAGCGTCCTTCACGGCGCCGGCGGAGGACCGCGTGCACCGCGAGCACGACGAGGAAGGGCGCGACGACGTGGCGGGTGAGCCCGAGGGCCAGCACGGTGAGGGCCGTCCACCCGTAGCGCCGCCGACGCAGCAGGAGCAGTGCAGCGGCGACGAGCGCCAGGGCGGGCCCTTCGGTGTAGGCGATCTGAAGCACCGGCGCCGCCATGCTCGTGCAGAGCAGCAGCGTCGTCGCTCGGGCCGGGAACGGGCCGGCGGTCTCCGCCACCAGCTTGTGCACCAGGACGACGGCCAGCAGCGACAGGACCAGTGTCAGCACCGTCGCGGTGACCGCGAAGCCGGCGCCCGTGACCGCCATGAGGCCCCGGACCGTGAGGGGGTAGAGCGGGGCGAAAGCCCACTCGTTGAGCCAGACGAGGTTCCCGCGCATGGGGAGCGAGGCCGGGTACCCGTGCTGCGCGATCGTCCAGTACCACTGGGCGTCCCAGTTCGTTGCCACGCCCAGGTACCCCGGTGCTGCGGGGGTCGGGGAGGTCGTCCTGTAGTCGGCAATCGAGCCGTCGAGAGCGATCTGGTGCCTGGCGGCGACGACGATCATCAGGGCGTCGACGAGCCGGCTGAGGACGAACACCGCCACGGGCCAGGCCCACCACCGCGGCGCGAGCCGTGTGTGGTTCGTGCCTGCCGTCTGTGTGGCGTCCGATGCGGTCATGACGCTCACGACGACGCCCCGGGTGCGGCCAAGAGGACGAAGCGTGCACTCGTCGCCTCCGTTCGCCAGCCCTTCTCGCGGACGAGCGCGTCGCCCAGCGCCGAGCTCCGCTCGACCAGGGCGTAACGGGCGTGCACGTCGTGCAGGTAGCTGTCCCAGCCCGGCTTGGCCTCGGCTGCGTCGAGGTAGCGATGCAGGTAGGAGTGCGAGTACGACTCCATGCGCAGGTCGGCGCTGGGGGTGAGGTCGGGGTGGCGCCACAGCAACCAGCCGCTCACGCCGAAGTCCACCATGACGACGCTCCCGGCCGGAGCCCGCCCCAGGCTCGCGTCGATGTCGCGCATGCCGCCCGGGTAGGTGAAGGCCGCGGTGCCCTGCGGACCGGCGCAGACGAGGGCCGCAACGGCGAGCCCCGCGGCGACGACCGCCACGAGGGAGCGTCGTTCCCTGTGGCTGAAGGGCTCGCGGGTGCCAGCCAGGACCGACTGGACCGCACCGGCTGCCAAGGGGGCGACGAGCACGACACCGAGTGGGACCAGCCGCCACATGGCCAGCACGAGGACCGCGCCCAGGGCGAGCCAGGCGTACTGCCACGTGGGCCGGCGACCCGGCCGCACCAGCCAGCACACGACCGTCAGGAGGACGAGCACCAACGCCATGAGGGCGAAGGAGTTGGTGACGGGGGTGGCCCTCCACTCGTCGGCCACGTCCCGGGCGTTGCCGGCCACGGTGAACGGCGCGAGCAGGAGGCGCGGGCCCAGGGGCGTGAGGGCGAGGACCGCGATGCAGGCGGCTTGGAGGGCGGCGAGCGGTACGAGCCTGCTCCGCAGGTCGCCGCGTCGCGCGAGGTGGGGCAGGAGGGCGAGCGTCGTGACGGCACCGAGGAGCACCCCGAACATCCACAGGCCGTGGCAGCAGGCCCACACCCAGAAGACGGGCACCAGCCACCACCGTGGCCGCAGATCGCGTGCGGTACCCATCCAGGCGTGGACGACGACGGCGAAGAGGATGAAGCTCACCAGCTGCGGCCGGGGGTTGAGCCCACCGCTCGCGCCGAGGACGGCGAGCCCCGTGGCCAGGGCGGCGGGGAGGCGACCGCCGAGGCGGCGACACGCGGTGTAGACCAGCAGGGTGAGCGCGAGGATCGCTGCGGCCCGCAGCCACAGCACGCCGCCGAGGCCCGTCCAGCGGTACGCCTGGGCAGCCACTGCCTCGGCGAGCCACTGGGTGGCCGCGTAGGGCTTGTCCGCGAAGTGCGACCACGGGTCGGTCCCGTAGACCTGGTGGGTGTCCAGGACGTGCTCGCCCACGCGCAGGTGCCACCACACGTCCGGCTCGAAGAACGGGGCCAGCCCGCGCACGAGCGCCACGACGAAAACCAGGGCGGTCGCCGTGACGGTGAGGAAGGCAGGCGTGCGACGTGCGGTGCTCACGAGGCCGCCATCAGCACGTAGCCGTCGTCACGAGCGACGGTGCGCCAGTGCCACTGGGCGCCCAGCGCCGAGACGAGGGGGGAGTCCTGCTTGAGCAGGGCCGCCCGGGTGCCGCTCTGCCGGAGGTACGAGGTCCACCCGGGCTTGGCCGCTGTCGCGTCGATGAAGCCACGGATCCGCGACGGCGTGTAGACCTCCACGCGGATGTCGAACACCGGCTGTGCCTTCGGTGCGACGAACATCACCCAGCCCGACATGTCGCCGTCGGAGAGCACGCGAGTCCCGTCAGGCAACGAGCTCAACGACGAGGCCAGCCCGGTCGGTACGCCCAGGGCGTGTTGCGCGCGGACCTGGGCGAGCGGCACGGCGGCGACGACACCGACCAGTGCTCCTGCGAGGAGCCCCAGGAGCTCCACGCGTCGCACACCGGGCGGGGTTGCCAGGCGACCCCGCGCGACCAGCAGGTGCTCGGCGTTCTCGGCCACGAGGAAGGCCGCGAGGATCGCTCCGACCGGGACCGTCCGCCGCATGACCAGGGTGAGGCCGACCGCAGCCACCCACACCAGCAGCTGCCACGAGGAGGGCCGCTCGCCGAGGCGGAACCACACGGCGAGCACCAGGGCGAGGACGACCAGGGTGAGCGCGACCGAGGGGGCCCGGGCCGAGGAGGCCATCCACTCGCTCACGAACTGGCGTCCGTTGCCGCCGACGGCGAAGGGTGAGGCCGTCAGCCGCGGACCCAGCGGGGTGAGGGCCGTCGCCGCCAGGGACGCGAGCAGGCACAGGGCCATCCGCGTGCGCTGGTCACGCCGGAACGAGTGCTCGAGCGTGAGCCCGACCACCACCAGGAGGCCGATGCCGAGTCCGATCGACCAGACCCCGTGGACGCAGGCCGCGAGCCAGGTCAGTGGCACCAGCCACCACCGCGTGCGTCCGTCGTGCGCGCTCCGCCACCACGCGCCTACGGTGACGACGAGGAGGACGAAGCCGGCCAGCTGCGGCCGTTCGGTCAGTGCGGGCCAGGAGCCGGCCACGGCCAGCACGGCTGCGAGCAGGGTCAGTGACGGCCGAGCCACCGACCGGAGGGCGAGCAGGAGCGCCAATGCGAGGGCGATGATTCCGGCCCCCCTCACCCAGGCCACTGCGGGCAGGCCCCACCACCCGTAGAGCAGGGCCGTACCGACGGACGGCAGCCACTGGGTGGGCTCGTAGTGCCCCTGCGCGAAGGGGGCCCACGGGTCCTGCGCCCCGAAGCGTCCGCCGTCGACCAGGAACCGGCCCACCTTGAGGTGGAGCCAGGGACTGGGGTCGGAGACTGCGCGAACTGTCAGCGCGCCGGCGGCGAGGGTTGCGGCTGCGGCCACGGTCCAGACGGAATCGGGCAGGCTCCGCACGGTCGGGCGGCGGAACACCCGGCCACCCTTGCGCGCGCGAGGCTAGCGGAGCAAGTCGCGGCCCGGTCCATCAACCGTTCGTCCGATCTCGGCGGTGCAAAGGTCTAGTCGTGAGTGGCTTGACAGTGGATTTGCCGGACCCCTGCCGATTGGGAGTCTTGCTGCCGCAGACGCCCGTCTGCCCACCTTGTTGGTCTCGAAAGGACTCACGACATGACCAAGTTCGTCGCCAAGCTCCAGTCCCGCCTCGTCCGCGAGGAGGGCGCCACCGCCGTCGAGTACGGCCTGATGGTCGCGCTCATCGCGATCGTCATCATCGCGGCCGTCACCCTCCTGGGTGGCAACCTCAGCTCGCTGTTCAACACCGTCGCCACCTCGGTCTGACCCAGACCCACCCGCGACGCGTCCGACAGCGTCGTCTCTAGATCGAAGAATCCACACAGGTGGCACCGACGGGTCGGAAGCCACGTACTGAGGAGGGGCCATGAACGAGTTCGCCACTGCGGGTCACGCCGTCGCAGACACGTGCAGTGCAAGTGGTGGTTCCAGCTCCCCGTCAGCACGCGGTCTCCGTGGTCGCCCCGGCTTCGGCCGGGGCGACCACGGAGCCACCGCTGTCGAGTACGCGATCATGGTCAGCCTCATCGCGGTCGTGATCGTGAGTGCCGTGGCCCTCTTCGGGCAGAACATGATCCAGCTCTTCCAAGTTCCGTCGAGCGCGCTGTGAAGCTGACTCGAGCCCTCCGTGCCACCGGCCGCGAGCGGGGAGCCGCCGCGGTCGAGTTCGGTCTGATCCTGCCCGTCCTGCTCATGCTGGTCGGCGCGGTCATCGACTTCGGCAACATGTACCGCCAGCAGATCCAGCTGACCAACGCGGCGCGCGACGGCGTGCGCCAGGTCTCGGTCAACAGCTCGACGGGCTGGACCCAGGCGCAGATCCAGAGCCGCATCACCACGGCCGCCAGCCCGCTGGCGGTGAACTCCACCGCAACGGCCTGGTACTGCTCCACGTCCGGGTCGACGGTGACGGTGACCGTCACGCCCGTGACGGCCTACAACTACACGGTCCTGCGGTTCATCCCAGGGCTCCCCCGCCCAGTCCTCAAGGGAACGGCGTCGATGACATGCGCATGATCTTCTCCCGCGGCAGCAGGGTGCGCCGGCTCGTGATGGCCCCCGAGCGTGGCGCTACTGCAGTCCTGACGGTCATCCTCCTGGTGCCGGTGCTGTTCGGTGCCGCGGCCCTGAGCGTGGACGTGGGCAGCCTGATGTGGGAACGGCGCCAGCTCCAGAACGGCGCGGACTCCGCGTCGATGACGGCGGCCCAGACCTGCGCCGAGAAGCCGTCGCTCTGCCCGCCCAGCATCACGTCCGGAGCGGTCGCCACGATGGCGAACTCCAACGCCAACGACAACGCGTCGACGGTGACCTCGATCTGCGGCAACAGCGTGGCCCGCGCGACGTCGCCCTCGCTGAGCCTGTGCAGCACGCCGGCCACGCCCGGGATCACCGACTGCGCCCCGGTGCCGTCGGGCGCGTCCACCCTCCCGTACATCGAGGTCCGCACGCTCACGAAGACGCGCACCGGCGCGAGCTCGATCACCAACCGCTTCGCCCGGATGATCACCCAGACGAACGCGCAGACCGGCGTCCGCGCCTGTGCCCGCGCCGGCTGGGGCGGCGTCAACCCGGCGAACCTCAACGTCCTGCCCATCACCGTCTCGTACTGCGACTGGAAGGCGGCCACCGGTTACACCGGAACGCCCGGCAGCACGACCTACCCGCCGGCCCCCGACTACTCGATCAACTCCTACGGCTACGGCGGCACCAACCCCTGGCAGACCAGCTGGCAGCGGACGATCTACACCAAGGGCAGCCCGAGCACCTGCTCGACCTGGAACGGCCACGTGGCCCCCGGTGGCTTCTCCCAGCTGGACACCAACACCGTGTGCAGCGTGTCGACCACGAACGGCGCCTGGTACCACGGTCAGCCGGGCAACTCCACGCCGTGCCCCTCCACGAGCTTCGCCGGACTGCTCGGCACGGTCGTCTACCTCCCGGTGTTCGACTGCATGACCGTTGCGCCGACGACCATCACGGCCGCCACGGACTGCAACTCCGGCAGCGGAAGCAACCTCTACTACCACGTGTCGGGCTACGCAGCCTTCTACCTCACGGGCTGGTACTTCTCCAGCACCCCGCAGTCGTCCATCGTCGGCGGTGGCCTGCCGTGCACCGGCAGTGACCGCTGTATCGAGGGCTGGTTCCTCAAGGACCTCATCACCGCCTCCGACATGGCCAGCCTCATCAACCCCACGCCGGGTGCGCCCAACTACGGGCTCACCCAGGTCGCTCAACTCGGTTAAGGAATCGGAACTCCCATGGGACGTCGAGTCATCGCCATCTTCGCCGCCGCCCTGATCGCCCTGGTCGGCGTCGCGGCAGTGCTCCTGTATGCCCGTGGCGCCGACAGCCGTGCCGTGGCCGCCAACCAGCCGACCACGGTGTACGTGTCCAAGGCGCTCGTGCCGGCCTCGACGACGCTCAAGGACGCGGTGCGTTCCGGGCTCATCGTGCGCACCCAGGTGGCCAAGAAGGCCGCTCCGGCGGGTGCCCTGACCGACGTCAACGACGTCAACGCCAACCTGCTCGCCGTCGCCGACATCGCACCGGGGGAGTACATCCAGTCGGCCCGCTTCGGCACCACCCCGACCGGCACCAAGGCCATCGAGGTGCCCCAGGGCATGATCGCGATCTCGGTCTCGCTGAGCGACCCCGCGCGGGTGGGCTCGTTCGTGACGCCCGGCAGCCACATCGCGATCTTCGACACGTACAACATCAAGGCCATCGGGGCCGACGCGAAGTCCAAGGCCATCAACGACGCGGGCATCAGCGGCACCAGCCTGCTGATGGACGACGTGCTGGTCATCGGCATGGGCGGCTCTGCGCTCAACCCGGGGGAGAGCAACACCGCCACCGTTGCCGACGGGGAGAACCCCAAGGCCGCGACGCCGGCCACCGGGGAGGCCGCCTTCCTCGTGACCGTCGCCGTGAGCCCGGCGGACTCCACCAAGCTGGTCCACGCGATCCAGAAGGGCAGCCTGTACGCCGGCCTGCGCAGCGCGGACCTCAAGATGGGCCAGGTCAAGCGTGCGGACGACCTCAACCTCGTCGACCTGACGGGCCTGGGCAAGTGACCCTCCTCTGGGACGCCGACCCCGGCGCCGTCGAGCGGTTCCAGGTCGCGCTGGGTGGGGTCACCCGGCACGACTCGCCCACCGCCTTGACGCGTGCGCTCGAGGGCGACCCGACCGAGTTCCTGGTCATCATCGGCCCGGACGTCGACCTCGGCTCCGCCTGCGACTTCTCCGAGAGCGTGCGCGTGCAGCGGCCGGAGGTCGGGGTCATCCTCCTCCGTCGCCGCGTCGACGTCACCGTGCTGGCGCAGTCGCTGCGGGCAGGCGTGCGCGAGGTCGTCCAGGCCGACGACCTGACCTCGCTGGCGGACGCCGCCCGGCGCAGCCGCGAGATCTCGCAGAAGGTCGCGGGCCACACGACGTCGGACACGAGCCGCGACGGCAAGGTGATCACCGTCTTCTCGGCCAAGGGCGGGGTCGGCAAGACCACGTTCTCCACCAACATCGCCGCCTACCTGGCGACCTCCGGGTCGAGGGTGCTGCTGGTCGACCTCGACCTCGCGTTCGGGGACGTGGCGATCAGCCTGCAGATGCTGCCCACCACCTCGATCATGGACCTGGTCGGCATGGCCGGCCACATCGACGAGCAGGGCCTCGCGTCGGTCGTGACCCGCCACAGCAGCGGCCTGGACGCCGCAGCCGCGCCGTCCGACCCCAGCGATGCCGACCGCATCCCCGGGAGCACGATCAGCGAGCTCCTGCGCGTGGCAAAGACGGTGTACGACTTCGTCATCATCGACACCCCGCCCGCCTTCACCGAGCACGTGCTCGCGGCGTTCGACAACAGCGACCTGCTGGTCCTCATCGCCACCCTGGACATCCCGGCGGTCAAGAACCTGCGACTGAGCCTGGACACCCTCGACCTGCTCGGCACCCCGAAGGACTCGCGCCTCGTGGTCCTCAACCGCTCCGACGCCAAGGTCGGCCTGCGTGCCGAGGACGTCGTCACGGCGATCCGCCAGGACATCGCGCTGATGGTGCCCACCAGCCCGGCCGTTCCGGCCTCGGTGAACAAGGGCATCCCGCTCGTCATCGACGAGCCGCGGCACGCCGTCAGCGTCGCCTTCAAGGAGCTGACCGAGAAGTTCCTGCGCAACCCCGGTCCGGTCGAGTCCCGGGCCGAGGCCAAGGCCGACGCCGGCAGCCAGCGCCGCTGGAGCCTCACCCGAGGAGGTAAGTGATGAGCCTCGCCGACCGCCTGGACAGCGTCCGCCGCGCGGCCCAGCCGAACGCCCCCGAGACCCAGGCCAAGACGGCCGGTCAGCACCAGCCCGAGCGGCACCGCATCGTCGACCCCTTCGCGACCGTCAAGGCCAGCGTGCACCAGGCCCTGCTGGACTCCCTGGGTCCGCAGCTGTACGACCCGCACCTGGACCAGAACGAGCTCGAGACCCGCGTGCGGCACACGCTGCAGGAGGTCATCGACCAGGAGGAGACGCCGCTCTCGCTCTCGGACCGCACCCGCATCGCGCAGGAGGTCTCCGACGAGATCCTCGGTCACGGTCCGCTGGAGCCCCTCCTGCGCGACAGCGAGATCTCCGAGATCATGGTCAACGGCGCCGAGTCCATCTACGTGGAGCGTGCCGGCAAGCTGTACCCCGTCGAGACGCGGTTCGCCAGCGAGGCGCACCTGCGCCGCACGATCGACAAGATCGTCGGTCGCGTGGGCCGTCGCGTCGACGAGGCGAGCCCGCTGGTGGACGCCCGCCTGCCCGACGGCTCGCGCGTCAACGCGGTCATCCCGCCGATCGCCCTCGACGGCGCCATGCTCACCATCCGGAAGTTCTCGACGGACCCGTTCACGGACAAGGACCTCATCGCGTTCGGGACGTTCACCCAGCGCGGTCGCGACTTCCTCGACGCGTGTGTCCGCGGTCGTCGCAACATCATCATCTCGGGTGGTACCGGCTCCGGTAAGACGACGCTGCTCAACGTCGTCTCCTCCTTCATCCCCGAGGACGAGCGCATCGTCACGATCGAGGACGCCGCCGAGCTCCAGCTGCGCCAGGACCACGTCCTGCGGCTGGAGTCCCGCCCCTCCAACATCGAGGGCAAGGGCGCGATCCCGATCCGCGAGCTCGTCAAGAACTCGCTGCGTATGCGACCCGACCGCATCGTCGTCGGTGAGATCCGTGACGGCGCGGCGCTCGACATGCTGCAGGCCATGAACACCGGCCACGACGGCTCGATCACGACCGTCCACGCCAACAGCCCGCGTGACAGCCTCTCCCGCCTCGAGACCCTCGTGCTCATGGCCGGCGTCGACCTCCCGGTCCGCGCCATCCGGGAGCAGGTCGCAGGCGCCGTCGACCTCGTCATCCAGCAGGCCCGCCTCAAGGACGGCTCGCGCCGGATCGTCGCCATCAGCGAGGTCTCCGGCATGGAGGGCGACATCATCACGATGCAGGACATCTTCACCTTCAACTACTCCGCCGGCCGTGACGAGCAGGGCCGCTTCCGCGGCACGCTCGTCAGCACCGGTCTGCGGCCGAAGTTCGCGGACGAGCTCCACGACCTGGGGATCGACTTCCCGCCCGACATGTTCATCCGAGGCGTCTAGTGAGTGTGCGTATGCAGATCGGCCGACCGGCACGGAGGGCTGCCGCCGTCGCGGCGGCCGTCCTCGTCGGAGCGTTCGCGGGCGCCGGTGTCTCCGTGGCTGCCGAGCCACCGGCGCCGGCATCCTTGAGCGCACTCGCCCACCAGGGCGACGACCTCACCGGCGTCCTGAGCGTCCGGGGTGGACAGGACGCGCTGACCATCGACACGACCTCGCTGCGCGCCACGGTGGGCGGCAAGACGTACCCGGTCAGCACGCGTCCGGTGTCGGCGTCTCGCCGCGCCACCATGCTCGTGGTCGACACCAGCGGTTCGATGGGACAGGCGGGCATGGCGACGGTCCGGACCTCGGTGGCGGCCTTCCTCGCCGACGCTCCCCGCGATGTCGCCGTGGGCCTGATCTCCTTCGCCGGCACGGCGGGCGTCGACGTCGCGCCGACGACCAACCGCGCCAAGGTGCAGAAGGAGGTCGACGCGCTCGAGTCACGCGGCGAGACGTCCCTCTACGACGCCGTCGCGCTCGCGGCCTCGGCGCTCTCGGGCTACGACGACCGCAGCCTCATCCTCCTGAGCGACGGCGGGGACACGGTCAGCCACAAGGCGACCAAGACCTCCGCCACGGCGGCGCTGCGCAAGTACGGCGTCCGGGCCGAGGCCGTTGCCTTCAAGACCGCCGAGAGTGACAACTCGGTGCTCAGCGGCTTCGCGCAGGCGGGCGGCGGCAGCGTCGCCGCGGCGAACAACACCGCCGCCGTCAAGGCGGCGTTCGAGGCCGCAGCCAAGGTGCTCGACTCACAGGTGAGCTTCACCGTGCGGCCCGATGCCGGGTTGTCGGCCGTCGTGCCCGTGTCCGTCACGGGCACCGCCGGAGGTCGCCCGTTCAATGCCCAGTCGAGCGTCGACTTCGGGGCACCGACTCCGGCGCCCGTCGCCACGACGGCGATCCCGGTCCCGCTCGACGAGGGTGGCGCACCGGCCAGGCTGAAGGGCGTCAGCGAGTCCAGCACCACGATCATCGCGGCGGCCGTGGCCATCTTCCTCGGCCTGCTCGTCCTCGTCATCGCGTTCATGGCCCCCCAGCTGCGGTCCGGGCGCTCCAAGCGCGTCGAGACCATCGAGCGGTACGTCAACCCGACCACGTCGGTGTCCATGTCCGGCCCGAGCGTCTCGGCGACCAGCATCTCCGCCAACCTCGTCAACCTCGGCGAGAAGGTGATGGAAGGTCGGGAGTCCACCAGCAAGACCATGGCGCTCATCGAGCGGGCGGACCTCCCGCTGCGCGCCGGGGAGTGGTGGGTCCTGCGGATCGTGGCCGTCGTGGCCTCGACGGCGCTGGTCATGATCCTGATGCGCGGCGGGCCGGTCATGACGATCGTGTCCGCCCTCCTGGGGGTCGGTGCCGGCATCATCCTGCCGGCCGTCGTCCTGCGTTTCCTGGCCAAGCGACGCTGCAAGAAGTTCGAGGCGCAGCTGCCCGATGTGCTCACGCTCGTCGCCTCCAGCCTCTCTACCGGGTTCTCGCTCCTGCAGGCCCTCGACGCCGTCGCCAAGGACGCGGCCGAGCCGGCAGCGAAGGAGTTCGGCCGCGCGCTGGCCGAGACGCGGATCGGCGCCGACATCAGCGAGTCGCTCGAGCGCATGGCGGAGCGGACGGGCAGCGTCAACATGAAGTGGACGACGATGGCCATCCGGATCCAGCGGGAGGTCGGCGGCAACCTCGCAGAGACCCTCAAGACGACCGCCACGACCCTCCGCGAGCGCGAGGCGTTGCAGCGCCACGTCCGGGCGCTGTCGGCGGAAGGCAAGCTCTCGGCATACATCCTCATCGCCATGCCGATCGGGATCTTCCTCTACACGATGCAGACCAACCGCAGCTACATCGAGCTCCTGTGGACCCGTCCGCTCGGTCTCGCCATGCTGGTCGGCGGCATCATCTCCTTGTCGGTCGGCGTCTTCTGGATGCGCAAAGTCGTGGATGTGCAGGTGTGATGATGACCTCGATGCTTCTCCTCGTGGGTGTGGTCGCCGTGGCCGGTGGCCTGGTGACCCTGGTCTGGGCCGTCGGCTCCGGGGCCGGCGAGGTCACCGGTGTGGCTCGATCGCTGGCACTCATCGAGCGCACCGTGGACGCCAAGGAGGTGGGGAAGGCCGACCTCCCGGCCTACGAGCGCCTCTTCCTGCCCGTCCTCACCGCCATGCGCGGGTTCGCGTTCCGGCTCTCGCCCGAGGGCACGTCGGACAAGATGCAGCGGCGGTTGGACCTGGCAGGCAACCCCAAGGGCTGGACGGCCGAGCGCATCATGGCGGGCAAGGGAGCCGGTCTCCTGGTCGGTGGTGTCATCGGCCTCATGTTCGGGGGGATCTCGCTCAAGGGCCTGATGTTCGCGCTGGCCGGAGCGGTCCTCGTCTTCTTCGTACCCGACCTCCTGCTGTACAACCAGGGACTCAAGCGCCAGGAGGAGCTGCAGCGCGGGCTGGCCGACGCGCTGGACATGCTCACCGTCTGCGTGGAGGCCGGTCAGGGCTTCGATGCCGCCCTGCTGCAGGTGGCGCGCTCCGTCGACGGCCCCATCGCGGGTGAGTTCGCCCGAGTCCTGTCCGAGGTGCAGATCGGCAAGTCGCGCGGGGAGGCGTTCTCGTCCCTCGCGGCCCGCACCACCGTGGCCGAGGCGAAGAACTTCGTGAGCGCCCTGGTCCAGGCAGACCGTCTCGGCCTCCCGATCGCGAACGTGCTGCGCGAGCAGTCACAGCAGATGCGGCTCGTGCGTCGTCAGCGAGCCGAGGAGAAGGCGCAGAAGGTGCCGGTGAAGATCCTCTTCCCGATGCTCCTGTGCATCTTCCCGGCGCTGTTCATCGTCATCATCGGCCCGGGCGCCATCCGCATGGTCGACACGTTCAGCGGGCTGGGCGGCTGACCTGACACGCCGAAGGGTGGCACCTCTCCGAACGGAGGTGCCACCCTTCGGCGTTGGGGCGTCAGCGGTTGGTCTGGCCGACCGCCTCCGCCTTCACCAGGCCGAGACGCAGCGCCGCCATGACGGCCGACGCGCGGTTGTGGGCGCCGAGCTTCTCGTAGACCTTCGACACGTGGGTCTTCACCGTGGACTCGCTCATGTAGAGCCGCTTCGCGACGGCAGCGATCGAGTCGCCGGCGACGAGCCGGTCGAGCACCTCGGCCTCGCGGGGCGTGAGGCGCGGCTTGTCGTTGGAGTCGCGGCGGCGCAGGGCCTCGGCGAGGCCCGTGGCCATGAACGCGTCGGGCGCCACGGCGGCCCGGCGCACGGCGGCGATGACCTCGTCCGAGGGCGCCGACTTGAGCACGAGGGCGGACGCGCCGAGATCGAGGGCCTCGAGCAGCGTCTCGTCGTCGTTGTGCATCGTGAGCACGACGATGCCCAGACGGGGTGAGGCCTCGCGCGCCGCACGGGCCAGGACGAGGCCGGAGCCGTCCGGCATCGACACGTCGACGACGAGGACATGGATGAGGTTGGCGGCGAGCACGGCCTTGCCCTCGGCGATCCCACCAGCCTGGCCGACCACCTTGAGGTCGTCCTCGCTGTCGATCATCCGGCACACCGCCTCACGGACGAGGGTGTGGTCGTCGATCACCACGACGTTGATGGTCATGACGGTTGGGGGATCCTTTCGTTCGACAGCGTTGCCGACGGAGCGCCGCCACGTCCCCGCATACGCATGCGGATGGCGACGCCGTCACCAGCGTAGGGCTCGACGACGATCTCGCCGCCCAGCCCGGTCAGGGGGTTGTCGGTGAAGTCACGCTCGGTGAGGGAGCTGGTCCCGTTGTGGCCCATCCAGAGCTCGACGCGCGGGGCCGCGACGTTGAGGCGGACCTCGACCGTGGTGGCGTTGAGCGAGTGCCTCGCGTCGGCCAGCACCTGGAGGAAGAGCCGGTAGATGAGCACCTCGGTGTGCGCCGGCAGCCGGAAACCGTTCTCGCTCAGGTGCATCCGCGTGGTGACGCCCGAGCTGGAGCCGAAGTTCTGGAGCCGGGCGCCGATCATCGCGCCGAGGCCGGTGTCGGGGCGGACGGCGATCCGCAGGTCCGCGATGTGCAGCCGCAGGTCCGCCAGCACCCGCGAGACCTCCTCGCGCAGGCCGTCGAGGTCGTCGGCCAGGGCGGAGCCCTGGTTGCGCGCCGTGCGGCGCAGGGAGTCGATCCCGAACCCGAGCGCCACCATCTCCTGGGCGATGCCGTCGTGCATCTCCCGGGCCAGCCGCTCGCGCTCCTCCAGCCCGGCTCGCTCGCGCAGGCCGGCGAAGAGGACCGACAGGTCGATGTTCGTGGAGTGCCGCTCGGCGACTACCACGGCGGCGTCGAGGTCGTCGGCCGTGAACGGGGTGACGAGCGGCCGGTCCGCGACGAGCAGGCCCATCCGATGGCCGTTCTCGTCGTTGAGGGGGACAGCGAGCAGCGACCGGCCGACGAGGTCCTCGGTCCACTCGGTCAGGGTCGCGGTGCCGTTGTGCCACGCCGGGCCCAGGACGGAGCCGGGCTCCGTCGGGTCGGGCCACGGGGTGCGGTCGGCGCCGCGGATCGCCAGCGGGACGGCTGGGTCGGTTCCGTACCCGACGAGGATCGCGCTGCGGGCCGCGCGCATTTGGCTGGCGAGGTCCTGCAACGCCATCTCGGCGGAGGCCGGTGCGTCGAAACCGGTGTCGAGCGTGTCGGCCAGCTCGTGCAGCCGGCGCAGCAGCAGCCCCGCCTCAGCTGCGACGTTGGCGTCGACGGTCGGGGCCTCGGGCTCGAGCGCGTGCGACCAGGCACCGAGCATCCCGAAGAGCAGGGCGAGCAGGACGGCCAGGCCGATGCTCACGGCCTCGGCGGGGTCCAGACGGTGGAGCTGCCACGCGGTCAGCAGGGCGATGGGTGCGCTGAGGGCCGGGACGACGAGCGCGCCGCGGTGCCGGAACCTGGTCCCTGCGTGGTATGCCGGGATGAGGACGAGCAGCTTGGCCCAGCCACCGGCGTAGCCCATGGCGAGGCCGGCGACCAGGGCCGACCCGCAGAGCAGCGCCCAGACCTGCGCCCGCCGGACCGCCGTGTCGAGGACGGTGAGGTAGGCCAGCCCGGCCGCGGTGAGGTCGAGGGTGAGGACGAGGAGAATCCAGGGGAGGCCGGCGAGCAGGTTCCCGTCGATGTACGCGAACATTCCCGCGAGCAGGGCGAACGCCAGGCGGAGCCTGGTGGACACCGCGAGGTGGGGCATCCACTTCATCTGTGCCTCCCGTCTCACCCGGCTCCGACGTCCCGCTGTCCACAGGCCGGTCCACAGCCTAGTCGCGTCCACAGGTCCGCGTCGCCCGATCGCCTGCAACAGCCGAGGTCACGACTCTGGTGCGGTGCCCGTCGTCGCAGTTCTGAGGAGCCTGGTGGACCTCGCGGTGCCGCCGTCGTGCGCTGCCTGCGGCCGACCCGACTGCGGCCTGTGCGGGACGTGCCGGGACGAGCTGGCGTCGGCGCGCTGGCCGGATGGTCCTCGCGCCGTGGCACCGACCCCCTGCCCCGACGGCCTGCCGCCGGTCGTGGCGAGTACCGCCTTCGCGGGCACGGCCGCACGCCTGGTGGTGGCCCACAAGGATCGGGACCGCAGGGACTGTGCCCCGGTCCTGGCGCACCTGCTGGCCTCGAGCATCGAGGGCGCGCTGGTCCTGCAGCCGGCCCTCGCGAGCTCGCTGGCGGCCGGCGCCGGACCGCTGCTCGTCGTCCCGGTCCCGTCCTCCGCCCGGGCGCGCCGCGCGCGGGGCGACTCGCCGCTGGTCGACCTGGCCCGCCGGGCGGTCCGCGGGTTCCCGCCGGGGGAGGTGGTCGTGGCGCGGGCGCTCACGGTCAGGCGGCGCGTCGCGGACCAGGCGGGTCTGGGCGCCGCGGACCGGGCGGCCAACCTCGAGCACGCGTTCGCCGTCCGCCCCCGGTGGCGCGACCTCGTGGGGCGGTCGCCGTGCCTGCTCGTCGACGACGTGCTGACCACGGGCGCGACCCTCGCGGAGGCCGCGCGCGCCCTGCGTGCGGCGGGTGCTCCGCGCGTCCTGGCGGCGGTCGCCTGCGCCACCGAGCGCCGGATTCCGGGCATTCGGAACGGGTCTGCCAGCACCGGGTAAACGTTGGGTCAGATGCGCTGTCGCATTCCCGCCGGAGCGTCTACCGTCGGTACATGGCCCCCCTGGCCCACGCGCTGGACGCGTACACAGGGCGTCGCGGACCGAGTCCGACCGGCGCCCCGGCGAGGGGAGCGGACTCTCCTGTCGTCGCGGTCGGGAGGTGGTGCCGCGGCTGACTTCCCGGGTCCTGCCGCTCCCGACACCCCATCCGCCGTAACCATGGAGGACACCGTGGAAATTGTCGTCACCGGACGTCACATGCAGGTCTCGGACCGTTTCCGTGCCCACCTCGACGAGAAGCTGGCGAAGATTCCCCAGCTCGCTCCCCGCGCCCAGCGGGTCGATGTCGTGGTGAGTCACGAGCCGAACAAGCGCCAGTCGAAGGCGTGCGAGCGGGTCGAGATCACCTGCCACGTGAAGGGCCCGATCGTGCGGGCGGAGGCCTGCCTCGACGACAAGTACGGCGCGCTCGACCTCGCCATGGACAAGCTCATGGAGCGATTGCGACGGGCACAGGATCGCAAGCGGGTGCACCGTGGCCGGCACACGCCCGAGTCCGTCGCGGAGGCGAGCGCCCGGTTCGAGGCGAACGGGTCCGCGGTCGTCGAGGACGCCGGCTCCGCAGCCGACGAGTCCGACCACGACCGCTTCGGGACGCAGGGCAACTCGCCGATCGAGGTCCGGGAGAAGATCCACGCCTCGACGCCGATGGGCCTGGACCAGGCCGTCCGCGAGATGGAGCTCGTCGGGCACGACTTCTACCTCTACCACGACGAGGACACCGGCCAGCCGAGCGTCGTCTATCGCCGCCGGGGCTGGTCCTACGGCGTGATCCACCTCGACGTGGCCGAGCCCGAGACCTCCCGAAAGGTCTCCTGACCTGCACCGACGAGGGCCGGCGCGGCGGGGTCCGAACGTGGAGACCTGCCGCAGCCGGCCCTCTGTCATGACAGAATGCGCAGGTGACCGAGGACCCGCAGGCCGCGCCGGCTGCCGACCCCATCCGGGTCGTCATCGCGGACGACCACGTCCTCTACCGTCGCGGGCTCCAGATGGTCGTCTCCCAGGACGACGACATCGAGATCGTCGGCGAGGCCGGTGACGGCAAGGAGGCCGTCGACCGCACGGTGGAGCTGCTGCCCGACGTCGTCCTCATGGACGTGCGCATGCCGCACACCTCCGGCATCGAGGCGTGCCAGAAGATCAAGTCCCAGGTCCCGTCGACCAAGATCATCATGCTGACGATGTCCGACGAGGAGTCCGACCTCTACGAGGCCGTCAAGGCCGGGGCCAACGGCTACCTCCTCAAGGACGTGCCCGGCGAGGAGATCGCCGACGGCGTCCGCGCGGTCCACAACGGCGACTCGCTCATCTCGCCGTCGATGGCCTCCAAGCTGCTCGCGGAGTTCGCCCTCATGAGCCGGCGCCAGGGGGAGCGGCCGTCGGCCGTCGGCGCCCCCCGCCTCACCGAGCGCGAGCTCGAGGTGCTGCGCCTGGTCGCCCGCGGACTGGCGAACAAGGAGATCGCGCACGACCTGTTCATCTCCGAGAACACCGTCAAGAACCACGTCCGCAACATCCTCGAGAAGCTCCAGCTGCACTCGCGCATGGAGGCCGCGATGTATGCCGTGCGGGAGAACCTGCTCGAACCCGACGAGTGACCGGCCCGGCCGCCGTGCGCCTCACGACGTCCCAGGCGCGACGGGTCACCCTCGCGGCGCAGGGGTTCCTCGACGCCCGGCCTGAGCCCGGTGCCGCGACCATGCGGCACCTCCAGCGCGTCGTCGACCGGGTGCAGGTCGTGCAGATCGACAGCGTCAACGTCGTCACCCGCAGCCAGTACCTCCCGTTCTTCTCCCGGCTCGGGCCCTACGACACGGCCCTGCTCGATCGTGCGCGTGACCGGTCGCCGCGCCGGCTCGTCGAGTACTGGGCGCACGAGGCGAGCCTGGTCCCGCCGACCACGTGGCCGCTGCTGGACTTCCGGATGCGTCGCGCGCTGGACGACGCCTGGGGCGGGATGCAGCGGGTCGCCCGCGACCACCCGGAGCTCGTCGAGGCGGTGTTCGCCGAGGTGGTCGAGCGGGGGCCGGTGACCTCCCGGCAGCTCGAGGCCGCGATCGAGCACGACCTGCCGCGCGAGCGCGACCAGTGGGGCTGGAACTGGTCGCTGGTCAAGAACGCCCTCGAGCACCTGTTCTGGTCGGGCCGCATCTCCTCGGCCGGCCGGACCCAGCAGTTCGAGCGCCGGTACGCCTCGCTCGAGCGGGTGCTGCCCAAGGAGGTGCTGGCGGTCGCGGCCCGCCCGCAGGACCGCCCGGACGACGCCACCGCCTTCCGCGCCCTCGTCGAGCTGTCGGCCCGCGCGCACGGCGTCGGCACCGAGCAGTGCCTGCGCGACTACTTCCGGCTCAAGCCCGACCAGGCCCGTCCGGCCATCGAGTCGCTGGTCGCCGAGGGGGTCCTGGTGCCGGCCACCATCGACGGCTGGCGGCGCCCGGCATACCTGCACGCGGAGGCCCGCCGGCCGCGGCGGGTGGACGCGCGCGCCCTCCTCAGCCCGTTCGACTCCCTCATCTGGCAGCGCGACCGCACGGCCGCCCTCTTCGGCTTCGACTTCCGCCTCGAGATCTACGTGCCCGCGGCGCAGAGGGTGCACGGGTACTACGTGCTGCCGTTCCTCTTCGGTGAGCACCTCGTCGCCCGCTGCGACCTCAAGGCCGACCGGGCGACGGGGGTGCTGCGGGTCCACGCCGTCCACTGGGAACCGGGGGCCCCGGTCGAAGCCCGCGCCGCCCTCGACGAGGAGCTCGCGTCGCTCGCCGGCTGGCTAGGCCTGTCCCGCGTGACCGGCGAGCTCGTGGGTGCCCTCGCCCGCTGACCCGCCCGAGGCGCGCAGGAGCAGCACCGCCAGGTCGTCCTCGAGCTGGCCGCCGTGGAAGCCGCGCACGGCCTCGACGAGGTGGTCCACGACCGCCTGTGTGTGCTCGTCGCCGTGGCGGGCCAGCACGGTCTCCACCCGCTCGCTCTCGAACATCGCCGGGCCCCGGCGAGACTCCACGAGCCCGTCGGTGAAGGCGCAGACCAGGTCACCGGGTGCCAGCTCGACGGTCGTGTCGTGCAGCTCGGGGGAGTCGAGCAGGCCGAGCACCGTGCCGGGTACGCCCTCCTCGCTGGTCATGCCGCCCCGGACGACCACCGGCAGCGGGTGCCCGGCCAGGCAGAAGGTGAGCCGGACGCCGTCCGCGTGCGGCTCGACCTGCCCGTAGACGGCGGTGCAGAACTGCTCCGGGTCGGTGGCGCCGACGAGCCGTGTGTTGACGGCCCGCAGCGTGCGGCTCGGCGGGTGCCGCGGGTCGGCGAGTGCGCGGATCGTGTAGCGGGCCGCCGCACTCACCGCCGCGGCCTGCGCGCCCTTGCCGCTCACGTCGCCGAGCACGAACCCCCACGTCCCCGGACCGAGCGCGAAAACGTCGAGGAAGTCGCCGCCCACCTCGCTGCCGTCCCCGGCGGGATGGTACGCGCTGGCGAGCTCGCAGCCGGGCACCTCGGGCAGGCGTCCCGGGACCATGCTCGCCTGCAGGGCGGTGGCGACGCGCTGCTGCTCGGCCAGCACGTGCTGCAGCTCGTTCCGGGCGCGCACGCGCTCGGTCACGTCGCGCAGCACGACCAGCTCGCCGGCGGCGCGTCCGGTCCGGTCGGTGAGCTGCTGTCGCAGCACGTCGAAGGACCGCCGGCCGGTGGGCCCGTCGACGTGCACCTCGGGTATGCCGCCCTCGGGTATGCCGCCCTCGGACGTGCCCGGCTCGGACGAGGCGACCGCGAACCCGACCTCGTGCGGCAGGACGTCGGCGAGGCGCCGCCCGACGAGCGAGCCCCGCGTCGCGGACAGGACCTGCGTGCCGGAGGGGTTGACGTCAGCCACACGCCCGAACGCGTCGAGGACGAACACGGCGTCCGTCATGGTCTCCACCACGGCGCTGCGGGCGAGGGGGGCCAGGTCGGTGAGGCGCTCGCGGAACAGGCCCCACACGAGGACCCCGCCGGTCACGCTGAACGCGAAGGGCGTGAGGTCGATGCGCGCGAACGGCCCGACACCGCCGTTGTGCAGGAAGTTGGCGACCCAGGGCAGCAGGCCCGACGCCATGAGCACGAGAGCCAGCCGCCGGTAGGTGCGTGCGAGGCGCACCATGCTCGTCATGAAGAGCACGGTGGCCACGACGAGCAGCCCGTTGACGTAGACGAGGTGCACCCAGAACAACGGGCCGGTCTCCACCACGACGAGCTGGTCGGTCGCGATGCGCGGCGGGTAGTGGTGCACGAGGTCGTGGGTCGCCGGCACGGCGAGTGCGGTCATGACGACGACCGGCTCGACCGCCAGCAGGAGCAGCAGCCGGCGCGTGACCCGGTGGCCGCGGCCGGTGTACTGCAGGACGAAGCACAGGAACGCCGGCCCGAGCGTGCTGACGCCGAGGTACTTCAGGTCCCCCCACAGGGACTTGGTCGCGACGGCGTCGGAGCTGAGCTCCACGGCATACGCCAGGCCCCACCAGGCCACGGAGCCGAGGACCGCCGCGAGGCTCCAGCCGGTGGGGGTGTCCCGGCGCCAGGCGGCGTACAGCGCCAGGGCGGCCAGCAGCGCGCCGGCGACCGCCATCGACGTCGCGAGCAGCTCCAGCACGCTCGACCCCCTGCCCGGGCTCCTGTCCCCGCGTCCGTCGTGCCCGCAGAGCCCTGCCCAGACCGTAGCCGGGGGAGCGCTGACCCGGGGGCGAAGTGACCAGAACGAGACCCGCCCACCTGCGGGGACGCCGGGGCGGGGGCTGGCGGGAACCGGGCGGCCGTTGTCCGGATCGCGCTGGTCGGGTGGTGACGATGGCAGATACCCTGCGCAGGTGACCGTTCCTGCCGCGCCGCCGGCTGCCCGTCCCTCCCGCGCCGCCGGCCACCGCGCCTGGTGGGTCGCCCTCGTCGTCCTGGGTGCGCTCGTGGCCGCCGCCGGCTTCCGCTCCTCGACCGGCGCCCTGCTCGTGCCGCTCGAGACCGAGTTCGGGTGGTCGCGCGCCACGACGTCCGGGGCCGTCACCGCCAACCTCGTCGTCTACGGCCTGACCGCCCCGTTCGCCGCCGCCCTCATGGAGCGCTTCGGCGTCCGCACCGTCGTCGTGGCAGCGCTCGCGCTCGTAGCCGCCGGCTCGGGGCTCACGACGGTGATGACCGCGCCGTGGGAGCTCTGGCTGCTCTGGGGCCTCGCGATCGGCGTCGGCACCGGTGCCATGGCGCTCGTGCTGGGCTCCGTGGTCGCCAACCGCTGGTTCGTGGAGTCCCGCCGCGGCCTCGTGACCGGGGTCTTCTCCGCCGCGGGGGCAGCCGGCCAGCTCGTCTTCCTGCCCGGGATCGCGGCGCTCGCGACCGGACCCGGCTGGCGCTGGGCTGCGCTCGTCGTCGCCGGCGCCTCGGTGCTGCTCGTGCCCCTGGTCCTGCTCGTGGTCCGTGACCACCCGGCCGACGTCGGGCAGCCCCCGTACGGCTCCGAGCCCGGTGCCCTGCCCGAGCCCGCGCCGCCGCGTCACGCCCCCGGCCGTCCAGGCCCGGCCCGGACCGCTGTCGCCGTCCTCCGGTCGAGCACGCGGTCCCGGACGTTCTGGATCCTGTTCGCGACCTTCTGGATCTGCGGCTGGTCCACGAACGGGCTCATCGGCACCCACTTCATCCCTGCCGCGCACGACCACGGCATGCCCGAGACGACCGCGGCCGGCCTGCTGGCCCTGGTCGGGGTCTTCGACCTCGTCGGCACGATCGCCTCGGGCTGGCTCACCGACAAGGTCGACCCGCGGCTGCTGCTCTGCGGCTACTACGGGTTCCGCGGCCTGTCGCTGCTGTTCGTGCCCGCACTGCTCGGCCCGGACATCCACCCCAGCCTGTTCGTGTTCATCGTGTTCTACGGCCTGGACTGGGTGGCGACCGTGCCGCCGACGATCGCGCTGTGCCGCCGGCACTTCGGGGTGGCCCGCTCGAGCGTGGTGTTCGGCTGGGTGTTCGCCGCCCACATGGTCGGCGCCGGCGTCGCCGCGTCGTACGCCGGGTGGGTGCGGCAGGCGACCGGCGACTACTACACCGCGTGGCTCACCGCGGGCGGGCTGTGCCTGTTCGCGGCCCTCGCCTGCCTCGCGATCTCCCGGTCGCCGGGCGAGGAGCGCGACGCGGCGCCGCTCGAGGAGGCCGAGGTCGCGGCCGTCGCCTGAGGTGCGGCAGGGCGGCCCGACGTGATGGGGTTGGGCCCATGAGCGAGACCACCGTCAAGGACAACCCAGACCTCGGCCG
Organism: Phycicoccus sp. 3266; assembly: GCF_031456495.1. Taxonomy (NCBI): domain Bacteria; kingdom Bacillati; phylum Actinomycetota; class Actinomycetes; order Micrococcales; family Intrasporangiaceae; genus Phycicoccus; species Phycicoccus sp. 3266. The sequence continues at coordinate 585,855 of NZ_JAVDUW010000001.1, read as the reverse complement.
CTTCGAGGCCCACGTCGATGGCGCGCTCGCCGGCTTCGCGGCATACCGGCTCTCCGGGGGCCACATCGTCTTCACCCACACCGAGGTGGACGACGCCTACGAGGGCCAGGGGGTCGGCGGCGCGCTGGCGCGCGGCGCCCTGGACCAGGTGCGCGCGGCGGGGGAGCACGACGTCGTGGCGATGTGCCCGTTCATCGCGGCCTGGATCGAGCGCCACCCCGACTACCAGGACCTCGTCGCGCCGTAGCCGCCCCGTGGCGCCGCGCCCCCTCGGAACCGCTCGGCGGGACCCGGCGTTGGCCCTCGAGGGGAGAGTTCCCCCACGCCGTGCGTCCGCGGGTCGGGACCGGTCGACTAACCTAGAGCGGGCCGCCGGCGCAAGGGTCGTCGGAGGCCGCACACTTCCCAGGAGAGACTGCGTGTCCAAGATCGTCGAAAAGCTGCTGCGTGCCGGTGAGGGACGCATCCTCAAGAAGCTCCAGGGCATCGCCGCCCAGGTGAACGCGATCGAGGAGGACTTCGAGAAGCTCAGCGACGCCGAGCTGCGCGCCGAGACCGACGTCTTCCGCAAGCGTCTCAGCGACGGCGAGACGCTCGACGACATCCTCCCGGAAGCGTTCGCGGCCGTGCGGGAGGCGGCCAAGCGGACCATCGGGAAGCGGCACTTCGACGTGCAGCTCATGGGTGGCGCCGCCCTGCACCTGGGGAACGTCGCCGAGATGAAGACCGGTGAGGGCAAGACCCTCGTGGCGACCCTGCCGTCCTACCTCAACGCCCTCGAGGGCAAGGGCGTGCATGTCATCACGGTCAACGACTACCTCGCCGAGTACCAGTCCGAGCTCATGGGGCGCGTCCACCGCGCCCTCGGCCTCGAGACCGGCGTCATCCTCTCGTCGATGACCCCCGAGCAGCGGCGCGCCGAGTACGCCAAGGACATCACCTACGGCACCAACAACGAGTTCGGCTTCGACTACCTGCGCGACAACATGGCGTGGTCGATGGACGAGCTGGTGCAGCGCGGCCACAACTTCGCCATCGTCGACGAGGTCGACTCGATCCTCATCGACGAGGCCCGCACGCCGCTCATCATCAGCGGACCCGCCGACGCCGCGACCAAGTGGTACACCGAGTTCGCGCGCATCGCCCAGCGGCTGACCCGCGGCGAGCTCGAGTCCGGCCAGGGCGACTACGAGGTCGACGAGAAGAAGAAGACCGTCGGTGTCCTCGAGGCCGGCATCGCCAAGGTCGAGGACTACCTCGGCATCGACAACCTCTACGAGTCCGTCAACACCCCGCTCATCGGCTACCTCAACAACGCCATCAAGGCCAAGGAGCTGTTCAAGCGGGACAAGGACTACGTCAACATGAACGGTGAGATCCTCATCGTCGACGAGCACACGGGCCGCATCCTGGCCGGTCGTCGCTACAACGAGGGGATGCACCAGGCGATCGAGGCGAAGGAGGGCGTCGAGATCCAGAACGAGAACCAGACGCTCGCCACGATCACCCTGCAGAACTACTTCCGCATGTACGACAAGCTCTCGGGCATGACGGGCACCGCCCAGACCGAGGCGGCCGAGCTGTACTCGATCTACAAGCTGGGCGTCGTGCCGATCCCGACGAACCGGCCGATGATCCGCATGGACCAGCCGGACCTCGTCTACCGCACCGAGGAGGCGAAGTTCTCCGCGGTGGTCGACGACATCGTCGACCGTCACAAGAAGGGCCAGCCCGTCCTCGTCGGCACCACCTCGGTCGAGAAGAGCGAGTACCTCTCCGACCAGCTGCGTCGCAAGGGCGTCCCGCACGAGGTCCTCAACGCCAAGCAGCACGAGCGTGAGGCCGCGATCGTCGCGCAGGCCGGCCGCAAGGGCGCCGTCACCGTCGCCACCAACATGGCCGGTCGAGGCACCGACATCATGCTGGGCGGCAACCCCGAGTTCATGGCCGTCGCCGCCCTCAAGCAGCGCGGCCTCGACCCCGAGGAGACCCCGGAGGAGTACGAGGCGGCCTGGGACCAGGCGCTCGCCGAGGCCGAGGAGGCCGTCAAGGCCGAGCACGACGAGGTCACCGAGCTCGGCGGCCTGTACGTCCTCGGCACCGAGCGGCACGAGTCGCGCCGCATCGACAACCAGCTGCGTGGACGCTCCGGTCGCCAGGGCGACCCGGGTGAGTCGCGGTTCTACCTGTCGCTGCAGGACGACCTCATGCGCCTGTTCAACGCCGCGATGGTCGACCGGTTCATGACCACGGCCAAGATGGACGACGAGGTGCCGATCGAGTCCAAGATGGTGAGCCGCTCGATCCAGAGCGCGCAGGGCCAGGTCGAGGGCCGCAACTTCGAGATCCGCAAGAACGTCCTCAAGTACGACGACGTCCTCAACCGGCAGCGCACGGTCATCTACGACGAGCGCCGCCGCGTGCTCGAGGGCGAGGACCTGCACGAGCAGATCCGCCACTTCGTCAACGACGTCATCGACAGCTACGTCGCCGCCGAGACCGCCGAGGGCTTCGCCGACGACTGGGACTACGACCGCCTGTGGTCCGCGCTCAAGACCCTCTACCCGGTCTCGATCACGCCCGACGACGTGGCCGACATGGCCGGTGGCCGGTCCGGCATCACCGCCGACCTGCTGCGCGAGCAGATCACCTCCGACGCCCACCACGCCTACGACGCCCGCGAGGCCGAGCTCGGCGAGGACGTCATGCGCGAGGTCGAGCGCCGCGTCGTGCTGTCGGTCCTGGACCGCAAGTGGCGCGAGCACCTCTACGAGATGGACTACCTGCAGGAGGGCATCGGCCTGCGCGCCATGGCCCAGCGCGACCCGCTCGTGGAGTACCAGCGCGAGGGCTTCCAGCTCTTCGAGGCCATGAACGACTCCATCAAGGAGGAGTCGGTCGGCTACCTGTTCAACATCCAGGTGGAGGTCGACCACACCCACGAGGAGACGCCGGCCGTCCAGCCGGTCAGCGTGTCGGACATGCTCGCCGGGTCCGGGCTCTCGAGCGCCGAGCGCGCCGAGGCCGAGGGTGCCGAGGAGCAGCCGGTCGAGGCGCTGACGCCGGCGGAGCCGACGGGAGCCGCGGCCGCGGAGCCCCAGCCGTCGTTCCGGGCCAAGGGCCTCGAGCAGCCGGAGCGCCGCCCGCAGCAGCTGCAGTACTCCGCGCCCACCGAGACCGGTGACGTCGAGCACCGCGCGGTCGGGACGGCGCAGGACACCCTGACCCCCGAGCAGCTCCGGGGAGCTTCGCGCAACGGGCCCTGCCCGTGTGGCTCGGGCAAGAAGTTCAAGATGTGCCACGGCAAGGACCTCTAGCCGAACCCTCACCGGGGCACCTGGTTGCTCCGGCACGGCATACGGACGGCGCCGCCCCCACGGGCGGCGCCGTCCGCGCGTGCTGGGCCCTGGTATAGCGGTCAGCCCACCTGGAGCGCCTCGACCCGCCACCGCCCGTCGAGCCCGACGAGCCGGAACGCCAGGGCCCGGACCCGACCGCCGTCGACGACCACGGCGCTTGCCTCGGCGACCCCGTCGGCGGGCTCGCAGAGCCGGACGCTGCGCACCACGGCCCGGCCGGCGGCGGGTGCCCCGCGACGTCCCTCCCCGGCCGCACGCCTGGCGGAGACGGCGGCGCGACGGGCGACCACGGCATACACCTCGGGCACGGTCCAGCGCAGGAGCTGCGGCGCCGGCCGCGAGCCCGACATGACCTCGACGAGCGCCTGGGCGATGTGGCCCGCCCACTCGCGCGGGTCGGGGAGGTCGTCGCGCCGGGTGGGGCGCGCTCCGAACAGCTGCTCGTCGGTGAGGCTGTCGAAGTCGACGGCCAGGGCGCCCTGGACGTAGCGGGGGTCGTCGCCGTCGCCCTCCGGCCACCACTCGGTGTCGGTCAGCACGGGCGGCCGGTGCCGCGGTGCGGGCATGACGCGCAGCGGGCGCAGTCGCGAGCGTCCGGGCTCGCCGGTCGGCGGGGGCCCGCCCGCGGGCACCGGTGCGCCCGGGTCGGCCGGGCCGGAGGCGGAGGTCCGGGTGGCGGGGCTCATCGCGCCACCGCCTCGGCGTGGGGCGCCCGGAGGACCTGCCCGGGCAGCAGGAGGTCGGGGTCGTCGCCGATGACCGAGCGGTTTGCGGCGTGCCAGCGCGGCCACTGGGCCGCGACCTCGGCGTCGCTCGCCTCCGGGCCGAGGTGGCGCGCCACGATCGACCAGAGACTGTCCCCGCGCAGCACCACCACCTCGGCGGCGGGGGTCCGGCGTGGCGTCCCGGCCACGAGGTCGGGTGACGCCTGCGGTCGCACGACGGGCCGCTCCGGCACCCAGCCGGGCGCGGGGGCCTGCAGGCGGTCCTCGGCCGGGGCGGGTGCCGTCACGGTGAACCCCGGCACCCCGGGGCCGTGACTGCCCCCGGCCCCACCCGGCGCGGCGACGGCCGCGGGGGTAGTGGTCGCGGGGGTCGTGGCCGCTGGGGCAGTGGTCGAGAGGGTAGTGGTGGTTGGGGCCGTCACCGCGAACCCCGGGGAGGGAGCCGGCGCGGCCGAGCCGACGGCGGAGCCCGGCGCGAGGACGCCGCTGACACTCGCGCCGACGAGCACCGCAGCCACCCGCCGAACGACCGCGGGGGACCACGACCGGGACCACCTGTCGAGCGCGCGCCCCACCCGGCCGGGCAGGTGCCCGAGCAGCGACGCCAGGGTGGTGACCGCCAGCCAGGCGCCGACGAGAACGGCCGCAGTGGTGAGGACGGCTCCCACCACCTCGTCGGGCCGGGCGGGACCCGGGGCGAGCACGGCGCCCCACTGGCCGCCAGCCGCGGCGGCGAGCACCGCCTCCAGGCCTGCCCCCACGGCGAGTGCCCCGGTGGCGAGCGCCGCAATTCGTCCCCTTCGTCCGGTCTGTCGTGCCATGTCATCCCCCTGACCATGCCGTTTGCATGTGTTTGCGTGTGTTAGAACGTAACGCCGTGCGTTCGTCGAGGCAAGGGGTCGACGGTGCCGTACGCTCACCACGCCGATCGACGAGGGGGGATGGGATGCGCTGGGAGGACCTGTTCGCGGACCTGGAGTCCCAGTGGGACGCGGAGCAGCGGCGCGAGCTCGACGCCGAGGTCGCGGACCGGACCCGCCGGGAGCGGGCGACGGTCACGCTGGGGGACCGCCTGGCGGGGGCAGGTGCCGGAACCCTGACGGTGACGGTGCGCGACGGGTCACGGGTGGGTGGGCGGGTCGCCGACGTGGGTGAGGGCTGGTTCCTGCTCGGGGAGCCCGGGCGCGCGCCGTGCCTGGTGCCGACGGCGGCGGTCGTGTCGGTGACAGGCCTGCCGGCCAGGGCGGTCGAGAGCTCCCTCGGCCGCAGGTTCGGGCTGGGCTACGCGCTGCGCGCGGTGAGCCGTGACCGCGCCGTCGTGCGGCTCACCGATGTCACGGGATCCACCTGCACCGGCACCATCGACGCGGTGGGCTCGGACCACCTCGAGCTGGCCGAGCACGCTGCTGACCTGCCCCGACGCTCCGAGAACGTGACCGGCCACCGGGTCGTGCCGTTCACTGCGATCGTCCTCGTCCGCCCGGTCTGACGCCGACGCGAGGCGGCGTCGCACCCGCGGGGGCGCCCCCGCCGGCCGTCCCTCGAGGCGGGGACGAGGACCGGATCGGGTCGCAGCCACATCGACTGCGACCGGGGGGTGGCGCTTTCCGAGCCGGCGGGTGCCACGCTCCGCAACTGCGCGTCGGGGTGGACCTGCGGATCGGGGTGGGGCGTCAGCCGGTCAGTCCTGGCCCTGCCCGAAGGGGTGTGCTGCGACGAAGCTCTTGGTCTCGTTGTACATCCGCTGGATGTAGCTCTCGAGCTCGGCGACCTCGACCCGCCACTGTCCCCGACCCCCGACCTTGATCGCGGGCAGCTCGCCGGAGCGGACCAGGGCGTACGCCTGGGCCGAGGAGATGTCCAACACCTCGGAGACCTCGGACAACTGGATGAAGCGCTTGGCCACGGCCAACCCCTCTCTCGCCCCACTTGACTGGGAACTAACCTTCTCTTGACCAACTTTTTACCATGATCGTGCGATGGCGTCTGGTCGATCAGGGAATTCTCGCATCCTCGACCGTTCGGGGGAGTTGACAGCCCGGCCCTGTGGATGACCCCCCTGCTGTGGATTAGCCGGGCGGAACGCCCGTTGGGTGCGCCATGATGGCCGCCGGGGGGACGGACCACAGATCGAGGGGGAGACCGTGAGTGACCTGCCCGTGCCATCGGCGAGCCGGCTGCGTCGGCCCGGCTGGCGTGACGCCCGCCTGCTGGTGGGCCTGCTGCTCGTGCTGGGGTCGGTCGCGCTGGGGTCGTACGTCGTCGCCCACGCCGACGACCGCCTCCCCGTGTACGCCGCAGCCGGGCCGCTGGTGCCGGGCCAGCCCCTGACCGAGGACGACCTGGTCCGGGTCGACGTGCAGCTCGGGTCGCACACGGGCACGTACCTGTCGGCAGCGGCGGGTCTCGCGCCGGACCGCTACGTGCTGCGCGAGGTCCCTGCCGGGGAGCTCGTCCCCGCGTCCGCCGTGGGCGGGCGCGAGCGGGTCGAGGTCCAACCGCTCACCCTCGTCGTCGACGCGGGCTCGGCGGCGCCGCTGCGGGTCGGGACGCGCGTCGACGTCTACGTCAACCCGGTCGACCCGGCCGCGACGGGCACCGCCAAGCGCTACACCGGGCCCGAGCTGGCCCTGCAGGGCGTCTCGGTCGCGGGCCTGCCGAAGACGTCGAGCGGCCTGGGGTCGGGCACCGGGGCCGACCGGCCGATCCAGGTGATGGCGCCGACGGACCGGGTCAAGGACATCATCGGCGCCGTGGACCTGGGCGCACGGGTCACGGTGGTGCCGGTGGCCGGCACCGGGGGAGCCCGGTGACCCGCAGCGTGCTCACCGCCCTGACGGGGGCGTGGGAGCCTGACGTCGTGACGGCGCTGGAGGCCACGTCCGGGTATGCCGTGGCGCGGCGCTGCGCCGACCTCGCCGACCTGCTCGCGACCGCTGCGGCCGGGCTGGGCGACCTGGCGCTCGTCTCCGCCGAGCTCCGCGCGCTCGACCGCCCGGCCCTGCACGAGCTGGCCGAGCACGGGCTCGGGGTGGCGGGAGTGGTGGCCCCTGGCGACGAGGCCGGTGAGCGGCGGCTGCGCCAGCTAGGCCTGGCCGTCGTCGTGCGGGCCGACGTCTCGGCCCCGGAGCTCGAGGACGCCCTCGACGAGGCGGCGTCGGGGTCGCTCGGGGCCGCCGCGGACGCCGCCGTCGACGACCCGGTGGCCGACGACCCCGTCGACCTGACCGCAGGACGCCCCGGCCGGGTGCTGGCCGTGTGGGGCCCCACCGGCGCGCCCGGTCGCAGCACGGTCGCGCTCAACCTCGCCGCCGAGCTGGCCGCCCACGCTCCGACCCTGCTCGTCGACGCCGACACCTACGGGTCCTCGCTCGCCCAGGCCCTCGGGCTGCTCGACGAGGCGCCGGGGATGACGGCGGCCTGCCGCGCCGCCGACCAGGGCGGGCTGGACCTCCTGGCCCTCGCCCGGCTGGCGCCCGAGGTCAGCCCCGGCCTGCGGGTGCTGACCGGCACCCCCAGGCCGCACCGCTGGACCGAGCTGCGGGCCCCGTCCGTGGCCCAGGTGCTCGGGATCGCGCGACAGCTGGCCACGCACGTCGTGGTCGACTGCGGCTTCTGCGTCGAGGACGACGAGGAGCTGTCGTACGACACCCTGGCCCCGCGGCGCAACGCCGCGACCCTGACCGCCCTCGAGGAGGCCGACGACCTGGTCGTCGTGGGGGCGGCCGACCCGATCGGGCTGCAGCGGCTCGTGCGCGCCGTCCAGGACCTCGCCACCGTGCCCTCGCCCACCCCGACCGTCGTCGTCAACAAGGTGCGCGCGTCGGCGGTCGGCTCGCGACCCGAGCGCCGGATCGCCGAGGCCCTGGGGCGGTTCGCCGGGATGGACGATCTGACGTACCTGCCCTGGGACCAGGCCACCCTCGACGCCGCGATGTTCGCGGGCACCACCCTGGTCGACCACGCGCCCCAGTCGGAGCTGCGCCGGGCGCTGCAGTCCCTGGCCACCCGGTGGGCCGGGGACACCGCAGGGGTCAGCCGGCGCTCGCGCCGGGCCGTTCGGCGCTGACACAGGTGAGCTCGCTGAGCTGAGTGGCGCCCGACCGTGACGCGGTCGCGACGCTGACGCGCTCGCGGCGCTGAACCGCCCGCGCGGTCAGGAGCTGAAGAGCAGGGTGAGGCCGCCGACCGTGTAGAGGACCATGAGGACCAGCAGGGGGACCTGGCCCACCACCGCTGCCCGGCGCGGGAACAGGGTGAGCGCGCGCTCGTGCGCGACCACCACCCCCAGCACGTGGCCGGTGATGATCGCGACGACCTGGATGCCCGCGACGAGGCCGGGTGCGATGAGGGCGACCGAGGGCCGCACGCCCGACGTGCCGAGCCAGTCGGCGCCCGTGCCGAGCGGGTCGGAGAACTTGGCCAGGCCGTTGGTGCCCTCCCACACCCAGAGCGACCAGTAGTGGGCGACGAAGTACCCCGCCGCGATCGGGATGAGCGAAGGTGCGAACGCGCTCGCGACGCCGCGGGCAGACACCCGGGCCAGCCGGGCGGAGACGAGGGCGGCCAGGGCGAGCGAGCCGGCCACGACCAGGCAGACCGCGACGAGGCCGCCGGTCTCCCACAGGCGCGGCACTGCCCGGGCCTGGACGAAGGAGTACCACCGGGTCTCGCCCGAGAAGCCGTCGTAGGCGGTCGAGCCCAGCATCACCGCCGTGACGGCCAGCAGCCCCGGTTCGGGGCGCACCTGCAGCGGGCCGTGCAGCGGCGTCCGCAGCACCCAGCGCCCGTCGGTGCGCCGGCCGAGCGGGCTGAGCGTCCCATAGAGGCCGGACCAGGCCCCGAACGGGTCGCCGTGGCGCAGGTACGGCTGCCCGAACGCGAGTGCGAGCACGAGGCTGAGCAGCAGGTAGCCGAGGACGGCGACCCGCAGCACCGGCAGCGTCGCGTTGTCAGGGGCGACGAGCTCGAGCCAGACGAACGCGGCGAGCCCGGCCGCGGCGGGCCAGTAGCCGAGCCGGTAGTCGGCGAGGGCGAACTCGGGCTCGATCCGCGCCACCTTCAACAGCCCTGCGTGCAGCCAGCGCACCGGGTTGACCACCCGCCACACGCCGCCGACCAGCATCGACAGGAAGGCGAGGCCGACCCAGAGCCAGACGTAGACGACGTACGGGACGGGGTTGTTGGCATCGTCCTTGCCCAGGACGAGGGCCACCAGCGTCCAGGCGGCGACGACCAGCGTGAGGAGGACGACGACGACGCGCAGGGCGCGGCTGTCGAGCACCCGGCCGAGTCCCTGCGGCAGCGGCACCCCGTCGTCGGCACCCAGCCGCGGCGTGCGCCACAGCGCCCCCAGCGCGACGAAGGACACCACCAGGGCCGCGCCGGCTCCGACGAGCAACAGCGAGAACGGCAGCGGCAGGTCCTCGCGAGAGCCGACGCCGTGGGCTGGCAGGGCCAGCGAGGGCAGCAGTGGCAGCCTCACCGGACCGCGATCTTGAGCAGTCGCAGCTCGGGGTGGTGGGTCTCGACCTCGTACACGCCCGGCGACTCACCGGTCAGCTCGACGCTGACCGGGGTGCCGGCGGGGAGCTCCTTCTCGATGTCGAACCCGTGCACGTGGAGCTGGTCGGCGTGGTCGCTGGTGACGGTCAGCGTCATCGTCTCGCCCACGCCCAGCTCGACCGTGCGGGGCGCCGGGGTGACCCGGCTGCCCCTGACCGTCACGGTGACGGTCCGCTGCGCCGGGCTGCTCGACGATGACGCCGACGACGAGCCCGAGGGTGACGGCGACGACGAGGAGGCGGTGGACGTGGCGGCGGAGCTGGCGTCGTTCGAGGACGTTCCCGAGCTTGGTGCCGCGCCACAGGCGGCGAGCCCTGCGACGAGGGCCGCGCACCCGGCATACCGCAGGGTCGTGGGCCACGTCATCTTGGTCACGATCCGAAGTCTAGACAGGCCTTTCTGACACGATGTGGGGGTGCCCGACCGCCTCACCTCGCTCGACGCGTCGTTCCTCTACCTCGAGGAGTCGACGACGCCGATGCACGTGGGCTCGGTCATGGTGTTCGACCCGCCGGAGGACGGCTTCGACTACGACCGCCTCGTGCAGCTGGTGTCGACGCGGATCGCGTTCGTGCCGCGCTACCGCCAGCGGATCCGCCAGGTCCCGGGCCGGCTGGCCAACCCGGTGTGGGTGGACGACGAGAACTTCGACGTCACCTACCACGTGCGGCGCTCGGCGCTGCCGCGGCCGGGCACGGACGAGCAGCTGCAGGAGTTCGTCGCGCGCATCCAGCCGCGGGCGCTCGACCGGCGCCGCCCGCTGTGGGAGGTGTACCTCGTCGAGGGGCTGGCCGAGGGCCGGTTCGCGATCGTCACCAAGTCGCACCAGGCACTCGTCGACGGCGTCAACGCGGTCGACATCGCGCACGTCATCGTCGACGGCGACCCGGCCGCCGATGGCTTGGTCACCGACACGTGGCGGCCCTCGCGCGAGCCGAGTGACATCGAGCTTCTCACCGGTGCCCTCGTCGACGCGGTGCGCCGCCCGAGCGAGGTCGTGGACAACATCCGCGGCGGCACGGCCGACGTCAAGGCACTCGGCGCGCGGGCGCTGACCGCAGCCGGTGACGTGGTCTCCACGCTGGCCCGCACGGCGGCCCGGCCCGCGCCGCACTCGCCCCTCAACGCGACCGTGGGCGAGGCCCGCCGCTACGTCATGATCGGCACCGATCTCGAGGACTACCGCAAGGTCCGGGCGCGGCTGGCCCGCGGCCGCTACGCCGACGACGTGTCGATCAACGACGTCGTGCTCGCGACGATCTCGGGCGCCTTCCGCTCCTGGCTGCTCACCCGCGGTGAGTCCGTGCACTCCGGCACGACGGTCCGCGCGATGGTCCCGGTGAGCGTCTACGACGAGGGCGCGCGGCACGTGAGCAGCCGCCTGACCGCCTGCTTCGTCGACCTGCCGGTGGGGGAGCCGGGGCCGTCGATGCGGCTGCACCAGATCGCCTTCGCGATGCGCCAGCAGATGGAGGGCGGGCAGGCAGTGGGTGCGGAGTCGCTCGCCGGACTGGCGGGCTTCGCCCCGCCGACGCTGCACTCCCTGGGGGCGCGACTGGGCTCCGCGGTCTCGCGCCGCCTCTTCAACGTCGTCATCACCAACGTGCCGGGCCCGCAGCACACCCTGTATGCCGCGGACGCCAAGATGCTCTCGACCTACCCGGTCATGCCGCTGGCCCGCGGGCAGGCGCTGTCGATCGGCCTCACGTCGTACGACGGCGGGGTCTACTACGGCCTCAACGCCGACCGCGACTCCATGCCCGACGTCGACGTGCTCGGCCAGAGCATCGTCGACTCGCTGGCCGAGCTCCTCGACACGCAGCGGTCGACGCGACGATGACTGCGCACGGGGGCGACGGCACCCGCCGGGGACTCGTCCTCGGTGGCGGCGGCGTCCTCGGCGCTGCGTGGATGGTCGGCGCCCTCAGCGCGCTCGAGGCCCAGACCGGCCTGGACGCGCGGGACTTCGACCAGGTGGTCGGCACCTCGGCCGGCTCGGTGCTGGCCGGGCTGTTGGGTGCTGGCGTCCCGGTCGCCGACCTGCTGCACCACCAGATCGAGGGCTCCATCGACGCGGGACCGCTGGCCGGCTACCTCTGGGACTACGAGCGCGACACCGGCGGCGACCGGCCCGGGTTGCCGCGACCCGGCCTCGGGTCGCGAGAGCTGTTGCGCCGCAACGCCCTCCACCTCCGGAGCCTGCCACCGACGGCGGTGCTCTCGGCGATCCTCCCCGAGGGGCGGGGCAGCCTCGAGGCCGTCGGCGCGATGGTCGGCCACGTCGTGCCGTCGGGCTGGGTGCCGCGCGAAGGCATCACCGTCGTCGCCCTCGACTACGACACGGGGGAGCGTGTGCCGTTCGGGCGGGAGGAGGCGCCGCCGGTCGACCTGCCGGCCGCGGTCATGGCCTCGTGCGCCATCCCCGGTTGGTACCAGCCGGTGCGGATCGGGGAGCACCGCTACATCGACGGCGGGGCGTGGTCCTCGACCAACCTCGACCTCATGGTCGGCCTCGGCCTCGACGAGGTGTACGTCCTCGCGCCGCAGGTCAGCTTCGTCAAGGACACCCCGACCCACTGGCGCACCCGGGTCGAGCGCCAGTGGCGCAACCGGGTCACGCTGCGCGCGCTGCGCGAGCTCCACCGGGTGCACGCCGACGGTGCCGAGGTGACGATCCTCGGCCCCGGCGAGGAGGACCTCGAGGCGTTCGGCTCCAACCTCATGGACGTCAGCCGGCGCCCGGGTGTCATCGCGACGTCCCTGCGCACCTCCGCCGCCGCCCTGCGCGACCCCGCCCCCCTGCCCGACCACAGCACCTTCGAGGATGTGGGATGACCCCATGACCCAGACCCGGATCTACCTGCCGCTCACGCCCTCCGACGTGCAGGCGCTCGCCGAGCGCCGCGAGGTCGGCCCGGCGCCCGTCGCCGCGTATGCCGTGACCCGTCGCCTCGAGCGCTCGCTGCCCACCGCCGACGAGGAGGAGTGGGAGTACGCCGCGCTCACCGAGGCGGTCGAGGCGGCGGAGGCGGCCCAGGGCACCATGGTCGCCAAGCGCGTCGTGGCCGCGGCCGACGTCGACCCGGCGTGGGTCGAGGACGATGCGACGCGGGACGGGCTCGGCGCCGTCAGGGTCACCTCGCCGGTGCCGCTGCGGCTCGTCGTGTCGCTGCACGTCGACGAGACGGCCGGGGACCAGGGCATGGAGGACCTGCTCTGGTACGACGTCACCGAGCTCGACGAGGTCCTGCGCATCCTCTGACGCCCGCCTCCTCTCGTCCTTCCCCTGGTCTCTGCGCGGTTCCGGCGGTCATGACCGCGGCGATCGCGCAAAGACCAGAGAGTCGACGGGACGGGCGGCCGTGGGCGGGTCAGGCGTGCCGGGCGAGGAAGGGGTCGACCAGGGCGTGGTACGCGTCGGCCCGGTCGCGGCGGATGCAGTGCCCGGCACCCTCGACGACCCGGATGTCCATGTGGCTGTTGCCGATCCGTGCCGCGCGCTCGCGGACCTCGGGCAGCACCGGGCCGCCCTGCTCGGCGAGCAGGACCAGTGTCGGCACCGCGATCGCGGCCACGACCTCGTCCCACGGCTGGACCAGGTTGGCGATGCCCAGTCTCAGGAAGTCGAGGTCGACCTGCGCCTTGGACGCCACCCACGGGTCGAGCTCTGACTCGGGCCAGGTCGGGTTGTCCGCGCGGCCCTCCTCGCGCGACCCGGCCGGGTCGTCCGCGAAGGCCCGGCACTCGGCGACCCGCTCGCGCACGACCTCGGCGGGCTGCACGCGGTACTGCGGGTCGCGCCAGGCGGGGTCCTCGAGGACCGCGGCGGCGACGAGGTCGGGGCGACGGGCCGCCAGAGCCCCTGCGATCCCGCCACCCATCGAGTGGCCGACGACGAGCACCGGGCCGCCGTGGTCGGCTGCGACCCGGGCCAGGGTGGCCTCGGCGGCGGCATACATCGCCTCCATCGGGTCCTCGGACGTGAGCTGCGCCGGCGTGAACCGCGGTGACCGGCCGTGGCCGAGGGCGTCGACGCCCACGACGCGGTAGGTCGGGGACCACCGGCGGACGGCGTCGGGCCAGCAGTCGCCGGAGTCGCCCAGTCCGTGCAGGAGCACCAGGGTCGGCGTCGTCGGATCCGCGGGGCCGGCCCAGCGGTAGGCGAGCTCGGCGCTGTCGTTGGAACTCGGCATACGTGACACCATAGGTGCGCCCTCCCGGCAGCACGGGAGGTCCCCCTTCTCCGACGCGACCCCGAGGAGCCCCGCCCACCATGGATGCCGTCACCCAGGTGCCCGCCCCCGTCAACGAGCCCGTGCTCGACTACGCGCCCGGCAGCCCCGAGCGCGCGTCGCTCGAGGTGGCCCTCGCGGAGCTGGGCAGCACCGCCATCGACCTGCCGCACACCATCAACGGCAAGCGGGTCATGGGTGGCGGGCGCAAGATCGAGGTCCGGCAGCCGCACGCGAAGCGCAAGCTCCTCGGCACCATGCGCAACGCGACCCTCGCCGACGCGCAGGCCGCCGTCGACGCCGCCAAGGCCGCCGCCCCCGGCTGGCGCGCCCTGTCCTTCGACGACCGCGCGGCGATCCTGCTCAAGGCGGCCGAGCTGCTCTCCGGCCCGTGGCGCGCGCACCTCAACGCGGCGACGATGCTCGGCCAGTCCAAGACGGCCTACCAGGCCGAGATCGACGCGGCGTGCGAGCTCATCGACTTCTGGCGCTACAACGTCCACTTCGCCCGGCAGATCCTCGCCGAGCAGCCGCCGGCGAACTCCAAGGGCATCTGGAACCGCACCGACCACCGCCCGCTCGAGGGCTTCGTCTACGCGATCACGCCGTTCAACTTCACCGCGATCGCGGGCAACCTGCCGACCGCCCCGGCGCTCATGGGCAACACCGTCGTGTGGAAGCCGAGCCCGACCCAGCAGTTCGCCGCTCAGCTGACCATGTCGCTGCTCGAGGAGGCCGGCATGCCGCCCGGCGTCATCAACATGGTGACCGGCGACGGGATCAACGTCTCCAAGGTCGCGCTCGCCGACCCCGACCTCGCCGGCATCCACTTCACCGGGTCGACGCCGACGTTCCAGCACCTGTGGCAGGAGGTCGGCGCCAACCTGCCGAGCTACCGCACGTACCCGCGCCTCGTCGGCGAGACCGGCGGCAAGGACTTCATCCTCGCGCACCCGTCGGCGGACCCGGACGTCCTGCGCACCGCCATGATCCGTGGCGCGTTCGAGTACCAGGGGCAGAAGTGCTCGGCCGCCTCGCGCGCCTACGTCCCGCGCTCGCTGTGGCGCAAGATCAAGGCCGACCTCGTCTCCGTCACCGAGGGCCTGAGCCAGGGCGACGTCACCGACCTGTCGAACTTCATGGGTGCGGTCATCGACCAGCGCGCGTTCAGCAAGCACTCGGCCGCGATCGACCGGGCGCACGCGACGTCCGGGGTCGAGGTCGTCGCCGGCGGCACGTACGACGACAGCGAGGGCTGGTTCGTCCGGCCGACGATCCTCGAGATCGACGACCCGAGCGACGAGTCGTTCCGCACCGAGTACTTCGGCCCGATCCTGTCGGTGCACGTCTACCCGGACCGCCAGTTCGACAAGGTGCTCGACCAGATGGAGTCGTTCGCCCCGTACGGCCTCACCGGCTCGATCATCGCCCAGGACCGGATGGCCATCGCCGACGCGACCGAGCGCCTGCGCTTCGCGGCCGGCAACTTCTACGTCAACGACAAGCCCACGGGCGCCGTCGTCGGGCAGCAGCCGTTCGGCGGTGGCCGCGCGTCGGGCACCAACGACAAGGCCGGTGCGGCGCAGAACCTCCTGCGCTGGACGAGCGCGCGCTCCATCAAGGAGACGTTCAACCCGCCGACCAACCACGCCTACCCGCACATGGGCTGAGGCTCACCGGCATACGCGAAAGGCCCGGAACCGCAATGGTTTCCGGGCCTTTCGCGTATGCCGTGGCGCGTCGCCCCGGCGGACGAGCCGCTCCCAGGTCCTAGCGGGCCAGCCACTCGTGGGCGGTCATGCCCTCGATGGTGATGGCGTCCTCGATCGCGGGGGACGCGGCCTTCTCGATCTTGCCGCCGACGAGCGGGATGCTCGCCTTGAGGTCACCGTCGAGGTGCTCGACGGTGCCGGGGCCGCCCGGCTCGAGGGCCAGCCTTCCCTTGAGGGTGATCGGTGCGCCGGGCACGGTCATGGCGACGGTGCCGGTACGGGCGCCGTCCGCGCCGGGGGCCTCCCACGTCTGCGTCTCGACGACCTTGAGGGTGTTGCCGACCATGGACCGGGCGAAGTCGGGCAGGCCGTCGGCGGGCAGCTCGCGCTCGGTGGTGATGACCGTCGCGTCCCCCTCCGCCTTCACCGAGGCGGTGTACGAGATCGCCCCGGTGGCAGCGCACTTGGCCTCCTGGAAGGCCACGTCGGCGAGGACGGCGAAGACCTCCTCGGGGGTGGCGGCGTACTCGAGGGTGCGGGCGATCTTCATGCGGGCTCCTGTGGTCTGGGGGGCGGGCAGGCGCGCTCAACCCTAGCGGCGCGCCCACTCAGGCACGCGACCACCGGAACCGGACCTGCTGGCCGGGGACGGCCTGGGCGAGCAGGTCCTGGGCCGGCTCGCTGAGGACCGCGACCACGGGGTAGCCGCCGGTCACCGGGTGGTCGGCGAGGAACACGACCGGCTGCCCGTCCGCCGGGACCTGCACGGCTCCGCGGACCACGCCCTCGCTCGGCAGCTCGCGGCCCTCGAGGGAGGCCGGGCGCGGCAGCCGCTCGCCAGCCAGCCGGACGCCGACCCGGTCACTGGCCGACCCGACCGTCCACTCGCCGCGGACGAGGGCGTCGGGTTCGGCCAGCCACGCGGTGCGCGGGCCCTGCACGACGTCGAGGACCAGGGTGCCGAGGGGCGGCGCGGGGTGTGGCGCGACGTCGACGCTGGGGTGGCCGCCGTGGCGACCGACCGGCAGCCGGGACCCGGCCGTGAGCGGGCCGGGACCCAGGCCCGACAGGGTGTCCGTCGACCGCGACCCGAGCACGGCGGGGACGTCGAAGCCGCCCCGGACCGAGACGTAGGTGCGCAGACCGCGCTCCGGTGCGGGCACGCGGAGCACGGACCCGTCGGCGAGGTGGAACGGTGCGGCATGGCCCACGGGGGTGCCGTCGACGGTCGCCGCCGTCGCCGCTCCCGTGAGGACGAGCGTGACCCCGCCGTGGGCACGGACCTCCAGACCGCCCGCGTGCACCTCGACCGCGGCGGCGTCGATGTCCTGGCCCAGGAGGCGGGCGCCGAGCGCGTGGGCACCACGGTCGGCAGCCCCCGACGGCCCGACCCCGACACCGGCGTGGCCGGCCCGGCCGGAGTCCTGGAGCAGGGCGAGCGGTCCGGGGGAGAGCACCTCGAGGTGGGGGCGCCGTGCGAGGTCGGCGTCGGCCGTGGCCGTGGCGCCCGCTCCGG
This sequence comes from Phycicoccus sp. 3266, assembly GCF_031456495.1. NCBI lineage: Bacteria > Bacillati > Actinomycetota > Actinomycetes > Micrococcales > Intrasporangiaceae > Phycicoccus > Phycicoccus sp. 3266. Next base: position 568,746 of record NZ_JAVDUW010000001.1, on the reverse strand, counting down.
CCGTGGGAGTGGTGGTCGACGGCGCCGTCGCCGACGGCTGACGGGAGAGCGCCGTCGACGAGGCGGCCGCGCTGTCGCTGTGTCCGGCGTCGACGAAGCGCACCCGCATGCCTGGCCGCAGCAGCGCGGGCGGGTCGGCGGCGAGGTCCCACAGGACGACGTCGGTGTGCCCGATCAGCTGCCACCCGCCGGGGGAGGAGCGGGGGTAGATGCCGCTGAAGGGGCCGGCCAACCCCACGGCGCCCGGAGGAACGCGCGTGCGCGGCTCTCCCCGTCGCGGGACCTCGAGCCTGGGGTCGCCCCCGGCCAGGTAGGCGAACCCCGGGGCGAACCCGCCGAAGCCGACGGTCCAGGGCGTGCCGGTGTGGGCGGCGACGACCTCCTCGGGCGTCAGGCCGGTGTGGTCGGCCACGTCCCGCAGGTCCGGCCCGTCGTACCGGACAGGCACCTCGACCTCCCCCGGTCCCTCGCGTCCGGGGCCTCGGCGGCCGGGCCGTGCAGGGTCGGGCCGTGCAGCGTCGGGCCGTGCAGCGTCGGGCGCCGGTCCGGCGACCAGCGAGCGGTCGACGCCCTCCAGCCGGGAGCGCACGCCCGGGAGGTGCTGCGGCGAGGACACCACGAGCAGCAGCGTCCGGGCCCCCGGGACGGCGTCGACCAGGCCCTCGGGACGGTCGTGCTCCCACAGCAGGCGGTGCAGCGCCAGGGCCTCGTCGAGGTCGTCGCACTCGACGAGCACCGCCCGCGGTCCCGACGGCAGGACCTGCACCTGCGCTCAGCCCCGGCCGTCGACGAACGGCGCCAGCCGCATCCCGGCCGACTCCAGCGAGCGGCGCACCTCGGTCGCCAGGGACACGGCACCGGGGGAGTCGCCGTGGACGCAGACCGACTGGGCACGGACCTCCACGATCGACCCGTCGACCGCCTCGACCACCCCGTCCACGGCCATCCGCACGGCGCGGGCGGCGACGACCTGCGGGTCGTGCAGCACGGCGCCGGCGTGGCTGCGGGGCACCAGCCGGCCGTCGGGGGTGTAGCCGCGGTCGGCGAAGGCCTCGGTGGCGGTCCGCAGCCCCGCGTCCTCGGCGAGGGACAGCAGCGCCGAGCCCGGGAAGCCCAGGACCACCAGCTCGTCGTCGATGCGGCGAACGGCCTGCACCACGGCCTCGGCCTGCGCCTCGTGGTGGACGACGGCGTTGTAGAGGGCGCCGTGCGGCTTGACGTAGGCCACCCGCGTGCCGGCGGCGGCGCAGAGGCCCTGGAGCGCGCCGACCTGGTAGACGACGTCCGCGACGAGGTCGGCCGGGTCGATGTCGACGAAGCGTCGGCCGAACCCGGCGAGGTCGTGGTACCCGACCTGGGCACCCACGACGACGCCGCGCTCGGCGGCGGCGACGCAGGTCTGCAGCAGGGTGGCGGGGTCGCCGGCGTGGAAGCCGCACGCGACGTTCGCGCTGGTGACGAGGTCGAGCATCGCCTCGTCGTCGCCGAGCTGCCAGCGCCCGAACGACTCACCGAGGTCGGCGTTGAGGTCGATGACCGTCATCGGCGCAGTGCCTCCGCGTGCGTGGCGAGCAGGTCGCCGGACCTGCGGACGGTGGTGGCCAGCCGGGCCCGGCGGGTGCGCAGCAGCGACTCGACGGAGTCCAGCCGCTGCTGCAGGTCGGAGCGCAGGTCGTCCTGTGCCGTGGTCGCCCGGGGGTCGGCCACCCCCGCGACCCCCCACCGGGGCGCCAGCCGGCCGGACCTCTGCTCGAGGCCTGCGGCGGACGCACGGTCCAGCAGCTGCCTGGCGTCGGACAGCGCCTCGGCGAGGTCGCTGGAGTGCGCCTGCAGCGCCGACCCGACCTGGTCGAGCTCGGCCACGGCGACCGCGAGGGAGTCGGCCACCTGCGCGCCCCGGCGCCGGGCGCGCACGACGGACGCCGGCGGCCTCGGGGCGTCGGCCGGGTCGACGGCCGCGTGCAGACGGCGCTGCTCGGCGCGGAGCGCCGCCGCCAGCCGGCGCAGGGTCGAGCCGAGCTGGGAGCAGGAGGCGGGGTCACCGGCGACGGTCACGGTGCCCTCCGGGAGGCGTGCTGCGGAAGGACCTCGTCGCCCGCCACCGGGCGTCCGCGCCCGCCGGCGAGGCGGACCCGGTCGGAGAGGTCGCCGCAGGACGCCTCGACCTCCCGGAGCAGGTCGGCGACCTGGTCGAGGTAGGCCTCGAGCGTCGACTGGGTCTCCCGGTCACCGAGCTCGGGGTAGTGCGAGAGCACCTCGTCGGCGCCGTCCCGGGCCGCGTCCCGGACGCCCTCGAGGGCCGCGCCGAGCGCGGCGAGGGGGTCCGGGGGAACCGGCGTCCGCGGCATACGGCCACTGTAGTGACCCGGACGCGGACGACCCCCGCGCTGCCCACAAGGCAGCCGGGGGTCGTCGTCGCGTGCGGGCCTCTAGCCCGCTTCGTCAGTACCAGGTCTTTCGTCCACCGATGGCGCGGCCGGTGGCGCCCAGGAGGGAGAGGATCAGGCCGACGACGATCAGGATGATGCCGATGGTCGTCAGGATGGAAATCGAGGCCACGAGGCCGATGATCAGCAGAATGATGCCGAGGATGATCACAGGGATTTTCCTTTCATCCACTGTAGGGGGTGGGAACAGCCAACCACCGGTTGGCCGGTTCCGCATCCCTGACCTGCGCCGACACACCCCTCGGCGGCGCGCGACGGGGGCTCGACCGTGCCCTACCGACGGGTTCGCACCGTCGTGCGTCGGCACTCGCGCGCAGCGATAGTCTCGGTGCACGGGTGCACGACGAAGTGCCCCGATGCGCACATCGACACGTGAGGATGAAGCCGACCGACATGTCTGGGTCGCTGGAGCAGTCTCGTCAGCAGCTGTTGCACACCGCCGCCGAGCGGGCCGACCACGCGGGCGGTGAGGGGGTCGAGGCGTTCCTGCGCAGCTACTACCGGCACGTCGCCACCGAGGACCTCCTGGCCCGCGCGCCGGAGGACATCCTCGGCGCCGCCCTGGCCCACCGGGAGCTGGCCCAGCACCGACCCGTGGGGACGGCCACCGTCGACGTCTTCAACCCCGAGGTCCAGGAGCAGGGCTGGACCAGCGGGCACACCGTCGTCCAGGTCGTCACCGACGACATGCCCTTCCTCGTCGACTCGGTCAGCTCCGAGCTGCTGCGGATGGACCGGGTCGTGCACCTGGTGGTGCACCCGGCGATGACGGTGCGCCGCAACGCCACCGGCGACCTCGAGGAGGTGTTGCTCGACGGCAACGGCCACGGGACGGGCGGCTTCGGTCAGGTCCGCGAGTCGTGGATGCACCTCGAGATCGACCGCGACAGCGACCCCGAGAGCCGCGCGGAGGTCGCCGAGAACCTGCGCCGCGTGCTGTCCAACGTGCGCGAGGCCGTCGAGGACTGGCCGAAGATGCGGGCGGCCTGCCGCCAGGTCGCCGCCGACCTCGAGACCGAGCCGCCGCACGGCATACCGGCCGAGGAGGTCGAACAGACCCGCCAGCTGCTCGACTGGCTCTCGGACAACCACTTCACCTTCCTCGGCTACCGCGAGTACGCCCTGCACCACGGGACGGACGCGGACCGGCTCCAGGCGGTCCACGGCACCGGACTCGGGCTGCTGCGGTACGACCCCACCGGCGACGGCGTGCTGCTGTCAGAGCAGGCGCGGCAGGTCGCCCGGACCCGTGAGCTGCTCATCATCACCAAGGCCAACTCGCGGGCGACGGTGCACCGCAACACCTACCTCGACTACGTGAGCGTCAAGCAGTTCGACGACCAGGGCGAGGTGACCGGGGAGAAGCGGTTCCTCGGCCTGTTCACCTCCAGCGCCTACACCGAGTCCGTCACGCGCGTGCCGGTGGTGCGGGACAAGGTCAACGCCGTCTTCGAGCGCAGCGGCTACCTGCCCGACTCGCACTCGGGCAAGGACCTGCTCGAGGTCCTCGAGAACTACCCGCGCGACGAGCTGTTCCAGACCGACGAGGAGACGCTCCTCGACAACGCGACCGACGTGCTGCACCTGCAGGAGCGGCGCAAGACCAAGCTGTTCCTGCGACGCGACCGGTTCGGCCGGTTCGTGTCCTGCCTCGTCTACATCCCGCGCGACCGCTACAACACGGCCGTCCGCCTCAAGATGGAGACGATCCTGCGGCGGGCATTTGCCGGCGCGAGCGTCGACTACACGACCCGCGTCTCGGAGTCCGTGCTCGCCCAGCTGCACTTCGTGGTGCGCGTGCCGTCGGGCGCGTCCATCCCCGACGTCGACGAGTCGGTGCTCGAGCGCCAGCTCGTCGACGCCACCCGCACGTGGGAGGAGGACCTCGGCGAGGCCGCCCGCACGGAGCACGGCGAGGAGGCGGCCGCCCGGCTGTCGGGCCTCTACGGGCGCGCCTTCCCCGAGGCGTACAAGGAGGACTTCAGCCCCCGCGTGGGTGTCGCGGACATCCGGCAGATGGAGGGCCTGGCCGACGACGACGCCACCGGTCTGAACATGTACCAGGAGCCGGGCGCCCCGGCGAACGAACGCCGGTTCAAGCTCTACCGCCGCAGCCCGCTGTCGCTGACGCAGGTGCTGCCGATGTTCACCCACATGGGCGTCGAGGTCGTCGACGAGCGGCCGTACGAGATCGAGCGCAGCGACGGCGTGACGCTGTACGTCTACGACTTCGGGCTGCGCGTGCGCAACGACAGGCTCTGGAGCGGTGAGGGCGGCCGGGACCGGCTGCGCGAGCTGTTCCAGGACGCCGTGGGCGCGGTGTGGCAGGGCCGCGCCGAGAGCGACGGCTTCAACGCCCTGGTGCTGGGGGCCGGGCTCACCTGGCGCCAGGTCGTCATCCTGCGCACCGTCGCGAAGTACCTGCGCCAGACCGGCTCCACGTTCTCGCAGGACTACGTCGAGAGCGCCCTGGTGCAGAACCTCGGGCTGGCCGGGAAGCTCGTGTCCCTCTTCGAGACCCGCTTCGACCCGAGCCGGTATGCCGGTGAGGCCGGCGGGGCGCGCGCGGCCGCCGAGGCCGAGGTCGTCGAGGCTATCACCGCCGGGCTGGACGACGTGAGCTCGCTGGACCAGGACCGCATCATCCGCGCCTTCCTCGGTGTCATCACGGCGGCGCTGCGGACGAACTTCTACCAGGTCGACGACGAGGGCCACCCGAAGTCGTACGTGTCGGTCAAGCTCGACCCCACGAAGGTGCCCGACCTGCCGGCCCCACGGCCGCAGTTCGAGATCTTCGTCTACAGCCCGCGGGTCGAGGGCGTGCACCTGCGGTTCGGGCCGGTGGCCCGTGGCGGCCTGCGCTGGTCGGACCGCCGGGAGGACTTCCGCACCGAGATCCTGGGCCTGGTCAAGGCGCAGATGGTCAAGAACGCCGTCATCGTGCCGACGGGGTCCAAGGGCGGGTTCTACGCCAAGCAGCTGCCCGACCCGTCGATCGACCGCGACGCCTGGCTCGCCGAGGGCATCGCGTCCTACAAGGTGTTCATCTCCGGGCTGCTCGACCTCACCGACAACCGCAAGGCCGGCGAGGTCGTGCCGCCGCCGTCGGTCGTGCGCCACGACGTCGATGACTCCTACCTCGTCGTCGCGGCCGACAAGGGCACCGCGACGTTCTCCGACATCGCCAACGGCGTCGCGCAGTCATACGGCTTCTGGCTCGACGACGCGTTCGCCTCGGGCGGCTCGGCGGGTTACGACCACAAGGCGATGGGCATCACCGCCCGCGGTGCCTGGGAGTCGGTCAAGCGGCATTTCCGCGAGATGGGCGTCGACACCCAGTCCGAGGACTTCACCGTCGTCGGCATCGGCGACATGTCCGGCGACGTCTTCGGCAACGGCATGCTGCTGTCGGAGCACATCCGGCTCGTGGCCGCCTTCGACCACCGGCACATCTTCATCGACCCGAACCCCGACGCGGCGAGGTCGTACCCGGAGCGCAAGCGGCTCTTCGAGCTGCCCCGGTCCTCCTGGGCCGACTACGACCGGTCGCTGATCTCGGCCGGTGGTGGCGTGTTCGAGCGCACCCTCAAGGCCATCCGGATCACCCCGGAGATGACCGAGGCGCTGGGGCTGCCCAAGGGCGTGACCAGCATGACGCCGGCCGAGCTGATGAAGGCGATCCTGCTCGCCCCGGTCGACCTGCTGTGGAACGGCGGCATCGGCACCTACGTCAAGGCGTCCGGCGAGTCCAGCTCCGACATCGGCGACCGCGCCAACGACGCGATCCGCGTCGACGGCGCCGACCTGCGGGTCAAGGCCGTCGGCGAGGGCGGCAACCTCGGGCTCTCCCAGCTGGGCCGGATCGAGGCCGCCCGCAACGGGGTCCGCGTCAACACCGACGCCATCGACAACTCCGCGGGTGTGGACACCTCCGACCACGAGGTCAACATCAAGATCCTGCTCACCGAGCAGGTGCGCGGCGGCGACATGACGCTCAAGCAGCGCAACTCCCTGCTGGCCTCGATGACCGACGACGTCGCCCACCAGGTGCTGCGGCACAACTACGAGCAGAACGTGCTGCTCGGCAACGCCCGGGCCCAGGAGCACCCGATGCTCCCGGTGCACCAGCGGCTCATCCACTGGCTCGAGGAGCGCGGCGACCTCGACCGCGGGCTCGAGTTCCTGCCCAGCGACTCCGAGATCGACCGCCGGTTCGCCGCGGGCGAGGGCCTGAAGTCGCCGGAGTTCTCGGTGCTCGTCGCCTACGCGAAGCTCGCGCTCAAGGAGGACCTGCTCCCGACCGAGCTGCCCGACGACCCGTGGTTCCAGCAGACGCTGACCGACTACTTCCCGCCGGCGCTGCGTGAGCAGTTCTCCGCCGAGCTCGGGCAGCACCCGCTGCGCCGCGAGATCATCACCAACTCGGTCGTGAACTCGATGGTCAACCGGGGCGGCATCACCTTCGCCTTCCGCGCGATGGAGGAGACGGGGGCGACGCCCGAGCAGATCGCGCGTGCGTTCGTCGTGGCGCGCGAGATCTTCGACCTGCCGTCGTTCGTGGCGCAGGTCGAGGCGCTCGACAACGTCGTCTCCACCGACGTCCAGAGCCGGCTCTACCTGGAGTTCCGCCGGCTCATCGACCGGGCGATCCGGTGGTTCCTCACCTCGCGGCCCTCGCGGCTCGACGTCGCCGGCGAGGTGGCCCGCTTCGGCGCTGTCGTCGCCGAGCTCGCGCCGAAGATCCCCGAGCTGCTGCAGGGTGCGGAGCTGAAGCGGTTGCAGCGCAACGCCGCCGGCCTGGAGAAGGCCGGTGTGCCGGAGGCGCTGGCGATGCGGGCTGCGAGCCTGCTCGACCAGTTCTCGCTGCTCGACATCGTCGACATCTGCACCGACACGGGCGAGTCGCCGGCCGACGTGGCGCCGCTGTACTTCGTCCTGTCCGAGCGGTTCGGCATCGACGGCATGCTCAGCCGCGTCACCAACCTGCCGCGTGACGACCGCTGGGACGCCTTGGCCCGTGGCGCCCTGCGCGACGACCTGTATGCCGTGCTGGAGAGCCTGGTGCGCAGCGTGATCGACGCGTCGACCACAGGGGCGGAGCCGGCCAAGCGGTACGCCCAGTGGGCCGACGCGAACTCCGAGTCGCTGACCCGGGCCAAGGCCGCGCTGCACGGGATCGAGCGGCTCGACAAGCCCAACATCGCGGCGTTGTCGGTGGCACTGCGCACGCTGCGCTCGGTCATCCGCTCCGGCGCCGCGACGACGTGACGCAGCCGGAGACGGAGCCGCCGTCGGTGACGGCGGCGCCGGGAGCCGGTGCGCCAGAGGCCGTCGCGCCGGAAGTCGGTGCCTTGGAAGTCGGTGCCTTGGAAGTCGTGGCCCTGCAGCGGTTCCCGGTGAAGGCGACCGGAGCCCAGGCCTGTGCCCGCGTCGACGTCGACGCGCGTGGGCTCGTGGGTGACCGCGGGTTCGCGATCTACGACGCCGCCGGCACGATGGCGTCGGGCAAGCACTCGCGCCGGTTCCGGCGGATGGACCCGGTCTTCGAGCTCGAGTCGAGGCTGGACGACGACGTCGTCCAGCTCCGGCTCCCGGACGGCACGACCGTGACCGCGGGCTCGCCCGAGGCGGACGAACGGCTGTCATGCCTCTTCGGTGAGCCGGTCGTCCTGCGGGCGGAGGCGGGCACGCCACACTTCGACGCCGGCAGCGTCTCCCTCGTCGGCACCGCCACCCTCGCCGAGCTGGGCCGGCACGAGGGCGACGGCCGGCCGCTCGACCCGCGGCATCTGCGGGCCAACGTCGTCGTCGCCACCACCGAGCCGTATGCCGAGGACGCCTGGGTGGGCCGCGAGCTCACCGTGGGCGGGGTGCGCCTGCGCGTGCTGGAGCCGATCGAGCGCTGCCGCATGGTGGGGGTCGCGCAGGTCGACCTGCCGGCGCGGCCGGGGATGCTCAAGGCCGTCAGCGACCAGCACGACCTGTGCGCCGGGGTGTACGCGCAGGTCCTGCAGCCCGGGACCGTCGCCGTCGGTGACGTCGTCCACGTGGGCTGAGCACGCGGCATACGCCTGCGGGCCTGCCGGCCCCGCTCGTTAGGCTCTGCGCGTGGCCACCCTCAACGAGGTCCTCTCGTCCTCGACCGACCTCGCCCCGAACGAGGTGGAGTGGCTGCAGCTGCTGGTGGGGGACTGGCAGCTGATCTCGGACCTGTCGTTCGCCGACCTCGTGCTGTGGGTGCCGGGCGGCATCGAGGGGTGGCTGGCCGTCGCCCACGTGCGGCCCACGACGGGGCAGATGGTGTTCTTCGAGGACGTCGTCGGGCGCCGCACGCACCGCGGGCGGCAGTCGCTGCTCGACCAGGCGTACCTCGACCGGCGGATCGTGCGGCAGAAGGACCCGATCTTCCGCGACGACATGCCCGTGCGCGAGGAGGCGATCCCGGTCGTCAAGGACGGCCGCGCGCTCGCTGTCATCACGCGGCACACCAACCTCGCCGCGATGCGCACCCCCAGCCGCCTGGAGCTGACCTACCAGGCGCTCGCCGACTCCCTCGCGCGCATGATCGCCGCGGGGGAGTTCCCCAACGTGTCGGCGCCCACCGGGCAGCGGCGTGGGGCGCCCCGCGTCGGTGACGGCGTGATCCGCCTGGACGTCAACGGGATCGTCACCTACGCCAGCCCCAACGCGCTGTCGGCGGTCCATCGCCTCGGCCACGTCGGGGACGTCATCGGCGAGCTGCTGGCGAAGGTCGTGGCCGACCTGCTGCGCGACGAGTCGCCGGTCGACGAGTCGCTGGCCGTCGTCGTGACCGGGCGGGCGCCGTGGCGCACCGAGGTCACGAGCCGTGGTGTCAGCGTCTCGATGCGCGCGATCCCGCTGACCGAGGGCGGCCACCGGGTGGGGGCGCTCCTGCTGCTGCGCGACGTCTCCGAGCTGCGGCGCCGCGAGCAGGAGCTGATGACCAAGGACGCGACCATCCGGGAGATCCACCACCGGGTGAAGAACAACCTGCAGACCGTGGCGGCGCTGCTACGGCTGCAGGCGAGGCGGCTGCCGGAGGGGGAGGCCGGTCGCGAGGCGCTGGAGGAGGCCGTGCGCCGGGTCGGCGTGATCGCGCTCGTGCACGAGACGCTGAGCCAGGGGTTCGACGAGACGGTCGACTTCGACGACATCGCCGTGCGCGGGCTCCAGGCCATCACCGAGGTGGCCAAGGCCGAGGAGCCGATCACCTCACGGGTCGTGGGGTCCTTCGGCATGGTGCGCGCGGAGGACGCCACCGCGATGGCGATGGTGCTGTCCGAGCTGGTGCAGAACGCCGTGGAGCACGGCCTCGCGCCCACCGGCGGGGGCACCATCACGGTCGAGGCGCAGCGGTCCACGAACGACACGGGCGACGACCTGCTCACGGTCACCATCACCGACGACGGGATGGGCCTGCCGGACGGCTTCCGGCCCGGCGGGTCGGGCCTCGGGACCCAGATCGTCACGTCCCTCGTGCAGGACCTGCGGGGCCGGATCGTCTGGGAGAACGCGGAGCCGCGGGGGACACGGGTCCGGCTGGTGGCGAGGCTGCGGCCGCTGGGCCGCGACGGCAGCTGAGCGGTCAACGGTCAGGCGGCTGCCTGACGTCGACGCGGGTGGGGCCAAGCTGCCGTGGCCCGCGACGGGATCGAGCGGGCGGGACTCAGCCGGCGCGGCGCGCGCGGGCGTTCCGCCGCTTGAGGGCGCGACGCTCGTCCTCGGACATGCCACCCCAGACGCCGGCGTCCTGGCCGGACTCCAGCGCCCACTTCAGGCAGGTGTCGATGACCTCACACCGACGGCAGACAGCCTTGGCCTCCTCGATCTGGAGGATGGCCGGGCCGGTGTTCCCGATCGGGAAGAACAGCTCGGGGTCCTCGTCGAGGCAGGCAGCGCGGTCGCGCCAGTCCATGAAGATCGTGCTCCTTGTGATGCAGGGGGTGTAGCGGGTCCGGGGCGCGTGGCCCAGGGTGCGGACCACACGGCACGGCCGCTTCGTTGCGGGGTGTGCTGGGGTCGTGCTCGCCCTCGCCCGGAGGTGTTGCCGTCCGATTTTGGCGCAGGCAGAAACGCGTGCGGGGACCATTGTGGTGGTGTAGGGGCACCTGTGCCAACGGCAACACCCACGTTTCTGTTCCAGCCTCACAGACGTGGGGGCATTTGTGGAGGGTTGCCGGCAAGTAACCGGCTTGTGACGGTGAGGTTTTGCTCACATCGCGGACAGGTGCACCCTTTCGCGTAGTGCGAAGGCACCAGAAGGCCGGGGCCCGGGTCGTAGCCTGAGCCGCGTGAGCGACGTCCCCCCTTCTGCCGCACCCGCCACTGCACCCGCTCGGCGCGACCCGTTCCGCATGCTCGCGGCCGCGCTGTGTGGCCTGCAGGCGGTGGTGCTCCTGGGGTTCTGCGCCTTCTACCTCTGGGAGCTCGTGCAGGGTGCCGGGGACGACCCGACGCGGGTCGTGATGTCCATCGTGCTCATCGCGGTGTTCGCCGTCCTCCTCGGCGTGCTGGGCCGGGCCTGGCTCCGTGGGGCGAACTGGCCCAACACCCCGACGATCGTGTGGAACGTGCTCCTGCTGCCGGTCGCCTGGTCGCTGTTCCAGGCGGGTCGCGGCGTCTGGGCCCTCGCCCTCGGTGTCGTGGGCATCCTGGGCATCATCGCGGCAGTCCGTGCCGACACGTCGGACGCGGACGGGTCAGGGGACAGGGCCGACACCGCGTAGTCGTCGAAGTCCTCGAAGCCGCCCATCGTCCCCCTCCCCGGTGGCCGTTCCCCCGGCACATCATCCACGACGGTCCGGCGGCTGGTTCCGGGTGGAACCCGCGAGCGCCACCTGGATGGGGGTGGCGGTCCCCCTGGAGACGAGCAACCCCCTCCCGGGTCTCTCGGCGCCGCCATCGGGTCCCCGGACCCCGAGCAGGTCGGCCTCGAGCGTCCCGCACCGGCCGAGGAGCAGGCCCGTGCGGTACCTCGCGACCTCGATGGCGGGTCCGCGGTACTGGCCTGTGAGGGCGGTCGCGTTCGCCCCGCACACGAGCAGGGCGCGGTCGCGCTCCACGAGGGCTGCGATCTCGCGAACCACGGGGTCGACTGGGGTGTCGACGAGGGTCTCGGCGTCGTCGACCACCACGACGAGGTTGGGGGTGGACCGGCGGAGCTCGACGAGGGCCCGGGGATCGTGGACGTCGCACGGGATGACGCCGGCGGGCACGGTGTCCACGGGGTCGTGGCCGAGCAACGCCACCGTGCGTCCCGCCGCGACGGCCCGGCCCGCGATGAGCCGCAGCGCGGTGGAGACCCCGCTGCGGGGTGCTCCGCAGACGAGCCAGCGGCGCCCGTCGGCGGCGGGGTCGAGGGAGAGGACGCCACCGTCGTCGCCCCCACGCCCGAGCGCGACAGGGCCGGGTGAGGCAGCCCCGAGGTCGTCCTCCGTGACCAGGGTCGGGAGGGGCTCCACGCGCAGCGGCCGACGCGCCGGGGTGCCGGCGCTCCCGCAGGCCGGCCGCACTGGCTCGGCTGCCGCGAGCTGCACCTCGGTGCCGTCGGCGAGGACGCCTCGCCCCGGGGGCTGGTGCCGCGGCAGCACCTTGGGGGACAGTCCGACCAGCAGGGCGTCGGCGGGGTCGGACGGGCGGAGCAGGACGCGGTGGGGCGCAGCGGTGGCGGTCCGCCCGACGAGCAGGGAGCGCCCGCCGGTCAGGACCGCCGTGAGGCCGAGGCCGTCGCCCTCGCGGAGCAGGGCCAGCAGGCGGTCGGTGAGGCCGCCGGCCGACACCTCGTGGGCGCGGCCCTGGAGCAGGTCCCAGTCATCGAGCAGCAGGAGGATGTGCGGCGGGGCTTCGACCGGGGCCGCGGCGCGCCACGCTGGCAGGGACGGGTACGGGCTCGCCGCCAGCTCTGCCCGGCGCGCCGCCATCGACTCGGCGAGCCGCTCGACGAGGCGGTGCAGACGGGGCAGGTCGTCCCACGACACGTGCACGCCGCAGTGCGGGAGGGCCTCCACGGCCACGAGGGAGCCGCCACTCACGGCATACAGGTGCAGGTCCGTCGGAGGGAGCTGGACGGTGGCCGTCGCGGCGAGCGCGAGGAGGGCGGTGCTGCGCCCACTCCCGCCGGCGCCGACGAAGGACCAGTGCCCGGGAGCGGAGAGGTCGATGGTGAACGGCTCCTGCACCTGCTTGCCCGGGCGGTCGGACAAGCCCAGCACCAGCGCAGTACGCGCCAGCCCCTCTGGTCTCGGCGGCGGCTGCAGCAGGTCGGGCAGTGGCGGCAACCAGGCCGCGGGAGGTGGTGGCACGTCCAGCCGGTCGGCAGCCCCTCGCGCTGCCCGGACGAGGACCTCGAGCTCGGTCGGACCCTCCACCTCCTTGGCCGTGGGCGCTGCCGGGCCGGCGGCGCCGACAGGGGCGACCGGGCGGCCCAGCCGGAGCTCGCGGACACGGACGCCGCTCGCCGGTCGCGAGGGAGCCGGGCCCCCGACGTGGGCGGCCTGGAACGGCACCGGCGTGGCACCACCCGCCGAGCACAGCGCCCGACCCGGGGCGGTGGGTGCGATCCGTGCCGCGTCGCCGGTGCCGATGACGTCCTGGGACTCGGCGTCGTCGCGCATCCGCAGCGCAATGCGCAGGTTGACGTTGGCCTTGATGTCGGCCGTCACGACACCGGCCGGTCGCTGGGTGGCCAGCACCACGTGCACGCCCAGCGACCTGCCCAGCGCCGCGAACCGCACCATGCCGTCGACGAACGCGGGCAGCTCGTCGGCCAGGGCCCGGAACTCGTCGACGACCACCACGAGCCGCGCCAGTGGCTGGGCGCCGGACGCGGGATGTCGTTGGTATGCCGTGAAGTCCGGGACACCCGCCGCGTGCAGAACGCGTTCGCGCCGCTTCAGCTCGGCGGACAGCGAGGCCAGCGCCCGGTCGGCGAGGTGCTCGTCGAGGTCGGTGACGAGCCCGCTCACGTGGGGCAGGTCGGCGCACTCGCGGAACGCGGCTCCGCCCTTGTAGTCGACCAGCACGAGCGACAGCCGGTCGGGCCGGTGGTGCACCGCCAGCGAGGCGACCAGCGTGCGGAGGAACTCGGACTTGCCGGCCCCGGTGGTCCCGCCGACCAGCACGTGCGGGCCGTCCGCTGCGAGGTCCAGGACGAGCGCACCGTCAGGGCCCGCTCCGACGGGTACAGCGGTGACGGCGGGGGCCGTTGCCCAGCGGTCGGCCAGCGCCGCGGCGTCCCAGGTGTCCGTGCCCGTCACCGTCGTCAGGGACACGCGCTCGGGCAGGGAAGCGCCGCCGGTGACCGGGGTCGCGTCGCGCAGCGGAGCCAGCGCCCGGCTGAGCCTGTCGGCCCACCACCCACCCACGCGGTCCACCACGAGGTGCTCGTGGGCGGTGCCGGGAAGCTCGAGCCGGGGCAGGGCCGGGCGCGCGAGGTCGAGGACGGCACCGCAGACCGGCGGGAGGGCTCCGCGCTCGGGCGACAGCACCAGGGCCACCACGCCGGCCGCGGTTCCCTCCGTCAGGACCTCGGCCAGTCCGGGCACCTGAGCCAGGTCGGGACCGCCGTCGACCACGAGCACCGTCCACGGACCGGGCGGGCCCTCCCCCGACGACGGCCCGTCATGCCAGCGCCCGGCCACCAGCTCGCCGAGCCGCGACACGACATCGGCGGCTTCCACGGGCCCGACCGCCAGGGCCCCGTCGAGCAGCGCACCGTCGTCGCCGCGCAGGTGGGGGAGCCGCACCAGCCACTCCCAGTCCCCGGCGTGGTCCTCGGCCGTGAGCAGCACCAGCCGCACGTCTGCGGGCGAGTGCCACGTCGCGACCTGCCCGATGACGGACCGGGCCAGCCCGAGGACGTGCTCGCGCGCACCGCAGAGGCCGGCCGTGCCCACCGAGGACCACGGCAGGACGCACGGGACCCCCGACAGGACGACGTGGTCGGGACCGGGATCTCCCTGCGGCCGGATGATGCGGGTCCCGGACGGCCGGTCGCACGTCCCCAGTGAGACGTGGAGGCCGTCGCGGTCGCGGCGGCGGCGCTCCCAGATCTGGGCGGTCGGGCCGCATGCCGTGGCGAGGACCGCGGCCGGGTCGGGATGTGCTCGTCGCAGCTCGGCGGCCTCCTGCCGGGCGGTCCCGTCCACGCGGGCCATCGCCTCGGAGAGGCGGCGCGCGTGCTGGGCCGACTCCTCGGCATACCTGCGGCGCGCGCCGAAGCGATCGGCCAGGGCGGTCCCCGCCATGACGGCGGGGCCCATCACGGCGAAGGCGAGCATCATCGGCCCGAAGAAAGCGGCCAGGACCGCGGCGAACGGGATGGGCAGGAGCATCGCCACCCACGGGACGCGGGCGCGCACGGGTGCGTCGGGAGGGGTCGGCAGGGCGATCGCGGTGGGGACGGTTGGGTCGAGCACGCGCGGGCGTCGGTTCACCGCGGTGGTGCCGTCCATCCGGGGGCGGGTCGCGGCAGGGACCTCGACGGCGGGACCCAGCAGGAGCACCGAGGAACCTGCGGTCACGAGCGCCCCGGACCGGGCGGCGCGCGGGCCCGCGCCGAGTCGCTCGCCGTCGAGTCGGGTGCCGTTCGTGGACCCGAGGTCGGCGACCTGCACGCCGTCTGAGGACACGTGCACCTCGGCGTGCACCCGCGACAGCCCCGGGTCGTGCAGGCAGATGTCGGCGTCGCGCGAGCGGCCGAGGGTGTGGGTGCCGGGGTGGAGCTCGAGGGTGCGGCCGGAGTCGGGGCCGTGCGCCACGCACAGCTGCACCGGGCTGCGCGGGTGCGGACGGCGCCCGCCTCCCGTCCACGCGCCGCCGAGGGTGAGGGCGGCGCCGTCCACGAGGGGCGCCACTCCCACGAGCGACTCCGACGGCACCGGCCGACCGCGGCTCCACAGGGTGTCGGCGGCCACGCCGAGGTGCGAGGACAGAGCCCGGGCGAGCTCGCCGGAGGTGCAGCCGGCCGCCGCCTCGACCTCGAGCTCGTGCGTGGCAGGCGCACCACCGCCCTCCTGGGTCGACACGGTGAGGTGGAGGCGCATGCGCCGACGCTAGGTCCGCCGCGGCCCACGACCTCGTGCTCCTCCACCGCCTGTGGATGACCTGAGGCGGTGTGCGCCGATCCGCCCTAACATGCGGCGTACGTCCGGAAGGTCCGAGGAGGGGCCCGCGCCAGGGGGTTGGCGGGAAGCCGGACGGTGGAGGGGAGGGGAGTCCCGGGTGGATGCCGTGACCACCGTCGAGTCCGAGGTCCGTGAGCTGATCCGCCGCTCCGGTCTCGACCCGGCGCGCGACGTGCGCGAGCTCGACCGGCTCGTGCGCGAGGCGGTGGCCGACTACGACGAGCGGTCGCTGCACGGCGGCCTGCCCTCCCTCGCGAACGTCGAGGACGCGGTCAAGTCGGTGCTGGACGCCGTCGCCGGCTACGGCCCGCTGCAGCAGTACTTCGACGACCCCGAGGTCGAGGAGATCTGGATCAACGAGCCCACCAAGGTCTTCATCGCGCGAGGCGGCGTGGCCGAGCTGACCACCACGATCCTCACGCCCGACCTCGTCCAGGACCTCGTCGAGCGGATGCTCAAGACGAGCGGGCGCCGGGTCGACCTGTCGAGCCCGTTCGTCGACGCGGTGCTGCCCGACGGCTCCCGGCTTCACGTCGTGATCCCCGACATCACCCGCCGCCACTGGTCGGTCAACATCCGCAAGTTCGTCGTGCGGGCCAGCCACCTCGACGACCTCGTGGGCCTCGGCACGCTGACCCCGCAGTGCGCCCGCTTCCTCGGTGCAGCCGTCGCCGCTGGCCTCAACGTCCTCGTCGCGGGCGGCACCCAGGCGGGCAAGACCACGCTGCTGAACTGCCTCAGCTCCGCCATCCCGCCGCGGGAGCGGGTCGTCACGTGCGAGGAGGTGTTCGAGCTCAAGATCCCCCTGCGCGACGTGGCGTCGATGCAGTGCCGCCAGCCGAGTCTCGAGGGCACCGGCGAGATCCCGTTGCGGCGCCTCGTCAAGGAGGCGCTGCGGATGCGGCCCTCGCGCATCATCGTCAGTGTTCGTGAGGGCCGCATGAATTCTCGGCGGCCTGCGTGACCGCGAGTCGAACAGTAGTTCGCGGAGCAAAGTTGTGCCGCCACAAAGGGATTCCGGATTCGGCCCTGCGCGACTCCCCGAGGTGCTCCATCAAGAGTCGCACGCTGGTATGACGAAAAGTGTTTAACACCAACAGATTCGGCGCAATTCTCATGTTGCGTGCAGTGCCGTCCCAGTGCTCCACTACCCCCATGCGGGGACCCCCCGCACTAGGGAGTTCTCGGAGAAGGGTGCGACTCGGTGGCAGCGGTTCACACAGCGGCGGCGCACAAGGCTCATGCCAGGACGGCGGCCGAGCGTCGCAAGTGGGCCTCCGAACTGGCGACGGAGCAAATCAAGGCCTACGCCGCCAAGATCGTGGCCGAGGCGCCACCGCTCACCCAGGACCAGTGCGACCGCATCGCGGCCGTGCTCCGGGGTGGCGCATGAGCTGCGTCGAGGTGTGCCAGCCGCGCCGGGGTCGGTCCGATGGGTGACGCCCTCATGAGGCAGGTCATACGGGATTGGGGCCACCTGAGCGGCAACCAATACAAGGTGCTGATGGTCATGGCGTCCTGCGCGATGGACGACGGCGCCCCGCCGATCTACTTCGGGGGATGGGAGCGGCTGGCCCTCATCGGCCTTGGACGCCGGGATTGGCCCGCTGACACGGATGACACGCCGTGCGCTCGGAAGTTCCGGGACTCGTGTTCCGAGGTCGTGCGTCGAGCAATTTTCGAACTGTGCAGGGAGGGTGCTGTGGCCGTGCATAAGCGCGGGCGGCCCGGAACGCGGGCCGAATTTGCGCTCACCCTGAACCAACGTTTCGTTGGGAAAGAAGCCAACGAAACGTTGGACGCTTCCCAACAGATCGTTGGCGATCGGACCGGAATCGTTGGGGCCAAATACCAAGACTCTCAACACTCCCAAGCCCAGAACCCCACATCACCAAGGTCTCTGCGTCACCAGGGCTCGCGGTCGGCTGTGGACAAAGCCAGATCGACCCCCGAGAGCCTGGCGCAGGCGCGCGCCCAGCTTGCTGGCGAGGAGGTCGCCTCATGAACTCACAATCCCGTCCGGCCGCCCTGTTCGACGCCGAAGTCGGCCTCGGCAACGGATACGCCATGGCCGAAGCCGTTGAGACCGACGGCACGACCTCGTACTGGCTCGTCACAGATCGGCCCGATGACGACCTGGGCTGCTGCTGCCGCGAGTGCGCACCGCATGAGCGCGTTGGACGCCTGCCTGCCCAAATCCGTGCCCGGATCGCCACATGCGGCGCCACAACTCGTGACGGCACCCCATGCCGACGGACCACCGCCCCCGGTGAGCGGTGCCCTTGGCACCGGGAGGCCGGATCGTGACCGACGACCACGACGGGGAGCTGCACGAACTGACCTCGTGGACGGAGCTGGCCTCACCGCCAGTACCACCCGTTCGCGGCCCGCACAGCCCCGATCGACTCCCGCGCCCACCGGCAACACCCGCTGCGGCCCATAAGAGCCAGACGGCGGCATCTGCGGGCACCTGAGCACCGTCTCGCGGCGACGCTCACCCCACCGATGCATCACCGAACGACAGAAGGAAATGAACATGGCACGTTTCACCGAACAGGCATACGGCGACCGGCTCGTGGGCAAGGTCGACCCCCTGGACCAGCGCCCCTCGCAGCTCCCACCGGACAGCCCGTACCACCGGCCCGAAGTCCGGGACGCGGCCCTGGCTGCCGCCGAGCGCGCCCAGGACGCCGTCGAGGCGAGTGAGCGGGCCCACGACGACTGGAACCGCGACAACGCCAAGCGCGTGCATGCCCTCCGCGAACGGCAGGCAGCAAGCGCGGCTGCCAAGGAGGCGCGAGAGGAAACGGCGATGGACCCGGTGAAGGCCGTGAGGGCGCTTCACCAGCTCATCCGTGAGGCCCGCACCCCAGGGGATCGACAGCAGCTCATGGCCGCCGTCTCCGCTCTCACGAAGTCGAAGGCAACGAAGAAGTCGCAGCATGCGGATTCCGCGGCGGGTGCACTGGACCGCGCCGTGCTGACAAAGGTGCAGGGCATGGTCGCGTCGGCCCTCACGAAGGCGGACGAGACGCACAAGGCCGAGCTGGCTGGCATGCGCACGGAGCTGGCTCGGCTGAAGGAACAGCCGGTGGCCGGTGGGCCGGTGCGTATCCGCGTGGGGCGCGACCGTGCTCGCGCAGGCGGGACGGATGCGCGCTCGCTGCTTGCACAGGCGGACGAGTACGAAGCCAAGGCCGACGCGGCCGACGACCAGACCCTGGCTCACGGCTATCGCGCCATTGCCCGGGACCTCCGGATGAAGGCGGGCCGCTGACATGACCACGACACTTCTCACCCCCGAAGAGACCGCCCGGGAGGCCAACCTCGTCGCGCACATCGCCGCCCTCACCACAGCCCGCGATGAAGCCGCGACCGCCCTGTCCGACGCCACCGCGCTGCATGAGGCCGCGGCCAAGGGCGGAGACCCAACGGCCGCTATGGACGCGTCCAAGGCGATGCGCCGCCACCGGGCGGAGCTGAGAGACGCCGAAGCCGACCTCCAGATGGCGGAGGTTTGGCTGGCCGAGCTGCGCGCCGTCGTCGCACGACGCCGAGCAGAGCTGGCAGCCAAGGAGGCAAGGGAGGAGGCCCGGGCCGCCGTTTCGCAGTACGTGAAGCTGTTGAACGCCGTCCGTCAGTCTGTCGAGGCGCGCGTCGACGCGCTGGCCGACATGGTCGAAGCCCAACGCGGCGACTTCGCCGCCCTCCGCGCGGCGAAAGACGCCGCGACCGGTGCAACAGAAAGGGCCCGCGCCCTCTCAGGCGGACCGGCACTCGCCGCCGACCCGTTGGAGCAAACGCTCGACAGGGCCCTCCGCGGAAGCGAGACCCTCACCCGCGGCTGGCGTGTGCCACCTGGGCACACCGCACCCGCCATGCTCAACGCCATGGTGGAGGCCGTCCGCGCCGCACGGCCGGAGCTGCGATGACCACGCGAGGCCGCCCCAGCAAGCTCACACCGGAGCGGGCCGACCGCATTGTGGAGCTCATCGGCTCCGGCGTTTACGGCGCAGTCGCTGCGCGAGCCAGCGGCATCTCCGGCTCCACATACCGGGCGTGGATGGCCCGTGGTCGCGATGCCTCAAGGGATGCGGAGGGCCGCGCGCTCGAGGAGGCGGACGCGCCGTATGCGGCGTTTCACGACGCCGTCCGGACGACTCAGGCGCAGGCGGAGGCGGAAACGGCTGCGGGGGTCTACACGGCAGGCCAGGGGTCGTGGAAAGCCGCTGCATGGTGGCTGGAACGCAGGTACCCCGAGCGGTGGGGCCGCAAGGACCGCCTCCGCCAGGAGGTCACTGGCCTAGCGGGTGCGCCGCTGCACGTAGACGCCAAGGCCGAGCTGCTGGCCCTGCTGGCGGTCCGAGGCCTTCCCCTCGCCGTGTCCGAGACACCAGACCGGCGGGATTCCTAGCGTTTCTGGCGCCTCGCGCGCGTTGGGCGCTGGCACCGGCCGCCGGATGCTTAAATCGGGCTCCTGACACGGCTAGCGGCCTTCCGAGGCCTGAGGGGGCGGGGCCCCGTCATTCTTCCAACGTGCGGACCCATGCCGTGATGACTGGGAGACTCCGAGGGTTGGTCTAGCTCAAGCAGGGGAGGGCATCGCCATGTGGGCGTGGCTGGAAAGACAAGACTGGCTGTTCGGTCCGCGGGTCACCTACGGCACCGAGAGAGACAACATGCTCGCCTCGTATGAGCGTCGACGTGTTTCGGCGGATGACCTCAGGAACATCGAGCAGTGGATGAACGTCGTGCCGTTCGCCCGGGTCGTCATCAGGTCTGGGTCCATCGCCGCACCTCCGGTTGGTGACAGCACGCATGTTCGCGACTCCTTGGACGATCTGTTCGCTCAGTCTTCCGTGCACCAGCAACTCGTGACCTTGGTTGCCACTCGGGACGACGGCTGGGAGTTGTCCGTGATGATCACCGGAAGAGGGGCGATGATGCAGCGCCACCTCGCTGATGACTTCTACAACAGCGCCGAGGCCCAGAAGGTTTACGGGAACGTGGATCGAGTGCTGGTGGCCACGCCACGCATGTGGCCTAGCCATGCTGGCTGGGAGCTGATCGAGCGCGTCGTGTGGGGCATGGCGGCTGTCGCGGCCGCGGGCTGGTTCGCCTGGTGGGTGCACGATCTGCGGCTGGCGGTCCTCGGTCTTGGCATCGCCCTGCTGCTGGCGAGGGCCGGCGCACAAGGACGCTGGCTGTACCGGTGGGGCGACAGGCACACCCCCCTGGATTGGTTGGACCTGGATCCGCGCGAGGAGGTGCGGGCGCGGCGTCGCAACAGCAAGGAGAATACGAAGGTCTTTTGGAAGACCGCCGCGGTGGTCGGACCGGTGGCTGCCCTGCTCGGCGCCTTTGCGAACGCGATGCTCAAATGAGCCTGCCCGTGGCATCGTTGGCCGCATGGACGAGAGTCGAGCGCTGGGCGGTCAACACGCCGCGGAGGCCGCGGCTTCCCTAAGAGGCATGGTCGAGGCCCTGGACTCGACACAAGCCGAGCGCCTGTTCCTCCTAGGCGCTGCAACCGCATTTGAAGCGGTCGCCAACGGTGCCACGGGCGACTCGGCAGGGCCGTTGTGAGCAATATGAGCTAACTACTTTTAACTAAGGGGTCGGTTAGTTAAAGTGGGCGCATGACGAACCGCATGCGCCGCGCCGCGCGAGCCCGCCGAGAGCGTCCCCTTGCCCTGGCCTATGTGCGTGTCTCCACGGAGGAGCAGGCGACCGAGGGCGAATCGCTCGGCGCCCAGGAGGACGCTCTCCGAGCGGAGGCCGCGAGACGCGGCTGGGACGTTGAGGTGATCGCCGACGAAGGCGTCTCCGCGAAGTCGCTTGACCGGCCGGGCATGGCCGACGCACTGGGCCGTCTAGACCGCGGAGAGGCCGACGTGCTCCTGGCCGTGCGCACCGACCGCGTCTCCCGATCGGTGCGGGACGTGGCGGTGCTTGCGGAGACGGCGAAGGGGCAGGGGTGGCACGTGGCCCTCCTAGACGGCTTCCTCGACACGACCTCCCCAGCGTCCACCCTCATGACGCACGTCCTGGCCTCCGTCGCGCAGTTCGAACGCGAGCTGATCGGACAGCGCACCCGCGAGGCCATGGCCAAGCGGCGCAGCAACGGCGCACACATGGGGCGACCCTTCACCCTGCCCGAGGCCGTGCGCTCGCGAATAGTTGCGGAGAGGGAAGCCGGCTCCGGCTGGACCGCCATCGCAGCGAGCCTGAACGCCGACGCCGTGCCCACCGCCCGAGGTGGACGTGCATGGGCTCCAGCTACGGTCCGGGCCGTCTACCTCTCCGCTGACAGGGCGGCCGCTATGCAAGACGGGGGCGCGAGAGCATGACCGCCACGGCACCCAAGACGCTGCACATGGCATTCGCACCGCTGCCCAAGAGCGCCACGATCGTTGTGGCTCCGGAGGCGGGCTTGGCTATCGCGGCGGACTGGCTCACGTGGGAGCAGGCATTGGCGTGTCTGGCCAAGATGCTTGACGGGCGCAACGGCGCGTGGTGCGTCAGCCCGCCCCTAAGCGTGTTGTCCGCCCGTGAGT
Source organism: Phycicoccus sp. 3266 (assembly GCF_031456495.1). NCBI lineage: Bacteria > Bacillati > Actinomycetota > Actinomycetes > Micrococcales > Intrasporangiaceae > Phycicoccus > Phycicoccus sp. 3266. Next base: position 546,597 of record NZ_JAVDUW010000001.1, on the reverse strand, counting down.
GCGCCGAGAGTGCGCAGGGCCTGGTCTCGGGCCTCTAGCCCTAGCCGAGGTACTCCTGAGCGCGAGCGACGGTGGTCGCGTCATAGCACTCGGGATGATCAACAACGACGCGGGCGGCGATCCGCACGTCCGCCGCGCGCGGCCCTGTCGTCTGCCCCATCCAGTCGACCGTCGAGGTAACAAGGGGAGCGAGTTGCTTGTCGATGTCATCGCAGCTTGACGGGCGCGTCATCCCTGTCGGCGGCGTCGTTGGTGATGCGGATGGAGACTCCGGGGCACAAGCCCCTAGGAGCCCCGCGCAGGCGAGGACGGAGCCAATCGTGCGGATCCCCATGCCCTGACGGTAAGGGTTGAAGTGCTCCTTGCGCTCCCGTTTCACCCGCTCCGGTCGGGTATGGCCGATAGGGTCAGGCCGTGCAGAAGAAGGTCAAATACCCCAGGGCCAAGTTTGCGCCCGAGGTTATCGAGGAGGCTGAGCGGCTGCTGGGTCTACCGTCACCGGCGCCGGGCACTTCGACAGTGGCGATAAGCGGCCATGAGGAGTGGACCTTCGAAGATCCCTCCGAGTTCTACGCTCAATACCGGAAGCCATGTGTCCACGCCGCGCACCAGAGGTCAAAGTCTCCGCTGGGCCTTTCGATCTTCTATCACTTGGGCTACTACACCGAAGTCACGGTGACGGCCTCATCGCGGGCGGCGATCGAACAGACTTTCGCGGTTTTTGAGCGACACCGCGACGAATCGACCACGCCAGAGCCCCCACCTGCACCTGCCGCGCTACCAGAAGCCCCGAGGGTCTTCATCGGTCATGGCAGAGCGCCTGATTGGCGGGACCTGAAGGATCACTTGCACGAGCAGCATCTCTACGCAGTTGAGGCGTATGAGACGGGGGCCCGAACAGGCCATGCGGTGCGCGACGTACTCGACACCATGCTTCAGCGGGCAGCCTTCGCGGTTCTCGTCCTCACTGCGGAGGACGAGATGTCGGACGGACAACTCCGACCGCGAGAGAATGTTGTCCACGAGACCGGGCTGTTCCAGGGCCGGTTGGGCTGGACACGCGCGATCATGCTTGTGGAGGAAGGCGTAGAGCCCTTCTCGAACGTGGCGGGGATCCAGCAGATCCGCTACCCCCATGGACACGTTCGTTCCACATTCGGGGACGTGCTGGCTGCATTGCGAAGAGAGTTCGGCCCCGGTCCGTTCAGGCAACCAGCGAGCGATTGAGAGGCTCCGCTGGTGCGTGCACACTCCGGGTTGCGGTTGTCAGGTGCTCACGTCTTCCCTCGTGCTGAATGGCTCAGCCCGGCTCCGGCATCTCCCAGCGTGGCGTAACAACGATTCGGCTGAGACGGCCGCCATCGCGGTCACGGGAGACTTCCACCCGTCCGATGAGGGCTGCGAGCACGTCCCGGAGGCCGCGGGGGTCCCCCGCCACCAGCTCATCCCAAGACCCGAGCAGTGTTCGGGGCACCTCCGGCCCAGGCAGTGGCCCCGGGACCACAATGGCGCTCGCTTCCTTCTGCGCCTCCAGCAGCTCCGCCTCCAGACGGGCAGCGCTCCGGTCGAACGCACGCCGCAAGGCTGGCGTCATCTCCCGACTGGCGTGCTGGGCGAATAGCCTGTCGAGCTCAGCCTCCAGTCGTGCCACCCGAGCCTCGGCTCGCCGCCGACGGTGTCGCACCGAATCCCGTCTCCGGTTGTCCTGAGCCAGTGCCTGGGCCTTTGAATCCACCTCCTCCGCGACGGTGGCAAGGAAGGCCTTCACGGCCGCGAAGACGCGCGCCTCGGCAGCCCCAGCACCTTCCGGACATGCGGCCGCCCCGTACGTCTTGCGGCGAATGCACTTGAACGTGCGGGCGCCCGAACCAGCCACTCCAGCCGTCATGCCTGCGCCGCAGGCGCACTTGATGATGCCCGTCAGGGGTTGAGCCCCCCGCCGGTACGTCAATGACTGCTGCCGGCCAGCATGGCGAGCCCGCTTGTAGTCAGCCCAAAGCTGGTCGCTGATGATCGGATCGTGAGCCCCCGGTCGTTCCTCGCCGGTCGTCCTCATCCGCAGCAGTCCGGCAGCGAAACCCGAGTCGAGCATCGCCTGAACCCCATGCTCCGTGCGTTCGATACCGGTGCTCTTGCGGAGGAGTTCGCGTAGCTGGGCCGGACGGTCGCCATGGTAGGCGTAGCGCTCATACATGAGCCGGACAACTGGCGCCTCCACCGGGTGCGGCTCATACCGGCCCCCGCTTTTGGCGTATCCGAGGCGGCGCTGGCCGCTGGCAGGCAGGCCACGGGCGATCCGGCTTCGGTGCACCTCCCTCCACACGTCGCCCTTCTGCTCAGCCTCCCAAGCGGCCACCTCCGCGAGCATGCCCCGCCCCAGGCGGCCGGTCGAGGTCGTGGTGTCCAACTGCTCGGTTGCCGACTCCAGCACCCCGCCAGCCGTCTCCACGCGGTCCAGCGCGATGGCCCACCGACGGCGGTGTCGTGCCGCTCGGCTGTACTTCCACACCACGATCCCGTCGGCCTCCCCGCGTTCCACGCGCTCGACCGCTTCGTCCAGACGGGCCCACCAACGAGAGCGCGCCTGCGAGGCCGACTCGTCCAGGGCTTCCACCCAGTCAGTGACCTCGTAGCCGCGCATCGAGCAGTAGTCGCTGACAGCCGTTCTCTGCATATCGGGCGACAGGAGTTCGTCCCCTCGCGACCCGACCTTGGAAACACGCACCATGCCGATCACCCGGCGGCTCCCGCCGCCTTTTCGCGCCATGGGTGGACGGTATCTCTTAGGGGTATGTCGTGTAAACGTATGATCGTCGGCGAGGTGCGCCAGGCCGAGAGCCTCGACCTGCTCATCGCCCTCAACAGCGGGCTGCCCGGCATGTGCACGATCCACGCCAACAGCGCTCGCGAGGCCATCACCAAGATGTGCACGCTGCCGCTGCTGGCGGGGGAGAACGTCGGCAGCCGGTTCGTGGTCCCCACGGTGGCGGGCTCGATCGACCTCGTCGTCCACGTGGCGCTCGAGCACGACGGCGTGCGCCGGGTCCGTGAGGTGGTGGCGGTCCCGGGTCGGGTCGAGGGCGACGTCGTCGAGACGGCGGACATCTTCACCCAGCGCGACGGCGTGCTGCGCAGGGCCGACGGCTTCCCGCCGCACCCCGAGCGGTTCCGGCGTGCCGGCTACGACGTGGCCGCCCTGCTGGGGAGGGACTGACGTGACCGGGATCCTCGTCGGCCTGCTGCTCGGGTGCGGCCTGTTCTGCGTGTGGTGGTCGATGTGGGTGCCGTCCGAGCCGGTGCGACCCGGTCCGCGACGCACGACGCTGGGTGACAGGCTGAGGGACGAGCTGGTGCAGGCGGGGTACGAGTCGGTGGGCCCGCGCAGCCTCGTGACGGGGTGCGCCGTGGCGTTCGCCGTCGTCCTGCTGCTCGTGCTCGCGACGACCTCGGTGGCGCCGGTCGCGCTGTGCTTCGCCCTGATGGCGGGGTATGCGCCGCTCGCCCTCGTGCGCTCGCGGGCCCGGCGCCGCCGCGCGAGCCTGCGCGACCTGTGGCCCGACGCCGTCGACAACATCGCCTCGGGCCTACGGGCGGGGCTCGCCCTGCCCGAGGCGCTGGGGCAGCTCGGGCGGCGCGGACCGGAGGAGCTGCGGCCCGCCTTCGCCGCGTTCGCGGAGGACTACCGCACGACCGGCCGCTTCCAGGACTGCCTGGACCGGCTCAAGGAGCGCCTCAGCGACCCGGTCGGGGACCGGCTGGTGGAGTCCCTGCGCATTGCCCGGGAGGTCGGTGGCAGCGACCTCGGTCGCCTGCTGCGGACCCTGTCGACCTTCCTGCGCGAGGACGCACGCACCCGCGCCGAGCTGGAGACGCGACAGGGCTGGACGGTCAACGCCGCCCGGCTCGCGGTCGCCGCGCCGTGGGTGGTCCTCGCCATGCTGGCGACCCGACCCGAGTCGATCTCGGCCTACAGCACCACCACCGGTGCGCTGGTCCTGGCCGCGGGCGCGGCGGTGACCCTCGTGGCCTACCGGCTCATGCTCCACATCGGGCGCCTCCCCGAGGACGAGCGGGTGCTGCGGTGACCGGGCTGGGCCAGGTCGTGTCGTGGCCGGGAGCGCTCCTCGGGGCGGTCCTCGCGCTGGGCCTCGTCCTGGTGTGGAGGGGGCTGCCGGTGAACCGCCGCGCGACCCTCGACGACCGCCTGCTGCCCTACCTGCGCGACGCGCCCCGACCGTCCCGGCTGCTGTCGGCCCGCCAGGTCGGTGGGAGCGGCGCCCTCGCCGAGCTCACACGTCCCGTCGTCGCCGGGCTGGGTGCCCGGCTCGAGCAGGTCCTCGGCGGCGCGAGCTCCGTGCGCCGCCGCCTCCTGCGGGCAGGGCGCAGCCCCGAGGTGGAACGGTTCCGCGCCGAGCAGGTGCTCTGGGGTGCGGGTGGCCTCGTGCTGGGCTCGGTGGTCGGCGCTGCCATGTGGCTCGGCCAAGGCGGTTCGGTCGTGCCCTCGGTGGTCGTCACGTTCTGCGGCGCGGGTGCCGGCGTGGTCGCCCGGGACCGGTGGCTGACCCGCGAGGCGGAGCGGCGCGAGCAGCGGATGCTGGCGGAGTTCCCCACGATCGCCGAGCTGCTGGCCCTCGCGGTCGGCGCCGGGGAGGGTGCGGTCGGCGCGCTGGAGCGGGTCTGCCGCCTGTCCCACGGTGAGCTCTCCGCCGAGCTCGCACGCTGCCTCGCCGATGCGCGCGCCGGGGCGAACCTGCCGACGGCCCTCCAGGGCCTGGCCGACCGCACCGGCCTCACCAGCCTGGCCCGGTTCGTCGACGGCATGATCATCGCCGTCGAGCGCGGGACGCCCCTGGCCGAGGTGCTGCGCGCGCAGGCCCAGGACGTCCGCGAGACCGGCCGCCGGGCCGTGATGGAGGCCGGCGGCAAGAAGGAGATCGCCATGATGGTCCCGAGTGTCAACGTTTCCCTGTCCTAGTTCCCGGACGGAGAACACGACCAGACGGAGTAACCACCATGAGCACGACCACCACGAACACGATCCCAGCAGCGAACCACCTCAGCGAGGCGCCAGACCCCCAGGACCCCGCCGACACCGTGAAGGTCTGGGGCTACTGCACCGACTTCTGCATCGAGTCTGGACCTGCCAACGGCATGTCGGTGGAGGAGCACGGGAAGGTGTGCGAGTCGCGGTCCCTGTCCGTCTCGCAGGTCACGAGCGACGACGGCCGCGGCTTCGGGATCTCCTCTCGGGTCGTGCGGCCGTACTACCACGGGGAAGTGCACCGCTCCCTTGTCTACGGCGACGCGCGGGACAGTCGCGTGGAGCTCGAGCTGTCGGCAGACGACGCTCCGTGGGGCAGTGAGCCCGAGCGCTTGCGCCTGAGCCCGTCGGCGGCCCGCAGCCTCGCCCGGCACCTGCTGCACCTGGCAGACACTGCGGAGGGCGTTCAGAGTTTCCTTGGAACCAAGGAGCGCCGAGCCTGACCACGACCCCAGCGCCACAGCACCCCGGCAGGGAGCGAGCCTGCCCGGGTGCGCGACTGGGAGCCGGTCCACCACACGTTCCTGCTACCCCGGCGGAGCATTTTCTCCGTTTTGTCACAACACGCGTGCGTCATACCTAGGCTTCGGGTGTGGGAGAACTAAGCAGGCTGATCTACGTGGACGATTCGGGCGCCTGGGGTGTGGGCGACAACCTAGTCGTCTACGGCTGGGTAGAGGTTGCCCCGGTCAATTGGCGCGGCGCTTTGCGTGTCTGGCTTGACCTGAGGAAGTACCTCTGGCGTGAGTACAAGGTTCCCGTTTCGCAGGAGTTGCACTGCACTCGATACATCAACGGGCGCGACAGGATCAGCGCACGCCCTCCGGCGAAGTTCCGGGGGCCCAACGGACAGGTTCTCAAGAAGGACTTGGGGCGCGAGGTGGCAGTTAAGTGCCTTGAGACTTTGCGCGACTGTGCGGACATCTCAGTGGGGGCGATCTTCAAGCGCCTGCCGGGCGTAACCGGCGTCCAGCATGGAGCGGCGAAGTACGACGTCTACGGCGATCTCGTCAGGCGGACGGACACTCAGCTATCAGCGGCGGACTCTTATGGGTTTCTCACCATGGACGGAAGCGACCTTGGCTACCGTGCCGCGCACCGCGATCTCAAGTTGGACACTCGGCACGTAGTGGAGGATCCGGCGTTTCACGACAGCAAAATGTCGCAGTGGACTCAGATGGCTGACCTGGTGGCCTATGTCACCTACCTGCACCTTCAGCCACACCCCTCGAAGGCCTTCGCCAAGACTTGGTATAGCGACTATTTGCAGGGATCGGACGTGAACGGTGCCCCACTAGAGTGCCTCTAACGGCCCTGGGAAACAGCTAGACCCGCCATGTCCACGAGTGTGGGGCGGGTCCGCTTGATGAAAGGTACGGCATTCGCCCGTTAGTGTCAACGCCTAACCTCCCAGAAGAACGGCGCCCCCGGTGAGCCGTGCCGGGGGCGCTGCGGTCTGTCGGACGGTCGCCGTACCGTCGAGGTATGCGCGCGACCGAGCCCGTCCACCGAACGTTCCTGCTCCATCCGGACATCGACATCGAGGCCGCCAAGGACGCATACGAGACGCAGGGCTGGATCCGTGATGGCGACGGCTCCCTGTGCACCATCGACGGCGTGCGGTACCGACTACTCGGCTTCAAGCGCCTAGGGCGCATCGTGAACCGCGACTGGCGTCGCGACCCGAAGCAGCCCTACGACGTGCCGCCTGGCTGGGACGTGCCGCAGACGCAGCGACGCTAGGCGTTTAGCTCTGGCGGCAATGTGGAGTCGGCCACAGCCGGCGGATCATCCGTGACCCGGACGGACCCTGCCTGAAGCAGCCCTAATATTGGCGCGTCCAGTCGGAGTCGGCTCGCGGCCTGATGCAGCGCCTCTCGTATGAAGGGATAGACGGCCATGACGCCGACCCGTTCCACGAACTCGCGAACAACCTCGGCAGAGAGGTCGAGCGGTTCATCGAAGTCGTATTGGGCTGCAGCGTCGATCGTGTAGCGCCCGCCACGCGCCGCCCAATCGAGCCGACACCGAACCTCCATCACTTCGGGACCGTGTCGCTCCTGGATGGCGAAGCTGGTATCGGCTTCGTCCCTCTCGTCGCCCTCCGGCGCTGCGTCATCCTCGAGCCGCTCAGCGTCGACCCGATAGAACAGGATGTCCCGCAGCGTCACATGCCCGAGCAGTTCGCGGGCATCGGCGATAGGCCTGCCGACTGGTGCCTCGGTCACGAAACCAAGGCGAAGTCAGTGCGCTTTGAATTCGCGGCGTCCGCTAGATCCACGCGGGATGCCTTCGTGGCGTGCGAGATCGAGGCATGAGCGACGGCGATGACGCTCGACGTGAAGACGAAGTCGGGGTGCGGACCGGATGGCCGGTACCGCAGGGTCCGGCAAGACCCCGCCTTCTGCTCGGCCGCCAACAGGACCGTCATTTGGGCAACTTCTAGGGCGGTGGGTCGGCGCAAGTCGTCAACCGGCCGGCCTAGATCCGCCAGCCAGTCGGCGACCTCCTGCCAGCGCCATAGACCGCCGCCCGAGAGAATGACGGGGTCCGGGAACGGCTGAGCGAGCCTCCGCTCGCCGCGCGCCCAGTTACCGACTGCCTGAGTCGAAGTCCCCAGACGCGAGGCGATCTGCGACCGGTCAACGATGTCGTCATGGACCGCTCGAACTTCGATGCCCAGCGACTTCATGGTGGCGGTCGCACGGTGCATGCCGTCGATGACGGTCGGGCCTGGCACGGTGAGAGTGACGATGGTGACGTTTCCGTGGCCGCCGACGAACGCGTCAACGGTCGACACGAGCTCCATCTCGACGGACTCGTCGATGGCGTCGGTTACGAAGGCCAGCTCGAACTGGGTGGACATGACTCGTCTCCCTCCCCCTGACATATGTGTAGTACACAGAACCCACGTCCTGTTGTCAAACGACAACGGGACTACTTGATTAACTCATGACCGTCGGGGCAACGTTCCCGATTCTGCAAAAGTCGTCTTGCAACGTTCCCAGGGTTCGGGGGCGTGCCCGGGACTGGGAAGCTTCGGCCGCCCTCCTCGCGACTGCACGGACAGTTGACCCGGTATCCGTGCCCTTGACGCCGGATGCCCCAACCCTCGTTGTAGAGCACCTTCATGGCGTCCCGGACCTCCTTGGGCAGCCCAGTGAGGTCCGCTGGCGTCAGCCAATCGTCAGGCATCGTTGTGTGGACCCCCCAAGCGTCGAGGAGCCAAATGGTGCCACATCGGCACACTCCAGAACCGCAACATCGCTGGTCGGGGCCGGATCGCGCATTCGGTGGCGCCCCCAAGGATGGGGGCGCCACCGCGCTCAGGTTCGGTCTGAGCGTCCTGCTGCGCAGGATCGACTGGCCCAGGAAGTGGGGGCTTCGTGGCCGTCCTTCGTTCCGTGCTCCCCGGGACCATGAGCAATGCAGCACCCGGGGCGGTGACGTTGACGCAGGGGTTTGTGGGTCAGAGGGAGCGCTTGCGGGCGAGCTCGAGGATGTTCTGCCGAAGGTCGCGCATGCGCATCTCCTCCACCCGGCGCAGCGCCCTCTGGGAGGTCGCCCCTCGGCGAGTGATGTTCATGGCGACCCAGAGCGCGCGCTCCTCGCTGAACGTGGTGCCAGGCGGCGTGCCCCACTCGGGCGGGAAGACGCCAAGCCCGCGGGCATGGGAGGAGCTCTCGACGGATCCGGTCATCGTGATCGGGCCTTTCAGACGGGTTGGATGGTGCGGAAGGACTGGGAGACGCCGCCCAGTTGGTCGCGGACCTCTCGGGGGAGGTCTCGCTCGGCCTCGGCAACCGCGTTCCATGCGACCGCCTTGGCGTGGATGAGGTCCTCACGACGAGCCGCGGTGCCGGCGAGCGCGGTCGCAAAGGCGCGGTCGTAGACGTGCTCACGCTGCTGCTGGGCCGTGTAGACCGCCGCCCGGAACTCCGCGTTGCGCTGGGCCTCGGCCTCTGCGACCTTCTGGCGCTCGCGCACCTTGTAGGCGTCCTCGAGTGAGATGGCCTGCCGGCCGAGGTAGTCCTCGACCAGGCGCACGCCGTTCAGAGCGGCCCACGCCTCGATGTCGCTGGCGTACATGGTGGTCGGTGCGACCTCGCTGATGGGCACCGTGCACCGGCAGCCGGTGTTTCTAGGCATTCTCGTGCTCCTCGTGAGTAGTGGTCATGCCGCAACGTTGGACTTTGCGGGGAGTTTGCGGCGAGCAGGCGAACAGGTCAGGCAGCGCACTCGCGGCCGACCCGTGCGAGTCGGGGGAGGGAGCTCTCCACCGCACAGCCGGCACGTCTGCTCGGGCTGGGCGAGCAGTGCTGCGGCCAACTGCTGCGGGACGTGGGCCAACGGGTGACGATCGCTGGCAAGCTCTGACGCAAGCCACCGCAGCACGCGCACGGCCCCGCTGAGCTGTTGCTGAGTGGCCATCAGAGGACCGCGCTTTTATGGCTGAGGCGAGCATCAACCGCGCACCAGAAACGCCGAGGGGGAGCCGTTTCTTTTTGTTTGCGGCCCCCATTGACCCCGCCCTCGAAACCTCTTACACACACAGAGAGCTCCGGGGCTTTCACAGCGACCACCGGAGATTCGACTCGGTGTGCTGGGTCCCGTCGGCGTAGTAGGTCGTCTTGGCGTTGCCGTGCTCGACGACGTACGGGTAGCTCCTCGGGGCGGGGACGCCCTCCTCGAGCCCTGGGAGGTCGTTTCGGACGCGAGACGCCTTGGAAGCGTTGCAGGGGCCGCAGATCGGTCGCAGGTTGCCGAGATCGTACGGCGCCCCGCCTTGGGACAGCGCGACGATGTGGTCGACCTGCGTAGCAAGCCGGCCACAGCTCGGCACCGCGCAGGGCGGATTGCCGGCGAGGATCTGCTGGCGCAGGGTTCGCCACCGCTTGCCATCGATCTTCGCGTGGTTGCTGCGGCAGGCGTCGCATCGGGTCCGTGGACGGCCGCCACGCCAACTCGCCCGGGGAGGCGCGAACGGATTGCCACACTTGGAGCAGAGAACGCTCACTCTGTGTCACCTCTCCCGAGTATCTCGTGGAAAAAATCGCGGGGAGAGAAAGGGTTTTTGCGGCGCGGACGATGGGGGCGCCGCACAAAAGAAACGTCCTTCACGCGGACTCACCTCGCCTGCTGCGGCGACGCGTGCGGGCCTCGGCCTCCTGCTGACACGTTGCGCAGCCCTTGCCGCCTGGGGTGACGGAGGAGAAGTGGGCACGGCATACGAAGCCCGTGTGCGCGGCACGTCGACTCGGCTGCCCTGTCTCGAGGTGCTGGTCCGCGTGGACGATCCAGCGGGACAGGCAGCTTGAGCAGTGGGCGAGCTGGTCGCCGAGCTTCATCGGGATCAGCTTGGGCTGGGGCTTGGGGCATCCGTCGTCGTGGTACTCGGCCTTGCGGATGCGCTGCCATTCGGGAGTCATCGTCCGCCCCCTGCCTGCTCGGGCTGGCTGGGACGGCGTACGCAGGTGGCGTGACAACTGCCGCACTCGTGGAGCATTGACCCATCCGCTTGTCGGGTGACCGAGCCGCCTCCTCGGCAGCCGGGCCGGTGCGACAGCTCAGGATCTAGCGTCGGGGCCTCGTGGTCGGGGCAGGGCCAGCCGCGGTCGATCAGGGCTTGGGCGAACATGTGGTGCGCCAGCGTGGTTGCAGTGCACCCCTTGGCCTTGCATTCGACGAGGACACGGGCGTGGCGCTTGTCGGGGTAGGGCTTGGTCATCGGGGGGTCAGTCCTTCTGCGCGAACGACGACGGGCTTGATGTGTCCAAGGCGCACGTCGGCGTTGAGGTGGATGGGGATGCCTGCCGCGGTAACGCGGCGGCAGAACTCGTAGTCGTTGCCGTCGACTCGGCCGTGGCGCACGACCTCTTGGAACCAGGGCTGCGGTCGCGGGTTGTCTTGGGCGACGCGTTCGAACACGGTGCGGTGCACGACCATGGCCCCGGCCCCGACGAAGTCCACGGGGATCAGCCCGCGAGCGGTCTCGGGATTGGGGAGCAGTGCGCCCGTCGGGTGGTCGTCGTCAAACCAGCCGCACTCCAGGTTCGCTATGCCTATGTCCTGACCCGTGCTGCGATACATGGCTCCGACGACCAGACGCTGCTGCGCGTCGGCGGAGTCCAGCAGTCGGTACATGTCGTCGGGGGTGAAGGTCATGTCGCTGTCGAGCATCAGCAGCCAGGTCAACGCAGAGGCGAGGAAGCGGTCGACCAAGCTGGTTCGGGCGGCCGATACCTGTGGGCCGCTGGGGACGTAGACCGAGTTGCCGATGCGCCTTCTTGTGGACTCGGTCCACATCAACTCTCCGAGGCTTGCCGCGAACCTGCTGTGACACATGGCGGGAGCCACCCAGCCGACCATCACGTCCTGCTGGGCCGCTTCGTTGCTGGCACTCATGACGCAGCCTTGGGTGCGGGGTGGGAAACAGAATCAGAACAGAGGTGCTCAGGCGTGGAAACCGCCACCACGTGGCGTGTTCGAGCCGCGAAGCCGCCATGTGGGGTTGATGAATGAGAGTCGTATCCGCCGTCCAGTGGCGTGTTCGCACTCGCGAAGCGCGCGTGCCGGGGCGCCAAGGGGCACGGGTTCGGTCGTCGCATCAGGTCGCCTCGGCGGATGCTGTGCGCTGGGACGATGAGGCATCCCCAGTAGGACCCGTCCTCCAACCATCCGAATTCCACCGCGTCGGCAATGGCGCGCCCCACGTGCCCGTAGGGCTGGACCTCGCCCGTGTCGTGGTCGACCGTCGCCAGGATCAGCGCGAGCTGCCCACGCTTGAACACGGCGTGCCCGTTCTCACCGTGGGCTCCGTAGGCAGCCGCAGCCACGCGAAGCCAGTAGGGCAGGCGCCTGTCGCCAGCGCGCGCCTGCCAATCGTCCTGATAGTGGCGCGCCCAGACCCGGCTCATGCCGCCTCCCGCTCGGCATAGGTGACCTTCGCCCCCACGGCCTCCATTCGGGCTACCAGGTCCGCAATGCGACTGCAGTGGACCCAGAAGCCACCGTGCATGGGGGACCGCAGCGCAGGCACCTTCTGGTCGCGGAGCCACCACCCCGGCACGCCGCGGAGGAGCCCGTACCGCTGCCCGCGCGTGTAGCGGACAGAGGCCCTCATGCCGCGCTGTCCTTGCGCGCGAAGGCCACCCGCAGGGCGCCAACGAGGGCGCCAACCCCGGCCGCGTGGTTGCCGATCACGACGACCTCACGCGCCGGACGAACGGCCCTGATGAGCTCACCGAGGGTGATGTCGACAAGCGACTTTGCCTGCCCGATGTTGAGCTCAACTCGGACGCCGGCCGGGACGTTGAGCGCAATCATCGAGGCGGCTCGAGTGTCGAGGAAGCCAAAGTCGTCCACGGCCGGGGTTAGGTCGACGCACAGCACGCCCGAAACGGCGGGGGAAGGGTCAGGCTGCGGTCCCATTGGTGGCACCGCCCCTCAGCAAGAGGGCGAGCTTGTCTCTCTGCTCGGCGGTCAAGGGCGGCGCAGCGTCGACTGTCCTCTGGATGTGGTCGGCCAGCGCTGCGGCTCTGATTTCGGCGTCCAGACGAGCCGCTTCATCGACTCGTCCGAGCCGAACGGCTACGCCCTTAGCGGCCCGCAGGTGTCGCCGGGTGGCCGCGATGTCCTCAGGAATGCCAGAGGGCATGGTGAACCTTCTTTCGGTTCACGCATGCCCATACGTGGAGGTCTACGGCGTTGGCCAGACGGGCGACTTTGACTTGTGGTCAGAGTCTACGGGAACGGGGTGACAGTACGTAGTCCGTTTCGGTGCCCGTTTGACGCGATCGTGCCCAAGCCGGTCGTAGGTCCCTCCATGGCACCGAGTGCATTAGCTGGCCCGGCTGGGCTGGCGCCAGTCCTCGGTCCGCCCGGCGTCCATCGAGTTCATCTAGCGTCCGGGGGACCCCTCCGTGTTTGCGGCAGCCCTCGACCCACACGCCAAGTGTCGGGTCGGTCCAGGCAGGGTCATCCGAAGGTGGGAACTGCTGGGGCGCTTCACCTCCGATGCGGCCAAGGATCCGGTTGCATCCGCGCACCGCACATCGGATGACCACTGTCGGAGCCGTCATCGCTCCCTCCACTCGAGTGCGACGTGCCGAGGGTCGAATCGCACACCCTTGCCGGACGGCAGAATACGCACGTTCATGAGGGTTCGGATCGCCTCCCGGAGCTCGCGAAGGCTCATTCGTTCCACCGCCGCAGCCACGTCGGAAGCCTGAGCGAGCACCGCAAGCGGGTCGGCTCCTGTCGCGTCGGCGATCTGTCGCTCGAGCTGGTCAATCAGGTCCGTCAGGCGACGCGCCTGTGTGCGCGCAGCGTCGGGCGAGAGCAGGCCGTCCGCCAACATCCCGGCGAGGGCATCGCGCCTCTGGCGCGCGTCCACGACCTTCTCGCGTAGGTCCGTCACGTCGACATCGGTGGCGAGCAGGTCGAGAGCGTCAGGGCGGCTCAGGCGCTCCACGAGCACCCCCATGACGACGGCGTCCACGAGGTCCAGCCGTCGCGTGCCGTAGCACGTCCGACACCTGTACACGGTCACGCCCTTGGCGTTCGAGGTCGCATACATAACGGCGTCGTCGCAGGACTCCCGGCCGCAGCGCACGAGCCCCGACAGGAGGTACTTGACCTCGGTCGACGGGGGAGCGGCCTTGCGTGCGGGATCGCGCAGCAGCGCTCCAAGGCGATCGGCCGTCTCCGGGTCGAGGATGGCCGGCGCATCCCCGCCGTAGTCCTCACCCTTGGACACGACGCGCCCCGCGGTGCGTGGATTGAGCAGAACGCGACGCACTGCTGTGACGGTCCAGGGCTTGCCAAGGGTCGTCGTCACGCCTCGTGCGTTGAGGTCCGCAGCGACGCTCGCCAGCGTGGCCCCGGAGAGGACCGCTTTGGCGGCCTTGCGAATCTCGGCAGCCTCGCCCTTGACGACCTTGACGCTCGTCCCGTCGCGATCGAACCCGAACGGGCGACGCGCCCAGAGCACCAGGCCGTTCTGCGCGCGCTGTCGGTTGGCTGCGATCTGACGCGCCGCCTTTTGCTGCACCTCGTATGAGGCGACGGAGCCGAGCAGAGAGGCAACCATCCGGCCGGCCGGCGTCGAGAGGTCGAGGTCCGACGCCCGCACCGTGGCGATCTTGATGGAGCGGCGCTCTGCCAGTTCGACAAGGTCGACGAGGTCGCGGAGACGTCGGTAGAGCCGGTCGGTGTGCCAGCAGATGAGGACGTCGTGGCGGCCGGCCCGCAGGTCCTCGAGCAGCCGGGCGAACTCGGGGCGGGGCTTGCCGTTGGTCGCACTGCGGTCGTTGTCTTGGTAAACCTCCGCGACCTCCCAGCCGTTGCGCTCTGCCAGCTCGCGGCACTCGGCGACCTGCCGGGAGACCGCGAGGGAGTCGCCGCTCTTGTCGAGCGACTGACGCGCGTAGATGGCTGCCCTCATGGGGAAAATCATAACAGGTAACTGTTGACATTTAGTGTCCCGGTCGTCTTCCTCGTCCTTCCCGTCACCGTCCTGTTCGCCGTCTACCCGGGATTCGCGTTCCTGCGCTTCTCGATCTGAGGCCCTGTCCCGACGACAGCCGCTACGAAAGGAAGACCGATGACCGTCCTCGCCAAGGCCCTGCTGCGCACGCAGTGGGCCCTCACCGACGTCGTGCGCCGTGGGGAGCGCGGCGACGTCCCGGGCTGGGTCATGATCACGCTGATGACCGCCGGGCTCGTCGCCGTCCTCTGGAAGGTCGCCGGCAGCGAGCTCGAAGCCATGTTCCACCGCGCGATGTCCAACGTCACGGGCTGACCGTGCCCCGACGCCCGGCCCTCCCGCGCACGCCGCGCGGCGAGGGCGGCGCAGCGGTCGTGGACTTCGTCCTGGTCGGGATCGTGGTCACGGTGCTGTTCCTGGCCGTGTTCCAGCTGGGGCTGGCGCTGCACGTGCGGAACACGCTGGTGTCCTGTGCCTCCGAGGGGGCGCGCTTCGGCGCCCGCGCCGACGTCGACCCGGGCGTCGGAGCCGAGCGTGCGCGCGAGCTGATCTCGCAGTCGCTCTCCCCGCGGTTCGCACGGGACGTCTCGGTGTCGGTCGGCCAGGCCGACGGGGTCGCGGTGGTCGTCGTCCGCGTCGTCGCGCCGTTGCCCGTGCTGGGGCCGCTCGGCCCCGACGCCGGGCTCGACGTCGTCGGCCGCGCGTTCGAGGAGAGCCAGTGACGCTGCGCACACGGCTCGTGCTGCACCGGCTCCGCGCCGGCACCACCGCGCGTCTGCGCGCGGGAGGGGAGCGGGGGAGCGCCCTGGTCGAGTTCGTCTTCCTCGCCGTGCTGATGATGGTGCCGCTCATCTACCGCGTGATGGTCCTCGCCCGACTCCAGGCCGGGTCGTATGCCGCGTCGGCAGCCGTCCGCGAGGCCGGCCGCGCGTACGTGACGGCCCAGCGCCAGGAGGATGCCGGTCCACGGGCCGACGCCGCGGCCCGGATCGCCTTCGAGGACCAGGGATTCCGCGGTGACGGACTGCTGACGATGAGCTGCGACGGTGACCCGTGCCTGCGTCCCGACGGCCGGATCACCATGCAGGCCACCGTGACCGTGCCCCTGCCGCTGGTTCCGGCGTTCGCCAGGGACGTGCTCCCGCTCGAGGTCCCGGTCACCGCCAGCCACGTCGCCGTGGTCGACCGCTTCCGGGGCACGCCATGAGGAGGTCGGCGCGGCGCGCGCTGCCGCAGAAGGGCGTCCGCGCGCGTCTGCGTCGTCGCGGCGCCGCCGGTGAGTCCGGACAGGTGACCCTGCTCGTCCTCGGGTACACCCTCGTGGCTGCCCTCCTCATCATGGGGACGGTGGCGGTGACGTCGGCGCAGCTCTCCCGGGTGCGCCTGCTCGACGCCGCCGACGGTGCAGCCCTCGACGCTGCAGACTCCTTCGACCTCGGCGCCTACCGGTCGGGCCTGGACGACGCCGTCGCGGTCAGCGACGACACCGTCCGGCGCACGGCGACGGACTACCTGGCCGCCCGACCCCTGCCTCCGGCGATGCGCGCCTGGCAGGTGTCCGCCGGGACGGGCAGCCCGGACGGGCAGACGGCGGTCGTCCGGCTCACCGGTGAGGCCGACCTGCCGTTCGTCGGGCCGCTCCTGCACGCGTTCGGCAGCTCGGTCACGATCACCGTCGAGTCCCGGGCGCGGGCCGACCTCGAGCCGACGCCCTAGGCCTCCCCACCTGCCGCTACCGCGAGGTGGCGCAAGGACCTTCGCCCCTGTGGCCGCCCGCTGCCCGGGCACAGCGTGGTTCGGAGCGGCGCACCGCGCCGAGTGCAGGGACCGCCGACGAAGGAGACGTCATGACGACCATGTCCAAGGAGCGGGCCACGCACCTGCACATCCCCGGGTACCTCGAGACGTACGAGCAGGACATCGACGGCTGGACCGTCTCGATGGAGCGCACGCTCACGGACCTCGACCTCGCACCGTTCTACCGCGGCGGCGAGGGCGACCTGTGCCAGGCGCACCACGTCGGCTACGTGATCAAGGGCAAGTTCGGCATCCGCGCGCCCGACGGCACCGAGGAGGTCTACTCCGCGGGCGACGCCTTCGTCATCCAGCCGGGTCACACGCCGGTGCAGTACGCCGGCGGCCAGTACGTCGCGTTCACGCCCACCGCCGAGGCCCGCGCCCAGGCAGCCGTCATCATGCCCAACATCGTCCGGTACGCGCAGGAGCACGGCATCGAGCTGCCTGCCGAGCTCCGCCCCACCTGAGCTCCCCCCACCTGAGCGGACCCCGACTCCAGTGCGGCCGCACCCGACCCAGCGCCCAACCGTCCTCTCGAGCCTGCGGAACCCTCCGCCCTACGCCTCGCGCGACATCCGGAAGTCCAGCCGCTCGGGCACCGGCTCGCCCGGCCGCAGCACGTGCCACAGCTCGGCGGTCGGGATGTCGCCCTCGGCGAGGTCCGGCACCTCCAGCGTGCCGAGCAGCTCCAGCGCCGCCTCGTGGTCGCCCCGCGCGACGAGCGCCTGCGCGAGCAGTAGCTGCGTGCGCCCGTGCCCGCGCAGGTCCTCCGGCATGCCCTGGGCCGCCTGCACCAGCGCGTCCGGCCGCTTCGCCGCCAGCAGCGCCACCAGCCGCTCGGTCCACAGCTGCCGGTCCCGGGGCGCCAGCTCGAGCGCCCGCGCATAGAGCGCGTCCGCCTCGTCGACGTCCGCCGAGAGCACCGCGAGCCCCCGCAGCGCGGGTGCCGTGGGCCGCAGTTCCACGCTGCGCTCGTATGCCGCGCGGGCAGCGTCGAGCTCGCCGCGGGCGTGGTGCCCCACGGCTCGCGCGTAGGCGAGCCACCAGCCGCCGTCCGCGGTGTCGCCCGTCCCGTCCGACCTGCGGCCGCCCTGGTGGCCGGACGCCTGCTCGGCGGTGCCGTCGCCGGTGGCCGCTTCATCAGCGGTCGCGAACGCCTGCGTCCAGCGCGCCGAGACCGGCGGGATGGTCGGTGCGTCGGCGGGGACCTCGTCCAGCGCCGAGACGTCCCCGGCCGCGAACCGTGCCAGCGGAGCGCTCGCGTCCTCGACGGCGGGAAAGACCAGCCCCGCCGGCGCGTCCTGGCCGCGCAGCACCAGTTCCGCGTGGCCCCAGCCCGAGCCCGTCTGCACCAGCTCGCCGGGCGGCAGCTCGGCCACCTCGGCCAGCCACCGTGCTTGCACCTCCTCGAGCTCGGCCGGCGGCACGGTCGCGTGCACCGCCGCGCGCGCGGACTCGGACGCCGCGGCATACTCCCCACCGGCCTGCTCAGGGTCGAGGTCGACGGCCACGAACGCCTCGGTCCACGACCGGGTCGCGCCGCCCTCGATGACGTCGTGCTCGAGCTGGGTCTGGCAGACGCCCGCCTGGATCTCGAGGTAGCGGGTGTCGGGCGTGCTCAGCCACTCCTGCCAGCGGCGGCCACCGGGGCCCGTGCCCCACAGGAAGAGCTTGCGGCCGGTGAGCTCACTGGTCGACGTCTGCGCGAGCCCGCGCCCGTCGGGCTCGACGGCGCACACCAGCCGCCCTTGCTGTTCGGCGACCTCGTAGAAGTAGTCAGCGGCATACGTCGACGCCTGCGGCCGGCTGATGTCCACGTCACCGTCGGGGAAGGGCACCTCGACCCGGTCGAGCATCCCCGTGTAGTCGGTGCGCCAGGCGTGCGTCGCCGGGACGAGCACGCGCGTGCCCGGTGTCTCCGGGACGGCGATGTTGGTCCACCAGTACAGCGGCTTGGGCTGCGGGTCGGGGTTGACCACCCGCGTCGAGGCGAGCAGCCGGGTGCCGTCGAGGCGCAGGTCGACCTGCATGACGAGGTCGCGCGTGCGCTCCCACTCCCACAGGCGCACGACCGGGCCGTCAGGGCCGTCGACCACCGCCGCGTGCACGGGTCGCGAGGAGAGGGTGGTGTGCCCGGTGGACCCGAGGTTCCACTCGATGCCGCCGGCGAACCACGCGTCGGTGAGGCCGAAGTTCGCGAACCGCAGCCGCGGGTTGACGAAGAGCAGCTCCCGGTCGCGGGTGTGGTCGACCAGCGACCAGACGCGCCCGCCAAGGCCCGGCAGGACGGTCGCGGTCACCAGCCCGTTGGACAGCTCGAGCGCAGGAAGCTCGAGGTCAGCGGTGCCCCGGTCGTACTCGCTCTGGATGCCGTAGGGCAGCGGGCTGCCCAGCCGGCCACGCCCGACACGCTCGCGCATCTGCGCCGACGCCGCCTCGGCGAGCCTCGGGACGACGCTGCGACGCACGTGCTTCAGTGGCGGGAGCTGTCCTTCCGGGCCGGGGAGAGAGCCGCGCACGGGGAGCGAGAGGACACGGACACGCGCCGGTCGGGGGGTGTCTGGCATGAGCGCACCCTGATCGATATTGATTGGTTCTGTCAATGTTATTGACACAACCAATCACGCGCACCACGATGTGGGGATCATGCCGAGCGGTGGCCAATGGCGGTCAGCCGATACGTGGAGGTAGGGAAACTGATGGATCTACGTGGTGAGCAGGTCGAGCGGCGCACGATTCTGCGCCTGGCCTTCGCAGCAGGCCTGGCCCTGCCGGCGGCAGGCGCGCTGGCGGGGTGCGCGACCGGTGGCGGGGGGAGCTCCAGCAGCAGCTCGGCCGCAGGCGGGACCAAGAGCGACAAGAACCCGTTCGGCATGGCCGACAAGTCCACCGTCGAGGCGGTGATCTTCAACGGCGGGTACGGCTACGACTACGTCACCTTCGCGGCCGACGTCATGCAGAAGAACCAGTCGGGCAGCAAGGTCACGGTCAAGCCGTCGACCCAGATCGCCCAGGAGCTGCAGCCGCGGTTCGTCGGCGGCAACCCGCCGGACCTCATCGACAACTCGGGCGCCAACGCGATCGGCCTCAACACCATCGCCGACCAGCTCGAGGACCTCAAGGACGTGTTCGCGGCCAAGAACATCGAGGGCACGACCATCCAGGACACCCTGTACCCCGGTGTCGAGGCGCCCGGCACGATCAACGGCAAGCTCGTCGCGATCAACTACGTCCAGACCGTCTACGCGATCTGGTACTCCGCCTCGCTGTTCGAGCAGAACGGCTGGACCCCGCCGAAGACGTGGGACGAGGCCATCGCGCTCGGCGAGAAGGCCAAGGCCAAGGGCAAGTACCTCATGCTCTGGGGCAAGGAGGCCGCGACCTACTACCAGACCCTCGCCATCGCCTCGGCGATCAAGGAGGGTGGCGACGACGTCCGCCTGGCGCTGGAGAACCTCAAGCCCGACGCCTGGTCCAAGCCGGCCGTGCAGGGCGTCTTCAAGGCGCTGGAGACCATCGTCAAGAAGGGCTACATGAAGCCCGGTGGTGGCGGCACCCAGTTCACCGCCGCCCAGGCCCAGTGGTCGAACGACCAGGCCGCCCTGCTCTACCCCTCGGGCTCGTGGATCGAGAACGAGATGAAGAAGCAGACCAAGCCCGACTTCAAGATGACCGGCGCCCCGGAGATGACCCTCACCTCCGGCTCGAAGATGCCGTACACCGCGCTGCACTCCGCGGCCGGTGAGCCGTTCGTCGTGCCGAGCAAGGCCAAGAACGTCGCCGGTGGCAAGGAGCTCCTGCGGACCATGCTGTCCAAGGAGGCTGCCACCAACTTCGCCAAGACCAAGCTGTCCCCGACGATCGTCAAGGACACGGTCCCCGCGGACGGCTTCGGCTCCACCGCCCTGCAGTCCCAGGGCGCGATGCTGAAGGGCGCGGGCTCCGACGTGTTCACCTGGAACTTCGTCGACGTCTACGGCATGAACCAGGACATGCTCGTGCCGTGGAACGCCTTCCTCGCCGGCCAGATCGACGCCAAGGCGCTGACCAGCCAGCTGCAGAAGATCACCGACAAGGTCGCCAACGACCCGTCGGTCAAGAAGGTCGAGGTCAAGTGACGCCCCGCCCGGCCCGGCGTGGGACCCCTCGGGGGACCACGCCGGGCCGGGCCGTCGCCTGACCGCCACCTGATCGAGAGGCCACCATGAGCGCAGTCGTCCCCTCAGCCCCGTCGACGGCAGTGGCCGCGGCCGCCAAGCGCCGGCGCCGACGGATGCCGATGTCCCGCCGGATCTTCGTCCTGGTGACGCTCGGCCTGCCGTTCGCGTTCTACGCCGTGTTCGTACTGTGGCCGTTCGTCCAGGCGTTCATCTACAGCCTGACCAACTGGAGCGGCTTCTCCGACACCTTCCAGTTCGTCGGCATCAACAACTACAAGGCACTGCTGCAGGACGACATCTTCCTCAAGGCGGTCCGCAACAACCTGCTGCTCGCGATCGTCGTGCCGCTGGCCACCATCGCGCTGTCGCTGGCGCTCGCGACGATGGTCACCGTCGGCGGCTCGAGCACCGGCTCGGTCCGGGGCCTGTCGCGCTCGTCGTTCTACCGGATCGTCTCGTTCTTCCCGTACACGATCCCGGCCATCGTCATCGGCCTCATCTGGTCGCAGATGTTCGACCCGTCCGCGGGCCTGGTCAACGGCCTGCTGACCGGCGTCGGCCTCGACCACTTCAAGTCCTTCGCCTGGCTCGGCGAGGTCAGCACCGCGATGCCGGTGACCATGTTCGTCATCGTCTGGGGCTTCGTCGGCTTCTACATGGTGCTGTTCATCGCCGCCATCAAGGGCATCCCGGCCGAGCTCTACGACGCCGCCCGGGTCGACGGGGCCGGCCGGTTCCGGATGACGATGATGGTGACGATCCCCATGGTGCGCGAGACCGTGCAGACGGCCTACATCTACCTCGGCATCCTCGCCCTCGACGCCTTCGTCTACATGGCCGCCCTCAACCCCAGCGGCGGCCCGCAGAACTCCACCCTGACGATGACCCAGGACCTGTTCAACACGGCGTTCAAGAAGGGCCAGTTCGGCCTGGCGAGCGCCATGGGTGTCGTCCTCGCGGTGCTGACGCTGCTCTTCGCGGCGATCGTCTTCCTCGTCAACCGACTCACCAAGGGGAAGGACCGCTGATGAGCGTCGCGAACCCGCCGCGGACCCCGCGCACCGAGGCTCCCGAGGCCACCGCCGTCCCGACCGCGTCGCCGCTGTCGAAGGGCGACCGCACGGTCACGGTCGTGTCCCACGTCGTGCTGACGCTGTGGTCGATCATCGTGATCCTGCCGCTGGTCTGGGTCTTCCTCTCCTCGTGGAAGACGACCGGCGAGATCTTCTCCTCGCCGCTGGCGCTGCCGCAGCACTGGAGCTTCGACAACTACATCGGCGCGTGGAACGACTCCCACATCGGCCGGTACATGCTCAACTCGGTCATCGTCGTGACCTCGGCCCTGGTGCTCGTCATGGTGCTGGGCTCCGCCGCGGCATACTCCCTCGCCCGCTACCCGTTCCCCGGCAGCGGCATCGTCTACTACCTGATCCTCGCGGGCCTGACCTTCCCGATCTTCCTGGCGATCGTCCCGCTGTTCTTCGTCCTGAAGAACACCGGCCTGCTCAACACGCTGCCCGGCCTCATCGCCACCTACGTCGCGTTCGCCTTCCCGTTCACGGTGTTCTTCCTCTTCCCGTTCTTCCGGGCGCTGCCGCAGGAGATCGCCGAGGCCGCCGAGCTCGACGGCGCGGGGGAGTGGCGCACCTTCGCCCAGGTCATGCTGCCGATGGCGCGGCCGGGCATCGTCGCCATCGCGATCTTCAACTTCCTCGGCCTGTGGAACCAGTTCCTGCTGCCCGTCGCCCTCAACACCAACGAGGACAACTACGTGCTGTCGCAGGGCATGGCGCGGTTCGCCTCCCAGGCGGGGTATGCCGTGGACTTCGGCCAGCTCTTCGCGGCGGTCGTCATCACGATCGTCCCCGTCCTCGTGGTCTACATCTTCTCCCAGCGCCAGCTCCAGGGCTCCCTCTCGCAGGGCACGCTCAAGTAGCCGCCGGGGTGTGGTCAGCGCCACCCGACCGGGCGGTCCCGCCCCGAGGTGGCCGCACTAGAGTGGCCGGAGGTTGATCCCCAACGGCGCTGGAGGCCTTTCGTCATGACAACTTCGCCTGACCGCACGGTGTCGGTGATCGTCGCGGGTGCCCGCACCCCCATGGGCCGGCTGCTCGGCTCGCTCAAGGACTTCTCCGGGGCCGACCTCGGCGCCGTCGCCATCAAGGGCGCCCTCGAGAAGTCGGGCGTCGCGCCCGAGCAGGTCGACTACGTGATCATGGGCCAGGTCCTGCAGGCCGGCGCCGGGCAGATCCCCGCCCGCCAGGCCGCCGCGAAGGCCGGCATCCCCATGACCGTCCCGGCCCTGACCATCAACAAGGTCTGCCTGTCCGGCATCGACGCGATCGCCCTGGCCGACCAGCTCATCCGCGCCGGCGAGTTCGAGGTCGTGGTCGCGGGCGGCCAGGAGTCGATGACCAACGCGCCGCACCTGATGGAGAAGTCCCGCGAGGGCTACAAGTACGGCGACGTGACGATGCGCGACCACATGGCCTTCGACGGCCTCTGGGACGCCTTCACCGACCAGGCGATGGGCCTGCTGACCGAGCAGGCGAACACCGGCCAGCAGCAGTTCACCCGTGAGCAGCAGGACGAGTTCGGCGCCCGCAGCCACCAGCTCGCCGCCCGCGCCTGGAAGGACGGCCTCTTCGACGACGAGGTCGTCCCGGTCTCGATCCCGCAGCGCAAGGGCGACCCGATCGAGTTCAAGACCGACGAGGGCATCCGCGCCGACACCACGCCCGAGACCCTCGGCAGGCTGCGCCCGGCGTTCAGCAAGGACGGCACCATCACCGCCGGCACCGCCTCGCAGATCAGCGACGGGGCGGCCGCGGTCGTCGTCATGAGCAAGGCCAAGGCGCAGGAGCTGGGTCTGACCTGGCTCGCCGAGATCGGTGCCCACGGCGTCGTCGCCGGCCCGGACTCCACGCTCCAGCAGCAGCCCGCCCGCGCGATCGTCAAGGCCTGCGAGAAGGAGGGCATCACGCCCGCCGACCTCGACCTGGTCGAGATCAACGAGGCGTTCGCCGCGGTCGGCCTCGCGTCCGCCAAGGAGCTCGGCATCGACCTCGACAAGGTCAACGTCAACGGCGGGGCGATCGCCCTCGGCCACCCCATCGGGATGTCCGGCGCCCGCATCGCCCTGCACCTCGCGCTCGAGCTCAAGCGCCGCGGTGGCGGCGTCGGCGCGGCCGCCCTCTGCGGCGGTGGCGGCCAGGGCGACGCCCTCGTGATCCGCGTCCCGCAGGCCTGAGCCGGCTCCCACCGGCCCGACACCGCTCCCGCACGGAGGACACCGCTTGGCTCCCCGCACCGTCGACGTCCCTGCCCTGGTCGAGTCGGCCAGGGCAGGTTCGCCCCGGGCCGTCGCCCGCCTCATCTCGCTCGTCGAGGACGCCCACCCCGCGCTGCGCGAGGTGATGGCGGCGCTGACCCCCCACACGGGGAACGCGCACGTCATCGGCATCACGGGCAGCCCGGGCGTCGGGAAGTCCACGTCGACCAACGCGCTGGTCACGGCATACCGCGAGCAGGGCAAGCGGGTCGGGATCCTGGCCGTGGACCCCTCGTCGCCGTTCTCCGGCGGCGCGCTCCTCGGTGACCGCGTGCGCATGCAGGACCACGCCCTGGACCCGCAGGTCTACATCCGCTCGATGGCCAGCCGCGGCCACCTCGGTGGCCTGTCCTGGACGACCCCGCAGGCGCTGCGGGTGCTCGACGCCGCCGGCTGCGACGTGGTGCTGGTCGAGACCGTCGGCGTGGGGCAGTCCGAGGTGGAGATCGCGGGCCTGGCCGACACGACGATCGTGCTGCTCGCGCCGGGCATGGGCGACGGCATCCAGGCCGCCAAGGCGGGCATCCTCGAGATCGGCGACGTCTTCGTCGTGAACAAGGCCGACCGCGAGGGCGCCGACGCCACCGTGCGCGACATCCGGCACATGATCAGCCTCGGCGACCGCACGGAGCCCGGTCTGTGGCGGCCGCCGGTCGTCAAGACCGTGGCGGCGCAGGGGCAGGGCGTCGACGAGGTGGTCGAGGCCATCGAGAAGCACCGGTCCTGGATGGAGGGCAACGGCACGCTGCGCCGGCGCCGGATCCGCCGCGCCGGTGACGAGATCGAGTCGATCGCGATCAAGTCCCTGCGCGAGAAGATGGGCGACCTGCGCCACGGCAACGGCGTGGACGAGCTCGCCGCCGCGGTCGTCGAGGGCCGCACCGACCCGTACACCGCAGCCGACCAGGTCGTCGCCGCGCTGGGGTGACCGCCCGGACCGAGGTGTGGACGACGGCGCCGCGGGCAATAGGGTGATCCCCGGACCCGACGGAAAGGAACCCTGTGCCGCTCCAGGTGATCGCCGGACGCTACGAGGTGCTGCGTGCCATCGGCAGCGGTGGCATGGGCACCGTGTGGCTGTGCCGTGACACCGTCCTCGGCCGCGAGGTCGCGGTCAAGCAGATCGGTTCACTGCCGGGTGACCCGGCGGCGCAGGCGCGGGCCATGCGCGAGGCGCGGATCGCCGCGTCGCTGAACCACCCCAACGCGGTGGGGGTTTTCGACGTCGTCGACCAGGACGACAGCCACTGGCTGGTCATGGAGTACGTCCAGGGGCAGAGCCTCGCGGAGCAGATCCGCGACGAGGGCGCCCTGCCGGCCACCACGGTCGCCGGCATCGGCGCGGCCGTCGCCGGCGCGCTGGCCCGGGCCCACGAGCGCGGCATCGTGCACCGCGACATCAAGCCCGGCAACATCCTGATGGACGGCTCCGGCACCCCCAAGATCAGCGACTTCGGCATCGCCCGCGCGCACGCAGACGACCAGCTCACCCAGACCGGCTTCATGACCGGCACCCCGGGCTACCTCTCGCCCGAGCTGGCCCGCGGCGGCGACCCGACCGCCGCTTCCGACGTGTGGGCCCTGGGTGCCACGCTCTACTACGCGGTGGAGGGCCAGCCGCCGTACGAGCCGAACGCCAACCCGCTCGCGACGCTGCAGGCGATCGCCAACGGCGAGGCCCGCCCGATGGAGCACGCCGGACCGCTGGCGGGCGCCATCACCGCGATGATGGAGCACGACCCCTCCCGCCGCTGGGACATGGGCACCGCCAGCGAGCGGCTGCGCCGGGTCGCGGACGGCGACACCACCCTGGCCCTGCCCGCCGGCGCTATCCCCGGGGCCGCCGCTGCCGTGGGTGCCGGGGCCGCAGCCACCGAGCTGATCGCCGAGCCGGTCGAGGGCACCCAGCGGATGGACCAGGCCCCCGTCGCCGCACCGTATGCCGCGGAGCCCGAGCCGTACCCGGCCGGCCCGGTCCCGCCGGCGGGACCGCGCGGCCCCCGCGACGACCGTGACGGGGGCGGGAACAAGGCGCTGCTCTGGCTGGTGGGCATCCTCGCCGCCGTCGCGCTGCTGCTGGGCGTCCTGTACGCGGTGACCGACGGGTTCGGGAGCAACACCCCGCAGACGCCGACGACGACCACGGTGACCGCCCCGGCCAAGACCGAGACCCCGTCGTCCTCCTCGTCCTCGTCCTCGTCCAGCTCCTCGAGCAGCAGCTCCAGCAGCACGACGACCACCCCGTCGACCACGACGACCACGACGACGTCGTCGGCCAAGGACGACAAGGCGCTCGCGGACTTCATCAAGACCTACTACGCGGACGTCACCCAGGCCGACAAGCGCGACCAGACGTGGGCCGAGCTCACGCCGACGATGCAGGCATCGGCCGGTGGCAGGGACGGCTACGAGGGCTTCTGGTCGACCATCGAGAAGGTGGACGTCGGCAAGACGCAGGCGGACGCCCAGGCGGGCGAGGTGCGCGTCGAGCTGACCTTCCAGCCCAAGAGCGGCGGGAAGATCAAGGAGAACCATGTGCTCACCGTCGTCCGCAAGGGCGACTCGTGGCTGATCGACTCGGACTCGCAGGTCTAGCGAGGCCGCATGACCCCGGGAGGCGGGACACCATGAGCGAGCCGGCCCGTCCACGCCCTGCCCTGCTCCTGGCCGTCGAGCCGGAGCAGTGCCCGATCGTCACGAGCGAGTTCCAGCGCTACGCCCGGGACTACGAGGTCGTCTGCGTCGAGAGCGCCGAGGAGGCGCGCGCGGCCGCCGCCCGGATGCAGGGGGCGGGTCAGCCGGTCGCCCTGCTCGGCGTGGGGTGGCAGGTGCCCGGGATCGACAGCGGCCTGCGGCTGCTGGCCGAGCTGCACCGCATGCTCCCGACCGCCCGCCGCATCTGCCTGACCACCCGCGACGCGTACGGCCTGTCGCTGCCCAAGCTGCGCGAGTCGCTGGCCCGCGGCAAGTTCGACACCTACCTGCTCATCCCGCAGGGCGCGCGGGACGAGGAGTTCCACACCGCCGTCACCGAGTACCTCTCGGACTGGGGGTGGACGGCGTCGACGCCCGAGGTCGAGGGCGTGCGGATCATCGACGGCGCCGGCACGGCGGAGACCTCGCGCATCCGCGACTTCCTCGACCGGATGGGCATCCCGCACCGGCTGTACTCGCCCGACGACGCCGCCTCCCGTGAGGTGCTCGCGGGCCTGCCGTCGGTGCAGGGCGGCGCCGCACCGGCATACCCCGTCGTGACGTCGGGCGTCATCGGTGGCGCGGTCCTCGAGGCGGCCACCGCGCAGCAGGTGGCCCGCCTGGTCTACGGCTCGCCCCAGCCGGTGGACACCGACGGCATCGTCGACCTCGTCATCGTCGGCTCCGGGCCGGCCGGTCTCGCGGCTGCCGTCTACGGCGCCTCCGAGGGCCTGGACACCGTCGTGCTCGAGGCGGAGGCCGTCGGCGGCCAGGCCGGGACCAGCTCCCTGATCCGCAACTACCTCGGCTTCCCGCGCGGCATCTCCGGCATGCGGCTGGCGCAGCGCGCCCGGTTCCAGGCCACCCGGTTCGGTGCGCGCATCTACACCGGTGTGCCCGCGGAGTCGATCGAGCCCGCAGCCGCCCCCGGCGAGCCGCACGTCGTCCACACCGACGGCGGCTCGCTGCGCGCGCGGGCGGTGCTCGTCGCCACGGGCGTGCAGTACCGCCGGATCGGTATCGAGTCGCTCGAGGAGCTCGTCGGCCTCGGCGTCTACTACGGCGCCGCGACGAGCGCGACGCGCGAGATGGAGGGCCGGCCGGTCTTCGTCGTCGGTGGCGGCAACTCCGCCGGTCAGGCCGCGGTCTACCTCGCCCGGTACGCCAGCAGCGTCACCATCGTCGTGCGCCGTGACAACCTCGCCGAGACGATGTCGGACTACCTCGTGCGCGAGATCGCCGCCACACCGCCCATCACGGTGCGCACCGGGACGCGGGTCGTCGACGGCGGCGGGGAGACGCACCTGGAGTGGCTCGAGCTCGAGGGCCCGGACGGGCGCGAGCGGCTCGAGGCCGGTGGCCTCTTCCTGCTGCTGGGCGCGGACCCGTGCAGCGACTGGCTGCCCGAGGTCGTGGCCCGGGACGAGCGCGGCTTCGTCTACACCGGCCGCGAGGTGCCGATGGACCGCTGGACCAGTGGGCGTCCGCCGGCAGCGCTGGAAACCACCGTCCCCGGGGTGTATGCCGCGGGCGACCTCCGCGCGGGGTCGATGAAGCGCGTCGCGTCGGCCAGCGGCGAGGGGGCCGCCACGGTCGCCCTCGTCCACGCCCACCTCGCTACCCTCACCGCCCGCTGACGAGCCCCGGGCTCCCCCAAGACGGTGCGGTGGGACGCGTGGCGCATCGACCTGCAGGGGCGAAAACCCGTTGCCGCACAGGGGATCGCGGTCTGACACTCGAGGCATGGCCACGACGACAACGCCCCGCACGGCGTCCTCGACCGTCCCCGGCCCCGGCACCGCCGACGGCCCCGGGACGGACGTCGTCGTGCGCCTGCTCGACCTCGCGGACGACGCCGAGCTCGCCGCCGCCCACGCCGCGCGCCAGGCGTCCTGCCTGCACGAGCGGCCCTGGGCCAAGACCTGGTCGGTGCGGGAGATGGCCGTCCAGCTGCGCTCGGAGAACACGGTGGAACGGGCCGAGCCGTACGTCGCCCTGGTCGACGGCCACCTCGCCGGGTTCGCGCTGCTGTGGTTCCCGCTGCTGGACAACACCCAGTTCACCTGGGCCGAGGTCGACGTCGATCCGGCTTGGCGCGGCCGTGGGGTCGGCAGCGCCCTCGCCGACCGCATCGCCGAGCGGACGCGGGAGGAGGGCCGGCGGACGGTGCTCGTCGAGGTCAACGTCCCCGACGACCAGCGCGAGGACCACGGCTACGTCCGGTTCGCCCAGCGGCACGGCTACTCGTACGCGAACACGGAGGTGCGCCGGATCCTGGACCTTCCCCTCGACCCCGCGCGCCTGTCCGCGCTCGCGGCGGAGGCCGCCACCCACCACGAGGGCTACCGCATCGAGTCGTTCGTCGGCGGCCTGCCCGAGGAGCTGCGCGAGTCGTACTGCGCCTGCTGGAACCAGCTCGCCGTGGACGCACCGACCGGTGAGATCGAGTTCGAGGAGGAGGCGCTGAGCCCCGAGACCTACGCCGAGGAGCTCGGCCGGCTGGAGAGGCAGGGGCGCACCATGGTCCACACCGTCGCCATCGCCCCCCAAGCCGTCGTCGTCGGCTACAACGACCTTGTCGTCAGCGCCGACGACCCCGAGGAGGTCATGCAGTGGGGCACGCTCGTGCGCCGCGAGCACCGCGGCCACCGGCTCGGCCTGGCGGTCAAGGTCCGCGGCCTGCAGGAGCTGGCCCGGTTCGCGCCGCAGGCCAAGCGGATCCAGACCTGCAACGCGGAGCAGAACGCCCACATGGTCGGCGTCAACGTCGAGCTGGGCTTCCGCAAGGTCGAGGTGCTGATGTCCTACCAGCGCCACCTCGACGACTGACGGGCTGTTCCGCGCCGCCGGGTCGCCGTCGCACGCGGCGACCCGGCGCACGCGCCCGGACCACGCGGCATACGGTGGGCTCATGCTCGTCGCCTTCTCCGTCGCCCCGTCCGTCGCCGCCGACTCCGCCGGCTCCGTGAGCGAGGCGGTCGCCGCCGCCGTCGCCGTGGTCCGCGAGTCCGGCCTGCCGCACCGCACCGACTCGATGTTCACGACCGTCGAGGGGGAGTGGGACGAGTGCATGGCCGTGGTCAAGGCTGCGGTCGACGCCGTGGCCGCCTTCGGCCCGCGCGTCAGCCTCGTGCTCAAGGCGGACATCCGCGAGGGGTATGCCGGTGAGCTCACCGGCAAGCTCGAGCGGCTCGAGGCCGCCATCGAGCGCCGAGGCTGAGCCGCCCGCCGGACGATCCGTCGCGGCCCCCGTGGGGCCCCGCAAATCGTTGCCGGAACGTAGCCCCCAGCTGCAGGAAGTCCCCCTAGGGTCGGGCGGGAACTCGATCGTTCGGCACCGGGGAGGGCGACGACAGCATGTGGGCGGCGATCCGCTACCGCCGGGCGCAGGCGCTCGTCCTCGTCCTGCTGTCCGCGCTCATCGCCACCTGCGCCGTCGTCGCCCCGCTGTACCAGCGGGCCCTCGGCCAGGCGCAGCTGCGCCAGGCGGTGGGGGAGGCCTCACCGGCTGACACCGCTCTCGTGGTGCGAGCCGGCCGCAACCCGGCGAACCCCGACTTCGGCAGTCGTGACCTCGAGGGGAACGTCCAGCCCGCGCTGGCCCGCCTCTACTCCGGCGGTGTCGGGCAGGTGTCCCAGCCGCTGGAGATCATCCCCCGCAAGGGCCTCAAGCCCTCACCGGTGACGATCCTGTCCCGCGACGACAGCTGCGAGCACCTGTGGCTCACCCAGGGCCGCTGCCCGGCCGCGGCCGACGAGATCCTGGTGTCGGCCAAGGACCTCGCTGCCTGGACGTGGCCGATAGGCCACACCTTCGACGTGGCCGTCCCCGGTTCCGAGGCGCTCGGCCCGGTTTCGTTCGCCAAGCTCGTCGTCGTGGGTGCGTACGAGGTGGTGCCCGACGCCCGCTACTGGCTGACCGAACAGCTCGACGGCAAGTCCGGGACCCTCCTGTCCATCGGGCAGGACCTCATCCCGGCCGTCGACGACTTCGTCACGACCGAGCAGACCTTCACCCCCAGGTGGCGGACGGCGCAGGTGACGCTCAGCCTGCCGCTCAACCGCCACCTGTTCACGCTGGACAACCTCGACGAGATCCAGCGCGTCCTCGCCGACCGGACGACTCGGACGGGCGGCGTGCCCGGGGCGCTGGTCAGCACCGAGCTGCCCGGGATCATCGACGGCCTCGGCGTCGGCCAGTCCCGCCTGCGGGTCATCGTGCCCCTCCTCATGGCGCAGCTCGGCCTGCTGGCAGCCGCGATCCTCCTGCTCGTGGCGCAGGCGGCGGTCGAGCAGCGGCGACCCGAGGTGGCCCTCGCCAGGCTGCGAGGGCGCAGCCGCGAGGGAGCCGGTCGCCTCGTGATGGGCGAGCTGGCCCTCACCGCGGCGCTCGGCCTCCCGCTGGGCTTCGGCCTCGCCCTCCTGCTCACGAGCGTGGCCCGGTGGTTCGTGCTCCCCGACGGGGTGCCGTTCGAGGTGCCCTGGCAGGCCCTCGCCGCGCTCGTCGTTGCAGCGGTGGCCTGTGGGGTGGCCATCTGGCTCGCAGCCAGGCCGGTGCAGCGGCTGACGGTCTCCTCGCTCCTGCGCCGGGTCGCGCCGGAGCGGTCGAGGTCCGTCACCGTCGTGGACGCCCTCGCCGTCGCCCTCGCCGTCTTCGGCATCGTCGGTCTCGCGACCGGGACCCTCGAGGGCCCCCTCGCCCTGCTGACGCCGACGCTCGTCGCGCTCGCCGCGGGGCTGGTCGCGACCCGGGTCGTCGTCCCCGTGGCGAGGGCGGCCGGGCGCCGCAACCAGCAGCGGGGACGCGTGGGCCACGCCCTCACGGCATTCGGCCTCGAGCGCCGGGCCGGCCCGCGCAAGGTCGTCACGGTCGTGAGCGTCGCGGTGGCGCTCACCGTCTTCGCGGCCAACGCCGTGGCCGTCGGCGACCGGAACTGGCAGGCGCGTGCCGAGGTGCTCTCCGGGGCACCGATGACGCTCGTCACCGACAGCCGCAACCCGGCCACGCTGCTGGCCGCCGTCCGCAAGGCGGACCCGACCGGTCAGCGTGCGACGCCCGTGGCCGTCATCCGACGCGTCGACGCAGGCTCCACGGCCACCCTGGCGGTCGTCTCCCGGTCGCTCGACTCGGTGGCGTTCGCGCCACCGGGCGGCACGTACCGGACCGGCGCGCTGGCACCGCCGGACGTGCCCACCGTCGAGCTCCGCGGGAACCGTGTGACCGGCCGGATCGCGTGGGACCTGCAGACCCCGCCCGTGAAGACGATCGACCCGCCGACGGGGCAGTCGGGCCAGCCGAGGCCGCCGGTGAAGGTCGCGCCGCTGGGCGAGCCCTCGGAGCTGCGCATCGCGGTCACGACGGCCGAGGGCGAGCGGCTCACCCGTGTCATCGCGCTGGTCCCGCTGTCGGGCAAGGGCTCGGCACGCCTCGACGCGCCGCTGCTCTGCCCGGACGGCTGCAGGCTCGACGGCCTCGAGTTCCGCAAGACCGACCCACTCGCGTCGCAGGTCACGGGAACGCTGACGATCACCGGTCTCGGGGTCGACGGCACGTCGCTCCGGCTCGGCGACCCCTCGCAGTGGAACCCCTACCTGCCGCCGACGGACAACACCCCGGACCGCATGGAGCTGAGCAGCGCCGGACCGGACTCGCTCGGCCTCAGCATCATCAACAGCGGCTTCTCGGTCACCGTCACCCACGCGGACGTGCCCGCCGTCCTGCCGGGGCTGCTCGCGGGAGACGTGCCACCGGGGGGTACGGCGGAGTCCTTCGACGCGGCCGGTCTCAACGGGGCGCCGATCCGGGTCGCCTCGACGCAGAAGGTCGACACGCTCCCGCTGCTGGGTGCCAAGGGAGTGCTGGTCGACTACGAGACCCTCGCGCGGCTCGGCGGCCAGCTCGCGGACACCGGCACGCTCTCGGTCTGGCTCCGGGACCCGGCCGACGCCGCCGCCATGACGCAGTCGCTCGGCGCCCAGGCGATCGGCGTCATCGGCACCCACCGGTACACCGAGTCCAAGCAGCGCCTCGACGACGCCGCCTCGGCGCAGGGACTGCGGCTGGCGGTCTTCACGGGGGCCATGGGCATCCTGCTCGCCGCGCTCGTCGTCATCGTCATGACCGTCACCGGCTGGCGCACGGTGGCGCGCGACATGGCCGCCCTCCACATGTCCGGGGTCAGGCTGCCCGTGCTGCGCCAGGCGCTGGTCCGCGAGCAGGTCATCCTCGTCGCGATCGGGTCGGTCGTGGGGCTCGTCTGCGGCGCGGTCAGCTCGCTGCTCGCCATGCCGCTGCTGCCGCTGTTCGACGACGACGCGACACCGGTGCCCCCGCTCGAGCTGGCGCCGGCGCTCGGGGTGGTCCTGGCGGCCGCCGTCGCCGGGGCGGTCGTCCTGGTCGTCGTGGGCTGGCTCGCGGCCCGCGGTGCGGGGCGGCGGATCACCCTGCAGAGGGTGAGGGAGAGCCTGTGACGGCGATGGCGACCGACCGGAGCGCGGAGACCTCGGCCCGGCGCGGGCTGCAGGTCTCGACGCGCGGGCTGGTGCACATCTACCGCGCCGAGGGGCACGACGTCGCGGCGCTGTCCGGCGTGGACCTCGTCGTCCACCCCGGCGAGGTCGTCGGGCTCCTGGGCCCGTCGGGTGCGGGCAAGTCGACGCTGCTGACCCTGTTCGGCGGCCTCATGCGTCCCAGTGCGGGTCGCGTGCTCGTCGGCGAGCACGAGCTGTCGACCATGACGGAGGCCGAGCTCGACGCGTTCCGGGCCGCCGAGGTGGGCCTGGTCCTCCAGGGCGCCGCGCGCAACCTGCTGCCGTACCTCACCGCTCGCCAGAACGTCGAGTTCGCCCAGCGCTCGGCGCTCAAGGCGGGGCGCGACGTACCGGCCGTGGGCGAGGTGCTCGAGCTCGTCGGGCTCGACCGCGAGGCCACGGCGCCGCTGCCGTCGCTGCCGCCGGGCCAGCTCCAGCTCGCCGCGCTCGCGGTGGCACTCGCCAGCCGGCCCGGGCTGCTGCTCGGTGACGAGCCCACGAGCCAGCTGCACCACACCTCGCGCGACGTCGTCCTCGACGCCCTGCACCGCGTCAACCGCGAGTGGGGCACGACCATCGTCGTCGTCACCCACGACCCCGAGGTCGCCGCGCGGCTGCCGCGCACCGTGACCATCCGCGACGGCCGGGTGGGCGGCGAGGGCCGGGCCGGCGAGGAGTACGCCGTGGTCGCGGCAGACGGCTCGCTGCCCCTGCCGCCGGCGGCGGTGGCTGCGTTCCCTCCGGGCGCGCTAGTTCGGGTGCATCGCGCCGAGGACGGCACCTGGGTGCTGGTGCCCGAGGGTGGAGGTGGCCGGCATGGGTGAGTCGCTGCACGCCGTGGACCTCGACGAGCGCGTCGAGGTCCCGCCGCTCGAGGTGTCGGGGGTGACCGTCCGCTACGGGTCCACCGTGGCCGTCGACTCGGCGAGCTTCGAGGCGTACTCGGGCGAGTTCCTCGCGGTGACCGGCCACTCCGGCGCCGGGAAGTCCTCGCTGCTGTGGGCCATCGCCGGGGCCGTCCAGGCCGAGGGCGACGTGCGGCTGGGGGAGGACGTGGTCGGCGACCGCGCGGGTGCGGCCGCGCTCGGCGTCGAGGTCATCCCGCAGGGGAGCGCCCTGGCCCTGCTCCTGACGGCGCACGAGAACGTCGCGCTGCCGCTGCTCGCCAAGGGGGTCCCGGCGGACGAGGCGCGCCGTCGGGCGCAGGAGGCGCTCACCGCGGTGGGCCTCGAGGAGTCCGGCAGCCACCTCGCCGAGGAGCTGAGCGGCGGCCAGCAGCAGCGGGTGGCGGTCGCGCGAGGGCTCGCCCTCCGGGGGCGGGTGGTCCTCGCCGACGAGCCCACGAGCGAGCTCGACCACGACAACCGCGAGCGGGTCCTGCGGCTGCTGCGGGCCGAGGCGGAGCGCGGCGCCATCGTGGTCATGGCGACCAACGACCCGGAGGCCGCCGAGGAGGCGGACGGCGAGCTGCGACTCGACGACGGACGGTGTGAGACGGTCCGCCTGCCGCGCTGACCATCGCACTACCCTTGCGAACCGTGCCCAAGCCGATCCGCCTGCCGTTCGACCCGATCACCCGGGCGGCGCAGCTGTGGACACGTCGCTGGGGACGGTCGTCCCAGCCCGTCGCGATGGCGAGCGCCACGTCGATCATGCGCGTGCAGCAGCTGCTCATCACCGACTACGACGCGATCTGCGCCCGGCACGGGCTCAGCTTCGCGCGGTACGAGGCGCTGGTGCTCCTCGCGTTCAGCCGGGACGGGCGTCTGGGGATGAGCAAGATCGGCCAGCGGCTCATGGTCCACCCGACGAGCGCGACGAACATCGTCCAGCGGCTGCACGCCCAGGGATTCGTCGAGCGGGTGCCCAACCCCGACGACGGGCGCGGCACGCTCGCGGTGATCACGCCGGCCGGGCGGGACGCCATGGAGGCGGCCACGGCCGACCTCGTCGGCATGCGGTTCGGCCTCGGCATGCTCAGCGCCGCCGAGCACGAGCAGCTCTTCGAGCTCCTGCGCAAGGTCCGCGTCGG
This sequence comes from Phycicoccus sp. 3266, assembly GCF_031456495.1. Lineage (NCBI taxonomy): Bacteria > Bacillati > Actinomycetota > Actinomycetes > Micrococcales > Intrasporangiaceae > Phycicoccus > Phycicoccus sp. 3266. The sequence continues at coordinate 511,524 of NZ_JAVDUW010000001.1, read as the reverse complement.
CGCCCACGACTTCGACGCCTGACCCAGCCCCCCGGCATACGCCTCGCACAACGGCAGTTGCGGACGTGAAACGGGACCGACGAAGTCCCGTTTCGTGCACGCAACTGCCGTTTCGCGGGGGCCCCAGCCGCACGCGGACGCCGCCTGAAGGGCCGGCGGGAGGCCGTGTTGGTGGTTACTAGGACGTCCTAGTAAATTGCGGGGTATGACGCAGACCACTCCCGAGCAGTCCGGGGCCGCCCGCTGGCAGGCCCGCTACGACGCCGCGCAGGCCAAGGGCCAGGTGCGTGACGCCGACTTCACGACGCTGTCCGGGATGCAGGTCGACCCGGTGTACGGCCCGGCCGACGGCTCCGAGGTGCCCGAGTCGATCGGGTGGCCGGGGGAGTTCCCGTTCACGCGCGGCCTGTACCCGACGGGCTACCGCGGCCGCACGTGGACGATCCGGCAGTTCGCCGGGTTCGGCAACGCGGTGCAGACCAACGAGCGCTACAAGATGATCCTCGAGCGCGGGGGTGGCGGCCTGTCCGTCGCGTTCGACATGCCCACCCTGATGGGCCGCGACTCCGACGACCCGATGAGCCTCGGCGAGGTCGGCCACTGCGGCGTGGCGATCGACTCGGCCAAGGACATGGAGGTGCTGTTCCACGAGCTGCCGCTCGAGGACATCACCACGTCGATGACCATCAGCGGGCCGGCCGTGCCCGTCTTCTGCATGTACCTCGTCGCGGCAGAGCGCCAGGGCGTCGACCTCGGCGTCCTCAACGGCACCCTGCAAACCGACATCTTCAAGGAGTACATCGCCCAGAAGGAGTGGCTCTTCGCGCCGGAGCCGCACCTGCGCCTGATCGGCGACCTCATGGAGTACTGCGCGGAGAACATCCCCGCGTACAAGCCGCTGTCGGTCTCCGGGTACCACATCCGCGAGGCCGGCTCGACGGCCGCGCAGGAGCTCGCGTTCACCCTCGCCGACGGCTTCGGCTACGTCGAGCTCGGCCTGTCCCGCGGCCTCGACATCGAGACCTTCGCGCCCGGCCTGTCGTTCTTCTTCGACAGCCACGTCGACTTCTTCGAGGAGGTCGCCAAGTTCCGCGCCGCCCGCCGCATCTGGGCCCGGTGGATGCGCGACGTCTACGGCGCCACAACCGACAAGGCCCAGTGGCTGCGGTTCCACACCCAGACCGCCGGCGTCTCGCTCACCGCCCAGCAGCCGTACAACAACGTCGTCCGCACCGCCGTCGAGGCGCTCGCGGCGGTCCTCGGCGGCACCAACAGCCTGCACACCAACGCCCTCGACGAGACCCTCGCCCTGCCGACCGAGCAGGCGGCGGAGATCGCCCTGCGCACGCAGCAGGTGATCATGGACGAGACCGGCGTGACCAACGTCGCCGACCCGCTCGGCGGCAGCTGGTACGTCGAGGCGCTCACCGACCGGATCGAGGCCGAGGCCGAGAAGATCTTCGACCGCATCCTCAGCCTCGGCGGCAGCGACCTGACCTCCAAGGACACCGAGCAGCTCGCGGCAGTCATGCGCGAGAACGCCGGGCAGGCCGACGTGGGCCGGTGGCCGATGACCAAGGGCATCCTGCGCGGCATCGAGGAGGGCTGGTTCATGAGCGAGATCGCCGAGGCCGCCTTCCAGTACCAGGTCGCGCTCGAGAAGGGCGACAAGAAGGTCGTCGGCGTCAACACCCACACCGGCAGCGTCAGCCACGAGCTCGAGATCCTGCGCGTCAGCCACGAGGTCGAGCGCGAGCAGGTCGCCATCCTCGCCGACCGCAGGGCCGGGCGCGACGAGGCCGCCGTCACCGCCGCCGTCGCCCGCATGGTCGAGGTCAGCCGCACCACCGGGAACATGGTCCCCGCCATGCTCGACGCCGTGCGGGCCGAGGCCACCCTCGGCGAGATCTGCGACGCGCTGCGCGACGAGTGGGGCGTCTACCGGGAGCCCGCCCGCTTCTGACCCACGAGGCCGCCGTGGCGGCGGTATGCCGTGTGCCTCAGTCGGCCGCGGCTGCCGCCGCCTGCTTCTGGGCGCGGTGGAGCCGGGCCCAGGCGACGTCGGCGAGCAGCTCGATGAGGGCGTCGACGAACGCGGCGTCGGGCTCGCCGGTGACCAGGGCCCGGTGCATGACCGAGCCGACGACGATGTCGGCGAGCAGGTCGACGTCGACCATCTCGGGGCGGATCTCCCCACGGCGGATGGCCCGCTCCACCGACGTCGCGACGAGCGCGTGCAGCCGGGTGGAGAGCGACTCGCGCACCTTCACGCCCACCCCGTCGGGGTCGCGGGCCGACTCCGCCAGCAGCGCGGCATACGCCCCGCCCGTGGACGGGTCGCGCAGGAGGGTGGCGGCCTCCTCGATGCCGGCACGCATGTCGGCGGCGAGCGAGCCGTGGTCCCCGACCTCGATCTCGTCGAACTGGACGGCGACGGCGTGCACGGCGAGCTCGACCTTCGACGGCCAGCGTCGGTAGAGGGTGCTCTTGGCCACACCGGCCTTGGCGGCGACGTGCTCCATCGACATCCGGGACACGCCCTTGGCGGCCAGGACCTCGCGGGCGGCAGCGGTGATGGCCTGCTCCGTCGCCTCCTCGCGGGGCCGCCCGGGGCGCCTGGCCCTGCCGTGTCGCGTTCGTGCGGTCATCCCGGCGATCATGCCACTGATGTCCCGATTTCAGGGGCCGAGGATTTGTCCTCGTCGGGGGCGTTGGGTCATGGTGGAGGGAATGCCGGCTGTGGGGACGCCTCCCACGCCGGCCGTCTCACGTAAAGGAATTCGAACTGTGTCGATCCTGGCCAAACGCGTGCTCCTGGCCGCGCTGACAGGCATCGGGCTGGTCCTGCTCGTCGTGGGCGCGTGGTTCACGTCACACCTCGGCACCTCGGGGAGCGCGACGTTCCGCGCCACGCCCGGCACCGGCGTCGTGGTCCTGGAGCCGAGCGTGCTCAACCGCGTCGACGACCCGGTGGACGTGACCGCGACGACGAAGGACGGCGGCCAGGTCTGGATCGGACGGACCTCGCCGTCCGACGCCAAGGCCGTCGTCGGTGGCTCTGCGCACACCAGCATCACCGGCTCCCGGGTGAGCACCTGGAAGCTCGCCGGCACCACCTCCGGCACCGGTGCCCCCGCCGCCGACCTCGCCGGCGCCGACGTCTGGCGCCAGACCGTGACCGGCAAGGGACGCGCGCACGTCGAGGTCGACCAGGGCGACGCGCCCGAGGCGCTCGTCGTGGCGGCCCCCGGCGGCACGGTCACGTCGGTCACGCTGACGATCAGCCGGGGCACGTGGTTCGCCCAGAGCCTGCTGACGGCGCTGGTGGGGCTCATCCTCGCCGCGGTCGGTGCCGTGGGCCTGGTCGGCACGTGGCGGCGCTCCTCCGGCGGCCCCGCCGAGGGCGCCGACGACACGAACGGCACCCCGGCGGTCGCCACGCACGACGAGCAGGGCGACGCGCGCGACGAGCAGGGCGACGCGCGCGACGAGCAGGAGACAGACGTCCCGGCGTCCTCGAGGGACGCCACCGACCCCGCCCCGGAGGTGAAGGCATGACCCCCACCCCCAAGGTCCTGGTCGGCGCGGCCCTCGCGCTGGCCCTCGCCGGGTGCGGCGCCGCCGAGGCCGTCGTCGGCCTCCACGACGCGCCCGCGCAGGTGACCACCACGGCCCCCATCGCGCCCGACACCGCGGAGCAGATCGCGACCCGCGTCCTCGACCAGGCCGACGAGGCCTCGCGCGCCACCGGCGACAAGGCCGACGCCCTGCGCAAGCAGGCGCTCACCGGCAGCGCGCTCGCGGTCGCCGAGGCCGCGGCCAAGAGCGAGGACGGCACCTCGGCCGCCGACGCGCCCCTGACCCGCAGCACGCCGCCCAAGGTGCTGGCCGTCTCGCGGGGCACCGCGTGGCCGCGCGTCATGGTCGTGCAGACGGCGGGCAAGGACGGCGCCACCGAGCTCAACCTGCTCACCTCGCCCGACCCGGCGACCCCGTTCAAGCTGGCCGCGTCGGCCCGGATGCACCCCGGTGCGACCGTCGCGGCGCTGGACTCGCTGCGCAGCGGCTCGCCCCTGGTCACCGACGGCGCCGACCTGTCCGTGCCCCCGGACAAGCTCGTCCAGGAGTATGCCGGTGCGCTGGCGTACCCCAAGGCCTCCCCGGCGCCGGACGTGGAGACGGGCGACCCCTTCGCGCTCGCCGTGCGGGCCAACGCGGCGGCCCAGGCCAAGTCGTTCGGCAAGCTCGCGACGCTGACGCAGAAGCACGTGCCGCAGCCCGGCACGACCGCCATCCGGCTCAAGGACGGTGGCGCGCTGGTGTTCGCACTGATGCAGCGCACCGACGCCATCACGCTGAGCAAGGGCGGCAAGTCGCTGACGGCGAGTGCCGACTTCCAGAAGCTGGTGCGCAAGAAGACGCTGACCCGCAGTGCGCAGCTGCAGACCTACGAGATGGTCGTCTTCACCGTGCCCGCGCAGGGCAAGGCGAAGATGGTCGCCGTCGACGAGGTGCTGTCCTCGGCCAAGGGCTCCTGAGCAGGACCCTCGTCGTGTGGCGGCCCGGCGCGACCCGGGGCGGCTGGGCGGTCCCGGCGCCGGTGGGGAAGAATCAGCGGCATGACTGATCAGCCGAACCCCGGTGGTGTGCGAGGAGCGGTGGACCTGTCGGGTCTGCAGAGCGCAGCGGCCCCTGCCGGAGCCACCGCGACCCCGTCCACCGGCTCGTCGGCAGGTGGCCACGCGGCCGCCGCGCCGGGCGTGCCGGGCCGCAGCGGGGTCGTCGTCGAGGGCACGGACGCGAACTTCCAGGAGATCGCGAACGCCTCGGTCAGCGTCCCGCTGCTGCTCGTCCTCTGGGCGGCCCGCCTGCCCGAGTCCCGCGCCTACCTCGACACGGTCGTCTCGGTGGCCGGCTCGTACGAGGGCCGGTTCCAGGTCGTCTCGATCGACGTCGAGGCGAACCCCACGCTGCTGCGCGCGTTCCAGGTGCAGAGCGTCCCGGTGACCATGGGGATGGTCCAGGGCCAGCCGGTCCCGATGTTCGCCGGCGTGCAGGCCGAGGCCACGCTGCGCCAGGTGCTCGACGAGTTCCTCGGCCTGGCCGTCCAGCACGGTGTCGCCGGCCGGGTCGACGTGTCCGCCGCCGGCAGCGCCGAGGAGGGGGAGGAGCCGCCCCTGCCCCCGCTGCACCAGGAGGCGTACGACGCCATCGAGCGCGGCGACCTCGAGGCTGCCGCCGCGGCATACACCTCGGCCCTCAAGCAGGACCCCGCCGACGCCGACGCCCAGCTGGGCCTCGCGCAGGTCGGGCTCATGCAGCGCACCCAAGGCGCCGACCTGCAGTCCGCCCGCGCGGCCGCGGCGGAGCACCCGCAGGACGTCGCCGCCCAGACGCTGGTCGCCGACCTCGACGTCCTCGGCGGCCACGTCGAGGACGCCTTCCTGCGCCTCATCGACCTCGTCCGCGCCACGAGCGGCGACGAGCGCGAGGCCGCGCGCGCCCACCTGCTCGAGCTGTTCGCCGTCGTGGGGTCCCACGACGAGCGCGTGCGCAAGGCGCGCACGGCGCTGATGTCCGCCCTGTTCTGACGTCCGCCCTGTTCTGACGTCAGCCCTGTTCTGAGGTCGGCAGCGCCCGCGGCGGCCCTCAGCCCCACTGGGCCGGGGGCCGCCGTCTCCACTTTCGGCATCGGCGAGCAGCCGCAAGTATGGGCGCATGTCCTCCTCACGGAACCACCTGATCGGACTCCTGCTCGGTGCCGAGGGCGACTGGCCGGCGGCGTTCGAGTCCCTCGTCGAGCGGCTCGGGACGGTGACCGGGCCGGACGGCACCCAGCACCGGGTCACCACCGAGCGCGTGACCATCGAGCCGTTCAACCTGCGTGACAAACCACGGCACGACCTGGTCATCGACCGGCTGGCGCACTGGTACTACCACCCGCGCGAGTGGCTCAAGAAGGTCGCGCTCATGGACGACGTGTACCTGTTGAACAGCCCGTTCACGTTCCAGTCGATGGAGAAGCACTCGGCCTACTGCGCCCTGCTGCGGCTCGGGATGAACGTCCCCGAGACCGTCCTCGTGCCCTACAAGAACCCCATCGACAACGTGCGCTGGGCGTTCACGTCCTCGAAGTACAACAAGTCCTTCGACCTCGACGAGATCGCCGAGGAGCTCGGCTACCCGATGTTCATGAAACCGTTCGACGGCGGGGCGTGGCGCGGCGTCTCGATGATCAAGGACCGCGACGACCTCCACTCCGCGTACAACGACTCCGGCGAGATGCTCATGCACCTGCAGAAGGCGGTCGACGGGTTCGAGGTCTTCGCGCGGGCGCTCACGATCGGGCCGGAGACGATGGTCATGAAGTTCCGTCCCGACGAGCCCATGCACGAGCGGTATGCCGTGGAGCACGGCTTCCTCTCGGAGGCGGTGGGCAGCGAGGCGATCACCATCGCCCAGACGGTGAACTCCTTCTTCCGCTGGGAGTTCAACTCGTGCGAGATGCTCGTCAAGGACGGCGTGGTCTACCCGATCGACTACGCCAACGCGTGTCCCGACGTGGCCGTGACGTCGCTGCACTACTACTTCCCGTGGGCGATGAAGGCGCTGCTCAAGTGGTCGGTGTTCTGCGTGGCGACCGACCGACGGGCGCGCACGCAGGTCGACACCGACCCGTGGTTCGCGGTGGCCGACGACCCGGACCTCGACTACCAGGGCAAGCTCGCCGCATACCAGCGGCTGGCCGACCAGCACTTCGAGACCGAGCGCTACCGCGAGTTCTGCGACGCCGCCCTCGGCCACGTCGACGAGCTGGTGCTGGAGTGGGTGGACTCGGACGCGTTCCGGTCCCTGCTGACGAGCACGATCCAGCAGACGTACCCGCCGCACGAGTGGGAGCGGTTCGAGGGCCACTTCGGCGGCCTCACCCGGCTGTGGGTCGACGACGAGCGCTCGCGGCTGGGCTCGGGCGCCTCCCGCACCGACGAGGCGGTGGTGGGCGGCCCGGCGCCGGCCGTCTCCGCCTGAGACCCCCCACGCGCGCGACTGCGGCCGCCAACCGAACGCACGACGGCCCGGACACCGTGTGGTGTCCGGGCCGTCGTCGCGCGCTGTGCTGGCGGGAGCCGTGGCTCAGCAGGCGCTGCACTCCTGCGGCACCTGGTGGCGGCGCGCCTCCGGCGTCATCAGACGGGGGCGGCGCAGTCCTCGCAGCTGGTCGAGCGTCGCGAGGTTGGGGCCATGGTCACCGGAGCGAGGGAAGGAGGTACGGGTCGGTCGGGGGCTCTGGCGCGTCGTCATGTCCCATACAACGGAGCAACCCTCCGTTTAATTCCGGAGGATCCCTCCGAATCCCGCCGGGTTCGCGATCCACCTCACCCAGTCGTTGCCACCACGTGGTCACGGCGGCCTCCCGGAGGCCATCTGGTGACGACCTGCCGGCAACAAGTGGGGTGGGGGTGGGAGCGTGCGGAGGGGCGGGCGCGGAGCGCGCACGGGCAGGCGCCGAACGGGAGGGTTGCCCGCTGAGTGAGGCGCCTCAGCCGCCGAGGGCGGCGCCGACCACCTCGCGCGCCTCGGCCTGCACCTGCGCCAGGTGCTCGGGGCCGCGGAACGACTCCGCGTAGATCTTGTAGACGTCCTCGGTGCCGGACGGCCGGGCCGCGAACCAGGCGCTCTCCGTGGTGACCTTGAGGCCGCCGATCGCTGCCCCGTTGCCGGGCGCCTCGGTCAGCTTGGCCGTGATCGGCTCGCCCGCGAGGCTGTCCGCGGCGACGTCGCCGGGGGAGAGGGCGGCCAGCTTCGCCTTCTGCTCGCGGTTCGCCGGGGCGTCGATGCGTGCGTATGCCGGGTCGCCGTGCCGCGCGACCAGGTCGCGGTAGTGCTCGCTGGGGGTCTTCCCGGTGGCGGCGAGGATCTCGGAGGCCAGCAGCGCGAGCAGGATGCCGTCCTTGTCGGTCGTCCACGCCCGGCCGTCGCGGCGCAGGAACGAGGCCCCTGCCGACTCCTCGCCGCCGAAGCCGAAGCTGCCGTCGATGAGCCCCGGCACGAACCACTTGAACCCGACGGGCACCTCGACGAGCCGGCCGCCCAAGTCGGCAGCCACCCGGTCGATCATCGAGCTGGAGACCAGCGTCTTGCCGATGGCGGCGCCGTCGGGCCAGTCGGCGCGCGCACCGCCGAAGAGGTACTGGATCGCCACGGCGAGGAAGTGGTTCGGGTTCATCAGCCCGGCGTCCGGCGTGACGATCCCGTGCCGGTCGGCGTCGGCGTCGTTGCCGGTCGCGAGGTCGTACTCGTCCTTGCGCGCGATGAGCGAGGCCATCGCCGAGGGGGAGGAGCAGTCCATCCGGATCTTGCCGTCCCAGTCCAGCGTCATGAAGCGCCACGTCGGGTCGACGAGCGGGTTCACCACGGTCAGGTCCAGGCCGTGCCGGTCCGCGATCTCCCCCCAGTACGCCACGGACGCCCCGCCCAGCGGGTCGGCCCCGATGCGGATGCCCGCCTCGCGGATCCTCGCCACGTCGAGGACGCTCGGCAGGTCGTCGACGTAGGTGCCCAGGAAGTCGTACGCCCCTGCCGCAGCACGCGCGCGGGTGAAGGGCACGCGCTTGACCTCGCCGAGGCCGCCGGCGATCAGCTCGTTCGCCCGCGCGGCGATGACCTTGGTGGCGTCGGAGTCGGCCGGCCCGCCGTGCGGCGGGTTGTACTTGAAACCGCCGTCGGTCGGGGGGTTGTGCGACGGCGTGACGACGATGCCGTCGGCGAGCCCGCTGCCGGTCGTCCGCCCGTCGTTGGCGCGGATGATCGCGTGCGAGACCGCCGGCGTGGGCGTGTAGCCGTCGCGGTCGTCGACGAGCACGGTGACGTCGTTGGCGACGAGCACCTCCAGGGCGGAGGCCCAGGCGGGCTCGGACAGGCCGTGGGTGTCACGTCCCATGAAGAGCGGTCCGTCGTAGCCCTGGGCCGCCCGGTAGTCACAGATGGCCTGCGTCGTGGCCAGGATGTGCGCCTCGTTGAACGCCGTCCTCAGGCTCGAGCCGCGGTGCCCCGACGTCCCGAACGCCACCTGCTGGTCGACGTCCTGCGGGTCCGGCTGCAGCGTGTAGTACGCCGTGACCAGGTGCGGGACGTCGACGAGGTCGGACGGCTGGGCCGGCTGACCGGCGCGCGGGTCGCTCACGGCGCGGCCACCTCCTCGTCCTCCTCGATGGGCGCCAGGTAGACGGCGGACAGCTTCGCCACCGTCACCTCCACGGAGTACGGCTGGCCGTCCGCCGGGACGTCCTGCGCCTCCAGCTCGACGCCGGCCTGGCTGGCCGTGCCGAACTCGTCGAACCCGCTCGTGTCGAGCACCACCCGCCAGCGGCCCGCCCGGGGCACGCCCAGGCGCAGCGGGTCACGGGAGATGCCGCCGAAGTTCACGGCCACCGCCAGCACGTCGCCCTGCCGGTCGGGCGTGCCGAAACGCAGGTAGGAGTAGGTGTTCCCGGCGTTGTCGTTGGCGTTGAGCCACTCGAAGCCGGCCGAGTCCGAGTCCAGCGCCCACAGGGCCCGGCTGTCCTTGTAGACCCGGTTGAGCTCCTTGACCAGGTTGTGCACCCGGTAGTGGGCCGCGTGGTCGAGCAGCCACCAGTCGAGCTCGCGGCCGTCCGCCCACTCGGCCTCCTGGGCGAACTCGCTGCCCATGAAGATGAGCTGCTTGCCCGGGTGGCTCCAGATGTACGCGAGGTACGCGCGCACCGTCGCCAGCTGGTCGTACCGGCTGCCCGGAACCTTGCGGAGCAGCGAGCCCTTGCCGTGCACGACCTCGTCGTGGCTGATCGGCAGCAGGTAGTTCTCGCTGTACGCGTACATGAGCGAGAAGGTCAGCAGGTTGTGGTGGTACTGCCGGTGGACCGGGTCCTCCTTGAGGTAGCGCAAGGAGTCGTTCATCCAGCCCATGTTCCACTTCAGCCCGAAGCCCAGGCCGCCCGCGTCGGTCGGCTTCGTGACGCCCGGCCAGGACGTGGACTCCTCGGCGATCGTGACGATGCCGGGGACGCGCTTGTATGCCGTGGCGTTGGCCTCCTGGAGCAGGCCCACCGCCTCGAGGTTCTCCCGGCCGCCGTGCACGTTGGGGATCCACTCGCCGTCGCGGCGCGCGTAGTCGAGGTAGAGCATCGATGCGACACCGTCGACGCGCAGGCCGTCGACGTGGAACTCCTCGAGCCAGTACACGGCATTCGCCACGAGGAAGTTGCGCACCTGCTGGCGGCCGAAGTCGAAGATGTAGGAGCCCCACTCGGGGTGCCAGCCCTTGCGCGGGTCCGGGTGCTCGTACAGCGGCAGCCCGTCGAACTGGGCCAGCGCCCACGGGTCGGTCGCGAAGTGGCCCGGCACCCAGTCCAGGATGACGCCGATGCCGGCCCTGTGCAGCCGGTCGACGAGGTACCGGAAGTCGTCCGGCGTCCCGAACCGCGCGCTCGGCGCGTAGTAGCTGGTGACGTGGTAGCCCCACGACGGCGGGTACGGGTGCTCCATCACCGGCATGAACTCGACGTGGGTGAAGCCGAGGTCGCGGGTGTAGTTGACGAGGTGCTCGGCGAGGTCGCGGTAGGACTGCCCCTTGCGCCAGGAGCCCAGGTGCACCTCGTAGACGCTCATCGGCCCGGTGTGCGGGTCGTTCTCGGTCCGGTGGCGCAGCCAGTCCTCGTCCTGCCAGTCGTAGCGCGAGTGCTCGACCCGCGACGCGCGTCCCGGCGGCAGCTCGGTCGAGCGCGCCATCGGGTCGGCCTTCTCCCGGACGCGGCCGTCGGCCCCGCGGACCATGAACTTGTAGAGGGCGCCGTCGCCGACCCCGGGGACGAAGAGCTCCCACACGCCGGACTCGCCGAGCAGGCGCATCGGGTGGCTGCGGGTGTCCCAGCCGTTGAAGTCGCCGACGACGTGCACGGCCTGGGCGCGCGGGGCCCACACGGCGAACGACGTCCCGACCACGGAGCCCATCGGGCCGCCGTACTCGCGCACGTGGGCGCCGAGCACGGTCCAGAGCTGCTCGTGCCGCCCCTCGCCGATGAGGTAGCGGTCGAGGTCGCCCAGCGTCGGTGCGAACCGGTACGGGTCGTCCTGGACGTGCTCGATGCCGTCGCCGTAGGCGACGAGCAGGCGGTAGTCCTGCGTCTGCGTGGCGCCGGGGCGCAGTCCGCGCCACACGCCGTCGGACTCGTGCTCCATCGCCACGTGCTCGCCGTCGGCGAAGCGCACGACCACGGAGGCCGCGAACGGCCGGAAGGCGCGCACCACGAGGCCCTCGGGCTCGAGGTGGTGACCGAGCAGGTCGTGCGGCTGCTGGTGCCGCCCGTCGATGAAGGCGCGGATGGCCTCCTCCGGCGTGGCCGGCACGGGGACCGGCTCCGGCTCGCGGCTCACTGGGGGCTCGGTCACCTGGCCCGGCTGGGCCCCCGGACTCGCCGGGGGCTCGGTCACCTGACCCGCGGTGGGTTCACGGCTGACGGGCGGCGCGGTCACCCGGCCCGACCCAGGGGCAGCCGGGTCCGGGTGGGTCCCTGGAGCGGCCGGCGCCTGCGACGTGTCCACGGGGTGCGCGTCAGGCGTGGCCTGCGTCCCGTCGACGGGGGCTGCGGTGGGCGTGCTGTCGCCCTGGGGGTCCTTCGGGTCCTTCGGGTCCTTCTTGTTCTTGCCGAACTTGGGGCTCATGCCAGGTCCCTTCGTGCGTCGTCGAGCAGTCGGGCCACTGCGGCGGTCGGGATGGTCAGCCACGGTGGGCGGTTTCGTGCCTCGTACACCACCTCGTAGAGGGCTTTGTCGAGCTGGAACGCGATGAGCAGCGCGGGGTTGTCGCGGGGGTCGGTCCCGGCCGCCGCGGCATACCCGTCGAGGAAGGCGGCCTGGGTGGCGGCGGCCCACTCGCGCGCGCTCCTGCCGGGGTGGGACTGCTCCCACGACCCGGCCGCGTAGTCGAACGAGCGGAGCATGCCGGCCACGTCGCGGACCGCGAGGTCGGGGCGGCTGCGCTCGGCCAGCGGCCGCAGCGGCTCACCCTCGAAGTCGAGCAGCACCCACCCGCGACCGGCCACCTGCAGCACCTGGCCGAGGTGGTAGTCGCCGTGGATCCGCTGGAGCCGGGGCCAGGGCGCGTTGACGGCCCGGTCGAAGACCGACGCGATCCGGTGCTCGAAGGCGGCGAGGGCCGGCACCTCCGACGCCGCGGCGATGTAGCGCCCGCGCATGCCTGCCACCACCTCGGCGATGGCGGCCTCGGTCACGGGCTCGGTCGGCAGCACCCGCGCCAGCAGGTCGTGCACCTCCGCGGTCGCCGCACCGAGCTCGCGGGCCGGTGCGGTGAAGTCCTCGCCCGCGCCGATCGCACGCAGCGCCACCCGCCACGCGTCCTCGGTGCCGGGGAAGAACTCCTGGGCGAAGGCGAGGTGGCCGGCGGCGGACGGACCGCCCTCGACGGGCGACGGCCAGCGGGCGGACACGGCGCCGACCATGCCGGGCACCCGCGTCGAGCCGCCCTCGGACAGTGCGCCCTGGACGGTGACGTCGGGGTTCTCCCCGTCGTGGAGCATCCGGAAGACCTTGCAGATCAACGGTTTCGGGGCCCCGTCCGCGTCCACGCAGTCGAACACGATCGAGGTGTTGGACTGCTCGCCGGACAGCACCCGGGACCCGCGCAGGGTCACCTCCTGGGTCCACGACCGGTGGCGCTCGCCGACCACGTCGGGCTCGACGGTGTCGGACTGTGAACCGGCCTGCGGCACGGCCCGGCCCAGCGCCAGCTCGAGGAGCTGCGCGGCGTACACCGGGTCGTGCGGTCCGTCGTAGACCCACCGGCGGCCGAGGACGGTGTGCTCGGTCGTGCCGACCAGGGCCGACTGCCCGCCCTCCAGCGGTGCGGCCCGGTAGGTGAGGGGCACCTGGTAGAGCACGGGCGCGGGGCCGGCCTCGTCGACGACGAGGATGGTCTCGATGCCCACCTGCCCCGCGGGGTCGTCGAGGCGCCACGACCAGAGCTTGCGCAGGCGCGGGGTGCTGCCCTTGGCGGCATACCAGCGCTGCCGGCCCATCCAGCCCTCGAGCAGCTCCAGCTTGGTCGGCGACAGCGAGGCCGTCGTGTGGATCTCAGCCACGGGCAGCCGCCGGAGCCAGTCGGAGCCAGAAGAAGTCGCGCGAGCCCAGGGTCAGGGTGATGGTCCCGTCGTCGGAGACCTTGGGGAAGCCGAGGCCGCCGAACAGGTCCGTCGTCTGCGCCCCCTTGAACTCCTCCGGCACCTTGATCGTCGTGGCCTGCGGCCGGCTCGTCAGGTTGTTGACGCAGAGCACCGCCTCGGAGTCCTGCGCGTCGCCCTCACCGGCCCACTCGACCCGCAGGTAGGACAGCACGCCCTCGTTGTCGCTGGGACAGACCTCGAAGTCACCGCGCCCGAACACCGGGTGGTGCCGGCGGATCTCGAGCATCGCCTTGACCCAGTGCAGCAGCGAGGAGCTGTGCGCCATCTGGGCTTCCACGTTGACGTTGTTGTAGTGGTAGACGAGCGAGGAGATGACCGGCAGGTAGAGCTTGCCGGGGTCGGTCGTGGAGAACCCGGCGTTGCGGTCGGGCGTCCACTGCATCGGCGTGCGGACCGAGTCGCGGTCGTTGAGCCAGATGTTGTCGCCCATGCCGATCTCGTCGCCGTAGTACAGGCACGGCGAGCCCGGCAGCGAGAGCAGCAGCGCGTGGATCAGCTCGATCTCGGCCCGGCTGTTGTCGAGCAGGGGAGCCAGGCGTCGCCGGATGCCGACGTTGGCGCGCATGCGCGGGTCGGGGGCGTACCAGCCGTACATCGCGGCCCGCTGCTCCGGTGTCACCATCTCGAGCGTCAGCTCGTCGTGGTTGCGCAGGAACGTGCCCCACTGCCCGCCCTTGGGGATCGGTGGGGTGTCGGCGAGGACGTCGATGATCGGCGCCGCCTTCTCCTCGCGCAGCGAGTAGTAGAGCATCGGCATGACCGGGAAGTGGAAGCACATCTGGCACTCGGGTGAGTCCTCGGTGCCGAAGTAGTCCACGACGTCGGCCGGCGGCTGGTTCGCCTCCGCGAGCAGGATCCGGCCCGGGTACTCCTCGTCGACCATCCGCCGCAGCTTGGCGAGGAACTCGTGGGTCTTCGGGTGGTTCTCGCCGTTGTGGCCCTCCTCCTCGTAGAGGTAGGGGACCGCGTCGAGCCGGAAGCCGTCGATGCCCATGTCCATCCAGAACCGCACGACGTCGAACATCGCCTCGTGGACGGCGGGGTTCTCGAAGTTGAGGTCCGGCTGGTGGGAGAAGAACCGGTGCCAGAAGAACTGTCGCCGCACGGGGTCGAAGGTCCAGTTCGACACCTCGGTGTCGATGAAGATGATGCGCGCGTCGGCATACTTCTCGTCGGTGTCGGACCACACGTAGAAGTCGCCGAACGGCCCCTCCGGGTCCGAGCGCGACGCCTGGAACCACGGGTGCTGGTCGCTGGTGTGGTTCATGACGAAGTCGGTGATGATCCGGATACCGCGGGCATGGGCCTGCGACACCAGCTCCTGGAAGTCCGGCAGTGTGCCGAACTCGGGCAGGACCGCGGTGTAGTCGGCGATGTCGTACCCGCCGTCGCGCAGCGGCGAGGCGTAGAACGGCGGCAGCCACAGGCAGTCGACGCCGAGCCACTGCAGGTAGTCGAGCCGGTTGATGAGCCCGGTGAAGTCACCCGCCCCCGACCCGTTGGAGTCGCCGAAGCCGCGGACGAGCACCTCGTAGAACACGGCCGTCTTGAACCACTCGGGGTCGTGCTTGAGGCCGGGCTGGTTGAGGTTGAGACCCTGCATCAGAACCTCCTGATCTCGACGACGTGCACGGGCTCGGTCTCCGGACCCAGTCTCACGTAGACGTTCTCCTGCCACTGCCAGGACTGGTCGGTGACCAGGTCGTGCGCGGCGACCGTGTCGTGCCAGCCGAACCCGAGGGCCGGCATGTCGAGGTGGACCATCGACTCGCGGGTGCTGTGCGGGTCGAGGTTGGCGACGACCACGACGACGTCCTCGGTGCCGTCGGGCAGCACGCGGCGCTTGGAGAACGCCATGATGTTCTCGTCGTCCACGTGGTGGAAGGTGATGTTCCGCAGCCAGTGCAGCGAGGGGTGCGCGCGGCGGATCTCGTTGAGCCGCGCGAGGTAGCCGGCCAGCGACTGCCCCTCCTTGGGACCGCCGGGCTCGTAGTCCTCCCAGTGGCGGTTCTTGTACTGGTACTTCTCGTTGTCGATCTGCTCCTCGGCGCCCGGGCGCGCCACGTGCTCGATGAGCTCGTAGCCGGCATAGATGCCGTAGGTCGGCACCAGCGTCGCGGCCAGGGCCGCCCGCAGCTTCCACGCGGCGGGGCCGCCGAACTGCATGTACGGCGTGAGGATGTCGTGGGTGGTCGGCCAGAACGACGGGCGCATGTATGCCGCCGCGTCGCCGGCCAGCTCGCGGACGTACTCCTCGAGCTCCCACTTCTGGTTGCGCCACGCGTAGTACGTGTACGACTGCTGGAACCCGACCTTGCCGAGGGTGTGCATCATCGCCGGCTTGGTGAACGCCTCGGCGAGCCAGATGACCTCCGGGTGCTCGCGGGCGACGTCCTCGATCAGCCACTGCCAGAACTCGACCGGCTTGGTGTGCGGGTTGTCGACGCGGAAGATCTTGACCCCGTGGTCGATCCACACCTGGATGACCCGGCGCACCTCGGCATACGAGCCAGCGGGGTCGTTGTCGAAGTTGAGCGGGTAGATGTCCTGGTACTTCTTCGGCGGGTTCTCGGCGTACGCGATGGTGCCGTCCGCGCGCGTCGTGAACCACTCGGGGTGGCTGGTGACGTACGGGTGGTCGGGGGAGCACTGCAGCGCGATGTCGAGCGCCACCTCGAGCCCGAGCTCCTCGGCGCGCGCGACGAAGGCGTCGAAGTCCTCGAAGGTGCCGAGGTCGGGGTGGATGGCGTCGTGGCCGCCGTCGGGCGAGCCGATGGCATAGGGGCTGCCCGGGTCGTCGGGGCCTGCGTCGAGGGTGTTGTTCGGGCCCTTGCGGGCCGTCGTGCCGATCGGGTGGATCGGGGTGAGGTAGACGACGTCGAAGCCCATCTCGGCGATGGCGGGGAGGCGCTTCGCGGCGGTCCGCAACGTGCCGGACGTCCACTTCCCGGTCTCCGGGTCCTGCACCGCTCCCTCCGAGCGCGGGAAGATCTCGTACCACGCGCCGTAGAGCGCGCGCTCGCGCTCGACGAGCAGCGGCAGGTCGGCGGACGGGCTCACGTAGTCGCGCAGCGGGCGGTCGTGCAGCTCGGTCCGCACGGCGGGGTCGGTGCCGACCTGGAGGCGGGCCTGCGGCGGTCGCCGGGTGTCGCGCAGGGCGGTCACGGCGTCCTCGAGCAGGGTGCGTGCGGCGGCGGGGCGCTCGACCTCGGCCAGGGCGCGCTCCAGCACGCGGGCACCCTCCTCGAGCATGAGCTCGGAGTCGATGTCCGCGGCGACCTTGATCGAGGCGTCGTGGTCCCACGTGGCGTAGGGGTCCGACCAGCCCTCGACCCGGTAGCTCCAGAGCCCGAGCTCGGCGGGGGCGACGACGGCCTCCCACGCGTTGAGCCCCGGGTTGACCAGGGTCATCGGCACGAGCGTCTCGGCCCCGGTGGGGGAGGTGAGCACGACCGAGGCGTTGACCGCGTCGTGGCCCTCGCGGAACACCGTGGCGGAGACCGTGAGCTCCTCACCGACGACGCTGGCCGCCGGTCGCGCGCCGTGGTCCACGCACGGGCGGACGTCCTGGACCGGGATGCGGCCGACGGGTCGCTGGGGAGGGGTGGAACGCGGCGGTTTCGACGCTCCCGTCCGGGTCGTCCCCCGGGCGTCCGCGGACGGCGCGGCGGGGGTGGGTGGTGTGGTTGCTCGGGGGGTCGCAGTCACGCGCCCGACGCTACTCGGTTAGCCCGCTGGGCACATGTTCGCGACGCCCGGCGGACGCCTTTGCGCAGGCCAGGGGCGTGACGCTGAAATCCCCTGAAAGATCTGCAAGAAACCAACAATGACGGGGCCCCGAGGGCTTAGGATGGCCCCTCGTGAAGGCCATCCGACGCTTCAGCGTCCGTACCGTCCTGCCCGAGCCCATTGCAGCGCTCGGCGACCTCGCAAGCAACCTGCGGTGGTCGTGGCACCCCCCGACCCGGGACTTGTTCCAGCGCATCGACGCCGACCGGTGGGCCAAGGTCCGCCACGACCCGGTGCGCCTCCTGTCGGCCCTGTCCCCCCAGGAGCTCGCCGACCTCGCCGGCAACCACGACTTCGTCGCTGCCGTCGCCGCAGCCAAGGCCGACCTCGACGAGTACCTCACCGAGCCCCGCTGGTACCAGGCGTGGGCCGAGGGCCAGGAGCCGGACGACAAGGGCCGGCGCGCCCCCCAGGCCATCGGCTACTTCAGCCCCGAGTTCGGCATCACCGAGGTGCTGCCGCAGTACTCGGGCGGCCTCGGCATCCTCGCCGGCGACCACCTGAAGACCGCCTCCGACCTCGGCGTCCCGATCGTGGGCGTCGGCCTCTTCTACAAGACCGGCTACTTCAAGCAGAGCCTCAACCGCGACGGCTGGCAGCAGGAGACCTACCCGGTCCTCGACCCCGACGGCCTGCCGCTCAGCCTGCTGCGCGAGGACGACGGCACACCGTGTGTCATCACCCTCGACCTGCCCGGCGGCCGCGAGCTGCACGCCCACGTGTGGCGGGCGCAGGTCGGCCGCGTGCCGCTGCTGCTCCTCGACTCCGACGTGCCGGAGAACGACGAGGCTGCGCGCGACATCACCAACCGGCTCTACGGCGGCGGCGGCGAGCAGCGCCTCCAGCAGGAGATGCTGCTCGGCATCGGGGGCGTGCGCGCGCTGCGCCTGTGGTCGCGGCTCACCGGGGCCCCGGCTCCGGACGTCTACCACACCAACGAGGGCCACGCGGGCTTCCTCGGCGTCGAGCGCATCCACGAGCTCACGCAGACGGCCGGGCTCTCCTTCGACGAGGCGCTCGAGGCCGTGCGTGCGGCCACCGTGTTCACCACGCACACCCCCGTCCCGGCCGGCATCGACCGGTTCGGCGCCGACCTCATCGAGCTGCACTTCGGCGGTGACAACGCCGTCGCCGGCGTGCCGATCGAGCGACTGCTCGCCCTCGGCGCGGAGGACTACCCCGGCGGCCAGGCGGGCATCTTCAACATGGCCGTCATGGGCCTGCGCCTCGGCCAGCGCGCCAACGGCGTGTCCCAGCTGCACGGCGTCGTCAGCCGCGAGATGTTCGACGGCCTGTGGCCGGGCTTCGACGACGACGAGGTGCCGATCTCGAGCGTCACCAACGGTGTCCACGCCGGCACCTGGGTCGACCGCCGGGTCTACGAGCTCGCCGCGAAGCACCTCGGCACCACCGACATCGAGCGCGACCACGCCTGGGACCGCATCTCCGACGTCCCCCGCCACGCGATCTGGGAGACCAAGCGCGAGATGCGTGCCCAGCTGGTGCAGGAGGCCCGCCGGCGCACCCGCTCGTCGTGGAAGAAGCGCGGCGCCAGCCCGGCCGAGCTCGGCTGGGTCGACGACATCCTCGACCCCGACGTGCTGACCATCGGCTTCGCCCGCCGCGTGCCGACCTACAAGCGCCTCACCCTCATGCTGCGCGACCCCGAGCGGCTCAAGCGCCTCCTGCTCGACCCGGAGCGCCCGATCCAGCTCGTCATCGCCGGCAAGTCCCACCCCGCCGACGAGACCGGCAAGCAGCTCATCCAGCAGATGGTCCGCTTCGCCGACGACCCGGAGATCCGCCACCGGATCGTCTTCCTGCCCAACTACGACATCGCCATGGCGCAGTACCTCTACCCGGGCTGCGACGTCTGGCTGAACAACCCGCTGCGGCCGTTCGAGGCGTGTGGCACGTCGGGCATGAAGGCTGCCCTCAACGGCGGGCTCAACCTCTCCATCCTCGACGGCTGGTGGGACGAGTGGTTCGACGGCGAGAACGGCTGGGCGATCCCGACCGCCGACGGCGTCGAGGACGCCCACCGGCGCGACGACATCGAGGCGGCCGCGCTGTACGACCTCATCGAGACCGTCGTCGCCCCGCGGTTCTACGACCGTGACGCCGAGGGTCTGCCGCAGAACTGGCTCGGGATGATGGTGCACACCCTGCAGACACTGGGCCCGAAGGTCCTGGCGAGCCGCATGGTGCGCGACTACACCACCCAGCTCTACGGCCCCGCGGCCCGCGCGGGCTGGGCGCTCAACGGCGACACCTTCGTCGGCGCCCGCGAGCTCGCGGCCTACAAGGCGAAGGTCACGGCCTCGTGGCCGAACGTCCGCGTGGACCACGTCGAGTCCTCCGGCGTGGGCGACAGCCCGCAGATCGGCGAGACGCTGCACGTGCGGGCGTACGTCTCGCTCGACGGCCTCGACCCGGATGACGTCGACGTCCAGGTGGTGCACGGCACCGCCCGCGACAGCGACGAGCTCAAGGACGTCGAGGTGAAGTCGCTGGACTTCGTCGAGTCCTACGAGGGCGGTCGGCACCAGTTCGCCGGCGACTTCGCCCTCTCGCGGACCGGCTCGTTCGGCTACACCGTGCGGATCCTGCCCAGGCACGACGGGCTGGCCAGCACGAGCGAGCTGGGGCTGGTCGTCAACGCCTGACCCGCCTCCTCACCCGTCGGTATGCCGCGTGCGCGCCCTGCGCACGCGGCATACCGCTGTCCGGGGCCGGGTACAGCCCTGCCCCTGAACCGTGTCGCGCCGCGTCCGCCCGGGGGCGTCACCTCGGCTACTCCCGTGGGAGCAGCCTCGTCACGGTCGGGGCGGTCGCGCCGCCTGCGGCATCGGCGTCTCGCCCCGGGCCAGCATCTCGACGAAGCGACCGATCCTGCGGGCACGGGTGTCCGCGCGCCGGGCCTCGCCGACGTGGAAGACGATGGCGTGCCGGTTCGTGGGTGTCAGGACGTCCCACGTTGCCCGCGCCGCCGGCGACGCCTCGAGGGCGGCGCGCAGGTCGTCCGGCACGGTTGCCGGGGTGGCGCCTCCATAGGCGCGGTCCCACCGGCCGTCGGCCCTGGCTCGCTCGACCTCCGCCAGGCCGGCAGGTGCCATGCGGCCGGCGGCGAGCAGCCGCTCGACGTTGCCCACGTTGCGCGCCGACCACGGGCTGCGCGGCCGCCGGGGCGTGAACCGGACGAGCTGGCTCTCGCCGTCGCGCTTCCTGAGGCCACCGTCGACCCAGCCCTGGCACAGCGCCTCGTCGAGCGCCTCCTGGTAGAGCAGGCGCGTCGGCCCGACGGCTCCCGGCCGGCACAGCACGAGCCAGACCCCGCCGGGGGTCGTGCCGTGGTGGTCGGCGAGCCAGCCACGCCACGCGGCCGCGTCCGCGACCAGCAGCTCCGGGGGCTCGCCCATGCCGCGATCCTCACCGTCGGACCGCGGCGTCGTCCAGCGGGCCGAACCAGCGGTCCTGCCGGGTGGTGTGTCTCGGCACGCGTACCGACCCGAGGTGCGGACCCAACCCGTCGTTAGGATCCCGCCGTGTCGTGGTCGGTGTGGTTCGCCCTCGTGGGGGCGGCGGTCCTCATCTCGCTGACCCCCGGTGCGGGCGCCATCAACACCATGACGAACTCGATCGGCGTGGGCTGGACCCGGTCGATCTGGGGCATCCTCGGCCAGCAGCTGGCCCTGCTCGTGCACATCGCCGTGGTGGCCGCCGGGGTGGGCGTGCTGGTGGCGGAGTCGCACGTGCTCTTCGAGGTGATCCGGTACGCCGGCGCCGCCTACCTCGTGTACCTCGGCGTCCGCCAGCTGCTCGCGCGGCCCGAGGCGGTCGACGCCGAGGCGCCCGTGGTGCGGATGACCGCGTGGCAGATGTTCCGGCAGGGGGTGCTGGTCAACCTCACCAACCCCAAGGCCGTCGTGTTCTTCCTGGCCTTCACACCGCAGTTCATCCGCCCGTCGCGGCCCGTGCTGCCGCAGTACGGCGTGCTCGCTGCCACCGTGGTGGTCGTCGACGTGCTGGTGATGTGGTTCGTCTTCGCGGTGGCCGCGCGCGGGCTGCGCCGGATGACGCGCACCCCCTCGGGGCAGCGCCGGCTCAACCGGATCTTCGGCGGCCTCTTCGTCGGCGTCGGCGTGCTGCTCGCCTCCGTCCACTGAGGCGGCCGGGGCCGCTCAGGTGGAGGTCGCTCAGCGGGGGAGGGTCAGGACCTCGGCGCCGTCGTCGGTGACGGCCACGGTGTGCTCGCTGTGGGCGGTCAGGCAGCCGGTGGCGCTGCGCAGGGTCCACCCGTCGTCGTCGGTCACCAGCCGGTCGGTGTCGGCCATGACCCACGGCTCCAGCGCGAGGAGCAGGCCCGGGCGGAGGGTGTAGCCGCGACCGGCGCGCCCGGAGTTCGCCACGTGCGGGTCCTGGTGCATCGTCGACCCGACACCGTGCCCGCCGAACTGGGTGTTGACGCGGTACCCCGCCCCGGTGAGCACCTCACCGATGGCGTGGGAGAGGTCGCCGACCCGGGCGCCCGGCCGCACCGCCGCGATGGCCGCGGCCAGCGCCTGCTCGGTCGCGGTGATGAGGTCCAGTGCCCCGTCGGGACGCCGGTCGCCGACGACGAAGCTGATCGCGGAGTCGGCGACCACGCCGCCAAGCGAGATCGCCAGGTCGAGGCTGAGCAGGTCGCCGTCGGCGAGGGCGCGGTCGTGCGGCAGGCCGTGCAGGACCGCGTCGTTGACCGAGGTGCAGATGTGGTGGCCGAACGGCCCGCGCCCGAACGACGGCTCGTAGTCGACGTAGCAGGACAGCGCGCCGGCGCCCTCGATGCGCTCGCGGGCCCAGCGGTCGATGTCGAGGAGGTTCGTCCCGACCGTGGTGCGGGCCTTGAGGTCCTGCAGGATGTCGGCCACGAGCGCGCCGGTCTCCCGGGCCCGCGCCACCTCGGAGGGGGTCAGGATCTCGATCACGCTGCACCCTTTCACGACGAGGGCGCCGTCCACGAGTCGCGGGGCACGTCCCGTCGGGATCCGCGTCGCCCGTGACACCGGCGCGCCGGTCCCGCCGTGGGGCTAGGTCTCGTCCAGCGCCCGGTAGACCCGCATGCTGCTCCCGGTCACCTCGACCGGCCCGGGTGCCATGGGCGGACCCGGCTCGCCGGGGGCCTCGTCGGCCGAGTCCCAGAGCAGCTCGTATGCCGTGAGCCCGGGTGGCGACGGCAGCGTCACCTTGCCGTCCGACGCCTCTCCGTGCAGGACGACGAGCAGGGAGCGCTGCCCCAGCCACGCCCCGCCGAGGTACATCGACAGCGTGCGGGTGCCGGTGTCCTCCCACCGGGCGCTGTCCATGGGGAGGCCCTCGACGTCGAACCACGCCAGGTCGGTCGAGCGGTCCTCGTGGACCTCGCGACCGGTGAAGAAGGTGCGCTGCCGCAGCACGGGGTGCTCGGCGCGCAGCCGGGCGAGGAAGGCCGTCGTGCGGAGCAGGTCGCGCTGCCACGGCTGGAGGTCCCAGTCGACCCAGGAGATCTCGTTGTCCTGGCAGTAGGGGTTGTTGTTGCCGCCCTGGGTGCGACCGAGCTCGTCGCCGGCCAGCAGCATCGGCACGCCCGTGGCGAGCAGCGTGGTGGCGATCAGGTTGCGCATCGAGCGCCGCCGCACGACCTCGACGGCGGCCAGCTCCGCGGGTGCCGCGCCGGACTCGGCATACCCCTCGATCCCGTGGTTCCACGAGCGGTTGCCGTCGCTGCCGTCGCGGTTCCCCTCGCCGTTGGGGCCGTTGTGCTTGGCGTTGTAGCGGGTCAGGTCGGCGATGGTGAAGCCGTCGTGCGCGGCGACGTAGTTGACGGAGGCGACCGGGCCGCGGTCGCGCGCCCCGAACAGGTCCTGGGAGCCGGCCAGCCGGGTCCCGAGCTCGCGCACGCCGTGCCCGGCGTCGTGCCCCGAGGCCTGGCCGCCGACGTCCTGCAGCCAGAAGGTGCGGACCGTGTCGCGGAACCGGTCGTTCCACTCCGAGAACGGCGGCGGGAACTGCCCGGTGCGCCAGCCGTGGATCCCGACGTCCCACGGCTCGGCGATGAGCTTGACCCGGGAGAGGACCGGGTCGGTGCGCAGCGCCACGAGGAAGGGGTGGTCGGGGTCGTAGTCGTCGGTGCGCCCGCGCCCGAGCGCGACCGCGAGGTCGAACCGGAAGCCGTCGACGTGGCACTCCTGCACCCAGTACCGCAGCGAGTCCAGCACCATCCGGCAGACCATGGCGTGCCGCAGGTCGAGGGTGTTGCCGCAACCGGTGACGTCGATGTCCTGCCCGCGCTCGTCGAGCCGGTAGTAGGCGCGGTTGTCCAGCCCGCGCCACGACAGCGAGGCGCCGGTGCGCGAGGACTGCTCGGCGGTGTGGTTGTAGACGACGTCGAGGATCACCTCGATGCCCTCGGCGTGCAGGAGCCGCACCATGCCCTTGAACTCGTCGAGGGCCCCCTGCGGGTCCGGGGTGGAGGCGTACGCGGCGTGCGGCGCGAAGAAGCCGAGGGTGTTGTAGCCCCAGTGGTTGACCAGCCCCCGGCGCGCCACCTCGGGCTCGGTGGCGAACGCCTGCACGGGTAGCAGCTCCACCGCGGTGACGCCCACCTCCTTGAGGTGGGCGACGACGGACGGGTGGCACAGGCCGGCATACGTGCCGCGCAGGTGCTCCGGGACGTCGGGGTGCAGCCGCGTCATCGACTTGACGTGCGCCTCGTAGACGACGGAGTCGGCGAGGGGCACGTGCGGGTGCCGGTCGTCGCCCCAGTCGAAGCGGTCCTCGACCACGACGCACCGCGGCACCGCTCCCGCGCTGTCGAGCCGGGAGCGGATGACGTCGTCGCCGCGCAGGAGGTCGTCGACCTGGTGCCCGAAGACCCGCGGGTCCCAGGTCACCTCGCCCTCGACCGCGCGGGCGTAGGGGTCCAGCAGCAGCTTGGCCGGGTTGTAGCGCAGGCCCTCGGCCGGCCGCCACGGGCCGTCGGCACGCAGGGCGTAGCGCTGCCCGGGGCCGACACCGGGGAGGAACCCGAACCAGATGCCGTGGGTGCGCTGGCTCAGCGGGATCCGGCGCTCGGTGCTGCCGTCGGTGTCGCCCTCGTCGAACAGGCACACGTCCACGGACTCGGCGTGCCCGGCGTAGACGGCGAAGTCCGCACCACCGTCGACGAGGGTCATCCCGAGGGTGGGAGGAAGGTCACGCGTGAGCGTGGCAGGCGCCATGGCCCTCAGCCTAGGCACTGGTTACGGTTGACCCCATGAGCGACCCGACCGCCCTGCCCAACTTCCCCCCGCCGCCCGGAGAGCACCCCCTCCGCGGCCGGGTGCTGGACGCCCTCATCGACCTGGGAGTCGCGCCGAATGTCGACGGTGACGGCGACGTCGCCTTCACCGTGCAGGAGCAGCAGCTGTTCGTGCGCTGCACCGAGGGCGACTTCCAGATCATGCGCGTGTTCGGGCAGTGGGCGATCAGCGAGGCGGTCCCCTCCGACCCGCTGACCCGGCTGGCCACCTGCAACGAGATCACCCTGCAGATGAACAGCGTCAAGTGCGGCCTCGCCAACGACACCC
The DNA here is from genome assembly GCF_031456495.1 of Phycicoccus sp. 3266. Taxonomy (NCBI): domain Bacteria; kingdom Bacillati; phylum Actinomycetota; class Actinomycetes; order Micrococcales; family Intrasporangiaceae; genus Phycicoccus; species Phycicoccus sp. 3266. The sequence goes on along the minus strand of NZ_JAVDUW010000001.1, from coordinate 486,911 downwards.
TCGTCGTGACCAGCGAGCACATCGTCGACCAGAACAGCGACGTCGCGGCCCTGGTCAACATCGCCATCCAGCTCGTCCTCACCGGCGTGCAGCTGTGGCACGAGCGCATCATGGGCGGCGACGGGGGAGCCAGCGGCCCCGGGTCCGGCCAGCCCGCCCCGGACGGCGACCCCGCATGAGCGACCTCGTCTCGCTCGAGGTCGAGGGCGGCCTCGCGACCATCCGCCTCGCCCGCCCGCCGATGAACGCCCTCAACGCCGAGGTCGCCGACGTGCTCATCGGGCTGGCCCGCGAGGTCACCGAGCGCTCCGACGTCTACGGCGTGGTCGTGTGGGGTGGCGAGAAGGTGTTCGCCGCCGGCGCCGACGTCAAGGAGATGGCGCAGAAGTCCTACGCCGAGATGGCCGAGTACTCCCACCGGCTCCAGGACTTCGCCCGCTCCATCGCCCGCATCCCCAAGCCGACGGTCGCCGCGATCACCGGCTACGCCCTCGGTGGCGGGCTCGAGCTCGCGCTCGCGTGCGACTTCCGGGTCGCGGCGCGCAACGCCAAGGTCGGCCAGCCCGAGATCCTGCTCGGCGTCATCCCGGGCGCCGGTGGCACCCAGCGCCTGGCGCGGCTCGTGGGGCCGGCCAAGGCCAAGGACCTCGTGTTCTCCGGCCGGTTCGTCAGCGCCGACGAGGCGCTGACGATCGGGCTCGTCGACGAGGTCGTCGAGGCCGAGGACGTGTATGCCGCGGCGCGCGCCCGGCTCGAGCCGTACGTCGGCGGGGCGAGCGTGGCGATCCGCGCGGCCAAGGAGGCCATCGACCGTGGCCTCGAGGTCGACCTCGAGACCGGGTTGGAGATCGAGCGGATGCTCTTCCACAGCCTGTTCGCCACGCGGGACCGCGAGATCGGCATGACGTCCTTCGTCGAGAACGGTCCGGGCAAGGCCAAGTTCGAGGGCCGGTAGTGGCCGTCCCCGCCGATCCCCCCCCGGTCGTCGACGCCACCGCGGAGATGGTGGCCGCGGCCTACGAGGACAACAAGCTCGCCCAGGTGCTGTACCACGACTGGGAGGCGCAGACCTACGACGACAAGTGGTCGATCTCCTTCGACGAGCGCTGCGTCGAGTACGCCCGGGACCGCTTCGAGGCGATCGTCGGCGACGTCCACGAGCCGCTGCCGTACGCCACGGCGCTCGAGCTCGGCGCGGGCACGGGCTTCTTCTCGCTCAACCTCAAGCAGGCGGGTGTCCTCGACGAGGTGCACGTGACCGACCTGTCGCCCGGCATGGTCGAGGCGGCCAAGGCGAACGCCGAGGCCCTGGGCTTCACGGTACAGGGTCGCGTGGCCGACGCGGAGCGGATCCCCTACGACGACAACACTTTCGACGTCGTCGTGGGCCACGCGGTCATCCACCACATCCCCGACGTCGAGGCCGCGTTCCGCGAGATGCTCCGGGTGCTCAAGCCGGGTGGCCGGTTCGTCGTCGCGGGGGAGCCCACCACCATCGGCGACTGGTACGCCCGCCGGCTGGGGCAGCTGACGTGGAAGGCCACGACCGCGATCACGCACCTGCCGCCCCTGCGTGACACGTGGGCCAGGGACCGTGAGGCGCTCGACGAGTCCTCGCGAGCTGCAGCCCTCGAGGCCGTGGTCGACCTGCACACCTTCGACCCGGCCGACCTCGCGGCCATGGCGCAGCGGGCCGGTGCCGTCGACGTGCGCACGCGCACCGAGGAGCTGACCGCCGCGTTCCTGGGCTGGCCCATCCGCACGTTCGAGGCCGCGGTCAAGCCCGGCGTGCTCGGCTGGGGCTGGGCGATGTTCGCGTACGGCTCGTGGAAGCGGCTGTCGGCCGTCGACCGGCTCCTGGCGCGTGCCGTCCCGGCCCGGTTCTTCTACAACGTCGGCATCACCGGCGTGAAGCCCTCCTGACCGACCCCGACCATGTCCGAGGCCGCGAACGCCGACATGTCGCCCGCCGAGCACGGCGAGGGCGCGCCGTGGGGCCTGCCCCGTCCGGTCGCGTGGCTGCGCTGGGTGGGCTGGGCGCTGCGGCACCGCGCGTTCACCCGGCACCACCTGCTGTCCTACCTGCGCATGGCGCGGGCCAGCGCGCGGTACCCGTCGCTGCGCTTCGAGGGGCCCTGCTTCATCGGCCCGGACGTGCGCTTCGAGGTGCGTGAGGGGTATGCCCGGCTCGTCGTGGGTGCCTACACGCACGTCGGCGCCCACGCCCGGGTCCGGGCCCACGAGGGGACGCTGCGCATCGGCGAGAAGTCCGTCATCGGCATCCGCAACACCATCAACTGCTGGCTCGACATCTCCATCGGTCGCACCTGCCTGTTCGGCGACGACGTGTACGTCTGCGACTTCGACCACGTCACCGAGCGTCTGGACGTGCCGATCAAGGACCAGGGCATCGTGAAGTCCCCGGTGCGCATCGGCGACGACGTCTGGCTCGGCACGAAGGTCGTCGTCACCCGGGGCACCCTCATCGGCGACCACAGCGTCGTCGCCGCCTCCGCGGTCGCTCGCGGCACCTACCCCGAGCGGTCCGTCGTGGCCGGCATACCCGGCCGGGTGGTCAAGGAACGGTAGGGCGAGGTCAGGGAAGGACAGCCCACCCGAACCCTTGAAACGGCCTTGAGAAACGGCTGGAACGGTCGAGCTCGACCTTGTCCGCATCCTCAAGGAGCTCCCGTGCCCGCCACGATCTTCGGACTGCCCACCCACCCCCTCGTCGTCCACGCGGTCGTCGTCCTCGTGCCGCTCGCGTGCCTGCTCGCGCTCGCCTCGGCGGTGTCGCCCCGGTTCCGCCAGTGGGCGCGCTGGGCAACCCCGATCACGGCCGTCGTCGGGCTCGCGCTCGTGCCGGTCGCGACCGACTCCGGCGAGGGGCTGGAGTCCCGGGTCGGCCACAGCGCCCTGATCGAGAAGCACTCCGAGCTCGCGGACAGCCTGCTCCCGCTCATGGCGGTGCTCGCGCTCTTCGTGATCGTGCTCACCGTGCTGCACCGGCGCGGCGCGCGCGGCGCGGCGACGATCGCCGTGGCCGGCCTCGTCGGCCTGGCCTCCGTGGCGACCCTCGTCCAGGTCGTGCGCATCGGCCACAGCGGCGCGAACGCCGTGTGGCACGGCACCCCGGCCGCCCGGTCCGGTGGCGGTGACGAGGGCTGAGCCCCGTTCCTGACGGCACAGGCGCCGGGCTGGCTGACATAGTGGGGATCGTGCAGGACGACCCGACCGCCCGCCCGGGGCTGCTGCTGCTCGAGGACGACGCCGACCTGGCCGGCATGCTGACCGAGGTGCTCACCACCGAGGGGTGGGACGTCACCCCGGTGCGCACGCTGCAGTCGGCCCTGCACTCGGCGCTGACCCACACCTACGACCTGATGCTGGTCGACCGCCGGGTGCCCGACGGAGACGGTGTCGAGCTCATCGGGCGCCTGCGCAGCCGTGGCCTGACCACCCCGGCGCTCGTGCTCACCGCCCACGGCACGGTCCGGGACCGGGTCGAGGGCCTCGACGGCGGCGCGGACGACTACCTGGTCAAGCCGTTCGAGGTCGACGAGCTGCTCGCCCGCGTGCGCGCGCTCATGCGCCGCCACCTCGACGCCGCACCGACCGTGCCCTTCGGCACCGGCGCCCTCGACATCGAGGGCCAACGGGCCACGCGGCCAGACGGCACCGTCGTCGAGCTCACGCCCGGCGAGACCGCGCTGCTCGCCCAGCTCGGGCGGCGGCCCTCGCGCGTCTTCAGCCGCGAGGAGCTGCGCGACGTGATCTCGCCCGGCTCCAACAGCGCCTCGCTCATCGACACGTTCGTCTACTCCGTCCGGCGCAAGCTCGGCGCCGAGGCCGTCCGGACGGTGCGCAGCGTGGGGTACCGCGCCGGCCAGTTCCAGTGACCACCGAGGGGGCCGACCGGGCGCGCGCCCGGCGGCTCATCTCGCTCCAGGCCCTGGGCGGGGCCCTCGCCGGGGTGGCCGTCGCCGGCCTGGTCGTGCTGGGCGTCGTGCTCGTGGGCCAGCGGCGCGACCTCGACTCCCAGCTGCGCGAGCTCGTCGCCACGACGCCGACCGAGGGCCTGCCCGCCGGGACGTGGGTCGTGACGGTCGACGCCTCCGGCAGCCGCAGCGCAACGACCGGCGCGCCCGAGGAGGCGCTGGAGCAGCAGGAGCAGGTCGAGGCCGCCCGACGGTTGCCGAAGGCGCGGATCACCGAGCTGCAGGCGGGCGCGCGGGAGTACCAGACGATGACCGCGGTCCGCCGCGGGGTGGTGGTGCAGGCCGGCGTCGAGCTCGGCCCGTACGAGGGCGAGCGGCACCGGCTGCTGGTCGGCCTGCTGCTCGCGGCGGTCGGCGCCGGAGCCGTCGCGCTCTGGCTGGGCACCCGCCTGGCGCGCCGGGCGGTCGGCATCTGGGAGCAGGCGCTGACCCGCCAGCGTCGGTTCGTCGCCGACGCCAGCCACGAGCTGCGCACGCCGCTGGCGCGCATCGCGCTGCGGGCCGACCTCGTCCAGCGCCGGCTCGCGACCGACCGGGCGCGGTCCGCGGACGTGGAGCAGGAGGAGTGGTCGCGCCTCGCCTCCGACGTCGCCCTGCTGCGCCGCGAGGCCACCGGTCTGGCCGACGTGGTCGAGGACCTGCTGGCCGCCGCCGACCTCGACGAGTCGCCCGAGTCCGGCGAGCTGGTGGACCTCGCCACCCTGGCCCGCGACGTGGCCTCCCGCAACGAGGTCCTTGCCGAGCAGCGGCAGCGGACGCTCGGGCTGGAGGTGGAGGAGGTGCCGCCCGTGCGTGGGGCCGAGCCTGCGCTGCGCCGGGCCGTGGACGCACTCGTGGACAACGCGCTGCGGCACGCCGAGAGCCGGGTCGTCCTCGGCGTCCGGACGGCCGAGGGCTGGGCAGGTGGCACCGCCGGCGGGGCGCCGATGGTCGTCGTGACGGTCGACGACGACGGGCCCGGGTTCGCGGCCGGGGACACCGACCGCGTGTTCGAGCGGTTCGTGCGCGGCACCGCCAGCAGCGAGCACGGCTTCGGCATCGGGCTGTCGCTCGTGCGCGACGTCGTGCTGCGCCACCAGGGCACGGTCACCGCGCAGACCGCCCCGGGTGGGGGAGGGCGCGTCGAGGTGCGCCTGCCCGTCGCCCAGGCCTGAGCCGGCCCCGTCGCCAAGGCGGTCAGCCGGCGAGGTGGGTACGGGCGTCGAGCGCGGGGAAGGCCCCGTCCCGCAAGGCGAGCCGTGCCGCCTCCTCACGTGCCTCGTCGCGGCGGCCGTCCTCCACGAGCTGGGCGAGCCCGTGGAAGTCGCGGCGGTGCCCCTCGGCCCGGCGTCGCGCGTAGTCGACCGACTGCCCGCGCGTGACGAGGAACGCCCAGTCGCTCGAGAGGGCGTGGAACAGGGTCGTGAGGAGCTGGTCGAGGTCCGGGCGGCGCACGCCCAGGCGCCCGGCAGCCCGCTCGCGTGCCGTGAGGTCCAGCCACCGCCGCTGCAGCCACTCGTTCTCGTGGGCGATGTCGCGCACCTGCCGTCCGGCCCACACGGAGAAGTCCTTGCCCGCACCCCAGGACCCCGGCCCCAGGTCGAGGTCGCCGGCGACCAGGCCGTCGTCGAGGGCCCGGGCCACGGTCGTGACGCGCACCCCCGCGTCGCGCAGGGCGCGAACCGCCGCGCCGAGGAACGCCGGCCCCTCGTGCCACCAGTGCCCGAACAGCTCGGTGTCGTATGCCGCGACCACCAGTCCGGGCGCGGCCGTCGCCTCGGCCACCGACTCCAGCCGCCCCCGCACCGCCCCCACGAAGTGCTCGACGTCGCGGGCCACCTGTGCCCTCGCCGCCTCCGGGTCGTATGCCCGCTTCGACCCGACGCCGACGTCCGGTGCGGTGATCGCCCAGAGCCGGGTGCCGGTGAACTCCTCCCTGGCGTGGAAGTCGCGGTAGGCCGCTGCCGCCGGGTAGCCGGTGCGCGAGGACCACACCAGGTTGGTGACGTCGAGGTCGCGGGGCACGGCCACGAGGTCTGTGCCCCGGACCCGCCACGCCCCGTGGGGGTGGCCGCCGGCGTCCCTGACCGTCTGCTCGTCGACGAGGAAGTGGCGCACCCCGGCCGACGCCAGGTCGCCGGCCAGGTGCGGCGCCCAGGCGCACTCCGGCAGCCAGGTCCCGGCAGGGCGCTCACCGAGGCGCCACAGCGCGTCGTCGAGCCCGGCGCCCAGCGCCGTGGCCACGAACTCGGGCTGGAGCAGCGGGAGGATCGGGTGGGCGGCCGGACCCCCGAGCAGCTCGACGACGCCGTCGTCGCGCAGGCCGCGCAGCACCGGCGACCCGCCCGCCGACCACCGCGACTCGAGCAGCGCCGCGCAGTGACGGGCGGCGGCATACTCCCGCTGCGCCGCGTCGCGACGGGTGCCGTCCCGGTCGAAGCCGAGCTCGCGCGCCCGCTGCTCCCACAGCCCGACCCACGTCGCGGTCTCGGCCCGCATCCGCGGGTGGTCGAGCTGGGCAGCCAGAACCGGCGTCACCCCGAGGGTCAGGACGTCCCGATGTCCCTCTGCCGCAAGGGAGTCCAGCTCGGCGACGAGGGGGACGTAGGACTCGGCCCAGGCCTGGAACAGCCACTCCTCACCCAGCGGCCAGACGCCGTGCCCCGGCAGCCACGGGAGGTGCGAGTGCAGCACGAGGCAGAAGGCACCCGGCACGGCCGACGTCATGACCAGCCAGTGTGCCGCACCGTCGTCGCGCGCCTGCGCGGCCGTGCCGTCGTGCGAGGTCAGGCGGCGCGGCGTGTGGTGGAGTGGGTCCGTGAGCACCGCGCCCGCCAGCCGACCCCAGCCGGGGGCTGCCCTGACGGTCCCGCCCGGGCCCGGGCTGCCGCACGGCCTGCGGATCGACGCGGGCGAGCTCGTCGAGCGGTTCTCCCGTGCCTCCGGTCCCGGCGGCCAGGGCGTCAACACGACGGACAGCCGGGTCGAGCTCGAGCTCGACCCGGGCGCCTCCGCCGCGGTGGCCGCCCTGCCCGAGGCCGTCCGCGAGCGCATGCTGGCGCGGCTGGAGCCGCACCTCGTCGGCGGCCGCCTGCTGGTCGTCGCCTCCGAGCACCGCGCGCAGCGCCGCAACCGGGTCGCCGCCCGGCAGCGGCTGGTCACGCTGCTGCGCGACGCCGCCCTCCCGGGACCGGCCGCGCGCAGGGCCACCCGCCCCACGGCGGGCTCGCGGCGCCGGCGTCTCGACGCCAAGAAGCAGCGCGGGCAGCTCAAGGCCGGCCGGGGACGCTGGAGCGGCGAGGGCTGAGCAGCCGAGGAGAGAGGACCTGCCCGGCCCCCGTCTCCTTCGGACCCCTGACCGTCAGCCGGCCGGAGTGACGACCGCGACGAGGTCGAGGCAGTCGTCGTCCGCCGGACCGAGGACGAAGTCGTCGACGGTCACCGACCCCACGAGCGCCCGGACCGGGTCCGGCCACCGGTCCGGGTGACCGGCCACGGCGTCCGCCACCGCCCCGTGGGCCGCCTCCCAGCCGCGCAGCCGCGTCCCGTGGTGCAGCCCGGCCACGACCGCCTCGTGGCCGGGCAGCCAGCGACCCAGCTCGGTGGCGAGCTCCTCGGCGTCGTACTCGCGGCAGTGGTACGCGTTCGGCGGCGCGTCGTGGCGCCCCAGCCCGGGGGAGAACGTGGTGCGGTTGGGGGTCGACAGCACCAGCGCGCCGTCCGGGCGGGTGACGCGCGCCAGCTCCCGCACGTACTCGCGTGGGGTCCAGATGTGCTCGAGCACCTGCAGCGAGACGGTGGCGTCGACCACCGCGTCGGCGAGCGGGAGCGAGGTCAGGGCACCTCGCAGGTATGCCGCGTGCGGCCCCGCGTGGTGGCGTGCGGCGTGCGCGCAGGCCGACGCGTCGTAGTCGACGCCGACCACGCGCACGCCCGGCCACGCGGCGCTCAGGAGGCCCGCGGCATACCCCTCACCACTGCCGGCGTCGAGGACGACGGCGGGGGTGGAGGGGAGCAGGTCGGGTACGGCGGCGTACACGACCTCGTGGCGGCGGTACCAGTAGTTCTCGTGCCAGACGCCGGGGACGGTGCGCTCTCCGGTGATGCCCAGTGGTGTGTCCACCGTCACCTCCTGCGGGTCCTGCGCCCACCCGTGGTGAGCGTCACGCGCCTCCCGCGTGGGGAAACCCGGTGCGGGCTGTAAGGATGGCACCTGACCAGATTTCGCTCCCACATGGAAGAGGACGATCAGCGCATGAACATCGTCGTCTGCGTGAAGTACGTGCCGGACGCACAGTCCGACCGCACGTTCAACGAGTCCGACAACACGACCGACCGGGTCGGTGTCGACGGGCTGCTGTCCGAGCTCGACGAGTACGCCGTCGAGGAGGCCCTGAAGATCGTCGAGGCCGGCGAGGGCGAGGTCACCGTCGTGACCGTCGGCCCCGACCAGGCCGCCGACGCGCTCAAGAAGGCCCTCCAGATGGGTGCCGACAAGGCCGTCCACGTCAAGGACGACGCCATCCACGGCTCGGACGCCCCCGCCACCTCGCTCGTCCTCGCCGAGGCCGTCAAGAAGATCACCGGCGGCAGCCCCGAGCTCGTGCTCACCGGCATGGCCTCGACCGACGGCACCATGAGCGTCGTCCCCGCGATGCTCGCCGAGCGCCTCGGCCTCCCGCAGGTCACGTTCGCCTCCGAGCTGACCGTCGACGGCGGCTCGGTGACGATCCGCCGTGACGGCGACGCCGCGTCCGAGACCATCACCGCCTCGCTGCCCGCGCTCGTGTCGGTCACCGACCAGATCAACGAGCCGCGCTACCCCTCGTTCAAGGGGATCATGGCCGCCAAGAAGAAGCCCCTGGAGGAGTGGAGCCTCGCCGACCTCGGCGTCGACGCCTCGCAGGTCGGCCTCGAGGCCGCCTGGACCAAGGTCGAGTCGTTCACCCAGCGCCCCCCGCGCGAGCAGGGCCAGATCGTCACCGACGAGGGCGACGGCGGCACCAAGCTCGCGGAGTTCCTGTCCGCCCAGAAGTTCGTCTGAGCCGGCCGGACCAGCAGGAAGGAAACCAGATACCCATGGCTGAAGTTCTCGTCCTGGTCGACCACGCGAACGGCACCGTTCGCAAGACGACCGCCGAGCTCCTGACCATCGCCCGCCGCCTCGGCGAGCCCTCCGCGGTCTTCGTCGGCGACGGCTTCGACGCCGCCAAGGAGACCCTCGCCAAGTACGGCGCGGAGAAGGTGTACCGCGTCGAGTCCGCGGACGTGACGGGCCACCTCGTCGCCCCGCAGGCCGAGGTGCTCGCCCAGCTCGTCGAGAAGACCTCCCCGGCCGCCGTGCTCATCCCGAGCAACAGCGCCGGCAAGGAGATCGCCGCGCGGCTGTCGATCAAGACCGAGTCGGGCCTGATCACCGACGCCGTCGACGTGCAGGCGGGCGAGGGTGGCGGCGTGTCCACCACCCAGTCCGTCTTCGCAGGCTCGTACACCGTCAGGGCCACCGTCACCAAGGGCACGCCGATCATCACGGTGAAGCCGAACTCGGCCGCCCCCGAGGAGGCCGCCGGAGCGGCCGCCGACGAGGTCGTCGAGGTGAGCATCTCCGACGTGGCCAAGGCCGCAACGATCACCGAGTCCAAGCCCAAGGAGGCAACCGGCCGTCCCGAGCTCACCGAGGCCGCGATCGTGGTCTCCGGTGGCCGCGGCACCGGCGGTGACTTCTCGCCGGTCGAGGCGTTCGCCGACAGCCTCGGTGCCGCCGTGGGCGCATCCCGCGCGGCCGTCGACGCCGGCTGGTACCCGCACACCTCGCAGGTCGGCCAGACCGGCAAGCAGGTGTCGCCCCAGCTGTACGTCGCGTGCGGCATCTCCGGTGCCATCCAGCACCGCGCCGGCATGCAGACCTCGAAGACCATCGTCGCCATCAACAAGGACGAGGAGGCGCCGATCTTCGAGCTCGTCGACTTCGGCGTCGTGGGCGACCTCTTCCAGGTCCTCCCGCAGGCCACCGAGAAGGTGCAGGCCGCCAAGGGCTGACGGCCCTCTGCAGACGGAGCCCCCGGTCCCCCCTCACGGGTCCGGGGGCTCCGCGGCGATGCCGCTGGGCTGTCAGCGGATCGCGTTCGCGGCGGCCACGACGTCGACCAGGCCGTGGCCCTTGTCGAAGCTCGTCGTGCCGTTGGTGCCCGGCTCGTAGGGAGCGCCGTCGGCGTACTTGTGCGCGGTGGACTCGATCGCGGCCTCCACCTGCGCCGGCGTCGCGCCCGGGTTGGCCTGGAAAAGCTGGGCGACGATGCCCGAGATCATCGGTGTGGCCATCGAGGTGCCGGAGATCGTGTTGTAGTCGCCGCCGTCCCTCGGGTCGAGGCCCGTGCTGCACACGGGCAGGTAGATCCGGCAGGACGACGTGATGTTCTCGCCGGGCGCGGAGATGTCGGGGTACGTCGACTGGTCGCCGCGCTTGCCCCGCGAGGAGAAGTCCGAGACGGTCCCGTCGCGGGTGCCGGTGTCCTGGTCGTTGTACGACGCGACCGAGATGATGCCGGGGGTCGGGTCCATGCCGGGCGGGTTCGACAGGCTCGCCGAGCCGTCACCGCCGTCGTTGCCGTTGGCCCAGACCGTGACCACTCCCTGCTTGACCAGCTCGCGCTGCAGCTTGACCGTCGCCGAGCTCGGGTCGAAGGCGCCACCGCCGCTGGGGCCGTAGGAGTTCGACGTCACCTTGATGGGCGGGCAGGTACTGGCCGGGACGCCTGCGCCGCAGGGGGCCGCGTGGTTCTCGAGGACCCAGTTGAGGGCGGCGTCGGCCCCGACGATGAACAGGGCGGCGCCGGTGCTGATCGACACCAGGCTCGAGCCGGGTGCGGCGCCGTGCATCTTCGTGCCGTCGGAGAGCGTGACGTCGCGACCCGCCACGATGCCGTTGACGTGCATGCCGTGGCCGCCCACCGAGAGCAGGTCGGTGTCGGCCGGCCCGGCGTCGACCGGTGCGCAGAAGCTCTCGGTCAGGGGCTCGCAGACCATCTTGAGGTTCTCCACCACGGCCGAGCTGCCGTCGGGGTTCTTGAGGAACGGGTGCGAGGGGTCGACGCCGGAGTCGATGACGGCCACCGACACACCCCGGCCGTCGAGCTTGCTGCCGTCGGCGCCGACCAGGGTGCTGCGGGCCTCGTCGCCCCGGGTCGCCTGGTTCGCGGTGGCGAGGTTCATGGTGATCGGCTGGTTGCCCTCGACGTAGGTCACGCCGGGCTGGGCGCGCACCGCCTGCACCTGGGCGGGGAGGCCGGTCGCGACGACGACGCCGATCGCGCGGAACGTCGTCACCTGCCGCAGCCCGGCGGCCTGGACCGCCTTCGTCGCTGCGGCCGTGTCGGTGCCGTGCACCAGCACCGTCGTCGGGGTGGCCGACCGCAGCAGGCCGAGCTGGTCGGCGAGCCACGGTTGGACGGGGGCGAGGGTCTGGCCGGCGGGCAGCAACCCGGCTGAGGCGGGGGTCGCTGCCAGCACGGAGGCGAGGGCGCAGGAGGCGGCTGCAGCCACGAGGGTCGTGCGGGACGTCGTGAGCGAGCGCATGGGATCCCTTCCGGAGCGGGACCAGCGCTGTCGATGGTCCCTCTACCGGGCCCAACGACCCCCTCGGCACCCGGTTACGGACCGACCGGGTAAAGACCGGGCAAAGCGGGCGCCCCGGCGCGGGGGTGCGCGCGGCCTGTCACTGCAGGACGCCGATGCCTCCCGCCCGTCCCTGGAACCGGGCGTCGAACCCGACCACCTGGTCCGGGCGGCCCTCGACGAGGACGGCGAACGGCGTGAACGGCAGTCCGCTCTGCCCGGCTGCGACCGGCCGGCCCACCCGGGCCCCACCGGTGACCCTCACCGTGGGCGCCGAGGCCCCTTCGGGCAGCACACCCCACACCAGGGTCCTCCCGTCGGAGAGCGGCACCCGTGCCCAGCCATAGGCGGACTCCGGGTCGGGCCCCTGCAGCCGCAGCTCCCGACCCGTCTGGCCGACCGGCGTCGCCGCACCACCGTGCGGTTCGAGCTGCGCTGTGCCACCGAGCATGGCCTGGAAGGAGATCGTGAACGAGACGGCGGCGCGTGCCGCCGTGGTCGTCGACGGCGGCCCGGTCACGGTGACGTCGTAGGGCGGAAGGAGCGACGGCACCTCACCCGCCATGTCGAGGGCGAACCCTGCGCCGGCCGACCCGCCCTCACCGACCGACCAGGTAGGCAGGCCCGCGTCGTGGGTGAGCCACCCGACGTCCGTGGCGACCGCCTCGCCCGCAGGCGGTTGGGTGAAGGAGACGACGTATGCCGTGAAGTCACCCGCGGCGGCAGTGGCGACGCTGTGCGGGGCCATGTTCCCGCCGTCAGCAGGCCGGTAGACGATCTTCTCGGCGCCGCGCGGTGCCACGCCGACCAGGACCGGCTGGCCGGCGGTGCCGATGACCTGGCGCCAGACCGCACCGCTGCGCAGCACGGCGGCCTCGGCAGGGGTGCCCGGCACGCCGTGCTCCGTGACGCGCACCGTCATGACGCCACCGGCCACCGACACGGCATACGAGCCACCCTCGACGCGGATGGTGGCCCGGCCGGACAGGTCGGCATGCTGGGGGAACCAGCCGGCGAGGCCGCTGACCGGGCCGTCGATCGTGGTGGACGACGAGCGCAGGGTCGAGGGTGCGGTCGCCGCAGGTGCGGTGGCGGGGCGGCCCTGCCCGCTCAGCGCGACGGCGGCGGCAACGACGGCGGCTGCGCCCGCGAGCCCCACGGCCGCGCCGAGGCGGCGTCGGCGCACCCGGGCGCGGCCCAGTGCGGTCACTGCGGCGAGGTCCACGGTCATGGCCGGTGCGGGGTCGGTGCGCAGGCGGTCGAGCAGGTCGAGGTCACTGGACACGGGCTTCCCCCTTGTCGTCGATGAGGGCGCGCAGCCGCTCCAGGCCGCGCGAGGACGAGGACTTCACGGTGCCGACGCTCACGCCGAGGAGGTCCGCGACCGCCCGCTCGGACAGGTCGGCGTAGTGGCGCAGCACCACCACCTCGCGCTCGCGCTGCGGCAGCGCCTGCAGGGCCCGGACCAGGTCGACGCGGTCGCCGGAGGTGCCGTCAGCGGGGCGGGGCTGGTCGCGGACCTCCTCGACGAGCACGAGCCGGCGGTCCCGCCGCCACTGGCTCACCACGTGGTTGCGCAGCACGCGGTGGCAGTACGCCTCGGGCTCCTCGAGCCGGACCCGGGGCCACACGACGTAGACGCGCACGAGCGCCTCCTGCGCCGCGTCCTCGGCCCGGGCGGCGTCCCCCGTGAGGAGCCACGCCGTCCGCAGCAGCCGGGGGAGCGCACGCTCCGCGAACTGCTCGAACGACCCGTCGTCCCGCGGCCCACCGCCACACCCCCTGCGCCGAAGTCTGCCGCGTGTGCGGCTGCCGTACCCGACGCCCACGCCGTCCGGAAGGTTGAGCGGTCGACCCGTAAACTTTGCGAGTGCCCGCGTACCTCGACCATGCCGCCACGACGCCCCTGCGCGCGTCGGCGCTCGCGGCCATGACCGAGCAGCTGCAGGTCACTGGCAATGCCTCCTCGCTGCACACCGCCGGCCGCCGCGCCCGCCGCGTGGTCGAGGAGTCGCGCGAGCAGCTCGCCCGGGCCCTCGGCGCCCGCCCCTCCGAGGTCGTCTTCACCTCCGGCGGCACCGAGTCCGACAACCTCGCCGTCGCGGGGACGTTCGCCGCCCGTCGCGAGGCTGACCCGGCCCGCGTCCGCATCGTTGCCAGCGGCATCGAGCACCACGCCGTCCTCGACTGCGTCGAGCACCTGGTGACCCACGAGGGCGCCAAGGTCACGTGGGTCGAGCCCGACGAGCTCGGGGTCGTCAGCGCGGAGGCCGTCCGCGCGGCGATCAGCGACGACCCCGGATCGGTCGCGCTGGTCACCGTGATGTGGGCCAACAACGAGGTCGGCACCGTGCAGCCAGTGGCCGAGATCGCCGCGGTGGCGCACGAGCACGGCATACCGGTCCACACCGACGCGGTGCAGGCGGTCGGTCACGTGCCCGTCGACTTCGCCGCCAGCGGCGTCGACCTGATGACGGTCACCGCGCACAAGCTGGGCGGCCCGGTCGGCGTCGGCGCCCTCGTCGCCCGGCGCGACGCGGTCCTCACGCCGCTGACGTTCGGCGGGGGACAGGAGCGCCAGGTCCGCAGCGGCACCCTCGACACCCCGGCGATCCGCGCGTTCGCCGTCGCGGCGCAGGAGGCGGTGGCCGAGCTCGACGCCGAGGCGCGGCGGCTCGTCGCGCTGCGTGACCGCCTCATCGAGGGGGCGCTCGACCTCGGCTACGGCATCACGGTCGGGGGAGCGTGGCAGCCCGGCGACGCCACCGGCCGCCTGCCCGGCAACGTGCACCTGCTCGTGCCCGGCTGCGAGGGGGACTCGCTGCTCTACCTGCTCGACGCCGCCGGTGTGGAGTGCTCGACGGGTTCGGCGTGCCAGGCCGGCGTGCCGCGGCCCTCGCACGTGCTGCTCGCGATGGGCCTCTCGGCGGAGCGGGCCCGTGGCGCGCTGCGGCTGACGCTCGGCCACACGTCCACCGACGCGGACGTCGACGCGGTGCTCGCCGCCATCCCCACGGCCGTCGAGCGCGCCCGCCGGGCGAGCGGGTGGGCAGGCTGATGCGCGTCGTCGCCGCGATGTCGGGCGGGGTCGACTCGGCGGTCGCCGCCGCCCGGATGCTCGATGCGGGCCACGAGGTCGTCGGCGTCCACCTGGCGCTGTCGCAGTCGGCCGCGACCCTGCGCGAGTCCGCGCGCGGCTGCTGCACCATCGAGGACGCCGGGGACGCACGGCGGGTGGCCGACGTCCTGGGCATCCCGTTCTACGTCTGGGACATGGCCGAGCGGTTCCGCCGCGACGTGGTCGAGGACTTCGTCGCCGAGTACTCCGCCGGCCGCACGCCCAACCCGTGCCTGCGCTGCAACGAGAAGATCAAGTTCGCCGCCCTGCTCGACAAGGCGCTCGCGCTCGGCTTCGACGCGGTTGCCACCGGCCACTACGCCCAGGTCGTCGAGCGGCCGGACGGCACCCGCGAGCTGCACCGGGCGGTCGACGCGGCCAAGGACCAGTCGTACGTCCTCGGCGTGCTCGACGCCGACCAGCTGGCGCGCGCCTTCTTCCCCCTCGGCGACACCGCCAAGCCGCAGATCCGTGAGGAGGCGCGCGAGCGCGGCTTCTACGTCGCGAACAAGCCGGACTCCCACGACATCTGCTTCATCAGCGACGGCGACACCCGCGGCTGGCTCGCCCAGCGGCTGGGGGAGCAGCCCGGCGAGGTCGTCGACGCGGTGTCCGGCGAGGTGGTCGGGACGCACACCGGCGCCTACGCGTACACGGTCGGGCAGCGGCGCGGGCTGGGGCTCGACCGTTCCTCGCTGGACGGCACCCCGCGCTACGTCGTCGACGTGGACACCGCCGACAACCGGGTCACCATCGGGACCGCCGAGCTGCTCGGCGTCGACGCGGTCCGCGGCGACCACGCGCGCTGGTGCGGCACGGCGCCCGAGGGCGTGGTCGAGGTGGGCGCGCAGGTCCGGGCCCACGGCGAGGAGGTGCCGGCGACGGCCTGGGCCGACGGCGACGAGGTGCAGGTACGCCTCGCGTCCCGGCTGCGCGGCGTCGCGCCGGGGCAGTCCGTGGTGCTCTACGACGGCACGAGGGTCGTGGGATCCGCCACGATCGCCTCCGCGTGGCTGGAGCGCTGAGCGCCGGTATGCCGGACCGTCCGGAGGTGCCTGACCGCACCATCCACGACGGGTCGCCGCTGGCGAGGGTGCGGGCCCTGTGCCTCGCCCTCCCAGGCACCGAGGAGCGCGCGTCCCACGGCGAGGCGACCTGGTTCGCGGGCGGCCGCAGGGCCTTCGTCATGGCCGCGGACCGGCACCACGACGACCGGGTCGCGTTCTGGGCCGCGGCGCCCGACGGGGCACAGGAGGCGCTGGTGCGCGAGGACCCGCGCCGGTGGTTCCGCCCGCCCTACGTCGGGCACCGCGGCTGGGTGGGTGCCTGGCTCGACGTCGAGGACGTCGACTGGGACCGCGTCGAGGAGGTCGTCGAGGACGCCTGGCGCTGCGTCGCCCCGAAGCGCCTCCTCGCCGAGCACGACGCCTCGGGCCCGGCCGGCGCCTGACGTCCCCCGTGGCCGTGGCCGGTCACCCTCCCGCCCCCCGGCCTCGCCCGGTGTCGGAGGGCGTCGCTAGCCTCCATCCGTGGCACGTGCGACCGGCATCGGATCCCTTCCCGGCACCGACGTCCGGGAGGCGCTCAAGGGCGTCCGCGAGGTCCTGGGCGACGGGCACCTGCCCTACCTGCCAGAGCTCCCCGCGCGCGGCCCCGGCGCCGACATGGTGGGCCGCGGTGCGGCGCTCCTCGTGGAGCTCCCGGTCGACCTGCAGCCGTCGGGCTGGCGGTTCGTGGACCGGCCGGGGCGCGACGCCGAGCGGGCCGCCGCCTACCTCCGCCAGGACCTCGACGAGCTGGCCGAGGCGTTCGACGGCTACGAGGGCGACCTCAAGGTGCAGGTCACGGGCCCGTGGACCCTGGCCGCCGCCGTCGAGCTCAACCGCGGTGAGAAGGCCGTCTCCGACGAGGGGGCCGTCCGCGACCTCGTCGGCTCCCTGTCCGAGGGCCTGCGCGTGCACCTCGCGCGCGTACAGGCCCTGGTCCCCGGGGCCCGGCTCGTCCTGCAGGTCGACGAGCCGTCCCTGCCCGCGGTGCTGGCGGGCCGGCTCAGCACGGCGAGCGGCTACGGGCACCTGCGTGCGGTCGACCCCCAGGTCGTGGCCACCGGGCTGCGCGACGTCCTCGCCGCCGCGCCCGAGGGCACGGTGACCGTCGTGCACTGCTGCGACCCCGGCATACCGCTGCCCCTGCTGCGCCAGACCGGCACCGGCGCCATCGCGCTCGACACGACTGGGCTCACCCCCCAGCGCTGGGAGTCGGTCGCGGCGACCGTCGAGTCCGGTGTCGCCGTGTGGGCCGGGTGCCTGCCCACCGACGGGTCGGGCACCGCGCGTGCGGCGGCGGCCGCCGTGGAGCGCGGCTGGACCGACGCCGGTATGCCGCGTGCCGGGCTGCGCGACCTCGTCGCCACCCCCGCGTGCGGGCTCGCCGGGCTCACACCCGAGGGGGCCTGGCGCGTTCTACGCGCAGCGGTCGACGTGGCCGCGGAATGGTCCGAACGAGCCGAGAGTTGACGCCCCAGTGAGCAGCACCGTCGCCGCCCCACCCAGGACCCCCGACACGACCACGCCGGCCGCGCCCCGGGTGCCCTGGCAGGCCAAGTACCTCCTCCTCGCCCTCATCTGGGGCTCGAGCTTCCTGCTCATGAAGGTCGGGCTGCGCACCATGGCGCCGCTGCAGATCTCCGGGCTGCGCATCCTGGCTGGCACGCTGACCCTGCTCATGCTGCTGTCGGTCACGGGCGGCCGGCTGCCGCGCGAGCCGCGCGTGTGGGGACACCTCGCCGTGTCGGGCGTGTTCCTGACGGCGCTGCCGTTCAGCCTCTTCGCCGCGGGGGAGGAGCGCGTCTCCTCCGCCCTGGCCGGCATCGGCAACGCCACGACGCCGTTGGCCGCCGTCTTCTTCGCGCTGGTCCTGCTGCCCACCGACAGGCTGTCGCCGCGCAAGCTCGCCGCGGTGCTGCTCGGCTTCGTCGGGGTCGTCGTCATCATGCAGCCGTGGGAGTCCGCGGGGCGGCCCGACCTGCTGGGCTTCGGCATGACGCTGGTCGCCGGCGCCTGCTACGGCCTCGGCTGGACGTACAACCGCCGGTTCCTCGGCAAGGCAGACCTGGGCGGCCTGTCGATGCCGACGGCCCTGCTGCTGGTCGGGACCGCCCTCATGGTGCCGGTGCTCCTGGTCTGGTGGCTGCTGCACCGCGACGCGTACGCCGCTCCCTGGTCCGGCCACGCCGACCCGTCGGGCGGTGGCTGGGTGCTGCCGCTGCTCGCCGTCCTCGCCCTCGGCGTCGTCGGCACGGGCCTGGCCTACATGCTCCAGTTCGACGTCGTCCGCGGCGCGGGCGCGACGGTGAGCACCACGGTGACCTACCTCATCCCCGTGGTGTCCGTCGTCCTCGGCGTCGCGGTCCTCGGCGAGCACCTCGCGTGGCCGCAGCTCGTCGGCGCCGCGGTCGTGCTCGCCTCGGCCGTCGTCATCGGCCTCCCGGCCCGCTCGCGCAAAACGGCAGTTGCGGACGTGAAACGGCCCTAGGGAACTGCCGTTTCGTGCCAGCAACTGCCGTTTCGCGAGGGGCTGTCCGGACCAGTCCTGCGGAGCGTCAGCCAGTGGGGGACCCTGTCAGGCGTCGGCGGGCTTGCTGACCTCGCGGCGCAGGATCTTGCCGGTCGCGGTCTTGGGCAGCTCGTCGACCTGCCAGATGTGCCGCGGGTACTTGTAGGCCGCGATGTTGTCCTTGACGAACTGCCTGACGTCCTCGAGCGTCGCGGTCGCACCCGGGCGCAGCGCCACGGCCGCGCCGACCTCCTCGCCGAGCAGGTCGTCGGGCACGGAGACCACGGCCGCCTCGACGACGTCGGGGTGCTGGTAGAGCACCTCCTCGACCTCGCGCGGGTACACGTTCATGCCGCCGCGCAGGATCATGTCCTTCTTGCGGTCGACGATCGTGTAGTAGCCGTCCTCGTCGACGGTGGCGAGGTCGCCGGTGCGGAACCAGCCGTCCGGGATCGCCTCCTTGGTCGCCTCGGGCTTGTTCCAGTAGCCCTTCATCACGTTGTCGCCGCGGATCGCGATCTCGCCGACACCCTCGCCGGGGCCGACGTCCTGGCCGTCCATGCCGACGAGCTTCATCTCGCAGCCGGGGATCGCGACGCCGATCGTGCCGGGCTTGCGCTCGCGGTCGGGCATGTTGAACGACGCGACCGGGGAGGTCTCCGACAGGCCGTACCCCTCGAGGATGATGCAGCCGAACTTGTCCTCGAACGCCTTCTGCACCTCGTGCGGCATGGCCGACCCGCCCGAGCAGCAGACCCGCAGCGACGAGGCGTCCATCCCGTCCGAGCGGGGGTGGTTGAGGATCGCGGCATACATCGTCGGCACGCCGAGCATGATCGTGACGCGCTCCTTCTCGATCACCTCGATCGCCTTCTCGGGGTCGAACCGGGGGATGAGCGCCAGCGACGCGCCCGCGACCACGGCGGCCTGCAGGCCCACGACGAGCCCGAACACGTGGAACAGCGGCAGGCAGCCCATGACGACGTCCTCGGGGCTGGTGTGCTGGATGTCGACGGAGCTGCGCTTGGCGTTGAGGTGGATGTTGGAGTGGGTGAGCTGGGCGCCCTTGGGCCGACCCGTGGTGCCCGAGGTGTAGAGGATGAGCGCGTCGTCGTCGTCCGCGCGCTCGGTGGGCGCTGCGATCGGCTCGCCGCCGGGCAGGACGCCGTCGACGGGGCCGAGCGGCGTGCACTGCACGATGGTCGTACCCGAGTTCTGTGCCCCCTTGGTGGCCTCCTCGACGAAGTCGGGCCAGACGAACGCGACCTTGGCGCCGGAGTCGGTGAAGAAGTAGTCGATCTCGCCCGACTTGAGCAGCGGGTTCATCGGCACGACCACGCCACCGGCGAGCAGGATGCCGTAGAACACCACCGGGAACGCCGGCACGTTCGGCAGGATGATCGCCACCCGGTCGCCTGGCTCGACGCCGGCCGCCCGCAGCTGCCCTGCCACCTTCGCCGCCATGGCGTGGAGCTGGCCGTAGCTGATGCTGTTGCCGTCGATGCGGATCGCCGACTGCTCGGGGGTCCGCTGGGCGGTGGTGGTCAGGTCGGTGGCGATGTTGGTCATCGGGGGCGCTCCACTCCGTCGGGGACGTTTGGCTGCATCCTCCCTGCTCGCGCGGGCTTTGGCTACGGATCCGCGGTATGCCGGGGGGCTGCCACCCGGGACAACGCACTGGCCGCGTGCCGCGTGCCCGCCGTCGCGGGCGGGACGTCGGTGGGGTGCGGCAGGATGAGGCGCGTGAGTGAGAACGGCTCGAGCGCTGCTGCCCCCGACACCCTCGTCTCCGAGGTCGTGCCCGAGGGGGCGCGGCACGAGTGGGCCGACCTCGCCGACCGGGCCAGCGCCGCCCAGTTCGCCTACCACGTCAAGGACGCGCCGACGATCAGCGACGCCGAGTACGACCAGCTGATCCGCCGCCTGGGCGAGCTGGAGGAGGAGTACCCCGAGCTGCGCTCGCCCGAGAGCCCGACCCAGCAGGTCGGGGGTGCGGTGTTCTCGACCGACTTCCAGGCCGTCGACCACCTCGAGCGGATGCTGTCGCTGGACAACTGCTTCTCGCCCGAGGAGCTGGCGCAGTGGGCGGGGCGGGTCGAGCGCGACGCCGGCACCACCGACTTCCATTACCTCTGCGAGCTCAAGATCGACGGGCTCGCGGTCAACCTGCTCTACGAGAACGGCCGGCTCACGCGCGCGCTGACCCGTGGCGACGGCCGCACGGGCGAGGACGTCACCAACAACGTCAGGACGATCGACGGCATACCGCACCAGCTCGAGGGCACCGACCACCCGGCGAGGGTGGAGGTCCGCGGCGAGGTGTACTTCCCGGTCGAGGCGTTCGCCGACCTCAACGCCTCGCTCGTCGAGGCCGGCAAGGCGCCCTACGCCAACCCCCGCAACACGGCGGCGGGGTCGCTGCGGCAGAAGGACCCCCGGGTCACGGCGAGCCGCGGGCTGCGGATGCTGGTGCACGGCATCGGGTTCCGCGAGGGCTTCGACCTCACCCGGCAGTCCGAGGCGTACGAGCTGTTCCGCGCCTGGGGGCTCCCGATCTCGACGCACTTCAAGGTGCTCTCGACGGTCGCCGAGGTGCAGGAGTACGTCGCGTACTACGGCGAGCACCGGCACAGCGTCGAGCACGAGCTCGACGGGATCGTCGTCAAGGTCGACGAGGTCGCGCTCCAGCGCCGGCTGGGGTCGACGTCGCGGGCTCCCCGGTGGGCGATCGCGTACAAGTACCCGCCGGAGGAGGTCAACACCAGGCTCCTCGACATCCAGGTCAACGTCGGCCGCACCGGGCGGGTGACTCCGTTCGGCGTCATGGAGCCGGTCGTGGTCGCCGGCTCGACCGTCGAGCGCGCCACGCTGCACAACGCCGACGAGGTCAAGCGCAAGGGCGTGCTGATCGGCGACACCGTGGTGCTGCGCAAGGCCGGTGACGTCATCCCCGAGATCCTCGGGCCGGTCGTGGACCTGCGTGACGGCACCGAGCGCGCGTTCGTCATGCCGACGCACTGCCCGTCCTGCGGCACCGAGCTGCGCCCGGAGAAGGAGGGCGACAAGGACATCCGCTGCCCCAACGCCCGCACCTGTCCCTCGCAGCTGCGCGAGCGCCTGGCCGGGCTCGCGGGCCGGGGAGCCTTCGACATCGAGGCGCTCGGCTGGGAGGGCGCGGGGGCGCTGCTCGACTCCGGGGTGATCGAGGACGAGAGCGGGCTGTTCGGGCTGCGCGACGAGGACATCGCCCGCGTGGCGCTCTTCACCCGGGCGGCGAAGAAGAGCGACCCCGAGGACGCCGTCGTCGACGGCCGCGTGCTGTCCGCCAACGGTGCCCGGCTCGTCGCCAACCTCGAGCAGGCCAAGACCCAGCCGCTGTGGCGCGTCCTGGTGGCGCTGTCGATCCGACACGTCGGCCCGACCGCGGCGCGGGCGCTCGCCCAGCACTTCGGCACGATGCAGGCGATCCGCGACGCCTCCCGTGAGGAGCTCGCGGGGGTCGAGGGTGTCGGTGGTGTCATCGCCGACGCCGTCCGCGACTGGTTCGACGGCGAGGGCAACGACTGGCACGTGCGCATCGTCGAGCAGTGGGCTGCCGACGGCGTGCGGATGGAGGACGAGCGCGACGAGTCCGTCGAGCAGACGCTCACCGGCATGACCGTCGTCGTGACCGGCTCGCTCGAGGGCTTCAGCCGCGACGAGGCCAAGGAGGCGATCCTGGCCCGCGGTGGCAAGGCGTCCGGGTCGGTGTCGAAGAAGACCGACTGGGTCGTCGTGGGAGAGAACGCCGGGTCCAAGGAGGACAAGGCCCGCGAGCTCGGCCGTCCCATCCTCGACGAGGCCGGCTTCCGGCAGCTGCTCGAGACCGGCACGGCCACCCCTGTGGGAGGGTCGGCGGACGTGGCGGCGCAGCCTGCCGACGATGAGGCGGGGGAGGACGCATGATCACGGCCGAGGTGTACCTGCGGTTCTGCGACGAGGCGCTCGTGGCGATGCGCGACATCGTCACCGAGCTCGGCGACGACCTGGCGAACCGGCGGCCCGACCTGCCCGGCGCCAACAGCCCGTTCCAGATCCTCACGCACTGCCTCGGCGTGTGCGCGACGTGGGCGTCGACGATCAACCTCCACCGGCTTGTGCCGCGGGACCGCGCCGGCGAGTTCACCGCGAGCGGACCGGTCGCCGAGCTTGCCGCTGCCACCGACGCCCTGCGCGCCGACTTCGCACGCTGGGTGCGGGCGGCGAGCCCCGACCAGCCTCCCGCGCACCCCGAGGGCGGGGACGAGTACGCCACGCAGGGCGAGGTGCTGCTGCACGTGTACGAGGAGCTGGCCCAGCACCGTGGCCAGCTCGAGATCACCCGCGACCTCCTGCGCGCGACGGCCTAAACCCGCCGGGCGACCGAACGGCATACCTGCACGTCAGGGGCACACCGGGCACGCGGGCACTGTGTGCCGCCCCCACATTGAGCCCCCTGCGGGCCGCGCGAACGATGGCCCCCATGCGCCCGACAACGACGTCACGCCGGCGGTACGCCGCCCTCGCCACCTCCGCAGCGCTCGCCCTCGGCACCGCGCTGCTCACCGCCGGCCCTGCGGCCGCCGACAAGCCGCAGGGTGCGCACTGTGCCCGCGAGTCCACGATCCGCGTCCCCGGCGCGGAGGTCCAGAAGACCGCCTGCCTCGAGGACCTCACCACGGCCGGGACCACCAAGACCGGCCACACGAACCCGAGCGACTGGGCCGGCCTCAACGCACCCGGCACGGTGAACCCGACCGGCGTCCCCGGCATCCAGGTCGACGGCTACTTCCCCGACACCTCGACGTCGAACACCGACAACGGCTGGAACCACGACAGCCAGTTCGTCCTGCGCATCCCCGACCACTGGAACGGCGGCCTCGTCGTCAGCGGCTCGCCGGGCAACCGCGCCCAGTACGCCAACGACTTCATCATCAGCGACTGGGTGCTCTCCAAGGGCTACGCGTTCGCCGCCACGGACAAGGGCAACGTCGGGTTGAAGTTCTACGACGACGGCTCTTCGCCCGGCGGCTCGGTCCGTGAGTGGAACAGCCGGGTCACCCAGCTCACCATCGCCTCGAAGAAGGTCCTCAAGCAGGTCTACGCCAAGGCGCCGGCGAGGACGTTCATGTTCGGCATCTCCAACGGCGGCTACCTCACCCGGTGGCAGCTGGAGAACCGTCCCGACCTCTACGACGGCGGCCTGGACTGGGAGGGCACCCTCTTCCGCGCGGACGGCCCGAACCTGTTCACCTACCTGCCGACCGCGCTGAAGAACTACCCGGCGTATGCCGCGACCGGCGACCAGGCGGCCCACGACGCGATGATCGCGGCCGGGTTCGTGCCGGGGTCGGAGTTCCTGTGGCCGTTCCACTACTCGGTGTACTGGGACCTCACCCAGCGCATCTACCGCGAGGAGTTCGACCCGTCCTACGACGGCGACCTCAAGGCGGGCACGCCGTTCTGCGCCAGCGGTACCCCGGCCTGCGACGCCGACTACGACTACGCCTCGCGGCCGCAGTCGGTGAAGGACGCCGTCGCGAGCGTCCAGCTGACCGGTCGGGTGGGCAAGCCGCTCATCACCGTCCAGGGCTCGCTCGACACGCTGCTGCCACCGAGGACCGACGCGGACGTCTACGACCGGCTCATCGACGCCGCCGGCCGGGGTGACCTGCACCGGTACTACACGATCACCGACGGCACCCACACCGACGGCCTGTATGCCGCGTTCCCGGACAAGCTGCGCCCGCTGCTGCCGTGCGCGCAGTCCGGCTTCGACGCGCTCACCGCGTGGGTGGACCGGGGCGTCGAGCCCCCATCCGACCGGACCTACCCGCGGCCCGCGAGCGGCGACCTGGTCAACACCTGCCCGCTCTGAGTGGCTGGACGCCCCGAAGGCGGGGTCACGCCCTGACGCGCTGGGTGACGCTGCGAGCGGCTGCCCCGGCGGGTCAGGGCGCTCCGACCATGCTGAGAGACCGAGGCCGCCGGCCCCCGGGAGTCACTCCCGGGCGTCGGCGGCCTTGATCGCGAGCAGGGCCGAGCTCGCCTCGTCGATGATCGCCCGCATGGCCGCCGAGGCCGCCTGCGGGTCGCCGCTGCCGATCGCCTCCGCCACGTCGCCGTGCAGGCGGATCGCAGCCGGGTTGGGGTTGGTCGGCATGAGGCGGTGGTGGGTGCGGCCGGCCAGCACCTCGGAGACCACCGTCGACAGCGCCGCGAGCATCTCGTTGCCCGAGGCCTGGAGCATCGTCGTGTGGAACAGGGTGTCCGCGACCAGGTAGCCCTCGAGGTCCTGCGCCTTGGCGTGCACGCCCATCTGCACCACGGCACCCACCATGGCGCCGCACTGCTCCGGCGTGGCCCGCTGGGCCGCGAGCTCGGCGGCGACGGGCTCGAAGCCCCGGCGCAGCTCGCCGAGGGAGACCAGCTGGTCCTCCCGGCCCGGCCCGGCCAGCCGCCACCGGATCACCCGCGGGTCGAAGACGTTCCACTGGTCGCGCGGGCGCACCCGCACCCCGAGCCGGCGCCGGGTCTCCACCAGCCCCATCGAGGCGAGCACCCGGACCGCCTCCCGCACGACGGAGCGGGACACGCCGAAGCGGGCGTCGAGCTGGTCGATGCGCAGGACCTCGCCGACCGCCACCTCGCCGCCGACGATCTGCGCCCCGAGCGCGTCCAGCACGCTGGCGTGCAGGCCCGGCTCCGCGCCGACCGGCGGGCGTGCGGGCGGGGCAGGGGAGTCGGCGCTGCGCGGCATGCCCACAAGCGTGCCAGACCACCGTCTTGTGCCGTGATCGCGACCACTAAGTCAGATTTATTGCTCATAAACTCTTGTCAAACCGGTTCTGATGCGTCACCGTGGACGGCGATGCGGCTCGACGACGAGCCCGGAGCCGGACGAAGGAGTTCGCGATGACCTCGACCTCACCCCCACCCCCACCGCTGGTGGTCGTCATGGGGGTCTCCGGCTCCGGCAAGACGACCGTTGGTGCCGCGCTCGCCCAGCGGCTCCGGGTGCCGTTCGCCGACGCGGACGACTTCCACCCCGAGGCCAACATCGCCAAGATGTCGGCCGGCGTCCCGCTCGACGACGACGACCGACGCCCGTGGCTGGAGTCGATCGCCGCCTGGCTCGCCGAGCACGAGTCCACCGGTGGGGTGGCCAGCTGCTCGGCGCTCAAGCGCTCCTACCGCGACATCCTCGCCGCGCAGGCGCCCCGGACGACGTTCCTGCACCTCCACGGTGACCGGGACGTGCTGGCCCAGCGGGTGGCGGCGCGCCCGGCCCACTTCATGCCGGCCGCCCTCATCGACAGCCAGTTCTCCACGCTCGAGCCGCTCCAGCCGGACGAGCACGGCGCGGTCCTCGACGTCGCCCACCCCGTCGACGACCTCGTCACCGAATCCCTCTCCCTCCTCACCTCGAAGGACATCCACACCGCATGACCACCGACCTGCTCCCGACGCTGCACCTGCTCGCAGCCTCGCCGGCGGCCGATGCACCGGCCATCCCGGCCGCCCGGCTCGTGCCCGCCGCCCTCATCGGCATCGCCGTGATCGTCCTGCTGATCACGAAGTTCAAGCTGCACCCGTTCCTGGGCCTGACGATCGGCTCGCTGGCCGTCGGCGCCGTGGCCGGCGTCGCCATGTCCGACGTCATCGACAGCTACACCAAGGGCTTCGGGTCGACCGCGGCCAGCGTGGGCACCCTGATTGCCCTGGGCGCCATGTTCGGCAAGCTGCTCGTCGACTCCGGCGGCGCCGACGAGATCGTCGACACCATCGTGGGCCGTTCCTCGGCGCGCACCCTGCCGTGGGCGATGGCCGGCGTCGGTGCGCTCATCGGACTGCCGATGTTCTTCGAGATCGGCCTCGTCCTGCTGATGCCCGTCATCTTCCTCGTCGCCCGTCGCTCGGGGCTGTCGATCATCAAGGTCGGCATCCCGGCCCTCGCCGGCCTGTCGGCGATGCACGGCCTCGTGCCGCCGCACCCCGGCCCGCTCGTGGCGATCGACGCGCTCAAGGCCAACCTGGGGATCACCCTCGGCCTCGGCGTGCTCGTGGCGGTGCCGACCGTCGCCATCGCCGGGCCGCTGTTCGCCCGGTTCGCCGGCCGCTGGGTCGACGCCGCCACCCCCGAGCTGTACTCGACCCCAGAGGACGAGGAGCGCGAGGGCGGCAAGCTGGTCCGCCGTCCGTCCTTCGGCGTCACCCTCTTCGCCGTGCTCACCCCCGTCGTGCTCATGATGGGCAAGGCGCTGGCCGACATCTTCGCCGCCGACGGCAACGCCGTGCGCACCGTGCTCGACTTCCTGGGCACGCCGCTGGTGGCCCTGCTCATCGCCGTCATCGTCGGGTTCTTCACCCTCGGCCGGGGCGCGGGCATGGGCACCCGTGCGCTCGCCACCTCCATGGAGAAGTCGCTGCCCCCCATCGCGGGCATCATCCTCATCGTCGCCGCGGGCGGTGGCTTCAAGCAGACCCTCGTCGACACCGGCATCGGCAAGCTCGTCGCCCAGTGGGTCGAGGGCAGCGGGATCTCCGTGCTCCTGCTCGCCTGGGTGGTGGCGGTCCTCATCCGCCTCGCCACCGGCTCGGCCACCGTCGCCACCGTCACCGCCTCGGGCATCCTGGCCCCGCTCGCGGCCGGCATGAGCACCGGCGAGGTCTCGCTCCTCGTGCTCGCGATCGGCGCCGGCTCGGTGTTCTTCTCCCACGTCAACGACGCCGGCTTCTGGCTGGTCAAGGAGTACTTCGGCCTGTCGGTCGGCCAGACCATCAAGTCGTGGTCGCTGATGGAGACCGTGCTGTCGGTGACCGGGCTCGTGTTCGTCCTCGTGCTGGGCCTGGTGGTCTAGCCGCAGTCCCGCCCCAGGAACGTCGTGTGTGCCGCGTGGAGCCTCCACGCGGCACACACGCGTCCGGGGCCCGGACGCAGGTGCCCTAGGCTTGACCCTCGTGGCGACCGACTTTTCCCAGGAGATCAAGGACCTTCGCAGCACCATGGACTCGGTGCGCGAGGTGACCGACCTCGAGGCCCTCCGGGCGCAGATCAAGGACCTCGAGGCCAAGTCCGGCGCACCCGACCTCTGGGACGACCCCGAGGCCGCCCAGCAGGTCACCTCCGCCCTCTCCCGGGCCAACGCCGAGTACGAGCGGGTCACCGGGATGGACTCCCGGATCGACGACCTCGAGGTGCTGGTCGAGATGGGCACCGAGGACGGCGGCGACGCGGCCACCATGGCCGAGGCCGAGACCGAGCTGGCCTCCCTGAAGAAGGCCGTCGCCGAGCTGGAGGTCCGCACCCTGCTGTCGGGGGAGTACGACGAGCGCGAGGCCGTCGTCACCATCCGTGCCGGTGCCGGTGGCGTCGACGCCGCGGACTTCGCCGAGATGCTCATGCGGATGTACCTGCGCTGGGCCGAGCGCCACGGCTACCCGACCAAGGTCATGGACACGTCCTACGCCGAGGAGGCCGGGCTGAAGTCCGCGACCTTCGAGGTCAACGTGCCGTATGCCTTCGGCAACCTCTCGGTCGAGGGCGGCACGCACCGGCTGGTCCGGATCAGCCCGTTCGACAACCAGGGCCGGCGCCAGACGAGCTTCGCCGCCGTCGAGGTCATCCCGCTCATCGAGTCGACCGACTCCATCGACATCCCCGAGAACGAGATCAAGGTCGACGTCTTCCGCAGCTCGGGCCCCGGTGGCCAGTCGGTCAACACCACCGACTCCGCGGTCCGGATGACGCACATCCCGACCGGCATCGTCGTCTCGATGCAGAACGAGAAGAGCCAGATCCAGAACCGCGCCGCCGCCCTGCGCGTGCTCCAGTCCCGGCTGCTGCTCCAGAAGCAGGCCGAGGAGGCTGCCGCGAAGAAGGAGATGGCCGGCGACATCAAGGCGAGCTGGGGCGACCAGATGCGCTCCTACGTCCTCCAGCCCTACCAGATGGTCAAGGACCTGCGCACCGAGTACGAGGTCGGCAACCCCTCTGCCGTCTTCGACGGCGACATCGACGGCTTCATCGAGGCCGGGGTCCGCTGGCGCAAGGAGCAGGAGAAGGCCGCCCAGGCCTGACCCCACCCACGACGCCGGCTCGTGGGTGGGGTCAGGCCAGGACCCACCCCGACGGCACCGTGGGGTGGGTCCGACGGCTCACCGCGAGGAGCGGCCCTGCTGTGCCAGCGCGAGGGCCTCGGGACCCTCGAAGGCGTTCGGGGTCCCGGACCCGTCGAGGGCCAGGTCCCGCAGGCTGCCGGTCACGTAGTCGCCCCAGGCGGTGTGGCACACCGTGTAGCACTCCGCGGCAGGGGTGAGTCCCTCGTGCGTGAAGACGAGCTCGGTGCCCTCGTCCGTCGCCCGGATGTCGAAGCGGACGGTGGTCCCGTTCCACTCCTTCTGGTCCTCGGGGAAGCTGAGCCAGCTGTCCAGCGTCAGCCAGGTGACGCCGAGACGGTGTGCACCACGTGCGGCACCGTCGTGGCGCGGGACGTGGCAGCGGAGCCGGGGCCCGGGATGCCCCTGGAGTACCTCGAGGACAAGCGCGCCCGCCGAGCGGGGCGTGCCGCACCGCCTGCACGGCGCTGACCGGGCGTCCGGCAGCCGCTCCGTCGGCCCGGCGCAACGCCGAGGACCGGCGGCTGCGCGGCATACGGAGGTTGCCGACCTATCCTGCGGTGGTCGTGCGTGGCGCCCCGCGTGCGGCGCGGTATGCCGTTCCCTTCCCCCTCCCGTAAGGCTTCCCCTCCGCGCATGATCCGTTTCGAGAACGTCAGCAAGGTCTACCCGCGGTCCACCCGCCCGGCGCTGAGCGACATCACCCTCGACGTCGAGCGCGGCGAGTTCGTCTTCGTGGTCGGGGCCTCGGGCTCGGGCAAGTCCACCCTCCTGCGGCTCGTGCTCAAGGAGGAGGGCGTCACCCAGGGCAGCGTGCTCGTGGCCGGCCAGGACGTGGGGCGCCTGCCCTCGCGCAAGGTGCCGCGGCTGCGCCGTGAGATAGGGACCGTCTTCCAGGACTTCCGGCTGCTGCCGAACAAGACCGTCTACCAGAACGTCGCCTTCGCCCTGCAGGTCCTCGGGCGCTCGCGCCACGCCATCCGCCAGGTCGTCCCCGAGACGCTGGAGATGGTGGGCCTCGAGGGCAAGGAGAAGCGGCTCCCGCACGAGCTCTCCGGTGGTGAGCAGCAGCGCGTCGCCATCGCCCGCGCGTTCGTCAACAAGCCGCCGATCCTGCTGTGCGACGAGCCGACCGGGAACCTCGACCCCACGACCAGCCTCGACATCGTGCGGCTGCTGGACCGGATCAACCGCACCGGCACCACGATCGTGATGGCCACCCACGACGACGACATCGTCGACCAGCTGCGCAAGCGGGTCGTGGAGCTGCACAACGGTCACGTCGTCCGGGACGAGAACAAGGGCGTCTACGGAGGTGGTCGCTGATGCGCGTGCAGTTCATGCTCAGCGAGATCTGGATCGGCCTGCGCCGCAACGCCTCGATCGCCGTCTCGGTCATGCTCGTCACGATGGTGTCGGTGTACCTCATGGGCATCGGGTTCCTCGCCCAGAGCCAGGTGACCACCCTCAAGGGCTACTGGTACGACCGCATCCAGGTCTCGATCTTCATGTGCGGCAAGGACTCGGTCGACGCCAACTGCCAGGGCAAGGCCGTCACGCCCGAGCAGCGGGACGCCCTCAAGGCGCAGCTCGAGCAGATGAAGCCGCTGGTCAAGAACGTCTACTACGAGTCCGAGCAGCAGGCGTTCGACCGGTTCAAGGAGCAGTACCGCAACTCGCCGCTGTCGGAGTACCTCCAGGTCGGCGACATCCCGCAGAACTTCCGCGTGCAGCTGTCCGACCCCAAGAAGTTCGACGTGGTCGTGAGCGCGTTCGAGGGAGCCCCGGGGGTGGGGCGCGTCCAGGACCAGCAGAAGACGCTCGAGAAGCTGTTCGCGGTGATGAACGTCGTCACCGTCGGCTCGCTGTTCCTCGCGCTGCTCATGGTGCTGTGCTCGGTGCTCCTCATGGCGACCACGATCCGGCAGGCGGCGTTCAGCAGACGCCGCGAGACAGGGATCATGAAGCTCGTCGGC
This sequence comes from Phycicoccus sp. 3266, assembly GCF_031456495.1. Taxonomy (NCBI): domain Bacteria; kingdom Bacillati; phylum Actinomycetota; class Actinomycetes; order Micrococcales; family Intrasporangiaceae; genus Phycicoccus; species Phycicoccus sp. 3266. Next base: position 456,534 of record NZ_JAVDUW010000001.1, on the reverse strand, counting down.
GCCTCGAACTTCACCATCCGGCTGCCCTTCGTCATGGAGACGGTGCTGGCCGCGCTCGGCGGCACCGGCCTGGCGATCGCGGGCCTGTGGGCGACGACCCACTACCTGCTGCCCAAGGTGTCGGCCGTGCTCCAGGACGCGCCCCTCGTGGGCACGAGCGACATCTGGTACGTCGCGCCGTGGCTGGCCGCGCTCATGCTGGTCGTCTCGGTGCTCACCAGCTGGGTGACGCTGCGCCGCTACCTGCGCGTCTGACCCGACCGTGGGCGGCGCGACGAGGGGGCCTCGTCAGCCGTCCGGAGGATCCTGCGTCGCGCTTCCCCCGAAACCGCTGTGGTTTGTGTTACCAATGAGGCCTATGAGCGCGTTCCCCCCGTCTCAGCGTGCCTCGCGGCGGCTCCGCCTGTCCGCCTTCGGCCTCGCCCTCGCCTGCTCCGTCGGCATCGCCGCCCCGTCGGCCGCCCTTCCGCTGGCCGCCACGACGGGCAACGCCGTCGTGGCCCCGGGCGCGACCGACCCGAACAAGGCCAAGAAGCAGGTCGACAAGGAGATCGAGTCGCTCAAGCAGCAGCTCGACGACACCTCGGTCGCCCTGCAGAACACCTACTTCGCCCTGCGCCGCACCCAGGCCGCGCTGCCCGTCGCCCAGGCCACGCTCGACAAGGCGACCGCCGACGTCTCGGCCGCCGACGCGTACAACGACGACATGGCGGTCAAGCTCCAGGTGGCGCAGGCCAACGAGGCCCGCGCGGTCGACGAGCTGAGCTCGACCCGCGCGCAGCTCTCGGCCAGCCGCACCCGCGTCGCGCGGTTCGCCTCCCAGCTCTACCAGGACCAGGGGATGGGGCAGCTGTCGGTCGCGCTCAGCGCCACCACCCCGGACGACTTCGCCAACCGCATCGCCATGAACGACACGGTGATGGACGTCCAGCAGCAGTCGTTGCAGCGGCTCGCGACGGCGCGCGCCGCCGCCACCGCGCAGGAGGCACACATCCGTGCGCTGCGCGAGGACGTCGCCGCGGCGAAGAAGGCCGCCGAGGCCGCCCTCGCCAAGGCCCAGGACGCCCGCGCGAAGGCCGCCGACGCCAAGGCCAAGCTCGACGCGCTCGCCGTCCAGCAAGCCGCGCAGTCCAAGACCCTCGAGGCCCAGAAGGCGAACGAGCGCAAGAGCCTCGACGCCGCCCAGAAGGAGCAGGCCCGCCTGCAGCGGGTCCTCGTCGCCCGCGCCAAGGCGGCGAAGGCCGCGGCCGCCCGGCGGGCCGCCGCGCTGCGCAAGGCGCACAAGCGGGTGCCCTCCGCGCCCCGGGTGAGCGCCCACGGCTTCCTGTCGGCTCCCTCGGACGGCTGGATCTCCAGCGAGTTCGGGATGCGCTTCCACCCGATCCTGCACTACTGGCGCCTGCACGCCGGCCGTGACTACGCGGCCAACTGCGGCACCCCGATCCGCGCCGCCGCGCCGGGCACCGTCATCTCGGCCGGCTGGGCCGGCGGCTACGGCAACCGGATCGAGATCGACCACGGCATCCTGCGAGGTGTCGACCTGGTCACCGCCTACAACCACATGGAGCGCATGGTCGTCCGCAGCGGCCACGTCAGCCGTGGCGAGGTGATCGGCTACGTCGGGACCACCGGCGAGTCCACCGGCTGCCACCTGCACTTCGAGACCTACGAGGACGGCATCCCGAAGGACCCGCGTCGCTGGCTGTGACGCCGGACCACCGGTGACAGGCCGCTCGGGGAAACCTCCGGGCGGCCCCGCTCGTCGGACCGGTAGCGTTGCACCGCCGGTGGCGCGCGACGCGGCACCGGACCGACACGGACAGGAAGAGCAGTGGCCAAGGAACAGGCGCGCAAGGTGGTCGCCAGCAACCGCAAGGCCCGCCACGACTACCTCATCGAGGACACCTACGAGGCGGGTCTGGTCCTCATGGGCACCGAGGTCAAGTCGCTGCGCATGGGCCGGGCCTCGCTCGTGGACGGGTATGCCGCGTGGCGCGGCGACGAGCTGTGGCTCGAGGGCGTCCACATCCCCGAGTACGTCGAGGGCACGTGGACGAACCACACGCCGCGGCGACGCCGCAAGCTGCTGCTGCACCGCGACGAGCTGACCAAGCTCCAGCGCAAGTCCAGCGAGACCGGCCACACCATCGTCCCGCTGAGCCTGTACTTCAAGGACGGCCGCGCCAAGGTCGAGCTCGCGGTCGCCAAGGGCAAGCGGCAGTACGACAAGCGACAGTCGCTGCGGGAGCGCCAGGACCGGCGCGACGCCGAGCGCGCCCTGCACTCCAGGGGGCGGTGACCGTGGCAGGGGGGACGACGCGACACCGGGCCGGGGGGCGGCGTGGCGCGAGGGGGGCGGGTGCCGTCCTCGCGGTGCTGCTCACCCTGACCGCGATCGTGTTCACCCCAGCGGCGGCCAGTGCGGTCGGGGACGAGAAGGCGACCCGCTACCACGTCGACTTCACCCTGCGCGCGGACGGCTCCGCGGACGTCGTCGAGACGATCACGTGGCAGTTCCCCAGCGGTGAGGACCGCCACGGCATCGAGCGGCTCGTCAAGATCCGCGTCGGCTACCAGGACAGCCCGACCACCTACCGCCAGTACCCGCTCAGCGACGTGTCGGCCAGCTCGCCCTCGGGCGCGCCGGCTGACACGCGGGTGATCGACGAGAACGGCACGTACGCGACCATCCGCGTGGGTCGCTCCAACGAGACCGTCCGGGGCACCCAGACGTACGTCGTGAAGTACCACCTCAGCTCGGTCATGAACGGCTTCAGCGACCACGCGGAGTTCTACTACAACCTCATCGACTCCTCGAACAGCCAGCTGTACGAGGACGTCAGCGCCTCGGTCACCGGGCCGCAGCCCGTCGACCGGGTGGAGTGCTTCATCGGCGAGCTCGGCTCGACCCGGCGCTGCCAGGGCAGCCCGGGCGCGACCGCCACGTTCTCCGCCCCGGCCGCCCAGCCGCGCGAGGGCATGACGATCCTGGCGTCGCTGCCGCTCGACGGGTTCGGCGACCTGACGCCGTCGCTGCGGCAGGGGACCGTCTCCCCGGACGGCCAGGTGACGACCGAGGAGGGCTCCAAGGCGCTGGGCGCCCTGGCCCTCGGGACCGGCATCACCCTGCCGCTGCTCGCGGCCGGCCTCATGGGCGTGCTGGTCTGGACCCGCGGCCGCGACGAGCAGTACGCCGGCCTCACGCCGGGCCTCACGCCGGGCGTCGGCCAGCAGGCCGTCGTCGTGCGCGGCCCCAGCCCCACGGTCGCCGTGCAGTTCACCCCGCCCGAGGGCGTGCAGCCCGGGCTCGTCGGGACGCTCATCGACGAGACGGCCAACACCGTCGACGTCGCCGCCACCCTGGTCGACCTCGCGGTGCGGGGCAGGCTCCGGATCGAGCAGATCGGGGGCGGCGGGCTGGGCCACCGCAAGGACTGGCGGCTCACCCGCACCGAGCCGACCCCCGAGCAGGCCCGCACCCCGCTGCGCATCTACGAGGCCGAGCTGCTGGCCGGCGTCTTCCGGGACGGGGCCCAGGTCGTCGACCTCTCGGACCTGAAGAACCGGTTCAAGCCGACCCTGACGAAGGTGCAGGCCCAGATGTACGACGAGGTCGTGCAGCGCGGCTGGTTCCGGCGCTCGCCGCAGCGGCAGCGGGGCACCTGGCAGTCGCTCGGCTTCCTCCTCACGGCAGCCGGGTTCATCAGCCTGTTCTGGCTGCACGAGCCGCTGTCGCGGGTCGCCTCCGGCGCGGGCATGCCGTTCTCGCCGTCCTATGCGCTGTCGATCGGCACCCTGCTCGCCGGCGTCATCACGATGTTCCTCGGCAGGAGGATGGCCGCCCGCACCGCCGACGGCAGTGCCGTGCTCGCCCAGTCCAAGGGTTTCAAGCAGTACCTCGTGACCGCCGAGGCCAGCCAGATCCGGTGGGAGGAGGCGCAGGACGTCTTCAGTCGGTACCTGCCGTACGCGATCGTCTTCGGCGTCGCCTCGCAGTGGGCCTCGACGTTCCAGCAGGTGGCCGAGGCGGCTGCCGCGGCCGGGCACCCGCTGGTGATGCCGACCTGGTACCTCGGCGGCGACTACGGCTCGTTCGGCGGCATCGCGGACGGCATGGACTCGTTCGCGAGCACCGCCGGCAGCACCTTCACGAGCACGCCCGGCAGCTCGGGCGGCTCCGGCTTCTCCAGCGGGGGCGGCTTCTCCGGCGGTGGCGGGGGCGGCGGGGGCGGCGGCTCCTGGTAGGCGCCCCCGCACACGACACCGCCCGCTCGCGTGGGCGAGCGGGCGGCATACGGCGTCGGGTCAGTTCTTGAACGCGTCCTTGACCTTCTCGCCGGCCTGCTTCATGTCGGCCTTGGCCTGGTCCGTCTGGCCCTCGGCCTCGAGGCGCTCGTTGTCGGTGGCCTTGCCGGCGGCCTCCTTGGCCTTGCCCTCGGCCTGCTCCGCGGCGTTGCCCAGCTTGTCGTCCATGCCCATGTCGCACTCCTTGGTGTCGTGTCGTTCCGGTCGGACGCCCGGCCGCTTCTTGACCGTGCTCCTTCGACCGTAACGCGGGTCGCACGAACCTGCAGGACTCGCGACGTCGCAGGTCAGCCTCATGCGGCCGGTCAGGGCGCGAGGACGAGGAGCAGGTCACCGCCCTCGACCTGCTGCTGGCCGCCGATGGCGAGCCGGCTCACGGTGCCGGCGACGGGGGCGGTGATGTTCGCCTCCATCTTCATCGCCTCGATGGTCGCGACGACCTGGCCGGCCTCGACCGTGGAGCCCTCCTCGACGCCGAGGCTCACGACCCCGGCGAAGGGTGCGGCCACGTGCGAGCGGTTCGCCGGGTCGGCCTTCTCGGCGGTGCGGACGTCGACGCTCACGCTGGTGTCGCGGACCTGGATGGGTCGCAGCTGGCCGCCCATCGTGAACATGACGGTACGCATGCCGCGCTCGTCGGGGTCGGAGACGGACTGCAGGCCGATGATCAGCCGCTTGCCCGGCTCGAGGTCGATCTCGTGCTCGTGGCCGACCTCGATGCCGTGGAGGAACTCGCGGGTTCCGAGGACCGCGAGGTCGGAGTACGCCTCGCGCGACCGCTGGAAGTCGGCGGTCGGTCCGGGGAACAGCAGGCGGTTGAGGGTGGCCCGGGGCTCGGCCTTGAGGGCCTCGCGGTCGGCCTCGGACAGCTCGGTGACGCGCGGCTTCGGCGTGCGCCCCTGCAGCGCCTTGGTGCGGAACGGCTCGGGCCAGCCGCCGGGCGGGTCGCCCAGCTCGCCGGACAGGAAGCCGATGACGGAGTCGGGGATGTCGTAGGCCGTGGGGTTGGCCTCGAAGTCGTCGGGGTCTGCCTTGGCGCCGACCAGCGCGAGGGCGAGGTCCCCGACGACCTTGCTGCTGGGGGTGACCTTGACGATGTTGCCGAGGATGCGGTTCGCCGCGGCGTACATGTCCTCGATCTCCTCGAAGTGCTCGCCGAGCCCGAGGGCGATGGCCTGCTGGCGCAGGTTCGACAGCTGCCCGCCGGGGATCTCATGCGTGTAGACGCGTCCCGTGGGGGAGGGCAGGCCGGACTCGAACGGGAAGTAGAGCTGGCGCACCGCCTCCCAGTACGGCTCGAGGTCGTTGACCGCCCGCAGGTCCAGCCCGGTCGCGCGCGGCGTGCCGTCGGTGGCGGCCACGAGGGAGGACATCGGCGGCTGGCTCGTCGTGCCCGACATGGCGGCGTTGGCGACGTCGACAGCGTCCACGCCGGCGTCGATCGCGGCGAGGAGCGTGCCGAGCTGCCCACCGGCCGTGTCGTGGGTGTGCAGGTGGACGGGCTGGTCGAACCGCTCGCGCAGGGCCGTGACCAGGGTCCGGGCGGCGGGTGCACGCAGCAGTCCGGCCATGTCCTTGATCGCGATGACGTGCGCGCCGGCCTCGGCGATCTGCTCGGCGAGGCGCAGGTAGTAGTCGAGCGTGTACAGCTTCTCGCCCGGGTCGGTCAGGTCGCCCGTGTAGCAGAGGACGACCTCGGCGACCGCGGTGCCGGTGGCCCGGACCGCGTCGATGGCGGGACGCATCTGCCCGACGTCGTTGAGCGCGTCGAAGATCCGGAAGATGTCGATGCCCGTCGTGGCCGCCTCGGAGACGAACGCGTCGGTCACCTCGGTCGGGTACGGCGTGTAGCCGACGGTGTTGCGGCCGCGGAGCAGCATCTGCAGTGGCAGGTTGGGCATGGCCTCACGCAGGGCGGCGAGGCGGTCCCACGGGTCCTCGGACAGGAACCGCAGCGCGACGTCGTACGTGGCGCCGCCCCAGGCCTCCACCGACAGCAGCTGCGGCGTGAGCCGGGCGACGTGGGGGGCGACGTGCATGAGGTCGCGGGTGCGCAGCCGGGTCGCCAGCAGCGACTGGTGGGCGTCGCGGAACGTGGTGTCGGTGACGCCGACCGGCACCTGCGCGCGCAGGTCACGGGCCCACTGTTCCGGCCCGACACGCAGGAGCCGGTCACGGGCGCCGGCCGGCGGGGGAGTGGAGCGGTCGATCTCGGGCAGCTTGGACCGCGGGGAGACCCGGGTGCGACCCGGGCCGTGCGGCTGGTTGACGGTGACGTCGGCGAGGTAGGTGAGCAGCTTGGTACCGCGGTCGGCGGGGACGCGCGCGGTGCGCAGGTAGGGCCGCTCGTCGATGAATGCCGTGGACAGCCGGCCCGCCTGGAAGTCCGGCTCCTCGAGCAGCGCCTGGAGGAACGGGATGTTCGTCGACACACCACGGATCCGGAACTCCGCGAGCGCACGGCGGGCGCGGCGTACCGCCGTCGGGAAGTCCCGGCCGCGGCAGGTGAGCTTGACCAGCATCGAGTCGAAGTGCGCGCCGATCTCGGCGCCGACGAACACCGTGCCGCCGTCCAGGCGCACGCCGGCACCACCGGCGGACCGGTAGGTCGTCACGTGGCCGGTGTCGGGGCGGAAGCCGTTGGCGGGGTCCTCGGTCGTGATGCGGCACTGCAGCGCCGCGCCACGGATCTGCAACGCGTCCTGCGAGAGCCCGAGGTCGGCCAGGGTCTCGCCGCTTGCGATCCGCATCTGGCTGCTCACGAGGTCGACGTCGGTGATCTCCTCCGTCACCGTGTGCTCGACCTGGATCCGCGGGTTCATCTCGATGAAGACGTAGCGGCCGTCGGGGGCGAGGAGGAACTCGACGGTGCCGGCGTTGACGTAGCCGATCTCGCGGGCGAAGGCGACCGCGTGGGCGCACATCCGCGCCCGCAGCTCGGGGTCGAGGTTGGGTGCCGGCGCGATCTCGACGACCTTCTGGTGGCGTCGCTGCACGGAGCAGTCCCGCTCGAAGAGGTGGATGACGCCGCCCTCGGTGCCCGTGCCGTCGCTGAGCACCTGCACCTCGATGTGCCGCGGGCTGACGACCGCCTCCTCGAGGAAGACGGTGGGGTCGCCGAACGCGGACTCGGCCTCGCGCATACAGGCCTCGAGCGCCTCGCGCAGGTCCTCGCGGCGCTCGACGCGGCGCATGCCGCGACCGCCGCCGCCGGCCACGGCCTTGGCGAAGACGGGGAAGCCGATCTCCTCGGCGCCGCGCACCAGCTCCTCGACGTCGGTGCTCGGCGGCGCGCTGCGCAGGGTCGGCAGCCCGGCCTTCTTCGCGGCGGCGATGGCGCGTGCCTTGTTGCCCGTGAGGTGCAGGACCGGGGCCGGCGGGCCGATGAAGGTGATGCCGGCGTCGGCGCAGGCCTGCGCCAGGTCGGGGTTCTCGGAGAGGAAGCCGTAGCCCGGGTACACGGCGTCCGCGCCCGCCTCGAGGGCGACCCGGACGATCTCGGCGGGGTCGAGGTACGCCCGGACCGGGTGCCCCTGCTCGCCGATCCGGTACGCCTCGTCGGCCTTGAGCACGTGCTCGGACTTGCGGTCCTCGTAGGGGAAGACCGCCACCGTCTTGGCGCCCAGCTCCGTGGCGGCGCGGAAGGCTCGGACGGCGATCTCGCCACGGTTGGCGACCAGGACCTTGCTGAACACGGGACCTCCTCGGTGCGGACGGGGAGTCCGCGGGGGACGGGCGGTGCGTGCTCGATCCTAATGAGGTCCCGATGCATGAGACAGGGCGCCCGGAATGCGGACAGCTACAGTGGGTCGCGGCTGCAGGGGGCCACGACGCGACGGTATGCCGGGGTCGCGTCGTCCGTTGGGAAGCGACCCCTGGAGGGCCAGTGGCAGGACGACATGCGGCACGCCGTCGTGCCCTGACGCCCGCCCGCCTGCTCCTCGCCGCGACGGTGCTCGCCGTCGCGGCCCTGGTCGTCGTGGTGGGCCCGTTCGGCCGGTCGGACGCCCCGGCGCCCCCGGTGCCCACGATCCCCGGGACGCCCACGCCGGGCGCCGTGACGACGCCCTCCACCAGTGGCACGTCGGGCTCGACGACCTCGAGCCCGACGACCACGACGACGACCGCGTCACGGACCACGACGAGCGGCTCGCCGGCCGGGACCCCCGCCCCGACCTCGTCGACCGCTCCCACCACCCCGGCCACCCTCCTGCCGTCGCCGACCAAGCGGACCGGCAAGCCGACCGGGCCGCCCGGGCGGCCGACCACCCCGCCGCCGCGCAAGTGAGCCGGTGCCTGGCGCGGCCGGACGCCGGACGCGGTCGGCGGCGCCGTGTGGCGCCCGGCTCGGTCAGTCGGCGACGGTGAAGCGCTGCCGGCGGTGGTGCGGCTGCTCGACCTCGTCGAGCAGGGCCGCGGCGTAGTTCTCGGCCGACACGGACACCCCGGCCGGTGTGTCGAGGGCGGTGCGGTAGGTGTCGGTCCGCTCACCGGGTGCGATGACAGGGGCGGGGGACAGGAAGGTCCAGTCGAGCGACCCGGGCGCTGCGAGGAAGGCCTCGAGCGCTGCCGCGCCGCTCCGGGCCTCGGCGAGGTACTCGGCCGGGAAGTCGGGTCCGTCCAGCAGGCGGGTGCCGTCGGGGCCGACGAGCGACCCGGCGCCGCCGACGAAGAGCACCCGGGCGGTGCCCGCGTGGTCGATGAGGGTCTGCACTGCTTCGAGCCAGGGCTCGTGCGGTCCGCCGCTGCGGTCCGGACCGGTCGCCGACACGAGCACGTCGTGGCCGGCCGCCGCGGCCTCGACCGTGGTCGGGTCGGCGAGGTCGCCGGTGGCGGCGTGCGCGCCCTCCGGCAGGTCGCCACCGCTGCGGGTCCACCCGGTGACGTGGTGGCCTCGGGACAGCGCCTCGCGCACGATGCGCGAGCCGATCATGCCGGTGGCGCCGAACACTGCGATCTTCATGGGGGTGAGCTCCTGGGGTCGGGGTCGTGCGAACCCCTCCACGGTAACCATTGGTAACCAAGCACTTCAAAGTGCTATAAGTACCTCGTGGTTACCATCGACCGCGGAGACGCCTTCGACCCCGACTGCCCGACGCGCCTGGTCCTCGACCGGGTCGGCGACAAGTGGACGGTGCTCGTCATCGACGCGCTCTCCGACGGACCCCTGCGCTTCACCCAGCTCCGCGACCGGATCGGTGGCGTGGCGCCCAAGGTGCTGACCCAGACGCTGCGCACCCTCGAGCGTGACGGGCTGCTGACCCGGACCGTCCACGCCCAGGTGCCGCCGCGGGTCGACTACGAGGTCACCGAGCTGGGGCGGTCCCTCAGCGGCCCGCTCGCCACACTCACCGACTGGGCCGAGACCCACGTCGGCCGGATCCTGCGGGCGCGCGAGGAGTACGAGCGCGCCGCGGCCGAGGCGGCGCGCGGCTGACCGAGCGGCACCAGCGGGCGCGGCCGGGTCACGGCACCACCGGCCGCGGCGGCCCCGGCACCGACGTGGCCGCCGCCCCGGTGGGAGCGACGGCCACGGGCTCCACTGGTGGAGTCAGGGCGTGACCGGGTGGGTCACAGGTCCACGGGTCGCAGGACCTGGGAGATGCCGTGGGCGATCTGCACGTTGCCCTTGTTGATGTTCGGGCGCACGACCCACGCGTTGGCGTCGTTCGGGTCGGCGTCCACGAGGGTCACCCACCGGTGCCAGCGGACGTCCACCGTCAGCGTGCCGCCGGACGCGGTGGTGAGCTCGGCGCCGTCGGCGGCACGGGCGGCGCGGTAGTCGATCGTGGCGCCCGGCACCACGTGGTAGAGCAGCACGGCCTCGACGGTGTCGATGCCGAGCGAGGCGACGGCCGCGAAGACCGCGCTCTCGCTGGTGTACTGCTGGTGGGTGAGGTCGGTGGCGAGCCGGCGGAAGGCGGCGTCGGTGGGAAGGAACGCCGTCAGCGGCACGGAGCCGTCGGCGAGCACGGCCACGGGGGAGGAGGGCTTGGCGGCCAGGACGGCCTGGACCGCGTTGTCGACGATGTCGAAGTCGTTCCAGTTGCGGTCGAACCCGGACCCGTCCTGGGCGAGCACCGCCGCGAGGCTGCGGGTGCCGGTCGGTGCGGGTGCGCTGCCCTCGTGGGCCGAGGCGCTGCCGGCCCCGACGAGTGTCAGGGCGCCGGCGAGGGTGGCAGTGGCCAGGGCGGCCACGACGCGTCGTACGTGCATGGGAGTCTCCAGTGTGCGGACAGCGGCTCCTTCCGGGGCCCTGCCGTGGCCGCCGCCGGCGCCACTCCCCGGTTCATCCCTCGCCGCCTGTTCGGTGCCGTCGCGGAACCGGATTGGTCGGCCGCGAGGAAATGTTGTCGGGGGCCCGCGCGTTGGACGGTAGGCTTGTCCCACAACTCAACAGCGGATGTGTGAGCACCCCTGCACTCGCAGGAGCACGGGGGTGATCGGTTTCGACATTGGTCGGTTGTCCAGGGGAAGCGGGTCGAGGATGCAAGGTCATCTCGTCAACGCTCCTTGCAAACCAATAGGTGCCAATTCCAAGCGCACCGACTTCGCCCTCGCCGCCTGAGCGAGCCTCGAAGTCCGTCAGCCTGAGCTAGTTCCCGTCTCAGTGCCTGGCGTCAGCTAGGGAACTCGCTGCGCAGTCATGCCGAGGGGCTGCGCGGGACTCCTACTCGGCTGGGCCTGTCAGCGGACGTGTGCGTGCGAGCGCTGGGGCCGAGAAAATCCGTAGCGCACTGCACCCGGAGAAGCCCTGGTAAGCCGTCAGTGGACGCGGGTTCGATTCCCGCCACCTCCACCACCGTGGTGCTCGCACATCGCCGTTGAGCCGCGAGGGCCCGGTCACGTCCGTGACCGGGCCCTCGCGCGTCCCCCGGCTTAGGGTGGGGCATGGCCGAGACCGAGGTGCGCGAGCGGGCGCTGCACACCGCCGGCCGGTATGCCGAGCGGCTGGGCTGGTGGACCGTCGCCAACTGGGTGCTGGTCGTGACCGCCCTCGTGGGCCTGGCGCTCACCGCCGCACTGACCACGCTGGCCGAGGACGTGTACGAGTCGGTCGTCGAGGCCGACGGCGTGGCCGTGCTCGACCAGCCCGCGCTCGACCAGGCCGTCGCCTGGCGCTCGCCCGGGCTGGACCGGGCCGTCACGGCATACACCGACGTCGGGGGGCCGATCGGCATGCCGCTCCTGACCCTGGCGGCCGTCGCGGTGATGGTCTGGGCCTGGCGGTCGTGGACGCCCGTGGTGCTCCTCGTCCTCGCCACGGCGGGGTCGCTGGCGCTCACCATCGCCGGCAAGGACCTCGTCGGCCGCGCGCGGCCGCCGCGCATGTTCGCGGTGCCGCCCTACGAGTCCTCACCGTCGTTCCCGAGCGGCCACACCCTCAACGCCACGGTCATCGCCGCCGTCGTGGTCTACCTGCTGCTGCGCAAGGTCCGCCGCACGTGGGTGCGCGTGGGCGCGGTCGTGCTGGGGGTGGCGTTCATGCTGACGATGGGCCTCAGCCGCGTCTTCCTCGGCCACCACTGGCTGTCGGACGTGGTCATGGGCTGGGTGCTGGGGCTCGCGTGGGCGACCGTGGTGGTGACGGCGCACCGCCTGTTCCTCGCGGTCCGCCGCGAGGCGGCCCGCCGCGGCGCGCCCGCCAGGACCTGAGCGCGCGGTCGCGGCTCAGCCGGGCTGGGCGCCGGACCGCTGCTGCTCGACCTGCGCGCGGACCTCGTCCATGTCGAGCGCCTGCACCTTGCCGATGACGTCGGCCAGCATGGGCGCGGGGAGGGCGCCCGCCTGCGCGAAGACGAGGATGCCGTCGCGGAAGCCCATGAGGGTCGGGATCGAGGTGATGTTCGCCGCGGCGGCCAGCGCCTGCTCGGACTCGGTGTCGACCTTGCCGAAGACGATGTCGGAGTGCTGCTCCGACGCCGCCTCGTAGACCGGCGCGAACCGCTTGCACGGGCCGCACCAGTCGGCCCAGAAGTCCACGAAGACGGTGCCGCCCTCGAGGACGGTCTTCTCGAACGTGTCGGCGGTCAGCTCGACGCTCGCCATGTCAGCTCCCATCGGACCGCGACGGTCGCGGTCACCGTGTTCTCGCCCAGCTCGAGCGAGGGGCTCCCCGCGCCGGCCGCCATCCGGGCGAACCGGGGCTGGGCACCACCCTCGACAACGTCGCGCACGCGCACAACCTTCCCCAGGCCGCGGCCCGCCAGGGCGGCATACTGCTCCGCCTTGGCCAGGGCGTCGGCGAAGGCGGCCTCGCGCGCGGCGGCCAGCAGCGGCGCCGGGTCGGCGAGGTCGGTGCCGACGGAGTCGATGCTGAGGGCGTTGCCGGCAGCGCCTGCGAAGGCGTCGACCAGGGCGCCCACCAGTGCCGGGTCGCGGACGGTGACGGCCAGGCCCTGCTGGGCGGAGTACCCCACGACGGACGTTCCGTCGCGGTCGTAGCGCGGCTGCACCCCGCTGCTCGTGGTGCGCAGGTCGCGCTCGTCGACGCCGTGGTCCCTCGCCGCCTGCGCCAGGGCGGCCGCCCGGCCGGCGGCATCCGAGAGCGCGGCGGAGACGTCGGCGGCCTCGCAGCGCACGCCGGCGCTGACGCGCACCACGTCCGGCACTGCGGACGCGCGGCCCGTGCCGGTCACGTCGATGTGCCCCGTCATGGCGCCAGCCTAGGCTGAGGACATGGACACCGAGCAGATCCGCCAGTACTGGGACGAGGCCGCGGAGGAGTACGACACCTTCGTCGACCACGGCCTGCTCGACTCCGACGTCCGGGCCGCCTGGAAGGACCTGCTGCGCACGTGGCTGCCCACCACCCCGTCCGACGTCGGCGACCTCGCCTGCGGCACCGGGACGATGAGCGTGCTGCTCGCCGAGCTCGGCCACCAGGTCCGCGGCATCGACCTGTCCGGCGAGATGGTGGCCCGCGCCCGGGCCAAGACCGCGCCCTTCGGCGGCGCCGTGGACATCGCGCAGGGGGACGCGGGGGACCCGCAGTGGGAGGCGGGCAGCCTCGACGTCGTCTTCGCCCGGCACATCCTCTGGACACTGCCCGACCCGCAGGACGCGCTGCGCCGGTGGGCCCGGCTGCTGCGCCCTGGTGGCCGGATGGTCCTCATCGAGGGCCGCTGGGGCATCGAGTCCGCGGGGGCGGAGCCGGCCCTGCCCTGGCAGGCAGGCGTGCCGTCGCAGGAGCTCGCCGCCGTCGTGCGCGAGCTGGTGGGGGAGCCCACAGTCGTTCCGCTGTGGGACACCGTCTACTGGGGCAAGGAGCTCGAGCACGAGCGGTACCTGCTGACCGCCACCGCCTCCCGCACCTCGCAGGCCCCACACGCGGCCGAACGCACCGCCGACCGGGCCCCCGACAGCACCGCCGACGCGCAGCCGGCCGGCGCGTCGACCGCCAGGCCATGACCGGGGAGGCGGCCTCCGGGCCGGTCCACGGCCGTCCCATCCGTCGCGTCGGGTGGGTGTTCGCGGTGCTCGCGCTGCTCACCGTCCCGTGGACCATCTGGCTCGCGGTGCAGCTGCCCAGCTCGAAGCCGGCCGCCCACTACGACCTCGCGTGGGGCGGCTTCGACGCCGCGCTCGTCCTGGTCCTGCTCGCGACCGCGTGGGCCGCGGTCCGGCTCACGCCGTGGCTGCCCGCCGTGGCCGCGGTGAACGGCACGATGCTGGTCGTCGACGCGTGGTTCGACGTCGTCACCGCACCGACCCAGGAGGAGCGCTGGCTCGCGGTCGGCATGGCCGTGGTGGTCGAGCTGCCGCTGGCCGCCGTGTGCCTCTGGCTCGCGGTGAGCGGGCAGCAGCTGCTCCGGCGCCGTCTGCTGCGCCGTGTGTGGCGCCAGCAGCGCCGCGCGATGCACGCCGGGATGGTCCCGCCACCGGCCGTCGTGGCTGCCGGCACGCCGGAGCCGGACGTCGTCGAACCTCCTGACCTGCAGCGTTCCTAGTCGATTTGCGGCATACGTCACCCGGGTCCACGCTGCCCGGGTGAGCGCGACGACGAAGCACCAGCCAGACGTCCCCGGCGACGAGCCGGCGCCCAGCCAGCTCAAGGCGGGGCTGAAGCCACGGCACATCACCATGATCTCCATCGCCGGGGTCATCGGTGCGGGCCTCTTCGTGGGGTCGGCCAACGCCATCGCCACCGCCGGCCCGGCCGTCCTCATCGCCTACGCCCTGGCGGGGACGCTGGTCGTCCTGGTCATGCGGATGCTCGGCGAGATGGCGACCGCCCAGCCCGACACCGGGTCCTTCTCGACGTATGCCGACCGCTCGCTCGGGCGGTGGGCCGGTTTCTCGATCGGCTGGCTGTACTGGTGGTTCTGGGTCATCGTGATCCCGGTCGAGGCGACCGCCGGGGCGCTGATCCTGGGGGACTGGTTCCCCGCGGTGCCGCAGTGGGTCTTCGCCCTCGTCATCACCGGGCTGCTCGTGGGGACCAACCTGTTCAGCGTCGGGAACTACGGCGAGTTCGAGTTCTGGTTCGCCCTCGTCAAGGTCATCGCGATCGTGCTGTTCATCGGGCTCGGCGTGCTCGCCATGGTCGGCGCGCTGCCCGGCTCGAAGACCTCGGGCGTCGGGCACCTGTGGCAGGACGGCGGTTTCCTGCCCCACGGGATCGGCGCGGTCTTCGCGGCCATGCTCATCACGATGTTCACCTTCATGGGCACCGAGATCGTCACCATCGCCGCGGCCGAGTCGCCGAACCCCGAGGCCGGCATCCGCAAGGCGGTCAACTCGGTGATCTGGCGGATCAGCCTGTTCTACCTCGGCTCCATCTTCGTCGTGGTCGCCCTCGTCCCGTGGAACGCCAAGGGCCTCGCGGCCGAGGGATCCGGCTCGTACCAGTACACCCTGGAGCGCATGGGCCTCGGCGGGCTCACGACGGTGCTCGAGTTCGTCATCCTCACGGCGGTCGCCTCGTGCCTGAACTCCGCGCTCTACACCGCCTCGCGCATGGCCTTCTCGCTGTCGACCCGCGGTGACGCCCCGGCGGCGTGGTCGCGCACGACCGACCGGGGAGTCCCGGCCTGGGCGATCCTGGCGAGCTCGGTGGTCGGCTTCCTCGGGGTCATCGGCAACTACCTCCTGCCGGAGAAGATCTTCGGCTACCTGCTGGCGAGCTCCGGCGCGATCGCGCTGTTCGTCTACCTCGTCATCGCGCTGTCGCAGCTGCGGATGCGGCGCCAGCTCGACGCCGAGGGCCACAGCCCCGCGGTGCGGATGTGGCTGTACCCCGGCCTGACCTACGCGACGATCGGGTTCATCGCCTTCGTGCTGGTCCTGATGCTGGTCCAGGAGGGGCACCGGCTCGAGCTCGGCCTGAGCCTGGCGCTCGCCGCCGTCATCGTGGCGATCGGTGTCGCCCGCACCCGTGGCGAGCGGACCGCGGCGGCTCCTGCCCAGGGGGCGGTCGCGTTTCGGCGTACCGCTGAGTAATCAGGAGAATGCCGGCATGACCGCCGTGCCCTCCGTGTCCAACTCCATCACCGTCCGCCTCACCCTCCCGGCCCGCGCCACCGCGGTGTCGGAGCTGACCGGGGTCATCGAGGCGGGAGGCGGCCTGGTCACCGGCCTCGACGTGACGGCGTCGGGGGCCGACCGCCTCCGGGTGGACGTGACCGCAGCGGCCCGCGACACCGCCCACGCGGACGAGCTCGTCGAGGCGATGCGCGGCGTGCACGGCGTGGACATCGGCAAGGTCTCCGACCGCACCTTCCTCGTCCACCTCGGCGGCAAGCTCAAGGTCGAGTCGAAGGTGCCGATCCGCAACCGCGACGACTTGTCGCTCATCTACACCCCGGGCGTGGCCCGCGTCTGCATGGCGATCGCGGAGAACCCCGAGGACGCCCGCCGCCTGACCATCAAGCGCAACACCGTCGCGGTCGTGACCGACGGGTCGGCCGTGCTGGGGCTGGGCAACATCGGCCCGCTCGGGGCGCTGCCCGTCATGGAGGGCAAGGCGGCCCTGTTCAAGCGGTTCGCCGACATCGACGCCTTCCCGATCTGCCTGGACACCCAGGACACCGAGGAGATCATCCGCACCGTCAAGGCGATCAGCCCGGTCTTCGCGGGCATCAACCTCGAGGACATCTCGGCCCCGCGCTGCTTCGAGATCGAGCACCGGCTGCGCGAGGAGCTCGACATCCCGGTCTTCCACGACGACCAGCACGGCACCGCGATCGTCACCCTGGCCGCCCTGCGCAACGCCCTGCGGGTCGTGGGCAAGGAGCTGGCGGAGTGCCGGGTCGTGATGTCGGGCGCGGGCGCCGCCGGCACCGCCATCCTCAAGCTGCTGCTCAAGGCCGGCGCGCGTGACGTCGTCGTGGCGGACCAGTTCGGCGTGCTGCACCCCGACCGCGAGGACATCGCCTCGGGCGACCACCCGCAGCTGGCGTGGTCGGCCGAGCACACCAACCCCCGCCGGGTGAGCGGGACGCTCAAGGCCGCGATCGCGGGCGCGGACGTCTTCATCGGCGTCTCGGCCCCCGGCATCCTCACCGGCGACGACATCGCCACGATGGCCGACGACGCGATCGTCTTCGCGATGGCCAACCCCGAGCCCGAGGTCGACCCCATCGCCGCCGCGCAGCACGCCGCCGTGGTCGCGACCGGGCGCTCGGACTTCGCGAACCAGATCAACAACGTGCTGGTGTTCCCCGGCGTCTTCCGCGGCCTGCTCGACGCGGCGTCGCGCACCATCGACGAGGACGTCATGCTCGCCGCGGCGACCGCCCTGTCCGAGGTCGTCCACCCCGACGAGCTCAACCCGGCCTACATCATCCCCAGCGTGTTCCACCCCGACGTGTCGAAGGTGGTCGCCGCCGCGGTGAAGGCGGCCGTGCTGGGCACCGCTCCTGAGGCAGTCGAGCGGACGTCGTCGGTCGCTACGGACGAGGCCGAGCTGATCGGCTGACCGCCGTTGGCGCCGGCCACGCGCCCGGCGCCCGGCGCCGGGGTCAGCCCCTCGGGGTGAGGCCGAACTCGGCCGCCAGCAGCTCCAGGCTGCGCAGCTTCGCGTCCAGGTCCGGGGTCGGCGCGACGAGGGAGACCTCGTCCGCACCGGCCTCGTCGGCGAGCGCGGTGAGGCCCTTGGCGACCTCGGCCGGCGGCCCCGCATACACCCGGCCCTGGAGGCTGGGCTCGATGGCGGCGAACTCGGGGCTGAGCCGGAACGTGCGGATCTCCTCCGCGCTGGGGCGCGTCGTGGCGCCACTGCGGATGCGCTGCATCTGCAGCGCCCAGCCGGCGCGGAAGTCCGCAGCGACGTCCGGGTCCTCCGTCGCCAGGGCGAGGACCGAGATGATGACGCGCGGCGTGTCACCGAGGGGGCCGGGCCGGAAGTCGCGGCGGTATGCCTGCAGCGCCTCGACGGCGAGGCCGGGGCTCATGTGGTGGGCGAAGACCGTGGCCATCCCGTTGACGGCCGCGAAGGAGGAGCCCCACCCGCTCGAGCCGAGCATGAGCAGCTCGGGGCTGGTGTCGACGACCGGGGTGGCGCGGACCGCCTTGAACGGGTGGTCGTCGGGCCAGCTGTCGGACAGGAACGCGATGAGCTCGGCCGCCTGCTGGGGGAAGTCGTCGGCGGTGAGGGCCTCGCGGGAGCGCCGCAGCGCGAACGCGGTGAGCTGGTCGGTGCCGGGCGCACGCCCCAGGCCGAGGTCGATGCGCCCCGGGTGCAGCATCTCCAGCGTCTTGAACCACTCCGCCACCTTGAGGGGGGAGTGGTTGGGGAGCATGATCCCCGCCGCGCCGACGCGGATGCCGGTGGTGAGCGAGGCGAGGTGGGCGATGAGGATCTCGGGCGAGCTGCTCGCCAGCCCGGCGAAGCTGTGGTGCTCGCTGATCCAGTAGCGCGCGAACCCGAGCCGGTCGGCGGCCTGGACCGTGCGCTCGCTGCGGGCGATGGCCTGCTGGGCGGTCATGCCCGAGGGCACGTCGACGAAGTCGAGCAGGGACAGCGGGCGCGGGGTACCGGGGGTCGGCGAGGTCACGTCGGGTGCCAACACCGGTCACCCGCCGGCGATTCCGCCCGTCTACGCTGCACCGGGTGAGCGACACGACGACCAGGACCTCCTCGGCGCGCTCGGCCTCGGTGGCGCGCGCCGCCTTTGCGCTGCTGCTGGTGGTCCACCTGTGCTGCCTGTACTGGCCGCGCGTCGACGTGCAGGGGCCGGTGACGTGGACCGACAAGGTCGTCCACCTCCTGCTGTTCGGGGTGCCGACCGTCGTCGGTCTGCTCGCGGGGCTGCGGCCTGCGTGGCTCGTCGGCCTGCTCGCCCTGCACGCCCCGGTCAGCGAGCTCGTGCAGCACTACCTGCTGCCGCACCGGGACGGCGACGTCTGGGACGCCGTGGCGGACCTGTCCGGCGTCGTGCTCGGCGTCACGCTCGTCGTGGTCGGGAGGGCTCGGCGTCGCTGGTAGACTGGTCGGGCTCAGTTCGGCGGCGCCTGGCAGCGCCACCCGCGGCAGTGAAGCCGCACCGATGTCCCCGATGCCGACTGACGCCCACCGGATGACGACCGTCGATCCGGTCCACCGGGCCCTTCGTGGCCTGAGGCTCGTCTTTCCCGGTCTCCCTCGCCAGGTGGCTCGAGACGTGTCTACCTCGAGTACCTGAAGTGAGTTGAACACCTGTGCCCAAGAACCTGCGATCCGCCGCGCCCAAGAAGGCCCGCTGGACTGCTGACCAGAAGGCTGCCGCGAAGAAGGGTCCCAAGAAGGCCCACCGCGGACAGTCGACCAACCGCCCGGCGCGTGACGCCGACCGCCTCGTCCGTCGCGAGTTCGACCGTGACGACCGTCCGGCGAAGCGTTTCGACCGTGACGACCGCCCGGCGAAGCGTTTCGACCGTGACGACCGCCCCGCGCGTCGTTTCGACCGTGACGACCGTCCGGCCAAGCGTTTCGACCGTGACGACCGCCCGGCGAAGCGTTTCGACCGTGACGAGAACCGTGGCCCGCGCCAGTACGACCGCGACGACCGCCCGGCGCGTCGTTTCGACCGCGACGACCGTCCGGCGAAGCGTTTCGACCGTGACGAGAACCGTGGCCCGCGCCAGTACGACCGCGACGACCGCCCGGCCAAGCGTTTCGACCGTGACGAGAACCGTGGCCCGCGCCAGTACGACCGCGACGACCGCCCGGCCCGCCGTTTCGACCGTGACGACCGCCCCGCGCGTCGTTTCGACCGTGACGAGAACCGTGGCCCGCGCCAGTACGACCGCGACGACCGCCCGGCCCGTCGCTTCGACCGCGACGACCGCCCCGCGCGTCGCTTCGACCGTGACGACCGCCCTGCGCGTCGCTTCGACCGCGACGACCGCCCGGCCCGCTTCGAGGACCAGGTGGACCCCGAGGCCGAGCGCATGGAGGCCGACACCTGGGTCAAGGCGACCCGCACGTCGGTCGACGG
This sequence comes from Phycicoccus sp. 3266, assembly GCF_031456495.1. Taxonomy (NCBI): domain Bacteria; kingdom Bacillati; phylum Actinomycetota; class Actinomycetes; order Micrococcales; family Intrasporangiaceae; genus Phycicoccus; species Phycicoccus sp. 3266. The sequence goes on along the minus strand of NZ_JAVDUW010000001.1, from coordinate 436,810 downwards.
CCCCGTGACGGTCGAGGCCGACAACGGCTTCGCCGCCCTCGGGCTCGCCGAGCGCCTCGTCGAGCGGCTCGCCCGCGACGGGATCACCACCCCGTTCCCGATCCAGGCGGCGACCATCCCGGACGCCCTCGCCGGCCGCGACGTCCTCGGCCGTGGCCAGACCGGCTCCGGCAAGACCCTGGCCTTCGGCCTGCCGATGCTGGCCCGCCTGGCCGAGCGCCCCAAGGCGGCCCCGCGCCGGCCGCGTGCGCTCGTCCTGGTCCCCACCCGCGAGCTCGCCATGCAGGTCTCCGACGCGCTCGAGCCGCTCGTGCACGTGCTCGGCCTGCGCCACAAGCTGGTCGCCGGCGGCCTCTCGTACACCACCCAGATCAACGCCCTGAACCGTGGCGTCGAGGTCCTCATCGCGACCCCGGGCCGCCTGAAGGACCTGCTCGAGCGCGAGGCCGTCGAGCTCGGCGAGGTCGAGGTCGCGGTGCTCGACGAGGCCGACCACATGGCCGACATGGGCTTCATGCCCGAGGTCACGGCGATCCTCGACAGGATGCCCGAGGGCGGCCAGCGGCTGCTCTTCTCGGCCACGCTCGACAACGGCATCGACACCCTCGTCGAGCGCTACCTCACCGACCCGGTGACCCACTCCACCGACGACGCCAAGGCGTCGGTCACCACCATGGAGCACCACGTCCTGCTCATCGAGCCGGTCCACAAGAAGGTCATCACCGCCGAGGTCGCCAACCGCGAGGGCCGCACCGTCGTCTTCGTGCGCACCAAGCTCGGCGCCGACCGCGTCGCGATGCAGCTGCGCGAGCAGGGCGTCTTCGCCGCGGCGCTGCACGGCGGTCTCGGCCAGGGCGCGCGCAACCGCGTGCTCGGCGCCTTCCGCGACGGCAGCCTGCCGGTGCTCGTCGCCACCGACGTGGCGGCCCGCGGCATCCACGTCGACGACGTCTCGGTGGTCCTGCAGGTCGACCCGCCGGCCGACCACAAGGACTACCTGCACCGCTCCGGCCGCACCGCCCGCGCCGGTGACAAGGGCACCGTCGTGACCCTGGCCCTCCCGCACCAGCGCCGCACCATGGAGCGGATGGCGCGCGAGGCCGGCATCGACGCCGTCCCGACCAAGGCCGTCCCCGGTGACGAGCGCCTCGCGGCCACCGGCGCCAGCGCCCCCAGCGGTGTCCCGGTGTCCGAGGAGCGCTTCAAGCGGCTCCTCGAGGGCGAGAAGCGCCAGCACCGCGGCGGTCCGCGCGGCCCGCGCTCCGGTGGCCCCCGCGGCCGCCAGGGGGGTCGCCCCTACGGCGGCGCCCGTCGCAGCCCGCGCGACTGACCCGCAGGTCAGCCGTTCCGCCACAGCCCCGGTCCCCGTGACCGGGGCTGTGGCTTTGTGGGCAGAATGGAGGGGTGGAGAACGAGGACCTGTCCGGCAGCCTGCTGCTCGCGACACCCCAGATCGAGGAGGGGGTGTTCCGCCGCAGCGTCGTGCTCCTGCTCCACCACGACGCCGAGGGGGCGCAGGGCGTGGTGCTGAACCGCCCGCTCGACGCCCGCGTCGACGCGGTCCTGCCGGAGTGGCAGGACCACGTGACCGCGCCCCAGGTCCTCTTCGAGGGCGGCCCGGTGGGCCTGGACAGCGCACTCGGGCTGGTCACCGTCCCGGGTGACGTCGAGCCGATGGGGGTCAAGCGGCTCTTCGGCGGGGTCGGCCTCGTCGACCTCGACACCCCGCCCGAGCTCGTCATGCCCGAGGTGGCGGGGATGCGGATCTTCGCCGGGTATGCCGGGTGGTCGCCCGGGCAGCTCGAGGAGGAGGTCGACAGCGGGTCCTGGTACGTCGTGGAGGCCGAGGGTCGTGACGCGTTCGACGACGACCCGCAGAGCCTGTGGGTGCGCGTGCTGCGCCGCCAGCGCGACCACCTCGCCTTCGTGGCCACCTTCCCGGTGGACCCGGAGATGAACTGAGGCACCCGGCATACACTCGGGGGATGAGCGAGCCCCAGATCCCCCTGGACGACCCGCACGCGCCGCAGGCGCAGCCGCAGCAGCAGACGAGCACGGCGGTGCTCGAGCGCGAAGAGGTGCAGGAGCAGCTGCAGGAGCCCGGCGACCACGAGCGCTTCTCCCACTACGTGCGCAAGGAGAAGATCCTCGAGAGCGCGCTGTCGGGGGAGCCGGTGACCGCCCTGTGCGGCAAGGTCTGGGTGCCAGGCCGCAACCCCGACCGGTTCCCGGTGTGCCCCACGTGCAAGGAGATCTACGAGGGCCTGCGCGCACCGCAGGACGGCGAGGACTGAGTCAGGGGACTGGGTCCCGCAGGTCGCGTTTGCCTGCGGACGCCTCTGCTGTTGCCCCAAGCATGGTGGACTCTTTACCTCTGCCTGTGCTTTCGCGGCAGTGCCGCTGACGAACGCGCTCCTAGCGTGCGCAGGAGAACTGCCCGCCGCACCGGGCTGGTGGTCCTCCTGCGAAAGGACGCACATGTTGCTTCGTTCCCGACTCGCGCTCTCCTCGTTGGTGCTGGGGGCTGCAGCCCTCGCCCTCGGGCAGGGCAGCGCACTGGCCCAGCCGATGGCGGGGGAGTCCACGGTGGCCGCGGAGTGCGCGACGCACTCGGACCCGGTCAACGCGGCGCGCTCGGCCCAGGGCGGCAACCGCAAGGACGGCAACGAGCTGTCGGCCGCGCAGGTCCGCTCGTACGAGGACGCGTTCGCCAAGGCCATGGCCGCCAAGGGGTACACCAAGAGCCCCAACGGCTCGGCGCGCAAGCCGGGCGGGGGAGGCGCGTTCTCCCCGACCACGGTCAACGTCTACTTCCACGTCATCACCAGCGGCACGACCGGTGACGTCTCGGGGCTGGTCTCCAAGCAGATGTCGGTGCTCAACGGCGCCTACAGCGGCACGGGCTTCTCGTTCGTCAACGCCGGCGTGGACAAGACCGACAACGCCTCCTGGTACAACCTGTCCCAGGGCAGCACGGCCGAGCGCGCGATGAAGACGGCCCTGCGCAAGGGCACGATGGACGACCTCAACATCTACACGGCCAACCTGTCGGGCGGCCTGCTCGGCTGGGCGACGTTCCCCAAGTCCAGCTACGACGTCATGGACGGCGTGGTCGTCCTCGACCAGAGCCTGCCCGGCGGCACGGCCTCGCCGTACAACCTCGGCGACACCGCCACGCACGAGGCGGGCCACTGGTTCGGGCTCTACCACACGTTCCAGGGCGGCTGCACCGGCCAGGGCGACTCCGTCGACGACACCCCCGCCGAGGCCTCCCCGGCCTTCGGCTGCCCCACGGGTCGGGACAGCTGCACGCGCTCGCCGGGCCAGGACCCGATCAAGAACTTCATGGACTACACCGACGACGCCTGCATGGACACCTTCACCCCGGGCCAGACCACGCGGGCGCAGAACGCCTGGGTGACCTACCGCCAGGGGAAGTAGCCGGCACACCCGGCAACGGCCGTGGAGGACCCACGCGGACCTCTCCGGCGACACGCCCTAGCACACCCCCGAGGCCCCGGCAGACATGCCGGGGCCTCGGCATGTCGTTGTCGGGCAACGGTTATCGTGGCGGGCCTATGAGTACTGCCGCCGCCTCCCACCTGTCACCAGCGTTCCCGGAGCGGGCGGCCTGGGGGACGGCGTCCAAGCTGCGCGCCTGGCAGCAGGAGGCGCTCACGACCTACCTCCGGTCCACGCCTCGCGACTTCCTCGCCGTCGCGACGCCCGGCGCCGGCAAGACGACCTACGCCCTGCGCCTGGCCACCGAGCTGCTCGGGCGCGGGACGATCTCCGCGGTGACGATCGTCGCCCCGACCGAGCACCTCAAGGTGCAGTGGGCGGAGGCGGCGGCCCGGGTGGGCATCCACATCGACCCCCGGTTCTCCAACTCCTCGGCCCGGCACTCCAGCGAGTACGACGGCGTCGCCCTCACCTACGCCCAGGTCGCGAGCCGCCCGTCGCTGCACCGCACCCGCACCGAGACCGCGCCGACCCTGGTGATCCTCGACGAGGTGCACCACGGCGGCGACAACCTCTCGTGGGGTGACGCCATCCGCGAGGCGTTCGAGCCCGCCACCCGACGGCTCGCCCTGACCGGTACCCCCTTCCGCTCCGACACCTCGCCGATCCCGTTCGTCCGCTACGAGATGGACCAGGCCGGCATCCGCCGGTCCGCGGCGGACTACACCTACGGGTATGCCGAGGCGCTGCGCGACGGCGTCGTGCGCCCCGTGCTGTTCATGGCCTACGGCGGTGCCATGCGCTGGCGCACCAAGGCCGGCGACGAGATCGCCGCGCGCCTCGGCGAACCGCTGACCAAGGACGCGATGGCGCACGCGTGGCGCACCGCCCTGGACCCCAAGGGCGAGTGGATCCCCGCCGTGCTCGCCGCGGCCGACAAGCGGCTGACCGAGGTGCGTCGCGGCGTGCCCGACGCCGGCGCCCTCGTGATCGCCTCGAACCAGACCAGCGCCCGCGCGTACGCCCGGATCCTGGAGTCCATCACCGGCACGAAGCCGACCGTCGTCCTGTCCGACGACGCAGGCGCCTCGGCCCGCATCGAGGAGTTCGCCTCCAGCGACTCCCGGTGGATGGTCGCGGTGCGGATGGTCTCCGAGGGCGTCGACGTGCCCCGCCTGTGCGTCGGCGTGTATGCCACGTCGACCTCGACCCCGCTCTTCTTCGCCCAGGCGGTCGGCCGCTTCGTCCGGGCCCGGCGCCGCGGTGAGACCGCCTCGGTGTTCCTGCCCTCCGTGCCGGTGATCCTCGAGCACGCGGCCCGCCTGGAGGACGAGCGCGACCACGCCCTCGACCGCGTCACCAAGGACGACTCCGAGGCCTCGATGTGGGCCGAGGAGGACGCGCTCGTCGCCGCCGCCAACCGCACCGAGAAGACGGTGGGCCTCGACGAGAGCACCTTCGAGGCGCTGGAGTCCGACGCCGAGTTCGACCACGTGCTCTTCGACGCCAAGCAGTTCGGCCTCGGTGCCGCCGTCGGCTCCGAGGACGAGCAGGAGTACCTCGGCCTGCCAGGGCTGCTCGAGCCGGACCAGGTGGCGCTGCTGCTGCACGAGCGGCAGACCGCCCAGAGCGGCCGGCGGACCAAGGCCGCGCCGCAGCCCGTGTCGGCGCACCGCGCGCTCGCCGCCCAGCGCAAGGAGCTCAACGGGCTCGTCGCGGCATACGCCCGCAAGACCAACGCGCCCCACGGCGTGGTGCACAACGACCTGCGCCGCGCGTGCGGCGGCCCGTCCCTCGATGCGGCGACGTCGTCCGAGGTCGCGGCACGCATCGAGAAGATCCGCGCCTGGCTGGTCGGGCGCCGCTAGCGCTGTCGGCCCCTCGTCCCGGACGCTGCGACGCCGGGGGGCCCCGGTTGGGGAGTGCTCCCCACGGTGCTGCGCGACGCTGGCCGGTAGGGTCGGGCACGGCGCTGGCGGAAGGGGTCCGCGGGCGCCGAGACCACCGCCTGAGGGGGAGACGATGACCATCGAGGTGAACTACGCCGGGATGCGCGAGCTGGCCCACGCGGCCGAGCAGCAGCGCTCGTACCTGCGTTCGGTCCACTCGTTCGTGGCCGGGAGCTGTGCGAACTTCGGGGCGTTCAGCGGCTTCATGACCATCTTCGCCGGCCAGTACCGCTCGGCCTACTCCGACGCCGAGGCCAGCCTGTCGCAGAGCCCGGAGGCGGCCCAGGGCATGGCCTCGAAGATCCGGACGACCGCGTCCAACTTCCACGACAGGGACATCGCCGCCTCGGACCGCATGAAGGCGTTCGAGACGAAGATCACCACCGCCGGCCTGCCGACGATGGGACCCGCCGGCCCGATGGCCCCGGCCGACCCGGGGCCGGTCGTGTCCCGCGGCGACAAGAACATCGCCGGCGGCACCGGCGTCGTGGCCGACGTGACGCGCGAGGGCGAGAACCTGTTCAACCCGCACGTGCCGGCCCACGCCTGGGACGACGGGCCGAAGAGCCTCAACCCGTTCTCGCCGATCGCCCTCGCCGGCGAGATCGAGAGCGCCGTCAACACCACGGCGGACGCCGCGAGCGTCGGCGACGACCTCGAGGACTACGAGGCGTTCGAGGCGGGGGAGAAGTGAGCACGCTCGCCCTCAGCGACCCCGCCGGGTACCTGCACGGGGCCAGCGGGTCGCAGGCCTTCGGGGACGTCATCGAGAACGCCAAGGGCAACTGCGGGCCCATCCTGCAGGGCATCGACTGGGCGATGACGAAGATCCTGCACTGGTCGCCGATCGAGGCGATCATGAGCCCGATCGCGGGCGACTTCAACGGCGTCGACGAGATGCGCAGCAACTGGGAGTCGACCAGCAAGGCGCTGCACGAGGTCTCGGAGAACTACCGGCGCATGGCCGGGCACGTCGACCAGGCCTGGCGCGCCCACTCGGCCACCCTCGCGAGGGCCGAGCTGCTCGACCTCGCCTCGGCGCACGGCAGGCAGAGCACCGCGACCAGCCTGATGAGCCGCCAGCTGGGCAACATGCTGTCCGCGACCTCGCAGGTGGTGCAGGCCGTGGCGGGGATCCTCGGCCTCGTCGAGGAGTGGGTGGTCACGCTCAGCGTGGCCAAGCTCGCCAAGGAGCTCATCACCATGGGCTCGGGCATCCGCCGGGCGATCTCGCTCATCAACCAGGCCATCGACCTCATCGTCAACCTCTCCAAGCTCATCCCCGCCCTGGTCGAGGCGTGCGGCATCTTCGCCCTCGTGATGCAGGGCGTGAACGTCGTGCTCGCCGGCGCGGCTGCCGCGACGCACGGCAAGGCCGGCTCGCACGTCGACGAGACGGCCGGCGCGGGCTTCCCCGGCACCGGACCGGGTGACCTCTGATGACTGCGACCCCCGGCGACCGCGAGCTAGACGAGCTCGTCCACCGGGCCGAGGCCGCCCTGCGCCGGCAGGAGTCAGAGATCGCCGAGGTCCTCGCCGGCGTCGAGCGGGCGAAGGCGCTGACGGAGCGGGCCCGGGTCGAGATCGAGCAGGGGCGGGCGCAGGACGCCGCCGACCGGCGCGCCGAGGAGGACGAGGCCCGCCGCGGCGAGCACGGTCACGACCGGCAGGTGCTCCAGCGCCGGCTCGACGCCGAGCAGACGACGTGGCGGGCGGTGCTCTCCGGCGCCGACGAGCACGAGAGCGCCGTGGCCTACCGCGACGCGGTGGGCGTGCAGGCCCGGGCCGTGGTCGACCGCCTCAGGGAGGAGGACCCGGAGTGGGGTGCCGCGTTCGACCGCTTCGGCCCCGACTCCCCGGTCGAGTTCCCCGAGCGGCCGGTCGACGACCGCATCGACCCGCTGCGACCCGGTGCCCTGGGCCAGACCGGCCACACCGAGCCGCCCCGGGGACCCGGTCACGGGTCCGACGGCCCGCGGCGGCCCCCGAACGGTGGCGGCGTGTGGTGACGGGCCGGCCCTCGACCGTCCTGCCAGCCCGTCCCCGTGACCGACGTCCTTCCACCGAGAGGTAGCACCGTGGCCAACGCCTACATCGAGACCCGCATCAAGGTCACCCGGGTCCTGCTCATCGTGCTCGGCGTGGTCATCGCGGCGCTCTTCACGTGGGGCGCCGTCGCCGTGCCCGAGCCCGGCTGGTGGGTCGCGCTGCCCCTCAACGCCCTGGCCATCGCCCTCGTGCTCGTGGGCAGCCGCCGGAGGATCGCCACCCGCGGCGAGGCCGGCAACGGCGTGATGTCCCTGGGCGGGCTGCTCATCGTGGCCTCCGTCTTCGTGTCCTTCGCCCTGGGCAACGCGGCCTGACGCTGACGGCGTCGCCCCGGCCGCGCATCCCGACCCCGGCGGCCCGCGGCACCGGGGTCGGCCAGTTGCGCCGATTCCCGCACGCGACCCCGAGCGCGGGTGGAACGATCGGGGTCGACGTGAGCGACCCCGCGGCGGCCCAGTCCCCGTCGCCGCGGGCCGCCCAGTGCCGGAGGAGGTCCGATGCGGCTCGGTGCCCTGGTGCTCCCGCAGGAGTCGTGGCGGGACGCGCGGCACACGTGGACGCGCCTGGAGGAGCTGGGCTTCGACGCCGCGTATGCCGCTGACCACCTCACCCACCCCACCGTGGCCGGCCGCTGGTGGGCGGACGGGTGGACGACCCTCGCGGCTGCCGCCGGGGTCACGAGCACGATGCGCCTCGGCACCCTGGTCGCGTCGGCAGCGGTCCGCAGCCCCACCGTCCTGGCCCGCACCTCCACCACGCTGCAGGACATCAGCGACGGGCGCTTCGTCCTGGGCCTCGGTGCCGGACTGCCCGGGGACGTGCTGGCGGACCGCGGTGAGCTGGTGGCGATGCGTGACCTCTGGGACCGCTACGAGGAGTCGGTGTCGGCGCTGCGGGCACTCTGGCTCGGGGGTTCGACCTGGGAGGGCAGCGTCGTCCGGATCGAGGGGGTGCAGCCGGCCGCGCACGCGCCCGGACGGCTTCCGCCCCCGGTGGTCATCTCTGCGGGTGGGCCCCGTGGGTTCGACCTCGCGGCTCGGCAGGGCGACGGCTGGGTGACCTTCGGCGGGGCCGCGCTGGCCGAGCTCGACGGAGCCGGCTGGTGGAAGGCCCTGGCCCGCCAGTCGCGTCGCGTGACGGTGGCCTGCGAGCGGATCGGGCGCGACCCGGCCGCGATCGGGCGGTCGGTCCTCGTCGGGTGGGGGACGCTGCGCCCGCTCGCCTCCGTCCAGGCGCTGGCCGACACGGTGGGCGAGGCGACGGATGCCGGCTTCGACGAGGTCGTCGTCTACGCGCCGCTGGGGGAGCCGGGGGACCGGTTCTGGGCGGACCCCGACGTCGTCGCCGAGGCGGTCACTGCGCTGCGTCGCTGACGGGCGTCGCCGCCGCCTGCACCAGCGGCAGGGTCCGCAGGGGTATGCGCGTCGCCAGGGAGATCGCGGTGTTGGCCCGGACCACGTGGCGGTCGTCGACCACGGCGTCGATGACGCGCTGGAGGTCGGCGTTGTCGCGGGCGACCACGGAGATGAACAGGTCACCGGAGCCGGTGATGGTGTGCGCCTCCAGCACCTCGGGGATGCGGGCGAGGTGCTCGACGACGGGGGAGTGGCCGCGGCCCTGCCGGATCTCGAGCGTGCAGAACGCCGAGACGGGGTAGCCCATCGCCGCCGGGTCGAGCTGCGGCGCCCACGACCGGATCACGCCGCGCTGGGCCAGCCGGTCGAGCCGGGCCTGCACCGTGCCCCGGGCGACCCCGAGCTCGCGCGAGGCGCCGAGCACCCCGATCTGGGGCTGCTCGGTGAACAGGGTGACCAGCCGCCGGTCCAGGTCGTCGAGGGACATGGACACATTGTCCACTGGATCGGCGCTTGCGGCGACCATTTCGCACATCCTGCGCAGCCGCACGGCACACGGTTGCACACCTCGGCAGCACCGCGGCACCCTGCCGCCATGACGACCACCAGCGACACGAACCTCGACCTCACGCCGCAGGAGCGCGAGGCCAACCTCGACCTCGAGCAGCTCAAGCAGCTCGTCGGCCTCGTCGAGTACGACGAGTCGAAGGACCCGTTCCCGGTCACCGGCTGGGACGCCATCGTCTTCGTCGTGGGCAACGCCACCCAGGCCGCGCAGTACTACCAGTCCGCCTGGGGCATGGAGCTCGTCGCGTACTCGGGTCCGGAGAACGGCCAGCGCGACCACAAGTCCTTCGTCCTGAAGTCCGGCTCGATCCGCTTCGTCCTCAACGGTGCCGTCAGCCCCGACAGCCCGCTCGTCGAGCACCACGCGAAGCACGGCGACGGCGTCGTCGACATCGCCCTCGAGGTGCCGGACGTCGACAAGTGCATCGCCCAGGCCCGCTCGGCCGGTGCCCGCGTCGTGCGCGAGCCGGAGGACCTCACCGACGAGCACGGCACGGTCCGCATCGCCTCGATCGCGACCTACGGCGAGACGGTGCACACCCTCGTCGACCGCTCGCGGTACGACGGCCCCTACCTGCCCGGCTACGTCGCCAGGGAGTCGACCTGGGTCAAGCGCGAGGGCGCGCCGAAGCGGCTGTTCCAGGCGCTCGACCACATCGTCGGCAACGTCGAGCTCGGCAAGATGGACGAGTGGGTGACCTTCTACAACAAGGTCATGGGCTTCGTGAACATGGCGGAGTTCATCGGCGACGACATCGCCACCGATTACTCGGCGCTGATGTCCAAGGTCGTCGCCAACGGCAACCACCGGGTCAAGTTCCCGCTCAACGAGCCGGCGATCGCCAAGAAGAAGAGCCAGATCGACGAGTACCTCGAGTTCTACCGCGGCCCCGGCGCCCAGCACCTCGCGCTCGCGACCGGCGACATCCTGCGCACCGTCGACGAGCTGCGCGCCAACGGGATCGAGTTCCTCGACACCCCGGACTCGTACTACGAGGACGACGAGCTGCGCGCCCGCATAGGCGAGGTCCGCGTGCCGATCGAGGAGCTGCAGAAGCGCAAGATCCTCGTCGACCGCGACGAGGACGGCTACCTGCTGCAGATCTTCACCAAGCCGCTCGGCGACCGGCCGACCGTCTTCTTCGAGATCATCGAGCGGCACGGGTCGCTCGGCTTCGGCAAGGGCAACTTCAAGGCGCTGTTCGAGGCCATCGAGCGCGAGCAGGACGCGCGCGGCAACCTCTGACCCGCCCCACCCCCCGACATCGGGGGTGTGGAGGTGACGGATCCGTCACCTCCACACCCCCGATCGTCGTCCCCGGGGCCAACGGGGCGTGGGCGGCCTCAGGCGGAGCGCGCCGGCCCCGGCACGCGCTGGGCCAGGCGGGCGTTGCGCCGGCCGTACACGGCATACAGCACCAGGCCCAGGACCATCCACACGGCGAAGCGCAGCCACGTCTCCAGCGACAGGTTCGTCATGAGGTAGAGGCACGCGAGGGCCGACAGGACCGGCACGACGGGTGAGAAGGGAGTGCGGAACGGGCGCGGCAGGTCCGGCTTGGTGCGGCGCAGGATCGGCACGGCGATCGAGACGACGACGAAGGCGAAGAGGGTCCCGATGCTGACCAGGTCGGCGAGGGCCTTGAGCGGCACCAGCCCGGCGAGCAGCGCCACGAGGACGATGGTGCCCATGGTGATGCGGTACGGGGTGCCCCACTTCGGGTGAACCTTCGCCACGGCGGGCGGCAGCAGGCGGTCGCGGCCCATCGAGAAGCCGATCCGGCCCATGGCGACGATGTCGACGAGGATGACCGACGTCAGGCCGGCGACGGCTGCCACGGCGATGAGGTTCGCCGCCCAGTGCGCCCCGACGGCCTCGAAGGCGCTCGCGATCGGCGCGCCCTCGTTGAGCTTGCGGTAGTCGACCATCCCGGTCAGGACGAGCGAGACGCCGACGTAGAGGACCGTGCAGATGCCGAGGGTCCCGAGCAGGCCGAGGGGCAGGTCGCGGCTGGGCCGGCGGGTCTCCTCGCCGAGGTTCGCCACCGCTTCGAACCCGGTGTAGGAGAAGAACACCACGGCCGCGGCGGTCAGCACGCCGGCGAACCCGAAGGCGGTCGGCTGGATGCCGAACACGGCCTGGCTCAGCGGCTGCGCCAGGCCCGAGGTGCCCTGCTTGACCGGCTGGGCCGGCGGGATGAACGGCGTCAGGTTGGACGCCTTGACGAAGAAGGCCCCGGCGATGATGACGAAGACGCAGATGGCGACCTTGATGAGCACCAGCGTGTTCGTCACCCGGGCGCTCTCGCGGATGCCGATGACCGCCACGATGCCGAGGACGAGCACGATGGCGACCGCTCCCACGTTCACGGTCGAGGTCTCGCCGAACAGCCCCGTGGGCAGGTCGAACAGCTCCTGCATGTAGCCCGACCAGCCGCGGGCCACCACGGCCGCGCCGAGGGCGAACTCGAGGATGAGGTCCCAGCCGATGATCCAGGCGAAGACCTCGCCGATCGTCGCGTACGCGTAGGTGTAGGCGCTGCCCGCGGTCGGCACGGCCGACGCGAGCTCGGCGTAGCAGAGCGCGGCGAGCAGGCTCACCACGCCGGCGACGGCGAAGGAGATGACGACGCCGGGGCCGGCGTGGTTCTTGGCCTCGATGCCGGTCAGCGTGAAGATGCCCGTGCCGATGACGATGCCGATGCCGAAGCCCATGAGGTCCTTGGCCCCGAGGCGGCGGGCGAGGCGGGTGCCGTCGCCCTCGCTGCCGGCGTCGCCGGCCTGGGCCAGGACGTCCTCGACGGGTTTGGTCCGCAGGACGGAGTCGTTGCTGCTCATGGCGTTTCACCCTAGGTGCGGCGGAGCGCGAGCGCGCGGCGGGGCCGTGGGCCGGAACGGGGCAGCGTGCGTGAGAGGCTGTCGCCATGAGCACGCCATCGAGCCCGGGCTGGTACGACGACCCGGAGGACGCCGCCCTGCTGCGGTACTTCGACGGCGTGGTCTGGACCAGGCACACGACACCCAAGAGCACCCGTCCCGCGACCACCGCCGAGCAGGCGGCCCAGGCGGGGGCCGAGGCCGCCCGGCACTGGGTGGCGCCCGGTGGCCACGGACCCGGTGGGCGCGGCGCGGGCCCGGGCACCCAGGGCGGTGTGCCGGGTGCGCAGGGTGGTATGCCGGGTGGTGCGCCGGGCGCGCAGCCGGGCCGCCCCAACCCGCAGTTCCCCGGGGCGCCGCAGCAGCACCAGTGGAACGCGCCGCCGATGGGTCAGGGCTGGGCGACGGGTCCGACCACACCGGACGGCCAGCCGCTGGCGAGCTACTGGCAGCGCGTGGGCGCCTACATCATCGACGCCATCATCACCGGCGTCGCGAGCTTCGTCCTCGGCGGCTGGCTGCTCTACCGGGCGATGCAGCCGTTCTTCGACGGGTTCGCGAACGCCGTCCGCTCCGGGGACACCGCGGCGATGGACCGCATCACCTCGCAGATCGACTACGGCTACCTCGCCGGGTTCAGCCTCGTCGCGGGCGTGGTCGCGTTCGCGTACCAGGTCTTCTTCCTGACGCGCAGCGGCGCCACCCCCGGCAAGGCCGTCTCGGGCATCTCGGTGCGGCTGCGCGAGCGGCCGGGCCCGCTGTCGCTCGCGGACGCCTCACGGCGCGCCTCGGTGCAGGCGGTCCTGGGGATGCTGGGCAACATCCCGCTCATCGGCACGTTCGCGTCGATCGCCGCCCTCCTGGACCTGCTGTGGCCGGCGTGGGACGCCAACCGCCAGGCGTGGCACGACAAGGTCGCCGCCACCAACGTCGTCGTGGGTCGGCAGCCTCGTGACGGGCGGCCCGGGCAGTAGCGGCAAGCGGCAACCGGCAGGTGGCCTAGCCGGCGGCCGGGACGACCGTCCCGCTCACCTCGCCGAGCCCGATCCGCACGCCGCCGGGTCCGGGCGCCCAGGCCCGCAGGACGAGCGTGTCGCCGTCCTCGATGAAGGACCGGGTGCTGCCGTCGTCCAGGGTCACCGGCTCGGTGCCGTTCCACGTGAGCTCCAGGAAGCTGCCCCGCGTGCGCGGCTCGGTGCCCGAGATGGTCCCGGACCCGAACAGGTCGCCGCTGCGCAACGAGGCGCCGTTGACCGTCAGGTGCGCGAGCATCTGCGCCGGCGACCAGTACATGTCCCGGTACTCGGGCCGCGACACCACGGTGCCGTTCCACACGACCTCGTAGTGGACGTCGAGGCCCAGGGCCGCGTCGCCGGTGCCCCGCAGGTACGGCAGCGGCTCCGGGTCCTGTCCCGGGAGGTCCACGCGGGCCGCGGCCAGCGCGTCCATGGTGACGACCCACGGTGAGATCGACGTGGCGAACGACTTGCCGAGGAAGGGGCCGAGCGGGACGTACTCCCACGCCTGGATGTCGCGGGCGCTCCAGTCGTTGAGCAGCACGACGCCGAAGAGGTGCTCGCCGGCCTGGTCGATCGGGACCGGGTGGCCGACGCGGGACGAGCCGCCGACGACGAAACCGAGCTCGGCCTCGATGTCGAGCTTGCGGCTGGGCCCGAACGTCGGCGCGGGGTCGCTCGGGGCCTTGCGCTGCCCGCTCGGCCGGACGACGTCGGTCCCCGACACGACGACCGTGCCGGACCGGCCGTGGTATCCGATGGGCAGGTGCTTCCAGTTGGGGGTCAGCGGCTCGGAGTCGGGGCGGAAGATCCGGCCGACGTTGGTCGCGTGGTGCTCGCCGGCGTAGAAGTCGACGTAGTCCGCGACCTCGATCGGCAGGTGCATGACCACGTCGCCGACCGGGACGAGGTGGGGGCGGGTGCGCTCCTCGTGCACCGGGTCCGTGAGCACCTCCTGCAGCCACGACCGGGCGACCGTCCACGCGGGTCGCCCGAGCTCGAGGAACGCGTTGAGGCTCGGGCGCTCCCACGCGGCGGTGAGGTCCGGGCCGTCGCCCACACCGACGGCGTCGCGGCCGATCCGCGCCACCGCGCCGGCGTCGAGCACCCACTCGCCGACGCGCACCCCCACGCGGGGGTCGGTGCCCTCGGTGGAGAAGACGCCGTACGGCAGGTTGTCGAGGCCGAACGCGTCGTCCTCGGCGAGGTCGATCCAGGACGTGGTCATGCGTGCTCCTCCAGGAGGCCGAGGGCGGCCAGCTCGGTGATCGGGTCGGTGACGCCGCAGCAGCCGTATGCCGGGAAGAAGGCACGCACGATGGCGGCGTCGGCGGCGCTCATGCGGGTGACGTGGGGGACCAGGACGCCCGGGTCGCGCTCGGACAGCAGCGGCACCAGCTCGTCGACGTCGTCGCCGTTGAGGGCCCACCGCACAGCGACGAGGACGTTGAGCAGGCCGTGCTGCTCCTGCCCGTCGTGGGAGCCGCGGACGGCGTGGTGCAGGCCGCCGGTGAGCTTGAAGCCGAGGTCTTGGTCGACCGCGGTGCGCACGAACGCCGCGAGCTCGCGCTCGTCGGGCCAGGCCCACGTGTCGGTGGCACCGGTGCGGAACTTCGCCTGCAGCGGGCGGTTGTCGGAGGCGTCCGCCGCGATGTCGGCGACCGCCTCGACCTGCGCGTCGCCGCGCGGCACCTCGAGGGTCAGTGGCACGCCCGGGTCCGGCGCCTCGCGCCACGACGGCTCCCACCCGCGCTCGACCCCGACGACCTCGACGCCGTCGGCCGACCGCAGCCGGGCGACCGCGTCGACCACCTGCTCGACAGGGGTGCCCGGGCGACCGATGACGGCCACCCTCAACGGGTCGGCGTCCGCGCCGGCGGCCAGCGGTACGAGGTCTCCCGCCGCGGAGGCGGGGACGAGGAGCGGGCCGACGAGCCCGGCATACCAGCTGGTGCGGTGCACCCGGTGCATCCGCACGGCCTCGTCGAGGGGGGCGTTGCCCGGCGGGAAGACCGCCGCGTCGTCGACGAGGCCGGCGAAGAGGCCGGGCTCGGCGGGGCGGGGTGCGGCGGCGTCCGACAACCTCGTCATGACGCGCACCCTACTGGCGCGCGTCGGCGCCGCGCGGACCGGCCGCGCGGCGCCGACTGCGACGCCGGTGGGGCTCCAGGACGGCCGTCAGGCGCCCATGGTGTCGTCCATGTCGCCGAGGGCCCGCGCCGCCTCGCGCAGCGACCCGACGGCGTCCGCGAACGGCACCGGCTCACCGGCCGGCAGCGGTCCGACGGCGGTGAGCGGGACGAGCTGGTCGCCCTCGCCGCCCTCGTAGCTCAGCCACAGCGCCTCGAAGTTCAGGGCGGGCACGCGGTAGAGCCGCAGCTGGCACTCGCGCTCGTCCTCCCCGGCCCGGTCGACCGCGACCTCGAGGGCGGCGCGGAACGGCTCGAGGTGGTGCGGGGACGAGGACATCCCGCGGACCTCGCCCTCCCGGCTGTCGTCGACGTCGAACCACGCCTGGGGCACGCCCTCCAGCGTCTCGTAGACCCGCAGGCCGACGGGTTCCCCGGTCGGCGCCGCCTTGCGCCGCCCGGTGAGCGCGTCGAGGCCGACGGAGTAGACCGGCTGGGCCAGGCCGAGCGAGGCGCTGGTGTCGCCGGCGGACTCGCGGGCGGCCTCGGCATACGGCGCCTGCTTGAGCTTGAGCAGCGGGCGCACGTCCCAGATCTTCCGCAGGATCGGCTCGGCCACGAGGATCGGGATGATGGGCAACCTGAAGTACCTCTTCGTGTAGTACGTATGGGTCCAGGTGCCGCTGCCCTGGTAGTTCGTGGAGAAGTCGGCGACGCTCAGGTGCGACTTGCCGTAGATCGGGTCGTCGATGTCAAAGTACTCGTGGCCGAGGAACCGGCTGTAGCCGTAGATGCACATGAAGTGGCCGCCACCGCCGCTCCAGCCGATGCGGGCGCCGACGGGCCGGCCGGCGTCGATCTCCGCCTTCACCTGGCTGAAGGTCGCCGGGCCGGTGATGCTGACGAAGTTGTTCGTGCGGGTCAGGGCGCGGTCGAGGTACCAGGGCACGTTGGCCGCGGCCGGGACCGGGGTGTTGCAGGCGTCCGTGCGACCGAGCTCGGCGTTGGCGACGCGACACTGGGTCCACGAGCTCCAGAACCAGTAGTAGTGCGACACGCTCGTCGACGTCGCGGCCCAGCACCAGTTGGACTGCGTCTGCGCCTGCATGTCGAACCCGAGCTGGCGGGACTGGAACAGCGTCCCCCACCAGTCGAGGTCCCAGAGCAGCGATCGGTACGGTCGCGACGTCGCCGCGACCAGGTCGTCGATGGACATGGGTCGAACCCCTTTTTCTCGAAGGTGGCGCCACCGTTTGCAGTGGCCTTGGAGGGGGTTGGCCCGAGTCTCCCGCGATGCCGTGCGGTCGGGCTCATCCAGGTGCAGTAGCGCCCACCTGCGCCGTCGCCACCGGGCGCGGGGGAGTCGGGCCACGGGCGCGTGACCGGCGTGACATGCTCGGACCCAGCACCCCTTTCGACGACGAGAGAGCGAGCGATGGCGCACTACCAGGCGATGGGCAGCATCCCGCCCAAGCGGCACACCCAGCACCGGCGTCCCGGCGGCCGCGGCAAGCCCGGTGAGCTGTACTACGAGGAGCTCATGGGGGAGGAGGGCTTCTCCTCGGACTCCTCGCTGCTCTACCACCGCACCATCCCGTCGACCGTCTCCGGCGCCCGCGAGTGGGTCCTGCCGGACCTCTCCACGACGCCGAACCACCCGCTCCAGCCGCGGCACCTCAAGCTGCACGACCTCTTCACGCCGAAGCAGGTCAAGGACACCGACGTCGTGACCGGGCGCCGGCTCGTCCTCGGCAACGGGGACGTGCGCATCTCGTATGCCGTGGCCGGTGCGCCGAGCCCGTGGTACCGCAACGGGATCGGCGACGAGTGCGTCTACGTCGAGCGCGGCCGGGCCCGGGTCGAGACGGTCTTCGGGGCGTTCGACGTGGCCGAGGGCGACTACCTCGTCATCCCGCGGGCGACCACCCACCGCTGGATCCCCAAGCGCTCGACCAAGGACCCGCTGCGGGCGTACTGCATCGAGGCCAACAGCCACATCACGCCGCCGAAGCGCTACCTGTCCAAGTACGGCCAGCTGCTCGAGCACGCGCCGTACTGCGAGCGCGACCTGCGGGCGCCGCAGGGACCGCTGCTCGCCGAGGACGTGGGGGACAAGGCCACCGACGAGTCCGAGGTCTACATCAAGCATCGCGGGAACGGCCCGTCCGGCATCGTCGGCACCGTCCACGAGCTGCCGTTCCACCCGCTCGACGTCGTCGGCTGGGACGGCTGCCTGTACCCCTACGCCTTCAACGTCCGCGATTTCGAGCCCATCACCGGTCGCGTGCACCAGCCGCCGCCCGTGCACCAGGTGTTCGAGGGCTGGAACTTCGTCATCTGCAACTTCGTGCCCCGCAAGGTCGACTACCACCCGCTGTCGATCCCGGTGCCGTACTACCACTCCAACGTCGACAGCGACGAGATCATGTTCTACGTCGACGGCGACTACGAGGCGCGCAAGGGCTCGGGCATCGGCAGGGGCTCGATCTCGGTGCACCCCGGCGGCCACGCGCACGGCCCGCAGCCCGGGGCGTCCGAGGCGTCGATCGGCGTGGAGTACTTCGACGAGCTCGCCGTCATGGTCGACACGTTCCGGCCGCTGGAGCTGGGGGAGGCGGGGCTGGCCGTCGACGACGGGAAGTACGCCCTGTCGTGGAGCGCCGGGCGCTCGCGGGACGGTTCCGACTACTCGATCGGCTGACCCGTGGAGCCGGGGCCGCTGGAGCTCGTCCGGCTCGTCGACCCCACGGCCGGCCTCGTCGTCCGGGTCCTGGGGGCCCCGGAGGGCTCCGACGACCTGGACGTCGTGGTCGAGGTCGTCGGAGCGGTCCGTGCGAGCTGGCCCGACGTCGTGTCCCGCGCCGACCTGGCCGAGTGGGAGGCGGGCCTGGACGAGCTCGAGCAGGGCCGCCCGGTGTCGTGGCGTGACGGCGGCAGCGGCGTCGCGCTGCGGCTGACCCCGTGGCCGGCGGGGGACAGGGTGGACGTGCGGGTGTGGGACGAGGCGAGCACGGGCATCGAGGTGGGTATGCCCGTGCGGCCGGCGCCGGGCTGGGTCGCCGAGCACCGTTCGCTGGTCGCCCGCGTGCGCACGGCACACCCCTGAACGAGCCCGCCGGCGAACCCCGGACGACCCGCTGGCGACGGCTGGATGGCCGCCCGGCGAACCGTGGCATGGCCGGTCGTGCTGGCCGAATCCATACCGTCCGGGGTCTCCCCGGGCCGTCGGGCCGAGGCTAGGGTGGAGCCTTCGCCACGTCGCCGACGCCCGCACCCGCAAGCCGTCGCGGACGCCCACCGACCCACGAGGTCACCGAGGTCCCAGGAGGTCCTGATGCCCACTCCCGACTCCGCCGTCGCCCGCCTGATCGCCACCGAGCGCTCCCGGAGGGAGATGCTGGCGATGGCCGCCGTCGGTGGTGCCGGCGCCGGCGCCGCGTTCCTCGGCAGTGGCACCGCCCACGCGGCCCAGGAGAAGGGGCCGAAGCAGGGTGGGTCCGCGTCCTACCGGCTCACGGTCATGGGCACCACGGACACGCACGGCAACGTCCTCAACTGGGACTACTTCAAGGACGCCGAGTACGACGACTCCAAGCACAACGACGTCGGCCTGGTCAAGATCGCCACCCTCGTCGCCGGCGTGCGCGCCGAGCGCGGCACCGACCGGACCCTCATGCTCGACGCCGGCGACACCATCCAGGGCACGCCGCTGTCGTACTACTACGCGCGCATCGACCCGATCACGGGCGGCTCGAAGCACCCGATGGCGATCGCCATGAACCAGATCGGCTACGACGCCGCCGCGCTGGGCAACCACGAGTTCAACTACGGCATCGACACCCTGCGCACGTTCGAGTCCCAGTGCGACTTCCCGCTGCTGTCGGCCAACACGGTCGACTGGACCACCGGCGCACCCGCGTTCAAGCCGTTCCTCATCCGCAGCTTCAAGGTGCCGGGCGTCGCCAAGCCGCTCAAGGTCGGCATCCTCGGTCTGGTCACGCCCGGCGTGGCCATCTGGGACAAGGCCAACGTCGACGGCCAGCTCCGCTTCCCCGGCATCGTCGAGCAGGCCAAGGTCTTCGTGCCGAAGCTGAAGCAGGCCGGCTGCGACCTCGTCGTCGTCGCGTGCCACTCCGGCTCTGAGTCCACGTCCTCGTACGGCGACGCCCTGCCCTACCCGGAGAACGCCTCCACCCAGCTGGCCGAGCAGGTCGCCGGCATCGACGCCGTCCTCGTCGGGCACTCGCACGTCGAGATCGTCGAGCGCTTCGTCGACAGCAAGGTCACCGCGGGCAAGAAGGTCCTGCTCACCGAGCCGCTCAAGTGGGGCATGCGCCTGTCGGTCATCGACTTCGACGTCACCCACGACGGCAAGCGCTACGTGCTGCAGGACGTGCACTCCCACCTCCTCGACTCCAAGAACGTCCCCGAGGACGACACCGTGGCCGCCCTCCTCGCCGACGACCACGCGGTCGTGCGCACCTACGTCAACTCGGTCATCGGCACGTGCACCCTGGCGATGTCCGCGGCGACCGCGCGGTTCGAGGACACCGCCGCCCTCGACTTCATCAACCACGTGCAGGGCCAAGCCGTGAAGGCCGCGCTCGTCGGGACGCCGCAGGAGTCGCTGCCGGTGCTCTCGATCGCCGCGCCGTTCAACCCCGACGCCGCGATCCCGGCCGGCAACGTGACCGTCCGCGACGTCGCGGGGCTCTACATCTACGACAACACGCTGCTGGGGATCGTCTTCACGGGCGCCCAGGTCAAGGACTACCTCGAGTACTCCGCCCGGTACTTCCAGCAGGTCACCGGCACGGGCCCGTACAACCCCGACCAGGTGACCCGGGCCGTCACGTCGACGGCGCCGAACGGCACGCCGGACTACAACTACGACGTCATGGGCGGGCTCGACGCCTCCCTGGCCTACGACATCGACATCGCCCAGCCCGTCGGCTCGCGGATCACCAACCTGACCTACGACGGCAAGGCGCTCGACCCGGCCGCGCAGTTCGTCATCGCCATCAACAACTACCGCCAGTCCGGTGGCGGCGGCTTCCCCGGTGTGACGACGGCGCCGGTCGTCTACAACGCCCAGGCGGAGATCCGCCAGCTCATCATCGACTGGGTCACCCAGCAGGGGACGATCGACCCGACCACCTTCACCACCTACGACTGGAAGCTCGTCGCCGACGGGCAGCCGGTCATCGTCGAGGGTGCCTCCGAGGGCGGCCGCCACTGACCCGTCTGCTCGTCACCGGCGCCAGCGGGGCGCTGGGGCGGGCGGTGGCCGAGCGCGCGCAGGCCGCCGGTCACGACGTCGTCGGCACGTTCCTCACCTCGCGCCCTGCGGATGCAGCGGGGCGCGAGGTGAGGCGGGTCGACCTGCGCGAGCTCGCGGCGACCAGTGCGCTGCTCGCCCAGGTGCGCCCGGACGTCGTCGTCCACACGGCATACCGGCAGGACGACTGGGCGACCACGGCGGGTGGCGCCGCGCACGTGGCCCTCGCCTGCGCCGACCACGGCGCACGGCTGCTGCACGTCTCCAGCGACGTGGTCTTCCGGGGCGACCGCGACCACTACACCGAGGACGACGAGCCGGATGCCGTCGAGCCGTACGGCCGCTCCAAGGTTGCCGCGGAGCAGGCGGTGCTCGCGTGCGCGCCCGGGGCCGCGGTCGTCCGTCCGTCGGTGGTCCTCGGCTCGTCCCGCGGACGCCTCTCGCCGACGGAGCAGCTCGTCCACGACCTGGCGACGGGGACCCGGGAGGGCGCGCTGTTCACCGACGACGTCAAGTGCCCGGTGCACGTCGACGACCTTGCCGACGTGCTGCTCGAGGTCGTCGAGCGGGAGCTCTCCGGGGTGCTCCATGCCGTCGGGCCGGACGCGCTGAGCCGACACGAGATCGGCCTGCTCGTCGCCGCTCGCGACGGGCTCGACGCCTCGCGCCTGGCCAGCACGACCCGGGCCGAGGCGGGGGTCGGGGGTGCGGCCCGGCTGGTCCTGGACGGCAGCCGCACGCGGGCCCTGCTGCGCACCCGCATCCGCGGCGCCCACGAGTTCCTCACCGCCGGCTGACGGCGCCGACGGAGGTGTGCTCAGGCGCCCGCGGGGTGGCCGGTCAGGACGACGCCCGCGGCCGCGAGCTCCTCGAGCGCTGCCGCGGTCGTCTGCGGGGCCACTCCCGCGGTGAGGTCCAGCAGGACCGTGGTGACGAAGCCCTCGCGCGCAGCGTCGAGCGCGGTCGCACGGACGCAGTGGTCGGTGGCGATGCCGACGACGTCGACCTCCTCGACGCCGCGCTGGCGCAGCCAGTCCGCGAGCCCCACACGCCGGTCGCCCTCGGCCGTGGACCCCTCGAAGCCGCTGTAGGCCGCACTGTGCTGGCCCTTGCGGAAGACCGCGTCGACGTGCTCGAACGCCTCCTCGGCGCCGGGGTGGAACAGGGCGCCGTCCGTGCCGACCCGGCAGTGCACCGGCCAGGAGTCGACGTAGTCGGGGGCGTCGCTGAAGTGCGCACCCGGGTCCTCGTGCCAGTCGGCGGTGGCGACCACGGCGGCATACTCCCCGTGGTGGTCGCGCACGTGCGTGCTGATCCGGCGCGCCACCTCCGCACCACCGGCCACGGCGAGGGAGCCGCCCTCGCAGAAGTCGTTCTGCACGTCGACGAGGACCAGGGCGCGGGGGGCGGGTGCCATGGCGCGACGCTACTGGAAGGCGTCGATCCGCTCGACGGTGTCGCGCAGCGCGGACATGCCGTCGACGACCTCGGCGAAGCTGGTCGACAGGGGCGACAGGCCGATCCGGATGCCGTCGGGGTCGCGGTAGTCGGGGATGACGCCCTCCTCCCACAGCGTCGCGGTGACGGCCCGGAAGCCGCGGCGCCGCAGGGTGACGTGTCCGCCGCGCAGGTCGGGGTTGCGCGGGCTGGTCACCTCGACCCCGAGCGGGGCGAGCTCGGCGTCGGCGATGCGCAGCGCGAACTCGGTCAGCTCCACCGACTTGGCGCGGATCGCGGCCATCCCGGCCTCCTCGATGAGGTCCAGCGTCGTGTCGAGCGGGACCATCGCGAGGATCGGCGGGGTCCCGGAGACGAAGGACCGCAGCCCGGCCGCGGGCTCGTACCCCGGCCCCATGTCGAAGGCGTCGCGCCGTCCGAGCCAGCCCCAGATCGGCTGCTGGAGCGCGTCCTGGTGGCGGGTCGCGACGTACGCCCACGCGGGCGCACCCGGGCCGCCGTTGAGGTACTTGTAGGAGCAGCCGACCGCGAGGTCCGCACCCCACGCGTCGAGCTCCGCCGGCACCGACCCGACCGTGTGGCTGAGGTCCCACAGCACGACACCGCCGGCCTCGTGGACGGCCTCGGTGATGCCGGGGCCGTCGGCGATGTGGCCCGACCGGTAGGCCACGTGGCTGAAGACGGCCAGGCCGGTCTGCGGGCCGACGACCTCGCGCACCTGCTCGAGGGTCACCCCGGCGGACGGGTCGGTCTCGATCCACCGCAGGGTCAGGCCCCGCTCGGCGGCGATGCCCTCGAGGACGTAGCGGTCGGTGGGGAAGTTGTCGGTGTCGAGGACGACCTCGGTGCGTCCCTGCGCGGCCATGGCGTCGACGGCGGCGCGGCAGAGCTTGTAGAGCAGCACGGTGGTGGAGTCGCCGACGAACACCTGGCCGGGACCGGCACCGAGGCACAGCCGGCCGAGCCGGTTGCCGACCTCCATCGGCCAGTCGAGCCAGCGCTCGTCCCAGGACCGGATGAGCCGGTTGCCCCACGGGCCCGCGACGAACTCGGTCAGCCGCCTCGCCACGTCCGCGACCGGGCGGCCGAGGGAGTTGCCGTCGAAGTACGCGACCAGGTCGCTGCCCTCGGGGGTGAGGAACCGGTCACGGAAGCCGGCGAGCGGGTCGCGGGCGTCGAGCTCGGCGGCCTCGGCGCGGAAGTCGGCGGGAGCGTCCTGGGCGGTCATGACCGCATCCTACGGACGGCGGTGCAACGGCGGGGAGGCGTCCGGACCGCCCGGCGGGGAGGCGTCCGGACCGCCCGGCGGGGAGGCGTCCCGACCGCCCGGCGGGAAGGCCTGCCCGGACCGCCCGGCGGGAAGGCCTGCCCGGGCGGGCGGACCCCCCTGCGGTCAGTCCTCGTACACGGTCGGGATGGCGGGCTCTCCCCGCTGCAGCCTCAGGGCTGCGGGCGGGAGCTCGGCCCGGGACTCCCGGTGCCGGGCGCGCGCCGCATCGAGGCCGGAGTGCGGACCGTCGACGACCTCGCCGCGGCGCATGAGCGGGACCAGCAGCTCGCGGTCGTCGCCGTCGTCGGCCGGGCGATCGCCGATCCCGATCACCTCGGCCTCGGCGACGCCCCGCGGGTTCCGGCGGCGCAGGGCGTACTTGCGGCCGGCCACCGAGGCCTTGTCCTTGCTCTTCTTGGCGACCCCGACGAGCTCCCCGCTGGAGTCCTCGCGGGCGACGAGCTTGTAGACCATCCCGGCGGTGGGCGCCCCGGACCCGGTGACGAGCGAGGTGCCGACGCCGTACCGGTCGACCGGCGCCGCGGCCAGCGACGCGATGGCGTACTCGTCGAGGTCCGAGGTGACGACGACCTGCGTGTCGGTGGCGCCGAGCCGGTCGAGCTGGGCGCGCACCTCGCGGGCCTGCGCGAGCAGGTCGCCCGAGTCGATCCGCACGGCACCGAGGCCCGGGCCGGCCAGCTCGACCGCGGTCTCCACGGCGCGTGTGACGTCGTAGGTGTCGACGAGCAGCGTGGTGCCCTTCCCGAGGGAGGCGATCTGCGCAGCGAACGCGGCCCGCTCGTCGTCGTGCAGCAGCGTGAACGCGTGCGCGGCGGTGCCGCCCGTCGGGACGCCGTACCGCCGGCCCGCCTCCAGGTTCGAGGTGGAGGCGAAGCCGGCGACGTATGCCGCGCGCGCGGCGGCGACCGCCGCCTCCTCGTGGGTGCGCCGCGACCCCATCTCGATGCAGGGCCGTTCTCCAGCCGCGGCCGTCATCCGCGAGGCGGCCGAGGCGACCGCGCTGTCGTGGTTGAGGATGCTCAGCACGACGGTCTCGAGCACCACGGCGTGCGCGAAGTCCGCCTCGACCACGAGCACCGGGGAGCCGGGGAAGTAGCACTCGCCCTCGGCATACCCCCACACGTCGCCGTCGAAGCGGAAGTCCGCGAGGAAGGCGAGGGTGTCCGCGTCGACGACGTCGCGCAGCCACTCGAGCTCCGCGTCCCCGAACCGGAAGGCCTCGATCGCCTCGAGCAGCCGTCCGGTCCCGGCGACGACGCCGTAGCGGCGGCCGTCGGGCAGGCGGCGCGCGAAGACCTCGAACACGCACCGCCGTGAGGCCGCGCCGGAGCGGAGGGCGGCCTCGACCATCGTGAGCTCGTAGTGGTCCGTGAGCAGGGCGCTGCTGGGGCGGGGAGCCGGTGCGCTGCCGGGTGTTCGGGAGGTCACTCCGGCAGCCTATGGTGGTGCCGTGTCCATCGCCCCCGTCGAGCAGCAGAGCGCCTCGACCGACGAGGTGGCC
Source organism: Phycicoccus sp. 3266 (assembly GCF_031456495.1). NCBI lineage: Bacteria > Bacillati > Actinomycetota > Actinomycetes > Micrococcales > Intrasporangiaceae > Phycicoccus > Phycicoccus sp. 3266. The sequence continues at coordinate 411,878 of NZ_JAVDUW010000001.1, read as the reverse complement.
GAGGTCGACGTCCCCTGGATCACCCTGGTGTGGAACGACCCGGTGAACCTCATGTCGTACGTGACGTTCGTCTTCCAGTCCTACTTCGGCTACCCCAAGGCCAAGGCCGAGCGGCTGATGATGGACGTGCACGTCAAGGGCCGGGCGGTCGTGTCCACCGGGTCGCGCGAGAAGATGGAGACCGACACCGAGGCGCTGCAGGGCTACGGGCTGTGGGCCACCTTCCAGAAGGACTCCTGAGTGGCCCGGGGTTTCAAGCGCCGTGACGGCCGGTATGCCGCGAAGCTCGACGCCGTCGAGCGCGGGCTGGTCGTCGGGCTGATGGAGCAGGTGCTCGAGCTGATCGCGCCGGAGCAGGCCGACCCGCCGGCCGGTCTGGGCGCAGGGGGTTCCGATGACAGCGCCCGGGGCGCCGACGGGCCGGACGAGTTCGACCAGATCGTGGCTGGGCTCGGCGGCATAGGCATGGGCGTCTCACTGTCCGCCGAGGACCAGGTGCCCGAGCTCGGCGGGTCGGTCCCGCAGCCGCGCGACCCCGCCCTGGACCGGATCTTCCCGACCGCGAACCGGCAGGACGAGCAGGTGGCCGCGGAGTTCCGGCGCCTGACCGAGGACGGCCTGCGCTCGCGCAAGGCCGCGAACCTGTCGACCGCGATCGCCGCGCTGTCCGGGCTGCAGGACCAGAAGATCAGCCTCGACCAGCAGGAGGCGCTGGCCCTGCTCGTCGCCCTCACCGACGTCCGGCTGGTGCTGGGGGAGCGGCTGGGGCTGCGGGCCGACGAGGACTTCGAGCTGCTCGAGGAGAAGGCGCGCAGCCTGCCGAACGACGACCCGGCGGTGTACGCGCTCGCGGTCTACGACTTCCTCACCTGGCTGCAGGAGACGCTCGCGCACGCACTGACCCCCTGACGCCACAGGCACGTGTGAGCAAGCAGACGGGGCGTCGATGCCGGGCCACGCGCACCGCAGCCCTAGCCTTGACCCGTGGCTGATGCACCCATCGGGATCTTCGACTCGGGCTACGGCGGGCTGACCGTCGCCCGAGCCGTGCTCGACCAGCTGCCGCACGAGACCGTTGCCTACTTCGGCGACACCGCCCGCGCCCCGTACGGCCCGCGGCCCATCGCCGAGACCCGCGGGTACGCGCTCGAGTGCCTCGACCGCCTCGTCGACCACGGCGTGAAGGTCCTCGTCATCGCGTGCAACACCGCCAGCGCCGCCGTCCTGCACGACGCCCGCGAGCGGTACGACGTCCCCGTCGTCGAGGTGATCCGGCCCGCCGTGCGCCGCGCCGCCCGGGCCACGCGCAACCACCGGGTCGGCGTCATCTCGACCAAGGGCACGCACCAGTCCGGCGCCTACCTCGACGCCTTCGCCGCCGCCCCGCACCTCGACGTGACGAGTGTGGCCTGCCCCCGGTTCGTCGAGTTCGTCGAGGCCGGGGTGACCAGCGGCCCCGAGGTGCTCGAGACCGCGCGCGAGTACCTCGCCCCGCTGGTCGAGCGCGACGTCGACACCCTGGTCCTCGGCTGCACGCACTACCCGCTGCTGACGGGTGCGATCTCCTATGTCATGGGCGACGGCGTCACCCTCGTGTCGTCCGCCGACGAGACCGCCAAGGACGTCTACCGGGTGCTCGCCGACCGTGACGCGCTGCGGCCGGCCGACCTGCCGCCGCCGAGCCACGGCTTCACCACCACCGGCGACGCCGAGGAGTTCCGCGTGCTCGCGCGCCGGTTCCTCGGGCCGGAGGTCGGCGACGTCTACGGCGGCTCCGTCGTCCGCCACTCCGCGGTGGTGGGTTCGTGAGGCTCACCGTCGTCGGCTGCTCCGGCTCCTTCGCCGGCCCCGACTCGCCCGCGTCCTCCTACCTCGTCCAGGCCGAGCACGAGGGCCGGACCTGGTCGATCGTCCTCGACCTCGGCAACGGCGCGCTCGGGCACCTCCAGCGCCACGTCGACCCGGCCGAGCTCGACGCGGTCTTCATCAGCCACCTGCACCCCGACCACTGCGTCGACGTCACCGGCCTCTACGTCACCCGCAAGTACCGCCCGTCCGGGCCGGTGCCGGGGCAGCTGCCCATCCACGCGCCGACCGGGGCGGGGGAGCGGTTCGCGCTGATGTACCACGGCCTCGAGTACGGCGGCATGACGGCCGAGTTCGCCGTGCACGAGCTGGCGGACACGCTCGTCACCACGGTCGGGCCCTTCACCGTCACCTCCCACCGGGTGCACCACCCGGTCGAGGCCTACGGCTTCCGGGTCGAGGCCGACGGCGCCGTCCTGGCCTACACCGGCGACACCGACTCCTGCGACGCGCTCACGCCGCTGCTGACCGGCGCCCACCTGGCCCTCACCGACAGCGCCTTCGTCGACGACCGCGACACCGCCACCGGGATCCACCTGTCCGGCAGCCGGGCCGCCGCCGCCGCGGTCGAGGCCGGCGGGGTGAAGCGGCTGGTGCTCACGCACATCCCCGCCTGGAACGACCCGGAGGTATGCCGCGCGCAGGCGGCGGCGGTGTGGGACGGCCCGCTCGAGGTCGCCACCTCCGGCGCCGTCTGGGAGATCTGAGCTCGGACCGCAGCCGGCGCCTAGGGTGGCGGGCATGAGCGGGCCCGTGCCGATCGACCGTGCCGTCGGTGCGGCGATGTTCGCGGCATACCGCGACGCGACCCCCGGCCTGCCGCCGGAGGACGACGTCGTCGTCGCCTGCTTCGGGGACAGCCCCGAGCTGGCGGACGAGCTCATCGCCTTCGTCGTCGACGGTCCCAAGCGCGCGACGGCCGGCCTGGTGGCCGGGTATGCCGCGGACGGCGAGCCGCTGCCGCGCATCGGCTCGCACTGGGTCGCCTGCGACGGGTCCGGGCAGCCGCGGGCCGTCCTGCGGGCCACCGAGCTGAGGGTCGGACCGCTGCACAGCGTGGACGAACAGTTCGCCTGGGACGAGGGCGAGTACGACCGGACGCTGGAGACCTGGCTGGACGGGCACCGCAGGTTCTTCCGGCGGGAGTGCGAGCGGATCGTGATCGAGTTCTCCGACGACCTCGAGGTCTGCTTCGAGCGGTTCCGGGTCGTCTGGCCGCCCGACCTGGCCGACTGACCTACGCTGCGGGCATGGCGAAGTCGGCGACCGTCCAGCTCGCGCCCGGTGTGTGGCGCATCCCCCTCGTCGGGGACTACGTGAACGGCTTCATCCTGCGCGACGACGACGGCCAGGTGACGCTCGTCGACATGGGCGTCAAGCAGTCCGGCCCGAAGGTGCTCGCCGCGCTCACCTCGATCGGTTCCGGCCCCTCGGACGTGACCCGGCTGCTGCTGACACATGCCCACCCCGACCACGCCGGCGGGGCGGCCCACGTGGCAGAGGCGACCGGGCTGGACTTCGGGATCCACGAGGACGACGCCATGTACGCCCGCGCCGGGAAGTCGCCGCAGCGCGACCCGCGCATCGCGCTCGGCCGCCTGATGAACCGTCTCGGCGGAGGGAAGTTCGACGCCGTGCGCGTCGGCGAGACCTTCACCGACGGAGACGTCGTCCCCGTCGCCGGTGGTCTCGAGGTGGTGCACACGCCGGGGCACTCACCCGGCCACGCGGCATACCTGCACCGCTCGTCGGGGGTGCTGATCACGGGTGACTCGATCTTCAACGTGCGCGGGCTGCGGTGGCCGATCAAGTCGTTCTGCACGAGCTTCCGCCTGACCCAGCAGACGGCGCACCGGCTGGCCGACCTGGAGTACACGACCGCGGCGTTCACGCACGGGCCGGAGATCCGGCTCACGGCCCGCGAGGAGATCCGCCGCTTCCTGTCGAAGCAGACGGTGCCGCAGGACTGACGCTTGCGTCAGCGGCCCACGTCGGTCAGAGGCGCTCGCGCAGCCAGTCGAGGTCGGCGACCTGGCCCTCCAGGCCACCGCGGGTCTCGATGACGACGGGTGACCCGGCCGAGCGGACGGCGGCCACGAGCTCGTCGGGGTCGATGAGGCCCTCGCCGAGGTTGGTGTGGCGGTCGGCGCCGGAGTCGAACTCGTCGCGGCTGTCGTTGCAGTGCACGAGGTCGATGCGGCCGGTGATCGCGCGGACCTGCTCGGCGGCGGTCGCCAGCGGTATGCCGCCGGCATGCGCGTGGCAGGTGTCGAGGCAGAAGCCGACGTTCTCGGACCCCTCGGCCGCGGAGATCGCCTCCCAGGTGCGGGCGATGCGCTCGAGCGTGCGCGCCATGGCGTTGTCGCCGCCGGCGGTGTTCTCGAGGAGGAGCGGCACCTTGAGGTCGGTGGCGTCGACGGCCTTGCGCCAGTTGTCGAAGCCCTTCTCGACATCGGCCTCGGACTCGACGTGGCCGCCGTGGACGATGACGCCCTTGGCGCCGACCTCGGCCGCCGCGTCGATGAACTGCTGCAGCAGCTTGCGGCTGGGGATGCGGATGCGGTTGTTGGTCGAGGCGACGTTGATCAGGTAGGGGGCGTGGACGTAGAGGTCGACGCCGGCCGCCTCGGCGGCCTCGCGCAGGGCAGCCGCGCCCCCGGCATACTCCACGACCGGTCCCTTGTAGCTCTGCGGGTTGCCGAGGAAGAACTGGCTCAGCCCGGCACCGCGCTCCTGGGCGGCGGCGACCGGGTCGGTCGAGTCGACGTGGGCTCCCATGCGGACGGTCGTGGCTGCCATGGGGCCAGCCTAGGGCGGCCCACCGACGCGGCTAGCCTTGGCCGTGTGACTGACACGACCACGCAGCAGGCCCGCCACGACGGGCGCACCCCGGACGAGACCCGGGAGGTGCGGATCACCCGCAACTGGCTCGACCACGCCGAGGGGAGCGTGCTCGTGGAGTTCGGGCGCACGCGCGTGCTGTGCGCGGCGTCCTTCACCGAGGGCGTGCCGCGCTGGCTCAAGGGCAAGGGGACCGGTTGGGTGACGGCGGAGTACGAGATGCTGCCGCGCTCCACCAACACCCGCTCGGACCGCGAGTCCCGCAAGGGCAAGGTCGGTGGGCGGACCCACGAGATCAGCCGTCTGGTCGGCCGGTCGCTGCGCGCGATCATCGACACCAAGGCGCTGGGGGAGAACACGATCGTGCTCGACTGCGACGTGCTGCAGGCCGACGGCGGGACGCGCACGGCGTCGATCACCGGCGCCTACGTCGCCCTCGTGGACGCGATCGAGGACGCTCGGGCCAAGGGGCTCATCGCCAAGAACGCGAAGCCGCTGACCGGGTCGGTGGCGGCGGTGTCGGTGGGGATCGTCAACGGGCAGCCGGTGATCGACCTCGACTACCCCGAGGACTCGACCGCCGAGACCGACATGAACGTCGTCATGACGGGCGACGGCCGGTTCGTGGAGGTGCAGGGCACTGCCGAGAACGGTGCCTTCGACCGCGCGATGCTGGATGCGCTCTTGGACAAGGCGACTGCCGGGTGCGCCGCGCTCACCGCTGCCCAGCAGGCCGCGCTCGCCGCGACGCCGCGCACCCGCGAGCTGTGAGTGCTGCCGTGACCAAGGTCGTCCTCGCCACCCGCAACCAGCACAAGGTCGTCGAGCTGCGGCACATCCTGGCCGACGTGGTCGAGGAGCTGGGGCTCGAGATCGTCGGTGCCTCGGAGTTCGAGGGCGCGCCGGACGTGGTCGAGGACGAGGTGACGTTCGAGGGGAACGCCCGGCTCAAGGCGGTCGCGCTCGCCCGGCACACGGGACTGCCGGCGCTCGCCGACGACTCTGGCCTGGCGGTCGACGTGCTCGGTGGGGCGCCGGGCATCTTCTCCGCGCGCTGGGCGGGGCGGCACGGCGACGACCTGGCCAACCTGCAGCTGCTCCTCGACCAGCTCGCCGACGTCAAGGACGAGCACCGTCAGGCCGGGTTCGTCTGTGCCGCGGTGCTGGCGCTGCCGGACGGCACGCTGCGGTCGGCGGAGGGCCACTTCCGCGGGACGCTGGCGCGGGAGCCGCGTGGTGCCAACGGGTTCGGCTACGACCCGCTGCTCGTCGTCGAGGGTGACACGCGCACCGCGGCCGAGCTGAGCCCGGAGGAGAAGAACGCGATCTCCCACCGCGGCAATGCGTTCCGCGCGATGGTGCCGCACCTGCGCGAGCTCCTCGGCTGACCGGTCGGCTCGTCGCGCATACAATCCACACCGCGCGCAAGTGGCGAAATCGGCATACGCGCCAGACTTAGGATCTGGTGCCTTCGGGCGTGCGGGTTCGAGTCCCGCCTTGCGCACTGCATGCGAGGCGGTGAGACGGGCGCATCAGGGGCGTTCACAGATCAATCGCTAGGGGATGGTGGGGCTCGTACATCCCAACCTCGGCACCACCCGGCAACCGGAAACGAGTCAGCCGTCCCCACCTCGCCTCTGAGACGTCCACGGTGAAATCGACGCCCTTGGCGGACAGCTCGTCCATCGTGGCGTCCAGGTCGTCGCACATGAAGTACAGCTCCTGTCCGGTGGAACCACCGGAGGGATGTACAGCCAGCTCCGCCGGGGGCACCTTGAAGATCAACCAGCCACCACCGGCGTCGACGTGCGGTTGTCCCAGGACATCAGCGAAGAACACGCGGTCCGCTTCCGCGTCGCGGCTGTAGACGATGAGGTGGCTGCCCATGATCATCTTCTGACCCTACGCACCGGAGGACGTGAGTGGGCCGCCATGCGTGGAGGCTCGGCAACAGCCGGCGCCCGCACGATGCCGAGTCGCGTTGGGCGTCATGCGTCACGTGTGGGCGGCCGTTCGGCGATACTCCACTGCATGGTCGAGGGGAACGTTCCGCCAAGGTCTTTGAGAGGCCCCTGGTGACGCCTGGGGCGCGAAGGGCGGTCGATGTTCGCGTAGGGCTGTGTGGTTGGACCGTCTCGCAGGCTTCGTATGTGCGTCGCTTCCCTGTCGTCGAGGTGCAGCAGACGTTCTACGAACCGCCAGCCGACGCCGTGCTGGCTCGTTGGCGGACCCAGGTGCCGGAAGGCTTCGAGTTCACGATCAAGGCGTGGCAGGTCGTCACCCACGAGTCCAACAGCCCGACCTACCGACGTATGAAGCGCCCTCTGCCGGACACCGCACGTGGCCGCGTGGGAGGGTTCCGGACGACGCCAGAGGTCCTCGACGGTTGGCAGCGGACCCTGGACTGCGCTCGGGTCCTGCAGGCGACCGCGGTGCTGCTCCAATGCCCGAAGAGCTTTGGACCCACGGACGAGAACGTCGGGCGGTTGCGTCGCTTCCTGTCGCAGGTGGAGCGCCCCGCCGGACGCCTGCTGTGGGAACCCCGGGGTGCGTGGCCCACACAGCTGCTCAGGGAGCTCTGTACCGAGCTGGACCTGGTCCACGTCGTCGACCCGATGCAGGGCGAGACGGTGACACCGGAGCAGACCTACTACCGGCTGCACGGCACGACGGGTTGGCGGCACGTTCACACCGATGACGAGCTGCGCCGGCTGCGGGACATGGTCGAAGGCCGGCCGTCGCCGTACGTCATGTTCAACAACATCCCCCGGGTGGGAGACGCAGAGCGCTTCCTCGCCCTGCTCTCCGACCGAGGTGCGTGAACCGACGGCAGCAGGCGTGCCGAGCTCGGCAACCGGGCGGGCCGGCTGCCTCGACGAGGCCTATCTCTTGCGGATGTCGCCGATGTCGAGGTGGTCCTTGGCCTGCGCCTTGGCGTGCTTGTCGGCCCGCTTCTCCTTGATCGACTTGCTCGCCTTCTTGGCCATGTGCTGTCGAGGTGACTTGTCGGCCATGACTGTGCTCCCAGCGCTAGGAAGCCTGGATGGCTCCATACCTCACAGTACGCCGTGCCGCTGCGGGCGTCCCGATCCCGCGGTCGGCCCGCGGATCAGGTGCTAGCTGGATCAGGTGCCAGCTTGTGTCGGGCCCCTCCAGTCCTCGATGAGTGCGCTCCTGCCCCTGGGAGGTGACGACGAGACCGGACACCTCACGGCATACGCTGCAGTGGCCGGCGATCACCCGCGGGCGCCGACGACCCGCGGGAGTGGACCATGGCTTGGAAGCCCACCGAGATCACCGACCTGAGCGGCACGACCGCCATCGTCACCGGCGCCAACTCTGGCATCGGGTTCGTGGAGGCCCGAACGCTGGCCGAACACGGCGCCCACGTCATCCTCGCGGTCCGCAACGTGGACGCGGGCCGCGCGGCCGCCGCAAGGATCAACGGCAGCACCGCCGTCGAGGCCCTCGACCTGGCGTCCCAGGAGTCGGTGCGCGAGTTCGCAGCGCGCATCGACGGCCCGGTCGACCTGCTCGTGAACAACGCCGGCGTGATGGCGCCCCCGACCCGCCGGACCACCGTCGACGGGTACGAGCTCCAGTTCGGGACGAACCATCTCGGGCACTTCGCGCTGACGGCTCGACTGCTGCCCGCACTGCTGGCGGCCCCCTCACCGCGGGTGACGACCGTGGCCTCACTGGCACACCGCCAAGGTGATGACCGGGTCGTCGACGGCAATCCCCCGGAGGACTACGACCCGAGGGTCTCGTACGGTCGCACCAAGCTGGCCAACCTCCTGTTCGCCCTGGAGCTCCACCGCCGGGCCACTGCCGCGGGATCACCACTGACGTCGACGGCGGCCCACCCGGGGGTGGCCGTCACCAACCTCGTCGCGAGTCGCGACGGCATGGGTGCGCGATGGATCGTGCGCACCTTCGCACCGCCCCTCATGCGCCTCCTGCTCCCGGGATCCGAGGGCGGAGCCGAGGCGATCCTGTATGCCGCGACTGCGGCTCCCGCGGGCTCGTACAGCGGGCCCCAAGGGCCCGGTGAGGTCCGCGGCAAGGTGGGCCCAGCGAACCTCAGCCCGCTGGCGACCGACCCCGACCTCGCCCGTCGACTGTGGACCGTCAGCGAGGAGCTCACGGGCATGCCGTTGGACATCTGAGGCGAAGACGGCCTGAGAGCCATGGCGGCCGGCCGGGCCCCGAGCCTCACGGATTCCCTCGGAACTGAACTCGCCGAGCGGGATGGCACGGGCCTGAAAGTGCCCGGTCCGCAGTCACCGTGTCTGATCGCCTTCGCGATGCATCGGTCCGCCCACACGCGGCGGTATGACGCGGCTGTTGGAATGCTGTGAGAACGCGAGATCCGCTTGTTGCGGCGAGGTGAGCACCTTCGGAGACCCGGAGGCCGGTGTGGGTTTCGCGACGCGGTCACACTTCTGGGACGCGGGTGCTCTTTGCCCGGTCGTCAGCGGCGGCTGCGGGCGGATCCGGGGGGCGGCGCCCGAGTGTGTGCAATCTCAAAGCGGTCAGGATGAACCAGGTCGGCAGGAGCAGGCCATACAGCAGGTAGCCGTATTCGATCACGGGGCGCAGTGTCTCGGCGACGATGCCCACGGCCCCAGTGAGGACACCGAATGCCGCGACCGGCGCTGGCACGGGGCCGCGCCACGCGACCAGGGAGAGAACGAGGATGCCGGCAGCGGTCAGGACCCCGGCCCAAGGCATTGCGTTCGTCGTGGCGATGATCGCGTCTGCGGAGCTGGACAGACTGGCTCGCTGGTCGGCTGAGGACGCCGACTCGTAGGCAGTGCTCAGCGCGACCAGGCCGCCGTTAAGTGACTGTGGGCTGCTGCCGACAGCCAGGGCGGTGACCTCGGAGGCAACGCCGAACAGCCCCCCGATCAGGGCCACTGAATTGTCCACGTGCTTGAGCGCCATGGCCCAGGCCGTGAACACGACCATGGCTGGGACGCTGAGCGCGACGAAGCAGACCAGTTCGACGAGATAGACCACGCGGTGGGAGTCGATGTACTCCAGTACTGCCGCGCCCGACGACGGAGGGAGGGGTGCGGTGGCAAGCAGCACCAGCGGAATGAGCACCAAGGCCACATACGCAGCGGCTGCCCAAGCACCGACCCGGTACAGACCTTGCCAGGACGGGTCGGGCGGCGTGCGCTGCCCGCGCGGCTGCTGCGCGACGGGAGAGCGAGGTGTTCGCCCTACTCTGGTCGTTGTCACGCCAGCCCCTCCCTCGGAGGTCGTGCCGCACGATCTTCCAGGAAATGCTTGAGGCCCCCGAAGATGGCGCGCTCCTGACGACGGCCAATCACCGAGACCAACGGGCCAAGGACACGGGCTCCAGTACCGACCTGGACATCCCAGTCCCAACTGAGTCTCGTGCCGGATCCCGCTGGGTCGAACCGGACTCGTCCCAACACCGTGTTCCGCCCCATCACGCTCTGGGTGGCGATCTCAGTAGGACGCTCGAAAGCCGTGACCTCGATCGCCACCTCTTGTGGCTTGCCGCGAGTCAGAACGGTAGCCAGGAAGCGCGTCCCCACCCCGATCGTCCCGTCGTCGAGTCGGCCCGAGTCAGTCATCGACGGGTTGTAGAGGGGTTCGTTGGTCTGGTCGGCCACGACATCGAACACCTCATCGACCGGGCGCTCGATATCGATACTGCCCCGCACGCGTGCCATCAGCTTTTCAACCCCAACGGGGGCTGGGGCACGTCGGTGTCCCTGAAGGCGCGCCCCGCTGCGGGTGACCCCTGACGGATGTTGCCAGACATGGTGACCCCCTCCCTCCGGACCCGGGAGTGCCCCGGCACATTCACCGTCTTCCCCGGTGACGCCCCCGACCAGAGCCAATGGTCCTTGCGGCGTTGCGAACGGTCCGAGAAGCTCCAATCGGGGCCTTGGCGGCGAGGTGACGCGCCTCCGATCCGGACGGATCGCGGCATGAGCGTTCGGAACCTGTGAGTGCGTTTCGGTTCTACTCTTGTGTCATGCCCGCAATGCTCATCGCGAAGTTCGTCGGCGACGTCGACGAACTGAAGGCTGTGTATGACCGTGGGCACGCACTGATCATGGAGCGTGGAGGGGCCGTTCCCTTCGGTGAGCTCCGCCACCACTGCGCCACGAGTGAGGATGCGCTCTACATCATCGGCGTCTGGGAATCGGCCGACCACATTCGCCGTCGGTGGGCGGATGACGAGTTCAAGAAGGTCCTCGACAGCGTCGGTTTCCCGACCGAACCGACTGAACGGATGATTCTCGACCTGCACCAGATCGAGCCGCCGCTGTAACCGAGCGACTCGCGGCAGGAGCGGACGCTAGCAAGCGGCGCGACCAGCGGCATGTGATTGCATCTCAGGCGTGATGGTGTGCCTGGCGGTTTCGGTAGAACTCGATGGCCACCAGGGCGACTCCGATTGTGATCGTGCCGATCCAGACACCAGCTGCGCCACCGCCGAGTACAAGCATGACTGCGCCGGTGAGCATGAGGGCTACGGCGATCCAGATTAATGGCTGCCTCATGGCGAACACCTCCCAAGGTGCTGCCGTATCTCGCCCTCTGCTCATCATCCTGACCACGGTCGTTTGGAGCCTAGAGGCCTTGGTCCCTGTGAGTATGGCGCTCTTTGGCTAGATGCGTAAAAGCTCGCCTGCCTCGGCTGGCCGGCTCGCGGCCCAAAGACGCGACGCGCCGGTTGCCGGGCTCGGTCGACATCGGCGCGGTACGGGAGCCGGAGCGCTTGGGCTATTGGGTGCTGCTGGCGTTGGGTGGCTTGTTCATCCGCTCGATATTGCGTGTGAGTACCACCAACATCCGCGCCTGCATGACCCACACGATGCCGACACCGAAGAACGAAGAGAGCCACGCAAGCCATCGAGGGCGGAAGGCTTCGTAACCGCCTATGACCAGACGGGTCCGGCCGTCTGGCAACGGGGCCAACAGAAAGCCCCACAACCCCTCGGTGTAGGCGGACGGCCGTGATTGCTTGGGGTCTAGGGGTTGTCCGCGCAGATCGCTCAGGCCGTGGAGCCCCAAGAATCGGTTGGGTTCAAGCGCTGCAACTGTCCACCCGTCCACTGGTCCGCGCCGGCGTGTCCAGTATTTGACGGTGTCGCCAAGGGCGAGATCTTGCCAGTCAGGGTGGATTTCTCGTGCACTTTGCCTACCGGCGTTGTCCAGATAGTCCCAGGAGTACCAACCGCCGCGGTCCCCACCCAGTTGGACCAGCCACGGCCACACCCGGTCCGGGGGCGCGTTGATAGTCGCAGCCATGGTGGGCCCACGTTTCCCGTTGGGGACTATCTCGGCACCGGGATAGGGACCAGAGACTTCCTCGTCGGTTACGCCCCAGCGCATCAGCCTGGGGCGTACCCAAGCGCCATAGACCACTGCTGCCATACCGGCCGAACCCGCGAGCTTCCGTGCGAATGTCACCTGACAAGGTTCGGTGTCTCTGCATTGCCATTGGAAGGGACCAAGGGCTCTCAGGGGCCGGCGTCACGCAGCCACGGTCCGAGCAGTGCCAGGCGCGCCGGCCACTCGGCAGCCCACGCCGTGGCGATAAGAAGCATTGGCGCCGGCCGGGATTGGGAGTGCGTAGCGCCTCGAGGGTGCGCATTCAACGCCGCCCGGGGCAGCTGGTGACAAGCACGCTCCGCTACGCGACTACGCCTTTTGACGGACGTTGGCGGCTCCTGCACGGAGGACTGTCGATGGAGGCGGCGAGTCCCGATTGCCGTGAAAGGGGCGGGAAGCCATGAGCAGTCTCCGTTCGGCCTTTCAAAGGCTGCGTGTGGGCGCAAAGCGGATCAGGTCACTGGTTCGGGACGCAGACCATGACGACTGGTACGACACCCATCTGGATAAGAAGGTCAGGCCACCCAACCTAATGGGACCGGGGTCTCAGAGCGGGGGCTGACGACCCGGGCACCGTTAGAGGACCGCCAGCGCTCCAACCCATGGCTAATCCCACAGTTGACGCTCGCGGACGCAGCGCACGGTCGGCCTAGCGGCCAAGGCGCCCCCTCTTCCCGGCGAGAAGGACGTTGGTCGTCCGATCCTCGGTGCTAGCGCCGGGCGCCGACGCGCTCGACCTGGCCTCAGGGCGTTGAACTACTAGGTGTGGCCCTCCCGGGGTCGCTGATTCGAGCAGGCCGCAGGGGGACGCCTAGCCCCTGTGTCGAAACATCATGCCCACCGTTGGCATTCCGGCGGCTCGGTGGGACGATTCGGGAGGGTGGTTGCACGAGCGGCCGGAAGGACCCACGCTATGTGGTTCTTGAGCATCGCGGGCATCTTTGTGGTTGTGCTCGTGGTTGGCGCTTGGCTGTGGGATCGAGGTCACGGTACAAGCGGAACCAGGATAGAAATCGTTGACGCCGCCCGGACTCAGACCGCCCCGGCGTCGGGTGATAGGGCCAAGAGACCACGGCATAAGACTTCGGCCCCGTCCGCTGCGGATCTCGTGTGAACGATCACGTCGCTTGTTGAGCTCGAGGCTGAGCTTGGCGGTCCGGGCGCCTTGTTTACTGAAGCCTGGCTTGGCATCGTCGACTCCCACGCTCAAGTCTTGCTGGACTCGCTGGCCGCCCCAACTACTTGAGGTAAGCCAGCTCGAGGTCGCTGTCGGGCATCCCATCCGGCATGGCAGTGCGCCGGCAGGCGGCGGTACGACGCACATGTGAGAACGGGTCCTGTAGCGCGCTTGGGAGGGCTCCTCGTCGGACCGGTTCTTGCAGTCCGTCGCCAGTCGCCGCTTCAGTCGTCCTCGAGGTGGATGAACAACGGGTGCAGGTATGCGGCACCCGACCAGCGAGCCGGCATCGTCGCGGCGGCGGTGCATGTTTCAGGAGTCGGCTTCCGCAGCCCAGCCGGAAACGGCGAGGATCCTGCATACGATGACTCTGCGAAATGGGCGGTTGACGTATTGGGGCACTGCGTTCGCCAATCGGGTGGTGAGCTCGTCGGCGACGGCCGCCGATGGGTCTGGCACGTACTCCAGTGTTGCCCGTACCCACCACAGCCGGGACCAGTCGGCGGGGTCCCATAGCTCAACCAGCAGCGCTGCCCGAGGATCTGCCGCAAGGTTCTTTTCCCGTTGCAGGTAGGACGAGACCTTGGGCTTCACACGGTCGATGGGTATGCCGATGTGGCCGCCGCCCACCGCGTACACGACTGGAACCGCGTCAGGTCCGCGATCAGGGTGAACGGTGCAAAGCACGCCGTGCACCTGCGAGGTGAGTCGTGCTCGGGCCTTGCCAGCCTTCAACCTCATCGTGACACCCCCGTGCGCGGTCGACGGCCCGGGCGGCCCGTGCGGCATCATGCCGTCGTAGCGGTGATCGTAGAGGTGGCAACAGCCTCGATGGGAGCGCGGGATGTCAGCCTGCGGCTTGGGAAGGACGCTGGGAAAGCGTCGGATCCGGTAGGCCTCAGCCGGTGACTCTCAGCGCGTGGTCCCCTCGGCTGGAGGTGCGATTGCCGCCGGCGTGGCCGAAGGACGCCACCAGCGGCGTGGGTCCCCAGCGCCCCCACATGTCCTCACACAGCACCCGCGCGACTGGAACCGGACTGTCACGGCATGCCGGCCCTGGCCGAGGAGACTCGGGGCGAATTGCGGCACGCCGGCGGCCCGTCAGGTTCGGTCTGTGTGTGCATGGAGTTCACGTCGTTCTGGCTCAGCACGCGGCGACCCCGGGGACGCGGAACGATTCAGTCGGCCCGGCGTTCGAGCTGGATGAAACCGTGAGGGAAGGAGGCGCGTCGGAGGATCCACCGCGTGGGGCCGTGCGCGGCTGCACGAGCCACCTCTTGGTCGACGAACACGGGCGCGATGCACTCGTACTCGACGCCCTTCCACCGGATCGTGCACGCGCCCGCCGCGCGGACGTTGCGAACCCAGTCCGTACCCTTACCCCAGGGCAGTCCGATGAGGAAGCTCGTCGGCGTCGCGATCACTGCGACCGGCGTGGCGTACAGCTTTCCACTCCTGCGACCTCGGTGTCGCAGCAGAGCCCACACGGGGATAAACCGGCGTCCGGCGAGGTGGACCGCGACCTTGTTGAAACGCTTTGTCGCGGCCGGGACTCGTGCCATGCCTCGAGCATCCTCCGTTGCCCACCCGGCCACCAGCCTCTTCGCCGCTGCAGGCCGCGATGATGTGCCGCACGATGCACGTCCTCTTGGTGCGGCTGCGGCGCACCCTTGGGGTGTCCCCCTCGTGTGGCGGTGTTGAGCATCCACCCCGCCGCAACACCGAGACCTTCCCACCGGTTCATGGCGCGGCCCTAGTACGGTCGCACTAGCGTCCACCGGTGACCGTGGGACTAATCTGGCGGAACGCAGACCGGGGAAGATTCACGTCCTCCCCTGAACCCCGGCGGCGCCGACCGGCGACTCCTACCTCTGTCGGGACGCACACGTCAGAAGTCCAACCCAGCCTTGGGGACTGTCAGCGGCGCCACCCGGGTCGAGCGTAGGGCACTGGCCATGAGGGCCTCGGTGTCGCCGATGAACCGGTCGATGCCGTGGGCGATGCAGACCAAGATGGTCTCGACCGACTTCACCGGTTGGGCCCAATGCAGCAGAATCGGCCTGGGTAGCGCGTCCCGCATGAGCTCGATCCGTCCGAAGCCGACCTTCCCGCCGCGGATGGCACCGCCCTGCACCGCGTGCACCCCAGCCGCCGCGAGCCGACCGCAGGTGCCAGCGACCTGCTCGTTGCTCATGTCCTGCGCGTTCAGGGCAACACGGACCGTGACACCGGTATCCCACACGGCGGCCTGCACGGCTGCCACCTGCTCGAGCAGCAGATCCGTCGTGGCCTCGGCAACCGCGCCCGGCGCAGCCAGCAACGACACCTCGTGCGCGCCGAGCTCGACCATGCGCGCTGCCTCCGTGGCGAGGTCCCCCTGTGAGCGGACAGGCGCGTTCGGGTCGTGGAAGGCCAAGCCCGTCACCACCCGCACCCCCGAACCCGCCAACGCGCTGGTGGCAAGCTCCACCTGCTCGGGACGGCACAAGACTGCCGAGATTCCGTGCTGGGCCGCGTACGCGCACCCGTCACGGAACTCCTCCTCGGTGATGTCCGCCCAGTGCAGTCGGTGCTCGAGCCGTCCCGCGAAGTCCTCCAGGGTGAGCTCGACCCGCCCCCGATGCGGGCCGCTGACTGAGCTGTTCGGTGAGGGTTGAGGCTGCATGACGCTCCCTTCCGGTTGCGGACCCCGACTCGAACCCGACAACCCTCCCAGATACCCGCGAACCTCGCCTCGGCACCTGCGGCCCCTGACGACGCCAGGACCTTGGGCGCTGTGTCCGCCGGCGCGCGCCGAAGGATGCGCATGCGGGAGTCCCATTCCTGATCTTGTGACCCCCGCCGCGCCCCCGGTGTCCATCCCGCATCGGTGGCGCCCACCAGACAAGTATCCGCACCGTGGCCCCCTCAATGGTTCGGCGCGTCGACAGACCGTTGCAGTGAGCTGCCGCCGCGTCGGGGTCGTGGAACCGTGCAGCCGGGCGGGACATCCGTCAGCTGTTTGTCTGGAACGCCGGAAGTGCCGGAATGGCCTGTGCCCCAATGGCCGCGCAGGCCGTTGACGCCCCGCGACGTCGGCGGGAAACTCGTCTGGGGCAATGGGAGGTCCGATGTCTTGGAACCTGGCTGGTAGCTACGTCGAGACCTGCTCGTGTGAGCTGATGTGTCCGTGCAACCTGTCGCTCGACCACGGGGCCACCTACGACTTCTGTCGGGTGACCCTGGTGTTCAACATCCGCGAGGGCGCGGTCGATGGGACGGACATCGCGGGGTGCCGGGTCGCTCTGATCGCTGACACGCCCAAAGTCATGACCGAGGGCAACTGGCGGGTCGGGGTGTTCGTCGACAACGGTGCGAGCGACGAACAGTTCGAACGCCTCGTGCAGGTCTTCAGCGGGCAGCTCGGGGGACCCATGGCCGGACTGGCACCCCTCATCGGACAGATGCTGGGCGTCGAGCGCGCGCGGATCCACATCGAGGACGACGGGCTGCGGCACAGCGTCAGCATCGGGGACGGCATCGACTTCGAGATCGAGGACATCGTTCCCTTCGGTGTGGAGTCCGGTGAGCCGGTGAAGTTCTCCGGGATGTTCCACCCGGTCGGTTCGGACCTGACCATGGCCGAAGCGCGGCGGTCCCGGATCAGCGCCTTCGGTATCGAGTACGAAGGGAAGACGGGACTGTCGAAGTCCGACTTCGCCTGGACTGCCTGAGAACATGACAGGCACCAGGTCGGTAGCTGCTTCCGCCCGCGAAGGCCTGCGTCCTGCACTCGCGGCGAGCCGGGCCCACCGGGGGCTGGTCGCCGTCCTCTTCGCCGTCGCCGCCCTCGCGTGGTGGTGGACGGCGACGTCCACGCGTGGGATGGATGACGGGCCGTGGAGCGGCCTCGGCGCGCTGGGCTGGTTCCTCAGCCTGTGGCTCGTGATGATGGCGGCGATGATGTTCCCGTCGGTCGCGCCGACGGTCGCGCTGTTCGCGCGGATGAGCGGGGGCTCACGCGTGCGGCCATTGGTGTTCACCGGCGGCTACCTGCTGACCTGGGTTGGTGCCGGCCTCGCCGCGTTCGTCATCGGCCTGACAGCAACCGGGTTGGCCGGCGATGCGCTGTCATGGGAGCGCGCCGGTCGGCCCGTGGCCGGTGCCGTACTGGTCATCGCGGCCGGCTACGAGCTGACGCCGTTGAAGGACGTCTGCCTCGGCAGGTGCCGCAGCCCCCTCGGGGCCCTCCTCGGGTCATGGCGCGACGGCTGGCTCGGCGCCGCACGCATGGGAGCCAAGAACGGTGCCTGGTGCCTGGGGTGCTGTTGGGCGCTGATGGCATCACTGTTCGCCCTGGGAGTCATGAGCGTCGTCTGGATGACAGTCGTCGCCGCCTTCATCGCGCTCGAGAAGCTCCTGCCCTGGCGTCGAACAGCCACCTACGGGACCGCGGCCATCCTCCTGCTGCTGGGAGTGCTGGTCCTCCTCGCACCGAACGCGCTGCCCGGCCTGACCGTCCCGTCGGACGGCCAGATGCCAGCCATGTCACGGTGACCCGACACGCGGTACAGCGGTGCTACCCGATTCAGCTCTGCTTTTCGTTTTGCCCCAAGGGCGATGCGTGAGCGTCCCCACCGTGCGGGGGAACACGGTGGGGACGCAGCAACGACCGACACCTGCGTTGGGGGGCAACGCGCCGGTCGCCGCGCCACAAGGTTAGGGCGCCAGCCATCCGCCCGACCGCCCTTGATGCAATCTTGACGCCCAAGGACCGCCAGGACCGTCAGACCCTGACGTGTGGGTGCCCAAGCACCTCACATGTCACCCAGGTGCCGCCACGAACGACCTCAGTCGTGGGCGGCCAGCGCAAAGAACCGGCGCGACCACACCACAGCCGCGACAAGCGTCACTGGCATGACCAGCACACCGGCGGTGAACCAGCCCAGCCCGTCAGGGGACGTGGCGTACCGGAAAGGTGCTGCTCGAATGCGCGGACCGCGTCCCACAGCCGGCAGCAAAAGGGCTGCGGTGCGGTTCGGGGCGGGGTGGTCACGGGGCGATGGCGCCCTGGCGGCCGCGCTCGGCGGTGGCCTCACCAGCATGGGGCTGCCTGGGCTTCGAGTACGTCAGGCTCGCCCGGTGGCGGCCTCCCATCCAGGCGGTACCTCGTAGGGATGCTGCGGGTCCCGCCCCCCACCGCGGGCCGGTTCGTGGATGCGCCCTAGTCGACGCACGCTCACGCGGCGGAGTGTGTCGCCTCCGAGGCGCTGGTGCGCGCCGATCGAGATGCGCTAGTCGGCTCGAACGCGTCTGGTGTCGTGGGCCCACATCGCGATCTCGACGCGGTTGCGGGCGCCGAGCTTGGTCATCAAAGAAGCGACGTGGCTCTTGACCGTGCTCAGGCCGACGTAGAGCTCGGTGGCGATCTCGGCATTGGTCCTGCCGCGCGCCACCAGTGCGAGCACCTCCTCCTCGCGCTCGGTGAGGGGGTCGATGGGCTGGACCGGTACCGCCGGCGCCTGGTCGGCGAAGGCCGCCAGCAACCGGCGGGTGACGTTGGGGGCGATCAGCGCATCACCGTTGGCCGCTGCATGGAGGGCCTGCACGAGGAGCTCCGGCCCGGCGTCCTTGAGCAGGAACCCCCGGGCGCCGGCGCGCAATGCGCCGAGGACGTACTCGTCGAGGTCGAAGGTCGTGATCACGACGACCGCCGTCGGGTCGGCAACGTCCGGTCCGGCCAGTCGACGCGTCACCTCGACGCCGTCGAGCCCGGGCATCCGGATGTCGACGAGGAGCACATCGGGACGCAGCCGGTTCGCCAGGTCGAGCGCTGCGAGCCCGTCTGCCGCCTCACCCACAACCTCGATGCCCGGTTGGGCGCCGAGGATCATCACCAAGCCGGCCCGCACCAGGTCCTGGTCGTCGGCCACCACGACGCGGATGGTCATGCCAGCGCCTGCACAGGAAGCACTGCCTCGACCACCCAGCCGCCCTCGGGGCCCGGTCCCGCGGACATCGATCCGCCGAGGAGGTGGGCTCGCTCGGTCATGCCCAGCAGGCCGAACCCGGGCTCCGGCGCTGCTCCCGGATCGGTCTGTCCGTCGTCGCTGACACGCAGCCGCACGACGTCGCCCTCGCGGCATACGTGGATCCCGACGCGGGTCACGCCGCGGGCGTGCCGTACGGCGTTGGTGAGCGACTCCTGCGCCATCCGGTAGAGCGCGGCGTCCACGGGCGGTGCCAGCGGAGAGAGGGGACCGTCCAGCGAGACGTCGACGACGGGCATCGCGTCGGCGCGCGCCAGGGCGGGCAGGTCCGCAACACCCCGCTGCGGTGCGTAGGCGACGGCTTCGTCCTCGCGCAGCACCCGCACCATGGACCTCATCTCCGACAGCGTCCGCGAGGCCTCGGACTCGATCGCGGCCAGGACCTCGGCAGCCTTGTCCGGCTGGACCCCGGCAACCACGCGACCGGCCTGTGCCTGCACCGCGATGGCCGAGACGTGGTGCGCCACCGTGTCGTGCAGCTCGCGCGCCAGCGCCACCCGCTCCTCGTTGCGGACCTCTCGTTGCTGGCGGCGCCAGAGGTCGGCGCGGTAGCGGAAGACCGCGGCGAGCGCGACGACGAACAGCAGGAGGGCGATCCCGCCGAAGAGCTCCGCCCCGCCGGCCGACGCGGCATACATCCCGAGCGCGACGACGACCGTCACGAACGCCGTCCCCGCCACGATCTCGCGCCCCGAGCCCCACCGCACGAGCGAGTACAGCAGGACCAGGACGGCCGTCATGGAGTCGAGCCCGACGTCCCCGGCGGGCCGGGTCAGCTGGAGGACCGAGAGCAGCCCGGCGACGCCCCACCCCACCAGGGCGGCGACGAGCGGCCGGTCCCGCCGCCACGGCAGGGCAGGCACGAGCAGGAGGGCTAGCGCCATCACCGGATACCGCCAGGCCAGACCCGGTCGGAGGACGCCCTCGACCAGGACGGCGAGCGCGTAGGTGCCCACCAGCAGCCAGTCGAGACGACCGACCGGCGGGGCACCAGCAGGCCGCGGCTCGTCCCAGAGGGAGAGCCGGCGGCGGACGGTGACCACGGCTGCAGCCTAGGGAAGCGCGGAGTCGTGCGTACCCGCCGAAAGTACAAGAGGCGAACCGTTCCATCGGCCGGGCGGACTGCGGCCTCGGGGCGGATGCAGCGGCGATGAGTCTGCGGCGAGAGTCGAGCCAACCGATCCCACCAGTGAAACGGAGCCCGTCGTGAATACCCGCCAACCCACCACCACCCTCGAGGACCACCGACTCCCGGTGAGGGCCAAGCTCGTCGCGGCATGGACGAGCTTCG
This sequence comes from Phycicoccus sp. 3266, assembly GCF_031456495.1. Classification (NCBI taxonomy): domain Bacteria; kingdom Bacillati; phylum Actinomycetota; class Actinomycetes; order Micrococcales; family Intrasporangiaceae; genus Phycicoccus; species Phycicoccus sp. 3266. Next base: position 391,291 of record NZ_JAVDUW010000001.1, on the reverse strand, counting down.
TGCTCCTCTACGCCTACGTGGACATCCTCGGCTTCTACACGCCCGGCACCGTCACGGACATCCTCAAGGGAAAGGTCCACACCTTCGATCTCTCGCAGACCTTCTCGATCAGCGCGCTGACCCTCGTGTCCGTCCCGATCTTCATGGTCGTGCTGTCGGCGGCGCTGGCTCCCCGGGCGAACCGGATCGCGAACCTCGCCGTGGCCGCGATCTACGTCCCCGTCACGGTGTTCAACGTGGCGGGCGGGTTCTACCTGTACTACTACGGCTGGGGCGTCGTCCTCGAGCTCGTCGTCCTCGCCCTCATCGTGCGCTGGGCCTGGACCTGGCCCCGGACGGCGCCAGCGGCGACCGGGTCGACCAGCCCGCGCCGCGAACCGGTCCGCGTCCAGCGGCAGGTGTGATGCGGTCACAGCTTCCCGGTGCGGTCACGGCCGCGCGGTCACGGCCTCCCAGCGCGGTTGACGCCGCGGACGGCGGTGGCCGCCAGTCCGGCACCTGCCGCGACGACGCCCAGCCCGACCGAGGCGACGGGCCGCAGCCACTGCCGGCCCCACCGGCCGTGGACCGCCTCGCCCTCCGGGGTGGGGGACAGGACGTTGCCGGGGGAGTTCTCGACCTCTCCGCGGGACAGGCCGCCGAGCTTCATCAGCGGGGTGACGAGCACGTCGAACAGCCCTGGGAAGAGCCGGAACCCGGTGACCGTGATCGGGTTCGCGAGCCCGACAGACACCTCGCGGCGCGGCTTCCACAGCGCGGCGACGACCGCCCGCGCGACCTTCTCGGGCGAGTCGACCGGAGGCGGCGGGCGACCGTGCCGCTTCAGGTAGGTGCCGGCCTGGAGGTAGACCGGGGTGTCGACGCCACCAGGCCAGACCAGGCTCACGTGAGTGTCTGGCGTCGTGCGCGCCTCGATCTGCAGGGTGCGCACGAGCCCGTGCACTCCCCACTTCGGCGTCACGTACGAGCTCATGAACGGTGTGCTGATCTTGCCCAGCAGCGACCCGACGACGACCAGGCTGCCGCCGCCCGACTCGGAAAAGGCAGACAGCGCGCAGCGGGCCACGTTGGCGGTCCCGCCGAGCGTCGTCAGCACGGCCTTGTCGAAGACCTCTGCCGGCACGTCCTCGAACCGTCCGTACGACAGCGCTGCCGCCGAGTGCACGACCCCGTCCAGCCGGCCGAGCTCGCGCACGGCGGTGGAGAAGGCAGCCTCCAGCGCGTCACGGTCGGTGATGTCGGCGACGGTCACGACCGCCCTGACTCCGTGCGCCTCGCACTCCCGCTGCACCTCGGCGAGCACCGAGGCCGACCGCGAGAGCAGCACGACGTCGGCGCCCTCCGAGGCGAGCTGCAGCGCCGTGGCACGGCCGACCCCGCTGGACGCCCCCGTGATCAGGACGGCCTTGCCCCGGAAGGCCGCCTTGTCCCGGGAGGCCGCCCTGCCCGGGGAGGCCGCCTTGCCTGAAGAGCTGGTCACGGCTGCAGGACGACCTTCACGCAGCCGTCCTCCTTCTTCTGGAAGATGTCGTACCCGTGCGGTGCCTCGGCCAGCGGCAGCAGGTGCGTCGCCAGGTCCTCGGTGCCGAGCGGGTCGGCGGGGTCGAGCACGAGCGGCATGATGTCGTCGATCCAGCGCTTCACGTGGCACTGGCCCATCCGCATCGTGATGCCGCGGTCGAACATCTCCATCATCGGCAGCGGGTCGACCTCGCCGCCGTAGACGCCGCTCACCGACACCGTCCCCGCGCGCCGGACCGCCTTGAGGCAGGTCGTCAGGGCGTCGAGGCGGTCGATGGCCATCCGGTCGATCAGCGGCTTGGCGAGGGCGTCGGGCAGCAGCCCGACGGCAGCCTGGGCCGCCTTGGCGTTGGGGGAGCCGTGCGCCTCCATGCCCACCGCCTCGACGACGCCGTCCGGCCCGCGCCCGCCGGTCATCTCGATGAGGGCCTCGGCCGCGTTGTCGACCTCGCGCAGGTCGAGGGTCTCGATGCCGTGCTGCGCGGCGAGGGCGAGCCGCTCGGGCACGAGGTCCACGCCGATGACGCGCTCCGCCCCCAGCTGCTTCGCGATCCGCGTGGCGAACTGCCCCACGGGCCCGAGCCCCACGACGGCGATGGTGTCGCCCGGCTTCGCGTCGGCATACTGCACGCCCTGCCAGGCGGTGGGCAGGATGTCGGACAGGTAGAGGAAGCGGGTGTCCGGCAGCTCGTCCGGCACCTTGATGGGCCCGAACTGGGCCTGCGGCACCCGCAGGTACTCCGCCTGGCCGCCGGGCACCGCGCCGTAGAGGCTGGTGTACCCGAACAGGGTCGCCCCCTTGCCCTGGTCCTTGACCTGGGTGGTCTCGCACTGCGCGTAGAACCCGCGCTCGCACATCCAGCACGAGCCGCACGAGATGTTGAACGGGATGACGACCCGGTCGCCCGGCTTGATGTGGGTGACCTCGGGGCCGACCTCCTCGACGACGCCCATCGTCTCGTGCCCGAGGACGTCACCGGGGGTGAGGTAGGCGCCGAGCACCTCGTACAGGTGCAGGTCCGAGCCGCAGATGGCGGTCGAGGTCACCTTGATGACCGCGTCGTTCGGCTCCTGGATCTTGGGGTCGGGCACTTCCTCGACCCGCACGTCTCGCTTGCCCTGCCACGTCAGTGCCTTCACGGGAGTCCCCTTCGTCGGTGGCCGCGACCCGGGTGGGCGGCTCCCCACCAACCTCTCCCGGCCGGCGCGAAGGGGCAATCCGAGCAAAAGCGACACGTCCGGATGCCGGGCACGACGTGCCTAGACTTCGCGCATGCGGACCGGGCGGCTCGAGGCGTTCAGCGACGGGGTCCTGGCGATCCTCATCACGATCATGGTGCTCGAGCTCAAGGTGCCCGAGGAGCCGACCTTCGAGGCGCTGCGGCCGTCGCTCGTGGGGCTGCTCACCTACCTGCTGAGCTTCGTCTACATCGGCATCTACTGGAACAACCACCACCACATGTTCCAGCTCGTCCGGCACGTCAGCGGCGCCATCCTCTGGGCCAACCTCGCGCTGCTGTTCATGCTGTCGCTGGTGCCGTTCACGACCGCGTGGATGGACGACACGCGCTTCGCCCCGCTGCCCGTCGGGGTCTACGGCGCGAACCTGCTGCTGGCGGCGGTCTCCTACTACGTGCTGCAGCTGGCGATCTTCCGGCGCGAGGGACGCGAGAGCCTGCTGCGCCAGGCAGTCGGGCGCGACCTCAAGGGCAAGCTGAGCCCGGTCGTCTACGTCCTCGGCATCCTCGGGACGTTCGTCTCGCCGTGGCTGGGCGTCGCCGCCTACGTCGCCGCCGCCATCACCTGGCTCGTCCCCGACCGCCGGGCCGAGCGCTTCGTGCACGAGCACGCCCTGGAGGACTGAGCCGACCATGACCGCCGTCGACGACGACCTCACCTACCCGCCGCCGCTCCAGGTCGCCTCCTGGAGACGCGAGGTGCACTCCCTGTATGCCGCGGTGCGCGCCGAGCGCGACCCTGCGGCCGCCCACGCCCTCTGGGTGGAGGGGCGGACCGAGCTGTTCGAGACCCACCCGGCGTCACCCCGGCGGCCGGGGCAGCGGATGCGGCACGCGGCATACGACCCGTCCTTCCGGTTCACGGTGCCGGTGGTGCCGGCCGAGCTCGACGGCTGGAAGTTCACGACGGGCACCGACGGGGTCGTGCCGTTCAGCGGGATCGGCACGGTCGCGCTCGGCGACCTCGGCGAGGTGGCCGTGTGGTGGCTCGACTCCTACGGCGGCGGCGTGTTCCTGCCGCTGCGCGACGGGTCGGCCGGGAGCGAGACGTACGGCGCCGGCCGATACGTGCTCGACACGGTCAAGGGCAGCGACCTCGGTCGGGACGGGGACGCGTGGGTGGTCGACCTCAACTTCGCCTACAACCCGTCGTGCGTCTACGACTACCGCTGGGTCTGCCCGCTCGCCCCGCCAGCCAACCGGATCGCCTCGGCGACACCCGTGGGGGAGCTGCTGCCCGAGGGCTACGACGCCTGACGAGCTGCACCGGACGCACGTCGGCCCGGGTCCGGAGAGGACCCGGGCCGACGCGTTCTCAGTGCGTCACAACGGGATTCGTGACACCGACCGCGTCACGGTGCCGCGGTCAGCGCCGCCACGTAGCCGGGGGCGTTCGGGCTGCCCCAGCCAGTGGTGAGGTCGTAGCCGGTGGTGGTCGGCCAGCCCGGGACCGGGCCCGGGTGCACGAACCCGTCGGCGCCGTACTCCCACATGCGGTTGTCCTGCAGGACGCCGCTGGGGGCGGTGCCGTAGGTGTGGGCGACGACGTCGCTGAAGGCCGTGGCCCGCGGGAACGACGGTGCGTAGATCGTCTCGTTGAGGTTGCCGATGCCCGGCTTGCCGGCGGCCTTGCGGGCGGCGTTGGCGATCGCGGTCACCGCGGCGACCTGCGGCGAGGAGGCGGAGGTGCCGCCGAAGACGCCCCAGGCCACGCCGTCGAGGTTCTGGAAGTAGGAGTGGTAGACGAGCACCCCGCCGTTGACCGCCGCGTTCCAGGCGACGTCGGGGACGCCGCGGTGCGAGCCGACCACCGACGCGACGCCGGACTGCCAGGACGGGCGTGGGTAGACGCTCGACTGGCCGCCGCCGGTGCCGATCCCGGCCCAGCTCTCGTTCCAGACGGCCTGGCTGCTGCCGCCGGAGTTCCAGGCCCAGTACAGCGGGTTGCGGCTGCCGTCGTCGTTGAACGGCTTGTCCTGCGTGGGGTTCCACGTCCATCCGGACTGCACCTGGGTGCCACCGACCGAGGTCACGTACGGCGAGGAGTTCGGGTAGCTCACCGACGGGTGGTCCAGCGTCTGGCTCTGTCGGTGCGCCCGGCCGACGCCGAGGGACCCGTCGTCACCGGAGGAGGCGAAGAAGGTGTCGTGCTTCGCCAGCCCGCGCTGGAAGGTCTGGTCGAACTTGGCGAACTGCCCTGCAGCAGACGCACCCCCGAAGGCCTCCTCGCTGGTGCCGAACGACATCGAGAACACCGTGCCGGCCGGGTACTTGGCGACGGCCCAGTCGATGGCCTTCATCATGTTCGGCATGCCCTGGACGCCCTGGGTCTCGGCGACCGGCGTGCCGATGAGGACGATGTGCGCCTTGGGTGCGATGGCGTAGGCCCACTGGACGTCGAGGTTCGCCTCGCCGGCCCAGCCCTCGGCGGAGGTCGGGCCCGCCTGGCCGCTGCCGTTGCCCGTGGCGTGGGTGTAGTCGACGTTGCCGATCGGGAAGACGGCCTCGAAGTCCGGCGTGGGCCCGTTGAAGGTCTTGGCGAAGAAGGCGACGTCCTGCGCGGCGGTCGGGCTGCCGTAGGAGTCGACCAGGACGATGGTCTGCCCGGCGCCGTCCGTGGTGCTCGGGGTGAGGGGTTCCAGCCCGTAGAACGCGCGGATCTGGTCGGGGGTGTAGCAGTGGAGGGTCGTCGAGACGCGACCGTCGGGTGCCGGCCGCGTGCACGCGACAGCGCCGGCGTCGGCCCCCTTCGCGTGGAACGCGGACTCCGGCGCCTGCGCCGACAGGTCCGTGCCGGTCAGCACCGGCGCGGTGGACGCGGCCAGCGCGGGGCCTGCGGCCGCGAGGCCGAGACCGGCGGCCACCACGGCGGCGACCACACCGAGCTTCAGGGTCATCGTGTGCTCCCTTGGTTGGACGGCGGGGACCGGTCGGTCCCCGTGGACACCATCGGGTCGGGGCCCTCCGACAGGCTCGAACGTTCGGGTGATTTCGGGCATGACAAACGTCATGGATTCGCGGACGGCTCGGATCGGGTCGCCGTCGTCCTAGGGTCGTGCCGTGAACCCCTTGCTGCGTGACGTGCTCCCCGTGCTGGGCCTCGACGAGGCGTATGCCGTGGAGCACCTCGACCTCGCGGGCGGCAGCTTCCTGCCGTCCGCCCTGCCGGTCGGCACCCTGGCCGCCGGGTCGGTGGCGGCGGCCGGACTGGCCGGGCTCGCGCTCACCGGCGCCCGCCGCGTGCACGTCGACCCCAGGCAGGTTGCGACCGCGTTCCGGGCCGACCAGGTGCAGCAGGTCCACGGGCGCCCGGTCGAGGGCTTCGCCCCGCTGTCCGGCTTCTTCGCGGCCTCCGACGGCTGGGTGCGCACGCACGCGAACTACCCGCACCACCGCGACCGGCTGCTGCGGGCGCTCGACCTGCCGGCGGACGCCGGACGGGCGGAGGTCGTCGCAGCGGTCGCCGAGCGCCCCGCCCAGGAGGTGGAGGACGTGGTCACCGCCGACCACGGCATCGCGGTGCGCGTGCGCACACTCGCGGAGTGGATGGCGGGGGAGCAGGCGCGCGCCGTCGACGCCCACGACCTCCTCGCCGTCGAGCGTGACCCGGCCGCAGGCCCCGTGGGCCCGGTGGACGTGGCGACCCTCGGGCGCAGGGTGCGTGTGCTCGACCTCACGCGCGTCCTCGCGGGGCCGGTCGCGACCCGGACGCTGGCCTTCCTCGGGTGCGACGTCCTGCGGGTCGACAGCCCGCACCTGCCCGAGCTCGAGGCGCTGCACCTCGACACCGACGCGGGCAAGCGGTCCACGCTCGTCGACCTGCACGTCGAGCACGCGCGCGCCCGGGTGCACGAGCTCCTGGCGCAGGCCGACGTGCTCGTGACCGGCTACCGCCCCGGTGCGCTCGCGGCATACCACCTCGACGCGGCGAGCGTCGCGGACCGGCACCCGCACGTGGTCCACGCGAGCCTGTCCGCGTGGACCCCCGACGGGCCGTGGGGCGGCCGTCGCGGGTTCGACTCGATCGTCCAGGCGGCGACCGGCATCTCCCTGCTCGAGTCGGCGGACGGCGCCGTCCCGGCGGCCATGCCGGCCCAGGCCCTCGACCACGCCACCGGGTACCTGCTGGCGGCGGGCGTCCTCACGGCCCTGCGCGCCCGCGGCGAGCAGGGCGGGACGTGGCGGGTCCGGGCGCACCTCGCCCGCACGGCGCACTGGCTGCTGCGCAGTGACGCGCTGGACGGACCCGCAGCGCCGGTCGCCGACACGGGCCCGTGGACCGTGGGGACTCGGACCGAGGCGGGGGTGGTGACGGGCCCCCGGCCGGCGTTCCGGGTCGACGACGGGCCGACGGAGTTCGCGTGGGTCGGCCGCCGGTGGGGGAGCGACGAGGCGGAGTGGGTCGACCGGGGCTGATCGGTCGCGGAGGTCGCCGCGGCGGCGCCCCCCTCAGTGCTGGGGCGCCGGGACGTTCCGCGGGTCGAACCCGAAGGGCAGCTCGAGGCGGTGCGCGGCCATGAGTGCGTCGTCGGTGAGGACGTCCCGGGTGGTCCCGTCGGCGACGACCACGCCACCGGACAGCACGACGGACCGAGGGCAGAGCTCGTACGCGTAGGGCAGGTCGTGGGTGACCATGAGGACCGTGACGTCCAGCGAACGCAGGATGTCCGCGAGCTCGCGCCGCGACGCCGGGTCGAGGTTGGACGAGGGCTCGTCGAGGACGAGGACCTCGGGCTCCATCGCCAGCACCGTGGCGACCGCGACGCGGCGGCGCTGGCCGAACGACAGGTGGTGTGGCGGCCGGTCGATGTGCTCGAGCATCCCGACCTGCTCCAGCGCGTGGACCACGCGGGCCTCGAGCGCGGCTCCCCGCAGCCCGAGGTTGGCGGGCCCGAACTCCACGTCGGCCCGCACGGTCGGCATGAACAGCTGGTCGTCGGGGTCCTGGAACACGACCCCGACCCGGCGGCGGACCTCCATGAGGTTCTCGTCCGTGACCGGCAGCCCGGAGACCTCGACCGACCCGGCCCCGCCGGACAGGATGCCGTTGAGGTGCAGCACCAGGGTGGTCTTGCCCGCGCCGTTGGGCCCGAGCAGGGCGACCCGCTCGCCGCGGTGGACGTGCAGGTCGACCCCGAAGAGGGCCTGGTGGCCGTCGGGGTAGGCGTACGCGAGACCGCGGACGTCGAGGACGGGGGTGGTCACGCGGCGACTCCCAGGAGCAGGGCGGCGAGGGCCGCGACGGGCAGGGCTGCGGCGAGCCGCCACTGGGCGGCGGTCGCGGTCATGGGGTGCGGCACCGGCATACGCCCGGTGTAGCCGCGGGACAGCATCGCGAGGTGGACCCGCTCGCCACGCTCGTAGGAGCGGATGAAGAGGGCCCCCACGGTGGACGCGAGCGCTGGCCAGGACCGCACCGACCGGGCCCGGAAGCCGCGGGACTCGCGGGCCACGCGCATCCGCGAGAGCTCGCCGGTCACCACCCCGAGGTACCGGATCATGAAGCCCATGATCTGCACGAGCTGGTGCGGCATGCGCAGCCGCTCCAGCCCGGCGACGACGTCCCGGGGCTCCGTGGTGGCCGCAAGGAGCAGCGACGCCAGCACGCCCAGGGTGCCCTTGACGAGCAGGGCTGCGGCACCGGCCAGCCCGTGCTGGGACAGGCTGAGCGGGCCGACGGTGACCCGAGGGCCGGTGGCGACGAAGGGGAGCAGGAGCGCGAAGACGACGAAGGGGACCTCGACGACCATCCGGCGGGCCAGGTAGCGCACAGGTACCTGCGACACCGCGACGGCCACGCCGAGCAGGACGGCGTGGACCGCAAACACCCAGGGCAGCTCCCGCGGCGTGGCCACCACGACGACGACGTAGGCCACGAGGGCCACGAGCTTGGTGTGGGCCGGGAGGCGGTGGATCGTCGAGTACCCGTGGAAGTGCAGGTGGTGGCCGTGGCCGGCGCCCGTTCGGGTTGTCCTCGCGGGCTCGCTCGCGCTCGCGGTCTCGGCGTCGGGGCGGGCCTTGCGGCGCAGGTTCCAGAACAGGCCGGCGCCGAGGGCGGCGACGAGGACCACGCCGACCACGCCCGCCAGTCCCCGGGAGAGGCGGACGTCGCCGATGCCCCGGGTCGCGTAGCCGGAGAACGGGGACCCGTCGGACGCGTGCGGGGTGGCGGTGCTGCCGAAGCCGAGCGTGCGGGCGACGTGGTTGAGGCCGTCCGGGTGGCTCGAGGCGTAGAAGGAGACGACGCCGGCGAGCAGCAGGGCCACGACGAGCCCGGTGAGCAGCAGGGAGCGCGAGCTCACCGACGGGCGGGCGCCGGAGCGACTGCGGCCCGGGGCGGGCTCCGCCGGCGCGGGGGTGGTGGGACCACCTGTCGCGAGTCCGGGTGAGCCCGGGTGGGGTGCCGGGGTCCCGTGCGACACGGCCACCCCGGCGCGGACGGCGAGCTCGCGCCGGGCCAGGACGCGGCGGGCGCCGTGGACGAGGTCGGGGCGCACGGCGAGGATCGAGGAGACGGCCAACCCGGTGATCATCGCCTCGCCGATGCCGATGAGCAGGTGCCAGCCGACCATCGCGGTCACGAGGCGGTCGAGCGGGATGGCGGCCTGGCCGCCCACGGCATACAGCCCGCAGAAGGCCAGCGCCGCGACCGGGACGGAGACGAAGGCCCCGGCGACGGCCGCCGGCGCGACCATCGACACGCGCCGGGGGAGCGCGGACTGGACCAGCCGGAAGACGAGGTACCCGGCCCAGACCCCCACGAGGCCCATGAGCGTGATGTTGGTGCCGAGGGCCGTGAGGCCGCCGTCGGCGAAGAGCAGGCCCTGCACGAGGAGCACGACCGTGAGGCACAGCGTGGCGGTCGCGGGGCCGACCAGCACGGCCGCCAGCGCCCCGCCGAGCAGGTGGCCGCTCGTGCCGGCGCCCACGGGGAAGTTGAGCATCTGCGTGGCGAAGACGAAGGCTGCCACGAGACCGGCCAAGGGGGCCGTGCGGTCGTCGAGCTCGCGGCGGGCCGCGCCGACGAGGGCCGATCCGACACCGGCCGTGGCGACGCCGGCGGTGGCCCACGACGTGGACGCGTCGAGGAATCCGTCGGGGACGTGCACGGGGCTCCTGCCAGTCGGGTGGACCGCACCCACCTGGGATAGGTTGGGGACGCTGCTGGAGACCACCTTATTGCAAACGAGTTGCAACAACAGAACCCCGGCGAGAGCGAGGCGACCATGGCTGACCGTCTGACCCCCGGCGACACCGCCCCCGACTTCACGCTCCCCGACGACAAGGGCGGCAAGGTCACCCTGTCGGACCTGCGGGGCAAGCAGGTCATCGTGTACTTCTACCCGGCTGCCATGACGCCTGGCTGCACCACCCAGGCCTGCGACTTCAGCGACAACATCGCCAGCCTGCGTGGCCACGGGTACGAGGTGCTCGGCATCTCCCCGGACTCGCCGGACAAGCTGGCGAAGTTCCGCGAGAAGGACGGCCTGACCATCACGCTGCTCTCCGACGCCGACAAGGTCGTCATGCAGAGCTACGGCGCGTACGGCGAGAAGAAGCTCTACGGCAAGACCGTCGAGGGCGTCATCCGCAGCACCGTCGTCCTCGACGAGAAGGGCACCGTCACGCAGGCCCAGTACAACGTCAAGGCCACCGGGCACGTGGCCAAGCTGCGCCGCGACCTCGGCATCGACGACTGATCCCGGCCCACCGCCGAACCCATCCGCCGGCCCGCAGGAGACGACCATGAGCGAGCACACCGCACCGAAGTCCGTCGACGAGATCGAGGCCGAGATCGCTGCTGCGCGCAGCCGTCTCGCCGGCACCGTCGACGAGCTGCACACCCGCACCGCCCCGCAGGAGATCGCCCGGCGGCAGGTCGAGACCGCCAAGGCGAAGTTCACCGAGGCGACGCGCACCCCCACCGGGGAGCTGCGCACCGAGCGCATCGCCGCCCTCGCCGCGGCAGCGGTGGCCCTCATCGGGCTGGGTGCCGTGCGCCGTCGTCGTGGCTGAGGACACCTCCCGCCTGCCGATCCGGATGCTGCACGACCGCGTCCTCGTCGCCCTCGAGGGTGAGGGGGAGCGGCGCTCCGGCGGCGGCATCGTCATCCCGGCGACCGCGAGCATCGGGCGACGCCTGTCGTGGGGCTCGGTCGTCGCCGTCGGGCACAACGTGCGCCAGGTCGAGCTGGGCGACCGCGTGCTGTTCGACCCCGAGGACCGCGCGGAGGTCGAGGTGCAGGCCAAGGACTACGTCGTCCTGCGCGAGCGCGACATCCACGCCGTGGCCGCCGCCCGGGTGGACGACGGCCAGACCGGCCTCTACCTCTGAACCTTCGTCGCGAGGGTGAGGCCGTGACGGCGGCGTGCTCACGGAGGTGACGTGCGCCGGCCCCGACGCCCGCGGAGGTCGGGGCCGCCGGACGTCACGCGGCCACGGGCAGCCCCGCCTCGCGCCATGCCCGGAAGCCGCCGACCACGTCGGTCGCCCTTCGGATCCCCAGCCGCAGCAAGGCGTCCGCCGCCAGTGACGAGGTGTAGCCCTCCTGGCAGAGCACGATGACGCGCGTGTCGAACGCTGCCTCGGGGCGACGAGCCGCGCTGCGCGGGTCGAACCGCCACTCGAGCACGTTGCGCTCGACGACGAGCGGCGCGAGGTGGGCCGCCACCTCGCCCTCGGCCGCCCGCTGGGCCGCGGGGCGGATGTCGACCAGGACCGCCCGGCCGAACAGCACCTCCTGGTAGGCGGCCCGCGCGCTCACCCTCAGCAGGCGGCTGCGGGCGTCGCGCAGCTGGTCGTCGATGCCGTCGTAGAGCGGTGCGTCCCAGCCCCGGCCGGCGCCGGGTCCGTCCGCCGCCGCCGGCGCGCTCGACGGGTCGCTGTAGAGGCGGGACTCCCAGAAGACGGAGGCGGTGACCGGCGCAGTCGCGGTGACCGGGGTCGTCGCGGCGACGGGCGCCGTCGCGGTGGCGGTCACCACTGCTCCCCGGCACGCTCGACGCCGAGGCGACGCAGGACGTCGTCCACGAGCGCGTAGCGGGTCATCCCGCGCAGGGCGGGGGAGTAGACGTGCACCGACAGCGCCGGACGGTCGCCGAGGTTGACGACGTTGTGCACGTGGCGGGCACCGAACGACCGGCCCTCGCCCTCCCAGAGGAACCGGTCGTGCACGGTGCCGGACGCCCACGACTGCTCGGCGAGCTCGCCGCGGACGGTGAGGAACGCGCCCTCGGACTCGAGGTGGTCGTGCCAGCCCGTGCCGCTGCCGACCGGCCAGCCGATGAGCCAGATCTCGAGGTGCTCGGTGGCGTCGAGCCGGGTCCAGGTGCGCTCGCGCGCGTCGAGGTCGACGAGGCGGTGCAGGTCAGGGTCGGAGGCGAAGAGGCGCGCGGTGCGCAGCAGCTGGTGACGGGTGAAGCGGTTGACGCCGGGGGTCCCGGCGGTGGTGGCGATGCTCACGGTGGTGCTCCTGGTCAGTGGTCTGGATGTCGGAATGCGTTGCGGGGCAGCACATTCGGGGACATACGGACCCCTGCGTCAGGTGCAGGTCGAGGTGGATGCGGCGGTATGCCGTGTGGCTGGTCGGCGTCGTGGCCATGGGGTGGTCTCCGGTCTCGTGCGTCCTGCCGGGAACGGCGGACGCGGGCTGGTGCGGGCTGGGGTCAGGCGCAGCAGCGACACCGCATGACGCCGTGGCACATGGACACCATGTGCGTGCGCGTCGTGGCGGTGGAGGAAGTCACGACACCAGTGGAGCACGGGGCCGCCCCACTCGTCCACGAGGGGCGTGCCGCGTCTCGCGGAACGGGATGCGTCAGGGCCACGCGGGGTGCGGGGACGCACGGAGGGAGTCGGTAGCGTGAGGCCGTGCCGAGCCCGACAGCCCCTGACCGCCCGCTGCGGATCGCCGTGGTGGGGATGTGGATCGAGTCGTCCACGTTCTCGCCGCACCGGGCGGAGGCCCGAGACTTCCACGTCATGGAGGGGGACGAGCTCCTTGCGCGGCACGGCATACGGCCGCAGGATGGCGACGGGATCCGTTGGTACGGAGTGCACTTCGCGCGCTCACTCCCCGGTGGGGCGGTCCTGGCCGAGGTGTACCACAACTACCTCGACCGCATCCGTTCCGGTCTCCGGGCGCTGGCCGACGACGGCGGCCTCGACGGCGTGCTGCTCGACATCCACGGTGCGATGAGCGTCGTCGGGCTGGACGACGCCGAGGCCGACCTCGTGCGCGCTGTGCGCTCGGTCGTCGGCTCCGACACGGTGCTCGCCGCCGCGATGGACCTGCACGGCAACGTCTCCCGCGACCTGGCGGAACGGGTTGACCTGCTCACGTGCTTCCGGATGGCGCCGCACGAGGACGCCGACGAGACCCGGGCCCGCGCCGCGGCGACGCTCGTCGAGGTGCTGCGCGCGGGCCGACAGCCGGTGCGGGCGTGGGTCCCGGTCCCCGTCCTGCTGCCGGGCGAGAAGACCAGCACGAGGGTGGAGCCCGCGCGTGGCCTGTATGCCGCGGTGCCCGAGGTGGCTGCCCGCGAGGGCGTCCTCGACGCGGCCGTGTGGGTGGGGTACGCGTGGGCGGACGAGCCGAGGTGCAGTGCCGCCGTGGTGGTGCAGGGCTGGGACGAGGACGCCTGTGCCGCCGGCGCCCACGAGCTGGCCGAGCGGTTCTGGGGGCTGCGCGACGAGTTCGCCTTCGTCGGTCCGCCGGGGACGCTCGACGAGGCGGTCGACGCCGCGCTCGCCACGACCGCACGGCCGTACGTCATCTCCGACTCGGGCGACAACCCCGGCGCGGGCGGGACGGGCGACGTGACGTGGACGCTTTCCCGGCTGCTGCGGCGGCCCGAGCTCACCGGTCCCGGCGCGCCGACCACGCTGGTGGCGTCCGTCTTCGACGCGGGTGCCCTGGCCCACATGCGCTCCTGCCGCGTGGGCGACGAGGTCGACGTCGAGGTCGGTGCGCGGACGGTGCCCTCGCCGGCGCCGCCCGTCCGGCTGCGCGGGGTGCTCGTCTCGCTGCACGAGGGCGACCCGCAGGCGGGGGGAGTGGCCGTCGTCCGGGTCGGCGGCCTGCACGCCGTGGTCACGGAGTTCCGGACGGCATTCCACGACGTCGCGGACTTCACCGCGATCGGGCTCGACCCGGTCGCGGCGGACGTCGTCGTCACCAAGATCGGCTACCTCGAGCCGACGCTGCACGACCTGGCGGCGGGCTGGACCCTCGCGCTGACCCCGGGTGGTGTGGACCAGGACCTCGCACGCCTGGGGCACCACCGCATCCGACGGCCCATGCACCCGTTCGACGACGTGGCGCGCGTTGGCGGCGGCTGGGAACCGGACCTCGCGCCCGTCGTGCTCAGGGGGCCGGCCCGGCTCGACGGCCCGCCCGCGACGCCGACGCCCGCGACGCCGACGCCCGCGACGCCGACGCCGGCGACGACACCGACACCGGCGGGAGGGCAGGCATGACCGCCCGCTCGGCGGGGACGGTGCCGGCCCTGGAGCTGGCGGTGCAGGACGTCGCCGGGGTCCGGGTGGCGGTGCGCCTCCGGGTCGAGCGGGTCGAGCTCTGCTCGGCGCTGGCCCTCGGTGGGCTGACACCGTCCCTCGCGGTCGTGGAGGCTGCGGTCGCGGCAGCGGGGGCGGTGGGAGTCCACGTCCTGGTGCGTCCCCGTGCGGGCGACTTCCGGTACGACGCGGACGAGGTCGCCGTGATGGTGGCCGACGTGCGCCGCGCGGTCGTCGCGGGCGCGGACGGCGTGGTCGTCGGTGCCCTCGACGGGACTGGGCTCCCCGACCTGGCAGTGCTCGACCGGCTGCGGGAGGCAGCGGAAGGGGTCCAGGTGACGTTCCACCGGGCGGTGGACGTGAGCGCCGACCCGGTGACCGCCCTCGACCTCGTGGCCGGCTCCGGCGTCGACCGGGTGCTCACCTCGGGCGGCGCCGCACGCGCCGTCGACGGCGCGGACCGCCTGCGTCGCATGGTCGGCGTCGCCGCGGGCCGGCTCGAGGTCATGGCGGGGGCCGGCGTCGACGCCGCGGCCGTCCCCGCCCTCTTGGCCACGGGGGTGGACGCGCTGCACTTCTCGGCCAAGCGACGGGTGGCCGCACGCGGCATACCGCTGGGGCAGTCCGAGGACGGGCACGACGTCACGGACGAGGGACTCGCCGCCGCCGTCCTCGCCGCGGTACGAGGCGGGTGACGGTGTGCCGCCGCTGCGACCCGTGTCGTGAGGCGATAGACCTGAGGGCGTGACGCAGCACCACCCACCCCAGCGTAAGCACCCGGGAGAGGCGCGCCTGCCCGCGGCCGTCGCCGTGGCCGTCGCCGTCGGGCTGTACGCCACGCTGCCCCAGGGGCTGCTCGTCGCGCCCCGCGTCGTGGTGCCGGTCCTCGAGGTCCTGCTCTTCCTGCCTCTCGTGGCCGCCAACCCCCGTCGGATGACGCGCGAGAACCGGTGGCTGCGCCGTCTCGCGATCGGGCTCGTCCTGCTCATCGCCGCCGCCAACGCGACCTCCCTCGGGCTGCTCGTGAACGCGCTCGTCACGGGCAAGGCCGAGCAGGGGCCGCGGCTGCTGCTCGCGGCCGGACAGGTGTGGCTGACGAGCGTCATCGTGTTCGCGCTGGCCTACTGGGAGCTCGACCGCGGCGGCCCGGTCGTGCGCACCCAGAGGCCGAGGCCGCAGCTGCCCACCGCCGACTTCCGCTTCCCGCAGGACGAGGACCACGACGCCATCAGCGAGGTGGCGCGGGGGTCGTCCGCCCTGTCGGGGTGGGCGCCCGGCTTCATCGACTACCTGTACGTGTCGGTGACGAA
This sequence comes from Phycicoccus sp. 3266, assembly GCF_031456495.1. Taxonomy (NCBI): domain Bacteria; kingdom Bacillati; phylum Actinomycetota; class Actinomycetes; order Micrococcales; family Intrasporangiaceae; genus Phycicoccus; species Phycicoccus sp. 3266. The sequence goes on along the minus strand of NZ_JAVDUW010000001.1, from coordinate 375,704 downwards.
CAGTTCGGCGTTCAGCCCGACCGACACGATGCCCCTGACGCCGCGCGCCAAGATGCTCATGGCCGTCGAGTCGGTGTCCGCCCTCATGCTCTCGGTCCTCGTCATCGCCCGCGGCATCAGCCTGATCAAGTGACGGTCCTGGTCGCGCCACGCGACCTGTCGGGGTCGACGGCACGGCTCGGTCGGCGGGTCAGCGCACCCGGTCGAGGAGCACGCAGGTCGTGCCGAGCTCGCCGGACCGGCTGTGCACCGGAGCCCAGGTCGAGGACTCGAGCCCGTCCTCGAAGAGCCGCGTCCCGCCACCGACCACCTGCGGGCAGACCGTGAGGCTGAGCCGGTCGACGAGGTCCGCGCACAGCAGCGCGCGGATGACGCTCGAGGAGGCGAGCACCACCAGGTCGCCGCCGGGCTGTTCCTTGAGCTCGGCCACCACGGTGGCCGGGTCGTCGGCGGTCAGGGTGGTGTTGGCGCAGAGCGGCTCGGTCAGGGTGCGGCTGAAGACGACCTTGTCGGTCTCCGTGAAGAAGCGGCTGAAGCGGCGGTCCCGCGGATCGGCCTCGGGCATGTCGGCCACGGCCGGCCAGAACCCGGAGAACCCCTCGTAGTTCTTGCGGCCCAGCAGGATCGTCGTGGCGGGGGTGATGACGTCGACCATGTGGTCCCGGGCGACGTCGGTCAGGGCGTGTGGCGCGATCCAGCCCATGTCGTGCTCGCCCGCGGGTCCGTGGGTGCGGCCGTCCAGGGAGAGGGTGATGTTGGCGACGACGGTGCGTGAGGTGGTCACGGTGGGATCCGTTCTCTCGATGGGTGTCACCGCTGGGACGGAGCCCCGACCTCGTTCTCGACATCGCCGCCTGCGATCGCGTGGAGCAGGGCGGTGCGCACGGGCGCGTGCGCGGGCGGGGGCAGCTCGCCGACGTCGAACCACTCCATCCCGTCGTGCTCCTCCGGAGCGAGGTTCGCCGGGGTGCCGCTCCAGTCGCGGACCAGCCAGGCGCTGAGGCGGGCCGGCTCATCGCCGGGCCGCACCTCCAGCCGGCACAGGAGGGAGGCCGTGTCCGTCGCCACCTGCACGCCGAGCTCCTCGTGCAGCTCGCGCGTGAGCGCCTCGAGCTCGGACTCGCCGTCCTCGACGACGCCGCCGGGCAGCTCCCACACCCCCGGGTAGGCACGCTTGTGGGCGCTGCGGTGGACCAGCAGGACCCGACGACCACTCACCAGCGCACCCACGACGACCTCGACCACCCGCACAGGGAACCACGAGCGCCCGACAGGCGGGCCAGAGCCCGATGGCTTGGTCTACGTCATTGGCGTGAGGACAGGCCCGGTCACCTCGGCTTGTACTTGTTTGCAGGTCCAGAGGTCGGTATCTGCCCGTCGAGGACGGGATGCAGTCCGTTGGACCGGTGCGAACCGACCCGGGGGGCCGGGCGAATCGGTCCGTGGGACCGGCAGACAGGGCGGCCGTGGCAGGGGCGGACACCCGCAGCACCAGTGGGCTCCGACGAGGAGGAACAAGACCATGGCTGCGACGACGCTCGAGATCCGCGACGGCAACCCGTGGTGGCTGAGCACCGACATCTGGGTCGTCCCGGGCGACGACCCCACCGGCCCGCCGGGCAGCCCCGTCGGGGGGCAGACCGCATACGTGTGGGCCACGGTGACCAACCAGGGCCCCACGGACGTCGCCGACGCCCGGGTGGACTTCGTCTGGGCCGACCCCTCGCTGCAGGTGGCCAGGTCCACCGCGCACCCGATCGGCTCCGGCTACGTCACCGTCGCGGCCGGTCAGTCCATGGACGTGCTGTGCCTGACGCCGTGGCTGCCGGTCGTCGTCAACGACGGCCACGAGTGCCTCGTCGCCGTGGTCGTGTCCTCGGCGGACCCGCTCCCGTCCCCGCTGCCGGACGCCTACGACCCGCCGACCTACCACCAGGTGGCCCAGCGGAACCTGACCGTGCTCGAGGCCGGTGGCCAGATGAGGGTCCTGACCCTGACCCTGGTCGCACCGGCCAGGGTCGCCAAGTCCGCCCACGTCCGGATCGAGGAGCGCCAGAGCCTGGACCGCGACCTGGCCGAGCACCTCGGCCTGTCCCACCTGAAGCCAGCCCGGCCGGGCACCGTCAGGGCCACGCTCGCGGTCGGTCCGGCGCTGTGCCCTGACCCCTCGTCCGAGGCCAAGGGACACCACGAGCTCGACGTCCGGGTCGCGGCCGGGACCCGGGTGCCGCTGCGGCTGGCGATCGACGGGCGCCGCCTCCAGCGCGGCCAGTACGAGGCGGTGCACGTCGTGGAGCACGACGGGGACCGCGAGACGGGAGGAATCATGTTCGTGGTCACCCATGCGAGGGACACGGGCGCGCACCGGGACGACGAGGGGCAGCACGACGGCGACCGCCAGCATGACGGCGACCGCCAGCACCACGGGGACAAGCACCGTGCTGGCGAGGGGGAGGAGCAGTCATGACCGCCACGCCGCTCCAGGTGCTGAGCCGCCCATTCGCGGTCGAGCCGATCACCCACGTCATGCTGCCGGACGGCATCTTCGACAACGCGATCTACAACCTCGAGATCACCTGCCACGTCACGAACACCTCGTCGGCCGACCTGACCGACGTCGAGGTCTACCTCGAGGGCGTGAGCGACCCCGGGGTGGCCGTCGTGCCGCAGACCCACACCCTTCCCCGGGTACCGGCGAACGCCACCGTCACCGTGTCCTGGCGGGCGAACTTCGAGAACGCCAGCCCGGGCAAGCCGCGGGTGAGCGTCGTCGCCACGGCGGCGGGCTTCTCGTCCCGGCGCTCGCTGAGCCAGATCTTCGTGACTCAGACCCGGTTCGACACCACTGCGCAGGCGTGGACCTGCACCCTGGACGAGGGGACCCTGACGATGTCCAAGGTCAAGGTCATCGGACCGGGTGACGCCTGGGACCGGGATCCCGCGGACGGGAAGTGCCACGACACGCCGCTCGGCCCCTGGGTGCCTGTGGGGTTCACGGCGGAGTGGCAGCCCAACCCGGCATACGAGGGTGTGCACGGGGACCTGCCGTTCTCCGACCCGTGGTGGAAGGTCGTGGCGCTGATCGTCTTCATCATCGCGGCCCTCGTGGGCATCATCGCGGCCGCCGCCGGGGCGGGGACCTTCAACGTCGGCGTGAAGGGGACGTTCGAGGAGACCGACCCGAGCGTGAGCTGCTGCACGCCCGCCCCCAAGACCGAGTGGACCGTCGCAGGGGTCGCCGGCGTCGTCGCCAGCGTCGCGCTTGCGGTCGCGTGCTCGGACGCCGCGGACCCCTGGTGGCGCGGGCAGGAGGCGACCCCGCCCGGTGCCGGGGAGAAGACGCTGGCGGAGAAGGTCGAGGCGTCGTGGAGCCTGCCCCAGGCGCCGAACGCGGGGGAGGCGTACACGGCCGACGTCGAGTGGACGTACACCCGCACGACCGACGCCGGCACCTACACGCACTCGGTGAGCGAGACCCAGACGAACATCCACGTCTGCGACGACGTCACCGTCACCACGCCGTCGGTCGTGCACCTGTGGGACCCGCTGTGGGTCAACGCGACCTTCACCCGCCCGGACACGTCGCAGTTCCGCGGACCGGAGCTCTACGGGCTGTGCGTCTTCAGGTCGCCGGGCCCGGACGGCCTGTTCTTCGTGGAGAGGCTGACCGACGACGGGCTCGGCAAGGACCCCGCCGCCAACGACGGCACGTATGCCGCGACGTTCGACCTCGAGCGCGCCGCGGGCATCCTCGCGAAGAACAAGCTGCCCGTCGACGGGCGGTGGCGCGTCTTCGTCTACGGGCAGGACGTCAACCTCACCAAGCCCGGCACCCCGCCCGAGGTGGCCGCGCAGACGATCGGTGGCTTCATGGTGGCCAGCGCGCTCACCCTGACCTTCGACCCGAACCTGCCGTGTCCGCTCAAGGCGCAGGCCGTGATCGACGTGGTGTGAGGCCCCGCCACCGGGGGTGCTCGCCGGTCGTGCCGTCCCCCACGCACGCACCGGCCAACCCCCGGGACGGCCGAAGGCCCGCGACCGTGAGTCGCGGGCCTTCGGTGGTGGTGCGCCATCAGGGACTCGAACCCCGAACCCGCTGATTAAGAGTCAGCTGCTCTGCCAATTGAGCTAATGGCGCGCGAGGAGAGACATTAGCAGGACGGTGCCGTGCAGGTGAAATCGGCTGCTGCGGCGGTCCTTTCGCCGCACGGAACGGGCCTGCCGCCCTGCGCTGAGGCAGGTCGCCCGCCTCGCCGCGGAGGGTCGGCGGTCACGCTGCGTGCGGTCAGCCGGCCCGGCGGCGGCGCGTCGCGGCGACGACGGCCGTGCCCGCTGCGAGGGCCAGGGCGGCGACCCCGACGGCCAGCCCCAGGCGCTTGGTGCGCCCGTCGTCGGCGCTCGCCGGGGCCGCGTCGGCCTGGGCCGCCGTCGCCGTCGCGGAGCCCGTGGGCGCGGGCGACGCGGACCCGGCCGACGGCGTCGCGGCCGCGGTCGCGCTGGGCGACGGCGACGCGGCGAGCTGGAACGTGGTCGTGTCGGACACCGGGTGGCCGTCGGCGCTGACGACCCGGAAGGCCACCGTGTAGCGACCGTCCGCCAGGCCGGGGCGCAGCGCCTGCGTCACCACCGCGCCGTCGACCACCGCGCGACCGCTGCCGACGGAGCCGCCCGGGCCGGTGACGGTCACGGTCGCGAAGCTCTCGCTGATCGGGTCGTCGAAGGTGAGCACGACCTGCGTCGGGGCGGTGGTCAGCTGCGCGCCGTCCTTGGGGGAGACGGTCTTCAGCGCGGTGTGGGCGTCGGCCCCCACCGCGAACACCACCTGCGCCAGCACTCCCAGCAGCAGTCCGAGCACCGCCGCCCAGACCGTGATGCGGACGACCTTCTGCTGGCGCTTGGTGGGGACGAACACGCCCTCCATGGTGCCGGACGCGGCCGGGGACACGGCGAGGGCCCCCGGACCTGTCGGTCGGGGGCCCTCGGTGTGGGGTGAGTGACGGGACTTGAACCCGCTAATGCACCACCTCTGACCTGCGCTTTTGCGTCGCTGAGCACGAAACTGTGCGTTCTCATGGGGTCATCTTGGGCCCTGATGGCTGCTCTTGGCGGTCGGTGTGACCACGGTGTGACCACAGAGGGTAGACAATGACTGCTCTTTGTCTGCATACTGTGGTCACTGTCCACGTCGGATGGTCAAGGATTCAAGGGGAACGTCATGCAGATCACCTTCACCACCGTTCGCCGCGGCGAGCGAGTCGGAGCCGTGGGGGACCGGTACATCGGCCGGGTCTTGGGCGACTTCGCCACGGGCTTCTGGGCCATCCGCCCGGACGGCCACCGCCTGCCCGGACACTGGGACGCCCCCGAGGAGGCCTTCGAGGTGCTCGCTCTCGAGGCGGCCTTCGCGACGGTGGCGGCGTGAGCATCCTCAGCCGCATGGTGATTCCGCGGCACGAGCCGTCGAGCGGCGAGGTGACCCTGCCGCCCCTGGACGTGCGCAAGCCGCGGCTGTGGGACGCCGACGACCTCGGCTACACCCAGCCGCGACGGCTCGGCTGGTGGCGACGCGAGCGCTGCACCGACGGGATGCACCTGTTCGACGTCCTGGTCGCCGAGCAGACGCGATACGCCGACGACGACACCGAGACCATCCGATTCGACGCCACCCTCACGTGCGTCCGGTGCGGCCTCGTCCAGCGTTGGGACGGCACCCGAGCAGCGGGCGACGACAACCACCACGACATCGACCCCACCCCCGTGCAGGCCGGCGAGCTCCTCGCGCAGCAGATCCGCAGCGGGTCCCTCCCGCACTGGATCATCCACCGCGACGGCGCACCTGTCGGCGCGATGGAGGCTGCTCGCACGCGGCGCGGCCGCTCGTACATCGCGGCACGCCTGGACGAGTGGGCGCCGGGCGACACCGTCGAGGGGAAGGACCCCCGTGGGGCGCTGCGCGCAGTGGCACGAAGGGTGCAAATGGGTAGTCCTACTGACGCGGAAGCCGGACAGCGTCCATAACCTCTGGACATGGCGATGATCACCGACGTGCGCGATCTTGAGCTCGCGGCCGAACACGTTCGGCGCTGCCAGCGCTGCCGTGCCGTGGACCGCCGGGGGCTGCGCCGGATCAGGGGACTGATGCTGTGCGGGCTGTGCGAGCTCATCGCGAAGGCGCGCTGGCGCCTGCAGTAGGCCCGTCCCAGCCCGGCGGGACGTCGTACGGCTGTTTGGGGTCGCGCGCCTTGGCCCGCTGGGGGTCGATGACCCGTCCGATGCGCATGGCGCTGACGCGGTGGTACTCGACGCCGTTGATCCGGCACCTGGCGCCGCGGCCGACGAAGGTCCAACCCTCGGTCGCGAAAGCCTCGGCGGCTGCGTCGACGTCGATGTCGGGGTGGAGGTCAATCAGCCGGTAGGTGGGCTCGGTCGCGCGGGTGCCGCTCATGTTTCGAAGGCTAGGCCTGGCCCCAGACGGCGGCATTGTCGGTGGCGTCCGCTTCACTCAAGTCAAGTCCAAGTTGACGACGTTCCCGTCCAGCCTGGAGTACCGTGGAACCCATGTCTCAGGGGGATGACCAAGTGACCATCAGCGTAGAGACCGTGAAGTTCGAGCTGCACGGAAGACTGGACGACCTCCTACCTCAGGTCGGGAAGACCCACATCAGTGTGCGTTGGGAGCCGAACTCGCGCATCCTCCGCGTCGGCGTCTGCATCGACAACTACGACTGGGACAACCGGATGGTCGTGCTTGAGCGACTCCTCCAGTTTGAGGGGGACCACCGCGACGATTTCGCTCTAGAGTTCGACATCGTCCCCCTGATCGCCGTCGAGGACCCCAGTTTCGCCACTGCCTGATGGGAGCCAGGGCATGGCATGTTGCGCGGGCGGAGCGCAACAAGGAAGCGGCCGACTTCCTCGCCGAGGCGTTCGAGGAGTGGTCGATGACCGCCCTCTTCTACTCGGCCTTGCACTACGTGCACTCGACGTTGGCCGACGAGGCCTCCATCCCCAAGGACGAGCGGCATCCTCGCAAGCACACTCAAGTTGGTGGCGCGGATGGCCGCGGCGTCAACCAACTCGTACGTGACCTGTATCCCGAGATTCACCCCCAGTACCGGTCGCTCTTCGAGCTGTCCTATCGGACCCGCTACGACGTCGCGCAGCTGGGGCCGATGGCGGCCATGATGGCGGAGAAGCAGTGGCGCGATGTCCGTGACTTCTGCCTCGGCAAGAACCAGGGCAGGCAAGCGCTGAAGGCCAGGGACGTATAGCGTCGTCCTCGGGGAAGTGCGCCCCCGCTGGGGGATAGCCAGCGGGGACGCGACGGCCGTGGACGGGACTAGTGTCCGGCCGTGCGCGCAACGCTCGTGGCATTGGGGGCGCGCGCACATGGACCAAGGTCCTGCGACGGGCCTGGCTTGGTGGGTCGGCTGCGTCGTCCAGACAGTGGGCGCCCCCGCCGGGTGGACTGGCGGGGGCGCGGCGGGTTGACCAGGAAAGGGCCCGCACTCGTCACTGTGTCGGCGACGCCGAGCCACGGGCAGGGACCATGGTCCCTGCCCGAGAGGATTCGGTGGGTGACGGACGAGGAGCGCCCCCACCGCGCAGGGGTTCACGGTGGGGGCGCAGCTGCGACCGGCTTCTAGGCGTGAGGGTTACCTGCGGTCGCCGCGGCCTTCAGCGTAGGTGCACCAGGACCGGCGTGACTGGTGCGCACGCGCTACGGCGAGCCGTCCTTTTGGTGGAGGCAGGGGCTCGTGCGGCGGGAGCATGCTGGCGGGGGTTGTGAGGGCGCTCGCGTCAGGGGTCTGCGGGCGGTCGCCGCGCTGGGTAGGGGACGGCCTGGCGCGGCGGCGGGACCTGCAGGCACGACGAAAGCGCCCCTCCTACCCGAAGGCAGAAGGGGCGGGGGACCTTGGTCAGGGACGGTCCCGTTCTGAGGCTACTGGCTCAGTACTCGAGGTTGATTTCGGGGCCGCGGTGCACCGGGGTGGCAACGCCGTCAGGCGCGCCAGTCCGTAGAATCACGGCTCGTCGGCTGGGGCCGGGGTGATGGCGACGTCCGCGGGCGCCTCGACGACGGCGGTGTTGCTCTTGGTCGTGTTGGACGCGGCCATGCCGGCCAAGGCGGCACCGATGGGAACGAGCGCCCCTCCGGTGCCGATGGCCCACTCCGGGACGTCGTGCTGCAGGGCGCCGGCGTAGGCCGCGACGGCCGAGATGATGAGCGTGGCCACGCCGTACACGAGGTAGAGGTAGAGCCGCACCTGGGCGGGGATGATGACGAACGGGTTGGTCACGGTGCCTCCTCAGGCGAAGATGGACTTCCAGGTGTCGGGCCCCACGACGCCGTCGACGTCGAGGAACGTGTGCTGCCGCTGCCACTGGCGGACGGCGCGCTCGGTGGCCGGGCCGTAGTCGTTGTCGACGACGAGCCGCGGGGACGGCTTCATGCGCGCGTTCAGCTGGCGCTGGACTTGGCCGACGTACCGGTTCCGGGCGCCGAGGTGCAGCTCGTACGGGTACCGGGGCGCCGCGAGCTTAGGTATCGACGACGCGGGCGGGGCGTCGTACGCCGGCCGGTAGTAGCCGCGGATGCCCCACGACCGGGTGCGCTTCCGGCGGTACACGCCTCCGCCGTTGTTCTGCGAGCCGGAGTCGTCGGGGCTGGTGTTGCCCTCGATGGTCTGGATCGTGGTCGCGTTGACCTTCTCGACGATGCCGATGTGGATCGCCTCGGACGCGCCGAAGCTGTACAGCACCAGGTCGCCGACGCGGGGGCTGGCGAACCAGCGGCCCTTCCGTTTCGCGAGCGCCTCGATGGCGGGGCAGTAGAACATCGCCTGCCCGTCGAACTCCTCGAGCTCGCCGCCACGGTTGAGCCAGTCTGACACGGCGGCCGCGCACCAGGGCTGCCCCTGCCAGCTCGGCCGGTACTTCTCCCAGTAGCGGGTGATGTTCCCGTTCGGGTGCTGGGCGTCGCGGCCCTCGACGTACCCGATGTCGGCGGTGGCGGCGCGGAGGGTGGCGGCGAGCGTCACTGGTCTGCCTCCTGCGGTGCGGTCTCGACGGTGTCGTCCTCCGGGACGGTGTCGACGGTCGGGTCCTGGTCCGCCGGCTGGCCAGCGGCGTGCTCGGGCGGCACCGGCCCGGCATCGACGAAGGGGAACGGGGTCTCGGACATGGCGGGCTGCCCCTTTCGCGGGGTGGAGGTGATGAGGTGGTCGAGCTCGTCGACGAGGACCCAGAGGACGCGTGCGCTCTCACGGTGACCGGTCCGGGCTTCGTCGTAGGCGCGGGCGTGGAGCCGGTCCCGTAGGTATTGCAGGGCGGCGATGAGGGCCGTCATCCGTCAGAGGCAGATGCCGAGGACGCAGACGGGCCCGGGGATCGGGTCAGCGGGTTTGGTGGCCGTTGGCGTCGGGCCGGGTGCCGTCGTGGCCGTGGGCGTTGCCCTTGGGGTTGGCCTTGCCTCGGTTGGGGCCGGGTCCGGCCGGCCCGGTGCTTTTCCCGACACGGTCCCGGCTTCGGCCGTGGTGCCGGTAGGTTGGGGAGTGGCCGGCGCGGGGGCGGCGTCCCCTGCCGAGCGAGCCGTACTCCCCGTGCCCGTCGGCGTCGGTGAGCTGGTCGAAGTAGGTAGCGCGGCGCAGCGCAGATCCGTGGCCGCCTTGGCCAACACCCTCCGGGCTTGGGGTCGCGCGGACTGCTCGAGGGTGCGGATCGCGGAGCACAGGACGGCCCGCTGCTGGTCTAGTTGGGCCTGCGTCTCGGTCTTCTCGCGGTCCCGCTGCTTGCCGCGGTCGGAGAGGAACTCGCGCAGCTGGCGGGTCTCCTCCTGCGACAGGGTCGCCGAGTCCTGGGCGCTGGTGGCCTTCTCGTTGAGGTACAGCGTGATCCCGATGACGGCGGCGATGATCCCGAGCAGCCCGATCGCGGTGATCCAGTAGGCGCGGATGCGGCGGATGCCGGGGGCGACGGGGTCGTCGGTGCGCATGGGTCCGCCGTGGGCTTCATGGCGTCCGGTCATGTTGCCCCCTGATCGTCGTGGACCCGGGCCGGGGAGGCGGGGTCGATGCCGTGGGACCACAGGAGGGTTTGCAGGCGCGTGTTCTCGATGCGCAGCTTGCTGTTCTCCTCGTCGAGCTCCTTGTTCTCGGCCTCGGAGTCGGCAAGGCGCTTGTCGACGCGCTGGTCGAAGTCGCGCTGGCGTCCGGTGCGGCCGGACATGATGACGCCGAAGAAGGCCAGGAGGCCGGAGCCGGCGATGGCAGCGAGGAGCTGGCCGAGGGTGAGGCCGCCCATGGGCTACCCCCGCCCACGCAGGGACCTCGCGCGCTGTGCCAGCCAGTAGATCGCCCGGTCGTACCAGGTGAAGCCGCTGGGGGCGACGGCGCGGGCGCACAGGTAGTAGAGGACGGCGAACGCCAGAGGCTTGGACAGGGCGCCCCAGGCGGGAACGCTGCCGATGCTGACCCACGCGGCGACGATCATGCCGGCGAAGAAGAGGTAGTAGCCCACCCCGATGGCCAGCGTGATGTTGAGGGCGCGGGGGTGTTCGTGCCCGTCGCGGCCGATGCCCCAGGCGACGGCCAGCGCGCCGGCGAGCAGAAGCACGCCCCAGGTGCGCATGCCGCCGGGGACGGCGGACAGTGCAGCGAAGGACCCGGAGGTGGCGACGGCGTTGCCGCCGTACGCGTAACCGGCGCCGTCGAACAGGGCCACGCCAACGAGTAGCCAGGCGAGGGTGTGGACGGCGACAGTTCGAGACGGGTGCGGGACTTGCGGCGCATGCATGGGGTCCTCCAGCGGAGGGATGGGTGTTCCTTGTGGTGATGCCACGGGGCCTCCCTGCGAGGTCGGGTGGTGCGGGGTCAGTACGAGCCGCGGAGGCGGCCGGCTTGGTGGGTGGCGCCGCCGGTGCGGAGCCGCTTCGGGGTCACGCCGAGGCCGTCGCCGCGGTGCAGCAGCCGGACCCAGGACTTCTTGGTGTCCGGCTTCCAGTACCGGAACCTCGGTGGGGCCATGTGCAGGCTGATGTTGAATGTCGTCTGCGCGATGCCGACAACCTGCTCAGAGACCAGCGGCAGGCTGCCGTGGGCGACCTCGGTGACGACCTGCATCTTGCGCTCGACCGTCCGGAACGCGGCGGTGTTGTCGAGGCCGGCCGCGCCGACGAACTCGAGCACGACGTTCCCGCTGAACGCGGTATTGGTGAACACCGGGTCGTTCGGCTCGAAGTAGGGCTCGGTCGGCCATGCCACGTTCGCTGCCTGCACCGACGTCAGGACGTGGAGGTCGGTCAGCTGGTCGGTCCCGATCGTGGCCTGCGTGATGGTCAGGGTGAGGTAGCCATCCCAGCTGTCGAAGTCCGACACCTGGGACGCGGTGTTGCCGTCCTCCCACACCACGTAATCGGACGTGCCGGGTATCTCCGTGTAGTCGACCCCGTACTCGAGGTCGTTGAGCTCCCACGGGAACGACTCCCGCTCCGGGCGGACCCGCAGGGCATCGAACATGGCGGTGGTGACGAGCCGCTGCACGAATGCGCCGGTGTTGCCGTTGCCAGCGTCGAGGTCCGCCTCGGACGCAGCCCTTGCCTCGAAGGCGTTGCGCTGCTCGACCGAGCTCGTCGCACCCGACCACGCCTCGGCGGCAGGGTGCAGCGGCGCGAGGAGCGTGTCGGGAGGCGTGCCGATGGCAGCCTGCCCGTCGACCTCGACGACCGTGACGACCGTGTCGATCGGGCCGAACACCGAGTACGAGCGGATGCCGGGGTCGACCCAGTCAGACCACGGCACGTCACATCTCCTGCGGCGCTGCGCGCATGTCGCCCTCGATGAACGTCGAGGCCGCGGAGAACTCGGCGACGTACAGGTACCCGGTGGGGGACCAGTACTCGATGCCGGCGTCCTGGAACCGCCCGGTCAGCGGGGCATTCGTGCCCTCCGAGCCGGGGTAGTAGCCGAGGGCGTCGCCGTTGCGGCCCCAGCCCTCGAGCCAGCCGAACCGGTCCTCGAGCAGCTCGCGGTGCGTCTCGCCGGGGGAGTCCAGCGTGAGGGGATTGGCTCCGATGTACCGGACGCAGTCGGCCGAGGTGATCGGCTGCGCGAACAGGAACACCGCGAACCGCGATGCCGGCGCGGTCCGCATCGCGATGCGGGACACGCTGCCGAACTCGGACATGGGCACCCGGATGACCGTCCAGAGGCCGCCGAACAGGGCGTGCCGCTCGATCTGGCCGGCGCCCGACTCGCAGTCCCACGGGTCGATGACCGGCTTCGTGCGCGTCTTCCCGGGGCGGCGAGCTGGGTCCTGCCGGTTCGCGTTGTTCCGGGCCCGGATCTGGGCGAGCGTGAGGGCGTCGGTCGCCTTCTCCGCCACCTGCAGGGTCACCGAGCCCTTGCCGGTCCAGTCCCGCGACCGCTGCGCGATGTGCAGCACGACGTCGCGTCCCTCATAGCCGATCAGCTTGATCCGGTCGCCGGGCTGGATCGTGAAGCGGGAGCCCTCGCGGGGGTCGACGGACAGGGTCAGCGTCCCGGTCACGCCGGCCGGGTTCTCCCGGTCGATGATCTGCTGGGCGGACTTGATGCCGTCGGCCAGGGTGACGTCGGTCCCGAAGTCGACCTCGTCGGAGACGACGGTCATGGTCGGGTCGTATGCCGGGTCCTTCCCGACGATCGAGCCGGTGGCGCCGTACCGGTACCGCTGCGTCCCGGGCACCCACGCGAGGGGAAGCCGGACCCACGCGTCGGGGTTGCCGTTGAGCGCGCCGACGTCGAACGTCTCCGCCCACGTCTGCGGGCCCACGACCCCGTCGACCTGGATGCCGTACTGCTGCTGCAGCTGCCGGCAGACGGTGGCGTCGTTGCTGTTGTAGACGCCGTCGACGGTGATCCCACGGAAGCCGAGCGCGATGGCGCGGCGCTGCCAGGTCGAGACGCCGTCGCCGGTCGAGGTGGCCGCGTCGGTGGTGCCGATGGTCATCACCGCACCCGGCGAGCTGAACGGGTAGGCCGGGGCGTGCGTCCCGCGGGGGAAGCGCTTGTTCATCCAGACGCCGCCGTCGCTGCGCTGCCCGCGGCCGTAGATGACGTTCCGTCGCTGGGTCGTGTCGGTCGACAGGGACACGGTGACGCCGCGCTGGCCGTTCGTGATGGTCCAGTCGACGCCGGTCTTCTTCTGCCGCATGACATACGTGCAGGCGGTGCCGGGCTTCTTCGCGACGGTCCACTGGTTGCCCGAGGTGGTCCACGCGTCGCCGAGCAGGCCCTGGACGTACTCCATGATCTTCTCGCCGGACGCGCCGCGCTGCAGGGTGCGGATGCCGGCGCGGACGGTCGGAACCTTCGGGTACCGGCGCGAGGGCACGCTGTTCAGCGTCTTCGGGATCCAGAAGCCGATGTCCTGCGCGGTGTAGAGCTGGCGCGGGATGTGGGCCGCCGACGCCGCCGCATACAGGGTGCCGCGGGCCTCCCACGACTTCTGCGCGGAGGTCTCGTCGTTGCCCGAGTCGTCGGACACCAGGTACCCGTGGAACAGGGTGTCGATGACGCCGGTCGGCCCGTTCTCGTCCCAGCGCTGCATGACGTAGTGCACCGTCGCGTCGGCGCGCAGCCATGCGAGGGCCGGGTCTGTCTTCTTGTCGAGGGTACTGATCTGCGGGAACTCGACCGACAGGGAGCCATCGCCGAACGGCTCGGACGCCGTGTCGGACTTGACGAGGGTCCGCGACCCGCGGAAGTAGGTCACGTCGCGGCCGGCGATCAGCAGGTGCGGCACGCCGACGATGCCGCGGGTGACGGGCAGTTCGTCGTACACGTTGTCGGGCACGACGAACTGGCCGGTGTCCGGGTCGACGCGCGCGCCCGCGAGGGTGGTGAGGTCCGGCACGACACGCGACGCGCGCATGATCGGCCGCTCGTCGATCGTCGTCGGCATGGCCGCGAGGGGAGGCACGAACGTCGCCGAGCCAGACCCGATGATGGGCATGAGGGTGCGCTGCGACAGGTCGGACGACCACGGGGTCCCGACGGCCGGCTCCGAGCCCGTACCGACGCCGAGGCCGTTCCAGTTGAGCGCGCCAAAGCCCGAGCCGTGCGGCGTCGTGTCGACGACCGGCGCGGTCCCGTGGCCCACACCGGTCCAGCCGAACGTGCCGGTTCCGCTGCCGTGTCGGTTCGCGACGCCGGGCTTGTGGCCAGACCCCGAGCTCGTCCAGCCGAAGGTGCCGGTGCCGGTGCCATGGCGGACGGCCATGGCCGGGGCGTGGCCGGTCCCGGCTCCCGTGATGGTCAGGGCGCCGGTCCCGCTCCCGTGACGGCGGCTGTGGCCCGTACCGGACCCGGTACGGGTCAGGGTGCCGGTGCCAGCTCCGTGAGGCTTCGGCGCGACCGCCGGGACCAGGGCCTCGGCATACGCGACGACGAGCTTCGACGGGGTCGCCGACGGGGCGGCCAGCGCTTCGACGGCGAACGCGGACAGGCGCCGCGGGGTGGCCGTGGGCGCGACAAGGGCGTCGACGCCCTCGGCGAGGAGGCGGGAGTCGGTCACGGGTTAGGCGACCTCGGCGCCGGCCTCGAGCGCGTTCACGCCCGCGGCGGTCCATGCGGCCGACGTGGCAGGGTCCGACTCGCGGATGGTGCCGGACCATGCGGGCGACGTCGCCAGACCGACAACCGGCCCGTAGTACACGCCCGCCCCGGACTTCACCGCCGTCTTCATGTTCGCGTTCCCGGCGTCCGACTTCTGCGCGATCATGCAGTTCTGGATGCCGTGCACGACCCCGGAACCACTCGGCAGGTCGCCGAGGGCGTAGGTGTCCCGCTGCCCGACGACCGCAGACGCGTTGTAGTCCGCCGCGTCGAAGGGGGTCTCGTCCACGTTCTGCCAGTTCGTGGCCGACCCGGTCGGTGCGAGCTGGGTGCTAGAGCCGGCCCCGCTGGGTCGGAGCGTGACGACCTGGCGGTCGCCAAGGAAGTCGTTGTTCGGCATCCCCGCAATCCCCGAGTCGACCCCGGAGCAGATGTACACGTCATCGAACCAGTACCGGATCGACCCGCCGATGACAGGCTGGGAGAGTGCCAGCGCGTCGAGCGTGGTGTTCGTGCCGCCGTTCTTCGTGTCACCGGTGAAGTCGATGACGGTGATGCCGTCGACCTTCACGATCGCGCGACCGCCCGAGTCCGCGACGGTGGCGGACACCTCGATGTAGTGGAACACGCTGAGGTCGACACCGGATGCGGTGGCGATCACTGTACCGCCGCGGGTGAGCTGCAGCTGGTTCCCCGATCGGGCCCGCAGGCTCAGGTGGGAGGTGGCCCCGGCGTCGCCCTTGAGGATGAGGAAGTCGCCGTCGTCGGCGGTGTTGTTGCGCTTCACGCCGAGGCCCACGATGACCTTCGCGGACGCGGTGAAGGAGCGCTGCCGCGTCTGGACGCCGCTGCCGCTGGTCAGGCCCAGGCAGAAGCCGGTGCCGAGACGACCTGCGGCGTACTCGACGGCGGCGGTGTTGCTGCCGATGGTCGCCCAGCGCAGGTCGCAGTCCTGCATGTCGAAGCCGTCCATGTAGAGCAGAGCCATGCTGGCCCCCTGTCTGAGTCGCGGTCGGTCAGGCGCTGGCGGCGGTCTCGGTGACCGAGTCGACGACGTACTCGCCGGCGGCGTTGAAGGCGTTGTCCCCGGCGAGCATGGCTCCGCCGCGGTAGGTGCCGCCCGATGCCGCCGTCCAGTACCCATACCGGACGGCCGGGCCGTTCGCGGCGCCGCCGGTGAAGGAGATCGGGCCGGCGGTCAGGTTGCCGTTCGCGTCGGACACCAGGGCGATGGGCTGGCGCGGCGCGGTGGACTCGCTGCCCGAGCTGGACGTGTCGCCCGCGGTGTGGATGGACAGGTGGGTGATGGCGGCGGCGATCGCGTCCGAGCCGATCTTCACGGTGGCGGGGGTGAACATGGGGGCGTCTCCTTGGGTCGGTCAGGCGAGGTCGGTGAAGTTGTCGGGGGACTCGACGCGCAGCGTCAGGGTGATGTTCGAGGTGCCGGCGGCGAGCTCGAGCGGCTGCGCGAACCGCCCGGACCACGCGACCACGCCCTGCCCCGGGGTGGGGCTGTCCGCGAGCGCCCACCAGCCGATGACGCCGAGGTCGTCGACCGTGTCGGGCCAGATGACGTCGAGCTCGACCGCCCGGTCGGCGGCGGCCGGCCACGCCGAGGCGGGCACCTGGATCCGCTGGTAGCTCGGGGCGTCCGGCTCGGTGATCCCGACGTACCCGTCGGGGTCGAACACGGGCTCGGTCTGCGACAGCAGTAGCCAGCGGGTCGGGCCGCCGGCGAACCGGGAGTCGAGGGCGGCGTTCACTTCGGAGTCGATGCCGAACACGTCAGGGCTCCTGGGGGAAGGTGATGGCCGGGGTCGGCTGGACGGGCACGGTCAGGTACACGACGCGGCGCCGGTTGAGGACGTCGACCGCGCTCACGGCCGGGGACGACACGTCGGCGGCCGAGGCGCGCCACACGTACGAGACGCCCTCGATGACGCGCTCGAGCAGAAACGGCCCCGCGACGGCGTCGAACAGCGCCTCCTTGCGCTGCTCGACCTCCGCCCAGGTCGCGCCCTTCACCCGGATCGCGACCGTCTTACTCAGCGCCTGCTTGCGCGCCGGGCCAGCCTCGCCATCACCGTCGACCCACGGGGACGTGACCGTCTTCCGGTCCCAGCGGACCTCGTCGTCGGAGAAATCGGCGAGCCGGTACCCGTTGCGGCCGTCGCCGGCCTCGAGCACCACCAGGCCTGCCGTGTCCCGGATCCGGGCGATCCCTTCGATGACCCTGCGCATCATCCGTCCTGACTGATCAGGGCAGCCTCGCGGCGCCGCTGGAATGCCTGCTGCTCGAAGTCGTGCACGTCGGCCGAGACGAGCTGGTCAATGTGGATCGGGGTGTGGTGCGTGACGCTGCTCGACGACGACGCGGGGCCGCCCCCGACGGACGCCGGGTGCAGCTGCATCGCGTTCGCGGCGGCGAAGAAGCGCTCCCCGTAGAAGTCGACGGCCGGCTTCTGGATGACCCATTCGCCGTTCGACCCCATGAACGGGACCGAGTCCGACTTCGACGTGCCCCCGCCGACGATGGGGCCACCGCCGGCGCGGTGAATCTTCGGGGTGCTGTCCCCGGGGAAGGTGATCGTCAGCCCGCCCTGACCCTTGCTGTTCGCCGCGTCCTGGCGGCGGTCGCGCTCGTTGGCGATCTTGGTCTCGATGTACGTGTGCGCCACGGCGCCGTCGAGGTTCAGCAGCTCCTGCCGGGTGTCGCGGATCCGGCGGAGCGCCTCGCTGTTGCTGACGGTCAGCTTCACCGGCTTCGGCGCCGGGATCGCGAGGGCGATGCCGAACTCGGCGGCGACGCGCTCGATCTCGGACTTCTTCGAGTGCAGCGCCTTCGCGAGCTGCTCCGCAGTCGCCTTCCCGCCCTGCGACGCCTTCACCTGGGCGATGCCCATCGCGACGTCGAGGTCCTGCGCCAGCGCGTCCGTCGGGGCGTTCACGGCCATGGACGTCAGGCGGGCCTGCTCGACGACTGAGGCGTTCAGCTTCCGGATCTGCGCCTCGGAGTCGTTCATCATCTTGATGAGCGTCGCCGAGTTCTTCCCGACGAGGGCCTCGAGCGCCGGGCCGGCCTGCGTGGGCCCCTCGGCCAGCAGCTTCGCGACGACCTGCGGGTCCAGACCCTTCCGGGTGACGGTCGCGATGTCGTTCGTGAACTTCTGCGCGGTCGCGATCGACGACTTGTACATCGCCTCGAGCCCGGACGCCCCGACCTTTGCGTTCGCCTCGGCCTGCGCGTCCCGGGCCTTGGACACGGCAGCGTCGGCGCGCTCGATCGCCTGGGTGTCGGAGATCGTCTTTTTCTTCTTCGCGGCGATCCGCTCGCGGGTGTCCTGCGCCGACTTCTCGGCGGCAGTGACCTTGTCCGCGGCCGACTTCGCGTCGTCGGCTGCCTTCTGCGGGTCGTACTTGCCGAGGACGTCGAGGTCGCGGGAGAACGCGGTCGAGGCCGCGTCCATGTCGCCCTGGATCTTCTTCGAGAGGGCGTCGACGGCGTCCTTCGCCGTCTCGGCGTTCTTCCCGAGCAGCAGCACGGTGGAGGCCATGGCGCCGCCGGCGCCCTCCGCGCTGCCGAACGCGACCGCGGCGTGCCCACTGGAGCGCGCGAGCAGCTCAGTGGTCTTCTGGGTCGCGGTGGTCTGCTGCTCCGCGCTGGCGAGGGCCTCGCTGTACGAGGGGAGCGCCTTCTTGATGTCGTCGACGCCCAGCCCGGCCTTGGACCCGGCGATGGCGAGCTGGGAGAACACCTCGGACGCGCGCTTGCCGTTGCCGCTGTTCACGAGCTGCGTCAGGACGGTGTCGATCTCGCCGAGCCGCTGGTGCGCGACGTTCATGTTCGAGAGGTTGTCGAAGCCGAACATCGACAGGGTCCCGGAGAACGCGGCGTCGAACTTCTCGAGCCCGGACGGGTCCAGCGCGGACTTCAGCGCGTCACCGACGCTGCTGACGCCGAGGTCGATGTTCGACAGCTTCGCCGACTCGGCGAACCGCCGGTTCAGCACGGCGAGGGCGTCTGCGTTCGAGGTGAGGTCGTTCGCGAGCTGCTGGTCGCCCCACGCGGCGAGGGACTTCGACGGGTCGCCGCCGGCCTGCCCGGCCACGGTCAGGGCGGTGGTGGCGAGCGCGAGCCCGCGGGCCGCCTTGCCGGCGATGGTCATGCCGCGGGCGGCGCGCTCCTCGGACGCGATGCCGAGCTCGACGATCGCAACCTTCGCGGCCTGGATCTTCGGCACGGCGGCGAGGAACGTCCCGCCGAGCAGGAGACCGCCGGTGGTGAGCGCGGCCGCCGCGACGGCCGTGGTCTGCATCCCGTCGGGGAGCTGGCCGAAGGTGTCGACCATGTGCTCGGCGTTCTGCGTGAGCCCGCGCAGGGCGCCGTTGGCCTTCGACCCGTTCTTCACGAACACGGCGTCGAGGGAGCCGCCGAGGCGCTCGATGTCGCCCTTCCAGTTGTCGGTCAGCTTCGCAGCCTGACGCTGCGCGTACCCGGCGTCGTTGACCTCCTTCGTCCACGACTGGATCGCGCTGGCGCCGCCCTGGTACAGGGCGATGGCGCCGTTCATCTGCTCGTTGCCGAAGATCTGGCCGAGGGCCTGGTTCCGGGTGGCCTCGTCGAGGGGGCTGAGGCGCTTCTGCAGCTCGGCGGCCGCGCCCTCAATCCCGATGAACTTCCCGCGGGCGTCGTACATGCTGATGCCGAGGTCGTCCATCGTCTGCTTCGCGATCTTCGACGGCGACGTCAGCGACAGCAGCATCCCGCGGAACGTGGTGCCCGCCTGCTCGCCGACGATGCCCTTCGATGCGAACAGGCCGAGCGTGGCGGTGGTCTGCTCGATCGACACGCCCATGCTGGCCGCGGTGACGCCGGCGTACTTCTGCGCCTCCGCGATGTCGGCGACGGAGCCCTGCGCCTTGCCGGCAGCGGCGGCATACAGGTCGGCGACGTGCGACACCTGGTTGCCGCGCAGCCCGAACTGGTTGATCGCGGTCGCGGCGATCTCAGCCGCCTGCCCGACCTCGAGCTGCCCGGCCGCGGCCAGGCTGAGGGCGCCCTTCAGGCCGCCACCGAGGATGTCGGTGGCCGAGATCCCGGCCTTTGCCATCTCGGTGATGCCCTGCGCGGCCTCGGTCGCCGAGAACTGGGTGTCGGCGCCGAGCTTGATCGCGAGCTGCCGCAGGTCGTCCATCTGCGCGCCAGCGCCGGGCAGGGCCGCGGCGGCCGCGGACATCGCCTGGTCGAAGTCGGCGAAGCGGTGCACGGCATACGCGAGCCCGGCACCGAGGGCGAGTCCGGCGACCTGCGCCCGGGTGCCCATCTTCTCCCAGTCGGTGCCGGCCTTCTTCGTCGACTTCTCGGCCTCGTCAGCGAACTGCCGGACCGTCGCCCGCATCTGGTTGACCGGCTGCACGAAGCGGCTGATGACGGCTTCGTACCGGACGGATACAGCGCGGTTGCGGTCAGGCACAGGACACCTCCCGGGTCAGGTCTCGTCGTCGCTGGTGTCCCTGATGAACAGGACCTGGCCGGGCTGGGCCGCTTGGGGGTTCGCCTTGCGGTACTCCTCGAGCGCCGCGCAGGCGTGGCATACGAGGGTGTCGTCCACTTCGTAGAAGCCGGACTTCGCCTGGTCGAACGACTCGGACTGCGGGTGCCCGCAGGTGTGGATGCTGTTCTCGAACTCGACCAGGGCCACGGCCGCCTGCCGGTCCTGTGGGGTCCAGACCTGCGGGTCGCGCCCGTGCCGGATCGTCCCGAGTGGGACGCCCCAGCGGGCCGCGGTCCGCAGCTGCAGCAGGATGTGGCGGTTCCTCGGCTTGCCGAGGCCCTGGATCACAAAGGGAGGTCGACCTGCCCCTGCGTGAGGTTCGTCATGGCCGTCGTGATCTTCGTCCACTGGCCGGCGTTCAGCTTGTCGCGGAGCTGCTTCGCGCCGTCGAGCGTGAGCTCGTCGCAGCCCTCGGCCACGATGGCGATGAGGTACGCCGCCGAGTCGAGCTTCCCGTCCTTCGTGTGCTCCTTCAGGAGCTCGTCGATCCGGGACTGGGGCAGGCCGCGCAGGTGGAAGGTGCGCGCCGAGCGCTTCATCAGCGCGTAGTTCGCGTCGATCTGCTCGGTGATCGCGGCGGACTCATGACCGTGGTCGGCGCCCCGGTCGTCCTCGGGGACCGCGTTCTCGCGGTCGAGGGCCTTCCGCAGCTCGAGCTGCAGGCGCTCGTCGATCGCCAGCAGCTTCCCGGCGCCGTACACGGTGACGTCGCCCTCAGGGAGGCTGAGGTCGTCGAGCCACGCATCGAGGGACTGCGACTCGGCGGGGGTGGTCTGGTCTGTCACGGGTTCTCCTTCACGGGTGGTCACGGGTGGTCACGGGTGGAGCGCCCGCCGGCCCCGCACCCGTGACAGGCGGGGCCGGCGGGAGTTCATCGGCTCGATCAGGCGCCGGCGCCAACGATGGCGCGGGAGTCGACGAGCTCGGACTGGACGAAGAAGTCCTGGCGGAACTTCTCGAACCCGCCGTTGTCCGGGACGGGCAGGTTGCGCGGGGTGCCGGTGATGACGCCGTACACGGCGACCTCGTCGGTCGCGGTGATGGCGACGTCGAACCGCTTGCCCTTGCGCTCGACGAGGAAGCCCTCGATGCCCTTGTGCGTGAACGTGGTCCACGCCTTGTCCTCGGCGGTGTCGGTGAAGCGGAAGAAGTCCATCCCCGCCTCGTAGTTCGTGTTCCCCGGGACCGAGGAGTTGCCATCGGCGCACAGGGCCGGGTCGTTGACCGACTCGTCACCGGTGGGGCCGAGGTTGTAGTTCGCCTTCGTGACCAGGCACGAGAGGTCGAGGACCCCCGCGGCGGTCAGCTCGGCGACGGTCGGGGCCGACGGGTCGGCGATCCCGCCGTCGGGCACCCAGAGCAGCTTGGTGTTGGCCTGCGCCAGCATCTTGGTCATGCGGTGTCACTCCTTGGTGAACTGGGCGACGAGCTCGTCGCGGGTGAGTGCTTCGGCCTCGTCGCTGGTGAGGCCATTCCGGGCGGCATAGGACCGCCAGGTCTCGGTGGAGGCGGACTTCGCCGGCATCTCGTCCGGGTTCTCCGCCTGCGCGCGCCGCTCCTTCGGGGCGAGCTTCAGCTCGCCCGCGACGAGGGGCGGGTAGGTCGCGGCGACGCGGCCCTTGCGGCCGTTCGCGTTGACGATCGTTCGCATGGGAACGGCCATGGGTGTCCTCCCGCTGGGTTCGGATTGGGTCAAAACCGGCGCGTCGGATGCCCCGGTCGGGTTCAATGGCGGGCTATGCGCAACCTGCCTGCCCTGTTCGCCCTGCTGGTCGTCTTCCTGGTCGTCGTCGCGCTGGCGACGCTCGTCGTGAAGAAGGTCTGGAAGGGCTAGTCGTCGGTGGTGACGGTGAAGCCGTTCACGCTGTAGAAGACGAGCCGCTCAGGGTTGTCCCGGTCCGGCCGCGCCGGGCTCGAGGTGACATGCTCGATGAAGCCGGTCCGCCCTTCCGCGGACAGCGTGCGGCCGGCCAGTGTGGTGACCCGCTGGCTCACGTACCGCACCATCCCGGGGCTGTCTCCGACGCTGGTGACGGTGAAGTCCGACACGGCCCGCGACGTGCGCCCGGACAGCTCCTCGCTGCCCCACACGCCGTCGTCGGCCGCGAGCACGGCATACGGCAGCTCCGGGTCCTCGAGATCCGCGGTGTCGTCGAACGTGCGGCCGGCCTCGGTGTCGTACACGCGGGACACGCCGGCGGCGACCAGCGCGGCGACGATGTCACCGAGGGTCGGCTCGACCGGGTTCGTCACAGGACACCGTCGATCACGGCGTCCATGTACCGCTCGATCACGGGCGCCTCGTGGTGCAGCGCGAACGCCGGGTCCTTCAGCACCGGGGCGGTACGCGAGTTGCCGTAGTACAGCAGCGCGAGGGAGCCGACGTCGCCGGTGGTGGGACCGACCTCGAACGCGATACGCGAGCGGGTGACCGTGCGGTCGTAGGTGATGTCGGCCGGCATACCGGGCGCGTGACGGACGCCGCGGGCCTCGCT
Source organism: Phycicoccus sp. 3266 (assembly GCF_031456495.1). Taxonomy (NCBI): domain Bacteria; kingdom Bacillati; phylum Actinomycetota; class Actinomycetes; order Micrococcales; family Intrasporangiaceae; genus Phycicoccus; species Phycicoccus sp. 3266. The sequence continues at coordinate 353,060 of NZ_JAVDUW010000001.1, read as the reverse complement.
GCGCATCTGGTTCTTGATGTTCAGGGCGCCCTTTGACGCGACCTGCCCTAGCTCGCGCACGACGCGGCTGCCAGCTGCGGCCAGGTCGCGCTCGAGCGCGCGGACTTCGCTGACGTCGACCTGCATCACTCGGCCTCCTTGCAGCGCATCCGGCGGGCGGTGGGGTAGCTCTGCTGCGCCATGGGCGCCTCGTACGAGAACGACCGTCCGGCGAGCTCGGGGTCGCCGGTGGGGTTCACGGTGACGATGCGGACGGTCGCCTTCCGCGCCGGTATGCCGGCGCGGCCCTGCTCGGTGTAGCCGTCGCCGGCGAGCGGGATGGACACGATGCGGTCGCTGACGGCGAGCGCCTGCCCGGCCGCGTCGGCCTCGGCAGCGGCGAGGTTCGGCTGGCGCACCCGGCAGGGCCCGGAGTACAGGGTCACCGGGGCGGGGGCTTCACGCTGCCCGGTGTCGGGGTTGAGGGGGCCGCGGCCGGCGCCGGGCACGGTGATCTCGCAGGTGTCCTGCATCATCGCCAGTGCGGCGGCCTGGCCGCGCATGGCGGCCGCCTCGGGGTTAAGCACCCGGCACCCGCCAGGACGGGATGCCGATGCGGACCGAGCCGAAGAAGCGCTGCGAGCGCAGCGCGAGCAGCGCGAGCTCGGCGGGGCTGATGTACAGGGCGCCGGTGGAAACGGCGGCGTCGATGGTCTCGGAGTAGTCGTCGATGCTGGTCGACCGGACCGCCCCCGGGTTCCGCAGCACGCGGATGACCATGTCCTCGACGACGCCCTTCACGGTGTCCTCGTCGAGGGTGCCCGCGTCGATGCGGGCCTGGATACCGGCGGCGCCGCCGGGCAGCCGGCTGATCGCCTTCGCGATGAGCCGGTCGATCTGCCCGTCGACGTCGTTGTCGGCGGGGATGGTGAGCCCGAAGGCTGCGAGCCGCACGTCGGCGGCAGTGATCTGCAGAGCCATCAGGCTCACCATCCCTTCGTCATGTCAGGTCCTCAGGCCTTGCCGAGGATCGAGACGATGTCGGCCTTCGTCTTCGCGTCCCCGAGGTCGACCGAGTTGTCTGCCGCGTAGGCCTTCAGCTCGTCGACCTTCCAGTCCTCGGAAGGGGTGCCCTCCGGGTAGGACCGGGCGTCGGACGAGTCGGACTCGCCCCACGCCTTCGGGTTCGTGATCTCGTCGGCGACGTCCTTCGGCGGGGTCGAGCCCGCCTCGTAGAGCGTCCCGTCGACCCACACGTTGGCCGCGAGGGCCTTCCCGCCGGCCATCAGAGGACGTCCGCCGCGAAGGACAGGTTCGCGTTGGCGAGGACCGGCATGCCGATCGCGTCGCCGATGACCTCGACGCCCATCGGGGGCTTCGGGTTGCGGTAGACACCGGCCACCAGGCCGGGCTGCTCCGCGTCCGCGATGCCCCAGTCGGAGTCGGTCGACGTCAGGGTGCGACCCCAGAACGTCGCGCCGAGCTCGGTGCCCATCCAGTCGTCGGTCGCGACGGGGGCCGGGAGCAGGAGCACCCGGTCGTCGGAGACGACCTTCTGGGCGACGCCGTCGACCTGGACGCGCCGGTCGTACAGCTCGATCGGCGGCAGGCCGGCAGCGACGATGGTGTCGTTGACGTCCTGCAGCGTGGCCGGACGGGACGCGCCGTTGAGCAGCTGCGTCTTCATCTGGTCGAGCTTCGCCAGCGCCCGGGCGGCCCGGGTGGACATGACGATGGAGCCGGGCATCTCGCCGTTGGTGTCGACGTAGGTGTCGCACCAGCCCTGGATCTGGCCCAGGGCGTCGGTGCCGGCGACGGACCACAGCGCCGGCGCGACCACGGTGTGGCCGGCCGAGCGGCCGAAGTCGTCGTCGGCGCCGATCTCGGCGATGGTCGCCTTGCCCGTGACGAGCACGGTACCGCGGAGGCGCTCGATCGAGTCGGCCACCGCGCGCACGACGGCGTCGGTGGTCTGCTGGATCGCGGCGAGCGCCTGCGCGTCGGAGACGTTGCCGCCGCGCGCGCGCAGCTGCTCGTACTCCGACACCGGGATGTTCTGCCCGAGGGCGGGCAGCTCGAGGGTGACGCGCTTGCCGGGGCGGCGCTTGCCGACCTCGGGCTCGGCGTCGTACGCGCGGAACTTCGCGGTGTCGACGAGGCCGTTGGCGCCCTGCACGAACCGCGCGACGATGTCGGCGATCTCGCGGTTCGGCAGCCAGCGCGCCAGGGTGCCCCGGCGCGCCTCGTAGTCCGCGAGCGAAGCGCGCGCGTACCCGCTGAGGGTGGCCGGGTCGATGATGTCGGTCCAGAGCATGACTCAGACCCCTCTCAGATGTAGACGATGGTCGTGGCGGCGCGCTTGGCGGCGGCGACCGGGGCGGTGAACGCGTTGGCGCCCTGCGGCACCTTCGCGACCTTGACGCGACCGTGGTCGAGGACGGGAACGCCGAAGTCGTTCGTGCCCACGACCGGCTGGTCGGTGAACAGGTGGCCGGCGAGGACGCCGGCGCCGTTCACGGTCGCCTCGGTCGAGTCGTAGGGCACGAGGACCCCTCCGACCTTGGCGACGGGGGTGCCCGACGGGATGAACCCGTTCGGGAAGTGCGTGGCGGCGGTGAACGTGCTGATGTCGAGGACCTCGGTCCGGCACTCGTGGATGCCGTGCGAGGACCCGAGCCAGGACTGGTCGCCAGCGCCGATGGTCTCGGTGGTGAGACGAGGCATGGTCGATTCCTTCCGAATCGTCAGGTGGTCTTCTGCTTGCCGCGGGATGCGGCGAACAGGTCGGCCCCGGCGGAGACGCCCTTCGCGGGCTTGTGGTCCCCTCGGTTCCCCTGGCCCGTGTCGGGCCACTCCTTGCCGCCGGCGGGCGCGAGCCCGGCGGCGTACTGCGTCACCTTGTCGGTGTCGACCTCACCCGTGTCGGTGAGGAACTTCGTGAGGTCCAGCCCGTCGACGAGGGTCTGGATCCCAGCGGCGTCGCGCTTCCCCGCCAGCGCGGCCTTGAACTCGGCGGCGACGAGCTGGCCGGCGAACTTGCCCCGCAGCTCGGCCTCGGCGGCGGTGCGGGCCTCCTCGCGCGCCTTCTCGACGGCCTTCTCGGCGTCGGTCTGGGTGGCGGCGCGGAGCCGGTCGCGCTCGGCCTTGATCTCGTCGTAGTCGGCGCGGTTCCGCGAGGCGTGCTCGTGCTTCCGCGCCTTGTGGCGCCAGTACTCCTCGCGCTGCTCGGACGTCATCTCGGACGTGGGCTTCCCCGTGGGGAAGTTGTACGTCTCGCCGGTGTCCGGGTCGGTGAACGTGTCGGTGCTCTGCCCGCCGTTGCCACCAGCGCCGCCGTCGTTGCCGCCCTGGCCGCCGGCGCCTCCCTGTCCGCCGTCGCCGCCGGTGTCCTCCATGCGGAGGCCGCCGAAGCGGGCGTGGTGGAAGGCGAGGATCTCGGCCGGGCTGACGGGGCCGCCCTCGACGGGGAAGGCGGACCGGAACGGGCTGGTGTGACGCGACATGCTGTCTCCCTGTCGGGTGATGGGGTGGCCCTGTCGGACCGTGGGTGGTGCCGTCCCTCTGTCGAGGTCAGGCGACCGCGGCGACCTGCTCGGGGCCGCGGATGTGCTGGCCGGCCACGCGGAGCTGCGGGCCGAGCTCGCCGTGCTCGAACACCTCGACGCGGACCCGCTTCAGGTCCGGGCCGCGGGTCGAGCCGGCTGCCTTGTACAGCTCGCGCAGCGTGTCTTCGTTCAGTTGCGAGCCGGGGTCGGTGTTCGCGGTGACGGCGATGACGCCGCACCTGCAGCGAGAGTGAATCGGCATCAGGTCGCCGCGGTAGTAGATCCGGTCGGACGCGGCCGCGCAGAGGCCGCACGCCTTCTCGGACCGGATGACCCGGCGGTACCGGGTGACGTTCCGGGCTTCGTTGAATCGGCGGACCTGGTGCTGGTGCGCGAGCCCGAGGTCGGTGCCGACCATCTCCCGGGCCCTGGTAAGCGCCGTGGTGAGCGCGGCGCTGTCGGGGTTGCCCAGGTACCGCTGGTACCGGTACTCGGCGGCGACGCGCCCGTACACCTCCTCGTGGTCCTTCACGCCCATGCGGAGCGTCTGGCCCATCACGAGCGGCACACCGGAGCCGGTGACGGTGCGGCCGAGGACGTACGAGGTGACGCGGGCGAGGTACGCGTCGGTCAGGCCTGCGATGCCACGCTGGCCGGCGGCGAGCTTGGCCGCGACCTGCTTCGTGACCTCGTCGACGAGCTGGGTGGAGTACCAGCCGTCGAACCGCTCGAAGTCGGCGACGACCAGGTCGGTGATGCGGGTCTCGAGGTCCTGCCGGCGGGCCGCGTGCGCGTCGAAGACGCGCGTCACAGCGCCGAGGTCAGGCTGCTGGGGTGCCATCGCTGGCGGTGCCCGGCTGCGCGGGTGCGGGCGGTGCGGCGGCCGCCGCCTGCCCCTGCGCGGTGACCTCGGGGAACAGGATTGCGTCGTCGGCGCGCTCGGTCGCCATCTGCTCGACCTTCTCTGGGCCGAACTGCATGATGTCGAGCATCCGGGTGCGCCACGGGACGCCGGCGTTCTTCGCGGCCACCGCAGCGGTCGTCTTCTCGCTGATGGAGAAGCGCTCGGCCGGGGCCCAGCCGACGGTGATGTCCTCGGCGTTGCCGCGGTCGGCGAGGCCCTCGGTCAGGCGCAGGATGTATGCCGCGACCTGCGCGTCGGCCGCGCCGATCCGGGCCTGCTTGTCCTCGACCTTGAACGTCATCCCCTCGCGTACCAGCGACGCGCCCTGGGCGGACTGGTTGGCTCCCTCGGGGGTGAACATGGACATGGGCGTGAACGTCACGGCCGACAGCCGCTCGGTCTCCTTCGTCACCCAGCTGGCAATGGGGGTGACGTCAACGACGCCGGACTCCCACAGGTCGGCCGTCTGCGGCAGCTTCCACAGGGCGGCCGGGTCGGCGGAGAACACGTCGTTGTAGTCGATGACCTCGCCGGTGTCGGGGTCCTTGTCGGGCATCTCCGCCGGGTCGACCTTGATGGCGCGCTGCTTGAACGCCTGCAGGGTGGCGACGACCATCCCCTGCAGCACCATGTGGTCGATCCGGTCGAGCAGGTCGAGGTGCCGCTCGAAGTCGCCGATCGCCTCGTCGTTGCGGTACCGCACGACCATGACGTCCTTCTCGAAGCCGGCCGGCAGCGCCTGCCCGTCTGCGCCGCCCTTCGTGTCGTCCCACTCCCACGCGCTCGAGAAGCGCACGGTCGGCTTCGCAGTTCGGGTGCCGCGGCGGCTGCGGACGTTCTTCGCGACGTACACGCGGCCCGGCCGGTGGAGGTACGCGTAGTCGGTGCCCTCGTCGGCGTCGTGGAAGAACTTCGCGCTCGCACGGATGACGGACTGGCGCACGGGGTCGTGCATCGTGACGACCTGGCGGGGGTCCTCACTGGTCGCGGCCGGGCCGTCGTCGTACTGGGCGACGAAGGCGTACCCGTCGCCGGCGACGAGCATGTTCCGGACGATGTCGGGGTGCTCGACGATCATGCCAGCGCGCTTCCACGCCTTCCACGCTTCGGCGTCGCCGGTCTCGCCCGAGTCGGCCGACGTCTGCAGGCTGACGACCTTCAGCCGGTACCGGATCGACTTCACGACCATCTCGGCGAAGTTGGTCCGGCACGTCTGGAAGAAGCGCTTCGCCGCGTCGGGCGCGCCGTCCATCGACTTCGGCAGGGGCGCGTTGCCCTCGTACCGGGCGAACAGCGGGTCGATGCGCTCCCGGCGCTGCTCGAGCTTGACGAAGCACCGGCGCAGCCACCAGCCGGGGGAGTCGGGCGTCTCGACGTCGATCGTCACGAGGCTTGCTCCTCCCTGGGTCAGCGGATCCGGCGGGGCCGGCTCGGGGTGCGTTGCACGTTGGCGCCGACCTTCGCGGCGTCGAGGTACACCTGCCACGACAGGCACGCGGCCATGGCGATGTCGAACTTCCGGTCGGGGTGGATCTTCTGCAGGATGAACAGCGGCCGGCCCTCGTCGTCGAGGAAGTTAGTGTTCTGCTTGCCGGCGTTGCCGATGTGCGTGGTCAGGTCACCGGAGAACGGGTGCTCCGACGACCAGCCGACCGCGCCGGATGCCATCGCCTCGCGGTATGCCCGCACGGCGTATGCCATGACCTTGTACCGGTTCGTCCACCACTCCTCGACGAGGCCCTTGTGCCGGCCCGCCCACGTCCCCATCTCGGTGACCCAGTACGGCGGGTCGCCGTACATGCGCCACACCTTGTAGGTCGCGAACACCTCGTCGACGGCCTGGTCGACCTCGCCCTCGGGGACCTCCCAGTCCTCGTCGTCGAGGTCGCGCTCCCAGCGGGCGAAGCACTCCTGCGTGCCGGTGATCAGGTCGGTGATGACGATCCCGGTGGAGTCGCGCCGGCGCGCGCCGTCGAACCCGACACCCACCAGGGCGCCCGGCTTGATCCGCGGCCGCAGCTCACTCTCGGGGTTGCCGCCGATGAACTTCAGCTCGTTCTTCCACCGCTTGATGTCGAACGCCTGCTCGCCGGACTTCACCCACCGGTTCAGCCACACCCGCTCGAGGTACCCGGTGTCGGCGCCGGGCCGGTCCCACTTCGACGCGATGTCGTCGAACTGGCCCGGGCCCCACTCGCCGGCCGGCCCAGTCGCCTCGGCCACGGCCTGGATCCGCTCGGCCTTGTTCTCGAGGTTGTGGCCACCGTCGTCGGTCCGATACAGGTAGAACAGGTCGGGGCGCTCGATCTTGCCGTCGCGGATCTGCTCCGCCTCGGTGTGCAGCTGCTCCGCGACCGAACCCTGCCCGAGCTCGCCCGCGGTACCGACGTACAGCGACCACGGGTCGTCCAGCGGGCGCTTCGGCAGGTTCGCGTCCATGGTCTCGTGCGCCTTCAGGTGCCGAGGCATGTACAGGCGGTGCGGCTCGTCGAACGCGTTCATCGTCGTGCGGCCGCCATCGCGCGAGTCCGGCGAGTTCGCCAGCGGGTACGCGCCACCATCGGCGCGGCCCCACTCGTCGAGCCGCAGAGCCCGCTCGAGCGACACGTCGAACAGGTCCGCGTCGGGCCCGTTCTCGATGACGTACTTCAGCGCCCCGTATGCCAGCTCCTCGACCTGGTCGAGGGAGAACGCGAGCATCGGCACGTACGGCGCGCGCACCGGCGCGGCCACCGGGTCACCGTCAGCGTCGAACCCGTCACACCGGCCCGGGCCCTCCGCGTGGATGTGCACGTAGACGAGAAGGGCTTCCTTCTCCGTCTTCGCCAGACCCTTCCGCACCGACAGCCCGACCCGCTTGAACCGCCGACGACCAGCCCACGGGTGCGGGTCGATCGCGTGATCCTTGCCGCCAGGCAGCGGCCGCCGCACCTTCTGCGGGTACACCTCAGAGGCGCGGTAGATGAACGCCCGGAACTCCGGGTCGATCTCGTACGGCTGGCCCTGCAGCGACCCGGGCCCGTATACCGCGCGCTCCTCGATGAAGTCGCAGATGTCGGGACCGAGCGTCGGCCACGGCTCCGGGTCAGCACCCGGAACGACGAGCAGCACGTCAGCTCACGGCATACAGGCCCGCACGCGGGTCCGCAGCAGCCTTCTTCGCAGCTCGCTTCTTGGCCGGGGCCGCCGGCGAGCTCGAGCGCCGGGCATCGCCCTGCGTCTCGGCCGCGTCCGACCGCTCGACCTCCTGCTTCAGCTTGTGCAGCGCCAGCGGGTTCAGCCCCAGCCGGTCCGACCACATCCGGGCTTCCTTCGCCGCCTCGATGTTGCCGTTCTCCGCCCGGATCTGGAACCGCACGAACATCGCGACCGCACGGTGCGCGTGCGTCCGCTCCCACTCCGTAGCCTGCGGAGTCCCCCACAGGGACGACCACAGACCCAGCTCGGCATCAGCCGACGCCTCGATGATCGCGCCCAGCTTCTCCGCCTGGACCATCGCCTTCTCGAGCGCCTTCGTCAGGGTCCGACGCTTCCGGCCGTCAGTCTCCCGGTCGAGCGCCTCCTCGGCCTCGCACACCATCGCGTCCGCGACCCGCTTCTCCGCGAACAGGCTCAGGTCCGCCGACAGCGGCCACGCAGGCGCCTTCCCCGACCGGCCCGCGACCGGCAGCCGGGTGACACCGGGAGCCGGCTGGTTCGCACGAGCTCGACGGCTCGGGTGCTTCGGTGCAGGACCGGTCATTGCAGGCCTCCATGTCGGAGCGGGCCGCCCGGCCATGGCGGTCAGGACGGCTTGGTGTTCTGTCGCGAGTTGCACGAGCGGCACAGCACCGACAGCAGGGAATGCACCCCGCCTCGAGCGACCGCGGTCGAGTGAGCCGCCGTCAGGTCCTTCGACTCGTGGGCCGGGCGCTCGTACCCCGGACACACCCAGCCGTTCGTCCGCACCCACGCCGCGACCGCAGCCGCGCGCCGGCGACGCTCCTCAGGATCCCGAGCTGCCAGCGACGACGGCGACGCCGGCCGACGCTCATGCTCCGGGCAGAAGGTACGGCCGACGACCCGCACCTGGCAGGCCTCCCGGCCGCACTTCTTCGGCGCCCGCGGCATACCGCCCCCCGAGGTATTGCAGATTCTGAGACCCTCCGCCGAACCCGTAGCCCCCAGAATCCGCAGACCCCTGCGGTCCGGCGAAGGATGGGGGGGAGGGGGTCCCGGGGGCACCCTGGACGCGGTCGGCGTGGGGTGCTCGAGGTGTTCGTGCGTGTGCCGAGCGCTGGGCGATGGTTCGCCACCGCGCCCGTGGTTCCTCGGGGGTCTGTGCATCCCCCGGGCGGTCCGTGCAGTCCGGTGTCAGTCCGCTCGGTACTACGCGCTGAAGGCGCGGGGCCCATGGTGGGTCACGTCGCGCCTTCAGCGCATAGCGTACCGGTTTTCGATTCCCGGTTTGTCAAGTCTCGGGAATCGGTGAGGTGCGTGTCGCCGTCTGGCGTCAGGTGTGGGTGGGCTCGTCCTGTGGGGGCAGGTAGATCCGCTCGGTGGGCTGAAGGGTGAGCCCCACTGAGGACCCGTTCTCGATGGCGTTGGCCAGGACGATCCGGACCGTTCCTTGGGGGCCGGTCTCGACCATGGCGATCTGTCCGTACACCTGCTCGCTGGCGTCCTCCGACTCGTAGGCGAAGCGCATTCCGATGAAGTCGGCGCTGAGGTATGCGGCGGCGAGTTCGCGGTCGTGGTGGCCCACGTTGAACGTCATGAGTTCTCTCCTGGGGTCGGCGTGCTGGGTTGGTTGGGGTGTTGCGGGAGTGGTGTCACGTGGCGACGAGGATGGTGACGACGATCGCGATGATGCCGGCGACGGCGGCGATGCTGGACACGGCGAGGTTCCACTTCTGCATGGTGTGGTCGCGTTGGTCGCGGGCGGCGTCTTCGGCGTCGCGCTTTTGGGAGCGTTCGTACTCGGCCTGCTGGATCGCCAGGATGGCGGCTTGGTGCTGGTCGGTCGCCTTGACCTGCTCGATGAGGCGGCGGAGGAGGTCGACCTCTGGGCGGGGCGGCAGCTTCACCACCTCGAGCTGGGACTCGGGCCTTTGCCTGATCTGCTCCGCGGCGCGGCTGATCGATGAGCTGCGTGTCGTGGTGCCCAGTCCGGAAGCGCGAATCACGTCAAGCAGCGAGGCGCCGGCCTTGCCGAAGATGTCGGGGTTCTTGGAGACGATCTGGTCGACGATCTCCTGCGCGGGTAGTGCCTTGCCGCCGGCCGCCTTCCATGCGGAGCGGGCCAGCTCTTCGGTGTTCGCGGTGATCCGCTCCTGCAGTTCGGGCGGGAGCGGGACGCGCGCAGCAGCGGAAACCTCCTGCTGTCCGGCGTTCTTGGATGCAGGGGGTTCTTGTGCGTCCTTCGTCATGGGTCCAACGGTAAGCCGGGGCGGTGACGGTCTCCGGCGTGTCGCTGGACGTGTCATTCCGTGTCGGGGTCGGCGCGGATCCGCACGGCGCTGCCTCCTAGTCACGGAACCGCTCCAAGGTCGCCTCGCGCGCCGCCTCGATGAGGCCCATCGAGGTCCAGATGTTGGGGCCGTGCCGGAAGATGTGCAGCGTCGTCTCTCCGTTCTCGTCGTAGACCTCGGTGACAAGCACCCACGCGCCGTGCAATCCCAAGGCGGCGGAGAGGGCCTCGTCGATCTTCTGAGTCTCGATGTCGCCGGTGTCAGCCATCGTCGCCGTCCTGGGTGTCGAGGACGAACGCAAGGACCTTGGGGTTGCTGCGCAGGGTGTGAAGCAGGAGCGGTGTGACCATGAGGACCCACTGCTCTTCGGTGCGCTTTCTGTCGTGGAGCTGGCCGGCGGAGAACGCGACGGCGTGGAGGAGCTCGTGCACGAGCGCGAGGGGGCGCATCCGCTTCGCCATGCGTGGGTGGAGCAGGATGACGGCTTCCTCGTGGTCGCCGTGGTCCTCGTCGGGGGTGAGGATGCAGGCGACTCGCCGGTCGTGGGCGCATGGCCGGCACAGGCAATCCGGGTCGTCGTGTCGGGCACGCTGCATGGCCAGTCGCAGCTGCTCGCCGGTGTCGTGGTTCATGCACCTTCCCTCCATGCTTCGGCGAGGCGTTCGCCGGCGGCGCGTATGCCGTAGGTGCGGCGGCGGAGGACGAGGGGGAACGGGGCGGGCCGGTGGTCGTACAGCAGGACGGTGGTGCGGCGGGTGCGGCGGAGCCGGACGGTGGCCGCTGCTGCTGGGCTCGCGGGGAGCTTGCCGGGGCCGGTCACAGGCACACCTCGCAGCCGTAGCCGGTGGGGTAGTCGGCGGCTTCGCCGATGCTGGACAGGTCGCGGGTGCCGGTGGGGTTGACCAGGCGTACCTCGACAGACCCGCAGTGGGTGCACAGGCCGTACGTGGCGGGGCGCTCGACGTGGGCGCCGGCCAGCTCGGTGAAGCCGTCGCCAGTGACGGGGTTCGCGTCGGCCGGGCCGACGGCGATCCCGGCGCGGGACAGGTCGAGGACGGCTGCGCGTGGCGCGAGCGTTGCCCACTGGGCCTCGGTGCAGGCGTACTCGGCTCCGCACTCGGTGCAGCGCATGAACCGGGCGTCGTTGACGGTGCGGGACCGGGTGAAGGTGTGGGCACCGTAGCTGCAGGCGATGTTCCAGCGGCGGCCCTCGTCGCGGAGGATAGCGGCGACGGTCCCTCCGCGGCGTTCGTTGCGGCGTCGTCGGTTGCGGCTGCGGCTCACTGGTCGGCCTCCGTCTGGGGGATGGTGCCGCCGAACTCGGCCGCCTCGCCCCACGGGCCGCCGTCGGCGTAGCTGGACCGCGCCTGGTCGATGAAGTTCTCCCACGCGGCCTCGGTGCTGACGTACGGGGGCAGGCTGGCGCGGTATGCCACGCAGAGCCGCTTCGCCTCGGCGACGAGGGCAGCACGATCGGCGCATGGCCCGTCGTGGGTGCTTCCGTCGCAGCCGGGCGCGTGGCCCTCGGGGGCGCCCTCCTGCTCGGCGGGTGACGTGTGCTCATCGCTCGGCCGACCGCAGTACGTGGCGTCGGTCCCGTCGCTGCGGAAGGTGCACTCGTCGTCGTCGGGGTGCCCGGCGACCGGGAGGAACTCGTGGTCTGGGGTGGCGTTCGGACGCTCGGCGGGTGACGCGGCCGGGGCGGCCGCCGTGGCGGGCACGGCGGCCATGGTGTCCGTGATGAGGCGCAGCCACTTGCCGAGGAGTGGCCGGTCGGTGATCGGCGCGAGGGCGCGCGCGATGGTGCGCGACTCGTCCTGGTCGAGGGTGCCAGTGGCCCAGTCGTCGTCGCCTGCGTCGTCGCGGAAGCCGACGGTGAGCTCGACACCGGACAGCGCCTCGGTGATTGGCCCGGTCTGGTCGGCAGCGAACTGGTCGGCGATGGCGCGCAGGTCGAGCGCGACACCGGAGGGGAGGTAACCGTGCCCGTCACGGCCGAGGACAGCCTCGAGCGCCTGCAGGCGGGCCTGTGCCTGGCCGTGGGCGTCCTGCCATCCGGCGCTCTCGCGCTCGAGGTTGGCGATGCCCTCCTGGTATGCCGTGGCCCGGGCGCCTGCGTCTCCCCAGCGGCGCACTACCTCGCGGACGTGGGCTACGGCGGTCTCTGGCCGGCCGTCGGTGGCCCAGTCCAGCGGCGCGCAGGCGAACACGATCTCGTCGAGGGCGGAGCGCAGCTCGGCGACGAGCGCCTCGGCGGCGTGCATCCGGTTGCCGCCGGTGTTCTCGTGCACGGCGCACGCGGGCTCGAGGGTGTCCTCGTGGTCGTGGCCCTGGTACCAGCGCCAGCCGGTGGCGGGGCGCTCGCAGGGGGAATCCTCGCCTTCGCGGGTGACGGTGAAACTGCAGCGCTGCGCATCAGGGTGCTCGCTGGTCTCGTGTGTGCGGGAGTCGCACTTCACGCACTGGCCGATGAGCTCAGGCGACGCGACGGTCTCCTTCCCGTCCGGCCAGAGCACGCCGATGACGATGGGCGGCTCGACCGGCGCGGTGCGGGGGCCCATCGCGTTGTTGTGGCGGATGCGCTCGGGCTCGCACCAGCAGTAGCCGCCGAGGTGGTGCTGCTGGCTGGGACCGAAGTGGCGCAGGTTGTGCCCGACGTGGGCGGGTAGACGCTCGATGAACGCCTCGTCGTCTCGCTGGGTGTTCGTCACGGGTGGTTCCTTCCTCAGGCGGTGGCGGTGCGGGTGTGGCGCTTCACGGCTCGGCGGATCGCCTTGTCGCGGTGCATGACGTTCACGGCCTCCCTGACCTCGCCGATGCGCAGGAGGGTGACTGTGTGGTGGTGGCCGGCGTGGTCGATCTCGCGGCGGGTGCCGCGGGCCATGACCAGGCCGTGGTCGATCAGGCCGCGGATCATGCGCTCGGACACGTCGTCGCCGAACGTCTCGCGCAGGAGCCGGCTGATCTCCTTCACGGTGCCGAGGTACGCCTCGACACCGGCGGCGAGCTCGTCGCGGCGTTCGCTGATCGGGGTCTCGTGCTTGCACTTCGGGCAGGCGACGACACTGGCGCCGTTCTCCCTGTCGGCGTACAGCGACGCGTCGCACCCGTCGTGTCCGCAGGGGCCGACGTACAGCCGCTCCGGGGGCGCGTCGAACAGCTTCACCAGCTGCTTCGCCGACGCGTTGAGCCGCTCGATCATGGCCGGGCCGCGGGGGTGGTGCCGCAGGACGTCGACCTTCGAGGTGAGCCAGGACGCGAGCGCAGCTGGGTGGTCGGTGGCGTACACCGGTCCCTCGCTGCCGGACTTGCGGACGTGGTCGCGGGCTGCGCGGAGGGTACGGCCGACGGACCCCACGACCACGGTGACGCGGGGGTCGTAGGGCAGCGGCTGCTCCGGGGTGCGGCCGATCGTGCCGGCGCGCCAGGTCGAGCCGAACCGGGCGCGCTTGTCGTCGGCGTACCGGCACAGGTCGGCGACGAGTCGCAGGCGGCTGATGGTCTTCCGGCCGCAGTCGCGGCAGACGAACGCGTCGCCGGCCGGGCGGGTGCAGATGGCGCAGGCGTGCAGCGTCATCGGGTCTCCTTCGTGAGGGTGGCGGCCCATGCGGGGATCAGTCCTCGGGCTGGCGGGATGGTGTCGACGGGCACCTCGACGGACGGCTTCAGCGGCAGACGGCCGGTCGAGTGCGCCGGCTTCTTCGGTACGTCGAGCTCCTCGTCCCACTCGTACTCGACGACGTCGGCGACGAGCCCGCCGTCAGGTGTCGCGAGCCGGACGCGGAGGCCGCCGTCGGCGGGGATGCGGCGGCCGTTCAGACCGTGCCGGTCGCACCACTCCATGACGAGCTCTACCGCACGGCCAGTCGGGGGCAGGGGGTTCACGACCCACACGACACCGGGGGCGAAGAACGCGTCGGGAGTGACCTGGTTCTCCTCGGCGAGTGGCATGGTCGGCATCAGTGCTGGCTCCTCTGGCGGGTGGTGACGCATGGGCGGGGTTGGTGGTGCTCGGCGTTGTACTTGCGGGTGCGGCGGTAGTGGCGTCGCTCGAGGTCGGCGAACCAGCGCCGGATGGTGTTCACCGCAGCCCCCGCACCCACGCGACGACGGAGCCGTCGAGCAGGTCCATCGGGCGCACGACGCGCGCCTTCATCCCGGCAGCGACGAGGTCCGAGAGGAACGCGCCCTGCTCGGTGGTGACCTTCCCGCCCTGGGCCTTCAGTTCCCAGAACTCGACCTGCCGGCCGACGATGATCAGATCCGGCAGCCCCTGACTTCGACCGGCGGGAGTCGGTCTCGTGGTGCCAGCGGATCTTGAACCGGTCGAGCAGCTCCGTGATCGTGGTCTGCAGCTCGTCCTCGGTCATGGCCTTAGCGACTGCGGTCAGCGCGGGGCGCCGGACGATGCTCGTCATGCCGCCCACCCCGACTGGATTCCGAGGCGGGTGCGCCAACGCAGGATCGTCTGGTCGCAGACGTGGAGGCGGCGGCCGATCTCACGGTCGGAGTGCCCAGCGGCTGCGAGCCGCTCGAGCGCGACTGCGCGCTCGGTGTCGGTGAGCGTGACCGGGTCACCGTTCATGGCGCGCTCGACCACGACTTCGTCGACGACATCGTCCGTGCCCTGCTCGCCGGGCTGGGGGTCGGTGTCGGGGTCGTCCCACGCCGCAGGGGGCAGCCACCCTCGGTTACGCGCCCGGGCGCCGGCGTAACGGCAGTTGCCCTCCTTGTCCGCGAGCTCGTCGTACAGCCGCTCGACCGCTGCGGCGAACTTGGGGCGTGTGGTGCGGTGCTTCGGGTCGCGGAGGGCGTGCAGGGTGCTCTCTGCGACGTCGCAGCGTTCCGCGAGGTCGGCCATGGACCAGCCCATGACGGTGAGGGCCTGCAGGCGGCGCACGGTGCCGGTCGACGGCACCCACCCGCCTCCACCGGTGGGCCGGTCCGCGGCGTCCATGATGCGGCGGGCGGTGGAGTGGTGAACCAGCCGGGCCCGGCCGGCGCGGGCGTCGTTCGCCATCCCGTCGGCGGTCCGGCGGCGCACACCGGCCAGCCCGGCGATGACGGTGGGGGAGTAACCGGCAGCGACCCACTGTGTGATGCGCTCCCACGCCTGGTGGCGCACGTCGACGACCACGGGCCGGCCGTTGCGGCGCAGCTTCGACTTCCTGGCCATGTCAGCGCGGCACGGCTGGCACGGGCACATGGTCCACTCGGATCCGGGCTTGCGGATGCAGGTCATGAGGTCGTCTCCTCCTCGTCGATGCGGTCGCGGGCGGCGTCGACCGCCGCGGTGTCAGTGGGCTGAGCGGCGCGCCTGGCTTCGTTGTCGGCGGCGCGGTGCGCGACCGCGTCCTTGCCGCGGCGGACGTCGGCGAGCATCTGCTCCATCAGGTCCGCCGGTGGGCGGCACGGCTGGTCCTCAGCGATGCACTGCGGGCAGTTCGGGAGGACACTCAGCGGATGCCGATGGCAGTACACGTTGTGGTCGCCACGACGGTCCGGGAGTTCCCCGTCAGGGCGCCTCCAGTGCGGGCCCTTGCCGGGCAGCAGCCCGGGCGTCTGCACCGACGGCTCGGCAGCCAGGTTGATCAGGGCCCGGGCCACGTCGAACGCGTCAGCGGTAGCGGCTGCCTTCTCGATCGCCGCCACCACACCGGCGTGACGCCAGTCCGGGCGCAGCCTGGTCACGAGCGTCGCCAGCGCCTCGGTCTGGACGCGGGTCAAGGTGTTCATCGATCCACCACCCCGTCGCCGGGCTCGCCCGGTACGGAACCTGACGATGTGGTGGAAGGAGGAACACGACCGGGGGAGAGGGGAAGGGAGAAGGGGGAGGGGTAGTTGGGCATCCGTTTCACGCACCCTTCGGGAAAGGGATCGGCAAAGGGTTCCCGGATGCCTTCGACCGCAGCGCGTCGAACAGGTCCGGGTTCAGCGACCGCACCGCAGCCCAGCCGCGGGCGTCAGGGTTGTCCTCGAGCTCACGCGCCAGCTCGGTCCTGATCGACGTGAGGATCCGCTTCGACCGGACCCGGTCCATCGCCTTCACCATCGCCTTCGCGACGTTCGGCTGGGCCAGGATGCCGTCGTGCCGCACGAAGGTGCGGACGAGGATCTCAGCGGTGCGGTCGTCAACGACGAGGAACTTCCGGTGCGCGAGGACCCGCAGTGCGTCGGCGACGCGACGGTCGGTGAGGTCCTTCGACGACCCGACGAGTCGCTGCGGCAGGAGCGGGTGGACGCCGCACCACGACGTGTCCTTCGACGAGCACAGCGCGAGGTACACGGTCTGCTGTGCGGAGGTGAGCGCGAGCCAGTCGTCGTCCTCCCAGACGGAGACGTGTAGGCGCATGTGGGTGCGTGCCATCAGGCAGCGCCTTCATCACCGTCGAGGTCGAACAGCGACGGCATGGACCTCTTCCGTTCCTCCGCCTGGAGGTACTTCACGCCGTCGAGGAAGTACCCGGCGTTGAGCTCGGACGCCCGGCCGCGCCGGCCGAGGGCCAGGGCGCGGACGGGGACGGTGAAGAGCCCGCCGAACGGGTCGAACACGAGCTCGCCGGGGTTGCTGTACCTGCGGATGAGCCGGTCGACGATGTCGAACTGCAGCGGGCACACGTGCATCGCCTGGGCGCGTCGCGACTGCTCTGTGTTGAGGGTCAGCATCCGGTTGACGTCGTGCCAGACGTCGGGGTGGTGCGAGCCGGGTGCCAGGCTCATGAACGTGGCAGGGAGGGCGCCACGGCCCTCGAGCGCCTCGCCCACTGCGATGTGCGACTCGTAGTCGTAGACGTCCCGCAGGGTCTGCTCGGTGAACAGGCGCGACCGCTCTTCAACGGGGAGGCTGGCCAGCTCGTCAGGGGTCAGGGAACGGTTGCCGGAGGACCGCCAGAACGCGTGTGCGTCGACCTGCCACCGGGCCCGCGTGTAGGTCGCCTTGTCCTTCGTGACTGGGACGTCGGCGTACCCCTTGGACCGGTC
Source organism: Phycicoccus sp. 3266 (assembly GCF_031456495.1). Taxonomy (NCBI): domain Bacteria; kingdom Bacillati; phylum Actinomycetota; class Actinomycetes; order Micrococcales; family Intrasporangiaceae; genus Phycicoccus; species Phycicoccus sp. 3266. The sequence continues at coordinate 336,201 of NZ_JAVDUW010000001.1, read as the reverse complement.
CGTCTGCGGCTTGTGGAACAGCAGGATGTACTCCGGCGACCCGACGCCCATCTTCGTGCCGTCCTTGCACTGCTCGGACCAGCCGAGGCGGTACGTCTGGTTGTTCTCCCGGACGACGTCGGTGACGACGGTGATCATGCCCATGTAGTCAAAGCCGTGCTTCACGCCGTGGGCGATCGCCTCGGCGTGGAAGGGGCTCACGGTAGGGACACCGGCGCCGGTGACGTTGCCGAACAGGATCCGGTCCTTGACGTGGCAGGCGTACATCCGGCCTGGCCGCAACACCTTCAACAGCTGCGGGGTGAGGTAGTCCATCTGGGACCAGAAGTGGCTGTTGTCGTCGGTGTGGCCGAAGTCCTCGTAGGCCGGGGTGTACTCGTAGTGGTTGCTGAACGGGATGGACGTGACGATCAGGTCGACCTCGTTCTCGCCCATACGGTCGCGGGTCTCGGCCACGCAGTCGTTGTTCGCGACGAACCAGCCGTCGCCCTGGGCGGTGATGCGGTCGACGCCGATCGAGCGGGTCAGCGCGGCGGCGATGCTGTCCGAGGACAGGCCGTGCTCGCGGATGATCTTCGTCATGGTGGCGGTGAGCTCCTTGTGCTGGCCCCACTTCGCGCGGATCGTCTGCACGACCTCGCGCTCGGACTCCGCGTGGATGAGGTGGGCGACGCAGGGTCGCGTCTGCCCGTAGCGCTGGATCCGGTGCAGGGACTGGATGAGGTCGTTGAACTTGAAGGTGATGCCGACGTACACGGCGGTGTTGCACTGCTGGAGGTTCATGCCCTGGCCGAGCATCACCGGCTTGCCGATGAGGGCGTACGTCTGCCGGTCCTTCCACTGCCCGAGCCGGGCTTCGACCTCGTCCGGGTCCAGCGACCCGTGCACGGACGAGTAGGTGATGCCCTCGGCCGTGAGGGCGTGCTCGATCGCGCGCTGCTCGTCGTTCAGGTCGCACCAGAGGATGACCTGATCGCCCGGGTGTGCCGCCCGGTGCTCGCGCACGATGGCCATGAGCCGGCCGACTCGGGCAGGCATGCTGCGACGCTTCTCCGCTGCGGCCTCGGGCAGCCCGAGCGCGACGCCGCGGACTAGGTGCCCCTGCCCGTCACGGTCGACCTGGGGTTCGTCGTCCTCGGCGACGTCGACCTCGTGCCACACGGTCTCCAGCGGTGGCAGGTCGTACCCGGTGGCGTCGAAGCCGAGGTCGGCCGGCGACTGCAGGAAGATCGCCCACGTGTTCAGCCACAGCCAGAACTCGCGCTCCTTGTGCGGGTACAGCGTGAGGTTGTTCGCCTTGGTGGAGTCGCGCTGGAAGAAGCGGGTGAGGGCGTTGCCGGTGTCCATGATTCCGAGGAACCCGGCGTAGTGGATGAGCTCCTTGTACCGGTTCGGTGACGGGGTGGCGGTGGCGACGAACCGGTACGGCACCTGGTCGAACAGGGTGAGGAACTCCTGGTATGTCTTCGACCCGAATGAGCGGAGCACCGAGGCCTCGTCGAGGCTGACCGCGGTGAACAGGTTGACATCGAGCTTCCCGTCACGCACCGACTCGTAGTTCGTGACGTAGATCCCCGGCCCGTCGACTTCCTCGGTGCGGCGCACGAACCGTGTCTCGATGCCGAGCATGGCGGCGTCGTGCGCGAACTCGATCCGCACCCCGAGGGGGCACACGATCAGGGCGCGAGCATCCGGGCCGAGCCCGTCGAGGGTGAGGCGGAGGGTCTCGATCTGCATGACGGACTTGCCGATGCCGAACGCGGCGAAGATCGCACGCCGGCCGCCGCGGACCGCCCAGCACACGATCGCGCGCTGGTGCGGCTTCAGGAGAGGGTGCACCTGGTCAGGCGTGACGTCGTGGCCGAAGAACTGCTCGAAGTCGACCTTGTCCGCGATGAACTCTTCGTACGTCGTGGTCACGCGGTCACCGCCTTCGGCCAGGCCGTGTGCTGGCGGCCGTCGAGCACACGCCCCGCCGTCTTCTTGCCGACGCGGCGGATGGTGATGGCGTCGCCTCGGGCGCGCGGCGGGTCGGTCGGTATGCCGTTCACCAGCGGGCGGCACATACCGTCGGCGTCGAGGAACGCTGCGGGGGCGTTGTCGCGGTGCTTCAGGAACGACTCGGGAACCCACTCGCCCCACTGCTTGAGGAAGAAGGCGATCTCGGCCTCAGCGCACTGGTCGCGCAGCCGGCGCGCCCAGTTCGGGTGCATGGGGCGCGCGCCCGGCCCGGACTCGCCGCCCACGATGACCCAGTCGAGCTGGGGGTTCCGGTCGATGGACGAGCGCGAGAACAGGTCGATCGGTCCGAGTAGCGGCTCGGCGCTGATGAACCGGACCGCGGCGGGGGTGTCGAGCAGCGCGGGGATGCGGAGCTCGGCGCGCTGCTGGTCCTCGGTGGAGACGCCCAACCACACGTTCGGGAGGGGGTACCGCACCTCGTAGCCGCGGCCAGCCGCCAACTCGTGGATGAGCTCAGGCAGAAGGGTCTCGCTCCACCAGCGGTCCGACAGCAGCGACCGCATCCGCCCGTGCCGCTTCGTCAGGATCTGGAACGTGTGCTGCGACGCCAAGGCCATGACGGCGAACACGCGGGCGATGTACTCGTCGGGGATATCGCGGTGGAACAGGTCCGACATCGAGTTGACGAACACCATCCGAGGGCGGGTCCAGCGCAGGGGCTGCTCGAGGCGCTCGGGCCGCAGGGTGACGTCGAACCCGTTGGGGTAGGCCTTCGTGCCGGCGAACCGGTGGGCGATGCCCTCGGCGTAGCAGTGGTCGCAGCCGGGGGAGACCTTCGTGCACCCAGTGACCGGGTTCCACGTCTCGTCGGTCCACTCGATCTTCGTGCTCATGACGCCACCCCCGGGCGGCGACCATCTTCGATGGACACGGACGGCACGAGAGAAGGCGGGGTCACCTGGCACGCGTGCTCCGGGACGGTTTCGTTGGTGCGGACGTAGAGCAGGACGCGGCCGCCCTTGCCCTGCTCCCGGTCGGAGGCGATACACCCGAGGACGCGCTGCCCGTGCCAGAGGTACGGCTTCCCGGTGGGGTCATGCGCGACGAGAGCGGAGAGGTACCCGGCGTTCATCGCCCGGGTGAGGGCACCGGACTTCTCCGCGCTGGTGAGCTGGGCCGAGTCGGTGGCGACGCGGAACGAGTCAGCGGACACGACCTCGTCGGCGGGGATGCTGGACAGGATCCGCAGCAGCGTGCGGTACGCGTGGTCGCTCACCGGGCGCCGCCAGCCATGAGGTGGTCCCAGATGTCGCGGGCCAGGGTAGCGTCGCCGAGGGCGGTGTGGAGCCGGTCGTGCTCGTACCGGACGCTGAGCGCGTCGGCGCAGTCACGCAGCCCGCCGGGGTCCTTGCCGAGGTAGCCAGCGGTCATGGTCTCCACGCAGCGAATTCGGTGGTTCCACGACGGCAGGTACCCGTGGTGGCGCAGCATCCGCCCGAGGACCTCGGTGTCGAACGAGGGGACGGCGCCGACGATGGTCGCCCCGAACGTCCACTCCATGACGAACTTCGCGGCGTCATGGCTGCTGTACACGGTGGCCGAGTCGCCCGGCGACGGGGACTTCCCGACCATGCGCCGGCCGGAGGGGTGACGGTCCCAGAACCGACCGATCTGAAGGGCCTTAGGGTCGGAGTCGCGCAGGTCGAGGGCGACGTACATGGTCAGGGTGCGCTCGGTGCCGTCGCTGTCGCGGCGCACCATGGCGATCTCCCACGGGCGGCGGGCCGCGTGCAGCCCATCCGTCTCCGTGTCGAGGAACACGATGGGGTTCACGGGGTGGTCTCCTTGACTGGTGAGGGGGTGTAGCCCTCGTTCGTGAGGTACGTCAGGCCGTGCTGGTGGTGCAGGACGGGGATGGCGCCCGGGTCGATGCCCTGGTGCACGAGGTAGCCGTCGTCGTAGGCCTCAGCCCGGTTGGACTCGACGTGCGCGTGGCAGTCGGCGCACAGCAGCAGCCCGTTGACGGGGGCGTTCGTGACGGGGTCACTGGACCCGCCCATGGCCCGGGGGCGCCGGTGATGGTGCTCGTACCGGGCGAGCGCCTGCCAGGTGGTGCCGTTCCAGATGAGGACGGTGGTCCCGCAGCGGACGCACTGGCCGCCGTCGCGGTCCTTGATCACGTTCTTCGTGACCGTCGTGAAGCCAGTCACGACCCTGCCCCGATCTGCAGCAGGGGCCGCATCTGACCTGTCGCGTAGGCCTGATCGATCGCAGGGATGACGTGCTCGGCTGCGGTCCTGCCGTCGGGCAGAACCATGTGCATGCCGAACTCCTGCTCGAACGAGACGATGCCCGCCTCGACCGCTTCCAGCTTGGCCTTGATCACGAGGGCGAGGGCGCGCCAGCGCTGCTTCACGCCCTGCTCGTACGCCTTGGCCGCCTCAGCCTCCGTACGACGGTTTCCGCGCGTGGGGGTGTGGGTGAACTCGCGGGCGGCCCGGTCGGGCATCGGCAGGACGAACCGCAACTGCCGGCCGTTCGCGGTGAAGCCGACCATGGCGCGCGACGCCTCCCAGGCGTACGCGAACGACGTTGCGCCGTACCGGATGAGGGTGCGCTCGATCTCCCCGCGGCTCGCCTCGCTGGACACTCCGGTCTGCGCGGCATACGTGGGACTCATGCTCGGGCTCCGATCATGCTGGCGAGGCTCTGGAGGAACTCGCGGATGGTGTCGGCGGCGTTGCTCCCGGCGATGTCGTCGGAGATGTACGGGACCTGCGCGTCGACCATCGCCTCGGCCAGCCCGGCGAGGAAGTCCGCCTGCTGGGTGCTGTCGGCCTGGTTCGCGACGTGCCGGCCGAAGGCGCGCCAGTCGGTGACGACGGTCCTGACCTCGGTCGTGATGCCAGCGATGCCGCTCATGCCGTCCCCCCGATCGACTCGGGCTTGACCTGCCAGAGCTGCATGGTCGTCTCGTGCAGGTTGACGTACTCCGCTTTCGGGGGCAGGAGCATCGCCATGGTCACGTCGTCGGGGATGAACCGCTCGCGGGCGTCAGCGATCTCATCCCAGGTCGGGTAGCGCTTCGGGTGTGACACCGACAGGTGCCACAGGCCCATGTCGCGGGACACGATCGCGCGCAGGCCCAAGGGCTCGACGTAGACCGTTCCAGCGAGGACGCCGCCGGAACGGGGCGCGAGCCGCCACTCGATGGCGCGAGTGCTCTGGACTGCGGTGCGGTTCACGAGCCGGCCTCGATCGAGAGACGCTCGACGTTGTCCAGCAGCTCGGCGAGGGACAGGCCCTCGTCGGCGATCGCGGCGGCGATGATCTGCTCGGCCCCGGAGTCGGGGACCACGCGCAGCTGGGGGACGCCGGTGATGACCTGCACGCCGGGGACGTCGACGACCTCACCGGTGTCCGTGTCGGGGAGGCCGCCGCAGTCGGTGATCACCTTCAGGATCGACTTCTCGAAGGCGGCGTTGACGGACTCGACGGTCTGGATCTCCTCGGGCCGGTGCTCACGCACCCAGGCACGGAAGGCTGCACCGTCCGTGATCCGAGCCGCTGGCTTCGGCTCCGTTCGGGTGGCGGCCCCGATCTTCTGGTCGCCGATCCGGCCGGGCACGCGCTCGCCGGCGTCGAGGCGGGCGGACAGGAGCTCGCGCACGCGGGCGTCTGCTGCCTCGACCTTCTTCTTGACGACCTGCACGGTCAGTGCGAGGCGGGTCAGGTCCTTGGTGTCACTCATCGGTGGAGCCCTTCTTGACCTTCTCGGCCAGGTCGTCGCGGAGGAGCTCGAGCGCTCCGATGTCGGTGGTTTCGGCGATGGCTTCGCCGGGGTGGGAGTCGGCCCAGTCGTTGACGATCTGCTGACGGGGGATGCCGAGTCGGGCGGCGAGGTCACCGATCTCGTTGAGCAGCGCGACGACGGCAGCGCGGACGGCGTCGACGGACTGCTCACCTGTGGCGGACACGTGGGAGCGGGTGCCAGCGGCTTCGGCCAGACCCATCTCGGTCCAGAGCGCCTCGACCGTGAAGCCCGGGAACGCGCGCCGCTGCGTGTGGGCGTTCTTCACCCGCAGTGACCGGACCCCGGTCAGGACGGCCTCACCCGGTGCTGGTAGCTCGACGATGGCGCCGACGTCGTAGGGCAGCGACTTGTGCGCCTGCACCTTCCACGTCTTGTCCTTCGTGGGGTCGCCCTTGTCGTTGACGACCGCGGTGAGGTCGAGGCGGGCGGTGATGATCGACGGGCCCTGGTGCTCGCGCAGGCAGTCCATGACGTGGTCCCACCGCTGTTTCGCGGTGTTCCAGAGGTCCATGCCGATCGTGGCGTCGTCGTCCGGGGTGGGGCGGTTCGACCGGGCTGCCTTTGCCGCGGCGCGGCGGTTGGCGACGGCCTGAGCCTCGTCGCTGAGCAGGTTCCACAGGCGGGTGCCGGAGTCGATGACGATGAGACCGGGGGTCTCGTCCTTCGCGAGCTCGGCCACGCACTCGTCGAGGGCGCCGAGGATCTGCCGGTACGTCCCGTCGTGCTCGACGATCTCGAACCGGGCGCCAGGTATGGCGCCGTACTCGTCCGGGGCGTCCTCACCGATCGTGACCCACAGGGTGCGCCCGATCAGCGACGATGCGGAGGCGGCCGCGGCGGCGTACGTCTTGCCGGCCTTCTCGGTCCCGGCGAGGAGGAGGATCGGCCAGGACGGGAGGCCGGTCGGCTTCCGGGTGCGCAGGATCATGACGCGTCCTTGCGGTAGCGGTGGGCCTCGCGACGCTGCACGCCCTGGTCCTCCAGGGCCTTGTAGACCGTGCCGGTCGTGCAGCCGAGGAGCTTCGCGATCTCTGGGCCGGACGCGCCGCGCCGGTACAGGGCGGCGACCTCGACCCGGTCGATCCGAGTGGCGCCGCGGGCAGGTCGGGCGGCCTGCGACGGCGGCTCGACGTACACGTTACGGATCTGGGACAGCGGCGTGAGGCTGATGGGGGAGACCCGCTCGCGAGCGGCCGCGAGGCGGGACACGATGTCCGACCCGGGACGGGACGTCGGCCCGCTCGGGAGTGGGACTCCGCGGCCGCCCGCCGGGCCGCCGGGGCTGGCGTTGCCGTACGACTTCACAGGAGTCCTCCAGTCGGGACGTCGACCACCGGGGCAGCCGTGGGAGTGGGGGTGTCGGGGCAGCCGCAGTCCTGCTCCCAGCAACCGGGCTGGCCCTCGCAGTGGCCGTCGTCGGCGCAGTGGCAGCAGCAGCCGCACGCGGTGCACTTCGTGCCGGTGCAGTCGCCCTGGTGGGGGTACCGCCCGTACAGGTCCTCGTTTCCTTGGACCGGCAGCGTTGGGTGCTGGCTCATGCCGCCACCTTGAGCCCGAGGGAAGCGGCGACGGCCGCGATGAGGTCGCGGGCGGCCGGGGGAGTGACGGCGTTGCCGCACATCTTCACCTGCTCGCGACGGTTCCCGAGGATGACGTAGTCGCCGGGGAACGCCATGGCTCCCTTGACCTCGTGCGGCTCGAGCATGCGGAACAGGACGTCGTCGACCTGCGCCTCGGCGGCTGCGATGTCGCCAGGCGTGAGGACGGACTGGTGGCCTGCGGTGGTGATCGTTCGGACGGGCTCGCGGACCGGGGTGACCATCTCTGCGCCGCCGCTGTTGTTCCGCATGACGAGGGCGTGCCGGTCAACGGTGGTCACGGTGTCGAGCGCCTCCGACGCCGGCTTAGCCGAGTCGTTGTTCCCGTAGTAGCTCGTCACCAGCGCGTGGTGGTTGCCGGATGCGGTCACGGTCGCCAGCGGGTCGGCGGTGTCGCGTGCCGTGGACCCACCGCCGCGCAGCTCGGCGATGAACGGCCGCGTCACGAGGGCGGTGCCGTCGTTCGTCGTCTGCGTGCGCAGCGGCTCGCGGTGGATCGGGATGCTCTTGTCGTCCCACGTGCCGCCGACCGGCACAGCCAGGGCCGTCTCGAGCCGGGTCGTCTGCGTCCGCAGTGCGGCGCTCATCGGCTGGGCGACCTTGCCCTCGCGGCCCTCCACGGGGATGGCCAGCGCCTTCGACTCCGATCCGTGCATGGTGCGCATCGGCTCGTCGATCGGCCACGCCCGGTAGTACGAGTTCGGGTCGCCGTGCCGCTTGTGCTTCGGGTCCGACGCGTCGTACCCGTTCATCGTCTCGACCTGCAGTGGTCCCCAGTACCGCGCTATGCCAGCCGCGATCCGGCGACGCGTCTTGTCCGCGAGCGGCTTCGCCCGATCGCCGATGCGATGCCCCTTGATCGACCAGTCGATGATCGCCGCTGCGGGAAGCCAGCCGGGCTCCACGACCTGGTTGCGGCACGAGACGTTCGGACAGCGGTACACGTACTGCTGTCGGATGCCGTACCGGCCGGCGCTGTTGTGGTCCAGGCGCTTCCACGACTGGATGGACCGCACGACCTCGTCGCAGGTAGGGCAGTAGGCGGAGGGCCGCTGCATCTCCTGCAGGTCGGGCCGCTGGTTCCCCTTGCGGTGGAACACGATGTACAGGCGATCGCGGGACTGCGGGGCCGGCATCCCGTATGCCTGAGCGTGCATCGAGTTCAGCGACACGATCTGGTGGCCGTAGCCGAGCGAGTCCATCGCGAGCAGCCACGCCCGGAACGGCTCCCACTGCGCGGCCTCGACGACGTTCTCGACGATGATCGCCTGGTAGCGGTGGTGCTCGGTGAAGCGGACGACGTCCCACATGGTTGCCCGGGACCGCTCGGCCGCCTCGTTGGGGACGCGCTCCTCGAACAGGTCGCCCTGCAGCGTGCTGGTGCGCTTCTTGCCCTTGGCGCGGGAGTGGTTCGTGCACTCCGGAGACGCCCACAGGATGTCGGAGGTGGGGAAGTACGCCGGATTGATCTGGGACAGGTCCGCGCAGATGTGGTCGGCGTCCTGGTGGTTGGTGTTGTGTGTGTCGACTGCGAGCTGCCAGTGGTTCGACGCCACTCGGACGGTGATGCCGGGCACCTGAATAGCGCCGGTCGACGAACCTCCTGCGCCGCAGAACAGGTCGGTGATGGTGAGGCTCACCGGGAGCCTCCTTTCGTGGTGGGGCCGTGCTGACACGGCGCGCAGGTGGTGCCCGGGCGGCTGACGCCATGCGTCCGGCAGCTCGGGCAGAGGAAGGTGGCGCGCGCCGGCACCCGCGCAGGGGAGGTGTCGGGTGCCGGCGCGGCGTTCTGGAGGGCCCGCGCATCGAGCTCGGCGACGATGGCCTCGCACAGGTAGTAGGCGAGCGCGACGGTGCCGACGGACAGGACGGTGACGACGAGGGCCGTGATGAGGAACCGCATCACTCGCCCCGTGCCGCTTCGAACGACGCGTCCTCGGCGGCGCCGTACGCGCGGATGTCGCGGGCACACAGGTCGTCGCCCTCGATCCGTCCGACGGCGTCGTCGCCGCACTTCACGCAGGGGCGCTGAGGCCACAGGGGCAGGTTGTTCCGCTCGAACTCGCGGACCAGGACACCGAGGTCGGCCTCGTCGAGCAGGACCGGGTCGATGGTGAGGGAGTCGGGGATCTCCGCCCAGCCGAACGCGATGCGCCCGTCGTCGGTGCGGCCGAGGACCTCGAGGGTCAGAGTGGCGGGGGCGGTCATGCTGCACCTGCCTCGTCGTCGAGGTAGCGCCACTCGATGCGGGTGACGACGTCGTGCGGGTCCATGCCCTGGGCGTCGATGAAGAAGCGCTCGACGAACTCGTCCTGTGACATGTCCGGGAAGCCCTCGCGGGCGACGTCGTCGAGGGTGATCTCGCCGAGCACCTCACGGCGGACGCTGACGATCTCGACGTCGCAGATGCGCTCGAGCGGCTCGCCCTTCCGGCGGCCCATGACCTTCCGGCAGAGGGTGACCCGATCCCCGGGCTTCGCGAACAGCCAGCCCTTCCGCCGGGTGACCGTCTTCGAGCGGTTACGTACGGCGGCCTCGGTGAAGGCGACCGACATCAGGCGGCTCATCGGTCGCCCCCGGTGTACCCGCGGCCGCGGCAGGTGCGGCAGTAGAAGTGGCCGGCGGCGCACCCCTCGTTCCGGCAGCGGCCCCCGGCGCGACGACCGGTGCCGTGACACTTCGGGCAGGCCTCGGCCTTGCCGGTGCCGTCGCAGGGCTCGCACCTCGTGCCGGCCGCGAGGACGCGCTGCATGAGGGCGTACGTCCGGGGCGCGGACGCGGAACCCCCGCTGTCGCGGTCGCGGAAGCCCGGCACCTCGGCCGTGAGCTCAGCGAGGATCTCGTCCCAGGCGTCGACCAGCCGGGCCCACGCGGGGCTGACGGTGCGCATCGTCGGGAAGGTCAGCCCGGCGACAGGGACGGCCTCGAGGAGGACGACGCAACGGCGGAAATCCGCGGGGTCGTGCGGGTGGTCGCCGTGGCCCCAGCGGCTGACGGCACTCCCCGTCAAGTGGGTCACGATCGCCTCGGACGACAGACCGCGCTCACCGAAGGCCAGCCAGTTCGTGAAGGACGTGAGCGGCAGAAGGGCGGTCGTGGTCATCGCTGCACCGCCTTGAAGATGAAGCGGCTGCAGTCGACGATCAGGTGCGCCTCAGCGCTGGACGCGGCCGCCCGGACCCGGAAGGTGCGGGGCTGGCCGGGCTCGAGCACGACGACGGTCGACGAGCTGTTGCCGTCCTTCGCCTCGAGCAGGACGTCGGCGGCGCCGACGAGCAGCGCGTCCTGGTGGGCGGACGTCCAGAACACGACGGGCACGGACACGGCCCCGGCGTTCAGGTTGGTCACGGTGATGCCGTCGCCCGTGACGAGCTGGAAGCCGTTGCCGTCGTTGCCCTTCAGTTCACCGTTGGCCAGCGGCTTGAACAGCAGGTTCGGGGTGCACGGGTCGAGGGGGATCTGCGAGCCCTGCGCGGCCGGGGCCGCGACGGCTGCGAGGACGACGGGGACGGACCACGCTGCGCCGAGGTTGACCTGGCGGCGGGTGAGGTCGACGGTCATCGCCGCACCGCCTTCGCGTGGCGCGGTGCGTACCGCTGCCCGATTAGTCGGGCGCGGTCGTCACGGATCTGACCGCGGACGGCTGCCCGGTACGAGGTGTCGCGGTGGCGGCCGACGTGGGTGAGCTTGCGGAACGCCTCGCGGAAGGACTCCACGCCGACGCGGATCTGGAGGAGGTCGACCGGACTGCTCACGCCGTCGCCGCCTCGTGGTCGGCGCTGTCGCAGTCAGCGGGCAGCTGCGCGGGCGCGTCCTCGACGACGACGGCCCACACCCGGACCGACTGCCACGGCGCGAACGCGCGACCGGTGTAGTCGGTGAAGCGGCGCTGCGTCTCGGTGTCGACGCGGCTGTTCGCGTAGGTCAGGCCGAGGACCTTGATCAGCTCGTCGAGCGAGCCGTCGCTGCCCTGGACGCGGATCTGGTGCGGCGTGACGTCGATGTTGTACGCGGCCGGCGCCAGGCGCCCCAGAACCGGGGCGAGGCTCGCGACGACCTCGAGCGTGGTGGCGGACACCAGCGGCTCGGAAGCCTTGGCAGGGGAGTCCACCGGCAAGGACGTCGTGTCGCTGGTGATGATCGTGTCCGTCATGGGACACTCCTCTCGGTTGGTGCCCGATCCCCGGCTCGGAAGGCTGTGTGGGGTCGGGCGCTGCTGTTTCGTCAGGCGTTGCGCTGCTCGGCCAGAAGGCGAGCGGCCTCGTCGGCCAGCTGCTGCTGGCGCTTCTCGTCGAGCTCCGCGAGGTCGCGGAGGATCTGCTGCTTCATGTCGAGCAACGTATGCACCCCTGAGTCAGTGACTAATCTCGATGGTCACGGCGGGCAAAAAAAGAAGGTCAGCCGGCCTTGCGCCGGCGGGGCTGCTGCACGATCGGCTCGACCGCACCCATGCGGATGATCGCGTCGATCTGCTCCTGGGTGAACCGGATGTTCCGGCCGTTCAGGTGCTTCGTGTGCGGCCACTCGCCTGAACGGACGCGGGCGTAGATCGTGTCCGTCGAGCAGTCGAGCTGGTCGGGGGCGGCCGCCTCGGCGACGGTCAGGAGTCGCTTGTCTGCCATGTCACCTCCTTCGTTCGTACGAGCGGGCATCAGTGGAAGTACGTATGGCGTAGTTCTACGTTGTCCACACAGAATAGTCAAGGACCACACGGAACTGACACGCGACACCCCTACGTCATAGGAAAGTGGTCAAGTTCCAAACAGGTCGGACAGAATCAGACAGCAATCGTGCAAGGGCCTGCCGCCGAAGGTGGCAAAGTGCTACTCGTGATGGACAGGAGCAAGTGGGTACCGATGAATGCCCTCCAGCAACTGGTGGCTGACTACCTGTCTGACAACCCGGGGGAGTCGTACTCCTCCATCGCCCGACGAGGCGGCCTGCCACGGCAGACCGTGTGGGCCATCGCGAAGCGCGAGTCCTCGCGCCAGACGCCCCACCCTGACACCATCGACGGGCTCGCCCGCGGCATGAACATGCCCGAAGCGCGCGTCCGCGCCGCGGCCGGCATGGCGGCTGGCTACCCAGGCGCGGTGTCGAGCACCATCAGCTCGGAGCGCGGGCAGCTCATCGCCGAGGCCTTGAACGAGCTCGACGAAGAGCGCCTGGAGATCCTCGCTAGGCGCGCGCGCTTCCTCTTGGCTGAGCAGCGAGACGAGCAGGGCGACAGCTGACGGTCACGTCGAGGCGACCCAGCAGCCTGGCCAGCGTGGCGAACTGGGCTTCCTCCGGCAGCCCGCTTGCGACGATTACGACAGCGTCTCCACCCTCCTGGTAGACCGCCCCGTACTCCCCTGGGCCCATCTCCTCCAGCACAACTTTCAGCACGCGATTCCCTCACTGGTCGTCCCCGACCCCCGGCTCGTATCTCCTCCGTTGAAGGCACCCACTCCTTGAGCCCCCACAACGGGAGCAGTGAATCACGCCACATGGACATCCCGTGTTACGCGACAGGACGCCCCTCGATGGTGGCCCGTTCGACCGATGGGCTGACAGTGCCGGCCGGTAGAACTGAGCCTGTGCGCATGGCCGCGAACGCGTCCAACGAGGTCTGCGACACGTCCGTCAGCATGCTTCCGTAGACGTCGATAGTGGTCTTGATCGATGCGTGCCCGATGCGCGACTGCAGTTCGGGCAGGGTCGCCTTCCCGAACATGACCATCCACCCGACGTGGGTGTGACGCAGCCAGTGCGGTGTCGGCCGTCGTGACAGGTTCGCCGCCTCGACCGCCGGGTTCCAGTAGCGCTCCATGAAGTTCGAGTAGTGCCACTGGGAGCCGCCGAGGCCGTTCGCGCGACCACCTGATCCGCCCGCTGCGACACGACCGGTGGTGAACACCAGCGACCCGGGCGCCTTCCCCACCAGGCGGCGCCGGACCATGTCGGCCGCGGCCGAGTCGAGCTTCACTCGCCGCAACGACGCGTCCGCCTTGCCGTCCTCGACGATGACGAACTGGCCGGCCGCATTCCGCCGGACGACCTGCGCCATGTTGAGGTACATCGCGTCGCCATAGTCCTCGACATGGTGAGTCGTCACGGCCGCGACCTCGGACCAGCGCCAGCCGGTGGCGAGCAGGCACTCGGCGACGTCGGCGGCGTCATGGTCGATCAGCGCCAGCGCCCGGTGCAGGGCCGTCCACTCCGCAGGCATGATGCCCTTCGGCTTCTTCCTCGTCCGCGGCGGCAGCTCCGTGCCCTGGCACGGGTTGAAGTCGCTCGACGCGACCTTGAACATCCCGGAGAGGATCGCGTGCTTGTCAGCGATTGTCTTCGGCGCGAGGCCGCCCTTACGCGCGGGCGGCTTCTTCCGCGCGTGCGGCTTGCGGTCCTCCACCGGCCGCTCCGGCGCGACGATCGACCCGTCGAGCATCCCGTCGACCCAGTCCTGCACCTCGAGCTCGGTGATCGTCATGAACTGGCGGCCGCCGAACGTCGGCAGGATCCAGTTCTCGATGTCGCGCCGGTAATCGCTCGGCGTCCGGTCGGACCGGGCCCGCTTCGTCCGCTGAGCCAGGTACGCCTCCGCGACCTGCTCGACTGTCTCCGTGCCCGGGATGGTCAGGGCGCCTGAGGTGTCGGCGTCGTCCGGCCACTGGTGACCGCACGCCTCGACCTTCGCCGCGAACCGCTCCGCGCCGAGCGGGCCCTTCAGCTTGGCGAACGTCGCCGTTTGCCACTTGCCGTCACGGGCCCCGCCGAGGCGCCAGCGGACGCGGTACTTCACCACGCCCTTGGAGCTCGTGCGCGTGTCGATGGTCGCCATGACTACCCCCTGCGGTCGCTGTCTGCACACATCAGTCTAGCCGTGTGACCCGCGTGTGACCGTGGGGGAAAGCAAGAACCGCCCGGCCTCGTGACTGAGCACGAGACCGGGCGGTTCCCTTCCGGGTGAGTGACGGGACTTGAACCCGCGACATCTGCGACCACAACGCAGCGCTCTACCAGCTGAGCTACACCCACCATGCGTCGCGGCCGGACGCTGCCGGCCGCTGAAGCGACGCCAATAGTACCTGCTCCCGGCGGGTGGTCGTGACCACCCTGCCCAGCCGCCTTCCGGGCGGCGCTGCGGCCGCACGGCATACCTCTGGCAGCGTCAGCCGTGGTCGACCACGTGCTGGGCGGCGATCGACTTGGCGGTGTCGCTGTCCGGGCCGGGCGGCGGCACGAACACGGCCTGGCGGTAGTAGCGCAGCTCGGCGATGGACTCGCGGATGTCGGCGAGCGCGCGGTGGCCGCCGGACTTCTTCGGGGCGTTGAAGTAGGCCCGCGGGTACCAGCGGCGGGACAGCTCCTTCACCGACGACACGTCGATGATCCGATAGTGCAGGTGCGCCTCGAGCTCGGGCATGTCCCGGGCGAGGAACCCGCGGTCGGTCGCGACGGTGTTGCCGCCCAGGGGTGCCTTGCGCGGCTCGGGGACCCACTCGCGGACGTACGCGAGGACCTGGGCCTGCGCGTCCTCCATCGTCGTGCCGCTCGCCAGCTCCTCGAGCAGCCCCGAGGTCGTGTGCATGTCGCGCACGAAGGGGTCCATCTGCTCCAGCGCCTCGGCAGGTGGGGCGATGACCACGTCGACGCCGTCGCCGAGCTGGTTGAGCTCGAAGTCGGTGACGAGCGCGGCCACCTCGATGAGGGCGTCGTCGCGCAGGGACAGCCCCGTCATCTCGCAGTCGATCCAGACGATGCGGTCGTTGACGGAACGTTCGGTCGGGGTGCTCACGACCGCCACCTTATGGCGCGCGCCGCCGCGACGCGGGCCGGTCCCCAGGTGCTGCACTAGCCTGCCCGTCATGACCTGGGGACAGGAGCAGGGGTATGCCGGGCCGCCGGTGGCGGGCGCGGGGCCCGATCCGGAGGACTCCGGCCGCGGCAGCGGCCGGGCTGCCGTCCGGCGGTGGCTGCTCGGCGGCCTCGTCGTCGTCGGCTTCGCCGTCGCCGCCGTGGTCCTCGCGGTCTACTACAACGCCACGCTCGGGGTCGTCACGACACTGCTCGCGGTGCTGCTGGCCGCGATCCCGCTGGGCATCGTCATCCCGTCGTTCCTCTGGCTCGACCGCTTCGAGGCCGAGCCGAACCGCTACCTGGTCGTCGCGTTCCTCTGGGGTGCCCTGGTCGCGGCGCTCGCGGCCGGCGTCTTCAACACCGGCGCCAACATCGCCTTCCGCGCCGCCACCGGCGCCGACGAGCCGGCGATGCTCGCGACGGCCATCTTCTCCGCGCCACTCGTGGAGGAGGCGTCGAAGGGCCTGCTCGTGCTGCTGGTCTGGCGGCTGCGCCGGCGTGAGTTCGACGGGATCATCGACGGGATCGTCTACGCCGGCGTGGTCGCGGCCGGGTTCGCCTTCACCGAGAACATCCAGTACCTCGGCATGGCGTATGCCGACGGGGGAGACCAGGCGCTCACCGGCACCTTCATCGCGCGGTGCCTGTTCACGCCGTTCGCGCACCCGATGTTCACCGCCATGACCGGCATCGGCATCGGGATCGCCGCGTCGACCCGCAGCCGCACGCTCAAGGTGCTGGCCCCGGTGGGCGGCTACCTGCTGGGTGCCGCCCTGCACGCGCTGTGGAACCTCGCCGCCTTCAGCGGGGGCAACGGCCTGCTCGCGGTCTACCTCGTCGTCGAGGTGCCGATCTTCCTCGGGTTCGTCGTCCTGGTGGTCTGGGCGCGACGGCGCGAGGGCCGGCTCATCGGCCGCTACCTCAGCCAGTACGCCGACGCCGGCTGGTTCAGCCGCGGCGAGGTGCAGATGCTCTCGACCATGTCGGGGCGTCGGGCGGCGCGGGCCTGGGCCAGGGGCGCGGGTGGTCGTCGGGGCCTGTCGTCGATGCGCAGGTTCCAGGACGCGGCGTCCGAGCTCGCGCTCCTGCGGGCCCGCATGCAGCACAGTGCGGCCGACCAGCAGGCGCTGCAGACCGAGCGCGAGCTGCTCGGCTCCATCACCGCCGCGCGACAACGGTTCCTCTAGACGCGGCCGCACGCTCGGCTCGCGCCTCGGCAGCGGCGTACTAGCGTGCACGGATGCGCACCCTCGACCTCGCCGAGTCCCTCCGACCCGACCTCGTCGCCCTGCGACGCGAGCTGCACCGCTTCCCCGAGGTGGGGATGCACCTGCCGCTGACGCAGCAGGCCGTCGTCGACGCCCTCGCAGACCTCGACCTCGAGGTCACGCTGGGCCGCGACCTCTCCTCGGTCGTCGCGGTGCTGCGCGGCCGAGGCGGCGACCCCGGGTGCGAGCGCCCGGTCGTGCTGCTGCGGGGAGACATGGACGCGCTGCCGGTGACCGAGGACCTGCCGCTGGAGTACGTGTCGAAGCACGAGGGCGTCATGCACGCGTGCGGCCACGACCTGCACGTCGCGGGGCTCGTCGGCGCGGCCCGGATCCTGCACGAGCTGCGGGACGAGCTCGAGGGCGACGTGGTCTTCATGTTCCAGCCGGGGGAGGAGGGCCCCGGCGGGGCGAAGCCGATGATCGACGAGGGCCTGCTCGACGTCGCCGGGCGTCGCGTCGACGCGGCATACGCCCTGCACGTCTACTCCTCCGAGCACCCGCGCGGCACGTGGTTCGGGCGGCCCGGCCCGCTCATGGCGGCGGCGGACGAGGTGTACGTGCGCATCGTGGGCGCGGGCGGCCACGGCTCGCAGCCGTTCCGGGCCAAGGACCCGATCCCCGTCGCGTGCGAGGTCGTGGTGGCGCTGCAGACGCTGGTGACGCGGCAGTTCGACGTCTTCGACCCGGTGGTCGTCACGGTCGGCAAGTTCGTCGGCGGCACCAAGGACAACATCATCCCGGACGACGCGGTCTTCGAGGCGACCGTGCGCAGCCTGTCCCCGGAGAGCCGCGCCGAGGTGAGCCGGCGGATCGAGCAGCTCGCCACCGGCATCGCCGCCGCGCACGGGCTGACCGCCGAGGTGACGCACCTGCCGGGCTACCCCGTGACCGTCAACGACGAGGCCGAGTACGCGTTCGCCAAGGACACCATCGTCGACCTGTTCGGCGAGGACCGGTACACGCACCAGCGCGACCCGGAGATGGGGTCGGAGGACTTCTCCTTCGTCGGGGAGCTCGTGCCGAGCGCCTACGTCAACCTCAGCGCGTGCCCTGCCCAGGACCACGAGTCGGCCCCGGACAACCACTCGCCGCGCGCGGACTTCGACGACTCGGTGGTGCCCGAGGGCGCGGCCCTGCTCGCCGAGCTCGCCCTGCGGCGCAGTGCACAGCTGCGTGCGGGGATGCGCCCCTAGACTGTGCGGGCCCAGCCCCCGTAGCTCAGCTGGATAGAGCAAGGGCCTTCTAATCCCGAGGTCGCAGGTTCGAGTCCTGCCGGGGGCGCTGGACGGCGAAGCGCAGCGAGCCGTCAGCGACCCCGGTCAGGACGATGGGAGCCGGTCGAACGGAGTGAGACCGGCGGCTCCTGCCGGGGGCGCTGGACGGCGAAGCGCAGCGAGCCGTCAGCGACTCCGGTCAGGACGATGGGAGCCGGTCGAACGGAGCGCCCCCGGCGGCTCCTGCCGGGGGCGCTGGACGGCTGGACGGCGAGGGCCCGGGGTCGGCATCGCTGCCGGCCCCGGGCCCGACTCGTCACCGGCGTCGTGTCGCGCCGATGTCGAGCGCCCTACTGGCAGTACACCTCCACGCGGTACGTGGTGTCGTCCCCGGCGTTCCACGGCGCGACGGTCACCGAGACCGAGTAGCTGCCGCTGCCGTTGCGGTACCGCTCACCGTTGGGCCCGGTCACGTAGTCGATCGTGCAGCCCGGCTGGTCGGAGACCGTGATGGTGTGCGTGCCCTCCTCGGCTGCCTCCACGTGCGCCTCGTTGTAGGCGAGGATCGCGGGGTTGTACTCGGAGTACTTCACGTTCGACGCGCCGACGGTGTCGGTCCAACCGGCCGCCATGCCGAGCAGGGCGTTGCCGTTCTTCCAGAAGCGGGTGTCGATCTCGACGATCGCGTTCTCGAGGACCTTGAAGTTGTCCGTCTTGCTGTAGCGCGGGTTGAAGCAGCCGTACTTGGCGAACCGGCCGCAGTCCAGCCGCGACGTCGGCGTGACCCAGGCCTTGTAGACGCCGCCGGGGTTCGGGGTGTCGGCGTACGGGTACAGCTGCACCGTGATCCCCGGGTCGTCGGCACTCGTGCCGGTGGCGTGCGCACACGCGCCCGAGGGCGAGACGCTCTGGATGACGCCCGAGGCGTCCACCATGAACTGGCGGCAGGCCAGCGCGTCCGAGCTGAGCAGCTGGGTCGGCTTGGGCCCGGTGACCTGGAACGTGTACGTCCCCGCGGGGAGCCCGGCAGCGCCGATCGGCGCGTTGATGCCGGGGCCGCCGTTGAGGTAGACGTCCTGCTTGGCCGCGTAGTGGTTGAGGTTGACCGGTGCACCGGTGACGTCGGTGGTGAAGATGGCGCCGGAGACCTGTCCGCCCTGCGGTGCGGCGTACGTGCTCGGCGCCAGGGCGATCATGGCGAGCGGCACGACGGCGGCACCCGTGAGAAGTCTGCGCATGGAGGTTCTCTCGCTTCCAGACGGCCCCGTCCCTTCGGCGGGGCGATCCCGCCACGGTGGCACCACGCAGTCGTGGACGGATCGCCCGAAATGCGTATGCGGGTCTACGTATCCCGTCAAACACATGCCAACGCAGGCATCGACGGCTCAACGCCCGCGAGACCTACGCGTCGCCCTCCCCGAGCGGCACGACGGCCACCGGCTCGTGGCGCGGACGGTGCCTGTGCCCCTCGCCGAGGTGCGACGCGAAGAGGGTGACCTCGGCCGCCGTCCACGCCGGACCGGCATACGCGTCCAGCACCCGCAGCCACCGCGTGGACTCGAACGGCCTCCGCGACCTGGCCACCGTCACGTGCGGGTGGAACGGCCCGCCCTGCGGCGACGCCCCGGCGCGTACCGCCGCCCGGCGCACGCCGCGGGCCAGGGCGGCCAGCGCGTCGGGCGAGCCGTCGACGCCCGCCCACAGGACCCGGGCGTCGTACACCTCGGGGAACGCGCCCGCGCCGCGGATCCGGAGGGACAGGGCGCCCCGCCCCATCACCGCCTCGTGAAGCTCATCGACGAGGCGGTCGAGCGAGCGTTCGGGCACGTCCGCCATGAACGCGAGCGTGACGTGCCACTGGTCGGGGTCGGTCCAGCGCAGGCGGTCGCCGGCGTCGCGCCGCGGCTCGAGGAAGGCGTCGAGGTCCTCGACCGCCTCGGCCGGCGGCACCAGCGCCGCGAACATCCGCACCACCCCATTGTGTCGGGGCCGTTGTGCGGGCGCGGCCGCCAACTAGATTGGGTCCCGACGAAGGGGGAGCAGGTATGCCGTCGTGGCGCCCGGACTGGACACCCGCCCGCACGTGGTTCGTCACCGTGCGCGTCCTCGAGGCGGCGGCCGCGCTGCTCGTCCTCGGACAGGTGCTCGACGCGGTCACGGCCTGGCGACAGGTCGTCGCCTTCGGCCCGACCGGCCCGGACGGAACGGTGCTGCACCTGACCTTCCTGCAGCACGTGACGGCGTTCGCGCAGACGAGCGTGTACCGGCCGGTGGTGCTGTCGGCGCTCTTCACGGCCCTGGTCGTCCTCGCCGGTGTCGCGGTGCTGCACCGCGTCCGCCCCGTGTCGCACGCGCGGCTGCTGCGCTGGGAGCTGCTGGTGCTGGGGGCGGTCCAGCTCCTGGTGGCCCTCGTGGGCGTCGCGGCGAGCGTCGTGTCGATGTTCGCCAGGAACCCGTTCGAGACGGCGCCCGACCCCGGGACCGTGACGGTCTGGACGGGCCCGGGGCCGATCGAGCTCGGGCTCGTGGGGCTCGGCCCCTCCGTCGCGACCGCGGCGGTCCTCGCCGTCGCGGTGCTGTGGTGGGTGCGGCTCCCTGCGGAGTTCGAGGAGGACGGGGTTGCGGCGCTCGAGGACGCCGCGCCCGGCGACGACTCCGCTGTCCCCGACGACGGCAACGGGTCCGGCGTGCGGGACGCCGCCTCTGCCGGTCGTCGCCGGCCGCGGCGCCGGGCGCTGGCCGGTGGTGGGGCCGACGACGCCATCGTGCTCGACGGCGTCGAGGAGATCGCGCCGGTCGAGCGGCTGAGCCCGGTCGAGGGTGGGGACGGCGCGACCGCCAGCGGTTACGAGGACTGGCTGCGCCGCTCCTGAGCCTGCGACGCCCCATCCTCCGACGCTCGTGAGGCGCACCGGCTCTCGCCCGGTTGCAGTGCGCGGTTGCAGTGCGCGACGCGCCCGGGCGCGGGGGCGTGCTGCGGACGCGCCCCGGTGCGCCCACCCTCCTCCGTTCGGACGAAGTTGTGACCAAACCCGTGCGTCGCCGTGGTCTGTCGCGGCGAGCACATGCGTACGGGTTCGTTAGGCTCGCCCCGTGCTTTCCCCCGACGACGCCACAGTCATGGTGGGCGCCGTCTCGACCCTGCGCGAGCAGGTGTCCGCTGCGGCGCTGCCCCTCGACGTCCCCGACGTCGCGACCGCCCGCGCCACGCGCGCCGCGCTGCTGAGCCAGCTCGACGACTACGTGCTGCCCCGCCTGCGCTCGCTCGACGCGCCGCTGCTCGCGGTCGTCGGCGGCTCGACGGGTGCCGGCAAGTCGACCCTCGTGAACTCGGTCGTCGACGCGGAGGTGTCGGCGTCGGGCGTCCTGCGCCCCACGACCACCGTGCCGGTCCTGGTGCACCACCCCGACGACGAGAAGTGGTTCCTCGACGACCGGGTGCTGCCCGGCCTGAGCCGCACGACGGGTGCCGCCGCCACGGGCGAGGGCGCCGGCGACACGACCACGCTGCGGCTGGTCGCCTCGCGCTCGCTCCCTCCGGGCATGGCCCTGCTCGACGCCCCCGACATCGACTCCGTCGTCAGCGCGAACCGCGCCCTCGCCGGACAGCTGCTGTCCGCCGCAGACCTCTGGCTGTTCGTCACGACCGCGGCCCGGTACGCCGACGCGGTGCCGTGGGAGCTCCTGCGCCAGGCCTCCGACCGGGGGACCGCCGTCGCGATCGTCCTCGACCGGGTGCCGCCGGAGGCGATGTCCGACATCCGCAGCCACCTCGCCCACATGCTCCGTGAGCAGGGCCTGTCGACCGCGCCGATCTTCGGCATCCCGGAGGCCACGCTCAGCGGGCAGGGGCGGCTGCCCGAGGGCGACGTCGCCCGGCTGCGTTCCTGGCTCACCGCGCTCGCGAGCGACTCGCGGGCCCGCTCGGTCATCGTCCGCCAGACGCTCGAGGGCGCCCTCGGTTCGCTCGACGACCGGGCCGCGCTGCTGGTCACCGCCTCCGAGCACCAGGCCGACGCGCTCGCCAAGCTCGAGCGCGCGGCCGAGGACGCCTACGCCACCGCCCTGCAGAACGTCGAGCAGGGCATGACCGACGGCACGCTGCTGCGTGGCGAGGTGCTGGCCCGCTGGCAGGAGTACGTCGGCACGGGCGAGTTCTTCAAGCAGGTCGAGTCGACCGTCTCCAAGGTGCGCGACCGGATCACGGCCGCCCTCAAGGGTGCTCCCGCTCCGTCCGGCAACCTCGGCGAGGCGCTGCAGACGGGCGTCGCCGCGCTGGTCCTGGCCCAGGGCCAGGGCGCCCCGCTCGTGGCGGCCCGCGCCTGGCGCGGCCTGCCCGGCGGTGACGTGCTGCTCGAGCGCTCCGAGGACGACCTCGCCAAGCCGTCGCCCGACCTGGCCGTCCGCGTCGAGCGCCTCGTGCGCGACTGGCAGGGCGACGTCCTCGACCTCGTCCGCCGCGAGGGCAAGGACCGGCGCACCACGGCGCGCATCGCGGCTTACGGCCTCAACGGCGTCGGGGTGATCCTCATGCTCGTGGCCTTCGCGCACACCGGGGGGCTGGTCGGTGCCGAGGTCGGCATCGCCGGCGGCACGGCGGTGCTGGCGCAGAAGGTGCTCGAGGCGATCTTCGGCGACCAGGCCGTGCGCGACATGGCGCGCAAGGCCAGGGAGAACCTCCTCACCCGCGTGCGTGACCTGTATGCCGTGGAGCAGGCGCGCTACGACGCGGCCCTGGGGGACGTGGACGTGACGACGGACCAGGCCCGGCGCCTGGCAGATGCCGCGGCAGCGGTGAAGGCGGTGCGATGAGCCCCCTGATCATGGGTGGTGCACGGGTCAAGGGCATCACGGCCAAGGAGCTGGCCCAGAAGTCGGCAGCCCTCGAGCAGGCGCTCGCGGCGGGCAACGGACAGCTGGACCCGGGGCGCAGTGACGACGCGCGGTCCCTGGTCGCCAAGGTGGCCGGTCGGACGTCCAAGGCCGGCGGCCACACGGTCGTCGCGCTCGCGGGTGCGACCGGGTCGGGCAAGTCGAGCCTGTTCAACGCGCTCGTCGGCGAGGACGTCGCGATGGTCGGCGCGCGCCGCCCCACGACCTCCCGGCCCGTCGCCGCGGTCTGGGGCGAGCAGGACGCCGGCGAGCTGCTGGACTGGCTCGGGGTGCAGCAGCGCCACCGCGTCGCCCCCGACGACGAGGCCGAGCTGGACGGCGACCTCGAGGCGGGGGATGTCGCCGCGGCGGACGGTCGCGCACGGCGCGAGGCGCGCGGCGGCGAGGGGCGTGGGCCGGTCGGCCTCGTCCGCGGACGGGTGGGCCGCCGGCGCGAGGCGCGCCCGGGCCGGCTCGACGGCCTGGTCCTGCTGGACCTCCCCGACTTCGACTCCCGGGTGCTGGCGCACCGTGAGGAGTCCGAGCGCGTGCTCAAGCTCGTCGACGTTTTCGTCTGGGTGACCGACCCGCAGAAGTACGCCGACGCGCGGCTGCACGACGACTACCTCAAGGTGCTCGCCAGCTACGACGCGGTCACCGTGGCGGTCCTCAACCAGACCGACCGGCTCACCCCCGACGCCGTCGGCCAGGTGCGCTCGGACCTGTCCCGGCTCGCAGCCGACGACGGCATCGCCCAGCTGCAGGTCCTCGCCACCTCCGCCCGCACCGGCGAGGGGGTCGAAGCCCTGCGCATGCGGCTGGCGACGGCCGTCGCCGCCCAGAACGCCGCGCAGCACCGGCTCGCCGCCGACATCCGCGCCAGCGCCTCGGCCCTGCGCGCAGACCTCGGGGTCAACGAGCCGCAGCTCACCGCGGAGGTCGACGACGAGCTCGTCGACGCCCTCGCGCGGGCGGCCGGCATACCGGTGGTCGTCAACGCCGTGGAGCGGGACTACCGGCACCAGGCCTACGGGCGCACGGGCTGGCCGTTCACCCGGTGGGTGCGCGCCCTGCGTCCCGACCCGATGAAGCGACTGCGCCTCAACACCCGCGACGAGGTCGAGGAGAAGCTGGCCGTGACGGCCGGCGACGTGCGCACGGTCCTCGGCCGGTCCTCGCTGCCGCCGCCCACCCCCGCCGCCCGTGCCGCCGTCGAGCTCGCCACTCGCCGGGTCGGTGCCGACGCGGCCGAGGGGCTCCCGCACCGCTGGGCCGAGGCCGTCGCCGACGCCGCCACGCCTCCCGGTCCGGAGCTCGCCGACGCCCTCGACCAGGCCGTCGTCGGCACGTCGCTGAAGATGCGACCCCCGCTGTGGTGGCGCGTCTGCGGTCTGGCCCAGCTGGTGCTGGCCCTGCTCACCGTGATCGGCGCCCTGTGGCTGGCCGTGCTGGTCGTCCTGGGGTGGCTCGCGCTGCCGGCGGTGGACACCCCGCGGGTCGGGTCGGTGCCGGTGCCGTTGCTGCTGCTGGTCGGGGGGCTCGTGCTGGGCCTCGGCCTGTCCGCGGCCGCGCGCTGGTTCGCGGTCATCGGGGCGAGGCGACGGGCCGAGCGCGTCCGGCGACGGCTGCTCGACGCCGTGGCCGCCGTGGCGGAGTCGCGGATCATGGCGCCGGTGCGCGAGGTGCTCACTCGGCACAAGACGACCCGCGAGGCGCTCGACCTCGCCGCCGTCTGACTGCCCTCGCCTGCCCTCGCCTGCCCGCGCCTGCCCGCGGCGCACGGGGCGCACGGGGCGCAATCTCGGCGCGGTCTGACGCCCCCGCCGGCGCGGGGCGCTCGACCTCTCGCCGCGGTCCGAGGCGGGTCAGCGGCGGGTGGCCACGGCCAGGCGGCCGTTGCGCATCGAGAGGGCGTTGGCGCCGGGCAGGTCCATCCCGGCCGACAGCGTGAGCAGGTCGTCGTCCGCCACGACGCGGAAGCCGTGCCGCCCCAACGCCCGGGCCATCTGCGCCGGCGACCAGTGGGAGCGCCACGGCTCAGCCCGCAACGGGTCCTGCTGCCGCAGCAACCGCGCGACGAGGCGCATGCCCCTGCGCAGCACGGCGGTCACCCAGGACCGTGCCTGGTAGTTGACGACGAGCGTGCTCCCCGAGGCAGCGAGCTCGCCCACCTGGCGCAGCGTGCGGTCGACCTGCTGGCGGGTGAGGTAGGGCACGACGCCCTCCCACACCCAGGTCGACGGCTGCCGTCGGTCGAAGCCGGCTGCCTCCAGGGCTGGTGCGAGGGGCTGGTCCGCGAGGTCCACGGCGACCCACTCGAGGCGCGCCGCGACCGGCGGCCGACCGCCCACGCGCCGTCGCATGTCCTCCTGCGAGGCGGGGTGGTCGACCTCCCAGACGGTCGATCGGGCCAGCTCCGCCATCCGCCAGGCCCGGGCGTCGAGCCCGGCACCAAGGATGACCACCTGGCCGGTGCCGCTCCCGTCCGCGACCGCACCCGAAGCCCGGGCAGCCACCGCCTCGGCCACGGCGTCACCCGCGGCCTCACCAGCGACCTCGGCCGGAGCCCGGGCCAGCGCCTCGGCCACGGCCTCGGCCACGGCCCGGTCGATCGCGACCGTCCGGGGCACCATGCCGAGAGCGGTCTGGCGGACCAGCTCCCACGCCATCCGCGCGCCGCCGGTGGTCGGGTGCAGCCCCTCCCGTACGTCGTCGACGAGGGCACGCTCCGACGGGTCGAGCAGCTCCCGCGCAACCGGGTCGGAGAACCTGCCCACCGCGAGGCGCCCGTCGGCCACGGCCCGGCCCTGGCAGACGAGCACCGCGGTGCTGCTCGCGGCCCTCGAGGTCACCTGCGCGAGTGTGCCAACAGGGGCGGGGTCCGTCCACAGGGCCGTCAGAGCCGGTTGGTCGTCCACAGGCGGGCGACGACGCCCTCGTCGGGCTCCGGTCGCCTCGTCACTCTGGTCGCACCACAACAGCACACGAATGACGAGGTGAGCGAGATGAACGAGTCCTACATCACGGTGACCGGCCGGCTGGTCGCCGACCCGGAGGCCCGCACGACGCGGACCGGGGTGCCCTTCGCGGCGTTCCGGGTCGCGTCGACGGTGCGGCGCCTCAACGCCAGGACCGGCAGCTACGAGGACGCCGGCACCAGCTTCTTCAACGTCACGGCGTTCCGGGCCCTCGGGGCGAACGTCGCGAACTCCGTGCACAAGGGGGAGTCGGTGGTGGTCCATGGTCGGCTGCGGGTCAACCAGTGGATGCGCCAGGACAACACCCCCGCGACCTCGGTCGAGATCGACGCCTACACCGTGGGCCACGACCTCAACTGGGGGACCACCGCGCTGCACCGCGTCACCCGGGCCCAGCTCGACCAGCACGACCGCATGGCCGACGCGGGTGTGCAGGACGTCATGGCGGCCCTCGAGGGGGAGGAGGTGCCGCCGGCCGAGGACCTGGGCGACTTCGAGCCCGGCGACCTGGCAGCACGCCGGCGCGACGGCGGTGACCCCGACACCGACGAGTACGAGGTGGCGGTCGAGCCGACCGGGCTGGTGCCGCGCGAGGGTGGCGAACGCGCGCTGTCGGGCGTGTGACGAGAGGCCTGACGCCGATTCGGGCGTGGGGGCGCCGGCAGATAGCCTTGCCCCCATGCCCGAGTTCATCTACGTCATGTCGAAGGCCCGCAAGGCCCATGGTGACAAGGTCATCCTCGACGACGTCACCATCTCCTTCTACCCCGGCGCCAAGATCGGTGTCGTGGGGCCCAACGGCGCCGGCAAGTCCTCGGTGCTCAAGATCATGGCCGGCCTCGACCAGCCCTCCAACGGTGACGCCCGACTGACGCCGGGCTACTCGGTCGGCATCCTCATGCAAGAGCCGGAGCTCAACGAGTCCAAGACCGTCCTCGGCAACGTCGAGGAGGGCGCCGGCGAGATCAAGGCCAAGCTCGACCGGTACAACGCGATCTCCGCCGAGATGGCCGAGCCGGACGCCGACTTCGACGCCCTCATGGAGGAGATGGGCAAGCTGCAGGAGGCCATCGACGCCGCCGACGCCTGGGACCTCGACTCCCAGCTCGAGCAGGCCATGGACGCGCTACGCTGCCCGCCGCCGGACGCCGACGTGACCGTCCTCTCCGGTGGCGAGCGCCGCCGGGTCGCCCTGTGCAAGCTCCTGCTGCAGAAGCCGGACCTGCTGCTGCTCGACGAGCCCACCAACCACCTCGACGCCGAGTCGGTGCTCTGGCTCGAGCAGCACCTCGCCGCCTACCACGGCGCCGTCGTCGCGGTGACGCACGACCGGTACTTCATGGACAACGTGGCGCAGTGGATCCTCGAGCTCGACCGCGGCCGCGCGTACCCGTACGAGGGCAACTACTCCACCTACCTGGAGAAGAAGGCCGCGCGTCTGGAGGTCCAGGGCAAGAAGGACGCCAAGCTGGCCAAGCGCCTCGCCGAGGAGCTGACCTGGGTGCGGTCCAACGCCAAGGCCCGCCAGACCAAGTCCAAGGGGCGCCTGGCCCGGTACGAGGAGATGGCTGCCGAGGCCGACCGGACCCGCAAGCTGGACTTCGAGGAGATCGCGATCCCGCCGGGCCCGCGCCTGGGCAGCAAGGTGATCGAGGTCCGGAACCTGCGCAAGGGCTTCGGCGAGCGCATCCTCATCGACGACCTGTCGTTCACCCTGCCGCGCAACGGCATCGTCGGCGTCATCGGCCCCAACGGTGTCGGCAAGACCACCCTGTTCAAGACGATCGTGGGCCTCGAGGAGGCCGACGGTGGCCAGGTCGACGTCGGCGAGACCGTGAAGATCTCCTACGTCGACCAGAGCCGTGGCGGCCTCGACCCGAACAAGAACCTCTGGGAGACGGTGTCCGGCGGGCACGACTACATCAACGTCGGGCAGGTCGAGATCCCCTCGCGCGCCTACGTGTCGCAGTTCGGGTTCAAGGGCCCGGACCAGCAGAAGAAGACCGGCGTCCTGTCCGGTGGGGAGCGCAACCGCCTCAACCTCGCGCTGACCCTCAAGGAGGGCGGCAACCTGCTGCTCCTCGACGAGCCCACCAACGACCTGGACGTCGAGACCCTGGGCTCGCTCGAGAACGCGCTGCTCGACTTCCCTGGGTGCGCCGTGGTCATCAGCCACGACCGGTGGTTCCTCGACCGCGTGGCGACGCACATCCTCGCCTACGAGGGCGACGACGAGAACCCGGCCAAGTGGTACTGGTTCGAGGGCAACTTCGAGGCCTACGAGGCCAACAAGGTCGAGCGGCTCGGTGCCGACGCCGCCCGCCCGCACCGTGTCACCTACCGCAAGCTCACCCGCGACTGAGCGCACGCGCGACCGACCGCACGCGCCCAGGGCGGCGCATGCGGCGCCGGACGCACACGACCGAGGGCCCCAGCCGCACGCGGCTGGGGCCCTCTGTCGTCCACCGGTGTCGCCGGCACGCAGTCGGTCAGCGCAGGACGGCCACGACCACGACGAGCAGCAGGACGCCCAGCGGCAGGAAGATGCTGAACCGCTTCCACGGGCTCGGCCGCAGCTCCTCGCCACCGAGCAGCCCGCGCGCCTCGGCGTCGCTGATGGGCCGCGTCGCCCAGCCCTGCTCGGTCGCCGTGGCGAGGGCGTACCGGTACCCCCACGTGGTCGTGAACAGGAACATCAGGTGCAGGTACCGGTACATCAGGACGACCGCCTGGTTCGGCGACACCTGTCGGTTGATGCTCTTGCCACCCCAACCCCAGAACAGCATGGTGCGAAACCCCCTCGTCGACGGGCGCCCGGCCGGACGCCGCGGTCACTGTAGCGACTGCGGCGACCCGACGGGCCGGGACGCGGCACCGGACGCGACACCGGACGCGTGACCAAGGGCCCGGGTGGGTGGACGGCCCGCGCCCCTACGGTGAACCCGCCGAGGGGAGGTGGCCGTGTCCCTGTCCGCCCGGACCGACGTCGCGGGCACCGTCGCGCGCCTCTCCTGGGTCGACCGGCTCAAGGTGGTCACCATCGCCGGCGTCGTGGTGGTCCACGTGGCGACGGCCTACGTCGTCGACATCGGCTGGTACTACGAGGAGCGGACGACGTCGCAGGTCACACCCGTGCTGCTCGGGGTGCCCGCCTTCCTCGCCGGCGTGTTCGGCCTGGCGCCGCTGTTCCTCGTGGGGGGCTGGATGGCGGCCGGGTCGCTGGCCCGCCGTGGCGCCGGCGCGTTCGCGCGCGCCAGGCTGCTGCGGCTGGGCGTGCCGACCGTCCTCTACTTCCTCCTCGTCGACCCCTTCGCCGACTACCTCGGCGGCCGGGTGCAGGGCGAGCCCCGCACCCTCGTCGACTACCTCACGGACCTGGGCGGTGACCGGGACCTCGGCCCGGTCTGGTTCATCACCGTGCTGCTCGTCCTCTCGCTCGCGTATGCCGCGTGGCGCCGGGCGTGGCCCGCCCGCCCGAGGACCGGACGGCTCACCGCGCGAACGATCGCGACCACAGCGCTGGTGGTCGCGGCCGCGGACGTCGTGATGTGGCTGCGCTGGTCCTACTTCTCCGACACTCTCTGGAACCTGAACTGGCAGCACTGGCCGCAGGCCGCCGGCGTCTTCGCCGTGGGCGCACTCGCGCGGGAGCGCGGCTGGTTGGACACCGTCCCGCGCCGCCTGGGCCGGGGGAGCGGCCTCGTGGCCGTCGCCTGCCTCGTGGTGTTCACGGCGTTCGCCGCATACGGCTTCGCCACCGAGGACGAGGCCCTCGTCCGGGGCCTGCACCCGTTCGCGCTCACGTTCGCCGTGGTCGACGGGTTGGGGGCGCTGACCCTCGCCGTGTGGGCGTGGTGGTGGTTCCGCGAGCGCTGGTCCGGCCCGCAGGGGCCGGTCCTGGCGGGGGCGTCGCGCGGCGCGTACGCGGCATACCTGCTGCACCCCGTCGTCCTCGTCGCGCTCTCGGGCGCCGTGCACCCGCTGCCGTGGGCGCCGGAGGCGAAGTTCGTGCTCGTGTCCGTGGTGGGCGTGCCGGCGGTCTTCGCCGTCGGCTGGCTCGTCACGCGCGTGCCCGGGGTCTCCCGGGTGCTGTGAGGGTGCGGTCGGGGGGCGACCGTCAGCGGGCGCTGACCAGCCGCAGCCCGAGCTCCGCGTATGCCGTGCCGATGGCCTCCGGGGTCCGCTTGATCTCCGGGTCGTACCAGCGGGCGACGTCGACGGCCATGGACATGAGGGCGAGGGTCGTGTCCGGCACGTCGTCGACGTCGAACTCGCCCTGCTCGACGCCCTGGGTGACCACGGTCCGCACGACCGCGTCGATCTCCTTGCGCAGCCGCAGGACGTCGTCGCGGTGCTCGGGGGTGAGGTTGCCGAACTCGTACTGGACGATGCGGGCGACCCGGAAGTGCTCGGCGTGCCAGCGCGCGAAGGTCGCCATGATCGCGCGCAGCGCCCCGGTCGGCGTCTGCTCCCGGGCGGCGGCGTCGCGCAGCATGTCGCGGGCGACGACGTGGCCCTCGCGGCTGAGCTGGTAGAGGAGCTCCTCCTTGGTGGCGAAGTGCACGTAGACCCCGGCGGGGGACAGGCCGGCCCGGGCGGCGATGTCGCGGGTGGTGGTCGCGTGGAAGCCGCGGTCGGCGAAGGCCTCGGCGGCGGCCTGGAGCAGCCGCTGCGCGGTGTCCTGCGGTGCCTGGGTCGTCGCCGGTGCGGTGGCGGCGACCGGACGGGCGGGGCTGGGCATGTTGACAGCATGCCCGACACATCAGAAACTAAGCAAGCGCTTAGTCAGCATCGTGTCACGCAAGGAGAGCCATGCCCCGCAACCTGTACGGCCCCGACCACGAGGCCTTCCGCAGCTCCGTCCAGGAGTTCGTCGAGCGGACGCTTCGTCCGCGCGCCGAGCAGATGCTCGAGGTCAAGTCGATCGACCGCGACATCTGGAAGGAGGCCGGCAAGCAGGGGCTCTTCGGCCTCGACATCCCCGAGGAGTTCGGCGGCGCCGGCGCCGGGGACTACCGCTTCAACGCGGTGGCGGCCGAGGTCATCGCAGGCTTCAACTTCGCGGTGTCGAGCTGCTTCGGCATCCACTCCGACGTCTGCCCGCCGTACATCGTCGACCTCGGCACGAAGGAGCAGAAGGAGCGCTGGCTGCCCGGCATGGCCAACGGTGACCTCATCTGCGCCATCGCGATGACCGAGCCGTCGGGCGGGTCCGACCTCGCGGCCCTCAAGACCACCGCCGTGCGGGCCGACGACGGCTCCGGCGACTGGATCCTCAACGGCTCCAAGACCTTCATCACCAACGGCTACCAGGCCGACCTCGTGATCGTGGCGGCCCGCACCGACCCGTCCAAGGGCGCCAAGGGCATCAGCCTGCTCATGGTCGAGGCCGGCATGGAGGGCTTCAGCCGCGGCCGCAAGCTCGACAAGGTCGGCCAGGAGGAGGCGGACACCTCGGAGCTGTTCTTCGAGAACGTGCGCGTCCCGGACGCCAACCGCCTCGGCGAGGAGGGTCTCGGCTTCATCTCGATGATGCAGCGACTGCCGCAGGAGCGGATCGGCGCCGCCGTCGCGAACACCGCGCACGCGTTCCAGATCCTGCGCGAGACGATCGAGTACACCAAGGAGCGCAAGGCGTTCGGCCAGCCGGTCGGCTCGTTCCAGCACAACAAGTTCAAGATCGCCGAGCTGCAGACCCGCCTCGAGGTCACCCAGGCCTACGTCGACGACTGCATCGCGGCGCACGCCGAGGGCAAGCTCACGCCGGTCGACGCGGCCAAGGCCAAGTGGTTCTCCGCGCAGGTGCAGAACGACGTGCTCGACGAGTGCGTCCAGCTCTACGGCGGCTACGGCTTCATGAACGAGTACCGCGTGGCGCGGGCCTGGCGCGACGCCCGGGTCTCCAAGATCTGGGCCGGCTCGAACGAGATCATGAAGGAGCTCATCGGCCGGGACCTCGGGCTCTGAGCGTGGGCGCACACGACGGCAAGGTCGCCATCGTCACCGGCTCCTCCCGCGGCATCGGCCTGGGCATCGCTGCCCGGCTGGTCGCGGAGGGTGCCCGCGTGGTCCTGACGGCCCGCAAGCCCGACGCCCTCGCCGAGGCTGCCGAGCAGCTGGGCGGCGCCGACCACGCGGTCGGCGTCGCCGGCAACGCGGCGGACGACGCACACCAGGACGAGGTCGTCCGGACCGCGCTCGAGCGGTTCGGCGGCCTGGACCTGCTCGTCAACAACACGGGCATCAACCCGGTCTACGGGCCCCTGCTCGACACCCCGCTCGACGCCGCGCGGAAGATGTTCGACACCAACGTCGTCGCGGCCCTCGCGTGGGTGCAGAAGGCGGTGGCGGCGGGTCTGGGTGCCGACGGACGACCCGGTGCCGTCGTCAACGTCGCCTCGATCGCGGGGATCGGCGCGGCCGGCCCGATCGCCTGGTACGGCGTCACCAAGGCGGCCCTGATCCACCTCACCACCGAGCTGGGTTACCAGCTCGGCCCGGGGATCCGGGTCAACGCGGTGGCCCCGGCCATCGTCAAGACGCAGTTCGCCCAGGCGCTCTACGAGGGCCGCGAGGAGAAGGTCGCCTCGGCGTACCCGATGAAGCGGCTCGGGGTGCCGGAAGACGTGGCCGGCGCCGTGTCGTTCCTGCTCTCGGAGGACGCCGGCTGGATCACCGGCCAGACGCTCGTCGTCGACGGCGGCGTCACGCTCGGCGGCGGCCTGTGACGCTCGACCTCACCGGCGCCCGCGTCGTGGTGACGGGCGCCGCCCGCGGCATCGGGGCGGCCTACGCCCGTGCCTTCGTCGACGCGGGCGCCCGGGTCGTCGTCAACGACCTCGACGCCGAGGCGCTGTCGACGACGGCCGAGTCGCTCGGCGCCCACGGGGTCGCCGGTGACGCGTCGAGCGAGTCGGGGGTCGAGTCCCTCGTGGCCGCCGCCCGCGACCACCTCGGTGGCATCGACGTCTACTGCGCCAACGCCGGTGTCGCCCGCGGCGGCACGGAGGCGGTGGCGGAGAAGGCGTGGGAGGTGTCGTGGAACGTCAACGTCATGGGGCACGTCCGCGCCGCGCGCCTGCTCGTGCCGGAGTGGCGCGAGCGGGGGAGCGGCACCTTCGTCGCCACCGTGAGCGCCGCCGGCCTGCTGTCGATCCCCGGCGCCGCCCCGTATGCCGTGACGAAGCACGCGGCGCTCGCGTTCGCCGAGTGGATGTCGATGACTTACGGCGACAAGGGGATTCGCGTGCACGCCGTGTGCCCCCAGGGTGTGCACACGGACATGCTGCGCAGCTCCGGTGCTGCCGGTCGGGCACTCATGGAGCCGACCGCGGTCTCGCCCGAGAAGGTGGCGGAGGACCTGTTCTCGGCCATGGCCGAGGGGCGGTTCCTCGTCCTGCCGCACCCCGAGGTGGCGCAGATGTACGCGCACCGGGCGGCCGACCCCGACCGCTGGCTCGCCGGCATGCGTCGCATGGCCGGCGCACTGCCCCCGGTGACCATGGGCGCCGACTGGCCCGCCTGACCGAGTGACCCGACCGACCCACCGACCCAGGAGGCACCGTGAAGGCGTGGCAGGCAACGACCCTCGGCGAGCCGGGGGAGGTGCTGCAGCTGGCCCAGGTGCTCGAGCCCACGGTCGGGCCGGGGCAGCTGCGGGTGCGGGTGCTGGCTGCCGCCCTCAACTTCCCCGACGCCCTCATGGTCCGGGGCCAGTACCAGGTGCGTCCCGAGCCGCCGTTCACGCCGGGCGTGGAGGTCTGCGGCGAGGTGCTCGAGGTCGGTCCCGGTGTCGACCCCGACAGGTACCACCTCGGTGACCGCGTGGTCGGCACCACCGCGGTCCCGGCCGGCGGACTCGCCGAGCAGTGCCTGATGCCGGCCGGCGGGGCGTTCCCGTCGCCGCCGTCGTGGTCCGACGCACAGGCGAGCTGCCTCACGATCGGCTACCAGACGGCATACGTCGGGCTTGTGCGCCGGGCCGCCCTCCAGGCCGGGGAGACCCTGCTGGTGCACGCCGCGGCCGGAGGTGTGGGGACCGCGGCCGTGCAGGTCGGCAAGGCCCTCGGTGCCCGGGTCGTCGGGGTCGTCGGCGGGGCCGCCAAGGCCGAGGTCGCGCGTGCCGCCGGCGCCGACGTCGTCGTCGACCGCACCGAGGGCGACCTCGTCGGTTCGCTGCGCGAGGCGCTGGGCCGGGGCGGGGCGGACGTCGTGTTCGACCCCGTGGGCGGGCCGTCGTTCGAGGCCTCGACGAAGGTCGTGGCCTTCGAGGGGCGGATCGTCGTCGTGGGGTTCACCAGCGGCACGATCCCGACGCCGCCGCTCGGGCACGCGCTGGTCAAGAACTACTCGCTCGTCGGCCTGCACTGGGGCCTGTACCTCGAGCGGAACCCCGCGGTGGCGCGGGACGCGCACGCGCGGCTGCTCGAGATGGCCGCCTCCGGGGTGGTCGAGCCCGTGGTCTCCGAGCAGGTGCCGTTCGCCGACGCCCCGGCCGCCCTGACCCGCGTGGCGTCGGGCCGGACGACCGGGCGGGTCGTCGTCCTCGGGGCCTGACCCCTGCCGGGCGTCAGGCGCCCTGGAGCCGGGCCAGCAGGTCGTCGATGGCGTTGTAGGACGACTGCAGGCCGCTCTCCATGCCGGACCCGACCACGGCCTCGACGGTCTGTGGCGAGTCGTAGGTGCACACCGCGTGCAGCGTCGTGACGCCGTCCTGCTCGGTGAGCGTCGTGACGATGGTCGACGGCTCGCTGTCGGGCATGGCGTCGAACTTCTCGGTGTGCACCATGCGGCCCGGCGGGTCGAGCTCGAGGTACTCGCCCGAGAAGGAGACCTCGCGCCCGTCGGGGGTGACCTGGGCGAAGTGCCAGCGCCCGCCGACACGCAGGTCGACCTCGCAGGTCGTCATCTCGCCGTGGCCGGCGCCCCACCACTGGCGGACGTGCTCGGGCCGGGTCATGGCCTCGTAGACGAGCTGGGCGGGGGCGGCGAACTGCCGGGTGATGACGATGTCGGAGCCGTCGGTGGTGACGCGGGCGGAGTCGGTCGTGGTGGTCATGGCTGCTGTTCCTCCGGGTGCTGCTGGATGCGGGTGAGGTAGGCGTCCAGGCTGTCGAGGTTGGCCTCCCAGAAGCGGCGGTACTCCTCGAGCCAGGTGGTCGCGGACCTCAAGGGCGTGGCGGAGATGCGGCAGTGCCGTCGCACCCCGTCGCGGTCCTTGGTGACCAGGCCGGCGCGCTCGAGCACCGACAGGTGCTTGGAGATCGCCGGCAGGCTCATCGAGAACGGCTCGGCCAGCTCGCCCACCGTCGCGTCGCCCCTGGCGAGGCGCTCGAGGATGGCGCGGCGCGTGGGGTCGGCGAGGGCGGCGAACGTCGTGCTGAGCGAGTCGTCCATCATCAACCAATCGGTTAATTAACTGATGAGGCAACTGTGCGCCCGAGACCCCGGGCCCGTCAAGGGCCGAACCGCCCCACTCCTCTGATCGCTGGTCTGCGCACAGACGAGCGTCCCACTGCGCATGGAGCGGATCCGTTCGCAGTGGGACGCGGGTGTGTGCACAGACGCGGGGGAGCGCCGGCCCCGCGTGAGCCGAAAGGGCAACGAGGGGTATGCCGGGCGGCCGGCTCAGCGGGTGGCCACCCGGCGCTGCAGGTCGGCCAGCTCGGTCGGCGGGATCAGGGCGCGGGGCAGGAAGAGGTGTGGCCGCCCGCGACCGAGGTCGACCCGGACGTGGCGGCGGCCGACGTGGCAGCCACGCGCCGCCCCCAGGGGGTAGGTGTCCACGAGGTCGTCGCCGGTCTGCAGGCGCAGGCCGTCAGCCGTGAGGCCGGCGCGCACGACGGACCCCGGGAGGTACGCGCGGCCGAAGATCCGGGCACTCCTGACGACCCGCAGGCCCCAGAAGGTCAGCAGGACGGCGGCGGTCACCGCGTCCACCCACAGGTGGGCCCAGGCGGCGACCGCGACGAGCAGGGCGGAGCATGCAAGCAGCAGCACCATCTGCGGTCGCCGGACCGTCCAGGCCACGACTGCCCGGCGCAGGTCGCGTCGGATGCCGGCGGTCACGACCAGGATCAGCGGCATCTCCGTGACGGCGGAGGAGGGCGGAGGGGCCCCGGTCGCGGCCGGTGCGAGCAGGAACGCCAGGTCCTCGTCGGTCAGCAGCGCGCTCGGGAGGAATCCGCGGCGCCGGTTCCGCCGCAGCCGGACGCTGGTGACGGCGCCTCGACGCCCTGCCGACTGCAGGGAGCCCGGACGCAGGTCGGTCCGCCCGCCGCCCGTCTCCACCGCGAGGAGGTCGGGTGCGGCATACCAGCTGCGCACCGAGCCGCCAGGGGGGAGCGTCCGGCGCATCGCGCGGCCCAGGCCGCGGACCACCGTCAGGGCCTGGAGGAGGTACAGGCCGGTCGCGGCCAGCGCGACCTGCCACCACGGGGCGGCACCGTCACCGGCGACGACCAGGTACCCGAACCCGGCGGCGAGGACGACCAGGATGGCGCCGCGCAGGCCCAGCAGGGATGCCCGCACGGCCGCGCGCGTGGCGGTGCGGACGAGGGCGTCGTCGCACGCGAGGACGATCGGCGGCCTCGCCGGAGCCACGCCCGCCGTCGGCAGGGCACCTGCCCATGCCGAGACCACCGAACCGTTCCCCTCGTCAGCCCCCACGGCCACGGAGTGTAGGTGCGACGTGCGGCCCCGGGGGGCGCGATCGCGCGATGGGTCGGCCGGTCGGACGAGGACGGCGGCCGAGGGTCAGTCGAGGGGGCCGCCGGCGACGTAGATGACCTGGCCGGAGACGAAGCCGGCCTCCTCCGAGCACAGGAAGGAGATCGTCGCCGCGATGTCCTCGGGCTGGCCGACCCGCTGCACCGGGATCTGCGACGCGGAGTGCTTGATGAAGTCCTCGAACGGCACCCCGATCCGCTCGGCGGTCGAGGCCGTCATGTCGGTCTGGATGAACCCGGGCGCGACGGCGTTCGCGGTCACGCCGAACCGCCCCAGCTCGATCGCGAGCGTCTTGGTGAAGCCCTGCAGGCCGGCCTTGGCGGCGGAGTAGTTCGCCTGGCCGCGGTTGCCCTGCGCGGAGGAGGACGACAGGTTGACGATGCGGCCGTACTTCTCCTGCGTCATGTACGCCTGCACGGCCCGGGTGAGCAGGAACGCGCCCTTGAGGTGGACCGCCATGACGGCGTCCCAGTCCTCCTCGGTCATCTTGAAGATGAGGTTGTCGCGGATGATGCCGGCGTTGTTGACCAGGATCGTCGGGGCGCCGAGCTCCTCGGCCACCCGCTTCACGGCCGCCTCGACCTGGTCCGCCTTGCTCACGTCCACACCGACGGCGAGCGCGCGCCCGCCCGCAGCGGTGATGGCGTCGACCGTGCCCGCGCAGGCCGCCTCGTCGAGGTCGAGCACCGCGACGGCGTTCCCGTCCTTGGCCAGGCGCAGGGCGGTGGCCGCCCCGATGCCGCGGGCTGCTCCGCTGACGACTGCGACGCGCTGGGTGGTCATGGGTCCTCCGTCGTGGTGGGTCGGGTCGACCGGCGCGTGGGTGCGCCGGGACGTGGCTGCACTCTACTGAGCAAGCGCTTAGCGGCACAGGTCGGGCGGCGGTGGCGGGCGGCCGGTTCCCGACTAGGGTTTCCGTGGACGGACCCGACCACCGCAGGACCACCGCACGACCCACAGCAAGGACACACATGGAGATCTGGCCCGGCAAGTCCTACCCGCTGGGGGCGACGTACGACGGCACAGGCGTCAACTTCGCCGTCTTCTCGGAGGTCGCGACCCGCGTCGAGCTGTGCCTCGTCGACGACGACGGCGGGGAGACCCGCGTCGACCTGCCCGAGGTCGACGGCTTCGTCTGGCACGGATACCTCAACGGGCTCCAGCCGGGGCAGCGCTACGGCTACCGCGTCCACGGTCCCTACGAGCCGGCCGCCGGGCACCGCTGCAACCCCTCGAAGCTGCTG
This sequence comes from Phycicoccus sp. 3266, assembly GCF_031456495.1. Lineage (NCBI taxonomy): Bacteria > Bacillati > Actinomycetota > Actinomycetes > Micrococcales > Intrasporangiaceae > Phycicoccus > Phycicoccus sp. 3266. The sequence continues at coordinate 298,678 of NZ_JAVDUW010000001.1, read as the reverse complement.
CTCGACCCCTACGCCAAGGCGATCGACGGCATGGCCGACGGCGACCAGTCGCTCTTCTCCTACGACTTCGACGACCCCAGCGACGAGCCGGAGAAGGCGAACACCCAGGACAGCCGCGCCCACACCATGTACTCCGTGGTGATCAACCCGTTCTTCGACTGGGGCCAGGACCGTCAGCCGCGGCACGAGTACCACGACACCGTGATCTACGAGGCGCACGTCAAGGGGCTCACCGAGCTGCACCCCGAGGTGCCCGAGGAGATTCGCGGCACGTATGCCGGGATGGCCCACCCGGTGACGATCCAGCACCTCAAGGACCTCGGCGTCACCGCCGTCGAGCTCATGCCCGTGCACCAGTTCGTCGACGACTTCACGCTGCGCGACAAGGGCCTGCACAACTACTGGGGCTACAACACGATCGGGTTCCTCGCGCCGCACAACGGCTATGCGGCATACGGCACCCGCGGCGAGCAGGTCGCGGAGTTCAAGGGCATGGTCAAGGCCCTGCACGAGGCCGACATCGAGGTGATCCTCGACGTCGTCTACAACCACACGGCCGAGGGCAACGAGCTGGGCCCGACCCTGTGCTTCCGCGGCATCGACAACGCCGCCTACTACCGCCTCGTCGACGGCGACGCCTCGCACTACTACGACACGACCGGCACCGGGAACAGCCTGCTCATGCGGCACCCGCACGTGCTGCAGCTGATCATGGACTCGCTTCGCTACTGGGTCACCGAGATGCACGTCGACGGGTTCCGGTTCGACCTCGCGGCCACCCTCGCGCGCCAGTTCCACGAGGTCGACAAGCTGTCGGCGTTCTTCGACCTCGTGCAGCAGGACCCGGTGGTCAGCCAGGTCAAGCTCATCGCCGAGCCCTGGGACGTCGGCGACGGCGGCTACCAGGTCGGCAACTTCCCGCCGCTGTGGACCGAGTGGAACGGCAAGTACCGCGACACCGTCCGCGACTTCTGGCGCGGTGAGCCGGCGACGCTCGGCGAGTTCGCGTCGCGCATCACCGGCTCCAGCGACCTGTACGAGCACAACAGCCGCAAGCCCATCGCGTCGATCAACTTCGCCACCGCGCACGATGGCTTCACGCTGCGGGACCTGGTGTCCTACAACGAGAAGCACAACGACGCCAACGGCGAGGGCGGCAACGACGGCGAGGGCCACAACCGTTCCTGGAACTGCGGTGTCGAGGGCCCGACCGACGACCCCGAGGTCAACGCGCTCCGGCTGCGCCAGCAGCGCAACTTCCTCACCACGCTGCTGCTGTCGCAGGGCGTGCCGATGCTGCTGCACGGCGACGAGCTCGGCCGCACCCAGCAGGGCAACAACAACGGGTACTGCCAGGACAACGAGCTGACGTGGGTCGACTGGGAGCTCGACGACGAGCAGCGCGACCTCCTGGCGTTCACCCGCAGGCTGGTGCAGCTGCGCGCCGAGCACCCGGTCTTCCGGCGTCGCCGGTTCTTCGCCGGGTCGGCCGACCACGGCGGTGAGAGCGAGGTCGGCGACATCGCGTGGTTCGAGCCCGGCGGCGGCCACATGGACGAGGCCTCGTGGAGCAACGGCTACGCCCAGGCCATGACGGTCTTCCTCAACGGCCAGGCGATCCCGGAGCCCGACGTGCGGGGCCGTCCGATCGTGGACGACCACTTCGTCATCCTCTTCAACGGGTCCGACGACGAGATCGCGTTCACCCTGCCCGACGCCGACTACGGCGAGCACTGGACGACCGAGATCGACACGGCCGCCCAGGAGGTCGACGACACGGTGTTCGGACCGGGTGACCAGGTCACCGCGCAGGGGCGCAGCGTCGTCGTCCTGCGGTGCCCCCACGACGTCGAGGTGGGTGCGCCGGCGGGAGCCTCGGTGGTGCGGCGATGACCGCAGCGGCGGGGGCGGCCGGGCACCGCCCCGGTCCCGACCGGATCGTCCCCACCGCCACGTACCGCCTGCAGGTCCACGGCGGCTTCACCTTCGACCAGGCCGCCGAGCAGGCGCGCTACCTCGCCGACCTCGGCGTCTCGCACGCCTACCTCTCGCCGGTCCTCCAGCCCGCTCCCGGGTCGACCCACGGGTACGACGTGGTGGACCACACGCGCTGGAACGAGGAGGCGGGCGGCAGCGAGTTCACGAGGCTGAGCCGCACGCTGGCGCTGTTCGGCCTGGGCATCATCGTCGACATCGTCCCCAACCACATGGCCACGCCCGCCCCGGCCTGGCTCAACGCCCCGTGGTGGTCGCTCCTGGCCGGCGGTCCCGCGTCCCCGCACGCGCACTGGTTCGACGTGGACTGGGAGGCCGAGGAGGGCCGGGTCCTCGTGCCCGTGCTGGGCTCCTCGCTCGACGAGGTGCTCGCGGCCGGCGAGCTCACCGTGAGCCGCGACGGCGGACCGCACGGCGACGAGTGGGTCGTGCGCTACCACGAGCACGCCTTCCCGGTCGCCGAGGGCACCGAGCAGCTCGACCTCCCCGAGCTCCTCGCGGCCCAGCACTACCGGCTCGCGGACTGGCGCGAGGGGGGCACGAAGCTCAACTACCGGCGCTTCTTCGACGTCACCTCCCTCGCGGCCATCCGCGTCGAGGACCCCGACGTGTTCGACGCGACGCACCGCCTGCTGCTGGACGCGTATGCCGCGGGCCACGTCGACGGGTTCCGCATCGACCACCCGGACGGCCTGGCCGACCCGGCCGGCTACCTCGAGCGCCTCGCGGACGCGACCGGCGACGCGTGGGTGGTGGCCGAGAAGATCCTCGAGGGCCAGGAGGAGCTGCCGGGGTACTGGCGGTGTGCCGGGACGACCGGCTACGACGCACTGCTGCGGGTCGCCCAGCTCTTCCACGACCCGGCCGGCGCCGAGCGCCTCACCGCCCTGTCCGCCGAGCTGCTGGGAGAGCGGCAGGACCTGCTCGCCATGGTCACCGCGGCCAAGCAGGAGGTGGTCGCCGAGGTGCAGGCCGCCGAGGTCAACCGCCTGATGCGCCTCGTGCGCGACGTGCTGCCCTGGGACGACGTGGACTCGCTGCGCCGGGCCCTCGGCGCGCTGCTCGTCGCGATGGACCGCTACCGCGCCTACCTCGGTGACGGCGTCCCCGCCGAGCAGGCCCAGGGCCACGTGGTCTCGGCCGCCGAGGAGCGCGCCCTCGCCCTGCTGCCCGAGCGCGACCGCCTCAACCTGCGCGTGATCGCCCAGCTCGCCCGTGGCGGCCGCCTGCAGGAGGCGTACGCCGACTCCGAGGCCGCGCGGCACGAGTTCGTCCAGCGCTTCCAGCAGACGACCGGCCCGGTGATGGCCAAGGGCATCGAGGACACCGCCTTCTACCGCTACGTCCGGCTCACCGGCCTCAACGAGGTGGGCGGCGACCCGGGCGAGATCGGCAAGGCGCCGCAGGCCTTCCACGACTACGCCACCCACCGCCTCGCGACGTGGCCGCTCACCATGACGACCCTGTCGACGCACGACACCAAGCGCAGCGAGGACGTCCGCGCCCGGCTGGCGGTGCTGTCCGAGCAGGCCGACGCGTGGTCGCGCTGGGTGCGCACGGCCCGCGAGCTCGGGTCCGCGCACCGCTCCGAGCGCCTCGACCCCGCGACGGAGTACCTGCTCTGGCAGACCCTCGTCGGGGCGTGGCCCATCGACGCCGAGCGGCTCGCGGCATACGCCACCAAGGCCGTGCGCGAGGCCAAGCTGCACACGACGTGGACCGACCCCGACGCGTCCTACGAGAAGGCCGTCGGCCGGTTCGTCGACGGGGTCACCGGCGACCCGGCGGTGGCCAGCCACGTCGAGTCCTGGCTCTCGGCGACGGCGGAGTCGTTCCGCGCCAACGTGCTGGGCCAGAAGCTCGTCCAGCTCACGATGCCCGGCGTCCCCGACGTCTACCAGGGCAGCGAGGTCGTCGACCTGTCCCTCGTCGACCCCGACAACCGACGCCCGGTCGACTACGCCCGCCGGGCCGCGCTCCTCGCCCGCCTCGACAAGGGCGAGCGACCCGCCGACCTCGACGCCGAGAAGCTGCTCGTCACCTCCACCGTCCTGCGGCTGCGTCGCGAGCGGCCCTCGTGGTTCACCGGCCCCGACTGCACGTATGCCGCCGTGCCGACCTCCTCGCCGCACGCGGTCGCTTTCGCGCGCGGCGACTCCGACGGCCCGGGTGCCGTGGCGGTCGCCACGCGCCTCGCGGGACGCCTGTCGGCAGAAGGTGGTTGGGGTGAGGCCACCGTCAGCCTGCCGCCGGGTGAGTGGCAGGACGCGGTCACCGGTCGGGTCGTCGTCGCCGGCGCGGACGGTGGGCGCACCCGGCTGTCCCGGGTGCTGGCAGACCTCCCCGTCGCGCTGCTGGTGCGGCATGGCAGCCTTGGGACCGATGAGCACTCCTGAGGCGCCCGACGCCGGGCGGCGTCCCGAGATCACCGTGTGGGCCCCCTGGGCGCAGCAGGTCCAGGTCGAGTGGACGATGAGCAGCACGACGGCCACCGACGACATGCAGGCCAAGGGCGACGGCTGGTGGCGCTGGGACGCCCCGGCACTGCGCGACGGCGCCGTCCTCGACTACGCGTTCCGCGTCGACGGTGGGGACGCGCTGCCCGACCCGCGGTCGGCGTGGCAGCCCAAGGGCGTGCACGGTCCGAGCCGGTGGTTCGACGCCTCCGCCCACGAGTGGCGTGACGCGACCTGGGCCGGCCCGCAGCAGGGTGACGGCGTCCTCGGCGGTGTCGTCTACGAGCTGCACGTCGGCACCTTCACGCCCGAGGGCACCCTGGACGCCGCGCAGCGGCGCCTCGGCCACCTCGTCGAGCTCGGTGTGGACGTCGTCGAGCTCATGCCGCTGGCGGCCTTCCCGGGCCGCTGGAACTGGGGCTACGACGGCGTCGGCCCGTGGTCGGTCCACGACGTGTACGAGGGCCCGGCGGCGCTGCAGCGCTTCGTCGACGCCTGCCACGCCGTCGGGCTCGGCGTCTGCCTCGACGTCGTCTACAACCACCTCGGGCCGGTGGGGAACTACCTGTCGCAGTTCGGCCCCTACTTCGCCGGCACCCACCCGACGCCGTGGGGTCCGGGTCTCAACCTCGACGGCGAGGGCAGCTTCCACGTGCGCCGGTGGATCGTCGACAACGCGCTGCGCTGGTTCGCCGACTTCCACGTCGACGCCCTGCGCCTCGACGCCGTGCACGAGCTCCACGACGACTCCGACCGGCACGTGCTCGCCCAGCTGTCCGACGAGGTCGCCGCGCTGTCGCAGCGGCTGGGCCGCCCGCTCGCGCTCATCGCCGAGAGCGACCTCAACGACCCGGTCATGGTCACGCCCACTGCCGACGGCGGGATGGGCATGGACGCCCAGTGGGACGACGACGTCCACCACGCGCTGCACGTGACGCTCACCGGGGAGACGCAGGGCTACTACCGCGACTTCGCCGGCAACAGCCCCGCCATGCCCGAGGGCGGCCCGCTCGACGTGCTGGCCAAGACGCTCACCGGCGTGTTCCTGCACGACGGCTGCTACTCGACCTTCCGCGGGGAGCGCTGGGGTGCACCGGTCGACCGGGCCCACACCGACGGCCGGCGGTTCCTCGCCTACCTGCAGACCCACGACCAGGTGGGCAACCGCGCTGTGGGCGACCGGATCTCCGCGGTGGTGCCGATGGCGCGGCAGGCGGCCGGCGCGGCCCTCTACCTCACGTCGCCGTTCACGCCCATGGTCTTCATGGGGGAGGAGTGGGGCGCCAGCACGCCGTTCCAGTTCTTCACCGACTTCGAGGACCCGGCGCTCGGCGAGGCCGTCACCGAGGGGCGGCGCGCCGAGTTCGCCGAGCACGGCTGGGCCGCCGACGAGGTGCCCGACCCGCAGGACGAGCACACGTTCCGGCGCTCGCAGCTCGACTGGGCCGAGCCGCACGAGGGCGAGCACGCCCGGCTGCTGCAGTGGTACCGCGACCTCATCGCGCTGCGTCGCGACCGCGCCGAGCTCGGCGACGGCCGGCTCGACCTGGTCGAGGTCGACGTCGACGACCGCGAGGGCTGGGTGGTCGTCAGCCGCGGACCGCTGCGCGTGGTGGTGAACCTGTCGGAGTCGCGCTGGACCGTCCCGCTCGACGCCACCCCGGACGAGGTGGTCCTGGCCTGGGAGCCGGAGCAGACCAAGCCGCGCCCGGGCGGGCTGCACCTGCCGCCGGGGACGGCCGCGATCGTGCGCATCGGCCAGGACGGCGCCGGGGTCTGACCCGTGCGGTCGGCCCCGTCGGGGCGATTCGTTACCGAAGCGGCGCGAGTCGCCCCTCGATGCCCGGGATGGGGGCCGTTCGTGACGGAACCGGCGCGACTCGCCCTGAGCGGCGCCGGCTGGGTCAGGACGGCTTGACCCGGACCATGCCCTCCTGGGCGACGGTGGCGACGAGGGTGCCGTCGGCCGAGAAGATGCGCCCGATGCCCAGACCGCGCCCACCGGAGGCCGACGGGGACTCCTGGCTGTAGAGCAGCCACTCGTCGGCGTGCACCGGACGGTGGAACCACATGGCGTGGTCGAGGCTGGCGGGCCGCAGCCGGCGGTCGGACCAGGCCAGGCCGTGCCGGCGCAGCACCGACTCCAGCAGCGTGTAGTCGCTGGCGTACGCCAGCACCGCCGCGTGGACCAGCGGGTCGTCGGGCAGCCGCCCGATCGCCTTCATCCAGACGTCCTGGTGGGCGACCCGGTCCGGGCCCGGCTCGGCGAAGACGTCGCCCTGCACGTGGCGCAGCTCGACCGGCCGGCGCAGCAGGTGCCTGGCCGCGGGGTGGTCGACGCCACCGAACCGGTCGGTCAGCGAGGGCAGCGCGTCGGGCTGCGGCACGTCCGGCATCGCGTCGTGGTGGTCGAGGCCGCCGGCGTGCTCCTGGAACGAGGTGATCATCGACAGGATCGGCAGGCCGTCCTGGATCGCGTGCACCCGGCGGGTCGAGAACGAGTTGCCGTCGCGCATCCGCTCCACCGCGAACCGGATCGGCTTGGTGTCGTCGCCCGGCCGCATGAAGTAGCCGTGGAGGGAGTGGATGCGGCGCGGCCCGTCGCCGTCGTCGACCTGGGCCATGGTCCGGCCGGCGGCGATGATGCACTGCGCGAGGACCTGGCCGCCGAAGACCCGGCCGTGCGGCATCTTCTGGCTGCGTCCGAGGAAGACCGTCGCACCGGACTCGCCGAGGTCGATCGAGTCGCCGACGCCCTCCACGGTGATCCGGGCCGTGCCGAGCTCCTCGAGGTCGAGGGTCTGCAGCAGGTCGTCCAGCGGGTCGAGCTCGGCGGGGGTCTGGGCGCTCACAGCCCGACCCTAGCGGGACCCGGTCACGCGACCAGGGGCGGCCGCCTCGTGCCGCCGACGCGTCCGGAGGTGGCCTCGTCCCACGCGGCCGCCAGCCGGTCGACGGCGTCGGCCACGACCTCCGGGGCGTGCCCGGTGAAGGGCAGTCGCAGGTAGCGGTCCAGGCCGCCGTCGACCCCGAACTGGGAGCCGGGCGCCAGCACCAGCCCCCGGCGGTCGGCCGCCACGCACAGCGGCGTCGACAGCGCCTCGGGCAGCTCGACCCAGAGGCACAGCCCGCCGTCGGGCACGCGGAACCGCCACTGCGGCAACCGGTCCCGCAGCCCGGCGACGAGCGCGTCCCGGCTGCGCACCACGGCGTCACGGCGGTGGGCCAGCACCTCCTCGCGGTGGGCGAGCAGGTGCACGAGCACGAGCTGCTCGAGCACGGGCGCGCCCAGGTCGAGGGTGAGCCGGGCACTGAGGAGGGGTGCCACGAGGTCGCGGGGCGCACGGACCCAGCCGATGCGCAGCCCGCCCCAGAACGACTTGCTGGCACTGCCGAGGCTCACCGTGCGCCCGTGGTGGGCCGCGAGCGGCCGCGGCATGGGCAGGTCGGGGTCGTGGGCCAGCTCGGACAGGGTCTCGTCGACGATCGCCACGGTGTGGGTGCCGGACAGGGCCGCGCCCACCGCTGCGCGGTCCGCGTCGTCCATGAGGGCGCCGGTGGGGTTGTGGAAGTCCGGGATGAGGTATGCCGCCCGCGGGGCCGTCTGCCTCAGCGTCGCGTCGAGGGCGGGGGCGTCCCAGCCGCCGGGCTCCAGCGGGTGGGCGACCGGCCGCGCTCCCGCGCGCCGCACCGCCTCGACGGCGTTCGGGTACGTCGGGTTCTCGAGCACGACCCGGTCGCCGGGCGCCAGCAGCGCCCGGCAGGCCAGCGCCAGCCCGGACAGGGCGCCGCTGGTGACGATGACCTGGTCGGCGGTCGTGGCCAGCCCGCGCTCGGTGTACCGCTCGGCGATGGCCTCGCGCAGCCGGGCGAGCCCGAGCGGGTGGTAGCCCGTCCCGGCGAGGTAGCGGGGGAGCTCGGCGACGGCGGCCTCGTAGGCCGCGACCGTGCCGGGGGGCGCGCTCATGGAGGCGCACGTGAGGTCGATGAGGTCCCCGGCCGTCTGCTCGTCGTGCGGGTGCAGGGCGGTGCCCTGGCGGGTGTCCGGCAGGTCGCCTGGCAGGGCCGTGACGCTGCCCGAGCCCTGGCGCGAGGTGAGGTAGCCCCGGTCGCGCAGCTCGGCATACGCCCTCGTCACGGTCGTGCGGCTGACGTCGAGGGCGGCGGAGAGCTCGCGCTCGCTCGGGAGGCGGCTGCCGACGGGGACCCGGCCGTCGGCGACGAGGAGTCGCACGGCGTCGGCGAGCCCGCGGTAGGCGGGGGAGGCGTCCAGCGCCGGCCTCAGGAGCGGGACGAGGCGGCGGACGGGGACGGTACGGGGACCCATGGGAACCACTTTGACAGAATTGGCTCTGTGACAACAGGCCAGTTGAGGCCATTCTCGTCGACGTGACCCGCACCCAGCTCGCGCCCCTCACCCCGCTCCAGCAGCTCGCCGCCGGGCGGCGGACCCGCCGGCTCGTGCAGCTGGTCGTCGGGCTCGTGCTCTACGGGGTCTCGATGGCGATGATGGTGCGCGCGGGGCTGGGGCTCGACCCGTGGGACGTCTTCCACTTCGGGGTCGCCCAGCACCTGCCGGTCAGCTTCGGCACCGTGGTCATCGTCGTCGGGGCGCTGGCGCTGCTGGCGTGGGTCCCGCTGCGGCAGTGGCCGGGGCTGGGGACGATCGCCAACGTCGTCGTGATCGGGCTGGCCACCGACCAGGCGCTCGCGCTGCTCCAGCGCCCGGACGCGCTGGCGGCTCGGGTGGCCCTGCTCCTCGGCGGCATCGTGCTGAACGGCCTGGCCGGCGCGCTCTACATCGGCAGCCAGTTCGGCCCGGGCCCGCGCGACGGCCTCATGACCGGGCTGGTGCGTCGGACGGGTCGGAGCGTCCGGCTGGTCCGCACGACGCTGGAGCTCACGGTGCTCGCGGTCGGGTGGGCGATGGGCGGGGTGGTCGGCATCGGCACCGTGCTCTACGCCCTCGCGATCGGTCCGGTCGTGCAGCTCTTCCTGCCGCTGCTCACCGTCCCGCTGCCGCACCCGGGCGCCACGCGGGACGCCACGTCGGACACCACGACCGGCACCGTGCGGGACATCACGGCTGGGGCAGCCCCGGTCGTGGACGGGTCGGTCGTGGGTGGGTCGGTCGAGGCGGGCTCAGGACGGGGCGGGCGTCCCCGTCACCACGCGGTGTGCGAGGTCGGCCCAGGCGCCGGCGATCTGGTCGAGGGGTAGGTCGTCCAGGGCCTCCGTACCGCCGGCCCGGTCCAGGGCCACCGCCTCCAGGGGCGCGAGGAGGGCGTGGGCGAGGAAGCCACGGTTGCCCGTCACCCCGAGCTCGCCGAGCAGGTGGGCGAGGTGCAGGGCGCTGAACGAGCGGGCGCCCGTGGCGCGTCGACCCACCCGCCCCGCTGCCTCGATGAGCCGGGCGGCCTCGACGTTGTAGGCGAGGCGCTCGCGGCCGAACGCCAGCAGCCGCTCCATGGCCGGCGCGCCGGGCCCGAGCGGCGGTGGCCCCGACAGGACCCGCCCCTGGAACTCCTGCTCGCGGAAGTCGAGCATGGCCGCCATGAGCCCGGCCCGGCTCTCGAACCGGCGGAAGACGGTGCCCTTGCCGACGCCGGCCGCCTGCGCGACCGCCTCCATCGTCACCGCCTCGACGCCGCAGTGCTCGATGAGCCGCCGGGTGGCGACGAGCAGTGCCTCGCGGTTGCGCGCCGCGTCGCGACGCTCGACAGGCGGCCCGCCGAGCAGCGGCAACGGCACCTCGCTCATGCGCCGATCCTAGGGTCGGGGTGGGTGCGCCCGAGGGGAAATAAAGCGGACCGCGGTCCGGTTGAGGGTGGGTGCAGGCTTCCCCCCACCTGAAAGGTCCCACCATGTCCGACACCCGTGTCGTCGTCCTCGTCGGCTCGCTGCGCGCCGACTCGCTCAACCGCCGCATCGCCGAGCTGCTCGTCGAGCGCTCGCCCGAGGGCGTGACCATGGAGATCGCCGAGGGCCTCGGCGAGATCCCCTTCTACAACGAGGACCTCGACCGTGCGGGCGAGGTGCCCGCCGCAGCGCAGGCCCTCCGCCAGCTCGTCGACGGCGCGGACCGCGTGCTGGCCGTCACCCCCGAGTACAACGGCACCATGCCTGCCGTCCTCAACAACGCGATCGACTGGCTGTCCCGTCCCTACGGCGCCGGTGCCATCAAGGGCAAGCCGTTCGCGGTGGTCGGCGTGACCCCGACCCCGTACGGCGGCCAGTGGGCGCACGAGCACGCGCGCCGCTCCGCCACCATCGCCGGTGCCATCGCGCCCGAGGACATCGCCTTCTCGCAGACCTCGATCGACGTCGACGTGCTGACCGACGAGGAGGTCGTCGGCCGCCTGATCGCCGCCGTGCGCTCCCTCGCGGCCGTCGAGCCCGCCCCCAAGGCGGCCTGAGGCCCCAGAGGCGGCTTCGGACCCCGAAAGGCCTCAGGCCTCGAGCGCCAGGACGAACGGCAGCACGCCGGGCGCGCCGGCGCGGCGCAGGACCTGAGCCGCGACGGTGAGTGTCCAGCGCGACGACGCCAGGTCGTCGACCAGCAGCACCGGACCGGTGAGCCCGCTCACCGCCCGGTGCTGCTGCACATCGAGGCCCAGCCGCTCCCAGACGTTCGCGAGGCGGAAGGCGCTGTTGCCGCCGGCCTCGCCGACCGGCCCGCCGTCGACGAGCTGCAGCGGGCCGAGCCACTCCAGCCGGCCCATCTGCGCCAGGCCCTGCCCGAAGGACTCCACCAGCTGCGGTCGGGTGCGCGAGGGGACCGCCGCCACGGCGACGGGCCGCTCCTGCCAGCCCCAGTCGCGCAGGATCGGCACGCAGGCTCGCAGCAGGGCGGGGTCGACCGGCGCGTCGGGGGAGCGGAGCAGCTCGCGCAGCCGCTGGCCCCAGCCGAGGTCGGTCAGGCGCGCCACGGCATACCCGGGCTGCATGGACTCCTCCGCGGGGATCCGGCCCTTGACGGGCACCCCCAGCCGGTCCATCCCGGTCGGCCACTGCGCGCGCGGCTCGAGCTCGACGCCGGCGCGCTCGAGCCGGCCGCGGGCGGTGGTGACGGCGGTGTCCGGCACCTCGGTCGGGAACCACGGCCCGGCGCACCCGTCGCACCGCCCGCAGGCGGCCGCGCTGTCGTCGTCCAGCGACTCCTGGAGGAACGCCATCCGGCACCCGTCGGTGCGCTCGTAGGCGACCATCAGCTCCTGCTCGCGGACCCGCGCCTGCGCCACCCGCTCGTAGCGCTCGGCGTCGTAGGTCCACGGCTGGCCGGTCGAGGTCCAGCCGCCCGACACGCGCTGCACCGCGCCGTCGACGTCGAGCACCTTGAGCAGCAGCTCGAGCCGCGTGCGGCGGATGTCCACGATGGTCTCGAGGGCCGCGGTCGACAGGGCGCGGTTGCTCTCGGCGAGGGCGCGCAGCACGGCGTCGGCCTGCTCCTGGCGCGGCATCGAGGCGGAGGCGAAGTAGGCCCACACCTCCTTGTCCTCCGGCCCGGGCAGCAGCAGGACGTCGGCCCGCTCGGTGGCACGACCGGCGCGCCCGACCTGCTGGTAGTAGGCGACCGGCGACGACGGGGCTCCGAGGTGCAGCACGAACCCGAGGTCCGGCTTGTCGAACCCCATGCCGAGCGCCGATGTCGCCACCAGGGCCTTGACCCGGTTGTCGCGCAGCATGGCCTCGAGCTGCTCGCGGTCGGCCGGGTCGGTGCGCCCGGTGTAGGCGCGCACCTCGTGACCCGCGTCGCGCAGGGCGGCGGCCACGTCCTCGGCACCCGACACGGTGAGCGCGTAGATGATGCCCGACCCCGGCAGCTCGTCGAGGTGGGCGAGCAGCCACGCCAACCGCTGCTCGGGCGAGGTCTGGCGCATCACGCCGAGCCGCAGCGAGTCGCGGGCGAGGCCGCCGCGCAGGGTGAGCACGTCGTGGCCGCCGACCCCGAGCTGCTCGACGACGTCGGTGACCACGCGCGCGTTGGCGGTGGCCGTGGTCGCGAGCACCGGGGTGCCGGCGGGGAGGGTCTGCAGCAGGTCGCGGATGCGGCGGTAGTCGGGCCGGAAGTCGTGGCCCCAGTCCGAGACGCAGTGCGCCTCGTCGACGACGAGCAGCCCGCACCGCCGGGCGAGGTCGGGCAGCTGCTCGTCGCGGAACCGCGGGTTGTTGAGCCGCTCCGGGCTGACCAGCAGGACGTCGACCTCGTCGCGGGCGAGGGCCGCGGACACCTCGCCCCACTCCTGGGCGTTGGCGGAGTTCATCGTCACCGCGCGGATGCCGGCCCGCTGGGCGGCCGCGATCTGGTCGCGCATGAGCGCCAGGAGCGGCGACACGATGACCGTGGGGCCTGACCCCTCCTCGCGGCGCAGCACGGTGGAGACGAAGTAGACGGCCGACTTCCCCCAGCCGGTGCGCTGGACCACGAGGACGCGCTGGCGCCGCTCGACGATGGCGAGCACCGCCTCGAGCTGCCCGTCGCGGAAGTCGGCGTCGTCGCGCCCGACCAGCCGTCTCAGGACCGTGGTCGCGCGGGTCGTGAGGTCGACGTCCGAGGCAGTCTGCATGCCGACCACCGTAGGCCGCCCGCCCGACAGCCCTGCGAGGATGTCCCCATGTCCGAGGACCAGGCGACGCCCCCGCCGGAGCGCTACCGCGTCAACGTGCCGCTGCGCTGGAGCGACATGGACGCCTACGGCCACGTCAACAACGTGCAGTTCCTGCGGCTGCTGGAGGACGCACGCGTCATCGGGTTCGAGGAGTGGTTCGGGCAGGACCGGTCCGTGCTGTCCGAGGGCATCCTCGTGGCCCGGCACGAGATCGAGTACCTCGCGCCGCTGCTGTTCCGCGTCGCCCCGATCGCCGTGGAGATGTGGCCGACCCGGATCGGCGGCGCGGGCTTCGACCTCGGCTACGAGGTGCGCGACGGCCGCGAGGGGGAGCAGGGCGAGACGGTCTTCGCCCGGGCCGAGACGACCCTGGTCCTCTACGACTTCGCCACCGCCCGACCCCGGCGCATGGACGACGCGCTGCGCGCCGTCCTGCAGGCCCACGCCGGCGACCCGACGCCGTTCCGGTGGCGGCGCCGGTGACCACGTTCCGCTTCCCGGACGCGCAGGGCCTGGCCGACCTCGCGGCGTACGTCCGTCGCGCCAAGGTCGTCGACGACGACGGGGCGATCCGCCTCCAGGCCGCCGGCACCACCCTCGCCGGCTACGTCTCGGTGCTGCCCGGTGCCGGGCTGATGGGCGAGGGTGCGGTGCTCGGGCTGCGCGTCATGTCGCTGGCCGAGCCCGCTGAGCTCGACACCACCGTGCCGCTCGCGGGCGTCCTCGACCGGGTGGCGCGGGACCAGGCGGCGACCGAGCTGTCCGTGCCACCGACGACCGTGCGGGTCCCGTGGGCGGCGCTGTCGCCCCCGCGGTCCGGCTGGGAGCGGGTGGGTGTCGTGTCGGCCGACGAGCTGAATGCCGTGGCGCGGCAAGGGATCTCGGAGGTCGCCGAGGGTGCGCCGGCCGAGGCCGGCGGCCACGCGGTGACGGCGCTGCGCAGGCAGGTGTGGGCGCGGGCGACCGCGACGACGCCGCCGGTGCCCGCGGGCGGGGCGTTCGCGGCATACGTCCTCGGGTTCAGTGCCCCGGGCGCCGAGGTGACGGTGTGGACGCACGGCCGGTGGACCCGGCTGTCGACGCCCGTCGGGCACGTCCTCGTGCGCTGAGCTCAGCGCACGGCTGCGACGAGCACCCGTCTCGTCCCGCCTGCGGCCCGGACGACGACGGCGAGGAGCCCGCTCCGGGCGGCCACCGCCTGCACGTCGCCCGTCGGTGCGGCCCACACGGACCACGTCCCGGCGCCGTCCCGGCGGACGAGCGCTGCCCCAGAGTGACCGCGCACGACCACCCAGAGGGTCGCGCCGTCGAGCGCCGTCAGGGCCCCGGTGGCCGACGTGGTGGCGACGGTGCCGGGTAGCGGCACCCGGTCCACCACGACGTCCGGATCCGCGACGTCCGGACCCTCCGGGGACGGTGCCGAGCGCGCGGTGAGGCGCCACAGGGCGGCGACGTCGCCGTCGGTGCCGACGAGCCAGCAGCCGGTGCGGTCACAGGTGCTCCCCGTCACGCGGGCCGCCGAGGTCGTCCCGGGGAGGTCGTGGCGCTGCCACGGTCCGCGCGGGTCCCGTGACGTCCAGGCGACGGGGTGCTGGGAGGGCGCCGAGCCGGAGAGGTCCGTGGCGGCACCGGCGACGACGACCGTGGGCGGGTCGCCGGACGTGCCCGTGAGGCCGACGGACGCGACCTGCACCAGGTCCGTGGACGTGCTGGCCAGCGCGGTGCCGCCGCCCGGCAGGCGGTCCCACCGCCCGGCGCTCCGCAGCCAGACCGCTCCGTCGAGGCCGGGTCCGCCGTCGTCCCAGGCGCCGACCACGACGTCCCGTCCGGCGCCGGTGGCGACTGCCGCCAAGCCACCCGCCCTCGGCCCGCCGAAGGTCTCGAACGGCTGCGGACGCTCCTGCACGCCGGTGGTGCTGCCGTCCCACACCGTCCACCGGGGCAGGCCGTGCGCGCCGCCGGTGGCGCGTCCCACCCCGACCACGTGCTGTCCGTCCACGGCCAGGTAGGCCCAGCGGGCCGGGTGGGCGTAGGTGCTGTGCGGGGAGAGCGGCACTGCGACGAGGCTGCGTCCGTCGGCCCCCACCGACCAGAGGGCGGGGCCGGTGGACGAGGTGGCCCCGACGATGACGGCACCCGGTGAGGCGGCGGAGGTCGCCAGGGTGAGGGGTACGTCGCCGCGCGGGAGCGGGACGGGCGACCAGGCGAGTGGCCGGGCCGTCGGTGCGGGCGCCGGCCCCTGCGAGCCGCTGCAACCCACCAGCGCTCCTGCCAGGGCCGCCAGCGCCACCAGCGTCGCGGTGACCGCCGGGAGCAGCCGGGTCGTGGCCCGCGGGACGGTCACGGCCGGGCGGCGTCCAGAAGTGGTCCGAGCTCGCGCGCCACCGTCCGCAGGGGCGCGGTGTCGTGGTCCGCCCGGGACAGGATGACCGCGCCCTCGAGGGCGGAGAGCGCCAGGACCGCCAGTGAGCCGGCGCGCCGCCGGGGCACGCCCATGGAGGCGAACCCCTCACGCAGGGGCCGCTGCCAGGTGGCGAGCGCGTCCGCCGCCGCCCGGCGCAGGTCCTCGCTGCCCTCGGCGCAGTCGACGACCGTGGCGGCCACCGGGCAGCCACGCGCGAAGTCGCGCCGCTCGAGCTCGTCGACCCACTCGCGCACGACGGCGGTGAACAGGCCGGAGGGGCTGGGCGTGCGCGCGCGCTCCAGGTACGCGGTGACCCGCGAGGCCGCGAAGCCACCCGCCCACGCGAGCGCCTCGGTGACCAGCTGGTCCTTTCCGCCGGGGAAGTAGTGCTGGAGGGAGCCGCGTGGAGCACCGGCCTCCGCGGCGACCGTGCGCAGCGCAGCCCCCGCGACGCCCTGCTCGCGCAGCTTCTGCGCTGCCACGTAGACCATGTTCTCGCGATGGGTGCGACTGTCGCTGTTCACGCGTCGACTCTATGACGACCGTCATATCCATGACTACTATGACAGGCGTCATAGTAGTCGGCGCGTTGGAGGTGCGCGATGGTCGTCGGGTTCGTGGGACTGGGTGTCATGGGGCGTCCGATGGCGCTCACCCTGCTGGGCGCCGGCACGGACCTGGTCGTCTGGAACCGGTCGCCGGCTGCGGCCGACGAGCTCGGCCGTGTCGGCGCCCGTGTCGCGGGAGACGTCGCCGAGGTCTTCGCCGCCGCGGACGTGGTCCTCCTCATGCTCGCCTCGGAGGAGGTGCTCGACAGGGTCCTCGGGCGCCACACGCCTCGCTTCGACGCCCTGGTGGCCGACCGGACCGTGGTGCACATGGGCACGACGTCACCGGAGTTCTCCGTGCGCCTCTCCCGCGACGTCGTCCGGGCCGGGGGCCGGTATGCCGAGGCGCCCGTCTCCGGGTCACGTCCCGTCGCGGAGGCGGCCCAGCTCGTCGTCATGCTGGCCGGTGACGAGGCGGTGAGGGCCGCGGTGTCCCCGGTGCTGCAGCCGCTGGGCCGTGCGGTCGTCGAGACGGGCGGGGTCGGCTCCGCCCTGCTGACCAAGCTCGCGGTGAACCTGTTCCTCATCACCCAGGTGACCGGGCTCGTCGAGGCGTTCCACTTCGCCGCCGAGCACGGGCTGGACCTCGAGACCTTCCGCCGGGTGGTGGAGGAGGGGCCGATGGCCAGCACCGTCGCCCGCGCGAAGCTGGGGAAGCTGCTCGACGGCGACTACGAGGTGCAGGCGGGGGCGGCGGACGTGCTGATGAACGCCGAGCTCATCGTCGCGGCGGGACGCCGGGCCGGGCTGGCCACCCCGGTGGCGGACGTCTGCCGCGACCTGTTCGCCGAGGCGGTCGCGGACGGCTGGGGCGACCTCGACATGGCCGTGGTGCTCGAGGCGGTGCGGGAGCGCTCGCGGGCCGGACGCGTGGCCGCCGCGGCCAAGGCGTGACCGCCGCGCGTCAGCGGGCGCGGATGCGGGAGCCGGCGAGCACCACGCAGGCCGCGACCGCGCTCAGCCCGAGCCACATGCCGACGAAGACCGGCACGTCCTGCCCCGCGCGGGTGTGCAGCGCGGCGAACACCGCACCGGCCGCTGCGATCCCGATCACCGAGCCGAGGACATCGGCCAGCTGCAGCGACGACGACGTCGCCCCGTGGTCGGCCGGGGGAGTGAGCGTCAGCGACAGCACCGAGAGGCTCGCGGTGCCGAGCCCCATCCCGGTGCCGCAGGCCACCAGGGCGAGGGCGATGAGCCACGGGTGCCAAGCGAAGTGGGTGACGGCGACGACGCCGAGCAGGCCCGCCGTCAGCAGCACGCCACCGGCCACCACGAGGTGGTCGCGCCGGCCGGCCCAGCGGTCACGGCCCTGGACCCAGGAGCCCGCGGACCAGCCGAGCGACCCCACCGCGAGGATCGTGCCGGCCGTGCCGAGGGACTGGCCCCGCTCGTTGACCAGCATGAGCGGGATGTAGGTGATCGTCCCGAAGAAGGAGCAGGTCAGCAGGAACCGGGCCAGCATCACCGACGGCAGACCGCGCCGCAGCAGCCACGTCCCGGCCGGCAGCAGCAGCGGTGCCGCGACCGCGATCCCGGCGACCCCCACGACGGCGACCGCGGTCTGCACCGACCACTGAGCCGACAGGTCGTGCGTGCCCCACTGGAGGGCGCCGGCGGAGGCGGCGATGAGCAGCCCGAACCAGGCGGCCCTCGTGTGCGCACGGTGGTCGCGGCTCGAGGCGTCGATGCCGTCGTCCGCCGCGGCGATCTGGGCGCGGCGGCTCAGCACCATCGTCATCGCCAGGACCACCGGCGCGACGACGAGCCAGAACACCCACCGCCAGGACCACGTCGTCGTCACCCAGGCCGCGATCGGCGGCCCGAGGAGCGACGGCAGCACCCACGCGGCGGAGATGACGCTGAACACCTTGGGGCGCAACGAGTCCGGGTAGACGCGGCCGATGACGACGTACCCCGCCACGATGATGAGGCCCGCGCCCAGTCCGGCGACGCCGCGCCCCACGAGGAACAGCCCGAACGTGCCGGACGCACCGCACACGGCACAGCCGGCCGCGAAGAGGAGCTGGCCGGCATACAGCGACGGGAGGGGGCCGGAGCGGTCGCACCACACGCCGGCGAGGACGATGCCGAGCAGCTGGGTGGTGAGCATGACCGAGAAGGCGAGCCCGTAGGAGCGGACCGCGTCGAGCTCACGGGCGGCCTGCGGCATGGCCGTCGACACGGCCATCCCCTCGAAGGCGATGACGGTGATGAGCGCCACCAGCGCCAGCGAGACGAGGGCGTGTGCCGGGCCGAAGACCCCGCCCCCGGCGCCGGCCGCCGTCGTCCTCGCGGTCGGTGCGGGGCTGGTCACCCGCTCAACGGTACGCCGCGCTCGGCCAGCACCTCGGCAAGGGTGTCGATGCGGTCGGAGACGATCCCGTCGACCCCGAGGTCGAGCAGCCGGTGCATCTCCTGGGCGTCGTCGACGGTCCAGACGTGTACGTGCTTGCCCATGCCGTGGGCGCGGTCGAGCAGCTCGGGGGTGACGAGCTCGACGGTGCGGCCGCCGACCACGTGGGCGGTGGGGACCTGCAGCGCGGCGGCGGGGGAGCGCAGCCACTGCG
This sequence comes from Phycicoccus sp. 3266, assembly GCF_031456495.1. Lineage (NCBI taxonomy): Bacteria > Bacillati > Actinomycetota > Actinomycetes > Micrococcales > Intrasporangiaceae > Phycicoccus > Phycicoccus sp. 3266. The sequence goes on along the minus strand of NZ_JAVDUW010000001.1, from coordinate 280,036 downwards.
CCAGGCGTTCGGGGGCGAAGCGCAGGGCGGCGACCTCCGCAGGACCGGCCGAGGTCGCCAGCCCGGGGCCGAGGAGCCGGCGCACCGCACGCAGGCGCCGGTCGGAGAAGGAACCGACGCAGACCCGGTCGACCGCCCCGTGCCGGGCGACGACCTCGGCCAGGGGTGCAACGGCCCCGGGCGCCTTCACGTCGATGTTGAGCCGCGCGGTCGGCAGCTCCTCGAGGAGGTCCGACAGCAGCGGGATGGGCTCGGTGCCGTTGATCCGGGCCGAGCGCACCACCGACCACGGGAGATCGGCGATCCGGCCCGCCCTGTCGGTCACCCGGTCGAGGACGGCGTCGTGGAAGGCCAGCAGGACGCCGTCGCTCGTGGCGTGGACGTCGGTCTCGAGGTAGCGGTAGCCGAGGTCCACCGCGCGCCGGAACGCGGCGAGGCTGTTCTCGAGGTGGAGGTTGTCCGCCAGCTTCGCGCCGCCCCGGTGGGCCAGGCCGATCGGGGTCGGGGCGTCGAAGTACGCGAAGTCGGCGGCTCGCACGGCGTCAGTCTGCCGTGCGCGCCGCCGCCGGTCCCGTCGGGTGGTCCCGACGGGACCGGCAGCGGTCGTCCGCGACCGGGCGTCGGCCGGTCGGGGACGGTCACACCGCTGGGCTCAGGAGGTGGTGGCCCAGACCGTGGTGTCGGTCGGCACGAGGCCGTCCTCGGTCAGCGGACCCGAGGCCACCAGGACGGTCGAGCCCTCCGGCAGGGCCACCGGCTCGGCGCCGAGGTTGGTCAGCACGAGCGTCGGCTCGCCCTGGCCGGTGTTGACCAGCGCCACGACGTCGTCGCCGTAGCCGACGAGGTCGGCGAGGCCGCCGGTGCCCAGCTCGCGCTCGCGGCGCACGCGCAGGAGGTCGCGGTAGAGCTCGAGGGTCGAGCCCTCGACCCCGACCTGCTGGTCGACGGCGTACTCGCCGTAGACCGCGGGCTGCGGCAGCCAGGTCGCCTCCGAGGGGCCGAAGCCGAACGACGGCGCGTCCTTGACCCAGGGGATCGGCACGCGGCAGCCGTCGCGACCGATCTCCTTGCCCTGCGTGCGGATGAACGTCGGGTCCTGGCGGAACTCGGCCGGCATGTCGGTCGAGTCCGGCAGCCCGAGCTCCTCGCCCTGGTAGACGTAGGCGCTGCCCGGCAGGGCCAGCATGAGGGTGGACGCGGCGCGGGCACGACGCAGGCCGAGCTCGCGGTCGGGCTGCGGGTCGTCGGCGCTGATGCCGTTGGGGCGGCGCTCGCCCACGGGCAGCCCGAGGCGCGACGCGTGCCGGACGGTGTCGTGGTTCGACAGGACCCAGGTGCTCGGGGCGCCGACCGAGTCGGCCGCGGCGAGCGAGGTGTCGATGACGGCGCGAAGGTCGGCGGCCCGCCACTGCGACTGCAGGAAGTCGAAGTTGAACGTCTGGTGCATCTCGTCCGGGCGGACGTAGCGGACCGCGCGCTCCTGCGGCCGCACCCAGGCCTCGGCGCACAGGATGCGGTCGGGCTCGCCGTAGCCGTCGAGGATCTTGCGCCACGCGCGGTAGACCTCGTGCACGCCGTCCTGGTCCCACATGGGCGGCTTGGGCGCACCGGGCTTGAGCTCGCCGTCGAGGATGTGCAGCTCGGCATCGTAGTCGGGCAGGCCCGGCTCCTTGATGAGGCCGTGGGCGACGTCGACGCGGAAGCCGTCGATGCCCCGGTCGAGCCAGAAGCGCAGGATCGACTCGAACTCGGCGTGGACCTCGTCGTTGTCCCAGTTGAGGTCGGGCTGCTTGGAGTCGAACAGGTGCAGGTACCACTGGCCGGGCGTGCCGTCGGCCTCGGTGACGCGGGTCCAGCCGGCACCACCGAAGACGGAGTGCCAGTCGTTCGGCGGCTCGTCGCCACCGGGGCCGCGGCCGTCGCGGAAGATGTACCGGTTGCGCTCGGGGGAGCCAGGGGCGGAGGCGAGCGCCTCCTGGAACCACACGTGCTCGTCGCTGGTGTGGTTCGGGACGAGGTCGACGATCACCTTGAGGCCGAGCTCGTGCGCGCGCGCCACCATCGCGTCGGCGTCCTCGAGGGTCCCGAAGAGCCGGTCGATGTCGCGGTAGTCGGCGACGTCGTAGCCGGCGTCGGCCTGCGGGGAGGTGTAGAAGGGGCTGAACCAGACGGCGTCGACACCGAGGTCGCGCAGGTGCTCCAGGCGGGCGGTCACGCCGGGCAGGTCGCCCACGCCGTCACCGTCGGAGTCGGCCCACGACCGCGGGTAGATCTGGTAGATGACAGCGTGCCGCCACCACGCGGCGTCGGCGGAGTCTGCGTGGTGGACGAGGTCCGTGGAGAGCGTGTCAGTCACGGGGAACCATGCTCCCGCATGGCCCCCACAGGACGAAATCCACCCCGCCGGTGACCGTATGCCGGGCACGCGGCTCCGGTGGCCTGCGGGCTACTCGTCGAGCGAGTTCACCAGCGAGTGCGCCGCACGCTCGAGGTAGTCGCGCAGGAGCAGGTCGTCGGCCGGGGCGAGGTCGAGGGTGTCGACCGCCGCCATCATGTGGTGCAGCCACCGGTCGCGCTGGGCAGGCGTCACCTTGAAGGGGTGGTGCCGCATCCGCAGGCGGGGGTGGCCGCGCTGCTCGGAGTACGTCGTCGGGCCGCCCCAGTACTGCTCGAGGAACATGCGCAGCCGCTCCTCGGCGGGGCCGAGGTCCTCCTCCGGGTACAGCGCCTTGAGCGGCTCGTCCTGCGCCACCCCGCGGTAGAACTCGGCGACCAGCCTGCGGAACGTCTCGTGCCCGCCCACCTGGTCGTAGAAGCTCGTCGGCTGTCCGGGGGTGCTCATCGGCCGCCCACCGGACCCGGACCGAACGGCGTCATGACCGGCGCCTTGATGCCGTTCTCGTCGAAGGCCGCCTTGACCCGCTCGCGGATCTCGCGGGAGATGCCGTACTGCTGTTCGGGCGCGGTCTTGGCGAGCACCCGGATCGTGATGACCGAGCCGGTCATCGACTCGACCCCCACGACCTGCGGCTCCTCGAGGAGCTTGTCCTGCCAGGCCTCGTCCTCGTCGAGCCGGTGCACCACGTCGCGGATGAGCGGGATGACCTTCTCGAGGTTCTCGCTGTAGGCGACCGGCAGGTCCACGACCGCCGTCGACCAGCCCTGGCTCTTGTTGCCGATCCGGACGATCTCGCCGTTGCGGATGTACCAGACGACGCCCTGCCCGTCGCGCAGCCGCGTGACGCGCAGCGAGACCTCCTCGACGGTGCCGATGGCCTCACCGGTGTCGATGACGTCGCCCACGCCGTACTGGTCCTCGAGGATCATGAAGATCCCTGACAGGAAGTCCTTGACCAGGCTCTGCGCGCCGAAGCCGAGGGCGACGCCACCGACGCCGGCCGTGGCAAGCACCGGCGCGAGGTTGATGCCCACGATCCCCATCACGGTCAGGATCGTGATGAGGGCGATGACGAAGGTGACGGTGCTGCGCAGCAGCGACCCCATCGTCAGCGTCCGCTGGCGGTGCCGCTCGTGGGCGGTGCCCGTGGCACTGGCGATCGCGCGGCGGGCGCGACCCGGCTCCTGGGCCCGCCGGGCGTCGGCGCGGGCCAGGGTGACCTGGACGGTGCGGCCGATGGAGCGCAGCAGGACCCAGCGCGCCAGGAGCGCGATGAGGACCACCACGACGATCTGGAGCGGGGCGCCGAGGAACCAGTCCAGGGTCCCCTTCCAGGTGAGCTTGGTCAGCTCCTGCACGACGTGATCAAGCATCGGCGTCCCGTGCCTGGGCGCGCAGGGCGCGCGCGACCGGGTCGCGGTTCTCGACCACCAGGCGCCTCAGCGCCGCAGGCGCGTCGGGGTGGGTGTCGAGCCACTGCTGGGTCGCGTCGTGCAGCTCCTGGTTGGCCAGCACCATCGGGTAGAAGCCGGTCACCAGGATCTCGACGATCGCGTGCGAGCCCTTGGACTCCACCGTGTCGAGCATCTGGTGGTACCTCGCGACGTAGGGCTCGAGCAGCGACACGTCGTGCACCGTCGTGAAGCCCAGGGCGATCGCCTCGATGACCGAGTTCGGCAGGCCGTCCTCCTCGACCGCGCGCCGCCAGGCGGCCGCCTTCATCTCGGCGGTGGGGATGGACGCCAGGGCGCGGGCCCACCGCTCGCGGCCGGTCGCGGTGTTGTCGCGCTCCTTCTCGGCGTCGACCTCCTCCTCGGTGGCTGCGCCGACCGAGGCGAGCGAGGTCAGCAGGGTCCAGCGCATGTCGGTGTCGACGGCCAGCCCCTCGAGCACGTCGGAGCCGTCGTACAGGGCGCGCACCCACCGCGCGTGGTCGCCACCCGGCTGCACGCCGGCATACGTGGTGAGCAGCTGCAGCTGGGCGTCGCTGCCCGGGGTCGCAGCCTCGGCCAGCGCGCGCAGCCGCGCGGAGGCGGTGCTCACGGCCTCGGCACGGTGGTCGGGGGCGACGTACATCTCCAGCGTGGTGCGCAGCTGCCCGAGCAGGGTGCGGAGCATCGTGGAGTTCGTCTCGCCGGACAGCGTGGTGAGGACGAGGTCGACGAAGTCGCGCCCGGGCATCTCGGCGTCGCGGGTCATGTCCCACGCGGCGCCGAGCACGAGGGCCCGGGGCAGGCTGTCGGCGAACGACCGGGTGTGGGCCAGCGCGGTGGCGAGCGAGCGCTCGTCGAGGCGGATCTTGGCGTAGGCAAGGTCGTCGTCGTTGACGAGCAGCAGGTCCGGGGCCGGACGACCGACCAGCTCGGGCACCGGGGTGCTCTCGCCGTCGACGTCGAGCTCGACCCGGTGGGTGCGCACGAGGCTGGTGGTGCCGTCCTCGGCGGTGTCGACGTCGTAGAGGCCGACGGCGAGGCGGTGCGGGCGCAGCGTGGGGTACTCCTCGACCGCGGTCTGCTCGATCACGACCGAGGACAGCAGCCCCTGGTCGTCGGTCTCGACGACCGGGCGCAGGGTGTTGACGCCGGCGGTCTCGAGCCAGAGCTTGGACCACGCGCCGAGGTCACGGCCGGAGGTCGTCTCGAGCTCGGACAGCAGGTCGTCGAGCGTGGTGTTGCCCCACGCGTGCTTGGCGAAGTACGCGCGCAGGCCGTCGCGGAACGGCTCGCGGCCGACGTAGGCGACGAGCTGCTTGAGCACCGACGCGCCCTTGGCGTAGGTGATGCCGTCGAAGTTGACCTCGACGTCCTGCAGGTCGCGGATCGGCGCCACGATCGGGTGCGTCGAGGACAGCTGGTCCTGGCGGTACGCCCACGCCTTCTCGGCGATCCCGAAGGTGGTCCAGGCGCTCTCCCACTCGGTGGCCTCGGCCTGGCACGTGGTCGAGGCCCACTCGGCGAACGACTCGTTGAGCCACAGGTCGTTCCACCACTTCATGGTGACGAGGTCGCCGAACCACATGTGCGCGAGCTCGTGCAGGATCGTCACGCCGCGGCGCTCGACCATCGCCTCGGTCACCTTGGACCGGAAGACGTAGATCTCGCTGATGGTGACGGCGCCGGCGTTCTCCATCGCGCCCATGTTGTACTCGGGCGTGAAGAGCTGGTCGTACTTCTCGAACGGGTACTCGCAGTCGAACTCCTCCTCGAAGAAGGCGAACCCCTTCTTGGTGAGCTCGAAGACGTTGTCGGCGTCGAGGAACTCCAGCATCGAGCGACGGCAGAAGATGCCGAGCGGCACGGTGCCCTTGCGCGTCTGCACCTCGTCGCGCACCACGGCATACGGGCCGGCCACGAGCGCGGTGATGTAGCAGGACATCCGCGCGGTCGGGGCGAACGCCCAGGTGGCCACGCCCTCGCGCACCGGCGCAGGCTCGGGGGTGGGGGAGTTGGAGACGACCTGCCAGTGGTCCGGCGCGGTCACGTTGAAGCCGTAGGTCGCCTTGAGGTCGGGCTGCTCGAAGACGGTGAAGACCCGCCGGCAGTCGGCCACCTCGAACTGGGAGTAGAGGTAGACCTCGCCGTCGACCGGGTCCACGAGGCGGTGCAGCCCCTCACCGGTGTTCGTGTATGCCGCGGTCGCGTCGACGGTGAGCGTGTTCTGCTCGGCGGTGGTCGGGATCGTGACCCGCACGCCGTCGAAGTGGGTGGCCGGGTCGAGCGACTCGCCGTTGAGGGTGATCGCCTCGACCGAGGGGGCGATGAGGTCGATGAAGGTGCCCTCACCGGGGCGGGTGCTCGTGAAGGTGACCGTCGTCGTGCTGCGGAACGTCGTCTCGGACGTGGTGAGGTCGAGGGCGATGTCGTAGTGGTCGACGTGCACGAGACCGGCGCGCTCGGCCGCCTCGTCGCGGGTCAGGTTCTTGCCAGGCACAAACAGCTCCTGCGGTGGGTGTCCAGGGGTCGGCCCATCCTGTCACGGGCGACCGACCCCGGGAGGGCGCACCCGGGGTCCCCACCACCCGGCGCGACCGGCCGCCGGGCCAGTGGCAGGATTGGGCGTGTGAGTGCTGCGACCGACGTATCGACCACCCGCTCCGCCGCCGAGTTCTGGTTCGACCCGCTCTGCCCGTGGGCGTGGATGACCTCCCGCTGGATGATGGAGGTCGAGAAGGTCCGTCCCGTCGACGTGACCTGGTCGGTGATGAGCCTGTCCGTGCTCAACGAGGGCCGTGACCTGCCCGAGGAGTACCGGGCGATGATGGACAAGGGCTGGGGCCCGGTCCGGGTCATCATGGCCGCGCGCCGCGAGCACGGCGTGGAGGTCACCAAGCCGCTCTACGACGCCATGGGCACGCGGATCCACCTCGGTGGTGAGAAGGACTTCGCCCAGGTCATCGTCCCCGCCCTCGAGGAGGTCGGGCTGCCGGTGGAGCTGGCGCAGTACGCCGAGAAGGACGACCTCGACGACGAGCTGCGCGCCAGCCACCAGCGCGCGATCGACCTGGTGGGCGACGACGTGGGCACGCCGGTCGTGGCGGTCAACGGCGAGGCCTTCTTCGGCCCGGTCGTGACCCCCGCCCCGAAGGGCGAGGCGGCCGGGAAGCTGTGGGACGGGTGCGTGCTGGTCGCCGGCACCCCCGGCTTCTACGAGCTGAAGCGCAGCCGCACCGTCGGTCCCATCTTCGACTGACGACGACAGCGCGAGGATCGCAGCGAGCGCCAGCGAGCGAGGACCGGAGCGCCGAGGAGTCAGGCGCACTGGTACAGACTGACGACAGCCTGAGCAGGAGACGGAGAACACCACCATGCGCGTCCACATCGGCGGCGACCACGCGGCATACGACCTGTTGAACGAGCTCGTCTCGTTCCTGGAGTCCGAGGGGCACGAGGTCACGAACCACGGTGCCCACTCCTACGACGCCGAGGACGACTACCCGGTCTTCGTGCTGCGCGCCGCAGAGGCGGTGGCGGCCGACCCCGAGTCGCTGGGCGTCGTGCTCGGCGGCTCGGGCAACGGCGAGCAGATGGCGGCCAACAAGGTCGCGGGCATCCGCGCCGCCCTGTGCTACAACACCGAGCTGGCCCAGCTGGCGCGCGAGCACAACAACGCCCAGGTCATCTCGATCGGCGGCCGGATGAACACCGTCGAGGAGGCCAAGGACATGGTCCGGACCTTCCTGGCGACGCCGTTCTCGAAGGCTCCGCGGCACGAGCGGCGGATCGCGATGGTCGGCGAGTACGAGAGTACCGGGACCCTCCCGCCCCTTCCCTGATCTGTGGAAATGCCGCGGGGGCGCAGGACCCGCCACTAGGGTGTGCGCAGGGATCGGGAGGGGCCGAGCCCGTTGCCGCGACGTAGCGGGGCCACCGCCCCCCGCCTTGCCGAAGGACCTCATACGTTGGACGTCGACAGGACGCTGCTCGTACGCCGAGCCCTCGCGTCCCGGGTCCAGCGCGGCCGGGCCCGGTGGGTCCGGTGGGGCAACGCCGGGACGGTGCTCGTCCTCCTCGTCGCCGCGGGGGTCCTCTGCTGGGCCATGACCCGCTGGCCGAGCACGGTGCCGTTCTCCGCGTACATCCCGGTCGCCGTGCTCGCCGGGTTGTTCCTGCCGCCACGGCGCCTCGCGCTGGTGGACGTGGTCATCATCGTCGCCGGTGTCACGACCGTCCTCCAGCGGGGCGCCCAGGCCACCCTCGTCGGCGCGTTCGTCGTGCTCGTGGCCATGATGGCGCTGATGTTCTGGGTGGCGGCGTCCCGCGCCCGTCTGGGCGTCCAGGGCAACCTCGGCGAGTCCATGCTCGTGGACCTGCGGGACCGCCTGCGCACGCAAGGTGAGCTGCCGCCGCTGCCCGAGGGCTGGGGGGCCGAGCTGGCGGTGCTGTCCGCCTACGGCGACTCGTTCTCGGGCGACTTCGTCGTCACCAGCAAGACGGACTCGGTGCTCGAGCTCGTCCTCGTCGACGTGTCCGGCAAGGGCATCGCCGCCGGCACGCGGTCGCTGCTGCTGTCAGGCGCGTTCGGCGGGCTGCTGGGCTCGATGCCGGTCGACCGGTTCCTGCCGGCCGCCAACTCCTACCTGCTGCGCCAGGCCTGGGACGAGGGATTCGCGACGGCCGCCCACGCGATGCTCGACCTGGAGACCGGCGAGTTCAGCGTCGGCTCGGCCGGCCACCCGCCGGCGGTGCGCTTCAACGCCGGCTCGGGTCGGTGGGAGGTGCTCGAAGGCGACGAGGGGCCGGTGCTGGGTGTGACGGAGGGCCTGACCTTCCCGCGCATCACGGGTCGGCTCGGGCGCGGCGACGCCCTGCTGCTGTACACCGACGGGGTCATCGAGGTGCGGGACCGCGACCTGCGCGACGGCATCGACCGCATGCTCGGGACGGCCGAGCGGATGATCTCCAAGGGCTTCGAGGGCATGGTGGCGCGGATGTGCGCCGCGGCCCGGGCGGGGGAGACCGACGACCGCGCCGCCGTCCTCGTCTGGCGCCGCTGACCGGGCGCCGCTGACCGCGCCACGCTGACCGGGCGGTGCCGATCAGGCGTTGCCGACCCGCCGACGGTGACGCGCGGCCGCTCAGGCGGTGGGGGTGGCCTGGGCCGTGGTGCGGGCCGCCGCGCGGCGGCCGATGTTGGCGCAGTCGACGCAGACCGACTCGGGGATGAGCCCGATCCGCATGAGCCCGGCGAAGACGAGGCAACCCACACAGATCCCCGCCAGCGCCTCCAGCGCGGGGAAGACCACCATGACGACGCCGATGACGACGACGGGGACGGCCTCGCCGGCCAGCCAGGACCCGGTCGCGGCGAGCGTCAGCACGGCGCCGATGGTGGCCGCGAACCGCTTGGGCGGACCGGCCGTGTACCGCGGGGCCGCGGCCACGCGGGGGCGGACGAAGCGGCCGACGAACCGGGCGACCGGGCTGGCGGAGGGGCCCCAGCCGGCGCGCAGCACGAAGTCGGCGGCCAGCACGGCATACAGCCACCACTGGTGCGCGGCCAGTGCGAGGACGCCCAGGACGAGCACGACACCGGCGATGAGCCGGACGGTCACGTCGTCGACGATGTTGGGGAACCGGGAGATGCGCATGCTCCCATTATGGATCAGATAACGATTGGTTATCGCGTGGGGTCCGTCACGCGGACGGAGCGGCCGGGCCGGACCGGGGTCGGGACCGAGATGCGCCTGCCGGTCTGCCACGCTGGGGTCGTGGACGAGACGGGACACGTGCGCAGCTACAACGCGCGCCGGGGGCGGATGTCGGCGCTCACCATGGAGCGGGTCGAGTCCCTGTTCCCGCGGCACCACATCCCCGACGGCCCGTTGGACCCGGCGGCCGCCTTCGACCGCGTGGCGCCCGTGGTGCTCGAGATCGGCTGCGGGCACGGCGCCGCGGCGGTCGCATACGCCGAGACGCACCCAGGGCACGACCTGCTCGCCGTCGACGTCTTCACCCCGGCCCTGGCCCGGATGCTGGCGGAGGCCGACCGGCGCGGCGTGCGCAACCTCTGGCTGCACCAGGGGGACGCGGTCGCCCTGCTGCGCGACCGCATCGCCCCGGGCGCGCTCGCCGCGGTGCACCTGTTCTTCCCGGACCCGTGGCCCAAGGCCAAGCACGCCAAGCGCAGGTTCCTCGCGCCGTACACCCTCGACCTGGTCGCCTCCCGGCTCGTGCCCGGCGGCCACCTGCTCGTGGCCACCGACCACGAGACGTATGCCGTGCACGCCCGGGCGGAGCTCGCGGCGCACCCGCGGTTCGCGGTGACCGAGGGGGATCGGCCGGCGTGGCGGCCGAGGGACGGGTTCGAGGCCAAGGGCCTGGCCGCCGGGCGACGTGTCACCGAGTTCCGCGCCGACCTCGTCTGACCCACCTCGGGAGTCCCGCCCTCCCCGCGCCCGCGTGGGCGTCCGTCGGGGTAGCCGGAGCCGCCGTCGCGGACGCGCCTCGTTCCTCGGCGCGCACGCTCCGGCTCCCTGCATCCGGCTCCCCCGCCACGCAGCGTCGCAGGCTCCGCTGCCGTGTCGGGGTAGCCGGATTTGAACCGGCGGCCTTCCGCTCCCAAAGCGGACGCGCTACCAACCTGCGCCATACCCCGTCGCTCGCAGGTGTCGATTTCATCCCAGCGGAGCGCGGCCATTAGGCTAACGCCTCGGATTCGCGACGCCGTCGCGGGCCCGCGCGGGTGTAGCTCAATGGTAGAGCCCCAGTCTTCCAAACTGGCTACGCGAGTTCGATTCTCGTCACCCGCTCCACCGCTCGCGCGCCTACGCGCGGGGTCGGCGCAGGGAGAGGGACCCAGGCGCGGTCCGGCCGGCGCCGCCCGCCACGAGGACCGCCGCCGCGGCACCGACATCCACCACCAGCAGGGTGACCAGGCCCCAGCGGTGGACGTTCTCGAAGCCCGCCACGTCGAAGGTGGTCACCGCGACGGTCACGGCCGGGTCCGACTGCGCCGCGTCGACGACGTCGACGACGACCCGCAGGTCGACCAGCCCGGCTCCGGCAGGAACCTCGAACCGTGCCACCTGGCGGCCCTCGCGGTGCGGGCCGTACCCGAACGTGGACGACGTCAGCGTCACCGGCAGGGTGGAGCCGTCGGGGGCCGTCACCGACACGTGGGAGACCCGGGACGCGTCCTCGGTGTACACGAACCACGGGTCAGGGTGCGTCGTCACCATGACGCCCGACGGCGGCCCGTGGGTGGCCGCTTCGAGCGAGGCCGTCACGGCCGTCGTGACCGCGGAGGACCATAGCAGCGCTGCGAACGCGCCCACGAGGGCCAGGACACCGGCGAGCAGGATCCACGCCAGCCTGCCGCCCGGACGCGAGCGCGTCACCTCGGGTGGTGCGGGGACGAGGGACCGGGTCGACATGACGCCCACCTCCTGACCCCACCGTGCCGCCGACGCCTCACGTCCGGCACGGCCCAACGTCCCGGGACCGAGCACGACGGCCCGCCACCGCTTGGGTGGCGGGCCGTCGTCGTCCCGGGGGTCAGTGCCCGGGCCGTCCCCTGACGGGTCGTGGGGGTCAGAAGGCGCTGGTGCCGTTCGGCGTGCCCAGGCCGGTGGGGCCGTCCCAGCCGGTGCCGGCGGTGCACCACGAGGCGCACGTGCCGTTGCTGCCCGACGTCACGTCGAACAGGCCCGCGGAGTTGGCGTACGGGAGGGTGTTCGCGTAGCCGGCGGTGTTGCCCGACAGGGCGTAGACCGACGCGACGAGCGGGGAGGACAAACTGGTGCCGCCGTACTGCGCCCACCCGGAGGTCGTCTTGGTCGACGGGGCGTAGACCGCGAGGCCGGTGTTGGGGTCGGCGACCGCGGACACGTCGGCGATGGCACGACCCGAGCAGCTCGTCATGGCCGTGGTCTGGCCGGACGGGGCGGCGTTGAGGGTGGTGCAGCCGGAACCGGCACCGCTCCACGCGGACTCGGTCCACCCGCGGGTGTTGGACGCGGCATACAGCGACGTCCCGCCGACGGCGGTCACGTAGTGCGACGAGGCCGGGAAGCTGCCGCCCTGGTAGCCGTTGTCACCGGTCGAGGCGGTGACCGCGATGCCGGGGTGGTTGTAGTAGCTGCCGTAGCTGCTGTCGGCGAGGTCGCCGCCACCGTAGGAGTTGGAGATCGCCACGACGCCGGGCTGCTTGGCGGCGGTGTTCACCGCGGTGCCGAGGTTCGTCAGGCTCGACGACGAGGCCTGCACGAGGACGATCTTGCAGCTCGGGCACGCGGCCGAGACGGCGTCGAGGTCGAGCGCCTGCTCCTGGGCCCAGCCGTTGTCGTAGCGCGGCAGGCTCGTGCCCCCGGTCTGGTTCATGATCTTCAGGCAGCCGTTGGCGGTGGTGCAGGCGGGCAGCCCCCACTGCGAGCGGTAGACCGCGAGGTCCTGCTCGGCCTTGGCGTAGCCGTAGGCGTCGACGATGGCGACGGTGCGGCCGCCGGCCGACAGCCCGGCGAGCTTGTACGCGCTCTGGATGTCCGTCGGGGTCTTGCCCGAGATCGCGGCCGGCGTCACCGTGCGGCCGGAGGGGCTGACCGCCGTGCCGTGGTCGTCGACCAGCTTGAGGGCGTCGCACGCAGCGACGGTGGGGGACGTCGGTGCACTGCACACGCGCGCCGCGTGGGCGCGGGGTGAGGCGGCCGAGGCGGACGTGGTCGCGGTGGCGACCAGGCCCGTGGTTGCCGTGGCGGCGAGCGCCACGGCGAGGAGCTGCTTGCGCATGGGTCATCTCCTGCATGGGGGGCAGGGGCGACGGCTGTCGTCCCGGGGCGAATCTGTGACGAATCCCCCTGCCGCACAAGATTCCTCACCAAGTCCGGAAGGTCCTGTCGGAACTTGGTCAGCGCTTGTGAGAGAAATGGAGAAGGTTCATGACGGATGTCATGGGATCGCGAGCAGGTCGTGCTGCATGGCGCCGACCACCCGTCGCCGCGTCAGCTGCCCCTGCCGCCGCCCGCCCGGAACTGCTGCCAGGCGTCGCTCATGCGGTCGGCCTGGCCCGGGGTGAACATGTCCATGCAGGAGTCCTGCGTGTAGTCCATGAAGTTGTGGATGGGGTCGAGGCCCAGCCGAGCAGGCCGCGGCGTCGCCCTCGTAGAGCGCGGACTTCATCTCCTTCTCCACGCCGCTCTTGCCGGGAACGACCGTGTACCAGGTGGGGTTGACCGACTAGGTCACCTCGGACAACGTGAAGCGGAACGGGGTGTCAGCGGCGTCCGCGGCCGTGGCGCCGGAGTAGGAGTCGTTGAGGACCTTCATCTGGGCGGCGATCAACGTCTGCCAGCGGGCCTTCTCGGTCGCCGTGTTCCCGTGGTCGGAGACCATGTGGAACACGACGGGGATGGTCACGGACCCGGCCGGCAGGGTGGGCAGGTCGGGGAGCAGCCCGTGCGGAGGGGCTTCCGGCGGACGCTACCCGGCGGGCCGAGGGGGCGGAACCCCCCGAGCCCGCACCTTCGCGCAGGTCAGAGGCCGTACTCCTCGAGCAGGCGAAGCCAGATCTCGCTCATGGTCGGGTACGACGGGACCGCGTGCCACAGCGTGTCGATGGGCACCTCGCCGACGATCGCGACGGTCGCGGCGTGCACCAGCTCCGCGACGTCCTGCCCGACGAAGGTCGCGCCGACCACCACCCGCCGGTCCTCGTCGACGAGCATCCGCGCGCGACCCTGGTACCCCTCCGCCTGCAGCCCCGACCCGGCGGCGCTGTCCATCGGCACGTCGACGACGCGGACCGACAGGCCACGGTCGCGCGCCTCGGCCTCGGTGAGCCCGGCGGCGGCCACCTCGGGGTCGGTGAAGACGACCTGCGGGGAGCCGAGCGACGCGGCGTACGGCGTCATCCCCGGCTCGTCGTCAGGACGACCAGCCGCACGGGCGGCGACGAGGTCGCCGACCGCCCGTCCCTGGTACTTGCCCATGTGGGTGAGCAGGGCGATGCCCGTGACGTCGCCGACGGCGTAGAGCCAGGGGTCGCCCTCGGGTCCCTTCACCTCCATGCGGTCGGAGACCTGGACGTACCCCGGCTTCGAGGTGACCGCACCGACGGTGTCCAGGCCGAGGCCCTCGGTGGCCGGCCGGCGGCCCACCGCCACGAGCAGCTCGTCGGCGACGACGGTCGACCCGTCGGACAGCGTCACCGTGACCTCGCCCGAACCACCTGGACGGTCCACCGACTCGGCCTTGGTCGACAGGCGCACGTCGACGCCGTCGGCCTCGAGCGCCGCGCGCACGGCCTCGCCGGCGAACGGCTCGTGGCGCCCGAGCAGGCCGTCCGCCTGCTCGATGATCGTCACCGTCGAGCCGAGCGCGGCATACACCTGCGCGAGCTCGGCAGCCACGACACCGCCGCCGAGGACGGCGAGGCGTCCGGGCACGGTGCGGGACGTGGTCGCCTCGCGGTTGGTCCACGGGTTGGCGGCCCACAGGCCCGGCAGGTCCGGGACCAGCGGCGCGCTGCCGGTGGCGAGGACGACGGCCTGACGCGCCCGCAGGGTCCGGTCGCCGACCTCAACGGTCCGCACCCCCGTGAGCCGTGCCTCGCCGCGGACAAGGTCGATGCCCACGTGGTCGAGCCAGTCGACCTGTCCCGAGTCGTCGAGCCGGTCGCTCGTGCCGACCCGGTTGACCCAGGCGTCCCTGCGGGCGAGGACGCCGTCGCGGTCGACCCGCGCGCCCTCCGAGCCCTGCACCCGCTGGGAGGCGCGGGTGGCGTGGATGGGCCGCAGCAGCGCCTTGCTGGGGGAGCAGGCGTAGAAGCTGCACTCCCCGCCGACGAGGTGCTTCTCCACGATGGCGACCGTCAGGCCGCCCTTGTGCGCGCGGTCGGCGGCGTTCTCACCGACCGGCCCCGCGCCGATGACGATGACGTCGTACTCGTCGGTCATGACAGAAGTGCTCCGTTCTGGCCGGGCTCGCGGCCGTGCATGGTGTCGGTGAGGTAGGACCGTCCCCCGTCGCGGTCCAGCGAGCGCTCGACGCGGCCGAGGACCCGCGTCCCGGGCCACCCGTGCAGGAGGAGGAGTGCGAGGGTGAGCACGACGCCGATGACCACCGTCATGCCCGTCTGCGGTCTCACGGCGAACGCCAGGGCGATCCCCACGAGGCTGACGGCCTCGCAGACCGCGAGCCGCAGGAATGTCGACTGCTGGAAGGCCGCCCGCGCCGCCGTCGCAGCCTCGTCGGGCGCGGTTCCCGGTGCCACGGCCGGGACGCGGTACCCCACCGCGGTGCAGACGAGATGGGCCACGACCGTGAGCGCGCCGAGCAGCCAGGGCACCCACGTCAGTGGGTACCCGTGCAGGCCGAGCACGACACCTCCGAACAGGATGGCGACGACCACGAGGCCGCCCATCACCGCACCGATGGTGGTCTTCAGGGCCTTCAGCGGTGTGCCGGTCGTGGTGGCGGGGACGGTCATGTCGCCACCCTAGGAGGACGGCCCCGCTCCGCGCTCGACGGCCGGCTCGGGCCCTGGCCTGGGCGGCGGGTTCGGCACCGCGCTCGCGGACGGCTAGCATGAGCGGTGGCCCGGCCGACCGTGCGCGCAGCCGTCGCGCCGCCCGGGTCCTTCCCTTTGCCCCACGAGCATGGAGTGCCCTGCAGTGAAGAGTGCCGTCGAGACCCTCAACCCGACCCGGGTCAAGCTGACCGTCGAGGTCCCGTTCGAGGAGCTCAAGCCGAGCCTCGACGCGGCGTACGCGACGATCGGCAGCCAGATCCAGGTCCCCGGCTTCCGCAAGGGCAAGGTCCCCAGCCGCATCATCGACCAGCGCGTCGGGCGCGGCGCGGTCCTCCAGGAGGCCGTCAACGAGGCCCTCCCGCAGTTCTACGGCCAGGCCGTCGAGGAGAACAACGTCCGCCCGATCGGGCAGCCCGAGGTCGACGTCACCGAGGTCCCGGCCGAGGAGGGCCAGGAGCTCAAGTTCACCGTCGAGGTCGACGTCCGCCCCGAGGTCACCCTCCCCGAGGACTTCAGCACCATCACCGTCGAGGTCGACGAGGCCAAGGCGTCCGACGAGGACGTCGAGGAGCGGCTCGTCGCGCTGCAGGAGCGGTTCGGCACCCTCAAGGGCGTCGAGCGCGCCGTCGAGGACGGCGACTTCGTCTCGATCGACCTGCGCGCCACCATCGGTGACGAGGAGATCGACTCGGTCACCGGCATCTCCTACGAGGTCGGCAGCAAGAACATGCTCGAGGGCCTCGACGAGGCGCTGGTCGGCATGGAGGCCGGCGAGACCAAGAACTTCACCGCCCCGCTGGCCGGTGGCGACCGCGAGGGCGAGGACGCCGAGGTCACCGTGACCGTGCAGTCCGTCAAGGTCCGCGAGCTCCCCGCGCTCGACGACGACTTCGCCCAGCTCGCCTCCGAGTTCGACACCCTGCGCGAGCTCCGCGAGGACGTCACCAAGCAGGCCGAGCGCGCCAAGAAGTTCGAGCAGGGCGTCCAGGCCCGCGACAAGGTGCTCGAGCACCTGCTCGACAGTCTCGACATCCCGGTGCCCGACGGCATCGTCGAGGCCGAGGTGCACGCCCACCTCGAGGGCGAGAGCCGGCTCGAGGACGACGAGCACCGTGCCGAGGTCGACGCCAGCACCCGCAAGGCGCTCAAGGCCCAGTTCCTGCTCGACGCCATCGCCGAGCGCGAGGAGGTCAGCGTCGAGCAGCCCGAGCTCATCGAGTACCTCGTGATGTCCGCCCAGCAGTACGGCATGGACCCGAACCAGTTCGCCCAGGCGATCGACCAGCAGGGCCAGGTCCCGGCCATGGTCGCCGAGGTCGCCCGTCGCAAGGCGCTCGCCGCGGTCCTGGAGAAGGCCAAGGTCGTCGACACCGCCGGCACCGAGATCGACCTCAACGAGGTCACCGCCACGGACGTGGCGTCGCAGCTCGTCGAGGACGCCGACCACGAGGGCCACGACCACGCCTGACGAGGCCCGTCGCCCCTGACCGGGGCGCCAACCGCACGCAAACGTATGCCGTGCACCCGACGCGGGTGCACGGCATACGTCATCTGCGTGATGGCTGCCGCGGCCTGCCCACAGGACCATGAGCCATGGACCAAGCGGCCTTTCACAAGCTGCGTCTGGCAGTGCAGGAGAACGCCCACCCGGCGGAGTCCCAGCACGCCCGGGCACTCAAGCGCACCGTCGAGACGGCACTGGAGGACAGCGGCCTCTTCGCCGAGGTCGAGCTCGGCCGGACCGACGACGTCGACCGGCTCGTCATCGGTGTCTGCCGGTGCGCCGAGGACGTGCTGCCCTGGGAAGCGGGGATGGGCATGGAGCGGGTGTGGGCGACCGCGGTCGTGGACGCCCGCTGGGAGGCGCACACCGTGGTGTGCACCGACAGCATCATGGAGTTCGAGGGCGCCTTCACGGTCGACGAGCGCGGCAGCTACGTGACGCTGCAGCTCGTGGCCGAGCCGCCGATGGCGGCGGCCCCGGAGCAGCCGGGCGCCGTGGGGGACGGCGTCGTCAACGGCGCAGGGGCCACCGGGACCCGGTCCTAGGACGCCGACGGTCGTCTAGGAGCCGGGGGGCTGCCGGGACGCGTCTGTCGGGGGAGCGGTCGTCGTGCCCACCCGCAGGGTGGTGGGGTGGACGGCCGCCTCCGGCTGCCGGTCGTCGAGCAGGGCGCGCACCATGGCCCCCAGACGGCGGCCCTTGGCCTCGCCCTGCTGGTCGACCGTGGTGAGCACGCCGTCGAACCAGGGGAGGTCCACGCCGTCGAACCCCGTCACGCTGAGGTCCTCGGGCACGCGCAGGCCGAGGTCCCCGGCGGCCCGGATCGCCCCGAGGGCCAGCAGGTCGGACTGTGCCACGACGGCCGTGGGGCGCCGGCCCTCCGGCAGCTCGAGCAGCGGGCGGACGGCCAGCGCTGCCTGCTCGACGTCCGGCAGGGCCGTCTGCACGAGGGGCATGTCCGGACCGAACACGTCGGCGAACCCCAGGGCGCGGTCGCGGGTGTCGACGAAGACCGCGGTGTCGACCTCCTCGAGCGTCGTCGGGCCCGTGGCGGCGTGGGGTCCGAGCGGCATGAGCAGGTGCGCGACCCGACGGTGCCCGAGGTCGCGGACGAGCCGG
This sequence comes from Phycicoccus sp. 3266, assembly GCF_031456495.1. Taxonomy (NCBI): domain Bacteria; kingdom Bacillati; phylum Actinomycetota; class Actinomycetes; order Micrococcales; family Intrasporangiaceae; genus Phycicoccus; species Phycicoccus sp. 3266. The sequence goes on along the minus strand of NZ_JAVDUW010000001.1, from coordinate 262,052 downwards.
GCGACCTCGGCGCCCGCGCCACGGTTGTCCAGGGAGAGGTTGACCACCCGCGGGTCGGCCGGGGCGCCGTCGCCGATCATCGGGATGCCGCGTGCGGCGAGGTGGTCCACGGCGGGGTTGGTGTCCGGCCCGCACAGCGAGAACACGACGGCGTCGAGCGCCGCGGAGCCGAGGTGGGCGATGGCGCGGTCGGGGTCGCCGGCGGGCTGGGCGATGAGCAGCATCCCGGCGGGCACCTCGTCGAGCACCTGGGACAGGCCGTCGAGCACCGACACGGCGAACGGGTCGCGGAACGCGTGCCCGAGCCGGCCCTCCACGACCACCCCGACGACGCCGGAGCGTCCCTGGCGCAGCGAGGAGGCGAGCGGGTCCGGGCCGGTGTACCCGAGCGCGGCGGCGGCCGCCAGCACGCGCTCGACCGTCCCGGGGGCGACCGGGCCCTTGCCGCTGAAGGCCAGCGACGCGGTCGAGGTGCTCACCCCGGCGGCGTCGGCGACGGCGCGCAGGGTGACGCGAGGTTGACGGGGACCGGCCATGCAGGACAGACTATCGAATCGATTCGATCGAAACGATTCGACCTCCCGTCTCCAGCCCGTACCGACCTCCCGAGAAGCTTTCCGTGACCCAGACCCTCGCCCCCGACCTGACGCGGGTGCGCACCGCCCGCAACGCCGTCTTCGTCGTCTTCGCCCTCGCCGGCGTCGTGTTCTCCTCCTTCGCCTCCCGCATCGCCGACAGCAAGGCCGAGCTCGGCCTCAGCGCCGGACAGCTCGGCCTCACGCTGTTCGCCGCCTCGTGCGGCTCGGTGCTGGCCCTGCCCTTCGCCGGCCGGGTCGCCGACCGGATCGGCGCCTCCCGCACGGTGGTGGCCGGAATGGTCGTCTCGGCGGTCGGGCTCGTCTGCGTGGGGCTGGCCGTCGACGTGGCCCGCTCCCGGCCCCTGATGGCCGCCGGGCTCTTCCTGCTCGGCATGGGCGTGGGCCTGTGGGACGTCGCGATGAACCTCGAGGGTGCCGCCGTGGAGCGGCTCCTGGGTCGCAACGTCATGCCGCACTTCCACGCCGCCTTCTCCGGTGGCACCGTGGTCGCGGCGCTGGTCGGCTCCCTGATGTCGTGGGCCGGTGTGTCGCTGGTCCCGCACTTCCTCGGGGCGCTGGCCGTCTCCGCGGTCCTGGGCTGGTGGGGCGTGCGCGCCTTCCTGCCCCGCGCGGTCGAGGAGCAGGCCACCGGCGACGACGAGCAGGCAGACGCCGCCGTGCCGGCGACGGCGAAGCCGCGTTCCGCGTGGCTCGAGCCGCGGACCCTGATGGTCGGCATGGTGGTCCTGGCCGCCGCCTTCACCGAGGGCACGGCCAACGACTGGATCGCGGTCGGCTTCGTTGAGGGCCACGGCCTGCCGGCGTGGGCGGGGGTGCTCGCCTTCGCGGTCTTCCTCAGCTTCATGACGGTGGGCCGCATCCTGGGCACCGGCTTGCTGGACCGCTACGGCCGGGTGCCGGTCCTGCGCGCGACGTTCGCCCTCGCGGCGGTCGGCTCGCTCATGGTGATCTTCGGCAACCCGGTGGTCGCCTACCTCGGCACCGCCGTCTGGGGCGTGGGTGCCTCCCTCGGCTTCCCGGTGGGGATGAGCGCCTCGGCCGACGACCCCGCCCGCGCGGGCGCGCGCATGTCCGTCGTCGCGACGATCGGGTACACCGCCTTCATCGGCGGCCCGCCGCTGCTGGGCTTCCTCGGCGACCACTTCACCGTCCTCAAGGCGCTGCTCGTCGTCACCGCCGTGGTCTTCCTCGCGATGCTCGTCATCCCCGCCACGCGGGAGAGCGGCACGCTCGTACCGGGTGCCCCCGAACCCGCCGGAACTGAGTAGCGCGGCGGACGCGGGGGCCTGCGCCGGGCCCCTAGCGTCCGCCCATGGACGAACCCCTCGACAGGCCCCGCCCCACCTCCTGGGGCCGCATCCTCACCATCGTCGCCCTGGCGGTGGTCGCCGCCGCCGTCGTCGCCGGACTGGTCTGGTTCGGCTTCCTGGTGTTCATCGTGGTGGCCATGGGCTCCTACGGGAGCAACAAGTGAGGGCGTACGCGCGCATCGCGTGGGCGATGCTGCGACCTCCGGTCCTCCTGCTGCTCGTGCTGTATGCCGCGTGCGGCCTGGGCGTCGCCGGCTCCGCCTCGTCGTGGGCCCTGCTCCGCGCGGTCCTGGTGCTGCTGCCCTTCCTCGTGTGGTCGGCCGTCGTCAACGACCTCGCCGACGCCCGCATCGACGCCGTCAACCTGCCCGACGACGCACGACGGGTGCTGGCCGGCGGACGCGCCCACCGAGCCCAGCTGCGGACGGTGGCCGCGGTCGCCCTCGTCGCCACCCTGGCGGCGGCAGCGGTCCTGGGACCGGCGGCGCTGGTCGTGGCGGCGGCGGGCCTCGCCGTCAGCACGGCATACTCGGCCGGTCCGGTGCGGCTCGCCGAGCGGGGTGCCGTCGCGTCGCTCACCCTGCCCGCCCTGTACGTCGCGGTGCCGTACCTGCTCGGCGTCCTCGCCGCCCGCGGCGCGGTGCGACCCACCGACCTGCCGTTCCTCGGCGCGCTCTACGTCGGCTTCGTGGGCCGGATCGTCCTGAAGGACTTCCGCGACGTCCGCGGAGACACGCTGTTCGGCAAGCGCACCTTCCTCGTGCGACACGGCCGGGTGGCGACCTGCCGGTTCAGCGCGGCCTGCTGGGTGGCAGCCTCGGTGCTGGCCCTCCTTCTCTCGCCCCACCGCACCCCGACCACCGTCGTCGGCACCCTGCTCGCGACGGTCGCGGCCGTGCACCTGCTCCGGGTCCTTGCCTCGGACCCCGGGCACCGCCGCGAGGAGTGGGTCGTGTCGGCGCTGGCGGTGGTCGGCCGCGGCACGGTCCTCGTGCTGCTGGCTCCCCTCGCAGGGAGCGCCGCCGGCACCCGGCCGCTCGTGACGGACCTGCTCGCAGCCGGGGTCGTCGTGCTCACCCTCGGCCAGGCGGCGCAGATGGTCGACCACGGGCCCTCGCGGGGGAGCAGGTCCACCGCGGCCGGTGCCGGCCCGCTCCTTGAGCCCTCTGCGCTCAGGGCGAACACGGGGGGATTCGGGGACTGTGTGGCAAGGGGGCCACGTTAGGGTCATCGACAGGTTCAACACCGGCGAGTGATGGAGACGAGCGTGACCAGTAGTGAGATCGTCGCTCAGGACGAGCGGCCGCAGGGTGGTCTGGACGACCACATCTACAACCGTCTGCTCAAGGAGCGGATCATCTTCCTCGGCTCCGACGTTCGCGACGACAACGCGAACGCGATCTGTGCCCAGCTGCTGCTCCTGGCGGCCGAGGACCCGGGCAAGGACATCTGGCTCTACATCAACAGCCCCGGCGGCTCGATCTCGGCGGGCATGGCGATCTACGACACGATGAAGTGGATCCCCAACGACGTCGCGACCGTGGCGATGGGCATGGCGGCCTCGATGGGCCAGTTCCTGCTGTCCGCGGGCACCAAGGGCAAGCGGTACGCCACCCCGCACGCCCGCGTGATGATGCACCAGCCGTCGGGTGGCATCGGCGGCACCGCCTCGGACATCAAGATCCAGGCCGAGCAGATGCTCTTCGTGAAGAAGCAGATGGCCGAGCTCATCGCCGAGCACACCGGGCAGCCCCTCGAGCAGATCGAGAAGGACTCCGACCGCGACCGCTGGTTCAGCGCCGAGGAAGCCAAGGCGTACGGCTTCGTCGACCACGTGTTCAGCAGCGCCTCGCAGGCCGGCGGCCGCCGTGGCAGCGACGACGACAACCCCGTCACCGGGGACAAGTGAGGAACGACGTGAACGCGAACATCAACCCCCGCATGCACGGTGCCGCCTCGGGCGGCCTGCACGTCCCGGGTCCGTCCAGCCGCTACATCCTGCCGCAGTTCGAGGAGCGCACCTCCTACGGCATGAAGCGGCTCGACCCCTACACGAAGCTCTTCGAGGACCGCATCATCTTCCTCGGCGTGCAGGTCGACGACGCGTCCGCCGACGACGTCATCGCCCAGCTGATCGTGCTGGAGTCGCAGGACCCCGACCGCGACATCCTCATGTACATCAACAGCCCCGGTGGCTCGTTCACGGCCATGACCGCGATCTACGACACCATGCAGTACATCCGCCCCGACGTGCAGACGTTCGTCGTGGGCCAGGCCGCCTCGGCTGCCGCGGTGCTGCTGTCGGCGGGTGCCAAGGGCAAGCGGTTCGCCCTCCCGAACAGCCGGATCCTCATTCACCAGCCGGCGCTCGCCGGTGGCGACTACGGCCAGGCGTCCGACATCGAGATCCAGGCCAACGAGGTGCTGCGCATGCGCAGCTGGCTCGAGGAGACCTGGGCCGAGCACTCGGGTCGCACCGTGGAGCAGGTCCGCAGCGACATCGAGCGCGACAAGATCCTGTCCGCTGCCGAGGCCAAGGAGTACGGCCTCATCGACGAGGTGCTCGCCTCCCGCAAGGCGTCCTTCGAGGACTGACGCCTCACGCACGGCCGGTATGCCGCCCGCTCACCTCGAGCGGGCGGCATACGCATGTCCGGGGCCGGGTTGACGCCGTGGCCGGCGAGCGGAGCCGCGGCCCGGCACCGGGACTGTCGGGGTGCCGGACCTGCCCGCGGCGGAGAGTGGCCGCGCGGTCGTCGAGGCGACCGCGTCCGGGCGACGGATCGCCGACGTCGACGACCGCGACACGTGGCAGTGCCGCCCGCACGCGCCCGGTGAGATCCGGGAGGCCCTTGTGGGCCGTCACCTCACCGCGGCCCGCCGTCAGGGCAAGTCGACGGGCGGCGACCACCTGGGGCAGGGCGTCGTCGGCGCCGGTCGTCAGGCCGACCGCAACCCGGTGTGGCTGCGGTTCGACCTCGAGGTCGACGCGCTCGGCCCGGACGTCCTCCACGGGGCGCGTTGACGCCGAGGTCTGGGACTTCGGCATCCCAAGACCCTGGATGCGCCGAGGTCTGGGACTTCGGCATCCCAAGACCCTGGGTTATGCCGAAGTTTGGGACTTCGGCATCCCAAGGCCCTGGGTGCGCCGAGGTCTGGGACTTCGGCGTCGCCGGCCACGGGCGTCACGCGTGGTCCGGGGCCGCGCCGGGTGGGCGCGGCCCCGACGGGTCAGGACCGGGGCTGGCACTCCGCGGTGGGGTCGGCCCCTTCGGCCCTGACCCCGCCCGCGCTCACCGCCACGCCTGCGTCCTCGGTCTCGCCTGAGCCATCGACCCCGTCTGCCACCCCGTGCCCGTCCTGGGCGCGCCGGGAGGCGACCAGGCTGGTCACGGTGACCAACGCCAGGACGCCCACGATGACGCCCAGGGAGGCCAGCGTCGGCACGACCGGGACGGCCGGCCACGTCCCGTGGGCCCAGTGCAGGACGAGCTTGACCCCGATGAACCCGAGGATCGCGGCGAGCCCGTAGCCGAGGTGGACCAGCTTGGACAGGGCGCCCTCGAGCACGAAGTAGAGGGCCCTCAGACCGAGGAGGGCGAACGCGTTGGTGGCGAAGACGAGGTACGGGTCTCCGGTGATGCCGTAGACGGCGGGCACCGAGTCGATCGCGAAGACGATGTCGGTGCCGAGGATCGCCACGGTGACCAGGGCGAGCGGGGTGAGGGCCCGGCGGCCGTCGCGGCGCACGGTCATCCGCGGGCCCTCGTAGGTGTCGGTGACGGGCAGGAACCGGCGCAGCAGGCGCACGCTGCGCAGGTTGGCGGCGTCGACGTCGTGGCCGGACCCGCGCAGGGCGTCCCGGAGCAGCTTGACGCCCGTGGCGAGCAGGACCAGCCCGAACAGCAGGAACGTCCAGTCGAAGTGGGCCAGCATCTGGGCCCCGAGCGCGATGAACACGCCGCGGAGCACGAGCGCCCCGACGACGCCGATGAGCAGGACCCGCTGCTGCAGCTCACGGGGTACCGCGAAGCCGGCGAGGACGAGCATGAAGACGAAGAGGTTGTCGACGGACAGCGACTTCTCGACGAGGTAGCCGGTGTAGTACTCCAGCCCGGTCTGGCCCCCGAACCGGCTCCAGATCCAGGCGCCGAACGCCAGGGGCAGGGCGACGTAGAAGGCGGACCACCCGACGGCCTCGCGCATCGAGACCCGGTGCGGGCGCCGGGTCAGCAGGAAGTCGAGCACCACGAGCGCGAGCACGGCGGCGAGGGTGACGCCCCACAGCAGGGGACTGGCCACGGAGGGGCCGGAGGCGGCGGGGTCGGCCGCCGCGAGGAGGTCGGTGGCGGCAGGGGGGAGAGCGGGCATGGTCGTCCTCGGATAGGTGTCCGAGGTCTCCTTCACCGCTGGGCGGTGCCGGGCCGGGAACGCTGTGGAGCGCTCGTACTGACCGGTCCGGGCTTGGGAAGTACTCCCCTCGTTGACGATTCTACGGGATCCGCGGGCGGTTGTCCGCTCTGAGCGGACAAGGGCGACCCCGGCGGGGTCTCGGCGATTCAATGGGGAGAATGGAGTGGTCCGGCGGGTACCGTCGGACCTGCTGCCGCCGGACCGGGCAGCACCGGAGGCGGGCACCGCGCCCGCACCAACACACGGAGGACGTCGCGTGGCACGCATGGGAGAGAGCGGCGACCTGCTGAAGTGCTCGTTCTGCGGAAAGAGCCAGAAGCAGGTCAAGAAGCTCATCGCAGGACCGGGCGTGTACATCTGCGACGAGTGCATCGACCTCTGCAACGAGATCATCGAGGAGGAGCTCGCCGAGTCCTCCGAGCTGGGCCTGGACGAGCTGCCCAAGCCGCGCGAGATCTACGAGTTCCTCGAGAACTACGTCGTGGGGCAGGACGTGGCGAAGAAGGCCCTGGCCGTCGCCGTCTACAACCACTACAAGCGGATCCAGGCCGGCGAGCACGCGAGCGGCAAGAAGGACGCCGAGTCGGTCGACATCGCCAAGTCCAACATCCTGCTCATCGGCCCCACCGGCTGCGGCAAGACCTACCTCGCCCAGACCCTGGCCAAGATGCTCAACGTGCCGTTCGCGATCGCCGACGCCACCGCCCTCACCGAGGCCGGCTACGTCGGTGAGGACGTCGAGAACATCCTGCTCAAGCTGATCCAGGCCGCCGACTACGACGTCAAGAAGGCCGAGACGGGCATCATCTACATCGACGAGGTCGACAAGATCGCCCGCAAGAGCGAGAACCCCTCGATCACCCGCGACGTCTCGGGCGAGGGCGTGCAGCAGGCGCTGCTGAAGATCCTCGAGGGCACGACCGCCTCGGTCCCGCCGCAGGGCGGCCGCAAGCACCCGCACCAGGAGTTCATCCAGATCGACACGACGAACGTCCTGTTCATCGTGGGCGGCGCGTTCGCCGGCCTGGAGAAGCTCATCGAGTCGCGCAACGGCAAGAAGGGCCTGGGCTTCGGCTCCGAGCTGCACACGCCCAAGGACCTCGCCGAGTCGATCCACGAGGTCATGCCCGAGGACCTCATGAAGTTCGGGCTCATCCCCGAGTTCATCGGCCGCCTGCCCGTCATCACCACGGTCAGCCCGCTCGACCGCGATGCGCTCGTGACGATCCTGTCCGAGCCGCGCAACGCGCTGGTCAAGCAGTACAAGAAGATGTTCGAGATCGACGGCGTCGAGCTCGAGTTCACCGACGACGCCCTCCAGGCGATCGCCGACTCGGCCCTCAACCGCGGCACCGGTGCCCGTGGGCTGCGCGCGATCATGGAGGAGGTCCTCCTCCCGGTCATGTTCGACGTGCCCAGCGACGACGGCATCGCCAAGGTGGTCGTCACCCCCGAGGTCGTGCGCGAGAACGTCCTGCCGACGATCGTGCGCCGCGACGAGGAGCCCAAGCGCACGCGCAAGCGCTCCGCCTGACCCCCCCGGCGGGCTCCGTCCCGTCATGCAGACCAGCCCCGACGGCACGTGCCGTCGGGGCTGGTGCGTTCCTGCCGGCGGGCCGAGCTCAGTGCTGCGGCTCGCGGGCGACCAGCCAGACGCCCAGCGCGAGCAGCGCGGTGCCTGCGATCGCGGCATACGTCAGCGTGCCCTCACCCGGGGTGGCGCTGCCGCTGACGACGCTCGTGACGGCCCAGACCGGCACGCAGCCGGCCACCACGAGCGCGGTCCGACGGCTCCAGCGGCGCACCGCCGCCGGAGGCAGCGGTGCGCCCTGCGGGTAGGCCGCGGCGAGCGCGGCGCTGGTGTGCAGCAGCAGCGCGAGCAGGGCGGCCAGGACGGTGAGCAGCCACGCGCGCCCACCCACGGGGGCCGGGACCGTGGCGAGCCAGTGCAGCAGGTGCGCTGCGAGCAGGACCGTCACCGCGTGCGTGCCCGGACGCAGCGCGGCGTATGCCGTGACGACGACGAGCAGGACCGCCACCACCCACAGCGGGCTCACGGCGGCCACCACCGTGACGACGGCGAGCCCGACGGAGGCGGCGGCGAGAACGGCCCTCAGGACCAGGTGCGAGCGGGCCATCAGCGGCTCACCACCCGGGGTGCCCGGGAGCGGCGCCCCAGGTCGCGCAGCACCAGGTCGAGGGTCCTCGGCCCCGTCCACGGCACGATCGGCACACCGGCGTCCCGGGCGCGCAGCATCTCCCGCTCGCGCTCGAGGAGCCGGATCCGCCAGGCGAGGCGGGCGCCCACGGGGTGGTCCTGCACCGACGTGAGCTCGGCCAGGCGGTCGTCGGGGAGGTCCGGGCGGGCGAAGTCGGCCGGCAGGGTGTCGATGGCGACGACCGCCACGCCGCGCCGGGCGAGCGAGACGGCGTGGGCCAGCACCTGGACCGAGACGGCCGGGGTGAGGACGACGACGAGGGTGCCGGCACCCACGTGGTGGCGCAGCTGGCCGCGCAGGCGCTTCTCGTCGCTCACCGTGCTGTCGGCGACCCGCACGCGGGAGAGCACGTCGAGCAGTCGGCGGAGGTGGTTGTTGCCCGCCGCCGCCTGGACGCGGGGCAGGTCGCGCGCGCCGAGGACGAGCAGTCCCACCCGGTCACCGGTGCGCAGGTAGTGCTCGGCGATGGCCCCGGCCGCGCGCGCGGCGTTGTCGAGGCTGCTGCTCGTGCCGCCGGGCCCGCTGCTGCGGCCGAGGTCGTGCATGGCGTCGACGAGCAGCAGGATCTCGCTGTCCTGGTCGGCGTGCGTGGCGGTGACGTGCAGGGTGCCGGTGCGGACCGACACCGGCCAGTGCACGCGGCGCAGCCGGTCGCCGAACCGGAACGGGCGGATGTCGGCGAGCTCGCCGCCGTCGCCGAGGTGGGCCGAGCGACTGCGCCCGACGAGGCCGTCGGGGTGCGGGACCTGGGCGCGGGCCGTGAAGTGGTCCGGCAGCGGCACCGTCGAGACCGGCTCGGAGCTGACCGGCTCGGGCTCCCACGTGAAGCCGCCGAAGGCGCTGCCGACGGCGATGGTGGCCGGCCCGAGGCTGCGGTGCCCCCAGCGGGTGCTCTGGCACACCAGGTCGAGGCGGACGGGCTCACCGTCGGGCGTGAGGGCGGCGCCCTGGGCGCGGCCGACGGGGGTGTAGCTCGTGTGCGGGGTGGGCAGGAGCACCACGCCGACGTCCTCGACGCCGGGTGCCGGCTGCACCGTTGTCGTCCACGCGGTGGACTGTCCCTCGCGCAGGACCGTGTGGCGCACGCCGGCGTGCACCTCGGGGGAGCGGGCCGGGCGGACGGCCAGGGCCCACACCGCGACGACCACGAGGGGAGCGGCCAGCGCCACGGCGTCGGGCCGGCGCAGCAGCACCCCGGTGGCGAGCAGGAGGAAACCGAGCAGCGTGGCGCGCACGTGCGCCGGCGTGGCCTGCCAGCGCGCCTGCAGCCGCCTGCCGACGGGTCGGCTCACGGGCGCTCGAACCCGCTGCGGGCCCCGTCGCCGGTCGCGGCGGGCGTCGGCACCGACGTGAGCACGGAGTCGACGACGCTCGCGGCGGAGACGTCGTTCATCCACAGCTCGGGGCGCACGGCCACCCGGTGGTCGAGAGCGGCGTGGGCGACGGCCTTCACGTCCTCGGGGGTGACGTAGTCGCGGCCGCGCAGCACGGCATACGCCCGGCTCGTGAGCAGCAGCGCGAGCGAGCCACGGGGGGAGGACCCCATGAGCAGGTTCTGGTGGCTGCGGGTCGCCGCGACGAGCTTGACGCAGTACTGGCCGACGCCCTCGTCGACGGTCACCGTCTCGACCGCGGCCTGCATCGCGAGCAGGCCCTCGGCGTCGGTGACCTGGGCGACCTGCTGCTCCTCCTGCCGGCGGCCCATGCGGCGCTGGAGCACCTCCCACTCGTCGGGGGCGGTGGGGTAGCCGAACGAGACGCGCAGCAGGAAGCGGTCGAGCTGGGCCTCCGGGAGCGGGTAGGTGCCCTCGTACTCGACCGGGTTGGCCGTCGCGAGCACGTGGAACGGCTTCGGGAGGTGGAAGGTCTCGCCCTCGACGGTCGCCTGGCCCTCCTGCATGGCCTCGAGCAGGGCGGACTGGGTCTTCGGGGGCGTCCGGTTGATCTCGTCGGCCAGCAGGAGCCCGGTGAACAGCGGGCCCTTGCGGAAGGTGAACTCCGACGTGCGCTGGTCGTACAGGAACGAGCCGGTGAGGTCGCTGGGCAGCAGGTCGGGGGTGAACTGGGCCCGCGCGAACTCCAGCCCCAGCGCCTGGGCGAACGAGCGCGCCGCCAGGGTCTTGCCGAGCCCGGGGAAGTCCTCCATGAGCACGTGGCCGCCGGCGAGCACGCCGGAGAGGACGAGCTCGAGGCTGTGCCGCTTGCCGACGACGGCTCGCTCGACCTCGGCCAGGATCGCACCGGCCCGCTCGGTGACCTCGGTCAGGGACAAGGTGGTGGTGCTCACTCAGATCTCCTCCAGGGTGGTGACGTACGCCTCGACGCGGTCGGCGGTGAGCCGTCCGGTCGGCGGGTTGGCGAGGTATGCCGTGAGGTCCGGGCCGAGCGCCGCGCGCACGTGGGCGGCGTCGTCGCCGGAGAGGCCGAGGCCGCGGCGGCGACGCAGCCGCTCGTCGGCGAGTGCACGCAGCGTCGCGTGCAGCTGGGTCTGGGCGACGGCGTCACCGGCGACGGCGGCGTCCACGGTCTCTGCGAGGCGGGTGACCCGCACGTCGCTGCCGCGGGCGGCCGCGGTGTCGGTGAAGCTGTTGGACCAGTCGGTCGCGTGCTGGTGCTGCCACAGCCACTGCACCAGGACGCCGAGGGCGGCCACGACCCCCACGCAGCCCAGCAGGATCGCCGGGTTGACGAGGACGGGCACCGCCACGAGCAGGGCCCCCACGAGGACCGCGACGCACACCGCGACGGCCAGCTGGCCGGTCGCGGGCAGCGCCCGGAGGCGGGCGATCACCGGCGTGCCCCGGCCATGCGCTCGCGGGCCGGCCGCGGCGGACGGCCGCGCGAGATGTCGGCCTGGACCTGCCGGAGCGCCTCGCGCGCCTGGGTGCGCAGGTCCTCGCCGATCTCGTGCCGGGAGAAGCGGGCCTCGCGGTAGAGCGCGCCGAGGCGGTCGAGCGCGCCGGCGTCGACGTCGAGCCGCCGCAGGACGGTGCCGACGAGCTCCTCCGACGTCCGGGACCGGTCGTCGCCGATGCCGGCCGAGCGGGCCGCCTCCTCCAGGGCGACCCAGGCCGCCACCACCGCGTTGGCCGGGGTGCCGGTGGCGAGGAGCTCCTCGCCCTCGCGGACGGCGGCGAGCATCACGTCGGGGGCGACCTCCGCCGTGGTCGAGGGCCCGTCGTCGGCGCGGGCCGTGGTGCGCAGCTGGGCGAGGACCGCCCGGCCGATGGCCACGAGCACGGCGAGCACCACGAGGACGAGCACCACCTTCACCGACCACGCGACCACCTCGGCGACGGCGGACGACTGGGGCGCCGTGCGACCCTTGCTGCCGAGCTGCTTCACGGTGCCCTGGAGGGCTCCCGAGGCGTACTCCTCGCCCGGGGCGCTGGTTCCTGGGCCGCTGAAGTCCTGCCGGGCGAAGACGCCGACCGGTCCGGCCGCGGACACCCAGGCGGCCAGCAGCAGCGTCACGCCGGCGCCACCGAGCAGCGCCCATGCCTTGCGGTTCACACCTGCCCCCGTCCCCTCCGAGTCACGGACCGACCCTAGGGAGCAGGCGACCGGGTGGCAAAGGAGTTGCCGACCTTCGGGCGCGATTCGTTATACAGATCAGTCCGGCGGGGCGGGCCGGAAAATTCTGGGGCCGAGGTGCGATGAGTTCTGCGGAGTGCTGCGGTCTGTCCCTGCGTGACGCCCTGCGGCCTACGCTGGGACGGGGACCGATGGAGGAGACGGCATGACCGAGGTGCGCGAGCGGGCGGCGGCGGAGGACTTCCCGGAGCTGTCCGACACCTACCGGCGCGAGCTGACCGCCCACTGCTACCGCATGACGGGGTCGATCCACGACGCCGAGGACCTGGTCCAGGAGACCTACATCCGGGCCTGGCGCGCGTACGGCGCGTTCGAGGGGCGCTCCTCCGTGCGCACCTGGCTGTACCGGATCGCCACGAACGTGTGCCTGTCCTCGCTGGAGGGCAAGGACCGCCGGCCGCTGCCCACGGGCCTGGGCACTCCCGAGAGCGACCCGGGGGAGCGCGTCGTCGCCTCGACCGAGGTGGCCTGGCTCGAGCCGGCCCCTGACCCGCTGGTGGCGGCCGACACGGCCGACCCCGCCAGCATCGTCGCCGAGCGCGACAGCATCCGGCTGGCGTTCGTGGCGGCCCTGCAGCACCTGCCCGCCCGGCAGCGGGCCGTGCTGATCCTGCGCGACGTGCTGCGCTGGCGGGCGGCCGAGGTCGCCGAGGCGCTGGACACGACCGAGGCGGCGGTCAACAGCGCGCTGCAGCGGGCGCACGCCCAGCTGGCCAGGGTCAACGTCACCGCCGACACGGTCGAGGACCGGCTCGACGACGACCAGCGGGCCCTGCTCGACCGGTACGTCCAGGCCTTCTGGGACAAGGACATCAGCTCGATCGTCAGCATGCTCACGGCCGACGCGGTCTGGGAGATGCCGCCGTACCCGGGCTGGTACCGCGGCGCCGAGACGATCGGCCGGCTCATCGACACCCAGTGCCCCGGTGGCGTGCACGACATGCCGATGGTCGCCACGTCGGCCAACGGCCAGCCGGCGTTCGGGCTGTACATGCGCCAGCCCGACGGCACGTTCACGCCGTTCCACCTGCAGGTGCTGACCGTGACCGACGGCCGCGTCAGCCACGTCGCGGCGTTCTTCGACGTGCGGCTCTTCGAGACGTTCGGCCTGCCCGCGGTGCTCCCCGCGGACCACGTCGCCACGACGTGAGCCCGCGATGACCACCGCGACCGGCGTGGGCCGGCCGCCGGGTGCGGTCGAGCTGCTCGAGCGCGCGGTCGCGTACACCGGAGCCAGCCTGCGCCTGGTCACCGAGGCCGACCTGCGCAACCCGACCCCCTGCGCCGAGTGGGACCTGCTCGCGCTGCTGACGCACATGGAGGACTCGCTCGACGCCATGGCCCAGGCGGCGCGGGCGCCGCGGCTCGAGCTCGTCCCGGCCGAGCCGGGAGAGGGCGGCAGGGCGCTGCTGGACCGCATCTGCGCCCGGGCCCGTGCACTCGTCGGGCACTGGCACCCCGCGCCGCTGGGCGACGTCGGGCTCGGCGGGCTGACCCTGTCGCGCGACCTGCTCGGTGCTGTCGGAGCCCTCGAGATCACGCTGCACGGGTGGGACGTCGCCCAGGCGATCGAGCAGCCGCGCCCCATCCCGCCGGGACTGGCGATGGACCTGTGGCCGGTTGCCCGTGACGCCATCACCGACGCCGACCGGCCGGTGCGGTTCGGGCCCGTCCTGGACGTGCCCGACTGGGCGGCGCCCCAGCACCGGCTGCTCGCCCACGCCGGACGCTGCTGACCTGCGTGGTGGACGGCCCCGTCGGCACCGGGAAGGATGGGGCGCATGACCACGGGCTTCCGGTTGCGCAACGGTGACGTCGGCCCGGTCCAGCAGAGCCCGGTCACCTGCGGCTCGGCCTGCCTCACCGTGGCCCGGATGCTCGTCAACCCCGAGTTCGCCCGGTGGATCACCACGGGCGAGGGGCCGCGTGCCGACGCCCCGCCCGGCGCCACCGAGCAGGAGCGGTTCGCGGCATACGAGCGGGTGGTCATGCGCCGCACGAACCGGCTGTTCTCCGGCGGGGGACGGCTGAACCTGCCCTGGCCACGCGCCCTGGGAACGCCCCCGTGGGGCGCCCTCAAGGAGCTGGAGTTCGGCGCGGCCCGCCGGGGCACGCAGTACCAGGTGCGGCCGCTGCGACAGCTCGGGCGGGGCGGTCTGGCCGCCGCCCACGCCCGCCTGCTCGACGTCGTCGCCGACGGCGAGCCGGCCCTGCTCTACATCGGCTCGGCCACGCTGCCGCGCCACGTCACCCTCGTGCTGCCGGGCGACGGCGACCGGCTCCTCGACGTCTACGACCCGGCCACCGGCCAGGTCACGCTGCTCGACGAGGCACGGTTCACGACCCGGGCCCTGGGCATCGCGGGCTGGGACGTCCCGTGGGTCACGGTCCAGCCCGACGGCGCCCGCAGGGTTCAGGCCTTCGGCTTCTCCACCGGGATCAGCTCGGCGTCGCGCGCCTCGGGCGTCTCAGCCTCGGCGTAGCCCACCGCCCCGGTCACCCGGCCGGCCGCGCGCAGGTCCGCCTCGGTCCGCTGGACCCGCTGCGCCCACGCGTCGGGCCCGGCCAGCGTGATCGCGGCGACCTCGGCGCGCATGCCGACCTTCGCCTCGGACTTGGCCTTGCGGATGCCGGCCAGGGCCTCGCCGACCGCGACGAGGACCTCCGGGTCCCCACCCACGCCGGCGGCCACGTCGTCCGTGGTCGGCCAGGCGGCGCGGTGCACCGAGCCGTCGTGCCACCAGGACCAGACCTCCTCGGTGACGTACGGCAGCATCGGCGCGAACAGGCGCAGCAGCACGTCGAGCGCGATGCGCAGGGCGGCGCGGGCGGAGGCCGCCTCGGCCTCGCCCTGGCCGCCGTAGGCCCGGTCCTTGACGAGCTCGAGGTAGTCGTCGCAGAAGGTCCAGAAGAACGACTCGGTGACCTCGAGGGCGCGGGTGTGGTCCCACGCCTCGAAGCCCGCGGTGGCCTTGGCAACGACGTCGCCGAGCGCGGCGAGCATCGAGCGGTCGAGCGGGTTGGTCACCGCGGTGGCGAGGTCGCCGTCCACCTCTCCGAACGACAGGGCGAACTTGGTGGCGTTGAGGATCTTGATCGCCAGCCGGCGCCCGACCTTCATCTGCCCGGTGTCGTATGCCGCGTCGGCGCCCAGGCGCCCGCTGGCGGCCCAGTAGCGCACGGCGTCGGCGGAGTGCTCCTTGACGACGTCCTCGGGAGTGACGACGTTGCCCTTGGACTTGCTCATCTTCTTGCGGTCGGGGTCGAGGATCCACCCGGACAGCGCGGCGTTGCGCCACGGCACGGAGCCGAACTCGAAGTGCGAGCGCACCACCGTGGAGAACAGCCAGGTGCGGATGATGTCGTGCCCCTGCGGGCGCAGGTCCATCGGGAAGACGAGGTCCATGAGGGCGTCGTCGCCGCGCCAGCCGCCGGCGATCTGCGGCGTGAGCGAGGACGTCGCCCAGGTGTCCATGATGTCGGGGTCGCCGACGAAGCCGCCGGGCTCGCCGCGCTGCGACTCGTCGTAGCCGGCGGGGGCCTGCGCGGCCGGGTCGACCGGCAGCTGGTCCTCCGAGGGCACCAGCGGGGTGTCGTAGACCGGCTCGCCGTCGGCATCGAGGGGGTACCAGACGGGGATCGGCACGCCGAAGAAGCGCTGGCGCGAGATGAGCCAGTCGCCGTTGAGGCCGCTGACCCAGTTCTCGTAGCGCGAGCGCATGAACGCCGGGTGCCACTCGAGCTCGCGCCCGCGCTCGATCAGCGCGGCGTTGAGCTCGGTGTCGCGACCACCGTTGCGGATGTACCACTGGCGCGAGGTGACGATCTCGAGCGGCTTCTCACCGCGCTCGTAGAAGTTGGCCTTGCGCTGGGTCGGCGTCGGCTCGCCGTCGAGGTCACCGGACTCGCGCAGCGCGGCGACGATCGCCTCGCGCGCGCCGAACGTCGACTTGCCCGCGACCTGCTCGGCGAACAGCGCCTCGCCAGGGCCACCGGCGAGCCACTCGGGCACCTCGGCCTGGATCCGGCCGCTCCGGGTGATGACCGACCGCGTCGGGAGCTGCAGCTCGCGCCACCACAGGACGTCGGTGAGGTCGCCGAAGGTGCAGCACATCGCGATGCCGGCGCCCTTGTCCGGCTCCGCGGCGTGGTGCGCGAGCACCGGCACCTCGACCCCGAACAGCGGTGAGCGGACCGTGGTGCCGAACAGGCCGGCATACCGCTCGTCGTCGGGGTGGGCGATGAGGGCGACCACCGCGGGGATGAGCTCGGGCCGCGTGGTCTCGATGTACACGGGGTCGGCACCGTCGGTGGTCGGGTGGAAGGCGACCCGGTGGTAGTGGCCGGGGTAGTCCTTGGCCTCGAGCTCGGCCTGGGCGACCGCGGTCTGGAAGGTCACGTCCCACAGGCCCGGCGCCTCGGACTGGTATGCCTCACCGCGGGCCAGGTTGCGCAGGAACGCCTGCTGCGCCGTCGCGCGCGAGCGGTCGTCGATGGTGCGGTAGGAGATGCCCCAGTCGAAGGACAGGCCGAGGCGGCGGAAGAGGCTCTCGAACGCCTCCTCGTCCTTGACCGTCAGCTCGTCGCACAGGTCGATGAAGTTCTGCCGCGAGATCGGCTGCGCGTCGGCGGCCTTGGTGCTCTTGACGTCACCGCGGTGCGCGGGCGTGAAGTCCGGGTCGTAGGGGAGCGAGGCGTCGCCGCGCACGCCGTAGTAGTTCTGCACGCGCTTCTCGGTCGGCAGGCCGTTGTCGTCCCAGCCGATCGGGTAGAAGACGTGGAAGCCGGACATCCGCTTGTACCGCGCCATGCAGTCGGTGTGCGTGTAGGAGAACACGTGCCCGATGTGCAGCGACCCGGACGCGGTCGGCGGCGGCGTGTCGATCGAGAAGACGCTCTCGCGGCCGGCTGCGGTGGCCGCCTCGCGGTCGAAGGTGAAGGTGCCCTGCTCGCGCCATACCTGCGTCCACTTGTCCTCGAGCCCGTCGATCGAGGGGCGGTCGGGGATCGTGGCGGCACGAGGCGTCATGAGGGCGTCGGTCATGGACCGAATCCTCCCATCCGCGGGGGCGCCGGTACCAACCGGTCGGCGGGTCAGGTGGCGCGGCGGCGGGCGCGGCCCGTGCGCATCACCCCACCGAGGGCGAGGGCGACGAGGGCCCCGGCGCCGAGCAGGCTCCACCACAGGGCGGCCGTGCGCTCGGGGGCGTAGGGGTCGCGGCGGGCGCTGAGGTCGATCCGCTCGGGCGCGGGCGTGACCACCGGGCGCGGCTTCTCGCCGGGGGCTGGCGGGCCGCCGACGCTGGCGTCGGTCAGGGCCGTCAGCGCCTCGTACGGCTGGACCAGGCCCCAACCGGCGGCGTCCGTGCGCTGGTCGCGTCGGTCACGGGCGGCGGTCGACTCCAGGCGGTGCTTCCAGGCGGCCGGTCCCTCGGTGGGGAACCGCTGGGCCAGCAGCGCGGCCGCGGCGCTGACGTAGGCCGTCGCGAAGCTCGTCGACTCCTCGTCCTGCTCGAGCAGGCAGTCACCGGCGTCGAGGTACGTCGTGAGGATCCGGGTGCCGGGTGCGGCCACGTCGACGTGCGGGCCGTGGATCGAGCCCTCGCCGACGGTGTCCGAGACGTCGACCGCGGCGACCGCAACCGCCTCGGGGTAGGCGGCCGGGTAGCGCGGCGAGTCGCTCTTGTTCTCCGAGACGTTGCGGTTGCCGGCCGAGGCGACGACGAGGGCACCGCGCCGCGTGGCGTAGGTGACGGCCTCGCGCAGGGCGGCGTTGTCGGTGGGGGTGCTCATCGAGACGTTGACGACCTTGGCCCCGTGGTCGGCGGCGTAGCGGATGCCGGCGGCGATCCGGTCCGGGCGGGGGCCCACCCCCGCGCTGCGGGACTCCTCGTCGTCGGAGTAGAAGACCCGCACGGGCATGACCTTGGCCTCGGGGGCCAGTCCCAGCAGCCCCGAGCCCTTGACCCCGCGGGCGACGATCTCCCCGGCGACGGCGGTCCCGTGGCCGAGGTCGTCCCGGTTGGCGGGCAGCTTGGGGACGAACGACCGGCCCTCCACGAGGGCGCCCTTGAAGTGGGCGTTGCGCGCGTCGACGCCCGAGTCCACGACTGCGACGACCACGCCGCGCCCGGTGGCCTGGGTCCAGGCGAAGCGCGCGTTGAGCCGTTGGAGGGCCAACGGCTCCTCGGGCACGTACTGCACCTTGCCCGGCTGGCACTGGGCCGCGGCCGCCGGGGTGGCACCGGCCACCACACCACCGAGGCCCACCACGAGGGAGGCGACGGCGGCGGCCGCGGTCCGGCGCGGGCTCATTTCCTGGTGCTGACGGCGTTCTGCGCCGCAGCGATGCTCAGCACGGGACCGGACGCGAACAGCCCGACCCACGCCTGGGGGACCGGCACCACGTCGCCCTTGGCGTACCCCAGCCGGGCCAGGACGTCGTCACCGCCGACCACGCTGTATGCCGTGGCGGTCTGGTCCACGACGAGCACCGGGCCGCGGTTGATGATGTTGTCGCCGATCGAGCGCACCAGTGCGCCCGACCCGGCCTCGACCTCGGTGACCTGGCCCTCGGTCGCCTTGACCGTGGTCGAGGTCGACAGGGCGGTCGACGGCAGCGTGTTGGGCCCGGCGGTCAGGGTGGCGCAGGGCGGTGCGTCCAGCGGCTGGGGGATCTGCTCCGGCCACTGCGCCGGCACGACCTGGCGGTCGGTCGTCTTGAGGCCGGCGATCTCGGCCGGGGTGACCTGGATGTCCGCGCCGACGGTGCGGCCGGATCCGAGCTGGTAGAGCGCGTACGCGAACGGGGTGATGAGGGCCAGCTCGCCCGTGCCGAGCACGACGTAGCGGCGCGGGGTCGAGGTGCCGGAGTCCTTGACCGCCAGGACGGAGCCGACGACGGCGCCCGGGGGCAGACCGGCCCGGGCCTTGCCGGCGTCGGGGATGCGGAAGGCCCCCAGGGTCGGGCCCTGCGGGAAGAGGCTGGTCCACGCCGCGGGGGCGGGGATCGGCGTGACCGACTCCAGGCGCAGCTGGCGCAGCACCGAGGCGGCCTCGTCGCCCTTGACCGGCAGGCGGTAGCCGCCGGTGACGACGAACAGGCCGTCGGCGGTGCGGACCACTGCGGCGCTTGCGGTCGCAGGCGTGCTCACGGCGCGCTGGCCGACGACCGTGCGCTGCGCGCCGGACTGCGCCACGCACGACACCCACCCGGTGCGCGACAGCCGGCCGGCCGGCGTCAGCGAGTCGGGGGCACCGAGGATGCCGATGGCCGCGCCGCGCGGGGTCGTGGCGATCTTGTCGTCGTTGACGGTCACGACCTTGAACTCGTCGGCCGGGATCAGCAGCCGCGCGCTCGTGGTGTTGATGACCGGGTAGAGCGTCTTCTTGATGGCGACGTACCGGGCGCCGCTCTTCTTGGCGATCACCAGGCGGTTGTCGTCCCAGCCCGACGGCAGGCCCGGACTCAGCACGCCGGCGACAAGTCCCCCGACGGCGACGAGGGCGGTCACGGCCAGCCCGCCGATGATGGCCCGCCACGGCCGCTGCGGCTCGACCTCGCGGCCGCCCGGGGCGCCCGCGACGAAGGCGGTGGTCAGCCTGCGGCGGCTGAAGGCCTGGGCCTCGACCAGATCCTTCTTCGTGGCCACGGCCGGTTCCTGCCTCTCGCGGTGGGTGCTTCGACGACGGCCACCCTACGGGGCGGCGTCGCCGTGGTGGTGGGGGTCGGGTGCCGCGTCAGTGCCGGCGACGGTATGCCGGGGTGAGCCGCTGGCGGGTCGCCAGGACGAGGGCCCCGGCGAGCAGCAGGACACCAGCGAGCGTCGTCATCGAGCTGATCGGCGAACCGGTCCGGGCCAGGACGGCCGGCGCGGTGCCGGCCGGGTCCGCCGCGGCGCCGGCGGCCGAGGCCGGGGCGTTGGGCGTGCCGGTCGCGTCGGCGTAGGAGCCGGCGCAGAACAGGCCGCAGTCGCCGCGGCCGACGTTGCCCTCGACGGCGACCGGGTCGGTGCCGAGCGTGCCGGTGGGGACGCTGCCGCCGGTGGACCCGCCGCCGGTGCTGCCGGGGTTGCCGCCGCCGCCGTTGCCGTTCCCGTTGCCGTTCCCGCCGCCGTCACCGTTGCCGCCACCGGAGCTGCCGCCGCCGTCACCGTTGCCGCCACCGGTGCCCGGGTCGGACGTCGTGGTCGTGGGCACCGTGGGGGTGTCGCTGGTGGGCGGCGTGGACGGCACGTCGGTCGTCGTCGTGGACGGCTGGTCCGTCGGCTCGGGAGCCGTCGAGGTGGGGGACCCGGTCGTCGACGACGTGTCCGTCGGCACCTCGGTGGGGATGGTCGGGCAGACCGGCAGCGGGTCGAGGATGTCGCACAGGTCGCTCGGCAGGCCGACCGGCGGAGCCGCCTGCAGCTGAGCGGAGATCCCTGCGACCTGGGTCGTCACGACGGGCGTGGGAAGGTCCTCGGCCTGGGCCGACTGGGCCCCGACGGCGATGAGGCCGGCCCCGAGCAGGGCGGCGGCGGACAGTGCGGACGCACGACGGATGGTGCTCACGGTGAAGGGTCCCCCTGGACGTTCGAAACGATCAGTCCCCGGCGCCCGGCGTCACGCGGACGCCCGGCCGGACAGAGCATAGGGGACGTCCCACACCATCGGCACGTCAGGCGCGAACCGGGTCAGAACACCCCGGTCGCCGCGACGGCCAGCGGCAGCACCGCCACGAGGCAGGCGCCGTCGATGGCGTCCGCAGCCCGGCCGAGCCGCACGCGCGACCGCGGCGCGATCAGCGCCAGCGCCACGACCAGCGCGGCACCCGCAGCCATGCCCACGCCGATCGCGGACCGCCAGCCGGGGTGGGTCACCGCGGCGGCGATGCCGACCGTGGCCAGCCCGAGGACGCCGGCGACCATGGCGACCAGGACCGTGGCCCGCGTCCGGCTGTGGCGCGTGCGCAGCAGCACGGCCACGAACCCGACGACGCCGAGGACGGTGCCGAGGATCCCGGTCGCGGCCGCAAAGGGCGCGGCGAGGAGGGCGACCGCCCCGGCCGCGACCGAGAGGCCGAGCATGAGGTCGTGGCCGGCCAGGACCTGGCGGCGCACGGCGCGGTTGTCGATGGCCGGGGGGTCGGCGTAGATCTCGCCCTCGGTGCGCGGGGGGTGGGTGGTGAGGCGGCTCGAGGACAGCGCGAACCACGGGAGCAGGCCGCCGACCAGCACGGCCACCGCGAGGACGCAGCCGGCCACCGACCCGATCGACCAGCCGGCGAAGTGGACCAGGGCTCCGGTCACGGCCATGACGAAGCCGACCACCGCCACCGCGGCCACCACGGGGCGGTGCGCGGTCACGGCGAGGACGCCGAGACCGCCGACGACGGCGGTCGCGGCACCGGCATACAGCAGGGGGAGGCCCCAGACGGAACCGCCGGTGCCGACCGCGAACCCGGCCACCGCGGCATACGCGCCCGCGGTGACGGCCAGAGCCGCTCCGGACACCTCCTGCCGGCGGGCGTGGGACAGCACGGCGGCGGCGACCACGAGCAGCACGGCCACGACAGCGGCCAGGCCCACGACCAGGGCGCCGTGGGTGCGCGCGGTGAAGAGGGCGACCGCGCCGGACAGGAACAGGACGACGGCCGCCCCCAGGGCGGTCCGCGCGCTGTGCTCGGGGGTCCAGGGCGCGAACGAGGACTCGACGAGGTCGGCGACGGCCTCGACGACGTCGTCGTAGACCTTGAGCTCGATGGGGTCACCGGCCGGCTCGAGGGCCAGGACGAAGCCGTCCTCGACCCCCTGCGCCGCCAGGCTGCGGTCGGGCTCGACGGGGATCCCGTCGTGCCGGACCAGGCGGAAGCCACGGACGGCGGTGGCGGGGTCGAGCTGCCCCAGCTCGCGGGCGAGCTCCGGGAGCAGCTCGGCGACGGGTATGCCGCCCGGCACGCCGAGGTCCGCCCGGCGTGAGCCGGCGGTCACCGACACACGGATGAGCGATGCGGACGTGGTCGCCTGCGTCACGAGTCCCCTCCCGGTTGCACGAGTGCACCTCAACTACCCCTCGGTCGAACGCAGCATAGAGGGGAGTGCTCCCCATGTCGCACTTCGGACATCGTTGCTAATGTCGGGCACCGGACCTCGGGGGAGATCGAAATCTTGGGGTCCGCTCCGTGCGACAGACGCAGGGATTCCGTGTGCCCCGAGGGGGGCCAGACGCGTGGAAGTTGGGAGGCACTGATGCTTGCAGCTGGTGATGGCGTACTCCAAAAGGGCGCCGCAGTCGTCGCTGACTACAAGGGGCAGCTCGATGGCGAGCTCGCCGCGCTGGAGGGTCGGCTGGCTGGACTGAAGTCGATGTGGCAGGGGCAGGGCGCGGCGGGCTTCGACCGCACGTTCAACCTCTGGAAGGACGACTCGAAGAAGATCATCGCGGCGCTCGACACGTTCGAGGCCAACCTCCGCGAGACCGACCGCACCTTCCGGGAGCGGGACGAGAACGCGGCCCAGGCGATCAGCAACAAGTACGGGGGGATGTGACCATGCTCGTCGACCACGGTGGACTGAGCCAGGCGGCCGGCGACCTCGCCCAGTCCGCGGGCAAGATCGAGGCCAAGCTGGCCGAGATGGACTCGGCGCTCGCGCCGCTGCAGAGCGAGTGGGACGGTACGGCCAAGGCCGCGTACCACGAGGCCAAGAAGAAGTGGACGCAGGCGCTCACCGACATGAAGGTCCGCCTCGCTGAGATCGGCGCCGCCGTCGACACCAGCAACCAGGACTACATGGACGGCGACAAGAAGTCGGCCGGCCTGTTCGGCGGCTAGTCGTCACGGTCGTGCCGGGGCTCTCGCCCCGGCACGTGCCGTGTCGACTGGGCGAGGACGAACGACCACACACTGCAGGGGGACGAACGACCATGGGCCTTCCCGACGAGGACAAGCCGACCGGGTACCGCTACGCCAACGGCAAGCTCAAGGCGGACTTCGAGATCATCCGCACCCTGGCCCACAACCGGGGTGCGACGTGGACCGAGAAGGCGACCGAGAGCCACAGCAAGGTCGCGGGCACGACGCTGACGGCGAACTCCTTCTCGGGGATCGACTCCTGCCGCGACTTCGGCACGGTCTACGCGGCCGCCAAGAAGATCTACGAGGACACGCTCAAGGGCGTGGAGGAGGACGTCAAGGAGTACCAGGCGAAGCTGCTCCAGGTCGCCAAGCACCTCGAGGACAGGGACAACTCCGCCGGTGACGTCTTCGCCGGTCTCGCGACGAGCGACCCCTCGCGACGTCAGGACCTGCACGCGGACGCCCAGAACAAGCAGGCGAACGCCAGCAAGGAGGCCGAGGACGCCGAAGCCGTCCAGGACGAGGCGGTCCGGCAGTCCTCCGCAGCCGGTCAGCACGGCGCCGGGCAGCAGCCCGCCGGTCAGCAGCCCGGGGGGCAGGACGGCGTGCCCACGGCACCGGCGACGGGTGACAACACCGTGGGCGGTGGTGCGCCACCCGCACCGGCCGACGACAGCCAGACCCAGGTGAAGGCCTCGCGCTGACGCGCGGGTGACGAAGGAGTCGCTACCCCCGATGCAACGCGGAACCGGACGCCGTCGGCGTCGTCTCCTCCCCGTCGCCGCGCTCGTCGCCCTCGCGGCGCTGCTGCCCGTGCTCGGGGGCGCAGCGACGCTGCCCTCCGCGCAGGCGGTGCAGCGGCCCTGGTGGCCGGCGGCGATGGGGTTCGACGATCTGCACCGGCAGGGCGGCACCGGCAAGGGCATCACGATCGCGGTCCTCGACGGCCTGATGGACACGAAGGCGGCCGACGTCAGGGGCAGGGTCGCCTCGAGCGAGAGCGTCTGCTGGGAGAAGGAGACGAGCGCGACGACCACCGAGGCGGACCACGCCACCCGGATCGCCCAGCTCATCGTCGGCACGGGCACACCGGCGAACGGGATGCCGGGGGTCGAGGGCATCGCCCCGCAGGCGACGCTGCGTCACTACATGATCGGTCTCGGCGAGCACCTCGACTGCGCCCCGCCCGACGACAAGCACCTGAACAGCACGGCGACAGCCATCGAGCGGGCGCTCGAGGCCGGAGCCAAGATCATCACGATGAGCTACGGCCAGAGCGGGTTGGACGAGGACATGAAGCGGGCCATGGCCGAGGCCCAGCACGCCGGCGCCATCCTCGTCGCCGCACCCGCACCGAAGGTGCTCGACTTCCCGTCGGGCTACAACGGCGTGGTCGCCGTCAACGGCTGCGACAAGACCGGAAAGGTCTCACCTCACGCGGCTCCCTACGGCGGGAACGGCATCGCGTTCTGCGCGCCGGGGGTCGGCATGGCCCTGGGCACCCACGACAAGCAGGGGCGGTGGCTGCCCCAGGGTGTCGTCGCCGACGGCTCCTCGTATGCCGCGCCCCTCGTCGCCGGGGGCCTGGCGGCGTACTGGTCGAAGTACCCCTCCGCAACGGCGGGCCAGGTGCTCCAGGCGGCGCTGCACAACCCGGGCATGAAGCAGGGCACCAGTACCACCGGGAAGAAGGGCTGGATCTGGTGGTACCGGCGGGAGGGCAGTGGGTTCCCCAAGATCGTCGGCACGTCGCGGACCGGGTTCGGCTGGGGCATCTTCGACGCCACCGACCTCATGTCGGTGGACCCGGCCACGTATCCCGACACCAACCCACTGGTCGGGGACGGCGGCATCGCCGGTCCCACCGCCCAGGAGATCGCCGCCGGCCGCCTGCTCACGAGCACGACGGCGTCCTCACCGTCGTCGACGCCGGGAACGGCGACCGCGACCGCGGCGCCAGGCCCCTCGGCCGGCTCGGCCGGCGGCCCGCCGACACCCTCGTCCTCCACGTCGGGCGGCGTCCCCGTGTGGGTCTGGGTCGTGGTGGTGGTCCTGGTACTGCTCGTCGCGGGTGGCGCCTTCATGTTCATGCGCAGGGGACCGGGCGCTCGTCCGGTCGCACAACCAGGGGAGGGGAGCTGACAGTGGGACCCAAGGAGAGCGAGCTCGCGAAGATCCGCGACGCGGCGTCCGACATCAAGGCACAGGGGGAGGACTGGGAGGCCGCGGCCGCCCGGATCGACGCCCTGGTCGCCAGCGTCAAGAGCACCAAGAACGACCTCGGCCTCGACTGGGAGGGTGAGGGCGCCGACGCCGCGTTCGCGGCGATGGACCGCCTGACATCGAGCCTCACCGAGCACGCCAAGGCCCTGCGGAAGGTCAAGTCGAGTCTCGACCTCGCCGACACGGCCGTGACCACGGCGCAGACGGCGCTCGCCGACAAGGTCGAGACGGTCGACACCTCCCCGGACCGGGCCGCCTACGTGCGCCAGACAGGCCTCGAGCCGGGCAGCACCGAGCCCGTGGGGAAGACGTTCGACCAGGCGGCCTACGACGCGGCAGTGTCCCAGCAGGAGCAGCAGCGGGAGGCCGCCGCAGCAGCGGCCCTTCGCCAGCTGAGCACGGACATGGCCTCGGCCACCAGTACCCTGCCGGTCGAGGCTGCCCCCCACGGGGACGACCAGACCTCGAACCTGCCCAGCGGTGGAGGCGGCGGAAGCACTCCGACCGGCGGGGGGAGCACCCCGACCGGGTACTCCGGGGGACACACCGGCGCCGTCCCCACGGTCGGCTCCACGAGCGGCTTCGTCCCGTCGGGCGGCGTGTACCACCCCGGCATCGACCCGACCATCCCCACCACGGTCCCCACCGGCGGCCTCATCGACGACTCGGGCACCACGGCGGACGGCGTTGTCTCCGGGACGGTCCCCGGGTTCACCGGCGTCAGCGGCACGACGGGCGTGAGCGGCAACCTCGGCGGTTCTGCCCTCGGGGGCGTGGGCGGGCTGGCCGGTGCGGTCGGAGGGATCGGCATGGTCGCGGGCGGAGCCGCGGGCCTGGTCCGCGGCGCCGGCGGCTCAGCCGGTGGGCTCCTGTCCGGCCTCGGCCGAGAGGCCGGCGGCTCCCTGTCCGGCCTCAGCCGGGCCGCGGGTGGTTCGGCCCGTGGAGCGCTGGGCAACCTCACGGGCACCTCGGCCGTGCCCGGCGGCAGCGCCTCGGGCGGTGGGACCGGCGTGGCCGGGGCGGCCGGAGGACGCGGCGGCGGCATGGTCCCCGCAGGCTGCGGTGGTGCCGGAGCCGGGAGCGGCTCGTCGGTGCGTGGTGCCTCGGCGGGGGGCAAGTACGGCGTCCCCAAGCTCGACGGTGCGTCCGGGCGTGGCGCCGGTACGGGGGGCCCGGGCGCGACGGCGTCCGGGCAGGGTGCCGGCAGCCGCGGTGCCAACGGCGTCGCAGGCGGCGGTGCCGGGGGCGGCGCCGGCGGCGGCAGCGACAAGAAGAAGGGCAAGGAGTTCCTCACCCACGAGGACGAGGAGAACTGGTACGACGACGCCGAGGCGAGCGACTCCGTCTGGGAGTAGCCGTCCCGAGAGGGGGAAGCACGATGGCACCGAAGATCAAGGTCGAGATCGCCCAGCTGGACCTCGCCCAGCAGGTCCTGGACCGGCAGCGGACACACATGGACGGCGCGGGGCGGTTCGTCCAGGCGAACTGCCGCGCCAGCGGCGCCTTCACCGGCGTCCTCGGGCTGCTCGAGGGGCACTACTCGCGCGCCTACGAGGCGGGCACCCGCGGCATGTCCAACGGGTCGACGATCGCCGACACGTGCGCCACGCTGACGAACGGCACGCGCAAGGAGTTCATCGCGCGCGACCGGGCGGCCTACGAGGCGATGGCGAAGAAGGGCGTGAACCTCCCGCCGTACGAGGCGCCCACGGGCGGGACCGTGCGCAGCGGGGTGCCGGTCGGCCCGGTCTCGGGCACGCCGTCCGGCGGCGGCTTCCTCGACGGGATGAAGTCGTGGAAGACCTACGTCGACAATGCGACCCACTACTCCAAGCCGCTGTGGCAGAACCCCAAGGAGATCTGGCGCATCCAGCAGGGCAACTTCGACTCCACCCAGCGCACCGACCCCAAGTACTGGATCCAGCGCGGTCTGGACAAGCAGTTCAACGCGCTGCGCAAGAAGATCGACGGGATGTCGCCGACCGAGCGCGGCAACTACCTGCGCAACCGGCAGCGAGCCGCCTACGCCGACGGCCAGGACTTCGCCCGGAGGCACCCGTACCTCGACAACGACCCGGCCTCCCCGTCGCCCGCGGCGGGGGCGGTGACGGCCCGCGACGCCAGTCGCATCGACACCGCGAGCAAGGCGCTGCAGGCGCCCACGGCGCTGGTGAGCGAGGGGCAGGACGTCCTCAAGGCGGGCGAACGGCTCGGCGACACCATCGACCAGACGCAGCAGGTCAACGACGCCGTGAACGGCCCGAAGAACGACGGCGGCATCACCTGGGCGAAGAACCACAAGGGAGGCACCTGGTGAGCGTCTACGAGAAGGTCGACCCCTCGGCCTACGCCTCGCAGAGCCTGGCCGTAGCGTCCGACGACGACTTCGCCAAGGAGTTCGAGTCCAGCTGCGGCTTCCTCATCGGCCACCTGCTCGGCTTCTGCCGCGAGGCCTTCGGCACCGACCCCCTGCTCGAGCTGGTGAAGCCGCTGTGCGGCGACTGGGGCCTCATGGGCGTGGCCCAGCAGGGCTGGGGCGGCGCGGGCAAGATCTGCACCGCGGTCGGTGAGAACTTCACCGCCCTCGACGCCGGCACTGCCGACGTCTGGGACGGCGAGGCCGCCACCGCCTTCCGCTCGCGGATGACCTCGCTCGGCGGCACCTACGCCATCTACGCGCAGGGCTGCCAGCTCACCGGCGAGCTGACCGGCAGCCTCATCGAGGTGGCCAGGTCGGCGTGCCTGGGCATCGGCACGCTGATCTCGTTCATCAGCGACATCCTCGAGCGGCTCATCATCGAGGCTTCGGTGCCGGTCGTCGGCTGGCTGGTGGGAGCAGCGGACATCGCGATCCACATCCGCAGCTTCTGGCAGAAGTTCGACCGCGCCATCAGCCTCATCCGCCGCGTGCTGGACGCCATCGAGAAGTTCGTCAAGGCCATCTACTCGGTCATCAACATCATGCACGCGCTGAAGCTCGCCATGACCACCGTCGCCGGCGGCCTGGCGATGTACAACGGGTCGCGGATCGACGAGGCCGCCCAGAACAACTTCGGAGTGTGACGAGATGAGCGAGGCAGACCGCGCGATCGCGGAGGTCCGCGCCCTGCTGGGGGAGATCCGCAGCATCCAGGCGGACATCGAGCGCGACACCCGCGAGGCCATCGAGGAGCACGAGGCATACCTCGCGAAGGTGGAGCCGGAGGACGAGGAGCGCGCGGCGAAGGCGCGTCGGGGCGAGCTCGGCCCCGACTGGCAGCGGCTCCAGCGCCAGATCGACCTCGGCGAGACGAGCGCGACGGCAGTCGTGGCAGGGGTCGACGAGTCCCCGGCCGCCGAGAACGTCCGGCGCACGGCCGCGGAGAACGCCCGCGAGGTGATGCGGGTCCAGGAGGACGCGCTGGAGTCGGACGACCCGGCGAGCGAGGACCTGTCGGCGTCGATCGGCGCCGCCCGCCGCAACCTGCGCGAGATGCGCGAGCAGATGGAGCGCATCCGGCAGATGCCGCTGCCCGACGTCGACTGACGCGGGCGGCAGTCGCTCAGGCGCTCTCGTCCGCGGTGTCCTCGGCGACGGTTGCCCTGGTGCGGGACCGCTTGGCCTTGGGTCCGCCGAAGCGTCCCTTGTCGTCGACGGCCATGATCTGGCTGCGCCGACGGGTCAACGCGGAGAAGCAGATCAGCTCGAGGTACGCGAGCGACACCAGGGACACCGAGGCCCACAGGGGCGAGGTGCGCGAGTCGGGTGACCCGGCCCACCCCTGGGGTCGCAGCATCGGTACGGACAGCCCTGTCGGGTCGGTGATGAGGTCAGCCTTCTGGCCGGGCCGGACGACGGAGTACTGGTAGTAGTTGGGTGTCCGCTGCCCGAGGGTGGAGTACGCCACGGTCTCGCCGGGGTCCGCACCGGTCACCCGCACGCGGTAGCCACCGTTGAACAGGTGCTCGGACTGCGTGACGGTGACGTTGCTCGTCGGCTCCATGACGGCGGTCGTCCACACCCGGTAGCCGGCGTACTGCACGAAGAACGTGGCGAACGGCACCAGGAGAAACATCGCGCACAGCCCCGTGAAGGGGATCCTGTCCGTCACCTGGAGCAGGACGAGCAGGAACCCGCAGACAACCGCCATGCCGAGGGTCTTCGGGTACATCCCCGGGGTCGTGTTGTGGTCGCCGAGCCTGGGGTGCCACGACCACCAGACCGCTGCGAGCAGCAGCAGGTGGGCGACGACGACGAGCAGCACCCGGCCCCACAGCCGCATGCCGTCCTCCCTCCGGCCGGCTCGGGCCGTGCTCTTCGCCGTGGTGCTCACCGGGTCCTCGTTCCGTCGGGGGCGCGTGGTCATGGGCCGCTGGTCGGGGGCTGCTGGTCGTCGGGTCGGGTCGCCGGTCAGCCGGAGGTCAGCCGCCGGAAGGCCTCGATGCCGTCGGCGGCGACGGCAGCCACGGGCAGGCTCAGCACCACCGCGAACGACTCGAGCAGGTCGGACAGGCGGGACAGGCGGGTGGAGTGCCAGCCGCGGGCCAGCGCGACGGCGCCTCCTACGGCGACCAGCCCCAGGACCGTCGCGAGGGCCAGCAGCAGGAAGCCCCAGGCATCCGCGAGCCGCGCCCCTGCGGCATACGTCCCGAGCAGCGCAGCAACGCCCGCGGTGGTGAGCATCGCGGTGCGGGGGAGCCGGTCGCGCACCGTGCGCGACTGGTAGCCCAGGGCGAGGGTGACGGCCGCGCACAGCCCGACGCCGCCCCACGTGGCGAGCGCGGACCGGCCCGGCGTGGCCACGAGGACGGCAAGCGCGACGGCGGCGACGAGGCAGCCCCACACCGTGCCGGCAGCCACGGTCTCCCGTGCCTCGTGGAAGACGCCGTCCACCTCGCGCGGCCGCAGCCGCCGGAAGCGACGCACCTGCTGCACGCGCGCGGTCCAGATGGTGGTGGCGAGCCGATCGACGTCGACGAGCTGCTCGTCGGGCAGGTCGAAGCCGAGCGAGGGCAGCAGCCGCACGACCGCCGGCACGAGCCCCGCCACGACGGCCGCCACGGCGAACGACGGCCAGTCGAGCAGCACCCCGACGACGCACAGGCTCCCCACGGCGGCGAAGGCCGTCATGGCCGCGCGCGAGGCGCGGTCGGAGGGGCCACCGACGATGCGGGACACGCCCGCGAGCGCGGTGGCGAGGACGCAGCCGGCGAGGACGGCGATGCGTCCGGAGCCGGGGGAGTCGCTGACGGGCAGGGCGAGGCCGGCAGCGAAGCCGAACACCGGCGCCACCAGCCGGGAGAGCCGGCCGTTCGCCGACGCGTCGAGGGCCAGCGCCAGGCCGGGGACGAACAGCAGGAGGGAGGCCGCCGCCGGCCAGGACGTCCCGCTCGACAGCTGTCCGCGGAGGGCGCCGAGGCCGAGGACGAGGGCTGCGGCCGCTGCGACCCCGGCTGCGGCCCACCGGGCCAGCGCCTGCGGCTGCAGCCACGCGGCCGAGGGCGCGGTCGGCGCGAGCGGGAGGGCCGCAACGGCCACGGCCGCCGCCGGGTCCGCCGAGGCCTCGACGGACAGGTCGCCGCGGCGGCGCGTGACCTCGGACAGCTGGCGGCGGGCGACCGTCGCCTCGGACGGGGGCACGTACCGGCCGCCCTGTCCCTCGGGCGAGCGCGCCCCCGCCGCCACCACGGACGGGTCGAGGTTGCGCACGTCGCGGGGCACCTCGTGGGTGGTGGCGCGGACGACGGTGAGCAGGGCGCCCTCGGGCACGGCGTCGGCGAGCACCTCGTGCAGCGCGATGACGCGGCCGGCCGGCGTGGCGACGGCATACGGGCTGTTGCGCGGGGCGATGCCGAGGGCGGCGAGCAGGTCGCCCACCTGCGCGTTCGCGGGGGCCACGAGGTCGTACCGCCGGTCGTCGGCGAGCAGGGACACCCGGTGCGCTGACTCCTCGCCGGACACCCTGCCTCCCCTCGCTGCGTACGTCCTGCCCCCACGGCTCCCCGGAACAATAGTGCCTGACCGTGGCCGGGCCGCACGTCAGCGCGCTGCCCCGGCGGGGGAGAGGGTAGGTTGGGCCCGCACGTGCAGGGGTGCCGTCCGTCTCGGGGGAGTCGGTGGCCGCCTGATGGGGACAGTCGGTCGTCGAGGAGGGCGCACACCACATGGCAGTGACGTTGCGGAGGGGGCCGCGCGAGCAGGCTCCTGAGGTGCCCTCCGGCCGGATCGTCCTCCAGTCCCCGCCGGAGATCACGCCGAGCGAGGGCGCCAGCTCCCTGCTCATGAATGCCGTGCCGATGCTCGGCAGCGTCGGCTCGATCGCCTTCGTGGCCCTCTCACAGCCCGGGATCAAGGGCTACATCGCCGGCGGCATGTTCCTGCTCGCCTCGCTCGGGTTCGTCGGCGTCAACGGCTGGAAGCAGCGACAGCAGCACGCGGCCGGTGTCAGCGAGGCCCGGCGCGAGTACCTCGCCTACCTCGGCGAGGTCCGCTCGACCGTCCGGGAGGCCGCGAACCGCCAGCGTGCCGCGGCCCTGTGGAACAACCCGGCGCCCGAGGCCCTGCCCGCCGTGTGCGAGGAGCGCACCCGGGTCTGGGAGCGCTCGACCGGCGACGACGACTTCCTGCGGGTGCGGTTCGGGCGCACGAACCAGCCCCTGTGCATCACGCTCGAGGCCCCCGACACCCCGCCCATGGCCCAGCTCGACCCCGTCGCCGCCTCCGCGCTGCACCGGCTGCTGTCCACCCACCGGGTCCAGCCCGACCTGCCGGCGTCGGTGAGCCTGCCGTACTTCTCCCGCATCGAGGTCACCGGCGACGCCGAGCCGGCCCGCGCCCTGGCCCGCAGCATCATCGCCGCGGCCACCACCCAGCACGCGCCCGACCAGCTCCAGGTCGCGGTCGTCGCCGGGTCCGACGCCCTCCCCGAGTGGGAGTGGGTCAAGTGGCTGCCACATGCCCACAGCCAGCGCGAGCGCGACGGGGTCGGCCCGGCCCGCATGGTCGCCTCGTCCCTGTCGGACCTCGAGCCGATGCTGCCCGCCGAGCTGCGCGAGCGCCCCCGGTTCGGGTTCTCCGAGACCATGACGCTGCCGCACGTGCTCGTCGTGGTGGACGGCGGCGACGTGCCCCCCGGCAACGCGATCGTCACCGAGGACGGCGTGCTCGGCGTGACCGTGCTGCACCTGCCCGAGCGCTGGGACGAGCTGTCCGTGGACAGCCGCATGCGCCTCGCCCTCGGCCAGCCGGCCACCTCCGGCCCGTACGCCGGCCGGGTGCCGATGCAGATCCTCACGCTGGCCAGCGAGCCCGCGCGCGGGTTCGCCGACCAGATGTCGCTCGTGCAGGCCGAGGCCGCGGCGCGCCGGCTCGCGCCGCTGTATGCCGGTGCCGAGCCCGAGCGCCGCGACGCCATGACCGGCACCACCGAGCTCGTGGACCTCCTCGGCCTCGGCGACGTGCGCGACTACGACCCGGAGGCCGCCTGGCGGCCGCGGCTGCAGCGCGACCGGCTGCGGGTGCCGATCGGCGTCGGTGCGCAGGGGCAGGTCGTCTCGCTCGACATCAAGGAGTCGGCCCAGCAGGGCATGGGCCCGCACGGCCTGGTCATCGGCGCCACCGGCTCGGGCAAGTCGGAGGTGCTGCGCACGCTCGTCCTCGCGCTCGCGATGACGCACTCGTCCGAGGCGCTCAACTTCGTCCTCGTCGACTTCAAGGGTGGTGCGACGTTCGCCGGCATGGCCGACATGCCGCACGTGTCCGCCGTCATCACCAACCTCGGCCAGGAGCTCAGCCTCGTCGACCGCATGCAGGACGCCCTGCACGGCGAGATGGTGCGCCGCCAGGAGCTGCTGCGCGCCGCCGGCAACTTCGCCAACGTCACCGACTACGAGAAGGCGCGCGCCGCGGGGGCCGACCTCGAGCCGCTGCCGGCGCTGCTCATCGTCGCGGACGAGTTCTCCGAGCTGCTGGCCGCGCGGCCGGAGTTCGTCGAGCTGTTCGTCGCGATCGGCCGGCTCGGCCGGTCGCTGTCGATGCACCTGCTGCTCGCCTCCCAGCGGCTGGAGGAGGGGCGACTGCGCGGCCTGGAGTCGCACCTGTCGTACCGGATCGGCCTGCGCACCTTCTCCGCGTCGGAGTCGCGCACCGTCATCGGCGTGCCCGACGCGTACGAGCTGCCGGCCGTGCCGGGCCTCGGCTTCCTCAAGCCGGACCAGACCACCCTGCTCAAGTTCAAGGCGGCCTACGTCTCCGGTCCGCCGCCGGCCCGCCGGCGCGCCCACACCGGCAACACCGGGACCACCGGCGAGATCATCCCGTTCTCCGCCGCGCCGGTGCTGCGCCTCAGCACCGAGACCGAGGCGCCCGTCGTCGACGAGGGCCCCCGCGAGGACCGCGCCACCTTCGACATCGCCGTGGCCAAGATGCGCGGCAAGGGCCGCCCCGCCCACCAGGTCTGGCTGCCGCCGCTGGACGTGCCGGACTCCCTCGACCGCCTCTTCGGCGACCTCACGACGCACGACCAGCTCGGCCTCGTCTCGCCGTCGTGGCGTGCGGCCGGGTCACTCGTCGTCCCGCTGGGCATCGTCGACCGGCCGCTGGAGCAGCGCCGGGACGTCCTGTCCGTCGGCCTCGGGGGAGCGGCCGGCCACGTCGCGATCGTCGGCGGCCCGCGCAGTGGCAAGAGCACGCTCGCCCGGACGCTGGTGACGGCCCTCGCGCTCACCACGACGCCGCTCGAGTCGCAGTTCTACGTGATGGACTTCGGCGGCGGCACGTTCTCGCCGCTGGTCAAGCTCGCCCACGTCGCCGGGGTCGCCAGCCGGAACGAGCCGGACGTCGTGCGCCGCATGTTCGCCGAGCTGCGCGGCATCGTCGACAAGCGCGAGGCGTACTTCCGCGCGCAGGGCATCGACTCGATCGAGACCTACCGGCGGCGCCGGGCCGAGGGCCGGGCCGACGACGGGTACGGCGACGTGTTCCTCGTCGTCGACGGCTGGCCCACGCTGCGCGCCGAGTTCGACGAGCTCGAGCTGCAGATCCAGGAGCTCGCCGGGCGCGGCCTGACCTTCGGCCTGCACCTCGTCGCCACCACGAACCGGTGGATGGACTTCCGCAGCGCGGTCAAGGACGTCTTCGGCACGCGCCTGGAGCTGCGCCTCGGCGACACCAGCGACTCCGAGATCGACCGCAAGCTCGCGGCGAACGTGCCGAAGGGCCGGCCGGGCCGCGGCATCGAGGCGACCCGGCACCACTTCCTCGCCGGGATCCCCCGCATCGACGGCAGCGGCGACGCCGGCAGCCTCGGCGCCGGCGTCGACGACCTCGTCGAGCGCGTCAACGCGGCGTGGCAGGGCCCCAGCAGCCCCAAGCTGCGGCTGCTGCCGGACCGGATCGACCTCGAGCAGGTGCGCGCGCAGACGCGGCCCGCGGACCGGCGCATCCTGCTCGGCATCGACGAGGGCAACCTCGCCCCGATCGGCGTGGACCCCACGGAGGAGCCGCACCTCTACCTCTTCGGCGACAGCGACTCGGGCAAGACGGCCATGCTGCGCACCTACGCCAGCGAGGTCATGCGCCTCTACACCCCGCAGGAGGCGCAGATCTTCGCGGTCGACTACCGCCGCGGCCTGCTCGGCGAGATCCCCGACGAGTACCTGCGCGAGTACTTCACCACCGAGGACCAGGTGGCGCAGAACATCCCCGAGCTCGCGGCATACCTGCGCTCGCGCCTCCCCGGACCGGACGTCACGCCCGAGCAGCTGCGCACCCGGAGCTGGTGGAAGGGCGCCGAGGTGTTCGTGCTCGTCGACGACTACGACCTCGTGGTGACCTCGGCCGGCAGCCCGCTGGCGGCCCTCGTGCCGCTGCTGGCCCAGGCCGGCGACGTCGGCCTGCACCTCGTCGTCACCCGGCGCACCGGTGGGGCGAGCCGGGCGTCGTACGAGTCGGTCATGCAGAGCCTGCGCGACCTGGCCAGCCCCGGCATCCTGCTCTCCGGCAGCCCGGACGAGGGCCCGCTCATCGGCAACATCAAGCCGGTGCCGGCCGTACCCGGGCGCGGACGCCTCGTCTCACGTGAGACAGGCAACAACGTGATGCAGGTTGCCTGGACCCCGTCACGCCACGGCTGACCTCTAGGCTGGGCCCATGGAGCCGGTCTACTCGTCCGTGATCGGTGTCGCCCGAGCGCTGTTCGCCTTCCAGGGGTTGAAGATGCGCCTGCGCGGGCTCGACCACGTCCCGCGCACCGGTGGCGCCGTCATGATGATCAACCACACGGGCTACTTCGACTTCACGTATGCCGGCCTCGCCGGTGTCGAGGCCGGCCGCCTCGTGCGGTTCATGGCGAAGAAGTCGATCTGGGGCAACCCCGTCGCCCGCCCCCTCATGACGGGGATGCGCCACATCCCGGTCGACCGCGAGGCGGGCCAGGAGTCCTTCGGGACGGCGCTGTCCGCGCTGCGGTCCGGTGAGATCGTCGGGGTCTTCCCCGAGGCCACGATCAGCCGGTCTTTCGAGCTCAAGGAGTTCAAGTCCGGGGCGGTGCGGCTGGCGCAGCAGGCCGGGGTCCCGGTGCTGCCCGTGACGATCTGGGGCTCCCAGCGCATCTGGACCAAGGGCCGACCCCGCCGGATGGGTCGCCACCACGTCCCGCTGTTCATCACCGTGGGCGCTCCCCTGGTGGTTGCGCCTGACGAGGACCCGGTGGCGGCGACGGCGCGGGTCAAGGAGGTCATGCGTGCCCAGCTCGAGGCCGACCAGGCCGCCTACCCGGCGTGGCCGGACGCCGAGCGGGACCTGCTGCCGGCGCGCCTGGGCGGCACTGCGCCGACCCTCGAGGAGGCCGACACCATGGACGCGGCCGACCGCAGGGCACGGCGCACCGCGGGCTGAACCGCCCCGGGACCGTCCGGACCGCTCAGGCCTTCTTGCCCTTGGCCTGGGCCGCCTTGGCCTTCGCGGCCTTGGTCTTGGCCGCCTTGGCCTTGGCGGCCTTGGTCTTGGCCGCCTTGGCCTTGGCGGCCTTCGCCTTCGCCGCCTTGGCCTTCGCGGCCTTCGCCGCCTTGGCCTTGTCCGCCTGGGCCCTGACCTTGGCTGCGGCCCGCTCGGCCTTGGCCTGGGCGCGAGCAGCCGCAGCCGCGCCCTTGGCCTGTGCCCTGGCGGTGGCAGCAGCGGTCTTGGTGGGGGTGTGGCCGGTGGCCGTGCCGGGGATCGGCTTCCCGCTGCCCGTCACCGGACCTCCGGAGGTAGTGCCGCCGCCCGTCACGGTGCCGCCACCGGTGACGGTGCCCCCGCCGGAGGTCGCAGGGGGAGGGGTGGACGAGCCCGCGGCGCCGCCGGAGGAGCCACCTGCGGGGGTGGTGCCACCGCCTGCGGGGGTGGTGAACGCGGCGGTGCTGATCACGACCGTCCCGGCGGTGCCGGTACCGGTCAGGTCCACGGGCTCCACGGTGCCTCCGCCGACCGGCGGCTCACCGGGCTGGGTGCCCGGCTGGGTGCCGGGTCCGGTGGGCTCGACGCCCGGGGGCGTCACGACGGGCCCGCCGCCGGATGCGGTGGGGCCGGGCACGACCGGGCCCTGGGCGGTCACCACGGGACGGTTCACCGGTCCGCGGAAGAGGTTGTCGACGACGGCCGGCAGCAGCCCGCTCATGGCGGCGGCAGCTCCCACGCCGCCGAGCGCGATGACCCAGGCGGCCGCGCCGGCACCGGCCCGGGCGCCGCGGGAGGCCTCGCGGGCGCCACGAGGGGGGACGGGGCGGACGAGCGTGGGGCCGGCCGCAGGGGCCTGCCACGTGAGCAGGTCGACGACGGACGGCTCGGTGAGCGCAGCGCCGGCGACCGGGGTGAGCGTCACCGGCGGGACGGCGTCGGGGCCCGGTGCCGCGCCAGCGGCAGTGGCAACGGCAGCTGCAGCCGCACCGGACGCGAGCGTCCCGGGCACGACCGGAGGGGCCACGGCGCGCGACTCGTCACCGAAGAGGCCCTGGACGACGGCGGCGTCGGCGAGCTCGTCGGGCCGCGCCGGTGCCGCCATCGCGGCATACAGCTCCTCGAGGGGGAGCGTCAGGCGGTACTGGCCGCGGCGCACGAGCTCGAGCACGGCGGTCGGCTCCTCGCCGGTCAGCCGGGCCATGGAGTCCCGGCCCAGGCCGGCCACGACGGCCATGGCCAGCACGTCCGCGGAGTCCTGACCACAGGCCCGGAGAGCCGCGACGCCGGTGTCCACGGGGTCCGCGCCGACATTCGCCACGGCGTCCGCGGAGGTTGCGCCGGACGGCGTCGCGCCGGCCGGGTCCGCGGTGGCGGTCGAGGGGGTCGGCGGGGCGCTGGTGCCGAGGGCCGGGGAACCACCGGCGGTCGCGATCTCGCGGGCCGTGCCCACGGCGAGCTCGAACCAGTCGTCGTCGTCGGCCGGGCACGCGGGCAGGCGGTTGAGCAGGGTGGGCCAGCTCGCGAGGGCCATTCCGGCGGCGTCGTCGACGCCGACGGACCTCAGGTAACGGACCAGGACGGGGTTCGTGGCGGCGTACAGGCGCGCAAAAGCCTCCTCGTCGCCCCCTTGGGCGCCGAGGAGGTATGTGGCGATTTCCCCCGGCACGTCACCCAGTGTCCCCTGATGCCTGCGGTTCACACCTCAGCCGTTCGGTTGATGTCGGGGGAATTCGGCTGCGAGATCGTCAGATCGCGTGCCCGAGGTGCGCCAGGGCCTGGCGCAGCAGCACGCCGTGGCCCCCGGCCATCTCCTCGACCACCGAGGGCTGGAGGGCCTCCTCGGGGCTGAGCCAGGCGAGGTCGAGGGCGTCCTGCTGCGGCTGGCAGTCGCCGGCGACCGGGACGACGAAGGCCAGGGAGACCGCGTGCTGCCGCGGGTCGTGGAACGGCGTGACCCCCGGGGTGGGGAAGTACTCGGCGACGGTGAACGGCTGGGGGCTGGCCGGGACCTGCGGCAGGGCCATGGGTCCGAGGTCCTTCTCCAGGTGGCGGATCAGGGCGTCGCGCACGCGCTCGTGGTAGAGCACGCGACCCGACACGAGCTCGCGGTTGATCTCGCCGTCGGAGGCCCGCAGGAGCAGCCCGACCGCGGTGACGGCCCCGCGCTCGTCCACCCGGACCGGCACGGCGTCGACGTAGAGGATCGGCAGTCGCTGCCGCGCCGCGTCGAGGTCCTCGCGGGACAGCCAGGACTCACTGCGTTCGAGCTCGAGCGGACTCATGACCCGTTTCTACCAGTGATGGCCGCTGCGCTCCCGACCGGTCCGCGCTGCACCCCCGACCGGTGCGCGCCGGGTCGTCGACAGTTCCGTGGACGGGTCGGCAGCCGGTCCGTGGCCGAACGCCGGGACGCGGTGCTCAGGACCAGTAGACGCGCCCGGGGTTGAGCACGCCGCGGGGGTCGAAGACCGCCTTCACCGCCCGCTGGCGCTCGAGCTCGGCGGTCCCGAGCTCCTCGGCGAGCCACGGCGCCTTGAGCGTGCCGACGCCGTGCTCGCCGGTGATCGTGCCGCCCATGCCCAGCGCGGTCGTGACGACCTGGCTGAAGGCCGCGTGCGCCCGCTCGCGGCTGCCGGGATCGTCGGGGGAGAAGAAGATGCTCGGGTGCAGGTTGCCGTCGCCGGCGTGGCCCGCCATGACGATTTCCAGGCCGGAGTCGGCGGCGATCCGCTGGCCCTCGCGGATGAGGTCGGTGAGCCGCCCCACCGGCACGCAGACGTCCTCGAGGTAGCGGGGACCCTTGGCCTCGAGGGCGGGGCTGAGCGCACGCCGGCCCGCGAGCAGCAGGTCCGCCTCGGCGGGGTCGTCGGCCACCGCGACCTCGGTCGCACCCGCGTCGGTGAGCAGGCCGGCATACCGCTGCACGTCCTCGCCGGTGTGGCCCGGGCGGTCCGACTGCACGAGCAGCACCGCCTCGCAGTCGGACGGGAAGCCGTAGTCCGCGAGCGACTGGACCGCGGCGACGGCCGCGCGGTCCATCAGCTCGACGAGACTGGGCACGTGCCGCTCGCGACGCAGCGCGACGATGGCGGCGCTCGCCGCGTCGAGCAAGTCGAACGTCGCCAGGACGGTCAGGGCCGGGTCGGGCGCCGGGATGATCCGGGTGGTGACCTCGGTGACGACGCCGAGCGTGCCCTCGGAGCCGACGAACAGGCCGGTGAGGTCGAGGCCCGCAGTGCCCTTGGCGGTCCGGTGGCCGGTGCGGATGACCTCGCCGCCGGCCAGGACGACCTGCAGCGAGCGGACGTAGTCGGCGGTGACGCCGTACTTGACGCAGCACAGGCCGCCGGCGTTCGTGGCGACGTTGCCGCCGATGGTGCAGAAGGCAGACGAGGCGGGGTCCGGCGGGTAGAACATGCCGTGCTCGGCGACGGCGTCCTTGAGCTGCTTGTTGACGACGCCGGGACCGCAGACGGCGATGCCCTCGAGCGGGTCGATGGTGGTGACCGACGCCATCCGCTCGGTGTTGAGGACGATGCCGCCGTCGATCGCGACCGAGCTGCCGGTGAGGCTGCTGCGGGCTCCTTGGGGGACGACGGGGGTGCGGGTCTCGTGCGCCCACCGCATCACCTCGACCACGTCGGCCAGGTCGCGGGCCCGCACGACCTCGAAGTCCGCCGGGGCGGTGGCGCCCACGGACTCGTCGGTGCCGTAGCCCGCCTTGACGTCCGGGTCGGTGACCGTGTCGACGGCGAGGTCGGTGGTGGTCGTCATTCCCGCAGCGTATGCCGAGCTGCCGGCTCCCCGTCGGGGTGCGGCCCGCCTCCCGTCGCCGCGGTCGGAGCCCCTGCCGGTGCCGCAGCGGTCGACCCGTCGAAGGCGGTCTCGGTGTCGAAGGCGGCCCGGCGGGCGGCCCGGCGCAGGGTGGCCAGCACGGCTCGGCCGGTCACGGCGATGAGGACGACGTTGGTGACCGCCCGCCCGAGGTCCCACCACAGGCTGGTCGCGGCGGAGAAGACGGCGAACCGCCGGAGGTTCTCCCAGGCCGGTGCGCCCGCGACGAAGGACAGGTGGCCGTCGAGCCCGGTGGCGAACGGCCAGAACGAGAAGTCGAGCGCCACGCCGTACAGCAGCCCGGCCAGCGCCCCGTAGGCGCAGAGCAGCGGGACCTCCCACCGCGGGCGGGTGCGGGGCAGCAGGCCGGCGCCCAGCCCGACCCAGGCGGCGCCGAGCATCTGGTACGGCAGCCACGGCCCCACGCCACCGGTGACGAGCGCGGAGGCGAACAGGGTGGTCGAGCCGAGGACGAACCCGAACCCGGGCCCGAACACGCGTCCGCCGAGCACGAGCAGGAAGAACACGGTCTCGAGCCCGGCGGTCCCGGCCCCCAGGGGTCGCAGCGCGGCGCCGACCGCGGACAGCACGCCGAGCATCGCCACGGCCTTGACGTCCAGGCCGCCCTCCGCGATCTCGGACAGCACGACGGCGAGCAGCAGCGGCAGCAACAGGGCGAAGACGAGGGGGGCGTCACCGCTGCGGCCCAGCTGCGAGTCAGCGCTGGCCAGCAGCGGCCACAGGAAGGCCAGCAGGCCGGCGACCGAGACCAGGGCCAGCGCGGCGGTGGACCGAGGACGCAGGGCGACGGCGGAGCGGGCGCGCCGGGTGGGGGTCGAGCCCGCGCCGTGTCGTTCCGCGGCCCGACGGGAGGACGGCTGCGGGTCGGCGGTGTGGGCGCTCACCGTGGGACCTCCTGGCCGGAGAGCGTCGCCAGCGTGGACACGGCCTCGGCCACGGTGAGGACCCGGGTGGGCGCCAGCACCTTGGCGACCTGTGGGGCG
The DNA here is from genome assembly GCF_031456495.1 of Phycicoccus sp. 3266. NCBI lineage: Bacteria > Bacillati > Actinomycetota > Actinomycetes > Micrococcales > Intrasporangiaceae > Phycicoccus > Phycicoccus sp. 3266. Next base: position 221,101 of record NZ_JAVDUW010000001.1, on the reverse strand, counting down.
AACTCGGGGGAGCCGGCCAGCACGTCCCGGGCCTGGCCGTCCGCCACGACCCGCCCCTGAGCGAGGACGACCACCCGGTCGGCCACCTCCGCGGCGAACTCGACGTCGTGCGTCGCGACGGCGACCGACCGGCCGTCGGCGGCGAGGGCACGCAGGACCTCGACGAGCGCCTCCTTGCCGGGGTGGTCCAGGCCTCGGGTGGGCTCGTCGAGCAGGACCACCCCGGGGGCGGCCGCGAGCTGGACGGCCACGGCGAGTGCGAGCTGCTGGCCCTCGGAGAGGTCCCGCGGGTGGACGTCGTCGGCTACCCCCGGTGCCAGGCGGTCGAGCAGGCCGCGGGTGGTTCCGCGCGCGGTCCCCGACTCGTGGTCGGCCTGGCGGCACTCGGCCCCGACGGTGTCGAGGTAGAGCAGGTCGGGCGCGCTCTGGGGCACGAGGCCGACGAGCCGGCGACGGGTGCGGGGGCTCGCCGCCGCGGGATCGAGGGCGGTCCCGTCCGGGCCGGCGACAGCCACCGTCCCGGCGGAGCGGTGGCCCGTTCCGTGCAGCGCCCACAGCAGCGAGGACTTTCCCGACCCGTTGCGTCCCATGAGGGCGAGGACCTCGCCGGCGCCCAGGTCGAGGTCGACGCCACGCACCGCGTGCACCTGTCCGTGCCGGACCTCGAGCGAGTGGCAGCCCAGCCGGGGGCCGGTCACGACGGAGTGTGGCTCCCGCGTCGCGGTCCTGTAGGGCTCTCGGGGCGCGCCCGCCTCGGGCTCCCGGGTCGAGGTCCCGTCGGGCTCCGGGGTCGAGGTCCCGTCGGGCTCCGGCGCGTCCGCGACCTGTGCCTGCAGCCGCTGGCGCAGGTCGGCGGCAGCCCTGCGGGCCTCGCGGACCGTGAGCGGCAGCGGGTCCCAGCCGGCCCAGCGACCGAGCTCGACCACAGGAGGAGCGAGCGGGAAGTCGGCCAGCACCTCGCGCGGCGCCCCCTGCCGGACGGAACCGTCGTCGCCGACGGCCAGCACGACATCGGCCGCCCCCACGACGCGTTCCAGCCGGTGCTCGGAGACCACGACCGTCAGCCCGAGGTCGTGCACGAGGCGGCTCAGGGTGGCGAGCACCTCCTCGGCTCCGACCGGGTCGAGGGCCGAGGTGGGCTCGTCGAGGACGAGCAGGCGCGGCCCCGCGGTCAGGACGGCCCCGATCGCGACCCGCTGCTGCTGGCCCCCGGAGAGGTCGCGCAGGGGCGCGTCGCGCAGCTCGGCGATGCCCAGCACGTCGAGGACCTCCTCGACCCGGCGGCGCATCGCCGGCGGGTCCACGGCGAGCTGCTCGAGGGTGTACGCGAGCTCCTCCTCGACCGTGTCGGTGACGAAGCCGGCCAGCGGGTCCTGCGCGACGACCCCGACCGTCCCGGCGAGGTCACGCGGGCGGTGCGTCCGGGTGTCCAGCCCCGCGACCGTGACCCGGCCGGAGAGGTGTCCGCCCGTGAAGTGGGGCACGCGGCCGCTCACGGCGCCGAGCAGGGTCGACTTGCCCGAGCCGGTGCGGCCCACGACGAGGGCGAGCTCGCCCTCCTCGACGACGACGGACGCCGACCGGAGCGTGGGCGCCGGCGCACCGGCATACCGGACGGTGACGTCGTCGAGCACGACGACGGGGGCGGTCACGACGACTCCCGGCGCGGGACGGGGGGAGACGGGGCCAGGAACGCCGGCAGGGCCGCCACGAGCAGTCCGGCCACGGCGAGCAGCGGGAGTGCCGGCGGCGCGAGCGGCGACAGGGGCTGGGCCAGGCCGGCCGCCGCGACGGTGGCCTGCGCCAGCACCGCGACGGTGGCCAGGACCCCGCTGCCGGCCACGACCCACTCGGGCAGGGCCCACGGGTCGCGGCGGTACACCGTGCGGTGGACGGCCCGGCCGCCGACCACCATGCCGGCGGCGCAGAGGCCGAGGCCGGCCACGAGCATGGGGGCGCCGACGAACGCGGCTGCGGTGGTGTCCAGCAGCCCGTAGGTCCCGAGCGCGGCCCCCAGCAGCCCCACGAGGGTCAGGCTCGCCGTGGCCCGGCGTCCCAGCGTGCCCTGGGCGACCCGGCGGCCGTAGCCCCGCGAGTCCATCGCGGACGCGAGCAGCAGCGACCGGTCGAGGGTGTCCTGGAGCACCGGCAGGGCCACCCTGCCGACCGCACGCAGCCCCGTGCCGCCCTCCCCACGCAGGGCCCGCGCCCGGCGCACCCGCTGGACGCTGTCGGCGAGCTGGGGTGCGACCGTCACGGCGATGACGACCGCCGTGCCGACCTCGTGCAGCGCGGCCGGCACCGCGCGCAGCAGCCGCTTGGGGTTGGCCAGCGCGTTGGCCGCCCCCACGCAGGCGATGATGGCGGCCAGCCGCAGCCCCTCCACCGCGGCGGCCAGCAGTCCCTCGAGGTACAGCGGCCCGAGGAGCGTGATGCCGGGCAGGTCGACGCTGGGCAGCGTCCACAGCCGGTGGTCGCCGAACTTGAACCCGACGAGCACGTGCAGCACGACCCGCACCACGACGACGAACGCGCCCAGCCCGAGGTAGAGCCGGAACGCCCGCGCCCACGGCGAGCTGCCGCGCTTCGCCACGACGACCAGCCCCGCCACGGCCACCGCCAACAGCAGCAGGAGCGGGTTGGTGGTGCGCGAGCAGGCGACGGCGAGCCCGACCGCCCACACCCACCAGGCGACCGGGTGGAGGTGGCGGGGGAGCGGTGCGCCGAGCCTGCTCATGGACGCCCTAGTGCTGCTGGGCGCGGCGGCGCAGCGCGAGGTATGCCGCGGCGGCGCCGACCAGCACCACCAGTCCCGCTCCTGCGAGCAGGGTGGTCGCCGAGCCGGACCCGCTGGTGGGCTCGCTGGCCGTCGCCGCGGCGGTCTGCTCGGTGGAGCCGGACGCCGGGGCCTCGGTCGTGGTCGTCGCGGACGACGTCGTGGTCGTGGTGGGCGCCCGGCTGGTGGTCGAGGCCTTGGGCCGTGCCGTGGCGGACACCGTCGCGGTGGTGCCGTTCGGCAGCACGGTCGTGCGGGTGGACGGGCGCGAGGAGCTCGTCGCGCGCGGGGTCGAGGAGGTCCCCGTGCTGCGGGGAGTGGTCGACGTCGAGGAGGGGCTCGGCCTCGGGGACGCCTTCGGCGCGGCCGCGGGAGGAGGCGAGCTGGGCGCGCCGCCGGACCCGAAGGCGAAGCCGATGACGGTCCCCGCCGGCGGGTCGTACTCCGCGACGCCGCTGCTGCTGTAGACCCACGAGCCACCACGGGTCGCGTGGAAGAAGGCCCAGTAGGCGCTCTGCGGGGGCATCCGGGTGCACGGCTGCGACGGCACGCTGTTGATCTGGCAGACGACCGTCCCCGGGTACTGCGGCGGGTAGGTGACGGAGGCGACCGAGGTCAGCACGCGGATGGCGCTCGACGCGTCGGGTCCGCAGAGCGTGCTGGAGGTGGACCCGTAGTCGATGACGACCGTGACGCCGGTCGTGCCGGAGCACGCCGCCGCCTGCGCGGCCCCGCCCGGGAGGGCGAGGCCGCCGGCGACGACGAGCCCGGCTGCGGCCAGGAACCGGCCGAGGCGGCGCATCAGGCGTGCGCCCCCTTGCGGCGGGCCAGGACGATCGCGGCGATGCCGCCCAGCAGGAGCAGCAGGCCGAGCACGGCCGTGGCCGCGACGTCGGCGCCCGTGAAGGCGAGGCTGCCCGGGGTGGCCGAGGCTGCGGCCGGGGCTACCGGCGCCGGGGCGGCGGTGGTCGTGGCGGGCGGGGAGCCCGCCGGTGCCGTGGTGGTCGAGCTGCTCGTCGAGGTGCTCGGTGCCACGAGGCACGACGGCGCGGGAGCCGCGGTGGAGGCCCCGTCGGAGGTGACGGTCAGCAGGTCGCCGCCGGCCAGGCCGAGGGTGGCCTGCGGTGTGGCGCGCAGGGCCCGGTCGAGGGCCGCCGTGGTGCCGGGGGTCTTCGTGAGCGTGGCCCGGTCCGCCGCGGTGAAGGCGATGCCACCACGCAGGGCGGCCGTCGCCGTGCAGTCGAGCTGGAGCGAGGCGAGGAACTGCTGGGCCCGGGCGAGCTCGACCGTGCGGCCGCCGGCGGCGAACGCCTGCGCGGCGACGCCGGCGGTGTTGGCGTTGTACTGGCCGTCGCCGTTGAGGAAGCCGCCGTTCGCCGCCTGCCGGGCGGCAAGGAAGGACAGCGCCTTGGTGACGGCCGGGTCGCTCGCCCCGAGGAGGCCGATGACGGCCTGGGTGGCGAAGGCGGTCGCGTCGACGTCGCTGGTGCAGGCCCCGCCGGCCGCGGCGAGGTCGCCGCGGAAGCCGCCGTCGGCGCACTGCTGCGCGAGCAGGTAGTCCGCCGCGGACTGCGGGACCGTACCGGTCGCCCGGCCGACGCCGATGACGTCGAGCGCCTGGCCGATCGTGTTCGAGTAGTCGCAGGGGCTGTAACCGCAGCCCGTCACGGGCAGGTCGGAGTAGCGGCCCGGCTCGGCGGCGCCCAGCGACTTCCCGAGCTCGGCCAGCAGGTCGAGGTGCGTGGGGCCGACGTCGCGCGGGTTCCCGCCCTGGGCGACGACGGCGAGGAGCGCCTTGCCGGTCGGGCCGGCATACAGCGAGGAGTAGTCGGTCCCGATGTACCCGCCCACGTTCGAGGTGAGGTAGGCGAAGGCGGACCCCGCCTCGGTGCTGCCGAGGCCTGCGCCGTCGAGCCCGAGCACGGCGTCGATGGTGTTGCCGCCGTCGAAGAAGGTGCTGCCCGGGTAGTTGTAGTGGTGGCCGCGCGCGGCCAGCGTGCGCACCATGAAGCCCGCGGCGTAGCCGGCCTGGGCGGACGTCCCGCCGGGCAGCAGCCCCTTGGGGGCGGTCCCGCCGCCGAAGGGCACCTGCGGGTCGGCGGCGCTCGTCGTGGCGGCGACCTTCGGCGCGGTCGCGTTCGTGCTCGTGCGGGGAGCGGTCGTGCCGGAGGTTGCGGAGGCGGTCGGGGTGCCCGACGTGGTGGTGCCGGTCGGGCTGGGCGTCCCCGTCGCGGTGCTGCCGGACGTCGTCGGTGAGGCGGTGCCCGTGCCCGACGTGGTCGGCGCCGAGGAGCCGGTCGGCGACGCGGTGGTCGTCGTGGCCGTGCCGGTCGTGGGGGAGGGGGTGGCGGCCAGGGCCGCGCCCGGCGCGAGCAGGGCGGCCGCGGCGGCGAGCGTCAGCACGCCGACCGCGCGGGTGCCGAAGGGAAGGAGCTGCATGGTGCCTCTCGAAATGCGAGCGGTGTCGCGACCGGGCACCGGCACCAGACGTGACAAACCCCGGTGCCGCGCTCGCGCGGACAACCGGGGGCAGCTCGGACTGGGTCCGGGCTCCGCCCCGCGTACCTCGACGGAAATGGAGCCGCTCCGCGCTCCCAGGCATTCCGGCTCGCCACCTCGCGGTGGCCTACGGTTGCGGGTCAGCGCCGGACTCGGACCGGCTTCCCCTGGAAAGGCGTCGTGGTGTCACCCGAGGGCGACGCCTTCACCCTACACCCGGCCCGCGACCTGCCGGAACGCCCGCGACGAGACCCTCGCCACTGCGGCTAGACTGTCCGCACAGGCGTCGACCCGGCCATCACCGGCGAGCCTCCGGAAGAACGGCACCCCGCGGCATACCGGGGGGTGCTCACTAGAACCGGACGACGGGGCCACGTCACGGCCTTGGGCAAGAGCGGTCGTATGCCGCGGGCGCACCTGGTGCGCACCGGCTGCGGCAAGCGAGGTGGTACCGCGGTGGCGCCGGGAATCCCCGGTGGCGTCGTCCTCGTGGCACACGAGCGACGACGACGAAGGACTCGGACCCCATGGCCTACCCGAAGGTCTCCAGCGACAGCGCCGACCAGCCCGCCACCGCGGGTGTCCCCGCCTCCCCGCGCTTCCCCGAGATCGAGGAGCGCATCCTGCGCTACTGGGACGAGGACGGCACCTTCCAGGCGTCGGTCGACAACCGCGCGGCCGGCGAGGACGGTGACAACGAGTTCGTCTTCTACGACGGGCCGCCGTTCGCCAACGGCCTGCCGCACTACGGTCACCTGCTGACCGGCTATGTCAAGGACCTCATCCCGCGGTATCAGACGATGCGCGGGCGCCGGGTCGAGCGCCGGTTCGGCTGGGACACCCACGGCCTGCCCGCCGAGCTCGAGGCGATGAGCCAGCTCGGCATCAAGACCAAGGACGAGATCGTCGAGCTCGGCATCGAGAAGTTCAACGCGGCCTGCCGCAGCTCGGTGCTCAAGTACACCGACGAGTGGCGCGACTACGTGACCCGCCAGGCCCGCTGGGTGGACTTCGACCACGACTACAAGACGCTCAACCCCGACTACATGGAGTCGGTGATGTGGGCGTTCAAGTCGCTGCACGACAAGGGCCTCGTCTACGAGGGCTTCCGCGTCCTGCCCTACTGCTGGAACGACCAGACGCCGCTGTCGAACCACGAGCTGCGGATGGACGACGACGTCTACCAGGTGCGCCAGGACCCGGCGGTCACCGTCGGCGTGCGGCTCGAGACCGGTGAGCTCGCGCTCGTCTGGACGACGACCCCGTGGACCCTGCCGAGCAACCTCGCGGTGATGGTCCACCCCGACATCCACTACGTCGTGGTCGAGACCGACGTCCCGACCGGCCGCACGGAGCGGTACCTCATCGGCGCCGAGCGGCTGCAGGCGTACGCCCGCGAGCTGTTCGGCGACGCGAAGGCCGACGTCGAGCCGTACGTCGTCGAGCGCCTCACCGGCCGCGACCTGCTGGGTCGCTCCTACACCCCGCCGTTCTCCTACTACGAGGGCCACGAGAACGCCCACCGCGTCGTCGAGGCGGACTTCGTCACGACCAGCGACGGCACCGGGCTGGTCCACAGCGCCGGAGCGTTCGGTGAGGACGACAAGGTGGTCACCGACCGCGAGGGGATCGAGCCGGTCATGCCGGTCGGCCCCGACGGCTGCTTCACGTTCCCCGTGACCGAGTACGAGGGCATGCTCGTGTTCGACGCGAACGCGCCGATCATCGACCACCTCAAGGCCGCGACCCGCGGCGAGGGCGACCACGGCAAGGTGACCGAGGGCACGGTGCTGCTGCGCCGCGAGTCCTACGCCCACTCCTACCCGCACTGCTGGCGCTGCCGGCAGCCGCTGATCTACAAGGCCGTCTCGAGCTGGTTCGTCGAGGTCACGAAGTTCAAGCAGCGCATGCTCGAGCTCAACGAGCAGATCGCCTGGACGCCGGAGCACACCAAGCACGGCCAGTTCGGCAAGTGGCTGGAGAACGCCCGCGACTGGTCGATCACGCGCAACCGGTTCTGGGGCAGCCCCGTGCCGGTGTGGCGCTCGGACGACCCGCAGTACCCGCGGATCGACGTCTACGGCTCCTTCGAGGAGCTCGAGCGCGACTTCGGCCGGCTGCCGCGCAACGCCGACGGCGAGGTGGACCTGCACCGCCCGTTCGTCGACGAGCTGACCCGCCCGAACCCCGACGACCCGACCGGTCGGTCCACGATGCGCCGGGTCGAGGACGTCCTGGACGTGTGGTTCGACTCGGGGTCGATGAGCTACGCGCAGGTGCACTACCCGTTCGACAACGCCGCGTGGTTCGAGCACCACTTCCCGGCCGACTTCATCGTCGAGTACATCGGCCAGACGCGCGGGTGGTTCTACACCCTGCACATCCTGGCGACGGCGCTGTTCGACCGGCCCGCGTTCAGCTCGGTCATCTGCCACGGCATCGTGCTCGGCTCCGACGGCCAGAAGATGAGCAAGTCGCTGCGCAACTACCCCGACGTGCGCGAGGTCTTCGACCGCGACGGCGCCGACGCGATGCGCTGGTTCCTCATGTCGAGCCCGATCCTGCGCGGGGGCAACCTCGTCGTCACCGAGCAGGGCATCCGGGACGGCGTGCGCCAGGTGATCATCCCGCTGTGGAACACCTGGTACTTCTTCTCGTTGTACGCCAACGCTTTTGTCGGCGGGCACGGCAAGGGTGGCGAGGGGTATGCCGCGAAGTGGTCGACCGCCTCGACCGACCCGCTCGACCGGTACCTGCTCGCCAAGCTGCGCGAGTACGTCGAGACCATGACCAGCCAGCTCGACGCGTACGAGGTCGCGAGCGCGTGCGAGACCACCCGCGGCTTCGTCGACGTGCTGACCAACTGGTACGTGCGTCGCTCGCGGGAGCGGTTCTGGGACACCGGCGGCCAGGCCGGCGGCGGTGCGGAGCAGGCGTTCGACACGCTCTACACCGCGCTCGAGGTCGTGTGCCGGGTGACGGCGCCGCTGCTGCCGCTGGTCACCGAGGAGGTCTGGCGCGGCCTGACCGGCGGTCGCTCGGTGCACCTCACCGACTGGCCCGAGGCCTCGGACCTGCCGTCCGACCACGCGCTGGTCGCCGGCATGGACCGGGCCCGCGAGGTCTGCTCCGTGGCGTCGTCGCTGCGCAAGGCCGGCGGCCTGCGCGTGCGGCTGCCGCTCGCGCGGCTGACGGTCGTCGTCCCCGATGCGGTGTCGCTCAAGGACTTCGGTGCGATCGTGGCCGACGAGGTCAACGTCCGCGAGGTCGTCCTGCACGACATCAGCGAGGCGAGCGAGGCCGACTTCGGCATCTCGCAGAAGCTCACCGTCAACGCTCGCGCCGCGGGTCCGCGGCTGGGCCGTGACGTGCAGCAGGCCATCAAGGGCAGCAAGTCGGGCGACTGGTCCGTCGCGGCCGACGGGACCGTGACGTCCGGTGGCCTCGAGCTCGTCGAGGGGGAGTACACGCTCGAGACCGTCGTCGACGACACGCAGGGCGGGTCGACGGCGACGGCGATGCTCCCCGGTGGCGGCTTCGTCGTCCTCGACACCGAGGTGACCCCCGAGCTGGCCCGGGAGGGCCTGGCCCGCGACGTCGTCCGGGCGGTCCAGCAGGCGCGCCGCGACGCGGGGCTCGAGGTCTCCGACCGGATCTCGCTGACCGTCACCGGCTCGCAGGCGGTGTGGGAGGCGACGGTCGCGCACCAGTCGCTCATCGTCGAGGAGACGCTGGCCAGCCAGTTCGGCTCGGCGCCGCAGCTCGACGCGCTCCCGCAGCGCAGCGACGTGGCGGAGGCGGTCGTCGGCGACGGCGAGCCCGTGCGCATCAAGGTGATGAAGCTCTGATGGCCGGCTCGACGAACCCGGGACGCTCCGGACGGCCGGACGCCGCGCAGCGCGAGGCGGCGCACAACCTCGAGGTGACCAAGCGGATGCGCGAGGTCGAGGAGGCGATCCTCGCCCGCGCGCCCGAGCACGACCTCGAGCCCAGCCTCGACCGCATCGCTGCGGTCATGGAGCTGCTGGGCGACCCGCAGCGCGGGTACCCCGTCATCCACCTCACCGGCACCAACGGCAAGACCTCGACCACCCGGCTGGTCGAGACCCTGCTGCTGGAGATGGGGCTCAGGACCGGCCGGTTCACGTCCCCGCACCTGCACTCGATGCGTGAGCGGATCGCGTTGTCCGGCCAGCCGATCAGCGCCGAGAAGTTCCTCGCGGCGTACGACGAGGTCATCCCGTTCATCGAGATGGTCGACGCGCGGTCGGTCGCCGAGGGCGGCCCGCTGATGACCTACTTCGAGGTGCTCGTGGCCGTGGCGTATGCCGCGTTCGCCGACGCGCCGGTGGACGTGGCCGTGGTCGAGGTGGGCATGGGCGGCCGCTGGGACGCCACCAACGTCGCCGACGGCTCGGTGGCCGTCGTGACGCCGGTCGACCTGGACCACCAGCACTTCCTCGGCGACACGGTCGAGCTCATCGCCACGGAGAAGTCCGGGATCATCAAGGAGGGCGCCATCGCCGTGTCGGCGCTCCAGCCGCACGCCGAGGTCGTCGAGATCCTGCGCGAGCGGGCGCTGGAGGTCGGGGCGCGGCTCGCGGTCGAGGGCGTCGACTTCGGCTTCAAGGCCAGCGACGTCGCGGTCGGCGGCCAGCAGTTCTCCATGCAGGGCCTCGCCGGCGACTACGACGACCTGTTCCTGCCGCTGTTCGGGCCGCACCAGATGCAGAACGCCATGACCGCCGTCGCGGCGGTCGAGGCGTTCGTCGGCGGTGGCGAGACCCGGCTCGACCCCGACGTCGTGCGCTCGGCGCTGGCCAAGGCCGCGTCGCCGGGCCGCCTGGAGGTGGTGCGCCGCTCGCCGACCGTCGTCGTCGACGCCGCGCACAACCCGGCCGGTGCGGTCGCCCTGCGGCAGGCGATCGAGCAGTCGTTCAACTTCGCGCGGCTGGTCGGCGTCATCGCCATCCTCAAGGACAAGGACGCCACCGAGATGCTCGAGGTGCTCGAGCCAGTGCTCGACCACGTCGTCGTCTCGCGGACGACCTCGCCCCGGGCGATGGACCCCGACGAGCTCGGGGAGCTGGCGGTCGACATCTTCGGCGAGGGCCGGGTGACCGTCGTCCAGAGCCTTCCCGACGCCCTCGACACCGCAGCCGGCCTCGCCGACGAGGGCGGCGTGTCCGGCGGCGTCCTCGCCACCGGGTCGGTCACCACGGCCGCCGAGGTGCGGATGCTGCTCGGCACCACCGAGGTCTGAGTCAGGCCCGGCGGTCCAGCTCCTCGCGCCGCACCGGGTGGGCGAACGGCTGCCCTCCCGCGAGCCGCTCGAGCTCGGCGACCGCGACCTCGCCGAGCCGGGTGAGCTCGGTGCCGAGCGAGCCCGCCACGTGCGGGGTCAGCAGCACCCGTGGGTGGTCCCACAGGGGTGACCCGGCCGGCAACGGCTCCGGTTCGGTCACGTCCAGCACGGCGCTGATCCGCCCGGCGAGCACCACCTCGGTGAGGGCCTCGGTGTCCACCAGCGCCCCGCGGGCGGTGTTGACCAGGGTGGCGCCGGTCCGCATCGACGCCAGCCGGCGCCGGTCGAGAAGGTGCCGGGTCTCGGGCAGGTCGGGGGCGTGCAGCGAGACGACGTCGCTCGTGGCGACCAGCTCGTCCAGCTCGACGCGTGTCACGCCCAGCGCCGTCGCTGCCGCGTCGTCGAGGTAGGGGTCGGCCACCACGACCTCGACGTCGAACGGCCGCAGGAGCTCGACCACCCTGCGGCCGATGGTCGAGGCGCCGACGATGCCGACCCGCTTCCCGACGTTGCCGATCCCGGGGAACCGGGTGGACCAGTCGACCGGCGCGCGGGTGCGCCGGAACTCCTCGGCCACCTCCAGCACCGCCTTGCCGGCGAGCAGGACGACGGCGAGCGTGTACTCGGCGACGGGCAGCGCGTTGGCCGCGGTCGCGCTGGACACCTCGACCCCGCGCCGCCAGGCGGCGTCGGTGACGTGGTGCTTCACCGATCCGGCGCAGTGGACCACGGCCCGCAGCGACGGCATCGCGTCCAGGGCCGTCGCGTCGAGCGGGGGACAGCCCCACCCCGTGACGAGGACGTCGGTGTCAGCAGGAGGCGCCCCTCCGGTCCACACCTCCTCGCGGACGTCCGCGACCGCTGCCAGCCTCGCCAGCGCCGCCGGCGTGAGGAGCCGCTCCCGCAGCCCGTCCTGCATCCCGAACGCCACGCGTGGTCTCGAGGTCGTCATGCCGTTCCCCTCCGGTCGGGTCGTGCGTCGCCCGAGCCCACGCCCGGCTCCGCAGCCTCCAGCCACGGACGCGTGGCGGCCAGGGCGGTGTCCAGGTCGGGCAGGTCGGGCGACCAGGGCCGTTCCCACTCCAGGCTCAGCCACCCGGCATACCCGGCTCCGGCGAGTGCGGCGAGGACGTCGGCGACGGGCAGCGCCCCCTCGCCGGGCAGGGTGAGCGGGGCCCCGGTGGTGCGGTCGGTGGCGTCCTTGACCTGGACGAGGCGCAGCCGCGGCCCCAGGGCCCCCACCGCCTCGGCGGGTGCCTCGCCCGCGCGCCAGGTGTGCAGGACGTCCCAGACGGCGCCGACCTGCGGGAGCGGCTCCAGCAGGCGGGCGACGGCGGTCCCCGTGGGGTGGCTGTCGTGCGTCTCCACGAGGACGTCGACGCCGAGGCCGCGCGCCTCGTCCAGGACGAGGGCGAGCCGCTGCCGGGCGCGCTCGTCGTCGTCGCCGTCGCCCACCCCGCCGGGGAAGACCCGCACCCCGAGCGCCCCGACGTCGGCGGCCAGCCGCAGGTGCGCCCGTAGCTCGTCCACCACGGCGGCGTCGTCGCCGGGCGCGCAGACCCGCACGTACGAGGACACGTCGAGGGCGGTGAGGCCGCGCTCCCGCAGGGCCGCCGCCACCGACACCCGCCCGGCGGGGGAGAGGCCGACGTGCACGGGCTGGTCCGGCGCGGCCCGCAGCTCGACCCCCGTGCAGGCGTGGCGCACGGCGAGGTCCAGGAAGGTGGGTAGGCCGGCCTCCGGCATCCCGAGGCTCGACACGGCGAGGGGCCAGCGCACCCGGGCAACCTACCGGGCCGGCCCGGGCGCGGGCCCGTGGTGCCGGCGGACGGTGGCCGGGCTGGGCCGGGCCGCCGCACACGAGAGCCGGGCACACGGCATACCCTCGTCGCATGAAGGTGCTCGTCGTCGTGCTGCTCGTGGTGGTGGCGTTCCTCCTGCTCGTGCGGTGGCGCGAGAACGGGCGGGGCCGGCGGTGAAGGGCATCGTCTTCTACGGCAGCCTCGGGAAGTTCACCTGGCGGATGCTGGCCACGGTCCTGGGCGGCCAGGGCGTCGTCGTCTTCCTCGGCGCACTGGTGGCCCGCGGCGTCGGGCTCGCGCAGGGGGACGACAACGCGCACGCCTGGCTCTGGGTGGGGATCGGCCTGGCGGTGCTGTGCTTCCTCGCGGCCGGTGCCATGCGGCGGCCGTGGGGGGTGACCCTGGGCTGGCTCATCCAGGTCGTGACCTTCGTGAGCGCCGTGGTCGTGCCGGCGATGCTCGGGGTGGGCCTCATCTTCACGGTGCTGTGGGTCGGCTCGCTGGTCCTGTGCCACCGCGTCGAGCGCCAGGTCGCCGAGCGGGACCGCGTGGCGGGGGCCGACTCGACCGCTCGGTAGGCTGGCGCGCGTGACGACGCAGATCGAACGTTCCCTGGTCCTGGTCAAGCCCGACGGGTACGCCCGCGGCCTCACCGGGGAGGTGCTGCGCCGCATCGAGGCCAAGGGGTACACCCTGGTCGCGCTCGCGGTGACCACCCCCACCCGCGAGATGCTGGCCGCCCACTACGCCGAGCACGAGGGCAAGCCGTTCTACGAGCCGCTGGTGGAGTTCATGAGCAGCGGCCCCGTGACCGCCGCCGTCATCGAGGGCCAGGGCTGCATCCCCGGCTTCCGCTCGCTGGCGGGCGCCACCAACCCGACCGAGGCCGCGCCCGGCTCGATCCGCGGCGACCTGGGCCGCGACTGGGGCGAGAAGGTGCAGAAGAACATCGTCCACGGCTCGGACTCGCCCGAGTCGGCCCAGCGCGAGATCGCGATCTGGTTCCCGGGGCTCGGCGCCTGACGGAAGCCCTGACCGACTAGGTCGGGTCGACCTCGTCGAGCCCGGCGATCACCACCTCGAGGAGCGCGGCCAGCTGGTCGCGCTCCTCGCGCGTGAGGGGGGCCAGGACGTCGGACTCGACGACGTTCGCCTCGCGGACGGCGGACTCGAACAGCTCCCACCCCTGCGTGGTCAGCTCGACCAGGACCCGGGTGCGGTTGTCCGGGTCGGGCGAGCGGCGCACGAGCCCGCGCTCGGTCATCTTGTCGAGCCGGTGCGTCATCGAGGACGCGGCGACGTTGCCTGCGTCCGCGAGCCGGGTGGGGGTCACCGGCTGGCCCTCGGACGTCGCCAGCAGCGCGATGACCGACCACTCGCCGTGGGAGAGGTCGAGGTCCGCGAGCTGGCGCGTGTACCACTGGTCGAGCTTGCGGCTGAGCGAGCTCACGGCTGTGATGACCCGCTGGACCGACTCCTCGCCGCCGGCCGCGACGTAGCTCGCCACAGCCTCGCGGTACTGCTCCTGGGCGGTGCGCCTGCGCCGCGACCTCGGTGTCATGGCGGCATCATGGCATGGTAAATTTCGATTTCGAAATATTCGTTATCGAAGAAGTGTTGACCCACCCATGCGCGCCCGTCTCCTCATCGTCGCCTCCGCCGTCGCCATGCTCGGCTGGGGTACCGTCCTGCCCTACCAGTACGCGTATGCCGCGTCGACGCGTGGCTGGGGCTCGTTCGCCGCGGCCGCGGCGTCCAGCCTGTTCTCCGTGGGCGCGCTGCTCGCGGCCCCCCTGGGCGGGCGCCTGGCCGACCGGGTCTCGCCCGTGCTGGTGGCCGTGGCCGCCAAGGTCGTGGCGGCGGCCGGGGCCGTCGGGCTCGGGTTCGCCGACTCGCCCGCGGCCTTCCTGACCGGCATGTTCGTCTTCGGGCTCGGGATCACCGCGGCCGCGCCGGCGCAGTCCGTCCTGGTGCTGCGCTGGGTGGGTGGCGGCGACCGCCGCAAGGTCTTCGCCTGGCAGTTCACCGGCCAGGCGCTCGGCATGGCCGTCGGCGCGTTCGCCGCGGGCTACGTCGTGGACCTGCACAGCGAGTCGGGCATGTGGCCCGCGTTCGCGGCCGCTGCCGCCGGGTTCGTCGTCTCCGCCGGGCTCATCCTGCTCGCCGGTGCCCGTCGCTGGGGACCCGCCGGTGCGGGCACCGACCTCGACGTCGTGGACCCGTCGGCGACCGTCGCCGGTGCCGACCTGGCCGCCGGGGACGCCGTGGGCACCCCCGGCGGTGAGGTCCGTGCGCCTGGAGTCCTGCAGGCGTGGCGCCTCATCTGGGCCGTGCCGGCCCTGCGCTGGACTGCCCTGGTGACGGTCACGCTCGCGCTGGGGTTCTACGCCCAGTTCGAGTCCGGGCTCCCGGCATACGCCCTCACGGTCCTGGACGTGCACGAGACCACCATCGGCCTGGCGGCCGCGGTCAACTGCGTCGTCATCATCGCCCTGCAGATGGTCGTCGTCCGGCTCACCGCCCGCCGCAGCGGGCCGGCCCTGCTCATCGCCGTCGGCGCCATCTGGACGCTGTCGTGGCTGGTGCTCGCCGGGGCGTCGCTCGTCGCGGGCTCGGCCCCCGAGCTGGCCGCGACGCTGTTCGTCACGACCTTCGGGATCTTCGCCGTGGGCGAGACCATGTACGCGCCGGTGCTCAACCCGCTCACGGCCAGCCTGGCGCCCTCGGGCCTGGTGGGCACCACGCTCGGGCTGTTCACCGCGCTGCAGACCGGGTTCTCCGCCGTCGGCCCGCTCGTCGCGGGCCTGCTCCTCGGGGCTGGGCTGGGCAGCGTCTTCGTGGGCGCGCACGTCGGCATCAGCCTGCTGGCCGTGTTCGGCGCCTGGCGCCTGCGGGCCGTGCTCAGGAGCCGCCGCACCGTCCCGGCGCCCGCGCCCGAGGCCGCGCTCGCCGCCTGAGGGGTGACCCTCGGCGGCGAGCCGGCGGACAGTCAGTAGTCTTGCCGTCATGGCTGACTTCGACGTCGTTGTCCTCGGTGCCGGTCCCGGCGGGTACGTCGCGGCGATCCGCGCCTCGCAGCTCGGGAAGAAGGTGGGCATCGTCGAGTCGAAGTACTGGGGCGGCGTCTGCCTCAACGTCGGCTGCATCCCGTCCAAGGCGCTGCTGCGCAACGCGGAGATCGCGCACATCATCACGCAGGAGAAGGCCACGTTCGGCATCTCCGGCGACCCGACGATGGACTTCGGCGTCACGCACTCGCGCAGCCGCAAGGTCGCCGAGGCCAGCGCCAAGGGCGTCCACTACCTGATGAAGAAGAACAAGATCGAGGAGCTCGAGGGCTGGGGCACCCTAACCGGCCCGACCTCGATGGACGTCGCGCTGACGTCCGGCGACCGGCGCTCGATCACGTTCGACAACCTCATCATCGGGACCGGCGCGACCACCCGGCTCATCCCGGGCACCAAGCTCTCCGACCGCGTCGTGACCTACGAGGAGCAGATCCTCACCGACCAGCTCCCCGAGTCGATCGTCATCGCCGGCTCGGGCGCCATCGGCGTCGAGTTCGCGTACGTCATGAAGAACTTCGGGGTCGACGTGACCATCGTCGAGTTCCTCGACCGCATGGTGCCGACCGAGGACGCCGACGTGTCCAAGGAGCTGCTCAAGCAGTACAAGAAGCTCGGCGTGAAGGTCCTGCTGTCGACCAAGGTCGAGTCGATCGACGACAGCGGCGAGAAGGTCAAGGTCACCGTCTCCCCGGCTGCCGGTGGCGAGTCGACCGTGCTCGAGACCGACAAGGTCCTGCAGGCGATCGGGTTCGCCCCGCGCCTCGAGGGCTACGGCCTGGAGAGCACCGGCGTGCAGCTCACCGACCGCGGCGCCATCGCCGTCGACGAGCGCGGCCGCACCAACGTCCCGAACGTCTACGCGATCGGCGACGTCACCGGCAAGCTCATGCTCGCGCACACCGCCGAGGCCATGGGTGTCGTGGCGGCCGAGACGATCGCCGGCGCCGAGACCATGGAGATCAACTTCGACATGATCCCGCGGGCGACGTTCTGCCAGCCGCAGATCGCCTCGTTCGGGTACTCCGAGGAGCAGGCGAAGGAGCGCGGCTACGACGTCAAGACCGCGTCGTTCCCGTTCTCCGCCAACGGCAAGGCGCGCGGCATGGCCGAGGGCGTGGGCTTCGTCAAGATCGTCGCCGACGCCAAGCACAACGAGCTGCTCGGCGCACACCTGATCGGCCCCGAGGTCACCGAGCTGCTCCCGGCGCTGACGCTGGCGCAGCAGTGGGACCTCACCGCCGACGAGGTCGCCCGCAACGTCTTCGCCCACCCGACCCTGTCCGAGGCGGTCAAGGAGGCCATCGAGGGCATCGCCGGGCACATGATCAACCTCTAGCCCGGGGACATCGACCTCCAGTCCGCGACGACCGGTCCGGGCCGAGCCGGCCCGGAGGCAGGAGCAGGTATGCCGCGCGTGCGGCTCCCGATCACGACCGATCGCCTCGTGCTGCGCAGCCTGCGGCCCGGGGACGAGCGGCACGTGTTCGCCTACCGTTCCCTGCCCGACGTGGTGCGGTACATCCCCGGCGAGCCCAAGACGCTCGAGCAGGTGCAGGACATGGTCGCCGAGCGCGCGACCGCCGGGCGCATCGAGCCCTCCCAGCCGGTCTGCACCCTCGCGGTCGACCTCGACGGCCGCGTCATCGGTGACGTCCTGCTGCACCTCGACGGACCCGACGGGCACGACGGACGCCAGGCAGAGATCGGCTGGGTGCTGGCGCCCGACATGCAGGGCATGGGCTACGCCACCGAGGCGGCTCGCGCCCTCGTGCGGGTGGCCTTCGAGGAGCTGGGCGTCCACCGTGTGTGGGCGCAGCTCGACGGCGAGAACACCGCCTCGGCCCGCATCTGCGAGCGGCTGGGGATGCGTCGCGAAGCCTGGTTCGAGCGCGGTTCGTGGTTCAAGGGCCGGTGGACCGACCTGGCCGTGTACGCCGTCCGCGCCGACGAGTGGGGCGCCCGGGAGAGCAAGGCGGGAGACCACTGACGGCGGTCGCCGGCCAGCGCCGTCCCGCGCTGCCGGCGCTCACTGGGCTGCGCGTGCTCGCTGCGGTCTGGGTCGTGCTGTTCCACTACCGCGACGACGTCGAGGCGTTGCTGCCCTGGCTGGCCCCTGCCGACACGCTGCTGCGTGCGGGGTACCTCGGGGTCGACCTCTTCTTCCCCCTGAGCGGGTTCATCCTCGCCTACAACTACGCCGACACCATGCGCCGGTTCTCCCGGGGCTCGTCGGTGTCCTTCGTCCGCAACCGGTTCGCGCGCGTGTGGCCGGTCCACTTCGTGGCGCTCAACATCGACCTCGTGACGGCGGCGCTGGTCGGCACCCTCGGGATCGGCGAGAACGGCCACCGGCGCACCGCCGGCGCCTACGTCGAGAACGTCTTCCTCGTGCACAACTGGTGGCACGACCGGCCGAGCTTCAACGGCCCTGCGTGGTCGATCGGGTCGGAGTGGTTCGCCTACCTGACTGCGCCCCTGCTGTTCGTGCTCCTCGCCCGGGTGGTCCGCGCCCGCACCGCGCTGGCCGGCGCAGCCCTCTCGTATGCCGCGATGCTCGCCGTGTTCGCGGCCTTCGCCCTGCCGAACGGCAACCTCGAGCACATGTTCTACGTGCGCATCATGGGGGAGTTCGTCGGTGGCGCGTTCCTCTGCCTCGCGTGGGTGCGCGGCGGACTGCGCCTCGCGCGGCTCGCGCCCTGGCTGCTCGTGGTCCCGGTGGTGCTGGCACTCGTGCCAGCGGCGTCCGCGGGCGACTACTGGGCGGCTCCGGCGCTGGGGCTCGTCGTGGCGGTCGTGGCGTCGTCACAGGGTCTGCTGGCCCGGTGGCTGTCGACGCCGTGGATGGTCCTCGCGGGTGAGGCGTCGTACTGCCTGTACATGACGCACTACCTGCTGCGCGGTGTCGTCTCGGCGCTGCGCGAGTGGGGACAGGGCGCCTGGTGGTCGGCCGGGCTCGCCGTCGTCGCGATCGCCCTCGTGCTCGCCGCTGCGGCGTGGGGCATGCACGTGCTCGTCGAGCGACCCGCCCGCCGCCTCCTGCACGCCCGGACTCCGCGTCCCGCCACCACTGCGACGGATACGGTGACACCACACGAAAGGACCCCCGCATGACTCCCACCATCGATCCCGTGCCCGCCGAGGTGCCCGCCGGCTCCGAGCTCAGCGGCGCCGCATTCGCCTCGGTCGCCGCGCAGGCCATCTCCGCGGTCGCGAGCTCGCAGGCCACCGGCATCGCCGCCGCGGCCGACCTCATGGCGGACTGCGTCGCCGGCAACGGCGTCCTGCAGGCGTTCGGCACCGGCCACTCCGAGGCGTTCGCGATGGAGATCGCGGGGCGCGCGGGCGGCTTCATCCCCACCAACCGGCTGGCGCTGCGCGACGCGGTGGCCGCCGCCGGCGCGGAGGGAGCGGCCACCGACCCGGAGCGCGCCGGCCTGCTCGAGCGCGATCCGTCGCTCGCCCGGCACATCTACGACCTGGCCCTCGACGCGCAGCCGCAGGACGTGTTCCTCATCGCCTCCAACTCCGGCGGCAACGGCAGCATCGTCGAGTTCGCGCGCCTGGTGAAGGAGAAGGGCCACCCGCTCATCGCCGTCACGTCGCTGGCGCACACCACCCAGGTGACCTCGCGCCACCCCAGCGGGCTGCGGCTATTCGAGGTCGCCGACATCGTGCTCGACAACGGGGCGCCCTACGGCGACGCGGTGCTGCCGCTGCCCGGTGGCGGGACGGCGTGCGGCCTCTCCTCGATCACGGCCGCGCTGCTGGCGCAGATGATGGTGGCCGAGACCCTGGCGCGGCTGGTCGCGCGCGGGGTGACGCCGCCGGTCTACCTCTCGGCGAACATCCCCGAGGGGGACGAGCACAACAACGCGCTCGAGGCGCGCTACGCCGGTCGCCTCCGCCGCCTGCTGTGACCCTCGTCGCCGGCATGGACGTCGGCGGGACGAGCAGCCGCGCGCTCGTCGCCGACCTGTCCGGGAACGTCGTGGGCACCGGGCTCGCGGGTGGCGGCAACCCGATCTCGCGCGGTGTCGGCCCCGCGATGGTCGCGATCCGGTCGGCCCTCGAGCAGGCGCTCGAGGGCGTGGACCGGTCGCTGGTGCGGGGCAACGTCATCGGTGCCGCGGGGTTCGGCTCGGAGACCGGTGCGCACGAGGCGCTGCGGCAGGTCTGGCACGAGCTGGGGCTCCCCGGTGGGCCGGTGCTCATCGGCGACATCGACGTGGCGTTCGCGTCGGGGACGCCGGAGCCGGACGGCTCGGTGCTGATCAGCGGCACGGGTGCGATCGCCGGCGAGTTCGTGGGAGGGCACGCCGGGCGGGTCGCCGACGGCCTCGGCTGGCTGCTCGGTGACCACGGCTCGGGGTTCTGGATCGGGCGGGCGGCGGTGCGCCACGCCTGCGCCCCGGTGGCGACGCCGGGCGACCCGCTCGCCGAGGCCGTGGCGCAGCACCTCACCGGACGCGCGGAGGTGGACCGCCAGGCCGTCGTCGGCGCCGCGTATGCCGTGGAGCCGGTGCGCATCTCGGAGCTGGCGCGTGTGGTCGTGGAGTGCGCGGAGGCCGGGTCGCCGGCTGCGGCCGCGATCCTCGAGGCCGCCGCCGACGAGCTGGTCACGACGCTCGGACAGGTTCGGGACGAGGGCGACGCGAGCGTCGTGGTCCTCGGCGGCGGGATGCTCGGCACGGCGCGGCTGCGTGGCCTGGTCGAGGAGCGCATCGAGGCGCGGTGGCCGGGCGCGCCGGTCACCCGCTGCGGTTCGGGCGTCGGGGGAGCGGCCTGGCTGGCCGCACGCGACCTCGGCGAGGAGCTGCCCCCGGACCTGCACGCCACCCTCACCGGCGCCCAGCCCGCGACCTGACCTGATTCGGTCGGCAGCCACCCCGGAGGTTAGGGAGGCGCAACCCACCTGCCCGCAGGTGCGCCGCGTGCTACGTCCCTGATCCGGACTGTGGTCAGTGACGTAGGTGGTGCCCGGATGGGTGCCGCCTGCCACGTCCCTGATCCTGACTGTGTTCAGTGACGTAGGTCGTGCCCGGATCGATGTCGCCACTGCTACGTCTCTGATCCGGAGTGTGGTCAGTGACGTAGCAATGGCGACGCACTCTGGGCTCCCGCTGAGGCCGGCCCGCGCCTGACGTCACTCCGCTCCACTGTCGGCGCCACCTGCCACAGTTTCGTCAGGCGCAGGGTGAGCGCCCACCAGACGACGCAGGGAAGCGTGACGCAGGGGGAGCCATGGGTGACTTCGACCTCTCGGGGGTCGTGGCGGCGGCCCGTCGCCGCGCCGACCTCAGTCAGCGGGAACTCGCCGCGCTGAGCGGCATTCCGCAGTCCACGGTCGCGGCTGCCGAGTCGCGCGCGCGTTCGATGCAGGTCGCGGTCCTCGTCCGCCTGCTCGACGCGGCCGGCCTGCGCCTGGCGGTCCTCGACGAGGACGGGGCCGAGGTGCGGCCCTTCGACAGCCGGGCCGCCCGGGACAACGCGGGTCGCCGCTTCCCCGCGCACCTCGACGCCACGCACCCGGACGTCGTGGACCCCTACGTCAGCCGCCCCCGGTACGACCGGCCCGCCGACCGCAAGGCCGGGTTCGAGTGGCGAGAAGGGCGCGACCGCCGGCGCAGTCGGGACGGTGCCGTCCCGACCCGCCACGTCACGGCCGGTGAGGTCGAGCTCCGCCGGCTCGACCGGCGGTACGGACGCCAGCCGGCATACTGGGCGCGACGCGAGGGAATCGTGCGCGAGCTGGGCGTCCCGGCAGAGGTGGCCAGGGCAACCGACCCCACCCCGCCCGGGTGGGACCCCGCGCCGCGGGCGCGTAGTCGGGGCGCCGCAGGCACGGATTAGGGACCACCTGCCCCCGCTGGTAGCCTGATTCCTGCCGTAGAACGGCCGCGGATCGAGAGAGCCCGGTGGGACAAGCCCCGGCGCACCGCGCAACAACCCCGAGAAGGAGAGTGTCGCCCCATGTCGTTGGACGCCGACGTCAAGAAGAAGATCATGGCCGAGTACGCCACCGCCGAGGGCGACACCGGCTCGCCGGAGGTGCAGATCGCCCTGCTCACGCAGCGCATCAAGGACCTCACCGAGCACTCGCGGACGCACAAGCACGACCACCACAGCCGCCGCGGGCTCCTGCTCCTCGTGGGCCGTCGCCGCCGCCTCCTGCGTTACCTGGAGAGCGTCGACATCGAGCGCTACCGCTCGCTGATCAAGCGCCTCGGCCTGCGCCGATAAGCATCCGACTGGGACGGTCTCCACACGGGGGCCGTCCCTTTCGCATGGACAACTGAATACGGGACGGCGGTCCCGCACCAGCTGCGGAACCGCACACAGAAGGAAGCCCGCGCACAACGACGATGCGCGAGGTTCGCTGAGAGAACAGAACGGAGGGCCCATGGAGGGTCCAGAGATCACCTTCGCCGAAGCCACGATCGACAACGGCAAGTTCGGCACCCGCACGGTCCGGTTCGAGACCGGACGACTGGCCAAGCAGGCCGGCGGCGCCGTCGCCGCATACCTGGACGAGGACACGATGCTCCTCTCCACCACCACCGCCGGGAAGCACCCGCGCGAGGGTTTCGACTTCTTCCCCCTGACCGTCGACGTCGAGGAGCGGATGTACGCCGCGGGCAAGATCCCCGGCTCGTTCTTCCGTCGTGAGGGTCGCCCGTCGACCGACGCCATCCTCACCTGCCGCCTGATCGACCGCCCGCTGCGCCCGACCTTCACCAAGGGGCTGCGCAACGAGGTTCAGGTCGTCATCACGGTCCTGGCGCTCAACCCCGACCACCAGTACGACGTGCTCGCCATCAACGCGGCCAGCGCCTCGACCCAGATCTCGGGCCTGCCGTTCAGCGGCCCGGTCGGTGGTGTCCGGGTCAGCCTCATCGACGGCCAGTGGGTCGCCTTCCCGAACTTCAGCGACATCGAGCGCTCGACGTTCGACATGGTCGTCGCCGGCCGCATCGCGGGCGACGACGTGGCGATCATGATGGTCGAGGCCGAGTCCACCGAGTCCACCTGGGACCTGGTGAAGAACGAGGGCAAGCAGGCGCCGACCGAGGAGGTCGTGGCCGAGGGCCTCGAGGCCTCCAAGAAGTTCATCCGCGTGCTCTGCGAGGCGCAGGCCGAGCTGGCGAGCAAGGCCGCCAAGCCCGTCCAGGAGTTCCCGATCTTCCTCGACTACGAGGACGACGTGTACGCCGCGGTCGAGGCCGCCACCTCCGCCGACCTGGCGCAGGCGCTCACCATCGCCGGCAAGCAGGAGCGCGAGGAGCGCATCGACGAGATCAAGGACGCCGTCAAGGAGTCCCTCGCCGGTGAGGGCAAGGAGTTCGAGGGCCGGGAGAAGGAAGTCTCCGCGGCATACCGCTCCGTGCAGAAGAAGCTCATCCGCCAGCGCATCCTGCGCGACAAGGTCCGCATCGACGGCCGTGGCCTCGCCGACATCCGCGCCCTGGGCGCCGAGGTCGAGGTCCTGCCCCGCGTGCACGGCTCGGCGCTGTTCGAACGCGGCGAGACCCAGATCATGGGTGTCACCACACTGAACATGCTGCGCATGGAGCAGCAGCTCGACACCCTCTCCCCGGTGACGCGCAAGCGCTACATGCACAACTACAACTTCCCGCCGTTCTCCACCGGTGAGACCGGTCGCGTGGGCTCGCCCAAGCGCCGCGAGATCGGCCACGGCGCGCTCGCCGAGCGGGCGCTCATGCCCGTGCTGCCGACGCGCGAGGAGTTCCCCTACGCGATCCGCCAGGTGTCCGAGGCCCTCGGCTCCAACGGCTCGACGTCCATGGGCTCGGTCTGCGCCAGCACCCTGTCGCTGCTCAACGCCGGTGTGCCGCTGCGCGCCCCGGTCGCCGGCATCGCGATGGGCCTGGTGTCCGACGAGGTCGACGGCGAGACGCAGTACGCCGCGCTCACCGACATCCTCGGCGCCGAGGACGCGTTCGGCGACATGGACTTCAAGGTCGCCGGCACCCGCGAGTTCGTCACGGCCATCCAGCTCGACACCAAGCTCGACGGCATCCCCGCCTCGGTCCTGGCCGGCGCGCTGACCCAGGCCCGTGACGCCCGCCTGCACATCCTCGACGTCATGAACGAGGCCATCGACACGCCCGACGAGATGAGCCCCTTCGCTCCTCGCGTCATCAGCGTGCAGGTCCCGGTCGACAAGATCGGTGAGGTCATCGGCCCGAAGGGCAAGATGATCAACCAGATCCAGGACGAGACCGGCGCCGACATCTCGATCGAGGACGACGGCACGGTCTACATCGGCGCCACCGACGGCCCGTCCGCCGAGGCGGCTCGTGCCATGGTCAACGCCATCGCGAACCCGCAGATGCCGGAGATCGGCGAGCGCTTCCTCGGGACCGTCGTGAAGACGACGACCTTCGGTGCGTTCATCTCGCTGCTGCCCGGCAAGGACGGTCTGCTGCACATCTCCGAGGTGCGCAAGCTCGTCGGCGGCAAGCGGATCGACGCCGTCGAGGACGTCCTGGCCGTCGGCCAGAAGGTCCAGGTCGAGCTCAAGGAGATCGACCCGCGCGGCAAGCTCTCGCTGGCCGCGGTGCTCCCGGAGGGCGAGGGCGGCAACGCCTCCTCCGAGGCCGGGTCCGACGCCTCCGAGGCCGCCGGCTCCGACGACGAGTCGGGCTCCGAGGGCGGCCAGGCCAGCTCCGAGGACCGCGGTGAGCGGCGCGAGGGCGGCCGCAGCCGCAACCGCCGCCGTCGTGGCCGTGGCGACTCCGCCGAGGGTGGCGAGGAGCCGGCAGCGGCCCCCGCGACCTCCGAGGACGCTGCGGGCTGACGCACGCACCACCCGTCGAGCGGGCCGGCACACCACGAGGTGTGCCGGCCCGCTTGCGGTTGGCGGGGGCGCACCGAATGCTGGGCCCATGGCTGACGACCGGACGTTCGTGGTGGTGGGTGGCGGGCTCGCAGGGGCCAAGGCGGTGGAGCAGCTGCGTGAACGCGGCTTCGAGGGCCGCGTGGTGCTCCTCGCGGGGGAGGCCCACCTGCCGTACGAGCGACCGCCCCTGTCCAAGGACTACCTCAAGACCGGTGAGGGGCTCGACGACGCCTTCGTCCACGACGAGGGCTGGTATGCCGGGCACGACGTCGACGTGCGCACCGCCACCCGGGTCGCCTCGGTCGACCGCGACGCCCACGAGGTCGTCCTCGAGGACGGGGAACGCCTGCACTACGACCGCCTGCTCCTCGCCACGGGCAGCTCCCCGCGCCGGCTCGACCTGCCGGGCGCGGACCTCGAGGGCGTCCTCACCCTGCGCACGATCGAGGACAGCGACCGACTGCGTGCCGAGCTGCGCGAGGGGCGCCGCGTCGTGCTCGTCGGCGGCGGTTGGATCGGCCTCGAGGTGGCCTCGGCCGCCCGCGACGCCGGCGCGCAGGTGACGGTGCTCGAGGCGCTCGACCTGCCGCTCGTGCGCGTGCTCGGCCAGCGGGTGGCCCGGGTCTTCGCGGACCTGCACCGCGACCACGGGGTCGACCTGCGCACGAACGTGGCAGTCGAGGAGCTCACCGGCGAGGACGGGCACGTGACCGGCGTGAGGCTGGGGGACGGCACGGTCGTCGACGCGGACGTGGTCGTGGTCGGCGTCGGCGCCGCCCCGAACGTCGAGCTCGCGAAGGACGCCGGCCTCGAGGTCGACAACGGGGTCCTGGCCGACGCGGTCGGCCGCACGAGCGACCCGGACGTGTTCGTCGTCGGCGACGTCGCCAACGTCGAGCACCCCTTCCTCGGTAGGCGCGTCCGGGTGGAGCACTGGGCCAACGCGCTCAACCAGCCGCAGGTCGTCGTCGCGGCCATGCTCGACCAGGACGGCCCCGAGCCGGAGCTGCCGTTCTTCTTCAGCGACCAGTACGACCTGGGGCTGGAGTACCGCGGCCTCGGCAGCCCGGACGACGACGTCGTGGTGCGAGGCGACCTCCCGGGCCGGGAGTTCATGGCCTTCTGGCTGCGGGGCGGGGTCGTGACCGCGGGCATGAACGTCAACGTGTGGGACGTCGGCGACGAGGTCGAGGCGCTCATCCGCTCCGGGAGCGCGGTCGACCCGGACCGGCTCGCCGACACGGGTGTCCCGCTGCAAAACCTGACCTGACCTTTACCCTCCAGCCGCTTCGCGGCCGTTCCGCAGTCGCCGACGACGTGGTTCGATGCCCCCTCGGGCCCGGACCACCGTCCGGCGCCCGCCGTTTCCGTGTCTGGCTCTGGAGGAGTGCTGTGCGCGTACATCGCAGGCAAGTGATGGGGGCGGTGGGGGCAGCAGCCCTGGCCGCCGGGGTCGTGACGACCGCCGCAACGAGTGCGGGGGCGGCGCCGTCGCCGTCCGCCGCCGTCGTCATCAACGAGGTCTACGGAGGTGGCGGCAACAGCGGCGCAGCCTTCAACCGCGACTTCATCGAGCTGGTCAACAAGACGGGCGCCGCGGTCACCTTGGACGGCTGGTCGGTCCAGTACGCCTCGTCGACCGGCTCGTTCTCGGGCAAGACCGACCTGACGGGCTCGATCCCGGCGGGTGGGCGCTTCCTCGTCGGCGAGGCCTTCGGCAGCGACCGCACGCTGCCCGGCATCACCCCCGACCAGGACGGCACGATCGCCATGAGCGGCAGCACCGGCAAGGTCGCCCTGGTGAACAACGCGACCCTGCTGACGTCCACCGTCTGCTCGCCCACCAAGGGCGCGACCGGCTGCTCCAACCTGCCGCAGGTCGTCGACTTCGTGGGCTGGGGCGCGGCCAGCGACTGGGCCGGCAGCGGCACCGCACCGGGCACGTCCAACGGCACCTCGGTCTCGCGCAACACGACCAGCACCAACACCGCCGACAACGCGACCGACTTCAAGGCCGGGACGCCCACCCCCGGCGCCGGTGGCACCCCGCCGCCCGGGACCCCGGTGGAGAAGACCATCGCCGAGGTCCAGGGCACGGGCGACGCCTCACCCCTCGTGGGTCAGAACGTCGTCGTCAAGGGCGTCGTCACCGCGGCATACCCCACGGGCGGCTTCCACGGCTTCTTCCTGCAGACCCAGGGCACCGGCCCCGAGCCCGACCCCAGCGGCGCGTCGGACGGCGTGTTCGTCTTCCAGTCCGGCTCGAGCACACCGCTCGACGCCGACGCGGTCGTCGGCAACTACGTGCAGGTGACCGGCAAGGTCAGCGAGTTCGGGGGCCTGACCGAGGTCACCGCGGCGGGTGCCGACATCGTCGACGCGGGCAGCGACTTCAGCCCCGTGCAGCCGCTGAGCATCCCGTGGCCGAAGACCGACACGGGTCGCGAGTCCATCGAGGGCATGCTGTTCCAGCCCACCGGCGACTACACCGTCACCAACACCTTCAGCACCAACCAGTACGGCGAGGTCGGCCTGGCCGTCGGGGACCACCCGCTCCTGCAGAACACCGAGGTCGCGGCGCCGGGCAGCCCCGAGGCCGCAGCGGTGGTCGCGGACAACGCCCAGCGCAAGGTCACCCTCGACGACGGCTCGTCGAGCAACTTCACCGCGAGCAGCTACACGGTGAGCGCCTGCGGCACCCGCCCGGTGCCGTGCCTGCTCAACGGCGACCTCACCCCGGCATACGTCTCGAACACCGAGCCGGTGCGGGTCGGTGCTGCAGCCACGTTCACCGAGCCGGTCGTCGTCGACTACCGGTTCGACCTGTGGCGGTTCCAGCCGACCGAGCAGGTCGTCGGCCCGGACAACGCAGCCTCGCCGGCCACCTTCGCCGACACGCGCACGGCGGCGCCCGACGTGGCGGACATCGACCAGCGCGGCACCGCCGACCTCAAGGTCGCCTCGTTCAACGTCCTGAACTACTTCACCGACCTCGGTGACCAGGACCCGAGCTGCCAGGCCTACTGGGACCGCGACGACAACGGCGACACCGTCCGCACCGGCTGCGAGCAGCGCGGCGCGTGGGACAGCGCCGACCTCGCCCGCCAGACCCAGAAGGAGGTCTCGGCCATCAACGCGCTCGACGCCGACGTCGTGGGCCTGATGGAGATCGAGAACTCGGCCAAGTTCGGCCACGACCGTGACGCGGCCCTCGCGTCCCTCGTCGCCAGCCTCAACGCCAAGGCGGGCGCCGGGACGTGGGCGTTCGTGCCCTCGTCGACGGACCTGCCCCCGCTGGACCAGCAGGACGTCATCACCTCGGCCATGATCTACAAGCCGGCCAGCGTCATGCGGGTCGACCGGTCGCGGGCGCTGGGTGACCAGAGCGGTGACGGCCAGGCCTTCGTCAACGCGCGGGAGCCGATCGCCCAGACGTTCAAGGCGAAGTACGGCAAGGGCGACAAGTTCCTGTTCGTCGTCAACCACTTCAAGTCCAAGGGCTCGCCCGGGCCGTTCCCCGGCGACGAGGACACCGGTGACGGGCAGGGCTCGTCGGTGACCAGCCGCATCCTGCAGGCGCAGGCCCTGCGCGACTGGGTGCCCGGCGTGGCCGCCGAGTACGGCGCGAAGGCCGTGGTCATGGCCGGCGACTACAACTCCTACACCAAGGAGGACCCGCTGGACGTGCTGTACAAGGCGGGCTACACCGACGTCGGCTCGACCTTCGACCCGAACAGCTACTCGTACTCCTTCAGCGGCCTGTCGGGCTCGCTGGACCACATCCTCGTCAACGACTACGGCCTGCGGATGTCGACGGGGGCCGATCACTGGAACATCAACTCCGGTGAGTCCGTGGCCCTGGAGTACAGCCGGTTCAACTACCACGCCACCGACTTCCACGACCCGGGCCCGTACCGTGCCTCGGACCACGACCCGGTCGTGCTGGGCCTCAAGGCCTTCGTGAAGTAGTGAGCTCGTAGAGCGAGAGGTATGCCGCGTGCGCGGCACGACGGGCCCGTCCCCACCGTGGGGGCGGGCCCGTCCGTCGCACGGGCTCGTCCCGCGGTACCGGGACGCCGGGCCGTGCCGGCACGAGGCGCGTCGTTAGGCTGGCCCGGTGAGCGAGACGACGCAGGGCGGCACGACGCGGGTGGCGGTGGTCGGCGCGAACGGCCGGATGGGGCAGCAGGCCTGCCGCGCGGTCGAGGCGGCCGACGACCTCGAGCTCGTGGGCCGCTACGGCCGGGGCGACGACCTCGGCG
Organism: Phycicoccus sp. 3266; assembly: GCF_031456495.1. Taxonomy (NCBI): domain Bacteria; kingdom Bacillati; phylum Actinomycetota; class Actinomycetes; order Micrococcales; family Intrasporangiaceae; genus Phycicoccus; species Phycicoccus sp. 3266. Next base: position 192,529 of record NZ_JAVDUW010000001.1, on the reverse strand, counting down.
ACCTCGGCGGGGCGCAGGTCGTCGTCGACCTGACCGTGCCCGACTCCTCGCCCGGTGTGGTCGCCCACTGCGTCGAGCGCGACGTGCACGTCGTCGTGGGCGCGACCGGCTGGGACGACGCCCGCCTGGAGACCGTCCGTCACCAGCTCGCCGACCACCCGCGGGTGGGCGTGCTCATCGCCCCCAACTTCGCGATCGGCGCGATCCTCATGATGCGGTTCGCCGCGCAGGCGGCCCGGTTCTTCGAGTCGGTCGAGGTCGTCGAGCTGCACCACCCGGCCAAGGTCGACGCGCCTTCCGGGACCGCGGCCCGCACCGCCCGGATGATCGGCGAGGCGCGGCGCGACGCCGGGCTCGGCGACGTCCCGGACGCCACCACGCACGACCCGGACGGTGCGCGGGGTGCGCGCGTCGACGGCATACCGGTGCACTCGGTGCGGCTGCGCGGGCTGGTGGCGCACCAGGAGGTCCTGCTCGGTGGCCCGGGCGAGCTGCTCACGATCCGGCACGACTCCTTCGACCGCGAGTCGTTCATGCCCGGCGTCCTGGCCGGCGTGCGCGGGGTGGCCGACCACCCCGGGGTGACCGTCGGCCTCGAGCACTACCTCGGCCTGGGGGACTGAGTGCGCGAGAAGTTCACCGCGGTCGTCCTGCTGGTCGTCCTCGCGTTCTACTCCGCCACGATCGGCTGGCGCGGCTTCGCCCTGATCGCCGACGGGCGCCTGGTGCCCGTGCTGCTCGGCCTCGGCGTGGTGCTCGTGCCCGTCGTCGCGCTGCTGGCGATGGTCCCGCTGGTCCGCCTCGCCCGCGACGGGTCGCGGATGCTGGCCGAGGCGCACGCCGGGAACGCCGCGCCGCAGGTGGTGCAGGAGCTCGAGCTGGCGGAGGACTGCCGGGTCGGCAAGGACCGGGCAGGGGAGCAGCGGCACTACCGGGCCGCCGTGCGCGCCTGGCGTGCCCAGCGGCACTGAGCGCCGTCCGGGGTCTGCGTGCGCGCCCGCGCGGCCCTGACCACCGGACTCGCGGCCGGACCCGACGCAGGGGGCGCGCGAGGAGGCCGACGCGGCCTACGGTTGCTGCCATGCACCGTTCACGCATCGGTCTCGTCCTCATCGACCACGCCCCTGAGCACTACGACGCCGGGATGCAGTTCTGGGCCGGTGTGCAGGGCGTCCGGCCCCGGCCCGACGGCGAGTACGCCTCGGTCGGCGAGATCGGCACCGTCAGCCTGGAGACCCAGCGCCTCCAGGAGGGGCCGTCGCGCATCCACCTCGACATCGAGACCGACGACGTGGCCGCCGAGGTGGCCCGGCTGGAGGGCCTCGGCGCCCGCGTGGTGCAGCGGCACGAGACCTACGTGGTGATGGCCGATCCCGGGGACCTCGTGTTCTGCGTCGTACCGGTGCAGACCGGCGACCGGTTCGTCGAGGACGCGCTCGAGTGGCGCTGAGCGCCGTCCCGCTCTGCGTCTAGGCCATCCCGGCCAGGCGCAGCAGTGCCGCGGTGACGGCCGCCAGCACGACGACCACGAGGAACGGCGCGCGCAGCAGCAGCGCCACGACCGCCACCGCGACGGCCACGGCTCGCGCGTCCGCCGTCAGGTCACCCCCGGTCTTGGTGAAGGTCTGCACCGCCACGAGCGCGGCGAGCAGCGCGACGGGCAGCGCGGACGTCACCCGAGCCGTGCGCTCGCCCTCCAGCCAGCGCACCGGCACGACGTGGCCCAGGACCTTGAGGAGGTATGCCAGGGCGCAGCCGAGCAGGACCGCGGTCCACGTGCTCACGGGGTCGGCTCCTCGTCACTCCAGTGGTGCGGCGGTCGCGGGTCCTGGTGCGCCCGGCGCCACACGCCCGCGAGCAGGGCGCACAGCGCAGCCACGAGCACGGGGACGCCTGCCGGCGCGTGCGGGGCGACGAGGACCGAGACCAGGGCGGCCAGCGCGGCGATCGCGAAGGCGTCCCACGACTTCAGGCGCGGCCACAGCAGGGCGCAGAAGGCCGCGGCTGCCGCGGCGTCGAGACCGTAGGTGCGGGGGTCCCCGATCTGGTTGCCGACGAGTGCGCCCACGAGCGTCATGGCGTTCCAGCAGAGGAAGACCCCGAGCCCGGTGGCCCAGAACCCCAGCCGCCCCGCGGCCGCCTCCGGCTGGCCGACGCCCACGGCGGTGGACTCGTCGATGGTGAGGTGGGCGGCCAGCAGCCGCCGGGGGCCGCGGGCGCCCAGGAGCTGGGACACCTGCAGGCCGTAGAGGCCGTTGCGGATGCCGAGCAGGCTCGCGGTCGCCACCGCCGTGAGCCCACCGGTGGGCGCGCTCGCGAGGATGCCGACGAAGGCGAACTGCGAGCCACCGGTGAACATCAGCAGCGAGAGCACCTGCGTCTGCCAGGTGCTGAGCCCGGCGGCGACCGACAGGGCTCCGAAGCTGATGCCGTAGGCGCCCGTGGCGACGGACACCGATGCCGCCTGGCGCAGCACCTGCCGTCGGCGCCCGGCTGCGAGCGCCGCGGTGGTCATGCCGGTGGTGGCGCCGTGATGTCGGCGACCAGGCGGACCTCGCGCGCGGTCGTGCCGTCGGGGGAGACGACCCGGTCGCGGAACGCGCCGTCGGGGTGCAGCCCGGCCGTCATGAGGAACGCTCGGGTGGCCTCGTCCTCGGCCAGCACCCAGGTGGAGAGGGCCTCGGCCCCGGCGCCGCGCAGGGTGTCGACGGCGGCGTTGAGCAGGCGGGACCCGTGGCCGCTGCGCCGCGCCTGCGGGTGCACCCCCAGCACGCTCAGCTCCCCGGTCTCCGGCGAGGCGTCGGGGTCCTGGCTGGGCCCGATCGAGGCGAACCCGACCACCTGCTCACCGGCGCAGGCCACGAGCAGCCGGTAGACCCCGCTCGGCGGGGACGCGAGCGACCGCCGCCAGGCGCTCGCGAAGGCCTGCGGCTCGAAGCCGTCCACGACCTCGCCGGGCAGCACCCCGGCATACGCCTCACGGAAGACGGTCGCCTGCACCAGGCCCACGGCCGGTGCGTCGCTCTCACGGGCGGTGCGCACGCTCGCGTCAGCGAGCGGTCCGGGCGGGTGCGGGTGGTCGTGCGCCATGGCCGCCATCCTCCCAGCACGTCCCCGCGGGGGCGTCCGGGGGCCCGCAGGCCGGTCGTGGCGAGGGGTTCAGGCGCGCTCGTACGCGACCCAGCTGAAGCCGTCGCGGTGCTCGCGGCTCACCTCGCGCCACCGGGCGCGGTCGATCGTCGGGAAGGTCACGTCGCCGTCGGGCGCCTGGTCGACCTCGGTGATGAGCAGCCGCTGGGCGAACGGCATCGCCTCGGCGTAGACCTGACCGCCGCCGCACACGAACACCTCGTCGGCCGGCCCGGCCAGGGCGAGGGCCTCGCTCAGCGAGTGGGCCGTCTCGACGTCGGCGTGCGACCAGTCGGGTTGGCGGGTGATGACGATCGTGCGGCGGCCCGGCAGCACCCGGCCGATCGAGTCGAACGTCTTGCGCCCCATGACCATCGGGTGGCCCATCGTGGTCCGCTTGAAGAACGCGAAGTCCTCGGGGAGGTGCCAGGGCATGTCGTTGTCGGCGCCGATGACGCCGTTGCGCCCGACCGCCGCGATGAGCGTCACCGAGGTCATACGGCGATCGGTGCCTTGATCGAGGGGTGGGCCTCGTAGCCGACGAGCTCGAAGTCGCCGAGGTCGTAGTCGTCGATCGACGCGTGCGGGGTGATCCGCATGGTCGGCAGGGGGAGCGGCTCGCGGGTCAGCTGCAGCCGCGCCTGCTCGAAGTGGTTCGAGTACAGGTGGGCGTCGCCCAGGGTGTGCACGAACTCGCCCGGCTCGAGGTCGGTCAGCTGGGCGACGACCATCGTGAGCAGGGCGTAGGACGCGATGTTGAACGGGACGCCGAGGAAGATGTCGGCCGACCGCTGGTAGAGCTGGCAGGAGAGGCGCGCGCGCCGGCCGTCCGTCGCCGGGGTGACGTAGAACTGGAACATCGTGTGGCACGGCGGCAGCGCCATGTCGTCGACGTCGGCGACGTTCCACGCGCTGACGATGTGGCGGCGGGAGTCGGGGTTGGTGCGGATCGACTCGATGACCTTCGCGATCTGGTCGACGTGGCGGCCGTCGGGTGTCGGCCAGGACCGCCACTGGTAGCCGTAGACGGGCCCGAGGTCGCCGTTCTCGTCGGCCCACTCGTCCCAGATCGTGATGCCGCGCTCCTGCAGCCAGCGGACGTTGGAGTCGCCGCGCAGGAACCAGATGAGCTCGCCGATGATCGACTTGAGGTGCAGCTTCTTGGTGGTCAGGACCGGGAAGCCGTCGGCCAGGTCGAACCGCATCTGGTACCCGAAGACCGAGCGCGTGCCCGTCCCGGTGCGGTCGGACTTGTCCACCCCGGTGGTGAGGACGTGGTCGAGGAGGTCGAGGTACTGCTGCACGCTCGCAGGGTATCCCGGAGCGGTGCCGGGACCGAGGGAACGGCGCGGGAGCGCCAGCCGGCGCCGGGTTCCCGCCGTTCTGGGGTGGTGGATGCGGCGCCGGGACCGGAGCCGGCCCCCCGGGGCGATAGCCTGCAGTGCATGAGCACGCACAGCCCGTTCGGCCGCCTCCTGACGGCCATGGTCAGCCCGATGCGTCCGGACGGCAGCATCGACGAGGAGGGCGCGCGCCGGCTCGCGACCCACCTCCTCGACACCGGCCACGACGGCATCGTCGTCAACGGCACGACGGGGGAGTCGGCCACCCTGAGCGAGGACGAGAGCATCGCCATGGTGCGGCTCGTCGCCGAGACCGTCGGCGACCGCGCCCAGGTGGTGGCCGGGGTCGGCTCCAACAACACCGCCCACAGCGTCGAGATGGCCCACCGCGCCCAGGACGCCGGGGCGACCGGGCTGCTGCTCGTCAGCCCCTACTACAACAAGCCCACGCAGCCCGGGCTCGTCGCTCATTGCAAGGCCGTCGCCGCGGCGACCGAGCTCCCGGTGATGCTCTACGACATCCCCGGCCGCACTGGCATACCGTTCACGACGGCCACCCTGCTCGAGCTGGCGCAGGTGCCGACCATCCGCGCGGTCAAGGACGCCAAGGGCAACGCGTTCGGGACCAGCAAGGTGCTCGCCGCGACCGACCTCCTCTACTTCTCCGGCGACGACGCCACCACGCTGCCGTGGCTGGCTCTGGGCGCGATCGGCACCGTGAGCGTCGTGGGACACGTGGCGGGCCGCGAGTATGCCGCGATGCTGGCCGCCGTCGACGCCGGCGACCTGGCCGCGGCGCGCGAGGTGCACGAGCGGCTGATCCCGGCCGTGGAGGCGATCATGACGCCGTCACAGGGCGCGATCATGGCCAAGGCCGCCCTCGTCGAGCTCGGGGTGATCGAGCACGCGACGGTCCGGCTGCCGCTCGTCGAGTCGCCACCGGAGCACCTCGAGGCGCTCCGCGCCGGTCTGAAGGAGTCGGGTCTCCTGTGAGCCACCCCCACCCCGAGCTGACCACACCCGCTCCGCTCGTCGACGGCGGCGTGCGCATCGTCGCCCTCGGCGGCCTCGGTGAGGTCGGCCGCAACATGGCCGTCATCGAGCACGCCGGGCAGCTGCTCGTCATCGACTGCGGCGTGCTGTTCCCGGAGGACCACCACCCGGGCGTCGACCTGATCCTGCCCGACTTCGAGTACATCGAGGACCGCCTCGACGACGTGCAGGCGATCGTGCTGACGCACGGCCACGAGGACCACATCGGCGCGGTGCCGTACCTGCTCAGGCTGAAGCCGGACATCCCGCTGGTCGGCTCCATGCTGACCCTCGCGCTGGTCGAGGCGAAGCTCAAGGAGCACCGCATCACGCCGTACACGCTCGGTGTCAAGGAGGGGATGCGCGAGCGGCTCGGCGTCTTCGACTGCGAGTTCGTGGCCGTCAACCACTCGATCCCCGACGCGCTGGCCGTCTTCGTGCGCACGCCGGGCGGGACGATCCTGCACACCGGCGACTTCAAGATGGACCAGCTGCCGCTGGACCGCCGCCTCACCGACCTGCGGGCGTTCGCCCGGCTGGGGGAGGAGGGTGTCGACCTGTTCATGACCGACTCGACCAACGCCGAGGTCCCCGGGTTCACGACCCCCGAGCGCGACATCGCGCCGGCGATCGACAAGGTCTTCCGGCACGCGGAGCGCCGGATCATCGTCGCCTGCTTCTCCTCGCACGTGCACCGGGTCCAGCAGGTCCTCGACGCCGCGGAGAAGTCCGGGCGCAAGGTCGCGATGGTCGGACGCTCGATGATCCGCAACATGGGCATCGCCGCCGACCTCGGCTACCTGCACGTCCCCGACAACGTGCTCGTCGACGTCAAGAAGCTCGACGACCTGCCCGACGACCGGGTGGTCCTCATCTGCACCGGGTCCCAGGGCGAGCCGATGGCGGCCCTGTCCCGCATGGCCAACCGCGACCACCGGATCGACGTCGGCGAGGGCGACACGGTGCTGCTCGCGTCGTCGCTCATCCCCGGCAACGAGAACGCCGTCTACCGCGTCATCAACGGCCTCATGCGCCTGGGCGCGAATGTCGTCCACAAGGGCAACGCCAAGGTCCACGTCTCCGGCCACGCCAGCGCCGGAGAGCTTCTCTACTGCTACAACATCGTCAAGCCCCGCAACGTCATGCCGGTGCACGGCGAGTGGCGCCACCTCGTCGCCAACGCCGCCCTCGCCGAGCAGACGGGCGTCGACCGCGACCACGTCGTCGTGGCCGAGGACGGAGTCGTCGTGGACCTCGTCGACGGCCGCGCCCGGATCGTGGGGGCCGTCCCGTGCGGCTACACCTACGTCGACGGGTCGTCGGTGGGCGAGTTCGACGAGGCGCTGCTCAAGGACCGGCGCATCCTGCGCGACGAGGGCTTCATCTCGGTCATCGTCGTGATGGACGCCGCCACCGGGAAGATCGCCGCTGGGCCCGAGATCCAGGCGCGCGGTTTCGCCGAGGACGACGAGATCTTCAAGCAGGTGCGGCCCAAGATCGAGCAGGCGCTCGCGGAGGCGACCGGCAAGGGCGTCACCGAGTCCTACCAGCTCGAGCAGGTCATGCGCCGGGCGCTCGGCAGCTGGGTCGGTGGCAAGATCCGCCGTCGCCCGATGATCATCCCCGTCGTCATCCAGGCCTGACCCGCGCCGGCCGCCTGCCCCGGTCGGCGGGCGCCCGGCATACCCACGCAAAACGGCAGTTGCGGACGTGAAACGGCAGTTCTGGACCGCCGTTTCATGCCAGCAACTGCCGTTTTGCGGCTGCGGTGGGGAGCGGGTATGCCGGGTGGCCCCGAGTGGGGGTCAGGAGGGCTTGGCGACGTGCTGGCTGAGGGCGACGTCGAGGCCGGCCAGCAGGCGGTCGAAGGACTCGTCCACCGACTCCGGCAGCCCGAACCCACCCGCGGCCTCGAGCACCACGAAGCCGTGCAGCGTGGCGCGGACGGCTCGGACGGCGTGCACGGTGTCGGAGCCCGTGATGCCGTAGTCCTCGAGCACCCCGGCGAGCACCGCGACCGCTCGTGCACCCGCTCCGGCGTGCTCGTCGTCGTCCGGTGCGGGCGCGCGCACGGAGGCTGCGACCCGCCCGGGGTGGCGCGCGGCATACGTGCGGTAGGCGACGGCCACCGCCTCGAGGGCCCCACGTCCCCGGAGGTCCTGACGGGCGTCGCCGATCGCCAGCGTCAGCTCCTCGACCGCCCGCACGGCGACGTCGCGCCGCAGGGCTTCGATCCCCGGGACGTGCTTGTACAGCGCCGGTTGCGAGACGCCCAGCCGTTGCGCCACCGCGGACAGGGTGAGCGAGTCGAACCCGACCTCGTCGGCGACGTCGGCCGCGACGCCCGCCACCTGCTCGCGGGTGAGCCCCCGGCGGGGCACCTCAGGCCTCCTGCCCGCCGCGCCGTGCGGACGCGAGCCCGGCGCCAGTGACCCAGACCGTGAGCAGGGGCAGGGAGGCATATGCCGCCACGGCCAGCCCGTCGACGAGCAGGAAGTACCCGACGCCGGACACCGTGACGGTCAGGGCGAGCAGGACGGCGACGGGGGTCAGCCACCGAGGAAGGCGACCGCGTCGCCCCGCTCGTGCTCCGAGCATGGCGAGGACCGCGATGAGGAGCATCTTGACGCCGTCAGTGCGGCTGACGGCCTGGAACAGGCTTCCGGCGAGACCTGCGTCGTTGGAAGGCACCGCCACGAGGGCGAGGTAGACGCCGAGCGCTGCTTGGACGAGGCTCAGCCCGCCGACGACTGCGCCGAGGGCGGCGATCAGGCGGTCCCCGGCCCGGTGGGCGACGGCTCGCAGGGTGAGGACGAGGGCGATCGCGGTCACGATCTCGGTGACGACGTACTGCGCGGCCACGACGCCCGTGCTACCGGAGGCGGCCGCCAGGACCTCGGCACCGGTGGAGCCCACGGTGGTACCGGTGGAGGTCAGCGTCAGGCCGACGACCCACGCGAGGCTGTACCCGAGGCCGGCGACGGCGACGGTGCGGTCCGGGTACGCGCGGGCGGCGGGCGTGGAGTGGACGAGGGGTGGGGCGACGGTCACGACAACTCCGTGGTTAGAGGTTCTAACCAAAAGTTAGACACTATAACCAGTTGCTGTCAAGGGCCCCTCTGCGGGTAGCCGCAGCGGGGGTGACCGCGCGCGGCCGGGGGCGCCCGGCGGGTATACCGGGCGGCCGGGGAGGGCGCGGCGTGTGCCGGCTACCAGGGGCGGGCGACGTCGAGGGCGCGCGGGTCCTCGACGGGGGCCCAGCCCGACGGGCCGTGGACGTACTCGGCGGCGGGACCGTTCGCGGCGAGCTCGGCCACCGCGGACAGCAGCCGCTCGACGTGCTCGGCCGTCGTCGCCAGGCCGACGCTGGCCCTCACCGCGGTCGTCGGCGCCTCCTCGTCCACGTCGTCGAGCAGCGCGTCGACGCACAGGTGGGCGCAGAACTTGCCGTCGCGGACCCCGATACCGTGCTCGGCCGACAGCGCCGTCGACACGAGCGAGGAGTCGAGCCCGTCGACGGTGAAGGTCGCGACCGCGACCCGCTCGTGGTCGGGACCGAAGATCGAGTAGGTCTGCACGCCCTCGACGGCGGCCAGGCCCTCGAGCAGCCGACGGCCCAGGGCGCTCTCGTGGGCCTCGACGGCGTCGCGGTGGGCTCGCAGGGCCGAGCAGGCCGCGGCGAGGGCGATGGCGCCGATGACGTTCGGGCTGCCGGCCTCGTGCCGGGCGGCGCCCTGCTGCCAGACGACACCGCGGTCCGTCACTGCCTTGGTGGCACCACCACCGGCGAGGTAGGGCGCGGCGGCATCCAGCCAGTCCGCGCGCCCGGCGAGCACGCCGGTGCCGAACGGCGCGTACAGCTTGTGCCCCGACAGCACGACCCAGTCGACGTCCAGGGCCGCGAGGTCGACGGTGCGGTGCGGGGCGTACTGGGCGGCGTCGAGGACGACCCGGGCCCCCGCCCGGCGGGCGATCCGCGCGAGCTCGGCGACGGGCCAGACCTCGCCGGTGACGTTCGAGGCGCCGGCGAGGACGACCAGCCGGTTGCGAGACGGGTGCTCGCGCAGGGCCGTTCGCAGCAGGACGGCGGCGTCGGCCGCGCTGCCGGGCACGGGCAGGCGGTGGGTCCGCCGCGAGGACCAGGGCAGCAGCGCCGCGTGGTGCTCGGACTCGAAGACGAACACGGACGTGTCGCGGGGGAGGCATCGCGCCAGCAGGTTGAACGAGTCGGTGCTGTTGCGGGTGAAGACGACCTCGTCGCCCTCCCGCGCCCCGACGAAGGCGGCAACTTCGGCCCGCGCCTGCTCGTACCACGACGACGTCACGCGCGAGGCCCAGCCGTTGCCCCGGTGGACCGAGGAGTACGTGCGCAGCGCGGTGTCGACGGCCTGCTTGACGCTCACCAGCGCCGGGGTGGAGGCCGCGTGGTCGAAGTTCGCGTAGTCGACGACCCCGGTCAGCGTCGGGACCAGCAGCCGCTCTGACACGACGGCCGGGACGGCGCCGGTCTCGCCGAGCGGCGACGACCCGGTCGTCCGGACGTCCGGCACGGGCCGCAGGTGCTGGCCGCGGGCGTGCGCGAGGGGCGCGCTGCGGCGGGCGGCGGTGGGGTCCGCGTCACGGTGGGAGTCGGTGGTCGCGATCGACATGCGAGGGCCTCCTGGGTCCGGTGGGACCCGGCGCTCGCGGGTCCGCGCTTGCCGGCAGCGGGCGCAGCCGGCCCGGTCGTCACCCGGAGCACCCCACCGCGGAGGAGGGTTGCTGGTCAGCGAGCCGGGGCTTGACGCTGACACTCATGACCTTGGTCGTCGACGGTAGCCGGGGCGGGCCGGTCCGGGCCACCGCGGCCCGGAGCTTCCCGCGATGCGAGACAGGCCGTCCGTCCGGTGGATGCTCCGAGCCGGGGCGGAGGCGCCCCGCCGGGCCGTGGGGCCCCTGCGCCGGCGAACTCGTGGTCGGTCCGCCGGCGCAGGCCCCGCCAGACGCAGAACGAAGCGTGGCACCCGTCACCCCCACCGGGGAACGGGGCGGCGCAGGTGCGGACCGAAGTGGAGACCGCCCGCTCACCCGTTCGGGGGAGGGACCCGGGGCGTAATGTCTGGCCACGGGGTGCGTGTGACGCGTGTGTCCGGTGGGACGGTCGCGTACCCTGCGGAGCATGGCGACACGTCCGTCCACCTCCACGCGCTCCTCGAGCGGCCGGAGCACCGCAACCCGCCCGGCCAACCGGCGCGGGGCGGCGCCGCGCACCGCTGCCGCGCGCGGCAAGGGCAAGGCGCCCAAGGGCGGTGGCCTCCCGCTGCCCTTGCGCGCGCTGCGGGGCACCTGGATGGGCATGGCGCACGTCGCCGGGGGCGCGGTCCGCCGCGTCGGGACCAGCGCCCGCGACCTCGAGCCCGAGCACCGTCGTGACGGGTTCGGCTTCCTCCTGCTCGGCCTGGCCATCGTCGTCGCCGCGCGCGAGTGGTGGTCCTTCCAGGGCCCGGTCGGCGACGTCATCCACGCCGTCGTGGCCGGCACCTTCGGCCGCGTCGCGTATGCCGTGCCGCTGGCCCTGCTCTTCCTCGGCGTCCGCCTGCTGCGCGCCCCTCAGGAGGGCGCGGCGAACTCGCGCATCGGCATCGGGATGGGCGCCCTCGCCTTCGCCGCGTCGGGCCTGACCCACGTCGCCGCCGGGGTGCCCGAGCCGCCGCAGGGCGCCGACGCGATGCGCGACGGCGGCGGCATCATCGGCTTCCTCGCCTCCAGCCCGCTCGAGGCGGCCGTCTCGGTCTACGGCACGGTGCCGATCCTGCTCATGCTGGGCTTCTTCGGCCTGCTCGTCATGACCGCCACCCCGGTCCACATGATCCCCGAGCGGCTCTCCGAGCTGCGCGACCACCTGCTGCACCGCGAGCACCTCGAGGAGCCGGTGGCCGAGCCCGTCGCGGAGAAGCCCCGCCGCCGGCGCCGCCCCGAGCCCGAGGGGCCGATGGAGGGGGACGAGGCGTTCGAGCAGGCCGCGCTCGTCGACAAGGACGGCAAGCGTCTGCGCCCCGGGCAGAAGCGGCCCACCGCGCCCGGTGTCCTGTCGCCGGCCGGCGAGAAGACGCCCGGCAGCGCGGCCCAGAGCCCGGCCGTGGAGGTCAAGGCCCCGCTGGAGGCGCCCCCGACCACGCCGCTGCCGCAGCGCGTCGAGCAGCTGGCGCTCGCCGGCGACGTCACCTACACGCTGCCCGACAACGCGATCCTCGAGCCCGGCTCGCCGCACAAGACCCGCAGTGCCGCCAACGACCGCGTCGTCGAGGCCCTGACCCAGGTCATGGAGCAGTTCGACATCGACGCCCAGGTCACCGGCTTCACGCGTGGCCCGACCGTGACCCGGTACGAGGTCGAGCTCGGCCGCGGCACCAAGGTCGAGCGCGTCACCGCCCTCTCCAAGAACATCGCGTATGCCGTCGCCTCGGCCGACGTCCGCATCCTGTCCCCGATCCCGGGCAAGTCCGCGATCGGCATCGAGATCCCCAACACCGACCGCGAGAAGGTCAGCCTCGGCGACGTCCTGCGCAGCCAGGCGGCCCGCAGCAACGAGCACCCCATGGTCATGGGGGTCGGCAAGGACGTCGAGGGCGGCTACGTCGTGGCGAACCTCGCGAAGATGCCGCACCTGCTCGTCGCCGGTGCCACCGGCGCCGGCAAGTCCTCCTTCGTCAACTCGATGATCACCTCGATCCTCATGCGCTCCACCCCGGACGAGGTGCGCATGGTGCTGGTCGACCCCAAGCGTGTCGAGCTCAACGGCTACGAGGGCATCCCGCACCTCATCACGCCGATCATCACGAACCCCAAGAAGGCCGCCGAGGCGCTGCAGTGGGTCGTGCGCGAGATGGACACGCGCTACGACGACCTCGCCCAGTTCGGGTACAAGCACGTCGACGACTTCAACAAGGCGGTCAAGTCCGGCAAGGTCAAGCCGCTGCCGGGCAGCGAGCGGGTCATCCAGCCGTACCCGTACCTGCTCGTGATCGTCGACGAGCTCGCCGACCTGATGATGGTCGCCCCGCGCGACGTCGAGGAGTCGATCGTCCGCATCACCCAGCTGGCGCGCGCCGCCGGCATCCACCTCGTCCTGGCCACGCAGCGCCCGTCCGTCGACGTCGTCACCGGCCTCATCAAGGCCAACGTGCCGAGCCGGATGGCGTTCGCGACCTCGAGCCTCGCCGACAGCCGCGTCGTGCTCGACCAGCCGGGTGCCGAGAAGCTCATCGGCCAGGGTGACGCGCTGTTCCTGCCCATGGGTGCGAGCAAGCCCATGCGCGTCCAGGGCGCCTGGGTCACGGAGTCGGAGATCCAGCAGGTCGTCAAGCACGTCACCGACCAGCTCAAGCCGAACTACCGCGACGACGTCACCGTTGTCGCGGCGAAGAAGCAGGTCGACGACGACATCGGCGACGACCTCGACCTGCTGCTGCAGGCGACCGAGCTCGTCGTCACCACGCAGTTCGGCTCGACGTCGATGCTGCAGCGCAAGCTGAGGGTCGGCTTCGCCAAGGCCGGGCGGCTCATGGACCTGCTCGAGTCCCGCGGTGTCGTCGGGCCGTCCGAGGGCTCGAAGGCGCGCGACGTGCTCGTCAAGCCCGACGACCTGCCCACCACCCTCGCGCTGATGCGTGGCGAGGAGGTGCCGGACCCCGAGCCCGTCTTCGACGCCGAGGCCGCCGAGGACTCCACGGGCGAGGTGCCCACCGGTGCGTATGCCGCGGACCCGCGGTATGCGAACGACCCCGTCGCGGCGCAGTTCGCCGGGGTCGAGGAGGTCGAGGAGTCGCAGGACGCCTGGGAGCTCACTGGCCGGGACTGAGTCTCCGCCTGGGCGTCCCCGGGCCCGGCCCGGTCCGGCCCTCGGCATCGTGCTGGGCGCGACCGTGGTGCACCTCGTGCGGGCCAACGTCGTGGACGTCGCGGTCTTCCTCGGCACCTCGGTGCTGATGCTGGTGCTGCTGCGCCACGACCGGCCTAGCCGCAGGCCGCCGTGGTGGCTCTCCCGGCCCTGGTCGGGCCCTGCGGCCGCAGGTCTCCTGGGGCTCGTGGTGGCCGTGCAGCCACGGACGTCCGCCGCTGTGCAGCTCGCCCTCGCAGTCGTAGGGGCGCTCGTACTGGTCCTCGTGCTGCGGGCCGGGGCAGGGGGACCGGTCCCCAGGACGTCGACGCGCCGCGCCTGGGTCTGGGCCCTACCGCTGTTGGCGGGGTGCCTGCTCGAGCTCGCCGACTTCCTCAGCCAGCCGGACGCCCGGACGGACAATGCGGACCACCCCACCATCAGCGCGCTGGTCGACCCGACCCTGGACGGACGTCCCGTGCGGGTCGCCGTCACGGTGGTCTGGGTGCTGGTCGGGTGGGCGCTGGTGCGCGTCCTCACGGAGCGGGGGAGCAGGCCGTGACGTCGCGCGCCCTGACGGCAGCGGGGTACCTGGTGCTGGCCGGGTGCCTCGTCGCCGCGGCTCTGGTCGGGCGGCAGCGCCCCGACGTCCTGCCGCGGGTGGCCGACGTGGTCCGGCACGTGGCACGCACCCGGGCGGGGCAGCTGGTCCTGCTCCTGGTCTGGTGGTGGCTGGGGTGGCACTTCGTGCTCGCAGCCTGAGACGGAGGACGGCTCCGGAATGGATCGCGGGCCTGCGGTCGTTGCGACCCCTGTGACCGCAGCCCCCGAGACCGTGACCGACGCAGCACTCGACCACCCGCCCGCTGTGGAGGTGGTCGGGCAGGAGCAGCCCACCGGCGCGGCATACGTCCGGTTCGTCCTCGTCCTCGGCGCCCTCATCGCCATCGGGCCGCTGACGATCGACACCTACCTGCCGGCGCTGCCGTCCATCACGCGGGACCTGTCGGCGTCGGAGACTGCGGTGCAGGCCACGCTCACCGGCATCCTGCTCGGGATGGGCCTCGGGCAGCTGCTCGTCGGGCCGCTCTCCGACGCGGTGGGCCGCCGCCGGCCGCTCATCGCCGGCATCGCGCTGCACATCGCGGCGTCGCTGTTCTCGGCGTTCGCCCCCACCATCCAGCTGCTGACCGTGGGCCGCGTGCTGCAGGGCCTGGGCAACGCCTCGGTCGCCGTCGTCTCGATGGCGATCGTGCGGGACCGGTTCGAGGGGAACGCGGCGGCGACGATGCTCTCGCGGCTCATGCTCGTCATGGGCCTCGCGCCGGTGCTCGCGCCCACCCTCGGTGGCGCGATCCTGCAGAAGACGTCGTGGCGCGGGGTGTTCGTCCTGCTCGCCATCGCGGGTGTGGTGCTGGTGACCATCGCCGCGCTGGCGCTGCGCGAGACGCTCCCGCCCGAGCGGCGCCGGCCGCTGGCGGCGCGCGAGGTGCTGCGCACGTACGGGTCGCTGCTGCGGGACCGCACCTTCATCGGGCTGACGCTGATCAGCGGTCTGATGTTCGCGACGCTGTTCTCGTACATCGGCGGGTCGTCCTTCGTGCTGCAGGACATCTACGGCCTCACGGTCGCGCAGTTCGGGCTCGCGTTCGGGCTCAACTCGATCGGCTTCCTGTCCGGCTCGCAGCTCAACCCGGTGCTGCTGCGCCGGTTCGAGCCGCAGGTGCTCGTGCGGTTCGGCGTCGGCATCGCGACCCTCGCGGCCTTGGCGCTGCTCGCCGGCGCGGCCACCGGTGTCGGCGGCCTCGTCAGCGTGCTCGTGCCGCTGTGGCTGATCCTCTTCGCCTGCGGCCTCACGCTGCCCAACACGCCGGCTCTGGCGCTGACCCGCCACGGCGAGGCGGCCGGCACCGCAGCGGCAATGCTCGGCGCCGCGCAGTTCGTCATCGGCGGCGCGGCGGCCCCGGTGATCGGGCTGCTCGGGTCCGGCTCGGCCGTGCCGATGGCCCTGGTCATGGCCGTCACCGCCTCCCTGGCGGCGGTCACCGCGGCGCTGACGCTGCGCGGACGGCTCGTCGCCGTCAGCGACTGACGCCGAGCAGGCCCGACAGCTGGTCGGCCAGCAGGACGGCCACCCGGCGCTGCTGCTGCGTCGGGCGGGCGACCCGTGAGGCCGCGGTGAGGGCGAAGTAGCCACGCTGTCGGCCGCCCGCCTGCACGGGCAGCAGCACCACCTCGTCGATCGGCAGCCCGCTGCGGTCGACGTCCAGCGCGATCCCCGAGCGGGTCACCGAACCGTCCCGGCCCAGCACGGGTCCGCCGGGGAGGTGCTCGGAGGCGTGGTACTCGCAGGCGTCGAGGTGGAGCACGTCGCGGATGCGGGAGGCGACGGCGGCGGTCACCGGTGAGGAGGCCTCGCCCGGCGCGGCGACGGCCTCGGCCGTGGCCATGACGCCGTCGAGGTAGCCGCGCTCGCGCCCCAGCTCGGCGCGCTGGCGCTGGCCCCACAGGGCGAGCTCGTTGACGGCGAACCCGACGAGCAGCAGCAGGACCGCGACCTGCACGTCCTCGGCGTCGTGGATCGCCAGGCTCTCGTAGGGCCGGGTGAGGAAGTAGTCGAAGCCGACCGCGCTGGAGACCGACGCGCTGAGGCCGGCCGACCGCAGGCCGGTCGCCGACGCCGCCACGATGAGCAGCGCCAGCCCGACGACCGCGCTGGCGTCGGGCACGGGACGCCCGGTCGCGGCCAGGAGGGCGCACAGCGCGAAGGGGACCACCGCGGCCACGACCGCGACCAGGGTCCGTCGCGAGGACAGGAGCTCGTCGATCTGCACACCACCATGACGCGCCCGGATCTCGTTGCCGGTCAAGGGTCTTGACGCCTTCCTGATGCCGGGACCACGGCCCACGACGGTCCCCGGTCACGTAGGCCGTCAAGATCGCGTCAACGCCCGTCAGCAGCCCGTCAAGGCCGCGTCCGGTGGGCGCGGGCGGCCCTTGACTGGCAGCGTGATCGAGAACCTCGTGGCCGGAGTCGTCGGCACCGCCCTCCTCGCGTACCTCGTCTACGCACTGGTCCGCCCGGAGCGCTTCTGATGTCGGACGCCGTCAGCGGCCTGCTGACCATCGCCCTGCTCGTCGCCCTCCTCGCCATCGCCTACCACCCCCTCGGGGCGTGGATGGCGCGCGTCTTCACGGACACGCGCCACTGGCGGGTCGAGCGGCTCGTCTACCGCGCGGTGCGGGTCGACCCCGACTCGCAGCAGGGGTGGCGGGCGTACGCCACGAGCGTCCTGGCGTTCTCCGTCGCCGGCATCGTGGCCCTCTTCCTGCTCATCGTCGTCCAGACCCACCTGCCGCTGCGCCAGGGCGCCGCCGGCATGGGCGTGACGACCGCGGTGAACACCGCGATCTCCTTCGTCACCAACACCAACTGGCAGTCGTATGCCGGTGAGGTGGGTGCGACGCCGGTCGTCCAGACCCTGGGGCTGACGGTCCAGAACTTCGTGTCCGCCGCCGTCGGGTTGGCGGTCGCAGTCGCGCTCATCCGGGCCCTGACCCGCCGGGCAGGCCACGACCTCGGCAACTTCTGGGTCGACCTCGTGCGCGGTGTCGTCCGCGTCCTGCTGCCCCTGTCGTTCGTCGCGGCGATCGTCCTGCTGGCCGGGGGAGTGGTGCAGAACCTCTCCGCGCCGACGACCGTGACCGGGCCGTCCGGCGCCCACCAGGTCGTCCGCGGCGGGCTGGTCGCCTCCCAGGAGGCGATCAAGGTGCTCGGCACCAACGGCGGCGGTTACTTCAACGCCAACTCGGCGCACCCGTTCGAGAACCCGAACGCCCTCACCAACCTGCTCGAGGTCTTTCTGCTCCTCGTCGTGCCGTTCGCCCTCACCCGCACGTACGGCCTCATGGTCGGCGACCGGCGCCAGGGCTGGGCCCTGGGTGGTTTCGCGGCCACGCTGTGGGGCGCCGGCGTCGCGCTCACGACGTGGGCGGAGGTCCACGCGAGCGGTGCGGTCACCGGCTCGATGGAGGGCAAGGAGCAGCGCTTCGGTGTCTGGGCCTCTAGCCTGTTCGCGGCCTCGACGACCAGCACCTCGACGGGCGCGGTCAACTCGATGCACGAGAGCTTCAGCCCCCTCGGCGGTGGTGTGGTCCTCACCAACATGGTGCTGGGCGAGGTCTCGCCGGGCGGTGTGGGCTCGGGCCTGTACGGCATCGTCGTCATCGCGCTCATCTCGGTCTTCGTCGCCGGGCTCATGGTCGGCCGCACCCCCGAGTACCTCGGCAAGACGGTCGGGCGCCAGGAGATGACCTGCGCGGCGCTCTACGTGCTGGTGATGCCGGTGCTCGTCCTCGTCTTCGCGGGGCTGTCCCTGGCGATGCCCGGGCCCCGGTCGACGATGCTCGCCACCGGGCCGCACGGCCTCACCGAGGTGCTCTACGCGTACGCCTCGGCGGCCAACAACAACGGCAGCGCGTTCGCCGGGCTGACCGCCGACACGCCCTGGTACAACCTGACGCTCGCCGCCTGCATGCTGCTCGGCCGGTTCGTACCCCTGGTGCTCGTCCTGAGGCTCGCCGGCCTGCTCGCCGAGCAGCGCCCACGCCCGGCGACCGCAGGCACCATGCCCACCCACACCCCCCTGTTCGTCGGGCTGCTGACCGGCATCGCCGTCATCGTCGCCGGGCTCACCTTCTTCCCGGCGCTCGCCCTCGGTCCCGTCGCGGAGGCCCTGTCATGACCGTCCCCCTGTCCACCGTGGCCGCGCAGGCCGTCGCCAAGCTCGACCCCCGCCACCTGTGGCGCGCGCCCGTCATCTTCGTCGTCTGGGTCGGTTCGGTGCTCACCACCGTCCTGGCCGCCGTCGACCCCAGCACCTTCGCGTGGTCCGTCGCCGGGTGGCTCTGGGCGACGGTGCTGTTCGCGAATGCCGCGGAGGCCGTCGCCGAGGGCCGCGGCAAGGCCCAGGCGGCGAGCCTGCGCGCGACCAAGCGCGAGACCACCGCGCGCCGGCGCCGGCCCGACGGCTCGATCGAGACCGTGCCCGGGAGCGAGCTGTCCGTGGGCGACGTCGTGGTCGTGTCGGCCGGCGAGGTCGTCCCCGGCGACGGCGAGGTCGTCGAGGGGGTGGCCACCGTCGACGAGTCCGCCATCACCGGCGAGTCGGCGCCGGTCATCCGCGAGTCGGGAGGCGACCGCAGCGCCGTCACCGGCGGCACGACGGTGCTCTCCGACGAGGTGGTCGTGCGCATCACGACCCGCCCCGGGGAGAGCTTCATCGACCGGATGATCGCGCTCGTCGAGGGCGCCGAGCGGCAGAAGACCCCCAACGAGATCGCCCTGACGATCCTGCTGACCACCCTGACGATCGTCTTCCTCGTCACCGTGATGGCGATCCAGCCGCTCGCCGCCTACTCCGGGCGCCCCCAGCCGGTCGTCGTCCTCGTGGCCCTGCTCGTCTGCCTCATCCCGACCACGATCGGCGCGCTGTTGTCGGCCATCGGCATCGCGGGCATGGACCGGCTCGTGCAGCGCAACGTCCTTGCCATGTCCGGCCGGGCGGTCGAGGCCGCCGGTGACGTGTCCACCCTGCTGCTCGACAAGACCGGGACCATCACGTTCGGCAACCGCCGCGCCACCGACCTGCGCGCCCTGGCCGGCACCTCGGCCCACGAGCTGGCCGACGCGGCCCACCTGTCCTCGCTCGCCGACGCCACCCCGGAGGGGAAGTCGATCGTCGACCTGGCCCACACGGCATACGGCGTGGACGGGGGACGCACCGCGGAGGCCCTCGCCCTCGACGGCGCCGAGTTCGTCGAGTTCAGCGCGACGACCCGGATGTCCGGTGTCGACCTGCCCGACGGGACGCGCATCCGCAAGGGCGCGGGCTCGGCCGTCCGGGCGTGGGTCGAGGAGACGGGCGGAAGCGTGCCGGCCGAGGCGCAGGTCGTCGTCGACGCCATCAGCGGCGACGGCGGCACCCCGCTGGTCGTCGCCCGGCAGGCCGGGCCGCTCCCAGCGGCCGTCCTGGGGGTCGTGCACCTCAAGGACGTCGTGAAGCCGGGCATGCGCGAGCGGTTCGACGTCATGCGCCGCATGGGGATCCGCACCGTGATGATCACCGGCGACAACGCCCTGACGGCCAAGTCGATCGCGGCCGAGGCGGGGGTCGACGACTTCCTCGCCGAGGCGACGCCCGAGGACAAGATGCGGCTGATCAGGGCCGAGCAGGAGGGTGGCCGGCTGGTCGCCATGACCGGCGACGGCACCAACGACGCGCCCGCGCTCGCCCAGGCCGACGTCGGTGTCGCGATGAACTCGGGCACCGCAGCCGCCAAGGAGGCCGGCAACATGGTCGACCTCGACTCCGACCCGACCAAGCTCATCGAGGTGGTCGAGATCGGCAAGCAGCTGCTCATCACCCGCGGGGCGCTGACGACGTTCTCGATCGCCAACGACGTCGCGAAGTACTTCGCGATCATCCCGGCGATGTTCGTCGGGCTCTTCCCGGGACTCGACGCGCTCAACGTCATGCGGCTGCACTCGCCCGAGTCGGCCATGCTCTCGGCCGTCGTCTTCAACGCGCTCGTCATCGTTGCCCTGATCCCGTTGGCGCTCAGGGGAGTCCGCTACACGCCGTCGAGCGCAGCCGCCCTCCTGCGGCGCAACCTGCTCGTCTACGGCGTGGGTGGCGTCGTCGCCCCCTTCATCGGCATCAAGGCGATCGACCTGGTCGTCTCCCTTCTCCCCGGATTGGCCTGACCATGACCTCCACCACGCGCCAGCTCATCGCCTCCGCACGCAGGCTGTTCGTCCTCACCGCCCTGCTCGGCGTCCTCTACCCGGCGGCCGTGTGGGGGGTCGGACGGGTCGCGTTCCCCGGCCAGGCCGAGGGCTCACTGGTACGACGCGACGGCGTCGTGGTCGGCTCGAGCCTGCTGGGGCAGGACTTCCGGGGCGACCGCTGGTTCACCGGCCGCCCGTCCACCAGCGCGTATGCCGGTGGCACGAGCGGGGGCTCGAACCTCGCCGCCTCCTCGGCCGACCAGGTGAAGGCGGTGCGCGGGCGGGCGGCGGCATACCGGACGGCATACGGCACCGCGGCCCCGGCGGACGCGCTCACGGCCTCTGCGAGCGGGCTCGACCCGCACATCTCACCCGCCGACGCGGCGGCGCAGGTGCACCGCGTCGCGGCGGCCCGCGGACTGCCCGACGCGACCGTCGGCCGCCTCGTCGAGCAGCACACACAGGGGCGCGTCCTGGGCTTCCTCGGCGAGCCCCGGGTGAACGTCCTCGAGCTGAACCTCGCGTTGGAGACAATCGGCAGGTGAGCAGGGGAGTGCTGCGGGTCTACCTCGGCGCCGCACCGGGCGTCGGGAAGACCGTCGCCATGCTCTCCGAGGGCCACCGCCGACGCGACCGCGGCACCGACGTCGTCATCGGCGTCTGCGAGAGCCACGGCCGGGCGCACACCGCCTCGCTGCTGGAGGGGCTCGAGGAGGTGCCGCGGCGCGCGGTCGAGCACCGGGGCGCGACCCTGACCGAGCTCGACGTGCAAGGCGTCATCGCCCGGCGGCCCCAGGTCGTCCTGGTCGACGAGCTCGCCCACACCAACGTCCCCGGCAGCGCGCACACCAAGCGGTGGGAGGACGTCGAGGAGATCCTGGCGGCCGGGATCGACGTCATCTCGACGGTCAACATCCAGCACCTGGAGTCGCTCAACGACGTCGTCGAGTCCATCACCGGGGTGCGCCAGCAGGAGACCGTCCCCGACGACGTGGTCCGCGGGGCCGACCAGATCGAGCTCGTCGACATGTCGCCGCAGGCTCTGCGGCGGAGGCTGGCGCACGGCAACGTCTATGCCGCCGAGCGGGTCGACGCGGCCCTCGCCAACTATTTCCGCGAGGGCAACCTGACCGCCCTGCGCGAGCTGTCGCTGCTGTGGCTGGCCGACCGCGTCGAGGAGGGGCTGGATCGGTACCGCTCCGACCGCGGCATCACCGAGCCGTGGCCGACCCGGGAGCGGGTGGTGGTGGCGCTCACCGGCGACGCCGAGGGACGGACCCTCCTGCGCCGGGCCGCGCAGATCGCCTCCCGCGGCGCCGGCGGCGAGCTGCTCGCCGTCTACGTCACGCCGCCGGACGGGCTCGTCGACGCCAGGCTGGAGCAGCTCGACGAGCTGCGGCGGATGACCGTCGAGCTGGGCGGGACGTTCCACACGGTCAAGGGCGAGGACATCGCCACGGCACTGCTCGAGTTCGCACGCGGGGTCTCCGCACGGCAGATCGTGATCGGGGCGTCACGGCGACGGCGCTGGCAGGAGGTCCTGTCACCGGGCGTCGGCCAGAAGGTCGTCGAGGGCGCGGGCGAGATCGACGTGCACCTCGTGACGCACGAGCTCACCCGGTCGGTGCGCGCGCCGTGGCGGTTCGGCCCCGAGCTCGGGCGCCGCCGCACGGCCCTCGGGTGGGCGCTCGCCGTGGTGGGCACGGCGGCGCTGACCGCGCTCCTGCACCTCACGCCCGGCTGGCACGACCTGCCGCTGGAGGTGCTGCTCTTCCTGCTCCTCACCGTGGTCACCGCCCTGGTCGGCGGCGTCTGGCCCGCCGTCGCGGCCGCGGTGCTGGGCAGCACCACGATCAACTGGTTCTTCACGCCACCCGTCCACACCCTCACCATCTCCGACCCGCAGAACCTCGTGGCGCTCGCCGTCTTCCTGCTCGTCGCGGTCGCGGTCTCGTCGGTGGTCCACGTCAGC
Organism: Phycicoccus sp. 3266; assembly: GCF_031456495.1. Taxonomy (NCBI): domain Bacteria; kingdom Bacillati; phylum Actinomycetota; class Actinomycetes; order Micrococcales; family Intrasporangiaceae; genus Phycicoccus; species Phycicoccus sp. 3266. The sequence goes on along the minus strand of NZ_JAVDUW010000001.1, from coordinate 170,405 downwards.
GAGCGCCGGGCCGCCGCGGCGCGCGAGGCCCAGCGCGAGGCCGCCGCCCTGGCCACCTCGGCCGAGTCGCTGCTCGCCGAGCGCGACCAGCTGCCGGCCCTGCTGCGCCAGGTCGTGGACTTCTTCGGGGTCGCGTCCGCCGCGGTGGTCCGCCGGCCGACCGTCCGCGACCCGTGGCAGGTGCTCGCGGCCACCGCCGGGTTCGACGTCGACGCCGTCCGCGACGCGTCGGTGCGGGCGCCGGTGGACGACACCACCTCGCTCGTCCTGCTCGGCCGGGTCGTGTCGGCGCAGGACCGACGGCTCGTGTCGGCGTTCGCCGAGCGGGCCGGCGCCATCCTGCGCCGCGAAGAGCTCGTCCGGCTGGCAGACGAGGGCCGGGCGCTGGCCAAGGACAACCGCGCCCGCACCGCGCTCCTCGCTGCGGTGTCACACGACCTGCGCACACCCCTGGCCAGCATCAAGGCGGCGGCGTCCAGCCTGCGCCAGCCGGACGTCGTCTTCGGCGAGGCGGACCGTGCCGACCTGCTCGAGACGATCGAGGAGTCGACGGACCGGCTCACGGGGCTGGTCACCAACCTGCTCGACATGTCGCGCCTGCAGAGCGGTGCCGTCGTGCCCCGCACCGGGCCGGTGCTGCTCGACGCGGCCGTCGCCACCGCGGCCGCGACCCTGCCGGAGGGGCAGCGGGTGCGGCTCACCGCCGACCCCGAGATGCCCCCGGCCCTCGCCGACCCCGGCCTGCTCGACCGCGTGCTCGCGAACGTGCTCGAGAACGCCCTGCGCCACTCCACCGGTGAGGTCGTCGTCGCGCTGTCGGCGACCGCGGACCGGGTGCTGCTGCGGGTCGTCGACCGGGGGGTGGGCGTGCCCGAGGGCGCCAAGGAGGCGATCTTCGCGCCGTTCCAGCGGTACGGCGACGCCCCGAGGGGCACCGGCGTCGGCCTCGGGCTCGCCGTGGCCCGCGGGCTCGTCGAGGCGATGGCGGGCACGATCGGCGCCGAGGACACGCCCGGCGGCGGCCTCACCGTCGTGGTCGAGCTGCCCCGGTCGCGCCCTGACAGGATGGACGTGTGAGCCGGGTCCTGGTGGTCGACGACGAGCCGCACCTGCTGCGCACCCTCGCGATCAACCTGCGGGCCCGCGAGTACGCCGTCGAGACCGCCGGCGACGGCCGCAGTGCGCTGCAGGCGTTGCACGACGGCGGGGCGGACGTCGTCATCCTCGACCTCGGGCTGCCCGACCTCGACGGCGTGGAGGTGCTGCGCCGCATCCGCGACTCCTTCGACGTGCCCGTCATCGTGCTGTCGGCCCGCACCGACTCCGTCGACAAGGTCGAGGCGCTCGACCTCGGCGCCGACGACTACGTCACCAAGCCGTTCGCGATGGACGAGCTGCTGGCGCGGATCCGGGTCGCACTGCGCCGGAACGACGGCAGCACTCCGTCGACCCTGCCGCCGCTCCGCACGGCCCACTTCGAGCTCGACTTCGCCGAGCGCCGGGCGTTGGCCGGCGGTGCGCCGGTGCGGCTGACGCCGACCGAGTGGAGCCTGCTGGAGGTGCTGGCCCGGCACGCCGGCCACCTCGTGCCGCAGCGCGACCTGCTGCGCGAGGTGTGGGGGCCGGGGTACGGGCGCGAGTCCAACTACCTGCGTGTCTACGCCAACCAGCTGCGCCGCAAGCTCGAGCCCGACCCCGCGGCGCCGCGCTACCTGCTCACCGAGCCCGGCCAGGGCTACCGGCTCGTCGACCCCGGCGCCTGACCACCGTCGGTCCGCGCCGGGTTCGGTGTCCGCGTGGGCGAGGCTCCAGTCCCTAGGGTGGGGCCATGCGCGCGTGGTTCCAGGACGTCAAGGGGCACCCGAGCGGGGTCCTGCTCACGGCCCAGCTCGTGGCGGTGCTCGCGTACCCGTTCTTCGGCGACACCCCCGGCGGTCGGACGGCGATCGGCATCTTCGGCGTCCTGGTCCTGCTCGTCGCCGTGTATGCCGTGCGCGCCACGCCTGCCCTCACGTGGGTCGCCGTCGTCATCGGCGTCCCGGTGGTGGCGCTGACCGTGGCCGAGGGCCTGGTGCCCGACAACGAGACGGTGCTCCTGTGGTCGGCGCTGCTGCACGCGGCCTTCTACGGCTACACGGGCTACGGCCTGATCCGCTACCTGTTCGACGACACCTGGGTGACGCGGGACGAGATCTTCGCGGTCGGCGCGAACTTCACGGTGGTCTCGTGGATGTTCGCCTACCTCTACATGGCGCTGCAGATCGTGTACCCCGGGTCCTTCGTCGCCTACCAGGGCGAGGGCACCCGCAGCTTCCTGGAGCTGCTGTACCTGTCGTTCGCCAACCTGACCAGCGTCGGCCTCTCCGACGTCACGGCCGTCCTGCCGCACGCCCGGGCCGTCGTGATCATCGAGCAGGTGGCCGGCGTCATGTACGTCGCGCTCATCATCGCCCGCGTCGTGGGCCTGACCATCACGCGCTGGCGGAACTGACCCCCGGGCCGTCGTCCAGCTCGCCGATCGTGGCGAGGCTGGGGCCGCGCTGCTCCTGCAGGGCCCGGGCACCCTCCTCCGCCTGTTCCATGACGCGCAGGATGTTGCCGCTGGTGAGCTTGCCGAGGTCCTCGTCGGACCAGCCGCGGTCGGCGAGCGCCTCGAGCAGCCGCGGGTAGCCGGTGACGTCCTCCAGGCCCTCGGGCAGCTCGGCCACGCCGTCGTAGTCGCCCCCGAGCCCCACGTGGTCGACACCTGCGACCTCGCGGACGTGCTCGACGTGGGCGACGACGTCGGCCAGTGTCGCCTTCGGCGTCGGGTGCTCGGCCTTGTACGCGTCGTAGAAGGCGGAGTACGCGTCGGCGTCGGCTGGGGTGACGCCCTGCTCGGCGGCGGCGGCGTTCAGCTCCTCCCGCCAGGCGGCCGCGTCCGGGTTCACGAAGGTCGGGACGAAGGTGACCATGCACACGCCGTTGTTGTCGCGCAGCGCCTCGAAGACGTCGTCGGGGGCGTTGCGCGGGCTGTCGCAGACCGCCTTGGCGGAGGAGTGGCTGAAGATGGCCGGGACCTCGGCCACGCGCAGGGCGTCCCGCATCGTGTCGGGGGAGACGTGCGAGAGGTCCACGAGCATGCCGATCCGGTTCATCTCGCGCACCACCTCGACGCCGAACGCGCTCAGGCCACCGAGCACCGGCTCGTCGGTGGCCGAGTCGGCCCAGTCCACGTTGCTGTTGTGGGTGAGCGTCATGTACCCGACGCCCAGCACCCGCAGCATCCGCAGGGTCGCGAGGGAGTTGTTGATCGAGTGACCGCCCTCGGCGCCGAGCAGCGAGGCGATCCGGCGCGACTCCCAGGCCGCACGCACGTCGGCGGCCGTGCGTGCGAAGGCCAGCTCGTCGGCATACCGGGCCACCATCTGGTGCCCCGCGTCGACCTGCTCCAGCGTCGCGCTCACCGCGTCGTCGCCGGCCAGCGACGCAGGCACGAAGACGGACCAGAACTGCGCCCCCACGCCGCCGCGGCGCAGCCGGGGCAGGTCGGTGTGGGTCGGCGTGCCGCCCGCGCCCACGTCGAGCCGGTCGAAGTCGTAGCGCACCTTCTCGCGCGCCTCCCACAGCAGGTCGTTGTGCCCGTCGAGCACGGGCTGGCGGGCGAGCAGGGCAGCGACGCGGTCTGCGGTGGCGGTCATGGCGGCCACGCTACCGATGCCGGTCCACGGCGCGGCCACCCCTAGAGTGGGCGGCATGAGCACGACCGCACAGCGCAGCGTCGCCCTGGTCACCCTGGGGTGCACCCGCAACGAGGTCGACTCCGAGGAGCTGGCCGGCCGCCTCGCCGCCGAGGGGTGGCTGCTCGTCGACGACGCCGACGACGCGGACGTGGCCGTGGTCAACACCTGCGGCTTCGTCGAGCAGGCCAAGAAGGACTCCATCGACGTGCTGCTCGAGGCGTCCTCGCGCAAGGGCGAGGGCCGCACGCAGGCCGTCGTCGCCGTCGGCTGCCTCGCCGAGCGCTACGGCCAGCAGCTCGCCGACGAGCTGCCCGAGGCCGACGCGGTCCTGGGCTTCGACTCCTACGCCGACATGTCCTCCCACCTGCGGGCCGTGCTCGACGGGCACGCCCCGGCCTCGCACACCCCCTCGGACCGCCGCCGGCTGCTGCCGCTGTCTCCCGTGCAGCGCCAGGACGGCGCCGCGGGTGTGGCGCTGCCCGGCCACGGCACCACCGCCGCGGGTGCGCCCGGCGACCCCACGTCCCCCGAGCAGGCCTCCGGTGGCGCGGCGCCGGCCCCGGCCGACCTGCCCGACGGGCTCGCCCCTGCCTCCGGCCCCCGCGTGGTGCGGGCGCGGCTCGACGGCCGCCCGTGGGCGCCGCTGAAGATCGCGAGCGGGTGCGACCGGCGGTGCGCGTTCTGCGCCATCCCGATGTTCCGCGGCGCGTTCGTCTCGCGTCGCCCCCACGACATCATCGCCGAGGCGCGCTGGCTCGCCGAGCGCGGCGTGCGCGAGCTGTTCCTGGTGTCGGAGAACTCCACGTCCTACGGCAAGGACCTCGGCGACCTCGCCCTGCTCGAGAAGCTGCTGCCCGAGCTGACCGCCGTGCCCGGGATCGAGCGCGTGCGCGTCTCCTACCTCCAGCCCGCCGAGATCCGCCCCGGCCTGCTCGAGGCCATGACGTCCGTGCCCGGCGTCGTGCCGTACTTCGACATCTCCTTCCAGCACGCCTCGGCACCGCTGCTGCGCACGATGCGACGGTTCGGCGGCCGCGAGGCGTTCCTCGGCCTGGTCGAGCAGGTCCGGGCGCTCGCGCCCGAGGCAGGCATCCGCAGCAACGTCATCGTCGGCTTCCCCGGCGAGACCGAGGCCGACCTCGACGAGCTCGAGGCCTTCCTCGTCGCCGCCCGCCTCGACGTCGTGGGCGTCTTCGGCTACAGCGACGAGGACGGCACCGAGGCGCAGGGGTATGCCGCGAAGGTGCCGGAGGACGAGGTGGCGGCGCGGGTCGCCCGGTTCACCGCCCTCATCGAGGAGCTCACGGCCCAGCGGGCCGAGGAGCGGATCGGCGAGGTCGTCGAGGTGCTCGTCGAGTCCGTCCCGGCTGCCCTCGCGGACGAGGAGGGCGACGACGAGGACGCCGCGTTCGACGAGGACGACGACGAGGCGTACGTCGTCGGCCGGGCCGCCCACCAGGGACCGGACGTCGACGGGGTCACCCTCGTCGACCCGGCGCTGCTGCCCGGCGTCGAGGTCGGCTCGATCGTCCGTGCGGTCGTCGTCGGGACCCAGGGCATCGACCTCGTGGCGGAGCCGTGCTGAGCGAGTCGTCACCGGCTCCCGACCCGGCCGCCACGCCGGTGGCCTCGCCGGCCCCCAGCTCGTGGAACCTGCCCAACGCGCTGACGGTCGCCCGCATCCTGCTCGTGCCGGTCTTCGGCTGGCTGCTGCTCTCCAAGGGCGGGGACGACACCGCCCTGCGCTGGTGGGCGACCGCGGTGTTCGTCGTCGCGACGGCGACGGACCGGGTCGACGGCGACCTGGCCCGGCGGCGTGGCCTCGTCACCAACTTCGGCAAGATCGCCGACCCCATCGCCGACAAGACCCTCATGGGGATGGCGTTCGTCGGCCTCTCCGTCCTCGGTGAGCTGCCCTGGTGGCTCACGGTGCTCGTGCTGGTGCGCGAGTGGGGCGTGACCGTGCTGCGGTTCTGGGTGATCCGCCACGGCGTGATGCCCGCGGGCCGCGGTGGCAAGGTCAAGACGACGCTGCAGTTCTTCGGCCTGCTGCTGTTCACGCTGCCGCTGTGGTCGTTCCCCGGTGCGGACGCCTGGGTGCTCGCGGCCCGCATCGTCATCGGGCTGGCGGTGGTGGTGACCGTCGTGACCGGGGTGGACATCGTGGTCAAGGCGCTGCGCATGCGGCAGACGAGCGAGCGCTCGGCGATGAAGCGCGCCCGCCGGGCGGCAGCCCGCCGGGAGCGGGCGGGCCGGCAGGAGCGGGCGAGCCGGTGACCACCGGGAACGCAGCGCTCGCCACGCAGGTCGTGGCTGCGCTGCGTGCCGCGGGCGTGACCGTGGGGACCGCCGAGTCGCTGACCGGCGGGCTGGTCTGCGGCGCCCTGACGGACGTCCCCGGCGCCTCGGCGACGGTGCGCGGCGCGGTCGTCGCGTACGCCACGGAGCTCAAGGCCGCGGTCCTGGGCGTCGACGCTGGGCTGCTCGCCCGGGGTGGCGCGGTGCAGCCCGAGGTGGCCGAGCAGATGGCACGGGGCGTGCGGACGGTGCTCGGTGTCGACGTCGGCGTCGCGACCACGGGCGTCGCCGGCCCGGACCCGCAGGACGGGCAGCCGGTGGGGACGGTCTTCGTCGCGGTGGCGGACGCGGACCGCGTGCTCGTGCGTCGTCTGGCGCTGTCGGGGGACCGCGCCGCCGTGCGGGCGGGGAGCGTGGCGGGGGCGCTCGGCCTCGTGGCCGAGCTGCTGGGCGCCGGTCCGGCCGGTGCGGGCGCGGGCAACCCGCTGGAGCCCGCGGAAGAAGCAGGACCGGCCGGTCGTTGACGCAGACGTGTCGATGAGATTGGCAGATCCCGCGCGCGCCGCGGGGGGCCCTCGGGGTAACGTGGGAACCCGCAGCACGACAGCACGACCACCGAAGGAGGCGCCCATGATCCTGCTCCGTCGCGAGCTCGGGGACGTCCTTCGCGAGCAGCGCCAGTCCCAGGGGCGGACCCTGCGTGAGGTGTCGGCCGCCGCGTCCGTGTCGCTCGGGTACCTCAGCGAGGTCGAGCGGGGCGAGAAGGAGGCCTCCTCCGAGCTGCTCGCCTCCATCTGCGGGGCCCTCAACACGCCCCTGTCCGAGGTGCTCAGCTCGGTGTCCGAGCGCGTCGCCGAGACCGAGGCGCTGACCGCGCCGCTGGCCCTGCCGCTCCCGTCGGCGCAGGTCGTCTCCGCGTCCGCTGCCTGACCTGCGGGTCCGCGTGGTCCAGGACGACCCACCCCCGCCGTCTGCGGTCGTCGGCGACGTGACGCCGTATGCCGTGCCCGTCGTGGTCGAGGACTACGACCCCGCGTGGCCGGGTCTCTTCCAGCAGGAGCACGACGCCATCCGCGGCGCCCTCGGGGCCACCGCGATGACCGTCGAGCACGTCGGGTCGACCTCCGTCCCTGGCTTGCCCGCGAAGCCGGTCATCGACGTCCTCCTGCTCGTGCCCGACTCGGCGGACGAGCGGACGTATGTCCCCGCGCTGGAGGAGGCCGGCTACACGCTGCGGATCCGCGAGCCCGCCTGGCTGGAGCACCGCGTCCTCTACCGCCGGCTCGAGGACGGCAGCCCGCACAACGTCAACGTGCACGTGTTCTCGCCGGGCCGGGCCGACGCCGAGATCGCGCGGATGCGGATGTTCCGCGACTGGCTGCGCGCCCACCCCGACGACCGGGAGCTGTATGCCGCGACGAAGCGCGAGCTGGCGACCCGCCGGTGGCGCTACGTGCAGGACTACGCGGACGCCAAGACCGAGGTCGTCGAGGCGATCCTCGCCCGCGCCGGGGCGCCTGCCACGCCGTAGGCGCAGGCTCCCGTTCAGGTCCGGCGGTAGGGGTTCGCGCGCCCGCCGGCGGAGCCCATCGGGCGCTGGGTGCGTCCGTCGTCGTCGGGGGCCAGCCCGCCCTGGCAGATGGGGCAGTAGAACATCGTGCGGTCCTGCGGCGCCCTGCCGATCATGGCGACGCGGACCGTGTTGCCACACCGCCGGCAGGGTCGTCCGGAACGCGCGTGGACGAAGTGCTCCTCGCCACGACGACGGGACCCGGTGCTGGACTGGACGGCGTGCAGGCGCGACACGTCGAGCAGCTTGGAGATGCGCGCCACCAGTGACTCCAGCCGTTCGCGGGGCACCTGTGACGCCGGGGTCCACGGGTGCAGCCGCTCGAGGAACAGCGACTCCGACGCCCAGAGGGTGCCCACACCCGCGAGGTTGCGCTGGTCGAGCAGCGCGCTGCCGACGGGCTGCGGGTCGGCAGCGAGGTTGTCGACCGCGCGGGCCGGGTCCCAGTCCGGCCCGAGGACGTCCGGGCCGAGGTGCCCGACGACCTCGCCCTCCCGGGCCGTCGGCAGCACCTCGAGCATGCCGAGCCGCAGGCCGATCGCAGCCCACTGCGTGGTGCCGAGGGCGGCGCGCAGGTCCGCCCGGCGCAGCCACCGGCCGCTCTCGTCGGCGCGCTCGACGCGCCACTGGCCCTCCATCCGCAGGTGTGAGTGGACCGTGACGCCGTTGTCGAGCCGGTGCAGGACGTGCTTGCCGCGGCTGACCACCTCGGTGGTCGTGGCACCGGTGAGGTCGACCGTGGCGATCTCGGGGAAGCGCAGGTCGCACAGCACCAGCTCCTCGCCGGAGAGGGCCTGGTGCAGGCGGTGGGCCGTCCGCCAGACGGTGTCGCCCTCGGGCATGTGGCGAGACCTCCCTCAGCGGCGCAGCCGCAGGCCGCGTGGGGTCGCGTGGAACCCGGCGTTGGCCAGCGCCTGAACCAGCGGGTGCTCGGAGCCCAGCAGCATGCCGCCGTCGGCCTTCTCGACCGTCAGCCGACCCAGGGCCCCCTCGCGCACGGCGAGAGCCAGCGCGTCGGCGGCTGCCTGCAACCGGGAGTCGTCGTCGGTCCACGACAGGAGGGTCTTGCCTCCGCGCTCGACGTAGAGCACCAGGTCCCCGTCGACGAGGACGACCAGCGACCCCGCCTTGCGGCCGGGCTGGTGCCCTCGCTTGCCGCCCACGCTGCCGTCGGAGCCGGTGGTGGCGTCGCCGGACCCGCCCTGGCGCCGGCCCTTCGGCTCGTCGTCGTCCGCGGCGCCGTGGCCGGGCCGGTCCGGCCACGGCAGGGCGGCGCCCCACGCGTTGGCGGGGTCCGTCGCCGCCAGCACGACGGCAGCGCGGCTTCCGGCCTCGGGGTCGTCGCCGGCCTGACGGGCGCCCGCCCGCAGCCGGTCGACGGCGCCCGTGGTGGAGAACTGTGCGGCGCCGAGGGTCTCGACGAAGTACCCGCGACGGACGCGGCCCGACTCCTCGGCTGCGGCCAGCACGCGGTAGACCCCGGCGAACCCGCCCGGGACGTCCTCGGCGACGACCGACCCGCGGGTCACGACGCCGTACCGGTCGAGCAGCACCTCGGCGGTCGCGTACGCGCGCACGGTGGCGTCGGCCTCGACCTCGGGAAGCAGCGACCAGCGGCCAGCGCCCGTGGGCGGTCCGCTCCGGGTGGGCAGGGACGGCCGTCCGAGCGCCCGCCCGCCCGAAAGGCTGCCGAGCGCTCCCCGGCGCCTGGCATACCGGGTCGCCCGGGGGGCGGAGGTGGTGCGGCGGTGGGCCGTCCGACCACCGCTGAGCAGCGCCCGCACCGGCGCGAACGTGTCGCCGGTGACGTGGCCGGACCAGACGAGCGTCCAGAGGTCGGTGAGCAGCTGCTCGTCGTCGGTGCTGCCGGCGGCGTCGGACAGGGTGCGGAAGAAGTACGCACCCCCGCCGGACAGCGCGTCGAGGACGGCCCGCTCGCCGTCGGTGAGGACCCGGTCCTCGGGCGGGGCGAGGGTGAGGTGGGCGGTGTCGGCCAGATGCAGCGAGACCCAGCCGTCGTCGCCGGGCAACGAGCCGTGGCCGCGCCAGACGACCTCGCCGCTCGAGGTCAGCTCGTCGAGCAGCGCGGGGGAGTAGTCGACCACGCGGGCGGGCAACACCAGAGTCTCGAGCGCGCTCGCGGGCAGCACGGCCCCGGCCAGCTGCTCGATCGCGCGCACGAGTCCGTCACGGCCGCGCAGGCCGCCCCCGACGCCCTGCCAGCTCGGGAGGAACCGGGCGAGCTCGACCGCGTCGACCGGCTCGACCTCGGCGCGCAGCGCGGCGAGCGAGCGGCGACGCAGCATCCGCAGCACCTCGGCGTCGCAGTAGTCCATGCCGTGGCGGCCGCCGCCGTTCTCGACCGGGAGAAGCTCTCCCTCGACGAGGCGACCCGACGACACCAGGCGACGTAGCGCGTCGAGGGCGACGGCTGGTCCGACGCCCCACCAGGCGGCGACGTCGGCAGCGGGGAAGGGGCCGTGGGTGCGGGCATACCGGGCGACGAGGTCGCCCAGCGGGTCCGGCACCGGCTCGAGGAAGGCCTGCGGCACGCCGACCGGCAGCGAGGCGCCGAGGGCGTCACGAAGCCGCCCGGCGTCCTCGATCGCGGCCCAGCGCTCCTCGCCGGCGACACGGACCCGGATGACCCGGCGGGCACCCTCGAGGTCGACCAGCCACGAGCCGATCTCGGTGTGGGACAGGCCTTCCCGGGACCTGCGCTGGATCGCGGCCAGGGGCAGCGGACCCAGGACACGAAGCAGGTCGGCGACGTCCTCGGCGTCACGGCACGCGCGCTCGGCCACGAGCCGCTGCAGCTCGGACTCGGTGCGCGTGACCTGCTCGGGGTCGAGGAGGTCACGCAGGGACAGTCCCTCACCGCGGCCGAGCAGCTCGGCGAGCAGGGACGGGTCGAGGGCGAGGGCGGCGGCGCGCTTCTCGGCCAGCGGGGAGTCGCCCTCGTAGAGGAACTGGGCGACGTACCCGAACATGAGCGACCGGGCGAACGGCGACGGCTGCCGCGACTCGACGTCGACCAGGGTGACCTCGCGCGAGGCCACGGATCGCATGAGCGCCTCGAGCCCCGGCACGTCGAACACGTCCTGGACGCACTCACGCACCGTCTCCAGGACGATCGGGAAGGACGCGTACTGCGACGCGACCTCGAGCAGCTGGGCAGCCCGCTGCCGCTGCTGCCACAACGGCTGTCGGCGGTCGGGCCGTCGGCGGGGGAGCAGCAGCGCCCGCGACGCGCACTCGCGGAAGCGCGCCGCGAACAGGGCCGACCCGCCGATCTCGGCCGTCACGAGGTCGTGGACGTCCTCGGGGTCGAGGGTGACGAGCTCGAGCAGCTCGGCGCCGACGCCACGGGAGCGCCCGGTGCGGCCGGGACCGCCGTCGGCCGGCTCGTCCTCGAACTCGAGGTCGGGCAGCCGGAACACGATGCCGTCGTCGCCGTGCATCGCCTGCACGTCGACCCCGAAGCGCTCCCGCATCCGGGCCGACACGCACAGCGCCCAGGGGGCGTGGACCTGGCCCCCGAACGGGCTGTGCACCGCCACCCGCCAGTCGCCGATCTCGTCGCGGAAGCGCTCGACGACGATGGTGCGGTCGTCGGGGACGTGGCGCGTGGCCTCCTTCTGCTCGGCGAGGTACGCGAGCAGGTTGTCGGCCGCCCACTCGTCGAGGCCGGCCTTCTCGACCCGAGCCCGTGCCCTGGCCGGGGAGAGCCCGACGACCTCGCGGACGAACGCACCGACGGCCCTGCCCAGCTCGGCGGGGCGGCCCTGCTGGTCGCCCTTCCAGAACGGCAGCTTGCCGGGCAGTCCCGGCGCAGGCGTGACGAGCACCCGGTCGTGGGTGATGTCCTCGATCCGCCAGGTGGAGGTGCCGAGGGTGAACACGTCGCCGACCCGCGACTCGTAGACCATCTCCTCGTCGAGCTCGCCGACCCGCCGGCCGGCGCCCTCGGCGGAGGCGAGGAACACGGCATACAGGCCGCGGTCGGGGATGGTGCCGCCCGAGGTGACGGCGAGCCGCTGGGCACCCGGGCGCCCGGTCAGCGTGCCGGTGACGCGGTCCCAGACGATGCGCGGGCGCAGCTCGGCGAACTCGTCGCTGGGGTAGCGCCCGGAGAGCATGTCGAGCACGGACTCGAGGATCGAGCGCGGCAGGCTGGCGAACGGGGTGGCCCGCCGGACGACCTTCTCGAGGTCGTCGACGGTCCACTCGTCGAGCGCGCACATCGCCACGACCTGCTGGGCGAGGACGTCGACCGGGTTGGCGGGGATCCGCAGCGACTCGATGGCGCCGGCCCGCATCCGCTCGACGACCACGGCCGTCTGCACCAGGTCGCCGCGGAACTTCGGGAACAACACGCCCCGGGAGACCGCGCCGACCTGGTGACCCGCACGCCCGACCCGCTGGAGCCCGGAGGCCACGGACGGCGGGGACTCGACCTGGACGACGAGGTCGACCGCGCCCATGTCGATGCCCAGCTCAAGGCTGGACGTGGCGACCACCGCCGGCAGCCGCCCGGCCTTGAGGTCCTCCTCGATGAGCTGGCGGTGCTCCTTGCTCACGGAGCCGTGGTGGGCGCGCGCCAGCACCGGCGGCGCGCCGGCCGACGTGCCCGCCTGCGCCATCACCTGGGCGGGCGTGCGCGACGCGCCGGTGTGCCGGGTGCCCGCCGCGGTGCGGCCGTCGACCGCAGCGTCGGGAGACCCGTCGCCGGTGCCGCGGGCGCCCTCCTTCTCCCGGAGCTCGGCCATCGTCTCGAGCCGGTCCTCCCAGATCTCGTTGAGCCGGGAGGTGAGGCGCTCGGCCAGCCGCCGGGAGTTGGCGAACACCAGGGTCGAGCGGTGCGAGGAGACCAGGTCGACGATGCGCTCCTCGACGTGCGGCCAGATCGAGGCCCGGCGCTCGGCACCGGCAGCGGGACCGGACAGGTCGTCCTCGATGACCTCGCCGAGCTGGCTCATGTCGGCGATCGGGACGACGACGTCGAGCTCCCACTCCTTGGTGGACTCGGGGCGGACCACCTCGACGGGCCGGCCGCCGGCGAGGTATCGGGCCACCTCGTCGACGGGCTCGACGGTCGCGGACAGGCCGATCCGCTGCGCGGGGCGCTCGAGCAGCGCGTCGAGGCGCTCGAGCGACAGCGCCAGGTGGGCGCCGCGCTTGGTGCCGGCGACCGCGTGGACCTCGTCGAGGATGACGGTCTCGACGCCGGCCAGGGCCTCGCGCGCCTGCGAGGTGAGCATGAGGAACAGGGACTCGGGCGTCGTGATGAGGACGTCCGTGGGCGTGCGTGTGAAGGCGCGCCGCTCGCTCGCCGGGGTGTCTCCGGAGCGCACGGACACCGTGATGTCGGGCGGGGTGAGGCCGAGCCGGGTGGCGGCGTGGCCGATGCCGACCAGCGGCGAGCGGAGGTTGCGCTCGACGTCCACGGCCAGCGCCTTCATCGGCGAGACGTAGAGCACCCGGCAGCGCCGGATCTTCTCCTCCGGCTTGGGCTCGCTCGCCAGCCGGTCGAGCGCCCACAGGAAGGCCGACAGCGTCTTGCCGGAGCCGGTGGGGGCGACGACGAGGGCGTGCTGGCCCGAGCTGATCGCGTCCCAGGCGCCGGCCTGGGCCCTGGTGGGCTCGCTGAAGGAGCCCGTGAACCACTCGCGGGTGGCGGGGGAGAAGCGGTCGAGCACGTCTGCTGCCATCAGGCGTCCAGCCTCTCACCCGCCACCGACACCCGCCGGTCTCAGAGGTCGTACGTGCCCTTGATGACGAAGAAGGACCCGCGGATCGTGCCGGCCAGCTTCGACTTCTGCCGGGCGAACTTGAACGTGTCCGCGAGCTCCTTTGGCACCTCCATGCCGTCGGAGAGCTTGAACCCGACGGCGCGCTTGCCGCCGTCCTCGAGCGCGTACATGACGTTGATGGCGAGCCCGTCCTCGTAGAAGACGTACGTCCACCGGGTCCCCTCGGCCTCGAAGGAGGTCGCCTCGAGCGGCCTGGCCGCGATGGTGAGGTCGCGCTCCTTGAGCAGGATCGAGTGGACGTACTGGACGAGGTCGGTCGCCTCCTCGGCGGGCTCGACCGTGAACGTGTGGTCGTACTTGTTCCTGAAGTAGCGGGCCTCGTTGGCCCGCAGCCCGGCGAGGGCTTCGGCGACGGGCGAGGTCTCCAGCCCGGTGGTGGAGACGTTCTGGAAGTCGACGACGTAGGACATGGGTTCCTCCTGGAGATGACCCGCGTGGTGGGCGGGTGTGGTCGTGGTGGTGGTGCCGACGGCCCCTCGTGCAGCTCGTTCCCGAGGCCTTCCCCCCACTGACGTCCCGGGCGAAGCGGATGTGACCGAGGCCGGTCGGCCCAGTCCCCGGTGCGGCGCCGCCGGCGCCGCGACGACCGCGACCGTCCCTGTCATCGGGACCGCCGCGAAAGTCCGCTTGACCTTGACGCAGCGTCAGGGTTGCACGCTGTCCGCATGACCACCACACCAGCACCCACTGCGACTCCCGCAGCCATCACAAGGGCGGCCGTCGAGGTCGTGGGCCTCACCAAGGCATACGGGGACAACGACGTCCTGCGCGGCGTCGACCTGACCGTTCCGGCCGGCACCGTCCTCGCCCTCCTGGGCTCCAACGGCGCGGGCAAGACGACGCTCGTCCGCATCCTGTCGACCCTGCTCGCGGCGGACGGGGGCAGTACGTCCGTGGACGGCCACGACGTCGGGTCCGAGCCCGCGCTCGTCCGTGCGTCGATCAGCCTCACCGGCCAGTTCGCGGCCGTGGACGAGGTGCTGACCGGCCGGGAGAACCTCGTCCTCATCGCCCAGCTGCGCCGCCAGCCCGACCCGGGCCGGGTCGCTGACGACCTGCTCTCGCGGTTCGACCTCGTCGAGGCCGGGAGCCGTCGCGCCGCCACCTACTCCGGCGGCATGCGCCGCCGCCTCGACATCGCCATGAGCCTCATCGGTGACCCGGCCGTGCTGTTCCTCGACGAGCCGACGACGGGCCTGGACCCGCAGTCGCGGCTCGAGGTCTGGGACACCGTGCGCGAGCTGGCCGGCCGCGGCACGACCGTCCTGCTCACCACCCAGTACCTCGACGAGGCGGAGCAGCTCGCCGACCGGATCGCGGTCCTGCACGAGGGCCGGATCATCGCCGACGGCACGCTCGCCGAGCTCAAGGCGCTCCTCCCGCCGGTCGAGGTCGAGTACGTCGAGAAGCAGCCCTCCCTCGAGGACGTCTTCCTCGCCATCACCGGCCACGACCGTGCCGCCCCCGCGGCCACCGGGCCGGCCACCGTCCACTCCTCCACCACCCCCGCCCAGCCGACCGCGAAGGATGCCCGATGAGCACCGTCCTGCACGACACCACAGTCCTGACCAAGCGGTCGCTGCGGCACGTCCTGCGCAGCCCCGACACGATCATCACGACCGCGGTCACCCCGATCGCGATGCTGCTGCTGTTCGTCTACGTCTTCGGCAGCGCAATCGACTTCGGCGGCGGCCGCTACGTCGACTACCTGCTCCCGGGCATCCTGCTCATCACCGTGGCCTCGGGCATCGCCTACACCGCGTTCCGCCTCTTCACGGACGTGTCGGGCGGCATCGTCGAGCGGTTCCAGTCGATGCCGATCGCCCGGTCCGCGGTGCTGTGGAGCCACGTCCTGACGTCCGTGGTGGCCAACCTGACCTCACTCGTCCTGGTCGTGCTCGTCGCCGTGCTGATGGGGTTCCGTTCCGGCGCAGGGGTGCTCGCGTGGCTCGCGGTCCTCGGGATCCTCGTCCTCTTCACGCTCGCGCTCACCTGGTTGGCCGTCATCCCCGGCCTCACGGCGAAGACCGTGGACGGTGTCAGCGGCTTCTCCTACCCGCTGATCTTCCTGCCGTTCCTCAGCTCGGCGTTCGTGCCCACGGCGGGGATGCCTGGGCCCGTGCGGTGGTTCGCCGAGCACCAGCCCGTCACCTCGATCGTGGACACCATCCGGGACCTGTATGCCGAGCGGCCGGTCGGGAACGGGGTGTGGGTCGCGCTGGCGTGGTGCGTCGGCCTGCTCGTGGTCGCGTACGTGCTGGCGATGCGGACCTACCGCGCCAGGGTCGCGTGACACGGCATACGGCGCCGGCGGCGCCGGCCACCCACCCGAGGTGGGCGGACCGGCGGAGCCTCGTGGGGAGAATGGGGCCATGCTGACGATCGGCGAGCTCGCGACGTATGCCGGGGTGACGGTGCGCGCGGTCCGCCACTACCACGCCAAGGGGCTGCTGCCCGAGCCCGAGCGCGACTCCTCGGGGTACCGGCGCTACGACGCGGCGGCGGTGGTCGAGCTCGTCCGGATCCGCACCCTCGCCGACGCCGGCGTGCCGTTGTCGCGGGTGCGCGAGCTGCTGTCCGCAAGCGGGGACGAGTTCGCGACCGCGGTGGGGGAGATCGACCGCCGCCTGCGGGCCGAGATCCGTGAGCGACAGCGCCACCGCGAGCGGATCGCCCTGCTGGCCGCCGGTGACAGCCTGGCGCTGCCGCCCGAGGCGGTCGCGTACCTCGACCGGCTGCGCGCGGTCGGCGTCCCGGAGCAGATGGTCGAGGCCGAGCGCGACGCGTGGATCCTCGTGGCCGCCCACCTGCCCGAGCGGATGCCGTTCTACATGCAGGTCAAGGAGGCCCAGCTCGACGACCCGAGCATCCAGCAGCTCTACCGCGAGCTGTTCGACATCAGGACGTGGGCGCCGGACGACCCGAGGCTGGACACCGTGGCCGACCGGCTCGTCGAGCAGTTCGAGGCCGTGCCGGCGGACGCGTGGGACGAGGGCGCCCTGCCCGACGACCTCGCGGCGCTGCTGGACGGGGTCTTCCTCAGCTCGGTCCCCGGCGCGCAGCGGATCCTCGACCGGCTCGAGGCCCACGGCTGGACCGGCTGGACCAACATCCGCCCCACCCGGTCGGCTCACTGACCGGTCAGTGCTCGCCGCGCTCGCCGAAGCCGTGCGAGGCCCAGCTGCTGTCCGCGTGCACCAGCACGACCGCCAGCGCCGCGGCGCCGAGCACCATCACGGCGAACCACAGCACGCGGGCCCACCGCCCCGGCACGGCGCGCTCGGCCCCGGGTCCGCGGAGCACCGTCGCCCGCAGGGCCGGGACGATGCGACCGAGCAGGTGCAGCCCGACCGCCCCGCACCACACGGCGAAGAAGCCCTGGTGCGCGGTCACCCAGTCGGCGCGGAACCCGAGCACCGTGAGGCTCGTGCGCCGCGCCTGCTCCTCGCCCAGGAGGATGAGCAGCACGCCCGTGGCCAGCAGCCCCAGGGTGGAGACCACGACCAGCGGCCCGAGCAGGCGCATGAGCAGCGGTGGTGGTCCGGCCTCCTCGTAGGGTCGGCGGCCGAGGTAGTAGCTGGCCATCCGCCAGCCGGTGCTCGCGGTCTTCATGACGGCCGGCGGGATGAGCAGTGCGCCCAGCGCGACGTGCCAGGAGATCAGCCCTCGGACGTCGAAGAGGGTCAGCAGCTCGGCGACCGACAGGGCCAGCAGCACCAGCGCGGTCCACGCGGTCAGCAGCGCGTTCCCGGCGGGGCCGCCGGTGCCGGCCACCACGGGGTTGTCGCGCAACTCGCGTCCGGTCGCCTCGGCCAGCGTGTCCGAGACGGCGCGCTGGAGGGCGCCTCCAGACCCCTGCGTCGCGGACTGCACGGCGTCACTCTGCCACCCGTCGCTGTGGCGCGCCTGTGGTTCGTATCGCGACGTGCCCGTGGCCGGACCGGGTGCCCCCATCTCCCGAGGGCCATGACATCCGGCAGGGTGTTCCCGCAGGTCAGCGCGGTACCGTCGCGCCCATGTCGCCAGCCCCCACGCCGCAGGGAACCCCGTCCGCGCCCACCACGAGGCCCGCGTGAGCGCCGCGCCGCGCGGCGGGATCCGCGGGGCCGGGGCTCGCCCCAGGCTGCTCTCCTCGCTGGCCGTCGGTCTCGTCGCCGGGGTGGGGACGTCGGCGACGCCTGCGGGCTGGCAGCTGGGCCTGCTCGTCGGGTGGATGGCGGGTGCCGCCCTCTACGTCGCGTGGATGTGGTTCACCATCTGGCCGCTCGACGGCAGCGCCACGAAGCAGCACGCCTCGCGTGAGGACCCGGGCCAGAAGTCTGCCGACGTCGCCGTCCTCACCGCCGCGATCGCGAGCCTCGGCGCGGTCGGCCTCTTCCTCGGCACCGGGTCGTCGGGCAGCGGGTCGGGCAAGGTGGTCGAGGCCGTCCTCACCGTCCTCAGCGTCGCGCTCGCCTGGGCGATGGTGCACACGCTCTTCACCGTCCGGTACGCCCGGATGTACTACCGCGACGAGCCCCACGGCGGCATCGACTTCAACCAGGACGAGGACCCGCGCTACAGCGACTTCGCCTACCTGTCCTTCACCCTGGGCATGACGTTCCAGGTCTCCGACACGGACATCAGCCGCCAGGACCTGCGCGCCACGATCCTGCGCCACATGCTGCTGTCGTACCTGCTCGGCGCGGTCGTCATCAGCGTCACGGTCAACCTCGTCGCAGGTCTGGCCAAGTAGCCGCGAGGGCTCAGTCGCGAGGGCTCAGCCGTGAGGGTCCACCCGCCAGGGCCCAGCCGCCAGGGCCCAGCCGCCAGGGCCCAGCCGCGAGGGGTCACATCCGGCGGCGGAGCCTCAGCGACAGCGGCCTGCCGTCGGGGTCGTAGACGTACCGGTACGCCACCTCGGCCCAGGCGCGGGTGAGCCGGCCCAGCGCCGGGTCGTGGACCGGCCGCACCTGCCCGGGCGGTCGTGTGCCGCTGCGCCCCTCGCGGTGCCACCGCTCGAGTGCCGATGCCCGCTCGGCGAAGGCGTCGAAGAGGTCCTCGACACCGGGGGTCGGCTCGGCGTCGTGCAGGCCGAGGTGCTCGCGCACGAGCTCCTCGCGCAGCCCTCGTGCGTACCCCTCGTGCGCGACGGCCGCCGACACCTCCGAGTCGTGCGTCCACGACCTGCGGTTGAGGTTGTCGGACCCGACACTCGCCCAGGAGTCGTCGACGACGCAGACCTTGGCGTGCACGTACACCGGCGTGCCCTCGGCATTCTCGATGCCGTAGAAGGCGACCCGCCCCGGCGCGACCTCCCGCAGGTGCCGCAGGACGCGGTCGCGGCCGACGAGGTTGGGCGGCATGGAGAGCCGGCCGTCCTGGTCGGGCCGGTGCGGGAGGACGGCGACCAGGCGCAGCCCCGGGTTGCGCCGCAGGGCGTCCGCGAAGGTCCGCGCCACGTCCGGCGACCAGAGGTACTGGTCCTCGACGTAGAGCAGCGACTGGGCCCGCCGCACCGCCTTGGCGCAGCCCCGGGCGACGCTGCGCTCGCCGCGCGGGGCGAAGGGGTAGCCGCCGGCGCGGCGCGGGTACGTGCGCAGCAGCTGGACCGGGTGCGGCCCGGTGGGCGCAGGGTCCGGCAGCTGCGGCGGCAGCGGGGTGGGGCGGACGCGGTCGTGGTGCAGCGCGTCGTCCGCCCACCGCAGCGGCGAGCGGCTGGTCACCTGGGGGTCCTCCCACCGCTCCCGGAACACGGTCTCGACGTCGCCGACCACCGGACCGGTCAGGCGCAGCTGCACGTCGTGCCACGGGGGGCGCGGGCCGTATGCCGCCGCCATGGCCTGGCGCTGCGGGTCGCCGCGGTGAGTGGCGTCGTCCCGGCGGCTGTGGCACAGGTCGATGCCGCCCAGGAACGCCACGTCGCGCTCGGGCCGGCCGGGGTGGCGCAGGACGACGAACTTCTGGTGGTGCGAGCCGCCGGTGCGCACCCGCATGTCGAGCAGGCACTGGCCGCCGGCGGCGTTGACGTCCTCCTGCAGGGTGCGGTTCTCGGTGCTGGAGAACGCGAGCCGGTCCCAGTGCGAGCGCCACACCAGCCCGCGCACGTCGACGCCGCGGCGCGCCGCCGCGGCGAAGACGGCTGCGACCTCGCTGCCGCGCTCGCCCGTGAGCCGCTCGTCCGGGTCGCCGCGCCAGTCGACGAACAGGAGCAGGTCGCCCCGCTCGAGCTCGTCGACGCGCGCCACCAGCTCGGCGAAGTAGGTGGCGCCGTGCACGAGCGGGTGCACGAGGTTCCCCTCGGTCCAGCCGGTCGCCGGGCTGTGCCGGCTGTCGAGCCGGGTGGCGGGGTTCCCGCGCTCGGCCGGACTGAGGTACCACTCGGCGAGACCCACGTTCGGATCGTAGCCAGCAGCCGACCGCCCCGCCCGGGTCGGACGGACGCGCGCGTCGGGGCGACGACCCAGGACGGACCCTACGAGCGGTCGATCATCGCCTGCATCGCCGCCGGGTAGCGGTCTCCCTGCACGTCGGCGGCGTCCGACGCGGCCGTGAGTTCCGCCAGGTCGTCCTCCCCGAGGTGCAGGTCGGCGGCGGCGAGGTTCTCGTCCAGGCGCTCCAGGCGACGGGTGCCGGGGATCGGCACGACCCACGGCTTGCGGGACAGCAGCCACGCGATCGCCACCTGGCCGGGGGTGGCGCCGACGCGCTCGGCGACGGCCGTCACCTTGTCGACGAGCGCCAGGTTGTGGTCGAGCGCCTCCCCGCTGAACCGCGGGAGGTTGGCGCGGATGTCACCCTCGCCGAAGGTGTCGCCGCGCTTGACCTGCCCCGTGAGCAGCCCGCGCCCCAGCGGGCTGAAGGGGACGAAGCCGATGCCGAGCTCCTCGAGGGTGCCGAGCACCGACTCCTCCGGCTCGCGCCAGAACAGCGAGTACTCGCTCTGCAGCGCCGTCACGGGCTGCACCGCGTGCGCCCGGCGGATGGTCGTCGGCCCGGCCTCGGAGAGGCCGAAGTGCCGGACCTTCCCTGCGTCGATGAGCTCCTTGACCGTGCCGGCCACGTCCTCGATCGGGACGTCGGGGTCCACCCGGTGCTGGTAGAGCAGGTCGATGACGTCGGTGCGCAGGCGCCGCAGCGAGCCCTCGACGGCCGCGCGGATGTGCTCCGGCCGGCTGCTGACACCGTTCTGGCGGCCGTCCTCGTCGAATGCGAAGCCGAACTTCGTGGCGATGACGACCGAGTCCCGCACCGGCTCCAGGGCCTCGCCGACGACCTCCTCGTTGGCGTACGGCCCGTACACCTCCGCGGTGTCGAAGAACGTGACGCCGTGGTCGACGGCCTGCCGCAGGAACTCGACCATCGCGGGTCGCTCGGGCGACGGGCCGAAGCTCTGGCTGATGCCCATGCAGCCCAGGCCGATGGGCGAGACGGTGAGTGCGTTGCCGAGGGTCCGGGTGTCCACGTGCAGTCCTCCTGGGGTCGGGTCCCTCCACCGTATGCCGGGCGCGGGCGGCTCGCCGGGGTGGCCGACCGCCGGGCCCAGGGGGGCCGGCTGCGGCGGCCCGGGGCGCCTCCTCCGAACGGTCGGTTCACGTGCGGCGCGGGCGTGTCTTGAACCCGCTCCCAGCATCCGTTGCCACCGTGGTGGGGCGGTCCGCCGGGGCCGGCACCGTCCACCGAAGCGAGGTCCCGATGTCGTCTCTCGTCGCCCGTCGTGTGGTGCTCGCCGCCGGCGCTGCCGGCGTGGCCGCCACCGTGGTGCGGGCGCTCGAGGAGCGGGACGCCGCCGCCGTCGCCCGGAGCGCACGCGGCAGCAGCGCAGGCGCCTCCGTCCTGCCGGGCGGCCGGGCGCGGCACACCACCAGGGCGGCGGCGGCGCGCCCGTCGGCCCCGCAGCTCACCCGTCCGAGCCGCGCCACCGAGGTGCGCCGGTATGCCGGCCTGTCACCTCGCGCGTGGGGGATGGACCTCCCGGGCATCACCACCGACCTGGCGCCGGCACGGGCGGTCGCGCTGACGTTCGACGCGTGCGGCGGCCTGCACGGCGACGGGTACGACGCGCGCCTCGTCGACGCCCTGCGTCGCCACCAGGTTCCGGCGACCTTCTTCCTCAACGCCCGGTGGGTGCGCGCCAACCGGGCGGTGGCCGCCGAGCTGGCGAGCGACCCCCTGTTCGAGGTCGGCAGCCACGGCGTGCGCCACGTGCCGCTGTCGGTGACGGGCCGCGCGGCATACGGGATCCGCGGGACCGCGGACGCCGGTCAGGTGTGGGACGAGGTCACCGGAGGTGTCTCGGCCGTCGAGGCCCTCACCGGGCGGGCACCGCGGTGGTTCCGCTCGGGCACGGCGCACTACGACGACGTGGCCCTCCGGGTGGTCCGCGACCTGGGGGTGGAGGTCGCCGGGTTCGACGTCAACGGTGACGCCGGGGCGACGTTCTCGCCGAGCCAGGTGGCCGCGCAGCTGGCGACGGTGCGCCCGGGTTCGGTCGTGATCTCGCACGTCAACCACCCGGCCGGCGGCACGGCTGCCGGGTACGAGCACGGGCTTCCCCGCCTGCTCGAGCGCGGCCTGGTGTTCCGACGGCTCTCGGAGCCGTCGGGCTGAGCGGACGTCGTCTCACTCAAACGGTGGAGGACAGGGGCAAGTCGCGCTGCCACAGTCAAATGCTGAACGCGGCGACTCAACGGGGCACACCCACCACATCCGACACCGTTTCGCACCACCGGCCGAGCCGAGGTCCGCCATGCCTGGTCACTTCACCCACATCTACACGGCGCGCCGGGTCGCAGACCTGCTGGCGAGCGGGCAGTTCGACGACTGGCCGGGACTGGGGGGTGGTGACGACGTCCCCTCCGCGTTCACCCCGCAGAAGTGCGCGCAGGTCATGCACGACTGGGAGAAGTTCACCTCCGTCGGGGCCATCGGCCCGGACCTGTTCTTCTTCTCCCAGGACTGGAGCAACGACGTCCTCGGGCCGCGCTCGGACCTCATCATGCTGGCGCTGGCGACGTACTACTACTTCGACGCCGCCAAGGAGGACGACTGGGAGCCGCTGCTCGTCATCCTGGAGGAGGTCAACTCGACGCTGGCCGGGATCATCCGCTTCCTCATCAAGCTCGACAAGATCTGGCAGGACTTCACGAAGTGGTGGGACAAGACCCTCGGGCCGCTCGTCGACACCGTGGGCGAGCTCGCCGACGACCTCACCGGCGGCATCCTCGGGGAGATCCAGACCGGCCTCGAGGAGCTGCTCGTCGCGATCAAGCAGATCGGCCTCGAGGAGCTCACCTCCTTCGCCGACATCTGGGGCCTGATGAACACGGTCATCCAGAAGGGCTGGCCCGAGGAGGACTTCCTCTGGAGCGACATGGCCCACTACCGCCGCACCTCGGCCATGTGCCAGGCCCTCGTGCGCCAGGCGCAGGCGCTCGACGACGGCACCGACGAGGGCAGGGAGCACTCCGACCAGTTCCTCGCCTTCGCGCTGGGCTACATCGTCCACGTCGGCACGGACACGATCGCCCACAGCTTCGTCAACGAGCAGTGCGGCGGCCCGTACCGCGACCACCCCACCCGGCACCACCTCATCGAGAACCACATCGACGCGTGGAACTACCAGCAGTCCGGTGAGGGCGGCACCATCCCGCAGGACCCGTGGGGCAAGACCGACGACTACCCCGAGCTGTCGATGTCCGCCCTGTGGTTCCTCGTCCAGCTCACGCCCGACGACCCTCACGGCGCCCAGCGACCCTCGCCGCTGTCGGACGACCCCGACACCCGCAAGGAGCAGCTCGACGTCGACGGCGAGATGCCGGGCTGGATGGCCGACGCGATCGTCAAGGCGATGCTCGAGACGTTCCAGGACCACCCGCACCCGAAGATCTACCAGGGCGACGCCTTCCAGCAGACGATCGACAGCGGGCTGCTCACGACCGTGGTCAAGGACGTCACGGGCCACGGCCTCGACAAGCCGTTCCAGGAGATCCTCGACGGCATCGCGCCGCCACCGGGATTCCCTGTGCCGCAGGGGTTCCCGATGCCCTGGCAGGTGCAGACGATGTACCGGCTGATGATCACGCTGTACAAGCTGAACTTCAGCGGGTCGTGGGAGCTGCAGAAGCCGCGCAAGCCCGACTTCGTCATCGTGCCGCCGGCCTCCGACTTCACCAACCTGTTCCAGCCGCCGGACTTCTCCGGTGTCGACTCCTCGAACCCGATCGTGGACGTGTGCGAGGTGTTCGTCGCGCTCATCGAGTGGGCGATCAAGGAGATCGAGGACGCGCTCAAGCTCGTCGGCGACCTCATCAAGATGGCGCTCAGCCCGCTGACCTACCCGGTGCGGCTCGGCATCTACGAGCTCGCGATGAAGATCTGGGACATCGCGGCCAAGACGCACGACGTCATGGCCCACACCGGCATCCTCATGCCGCACGGGGAGCAGCGGTACGAGGACGGCGAGCTGCGGCTGCCCAACGAGATCGACCTGCCGCTCATCACCCTCGGGGCCACGGTCGACGGCGCGTTCCAGCAGGCACTGGCCGACGCGATCGACCCGCTGGGGCACCTCGACTCCGACCCGTCGGTCATCGTCAGCCACTCGACACGCGACCCGAACTACCCCTACTACCCGGTGCTGCGCTACCACGGCAGCGTCGGATCCGACTGGGAGGACTGGGAGTTCCGGCGTCCGTGGGCGTACCCGAGCACGAGCCTGCTCGACACCGGCGGCAGCTCGGACACGAAGATCACGACGCCGACGGAGACCTACGACCCGAGCGCCGCGGACCCCAAGGGGCCGGCCACGGCATACAAGCCGATGCGACCGGGACCGTATGCCGAGGGCACGCGGCCGGACGAGGTGTTCTTCCGGACCACGGCGCCCCCGGACCGCGAGGCCCGGTACCGGTACGAGCGCGCGCAGACGCCGTGGCAGACCGACCAGCTCAACGAGGCCTTCATCGGCAAGGCGCGGGTGCGTCAGAGCCCCCTGGGCGACCCGGTGCCGTTCTCGGCCTACCTGATCGGGCAGCTGGCGAACCCGACCGGCTACTCGACGCAGTTCAACCTCGACGCGGACCGCGCGTACGCGTACCTCACCTGGGACTGGATCCGGGGTGAGGAGACGGACACGACCGACCTCGGGATCCCTTACCGCACACCGCTGGTCGAACCGCAGCTCTACGACGGGGCCCACACCAAGTGGCGGCCCCAGCCGGCCCTGAAGCTGCACTACGTCGACGCACCGGGGTCCGGCGTCCCGGTCCCCGGGACCCACGACGGACCGTCCACGCACGGGCCCGGCACGCATGGGAACCAGGGCGACCCCGGAAACCAGGGCGACCACGGCAACCCCGGCCACGAGCATCCCGGCAACCCCGGCCCGGACCATCCGGGCAACCCCGGTGGGGGAGGTGGCCCGCGATGAGCCACGACTGCTGCGCCCACGGGTCTGGGCACGACTCCCACGGCCACGACCACCGGGCCGACGAGCGTCGGCACGGATGCTGCTGCTGCGGGTGCACCTGCGGCTGCCACACGGGCCGCTCCCACGGCGACCACGACGGCCACGACCACGACCACCGCGGCTGCGACCACGGCCACGGCGATCACGGGCACTGCGACGGCGACCACGGGCACGGGGACGGGGACCACGGGCACGGCGACCACGGCCACGGGGACGACGGGACGACCGTCGGGTGGAAGAACCCGAAACGGCCCGGTCACCACTGCGGGACATCGACCGGCCAGCTGCCCGGCGGCGTGGTGCAGCCCGGCAACTTCGACCACCACCCGCCCAACCAGTGGCCGGGGCCCCGGGACCAGATGTACCTGCCGTTCCTCTTCATGCGGGCCAACCCCGGCGACCTCGGGGCGCGGCCGGTCGTCGGTCCGTTCTGGGAGAGCCCGGACATCCTGCTCCTGGCAGGCGTCGAGCCGGCGTTCGCCCCCGAGATCCCGCCGGACCTCGGGCAGACGGCCCTGGCAGGCATGCCGAACACCCTCTACGCCCACGTCTGGAACTTCGGCCGGGCACAGGCGCCGAACGTCATCGTCCAGTTCTTCTGGTGCGACCCGTCGCTCGGCATCGGCCCTGGCAGCGCGAACCTGATCGGCGAGACCATCGTCTCCCTCGGCGCCCGCGACAGCGGCCGCAGCCACCGGGTGGTCAAGTGCCCGACGGTGTGGGAGCCGACCTTCGTCAACGGTGGCCACGAGTGCCTCGTCGTGCGGGTCTGGGACGAGACGTCCGACGGGCTGGGCACGCCGCCGTGGGACGCCGCGCTGAACCGCCATGTGGCACAACGGAACATCCATGTCATCGCCACCGGCGCCGGGCAGGGGATCCGGGCACGTGGCGGGCTGGAGGCGGTCGCGGCGGCTGCCCTGGTGGACGCCCCGCTCATGCTGAGGGTGGGCCCGCTCTACGACGAGCCGGCGACCGTGGCAGTCGAGCGCGTCGTCCCGGTGGGTATGCCGTGGCTCCAGCTGCGGACGGGCGTGCGGGGGCAGTTCCCGGCCGGGGCGCCGCCGACCGGCGACGTCCTGCTGACGCCACCCCGGGACATCGGTGGCGGGGGAGTCGGGGTCGGCGGAGCCACCACACACCAGGTGACCTCCGACCACCAGCAGGTCGGGTTGACCACCACCGACGAACCGCCGCCCCCGGGCTCGGCGCACGTGTACCGCGTGACGGCGAGCCAGCAGGGGCAGATCTTCGGCGGCTACACCGTGGTGGTCCTCGGCTGAGGTCCCGGGCCCGGGCAGGTCGGCACGCACTCGTGGGCGCCGAGCGCGGTGCGCGACCCTCAGCCCGGGCCCTCCGGGTGCGCCAGGTCGTAGGCGCGCGACAGCTTCTGCGGCACCACCATGCGCCAGGCGTCCACGACGAGCTCGCGCGCCTCGGCGGGTTCCAGGGCGCCCAGGTCCGCGTGCACCCAGTTGAACCGAAGGTCCGAAGTGGACGGCATCGAGAACCGCCGAGGGTCGCTCGCGACGAGGGCTTCGCGCTCCTCCCTGGGGAACGCGAAGCCCATGACCGCCTCGTCACGCGAGAACGCCACGTAGACGATCTGCCCGACCCGGAACTTGAGGCGGCCGCGTACGTGGACCGGGTACGAGCGCTCGAGCTCCCTCCCCAGCGGCAGGACGTCCTCGATGCTCGCCACGCCCCCGCCTCCTGTCCACGGCGACCGCCACCCGGCCGCACGGCATACCACCACGACCCCGGCACACGCCGGAAGTCATCGGGGAGCCGGTAGCCGGGTCAGGACACGCGCTCGGCCAGGGACACGATGATCCCCTCCGGGCCACGGACGTAGGCCATCCGCCAGACGTCCTCGAACTGCCCGACGGCACCGACCAGCCCGTACCCGTCCGCGGCGAGCTGGTCGAGGACGAGCCGCAGGTCGTCCACCTCGAAGCAGACGTTGCGCAGGCCGAGCTCGTTGGCCATCGCGTGGGGCGACCCGGGCTCGTGGTCGGGGCGCACGAAGCTCGACAGCTCGAGCGCGGTGCCACCACCCGGCGGCCGCAGCATGGCGATCTCGGTCCGGGCGCCGCTCATCCCGATCACCGTGTCGAGGAACTCGCCCTCGATCGGCATCCGGCCCTCGAGCTCGAGCCCGAGGCCGGTGAAGAACTCGATGGCCCGGTCGAGGTCGGCGACGGTCACACCGACGTGGTCGAAGCGCCTGATGTGCGTCATGCGGTCTCCCCTCCGGGGTTCGCCACGCGGTACGCGAGGAGCAGCGTGGAGCTGGGCGTGGACTGCGCACCGACCAGCTGGAGCCGCCGGGTGGCGTCGCCGTCCGCGAACAGGCGACGGCCGGTGCAGCCGATCGTCGGCCCGACCACCAGCTGCAGCTCGTCCACCAGGCCCTGGGCGAGCATGGAGCGGGCCAGCTCGATGCTGCCGTGGACGCCGATGTCCCCGCCCGGTGAGGCCTTGAGCTCGCGGACGAGGTCGGCGACCGGTCGGTGGACCGCCTCGGCGCCGTGCCACTCGGTGGTCAGCGGGGTGGAGGTCAGCACGTACTTGCGCACACCGTTGATGAAGTCGGCGAAGGGCTGGTAGTCGGCCGTGGGCCAGAAGCGCGCCCACTGGTCGTACATGCCGCGCCCGAGCAGGACCGCGTCCTGGGTGCCGATGACCTTCGCCTCGTTGGCCTCCATCACGTCGTCGAACTCCGGGACCTCGGCGTCGTCGCCGACGGGGGCGAAGTAGCGGTCGGGGTGGTCGACGGCACCGTCGAGGGACATCAGGGTGTAGAGCACGACCTTGCGCACGCGGGCCTCCGGAGTCGGGTGTGGGGGGAACAGGGTGGCAGACCGGCGCCCTGCGCAGAACTCATCGGCGCGCGGGTGGGTGCGGGCGGGAACGCCCGGTCCCGGGAGGCTGCCTCACCGGCAGCCCCCGCCGGACGGCTCGCCCCGCAGCCCCGGACCGCGGCCGGGGCCCACCTGTGGCAACCTGCTGGGGTGAGCCTTCCCCGCCCCGAGATCGACCCCGACGGCCTCCTCGAGTACTCGGTGGTGTTCACCGACCGCTCTCTCAACCACATGTCGAAGCGCTTCGTCGGCGTGATGCAGGACGTCATCGACGTGCTGCGCACCACCTACGGCGCCGACACCGTGGCCGTCGTCCCGGGCGGCGGCACGTATGCCATGGAGGCGGTCGCCCGGCAGCTCGCCACGGGCCGGCGCTGCCTGGTGGTCCGCAACGGCCTGTTCTCCTACCGCTGGAGCCAGATCCTCGACGCGGGCTCGGTGGCGAGCGCGACGACGGTGTGCCGCGCCCGGCCCGCCTCCGACGAGCCGCAGGCACCGTGGGCCCCGGCGCCGGTGGAGGAGGTCGTCGAGGCCATCGAGCGCGACCGGCCCGAGGTCGTCTTCGCGGCGCACGTCGAGACGGCGGCAGGCATCCTGCTGCCCGACGACTACGTCCGCCGCATCTCCGCCGCCACGCACGAGGTCGGTGGTCTCTTCGTCCTCGACTGCATCGCATCGGGTGCCATGTGGGCCGACATGCGCGACCTGGGACTCGACGTGCTCCTCAGCGCGCCGCAGAAGGGCTGGAGCGGCTCGCCCTGCGCGGGGTTCGTCATGCTGAGCGAGGCCGGCCGGGCGCAGGTGATGGCGACGACGTCCACCAGCTTCGCGGTCGACCTGCAGAAGTGGCTCACCATCACCGAGGCCTACACGCAGGGGCAGACGCCGTACCACGCGACGATGCCGACCGACGCCCTCGCGCGGGATGCCGCCCTCATGCTCGAGACGCGCGACGCCGGGCTCGACACCCTGCGCAAGGCTCAGGTCGACCTCGGCACGCGAGTGCGGGCGCTGTTGGCGGACAACGGTTTCCGATCGGTCGCGGCGGACGGCTTCGCGGCGCCGAGCGTCGTCGTGTCGTTCACCGACGACCCGGAGGTCCGCACCGGCGCGAAGTTCAAGCAGCGCGGTGTGCAGGTCGCCGCCGGGGTCCCGCTGATGTGCGGCGAGCGCGACGACTTCTCGACCTTCCGGCTCGGCCTCTTCGGGCTCGACAAGCTCACCGATGTCGACGGGACCGTCGAGCGGCTGGCTGCCCACCTGGCCGGCTGACCGGCACACACCGCCCCTGCGGTCCCCAACGTGACGTCAGCGGGCGCACAGTCACGCAAACGCATGATGACAACCCCTCACGCGGCGAGGAGCCTCGAGGCAGGTCTCGTTCCCGCTCGGGAGAGGAGTGGACATGCCACAGACGCCAGCCACCAGGGAACCTCGGGAGACAGGGTCGGTCCGCCGGCACGCGATCGCGTGCATCATCCCGCCGGACCTGCTCGCCCGTGTCGCGCGGGAGGCCGACCCGGACCAGCGTGAGGCGCTGCTGGAGACCCTCCAGCTCGACCAGAGCTTCCGCGTCACCCGCGCGGAGGCTGCCGCCAGCATCGTCGCGGCCGTGCACCCGGTTGCCGTGCGCGCCGGTGCCGGTACGCCGAACCGGGCGATCTACGACCAGCACCACTCGACCGCGACGACGCCGGGGACGCTCGTCCGGTCCGAGGGCCAGCGCAAGGTCAAGGACGTCTCGGTCAACCAGGCGTACGACAACTTCGGCTACACGTACAAGCTCTACTGGGACCAGTTCCACCGGGACTCGATCGACGACCAGGGCATGCAGATCCAGGGTCTGGTCCACTTCGGCACCAGCTACGACAACGCCTTTTGGGACGGCGCCGGTCACATGTTCTTCGGTGACGGCGACGGCCAGATGCTGACCGACACGACCAAGGGCATCGACGTCGTCGGCCACGAGCTCACGCACGGGGTGACCCAGCACGAGGCGAACCTGCGGTACTCCGGCCAGTCGGGCGCGCTCAACGAGTCGGTCTCCGACGTCTTCGGCTCGCTGGTCAAGCAGTACCACCTCGGGCAGGACGCGGCGGCAGCCGACTGGCTCATCGGCGCCGACATCGTGGGGCCGCAGCTGGCACCCGCGCTGCGGTCGATGAAGGCGCCCGGCACTGCGAACCCGTACGACAACCAGCCCTCGACGATGGACGGGTACGTCCACACCACGTCGGACAACGGGGGAGTCCACACCAACTCCGGCATCCCCAACCACGCGTTCTACGTCGTCGCGACGACCCTCGGCGGCAACGCGTGGGATGCGGCGGGCCAGATCTGGTACGACACCCTCGCGGACCCGCGCCTGCGGCCCACGGCGACCTTCGCCCGGTTCGCCGCGCTGACCCTGCGCTCGGCGAGGACGAGGTACGGCAGCAGCAGCACCGAGGCGGACGCGGTCAGGACCGGCTGGGACGCCGTGAAGGTCAAGGTGCGCTGACGGCGC
Source organism: Phycicoccus sp. 3266 (assembly GCF_031456495.1). Taxonomy (NCBI): domain Bacteria; kingdom Bacillati; phylum Actinomycetota; class Actinomycetes; order Micrococcales; family Intrasporangiaceae; genus Phycicoccus; species Phycicoccus sp. 3266. The sequence continues at coordinate 140,183 of NZ_JAVDUW010000001.1, read as the reverse complement.
ACCGAGGCGGACGCGGTCAGGACCGGCTGGGACGCCGTGAAGGTCAAGGTGCGCTGACGGCGCACCGAGGAGGCCGGGCTGCGGCGTCGTGCAGGAGGCCGAGCCGAGACGGCCGACTCGGACCTATCCTCGATCCGTGGCCACAGAGGAGCTCCACATCACCTACCGCCGCAGCGGTGGGTTCGCCGGGATCGACATGGCGGCCGAGTGCCTCGGCGCCGACCTGCCCGAGGAGCAGGCCCGGGTCGCGGCCGACCTGCTGGGCGCCACCGACGACGGCCAGGCGACGGCGGCGACGACCGGGACGGGCGACGACGGCCGAGCACCGGCCGCGCCAGCAGGGGAGAGGGCCACAGCCCGGTCCGGGCCGGGACCGGGCGCTGACCAGTTCACCTACACCGTTCGCGTCGTGCAGGGGGGCCGGAGCCGCACCGTCACGTGGGCCGACACGACCGTGCCCGAGGAGGCCCGCCCGTTGCTCGCCACGCTGGGTGGCCTCGCCAGCCCGAGAAGGAGCGGGTGACGCCGGTTCGCCGGTGCAGGGACCGACCTCAGCGACCTCGCCGCAGGCCCGGCACGAGCGCGGGCACGCGAGCGGCATACGCGTCGTAGGCGGTCCCGAACGACGCCCGCAGGTCACGCTCCTCGAAGGCGGTGCCGACCGCGATGTACCCCGTCGCGGCGAGGGTGAAGACGAGGTGGCCGACGCCCAGGTGCGGCGTCGCCCAGAACGCGACCAGCAGCCCGGTCATGAGGGGGTGTCGCACCAGTGCGTAGAGGCCGTCCTCCTTCAGTCCCGCCCCTGATCGGCGCGATCGCGGCGCCCAGCCGGCCTGGCGCAGGCCGGTGAGCTCGAGGTGGTCGACGGCGAACGTCGAGGCGACCGCCAGTGCCCAGCCGGCCGCGCACAGGACCCAGACGACCACCGCGGCCGGGCCGTCGAGGTGCCAGACCCGTCCCTGCACCGGCTGCCAGAGGGCGAGCAGGAGGACGAGGCAGAGGTCGGTGGCGAGGACGTAGGTCGCACGCTCGAGGTCGCCGGGAACGCGCCGGGCGAGCCGTGCCTTGACCGAGCGGCGTGCCATCACCGAGTGCTGCAGCGCGAAGAGCAGCAGCAGCGCCACATCCACGGCGAGCGCGGGACCGGGGGTCGTGCGCACCGGAGCGTCGACGGTCCGGGGGACGAGGACGCCCGCGAGGAAGGCTGCCGTCCAGAGCGTGACGGCGCCGAAGCCGACCCAGCCGACGGCGGAGAGGGCCAGGGAGGTGGGGCGTCGGGTCATGCCTCCATGGTGGGGACGGCGGCGACCGGGAGCAGCCGTGGAACTACCGCACTTCGCGGGCGCTGCTCGCGACGTGCCAGGCCGCGATCTGGGACCGGGACCGGAAGCCGAGGCGCAGCCGGATCCGTTCGACGTGCGACTCGGCCGACCTCTCGGTGATGCCGAGGCGGTGCGCCACCTCTCGGTTCGTCAGCCCCTGTGCGACGAGGGCCGCGACCTCGGACTGCCGTGATGTGAGGCCGGTCGCGACCGCCCGGCGGGCTTGCGGCAGGCCGAGGAACCGCCTGACCTCGGCCACGACCGCCTCCGCGTCCCCCATCGCAGGCAGGTGCGAGCGACCCTCGAGCTCGACCAGCTCGGCTCCGGGCACCGACTCGGCGAGGACCCTGGCCTGGGCGACCGGTGCAGCCCGGTCGCCGCGCCGGTGCAGCACGAGGGTGGGCGCCTGTACCCGGGGGAGCGCCGCGCGGACGTCGACGGCGTAGGCGAGCTGCAGGAGCGCGACCGCCGTCGCGGTCGAGGACGCTGCGCGCTGGTATGCCGCGAGCGCCCGTCGGGTGCCGGGGTCCGCCTCGGGTGCGAACAGCTCGGTGAGGACGTCGGAGCCCAGGCCCCAGTGCGCGGCCAGCAGCTCGGGCAGGAGCCGCCTGCTGTCCTCGTCGCCCACGTCGCTGCCGTTGGCCCAGCCGCCGTACAGGACCAGCCGGGAGACCGTGTCCGGCCGCTCCGCCGCCCACTGTGCGGCCACCGCGGCGCCGAGCGACCACCCGAGGACGTCGACCCGGCCGAGGCCCGCGTCCGCGAGGACCGCATCGATCGTCGACAGCTCGAGCTCCAGGGTCCGTGGGCCCGAGTAGTCGTACGACAGCCCGCAGCCCGGCCGGTCGTAGCGGACCAGGGTGCGCCCCGCGGACAGGGCCTCGTGGAACGACCGCTCGGCCGGGATCGCCCAGCCCAGCTCCAGGTGGCTGAGCCATCCCGGCACGACGAGGAGCCCCGGTCCGGTGCCCGTCACGGCATACGCGATGGCGCCCACACCGTCGAGCCGAGCCGATCCGAAGCGCTGCCCTGTGCGCACGCCACCAGTGAACCCCAAGGGGGTCGCGCACGGACGTACCTTCGCGGACACGCCCTGGCAGACACGCCGCCGCGGAGACACGCCGCCGCGCCCAGGAGAGCCGCAGCAAGCGCTGCCGCCACCGCCGATCGAGGAGACCATGACAGGGTCTCCGGCTCAGGTCCCGGCCCTCGTGCGCCACACCCGCCTGCCCACGGGTCAGCGCCGGCCGGACTCGACGAAGTGCTTGAGCCCCAACCAGTTCCGTCGCTCCCAGCGTGGTCCGACGAGCGCGAGCACGGGGGACAGCAGACGCATCGGGCCGACGAGCCTCATGTCCCAGTCCCAGTGCAGCCGGGTCCCGCCGCCGTCGGCCTCGAAGGTCACCTCACCGTCGACCCGCAGGTACGACGAGCTCACGCGGTTGTGCAGGCGGTGGGGCCGGTCGTACTCGAGCACGTCGACGGTCATCGTCCCGCCCGCCCCCGTCCCGCGAGGCAGCGCGAGGAACCGTGACCCCGGCCCGACGGGTCCGTCGCCCATCTTCTCGGCGCGCGTGATCCGCGGGTTGTATGCCGGCTCGTTGCGTTCGTCGGCGACGAGGTCGAAGACCTCCTCGACCGGCGCGTCGATCGTGACGCCTCCACGGATGCGGGCCATGGCGACACCCCTCCCCGGGCTGAACGGCTCCACTGGCGACCGTTGCAGGAAGCCAGGACGGCAGGGCAGGGACCTTCGTCCGGGTTCGCCGACGAGGCCTCACATCTCCGCGAGGCGCAGTGCGTCCGCACCCTCACCGGAGAGGTGTGAGAGGGCCGCTGGACGTCCGGTCAGCAGGAGCAGGAGCGCCCCGACCGGCCCGGTGACCTCCGGTCCGTCGCCGCGGGTCCACTCGATGTCGGAGGCCCGCAGCCGGTAGCCCTCGATCGGGAGGCGGCGGTTGACCCGGGCGAGCCAGGTGCCCCGGGTGTCCCAGCGTCGGGCGGCGGCCAGCGCGGAGGGCCCGGGTGCCATGTCCAGCTCGTGGCCCAGCGGGATCGCGATGTCCTGGCTGTGCACGAGGATGTCCGTGAGCGTCTCCAGGGGCGTGACGAACGGGTTGTGCCGCCGCGACCCGATGCCGGCGCGGATCCGGCCGACGACCTCCTGGGTCGACAGCAGCTCGGCCTGCACGACGGCGACGTCGTGGATGAAGGCGTTCAGCGACCGGCTGCGCAGCAGGTGCGGGTGGCGGCCGACGAACGCCGCCGCGTCACGCGGGCGCTCCCGCTGCAGGGTGAGGTGGGCGGCCACGTGCCGCACCGTCCAGCCCTCGCACAGCGACGGGTGCTCCCACTGCTCGGGCGCGAGTCGCTCGAGCAGCTGGGCAGTGCGTTCCCGTTGGTCGTCGATCCCCGCCCACAGGGCGTCCGCCTCGGCGGCGGTGGTGCGAGTCATGGCTCCTCCTCGGGTGGGGCTCAGCTGAAGACGGGAGGGCGGACCCTCGTGCGCTTGAGCTCGAAGAACTCCGGGTATGCCGCGAGCTGCCGGGCGCCGTCGAACACCTGGACGGCCTGCTCGCCGCGAGGGATGGCATTGAGCACCGGGCCGAAGAAGGCGACCCCGTCGATGGAGGTGATGGGCGTGCCCGCCTCGCGGCCCACCAGCGCCACCCCGCGTTCGTGGCTGGCGCGCAGGACCTCGTCGTACTCCTCGGTGTCCATGGCGTCCTCGAGGTGCGCCGGGAGCGCGAGGTCGCGCAGTGCCTTCCGGACCACCGCGTGGTACTCCTGCGCCGACGGGCGTCGCCAGACGTCGAAGACCCTCTGGCCGAAGGCCGTGTAGAACCGCTCGAGCGCCGGTCCACCGCACCGCAGCGCCACCCCCGCGGCCACCCGGGCCGGACCCCGGCTGGCCTCGACGCTGCGGCGGTAGTCGGGCGCCACGTCGGACCGGTGCTCGTTGAGCAGGTACAGGCTCATCACGTGGTGACGGACCATGATCGCCCTGGACGCGGCCACCTCGGCCAGCCAGCGTGAGGCGGTCCACGAGTACGGGCACACGGGGTCGAACCAGAAGTCGACGGTCGTGTCGGGTGCGGGCGCCATGGTCCCTCCGCGGTAATATAGTCCTATAAGCGAACCAATATAGTTCGATCAGCGGACTAGTGGAAGAGGGTCGATGGAGCGGGAGCTGCCCACCAGCCTGTTGATGTTCATCGCCTCGCGATCGGCGACGACCCGCGTCTTCCAGGCGTTGCAGGACAGCGGTTTCGACGACCTGACCATCGCCCAGAGCCGGCTGCTCATGGGCATCGACCCGCAGGGCACGCGCCTCAGCGTGCTGGCCGACCGCGCACAGATCGCCAAGCAGACGGCCACGGCGCTGGTCGACAAGCTGCAGGTCTCGGGATACGTCGAACGAGTACCTGACCCCGCGGACGGCCGCGCCCGCCTGGTGCGCATGACGGCTCGCGCCGAGTCGGCGATCCCGCACGCCCGGGCCGAGGAGGAGCGCATCGAGGCCGAGTGGCGACAGCACCTGGGTGCGGCCCGCATGAGGCAGCTGCGCGCCGCGCTGACGGACCTGCGGGAGATCACCGACCCCTACCGCTGAACGCGGACGGCCCCGTCTCCGAGGAGGAGACGGGGCCGACCGGTCGGGCAGTCGCCCGGCGCCGCTGGGCGGGACTAGCCCCAGCGGGCCAGGAGCATCGTGACGGCCCAGACCGAGACCGCCGCGCCCGTGACGAAGACGGCGGAACCCGCCACGAACCCGGCGCCGAGCGTCAACGCGCGCGGCAGCCGGCGGTCATGAGCGGCGGACATCGTTCGGGTTCCACGCCACGGTCGAGTCGTCGTCGTACTGGTGGTTGCCGCCCTGGGGCGAGAACGTCGGGTCCTCCACGGCACCGGTCGTCGTCGGGGACGGGCTGTGCGAGCCGTTGCCGCCCGGACGGGCGCGCTCGGCCATGTCCCGCACCTGCTCGCGGGCCGAGGGGGCGCGCTCGGCCTCGGCGCGGACCTTCCGCGTCTCGGTCGACATGGTGTCGAGGTACTGCTCCCAGCGGGACTGCATCGGGCGGATGAGGCCCCCGCCCACACCCACGACGAGGATGCCGGCGATGGTGCCGAGGACCGCGATCAGTACGGGCATGGTCACGGTCGTGGCGATGCCCACCTGGTTGAGCGCCGCGATGATGCCCAGCCCGATGATGAAGAAGGCGGCGATGTTGGCCAGGGTGCGGCCGTAGGACAGGCTGCTCAGGGTGCTGCTCACGATGTCGCGCACCGCGGCGGCGATCGCTGCGGCGACGACGACGATGATGATGGCGACGATCGCCTTGGGCAGGAACGCGATGACACCGGTCAGCAGCTCGCTGATCGGGTTGGGCCCGAAGACGCCGAAGGCCATCTGGAGCACGAACAGCACGAGGGCGTAGTAGACGAGCTTGCCGACGATGGCCGAGGCGTCGTACTTGCTGCGCTCGAGGGCGCGGCGTATGCCGCCTCGCTCGACCGCGCGGTCGAAGCCGACGCGCTCGAGCACCTTGTCGATGGCCTTGCCGACGGCCTTCGCGACGAACAGGCCGATGATGAGGATCAGCAGGAATGCAACGAGCTTCGGCACGAAGGTGGCGACGGCACTGAGTCCGTCCCCGACCGCGTTCTGGAGTCGATCGGTCATGTTTTCTGCCCCTTTCGGTGGACTGCGCCTTCGTACCCACCGCTCCGCGGGGCAAACACGCGTCGTCGTGGCGGGCCTCGGTTCGACCCGTGACCGCGCGACCACGCCCCCGGGGAGTCGTTCGAATCGCGGGGCCACCACCCGGCTGCCACCATGTCCGGGACCCGGAGGTGACGGCATACAGCCTCCGGCGCCCGGCCCTGGTGTGCCGTGGCCACCGGAGCGAGGAGGGCGACAGGTGACGACGACGAGGTGTCCCCACGACGTGTCGGGAGGTCGGCGATGAGGGCGGCGCTCGGCCCGTGGCGCGTGCTGGACCTCATGGTCGTCGCGTTGCCGGCCGCCGTCGTCGCCGAGGTGCTCGGCCTCGGGGCACCGGTGCTGTTCGTGCTGTCGGCGCTCGCCGTCATCCCGCTCGCCGGGCTCGTCGGTCGCTCGACCGAGGTGCTCGCCGAGCGGGTCGGCGGGAGCAAGGGCGCCCTGCTCAACGCGACCTTCGGCAACGTCGCCGAGCTGCTCATCGCCGCGCTCCTCGTGGTGAACGGCGAGATCGCCGTCCTCAAGGCCTCGATCACCGGCTCGATCATCGGCAACCTGCTGCTGCTGCTCGGCGTCTCGATGGTCGTCGCGGCGCACGACAAGAGCGAGGTGCCGATCACGGTGACCTCGCGCGTGCAGGCCACGATGCTGTTCCTGGCCATGGGGATCCTGCTGCTGCCGACGGTCTTCTCGTTCCGACCGGAGAGCTCCACCACTCGCCTGGACGAGGTCAGCGGTCTCGTGGCCCTGATCCTGTTCGCGGTCTACGCGCTGTCGATGCTGTTCATGCTCCGCACCAACCGACACCAGTTCCAGGAGGACGGTGAGGGGTCCAGCGGCGAGGGGTCCGATGGCAAGGGTTCCGGCGGCGACGGGTCCGGCCGCGGCGAGAGGGAGCAGGCTGGCGAGGAGGGGCAGGCGGGCGGGGCTGCCGAGGACGGGCGGCCGACGTGGTCGGTCAAGGGTGCCGTCGTCGTCCTGGCCGTGGCCACCGCGCTCGTGGCGGTCGCGGCGGAGATGGTCGCCAGCAGCGTCGAGGAGGCGGGGTCGGCGCTGGGGCTGCACAGCGGCTTCATCGGCTTCGTGATCCTGCCGCTCGTGGGCAACGCCGCCGAGCAGTTCAGCGCGCTGGGCCTCGCCGCCAAGGACAGGCTCGGCGTCGCCAGCGAGATCGCCGTCGGGGCCAGCATGCAGCTCGCGATGTTCGTCGTGCCGATCCTCGTCCTGCTGGGCCTGGTGACGGGGAACCCGTTCGACCTCGCGTTCAGCCCGCTCGAGCTCAGCGCGCTGATCATCGGCACGCTGCTTACCCGCCACCTGCTCGACGACGGCAAGGCCAACTGGCTCGAGGGCGTCATGCTGCTCGGCCTCTACCTGGCCTTCGCCGGCGCCGTCTTCTTCGCCGACCTCAACGGCTGACGGTCAGCTCACGCGTGGGGGTACGCGCACGCCCGCTCCGCGAGGACCATCGTCCCTAGGCCGCTGGTCGCGCGCGGGCGGAGGCTGGCGAGGTCGGAGCCGGGGTGCTGCCCCGGGAGAGTGCCGCAGCTGGGAGCCGTCATGGCCGGGAGCACGCGCAGGCGCACGGAGCCGGTGGACGCGATCTGGCTCAGCATGGACCGCCCGAGCAACCGCATGGTCATCGTCACGCTGATGTTCCTCGCGTCCCCTCCGGACTGGGACGAGGTGGTCCGGCTGATCCGGACGCGCGTGGTCGAGCGGTACCCGGTGTTCCACCAGCGTCCCGTCGCCGCGCCGCTCGGTGTGGGCCTGCCGCGCTGGGAGGACGACCCGGCCTTCGACCTGGACCGCCACGTCTCGCGGCTGACCCTGGCCGAACCTGGTGACGACGCTGCGCTGCAGTCCCACGTCGAGGAGTACCTCCACCTGTCCTTCGACCCGCGCCACCCCCTCTGGGAGGTGCAGCTCATCGACGGCCACGGTGACGGGGCGGCGGTGTTCGCCCGCATCCACCACGCAATGGCCGACGGCATCTCGCTCGCACGTGTGCTCCTGTCGATGACCGACGCGGTGGGGAGCGGCCGCGGGCGGAGGGGACACGTACGCGCACCGGCTCCCGGGCGGGAGGCGCCCGGGGACGAGTCACCCCCGGAGGCCGCCGACGGGAGGTCCGGCGGGCTGGGTGGCAGCGTGGTGGCGGGGGCCGCGCTCGTCCGCGACGGCCTCGGCCAGGTCGTCCGGCTGGGCACGCCCTCCGGCGGGATGGCCCTGGTGCAGAACGGGATCCTCGCGGCCGAGGTCGCCGCCCAGCTCCTGCTCACCCACACGCGGGCGAGCCCTCTCGGCGGCGACCCCTCGGCATACAAGCGCGTCGTGTGGACGCGCCAGCTGCCCCTCGACGCGCTCAAGCAGGTGGCGCACCTCGAGGGCGGGACGCTCAACGACGTCCTGATGGGGGCCATGGCCGGGGCGCTGTGCCGCTACCAGCAGGGGCACGGCGTGAGTCCGGTGGACCTCGTGACGATGGTGCCGGTGAACCTGCGCCCCCTGGACAGGCCGCTGCCGTCCACCCTCGGCAACCGGTTCGCCCTGGTGTTCTTCACCTACCCGAGCGGCACCACCCAGCCACTGGCGCGCCTGGCCGAGACCAAGCGTCGGATGGACTGGCTCAAGCGCTCGCCCGAGGCGCCGATGACGTTCGCGCTCATGGGTCTCATCGCGCGGACCGTGCCGCCGGTGGAGCGCGCGCTGGTCGACTTCTTCGCGAACAAGGCGATCGGTGTGACGACCAACGTCGCGGGCCCGCGCGCGCCGCGCCTGCTCGGCGGCGTGCCCGTGACCGGGGTGCTCGGCTGGGTGCCGGGGTCGGGGCACCACACGCTCGGGACGTGCATCTTCACGTATGCCGGGACCGTCCGTGTCGGTCTCATGGCCGACGCCGGCGTCGTCCACGACCCGGAGGAGCTGCTCGCCGCGTTCGAGGACGAGGTGGCCGCGCTGGTGCGCCTGGCCAAGTGACGAGGTGCCCGTCCGCGTGACGTCCCTGTGGGACGGGCCCGCCAAGGGTTGGCCGCTAGAGCTGGCCGACGCCCGCACGGATGGCCAGGGTCGCGGCGCCCCGCGTCCAGAGGTCCGCCTGGGCCGGGTCCACCTCGATGCGCACCTGCGACGCGATGCCGGAGAAGCCGTGCACCGCCAACGCCTCGCGGACGGCCGGCTCCATGAGCTCGTAGGCCGCCGCGCTCTCACCGGCGATGATGACCAGCTCGGGGTCGACGAGGTTGCACAGCCCTGCCAGGGCACGGCCGAGCGCACTGCCGGCAGAGGCGAAGGCGTCCCTGGCCCGACGCGCCGCCGGGTCGCTCCCCGTGGCCACCTCCATCGCCTCGGCCACGCTCGTGCAGCCGCTGGCGCCGCAGATCGCGGCGTCGCCGGCGAGTGCCTCGAGGCAGCCCCTCGCCCCGCAGGTGCAGACCGGGCCCGCCGGGTCGAGGGGGAGGTGCCCGAGCTCACCCGCGATGCCGTGCCCACCGGTGTGGAGCCGGTCGTCCAGGACCAGGCCGCACCCGATGCCGATGCCGAGCGTGACGACGGCGAGCGTGCGGGCCCCCCGTCCCCGCCCGAACCAGTGCTCCGCCAGGGCCAGGGTGTTGGCGTCGTTCTGCACGGTCACCGGGAGCCCCAGCCGGTCCGCGAGCGGGTCGCGCACGGCCACGTCCCGCCAGCCGAGGATGGCCGACAGGCGACAGGTGCCGGACTCGCGGTCGACGTGACCGCTCAGGCCGACGCCGACGCCGAGCACGTCCTCGCGGGCCGCCCGCGAGGAGTCGACCAGCTGGCCGACGACCGTCGAGATGGTGTCGAGCACGGCGGTCGGCTCGGTGGATCCCAGCCGCGCCTCGTGACGGCCGAGCACGGTCCCGCGCAGGTCGGTGCACACCGCACTCACGAGCGAGGGACCGAGCTTGACCCCGACGGCGACGTGACGAGCAGGGTTCACCGACAGCGACTGCACGGGCCTTCCGCGCCCCCCGGCGGTCGGGCCGGAGGCGGGTGGCCCCGACTCACGCAGGTAGCCGTCGTCGATCAGCGGTCTCAGCGACCGGGTGACTGTCGAGGCGTCCAGTCCCGTCCAGGCCGCGAGCTGCGCGCGGGTGACCGGCTCGAACCTCAGGGCGAGGGAGAAGAGCTCGGCCTGCCGCGGCTCGACGAGCCCGGCCGCCTGGCCGCCGGCCCCGCGCGCGCGGATCCCGGCGACGGACTCCCTGGTCGCCCCGGCGGCCGGTCGACGTCGTCGACGGCCGCCGGGGGCGTGCGGGTGGCTCATCCGAGCTGGAGCTCCATCCAGTTGAGGTTGACGGCACCGGTGTCGGTCGCGCCGCGGCCGATGGTGACCAGGTTGAGGCCGGCGCCGAGGCGCAGTGTCCCGGCCACGGTGTCCCACGCGTCCCAGCCGGCGGTCGCGGGGAACGAGACCCGCTGCGGTCCGTCGACGACGCTCCGGTCGGCGCGCTCGCTCGACACGGTCATCGTGCTGGGGGAGCCGAGGCCGTTGGCATAGCGCCAGCGTACGGAGTAGGTCCCGGCCCGTGGCGCCTGCACCGCGAAGGTGACCAGCGGGTCGCCAGGGTCGCCACCGGCCTCGAGCTTGTCGACGAAGCCGGACCCGGCATACCCCGGGTGGTTGTTGTTGAAGTTCGCGCCGCCGCCCCAGGTGGCCCACGCCGCGTGGAAGCGCGTGACGCCGCGCTGCGGGGTGACGTGGAAGAGGGCGCAGGCGTGCGGCGCGAGGGTCGCGCTCGCCTCGCTGCGCTGACCCAGGTCGCGCCCCGCCCAGACGTCGCGCACCGCGGCGGAGCCGTCGATGCCGAGGTCGCGGCGCAGGTGCAGAGACTTCGTGACGGTCGCGGTGTCGCCGCGGTTGAAGAGGGCGACGACCCACGTGCCGTCGGGCAGCTGCCCGGCCCAGCGCTCGGTGTCACGCGAGCCCGGGTCGACCGAGTAGGGGGTGCCGTTGTGGTACAGCGGCTTGCCGACGAGGCCGGCCTCGTGGAGGCGGAGCACCTCCGGGTGGGTGAAGACCCAGCCACCGTCGCCGATGTCGGAGTAGAGGTCGGCGATCGCGATGGGGGAGCCGGCGATGGTCATCAGCGTGACGGCGGTCTTGCGCTCCTCGTCGGAGGCGAACGTGTGCGCCCGCAGGAAGTCGCCGTCGAGGATGAGCTGCCCGCGACCGTTGCGGTGCGACCAGCCGGTGAAGCCGCAGAACGGGTTGAACCAGTTGGGCCACGCGTCCTGCCAGTCCTGGCGACCACCGCTCAGCCGCTCCCAGCCACCCTTGTCGGCGTCGGCGTTGATCCGGACGAGGTCGCCGTTGGCGAGCTCGGCCGAGGCGTTGTCGAACAGGTGCGGCATCACCAGCGAGACCTCGAGGTCGTCACCGGCGGCCTCGTTGATCCAGTGCAGTGCCGTGACGTAGTTCTCGCGGCCGTGCGGCTCGTTGACCTGGCCGATGTTGGCGTCCATCCCGTTCTCGTACCAGGACAGGAAGTCGATGCGCAGGTACGGGACGCCGAGGTCCTTGAAGTACTTGACGTAGCCCTGGACGTACTCGCGGGCGCCGGGCTTGGTGACGTCCACCCAGTAGAGGGTGTCGCCGCCGATGTCGCGGGCGAAGAAGTCGCCGGGCTCGACGATGTCGGCGATCCGCACGTCGGGGCGGCCCACGACCGTCTTGCTCGTGTCCTCGACGGCCGCGCGGTGGACCCAGAGCGGGTCGTAGTAGACGCCGAGCTTCATGTCCCGCTGAGCGAGATAGGCCGCCCAGTACGCCCAGTCGTGCGTCCACGAGTCGTTGTAGCTTGTGATGTAGCCGTGCTCGGTGGTCCGCGAGGAGCCCTCGATCCAGCCGTCGGTGCAGGCAATGTCGTAGCCGCTCGGGGCGAAGTCGCGGGCCAGCCAGTCGATGTTGGCCTTCCACTCGTCCTCGGGGATGGGGGCGTTGTGCGGGAAGGACCAGCCGTAGATGTTCCAGTAGAGCGGCCCTGCGCCGCTGCGGGTCCAGGGGCTGTTGCGGCTGACCAGCGACAGGGGAGGGGCCGGCGTGGCGGGGAGCCCCGTCGTCGCGGCCGTGGTGCCGGTCGGGGTGCGTGTCCCGGCGTATGCCGGGTCGGCCAGCTCGAGCGCCGTGGCCAGCGAGATGAGTCCGCTGGAGGCCAGGAGTGCGCGTCGGGTGATCGCCATCGGTCGTGCTCCTTCGGGGTGGTCCGGGGACATCGCGGTGGGCGATGTGCGGCTTTTGCTCCCGTCGACCATCCTCCGGATATTTAGATGCGTCAAGCAAAAAATTAGTCAAGACAGGTCGCGGCGGCCACGAACCGGGCGACTCACGCGGCGACCGATGAGTTCTGTCGGCCGGCGGTGTCATAGTGCTGTCCCCTCCGCACAGGGCGCGCTGCGCCCAGGGAAGCGAGCGCCATGAACAGCACCGTCACCCCCGTCCTCGTCGCCGAGCTGCTCGCGGACGGTGACCGCATGCCGGTGTACGTCCACGTTCTCGACCATCCCGGCGGGCGGGTGCTCGTCGACACCGGCATGACCGAGCTGCACCCTGCGGTGGCGGACATGGACCCCCGCCTGGTGCCGTTGAGCGAGCAGGACGGCTTCGACGTCGACAGCATCGACCTCGTGGTGAACACCCACCTGCACTACGACCACTGCGGCGGCAACCACCTCTTCGCGGGCAGGCCCGTGCACGTCCAGCGACGCGAGCTCGAGGACGCCCTCGGCCGCGACGACTACACGATCCGGGAGTGGGTCGACGCGCCCGGCGTCGAGTACGTGCCGGTCGACGGTGAGCACGAGCTCCTGCCCGGCATCCGCCTGGTCCCGGCGCCGGGCCACACTGCGGGGTCGCAGGTCGTCCTCGTCGACACGGCCGACGGGCAGGTCGTCATCGCCGGCGACACCGCCGTGTTCTTCGAGGAGCTGGACGAGCCGCGCACCGAGGGCCAGCGGCTGATCCGGTCGCTCCAGCCCACGCAGGTCTGGCTCGCGCACGCCCACGAGCCGTGGCGTCCGGACGCAGGCGAGCGCCCCTGACGTGCCGGTGCGTCAGGTCAGGCGATCCTGATGCGGAGCCCGGCCGGGACGCGGTCCGGGTCGGCGATCGCGTTGAGCTTCACGAGGCGGTCGACCGTCGTCCCGAAGCGGCGCGCCACCGCGCTGAGGGTGTCGCCCCAGACCAGCGTGTAGAAGTGCGGGGACGCGACACCGGGGACACCGGCGGTGGCCTGGCCCGGGATGCGCAGGACCTGGCCCACCCGGATCACGTTGGCGTCCGGGATGTTGTTGAGCCGCTGCAGCACGGCCACAGTCGTGTGGAAGCGCGCCGCCAGCTCGCCGAGGGTGTCCCCGGGTTGCACGACGTGGACCCGCCCGGCCGGTGCCGGGCTCGCGACCGTCGCGACGGCGCCCGTGCTCGGCACGATGGCTGAACCCAGCGCGCGAGCCGCGTCCCAGACCTGTCGGCGCGTCGCGAAGCCGTTGGGATCCCGTGTCGAGAAGGGGTCTCCGCGATTGACGGCGTTCGAGATCGACTTGATGTCGCCGTCGTCGCTGACCTGGACCAGCGTGCGACCCCAGCCGTGGTTGGCGGTGAAGTACCAGACGCCACCGAGCCAGGCCCACCGCAGGTCGGCCAGCTGGTCCTGTGCGCGCACGAAGACGTCGGCCCGGCCCACCAAGCCACGTTCGTGTGCCCATGCCCCGAAGCGCTGGTAGTTGTCCCGCCACGTGACCTGCATGAAGGTCCGGCCGTAGTAGGGGAAGTACTCGCGGCCGGCTCCCTCGCCGAACTCCTTCGTGGTCCGGAGGAACGCCGACTCCTGGATCGTCTGCGAGAGAAACCCGGCGCACCGGTTGATGGTGTTCATGCCGCCGAGTCGCATCGCGTCGGTCGCGCCCCGGGCGAGCGTGTCCAGGGTGGCGATCTGGCCGCCCCGGGCACCTGCGGCGTCGAGGATCGTGCCGAGCATGGTCCCGTTCAGTGTCATGATCCGACTCCCATCGGCGACATGCCAAGGCGAGCGGTGAGCTGCGACGTGACGGTGCGGCCCGTGATCGCCCTCTGCCAACCCATGCTCCGCCGGGCGGTACGCCACCACACCCGACAATCGGCGTACCCCTACAGCCCGCACAGGCCTAGAGCTCGCACATGCCTGGAGCCCGCACCGGCCTCCAGCCCGCACACGCCTCAGCCCACAGACCCCTACAGCCCGCACATGGCGGCGCCGACGGCGGCGAAGTTCTGCTGGGCCGTCGGCGCGCTGTGCGAGTCCTCGGAGGCCTGCGGATTGTGGGTGAGCACACTCGCGCACGCGGTGCCGGTGTGGGCGGGCGCCTGGGGGTTCGGGTTCGGCGCCGCCACGGCGGGCACGGCGGCAACGGTGCTGAGGGCCACGGTGGCGAACACGGCGGCGCAGGTCTTCCGGATCATGGTGGGAACCTCCGAGCGGGATCGGTGCGATCAGGCGTCGTGGACCGATTCGTGTCGCCCTGCGCGGACCGGCGCACCGGATCGACCGGTCATGGCGCCCTCTTCCGGCCGGGAGCCTAGGGCGGCGACGGGGCCCCGACCACCGGCTAAAGACGTAGGACTGGCCGGGGTCAGGGCGGGGGAGTCGACTGGGGTTCGGCGAACCACTGAACGGGTAGGGACACAGGACGACCCACGAGAGGAGACCGCCGTGTCGAAGGACCTCAGCAACAGCAAGAACCGCGACAGGCTCGAGAAGTCATCGTTCGCACTGCCCGACGAGGAGAAGTACCCGATCCCCGACATCGAGCACGCCCGCAACGCCCTGGCCAGGGTGGCCCAGCACGGCTCGGAGGCGGAGAAGAAGAAGGTCCGGGCGGCGGTCGAGAAGAAGTACCCGAGCCTGAAGAAGGACGACTGACGAGGTGGCCGGCGACGGCCCGAGCAGGGAGCGTGACGTGCCACGGATGCGGCTTCGCGACCACAACGCGTGGGACCTCGCCCTGACGGCGCTGACCCTCTCGGCGACCGCTGCGGCGGCGGGCCTGGAGGTCGGCCGCCGGCTCGGCCGTCGCCGTCACGCCCGTCGGGCTCGGGCCGGCACGTCGTCCCACCGGGGCCGGGAGCGGACGAGCCGCTGAGGGCGCTCTCGGTCGGTCATCTGCCTGCGCGCCGGGTTGGCGCAACTGCCCCATCGGGGTAGGAATCGGTCATGCCCGAACCCGTGAGCCAGTCCGCTGCCCCCGTCGCCGACTACGACGAGTTCGCGGCCGCGTACTCGGCGAGCAACGAGAGCAACCTCTTCAACGCCTGGTACGCGCGCCCGGAGATGGTGCGTCTCGCCGGTGACGTCGCAGGCCTGGACGTCCTGGACGCCGGGTGCGGGTCCGGCCCGCTGATGCAGGACCTGCGTGCTGCCGGTGCCAGCGTGTCCGGCTTCGACCTCAGCTCGGCGATGGTCGAGCTGGCTCGGCAGCGCCTGGGCGACGACGCAGACCTGAGGGTCGCGGACCTCGGCGCCCCGCTGCCCTACGCCGACGACGCGTTCGACGTGGTCGTCGCGTCGCTGTCCCTGCACTACGTCGAGGACTGGGTCCCTGCGCTGGCCGAGCTGCGGCGCGTGCTGAGGCCCGGCGGGCGCCTCGTGGTGTCGATCATCCACCCCACTGTGTATGCCGTGGTGTACCCCGAGGCGGACTACTTCGCCCTCACCCGCTACTCCGAGGACTACGACTTCGGCGAGGGGACCGTCTGGTTGACCTACTGGCACCGCCCGCTGCAGGACGTCGTCAACTCCTTCATCGGCGCGGGGTTCACGGTCAAGGCGGTCACCGAGCCGCCGCCCGCCGCCGGCACCCCGGCGGAGCTGCTGCCCCACGAGGACGGTCGGTCGTTCATCTGCTTCCTGTTCTTCCAGCTCGAGGCCCCCTGACCCCGTGAGGTGCTGACGGAGCTCGCGCGGGAGGCAGCGAAGGACCTCGGCAGCGCCGGACGAGCGGGTCCAAGGGCCCTGACCGCCCGGGGCGGCCACCGGCGACGCTGGACGCGTGAGAGGCAACGTGGAGAGGTACCGCCGGGAGTGGGCGGCTCGGGTCGTGGGTGTCGGTTCCCTCCAGTGGGGCGCCGTCGCGGTCGCGCTGGGGTTCGTCGGCCTGATGGGGCTGTTCGTCGGCGGCGACGCCGTCGTGGACCCCGGCGGGTGGGTGGGGATCGGCGGCACGGCTGCCTGGGTGCTGGCAACGCTCGGCCTGTGCCTGCTGGCCTTCTACCGGCCCGTGGCCGCCGTGGTGGTGCTGGCCGTCGCGGCGTGCGCGCCGCTGGCCTTCGGCGCGTGGTCGCTCGTGGACTACGGCGCCGCCCACGCGTGGGAGGACAGCCATGGTCCACTCTCGCTGGTGCTCGTCCTGTCCGTCTGCGGACCGGCGGCGGTGGCGGGTCTCTTCCGTCCGCGTGCGGCCGGCTACCTCATCCTCACCGTGTGCGTGGTGCCCCTCCTGCTGGCGGCGGTGGGCGCGGCATCCCACTTCGTCGAGCCCTTGTCGGTGGGGCTGCTGCTCGTGCCCTTCGTCGCCTCGGGTGTCCTGTTGCTGCTGTCCGCTCGGCGCCAGGGACGGGCCCACCCCCTCCTGAGCGCCTCCTGAACCGCGGGGCTACGGTGCTGGAGAAGAACTCAGGACTCGGGTGGAGGGATCTCCGGTGGGTGCGTCGGTAGCCGCTGCGGCGACGTTCGTGTGGTTGGGCATGGTGCTCGGCATCTCCTTCCTGGAGGCGCCGCTCAAGTTCCGGGCCCCCGGCGTCACGCTCCCGGTCGGCCTCGGCATCGGGCGCATCGTCTTCCGCGCGCTCAACCTCGTCGAGGCCGGGCTGCTCGTGGTGGCGGTCGTGGCCGCCGCTGTCGGTGGCGCCTCCACGACCGCCTGGGTCCTCGTCGTCGTCGCCGCAGTCGTCCTCGCGGCGCAGCTGCTGGCGGTGCGCCCGGCGCTCAACCGTCGCACCGATGCCGTCCTGGCTGCCGCCGACCCCGCCGAGGTCCCGCGCTCGCGCGCCCACTTCGCCTACGTGGGCCTCGAGCTCGTCAAGGTGGTCGTGCTCATCGCACTGGGGTCCGCCCTCCTGGCCAGCTGAGCCGCGCGTCCTGGCGGGCTGCGCCGCCACCCGGTCGCGGCCCGCAGGCCGGCCACCCCGCCCCCACCGCGCTGACCGGAGCCGGATCGGCGGAAGTCGCTCGACACGGCCCCAGGCACGCGACACCCTGTGCCCATGACGGCCGTGGGGGACAGCCAGCGCCTGCCCGTCCGCCACCCCGTCTGGTGGGCCGCCGTGCTCGGGGCCGCGCTCGCCCAGGCGGCAGCCCTCACCCTCGGCTCGAGCGGCTACGGCTACCACCGCGACGAGCTCTACTTCCGGATGCTGCCTCGCGCCTGGGGCTACGTCGACCAACCCCCGCTCACGCCGCTCCTCGCGCACCTGACCACCTACCTCGCCGACGCCCCGTGGGCGCTGCGGGTCCCGGCGACGCTCGCAGCCGCGACCTCGGTCGTCCTCGTCACACTCATCACCCGCGAGCTCGGCGGTGGCCGAGGGGCGCAGGCGCTCGCCGCGTGGGGCTACGCCTTCGCCGCCATCCCGCTGATGCTCGGCCACCTCCTGCTCACCTCGACGGTCGACCTGCCGCTGCTCGCCCTCGTCGTGCTGGCGGTGCTGCGTGCGACCGGTGGTCACCCGCGCTGGTGGCTGGTCGCGGGGGCAGTCGCGGGCCTCACGACGTACAACCGCCTGCTGGTCGCCGTCGTCGTGGGCTCCCTCGGCATCGGGATCCTCGCGCTGGGGCCCCGACGCTCCCTGCGCGGCCGGTGGCTCCTCGCCGGGGCGGCCGCCGGCCTCGTGCTCTCCCTGCCGAACCTGCTCTACCAGGCCACCCACGGCTGGCCGCAGCTCGCCATGGGCCGCGCGCTCGCCGACAACAACGCCGCCGACGTCCGCGGCGGCCTGCCGCTCCTCCTGCTCGTCATGCTGGGCCCGCCGCTGGTGGTGGTGTGGGCGACCGGGCTGGTCTGGCTGCTGCGTCGGCCCCAACGCGCCCAGGCCGGCTACCTGGCCGTCGCGTGCCTGCTCCTCGTCGCCTTCACGTGGGTCTCCGGAGCCCAGCCGCACTACCCGGCCCACCTCCTCTCCGTCGCGTATGCCGCCGGCTGCGTCCCCGTCGCCCGCTGGCTGGGCCGCCGCCGCTGGGCGGCCGTGACCGCGGGCGTCCTCGTCGCGGTCAACGCCTCCGTCTCCGTCCTGCTCGCCCTGCCGGTGGTGCCGGTGGGCACCGTCGGCTCGACGCCGGTCGCCGACGTGAGCCCGCTGGTGGCCGACCAGGTCGGCTGGCCGCGCTACGTCGCGCAGGTGGCCGCGGCATACCGGACCGCACCCGGTCACCCGACGCAGGTGGTCACGTCCAACTACGGCGAGGCCGGCGCCATCGCCCGCTACGGGCACCCCCTGGGCCTGCCGCGCCCGCTCAGCGGCCAGAACGCCCTCGCCGACGTCGCCCGCCCGCCGGACGCCACGCAGACCATCATCGTCGTCGGGTACCAGCTCGACGGCGTGCGGGACCTGTTCGCGTCCTGCCGGGTCCTCGACCGGCTCGACGACCGTGTCGGCGTCGACAGCGAGGAGCAGGGCGCCCCCGTCGCGGTGTGCACCGGTCCGCGCAGGCCGTGGACGGCGCTCTGGCCGCGGTTCCACCACCTCGACTAAGCGTGCCTAGACTCCAGTGGTGCGGTTGAGCCACTTCTGGGAGCTGATGAACGACGAGTTCGGCGAGGCCTACGCCTCCTCGCTGGCCCGCAGCCACACCCTGCACGCGCTGGGTGACCAGACCGTGCAGCAGGCCCTCGACGCCGGCGAGTCCCCCCGCCGGGTGTGGCTCGCGCTGTGCGACGACATGGACGTGCCCGAGTCGCGCCGCCTCGGCGTGGAGCGGAAGCCGGCCAAGTGACCCGGCTCGACTGGAGCCGCCATCCCGTCGTCGTCGCACCCATGGCCGGCGGCCCCACCACCGTCGAGCTCGCGGTCGCTGCAGCGCGCGGCGGCGCCTTCCCCGTCCTCGCCGGCGCCTACCTGGCGCCGGAGCGTCTCCGGGACGACGTCGCCGCCTTCCGCGCCGCGTCGTCGGCACCGTTCGGCGTCAACGTCTTCGTCCCGTCGCCCGACCCGCCGTCCGTCGCCGCGGACGTGATGGCGTATGCCGAGCTGCTGGCACCGTGGGCGGCCGCAGCGGGCGTCGACCTGGGCCAGGCCCGGTGGGACGACGACGCCTACGCGGCAAAGGTCGACGCGCTCGTCGAGGCGGCCCCGCCCTTCGTGTCCTTCTCGTTCGGCTGGCCGTCCGCGGAGGACGTCGCCCGCCTGCACGCCGCGGGCACCGCCGTGTGGTGCACCGTCAACGAGCCCGAGGAGGCGGACTGGGCGGTCGAGCTCGGCGCCGACGGGCTCGTCGCACAGGGGTGGGAGGCCGGTGCCCACCGCGGCGGCCCGGTCGACAGCGGTCGCGAGCAGCCGGTGACGCTCGACCTGGTCGCGGCCCTGCGCTCGCGCACCGACCTGCCGGTGATGGCGGCCGGCGGGTTCGCCACCGGCGCCGACGGTGCTGCGGCGCTGGCGGCCGGGGCGAGCGCCGCGGCCTACGGCACGGCGTTCCTGCTCTGCCCCGAGGCCGGCACCTCGCCCGTGCACCGTCACGCCCTGGTCCACCGGCGCGGCACCACGGTGACGCGCGCCTACACCGGCCGCAGCGCCCGCGCGCTGGTCACGAGCTGGACCGAGCTGTACGGCGAGGCGGCACCCGCGGCATACCCGCACGTCCACCACCTCACCGCACCGCTGCGGGCGCACGGCAGGGCCACCGGCGAGGCGGAGCTCGTTAACCTCTGGGCGGGCACGGGCCACGACCGGGCGCGCGAGCTGCCGGCCGAGGAGCTCGCCCGCACGCTGCTCGCCGAGCTCAGGGCCTGAGGCTCCCGGCGTCGAACCCCCGGCAGTCCGACCCCGCCGTCGGACCGCCGGCCGTCGGCGGTCGGGGCTAGCGTCGTCCACGTGGACGGGAACGGGCGGCACAGCTGGGAGGTCACGGCGCCGCTGTGGCTGTGGGGGAGCAACGCGTCGTGGCACTTCCTCACCGTGCCCGAGGAGACGAGCGACGAGATCGCGGACCTCGCCGAGGGGCGGGCCGGCGGGTTCGGCTCCGTGCGCGTGGAGGTGACCTGCGGCGACACCACCTGGCTCACGTCGCTGTTCCCCAGCAAGGAGCAGGCCGCGTACATCCTGCCGATGAAGGCGGCCGTGCGCCGGGCCGAGGGGCTGGCGGCGGGGGACCCGGCGACGGTCCGCATCACCGCCGTGCACCTCTGAGCCGCGTGCCGGAAAAGGAGGGGAACGCTGTCGGGGTCCTCGGTAGCGTTGTGACACGTGTCCTCCGCACCCGCCCCGTCCACGTCCACCGCACCGGCTGCCGCCGACGAGATCCTGCTCAGCGCCACGGGGCTGACCAAGACCTTCGGGGAGTTCACCGCCGTCGACGGCATCGACTTCTCGGTGCGCAAGGGGGAGTGCTTCGGGTTCCTCGGGCCGAACGGCGCGGGCAAGTCCTCGACCATGCGGATGGTCGGCTGCGTCTCGCCGGTCAGCGGCGGCGACCTGCGGCTCTTCGGCCTCGACCCGGCGACGGACGGCCCGGCGATCCGCGCCCGGCTCGGAAGCTGCCCGCAGCGCGACACCCTCGACGAGGAGCTCACGGTCGAGGAGAACCTCTGGATCTACGGCCGCTACTTCGGCCTGTCGCGCAAGGAGGTGCGGTCCCGCGCGGCCGAGCTGCTCGACTTCGCCCAGCTGACCGAGCGCGCCAAGGACAAGGTCGAGCCGCTCTCCGGCGGCATGAAGCGCCGCCTCACGATCGCCCGCTCGCTGATCAACAGCCCCGAGATCCTGCTGCTCGACGAGCCGACCACCGGGCTCGACCCGCAGGCGCGACACGTGTTGTGGGACAGGCTGTTCCGGCTCAAGCGCTCGGGCGTCACCCTCGTCCTGACCACGCACTACATGGACGAGGCCGAGCAGCTCTGCGACCGGCTCGTCGTCATGGACCACGGCCGGATCGTCGCCGAGGGCTCGCCCCGCTCGCTCATCGACGAGTACTCCACCCGCGAGGTCCTCGAGCTGCGATTCGACGCCGAGGAGCAGGGCCACTTCGCCGAGCAGGTCTCCGGCGTCGCCGAGCGGGTCGAGGTGCTGCCCGACCGGCTGCTGCTCTACACCGAGGACGGCGACGAGACGATGGCCAAGGTCCACGCCCGCGGGGTCGAGCCGCTGTCGTCGCTGGTGCGCCGCTCCACCCTCGAGGACGTCTTCCTCCACCTCACCGGCCGGACGCTGGTCGACTAATGTCCGTCGCCCACTCCCAGCCATCGGCCTCGCAGCCGCCGCCCGGCGACAGCGGCCACGGCCCCGCCGACGCCTCCACCGTCGCCGGGAGCCGCGCCGCGCACGGCGTCCGCGCCCCCATGTCCGGGGGTGAGCGGCTGCTCGCCGTCCTCGTTTACCACGCGACCGTCTACCGGCGCACCTGGCGCGGCTCGGTCATCACCCGGGTGCTCTCGCCCGTGCTGTTCCTGCTCGCGATGGGCGTCGGACTCGGCTCGCTCGTCGACTCGCGCGCCGGGGGCGTCAACGGCACGCCCTACCTGCACTTCGTGGTCCCGGCGATCGTCGCCGCCCAGTCGATGTGGGTCGCGTGGGGCGAGTCGAGCTACCAGGTGCTCGGCTACATCAAGTGGAACATGGGCTACCACGCCCAGCTCGCGACCCCGCTGCGCGTGCGCGACGTGCTGGCCGGCCACTTCACGATGGTCGGCCTGCACCTGGTCATGGCGACCTCCATCTTCATGGTGATCGCGGCGCTGTTCGGCGGGTTCGACTCGTGGTGGGCGGTCCTGTGCCTGCCGATCGCGGTGCTGACCGGCCTGGCGTTCTCCACGCCGATGTTCGCCTTCACCGCCACCCAGGAGGGCGACAACGGGTTCAACATCCTCTACCGCTGGATCATCACCCCGCTGATGCTCTTCTCCGGCACGTTCTTCCCGGTCGACCAGCTCCCGGCCTGGATGCAGCCCGTCGCCTGGGTGACCCCGCTGTGGCACGGCGTCGCCGCCGCCCGGTCGGTGTCGGTCGGCGACGTGTCCGTGCTGCCCTTCCTGGGCCACCTGCTCGTGCTCGCCCTGTATGCCGTGGTGGGCGCGCTGCTCGCGCACCGCACCTTCACCAGGAGGCTGGAACCGTGAGCACGACGTCGACGACCCCGACCCGGCCCGGCGGACCGTCCCGCCCGACGGCCGCGACGCGGCTGGCCCGCGCCGTGCCTGTGCCGGCCGGTGCGGGGCTCGCGCGGATGCTGGTCGAGCGCAACGTCACGTCGTTCCGGCACGGCTGGATCGCGCTCGTCACCGGGT
This sequence comes from Phycicoccus sp. 3266, assembly GCF_031456495.1. Taxonomy (NCBI): domain Bacteria; kingdom Bacillati; phylum Actinomycetota; class Actinomycetes; order Micrococcales; family Intrasporangiaceae; genus Phycicoccus; species Phycicoccus sp. 3266. The sequence continues at coordinate 117,650 of NZ_JAVDUW010000001.1, read as the reverse complement.
TCGCCGAGCCGGTGTTCTACCTGTTCTCGCTCGGCGTGGGCATCGGCGCGCTGGTGAGGACCGTGACGACCGACAGCGGCATGGTCGTCACCTACCCCCAGTTCGTGGCGCCCGCCCTGCTGGCCGCGTCGGCGATGAACGGTGCCGTGTTCGACTCCACGTTCAACGTCTTCTTCAAGCTCAAGTACGCCAAGCTCTACGACGCCGTGCTCGCCACACCGATGGGTCCGCGTGACATCGCCGTGGGCGAGATCTCGTGGTCGCTGATCCGCGGCGGCCTGTACTCGCTCGCCTTCCTCGTCGTGGCGCTGCTCGCGGGTGCCGTGCACTCGTGGTGGGCGCTGCTGGCGGTGCCCGCTGCGGTGTTCATCGGGTTCGCGTTCGCCGCGCTGGGGATGTTCGCCACGACGTTCATGCGCTCGTGGGTCGACTTCGACTACGTCACGCTGGCGATCCAGCCGATGTTCCTGTTCTCGGCGACGTTCTTCCCGCTGGCGACCTACCCCGACGCGCTGCAGTGGCTGGTCCGCGCGACGCCGCTCTACCACGGTGTCGCGCTCGAGCGGGCGCTCATGCTCGGCGACATGGGCTGGGGCGTGCTGGGACACGTCGCCTACCTCGTCGTGCTCGGCCTCGTCGGCGTGCTGGGGGCGGCCCGTCGCCTCGAGCGGCTCCTGCTCTCGTAGCCTCGTCGGTATGCCGCACGAGCTCGACACCCCGTCCCCGCCCGAGCCACCGGTCCGGGTGGCGACGTTCGAGCAGCTCGACGCGCACACGGCATACCGGCTCTGGGCGCTGCGCTCGCAGGTCTTCGTCGTCGAGCAGGACTGCCCCTACCTCGACCTCGACGGCCGCGACGCGGAGCCCTCCGCCCGGCACCTGTGGGTCGAGGTCGACGGGCTGCCCGTGTCGACGCTCCGGCTGCTCGAGGACGGTGAGGCGCTGCGGGTCGGTCGCGTCGCCACGGCCGAGTCGGCGCGCGGTGCCGGCCTGGCCGCTGCGCTGGTGCAGGCCGCGCTGGGGCTGGCGGGGGAGCGCGACGTCGTGCTCGACGCCCAGTCGCACCTGGCCGACTGGTACGCCGCGTTCGGGTTCGTGCCCGACGGCCGCGGCTTCGTCGAGGACGGCATCCCGCACACGCCGATGCGCCGCCGCGGCTGACCGGAGACACCTCACCCCCGCCAGGCGGCCTCCCGGGTGACTCCGCGCCGCCCGCGACACGCTCGTCTGCGCACAGACCTCAGTACCAGTGCGCCGAGAGCGGATCCATGGCCACCCACACCCCCGTCTGCGCACAGAGCCCCGTCAGCCGGTGACGAGGGAGCGGCGCAGGCGGAACGTGGCCGTCCCGAGCAGCAGCACGGCGAAGCCGGACAGCACCGCCAGCGGCCCCAGGATGTCGCCGACCCCGCCCCCACGCGACAGCAGCGTCACCCAGGCGTCGACGGCCCAGGCGTGCGGCGTCAGGTGGCCGGCCGCCCGCACCCCGGCCGGCACGATCTCCAGCGGCCACATGCAGCCGCCCAGCATCCCGAAGGCGATCCCGACCGCCGGCCCGATCGCGCTCGCCTGCTCGGGCGTGTGGAAGAGGGTGCCGCTCACGAGCCCGGCCCCGGTCCCGACGAGGCACCACACGCCGATGAGCAGGGTGGCCGCGAGCGGGTTTCCCCAGCCGACCCCGAACACGACCGCGCCGACCACCACGATGAGCGCGGCCTGGGCGGCGGCGAGCGCGAGGTAGCACAGGCCCTCGCCCAGGACGAGGTCGCGCGGGCGGACCGGGGCGGCGAGCGCCCGGGAGAAGATGCCGAACCGGCGCGTCTGGATGATCGCGGCTCCGCCGGCCGTGGCGTTGATGAAGACGAAGAGCACCAGCATCGTCGGCGCGCTGTAGCTGAAGCCGAGCGGCAGGTAGTTGCTCGCGCTGTCGACGACCACGGTGCTGACCCCGGTCACCGGCGCCTGGCGCTGCAGGGCAAGGGCCCGCGCCTGGTTCTGCGCGAACGTGCCGCCGACACGTTCCGTGGCGAACGCCGCGGCCTGCACCGTGGCCGCCTGCCGGGCGACCACGGACCGGATGGTCGTCAGTGTCGAGCCGCCGGAGCCGACCGCGCCGGTGGTCAGCACGGGCAGGACCACCGAGCGCCCCGCCTGGAGCGTCGTCGCGAAGTCCGCAGGTACGAGCACGACGGCCGTGACCTCACCGGACCGCAGCCGCTGTACGCCCGCCCCCCGGTCCGCCACCCGCACGACCTGCAGGCCCGGGGCGGCGTCCAGCTCGGTGACGAGCGCGTTCGCCATGGTGCTGCGGTCGCCCTGCACCACGGCGACCCGCTCCTGCGCGAACCCCGACGTCGTTACCCCGATGAGCAGGATCACCATGAACGGCAGGAACAGCGCGAAGAACAGGAACGTGCGGTCCCGAGCCGCGCGCCGCAGCTCGGTCCAGGCCAGGACCACGGCCGTCATCGCGCGAGCACCCGACCACGCAGCAGGAAGGCGACCAGGGCCGTCCCCGCGGCGAACGCCAGCACCGCCAGAAGGGGAACCACCGCCGCCGTCCAGGGAGCCCCGCCCGAGAGGTCGGTGAAGGCGCGCAGGGCCCACCCGTTCGGGGTGAGGCGGGACAGCGTGCGGACCGCGTCCGGCGCCTGGGAGATGAAGACGAAGTTGCCGCCGAGCAGCACCAGCCCGAACGTGATGATCGAGGCGATGCCCTCGGCCTGCCGCTCGGTGCGCGCGAGGGTGATGACGAGGGCGGTGAGGCCGACGAGGGTGAGGGCGAGGGCGAGGACCAGTGCCACCACGACGGGTGGCGGACCCCAGTCGGCCCCGAACGCGAGCGAGCTCACGAGCGCCACCGTGCCCAGGCTGGCCGCGCCGTAGACGAACGTCGCGAGCGACTTGCCGGCGAGCACAGCGCCCATCCCCAGCGGCGCCACGGCCAGCCGCTCCAGGGTGCCGCCGCTGCGCTCGAGGAACCAGCCGCGCGAGCCGAACCCGATCGCGAAGAACATGAAGAACGTGCCCATCGCCGGCGCGTAGTAGCTGACCGCGGTGAGGGTCTTGGCGCCGGACGCCCGGGGCTGCGCCTGCTCGGGCAGCTCCCTGGTCGAGGCCTGTGCCGCGAGGGCTGCGACCGCGCTCGGCGGAGCGCCCGCCGCCACCGCCGTGCGCACCGACAGCTGCACGCCCTCGAGGTGCGCGGTGAAGGACTGGGCGAGCGCCCGCGCCACCTGCGCGGCCACCGTGGCGTCGACGCTGGCCAGCACCGTGATGGGCCGGCTGCCCCCGGCGGTCACCGCGTCGGAGAAGCCGGCCGGGATGACGTATGCCGCGCCGAGCGTGCCGTCCGCGACCTTCGCCCGGGCGTCGGCGCTGCCCGAGACGGTCCGCACCGTCAGCAGGCCGTGCAGGTCGGGGCTGCGCAGGAACTGGGAGAAGCCGGCCGCGATGGCGCCGTGGTCCTCGTCCACCACGGCCACGGAGGTGTGGAACGCCTGCGCGCCCCCGAACGCGAGGCTGATGAGCGCCGCCACCAGCAGCGGTGCGACGAACCCCAGTACCCACACCGACCGGTCCCGCAGCCGCTGCCGCAGGTCCTTGAGGGCGATGGCCACGACGGGGTGCACGTCACTCCCTCAGGGCCGTGCCGGTCAGGTGCAGGAAGACCGCCTCGAGGTCGGGCTCGACCACCTCCACCGAGCGCACCGCCGCGCCCGCGCTGCTCGCCGCGGCCAGCACGGTGGGCAGCCGCAGGCGTCCGTCCGTGGCCAGCAGCTCCACCGTCGAGTCGGAGACGTCGACGCTGTCGATCCCCTCCATCGACCGGCAGGTCTCGGCGAACGTCGCGAGGGAACCGGTGGCGGACAACAGGATCCGGTCGCGTTCCCCCACGCGGGCGACGAGCTCGCGGCGCGTGCCCTCGGCGACGAGGCGTCCGCGGTCGATGATGCCGACACGGTCGCAGAGCCGCTCCGCCTCCTCCATGTAGTGCGTCGTGTAGAGCACGGCGAGGCCGGAGGAGCCCAGGGCGCGGATGCTCTCCATGATCGCGTGGCGGCTCTGCGGGTCGACCCCGACCGTGGGCTCGTCGAGGACGAGCAGCTCGGGCCGGTGCAGCAGGCTCGCACCGATGTTGAGCCGGCGCCGCATACCGCCGCTGTAGGACTCGACCCGGTCGTCGCCGCGGTCGCGCAGGTCCACCAGGTCGAGCACCTCGTCCACGCGGGCGCGCAGCGTCGGGCCCGACAGTCGGTAGAGGCGGCCGAAGAAGGCGAGGTTCTCCCGGGCGGTGAGGTCCGGGTAGAGGGACACGTCCTGCGGGACGTACCCGATGCGGGCCTTGGCGCGGGTCGCGCCGGCGCTGACGGGGATGCCGGCCACCTCCACGGAGCCCTCGTCGGGGGTGAGCAGCCCGCACACGAGTCGGATCGTCGTGGTCTTGCCCGCACCGTTGGGACCGAGGAGCCCGTAGGCCTCCCCGGGCGCGATGTGGAACGAGACGTCGTCCACCGCCACACGGTCGCCGAACCGGCGCGTCAGGTGCCGGGCGACGAGGACGTGCTCGTGCGACGGGGTGCCGGCTGGGGCGCTCATGGCGGCGGGGGTGGGTACGGTCCGCGGGGTCGTCAGCGGCGCAGCGTCACGGGGTGGTGCAGGGATGCGGCGATGTCGTCGGCCGTGCTCTGCAGGAGCTCGTGGGCCAGCTCGGCGAGCGCCCGCGACACGGCGAGCTCCTCGCCGATCTGCGGCACGTCCGGGTCCTTGGGGTTGCGGTCGGCCCAGCCGATGCCGCGCACGTTGGTGCTGCCGTCCTTGTGCAGGCGGATCTCCGCGCGGGTGCGTCCGTCGTGCTCGTCCAGGGAGATCGAGATCCCCCAGGTGCCGTCGTGCGTCATGGCGTCCTCCTCGGTGCGGGCTCACGCCCACGCTCCACCGGGCGCCGATCGCCCACCCGGGTCCGAAGTCCCTGTTCCGGGTCGGGGGCGGCTCCCAGCATGGAACCGGTGCCGGGGGCCGGCGCCGCGCCGAACGGGAGAGGAACGAGGACATGACTGCGGAGAAGGACGACCGCACCAGCAAGGGCACGACCACGGACGAGACGGCGACCCGCGAGCGGATCGACGCCCTGCAGGCGGAGATCGTCGGCCTGCGGATGGAGCTGGCGCGCACCCGGATCGAGCAGTGGGCCGGCCGGCTCGACGACCTCGAGCTGCAGTACCACCTCGGGCGCATGGAGGCGGACGAGCGGCTCTCGGCGGCGCTCGCCGACGTCCGGCACCGGATCGCCAAGGCTCGCGCTCGTGCGGAGAACCGGGGTGAGGCCGCGGAGGAGGCGGTCGAGGCCATCACGTCGGGCGTCGAGCACGCGTTCGACGACCTGCGCCAGGCCATGGTCCGGGCCAGGGACGCCGTCACCCACTGAGGTGGCGGCTCGGGGGGAGCGCGGCCGGCACAGCGGGTCCGTCGGGGGGCGACCGGCGTGTCGGCTGCGCGGTGCGCGACTTTCGAACACGTGTTCGGTAGGTTTCTCCACAGGTGGCGTCCCGCCAGACCAACCGTCCACAGGCCCGCACTCGGCCTCGCGACGGCTGTCGGTGCCGACACCTAGCGTCTGACCCGAACGCAGGAGAGTGCGAGGCCAACCAGAGCCCAGGCTGCAGCAGGGTCGACGGCAGGCGCGCCCGACACGAGACGAAAGAAGGAAGCGTGGCGAAGATGGCCGCACCGACCAACCCCTCCGCAGTGGGAGTGGACCAGAAGTCCAGGTCCCTCGACACCGTCATGGGTCAGATCGAGAAGAACTTCGGCAAGGGCGCGGTCATGCGCCTCGGCGACGACGTCCGACCCCCCATCGAGGTCATCCCCACGGGGTCGATCTCCCTCGACGTCGCGCTCGGCATCGGCGGTCTGCCGCGCGGCCGCGTCGTCGAGATCTACGGCCCGGAGTCCTCGGGCAAGACGACCGTGGCGCTGCACGCCGTGGCGAGCGCCCAGCGCAACGGCGGCATCGCGGCGTTCATCGACGCCGAGCACGCCCTCGACCCCGAGTACGCCAAGAAGCTCGGCGTCGACACCGACGCGCTCCTCGTGTCGCAGCCCGACACCGGTGAGCAGGCGCTCGAGATCGCCGACATGCTGATCCGTTCCGGCGCGCTCGACATCATCGTCATCGACTCGGTGGCGGCGCTCGTGCCGCGCGCCGAGATCGAGGGCGAGATGGGTGACAGCCACGTCGGCCTCCAGGCGCGCCTGATGTCGCAGGCGCTGCGCAAGATCACCGGTGCGCTCAACACCACGGGCACCACCGCGATCTTCATCAACCAGCTCCGCGAGAAGATCGGCGTCATGTTCGGCTCGCCGGAGACGACGACCGGTGGCAAGGCGCTGAAGTTCTACGCCTCGGTCCGCCTCGACGTGCGCCGCATCGAGACGCTCAAGGACGGCAGCGAGCCGGTCGGCAACCGCACCCGGGTCAAGGTCGTCAAGAACAAGGTGTCCCCGCCGTTCAAGCAGGCCGAGTTCGACATCCTGTACGGCCAGGGCATCTCGCGTGAGGGCGGCCTCATCGACATGGGTGTGGACCACGGGTTCGTCCGCAAGTCCGGCGCCTGGTACACCTACGACGGCGACCAGCTCGGGCAGGGCAAGGAGAACGCCCGCAACTTCCTCAAGGACAACCCCGACCTCGCCAACGAGATCGAGAAGAAGATCAAGGAGAAGCTCGGCATCGGCCCGCAGGTCGACAAGCCGGCCGAGGTCGTGCCCGAGGTTCCGGTCGAGTTCTGACCGGACCTGACCTGATCTGACCGCTCCACCGGTCACCGCTCATGACTGACAAGCGCGCTGCGGCCTGGGCTGCCCTCGAGGCAGCCCAGGCCGCGACGTCGGCTGAGGGACCGGCCTGGTTCGGCGACGCCCCACCCACCGCTCCTGAGCCGGGTGGGGCCCCGGAGCACAAGCGCCGGGGCCGCCGCCCGCAGGCGTGGCAGCCGATCCCGGGCGACCCCGAGTCCGACCCCACGACCCGTGACGGTGAGCCGGACGCCGAGGACGTCGCCCGCCAGATCGTGCTGCGGCAGCTCGCGATGGCGCCGCGCAGCCGTAAGCAGCTGGCCGACAAGCTGCGCCAGCGCGGCTGCGCCGACGACGTCGCCGAGCGCGTCCTCGACCGCATGACCGAGGTGGGCCTCATCGACGACGAGGCGTATGCCGGGATGCTCGTCCGCTCCCAGCAGTCCAGCCGCGGGCTGGCCAAGCGGGCGCTGGCGCGCGAGCTGCGCACCAAGGGCGTCGACGACGAGACGGCGCAGGCCGCCCTCGAGGAGGTCCGCCCCGAGGACGAGCGCGAGCAGGCCGAGCGCCTGGTCGCCAAGAAGCTCCGGACCATGCACGGCCTCGACGCCACGGTGCAGACCCGCCGGCTCGCCGGCATGCTCGCCCGCAAGGGCTACCCGGGCGACCTGTCGATGCAGGTCATCCGCGAGGCCGTCCGCGGCGCCCCCGAGCACCAGCGCGACTGAGGTCCGTATCCTCGGCTGCGTGTCATGGTCGCAGTCACCGAGTCCCGTCGGGCTCGCTGCACGGCGGCTTCGCACGGTGGCCGGCGCGACCCGCACCCCTCGCAGGAACCGGCACCTGGCCAACCTCCTGGCCTTCATCGCCGGCATGCTGAACTCCGTCGGCTTCGTCGCGGTGTCGGTCTACACCTCGCACATGACCGGACTGACCGCGACGGTGGCGGACTCGCTGGTCCTGGGGCCGGTGCGCCTGGTCGGCATCGGGGTGGAGGCGATTGCCTGCTTCGTCCTCGGCGCCGGCACCTGCGCCATCGTCTTCAACTGGGGGCGTCGGCGGCACCACGAGGCGCGTTTCGCTAACGTCCTGGTGCTCGAGGCGTTGCTCATCCTCGCGTTCGGGGGCCTGGCCGACCAGCTGACCTGGCGGCACCGGAACCTCGTCTTCGTCGCGGTGCTGTGCTTCACCATGGGCCTGCAGAACGCGATCATCACCAAGATCTCCGCGGCCCAGATCCGCACCACCCACGTCACCGGCATGATCACCGACATCGGCATCGAGCTGGGGAAGGCCGCCTACCGCAGCCGTCGGTCCGGCGAGCCGCCTGTCGTGGCCGACCTGGGCAAGCTCGGCATGCTCGCCGGTCTCGTGACCCTCTTCTTCGTCGGGGGGGTCGCGGGCGCTGCCGGCTACGTGGCGCTGGGCTTCACCGTCCTCCTCGCGCCCGCCCTGGTGCTGCTGCTGGTCGCCGCACCGCCACTCGTCGTCGACCTCCGGGCGCGCTGAACCGTTCGGCGGCGACCCGGCATACGCACGCTGGGGGAGCACGTACCCTTGTCGGTGCGATGACGACCACAGCTGCCAACCCCTCTGCCGGCACGAAGACCTACGACGTGCGCACCCACGGGTGCCAGATGAACGTCCACGACTCCGAGCGGCTCGCCGGCCTGCTCGAGACAGCGGGCTACGTCGACGTCAACAGCCTGCCCGCGGGTGAGCGCCCCGAGGCCGCGGACGTCGTCGTCTTCAACACCTGCGCGGTCCGCGAGAACGCCGACAACAAGCTGTACGGCAACCTCGGCCAGCTGCGTCCCGCCAAGACGAGGAACCCCGACATGCAGATCGCCGTCGGTGGGTGCATGGCGCAGAAGGACCGCTCGACCATCGTCCAGCGTGCCCCCTGGGTCGACGTCGTCTTCGGCACCCACAACATCGGCAGCCTCCCGGCCCTGCTCGACCGCGCGCGGCACAACAAGCGCGCCGAGGTCGAGATCCTCGAGAGCCTCGAGGTGTTCCCGTCGACGCTGCCCACGCGCCGCGACTCGGCCTACGCCGGCTGGGTGTCCATCTCGGTGGGCTGCAACAACACCTGCACGTTCTGCATCGTCCCGAGCCTGCGCGGCAAGGAGGCCGACCGCCGCCCCGGCGACGTCCTCGCCGAGGTGCAGGCGCTCGTCGACCAGGGCGTCGTCGAGGTCACCCTGCTGGGGCAGAACGTCAACACCTACGGCGTCGAGTTCGGCGACCGGCTCGCCTTCGGCAAGCTCCTGCGCGCGTGCGGCGAGATCGACGGCCTCGAGCGGGTGCGGTTCACCAGCCCGCACCCGGCGGCCTTCACCGACGACGTCATCGCCGCCATGGCCGAGACCCCGAACGTCATGCCCAGCCTCCACATGCCGCTGCAGTCCGGCTCGGACAAGGTCCTCAAGGACATGCGCCGCTCCTACCGCAGCGCCAAGTTCCTCGGCATCCTCGAGAAGGTCCGGGCGCAGATCCCCGACGCCGCCATCACCACCGACATCATCGTCGGCTTCCCGGGTGAGACCGACGCGGACTTCGAGGAGACGCTGCGGGTCGTGCGCGAGAGCCGCTTCTCCAGCGCCTTCACGTTCCAGTACTCCATCCGCCCCGGCACCCCGGCCGCGACGATGCCCGACCAGCTGCCGAAGGCGGTCGTGCAGGAACGCTACGACCGCTTGATCGAGCTGCAGGAGGAGATCTCCTGGGCCGAGAACCGCGCGATCGAGGGCCGGGAGGTCGAGGTCCTCGTCGCCACCGGCGAGGGTCGCAAGGACACCGAGACCCAGCGCCTCTCCGGCCGGGCCCGGGACAACCGCCTCGTCCACTTCGCCGTGCCCGAGGGCGCCGAGAAGCCGCGCCCCGGCGACATGGTCACCGTCGGCGTCACCTACGGCGCGCCGCACCACCTCGTCGCCGACGCCGCCCTCTCCGGCGGTGCGTATGCCGTGCGCCGCACCGCCGGCGGCGACGCCTGGGCGGCGCTCCAGGACCAGCCCACCGGCGGCGGCAAGCCGGCCGTGAGCCTGGGCATGCCGGGCGTCGGCCGGCCCGCCCCGGTAGCCGCCCCTGGCTGCAGCTGAGGTTTCGGCCCCCGCCGGACGCGACCGCACCGATCTGGAAGACTCCCCGCATGACCGTGCGCCCCATCGTCATCACGGGCGAGCCCGTCCTGCACCGTCGGGCCGAACCCGTGCAGCACTTCGACGCCGAGCTCGCCGAGCTCGTCGCCGACATGTTCGAGACCATGGACGCGGCGAACGGCGTCGGCCTCGCCGCACCCCAGATCGGCGTGGGGCTGCGCATCTTCACGTGGCAGATGGAGAACGACGACGGGGTCCCGGCGCGCGGTGTCGTCGTCAACCCGTACGTCACGGCGTCCAAGCCTGCGCTCGAGGACCCGGACCCGCACGACGAGGTCGAGGGCTGCCTGTCGGTGCCGGGGGAGAGCTTCCCGCTGAAGCGCGGTCTCAGCGCCAAGGTGACGGGCTTCGACGTCGAGGGCAACGAGATCGCGTTCGAGGCCAGCGGCTGGTTCGCCCGGTGCATGCAGCACGAGTACGACCACCTCAACGGCTTCCTCTACGTCGACCGGCTCAACGACCGCTGGGGCCGGAAGGCCCGCAAGGCCGTCAAGAAGCAGGGTTGGGGCGTGCCCGGGCACTCGTGGATGCCGGGTGTCGACGAGGACCCGTTCGGCCACGACGCGCCGGACGAGCACGATCTCTGACGCGGTGACCTCCCACCCCGGGACCGCCCGACCCCTCGTGGTCGCCGTGGTCGGGCCGACTGCGACTGGCAAGTCCGACCTCGGCCTGCACCTTGCGGAGGAGCTCGGCGGCGAGGTGGTGAACGCCGATGCCAGCCAGCTCTACCGCGGCATGGACATCGGCACGGCCAAGCTCCCCGTGGCGCAGCGCCGTGGCATCCCGCACCACCAGCTCGACGTGCTGGAGGTGACGCAGGAGGCCAGCGTCGCGGCATACCAGCAGGCGGCACGGGCCGACATCGCAGCCGTCCAGGACCGCGGTGCCCATCCCGTGGTGGTGGGCGGCTCGGGGCTCTACGTCCGGGCAGCCCTCGACGTCCTCGACATCCCGCCCACCGACCCGGCGGTGCGCGCCCGGCTGGAGGGCGATGCGGACGCGGTCGGCCCCGAGGCGATGTACGAGCGCCTCCGTGACGTGGATCCCGTTGCGGCCCGGGGGATCGAGTCCCGCAACGTGCGCCGGGTGGTGCGCGCGCTCGAGGTGGTCGAGCTCACGGGACGGCCGTTCTCGGCCACCATGCCCCGTCGCGAGCACCTCCAGCCGACCGTCACGATCGGGCTGCGCCTGGACCGCGGCGTGCTCGACGAGCGCATCGGGCGCAGGGTCGCCCGCATGTGGGAGGACGGGCTGCTCGACGAGGTCCGCGACCTGGAGCGTCGAGGCCTGCGCGAGGGCCGCACCGCCTCCCGGGCGCTCGGCTACGCGCAGGCCCTCGCCGAGCTCGACGGCACGATGACGCGCGACGAGGCGCAGCAGCAGACGACCGCGATGACGCGGCGGTTCGCCCGGCGGCAGGAGTCGTGGTTCACCCCCGACCCGCGGATCGCCTGGCTGGACCCGACGGACCCCGAGCTCGTCCCGCGGGCCGTGGCGCTGGTCCGGGCTGCGATCGGCGACAATGGCGAACATGGCTGACCAGATCGCCTTCACCAAGGGGCACGGCACCGAGAACGACTTCGTCCTCGTCCCCGACCTCGAGGGCGCCCTCGACCTGACCGCGCAGCAGGCCGCCCGCCTCGCCGACCGGCACGCCGGCATCGGCGGCGACGGGGTCATCCGGGTCGTGCCGAGCGCTGCAGCCACCGAGCCCGGCGTGCTGGCACAGGCCACGCACGCCCGCTGGTTCATGGACTACCGCAACGCCGACGGCAGCGTCGCGGAGATGTGCGGCAACGGGACCCGCGTGTTCGCCACCTACCTGCGTCGTGAGGGGCTGGAGACCGCGGACGAGTTCGCCATCGCCACCCGCGCCGGCACCAAGGTCGTCCGGTTCGAGGGGCAGGGCTCGGACGCGCTCATCGCCGTCAACCTCGGCCCGTGGCGGCTGGCCCAGCCCGCGATCGCCGAGGACGAGGGCTTCGACGCGCTCGTCCACCTGCCCGGGCACGAGCCGATGTCTGCCCTGAGCCTCGACCTCGGCAACCCGCACACCGTCGTCGCGCTGCCCGAGCAGGTCGACCTCGACGCCCTCGACCTGCACCTCGCGCCACTGGTCAACCCGGCCCCCGAGCACGGCACGAACGTCGAGCTGGTCCGCCCGCTCGGCGCCGGCCACGTCCGCATGCGCGTGCACGAGCGCGGGGTGGGGGAGACCCGGTCCTGCGGCACGGGCGCTGCGGCCGCCGCCCTGGCGACCCGCTTCTGGGCGGGTGGCCAGGGGGACACCTGGACGGTCGACGTCCCGGGTGGCCGCCTGCGGGTCCGCGCCCTGCCGGGCGACGAGGTGGAGCTCGCCGGCCCGGCGGTCCTCGTCGCCGACGGTGTCACGTCGCTGGGCTGAACCGATCCCTCGCCGCCTCGGACACCGGGGTGAAGAGGTTGACCAGGTTGCCGTCCGGGTCGCGCAGCAGCATGGACCGGTTGCCCCACGGCATCGTCGTCGGGACCTGCTCGACGACCTCCACGGAGTCGCGCAGCCGGTCGTGCTCGGCGTCCACGTCGTCGACGAACCACTCGATGATCACCGAGCGGTTGGCGCTTGGTTCGGCCAGCCGGTCGCCGAAGAAGGCGAGGGTCTCGGTGCCCGCGACGGCCAGGGTGGCGCGGTCGCTCGCCAGCTCGGCGAAGGCGGGGGTGACCCAGCGGGCGGCGCGGCCGGTGACGAGCTCGTAGAAGGCGACCAGGCGCGCGACGTCGTCGGTGATGACGCGGACGGAAGCGAAGGTCGTCGTGGGGGTGGGGCTCTGTGCGTTTGTGGTCATGTCGGCGACGCTAGGCTTGCTTGCGGCCAGTTCCTGACCGGTATGCCGGTGGGGCCGGTCCTCAGGACGGCTGGGGTCGGTCCTCAGGAGGCCCGGCGGACCTCGAGCACCCGGAAGCCCTTGTCAGAGGCGTACCGGGACACGGCATACACCTCGGCCGGAAGCTGCTCGGAGAGCCAGCGCTGCAACGAGTCCGCGCCGAGGTTCTTCTGCACGACGAGGTAGGCCACCCCGCCCGGCGCGAGCCGCGGCAGCCAGGTGAGCATCAGCTCGTGCAGGACCGCCTTGCCGACCCGGATCGGTGGGTTGGACCAGATGAGGTCGAACGACAGGTCGGCGGGCACGTCCTCCGCCCGGCCTGCGTGGACGTGCGGCAGGTCGAGCGAGCGGGCGTTGGTGCGCAGCAGGTCGAGCGCGCGCTCGTTCACGTCCACGGCATACACCCGCGCCCCCGGCGCCCGCAGGGCCAGGGTGAGGGCGATGGGTCCCCAGCCGCAGCCGAGGTCGAGGAAGGTCCCGGTGGTCGGGGGCTCGGGTGCCTCGCGGAGCAGCACCGCGGTGCCCTTGTCGAGGCCGTCGGGGCTGAAGATGCCGCCCGCGGTGCGGACGGTCACGTCCCGCCCCGCCAGCCGGACGGTCAGGCTGCGCTGCTGCTCGGGACTCGCGGGGGAGGCGGTGAAGTAGTGGTCGCCGGTGCTCATCACGGGACACCGTAGCGGCGCACCGGGACGCCTCCTCGGGACCACCCGTCGGACCTCGCCGCACCCAGCGAGCGGCCGGTCCGGACTAAACGGTTCGCAGCAGGTGTTGCAGGGTGAGAACCTAGAGGGGACATGACGAAGCAGAACATCTTTGACCAGAGGGCCACGGCGCTGGCCGACGAGGAGCAGATCCTCGACAGCGACCTGGCCACGTTCGACGGCGACCAGTACGACCGCGAGGAGCGGGCGGCCCTGCGCCGTGTCGCCGGGCTGTCCACCGAGCTCGAGGACATCACCGAGGTCGAGTACCGGCAGCTGCGCCTCGAGCGCGTGGTCTTGGCCGCGGTGTGGACCGACGGCACGCAGGAGGACGCCGACAACTCGATGCGCGAGCTCGCCGCGCTGGCCGAGACGGCCGGCTCGGAGGTGCTCGCAGGTGTCGTGCAGCGGCGCAGCCACCCCGACAACAGCACCTACCTCGGCAAGGGCAAGGCGCACGAGCTGCGCGACATCGTCGTCGCCGAGGGCGCCGACACCGTCATCTGCGACACCGAGCTGACCCCGTCGCAGCGGCGCGCGCTGGAGGACGTCGTCAAGGTCAAGGTCATCGACCGGACCGCCCTGATCCTCGACATCTTCGCCCAGCACGCGAAGTCCCGGGAGGGCAAGGCCCAGGTCGAGCTGGCCCAGATGCAGTACCTGCTGCCGCGCCTGCGCGGCTGGGGTGAGTCGATGTCCCGCCAGGCCGGTGGCCAGGCCGCGGGCGGCCAGGGCATGGGCTCGCGTGGTCCCGGTGAGACGAAGATCGAGCTGGACCGGCGCCGCATCAACCAGCGGATGGCCAAGCTCCGGCGCGAGATCAAGGAGATGAAGACCAGCCGCGACACCCGGCGGCTCTCCCGTCGCGCCAACGCGGTCCCCAGCGTGGCGATCGCCGGCTACACCAACGCCGGCAAGTCCTCCCTGCTCAACCGGCTGACGAACGCCGGCGTGCTCGTGCAGAACCAGCTGTTCGCCACCCTCGACCCCACCGTGCGCCGGGCCGAGACCGAGGACGGCCGCCTCTACACGCTCGCCGACACCGTCGGGTTCGTCCGCCAGCTGCCGACCCAGCTCGTCGAGGCGTTCCGCTCGACGCTGGAGGAGGTCGGCGACGCCGACCTGCTGCTCCACGTGGTCGACGGCTCGCACCCCGACCCCGAAGGCCAGATCAGCGCCGTCCGTGCGGTCCTCGCCGACGTCGACGCCGCCGACGTCAAGGAGGTCGTCGTCGTCAACAAGGCCGACGCGGCCGACCCCGAGGTCCTCGACCGGCTGCGCCGCCACGAGAAGCACTGCGTCGTCGTGTCGGCCCGCACCGGACAGGGCCTGGCCGAGCTCCGCGCGCTCATCGCCGACGAGCTGCCGCGGCCGTCGATCGACGTCGACGTCCTGCTGCCGTACGACCGGGGCGACCTGGTCAGCCGGCTGCACCAGGAGGCCGACGTGATCGCCAGCGAGCACACGTCGGACGGCACGCGCGTCAAGGCCCGGGTCAACGCCGACCTCGCCAGCGAGCTCGCGGCATACGCCGCCTGACCCGCACCACTCGGTCCTCGGCGTCCGCGAGACACTGGCACCCATGGAGATCCGGCTCGGCGGACTCGACACGCCCGAGGTGGCGGTCGTGCTGGCCGAGCACCTCGCCGACATGCACCGGTACAGCCCGCCCGACAGCGTGCACGCCCTCGACCTCGAGCGGCTCGCCGCGCCCGACCTGACGTTCTGGAGCGTCTGGGACGGCGAGCAGGCCATCGGCTGCGGCGCCCTCCGCGAGCTCGACCCGACCCACGGCGAGGTGAAGTCGATGCGCACGGGCTCGGCGCACCGCCGCCGCGGCGTGGGCGCCCTGGTGCTGCGCCACCTCGTCGCCGAGGCCCGCGGGCGCGGCTACCGGCGGCTCAGCCTGGAGACCGGCCCGCAGGCCGAGTTCGCCCCCGCGCGCGCGATGTACGCGCGGCACGGGTTCGTCGAGTGCGGGCCGTTCGGCCCGTATGCCGCGGACGAGTTCAGCGTGTTCATGACCCTCGAGCTCGACGGGGTGCCCGTCGACCTCCGGTCCGGTGGCGTGGCGTCCGGCGAGGAGCGACGAGCCGGAAACCCTCGCCGGGCGTAGCGTCGGCGCATGGCTGACCACAGCGCGACCGTGATCGGGCTCACCGGGGTCACCGGGCGGTTGGGCCGCAAGGTCCTCGACCGCCTGGTGGCTGCAGGCGCCCCGGCCGTGCTCCTCGCGCGCCACCCCGACCGCGTGGAGGCCCCCTCGCAGTGGGTGCGGCGCCGCTGCGACTACGCCGACCCGACCGGTGCGCGGGAGTCCCTGCGTGGGATCGACGTCCTCCTCATGGTCTCCGGGGCGGAGACGCCCGACCGGGTCGACCAGCACATCGCATTCGTCGACGCGGCGGTGGCAGCCGGGGTGCGGCACGTCGTCTACACCTCGTTCCTCGGCGCCGCGGCGGACGCCACGTTCACCCTGGCCCGCGACCACTGGGCCACCGAGGAGCACCTGCGCGCGAGCGGGCTGTCGTGGACCTTCCTGCGCGACAGCCTGTATGCCGACTTCCTGCCGATGATGACCGTCGACGGCGCGATCCGTGGGCCCGCGGGCGACGGACGGGTGGGGGCCGTGGCGCAGGACGACATCGCCGACGCGGTCGTGGCCGTCCTCACCGACCCCGAGCAGCACGCCGGTGCGGCGTACGACCTCACCGGTCCCGAGGCCCTCACCCTGGACGAGGTGGCGCAGGTGGTCAGCGAGGTGACCGACACGCCGACCCGCTACGAGCCGGAGACGCTCGAGGAGGCCTACGCCTCACGCGCGTCCTACGGCGCCCCGGACTGGCAGGTCGATGCCTGGGTCTCGACGTACACGGCGATCGCCGCCGGTGAGCTCGCGACCGTCAGCGACGCCGTGCCGCGGCTCACCGGCCACCCGGCGACCAGCCTGCGCGAGCTGCTCCAGCGCGGCTGACACGGGTCACGCGCTCTCGGGGAGGCGGTAGACGGACACGTGCGAGCGGGACTCGGCCGTGAACTCCGAACGGTCCCAGTCGGCATACCTCGCCTCCAGCTCGAACCCGGCCAGCCGGCCCATGAGGTCGAGCTCCGCTGGCCAGATGTACCGCTGCGCGCTGATGCCGTGCCGGGCGTCGCGGCCACGCCCGAAGCGGAAGTGGTGCGAGACGACCTGCTGCGCGACGGTGTCGTAGGTGTCGAGGCCGACGTACCCCGGTTCGGCGGCGAAGACGGTGGCCGGTGACCCCGGCGGCAGCTGGCGCAGCTGCGGCACCCACAGCTCGACGACGAACCGGCCACCGGGCGACAGGTGCCGCGCGGCGTTGCGGAAGCACTCGACCTGGGCCTCCTGGGTGAGCAGGTTCGAGACCGTGTTGAAGACGAGGTAGACGAGCCCGAACTCGCCGTCGACCCGCGTCGTCGCCATGTCGCCGACCGTCACGGGCAGCTGCGCCTCGCCCACCTTCTCGCGCAGCCTGGCCACCATCGGCTCGGACAGCTCGATGCCGGCGACGACGACGCCACGTTCGCGCAGCGGTATGCCGACGCGGCCGGTGCCGATAGCGAGCTCGAGGGCGGGGGAGTCCCCGGCGAGGCCGGCGAGGAAGTCCACGGTCGGGCCGAGCACCTCGGGGGCGAACATGCCCTCGCCCGGGGTGTCGTATAGCGCGGCCGCCGTCTCGTCCCAGCTCTCGTCCTGCTCCATGGCCGTGACGGTGTCAGGTGCACGCGCCGGCCGTCCACGGCATTTCGGTCACAGGCGGCGGTCAGAGGCGGCGGTCAGAGGACAGGTCAGAGGCGGCGCAGGGCGGTGGTGAGGACGACCGGCTCGCCGGCCTCGTCCGACGCATCGAGGTCGACCGTGGCCTCGACGACCCAGTCGTGGTCGTCGTCGGGGTCGGCCAACGTCTGCCGGACCAGCCACAGCCGGTGCTCGGGTGCCTCGTCCTCGCCCTCGGGAAGCCCGGTTGGAGGTCCGGTCGTGACGTCGACGGCCAGGAGCGCCGGTCCGCGGGCGGCCGCGTCCGTGCCGATGGCGTCGTGGTCGTCCCAGTAGGCGCCGAGGGCCGCGTCCCACGCGGCCTCGTCCATGAGGGGCTGGCGAGGCGGCTCGGGCAGCGCGGCATTCGTCCGCTCCAGCGCGGCGAGGTCCACGAACCGGTCGCGGCTGGCCAGCTCGACCCGGCGGAACATCGCGTTGCGCACCATGACCCGGAAGGCGCGTTCGTTGCCGGTGATGGGGCGGCTCGGACGCGTGCCGAGGTGCGCGTGCAGCCCCTCGAGGTCGGCGAGCCGCTCCTGGGCGTCGGGGTCGGTCAGCGCCTCCCACTCGTCCAGAAGTGAGGAGTCGGTCTGGCGGATCGTCTCGCCGAGCCACTCCAGCAGCTCGTCGAACTGCTCGTCCCGCGCGGCAGCCGGGACGAGCTGGCGCAGCGTCCGGTAGGCGTCGGTGAGGTAGCGCAGGACCGTGCCCTCCGAGCGCGACAGCTGGTACGCCGACACGAACTCGGTGAACGTCATGGCGCGCTCGTACATCTCGCGCACCACCGACTTCGGCGACAGGGCGCTCTCGCCCACCCAGGGGTGGCTTCGCCGGAAGATCTCGAACGTCGCCTCGAGCAGGTCCTCCAGCGGCTTGGGCCAGGTGACGTCCTCGAGCAGCGTCATCCGCTCCTCGTACTCGATGCCGTCGGCCTTCATCTCGGCGACCGCCTCGCCCCGGGCCTTGAACTGCTGGGCCAGCAACACCTGCCACGGGTCGTCCAGGATCGCCTCGACGACGGAGACGACGTCGAGCGCGTGGGTGGGGGACTCGGGGTCGAGCACCTCGAACGACGCCAGCGCCAGCGGCGACAGCGGCTGGTTGAGGGCGAAGTCGTCCGACACGTCCGGGTCGAGCTCGACGCCCCGCCCGTCGGGGCCTGGAGGTGAGACGCGTTGCAGCACACCCGTCTCGAGCAGCGACCGGCCGAGGGTGATCGCGCGTCGGGCGAGCCGTGCCCGGTTGCGCGGCGTCTCGTGGTTGTCGCGCAGCAGCCGGGACAGCGCGCGCACGGGGTCGCCCGGGCGCTGGACGACGTTGAGCACCATGGCGTGGTCGACCCGCATCCGGGACACCAGCGGCTCGGGCTCGGCGTGCACGAGCTTGTCGTAGGTCTGCTCGGTCCAGGAGACCGTGCCCTCCGGCGGCTTCTTGCGCTGGACCTTGCGCTGCTTCTTCGGGTCGTCGCCCGCCTTGGCAAGGGCCTTGGCGTTCTCGATGACGTGCTCGGGTGCCTGCACGACGACCGAGCCGCTCGTGTCGAACCCCGCGCGCCCGGCCCGCCCCGCGATCTGGTGGAACTCCCGGGCGCGCAGCACCCGCTGCCGCGACCCGTCGTACTTGACCAGCGCGGTGAAGAGCACCGTGCGGATCGGCACGTTGATCCCGACGCCGAGGGTGTCCGTGCCGCAGATGACCTGGAGCAGGCCGTCCTGCGCCAGCTGCTCGACGAGCCGCCGGTACCGCGGCAGCATCCCCGCATGGTGGACGCCGATCCCGTTGCGCACCAGCTGCGACAGGGTCTTCCCGAAACCTGCGGTGAAGCGGAAACCGCCGATCCGCGCGGCGATCGCCTCCTTGTCGACCGAGCGGGTCGCCTTCTGCGCGAGGAGGGCCTTGGCGTGGTCGAGCGCCGCCGCCTGGGTGAAGTGGACGACGTAGACCGGGGCCTGCCGCGTCGTCAGCAGCTCCTCCACCGTCTCGTCGAGGGGTGTCATGGCCCAGGAGAAGGACAGCGGCACCGGCCGCTGGGTGCCCGTCACGAGGGCGGTCTCGCGGCCGTTGCGCCGGGTCAGGTCCTCGGCAATCGGCGTGACGTCGCCGAGCGTGGCGGACATGAGCACGAACTGGGCCTGCGGCAGCTCCAGCAGTGGCACCTGCCACGCCCACCCGCGGTCCGGTTCGGCGTAGTAGTGGAACTCGTCCATGACGACGAGCCCGACGTCGGCGTCGCGGCCCTCGCGCAGCGCGATGTTGGCGAGGATCTCCGCGGTGCAGCAGATGATCGGCGCGTCCGGGTTCACCGACGCGTCGCCGGTGAGCATCCCGACCTCCGAGGCACCGAACAGCTCGCACAGGTCGAAGAACTTCTCCGACACCAGGGCCTTGATCGGCGCCGTGTAGAAGCTGACCCGGTCGCTCGCCAGCGCGGCCAGGTGCGCACCCGTGGCGACCAGCGACTTGCCGGAGCCGGTCGGGGTCGACAGGACGACGTTCTCGCCGTCGAGCAGCGCCACCAGGGCCTCGTCCTGGTGCGGGTAGAGCGGCAGCCCGCGCTCCTCCGACCAGCCGGCGAACGCGGCATACACGTCGTCGGGGGAGGCGCCCACGGGCACGAGGTCGGCGAGCGGCGCGGTGGAGGTCATCGCGAGCATCTTCGCAGGTCGCCAACCGGGTGAGCCCATGGCGCCCGGCGGGGTACGGCCGACTCGGCCATACTCGGGGCGTGCGGGTGGAGTTCGAGCGCAGCCGGGGGAAGAGCCTGCTGGCGCTGCTGGGGTGCATCGGGTTCATCGCCGTGTCGGTGCTGCTGGTGCTGTTCGGCGGGGCGTTGGGCGTCGTCGTGGGGGTGCTCGGGGCCGTCACGTTCGGCGTGTTCCTCGTGTCTGGGTGCGCATGGCCGTGCGGGGCGGTGGCCTCGTGGTCGACGGCGAGGGGCTGGACGACCACAGCTCCGCCACCGCGGTGGGTCGGGTGCCGTGGGCCGACGTCGTCGAGGTGTCGGAGCGGACCGACCTAGGCAGTCCGGTCGTCGTGGTCACGGTGCGGAACCCCGACAGCTACCTCGCGCGCATGGGGCGGCTCCGACGCTCCGCGGCCCGCGCCAACCTGGGTCTGGTCGGGTCGCCGGTGACCCTGGCGAGCACCGGCCTGCGGACCGACCACGCGCGCCTGCTCCGGACGCTCCAGGAGGCGTTCCTGGACTACCAGCTGCGCCACCCTCCGGTGCCCGGGCGCGGCGTCGGTGGGCCCCGGTAGCGTCCGGCGCGTGCCCGCACCACCCTTCCAGACAACCACCCGCCGCCTCGTGCTGCGGCGTCCCACCGAGGCCGACCGCGACTTCCACTCGACGGTCCACAGCGACCCGCGGCTCTACACGCACGCGCCGCACGTGCTGGGCACCCCCGAGACCAACGCCGAGTTCCTCGCCCGGATCCTCCGGCACTGGGACGAGCACGGTTTCGGCTACTGGGTGGCGCAGGACCGCGAGTCCGGTATGCCGGTCGGCTGGGTGGGCGTGCAGCGCGGCGACGCCTACCTCAACCTCTACTACCGCTTCGTGCTCGAGGCGCAGGGGCGCGGGCTGGCCCGCGAGGCCGGGCGTGCGGCCGTCGCGATGGCGACCGAGTGGGGTCCCGACCTGCCCGTCCGTGCCCTGGTCAAGGAGCACAACACCGCCTCGGTGCGGACAGCCCTCGCGAGCGGTCTGGCGCGCACGGGGCGAGAGGTCGTGCTGGCCGACGACCGGCCCGACGAGGCGCTGTCGCTCGTGTTCGAGGCGCCACGGGTGGAGCGGGTCGACCTGCTCGACGCCGCCACCCGCGAGGACCTCGTCGACCTCTGGCAGCGGGTCAACGACGCCGGGGGAGCGGTGGGGTTCCTCCCGGGGGCTCCCCGGGAGGACGTCGCCGCCGTCGTGGCGCGGCACGAGGAGCAGATGGCCGCCGGCAACGCCGTGGCCGGAGCCCTGCGCGACCCCGACGGCGAGCTGGTCGGCTGGGCGTGGTGGGTGCGGCCGGAGAACCCGCTGCTGCACCACGGCCGGTGGCTGTACCGGCTGATGGTGGACCCCGACCGGCAGGGTCGCGGCCTCGGGCTCGTCCTCATGGCCGGGCTGCACCGGTTGGCTCGGCAGGAGGGTGCGGAGCTGCTCCAGCTGTCGGTGCGCAGCGGGTCCGGTGCGAGCCGGCTCTACCGGCAGGTCGGGTACGTCGAGGTCGGCAGGATCCCGGGTGCGATCCGGGTCGGCGCGGGCGACGACCGCGACGACGTCACCATGGCCCGGCGGGTCGACGGCGGCCCGCTCGTGGCCCATGGCGGGGACTGAACCGCGGTCCGCGGGGCCCGTGTGCACACCCCTCCGGGCTGACACCGCCACCCCATAGGCTGGCCCAATGGCGACCCTCGACGAGCTCCTGCACGCCGCCGTCCAGGGGGTCGGCGGCATCGAGCGGCCCGGCCAGGTCGCCATGGCCCACGCGGTCCAGGAGGCGGTCGAGAAGGACGAGCACCTCCTCGTGCAGGCGGGCACCGGCACCGGCAAGTCCCTCGCCTACCTCGTCCCCGCGATCCTGCACGCCCAGGCCACCGGCAAGCCCGCCGTCGTCGCGACCGCGACGTTGGCTCTGCAGGCCCAGATCGTCGACCGCGACATGCCGCGGCTGGCCGACGCCCTCGCGCCCCTGCTGCGGCGCCGGCCCACCTACGGCCTGGTCAAGGGCCGTCGCAACTACCTCTGCGCGCACAAGCTCGAGGGCGGCTTCCCCGACGACGAGGACGGCCTCTTCGACGTCGGCGAGGTCGACCGGGCCGCGTCGAGGCTCGGCGCCGAGGTCGTGCGGCTCCGGGAGTGGGCGGAGGTCACCGAGTCCGGCGACCGCGACGAGCTCGTGCCCGGCGTGAGCGAGCGGGCCTGGCGGCAGGTGTCGGTCAGCGCGCACGAGTGCATGGGCGGCAAGTGCCCGATGATCGCCGAGTGCTTCGTCGAGCGGTCGCGCGAGGCCGCCAAGGAGTGCGACGTCATCGTCACCAACCACTCCTTCATGGCGATCGACAGCTTCGAGGGCCGGCAGATGCTCCCCGAGCACGACCTGCTCGTCGTCGACGAGGGACACGAGCTCGTCGACCGGGTCACCTCGACGGTGACCGACGAGATCACCGCCAACGCGGTGGCCGCCGCGGCGAAGCGTGCCTCCCGGCTGGCCGAGTCGACGGAGGCGGTCGACGACGCGGCGGCCTTCCTGCAGGGGGTCCTCGACGAGCTGCCCGAGGGGCGGCTCACCGGCATACCGGACTCGCTCGGGCTCGCACTCGCGCGGGTGCGGGACACGACGCGCCAGGTGCAGTCCGAGCTCAAGCCCGAGAAGGGGACCGAGGCCGACGGCACCCGCAAGGTCGCCCAGGCCGCCATCGACGAGGTCTTCGAGAACACCGCCCGGGTGCTGGAGGAGCGCGAGCTCGACGTCATCTGGGTGAGCCGTGACCCGCGCCGCGGCACGATCCTGCGGGTCGCCCCGATGAGCGTTGCGATGCTGTTGCGCGACAAGGTGTTCGGCGACCGCACGGTGGTGCTCACGTCGGCGACCCTCGAGCTCGGGGGCACGTTCGACGCCGTCGCCGGGACCATGGGGCTGCGCGGAGAGGGTGCGCCCGAGTGGCGCGGGCTCGACGTCGGCAGCCCCTTCGACTACCCGCAGCAGGCCATTGCCTACGTCGCCCAGCACCTGCCTGCGCCGGGGCGCGACGGCCTCAGCGACGCGGCGATGGACGAGATCGAGGCGCTCGTCCGGGCGGCCGGCGGCCGCACCCTGGGGCTGTTCTCCTCGATGCGGGCTGCCAAGGCCGCCACCGAGGAGATGCGCAAGCGGTTCGACGGCGACATCGGGTTCCTGTGCCAGGGCGAGGACCAGGTGACGACACTGGTGCGCCAGTTCGCGCGTGACCCGCAGACCTGCCTGTTCGGCACCCTCACGCTGTGGCAGGGCGTGGACGTGCCGGGCTCGTCGTGCCAGCTCGTCATCATCGACCGCATCCCGTTCCCGCGCCCGGACGACCCGCTCGCCTCCGCGCGCTCGCAGGCCATCGCCCGCATGGGCGGCAACGGGTTCATGGCCGTGTCCGCGACCCACGCCGCGCTGCGGCTCGCGCAGGGCGCCGGGCGGCTCATCCGCCGCTCCGACGACCGCGGCGTGGTCGCCTTCCTCGACTCGCGCATGATGACGGCGCGGTATGCCGGGTTCCTCCAGCGCTCGCTGCCGCCCTTCTGGCCCACCACCGACCGCGAGCGCGTGCTCGCGGCCCTGCGCCGCCTCGACGAGACCGCACCGCCGCCGGTCGAGGTGCGCGAACCGGCGCTGCGCGGCGCCACCGGCGCGCTGGCCGGCACGACGATGGGCCGCGTTGGGGAGGACGCCGCAGAGCACCCCCGGCCGCCGGTGGAGGACCCCCGACCCGTGGCCGAGGACCCGCCGCCGGCGCCGTCGGCCCGCACGGCCGTGACCGGCGGGCACGCGTGGACCGCCGACGCCGACGAGGAGCTGCGCGACGGTGTCGAGCTCGGCCTGTCGGTGGAGGAGCTGGCCGAGAGCCTGGAGCTGCCGCCGGACGTCGTCGCCGCCCGGCTCAAGGGACTGGGCCTCGACGCCTCGGGCGCCACCACGATGTCCTTCGACTGAGCCACCTTCTCGACTGGGTCAGCGCTTCGACGGAACCGGCCGCGTGGGCTGGGCGCGCCATACTGGCCGCATGGGTGACACGTTCTCGATGCGGGTGGTCGGCGACGGTCCGGTGGCGGACGCGTTGCTCGCCATGACCCCGCCCCTCGGCTGGGACGTCACGGTCACGGCCGACGACACCAGCATCCCCGACGGGCTCGACGCGCTCGTCGTCACCAGCCACCACGACGGGGTCGACGGTCCGGCCATCCTGGCCGCGCTCGCGGCCGGCACGGCATACATCGGGGCGATGGGGTCCCGACGCACCCAGGCGAGGCGGCGCGAGTGGCTGCTCGCGCAGGGCGTCGCGCCGGAGGAGCTGGACACGGTCCGGGCGCCCATCGGACTCGACATCGGCGCGGACTCGCCTGCGGAGATCGCGGTGTCGGTGCTCGCCGAGGTGGTGGCGACCCGCGCGGGCCGCACGGCCGTCGGATCGGTCGCCGACCGCGACGGCGCGATCCACCCCGGCCTCGCGCCGGGTGAGGCCACCTGCCCGGGAGGCTGACGGGCAGACCCGGGGCGGCCCACGGCGCCTTCGGCGCTGTCGTCCCCACGTGGCAGGCTGTGCCCGTGACCGCGACACCCACCCGCAGCGTGCCGCCGCTCGTCCTGATCGCCGGTCCCGAGGGCGTGCTCGCCGAGCGCGCCCTGGCCAGCACCCTGGAGGAGCTCAAGGCGACCGCCCCGGACCTGGAGGTGGTGCGGCTCGCGGCGGCGACGTACGAGGCGGGCTCGATCGGGATCCACGCCAGCCCGTCCCTGTTCGGCGGCGAGAAGTGCCTCGTGGTCGAGGACCTCGACGAGGCGCCGGACGAGCTGCAGGAGGACCTGCTCGCCTTCCTCGCCGCTCCCGAGCCGGACGTGACCCTGGTCGTCACCCACAAGAGCGGGCAGCGCGGCAAGAAGGTCCTGGACACGCTGAAGAAGTCCAAGGCGCGGGTGCTCGACGCGCCCGCGATCAAGACGGACCGCGACAAGAGCGAGTTCGCGACGCACGAGTTCCGCCGTGCCGGCCGCAAGGTGACCCCCGACGCCGTCCGTGCCCTCATCGAGGCCGTGGGCAAGGACGTCCGCGAGCTCGCCGCAGCCTGCAGCCAGCTCGTCGCCGACACCACCGGCGTGGTCGACGAGGAGCTCGTTGCCAGGTACCACGGGGGCAAGGTCGAGGCGACCGGCTTCCGGGTCGCCGACGCCGCGGTCGCCGGCCAGACCGGCGAGGCGCTGCGGCTGCTCCGGCACGCGATCGCCACCGGCGTGGACCCCGTGCCGATCGTGGCCGTCCTGGCCCAGCAGCTGCGCCAGCTGGTCAAGGTGGGGGCGGCGGGACGGGGCCGGTCCGCCGATGTCGCGCGCGAGCTCGGCATGGCGCCGTGGCAGGTCGACAAGGCCCGGCGCGGGCTGTCCGGCTGGGGCCCCGAGGGCCTCGCCGAGGCCATCCAGGCGGTTGCGCAGGCGGACTTCGAGGTCAAGGGCGGCGGCCGTGATCCCGTGTATGCCGTGGAGCGGGCGATCCTAACCATCAGCGAGGCCCGCACGGGGCGCTGAGTGCCCGCACCTGTGCGCGCGTGAATGGAGTTGCGAAGCAGGCCCTGGAACAGCCTCCCGGGGGCGGTCGCAGGCAAGGCTCGCCGTTTTGGGGGAGTGGGGACCCGGCTGGTAGATTTCCTCCTCGCGTGCGCGCCTAGGTCGTGCGCGCACGACAGCAACACCCAGAGCCGCTCAACCACAGGTGCCCCACGCCTGGTCCCGAGTGGCTTCTGCCGCCCTCTAACGGCAACCCACCGACCAACCAGAAAGAAACACCCTGTGGCAAACATCAAGTCCCAGCTGAAGCGGATCAAGACGAACCGCGTGGCGACCGAGCGCAACAAGGCCGTCAAGAGCGAGCTCAAGACCCACATCCGCAAGTTCCGCGAGGCTGCCGCTTCCGGCGACGCCGCCGCGGCGCAGGAGGCGCTGAAGATCGCGTCCAAGAAGCTCGACAAGGCTGTGAGCAAGGGCGTCATCCACGCCAACCAGGCCGCCAACAAGAAGTCGGCCATGGCGAAGAAGGCCGCCTCGCTCTGAGGCACCCCTGACGTCTCGAAGGGCCGGTCACCGTCACGGTGACCGGCCCTTCGTCGTGCCGCGGCCCGGTCGGCGGACCGTCCGGGCCGCCCTCGGCTCGGGCGACCGCCCTCAGCTCGGGCGACCGCCCTCAGCTCGGGCGACCGCCCTCGGCCCACGGCGTGCCCCCTCAGCCCAGGGCGAGCGCCTTGAGCCGGGTCAGGTCCCCGTTGAACCAGTCCTGGTCGAGCGGGCTGTCGGTGTACTGCCAGAACGTGTAGTACGACCACCCCGCGGGAAGCGTGCCGACGGTCGAGCTGTACCGCGCGATCCACAGCGGGTTCGTGCTGGCGAACTGGCTGGTGTTGCCGGTGCAGGTCGTCCACCAGCTCGTCGTGCTGTAGATGACCGCGTCCCGCCCCGTGCGCGCCTTGTACCGGCTCGTGAACGCCGCGATCCAGCTGCGCATGGAGGACTGGCTCAGGCCGTAGCAGGTCGCGCCGTAGGGGTTGTACTCGATGTCGAGGACGCCGGGCAGCGTCTTGCCGTCGGCCGACCAGCCGCCCCCGTGGTCGACGAAGTAGTCGGCCTGCGACGTGCCGGAGGAGTTGTCCGGTAGGGCGAAGTGGTACGAGCCACGGATCATGCCGACGTTGTACGAGCCGTTGTACTGCTGGGCGAAGTAGGAGTTCTGGTACGACGTGCCCTCGGTGGCCTTGACGTAGGCGAACCGCTTCCCCTGGGACCACCACGAGGCCCAGTCGACGTTGCCCTGCCACTTCGACACGTCCATGCCCGGGGTCTGGGTGGCGGCTGCCAGGCTCGTCGCGCCCGACGGGGCCGTCACGGGCGGGGCCGGCCGCGACGTCGGGCCGCCGTCCTGCTCCCACCCCATGTAGGCGTCGCCGCCGGCCCGGATGCCGGCGTCGCGCGCGGCCGGGGTCGGGCGGGCGCCGGCGGTCGCTGTCCCGGGCGAGGTCGTCCCGGAGGGTGCGGCGTCGGCCGGCGCGGCCATTAGGGTCGCCACGCAGGCGAGTGCGGCGGCGATGGTGGCCGCGGCGGTCGTGGCCCTGCGTGGAAGCGTGCGGGTGTTCATGTGTCCCCCTCGTCTCGGTGGTCCCCTGGCCATCCGTGACGCTAGGGGCGGCATCCCATCGACAGGTCAGCGCGCGGTGAGGGGTTGCCCAAGAGGGAGGCAAATCTGCGCCAAGACGCCCCAGCCCGTCGAGCCGCTCAGCGGTGGGCGTCGCGGACCGCGTCGGCGACCTGCTCGAACCGTGCCCGGTCGAGCACGGAGCCCTCGCGGCGCACGGCCGCGGGGTCGACGCGCAGCACCCGGTCGACCCTGACCTCGCTCGGGCGACGCTGCCGGTCCCACGCGCCCACGCCGATGTCGACCCACTGCCGACCCCACCGCGCCTCGTCGGCGGCGTCGCGGTCGTGGTCCTTGCTGGTCAGCATGAGGCCGAGCAGCCACGCGCCGTCGCGGCCGACGACCAGCACGGGGCGGTCCTTGCCCTGGGCATGGTCCTCCTCGTAGGGCACCCACGTCCACACGATCTCGCCCGGGTCGGGCTCGCCGTCCGGGCTGGGGGAGTAGGAGAGCCGGGGAGTGCCCGTGTAGTCGCCCGGATAGGCACGAGCACCGGGGGTGGTGGCTGCCGGACCGCGGGCCGCCTGCCCGGGCACCCGGGTCGGCGGCTGGGTGCCGTCCCTGCGGCGTGCCGGGCGGGCCCGTCCGAGAAGTCGCTGCAGGAGTCCGCGCATGCGGGCACGCTACGCGAGAGCGGCTGGGGGAGCCGGTCTCACCACCCCCGGCGGTGGGCGAGCCAGGCCAGGAAGGTCCGTGCCATCTGGGCCTGGTGCGCCCGGACGGCCGACTGCGTGCTGTCGACGTCGGGGTGGCTCGCGTGCTCGACCATGAAGCCGATGATGACGGCGAGGAACGCGTCCACCGCGTCGGGGTGCACGCCCGCCAGCAGCGGCGACTCGAGCGCCAGGCGGTCGGCGTCCAGGCCCTGGTGTGCCATGAGGGGCAGCAGCCCGACGAAGTCGCACCAGCCCGGCCCGCGGGCCACCCAGTTCCAGTCGACGAACCGGGCACGCCCCTCCGGTGTCATGAGCATGTTGTCGGGCCGCAGGTCGCCGTGCACCAGGCAGTCCCCGACAAGGGCGCCGGCGGCGCTCCGGCCGAGCTCGGCGACCTCGTGCGCCTGCTGGGGGCTCAGTCTGGGGCTGCCGTCGGGCCAGGGCCGTGCTCCCGTCGCGAGGTCGTCGAGGCAGGTCAGCGCCACCTCGTCCCCACCGACCTCCTCCGCGACCGTGGAGTCCGTGAGCTGCACGACGAGGTCCGCGGGCAGAGCGGCCCACTCGACGCAGGCCTCGTGCGCCGCCGCGGCCTCGGCGGGCGTCCACGGCATACCAGGTAGGTGGCCGTGGATGGCCTCGAGCACGCTCACGTTCCACACGTCGGCCGCTCCCGTCCCGAGGAGACGGGGCGCGCCGGCGCGCCCGTCCAGCAGGGCCAGCACGGCCGCCTCGCGGGGGAGGGCGGCGTGCGCGAAGGGGTGGTGGGGGTCGGCCGCCTTGGCGAAGACCCGGCGACCGTCGCGCAGCTCGAGCAGCCCGGCATACGCCCCGGTGAACCCGCTCGTCACGGCCGGGTGCGCATGCGCCACCTCGGCCCCGGCCACACCGGCGATGCGCAGCCGGACGACCTCGGGCAGGTCGGCGAACTCGGGCCGACGCGACGTGAACCGGTAGTCGACGTCCGCGGTCATGCCGTCCTCGGGGGCACCGAGCAGAGGTTCACCGCGTCCCACCTGCCGCCCCACGCCTGCGGACTGCTTCCGCGACCTCGGCGAAGCGCGCGGCATCCAGGGCGGCACCCTCTCGTCTGACCCTGCGGGGATGGATTCGGACGACCCGGTCGACGCGGACATCGCTCGGGCGCCCCTGCCGGTCCCACGGCCCGCTGCCGATGGCCACCCAGCACGGGCGTGTGTACCCACGCTCGGCCTCGATGCTGCTCCGCGCCCGCGTCGTCAGCATCAGTCCCAGCAGCCACCTGCCGTCGCGCCCGATGAGCAGGACAGGACGGTCCTTCCCCTTGCGGTGGTCCTCCTGGAAGGGCACCCATGTCCACACCACCTCGCCCGGATCGGGCCGTCCATCCTGCGCGGGTGCATACGTCATCTCCGGTACGCCCACGAAGTCCCCGGGGTAGGCGCCGGTCAGTCGCCGCCAGATCCGGATCCACCAGGAAGTTCCCTCGGCCGCCTGTGTCGACGTCGGTCCCGGCGCGGTCACCCGCGGTCCTTGGGGCGCCACAGGAGGCGACCGGGGCGGCGGCGGTCGCGCAGCGCGTGCGAGCGCCAGACCAGGACCGGGTGGGACGCGAGCGCGTTGACCCACCACACGAAGAAGCCGGTCTCGGTGGTCGCGCGGTCGGCCAGGGCGTTCACGTCGACTGTGCGGTTGAGGTACTTCCCCGCCGCGAGGGTCGCCATCGCGGCGGCGCTGCCCTGGGGAACCATCGCGTATCCGAAGTTGTCGGCGGTGTACTCCTGGCTGCGGGACAGGGTCGAGCCGAGGAACGGGATCCACGACGCGCCGCTGATCCCCAGCAGCCGCCAGTAGCTCGTGTGGCCCGCCGCGATGTGGCCGACCTCGTGTCCGATGATGAACCGCAGCGCGTCGGGGTTGCGCGCCTCGCCACCGATCTCGAACAGGTCGCTGTAGACGAAGATGAACTTGCGGAACCCGTGCCCGGACGCGGCTGCGTTGATCATGCCGTTGCCGAGGACGACGTAGGCGTCGGGCAGCTTGGTCAGGCCGTGGTGGGCTGCGGCCTCGACCAGCATCTGGTGCGCCTGCGGGTACTGGGTGGGGCTGATCTTGACGCCGCTGAGGCGCAGCTGGGCGTAGAGCTGCCCGCGCGCGAAGTAGACGATGACGGGTGCGGCGAGGAAGAAGACGGCGTACGGGTCGGGCTGGCGGCGCTCGACGATCGCCGACGCGACCTCGTACCCCGCGAACGACCACACGAGCACCGACCCGAGCAGGACCAGGACGAGGCAGAGGTTCTCGAGCGGGTGGCGCAGGTGCGTGCGGACGCCCTTGCGGTACCCGGGCGGGAACATCGGGCCCATCGGTCCGGTCGGGCCGACGGGCGGTGCGTACTGGGTCTGCTCGGCCATGGTCCCCTCGATCTGTGCGCGGTCGCCCCGATCGTATGTCGGGTTCCTCCGCATCCCGTGGACGCCCCGGCGCCCGGTGGGTGGACGGGCGGACGCCCGGTGGGCGGACAGGTGGACCGTGGGGGAATGCCGCACGCGAGCCGTCCCGTTGCACCTCGCGTGACCGACGCCCAGACCGCCGTGCCCGTCGTCGACCAGGTCGACCCTGTCGGTCCCGAGGTCCGGCCGGCGCACATGCGGCTCGCCCTGCTGGCGCTGGCGGTGGGCGGGTTCGCCATCGGCACCACCGAGTTCGTGACGATGGGACTGCTGCCGCAGGTCGCCGACGGCGTCGGCATCGACATCCCGACCGCCGGTCACGTCGTGTCTGCGTATGCCGCCGGCGTCGTCGTCGGCGCGCCGGTGCTGGCGACCCTGGGGTCGAAGCTGCCGCGCAAGACCCTGCTGCTGTGGCTGATGCTGGCCTTCGCCGTCGCCAACGGCCTCTCGGCGCTGGCGGGCAGCTACGGCCTGCTCATGGTCGCCCGCTTCCTCTCCGGCCTGCCGCACGGCGCGTACTTCGGCGTCGGCTCGCTCGTCGCCGCCTCGCTCGTCCCGACGCACCGCCGCACGTGGGCGGTGTCGATGATGATCGCGGGGCTCACGGTGGCGAACATCGTGGGTGTCCCGCTGACGACGCGCCTCGGCCAGGCCTACGGGTGGCAGTGGCCGTATGCCGCGGTGAGCGTGATCGCGCTCGTCACCGTGCTGGCGGTGTGGCGCTGGGTGCCGTTCTGCCCGGCCGACGGCGGGGTGTCCGTGCGCTCGGAGCTGTCGGCGCTCAAGCGGCCGCAGGTGTGGCTCGCGCTCGGCATCGGGACCGTGGGCTTCGGCGGCATGTTCGCGACGTTCTCCTACATCGCGCCGACCATGACCGACCTCGGTGGCTTCTCGAGCGCGACCGTGCCGGTGATCCTGGCCCTCTACGGGGTCGGCATGACCGCCGGCGCCATGCTGTCCGGACCGGTGTCGCGGTTCGGGCTGCTCCGCGGGATCACGCTCTCGCTGGTCACGATCGCCGTCATGCTCGCCCTCTTCGGGCCGGCCGTGCAGGCGTCGCAGGTGCTGGCGCTCGTCGCGGTCTTCCTGCTCGGCCTGCTGCCGAGCGTGCTCGTGCCCATGCTCCAGACCCGCCTCATGGACGTCGCGCACGAGGGCCAGGCGCTCGCGGCCGCGCTCAACCACTCGACCCTCAACATCGCCAACGCGCTCGGCGCCTGGCTCGGGTCGATCGTGCTCGCGGCCGGTCTGGGGTACGAGTGGCCCTCGCGGGTCGGTGCGATGCTCGCCGTCCTCGGCGTGGGCATCGCCCTGTGGTCGCTCGCCCTCGACCGTCGGACCGCGGCGCGCTCGGCCTGACAGAGGGCGCCGAAGTCCCAGACCTCGGCGCCAGGGGGTGGGTGGAACCCCGAAGTCCCAGACTTCGGCCTACAGGGGTGCGTGGAACCCCGAAGTCCCAGACCTCGGGGCGCAGGTGGTCGGGAACGGCAGGCCCGGGTGGGGCGTCACCGGCACACCGCGGCGCATGGGAGGATGGACCGATCCGTCCGTCCGACGTCCTCGTGAGGTTCGAAGCACCCGTGTCCCCCCTGGCCCGCACCGCGCTGCAGCCTGCCGCGACGCCGCCGGAGCTGATCCGGAACTTCTGCATCATCGCCCACATCGACCACGGCAAGTCGACGCTGGCCGACCGGATGCTTCAGATGACCGGCGTCGTCGACGAGCGGGCCATGCGCGCCCAGTACCTCGACCGCATGGACATCGAGCGCGAGCGCGGGATCACGATCAAGTCGCAGGCCGTCCGCATGCCGTGGGAGCTCGACGGCACGACCTACGCGCTCAACATGATCGACACCCCCGGGCACGTCGACTTCACCTACGAGGTGTCGCGGTCCCTGGCGGCGTGCGAGGGCGCGGTGCTGCTCGTCGACGCGGCGCAGGGCATCGAGGCGCAGACCCTGGCGAACCTCTACCTCGCCATGGAGAACGACCTCACGATCATCCCGGTCCTCAACAAGATCGACCTGCCCGCGGCGCAGCCCGAGAAGTATGCCGACGAGCTGGCCGGGCTGATCGGGTGCGACCCCGAGGACTGCCTGAAGGTGTCGGGCAAGACCGGCGTGGGTGTCGAGCCGCTCCTGGACGAGATCGTCCGGCAGCTGCCCGCCCCGGTCGGCGTGGCCGACGCCCCGGCCCGGGCCATGATCTTCGACTCGGTCTACGACACCTACCGCGGCGTCGTCACCTACGTGCGAGTGATCGACGGCCACCTCAGCCCGCGCGAGCGCATCCAGATGATGTCGACGCGGGCGACGCACGAGCTGCTCGAGATCGGCGTCATCAGCCCGGAGCCCGTGCCCTCCAAGGGGCTCGGGGTCGGCGAGGTCGGCTACCTCATCACGGGCGTGAAGGACGTGCGCCAGTCCCGCGTCGGCGACACGGTGACGAACCAGTCCAAGCCGGCCAAGGACGCGCTCGGTGGTTACCGCGACCCCAAGCCGATGGTGTTCTCGGGGCTGTACCCGATCGACGGGTCCGACTACCCCGACCTGCGCGACGCCCTCGACAAGCTCAAGCTCAACGACGCGGCGCTGGTCTACGAGCCGGAGACCTCGGCGGC
Source organism: Phycicoccus sp. 3266 (assembly GCF_031456495.1). Classification (NCBI taxonomy): domain Bacteria; kingdom Bacillati; phylum Actinomycetota; class Actinomycetes; order Micrococcales; family Intrasporangiaceae; genus Phycicoccus; species Phycicoccus sp. 3266. Next base: position 84,719 of record NZ_JAVDUW010000001.1, on the reverse strand, counting down.
GCTGGGCTTCGGCTTCCGCATCGGCTTCCTCGGCATGCTGCACCTCGAGATCGTCCGCGAGCGGCTCGAGCGGGAGTTCAACCTCGACCTGATCTCGACGCTGCCGAACGTCGTCTACGACGTGACGATGGACGACGGCAAGGAGATCGTCGTCACCAACCCGAGCGAGTTCCCCTACGGCAAGGTCGCCTCGGTGACCGAACCGGTGGTCCGGGCCACGATCCTCGCCCCGAGCGAGTTCATCGGCGCCATCATGGAGCTCTGCCAGCAGAAGCGGGGGAGCCTGCGCGGCATGGACTACCTGTCCGAGGACCGCGTCGAGATGCGCTACACCCTGCCGCTGGCCGAGATCGTCTTCGACTTCTTCGACCAGCTGAAGTCGCGCACGCGCGGCTACGCCTCGCTCGACTACGAGCCCGACGGCGAGCAGGAGGCCGACCTGGTCAAGGTCGACATCCTGCTGCAGGGCGAGACCGTCGACGCGTTCTCGGCGATCGTCCACAAGGACAAGGCCTACGCGTACGGCGTCATGATGGCCAGCAAGCTCAAGGACCTCATCCCGCGCCAGCAGTTCGAGGTGCCGATCCAGGCGGCCATCGGCGCCCGCATCATCGCCCGCGAGAACATCCGCGCCATCCGCAAGGACGTGCTGGCCAAGTGCTACGGCGGTGACATCAGCCGCAAGCGCAAGCTGCTCGAGAAGCAGAAGGCCGGCAAGAAGCGGATGAAGAGCATCGGCACCGTCGAGGTCCCGCCGGAGGCCTTCATCGCAGCCCTGTCGAGCGACACGGAGAAGTCCAAGAAGTAGGGGTTACCGGCCGGTAGCATCGCCGGCATGGTCGACACGTACGCGCTCTACCGACGGCTCGCGGCATACCCCCAGGGGAACCGGCTGTTCTCGCTCGTCTTCGAGCAGGCGGCGCCCTACTTCCGCTCGGCACGGCCGCGGTTCGTGAGCCTCGAGCCGAACCGCGCCGTGCTGACCGTCCGCAAGCGCCGGCGGGTGCAGAACCACCTGGGCACCGTGCACGTCATCGCCATCTGCAACGGCCTCGAGGCGGCGATGGGGGCGCTGGCCGAGGCGAGCATCCCGCCCACGCGGCGCTGGATCCCCAAGGGGATGGACGTGGCCTACACCGCCAAGGCGACGTCCGACATCACCTGCGTCGCCGAGACCGACCCGGCCGACTGGGAGCGCGGTGGCGACACCGACGTGCCGGTCCGGGTGCGCGGCGTCCGGTCCGACGGCACGACCGTGGTCGAGGGCGTCATCCGCCTCTGGGTGACCGACAGGCCCGACAGGGCCGCCAAGGCGGCCGGCGCCGCCACCTGAGGCTCAGTCGCGCAGGCGCCCGCGGAGCTGGGCGACCTGGTCCTCGCTCCAGCCGTTCTCGAGCAGCCAGCCGGCTGCGCCGCCGTGGCGCTCGGCGAGCACCGCGAGGATGCGCTGCATGGTCTCCGGCCGCGGCAGGTGGTGGCTCATCGGCTGGTCCCGGAGCACCTCCTCGTATGCCGGCCGCGCCATGAGGCGCGCCACGATCGCCTCGATCCGCTCACCGGTGGCGACGTAGTCGGCGACGACGTCCTCGTCCGCGACCCCGGCCACCGAGAGCGCGAGGCCGACCACTGTCCCGGTGCGGTCCTTGCCCGCGGCGCAGTGCACGATCGTCGCTCCACGGCTCTCGGCCACGACCTGCAGCGCGCCGAGGACGGAGTCCGGGCGGTCGGCGAGGTAGCCCAGGTAGTGGCTCGCCCAGTAGTCGTCGTCGCGCCGCGGCGGCTTCGGGCGCTCGGTGCCGGCGGACTTCGACCACGGCAGGACCAGGGCGTCCTCGGCGCTGACCTCCATCTCGTCGTCGCGGAAGAGCGAGTGCCGGTGGTGGGTGGCGAGCTCGCGCACCTGCAGCGGGCCCGGCCCCTCGATCCGCACCTCGATGTCGCTGCGCAGGTCGACGATGTCGGTGACGCCCACCTGCTCGACGAGGTGCCGGACGTCGGCGTCGGTGAGGTCCTGCAGGTTGTCCGAGCGCAGGAGCCTCCCACTGGCGACCGTGGCGCCGTCGGTCGTGGGGAGTCCGCCGACGTCGCGCATGTTGACGACGCCGTCGAGGTCGATCCAGCCGGAGGTGCTCACCCGACCGACTCTAGGTGCCGTCGGTGTCGAGCAGGTGGCCGGCACCCGACGACTCGGCCGCGTCGGCGACGGCAGCCGCGACGACGAGGTCGCTCAGGCCGTTGCCCAGGTTCTGGCAGACGACCCGGCCCGCGGGACGGTCGTGCTCGAGCAGGTCGCCGGTCCAGCCGGAGGGTGACGGGTAGTCCCCGAGCCGCCCGGTCGCCCGGACGGCCTCGAACTGCTCGACGTCGTCGGCGGCCAGCACGGCACCCGTCGCCAGGCCGGGGCCGACGGAGGTCGCGTAGTCCAGCGGCAGCAGCAGCGCGTCCGGGGACACCCACGACGGGTCCAGGTGGGCCCCCACCACCCCGATGCTGAGGGCGGTCACCACGACGGCCGCACCACGCACCGCCTCGGCCGGGTCGTCGGTGGAGCGCAGGCTCACCTCGGGCACCTCGCGGGCGGCCCAGTCCTGCAGGTCCCGCCGCGCCGCCTCGCGCCGGGCGTAGACCCGCACGTCGGTGTGGCCCAGGGCTGCCAGGACGCGCAGGTGCGAGCGCGCCTGGACCCCGGCACCGGTGATGGCCACCGCGGCGCCGTCCGGTGCGAGCGCCTGGATGCACGCCCCGGAGACCGCGGCTGTGCGGGCGGCGGTGAGCACCCCGGCCTGCAGGACGCATCGGGTGCGCCCGGTGCCGCCGTCGTTGACCACCACGAGGCCGTCGGCGGTCGGGAGCCCGGCGGCAGGGTTGTCGGGGAAGATGGTGATCCACTTGCACCCCAGCAGGTTCCGCGCGGGCCACGCGGCAGGCATCGCGTTGGCGAAGCTGCCGGGGACCGTGTGGACGGCCGGCTTCGGCGGGACCTCCACGTCACCGGACGCGCGGGCAACCAGGGCGTCGCGGGCCAGGGCGACGGTCTCGAGCGGTGTCGGGAGCAGGGCCGCCACATCGGCGTCGGTGAGGAAACGCACTCGCCGAACCTACGCGGGACCTGCCCCCGAGGGTTTCCCGGGGCACAAGGTGAGGGCCTCGGAAAGTATGAGTTTCCGAGGCCCTCTACGACTCGGACCGAGGTCCGGGTCGGCGCTCCCACCGAGGTGGGGGCGTGCCACCATTTCTAGTCGCCGGACCGCGGCTCCACAAGGGCTTTCCCGCAGGTGGGAGGCCCTTTTTCGACGGCGTCCGGCGTGTCGCCGGGACACGCCGGACGCGCTGTGACGGGTGGGACGACGGCCTGCCCGGCGGCCGCGGCCGAGCGGCCCCGGAAGCCCTGAGACAATGGTGCCCATGCCCAGCGCCCTGCCCGACGGCGACCCCGCGCCGCCCGACGGGCGGCTGCCGGAGGCCTCGCTCGCGACCCTCGCGGAGCGGCCCTTCGGGGTCTACCTGCACGTCCCGTTCTGCCGGGTCCGCTGCGGCTACTGCGACTTCAACACCTACACGCTGCTCGAGCTCGGCACGGACGGCGCCGGCGTCTCCACGTTCGCCGACGCCGCCCTCAAGGAGCTGGCGCTCGCGGGCGAGGTGCTCGGACCGGCCGTCCCCGAGGTCGGGACCGTCTTCGTCGGCGGCGGCACGCCCACGATGCTGGCCGCCACGGACCTCGCCCGGATGCTGCACGGCATACGGGAGCAGTGGGGGCTCGCCGACGACGCGGAGGTGACGACCGAGGCCAACCCGGACTCGGTGACACCCGAGTCGCTCGGCGTCCTCGCCGACGCCGGCTTCACCCGCGTCTCGCTCGGGATGCAGTCGGCCGTGCCGCACGTCCTGCGCACCCTCGACCGCACCCACGACCCGGCGAACGTCGCCCGCGCGGTCGACGCGGCCCGCGCGGCGGGGCTGCAGGTCAGCCTGGACCTGATCTACGGGACGCCGGGGGAGAGCCTGGCGGACTGGCGCACGAGCCTGGACGCCGTCGTCGCGCTGCAGCCGGACCACGTGTCGGCCTACGCCCTCGTCGTCGAGGACGGCACCCGGCTCGCCGCCCAGGTGCGGCGCGGTGAGGTCGCCGCGCCCGAGGACGACGACGAGGCCGTGAAGTACGAGCTCGCCGACGAGGTGCTCTCGGCCGCCGGCTACGACTGGTACGAGGTGAGCAACTGGGCGAGCCGCCCGGCCGCGCGCTGCCGCCACAACGAGGGCTACTGGGACGACGGCAACTGGTGGGGCGTCGGCCCCGGCGCGCACAGCCACGTCGGCGGCGTGCGCTGGTGGAACGTCAAGCACCCGACCGCGTATGCCGGCCGGGTCGCGGACGGGGTCAGCCCGGCCCACGGCCGGGAGACCCTGACCGCCGAGCAGCGGTACGACGAGCGGGTCCTGCTCGGGGTGCGGCTGGTCGACGGGCTGCCGCTCGCGGACCTGCGCGACGAGGGGCGCACCGCGGTGGCCGGACTCATCGCCGACGGGCTGGTGGACGCGGCAGCGGCCCTGCGCCGCCAGCGCGTGGTGCTGACGAGGCAGGGCCGCCTGCTGGCCGACACCGTCGTGCGACGGCTCCTCGGCCTGCGTTAGTGCTCGGGCAACCGCCCGAGCCGGCTCACTTGACGAAGCGGATGGTGAACGGCGGGTCGTACCACTCCCCGGCGTTGGCCCGCATGGCGGCGATCGCGTGGAGGACCACCGCTGCGACCACGACAATCGGGTAGAGGACGAAGCCGACGAGCACGACCATCAGGACGCCCGAGACGATGAGGCCGATCAGGGCGGTCAGCTGCACGTTCACGGCGTTGGCCGCGTGGGCCCGGACGAACGGGCCGCGGTCGCGGTAGACGAGGTAGATGATCAGGCTGGCGACGAAGCCCAGGGTGCCGGCGCTGACGACCATGGCCACGCCGGAGATGACGTGGGTCAGGGTGGCCCAGGTCCTCTCCTCCTGCTGCGACATCGGCTGCGCGGGCTGCGGCTGGTACTGCGGTTGTTGGGTCATTTCTCCTCCGTGGATGGTGCCTTCACCCAGTCAAGCGCATGGGGACCACGGATCGTCCCGGTTTCGGGGTGCGCTCAGGGCAGCGTCAGGGCCGACCCTGAGCGGTGGCCGCCGCGGCGTCAGTGACCGGGCTCGGTCACGAAGTCGATGAGCTCCTCGACGCTGGCCAGCAGGGTCGGCTCGAGGTCGGCGTACGTGCGGACCGTGCCCAGGATCTGCTTCCACGCCCGGGCGATGTCGGCCTGGCTGTCATGGGCCCAGCCGAGATGGGCGCAGATTCCGTGCTTCCAGGAGGTCCCGCGGGGGATGACCGGCCAGGCGTCGAGCCCGAGCCGCTCGGGTCGCACGCTCTGCCACACGTCGACGTACGGGTGCCCGAGGATCCGCACGTGCGCGGCATACGGCTGCAGGCGGCGGGCCTCCTCCACGACCCGGTGCTCCTTGGTGCCGGGCACGAGGTGGTCGACGAGGACGCCCATCCGGCGTCCGGCGCCGGGGGAGAAGTCCCGGATGGCGGCGGACAGGTCGTCGACGCCGTCGAGCATCTCGACGACGACGCCCTCGATGCGCAGGTCCTCGCCCCAGACCTTCTCGACGAGCTCCGCGTCGTGCCGGCCCTCGACGAAGATCCGGGACCCGCTCGCCACCTTGGCGCGCACGCCCTCGACGGCGCGCGACCCCGAGGCGGTGCGAGACGAGGCCTCCTTCGCCGCGGCGAGCTGGGCCCGCGCCGCTGCTGTCGGGGGAGTCAGGACGACCGGGGCGCCGTCGAGCAGGAAGCCGGGGCCGAGCGGAAAGCCCTTGGTGCGGCCCCGCCGGTCCTCGAGGTGGACGACCCGCATGCCGCCCGCCTTCTCGACCCGGACGACCGCGCCGCACCAGCCGGTCTCGACGTCCTCGACGACCAGGCCGGTCTCGGCCTCCACCTCCGTCGCGCGCCCGCGAGGGGGCTTGCGCCAGTCGGTGGAGAGCACGTCGGAGCCATAGCGGTCGGGCACCGGGGAAGGGTATGCCGGGTGCGCCGGCCGTCCACGCGGACGCGCCGGTCGATGCGGCCGGGACGCGCCGAACGACATAGACTTGGCACTCCGAGGGTGTGAGTGCCAACGTGGGGAGCTGCCACGGACGGCCCCGCCCGCGGTCGAAGTGCCAGCCGAACGGAGGAGCGCCATGAGCGAAGAACGACGCCTCGCCGTGCTGCGCGCCATCGTCCAGGACTACGTCGAGACGTCCGAGCCGGTCGGGTCCAAGGCGCTGCTCGAGCGCCACCACCTCGGGGTGTCAGCGGCGACGGTCCGCAACGACATGGCCGTGCTCGAGGAGGAGGGGCTGATCGCGGCCCCGCATACCAGCGCCGGGCGGGTCCCCACCGACGCGGGGTACCGCCTGTTCGTCGACCGGCTCAGCTCGGTGAAGCCCATGTCCGCGGCGGAGCGCGCCGCCATCGCCCACTTCCTCGAGGGTGCCGTCGACCTCGACGACGTCGTCGACCGCACGGTCCGGCTGCTCGCGCAGCTGACCCGCCAGGTCGCCGTCATGCAGTACCCGTCGCTGACCCGGTCCTCGGTGCGGCACATCGAGTTCGTGCCGATGGGCGGCCAGCGGCTGATGGTCGTGCTCATCGTCAACACCGGCCGGGTCGAGCAGCGGGTCATCGAGACCACCGCCGACCTCACGACGACCGAGGGAGAGGCCACCCTCGGGCTGGTGCGCGCCAAGGTCAACGCCCGGGCCGTCGGGGAGCGCCTCGTCGACGCGTCCGCAGCGCTGTCGTCGCTGCCGGAGGAGTTCGAACCCGCCGACCGCGACCTCGTGCGTGCCGTCGTCCAGTCGCTGGAGGACGCCCTGGTCGAGGAGCGCGAGGAGCGGGTCGTCCTCGCCGGCACGGCCAACCTCGCCCGCGTCGGCACCGACTTCCCGCTCACCATCGGGCCGGTCCTCGAGGCGCTCGAGCAGCACGTCATCCTGCTCAAGCTGCTCGGGACCGCGCGCGAGACCTCCGACGCCGTCTCCGTGCGGATCGGCCACGAGAACCCGTTCGCCGGGCTGCAGTCGACCTCGGTCGTCTCGACCGAGTACGGCACCGGGGCCGACCTCGTCGCCGGGCTCGGTGTCCTCGGCCCGACCCGGATGGACTACCCGACCACCATGGCCTCGGTCCGGGCGGTCGCCACCTACGTCTCCCGGATCCTCGCGCAGTGAGCGCCGGGTCCACCTCCCGCAGGGCCGTCACCGCCGCCGGCTCCCCGACCGTGTCGATGCACCACTGACAAGGATCTTCGTGAACGACTACTACCAGGACCTCGGCGTCTCGCGGGACGCCACCGCCGAGGACATCAAGCGGGCCTACCGCAAGAAGGCCCGCACCCTGCACCCGGACGTGAACCCGAGCCCGGAGGCGGAGGAGCAGTTCAAGAAGGTGTCCCAGGCCTACGACGTGCTCTCCGACCCGGAGAAGCGCCGCTCGTACGACATGGGCGCCGACCCGTACGCCGCCGGGGCCGCGGGCTTCGGCCATGGCTTCTCGTTCAGCGACATCATGGACGCGTTCTTCGGCGCCGGTGCCGGCACCGCCCAGCGCGGCCCGCGCTCGCGCCAGCGCCGCGGCCAGGACGCGCTGATCCGCCTCGACATCGACATGGCCGATGCCGTCTTCGGTGCCGAGAAGGAGCTCACGGTCGAGACGGCCGTCGTCTGCTCCACCTGCCACGGCGACGGCGCCCAGCCGGGCACCTCGCGCCGGACCTGTGACGTCTGCGGCGGTCGCGGGGAGATCCAGCAGGTGCAGCGGTCCTTCCTCGGCCAGGTCATGACCAGCCGTCCCTGCATGACCTGCCAGGGCTACGGCGAGGTGCTCGTCAGCCCCTGCTTCGAGTGCTCCGGCGACGGCCGCGTCCGCACCCGCCGCACGCTGACCATCAAGGTCCCGGCGGGCGTCGACACCGGCACCCGCATCCAGCTCACGGGCGAGGGCGAGGTCGGCCAGGGCGGCGGCCCCGCCGGAGACCTGTACGTCGAGGTGTCCGTGCGGCCGCACGCGACCTTCCAGCGTCGCGGCGACGACCTGCACGCCACGGTCGAGCTGCCGATGACGGCAGCCGCGCTCGGCACGACCCTGAAGCTCGACACCTTCGACGGCTCCCAGGAGCTCGAGGTCAAGCCGGGCACCCAGGCCGGTGACGCGGTCACGCTGCGCGGTCTCGGCGTGACGCACCTGCGCGGCGGCGGCCGTGGCGACCTGATCGTCCACGCCAACGTCATGACCCCGACCCGCCTCGACGAGCAGCAGGAGGAGCTCCTGCGCCAGCTCGCGGTCCTGCGTGGGGAGGAGCGCCCCGAGGGCCGGCTCGCACCCGCCAACCAGGGCCTGTTCGGCAAGCTGCGCGAGGCGTTCAAGGGCCGCTGAGCCCCCACCCGGCCATGACCCTGCCGCTCTTCCTCGTCGACCCGGCCCTCGTGGCCTCCGCCGCGCCCGGCTCCGCCGTGGTGCTCGACGGTCCCGAGGGCCGGCACGCGGCCACGGTGCGCCGCATCGCCGCGGGCGAGCGCGTGCTGCTCGCCGACGGTGCGGGGAGACGTCTGGTCTGCGAGGTTGCGGGAGCCGGCCGCGCCGAGCTCGACCTGCGGGTGCTGGAGGTCGAGGAGGTGGCCGAGCCCCGGCCGCGGTTCGTGCTGGTGCAAGCCCTGGCCAAGGGCGACCGGGACGACCAGGCGGTCGAGGCGGCGACCGAGTGCGGGGTCGACGAGGTGGTCCCCTGGCAGGCGGCCCGGTGCATCGTGCAGTGGCGCGGGGAGCGCGGGGAGAAGGCCCGCGGCAAGTGGGTCGCGACGGTCGTCGCAGCGGCCAAGCAGTCCCGCCGGGCGCGGGTGCCCGTCGTCGCCGAGCTGGCCACGACGAAAGCGCTCGCCGACCGCGTGGCCGGCGCCGCGGCGGCATACGTCCTGCACGAGGACGCCACCACGAGCCTGGCGAGCCGGACGCTCCCGACCGAGGGCGACGTGGTCGTCGTGGTGGGGCCCGAGGGTGGCATCACCCCTGAGGAGGTGGCTGCCCTCGAGGCGGCCGGCGCGGTGGCCGTCAGGTTGGGCGACACCGTGCTGCGGTCCTCCAGCGCCGGTCCGGCCGCGCTCGCGGTGCTGAGCGCGGCCGGACGCTGGCGCTGAGGGCAGGGCCCGCCGACCGGGATCCCGCCGTGGGTCCAGCCGGGGGAGTCAGCCGACGGTGAAGGGCACGGTCCGCTGGGCGGTGATCCCCTGGCCGTCCGCCTGGCTGACCTCGAAGACGCGGATCGAGTAGCTCCCCGCGGGCAGCGTGCCGAGCTGGATCGAGTAGGAGCCCTGTTGGGGCGCACCGGCCGAGGCCATGGTGTGCCCGCTCCTGACCTTCGTGCCGTCGCGGTCGAGCTCCCAGCTCACGGTCGCCTCGAACACGATGGCCTGGCCGGTCACCGTGACCGGCTGCGTCGCGGACACGAGCTGGTCCGGGCGGGGTGAGGTCACCCAGATGGCAGCCAGGTCCTCGTACAGGCGGTCCGCCGACGGCCGGGTGAAGGTGCGGCCCGCCGTCGCGATCGCCCCGAACAGCTTGGCGTCCTTGCCCTGGACCGTGAAGCGGACCGGGACGTTGCCCTTCTGCACCGCCGCCTGCGCCGTCCAGACGAGCTCCTGGACCGCCAGCCGTCGCACGTCGGCCGTCGTGTCCGCGCCCGAGGCGCCCGGCGTGGCGAGGTCGACGGTGATCAGCTTCGGCGAGACCGTGACCGCGCGGATGCTCTGCCCTGCCCACGGCGCGAGGTAGCCACCGTCAGGCGTGGTGGAGGTGGGCGGGCGCAGGGCGAGCCCGAGGGCGGCCTTGGCCCGCGCCGCCGCGTCCCCGGTGGTCACCGGGCCGGGCAGGAACTCGCGGTACAGGCCGTACGCGGTCCTGTCGCCGCCCTGCGGGCCGACGAAGTAGACCGGCAGGGTGGTCGGTCCGGGGCCGGCCGTGAGGATCGCGCTCCCCGAGGTGACGGCCGACGGCGTGGACGGGCCGCTGCCGGTCGGCGCAGGCGCGACCTGCGAGGTGGTGGGCCCGGTCGTGGCAGGCGCTGCCGTGCGCGTGGAACGGTCCTGGCCGGCCCACCACACACCGCCCGCGATGAGGGCGACGGCCGCCGCGGCGGCGACGGGCACGAGCCAGCGGCGCGGGCCGGAACCGGCGCGGGCGCTCACCGGCCCTGCCTCTCGGGCCTGGTGCAGGATCGCCTCGAGGCGGTCTGGTGGTCGGACACTGCGGGTCTCCTCTGCGAGTTCGGTGCGGAGCTGGTCCTCGAGCCTGCGGAGCTCCCCGGGCTCGAGGCGGGGGTCGAAGCGGGCGTCAGGCGTCGGGTGGTCGGTCACGACACCTCTCCCATCCGGTCGCGCAGGCCGGCGAGCCCGCGGTGGGCGTGGGCCTTGACCGAGCCGGCGGAGATGCCGAGGGCGTCGGCGATCTCCGCCTCGCTGAGGTCGAGGTAGTAGCGCATCGTCAGCACCTCTCTCTGGCGCTGCGGCAGGCTGCCCAGCGCTCGGACCATGGACCGCCTCGCCTCCGACCCGAGCGCCCGGTCCTCGGCGCTCGCCTCGGCGCGCCGGCCGGGTGTCCCGGCGTCGGCGCGCTCGCGGGCGAGGTGCCGCTCCTCGACGCCCCGGTGCCGAAGGCTCGACCGCGCGCCGTTGACGACCGACCGGCGCAGGTATGCCGTGGCCTTCTCCGGGTCGCGCAGCGAGTCCCAGCGCCGGTGGACCGCGATGAAGGCCTCCTGGACCACTTCCTCCGCGGCGAGGTCGTCGCGCAGGAGCAGCCACGCCAGCCGGACGAGGCCGGCCCAGTGGGCGGCATACAGCTCCCGCACGCCCTCGTCGGCGCCCGGGTGCCCTTCGTCGCTCCGGTCGCGCACGGCCACGCCCAACGGTCCCACGCCCCTTCGACGCGTTGGTCGACCCCGAGGTTGACGCGCCGGTCGACCGACCTGCGCCGGTTTCCCGGCGCCCCCCACGAGCGGTCCCGGCGCGCAGCCTGCGCCAGGCGCTGGCTAGTCTCTGGACATGGCCGACGCCGACTGCATCTTCTGCAGGGTCCTCTCGGGTGACATCCCCGCTGACGTGGTGCGCGAGGACGAGCACACGGTGGCCTTCCGCGACCTCGAGCCGCAGGCGCCGACCCACGTGCTGGTCATCCCGCGTCGTCACGTCCCGGACGTGGGCACGCTGGCGGTGCAGGCGCCGGACGAGGTGGCCCCGCTGTTCGCGGCCGTGCGCGCCGTCGCCGAGCAGGAGGGGGTGGCCGAGCGCGGCTACCGCAGTGTCTTCAACACCGGGGCCGAGGCCCACCAGACCGTCTTCCACGCCCACGTGCACGTCCTCGGCGGCCGGGCAATGACGTGGCCGCCCGGCTGAGGCGCACCGTAGACTGGGCGGACCATGGCAGACGCTGATCATTCGACCTCACTGGGCGCTGACGCCGACGAGGCCCGCCCAGTGCCCACGCACACCGTCGTGATCCCGCCGCAGGTGCAGATGGTGACCCTCCTCGGTCCGCGCGACGAGCTGCTGCGCACCATGGAGCGGGCCTTCCCGCAGCTGCAGATCCACGTGCGGGGCAACGAGTTCCACCTGTCCGGGCCCAGCGCCGAAGTGGCGCTGGCCGAGCGCACGGTCGACGAGCTGCTCGCCGTCATCGAGGGCGGCCAGCCGCTCAACCGCGACGCCGTCGAGCGCTCGATCCAGATGCTCCGGGCACAGACCGTCGAGCGCCCGGCCGACGTGCTCACCATGAACATCGTCAGCAACCGTGGCCGCACCATCCGCCCCAAGACGCTGAACCAGAAGCACTACGTCGACGCGATCGACGAGCACACCGTCGTCTTCGGCATCGGCCCCGCCGGCACCGGCAAGACGTACCTGGCCATGGCCAAGGCCGTCCAGGCACTGCAGGCCAAGCAGGTCAACCGGATCATCCTGACCCGGCCCGCGGTCGAGGCGGGCGAGCGGCTCGGGTTCCTGCCCGGCACGCTCAACGACAAGATCGACCCGTACCTGCGCCCGCTCTACGACGCGCTGCACGACATGATCGACCCGGAGTCGATCCCGCGGCTCATGGCGGCCGGCACGATCGAGGTCGCGCCCCTGGCGTACATGCGCGGCCGCGCGCAGCCGGTCGACACCCGGGTGCTGACGCCGCAGGGGTGGGCACGGTTCGGCGACCTGCAGGTCGGCGACCTCGTGGTCGGCTCCGACGGCCTGCCGACCCCGGTCCTGGGGGTGTACCCGCAGGGCCGCAAGCCCGTGTACCGCGTGACCGCCCAGGACGGTGCCTCCACCCTGGCGTGCGGTGAGCACCTGTGGACGGTCCGGACTCGCGACGACCGACGTCGTGGGAAGTGGCGCACGCTGCAGACCCAGGACATGGTCGGGTCCCTCCGGTCCTTCCACGCCCACCGGTACGAGCTGCCGCTCGTCGACCCCGTCGAGTTCGTCGGGCACGAGGTGCCGATGCACCCGTACGCGCTCGGTCTGCTGCTCGGTGACGGGTGCACGACCACGTCGACCACGCCGTCCTTCTGCACTGCTGACCCGCAGCTCGCCGAGTCCCTGCAGCGGAAGCTCTCGTCGATGGGCATCGAGGTCACCCACAAGGCCGGCTACGACTACGTCCTGCGCCACCCCGCAGTCGGCCGCGGCGGTCTGCGCGTCGCGAACCCGGTGACCACGGTCATCCGCGACCTCGGCCTCGCGGGCGCGACGTCCGGCCTCAAGTTCGTTCCGGATGTCTACAAGTTCAACGCCGCGTGGGTTCGCTTCGCCGTCCTCCAGGGCCTCCTCGACACCGACGGCGGCCCGGTGACCCAGCGAGGTCGCACCTGCCGCATCCAGTACTCGACGACGTCCCCGCAGCTGCGCGACGACGTGGTCTTCCTCGTGCGCTCCCTGGGCGGTGTGGCGTATGCCCGAACCCGCCCCGCGGAGGGACGCGAGCCCGGCTTCGCCAACGGGCGTCCCGTCACCCACAACAGCGACGCCCACGTCGTGGACATCCGTCTCCCGGAGGGCTTCGTGCCCTTCGGCCTCGAGCGAAAGCGCGCGGCATACGACGCCATGGGTGGTGGGCGGCCCCAGCGGTACATCGAGTCGATCGAGCCGGCCGGCGAGGCTGAGACGATGTGCATCTCGGTCGCGGCGCCGGACAGCCTGTACGTCACCGAGGACTTCCTGCTGACGCACAACACCCTCAACGACGCGTTCATCATCCTCGACGAGGCGCAGAACACCTCGCCCGAGCAGATGAAGATGTTCCTCACGCGCCTCGGCTTCGGCTCCAAGATGGTCGTCACGGGTGACGTCACCCAGGTCGACCTGCCCGACGGCACGCGGTCCGGCCTGCGCGTGGTCCGCGACATCCTGGCCGACGTCGAGGACATCCACTTCTCCATCCTCACGCCGCAGGACGTCGTCCGGCACCGGCTCGTCGGCGCCATCGTCGACGCGTACGGCCGCTGGGACGACGCGCAGCAGAGCCGCGGCCAGCAGGCCCGGGGTGGCCGCGAGCAGGGAGGGCGAGGGCAGCATGAGCGTCGACGTCCTCAATGAGACCGACTACCAGCTCGACGAGCTCGAGCTGGTGGCGCTGAGCAAGTACGTCATGACCCAGATGCGGGTCCACCCGGGCGCGGACCTGTGCCTCCGGCTGGTCGACGAACCGGCCATGGAGGTCCTGCACGTGCAGTGGATGGACCTGCCGGGACCGACCGACGTCATGAGCTTCCCGATGGACGAGCTGCGTCCCGGCCGCGAGGGCGAGGAGCCCGAGGAGGGCGTCCTCGGCGACATCGTGCTGTGCCCGAGCGTCGCGGCCCGGCAGGCCAAGGAGGCCGGCCACGCGACCGAGGAGGAGCTGCTGCTCCTCACGACGCACGGCATCCTGCACCTGCTCGGCTACGACCACGCCGAGCCGGACGAGGAGCGCGAGATGTTCGAGCTCCAGCGGCAGCTGCTGCTGACCTTCCTCGCCGGCCGCGGCCGGCCCTCGTCCTGAACGGGGAAGCCGTGACCGGAGTCGTCGTCGCCGCCCTCCTGTCGATCGTCGTCGCGTTCGTGCTGGCCGCGGCCGAGGCGGCGATCTGGAAGATCTCCCGCGTCCGCGCGAACGAGCTGGTCGAGGAGAACCGCACCGGCGCGAAGTCGCTGGCGCGCATCATGGGCGACTCCGCGGCATACCTGTCGGTCACGGCGTTCCTGCGCGTCGTGGCGGAGGCGACGACGGCCGTGCTCATCACGCTGGGGACCATCGACCTCGTCGACGGCTTCTGGACCCGGCTGCTCATCGCGATCGGCGTCATGGCGCTCGTGTCGTTCGTCATCGTCGGTGTCTCGCCGCGCACCCTGGGCCGGCAGCACTCCGACACGGTCGCCCTGCTCGCCTCGCCGCTCATCATCGGGCTGCGCACCATCCTCGGCCCGGTGGCACGGGTGCTCATCGCGCTCGGCAACGCCGTCACGCCGGGCCGCGGCTACCGGGACGGCCCGTTCCAGAGCGAGTCCGAGCTGCGTGACCTCGTCGACCTGGCGGGGGAGAGTGCCGTCATCGAGGCCGACGAGCGGCAGATGATCCACTCCGTCTTCGAGCTCGGCGACACCGTGGCGCGCGAGGTCATGGTGCCGCGCACCGACATGGTCACCATCGACGGCGAGAAGTCCCTGCGGTCGGCGATGTCGCTGTTCCTGCGGTCCGGCTTCTCCCGCATCCCGGTGGTCGGCGACGGGTCCGACGACATCCTCGGGCTCCTGTACTTCAAGGACGTCGCGCGTCGCGTCAACGCCGACCCCGAGGCCGTCACGCTCCCCGTCACCGCGCAGATGCGGCCGATGCACTACGTCCCGGAGAGCAAGCCGGTCGACGACCTGCTGCGCGAGATGCAGCACGACCAGAGCCACTTCGCCGTCGTGGTCGACGAGTACGGCGGCACTGCCGGCCTGGTGACGATCGAGGACATCCTCGAGGAGATCGTGGGCGAGATCGCCGACGAGTACGACCGCGAGGCGCCGGGCGTCGAGGACCTGGGGGACGGCACGATCCGCGTGCCGGCGACGATGGACATCGACGACCTGGCCGACCTGTTCGACGTCGAGATCGAGGAGGACGAGGTCGACACCGTCGGCGGCCTGATCGGCAAGATGATCGGCCGGGTGCCGATCGTCGGCTCGAGCTGCGAGGTCGCCGGGCTGCGGCTCACCGCCGAGCGGATGGCCGGGCGGCGGCACCGGATCGCGAGCGTCATCGTCGAGCCCGTCCGGCTCGAGGAGGGCGCCGCGGTGCACGGTCACGGGTCGGGTTCGGCGGGCACTACGGTGGAGCCTGAGCGCGAAGGAGTGTCATGAGCCGCAACGGGTCCACGGGTGGAGGCGCCTCCGCGTCGCAGGGCGGTGCCGGCGGTCCTGCCGCCGGGCAGGCAGGCGGGTATGCCGGCCGGCAGGCAGGCGGGTATGCCGGCCAGCAGCCGGGCGGGTACGTTGCCGGCTTCGCGTGCCTGGTCGGGCGCCCGAACGCGGGCAAGTCGACCCTGACCAACGCCCTCGTCGGCCAGAAGGTCGCGATCACCTCCTCCAAGCCGCAGACGACGCGCCACACCATCCGCGGCATCGTCACCACCGACAGCTCGCAGCTCGTTCTCGTCGACACCCCGGGACTGCACAAGCCCCGGACGCTGCTTGGGGAGCGGCTCAACGACGTCGTGCGCGAGACCCTGCTCGAGGTCGACGTCATCGGCTTCTGCCTGCCGGCGGACCAGAAGCCCGGGCCCGGTGACGCGTTCATCGCCCGCGAGCTGGCCGAGGTGCAACGGGCCAAGCGCAAGCCGGTCGTGGCCATCGCCACGAAGATCGACCTGGTCGACCGGCAGCGGCTCGCCGAGCACCTCATCGCCATCGACCAGCTCGGGTCCTGGGACGAGATCGTCCCCTGCTCGGCGACCAACGGCTCGCAGGTCGACGACGTCGCCCGCCTCCTGTCCTCTCACCTGCCGTCATCGCCCGGCCCGCTCTACCCCGAGGGGGTCCTCACCGACGAGCCGGAGGCGGTCATGATCGCCGAGCTGGTCCGCGAGGCCGCGCTCGAGGGCGTCCGCGACGAGCTGCCGCACTCCCTCGCCGTCGTCGTCGAGGAGATGGTCCCGCGTGAGGGCCGCCCCGCGGACAACCCACTGCTCGACGTGCGGGTCAACGTGTTCGTCGAGCGGCCGTCGCAGAAGGCGATCGTCATCGGTCGCGGGGGCTCGCGGCTGCGCGAGGTGGGGACCAACGCCCGACGCGGTATCGAGGCCCTGCTCGGCCAGAAGGTGTTCCTCGACCTGCACGTGAAGATCGCCAAGGACTGGCAGCGCGACCCCAAGCAGCTCCAGCGCCTCGGTTTCTGACGCCTCCCTTCGATGGGCGTGGCGAAGGTCACGTCTGCGGATTGGTCTGTGCGACAACGGTCTTCGCCGACACGGCGTGGTTTGTCCGTTACCTGATTTGTCTGTCGCCGTTGACCTCGGCACAGTGGTGCGTTGGCCCGAAGAGGTTTTGATACGCAACCAACGAGAACAACGGAGGAGTGGCACGCCTGCGTGCCAGACACCACGTGACGACACAGCTGACGAAGACAGGTCCGGCCGGACCCGGTGAAGCCGGCCACCAGACCGACACCCTCGAACCCGTCCACCCCGCCCTCGACCCCGTGATCGAGGACCACCCCGCGGAGGAGCCGCAGAAGCTCGACTCGATCGTGTTCGGCGTGACCGCCGTCATCGCGATCGGCTTCGTGCTGTGGGGCTTCCTGTCGACCGACACCCTCAGCACCGCCTCGACCAGCAGCCTCGGCTGGGTCGTGCACAACATGGGCTGGCTGTTCGCCCTCGTGGCGTCCGGCTTCGTGCTGTTCGTGATCTGGCTCGCCGCGGGCAAGTTCGGTCGCATCCCGCTCGGCCGCGACGACGAGGAGCCGGAGTTCAAGACGGTCTCCTGGATCGCGATGATGTTCAGCGCGGGCATGGGGATCGGCCTGATGTTCTACGGCGTCTCCGAGCCGCTGTCGCACTTCGTGAAGCCGCCGCCGGGCACCGGCGCCGCCGGCAACGAGCACGCCGTCCAGACGGCGATGGCCACGACGCTGTTCCACTGGACCCTGCACCCCTGGGCGATCTACGCGGTCGTGGGCCTCGCCGTTGCCTACGGCGTGTTCCGCAAGGGGCGCTCGCTGCTCATCAGCTCCGCCTTCGCACCGCTGCTCGGTGAGAAGCGCGCGGGCGGCCCGGCGGGCAGGGTCATCGACATCCTGGCCATCTTCGCCACGCTCTTCGGCTCCGCGGCCTCCCTCGGCCTCGGCGCCCTCCAGATCGGCTCCGGCCTCGAGATCGTCACCGGCATCGGCAAGGTCGGCAACGGCGTCCTCGTCGCGATCATCACGGTGCTGACCGTGTGCTTCATCCTGTCCGCGGTCTCCGGTGTCGCGAAGGGCATCCAGTGGCTGTCCAACATCAACATGGTGCTGGCCGTCGTGCTCGCCGTCTTCGTGTTCGTCGTCGGTCCGACCGTCTTCATCCTCGACCTGGTCCCGACCGCGGTCGGCTCGTACTTCCAGGACCTCGCGATGATGTCCGCCCGCACCGACGCGGCCGGTGGCAGCGCGATGCAGGAGTGGCTGTCCGGCTGGACGATCTTCTACTGGGCCTGGTGGGTCAGCTGGACGCCGTTCGTCGGCATGTTCATCGCCCGCATCTCGCGTGGCCGCACGATCCGCCAGTTCGTGACCGGCGTGCTGCTGGTGCCGAGCGTCGTGTCGCTGGTGTGGTTCGCCATCTTCGGTGGCGCCGGCATCGACATGCAGCGCGGTGGCACCGACCTCGCCAGCGAGGGCTCGTCCGAGGCGTCGCTGTTCGCGATGCTCGGCCACCTGCCGCTGTCGACGATCACCTCGGTCATCGTCATGGTGCTCGTCGCGATCTTCTTCGTCTCCGGCGCCGACGCGGCCTCGATCGTCATGGGCACGCTCTCCGAGCGCGGGACCCTGGCGCCGAGCCGCAAGACGGTCATCTTCTGGGGTGCCGCGACCGGCGCCGTCGGTGCGGTCATGCTGATCGTCGGCGGCGAGGACGCCCTCTCCGGCCTGCAGAACATCACCATCGTCGCGGCCCTGCCGTTCCTGCTGGTGATGGTGGGCCTGGCGGTCGCGTTGGTGAAGGACCTCAGTGCCGACCCGCTCATCGTGCGCCGGGCGTATGCCGTGGCCGCGGTCGAGCAGGCCGTGGTCGCCGGCGTGACCGAGCACGGTGACGACTTCACGCTCACCTTCGAGGAGGCGGCGCCCGGCGAGGGCGTGGGCGACCTGGTGACCACCCCCACGACGACCACGACGGCCGCCGCGAGCCCTGCCAACGACCGCGAGGATCCGGCCACATCGTGAGCCGCTGACCGGGCCGCAGTCCGAGCCGACCTATCCTTGGTCCCATGCGAGTTGGAGTGTTTGGGGCCACAGGACAGGTCGGCTCGGTCATGCGTGCGCTGCTCGACGAGCGCGGCTTCCCGGTCGACGAGATGCGCTACTTCGCGTCGGCGCGCTCAGCCGGCACCACGCTGCCGTGGAAGGGCGAGGACGTCACGGTCGAGGACACCGCCACGGCTGACTTCACCGGCCTCGACATCGCGCTGTTCTCCAACGGCGGCTCCACCTCCAAGGAGTGGGCGCCGAAGGTCGCGGCCGCCGGTGCCGTCGTGGTCGACAACTCGAGCGCCTGGCGCAAGGACCCCGACGTGCCGCTGGTCGTGAGCGAGGTCAACGCCGACGACCTCGACACGATCCCCAAGGGCATCGTCGCCAACCCGAACTGCACCACCATGGCCGCGATGCCGGTGCTCAAGCCGCTGCACGACGCGGCCGGGCTCGTGCGGCTCACCGTCGCGTCCTACCAGGCCGTGTCCGGCTCGGGTGGCAAGGGCGTGGCCGAGCTCGACACCCAGCTGCGCGGTGGGTATGCCGCGGGCGACCCCCGAGGCCTCGCGCTGGACGGGCGTGCCGTCGCCGTGCCGGAGCCGAACGTGTACGCGGTTCCCGTGGGCTTCAACGTGATCCCGCTCGCCGGCTCGATCGTCGACGACGGCTCGCTGGAGACCGACGAGGAGCAGAAGCTGCGCAACGAGTCGCGCAAAATCCTGCACATCCCCGACCTTCGCGTCTCGGGCACCTGCGTGCGCGTCCCCGTCTTCACCGGCCACTCGCTGGCGATCCACGCGGAGTTCTCGCAGGACCTCAGCCCCGAGCAGGCGCTCGAGCTGCTCGGCCGCGCGCCGGGTGTCGTGGTGAGCGACGTCCCGAACCCGCTCGAGGCCGCGGGCCGCGACGAGGTGTTCGTCGGCCGCGTCAGGGTCGACCAGTCGGCTCCCGAGGGCAAGGGCCTGGTGCTCTTCGTCGTCGGCGACAACCTGCGCAAGGGCGCGGCGCTCAACGCCGTCCAGGTCGCCGAGGAGCTGCTCAAGCGCCGCTGACGGCGTCGCGCGCGCATCGCCGCCGGGCGGAACACGCTGGTCTGCGCACAGACGAGCGTGTCACTGCGCGCAGATCCGCTCGCTGCGCACTGGTACGCGGATCTGTGCACAGACGGGCGGTTCGGGGGACCAGAACGGGCGACCCGTGACAAACGGCACCCCGCGCATACGCGATGTGACCGTTTCGTCCCTGCTCCTTGTGCCGGTACCCGGGGAGCCCTCCGCGGGTGTTCCTTGGACGGGCGGACCGGCAGGCGACGGGCGTGCCGGCCGCACAGTCGCGAGGAGCTCACAGTGGAACGACGAATGTGGCGGGTCGTGGTGGCAGGGGCTGCGGTGGGGATGTCCGCCGTCGCCTTCCAGGCGGTGCCCGCGCTCGCAGCGGCCGGGGGAACGGGGCACACGGTCACGCAGACCGAGACCCAGCACGGCACGTGGACCGAGACAGGGGACAACGACTTCTGCACCGGCGAGACGATCTCGCCCACCATCACCGGCAACTCGGTCATGCACGTGACCTGGTTCCCCGCCGGTGACGAGGTCTGGGGGACCTTCACGACGGAGGGGACGGGATCCTTCGTCCAGCCGTCGACCGGCCTGACCTACAGCGGCCGCGTCACGGTGTGGGGCAACTTCAACGTCAACGAGAAGAACAGCAACGACACCTTCACGGCGACGTTCACGCTCTCCGCGGTCGACGCGAACGGCGTCACCCACCTCGAGGTCGGGCACGAGGTCGCGCACGTCGCGTTCAACGCCGTCGACCCGATCGACCCGGTCGTGTCCTTCGACAAGATGTCGGTGACCTGCTCCTGAGCCGTCGGCCGACCAGCGAGCGGGGTCGAGACGGCCGCGCCGGACGACGTCAGCGGACGGCGCGCCAGACGGACTCGACCTCGCTCGCGCCCGGCGACCAGGGAGCGATCCACGGGCCGGTGCCCTCGCTCGGGTCGAGCACACCCTCCTCGAGCCAGGTGTAGTCGCCGGCCAGCACGCCCTGCGCCAGGCGGCGGTCGTCGTCGTCGGTGTTGGACCACAGCGCCGTGAAGAGCGCCTCGACCCGCAGCCGGCTCTGCTCGCAGAACGTGTCGGCGAGCCGGTAGGCCGAGCGCCCCCTGGCCTCGTCGTCGGTCCGCAGCATCTCGGCCCGGCTGCACGCCGCCGTCATCGCGAACAGCTCGGCACCGATGTCGACGACCCGGCCGAGGAACGCCTGGCGGTACTCCATCCCCGCCTGCCACCGCGACATCCCGTAGAAGGTCTGCCGGGCCAGCTTGCGGCTGGACCGCTCGACGGACCGCAGGTGCCGCGCGAGGTGGCCGAACTCGGCATACGACGTCGGCACCGCGCCCCTGCCGGCGACGAGCTGGGGCAGCCACTTCGCGTAGAAGCCGCTGGCGCCCGCCGCGGCCCGCGCCTTGTCCTCGAGCGTCGCGTCCTTCTCGGCCAGCGCGCCGGCGGCCTTGAGGTGGGCGTCGACGGCCTCGCGGGCGATGAGCAGGTGCATGATCTCGGTGGAGCCCTCGAAGATCCGGTTGATGCGCAGGTCGCGCAGCATCTGCTCGGCCGGCACGGCGCGCTCGCCCCGGGCGCGCAGCGACTCCGCCGTCTCGTACCCGCGCCCACCGCGGACCTGCACCAGCTCGTCGGCGATCCGCCAGGCCATCTCGCTCGACCACAGCTTGGCCAGGGCCGCCTCGATCCGGATGTCCTTGCTGCCGGCGTCGGCGAGCTGGGCCGAGAGCTCGAGCACCGACTCGAGCCCGTAGGTCGTCGCGGCGATGAACGCGATCTTCTCGGCGACCGCGCCGTGCTCGCCGATGGGCCTGCCCCACTGGACCCGTTCGGCCGACCACTCGCGCGCGATCTTGAGCGACCACTTGCCCGCCGCCGCGCACATCGCCGGGATCGACAGCCGCCCGGCGTTCAGGGTGGTGAGGGCGATCCGCAGGCCCTCACCCTCCTTGCCGAGCCGGTTCCCAGCGGGCACCCGGACCTGGTGGAAACGGGTCAGCCCGTTCTCGATCCCCTTGAGCCCCATGAACGAGTTGCGCCGCTCGACCGTGATGCCCTCGGCCGTGCCATCGACGACGAACGCGGTGATCCCGCCCCTCTGGCCGTCGTGCTCGGGCACCCGGGCCATGACGACGAGCAGCTCCGCGACGACACCGTTGGTGGTCCAGAGCTTCACCCCGTCGAGCAGGTATGCCGTGCCGTCCTCGGTGGGCGTCGCCGTGCTCGCCATCCGCGCGGGGTCCGAGCCGACGTCCGGCTCGGTCAGCAGGAACGCCGAGATCGAGCCGGCGGCGCAGCGGGGGAGGAAGGCCTGCTTCTGCTCGGCCGTGCCGACGAGCTTGACCGGCTCGGGGACACCGATCGACTGGTGCGCCGACACCAGCGCGCCGAGGCTCGGGTGCGCCGAGCCGATGAGCATGAGCGCCTTGCCGTAGGCGGACATGGTCAGGCCGAGGCCGCCGTACTCGCGCGGGATCTTCATGCCGAACGTGCCGATCTCGGCCAGCCGGGCCAGGTCTTCGTCCGGGATCCTCGCCTCGCGCTCGATCCGGGCGCCGTCGATGGTGGCGCACACCTCGCGCAGCCGGGCCAGGAACTCCTCGCCGCGTGCCTCGTCCTCGCTGCTGGCCCGGGGGTGCGGGTGCACGAGGTCGAGGTCGAAGTGGCCGAGGTAGAGCCCCTTGGCGAAGCTGGGCCGCCGCCACTCGGTCTCGCGCGCCTCCTCCGCCACGGCGCGCGACTCGCGTTCGCTGGCGTCGACCCGCGGGGTCGTCCCCGCGCCCTCGCGCTGCCCTGCTTCCTGGCCTGCTCCCTGCCGGACGTCACTGCTCATGACATCGCCTCCCTCGCCCCAGTCTCGCCCCGGGGTGCGGGAAGCGAAAGCCCGGCGCGGACGCCTCTGCGCCCGGGGCGCCGGTCGTCAGAGGTCGGTCATCCAGTGGCGCCACGTCTGGGTGACGTGCATGCCGACGTGCTCGTAGAGACCCAGCGCGCCCGTGCGCGAGTCGGTCGACAGCTCGCTCACCGTCGCGCCGTGCTCGCGGGCGCGCTCGAAGGCGTCGACGAGCAGCGCCCGTGCCAGCCCCAGCCCGCGCTGGTCGCGGCGGACCGCGATGGCGTCGACGTAGCCCGTGTCGCCGGCGAGGATCGTGTAGCAGACGCCGACTTCGGTACCGCTGCCGTCGGTCACGAACCGGATCTGCCACGGCTCGAAGCCCGGCCGCAGCGGACCCCGGGGTGCCCAGTCGTCGTAGCTCGACGGGTCCCGGTCCGGCCACTCGTTGAAGGCGTCCTCGATGAGCTGGAAGGCGGTGCGCCCGTCCCGGTCGCCGGGCACGAGCTCGCGCAACGCATATCCCTGCGGCAGCGGCTGCGGCTCGATGGCGCTGTCGGCCGGGACCTGGAGCACCCACGACGTCCAGCCCTCGCGGTAGCCGCGCTCCTTGAAGAAGTCCTCGGCGCCGCTGCCGCCGGGGACCGTCTGCCCCACGAGCCGCGAGCCACCGGACCGCGCGCACTCCTCGAGCCAGTCGGCGACGAAGGTGCCGATGCCCCGGCCGCGGTAGTCGGGGTGGACCGCGGCGTCGGCGCGACGTCCCTTGAACACCTCGCCGAACGCGGCCAGTCGCTCGCGATGCCACACGCCGATGCTCTGGGTCGCGAGGTCGAAGCTCGCGCGCGCCCAGTCGCCCTGGATGTCCTCGAGCTCGATCGCGGCCTGGCCGATGTCGTGCGTCTCCGCCGCGCGGACGACCTCGACGACGGCCTGGGCGTCGGCCGGCTGGTGCGGGCGGGCGGTGAACCCGTCGGGAAGTGCCATGGCCGCATCGTGCCGGGTGTGGGGGAGCGCCTGCACGCCGTTTTCGTATGCCGCGGGGCCGGCGCCGGTCGAGCGGCCACGACGTGCCGACGAACCGGACGAGATGTCGGCGTGTCCTGACCCCTCGACCAGGTCGCGCAGTTGTGAGAGAGTCCTCTCGAAACAGTCCTCTCACATCTGCCGAGGTTCTCCCATGGCCAACCCGTACGGCGACGTCGAGCTCGACCCGAGGGGCATGCGGGCGCTCGCCCACCCGGTCCGGCTCGCGATCCTCAGCCGGCTGCAGGGCGACGGGCCCAGCACGGCCACGGCCCTGGCACCCCTCGTGGGCGCGACCCCATCGGTCACGAGCTGGCACCTGCGCCACCTGGCCGAGCACGGGCTGGTCCGCGACGCGGACGTCGAGTCCGACGGCCGGCAGCGCTGGTGGGAGGCGGTCGGCAGCGGCTTCCGCTTCGCGGCGACGGACGAGGCGAGCCTCGACGCCGCGACCGTGCTCGAGCGGACGATCATGGAGCAGGCAGCCGCCCTGCCCGAGCGCTGGGCGCGGGACGTGGAGCCCCTCCTCGAGGTGGACTGGCGGCGGTCGGCCGGGCTGTCGAACACGACCGTCGAGGTGACGGCCGACGAGCTCGCCGACATCGAGGCGGCCATCGAGCAGGTGCTCGCGCCGTACGTCCTGCGCAAGCGCGGCCGCCGTCCTGAGGGCGCCCGGCGGGTGCGGATGCTGCGCTACGTCCTGCCCGAGGCGCCCGCCGTGGACGACCCCGGCCACGGCGTCGGTGCGACGGGGGCGGCAGCAGGTGCGACCGCGGCTGCGGGCGAGGACGGGGGCGACCGCCCGTGACCGTCGGGGACGGGTCTCGCGCGCGGCCGCTGTGGCGCGACCGGCGGTTCGCGACCTACTGGGTCGGCCAGGGGGTCTCGCAGTTCGGTGACCGGATCACCGAGCTGGCGCTGCCGCTCATCGCCGTGACGACGCTGCACGCCGAGGCCCGGACGGTGGGCCTGCTCACCGCAG
Organism: Phycicoccus sp. 3266; assembly: GCF_031456495.1. NCBI lineage: Bacteria > Bacillati > Actinomycetota > Actinomycetes > Micrococcales > Intrasporangiaceae > Phycicoccus > Phycicoccus sp. 3266. Next base: position 60,278 of record NZ_JAVDUW010000001.1, on the reverse strand, counting down.
CCGTCTGGGCGCCCAACCTGGTGTCGCTGTTCATCGGGACGTGGGTGGACCACCACGAGCGCAAGCGCCGGCTGCTCGTCCTCGCGGACCTGCTCCGCGCGGCCGCCCTCGTCACGCTCCCGCTCGCGCACTGGTTCGGGCTGGTCACCCTGCCCCAGCTCTTCGCCGTCGCCCTCGTCGCCGGGCTCGGGCAGGTGCTCTACCAGACCTCGTACCCGAGCTTCTTCGTCGGGCTCGTCCGCCGGGACCAGTACGTCGAGGCGACCAGCCTGCTCAGCGCCACGCGGTCGGCGTCGTTCGTGGCCGGCCCGGCGGTGGCAGGTGGCCTGATCCAGGCGCTGACGGCCCCCGTCGCGACGGTGGTCGATGCGGCCTCCTTCCTGGTGTCCGCCGTCCTCATCGGGCGGGTCCGGGTGGCGGACCTCCCGGTCGACCCGGCGCCGTCGGGCGGCCTGCTCCGGCGGGCCCGCGACGGGATGGCGCTGGTCGTGCGACACCCGTACCTGCGTCCGTCGCTCCTGTGCGCCACCACGGTCAACTTCTTCAACCTCATGGTGGGCGCCCTGCTCGTGCTGTTCGCCAGCCGGGAGCTCGGGTTGTCGGCCGGGCTCATCGGGCTCGCCCTGGGCGTCGGTGCGACCGGCGGCCTGCTCGGGACGGTGGCGGCGGGGCGGCTGTCGAGGCGGTTCGGCATGGGCCGCACGATCATCGCCGGGGCCGTGCTGTTCTCCGCCCCGTTCGCCGGCCTGCCACTCGCCGGCGGCCCCGTGTGGTCCCGGGTGGCGGTTCTCGCCCTCGTCGAGTTCGTCTCGGCCTTCGGGGTGATGTGCTTCGACGTCCCGCTCAACGCGGTGATGGCCGCCGTCACCCCCGACCCCGTCCGCAGCCGGGTCACGGGCGCGTTCGCGACCGTCAACTACGGCATCCGGCCGCTGGGAGCGGTGGTCGGCGGTCTCCTCGGTGACGCGATCGGCGTCCGGCTGACGCTGGTGGTGGCGGCCGTCGGCGGCACGCTCGCGTTCGCCTGGCTCCTCCGGTCACCGATCGCCACCACCCGCGGCATGGACGACCTCGACGTGCCCGCGCCGGCGACCGCTCCGGCGGCGGCCGGCTGACTCAGCCCGGCGCGAAGCCCCAACCGCGCTCGGCGAGGGCGTCCCGGAGGAACCGCACGGCCACGGGTCCGACCCCGTGCAGCGCGGCGAGCTCGTCCTCGCGCAGCGCCCGCACCTGCTCCAGGGTCCAGATGCCCTGCGCACGCAGCGCCCGCGCTGCCGGTGCACCGATGCGGGGGAACGGCGTGCCGTCGGGTGCGGCCACCCGGTCGGCACGCGGCGAGCCCGACTCCGCGTCCACCACCGCCGCACCCCGCGGCGAGAGCCGGTAGCCGATGTCGAGGGACTCGGTGAGCCCGAGCTCCTTGAGCTTGCGGACGTCCCGCTTGAACGACGGGGTGTCGCGCCCGAGCTCGGCGGCCAGCTCGGGAGCGCGGACGGTGGGGAAGCGGTCGATGATCGCGAGGGTCGTGCGCGTCCACGGCCCGATGGCCGACGCGGCGTCGAGCCGGTCCAGCCGCCGGCGGATGGCGGCCACCTCCTCGGCGTCCGGCACGGCGGCGCGCAGCTCCTCGCGCGGGTCGGCGCCGGCATACCTCAGCCCGACGCGCCACACCGGCCGGTCCGCCTTCGCCGCCAGCATCCCCTTCAGCTGCGCGACGGACTGGGCGCCGGCACGCCGCGCCTCGGCGGCGGTGATCCGCGACGGCGCGACCTGGTCCACGCTGGTGACCTCGAGGACCCCGACCCGGGTGCGCAGCCGGGTGCCGACGAGCACCCGGGGCCGCTCCCACCGGCGGAAGGCGAGGTCGACGTCGCCGGCCCTGATGGCCGCCAGGGTGTCGGGCCGGATCATCACGGGCCGAACCTACCGACGGACCTTCGGCCCTGTCTCCTCCCCGGAGCGCGCGGTCGAGTGGTCTGGGGAGAGAGAGGTCGTCATGACCGGACACACAGTCGCCACGCGGCCGGTGCGCCGCTCCACACGCATGGAGCGGGAGATCGGGTACATCGTCGGTGCCGTCGTCAACGCGCTCCTGCTCGGGGCGGTGAACGGGTGGCCCGGCTGGGACGCCGTGCCCTTCCTCACCGACGACACGCGCCTGGTGCTCGGCTGGGTCAACGCCTCCCTCGTCGTCGGCCTCCTCGCCAACCTCCTGTATGCCGTCACCGACCCGCCGCGCGTGCGCGCGGGCGGCGACCTGGTCCAGAACCTCGTGGGGCTGGCCGCCATGGTGCGGATCTGGCAGGTGTTCCCGGTGGACTTCGCCGGGGGTGGGTTCGACTGGGAGCTGCTGGCTCGCTGGGTGCTGGCCGTCGGCATCTTCGGCGCCTCGGTGGCGGTGCTCGTCGCCGTCGTCCGTCTCGTGCGGGGCACGCGTCCTTGACGCATGCCGGCCGCTGATATGCAATATATCGCGTGCCCGTCCCCGCCCTCGCAGCCGCCACGCTGCCCCGACAGCTGCTCCGCGACGACGTCTACCAGCGGCTGAGGGCGGCCATCGTCGACGGCACCCTCGAGCCGGACGAGGTCGTCCGCGACCAGGACCTGACCGCCTGGCTCGGCGTGAGCCGCACCCCCGTCCGGGAGGCCCTCCTGCGGTTGCAGCAGGCGGGACTCGTCACCGCGACACCGGGACGCTCCACCCGCGTGGCGTCCCTCGACGCCCGTGCCACCCGGGACGCCCAGGCGGTGGTCGCCGCCGTCCACGAGGTGGCCGTCCGGGCCGCGGTCGCGCAGCTCACCGCCGACGACCTCGCCGCCATGGCCGACGCGAACCGGCGGTTCAGCCGGGCACTGCGGCACGGCGACGCCGAGGCCGCGCTCGCGGCGGACGACGAGCTGCACGGCATACCGGTGCGGGCGGCGGGCAACGCGGCGGTCCGCGACGTCCTCGAGCAGTACACCCCCGTCCTGCGCCGCGTGGAGCGGCTGCGGTTCGGCTCGCTCGACGCCCGTGGGTCGGTGCGGCTGCACGACCAGCTCATCGCCGCGTGCACCGCCCGCGACCCCGAGGCCGCCGCGCGCGCGAGCACCCTGACCTGGCAGACCCTCGTCCCACTCCTCGACCGCGCCACCGGAGGCACGCTGTGAGCATCACCGACTACGACCGCTACCCGCTCACCTTCGGGCCCAGCCCGGTGCACCGGCTCGACCGGCTCACCGCCCACCTCGGCGGTGCGCAGGTGTGGGCCAAGCGCGAGGACTGCAACAGCGGCCTGGCGTTCGGGGGCAACAAGACCCGCAAGCTCGAGTACATCGTCCCCGACGTCCTCGCCTCGGGTGCGGACACGCTCGTCTCCATCGGCGGCTACCAGTCGAACCACACCCGCCAGGTCGCCGCGGTCGCGGCGAAGCTCGGGTTGAGGTGCCGGCTCGTGCAGGAGAAGTGGGTGGACTGGGACGACCCGGTCAACGACAGGGTCGGCAACATCCTGCTGTCGCGGATCATGGGCGCCGACAGCCGGCTCGACCCGCACGGCTTCGACATCGGCATCCGCTCCTCGTGGGAGGACGCCCTGCGGGAGGTCGAGGAGTCCGGTGGTACGCCGTACGGCATCCCGGCGGGTGCCTCGGAGCACCGGCTCGGCGGGCTCGGCTTCGCGAACTGGGCGTACGAGGTGGCGGAGCAGGAGCGCGAGCTCGGCGTCTTCTTCGACACGGTCGTGGTGTGCACCGTCACCGGCTCGACTCACGCCGGCATGGTCGCCGGCTTCGCGGCCCTCGAGGATGCCGGCGGCCGGCCCCGCCGGGTCATCGGCATCGACGCCTCCGCCACGCTGGAGAAGACCCGCGCCCAGGTCGAGCGCATCGCCAGGCACACGGCGTCGCTCATCGGGCTCGAGCGCGAGCTGCGCGACGACGAGGTGACCGTGTTCGAGGGGTGGGCCGGCGACCGCTACGGCATCCCGGTCGAGTCGACCGTGGAGGCGATCCTGCTCAGCGGGCGGCTCGAGGGGATGATCATCGACCCCGTGTACGAGGGGAAGTCGATGGCGGGCCTCGTCGACCTGGTGAGCTCGGGCGAGATCGGCAAGGACTCGACCGTCCTCTACGCCCACCTCGGGGGCCAGCCCGCCCTCAACGCGTACTCCGGGATCTTCCCCTTCTCGTCGTGACCGCCGGGGCGGCGCGGTCGTGACGGCGGGAGCTGACGGGAGGCGAGCAGCGGCGCTCGACCCACTGCTCGACACTGCGCTCCATGTCCGGATGGTGGGCGGGCCGGACCGGACGTTGGACGGATGCCGCGGACCCGGCATACCCTCGACGCGTGCGTTCCTCGCGCCTCCTTCTTCGCCGCCGCGGCGGGGCCTGACCGATCAGCCGCCCCTCGTCGCGGAGTTCGCGTTGCCGGCTGAGGCCCTCTCGGGCCACCCCAGCGAATCGTTAGGCGAGACACCATGATCCACCCCCAGCAGCCGTCGGGTATGCCGGTCGCGAAGTACGTGCCGTTCCAGGACCAGATCGCGGTGGACCTGCCCGACCGCACCTGGCCCACCAAGGTCATCGAGAAGGCGCCGCGCTGGTGCGCGGTGGACCTGCGCGACGGGAACCAGGCGCTCATCGACCCCATGAGCCCGGACCGCAAGAAGCGGATGTTCGAGCTCCTGGTCCGCATGGGCTACAAGGAGATCGAGGTCGGCTTCCCGTCCGCGAGCCAGACCGACTTCGACTTCGTGCGCATGCTCATCGAGGACGACATGATCCCCGACGACGTGACGATCCAGGTGCTGACGCAGTGCCGCGACCACCTCATCGAGCGCACCTTCGACGCGATCCGCGGCGCCAAGCAGGCGATCGTCCACTTCTACAACTCGACGTCGGTGCTGCAGCGGCGCGTGGTGTTCGGCCTCGACCAGGACGGCATCGTCGACATCGCGCTGCAGGCCGCACGCCTGTGCCGCAAGCTCGAGGAGACCATCCCCGACACGACGGTCTACTACGAGTACAGCCCGGAGTCCTACACCGGGACCGAGCTCGAGTTCGCGGTACGGATCTGCAACGAGGTGGCCGACGTCATCGACCCGACGCCGGACCACAAGATGATCATCAACCTGCCGGCGACGGTCGAGATGGCGACGCCGAACGTGTACGCCGACTCGATCGAGTGGATGATCCGCCACCTCGAGCGGCGCGAGTCGATCGTCGTCAGCCTGCACCCGCACAACGACCGCGGGACGGGCGTGGCTGCGGCCGAGCTCGGCTACCTCGCCGGCGCCGACCGGATCGAGGGCTGCCTGTTCGGCAACGGCGAGCGCACCGGCAACGTCGACCTCGTGACGCTGGGCATGAACCTGTTCAGCCAGGGGATCGACCCCGAGATCGACTTCTCCGACCTCGACGAGATCCGTCGTACGGTCGAGCACTGCAACCAGCTCCCCGTCGCGGAGCGGCACCCGTGGGGCGGCGACCTCGTCTTCACGGCGTTCTCCGGGTCCCACCAGGACGCGATCAAGAAGGGCTTCGAGGACATGGAGCGCCAGGTGGCGTCGTCCGGGAAGTCGATCAACGAGCTCGTGTGGGGCGTGCCGTACCTGCCCATCGACCCGCACGACGTGGGGCGCTCGTACGAGGCCGTGGTCCGCGTCAACAGCCAGTCGGGCAAGGGCGGTGTCGCGTACCTGCTCAAGAAGGAGCACCAGCTGGACCTGCCGCGACGGCTGCAGATCGAGTTCAGCGGGGTCGTCCAGGCGAAGACCGACACCGAGGGCGGCGAGGTCAGCGCCGCGCAGCTGTGGGACGTCTTCCAGGACGAGTACCTGCCCGCGGTGGACGGCGGCCCCAACACGTGGGGCCGGTTCACGCCGGTCACGCACTCGCTCATCACCGAGGACGGCGGGGTCGACCGCATCACGGCCACCATGCTCGACCACGGCCGGGAGGTCACGGTCGAGGGCAGCGGCAACGGCCCCATCGCGGCGTTCATCGACGCGCTGTCGACGCTCGGGGTGGACGTGCGGGTGCTCGACTACGCCGAGCACGCCCTGTCCGCCGGTGGCGACGCGCGCGCGGCGGCATACGTCGAGTGCGCGGTCGGCGACCGGGTGCTGTGGGGCGTGGGCCTGCACGCCTCGATCGTCAAGGCCTCGCTGACGGCCGTGCTCTCCGCGGTGAACCGCGCCGAGCGGGAGTCCGCCACCGCCTGACGGACGACAGTCCGTGCGGCCTTCAGCAAAAGCACAGGGAACGACCCCATAGTGCGGCTCGTGGATGCGCGGGGGGAGCTGCACGGACCCGGCAGGTGGCTGCTGGGTGGCGTGCAGGTGCTCTGCGGTCTGCTCGGGTCGCTGCTGCTGCTGACTGCCGTGGGCGCGCTCCTGTGGCCGCGGGACCCCAACATCGTCTTCGAGCGTGGCCCGGTGTGGTGGGGGTTCCTCCTGTCGCTGGGAGCCGTGCTCGGGTTCGCGGTCGCGGGACGCGGCCTGCACGGGCTCGCCGGACGGCTGGGTGGCCGCCGCTGGGCAGGTGCCGCCTCGTGGGTGACGGGCCTGGTGCTCTCGGTGGCCGGGGCGCTGGCAGGGGTCTGGCTCGCCAGCCAGGTGCGGTACCAGTACGGCTGGGACGCCAGCATCCTCACCGTGCTGGCGAAGCGGCTGGACACCGGAGAGGGGTTGGGCCCCTACGGCATCGACTACCTGTCCCGGTACCCGAACAACATCCCCATGCTGGCCGTGGACCTCGGCTACCGGCGGCTCGCCGTGGCCTGGGACACCGACCCCTACACCGTGGCCACCACCGTGAACGGGATCGGCCTGTTCCTCACGCTGGTCGCGGTCTTCGCCGTGCTCCGAAGGCTCCGCGGCACGGGTTCCGCCGTGCTGGGTGTGCTGCTGGTTTTCGTGCTGCTGGGCGCCTCGCCCTGGATGGCCGTCCCGTACACCGACCTCCTGGCCGCCCCCCTGGTCGCGGGGGCGGTGGCGCTCGGTGTCGAGGCCGTGCACCGTCGCCACCTGCCGGTGCGGGTTTCGCTGCTCGCGGGTGCGGGCGCGCTGCTGGGCGCCGGGTACGCGGTCAAGACGACGCCGGCCACCACCGCCGTCGCCCTGCTCGTGGTCGCGCCGGCGCTCGTGCTCGCCGGGGTGGCGGCCCGCACGTCGAGGCTGCGCAGGGTCGCCGCGGGCGTCGTCGCCGTGGTCGCGGTGGTGGGCCCCTTCGCCGGCGCGAGCCACCTCGTCGACTCGTGGGCGACGACGCAGACGGGGACCGCCTCGCTCGACACGACGAAGTCCCCTCCGCTGGCGTGGTGGGCGGCGATGGGGCTCAGCACGACGAGGGCGGCCACGGACAACCCCTACTACGGAGGCTACGACGGCACGATGGTGAGGGAGTCGCGCAACCTGAGCGGCCCGGCCCTGGAGCAGTACTCGCAGGAACAGCTCAGCTCCCGCCTGGAGGCCATGGGGGCCGGTGGCGTCACGGCGTTCGAGGTCGACAAGCAGCTCTTCAACTGGGGCGACGGCATGTTCTTCGCCTGGGGCGAGGGGTTCGACAGCGAGCCGTCGGTGCTGAGGGTCCATGACGCCACGGCACGGTCCGTCCAGTCGTGGGCGCACGCGAGTGGAGCCGGCTACCCCGTGCGCGCGGCCCTGGTCGACGGCCTCTGGCTCTGCGTCCTGGCCCTCGCCGGCGCGGGACTGCTCGTGCTCTCGGCCCGGCCGAGGTGGCTGGGTGCCCGGGCGCCGGAGGTGACCCTGGTCGCCCTCGGCGTCCTCGGCATCCTCACCTTCACGCTGGTCTTCCAGGGCAGGTCGCGCTACCTGCTGGCCTTCGTGCCCCTCGTGGTCGTCCTGGCCCTGGCCGTCACCGGCGGGCGCCGGGACGCAGGTCCCGCGGGTGGGACCGCAGGGGCGTCACCGGACGCCGCGAGGGCGGAACTGGATGGAGATCCGGGGGCCGACGGCCTTGCTGGTCTTGGGGATGCAGTGGTCCCAGGTGCGCTGGCAGGAGCCACCCATGACCACAAGGTCCCCGTGCCCCAGCGAGAAGCCGATGGAGGACCCGCCTCCTCGCGGCCGCAGCATCAGTGATCGGGCCGAACCCACCGACAGGATCGCCACCATGGTGTCGGAGTCCTTGGACCGGCCGATGCGGTCACCGTGCCAGGCCACCGAGTCGCGGCCGTCGCGGTAGAGGCACATGCCGGCGGTGACGAACGGCTCACCCAGCTCCGCGGCATACCGGCGGCTCAGGGCCTCCCGCGCCTCGGCGAGCACGGGGTGGGGGAGGCGCTCGCCCTCCTCGTAGAACTTGAGCAGCCTGGGGACGTCGACGACGCGCTCGTACATCTCGCGGCGCTCGGCCTTCCACGGCACGTCGTGGTGCAGCTCGTCGAACACCCGGTCGGCGCCGGCGAGCCAGCCCGGCCGGTAGTCGACCCACGCCCCTCTCGACAGGGGCGTCCTGCTGAGCCCCGCGTCGAGGTCGTGGAGCGCCACGTCCTCACCGGTGTCGAGCAGCGATGCCTGCCATGCAGCGGTCATGCACCGAGCATACGCCCCGTTCGAACACATGTTCTAGTGATGCGGCATGTCGCCGTGACCGGCCCGCCTCCCGCGAACCGGCCGCCGGGTTGAGAGAATGGTGCGGTGCCCCTGTACCGCGACGAAGGCATCGTCCTGCGCACCCAGAAGCTGGGTGAGGCGGACCGCATCGTCACGCTGCTGACGCGCCGCCTGGGCAAGGTGCGCGTCGTCGGCAAGGGCGTCCGGCGCACCAAGAGCCGGTTCGGTGCGCGGCTCGAGCCCGGCATGCACGTCGACGTCCAGTGCTACGAGGGCCGCTCGCTCGACACGGTGACTCAGGCCGAGTCGATCGCGAGCTGGGGCGACGTCCTGGCGCGCGACTACACGACGTACACCGCCGCCGCCGCGATGCTCGAGACCGCCGACCGCCTCACCGAGGAGCGCGAGCCGAACCTCCAGCAGTACCTGCTGCTCGCCGGCGCCCTGCGCTCCATGGCCGAGGGCCAGCACGACCCGGGGCTGGTGCTCGACGCCTACCTGCTGCGGGCGCTCGCGATCGCCGGCTGGGCGCCGAGCTTCCACGACTGCGCCCGCTGCGGCGCGCCGGGCCCGCACCGCGCGTTCAACCTCGCGTCCGGTGGCACCGTCTGTCCTTCGTGCCGCCCGCCCGCCTCGGCGGCACCCGCCCCCGAGACCCTGTCGCTGCTCGCGTCTCTGCTCGCGGGGGACTGGGTCATCGCGGACGCCTCCTCCGGCCGGCACCGGCGCGAGGCCAGCAGCCTGGCGAGCGCGTTCCTGCAGTGGCACCTCGAGCGCGGTGTGCGATCGTTGCGCCTCGTGGACCGCCGCGACCCCGACCGCCCCGAGACCAACCCGGCCATCACCTGGTCGGCCCCGCCGCCCGTCGAGGCCGCTCCCGTGGAGCGGGTCGCTCAGGCCCATGCCGCGCTCGCCGGACGGACGGGAGAGGCGTGAGCACGGCATACGCGAAGCCGTTCCCGCACCCCAGCGGGGCGACGCCGCCCCCGGTCGCGCGCGAGCTGGTGCCCGACCACGTCGCGGTCGTGATGGACGGCAACGGCCGCTGGGCCAACCAGCGCGGTCTCCCGCGGACCAAGGGGCACGAGGCGGGCGAGGCCGCGCTGCTCGACGTCGTCGCAGGCGCCATCGAGATCGGGGTGGGCCACCTGTCGGCCTACGCGTTCTCGACCGAGAACTGGAAGCGCAGCCCCGACGAGGTCCGCTTCCTCATGGGCTTCAACCGCGACGTCATCCGGCGCCGCCGCGACCAGCTCCACGAGTGGGGCGTGCGGATGCGCTGGGTCGGCCGCCGTCCCCGCCTGTGGGGCTCGGTCATCAAGGAGCTCGAGGTCGCCCAGGAGCTGACGAAGGACAACACCGGCCTGACGCTCTACTTCTGCGTCAACTACGGCGGCCGCGCCGAGATCGGTGACGCCGTGCAGCGGATCGCCGAGCAGGTACAGCGGGGCAAGCTGAAGCCCGGGTCGATCGACGAGAAGACGGTCGCGCGCTACCTGCCCGAGCCGGACATGCCCGACGTCGACCTCTTCGTGCGGTCGTCGGGGGAGCAGCGGACCAGCAACTTCCTGCTGTGGCAGAGCGCCTACGCCGAGATGGTGTTCCAGGACACGCTGTGGCCGGACTACGACCGGCGCCACCTGTGGCAGGCGATCGAGACGTATGCCGCGCGCGACCGCCGCTACGGCGGGGCCGTCGACCTGCCGGGCACCTCTGCGTGAGCGGAGGACCCAGTCCCGCGAGCGACGCGGTCGCCCCCACCGGCCCCGCCCGCGCCGGTGTGCCTGCGGCGTTCGACCTGCGCGGGCGGGTCGCGCTCGTGACGGGCGCCGGCGCGCCCGACGGGATCGGCATGGCCACCGCCCGGCTGCTCGGCACCCTCGGCGCCGCCGTCGCGGTCGCGGCCACGACGGACCGTGCGGCCGAGCGCGCGACCGAGCTCGAGGCGGCGGGCACGCCGGCGCTCGGGGTCGTGGGCGACCTCACCGACCCCGACGGGGTGGCCCGCGTGCTCGCCGAGGTCACGCGTGCGCTGGGCGCACCCACCGTCCTCGTCAACAACGCCGGCATGACGAGCGTCGCCTCACCGGCCGTGGACGTCACGTCATCCGGCGGCACGGAGTCCGGCACGGCGGGGTCGATGGATCCCGACCGCTGGCGGCTGGCACTGGCCCGCAACCTCGACACCGCCTTCCTGGTCACGAGGGCCGCGCTGCCGGCGATGGAGGAGACCGGCTGGGGCAGGGTCGTCATGGTGTCGTCCCTGACCGGGCCCGTGATGGCCATGAGGGGGGAGGCCGGGTATGCCGCCGCGAAGGCCGGGCTCGTGGGCCTGGCCCGGTCGGTGGCCGTCGACTACGCCGGCCGGGGCATCACGGCCAACGCGGTCGCGCCCGGCTGGATCGCGACCGGGAGCCAGACGGCCGACGAGGTGCGGCACGGCCGGCTGACGCCGGTGGGCCGCAGCGCGACCCCCGACGAGGTGGCTGCTGCGGTGGCCTTCCTGTGCAGCCCCGGCGCGTCCTACGTGACCGGCCAGTGCCTGGTCGTCGACGGCGGCAACAGCATCGCCGAGGAGCGGGGCTGGCTGTGATGACCAGTCACAGCTGGCGGACCGCGGCGGGTGGCGTTCTGGGCGCGCGCCGGACGAGGGTCCCCGCTCAGCAGAGGTTCGTGACCTCAGCAGACGGTGCACCCTGTGCTGAGAGCACGAAGGTCTGCTAGCAGAGGTTCGTGCCGACGCATCAGGGGGTCGTGCCGGGCCAGCAGAGGTTCGTGCCGACGCATCAGGGGGTCGTGCCGGGCCAGCAGAAGGTCGTGCCGACGCAGCAGAGGGTCGTGCCCTGGTCAGCGTCAGGCGGAGGCGCAGTCTGTCAGCGTCAGGCGGAGGCGCAGTCGGCGCAGGTGCCGACGATCTCGACGGTGTGCTCGACGTCGCGGAACCCGTGCGCCGCGCTGACGGCGGCGGCCCAGGACTCGACCGCCGGGCCCTCGACCTCGACCGCCCGGCCGCACTTGCGGCAGACCAGGTGGTGGTGGTGACCGGTGGAGCAGGCGCGGTAGACCGCCTCGCCCTCGTCGGTCCGCAGCATGTCGATCTCGCCGTCGGCCGCCATGGCCTGAAGGTTCCGGTAGACGGTGGCGAGCCCGACGGGGTCGCCGCCCTCGCGCAGGAGGGCGTGCAGCTCCTGGGCGGAGCGGAACTCCGAGCTGCCCGACAGGACCGCTGCCACGGCGGCCCGCTGGCGCGTGGGCTTGCGCGGGGTGGTCGTCATCGGGTGCCTCCCTGCGTGCGGGTGCCTGCGTGCTCGTCCTGGTCGTCCCCGCTGTCGCCGGGGGCGACGGCGCCGGCTGCCACCTCGGCCCCGTGGGCCTCGTGCGCGGCGTGCTCGTCCCAGTGACCCTCGTGGGCAGCGTGCCGGTGGTCGCCGTGGAGGTAGTCGACGTGGTCGCCGTGCGCGATGGCGGGGTGGCCGCAGGCCGGACCGTGCTCGTGGTCGTGCCGCTCCGCCCGGCGGTGCCGGCGGGCGCTGCTCCGGGCCACGACGGCCGAGGCGGCCGAGACCACCACGAACGCGCCGATCGCCAGCAGCACGATGGTCCCGCCGGACGGCGTCTCGGCGTAGAACGAGGTCACCACGCCGCCGACGCTGGACAGCACGCCGATCAGCACGGCCCACCGCACCGACGAGCGGAAGGACCGCCCGAGCAGCTGGGCGGTCGCGTTCGGGATAATCATGAGCGCGGAGATGAGCAGCAGCCCCACCACGCGCATCGAGACGACCACGGTGACGGCGGTCAGCACCGCCAGCGCGATGTTGAGGCCAGTCACGGGCAGGCCCGAGGCACGCGCATACTCCTCGTCGTTGGCCACCGCGAACAGCCACGGGCGCAGCAGCCACGTCGCGAGCAGGACGACGAGCGCCAGCCCGGCGAACACCCAGAGGTCGCGCTGGTCTGCGGTCGTGATCGCGCCGAAGAGGTATGCCGTGAGGTTGGCCGGTGAGCTCGACGGCGACTTCGCGATGATGACGACACCGGCGGCGATGCCGCCGTAGAACATCACCGCCAGCGCGATGTCACCGCTGGTGCGCCCGCTGGCGCGGATCAGCTCGATGCCCACGGCCGCGGCGACGGCTGCGACCAGGGCGGTCAGGACGGGCGCCTGTCCGGTCAGCACCCCCACGGCGACACCGGCCAGGGCCACGTGGCCCATCCCGTCGCCGATGAGCGAGAGGCGTCGCTGCACGAGGAAGACGCCGACGAGGGGGGCGGCGATGCCGACGAGCACGGCGGCGACGAGCGCCTGGCGCATGAAGCCCAGGGCGAGCAGCTCGGTCATCGGGGGACCTCCTGGTCGTGGCACTGCGGGGACGGCGCGGACGATGGGGTGGGCACGGCCTGGTGGCGCGGCCCGGCGCGGCGTGTCACCGGGGACCACCACCGCGGGGGTCCACGGGACCTGCGGTCGGCGTGAAGACGCGGGTCGGGGCGTGGTCGTCGACGTCGTCGTGGTGGCCGTCGTGCCGCTCGTGGCGACCGGACGTGTACTCCCGCAACGGGCCGTCGAACCGGATGCGGCCGCCGTCGACGACCACGACACGGGTGACGACCTCGGCGAGCGCGGCCAGCTCGTGCGTGACGACGACCATCGTGGTGCCGGCGGCGGCGAGCCGGGCCATCACGTCGGCCAGCACGCGCTGGTTGGCGACGTCGACGCCGGCCGTCGGCTCGTCCATGATCAGGACGTCGGGCTCGGAGGCGAGGGCGCGAGCGATGAGCACCCGACGCTGCTGGCCCCCGGACAGGGTCGTGACGTCGGCGCCGGGGCGGTCCGACAGGCCGACCAGCTCGACGGCCCGGTCGACGACCGTGGTCTCGTGCGCGGTGCGCAGGACCGGTGCCCACCAGCGGTGGTGGGACAGGCGGCCCGCCTCCACGACCTCGCGCACCGTGGCTCGCACGGAGGACGAGAGCGTGTGGCGCTGCGGCACGTAGCCGATCCGCGAGTGCTGGGTGAAGTCGTCGCGAGGGACGCCGAACAGCAGGGCGCGGCCGGCGACGCGGTCGTTGAGGCCGAGCAGCCCGCGCACCAGCGTGGATTTGCCCGACCCGTTGGGCCCGAGCACGGCGACGACCTCCCCGGCCGAGACCGTCAGGTCCACCCCGCTGATGACGGCGTGGTCGCCGTACCCGAAGGCGGCTCCCTCCAGCTGGAGGATGGGGGGCGTGGTCGTCATGAGCACTCCTGTCCGGATCGGAGGACCTGCAGGTTGCTGCGCATCACCGCGAGGTAGTCGGTGCCGCGGCTGTCGGAGGTGATGCCCTCGATGGGGTCGAGCACAGCGACCCGGGTGCCCGTCTCCCGCGCCAGGGTGTCGGCGACGGCGGGGCTGACGAGCGTCTCGGCGTAGATGGTCGTCGCGCCCACCGCGCGCACGTGCGCGGCCACGGCGGCGAGCTCGGCCGGGTTCGGCTCGGCCTCGGGGTCGAGCCCGGTGATGCCCTCCTGGTGCAGCCCGTAGCGCTGCGCGAGGTAGCCGAAGGCGGCGTGCGACGTGACGAGGTCCTTGCTGCGGCAGCTGGCGAGCCCGGTGCGGTACTCGCCGTCGAGGGCGGTCAGGTCCGCCTGCAGGGCCGCCGCGTTGTCCCGGTATGCCGTGGCGTGGGCGGCGTCGAGCGCGGCCAGCCGGTCGGCGACGGCCTTGGCGACCGCCGCGTAGCGCTGGGGGTCCAGCCAGAAGTGGGGGTCGACCGCACTGTGCGCCGCGGTGGTGGCGGCGCTCTCGCCGGCGTGGTCGTGGCCGGCCTCCGTGCTGACGAGGGAGAGGTCGGCGGCGGGGGAGACGTCGAACGCCTGGCGGGCCGCGTCCTGCCGCACCGCCTGGTCGACCGCGGGCTGGAAGCCCTTCTCGTAGACGACCAGGTCGGCGGTGGCCATGGCGCCCACCTGGCGCGGGGTGAGCTCGATGTCGTGCGGCTCGCCGCCCGGCTTGGTCAGGCCCTGCACCCGGACGTGGTCGCCGCCGATCCGCTGGACGAGGTACTCGAGCGGGTAGAACGCGGCGGAGACGGCCAGGCGCGTGCTCCCGTCGGCCGCGGTGCCCGTGCCCGTCCCGCAGGCCGTGACGCCCGTGAGGGCGAGGGCGGCGAGCCCGAGGACGGTGACGTGGCGGCGAAGCGACATGACAACGATTCTCATCTGAAATGAGAATCGTTGTCAACTGTGCCCTGTCGCCGGGGCGACGACCCGCGACCCGCGGACCTCGCCCGCAGCCGATGCGGGCGTCAGGTGCGCGGGACCGCCTGGATGACCGTGATGGCGAGGGCCATGACGACGACCGTGGCGCGACCGGCGCGGGCGCCGCCGTCCAGGGCCGGCCAGCCGAGGTAGAGCGTCCACGCGAGGAAGAGGACGACCGGCACGAGGAGCAGCCAGCCGAGGCCGGGCAGCGCGATCCCGCCGACCATGAGGGCCAGGACCACGAGGAACGGCACGGCGCGGGGCAACCGGTTGAGTCGCTGGAGCAGGGGCAGGCTGACGGACTCGATCCGCTGGCGTGTCGTGGTGGGCACGGACGAAACCCTACGACGGGCCGCGGTGGGCCCGGGACACCGCGTCGAGGCCGCAGCGGGCGCACAGTAGCCTTGCCCGCATGGCAGCGCCCTCCACCATCGACACGGTCGTCTCCCTCTGCAAGCGCCGGGGCTTCGTCTTCCCCAGCGGCGAGATCTACGGCGGTACGAGGTCTGCCTGGGACTACGGTCCGCTCGGCGTGGAGCTCAAGGAGAACATCAAGCGCCAGTGGTGGAAGTCCATGGTCACCGGCCGCGACGACGTCGTCGGCCTCGACTCCTCGATCATCCTGCCGCGCCAGACCTGGGTCGCCAGCGGCCACGTCGGCGAGTTCACCGACCCGCTCACCGAGTGCCAGTCCTGCCACAAGCGGTTCCGCGTGGACCACATGCAGGAGGCCATCGCGGAGAAGAAGAACGCCAAGAAGGGCGCCGGCGACGCCGACGTCGACCCCGACTCGATCCCGCTGGCCGAGATCGCCTGCCCGAACTGCGGCACGCGCGGCGCCTGGACCGAGCCCCGCGAGTTCAACATGATGCTCAAGACCTACCTCGGCGTCATCGAGGACGAGTCCGGCCTGCACTACCTGCGGCCCGAGACGGCGCAGGGCATCTTCGTGAACTTCCTCAACGTCATGAACGCCTCGCGCAAGAAGCCGCCGTTCGGCATCGGCCAGACCGGCAAGAGCTTCCGCAACGAGATCACCCCGGGCAACTTCATCTTCCGCACCCGCGAGTTCGAGCAGATGGAGATGGAGTTCTTCGTCAAGCCGGGTGAGGACGAGGAGTGGCACCAGTACTGGATCGACGAGCGCACCCGCTGGTACACCGACCTCGGCATCAACCCCGACAACCTGCGTCACTACGAGCACCCGGCCGACAAGCTGTCGCACTACTCCAAGCGCACGGTCGACATCGAGTACCGCTTCAACTTCACCGGCTCGGAGTGGGGCGAGCTCGAGGGCATCGCCAACCGCACCGACTTCGACCTCACGACCCACAGCAAGCACTCGGGCACCGACCTGGTCTACTTCGACCAGGCCAGCGGTGAGCGCTACACCCCGTACGTCATCGAGCCGGCAGCCGGTCTGTCCCGCTCGCTCATGACGTTCCTCGTCGACGCGTACACCGAGGACGAGGCGCCCAACACCAAGGGCGGTGTCGACAAGCGCGTCGTGCTCAAGCTGGACCGCCGGCTCGCACCGGTCAAGGCCGCCGTGCTGCCGCTGTCGCGCAACGCCGACCTGTCGCCCAAGGCCCGCGACCTGGCCGCCCGCCTGCGCCGGAGCTGGAACATCGACTTCGACGACGCCGGGGCCATCGGCCGCCGCTACCGCCGTCAGGACGAGATCGGCACGCCGTTCTGCGTCACGGTCGACTTCGACACCCTGGAGGACCAGGCCGTCACCGTGCGCGAGCGCGACACCATGGCCCAGGAGCGCGTCTCGCTCGACAAGGTCGAGGAGTACCTCGGCAGCCGCCTGCTGGGCTGCTGACCCCTCGGCCCACCGCCTGCGCCCCCTGCCCGCGACACGTCGCGGGCAGGGGGCGCGGTCGTCCCCACCGCGCTCCCGTGCCGTCCTGCGCGACGAGGGGGAGAATCGCGGTGGAGAGGGGTTCGGGTGCAGCGCGAGGTCGACGAGGACTTCGCCCGCTACGTGCGGGCGCGGCAGCACTCGTTTCTGCGCGCGGCATACCTGGTCTGCGGTGACGCCGGGGTCGCCGAGGAGGTGTGCCGCGACGCCTTCAGCTCGCTGGCCCTGCGCTGGGACCGGGTGCGCACGGGGGACCCTGACGCCCACGTGCGCAGGGTCCTCTACCGCGACGCCATGTCGGCCCTGCGCCGCGCGCGCAGGGACTCCATCGCCGGAGCCCTGTCGCAGCTGGACGACGACGGTCCGGCGCGGACCGGCCGGGTCGAGGTCCACGAGGCGCTGGCCGCGCTGACGCCGAAGCAGCGGGCGGTGGTGGTGCTGCGGTACTTCGAGGGGCGCAGCGTGGACGACAGTGGGGAGGTGCTGGGGACCTCGGCCGCTGCCGTCGAGGGCCTCGCCCGCGCCGCGGTCGCCCGGTTGCGTGCCCGCGTGCCCGACCTCGGGGCCGGCCTGGCGGGGGAGGCGCTGCCGTGACCGACCGCGACCTCGGTGCGCTGCTCCAGCGGGCCTCCGCGGACCTCGTCGAGGTGGACCTCGTCGACGACGCCTGGGGTGGCGCCCTGCAGGAGCGCGCGCGCCGGCGCCGCGCGGTGACGGGCGGGCTCGGCGCGGTGGCCGTGGCGGCGCTCGCGGTGACCGCCCTGCAGGTCACCGCGGGCGACCCCCACCCGGTTCCGAGCTACTCGGTCACCACGCCCCCGACCACCGGCACCCTCGGCGACCGGACGCCCTACGCGGCGCTGCCGCTCGAGGGGGTCGAGGGGGGCCTGCCGCTGTTCGAGGCGGGGCTGCCCCAGGTCGTCGACGCGTACGGGCCGAGCACGCGCCTGTCCACCCTCGCCACACCCCCGCGCGACGTGGTCGCCGTGGTCCTGCGCCGCGACGGGGGCGGCTACCGGCCCGTGCTGGTGACGCGGGCGGGGGAGCAGGTCGTCGTGGACCGGCTGCTGCTCTCGCCCACGCGCAACCGCGCCGGCGACACCTCGGCGCCACTGGGGCCGCGCGCGTTCGGTGCCGGGCGCTGGGTCGTGTTCCCGCAGCCGGGGAAGGTGGTGCGGCTCGACGTGCGGGACGGCTCCGTCACGACGTATGCCGTGCCGTCGCCGTACGTCGACTCGGCCGGGTGGGGTGCGGCCGCCGGGGAGGTCCGCGTGCGGGCCGGCGGCCAGGCCTGGACGCTCGACACCTCGTCGCCGGGGGCCGCCGCGGTGCCGGTCGACGCCTCGGTGCCGGACGGTGCGACCGCACTCGAGCTGGCGCCGGGCAGCCAGGCGCTGCGGGTCTCCCGCTTCGACCCGACGTCGCACGCCCGGGTCGGCGAGCGCTCCGTCGCCGCACCGGTCACCGAGCTGTGGGGCCCGACCGTGGCGTCGGCGCAGTGGGTGGCCACCGGGGCGTTCCTGGACCAGGACGTCACGTACCCGCTCATCCGGCGCGGCAACGGCCCGATCTACCAGGGGCTCGTCGCCGTCCGGCCCGACAACGGGTCGGTGGCCGTGCTGGCCGCACCCGAGAACCCCGACGGCCAGGTGGGGCGGGTGACCCGGTGCTGCTCGGTGCTGGCCTGGGCAGACCCCCACACCGCGCTGCTGCAGACGGTCGGCGCGCACGGGTCGTGGGTGCTGGCGTGGGACGTCGAGAGCGGGCGCGTCATGCGGGTCACCCGGATCGCCGCGAACCCGGCCGAGCAGGAGGTCCCGCGGGTCGCCCTCGATCTCGGGAGCCGGTCCTAGCCGGGGCGCCGCGGGGAGGTGGCACGCGGACGGGCCTCACTTCCAGAGTGCTGCCAGCTCCGCGGCCAGGGCTCGTCCCTGCTCGTGTCCTCCGCGGGCGGCCTGCGGCCGGGTGGAGGGGTCGAGGGCGTTGGCGTCGAAGACGGCCCCTGCCGCGGCGTCGGGGAAGACCGTCTCGACTCGGCTGCCCGCCTCCCGCAGCTCGCGGACCTGCGTCGCGAGGTCCATGCCCCAGGCCGCCGGCATCCGCGACCTGCCGCCGAACGGTGACAGCACGAGCACGCGCTCGCACCCAGCGGCGAGGTCGGCGTTCTCGCTGCGCCGGTAGCCGCCGTTGAGGTACCAGCTCTCGCCGATGCGGTACGGCGTCATCGCCGAGGTGCTGGCGGCGACGGCGTCGACCAGGTCGACGCCGCTGTCGCGGTCGAAGACGACCGGCTCACCGGTGCGGGCGTCGACGGCCGCGATGAGCACCCGCCGGTCGGGCCACCGGCTGCCCGGCAGCCGGGAGGCGACGACGTCGCGCCACCGGGACGTGCCCGAGTCGTCGGCACTCATGCGCCCGAGCGCCGCCGCGCCCATCCGGCGCCTCATGTCGGCCGGGTCCGATGCCGCGGCGATGACGTCGTTCGACCAGTCCAGGTAGGCGCTTCCCGTGACGCCCCGGGCGGGGCCGGACCCCCGGTCCGGGCCAACGGGCCCGTCCCGGCCCGGGGACCGGGAGGGCGCCGACTCGGCGAGGACGGCGGCATACAGCTCGGCGAGCGGGGAGCCGCTCGTCACCTGGGCGGCCACGGTGGACCCGGCCGACGTGCCGATGACGACGTCGGCGTCGGTCACGTCGAGACCTGCGTCGGCGAGGCCGGCGAGCAGGCCGAGCTCCCAGGCGTTGCCGGCCGCTCCGCCGCCGGCCAGGACGAGTGCGCGCATGCGAGGCATTGTGCCCCGGACGGGGTGCCTGACAGACGGCCGGGAGCCGGCTGACAAAGGTCACGGGGAGCTCGTGACGCGTGTGTGGCGCCCGTCGTGCCGGCTCCGGGCACGCTTCCTGCCATGACACAGACGCAGACACGCGCGGCCGCGCCGACCACCGGGGTGCCGGCGGTCCGGCTCGCGGGCCTGGCGAAGAGCTTCGGCAGCGTCCGTGCCGTACGGGGGATCGACCTCACCGTGCGGCCGGGCGAGATCGTCGCCTTCCTCGGCCCCAACGGCGCGGGCAAGACCACCACCATCGACATGATGCTCGGGCTGTCCCGCCCGGACGGCGGCACCGCCGAGGTGTACGGCATGGACCCGCAGGCCGCGGTGCGCCACGGCCTCGTCTCGGCCGTCATGCAGACCGGGGGGCTGCTCAAGGACCTCACCGTCGCCGAGACCCTCCGCCTGACCGCCAGCCTGTTCAGCGACACGCGGCCGGTCGAGGAGGTGCTGGCCCGGGCGGGCATCACCGAGATCGCCGATCGGCGCGTGGTCAAGTGCTCCGGCGGCCAGCAGCAGCGCCTGCGCTTCGCCATGGCCCTGCTGCCCGACCCCGAGCTGCTGGTCCTGGACGAGCCGACGACGGGCATGGACGTGACCGGACGCCGGGACTTCTGGGCGGCGATCCGCGAGGACGCCGAGCAGGGACGCACCGTCATCTTCGCGACGCACTACCTCGAGGAGGCGGACGCCTACGCCGACCGCATCGTGCTAGTGAGCCAGGGCCAGGTCGTGGCCGACGGGACGGCGGCCGAGGTGAAGTCCCTCGTCTCGGGCCGTACCGTGCGAGCGACCCTGCCCGAGGCGGATGTCGCTGTGCTGCAGGCGATCCCGGGCGTCGAGACCGTCGAGGTCCGGGGCGACTCGGTCCTGGTGGCGTCCACCGACAGCGACGCCGTCGCCCGGCACCTGTTGACCCACACGGCCGCCCGCGACCTCGAGATCACCTCTCGCGGTCTCGAGGACGCCTTCATCTCCCTCACCGCCGAGCCGGCCGCCGAGGCCGGCCCCGCGGCCGGCCAGACCACCGAAGGAGCGCGCCGATGAGCGCCACCGCCTCGACCCCCAGCACGACCTCGACGGTCGCTGCCGTCCCGCAGCGGACCGTGCCGCCCCTGGGGGGCTTCAACGCCACGCTGCTGCGGCTGGAGGTCCGCCGCATGCTGCGCAACCGCCGCACCGTGATCTTCTCGGTCGTCATGCCGGTGCTGTTCTTCCTGATCTTCGGCACCGGCAAGTCCTACTCGAACCAGGACGCGGGCCACGGCAACGTCGCCGCGTTCATCATGTTGTCGATGGCGCTGTACGGCGCCATGCTCTCCACCACCGGCGGCGGGGCGATGGTGGCGGTCGAGCGCAGCCAGGGGTGGAGCCGCCAGCTGCGGCTCACCCCGCTGACGTCCACGGCATACATCGCCGTCAAGGTGCTCGTCGCGATGCTCCTGGGCGCCACCTCGATCGTCGTGACGTATGCCGCGGGAGCGCTCAGCGGCGCGCACATGGACTCCCAGCTGTGGCTGGAGACCGGCCTCATCGCCTGGGTCGGGTCACTCGTCTTCGCGGCGTTCGGGGTGTTCATGGGCTACCTGCTGCCGAGCGAGAACGTCATGCAGATCATCGGGCCCGGGTTGGCGCTGTTCGCCTTCCTCGGCGGGCTGTTCGTGCCGCTGGACCAGATGGGTCACACGTTCGCGACGATCGCCAAGCTCACCCCGATGTACGGCCTGAGCCAGCTGGTCCACTCCCCGCTGACCGGCGACAGCCCCGGCACCGCGGCCGTCGTCAACGTGCTCGTCTGGCTGGCGGTGTTCGCGGGAGGCGCGGCGTGGCGGTTCCGCCGCGACACGGCGCGGGTCTGATCTCGGCCGCGCTGCGTACGCTCACGGCCCCCGACTCTGAGAGGCTGGGGGTCGTGAGCGAACGCACGGGTGCTGCGGACTTCGCGGAGCCGCGTCCACGGTTCTTCGCGGGGGACGAGACCGCAGGCTGGCGGGCCCGCCTCGGGGCCCTGCTGCTCGGTGGGGTCTGGCTGGTTTTCCTGTCCGACGCGTACACGCAGGCCTGGGCCAAGCGGGACGAGCCGCGTGCCGACGGCGGCCTCATCATCCTGACCGCGTTCGTCGTGCTGTACCTGCTCAGCTTCAGCCACCTGCGGTCGGCGGTATGGGGCACGCGGTTCGTCGCGCCCGCAACCCGCTGGTACGTCAGCCGGCTCGCCCTCGTCTACTGGGCCGGGCTGGCAGTGCTCGCCGCCCTCGCCACGGTCACGATCGGCCAGGAGGGCGCCTCGACGTGGGTGTTCCTCGCGGTCTCTGGGCTGTGGACCTTCCGGATCCGGGTGGGGCTGTGCATCGGCCTGGTCCTGGTGGCGGTGTACGAGTTCCTGACCTTCCACCTGCACGGGTGGAACCACAACCCCGGCATCAGCATGTCGATCGTCCTGGCCATGCTCGCGGTCACCGGCGGGATGCTCGCGTCGCAGCGGCAGCGGGCGCTCGCCGAGGCACGCGAGGAGAACGCCCGCCTGGCCATCCAGGAGGAGCGCAACCGGATGGCGCGCGACGTCCACGACATCCTCGGCCACAGCCTCACCGTCATCACCGTCAAGGCCGAGCTCGCCGCGCGGCTGCTCGAGGTCAGCCCCGAGCGGGCGCAGGCCGAGGTCGAGGACCTCGAGCGGCTCGCGCGCGACGCGCTCGCCGACGTCCGCCAGGCGGTGGCCGGCTTCCGGGACATGTCGCTGCCGGCCGAGCTCGCCCGCGCCCGGTCCTCGCTCGCCTCCGCCGGGATCGAGGCCGAGCTGCCGAACTCGACGGAGGCGGTGCCGACGCGGCTGCGCGAGCTGTGCGCCTGGGCCCTGCGCGAGGGCGTCACGAACGTCATCCGGCACAGCGGCGCCACGACCTGCACGGTGACGCTCACCGAGCGCGGCATCACCGTCGCCGACGACGGTGCCGGCACCGGCGCTGGACAACCCGGCACGGGCCTCATCGGCCTCACCGAGCGCGCGGCCGCCGTCGGTGCCTCCCTGCGCACCCGTCGCCTCTCGCCCCAGGGCTTCGAGCTCTCGGTGCTGGCAGCCGACGGGCTCGACCAGACCCGAACACCCCGACCGGACAAGGTGGATGCATGACGATCCGACTGCTGCTCGCGGACGACCAGGCGCTCGTGCGTGGCGCCCTGGCCTCCCTGCTCGGGCTGGAGCCCGACATGGAGGTGGTCGCGGAGGTGGGCACGGGCGACGAGGTCGTGCCCGCGGCCGTCACGAGCAACCCGGACGTCGCGCTCATCGACGTGGAGATGCCCGGGCTCGACGGCATCGCCGCCACCGCCGCGCTCCACGACGCCCTGCCGGCGGTGCGTGTGCTCATCGTGACCACCTTCGGGCGGCCCGGGTTCCTGCGCCGGGCGCTGCAGGCCGGGGCGAGCGGGTTCGTCGTCAAGGACACGCCCGCCCGACAGCTCGCCGAGGCCGTGCGCCGCGTGCACTCCGGGCTGCGGGTCGTCGACCCCTCGCTGGCGGCCGACTCCCTCGCAGGTGGCGAGTCGCCCCTGACTGCCCGGGAGACCGAGGTGCTCATCGCGGCCCGCGGCGGCGGCTCGGTGGCCGACATCGCGCGGCAGGTCATGCTGTCGGAGGGGACGGTGCGCAACCACCTGTCCTCGGCGATCGGCAAGACGATGGCCCGCAACAGGGCGGACGCCGTGCGGATCGCCGACGAGTACGGCTGGCTCTGAGAAGCGGGGTGACCGGGGTCAGTCGCCGGTCGCCACGGGGCGGGTCGGGTCGGTGATCCAGTCGCTCCAGGACCCGACATAGAGCGCAGCCTCGATCCCCGCCTCGTGCAGGGCCAGCACCTCGTGGGCTGCCGTGACGCCGGACCCGCAGTACACGCCGACCTCGACGCCGTCGCGGACTCCGTTGTCGGAGAACAGCTTCCGCAGCGCTTGAGGCGGCAGGAAGCGCCCGTCCGGCTGGGCCGTGGTCGTCGTGGGCAGGTTCGCCGCACCCGGCACGTGACCGGCCACGGGGTCGATCGGCTCGGTCTCGCCGCGGAACCGCTCGGCAGCGCGCGCGTCGAGCAGCAGGCCGTCGCGGGCCACCCGGGCCGCCCCGTCGGCATCGAGCACGGACAGCTCGCCGTCGAGCCCGGCCTCGAACGTCCCGGCGCCCGGCTCGGGGACCTCGGTCGTGACGGGGCCACCCGCGCGCTGCCAGGCGGCCAGGCCGCCGTCGAGGACGCGCACGTCCTGCGCCCCGAAGTGGCGCATGACCCACCAGGCCCGCGCCGCGGCATACGAGGGGCCCTGGTCGTAGACCACGACGCAGGAGGCGTTGTCGGCGCCGCACCGGCGCAGGGCCTCCTGCACCGCGTGGCCGGTGGGCATGGGGTGGCGGCCCCCGGGACCGGGCGGGCCGGCTAGCTCGGCGTCGAGGTCGACGTGGTGGGCGGCCGGCAGGTGGGCGGCCTCGTACAGGTCGCGCCCGGGCGGCCCGCCGGACCCCGACAGGCTCCACTGGACGTCGACGAGGACCAGACCCTCGAGTCCCTCCTCCAGGAGGGCCTCGGCGGACACGAGCGCGCGCATTCGGCCATCCAACCAGCAGGTGGGACACTGGTGCGGCCATGACCGTCACCACCGCACCGAACGCCGTCCTGCCGCCGCTCCAGATCGGGCGGCACACCATCGAGTCCCCGGTCGTGCTCGCACCCATGGCGGGCATCACGAACCGCGCCTTCCGCAAGCTGTGCCGCGAGTACGGCGAGGACGGGCTCAGCCGCGGGGGAGCCAGCGGCTCCACGTCGCTGTACGTCAGCGAGATGATCACCTCCCGCGCCCTCGTCGAGCGCACCCCGGAGACGATGCGGCTCATCGAGCACGACCCGGAGGAGCACCCGCGCTCCATCCAGCTCTACGGCGTCGACCCGGCCACCGTGGCCGCCGCCGTCCGGATGCTCGTCACCGAGGACCGCGCCGACCACATCGACCTCAACTTCGGCTGCCCGGTCCCCAAGGTCACCCGCAAGGGCGGCGGCGCCGCCCTGCCGTGGAAGCGCGACCTGTTCGAGGGCATCGTCACGGCCGCGGTCCGCGAGGCCGAGCCGTATGCCGTGCCGGTCACCGTCAAGATGCGCAAGGGCATCGACGACGACCACCTGACCTACCTCGAGGCCGGTCTCACCGCCGAGCGGGCGGGAGTCGCCGCCGTGGCACTGCATGGGCGCACGGCGTCGCAGGCGTACTCCGGCGAGGCCGACTGGACCGCGATCGCCCGTCTCAAGGAGACCGTGCGGTCGATCCCGGTGCTGGGCAACGGCGACATCTGGTCGGCGGAGGACGCCGTGCGCATGGTCGAGGAGACGGGCTGCGACGGCGTCGTGGTGGGACGCGGCTGCCTCGGGCGGCCGTGGCTGTTCACCGACCTGGCCGCGGCCTTCGCCGGCAGCCCGGTGCGGGTGCAGCCGACGCTGGGCGAGGTCACGGCGACGCTGCGCCGGCACGCCGTCTACCTCGTCGACTTCTACGACGACGAGCTCAAGGCCTGCCGCGACATCCGCAAGCACATCGCCTGGTACCTCAAGGGGTTCCCGGCCGGGTCCACCGTCCGCAACTCGCTGGCCCTGGTCGACTCGCTCGAGTCGCTGGACGAGCTGCTGGCGACCATGGACGCCTCGGCCCCGTGGCCGGGCGAGCCCGCCGAGGGACAGCGCGGCCGGGCCGGGTCGCCGCGCGTCGTCGCCCTTCCCGACGGCTGGCTGTCGAGCCGCGAGCTGAGCGCCGACCACCGCCGCGCGGTGGCGGAGGCCGAGCTGTCGGTCTCGGGCGGCTGAGCTCCAGACCATAGGGGGCGCCCGCCGGCAGCCCCAGTCCTTGAGCGATCGCAGCGGCCAGAACCGCTGCGATCGCTCAAGGACCGCCGGGACAGAGACCGGTCAGGCGTTCTGTGCGGCCGCTCCGTGGCTGAGCGCCTCGAGCAGGGCGTCGTTGAACGCCGGGATGTCGTCCGGGTTGCGGCTGGTGATGAGGTTGCCGTCCTGGACGACCTCCTTGTCGACCCACTCGCCACCGGCGTTGCGGATGTCGGTCTGCAGGCTCGGCCACGAGGTCAGCGTGCGGCCCTGGACGACGCCGGCCTCGACCAGCGTCCACGGTGCGTGGCAGATGGCCGCCACCGGCTTGCCGCTGGCAACGAAGTCGCGGACGAAGCCGACTGCGGTCTCGTCGGTGCGCAGCGCGTCGGGGTTGGCGACGCCGCCGGGCAGGACGAGGGCGTCGTAGTCGTCGACGGAGGTGTCGCCCACGGCGGTGTCGACCGGCCGGGTCTCGGCCTTGTCCAGGTGGTCGAAGGTCTGCACCTCACCCGTCTCGGGGGACAGCAACTTGGGGGTGGCTCCGGCCTGCTCGACGGCCTTCCACGGCTCGGTCAGCTCCACCCGCTCGATGCCCTCCTTGGCGACGAGGAAGGCCACGGTCTTTCCACTCAGGTCTGTCATGACTCCACCCTCCGTCGGGCTCTGGGACCTCGCAATCCGGGGAGCCGTGGCCGGTGTCACAGCACCCCGGCGAGCCGCTCGACGGCCTGCTGCATCTGCCCGGCCTGCACCCGACGGAAGCCCATGGCCAGGCCGGGGCGGGTGCCCGACCGGCGGAAGCGCGGCGACACCGGCTCCACCGTCACGCCGGCCCTCGACGCCGCGGCGGCCAGCTCCACGTCGGACCGCCCCGTGTCGCCCAGCCAGGCGCAGACGTGCAGCCCGGCCGAGGACGGCACCACCTCGAGCGTCCCCTCCGGAAGGGCGTCCAGCGCCGCGAGCAGGGCCGCACGGCGCTCGGCATACAGCGCGGTCACGCGACGCACGTGGGGGGCGAGCAGCCCCTCGGAGAGGAAGCGCGAGAGGGCGCCCTGGGTGACGGCGTCGCCCTGCCAGTCGCTGAGCAGCTTCGCGGCCCGCACGGCGTCCTGCACCGACCGCGGCGCGATGACGTACCCGACCCGCAGCGACGGCATCAGCGTCTTGGAGAAGGACCCGACGTAGACCACCCGGCCGTCGCGGTCGAGGCTCTGCAGGGGTGCGAGCGGCCTGTCCTCGTACCGGAACTCGCTGTCGTAGTCGTCCTCCACGATGACACTGTTGCGACGGGATGCCCACTCCAGCAGGGCGATCCGTCGCCGCAGCGACATCACGGCACCGGTGGGGAACTGGTGCGACGGCGTGACGTAGACCAGCCTCGCGCGGCGTGGCATCGCGTCGACGACCAGGCCCTCCTCGTCGACCGGGACGCCGATCACCGTCGCACCGTGCGATGCGAACAGCCGCACCGCGGCGGTGTAGCCGGGGTCCTCGACGACGACCACGTCGCCGGGCTCGACGAGCGCCCGGGTGACGACGTCGAGGCCCTGCTGGGCGCCACCGGTGAGGACGACGTCGTCCGGCCCTGCTGCCACGGAACGGGACTGGCCGACGTGCCGCGCGACCTCCCGCTGCAGGTCCGGGTGGCCCCCGCCCGCGTAGGCCGACGCCTGGAGCAGCGACGGCCGCAAGGTGGCGGAGACGAGCCGGCGCCAGGTGGCGAGCGGGAAGAGGCTGGTGTCCGGGCCGCCCACCGACAGGTCGAACCCGACCGGGGTGGCGTCGAGGACGGGCGGCGGCAGCGACGACCAGACCTCGCGCGGCCGCACCTCCCCGGCCGGGGCCCGGCGCGAGCGGCGCGGCTGCACCTCGGGCGCCACGTACGTGCCCGAGCCGACGCGGCTCTCCAGGAACCCCTCCGCCGCGAGGCGGTCGTATGCCGTCGCGACGGTCCCGCGCGCCACCCCCAGCCGGGCGGCGAGCTCGCGGGTCGGGGGGAGCCGGTCCCCGGGGGACAGGCGCCCGTCGAGGACCGCGTCGAGCAGGGCCCGGTACAGCCGCACCGTGCGGTCCCCGCCCGAGCGCAGGTCGCCACCCGGGTCGCGGCCGAGGTCGAGGTGCAGCTCCATGGCGCCACCGTAGATTGGCCCAAATGACCTGCCAAGGGTTGGCCCTTCTGACAGGTCCAATGCGTGGGCACGATCGACCCATGAGCACACGCCTGTCCGTCCCCCAGGGGGCTGCCCTGTCCATCGGTGCCGTCCTGGGGACGGGGGTCATCACGCTGCCCGCGCTCGCCGCCGGGATCGCCGGCCCGGCGTCGCTGGTCGCGTGGCTGGCGCTCGTGCTCCTCAGCGTCCCGCTGGCGCTCACCTTCGCGGCGATGGGTGCGCGCTTTCCGGACAGCGGTGGGGTCTCGACCTACGTGGGCCGTGCCTTCGGGACCCGGGCGGCGGGGGCCGTCGGGTGGTGCTTCTACTTCGCGATCCCCGTCGGCGCACCGCCGGCCTCGCTCATGGCCGGCGGCTACGTCGCCGACGCGGTCGGGGGCGGTCGCCGGACGGCCGTCGTCGTGGCGGCCGCGCTCATCGGGGGAGTGGGCCTGGTGAACGCTGCCGGCCTGCGCCTTTCCGGCCGGGTCCAGCTCGTCCTCACCGGGGTCCTCGCCACGCTCATGGTCGTGACCGTGGCGGCAGCCCTGCCGCACGCCCGCTGGGACCACCTCACGCCCTTCGCCCCGCACGGCTGGGCCGCCGTGGGCACCGCCGCGGCCCTGCTCGTGTGGGGGTTCGCCGGGTGGGAGGCCGTCGCGTCCCTCGCCGGCGAGTACCGCACACCGCGGCGCGACGTCCCCCGCGCCACCGGCATCGCGATCGTCGTCGTGGGCGTCCTCTACCTCGCGCTCGCGGCGACCAGCCTGCTCGTGCTGGGCCCGGCGACGGCGCGCAGCGAGGCCCCGCTGTCCGACCTGCTGGCGGCAGGGGTGGGCGGCTCGGTCCGCATCGTCACCGCCCTCGTCGCGGTGCTGCTCACGATCGGAGCGATGAACGCCTACTACGCGGGCGGCTCACGGCTGGGGGCCGCCCTCGCGCGTGACGGCGCCCTCCCCGTCGCGCTCGCGCGCGGCAGCGGTCCGGGCGAGGTGCCGCGGCGCAGCCTCGCGCTGGTGGCGGGCCAGTCGATGGCGTGGCTCGTCGCCGCCGAGGTGCTGCACCTGGGCCTGACGCCCCTGATGCTGATGGCGACCGGCTGCTTCACCCTCGTCTACGTGCTCGGCACTGCTGCGGCCGTCCGCCTCCTCCCGCGGGGTGGCGCCGCCTGGTGGACGGCTGTCGTCGCCCTCACCTCCGTGCTGGTGCTGCTCGTCATGAACGGCTGGCACGTCGCCTGGGCCCTCGGCGTGGTGGTCGCCTCGCTCGCCTGGCAGGGCGCTGCCGCACGTCGGCGCCGCGTGGCACCCTTGCGCCATGGCACGGCGCTACGCGGCGGGGACGCCGGGCGGGACCCCGGAGAGACCTGCGACGTTCTTCAGCGGGCCTGAGGAGTTCCGGGCCTGGCTCGAGGCCCACCACGAGAGCGAGACCGAGCTCTGGATGGGGCTGCACAAGAAGCACGTCACCGAGCGCGGGCTCCTGTGGGAGGAGGCCGTCGTCGAGGCGCTGTGCTTCGGCTGGATCGACTCGGTGGCGCAGCGGGTCGACGAGGACACCACGCGGCAGCGCTGGACCCCACGCAAGCCGGGCAGCACCTGGTCGCAGATCAACATCGCCGCGGTCGAGCGCCTGACGGCCGAGGGGCGGATGAGGCCGGCCGGCCTCGCGGCCTACGCCAGGCGGCGCGAGGACCGCTCGGGCACCTACTCCTACGAGGGCGACGAGCGCGAGCTCGACCCCGCCCACGCCGCGCAGCTCGCCTCCGACCGCGCCGCCTCCGCGTTCTGGCACGCGGCGACGCCGTCCTACCGCCGGGTCGCAGTCCACTGGGTCACCAGCGCCAAGCAGCAGGCCACGCGCGACAGGCGCATGGCGCAGCTCGTGGCCGACAGCGCCGCGGGCAGGCTCATCGGCCCGCAGCGGTACGGCGAGCAGCCAAAGTGGGTCGAGCGGGCGGCGCAGGCGGCCAGGGCGGCGTCGGCGGCCGGGTCCGCGACGGCTGCGGACTCCGGGTCCGCGACGGCCGCGGGCGATGGGGCCGGGGCGGCGGGCGACGCCTGAGCCGGCGGGATCTAGGCTCGGCCCGTGGGGTACACCGAGGCCGACCGGGAGCGCTGGGTCCGCGAGGACCCCGTGACCAAGCGCGCCGACCGCGACGACTTCGCCCGCGACCGCGCCCGGCTGGTGCACTCCGCCTCGCTGCGCCGCCTCTCGGCCAAGACGCAGGTCCTCCAGCCCGGTGACGACGACTTCGTGCGGAACCGACTGACCCACTCCCTGGAGGTCGCGCAGATCGGGCGCGAGTTCGGCGCCGCCCTCGGCTGCAGCGCCGACGTCGTCGACACCGCCTGCCTCGCCCACGACCTCGGTCACCCGCCCTTCGGCCACAACGGCGAGCAGGCGCTGGACGCGGTGGCGGCCGGCATCGGCGGGTTCGAGGGCAACGCCCAGACGCTTCGGCTGCTCACCCGGCTCGAGCCCAAGCGGGTGCACCCCGACGGACGGCCGGCCGGGCTCAACCTCACCCGCGCGAGCCTCGACGCGTCCACCAAGTACCCGTGGCCCTGCGGCCAAGGTCCTTCCGGCACAACCAAGTTCGGTGTGTATGCCGACGACCTGCCGGTCTTCGAGTGGTTCAGGGGGGACCGGCCCCCGGGTCGCCGCTGCATCGAGGCCGACGTCATGGACTGGTCGGACGACGTCGCTTACTCGGTGCACGACGTCGAGGACGCGGTGGCCTCCGGCCGGCTCGACCTGCGCCGGCTGCGCGACGCGACCGACGTCGACAGCGTGCTCGCGGTCGCGACCGGCCTCTACGCCGCCGACCTCGGGACCGACGCCCTCGGGGCCGCGCTGGAACGGGTGCTGGCCACCGGTGCGGTGCCCGCGGCATACGACGGCTCGCGAGCGGACCTGGCAGCCCTCAAGGACATGACCTCGCGGCTCATCGGGCGGTTCGTCCTCGCGGTGGAGCGTGCCACGCGCGAGCGGCACGGCGACGGCGACCTCACGCGGTACGACGCCGAGCTGGTGGTCCCTGACGACACCCGGGCGGAGTGCGCCGTCCTCAAGGCGGTGGCCGCGCACTTCGTGATGCACGCGCAGGAGCGGCTCGACGTGCTGGCCGGGCAGCGCGAGGTCGTGCGCGACCTCGTGGCGGCCTACCTGGCCGACCCCGTCGGCCGGCTCGACCCGGACCTGCTCGCCGACTGGAAGGAGGCGCCCGACGACGGCGCCGCGCTGCGGGTCGTCGTCGACCAGGTCGCCTCGCTCACCGACGTGCGCGCCCTGGCCCTGCACGCCGCCTGGAGCTGAGCTCGGCCGAAACGCTTGCGGGGGCGCCACTGGGCCGTCGGCTGACCTTCCGCCCCGCCCGGTGCCGTTCGTGGCACCGGGGCCACGAACGGCGGTGCGAACGGCCTGGTGGCGACCGTTCGTGGCGTCAGCGCCGCGGACGGCGGTCAGCCGGCGAAGGCGCGCGCCTGGCCGACGACCGCGAGGCCGACGATCGACCCGGCGGGCGGGACCTCGTGGCCGTTGACCCGCGCGGTGACGACCGTGCGGTCGGCCTGCAGGCGGAGGGCGACGAGGGCGTCGTGGCCGAAGTAGGTCGTGGAGACCACCTCGGCGCAGGGGATGCCCGGCGACATGGTGCGCAGCTGGATCTGCTCGGGGCGCAGCAGCACGTCCACGGTGCCGGCCGGCGCGGGCTGGTGCACCGGAAGGGTGCCGAGGGCGGTCACGACGGAGGTGCCGTCGGCCCGCCCGCGCAGGAACACCGCGTCGCCGAGGAAGGCGGCCGCGTGCCGGTCGGTCGGGGTGGCGTACACCTGCGACGGCGTCCCCACCTGGGAGAACCGGCCCTCGTGCATGATCGCGACCTGGTCGGCGAACGACAGCGCCTCGGCCTGGTCGTGCGTGACGAGGACGACCGTGATGTCCTCGTGGGCAAGGGCGTCCGACACCGCCTCGCGGGTCGTGGCGCGCAGCCCGGCGTCGAGCGAGGAGAACGGCTCGTCGAGCAGGACCAGCGTGGGCTTGCGGGCCAGCGCCCGGGCGAGGGCGACGCGCTGCTGCTGGCCGCCCGAGAGCTGGTCGGGCCGGCGGGCCGCGAGGTCGGGGGTGAGGCCGACGAGCTCGAGCAGCTCGGCCACGCGCTCGCCGGCGCGGCGGGCCGCCCGCGGCAGGCCGTAGGACACGTTCTGCCCCACGGTGAGGTGCGGGAAGAGGTTGCCCTCCTGCGCGACGTAGCCGATGCCCCGTCGCTCGGGGGCCACCCAGCGGCCGGGGCCGACCACGACGGTGTCGCCGAGCGTCACCGTGCCCTCGTCGGCGGGCTGGAAGCCGGCGATGACGCGCAGCAGCGTGGTCTTGCCGCAGCCCGACGGCCCGAGGATGGCCGTCGTCGTCCCGGACGGCACCTGCAGGTCGAGGCCGTGCAGGACGGGCCGGCCGTCGTAGGACGCGGCCACCCCCTCGATGCGCAGCGTGGTCACAGTGCAGGCTCCTCGTCGTTCCGTCGCAGCAACAGGTAGGTCAGGGGTGCGGACACGAGCACCAGCGCCGCGGCATACGGTGCTGCGCCCGCGTAGTCGATGCTCTCACTCGCGCTCCAGAACGCCGTCGCCAGCGTCTGCGTGCCCGTCGGCGCGAGCAGGAGGGTCGCGGTGAGCTCGGTCGACGTCGCGATGAACACCATCGCGAAGCCGGCCAGCACACCCGGCGCGGTCAGCGGCAGCGTCACCCGCAGGAAGGCGCGCATCGGCCGGTCGCCGAGTGCCCGCGCCGCGTCGGTGAGCTCCTCGGGCGCCTGCGCGAGCGAGGCGCGGATGCTCACCATCGCGCGCGGGATGAAGAGCACGACGTATGCCGCGACGAGCACCGCCGCGGTCTGGTAGACCGGCCGGGCGTACCGGACGGCGAGGGTGACCAGGGCGAGGGCGATGACCACCCCGGGCAGCGACGACGCCACGTAGGTGGCGCGCTCGACGAGCACCGACAGCCACGAGCGCCTGCGGGCGATGAGCCACGCCACGGGGAAGGCCGCCACGACCGAGACCAGGCCGGCCAGGATCGCCAGGCGCAGCGTGCCCCACAGCGTCGAGACGAGCTCGGCCGGGTCGAAGGTGCTCTCGGTCAGGCCGCCGGAGCCGGCGCGGAACCAGTAGACGAGGCTGCCGAGCGGCACGCCGAGCGCGAGGACCGTCAGGAGCGCCATGCCGGCGAGGGCGGGCACGGTCCAGCGGCCGAGGCGTGCGGGCAGGGCCCGGCGGGTGGTGCCGCGGCCGAGACGGGCGTACCGCGTGGTGCCGCGCAGCAGCTGCTCGGCGGTCAGGAGAGCCAGGCACAGGGCGATGAGCACGAGCGCCAGCAGGCTGCCGGCGGAGTTGGAGAACGCCACCTGGAACTGCTCGAGGATCGCGGTCGTGAACGTCGGGAACCGCAGCATCGCCAGCACGCCGAACTCGGACAGCAGGTGCAGCGACACGAGCAGCATCCCGCCGAGGGCCGCCGGCCGGAGCTGGGGGAGGACGGCCCGGAAGAACGCGCGCCACGGGCCGAGGCCGAGCGAGCGCGCCGAGTCCTCGAGCGACTGGTCGAGCCCGCGCAGCACCGCCGCCACGGGCAGGAACACGAACGGGAAGTACGACAGGGTCGTGACGAGGACGGCCCCGTTGAGCCCCTGGAGGTCGGGACGCACGGTGACCCACGCATACGAGTTGACGAAGGCGGGCACGGCGAGCGGCGCCACCATGAGCACCCGCCAGAACCGGGCCCCCGGCAGCGAGGTGCGCTCGACCAGCCAGGCGGTCGCGATCCCCAGCACCGTGGTGAGGGCGACCGTGCAGACCACGAGGCCGGCGGTGTTGCGCAGCAGCTCGCCGACGCGCGGGCGCCACAGCAGGTTCCACGCCGCCGCCGGCCCGACGTCGAACGCCTTGACGACGACCACCACCAGCGGGACGACGCACAGCGCCGCCACGGCCAGGGCCGCGACGGTGACTGCTGCGGGGGTCGGTCCCGCGACGGGGCGAGGGGAGCGGGCCACCTAGAGGATGCCCGCCTGGGTCATGAGCTCGATGACCTTGGGGCCGTTGAGCGTGTACGGGTCGACCTTCGGGGCCTCGAGGCTGTCCAGCGGCTCGAGCGCCTTGTCCGAGGCCACCCCGTTGCCGACGGCGTACTCCTTGGCGTCACTGGTGGCGAGCATCTCCTGGCCCTCCTTGCTCGTGACGAAGGCGAGGAACTTCTGGGCGTTGGCCGCGTGCTTGCTCGACTTCAGGACGCCGCCGCCGGAGATGCTCACGAACGCGCCCGGGTCCTGGTGGCGGAAGTAGAGCAGCTTGGTGTTCTTGCTGCCGGCCTTGGTGAGCGCCTGGTCGCGGTACCAGTAGTAGTGGTACATGATCCCGACCGGGACCTGGCCGGCGTTGACGGCCTTCATCACGGCGATGTTGTTCTGGTAGACCTGCGCGCCGTCCTTGAGGCCCTTGAGCCAGGCGGCGGTCTTCTGCTCGCCCTGGGTCGCGAGGATGGCACTGACGATGGCCTGGAAGTCGGCACCGCCGGCCGCCGCGCCCCACTTGCCCTTCCAGGCCGGGTCGGCGAGGTCCATGATCGACTTCGGCAGCTGCGACTCGCTGATCTTGGAGGGGTTGTAGACGAGGACCGTCGAGCGCGCCGCGATGCCCACCCAGTCGTCGGTGCTGGGGTGGTAGCTCGACCCGACCTGCGCGATCGTCGCCGGGTCGACCTTGGCCAGCAGGCCGGCGTTCTGCACGGTCGTCATCGCGGGGGAGTTCTCGGTGAGGAACACGTCCGCCGGGCTCTTGGCCCCCTCCTGGACGATCTGCGAGCCCATCGAGGAGTCCGAGCCGTAGCGGATCTGGACCTTGATCCCGGTCTTCTCCTGGAACCTCTTCGCCCACGCCTGGGTGAGGTTCTCGTGCTGGGCGCTGTAGATGGTCAGCTTGTCCGGGTCGAGCGAGCCCTTGGCCTCGAGGCTGCCGCTGCCACAGGCCGTGAGGGCGAGGGCGGCGGTCGAGGCGAGGGCGACCAGGACGGTGCGGCGAGGGAGCACGCGGGTTCTCCAGACTCGGATCGGCTTGCAAAGGCAAGGCTTACCTTACCTTCGGCCGGGCGGACCTCCGAATCCGCCCGGGCGCCGGAGGGAGTGAATCGGGTCACCGCTCGGGCCGAGGGTGCCTCGGTTAGCCTCCGGGCATGACCGCGCCGGGACCGCTCCTCCAGCAGGGCGACG
The DNA here is from genome assembly GCF_031456495.1 of Phycicoccus sp. 3266. Classification (NCBI taxonomy): domain Bacteria; kingdom Bacillati; phylum Actinomycetota; class Actinomycetes; order Micrococcales; family Intrasporangiaceae; genus Phycicoccus; species Phycicoccus sp. 3266. The sequence continues at coordinate 25,509 of NZ_JAVDUW010000001.1, read as the reverse complement.
GCGCCGCCCCCTCCGCCGCCCGCTCAACGGTGCTGCTCGTGCTCGGGGCCGTGGCCTGCACCGCTGCAGCGCTGTTCGGCCACGCCGTCTACGTCGACCCCTTCAGCCTGCGGGGCCAGACGCTGCCACTCGTCGTGCTCGCGGCGGTGGGCCTGCTCGTCCTGCCGCTGGTGGTGCGGTCGCGACGGACCGGCCCCGACCTCGGGGCGCTGCTCGTCGCCGCCTGGGTCAGCTGGTTCGGGGCCAGCCAGCTGCACGGGACGCCGTTCCCGTACGGCGGCATGTCGGCCGACATCGCCCGGCTCACCGCCGCCGCGACCAAGTTCTCCGTGCACCTCGGATCGACCGACCTGCTCGTCAAGGGACTGCCGATCGAGTACCCGCCCCTGTTCCCCTGGGTGGTCGGGCGCGTGTCCGCCCTGACGGGGAAGCCGGCCTGGACGCTCGTCGGCGTCGCCTCCGTGGCCTTCTGCGGACTCGCCGTCCTCGTGGGGTACCTGCTGTGGGCCCGGGTGGTCACCGGACCGTTGGCGCTCGCGCTGTGCGCCCTGCCGGCGGCCGTCTACGGCGACCCGCGCAAGGCGCACGAGGTGGCTGCCCTGTCGGTCATGGTGCCCTGGGTGCTCGCCGGCCTGGCGCGCCTCGGTCGCGCCGCGACCCCTGCCCTGTCGTGGTGGGCCACCGGCATCGTCGGCGGCCTGCTGCTCACCGACTACCAGGCCTACCTCGTCTTCTCGGTGGCCGGACTGCTCGTCGTCGTGGTCCTCGGGCTGTGGCACGGGCCCCGCTGGCCGTACCTGCGGCACCTGGTGCTGGCGACGGTGACGGCGGTCCTCACCGCCTCGTGGTTCCTCGTCCCGTGGCTGTCGGACCTCCTGCGGCTCGGCGGCGACGGCAGCGCCGACCTCTTCGTGCCGTTCGAGATCCAGCGCGACCCGCTGCACCTGCCCTGGCACGGACCGGTCCAGGTCGGGGTGGTCCTGACCGGGGGCCTGCTCCTGCTCCTCTGGCACGCCCGGCGGAGTGACTGGGCCCGCGTGCTCCTGGCCGTCGCCCTGTCGGCCATGACGTACCGCTGGGTGATGCTGTGGCGCTACCACCGCACCGGGCACACCGGCTTCCTGCAGTACACCGACCGCCTCTACGACGGCGTGCTCGTGCTGGGGTTCGTCCTCGGGCTCGCGGCCTCGTGGCCCGCGGTGGCCGCCCGCTTCCGCCGGGGCGGGCGGGTCCCGGCTCGGCTGGCGGTCCTGCCCGGCGTCCCGGCCCTCGCCGCTGCGGCCGTCGTCGTGCTCGGGCTCGGGACCTACTGGGACGGGCAGCGCCTGGGTCACCCCGACACCCCGGACACGCCGAACTTCGCCCGGCTCGCACACGCGAGGCAGCTCCCGGACGGCGGCTGGCCGCGGTACAACGCCGAGGCCGGTCATAGCGCGACCATCCCGGCCGACCAGGTGCGCGCCGTCGTCGAGCGCGAGTACGGGCGGGGAGCCGTGCCGACGGTCCTCAGCTACGACGAGTCGCTGTCGAGCTACTTGCCCTGGTACCAGTACATCGGTGTGGGCGCGAACTCCGCGAACTCGCTCGCGAACTGGCCGCACCGCGAGGCGGAGGTGTGGCGGCTCTCGGCGGTGCACGACCCGAAGGCGTTCGCCCAGGCGGCCACCCGGCTGGACGGTGGCTCCGTCGACGTGTTCGTGCTCAAGGGCGTGAACCGCTGGTTCATGTGGCGGGACGTGCGCTTCGAGAAGGGCCAGTTCGCGCAGCCGTGGTTCCACACGACGCTCGTCGGCGGCAACACGTGGGTGTTCACGCGCGTCGGGGCCCAGGTGGAGCACACGGCATACCCGCGCTGAGCCCGGTCGGGGACGCCACGGGGCCGGTGCTGTGGAACTGCCCACGCCCGCCCCGGGGCCACCACCTAGACTCGGCGGCGAACAGGAGGGCCAGTGGCGGGTCGGATCAAGACCGACGACATCGCGCTCGTGAAGGAGCGCTCGTCGATCGAGGACGTCGTGCGCGAGCACGTCACGCTGCGCCCGGCCGGCCCCGGCTCGATGAAGGGGCTGTGCCCCTTCCACGACGAGAAGACGCCGTCCTTCACCATCCGCCCGGCCGTCGGCGCGTGGCACTGCTTCGGCTGCGGCGAGGGCGGTGACGTCATCTCCTTCGTGCAGAAGGTCGAGCACCTCACCTTCACCGAGTCCGTCGAGCGGCTGGCGGGCAAGCTCGGTCTCGAGCTGCACTACGAGGAGGGCGGGCGCCCGCGCGACGGCGAGAGCCTGGGCCGCCGGTCCCGGCTGGTCGAGGCCCACCGCGCGGCGCAGGAGTTCTACCTCGAGCGGCTGCTGGAGTCGCAGGAGGCGCGCATCGGCCGCGACTTCCTGCGCGAGCGCGGCTTCGGTGGCGACGCGGCGCGCCGGTTCGGGGTCGGGTTCGCCCCTCGCGGCGGCGAGGAGCTGAGCCGCCACCTGCGGGCCAAGGGCTTCAGCGACGAGGAGCTCGTCCTCGGCGGGTTGTCCGGGCGGGGCAGCCGCGGCATCTACGACCGGTTCCGCGGGCGACTGGTCTGGCCGATCCGCGACATCACCGGCGACACCGTCGGCTTCGGCGCACGCCGGCTCTACGACGACGACCGGATCGCGGCGAAGTACCTCAACACCTCCGAGACGCCTATCTACAAGAAGTCGACCGTGCTCTACGGCCTCGACCTGGCGAAGAAGGCCATCGCGGCCGAGCGCAAGGCCGTCGTGGTCGAGGGCTACACCGACGTGATGGCGTGCCACCTGTCCGGTGTCGAGGGCGCGGTCGCCTCGTGCGGCACCGCGTTCGGCGTCGACCACATCAAGGTGCTGCGGCGGATCATGCGTGACGAGGCGGACCTCGCCCCGGCCCGGGTGGTCTTCACCTTCGACGGCGACGCCGCCGGGCAGAAGGCCGCGATGAAGGCGTTCGGCGAGGACCAGCGCTGGGCCTCCCAGTCGTTCGTCGCCGTGGCCGAGGGCGGAATGGACCCGTGCGAGCTGCGGATCGCGCAGGGCGACGACGCCGTGCGCCACCTCGTCGACGACGCCGTGCCGATGTTCGAGTTCGCCGTGCGCACCACCATCGCCCGGTTCGACATGTCGACGGCCGAGGGACGGGTGCAGGCCATGCGCGCGGCCGCGCCGATCGTGAACTCGATCCGCGACAGCTCGATGCGCCCGGAGTACGTCCGCACCGTGGCGGGGTGGATCGGCGTCGAGGTCGAGCAGGTGCAGGCCGAGGTCGCCCGGGCCGGACGCATCGCCGCCCGCGACGCCCAGAAGGACTCCGGCTCCGCGCCGAACCTCCCGGACGCGGACGCCGTCCCCGAGCCCTCGGAGCAGGAGGCGCGCGCGGCCCTGCCCCCGCCCGACCTGCGCGACCCGGTCGTCTTCGCCGAGCGCCAGCTGCTGCAGACCGTCCTGCAGTACCCCGGCAGCTTCTCGCCCGCCGACCTCGACGCCATCGAGCCGACGGCCTTCACCGCCCCAGCCCACCGTGCGGTCTTCGACGGCATCCGCGGCGCCGGCGGACCCCAGCCCGGGCTCTCGGCGAAGGCGTGGGCCGACCGGGTCACCGAGGCCGCCCCGCTGTCCGTGCGCGGCCTCGTCGCCGAGCTCGCCGTCGCCGAGCTGCCCACCCGGATGGACAAGGCCACCGGACTGCCCGAACGCCGCTACGTCGACGCGCTGCTCGTGCGCGTCCAGGAGGTCACCCTGACCCGCAAGATCGCCGACGCCATGTCCGCCATGCGCCGCATGGCGGCCGACCCGCACAGCGACCCCGCCAGGGCGCGGGCGCTCAGCGCCGAGCTGCAGGACCTCCAGCGCGAGCTGGCCCAGCTGCGCGAGAGGGCGTCGTGATGGCCCTGTCGCTGCGACGCCGGCCGCGGCTGGCCCCCGGCGTCCGCTCCGCGCTCGAGCTCGGCGCGGGGGAGCGCGTCCTGTCGTGGGGCGAGGAGGAGGGCACCGGCACCACCGTCGTGGCCACCAACCACCGCGTGTATGCCGTGGCGGCCGGCGACGGGGGCAGCCGGCCCGCTGGGGTGGCCCTGCGCCGCCCCTGGCACGAGGTCGACGCCGGCACCTGGTCGTCCGAGCTCGGCCAGCTGACGGTGACGTGGGTCGACGGGGCGCGGCCCACGCAGTGGACGCTGGGGGTGACGTCGATGGTGCCCGAGACCGTCAGGGAGCGCGTCCAGGCCAGCGTGGTGCTCACGCACCGGGTCGACCTCGGTCGTCGGCGCACGGCTCGGGCGGTGATCCGCCAGGAGCTCGCGACCGGCGCGCTCGTCGAGCAGGTGCTCCTCGGCAAGGGCACCCCGGCCTCGGACGAGGAGGTCTCGCAGGCCGCCGAGGCGGCCCTCGCGTACCTCCGTGAGCAGGTCGGCCTGGGCTGACCGGGACGGGGTCCGCCCCGTTTTCAGAACCGCGCGCATCCTTTGCTATGGTTGCGCAGCGCTGAGGGCGGGATGCCGCCGAAGCCATTCCCCCGTAGCTCAATTGGCAGAGCATTCGACTGTTAATCGAAGGGTTGTTGGTTCGAGTCCAACCGGGGGAGCAGACAGAGGACCCACCACCGAGTGGGTCCTCTTCTTTTGTGCCCCGGCCGCGTAACCTCGTGCCGCCCGCTGACGATGACCGCTCGTGAACGGTCCGAAACGGACGCCACCGCAGGAAAGGTCCCCCCATGCCCGCACTTCCCCGTACTCTCGCCGGCCGTCGCCGGGTGTATGCCGCGGTGGCCGTGGCCGCCGTGTGCGTCGCCGGAGCAGCCGCGACGGCAGCGACGGCCTCGCCGTCGCACCTCTCCCACCAGCAGGTCAGCGTGACGCCCGCCGGTGCGAGCACCACGCAGGCGCCCGAGCCGACCGAGACCGAGAGCCCGGAGCCCACTGAGACGGAGACGCCCGAGCCCACTGAGACGGAGAGCCCGGAGCCCACGGAGACGCAGGCGCCCGAGCCCACCGAGACCGAGAGCCCGGAGCCGACGAGGACAGAGGCGCCCGAGCCCACCGAGACCGAGAGCCCGGAGCCCACGAGGACAGAGGCGCTCGAGCCGACGCAGTCGGGTGAGGACTCGTCCGACCACCAGGGTGAGGACCAGTCCGACCACCAGGGTGAGGACCAGTCCGGCGAGGACTCCACCTCGGGCGACCAGGGCGACCACCACGACGGCGAGGAGGGCGGCGACGGCCAGTCCGACGGTGGTGACCACAGCTAGCGGGTCGAGCACGGCGGTGGGTCGCACGGCGGCCCACCGCCCCCGCACGACCGCGTCCGGCTCCGACGGGTCGGCCGACGACGACCTCGCGGCCGCCGCCCGGGGCGACCAGGCGGCGCTGCGGCGGATCTACGAGGACCTCGCCCCTGCCGTCCACGGCTACCTGCGCGGCCACGGGGCGCCGGAGCCGGAGGATGCGACGAGCGAGGTGTTCCTCGCCGTCTTCACCCGTCTCGACACCGTCGTGGGCGGCGCGGAGGGCCTGCGGACACTGGTCTTCTCCGTGGCCCACGCCCGCCTCGTGGACCAGCTCCGCCGCGTCGCGAGGAGGGCGCCGTCCCTTCCGTACGAGCAGGCGCGCGACGACCGGGTCGCGCCCTCCGCGGAGGAGGTCGCCCTGCGGCGCGACGGCGTCGCGCGGGTCGAGTCGGTCCTGGCCGGCCTGCCGGGCGACTACCGGGACGTCGTGCTGCTGCGCGTCGTCGCGGACCTCGGTGTCGCCGCGACGGCCACGGTGATGGGCCGTTCGGAGGGTGCCGTGAAACAGCTGTACCGGCGCGCGCTGCTGGCCCTGCGCGACGTCGTGGGGGACGAGGGGGTAACCGGATGACCCGGTCGGACGATGACGCAGACGTGACAGGCAGGAAGGAGGACCTCGTGGAGCCCACCGGCGACGCCGCGCTCGAGGAGTTCCTCCTGCGCGTCCACGAGCTCGGGACGGGACCGGCGCCCGCGCCCAACGCCCGGCTGGCGGCCGTGCTCGGCGCTCCCGCGCCGGCCCGCGTGCGACGCCTCGCTCCCCGGACCGTGGCGGGCGCGACCGCCCTGGGTGTCGCCACCCTCCTCGGCACAGGCTGGGCTGCCGCTGCCGCGGACCAGCTCCCCGCGCCGGCCCAGCGAGCGGTGGCGCGGCTGACGGCAGGCTGGCTCCCCGGCATACCGCACCCGGAGGACCAGCGGACCGGTGCCGGGACGTCGCCCTCCGCGGTCCTGCCCGTCCCGACGACCACGACGCTGCCCGTGCCGACGAGCGACGACCCGACGGGCGACGCGAGCCGGCCGCCGGTGCGGCAGTCGGTGGCCCCGGCCCGACCGGGTGGCACGAGGAGCGACGACGCCGAGGGCCAGGACGGCGGGGACCGGGACGGTTCCACCTCGCAGGACAGGGACGGGGAGGACCAGGAGTCCAGCAGTCCCAGCCCTTCCGGCACCCGGACGACGTCCGACGACGGCCGGGACGACGACAGCGGGACGGGCGGCGGCTCGCAGGCGGGCGCGACCGACGACTCGACGAGCGCGACCGGCGACGGTGCGACCGACACCAAGGACGACGGGGACGGCGGCGGCTCGGGCGGTTACCACGACGGGTCGAGCACCAGCTCAGGCGGCCAGGCCGGCGACGGCTGAGGCCCGCTGGCCACCCGCCGTCAGGGCGGGGCCCCGGGAAGTCCCCTGCCTCCCGGGGTCCCGCCGTGACGGTGCGGGGCGCGGCACCGTCCCCGGGAGGACGGTGTGGGGCACGGCACCGTCCCCGGGAGGACGGCGCCGGGGCGCCCGCCTCAGCGCGTCGGTACCGGAGCGGCTGCCTCGTCGACCTCGCCGTCGGCCGGACCCGCCGCGTGCAGGGTGGTGCGGCCCCGGCGCGACAGCCGGCGCTCGACGGAGACGGCCAGCCGGGACAGCGAGTAGTTGATGACGATGAAGATGATCGCCGCGACGATGTAGGCGGGGACCGTGTTGGCGAAGTTCGAGCCGGTGATCTTCGCCGCCGACAGCAGCTCGGCGTACGTGATCTGGTAGCCGAGCGCGGAGTCCTTGAGCACCGTGACGAACTGGCCGATGAGGGCCGGGAGCATGGCCGTGAGGGCCTGGGGGAGCTGGATCGAGCGCAGCACCTGGCCGGGGGTCAGGCCGATCGCCAGTCCCGCCTCGCCCTGGCCCTTGGGCAGTGAGTACACGCCGGAGCGCACCAGCTCGGCGATGACCGAGCCGTTGTACAGCGTCAGGCCCGTGACGACCGCGGCCAGCGGGTTGACGTCGTTCGCGAAGATGCCGCTGGTCGTGTAGACGCCGAAGGCGAAGATCATCATGATCAGCACCGGCACGGCGCGGAAGAACTCGACGACGACGCCGCACACCCAGCGGACCGGCGCCACGGTGGAGAGCCGGCCGATGCCGAACAGCAGGCCGAACAGTCCCGCGAGGACGATCGAGACGGCGGCAGCCTTCAGCGTCCCCAGCACGCCGGGCAGCAGGTAGTCGCGCCAGATCGCCCGGTCGGTGACGAACGGCTCCCACATGAAGCCCTGGAGCTGGTCGGCCGCGGCCATCTTGCGCAGTGCGATGTAGAGGCCACCGAGCAGCAGGACCAGGCCGAGGACCGCCAGCAGCGCGTGCCGGCGACGGGCGCGGGGCCCGGGGGCGTCGAAGAGGACGGACTGGGCGCTCATCGCTTCACCGCCAGGCGACGCGACATGTTCGTGAAGGCGAGCCCCACCGGGAGGGTGAGGATGACGAAGCCGATCGCGAACGGCAGGAACACCTCGAGGCCACTTCCCTTGTTGTCGATGACGACCGACATGAGGTTGGCCGCCTCACCCACACCGATGACTGCGGCCACGGTCGTGTTCTTGGTCAGCGCGATGATCGTCGAGCCGATGGGGGCGATCGAGCCGCGGAACGCCTGGGGCAGCAGCACCTCGCGCATGCTCTGGCCGAAGGTCAGCCCGATGGAGCGCGCGGCCTCAGCCTGGCCGACCGGGATGGTGTTGACGCCCGAGCGCAGCGCCTCGCAGATGAAGGCGCCGTGGTAGACCGACAGCATCACGACGGCCCAGCGGAAGGCGTTGGTCTTGACCACGTTCGCGTCGAGCTGGATGCCCAGGATGTACGTCAGGCCCAGGATGCTGAACACCATGAGCAGCGTCAGCGGCATGTTGCGGAAGACGTTGACGTACCACGTGCCCAGCAGCCGCAGGATGCGCACCGGGGACAGCCGAAGGACCGCGATGATCGTGCCGAGGACCAGGGAGCCGATCGTGGACAGGACGGCGAGCTGGATGGTCACCCAGAACGCCTTGAGGATGTCGTCGCCGTACGTGGCGAGGATGTCACCCATGCGTGCAGCCTTCCGTTGCCGTGGGGTTGCCGAGCGCGTGCCGCGGTGTGCCGCCCGCTCCGGGGAGCGGGCGGCACATCCTCAGCGCGGTGGTGCCGGTCAGGAGCAGGCGTCCTGCTTCGGCGGGTTGAGCGCGGTGTCGACCTTGAACCCGGCCGGGCCCAGGTTGTCGTCGACGGCCTTCTGCCAGTCGCCGGAGTCGATCATCTTCTTGAGCGCTGCGTTGATCTTCTCGCAGGTGGCGGTGTCGCCCTTCTTGATCCCGATGCCGTAGCGCTCCTCGGAGAAGGTCTTGCCGACGACCTTGAGCTTGCCCTTGTACTGGTCCTGCGCGGCGTAGCCGGCGAGGATCGTGTTGTCGGTCGTGAGGGCGTCGACGCCCTTGGAGACCAGCGCCGCGACGCACTCGGAGTACGTGCCGAACTCCTGCAGCTGCACGCCCGGGTACTTGGCCTTGACCTTCTGGGCCGAGGTCGAGCCGGTGACCGAGCAGAGCTTCTTGCCGGTGAGGCTGTCCGGGCCGGTGATCGAGGAGTCGTCGGCGCGCACGAGCAGGTCCTGCCCGGCGATGAAGTACGGCCCGGCGAAGGAGACCTTCTCCTTGCGCGCGTCGGTGATCGAGTAGGTCGCGACGACCATGTTGACCTGGCCGGTCGAGATGAGGGTCTCGCGCTGGGCCGACGGGGCCTGCACCCAGGTGATGTCCTTCTCGGAGTGTCCGAGCTCCTTGGCGACGTACTTGGCGACGTCGACGTCGAGGCCGGTGTAGTCCGAGCCCTTCTTCAGGCCGAGGCCGGGCTGGTCGAACTTGATGCCGATCTTGAAGCCGCCACCACCGCCTCCGCCGCTGCCTCCGTCCTTCGCGCTGTCACCGCAAGCGGCCAGCGCGAGCGCGAGCACCGATGCGGCGGCAACCGCGCCAATCTGGCGAACCTTCATGTGTTTCCTCCTGTTGTGGTGGTTCAGTGCGTCAGGATCTTGCCGAGGAAGTCCTTGGCGCGGTCCGAGGTCGGCGCCGTGAAGAACGTCTCGGGCGCGGCCTCCTCGACGATCTGGCCGTCGGCCATGAAGACGACGCGGTTGGCCGCCTTGCGGGCGAAGCCCATCTCGTGGGTGACGACGACCATGGTCATGCCGTCCCGGGCGAGGCCGACCATGACGTCGAGGACCTCGTTGATCATCTCGGGGTCCAGGGCCGAGGTCGGCTCGTCGAAGAGCATGACCTTGGGCTCCATGGCCAGGCTGCGGGCGATCGCCACGCGCTGCTGCTGGCCGCCGGAGAGCTGGGCCGGGTACTTCTGCGCCTGGTGGGCGACCCCGACGCGCTCGAGCAGCTCCAGCGCGCGTTTCTCGGCGTCCTTCTTCGGTGTCTTGCGCACCTTGATCGGGCCGAGCGTGACGTTCTCGAGGATCGTCTTGTGGGCGAAGAGGTTGAAGGACTGGAAGACCATGCCGACGTCGGCCCGCAGCTGCGCGAGCTCCTTGCCCTCCTCGGGGAGGGGCTTGCCGTCGATGGTGATCGAGCCGGTCTCGAATGTCTCGAGCCGGTTGATCGTGCGGCACAGGGTGGACTTCCCCGAGCCGGAGGGGCCGATGACGACGACGACCTCGCCCTTGCCGATGGACAGGTTGATGTCCTGCAGGACGTGGAGGTCGCCGAAGTGCTTGTTGACGCCTTCGAGGACGACGAGTGGCTCCGTCATGCGGGGCAACCTACCCGTTGCCGGACGATCCGTCCTTGCCCGGCCCCCCGGAAACGGGGCAAACCGGACCTACGCGACGCGTCGGGACGGGGCGGAGCCGAAGTGCTCGAGCCGGCCCGCGCGGTGGTGACTGCGCCAGTTCGCGAAGCCGGCCGGGTCGCGCTGCTGGACGAGGAAGTACCAGGCGTACCGGAGCGCGTCGGGACCTCGTCGCCAGCGCAGCCCGGGCTGGTTCGTGAGGTAGCCGAGGTTGCGGAAGGTGAGGTCCCGGCGGCTCGGGTCGCGGGGCACCAGGACGTGGGCACGACCGCCCCACAGGGGCGCCCAGTCGTCGTGCCCCTGGGGGTGGTGGTATGCGGCGGGGGCACACGTGCCGAACGCGAGGCCGCTGCGACGCAGCCGGCGGTGGATCTCGACCTCGTCCCCGCGGACGAACAGGCGCGAGTCGGGCACCCCGACGACGTCGAGGGCCCGGGCGGAGAAGAGTGCCCCGTTGAACAGGTTGGCCACGTCCGGCACGAGGACGTCAGGGCCGAGCTCGGCGGCCCGGCGCACCCACCGCAGGCCGCGGCGCAGGGGGAAGGCGAGCCGGTCGGGGTCCTCCTCGTCGACCACGAGCGGCGAGACGACGTCGAGGTCGTGGTCGGCGGCGCAGGCGAGCAGCCGACCGAGGGTCCACGGCGACCCGGGCATGCCGTCGTCGTCGGCGAGCCACACCCAGTCGGCGCCCAGGGCGCGTGCGGTGAGCACCCCGTACGCGAAACCGCCTGCGCCTCCGAGGTTGGCCCGTGAGGGCAGGTAGGTGTGCGGCAGCCCGCACTCGGCCACGACCCGCTCGGTGTCGGGGTGGGCGCCGTTGTCGACGACGACGACGTGGTCGGGCCGGCGGGTCTGGGCGGCCACGGCGCGCAGGCACCGGCGCAGCAGGGGAGCGCGGTCCCGCGTCACGACGACGCACACGAGCCGCGTGGGGTCGGCCGAGGCCGAGACGGCGGTGGCGGGTCCGTGGACGGAGGCGGTGAGGGGCAGGTGCGGCACCGGCCCGACGCTAGGCAGCCCGGGCGAGCGTCGGGGGCCCGTGCGGTGAACGCACGGTGCACCGCACGCGTCCGTTCCCGGACCGGCCACAAGTTGTGGCGGGCGGGCTCACTGCGGGCCACGAGTTGTTCACCGGGGCGTCGGCTGCGCTCCCTACCTTCGGCGCCGTGAGCACCCCCTTCTCCCTGCTGCTGCCGGTCTACCGCGGCGACCGGGCCGACCACCTCATCCGGGCGTTCCAGAGCACGGTGACGGAGCAGACCCTCCGGCCCTCGGAGGTCGTCGTGGTCCAGGACGGCCAGATCACGGCCGACCTCGCCTCCGCCCTCGAGCGCCTCGAGTCGGCCAGCCCGGTGCCGGTCCGGCGGCTGCGCCTGACGCACAACGTCGGCCTCGCCCAGGCGCTGCAGTGCGGCCTGTCTGCCTGCAGCCACGAGGTGGTCGCGCGGATGGACGCCGACGACATCAGCCTGCCGCACCGCTTCGCCACGCAGGTGCCGCTCGTCGAGTCGGGCGTCGACCTCGTCGGGTCCTCGCTCGTCGAGTTCGGCGAGGACGCCGACGGCACCTCGACCCGCACCCTGCGGATCCCGCCGCTCGCGCCGGCCGACATCGCCGAGCAGGCGCGGCTGCGCAGCCCGTTCAACCACCCCACCGTCGTCTACCGGCGCTCCGCCGTGCTGCAGGCCGGCGGGTACCGCGAGCTGCCGCTGCTCGAGGACTACTGGCTGTTCACCCGGATGATCGACTCCGGCGCGGTGGTCGCCAACATCGAGGAGCCGCTCGTGCTCTACCGGGTCGACGCCGGGTCGTACGAGCGCCGCGGCGGCTGGCGGCTGCTCCGCTCGGAGGTCGGGCTGCAGCGCCGGCTGCGGGCCGAGGGCTTCACCACCCGGGGGCAGGCCGCCCGCAACCTCGCCGTGCGCGGCGGCTACCGGGTCGTGCCCGTGGCACTGCGCAGGAGCCTGTACCGCCGACGGTTCACCACCGACGGCCCGCTCGCGGCCACCCTGCCGCCCGCCCTGCCGCCCGCCCTGCCGTCGGCCCTGCCGCCCGCCCTGCCGTCGGCACCCGCGGGTCCCCGGGGGGAGGTCGCATGAGGGCCGACCTGGTCGTCGTGGGGTCCGGGCTCTTCGGCCTCACGGTCGCCGAGCAGGCCGCGCAGCGCGGGCTGGACGTGGCGGTCGTCGAGCGCCGGGACCACGTGGGCGGGAACGCCTGGAGCGAGCGCGACCCCGACACGGGCATCGAGGTGCACCGGTACGGCGCGCACCTGTTCCACACCTCCAACGAGCGCGTGTGGGAGTACGTCAACCGCTTCACGGCCTTCACGGCATACCGGCACCGGGTCTGGACGGTGCACCGCGGCGAGGTGTTCCCGCTGCCCATCAACCTGGGCACGGTGAACCAGTTCTTCCGCGCGAACCTCGGCCCGCAGGCGGCGCGCGAGCTCGTCGCCCGCCAGGCCGCCGAGGTGACCGGCGAGCCGGCGAACCTCGAGGAGAAGGCGGTCTCGCTCATCGGCCGCCCGCTCTACGAGGCCTTCGTCCGCGGGTACACCGCCAAGCAGTGGCAGACCGACCCCACCGAGCTGCCCGCGGAGGTCATCAGCCGCCTGCCGGTGCGCTACACGTACGACAACCGCTACTTCGACGACCGCTTCGAGGGCCTGCCCGTCGACGGGTATGCCGCGTGGCTGACCCGCATGGCGGACCACCCGCGGATCTCGGTGCACCTCGAGACGGACTTCCTCGCCGAGGGCCACGCCCTGTCCCGGGACGCGGTGCGGGGGAACGTGCCGGTGGTCTACACCGGTCCGCTGGACCGCTACTTCGGGGACGCGCACGGGGCCCTCGGCTGGCGCACCCTGGACTTCGAGCGCGAGGTGCTGCCCGTGGGCGACTTCCAGGGGGCGCCGGTCGTCAACTACGCAGACGACGACGTCGACTTCACGCGCATCCTCGAGTTCCGGCACTTCCATCCCGAGCGGGACCACCCGACGGACAGGACGGTGGTGGTGCGGGAGTACTCGCGGTTCGCCGGGCCGGGTGACGAGCCGTACTACCCGGTGAACACGCCCGAGGACCGCCGGCGGCTCCTGGCCTACCGGGAGCTGGTGGCGCAGGAGCGCAGCCAGGGCGTCGTCTTCGGCGGCCGGCTCGGCTCCTACCAGTACCTCGACATGCACATGGCGATCGCCTCCGCCCTAAGGACGGTCGACGACCTCGACGACCTGGTGGCGACCGTTCCCGCGGCCGGCCGGCGCCTGTCGGAGGTGGTCGTGTGACCTCGCCGGCCACCGGGGGATCCGTGCTCGCCCGGGTCGTGCTGCCGACCGACGGCGACCTCGACGTCCTGCCGCTCTACGTCGACGGCCAGCAGGTGCCGACCGTCCTCGACGACGAGGAGGGCACCGTCCTGCCCGTGCCGTACGACCAGAACCCGGACCAGGTGGTGGGGCGTCGGGGCTACCGGGTCGGGCACGGCCGGCGCGCGTCCTTCGCGACCTACTTCAACGCCTTCCCGGCGTCGTACTGGCGGCGCTGGACCGAGCTGCGCTCGGTGGTGCTGCGGGTCCGCGCCACCGGTACCGGCACGCTGCTGGTCTACCGCTCGTCGGCCGTCGGTGCCGTGGCCCGTGTCGCGGCCGAGCGGCTCGACGGGACGGCAGAGGTCCGCGTCCCCCTGCCGCTCGACGCGTTCGGCGACGGTGGCTGGTACTGGTTCGACCTCGTGGCGGGCAGCTCCGAGCTCGTCCTCGACGAGGCCGACTGGCTCGCCGAGGAAGCTGCGCCGCACCCCGGCACGGCGACGGTCGGGATCACCACCTTCAACCGGCCGGCATACTGCACCGCGCTGCTCCGGCAGCTCGGGGACGGAGAGCTCGACGACGTGCTCGACGAGGTGCTCGTGGTCGACCAGGGGACCGACCGGGTCCGGGCCGACGACGGGTATGCCGCGGCCGCGGCCGGGCTGGGGGAGCGGCTGCGGGTGTTGGAGCAGCCGAACGTGGGCGGCTCCGGAGGGTTCTCGCGGTCGATGCTCGAGACCCTGGACGCCGGGCACAGCGACCACGTCCTGCTGCTCGACGACGACGTGGTCTGCGAGCCCGAGGGGATCCGGCGGGCCGTCGTCTTCGCCGGCTGGACGACCACCCCGACCGTGGTGGGCGGGCACATGTTCTCGATGCACCGCAGGTCGGTGCTGCACGCGTTCGCCGAGCGCGTGGTGCCGTGGCAGTTCCGGTGGACCCCTGCGGCCGCGACCGAGCACGACCACGACCTGGCCCACTCCAACCTGCGCTCCACGCCCTGGCTGCACCGGCGGGTGGGTGCCGACTACAACGGCTGGTGGATGTGCCTGCTCCCCGTCGCCGTGCTGCGGGAGGTGGGGCTGTCGCTGCCGGTCTTCATCAAGTGGGACGACGCCGAGTTCGGCCTGCGTGCAGGGGCCGCCGGCTTCCCGACGGTCTCGCTGCCCGGGGCGGCGGTGTGGCACGTCCCGTGGACCGACAAGGACGACAGCGTCGACTGGCAGGCGTACTTCCACGCCCGGAACCGGTTCGTCGCCGCGCTGCTGCACTCGCCGTACGATCGCGGTGGCCGCATGGTGCGCGAAAGCCTGGCCATCCAGCTCAAGCACCTCATGGCCATGCAGTACTCCGCCGCCGCGCTGCGCCACCAGGCCCTGCTCGACGTGCTCTCCGGGCCCGAGCACCTGGTGGGGTCACTCACGACGACGCTGCCGCGCGTCCGGGCGCTGCGGGGCCAGTTCGTCGACGCCCGGGTGTCCGTCGAGCGCGGGGACCTGCCGCCGGTTCGTCCCGGCCGCCCGCGCAAGCGGGACGTGGTCACCGCCAAGCCGAGGACGCGGGCGCAGGTGCTCGCCTCTGCCGCCCTGGGCCTCGCGCGCCAGCTGCGACCGGTGGCGGCCACCGCCTCGACCGCCCCGGAGCGCGAGGTGGCGGCGGTGGACGCCGGCTGGTGGACACTGTTCCGGCTGGACTCCGCGCTGGTCTCGACCACCGACGGCACCGGTGCGTCGTGGCACCGCCGCGACCGTGCGGCGGCTGTCGACGCGACCCGGCGGGCGGTCGCCGTGCACGAGCAGCTGCTGCGCGAGTGGCCCCGCCTCGCGCAGGAGTACCGCGCCGCCCTGCCCGACCTCGTGGGCGTCGACGCCTGGCGCAAGGCACTGGACCTGCCGGTCGCCGACACCACGGAGCAGGCGCCGTGAGCGTCACCGCGATCGACCCGGCGCCCCTCGTCGTCCAAGGGCGCGGGGGCGGCCTGCGTGAGGTGGGCCGACGGCGCTACCTGCTCACGCTGCTCGTCCGCAAGGAGCTGCGGGTCCGCTACCGCGCCTCGGTGCTCGGGCTCGGCTGGTCCTACGTCAAGCCTGCCGCGCAGTTCGGCGTCTACTTCGTCGGCCTCGGGATGGTGTTGCGGCAGAACGCGATCGGCGACTACGCCGTCTATCTCTTCGGTGGACTCGTGGTCGTCACAGCGTTCAGCGAGGCAGTCGGCAACGCCACCCGCTCGGTCGTGACGAACGCCGACCTGGTCCGCAAGATCTTCCTGCCGCGTGAGCTGTTCCCGGTGGCGAGCCTGTGCGTCAGCGCCGTGCACCTCGGGCCGCAGCTGCTGGTCCTCCTCACGGGCGCGCTCGTCGCGGGGTGGCGCCCCGACCCCGTCGGCCTGCTGGCGCTGGTCGTGGGGCTGCTGCTCACGGGGCTGCTCGCCCTCGGCCTCGGCCTGCTGCTCGGCGCCGTCAACGTGCTCTTCCGCGACGTCGAGAACCTGGTCGACCTCGTCCTCATGGTGCTCGTGTGGACCAGTCCCGTCCTCTACCCGTGGCAGCGGGTCGCCGACCTCCTCGGCCACGGCTCGGTGTGGTTCGCGGCATACCAGGCGAACCCTCTCACCGTCGCCGTCGAGCTGGTGCACCGCGGCACGTGGTCGCACGCGTCCCCGGCCAACGCCGCCGCCGGCCCGGACGGGCTCGTGGCGCGCACGGTCGTGGCCATCGCGATCGCCTCCCTGTTGCTCCTCGTGGGCCAGGCCGTCTTCCGCCGGCTCTCGGGCCGCTTCGCCCAGGAGCTCTGACGTGCGTCCCCGCAGCGCGATCGAGGTCGACGGCGCCTCCAAGCAGTTCCGGCTCCGGCACACCCACTCGCTCAAGGAGAGCCTCGTCTGGGCGGTGCAGGGACGCAGCCGCACCGACGAGTTCCAGGCCCTGCACCCGCTCGACCTGCGCATCGACGAGGGCGAGTGCGTGGCCCTGCTCGGCCGCAACGGGTCGGGCAAGTCCACGCTGCTCAAGCTCATCGCGGGCGTGATGGCGGCCGACACCGGCGAGGTCCGGGTCCGCGGCCGGCTCGCCGGCCTGCTCGAGGTCGGGGCCGGCTTCCACCCCGACCTGACCGGCCGGGAGAACGTCCACCTCAACGCCTCGATCCTCGGGGTGGAGCGGTCGCTCATCGAGGCGCGGTTCGACGACATCGTCGAGTTCGCCGACATCGGGCCGTTCCTCGACACGCAGGTGCGCTTCTACTCCTCGGGCATGTTCCTGCGGCTCGCCTTCGCCGTGGCGGTCCACACCGAACCCGACGTCTTCCTGGTCGACGAGATCCTGGCCGTGGGCGACGAGCCGTTCCGGGCCAAGTGCCTGCAGCGGATCGGCGAGCTCGCCGCCGAGGGGCGCACGCTCGTCGTCGTCAGCCACGACCTGCCCCTGGTCGAGAGACTGTGCACCCGTGGTGTGGTGCTCGAGCACGGTCGGGTCGTGGCGGACGGGCCGGTGGGCGAGTCCGTGGGCCGCCTCCGGGCGGCGGGGTGAGCGGCGGCACCGTGCGGCCGGCGGGCGCAGCGTGAGCTGGGTCGGGGCGGTGCCGGCGGTCGCCACCGCGGCACTGGCGCTGTTGCTGCCAGGTCTCCTGCTCGGGTGGTGCCTGCGGCTGCGCGGCACCCTGCTCGCCGGGCTCGCCGCCCCGCTGTCGGTGACGGTGGTGTCGGTGACCGGGGTGCTGGCCCAGCTCGTGGGCGTCCCGTTCGGGGCGGTCCCCGTGCTGCTGTCCACGGTGGTGGCCGGGCTCGTCGGTGCTTGCGTGGTGGTGCTGCTCGACCGCAGTCCAAGCCCGAGCGCGGCACGGCCCGTGGCCCGGGCTTCGGCACGGTCCGCGGCCCTGCGCGCAGCACGGCGCGCCGTTGCCACCCGCGCACCGGACCGTCCCCGCGTCCTGGCCGCCGGCCTGGCCGGCTGCGTCGTGGCAGCCGGCTGCGGCACGCTCGCCGTGCGCCGCGGCATACCCGACCCGGCGTCGTTCCCGCAGACCTACGACGCGGTGTTCCACCTCTCCGCGGTCTGGCACGTCGTGCGCACGGGTGACGGGTCCGCGCTCACCCTCGGCGTGGTCGCCTCGCCGGGACGCACGCACGCCTTCTACCCGGCGGCCTGGCACGACGTGGCCGCGCTCGTGGTCCAGCTGTCGGGTGCGCCGGTCACGGTGGCGGCCAGCGCGGTGTCGCTCGCCGTCGTCGCCATCGTGTGGCCACTGAGCTCCCTCCTGCTGGCCAGGGCCGCGTTCGGCCCGAGGCCGGCCGTGCTCTTCGCGGCCGCCGCCGTGTCGACCGGCTTCTCCGCGGCGCCCTACCTCCTGCTGTCGTACGGCACGCTGTGGCCGAACGCGCTCGGGACCGCGCTCCTGCCGGCCGTCCTGGGAGTCGCCGTGTCGCTGGCCCGGCGCGACGGTGTCGCCTGGCCCTCGGCTCTCGCGGTCGCGGTCGCCGTCCTGCCCGGCCTCGCGCTGGCCCACCCGAACGTGGTGGTGAGCGCCCTGCTGCTCGTGACGGCCCTGGTGGCAACCGAGGCGGGCCGGTGGGCGGGCGCCCGGCACCCACGCCGCCGCCGCCGCGTGACGACCGTGGTGACGGCGGGGCTGGTGGTCGGGCTCGTCGAGCTGTGGCTCGTCGCCCGGTCCCCGCTCTTCGCCACCACGCGCGGCACGTCGTGGCCGTCGAGGCAGACGGTGGCGCAGGCGGCCGGCGAGTGGTTCGCGGCGGCGCCGATGCGAGCGCCCGTCCCGTGGGTGCTCGCCGTCCTCGTGCTGGTGGGCCTCGGGGTCGCCGCGCGCACCCCCCGCCACCACTGGCTCGCCGTGACGCACCTCGTGGCCGGCGCGGCATACGTCCTCGTCGCGGGCAGCGACGGACCGGTGGCCCGCGCGCTGTCCGGTCCCTGGTACGACGACCCGTTCCGCCTCGCTGCGCTGCTCGGCGTGACCGCGGTGCCGCTGGCGGCCCTGGGGTCGTGGCGGCTCGCAGTCGTCGTGGCGGGCGCCTCGAGGGCGTGGCGGTGTCCCGCGTTCGTCGCGAGTCTGCGCAGACCGGGGCCCGCCGTGGCGACGCTCACCCTGCTGGTCCTGCTCGTGGGCGGCGGCGGGTATGCCGGTGCCAACGCGCGGGTGCTCGCGACCTGGTACGCCGGTGGTGCCCTCGCGGGGGCGCCGGAGCAGGCGCTCCTGCGGAGCCTCGGGCGGATCGTGCCGCCGGGTGAGTCGGTGGCGGGCAGCCCGTGGACCGGCGCGTCCCTGTCGGGGCCGCTCGGTGGGAGGGACGCGGTGTTCCCGCACCTCAGCGGCGGGTGGGGGAGCGACCGCGAGCTGGTGGCGGCCCGCCTCGACGAGGCCGCCACCGACCCCGGGGTCTGCGCGGCCGTGCGACGGCTGCACGTCGGCTACGTCCTCGACGGCCCCAGCACCTTCTGGCCGGACGACCCCCGGCAGGACGCGTACCCGGGCCTGCGCGTGGCAGGGGCGCCGGGTTTCGAGCCCGTCGCGACGGGCGGACGGCTGACGCTGTACCGGGTCACCGCGTGCGACCCGGTGACGGCGGCTCCCACGCTCGCGGCACAGGCGGGTCGACGGGCGTCCGGCTGAGGGCGGAATCGCCGCTGTGCGCCCCCATGGCCGAAAGTAAAGGTTTCGTCCCTTCCGGCCTGCACGTGCAGATCAGGAGTAGCCTCGAAGAGGTAGTCGGGCGTGCACCCCCGTCATCGGCCCGCCACCGCGCCAGGAGTTCC
Source organism: Phycicoccus sp. 3266 (assembly GCF_031456495.1). Lineage (NCBI taxonomy): Bacteria > Bacillati > Actinomycetota > Actinomycetes > Micrococcales > Intrasporangiaceae > Phycicoccus > Phycicoccus sp. 3266. The sequence continues at coordinate 6,324 of NZ_JAVDUW010000001.1, read as the reverse complement.
CTCGGGACCCCGGCGGTGCGACCTCCGGGTCGCGCAGTGCCCCCGCCGAGTTCCCACAGCGGGGGCACTGCAACGACATGGCCCCGGTGCGGGTCAGAAGACCACGGTGGCACCCATCGCGACCGTCCGGTCGGCCGGCAGCCGGAAGTACTCGACCGGGGACGCCGCGTTGTGCGCCAGGGCCAGGAAGAGCCGCTTGCGCCACGCGGGCAGCTCGGTGCCCGGACCGCGCTGGAGGGCGATGCGGGACAGGAAGTAGTACGCGTCGTCGGGGTCGACCTCGACCAGGCCGCGGTCTCGGGCCAGCCTCAGGGCCTTCGGGACGTCCTGGTCCTCCTGGAACCCGAACCGCAGCGTGAGGTGCGTGATCGCGTCGTAGGGGTCACCGAGGTCGTCGACCTCCACGCGGTCGGAGTCGGCCACCACAGGGATGTTCTCCGACGTGGTGCTGACGATGAGGACCGTCTCGTGGATCACGTGGTTGAACGTCGCGTTCTCGCGCAGCGCCAGTGGTGTCGACGTCTTGTCGGGGTGCAGGAAGACCGCCGTGCCCGGCACCTTGCCGACCGGGTCGTCCTGCAGCCAGTCGATGAACGGCTCGAGCGGGCCCTCCATGCCGGAGCGGCGGTCGGTGACGAGGGTGCGCCCTCGCTGCCAGGTCAGCATGACGGTCGCGACCAGTACCGCGATGAGCAGGGGGAGCCAGCCGCCGTGCAGCACCTTGGTCAGGTTTGCCCCGAAGAACGTCAGCTCGAGGACGAGCAGGGGCACTGCCAGCAGGGCCAGCTGCACCCGGCTCCAGCCCCAGGCCGACTCGGCCAGGATGAGGAACAGGGTGGTCGTGATGAGGAAGGTGCCGGTCACCGCGAGGCCGTACGCCGTGGCGAGCCGCTGGGAGGACTGGAACGTGACCAGGAGCAGCATGACACCGACGAACAGGGTCCAGTTGACCGCAGGCACGTAGATCTGGCCGTGCTCCTGCCGGGACGTGTGGCGCACGGTGAGCCGCGGCAGGTAGCCGAGCCGCTCCGCCTGCCGCGACACCGAGAAGGCACCGGAGATGACGGCCTGCGACGCGATGACCGTCGCGGCGGTCGCCAGGACGACGAGCGGGACCCCGAGGGCGTCCGGGGCGAGGTGGAAGAACGGGTTGGCCGCGGTGTCCGGGTGCTGCAGGATCATGGCGCCCTGACCGAGGTAGTTCAGCGTCAGTGCGGGGAACACCACGACGAACCACGCCCGGCTGATCGGACCCCGCCCGAAGTGGCCCATGTCCGCGTACAGCGCCTCCGCACCGGTGATCGACAGGACCACCGCGCCCATGGCGACGAACGCGATGAAGGGGTGGTCGACGACGAACAGGACGGCGTGGTGCGGTGAGAGCCCGCCGAGGATCGCCGGGTCCTGCACGACCTGCGCCGCGCCGAGGACCCCGAGCACGAGGAACCACAGCACCATCACCGGGCCGAAGAAGCGTCCGACGAGCTGGGTGCCGTACCGCTGCACCCCGAACAGCAGGGCGATGATCGCCGCGCCGATCGGGACGACGAGGTGGCCGAGCTGGGGCGCCGGCACCGAGAGGCCCTCGATCGCCGACATCACCGAGATGGCGGGCGTGATGACGCTGTCGCCGTAGAACAGCGACGCCCCGAGCACGCCGAGCAGCATGACGAGCGTGAACCGCCTGCCGCCGGGGCGCACCGACCGCCTGGCCAGGGCCGCGAGGGCCATGACGCCGCCCTCACCGTCGTTGTCAGCGCGCAGGATGAAGTACACGTACTTCACCGACACGACCAGGGTGATCGCCCAGAACACGAGGGAGATCACGCCGTAGACGTCACCCGGTGAGGTCTTCACCATGTTGTGGTCGATCGAGAAGACCGTCTGCAGGGCGTACAGCGGGCTGGTGCCGATGTCGCCGAAGACGACGCCCAGGGCGGCCAGCGCGAGTCCTGCGCCTCGTCGCGGGGCGTGGCCCGGTTCGTGTGTCACAGGACGATGATCCTCCCACGGTGGTGGTGTGACCCGGCGCACCCGGTCCGACTGGTGGGCCCCGGTATGCCGTGTGCCCGGGGTGCGGGGGTGACCAACGATCACCCTTGCCTCGGGCTGACGGGAAGCCCGGCCATGGCCGCGGGTTCGGGCGCCGCCACGGCATACACGTCACCGCCGCCGAGGGATCGCTCGTCGGACTCGGCTGCCAGCCGCCGTCGTACACGGGCAACTCCGCCCACGAGTGCATGGTCGAGCCCGAGGGCCACTCGACCATCACGGTCCAGGGCAACGTCGCCGCCACCGACGCGCTCGCCTTCCTCCTCAACGGCGCGACGGTCAACGGCACCTTCACGGGTGGCGGCTCGGAGATCCCGTGGTCGATCAAGAACAACACCACGGCAAGAACCTGACCTGCATGGGGCTCACGCCGGGTGTGTCCGGCGGGTTCGTCCCCGGCAGCGTCAACGTCGTGGGCCGCAACGCGATCGGGCAGTGCGCCTCGCTCGTCTGAACGAGGTTCACCCGGCCAGTCCGTAGGGGCCGCACCGGCGCCCGCCTGCCACCCCACGTCGGGGTGGCAGGCGGGCTCGTGGGTTGCAGGTCGGGCCTTCTGCAGGTGCTGCGGCTCCGCGTCAGTGGCTGGGGACAGCCGCCGCGAGAGCCCGCCGCTCCGCGGGTGAGGGGACGAAGCCGGAGTGCGGCTCGGCCCGCAGCACCTCGACGTCCAGGGCCTTCTGCCACCGTGCGACGGCGATGCAGCAGACGACGTTGCAGACCGTGCTCGTGAGGGCGCGCGCCTCGCTCATGAAGCGGTCGATCCCCACGATCAGGGCGACACCGGCCACCGGCACGTGCGGCATCACGGACAGGGTCGCCACGAGGGCGACGAAGCCGCTGCCGGTGACGCCCGCCGCACCCTTCGACGTGAGCAGCATCATGCCCAGCATGAGCGCGATCTCGCCCCAGCCCAGGTGGATGTCACAGGCCTGGGCGATGAACATCGAGGCCAGGGTCAGGTAGACGGCGGTGCCGGTCAGGTTGAAGGAGTAGCCGGTCGGCACGACGAGCCCGACCACGCCGCGGTCGCACCCGAGCCGTTCGAGCTTGGACAGCAGGCGCGGCAGCACCGGCTCGCTCGAGGAGGTCGCGAGCACGATGAGGATCTCGTCGCGGAAGTACTTCAGGACCTGCCAGAGGCTGACCCCGCTGGCCCTCGCCACGATGCCCAGGCCGACGACGACGAAGACGACGCACGCCAGGTAGAAGGCGAGGATCAGCAGGCCCAGGTTGCCGATGGAGTGGGCGCCGTACTTGCCGACGGTGAAGGCCATGGCGCCGAAGGCGCCGATCGGCGCGAACCGCATCAGGAAGCCGAAGACGACGAAGAAGAGACGGTTGAAGCTGTTCACCACGTCGAGGGCGAGCTGTCCCGTCGGCCCCAGCCTGGTGAAGGCGAAGCCGCACAGCAGGGCGAGAAGGAGGACGGGCAGGACCTGCCCGTCGGCGAAGGCACCGACGAACGTCGTCGGGATCAGTCCGAGCAGGAACTCGACCGGCGTGCTGTCCTTCAGCTCACCGCTGACCTTGGCCGCCACGCTGCCGTCGAGGTGGGCCGGGTCGACGTGCATTCCCGTGCCCGGGTGGAGGAGCAGCACCGCCCCCAGGCCGAGCGCGAGGGCGAGCGCGGTGAGCGCGTAGAAGAGCCCAAGGGCCCGCAGGAGCGTGGGGCCGACCTTCTTGACGTCGGTCATCGAGGTGATGCCGCTGACGATGGTGCAGAACACGATCGGGGCGATCATGAACTTCACCAGCTTCACGAAGGCGTCGCCGAGGGGCTTGAGGCCGGCACCGAGGTCGGGCCACAGGGCCCCGACGAGGATGCCCAGCGCCACACCGAGCAGGACCTGGACGTAGAGGTGCCCGAGGATTGGTTTGATCTTCATTGAACAACTTCCTGGGTCGGCCCCCCGGTGACGAGAGGCGCATCTGAGGGTAGGTGGTGTCGCCTAAGCCACGGTCCGTGCGACCTCGATCTGGGCGACTGCGAGCTGTCGAGCGGCGCGGTCGAGGACGACCTCGACGACGGCGCCGTCCGCGTCGGTCACGACCTCGGTCGTGACCACGCCCGCAGGGGTGCCGATGCGAAGCCGGCGCGTTCCCTCCGCATCGGGGGAGGGACGCAGGCTGCGGGCGACGAGCGAGCCGGGGATGGTGGCCGCGGTGGAGACCGCGACGGCCGAGGTCAGGCCGATCGCGGGGTGGGGGGCGAACATCGAGAGCATCCGCACCCGCAGGTCGTGGGTGTCGGCCGCGACGTGCGACCCGTCGGCTGCCGTGTACGGGGCTGGGGGAGCGACCAGCCCGACCTTCGGGATCGCGTGCTGCGGCGGGTCGTCGGGGGCGCGCAGCCCCATCGCGAGACCGGCCGCGGCCCGCAGCTCCAGGAGCCCGGGCATCCGGTCGTCGAGCGGCGCCGTCATGGAGGACAGGTCGACGCCGAGGTCGCTCGCTTGCGCGAAGACGGCCGGAGCGCCGGCATCGACCATCGTCACCCCGACCGCAGCGCCCCGGGCGAGCGGGAGGCGGTCGCTCGCGCTCCCGGTGGGCAGCAGCGCTCCGGTCGTCTGCCCCCAGGGCGCGTGGAAGGACAGCCGCACCGGGACACCCGGTGCGGTGCTGCCGGGGACGCGCGCCTGCCCGGAGGTGGGAACCCGCCGGCGGGGCGTGGCGACGGTGCCGCTCAGGACGGCTCCCGTGTTCAGGTTCCGCATCGTCACCCGGGTCGCGACGTCCCCGGCGGGGACGATCCCGTTCTGGACCGCGAACAGGGCGATGGCCGTGGCGCAGTTGCCGCAGTTGGAGCCCAGCTCGACGGTGGCCTGCCCGATGCCGACCTGGGCGAAGAGGTACTCGAGGTCCGCCGGGCCGTCGGGGGTGGCCGTGATGACGGCTGCCTTCGAGGTGGTCGACGTCCCGCCACCCACGCCGTCGAGCTGCCGGGAGTCGGCCGCACCGAAGGCGTCGGCCAGGAGGGCCAGCACGTCATCACGCGTGGCCGCGTGCCGGGCCACGTCACCCGCGTCGAACAGCCAGCACTTGCTGGTGCCGCCTCGGTACCACTGCCCCCGGAGCTGCACGTCCTTCTCCTGTCCGTCGTGGGGGCCGCTGTGACCCCTGTCCACGGACAACCATCCCGACCCTTCGACTTCAGCACAATCACAGGAAAGTGGACCGGTATGCGGTTTTGCTAAAGTCGTGTGCATGGCGGAGATGGACCTGCGGCGACTCCACGTCCTCCGCGAGGTGGGTCGTTGCGGATCGCTGACGGCGGCAGCGGCAGCGCTGTCCTTCACGACGTCGGCCGTGTCCCAGCAGGTGACCAAGCTCGAGCGCGACATGGGCGTGCCCCTGCTCGAACGTCACCCGCGAGGCGCCGTCCTGACCGAGGCCGGTCGAGCCCTTCTCCGGTATGCCGAGGACATCGACCGGACCATCGACGCCGCCCGCGCCGAGATGGGGGAGTTCGCCGACCTGCGTCGCGGCCAGCTGCGGCTGGGCACCTTCCCGACGGTGGGCGCCTCGCTCATGCCCGAGGTCGTGCTGGCCTTCCGCGCCCGCCACCCCGAGGTGGCCGTCACGGTGGTCAGTGCCCGGCGCGCCGGGCTCGTCGACAGGCTCAAGCGGCGTGACATCGAGCTGACGCTGCTGTGGGACTACCCGTGGCAGCGCGTCGAGGACGCCGAGCTCTCGACGACCACGCTGCGCAAGGACCCGACGCTCCTGCTCCTCCCGCGCAGCCACCCGCTGGCAGGCGCCGACGTCGTCAGGGTGGAGCAGCTGCGTGATGAGCAGTGGGTGGTCCGGGACGAGCACCCGGTGGCTGACGTGCTGCGGCGCGTGTGCCGTCGTGCGGGTTTCGAGCCGGACGTCGCCTTCGCCGCGAACGACTACCAGGAGACCCAGGGGATGGTCGCGGCCGGGATCGGGATCGCCCTCGCACCCCAGCTGGCCCTCAGTGCCCTCCGGCCCGACATCGTGGCGGTGCCGTTGAAGGACTCTCCCAGCCGCCGGATCCTGTTGGCACGCCTGGCGGACCGGACGCTGAGTGCGGCCGGGCGCGAGGCCACTACGGTGTTCCGCAGCGTCGCCGCCGGAACCGGCCGCCGCGGCTAGGTGTACTGACCGGGCACGTTGGTTGAGGGAGTGTGATTCCTCGATCTGAGGGGATGACGTGGGAGGGCCTCCCGCGGTGGAGTGGAACTGCTGAAGGTTCACTTCGCCAAACAGGAGGCCCTCGTGTCCCACGCTAACGCTGCGTTGACTCCTCGT